>NZ_CP197401.1:2392500-4605964 GCF_052162025.1 Methylobacter sp. sgz302048 | reverse complement strand
TGAAGTATATAAAGTATTGATTTTTAAATGTAAGGAATTTTTGCTTGGTCGCCACTATACAGCAATAAAACAATGCACTACAGAATTGACAGGCTAGAACCTTTATTTTATCATCCACCGTCTTTTTTATCCGTTTTTGTTAACATTTATCTGATCAGGTCTTAAGCCAATGAAAAGAACATACCAACCCAGTAAAATCAAACGCGCCAGAACTCACGGTTTCCGCGCAAGAATGGCTACACGCAATGGCCGTAAGGTTTTGAACGCACGTAGAGCAAAAGGTCGCGCCAGATTAACGGTTTAATTGACCGGTGCGTGACTGAGAAAGTTTTCAGTTTTCCCCCACAGTTACGGTTAAAGAAACCGGCTGAATTTAAAAAGGTTTTTGCTAAGCCTGTTAAATCAAGCGACCAATATTTCACGCTGTTGGCCATCAGGAATGATCTCGATCATCCGAGGCTAGGCTTGGCAATTGCCAAAAAAAATATAAAAAAGGCAGTACAACGGAATTTGATTAAACGTATTGTCCGGGAAAGCTATCGGTTAAAACAACAAAACCTAGGGAATATAGATATTGTTGTTTTGGCTCGCAGGGAAGCTGCAGATGCTCCGCCGGACTTGTTAAGAAAGTCTTTGGAAAGGCATTGGCTTAAGTTGGTAACCCGATGCGATTCATACTCATAACACTCATAAAGTTTTACAAGTACTTTATTAGCCCCTTGCTTGGCAATAATTGTCGCTTCTATCCCAGCTGTTCCGCCTATGCCCTGGAAGCGCTTCAGCTCCATGGCGCCATAACCGGCACCTATCTCACGCTCAGAAGATTATCAAAATGCCACCCTTTTCATGAAGGTGGCATTGATCCCGTTCCAGAAAAAATTGGTAATAATAAAAATGGATAATATTAGATTTATATTGATCGTTGTTTTTGCAATGCTCGTCTTTATGCTTTGGCAAGCCTGGCAAGTGGATTATGGTCCAAAACCTCCCGTCGCAGTAACAGATACGACAAACACTAAGGAAGATCTGCCTTCTGCAGCCGGCACCCCTGCCCCGGCAGAAACTACTCAGCAGGAAGTCTCGGCCGTACCGGCCGCAACTCTGCCTTCAGGCAAAATCATCAAAGTAAAAACCGACTTGCTGGCCTTGGAAATTGACACTCAAGGCGGCACATTGCGCAATCTGGATCTGCTGGCTTATCCGGTAGAAAAAGAAAATACAGTGGTCATCCGCCTGCGCGACATGCTTGGCTTGTCGGCTTCCGAAAAAAACCTTGCGCCGACACGCTTATTTGATAGCAACCCGGACAAATTATTTGTGGCGCAAAGCGGCTTGATTTCCGAAGGCGGGTCAGCAACCGCGGCTACGCACCATACCATTTTCAATAGTGAGAAAGACAGCTACGTGCTGGAGCCTGGCCAGGACACACTGACAGTACCATTGACCTGGACCGACAACAATGGTCTGGTTGTGACCAAATTATTCACGTTTAAACGCGGCAGTTATCAGATCGGTCTGGAACAGAAAGTACAGAATAACTCTGCACAACCCTGGACCGGCAGACAGTATAGTCAGTTGATGCGCAAGCCTTATCAGGATGAAAAGAGTAACACCTTTATCAGAACCTATTCAGGCGGCGTACTTTATACCGAGGAAGAAAAATATCAGAAAGTGGATTTTGATGATATGGCCGAGGAAAATCTGAACGTCAAGGCTAAAGGCGGCTGGACGGCCATGATTCAACACTATTTCGCTGCTGCTTGGATTCCTCCCGTCGACCAGGAAAACCATTTCTATACTAAAGACTTAAAAGATCAGCACTATGTGATTGGTGCCTATTCCGCACCCGTCACGGTGGCCAGCAATGCCAATGCCCAGTTTGCTACGCAATTATTTGCCGGCCCTAAAATTCAGCCGATGATGGAAAACATCGCCAGCGGTCTGGAACTGACCGTTGATTATGGCTGGCTGACCATTATCGGCAAACCTATTTATTGGCTGCTGAATCAAATATACAACGTGGCCGGCAACTGGGGATGGGCGATTATCGGCGTGACCTTGTGTATTAAGCTGCTATTCTTCCCACTGTCGCAGGCCAGCTACCGGTCAATGGCGAAAATGCGCAAAATCCAGCCGCGTCTTAAAGAAATGCAGGAGCGTTTCGCCGATGACAGGCCACGTTTCAATAAAGAAATGATGGATATGTACAAACGCGAGAAGGTCAACCCTTTAGGCGGCTGTCTGCCGATTCTGATCCAGATCCCGGTTTTCATTTCCTTGTACTGGGTACTGGTTGAAACGGTTGAAATCCGTCAGGCGCCATTCATGTTGTGGATACAGGATTTATCGGCCATGGACCCTTTCTATGTGCTGCCTGTGCTTATGGGCATTACCATGAAAATCCAGCAAGGTTTGAATCCGCCGCCGATCGACCCTATTCAGGCCAAGATCATGAAAATGTTCCCTATCGTGTTCACCATTTTCTTCCTGTTCTTCCCGGCAGGTCTGGTTCTGTACTGGGTAGTCAATAATACCTTGTCTATCCTTCAACAATGGTATATTACCAAACAGATCAATGAAGCAAAGTAACGTGTATTAGTGGACATCGAAAATTTTGATACCATTGCAGCGATTGCAACACCGCCAGGGAATGGCGGTGTCGGTATTATCCGCATCTCAGGCTCTGACGTTCCGGCCATAGCCAAACAACTTCTCACCAAACCGCTGCAGCCCAGGTTTGCGCTCTTTTCTTCTTTTCTCGGTGAAGACGGCTCGGCGATCGATTCCGGCATCGCACTCTATTTTCCTGCTCCCCACTCCTATACCGGTGAAGACGTGCTTGAACTTCAGGGGCACGGCGGCTCTGTGGTGCTGGATATGCTCTTGCGGCGCGTCTTATCGCTGGGCGTTCGATTAGCCAACCCCGGCGAATTTACCGAGCGCGCCTTCCTGAATAACAAACTCGATCTGGCGCAGGCTGAAGCTGTCGCCGATTTGATTGAGAGCAGCACCGAACAATCCGTGCGCTCCGCGCAGAAATCCATGCAGGGTGTTTTTTCGGAACAGATCAATGCGTTGGTTGGCGAGCTGACAGAACTGCGAACCTATGTCGAGGCCGCTATAGATTTCGTCGATGAAGAAATCGATTTTCTAAGCGATGGCGTTGTGGAAAACCGCATCGTTCATTTATTGGAGCGCATCGAACAGATTCAGGCCACCGCGCAGCAAGGCCGCCTGTTACGCGACGGCATGACAGTCGTGCTGGCTGGCAAACCCAATGCCGGCAAATCCAGCCTGCTCAATGCCCTGGCCGGGCACGATGCGGCCATTGTCACCGATATTGCCGGCACTACGCGCGATGTCTTGAGAGAGCGCATACAACTCGATGGCATGCCCTTGCATGTAATCGATACGGCCGGTCTGAGAGAAAGCGAAAACGTTGTAGAAAAGGAAGGCATCCGCCGGGCCCAGGAGGAAATCAAGCAGGCCGACAGAATCTTGTTATTGCTGGACAGTCGCGAAAGCGAGGATGAACAGCAATTGCTGTCTTATTTGCCGGACAATGTCAGCATCACCAAAATTTACAACAAAATAGATTTAATCGGCCGGGAGCCTGAAATATGGCAGACAGCGGCAAGCTGTGAAATTCACCTATCCGTTAAAACCGGCGCCGGCATGGAATTGCTCAGGAAACACCTGAAGCAATGCATGGGCTACCATGAACAAACCGACAATGTATTTATTGCCCGAAGACGCCATATCGAAGCTTTGAGAAAAGGCCATGAATTTGTTCTGAGTGCTTTGCACCAACTCCAGGACAGCCAGGCCGGCGAACTGGTCGCGGAAGATTTAAGACAGGCCCAGAACAGTCTGGCGGAAATTACCGGTAAATTTACGTCGGATGATTTATTAGGAAAGATATTTTCCAGTTTCTGTATCGGAAAATAAAGTAGTAAAACAACCGAAAACAACATCCAAACAAAGTTAATAAAATAAGGGGCTGTAGCGATACAAGCCCCTTTTTTATTTTCTTATTTTTTCCTTTACTCAGCTATTTCTTACACCTATATTACACCTACAGATTTAAAGGTGTAAAAAGGTGTAAGGGAATCCATGAAGATTACAATTGAGAAACGTGCTAATAAAGAAGGCGATAAACAAAACATTAGGCTTGTGTATTGGTTTGGCAGTTACACTGATTCACAGGGTAAAGTTAAGCATAACCGCAAGATAGAGCAGCTTGGTCAATACCTGTACACCAACCCAAAAACCAAGACTGAAAAGCAGCACAATAAAGAAACCCTGCAATTGGTTGAGGCTATAAAAGCCAAACGCATTACTGAAGCTGCCAGTGGTCAGCATGGCTTCACCAATGCCACAAAAACAAACGCCAGCTTCTATCCGTTCTTTGCTCAGATCATGGAGACAAAGAAAACCAATGAAAGCAGCAGCAACTTTAAGCTATGGCAAGCTTGCCTCATTCAATTAAAACGGCACCACCCGGACGAAAAACTGACTTTCGAGCAAATAACCCCTGATTGGCTGGAAGGTGTGCGGCGTTTCTTCGAGACTCAAGCCAAAACTAAAAGCGGCAACCTAATCAGCAAAGGCACTGCCTCTTCATATTTCAATAAGGTTAGAGCGGTTGTTAATGCGGCCTATGCCAAAGGGATTATTAACAGAAACCCACTGGCGCAAGTGGCCGGCATTAATCCCGGCAAATCCGAGCGCGTCTATTTAACAATTGAAGAGGTGCGTGCACTGGTTAAGATTGAGTGCCGGTATGACGTCTTGAAACGCGGCTTTCTATTTTCCTGCCTGACCGGGTTGCGATGGAGTGATATTAACAAACTGGACTGGTCGGAGATCAGCCAATTTGACGGCGTGCATAGGATCACATTCAACCAGAAAAAAACCGGGGCCCTGCAATATTTGGACATCACCCAGCAAGCTTTCAATCTATTGGGTAAATCCGAAAAACAAGGCCGAGTTTTTCAGGGTTTGAAGTATTCAGCCTATATGAATATGGAACTATTGCGTTGGTGTATGGCGGCGGGTATTGCAAAGCATGTGACCTTTCATGCCGGGCGACATACTTTTGCAGTCAGCCTGTTAAGCAACGGTGCCGACATTTACACGGTGTCTAAGTTACTTGGGCATAGTGAAATAAAAACAACACAAATTTACGCGGATATTATTGATAGCGTCAGAAAAGACGCTATGCACCGTATACCGGATATAGGGCTTTAGCTAAAAGATTTAGCCGCGCCTAGCTTTAGCGGGCGAAATCCGGAAACCTTCACCGGCTGGCGTGGCTTCCTTCTTGAAGGTTAACACTTGAAGGGGTGTTTAATGGCGATTAGTCAATTTTGGAAAGATCGAGAGTATTACACGTTGCTCGAAATTTCCTTTATTGCTTGTGGATATGAGCCACAAAACGAAAACTTAGCGAATGAGCATGCTCCCGCTTCGGTCGTGAATTTTTTCAGAACAGTACGTGATGATTTAATAAATAATGGAGAAATTACCCAAGGCGTCAGAGTAAAGCGTATTACCTATCCCAAAGAAGATGCAATTAAAATAATCGATTATTACGGACCGACCGGATTTCCTAATTTTCTAAAAGAATCCACTGAGCAATTACCGCTTACAGACAATGAACGCGATAAATTATTAAAGCAGATAGGCTTACTGGCGTTAGTTCTGGCTGAGAAATCAAGCCGATACAAACGCGGCGAAAAGCCAAATGCCAACCAGATTGCCACAGATGTACAGTCAATCATTGACGCGACTGAGTTACCAGGCAAAAAAGGCACAGGCTCATCAGAATTACGCGATAGCATTAGCCAAGGTTTGAAACTGTTGAGAGATGATTGATTTTTGCCGCTGGCATTAACTTTTGCCGGGCGGCACACTACAAAAAAATTGTGCTTAATATTCATGGCTCCTAAACAAACAGAAAAAGGAGCCAAACAATGGCAAGCATTATCACTCTGGCCGATGTCGGCGCAAAACTAGACATCCTAACTAACGCAGTCCTGTCAAATAAACAAACGCTTAGCATAGACGAGGCGGCCATTTACGCCGGGCTAAGTGTTTCGTATCTGTATAAGCTGACATCCACACAGCAGATTCCCCATTTTAAACCACGCGGAAAGATGATCTATTTTGATCGCTCAGAGCTCGACGGATGGTTAAGACAGAATCGAGTTAAGACTACAGGAGAAATTGACGCCGCCGCAGCAAATTACGTCTCGGGAATTCAAAATGAGGTGGCGAGATGATAAAGGGACTAACTATTGCAAAATGCACCTGGTGCGGTGGGCACTGGCCTGAAAGCCAACTAAAGAGAGCCGCATGCCCACAATGTGCGAATTGGCACGCAATCGCCCGCTATGTGAAAAAGATAAAAGAATTGCTTGCACAAAGCATGGGTGGTGATGCATGACATCGACGAATCATTGCCAAGCACCCAGGGCACTAACAATAACCGATATCGCGGTGCGGCTCGAAAAAACACGCGGCCGAATATCCCTGCTTATCATTAACGAATATGGCCAAGACGATTGGGCGCTTTTGCTGCCCGAACTTAAGGACACCTTGCTGGCGCTCGTAAGGCTTGAGGATGCCGAGCTTAGCAAACAGAACTACAGGCATGGCATGCTAATCGCCCGCAGTAGAAAAGGTCGATATGCCACATTGATTTCCTGGATTGAAAGATTCAGGGAATTAGCAAATCAAGTCCACGTTAAGCAATATGAATCCGGCCCTGCCTGTTGCTTGAGAGAACACGAGCGGAGAGAGTGGGAATCCTTATCTCCCACGCTAGCCGAGATTATCAACATGGCAAAATGCTTATGCCATGGGGGTGAAGCATGAAGTTATTGACACCTGTCATGGCTGCCGCTATGCTTTCCTTGCTTTCGCAAAAAACGAAAGTCGGGATTGGAACCCCGCACAAAGGCTACAGGCCACTATCAAACGTGGCTTTTTTATGCCCATCAAAAACACAGGCGGCATTATTGTGCCGACGTGTATCTGTTATGGCGGGCTGCATTGGGCTGCCCCTAAAAAGGCAGGCCGGATCCTTTGCCGGTAGTTCCAACCTGATGCAGCTCGCCGCCCAGCGATTGGAACCAAAGGGCGGCGGTTTATCCCTCTACAAAGGAGTCACCGCTATGCGTCATTACTACGCCCAAAATCCGGCTAAATCCAGCCAAAGACAATCAAGATTTAACCTTATCAAACGCACACCTGAAGGCCGGCAATTAATCTGTCAGGACTTAACCTTTGCTCAGGCAGTCGCCTTGGTTGCCGAGATCCCCGCAGCCATTGTGAAGTTTGATCGTATGGGAGGTGCGGCATGAGCCAAAACAGAACACTCCATATCGACCTAATCCGCGACCGGCACGCCAGGCCGCTGGCCATCGTTAAAAACTTTCCGGGGCTGGATGCCGAAATGTACTCCGATGACCTGCGCAAGATGGCCGCTCAGTTAATTCAGGCCGCCGAAGACCTGGATGCCTTAAATTCAGAGCAATCCCAAGCCAAGGCCACCCAAGCCATTTTTAAGCATCGTTTCGATATCGAGAGGGCGCATGATACACGGGATGTTATTAATGCTGTAAACCTAAGGACCGCCCGCGCAAACAGTATTTTATATTTACTGTCCGGTCAGTTTGATGGTGAAGAATGCCGCCTTTCAGACCAGATAATGTCCGAAGCAATTCATGCCGCCATTGATGAAATTAATGACATCGATGACATTGTGAACGCATATTGGCGCGCCATTCGTAACGATCAGCCGCGTAATGGGATTATCGGGGGTGCGGAATGAGCGTTATAAAATTCCCTCAGATCGAGCAAACCAATAAGCCAAGCATCGATTTCGGCCACCGCTCAAATATCGGCGTGGACGGCGATTTTCTCAACTTGCACGATACGATACAACCGGCCTTGGAGCGTGCCGCTGCAATGGCTGATTTGATCGAAGTCGCTTGTGAGGTAGCAGATACAACCAGCTTTGCACCAGATACCCTTTGGAGAGCTGCTCAGGCCATTCGCTTTGAAATCAAAGACGCCCAGGCGCTACTAGAAGCTTATGCCACTATTAGGAAAGCAGAGGTGCAGCAATGAGCGCCTCAAATGTTGTGCAGGATCAAATAGAAAAAATCCAAAACTGCAATACCGCCATTGTTGTCATTTCTGAGTTGCTGTATGAATTTCAAATCGATACAGACTGCAACAATGAAATTCCCAGTCACGTTAAAAGCGAACGCGTCAAAAGCGGCTTATTGCTTGCTATTCAAACGGCGGCCAGATCATCTCAAGAGGCGCTTGAATGGCTGGAAACAGAACTGAGCGCGGGGGTGGAAAATGAGTGATCACCAGATTAACAACGCCGTGAATCCATCCACTGTTTTTGCCTTGATGTATGAGTTTGGCACTGCTCACATTCCTGTAGTAGACATGGCCAGGAAATATTTCGGCCTGAACGAGCAGGAAGCCAAGAGAGCAGCGCGTGATAACAAATTCCCCTTCCCGGTATTTCGTGCTGGCAGCAATAAAACCCCATGGCTGGTTGATGCGGTCGACTTGGCGGCCTATCTAGACAAAGTAAAAGAAAAGGCAAAGAAACAGTTCAGAGAAGCTAAACTGGAGGTGGGCAAATGAGTCTTAAACCCATTTCGAGTTTTTTAATTTCCTTGGACACCGCAGCGCGGGAAGCTTGCGCTGACTTAGGTGTTCAATTTAGACCAGTTCCAGCCGATGGCCTATTTCATCCAGCTGATTTAGTAGACGATCATCGAGGTAAAGGCGATGGCCGGATTAAGATTTTCCCGGATCGCCAGGGCGGCATCGTCTGGAACCATAAGACCGGCGAACAGAAAGCTTTTTTTGTTCGCCTCAAAGGCGGCGCACCGGTTAGCACTGAAGAACGGCAGCGGATCAAGGGCGAACAGGAACGCCGAGACCGCGAACGAAAAGCCAGGCAGGACAAAACCGCCAAGCGAGCCGGGGGCATTTTTCAAGCGGCTATAGAGGCACTGTTAGACCATCCTTATCTGATAAAAAAATGCGTTAAAGCGCATGGTGCTCGTGTTGCTGATTGGAGCAGGCTTTTTCAAGACGGCGCCGGCAAGCATCAAAAATTATCCATTGAGAACACGCTGTTGATTCCGATGTATAACGAACTGGGCCAACTGCGCAACCTGCAAGGTATCTTTCCCAAAGAATCGCCCGAACTCGGGCGAGGCAAAGACTTCTTACCGGGCGGGGAGCTGTCCGGCCTGTTCTGGTGGATCGGTGCCAAGAGCGATCCTGTCTGTATTGCCGAAGGCTTTGCCACAGCGGCAACGCTGCACGAGGAAACCGGTTATCGGGTGTATATCGCCTTCACGGCCAACAACCTGTTAGCGGTTGGGCGCATTGTCAGAAAGCATTTGCCCGATGTGAAAATTATCTTCACCGCCGATAACGACATCAATACCAATGGCAACCCCGGACTAACCAAAGCCACCGAAGCCGCTGCAGCTGTCGACGGCTTTGTTTCGTTTCCACCTATTGCCGGCGATTTCAATGATTATGCCATTCAAATGCAGGAGGCATGATGACTAAGAAAACGGATAAGCCGGTTTTAGAGATCGTCAAAAATGCCACTAAACCGAAGCCCCAAAAAACCGGTGGCGGCAATGGTTCAGGATCTGGATCAGGCAGGAAAGAAGTCTTGCGCTTTGGCGATTATGCGATTATTGCCGGGGCTTTTCATCAGATCAAATCCGTTCGAAACGGGCCGGATGTCCAAGCTAATATTGAGATTCAGCTTTGTGATTTTGTCTGTCAAATCACTGAAGAAGTGACTCAGGATGATGGTTTACAAGACCAGTCATTCTTACGGATCGAGGGCCGAAGGAATGATGGTTTAACGCTTCCAACTGTGGATGTGCCGACCAATAAATTTTATTCAACCCAAGCCAATTGGGTGAATGAACATTACGGCACCCTGGCTTTTGTCTACCCTGGCTCATCAAAGCGGGATAACTTACGCGCGGCTATTCATTTGTATTCAAAACTGAAAGGCGATGTACCCAGGCGGCATGTCTTCCGTTATACCGGCTGGAAGCAAATCAGCGACCAATGGCACTATTTGACCGGTTCAGGCGCTATCACGGCCCAGGGTTTACAGGAAAATGTTCAAGTCGATTTGGGTACCGGCCACATGGCCCGCTACGCCCTGCCCGCGCCCTTTGACAGGCAGCATATCAAAGCAGCCCTGAAGACCGTTTTGAGTCTGTTATCCATTTGTCCGGGCAAGCTGCACATAGGCGCTTCATTGCTGGCTGCGGTTGCGCGTGCGCCGTTGGGGGAATGTCATCCGACTGACTTTGCCTTGTTTATTCACGGCATCACCGGAGCTAAGAAATCGGCCATTACGGCTATCGCCTTGGCCTTTTTTGGCGACTTCAATGCCAGGCGTTTTCCGGCCAATTTCAGCGATACGGATAACGATATTGAGACTAAGGCGTTTCAAGTGAAGGACGGCTGTTTTATCATCGACGACTTCAAGCCTTCGGTGAATCAGTCGGAAGCAGCCAAGGTACATGCCAAAGCCGAAAGGTTGATTCGGAATACCGGTAACCAGGCTGGCAGAGGCCGGCGCGGTTCGGATATGCAAGCCAAGGCCGCGCCGTATAACAGATCAATGACGTTGATTACAGGCGAGGACTTGCCCAAAGGTCAAAGTTTGCTTGGGAGATTATTAATCCTGGAGCTAACCCGCGCCGATGTGGATACTAACACATTGACTAAGCTACAGGAAGCCGCCGAAACGGGGCAGTTAGTTGGCATCATGGCCGCCTATCTGCAATGGCTGGCCCCGCGTATGGATGATCTTAAAAAGCAATTCCCGCAAACCGTTACCGCTTTTCGTAATGCCGCTATCCGTGATGGGGTAGCTTCTTCCCATCCCCGCGCCCCAGAGATATACGCCAATCTAGTAGCGGGTTCTGAACTATTTTTAGACTTCCTGACCGATATCGGCGCGCTTGACAGCGAGACGAGCAGCGGCACCATGCTGAACATTGAGCGGTATCTGCAGGGCGCATTCACCGAGCAAGGCGCCTATCAAACCGAGCAAGACGAAGTTGAACGCTTCCTGCAACTGTTACGAGCCGCGCTCAGCTCAGGCAATGCCCACATTGCATGCCGCCTGAAACTGGGACCACCGGAAACCAGGCCGTATGCGTGGGGTTGGCGTGATGCCGGAAGCGATATTGTAGGGGATAAGAACTATAACCCGATGGGCGACTGTATCGGTTATTACGTAGCGCCTAAGGATAATTCTCCGGCTGAGGTCTGGCTACAGCAAGACACCGCCTTTAAGATCGCTCAACAGTTTGCCCGCAACCAGGGGGATACTTTCTTATTGAGTCCCGCCTCCCTATGGCGGCGTATGCATGAGAGAGGCTTGATATTGCAGACAGAGCCGGATGCAGCGCGCAACAAGCCGCGCTTGGCTGTAAAAAGGACGGTTGCCGGTCAAGGTAAGCGCGTTATGGTTTTGGCCGCTGATTTGATTGAATCAGGTTGATTAATGGACAGTAGCTAAGCAGGATTTACAGATTAGCAGCCCACCCGCTACCGGCGTGAACAACGTATTTGGGTGCGGGTGGATTAATTACCTAAATTGGAACTTGAGAAATGAAGAAAGAAAAAGACCGATATCAGCGTATAAGAGATGCCCATGTCAAAACCATTTTACGCCCTATCCTGATTAACATTGGGACCGTCTCGGAAGTTACCGGGCTATCTGAATCAACGATCCAGGCGCTAATCAGAAAGAAGAATTTCCCTCTTCCTCGCAGAGCGTCTGATCGCGGATCGCGCTGGCTGCTGCGCGAAATCGAGGAATGGGCCGAATCTCTGCCCGTTGCAGATTTTCTCCCGCCGCCGAACGCATCTGCAGGCGGACGCAACGGAAAGCCTAGCGCGCGTAAAACTGCTGGTTAGTGACTTGACCAGGCTGCAACAGAGCGAAGGATTCCGGATAACCTGGCCCTGGCATTGATCCAGATCCAACACAGCGGCTTCAGCCGCATAACCTGGTTCTGAATTTCTTTATCTCCAACACAGCGCCGGCAGCCGCATAACCTGCCCTCGACCTTTGCCTGGCTCCAACACAGCGAAGGGTTCCGGATAATCTGGCCTCGATCTTTGCCAGGTTCCAGCACAGCGAAGGAAACCGCATAACCTGGCACTGAATTCATTCAGATCCCCGCGCCCCTTAGGCTTACACCAATAGGGTTGTTTTGGCCGGATTTTGCTCGCCGTCAGTTTTGAGAGGTGGCCGGGCTGAAATAAATTATATGTGGGGTATATATAAATTTTGTGGGGAATGTGGGGAGATATAGATATAAACCTTATGTGGCGAGGCTTTCAGGCTCCCCACAGATATTTTTTTATTGGGGAGATTACCCACAAAAATGGGGAGTGAAGTAAAAACAAATGAAATAGAAAAACAGTGGCTGATTGATAGAAAAATGCCATTTTGTGGGGAATTTGATTGAGTTTGCGGGAGCATCTCCCCAAGTTTTTTAACACCGTGGGGAGCCTGAAAGCCTCGCCACATATGGGCTAGAGGCATATCTCCCCGCATTCCCCACATTTTCCAGATAGGAGGGGGCAATATATTTTTTATAGGTGTATGGGTAGGGGGGGGCAAAATCCTTGTGAACCGAAAGTCCTAGACCGATTGCGCCTCTCTTTATGCAGCGCCGCGAATTTCGGGAGGGGGGTATAGCTCATACCACTGACCGGTAAATGGTATAGGGGTGGGTGAAATCTTCACAGCTCACTGGGCCCTTTGCGTCGCCCCCACCCTGCTTATGTGCTGAAGAAATTAAATAGAAAAAACCCAGGTATTCAGTACAGGCCAGGGGGAGTCAAAAGTCTACAGCTTACCAATCCCTTTGCGTCGCCCCAGCTAAATTTTTGCTGGATGAATTTTTACAAATACAAAAAGCCATAGGCCCTTTGCTGGCCATGACTGGCCAAGATCGGCCACCCAGAGAGCCGACACCTGCCCACCACTCTACGGCGTACTGATTTGGGGCGAGGGGGAATAGATTAATAATCTGTAAAACCTTGAACTTGATCCAATTTCAAACATACGTTTGGATTGAGCCTGACATTGATGTACGTAGTTGTGCCAATTTCGTACAGTCATCATTGTTTAATTAAGGTCTTGATAACACAGTAATTGGTGTTATCAAGCTAAGAAAAACTTGTTTCTATATACGTGACTTCTTAGTTTTACCGCAATTAGATATGAGTATTATCCATAACGCTAAAATTTGTGTATAACTGTAGATTTAAGAATTAAAGTGGAAAATGGCAAGGGCACCGAGACAAGTATTTAAGAAGAAAGATCGGGTAAGCGCGATCAAGTTGGTTTTGGAGCAGAATGTTTCCATAACCGAGGTGGCACAGCAATTTAATATACCCGAAAAAACCTTAGAAATTTGGATTAAAAAAGCAACCGCCACACAGTCAGCCAATCTGACCGGTGGCAAAGGTTTTAGCTTAGAAAGTCAAGTTGGGGCATGGTTTCTTATCCACATGCTGGCCGGGGTGCCGCCTTTGGATGAGAATCTCGGATCATTGAAGCGACTGGCATTTCAGACTGGTCCTGATGGTTGGCAGCTCGACGATTTGTTGTTGACTTGCCAAATGAAAGATACCATTCACCGTTGTGCTATTTCCATTAAAAGTAATCGACAGTTCACTGCACAAAAAGCTCCCAAAGATTTCGTAGAACGTTGCTGGTCGCAGTTTCTTGAAATCAAAGACAACCCGTTTTCTCCAGAGACTGACCGGCTTGTAAACATTACAGCTGAACTACCCTCCGTCACACGGGACAGTCTTTTTTCATTGCTTAAAGCTGCCCGCGTTCGAGACCCAGCAGAGATGGTGAAGCAGCTTGCTAATGGAGACTTGTCTGTCAATGCCAGAGCAATGTTCCAAAGCTTCGCCTGCCCTACCGACTTAGCCTCAAAATATCAGATTGGAGCCGAAAAAATCCCCGAACTGCTTCGTTGCGTCTCTGTACGTTCCTTAAATCTGGAGGATCCAAATTCCACCGACAAAGCACACGCCTTAGGGTTATGCCGACAAATTCTGAAAACCGGAGACCTACAAACCGCAACAGAACTTTGGGAAGCTCTTGTTTCTTTAGTCGACCGTCACCGCGTTGATCGAGGTCATATTGATCTTCCTGTTGTGCTTCAAGCATTACGACATCGCTTTCCATTCAAAGATCATCCCAATTATGCCGACGACTGGAATCGGTTATGGACTGATTCCAAGGAACGTTGGCAATCCGTGATCGATGTTATCGGAGGAAAAACGCGCCTTCCTCGAAACCATCTCTTACAGACAATCGAAGAGAAATTTTCAAACCATCGCGTAGTCGTGCTGTTGGGAGAACAAGGTGGCGGTAAATCAGTGACGGCGCGCCATTGGGCAGAGCATCGCTCCAAAAATGAACCTGTTTTATGGCTCGACCCGCGAACATTCGAAATTAACGATTTATCGGAATTGCGTGACCGGCTCAGGTTAAACCATTCTTGGCGTGAGCTTATAGACGGTCTTACGCGACCTCGTATGACCGTAATTTTGGATGGCTTGGATCGCCTTTTATTGTTGCAGCCTGAAACAATCACGGTCACAGGCCAGCTGTTGAATACGTTGGTGGATACCGAAAAAGAGAGCCCTTTCCAGATACTGCTTGCCTGTCAAGAACGTGCTTGGGAAGAAGTTCAAATAGCCTTGCTGCAAACCGGGCTTCCTGTCACCGCATGGCCGGAAATCACGGTGCAACCGGTAAGCACAGAAGAACTATTATCCTTGATTGCCGATTTTCCAGCATTACGAGCCCTATCTTTCCAGGATCGACTTATAGCCATTTTGCGTCAACCGAAAATTCTCGATCTTCTGGCAAGAAATACCGAGGTTGGAAAACTGCCGAATTTTCGTGCCTGGGCTGGCGAATCGGATGTAATCGATTGGATTTGGAAGGCGGAAATCGAAGGAAAAAAACCGGCAACTTCCCGCCAACGCTTAATGTGGCAATTGGCGGAGGAACTAGCCAAACGACTTTCCGTTGATGTGCCGATTGACGTATTCGGCGATGTTGCCGATGTGGCGCTTGATAACTTAAATACCGATCGGATATGCCAATGCAAGAACGGCAGGGTTTCATTCAGTCACGATCTTTGGGGCGATTGGGCACGCCAGCGTTTGTTGCTGGCCCATGAACCGGAACTCCTTGAATATCTCGAAAAAAGGCTTGATAGCCCAGCTTGGCATAGGGCAATCGTTCTGCTGGGCTTAGATTTGTTGGAGCGTCAATCCAAGCCGGAGCGCTGGCATGAGTTGATGGGACGTAGTGATACACTCGAAAACGGTGGAACCCTCTTCTGCGATTTGTTTCTGGAATCATTGATCCATGCTGCCCAAACAACGGATGCACTCACGCAAGCTTGGCCGCAATTGTGTGCCGAAGAGGGAATCTGGTTACGCCGCTTATTGATTCGCTTTCTGCATGTCGCCACCTCGCCAAATCCCATCATGCTGGAATATGTCAAGTCGAACAAGGGTTTGAGTGAAGCTCTGGCTGCTACCATCAATCGAATACCTAAACCTGAGTTATGGGGAGCCATGCTCAAGTTTTTGAATGCTCATCGGGATGAATGTGCCGATCTTGCACCTTTACAGGTTGCAGAAATAGCCGAACGTTGGCTATGCTGGACTGTTACAGACATGCCTTTGCGAAAAGAGGCGGCTGATTTAGCACTAGCGGTAGCTTGGTCAACTCTCCGTGACCAGCAGCATTGGCGTTCTCGGCACTATTCAAGTCGGCGGTATACACGTGGCGATTCAAAAGCTATCACCCAAAAGGCTTATTTCGCCGCCCTGCAAGCTGTAAGAGAACGCCTTGATGAAGTTATCGACTTTGCTTTGTGTGCTTGTGGGCGGAGTAAGCCTACAGAACCTCTCCCACCTGATCTGAAGTTCGAAGCGCCGGCGCCACCGCTTCCGCCAGAACTCGAAGCCGCTTTAAATTATGTTTCTCCGTGGAAGAAGTTTGAAATAGAAATTCCAGCTTGGACAGACGGCCCACGCTGGCCAGTAGATGATCACTTCAGAAACGTATGCTTACACCAGTTTGGTTTGCTTAGGCTTATCGCCCTATCGCCAGAAAGAGCGGCAGAAATTATTCTGGCATTGATTATCAGGGAAGGAGGGACGCGATTACCGGAGAACGATTTTGAAAGTTTACATTTCGATTTTGAATTAACGGATTGCTCCCAATGGTTTCCACCATTTTACGACAGGGGACCATTCCTCAATCTCCTTAGTACTCATTCTGCAATAGGTTTGGAAACAGTCATCATGCTGGTTAATTTCACGACCGACCGCTGGCTGGAATTGCAAAAATGGAGAGAAGCAAATGAACGTGACAGCGAATGGTTTCCACGCGAAAAAATTAATTTTGATATTAGGATTCCCTTTGACGATGAAGAGCAAATCTGGGTAGGTGATGAACGTTGGTTCTTTAGTTATCGGGACACAACTTCAGCTCCGGATATTTTAGTTTCCGCATTGATGGCCTTGGAAAAATGGTTTCATGACCAGTTGGACCAAAACCAGGTAATTGAGAATATCGTGATTGATATTCTCAGCCGAACTCGTTCATTAGCATTAGCAGGGCTTTTAATTGGGGTTGGAAGAAGGGAGCCAAAACTTTTTCTTGGTCCTTTACTGCCTTTTCTGGGCGTGCCAGAGATATACCATTTCGACCTCAAGCATCAGATTGGAGGTGAGCGGCATCAAATGTTAGGTTGGGGATACGGACATAGTCAAAAACAGTATGAAGCGGCGAAGGAATGGCATGGGATGCCTCACAGAACAAAATGGCTGGAACATATTGTTTTCGAACTGCAATGTAGAAGCTCAACGTTTCGAGACCGCATTGATGATATACGGATTGCGTGGCATGAGCGATTGAAAAAAGAGGATATAGGAGGTTCTAGAGACGATTTGTTATTTCGCCTTTACCATCAATTTAACCTTAAAAACTGGCGTTGTGAACCGGGAACTGAAAATAACTTGAAGTTCCAATTCCAGGAGCCTGAAGAGATGCTTACGCGAAACCGTGATGAACAGCAACTCCATGAGGTTCGTCAAGTTATCATGTATCTTCCATTCCAATTCCGAAAAATTATTGATGGTAAACAGGAGTTATCGGAAACCGAGTTTGAACAGCTACGTGAACGAGTGGAGACTCTTATCGACTTGGACTTTGACGAAGTTTTCGATAAACAGTCACTTGTCAGTAAGGAAGATATTGGCTGCGGCCTTATTGCCGTTGCGGTTTGCAAGTTCAGGAATTGGCTGAAATCCAAAGAGGGTGAAGAGTCTGATTGCCTTAATGCCCTGATTGAAATCGTGTCGAATCCGCCACCAAGAAGAGAATTCGATGTTGCAGAGTTGACTAGCGACAGCAGTTGGGACAGCTTTTGTGCCGATGCCCTGCCGATATTGTGGGCGGATAATCAAAGTGAGCCAAAGATACGGCAAGCCATAGGTAATCTGGTTTTCAACCTTCACTATGAAACAGTGAAGCGGCTATTCAGACAAATTGCTACGATTCGTGACCAGTTGAGTGATGATTACCTCCGCTTGCAGCATCTGTTGTTACGCTGGTCGGTCTTGCGCGACCGCATTAATGTCTTGAATGGCAGACTATTTGGACAGGAATCATCTAGTAGCGAGGAACTCATAGAGGAAGCCGACGGTTTGCTTCGCCAGTTTGTTGATGGCTCTTTATCTCCAAATATTCCTCAATGGAAAGCGTTGGATCATGCCTTTAATGACAACCAACCTAGCTTATGTGAACCTAGCACAAAAAAATATTATCCAAGATCACCGTGTATAGATCTTCAATTAATCAGCTCAGCTTATGAATGGATAACAGGGCTTGATAAAGCCCATAATGAAATTGAGCGGAACCTTTGGCTGGAATTCTGGGTTCAGTCAGTTGAAACCCTGTGCTGGATATTAGGAGAGGGAAGTCCTGAGATTGAGAAAATTGATGGTACACCTTATGAATTTGATCGTTGGCTTTTTCAGAAATTACCGTCAATTTTGGTTTCTACAAAAAATACACACGAAGCGGAAAGTCTTTGGCGTCCTATATTGAAATTGGGCATACCAGCACATTATTGGATAGATGATTTTCTTAACGACTGGTGGATTTATGGATTTCCAAACGATGCAAAAAAACAGCAGTATTTTCTTTCAATCTGGAAAGACATGTGGGAATTTACGAGAACCAGTCTAGCATGGAACGTTGCAGCTAAACGTTCTTGGGATATGAATAAAAGCTACTGCGCCTTAATGGGATTAGGCGAATTAACTTTAGCTTTTGATTTCTGGAATGTAGATAAAATTCCTCTGGTTAAAGTCATGACCGAGGAATTCCGCCTTTGGGGCGAATTGCATTTATCGAACAATACCTGTGCCCAAGCGTTTATTAAATTCCTCTTAACGCCAGCGGCGTGCTCTTTACAAGTTGCGGGGATGAAATGGCTCGACCAAACCATTGCACAACATGGCTTCTGGCATGACTCCTACAGACGAATCGATAAACAATTAGCAGATCTGCTCGATCATTGCCAGAAACTTATCGAACGGGATATTGATACACGAACAGTATTCTTCCGACTATTGCGTATTTTGGTGGAACGCCAAAATTCACAAGCCATGGTGCTTCAGGATCGACTTAACCGGTAAAATAATGCCATGATTTAATAAATTAATAATTAATATTGACTTGGCAATCTTGTATTTGAGCTTGATTAGACTGTTAACTGGTAATGAGCTTCGTACTCACGGTTGTGTGCCAGCAAGGCCCAAACAATGCGGGCATTCTTGTTGGCCAGCGCTGAGGCCGCTCTGTTTTTATGCCGTCGCCCCAGGACCCCGGCTAGCCAACTACCCGCATAGGCTGTTTTACGGTCGGCCCGCCCTAATGACGGTCCGTGCGCCATGGATCAGGAGAGTCCCGTAGATAGGCGTCGCCCCATTTGCTGATGTCTAGCAGGGTTTGCTTGCCGCCGCTGGAATTCTGCTTTGGTACGAGCCCCAGCCAGGCTGCCAGTTGTCGGCCATTCTTGAACTGGCTGCCATCGCCAACGGCAATGATCAGCGCACTGGCCGTGAGCGGACCAATGCCGGGGATCTGAGCCAGCTTCCGGCTGGCGGCGTTCTCGCCACCCGGTGTATCAGGGTATGGGTGAAGGCTATGAAGCATGAGAATAATTTGAGAGTTGGAGAACGCGATGTCTTCAGGTGGCTTGTAGAGAATAAGTACATATTTCGGGAGGGGAAAGGGTATCTGCCCTATGCGCGATACGAATCGAACGGCATGAATTATTTCACCGTTATCATTGAAGATATTAACGATAAGCCCCGCCATATGCTGAAAATAACTGGTAGAGGCGTTGTTGCTTTAACCAGTAAGGTAGTTGCTTTTTTCAATAACGATAGCGACGAGATGGTACCGGCTTGACATCCTCACCGCCATGAATGGCGGCGTCTCTCGTGCAATTCGATAATCCTCAAACCGCATTTTTGCGGATTGAAGGGCGGAAAGGCGCGAGCCGAAAAGCTCACGCCTGAATAACAGTCTGATATTACTAAAGGCGATGATAGTAATAAATTGAAAGAAAATCCTTAAGTTGATAGCTTTTTGTTTATCTTGATCTGATCTACCACCTTGTCAAAGTCGGACTTATATTCCCTGTCCTGCACAATCCTATATTTTTCATATTCTCTTATTGCATGGAGTTCTGCATTTTCGCGCCGAGTTTTTCCATAGGCAGTTAAGATGTCATAGGCATTAAACTCCAAGAATCCATCTAATTTTTCAGCCCAATCCTTCATAGTCATTGGCTTGTGTCTTCTAGCAAAATTCTCGGCCCAATCTAAATACATTGATACAAGCCTATTCAGGTTATCAACTTCATCTTTGGTGAGATAGTTCTTGCCAACGGTAACATCTAGCTTAGTGATTTTCCCTCCTTTGCCTTCATTTTTCCATGTTTGCAGCCCCATGTACGGCTTTGTAGAATCGGCTCTAATCTTAATAAGTTCGGCAGATGTATGACCGTGAATGGCGTAATGTAATTTGTCTTGCACATGTGCATAAAATTTCTGTGTTATAGGCGAATTCTTGTCGTAGTCGATACTACATTGAGCATATATGTCGGTTATTTTTTGATAAAACCGACGTTCAGATGCCCTGATCTCCCTGATTTTTTCAAGCAAATCATCAAAATAATCCTTGCCGAAAAGCTGATTTCCTTGCTTAAGTCGATCATCGTTAAGCACAAAGCCTTTAATCAAAAAATCTTTCAAGATTGTTGTTGCCCATCTTCTGAATTGAGTCGCTCGAACAGAGTTCACGCGATATCCTGCGGAAATAATGACATCTAAGTTGTACATCTTTGTTCGATAATTCTTCCCATCATTAGCAGGTAGTAAAAATTCCTTACATACTGTTTTTTCGTCTAACTCTTTGGATTCAAATATGTTTTTTAGGTGAATTGTTATATTTTCACGTGTTGTATCAAAAATTTCACTTATTCCCTTTTGAGATGCCCATACGGTTTCATCTCCCAGCAACACTTGTACCTTAATAGTGCCATCGTCCGCCGCATAAAATAAGAAAGGAGAGTCTTCCCTATAAACTTCATTTTCTAACTGAATGGTCTTTGAGATTTCTTGCTTTGATACTAACTCAGCCTCAATAGGAATTTGATAATCTTGTTTAGTGACTGGCTGCTCAATGAAGTCTTGCGCAGAAAGATTAATCCCTTTTTCTAATGCTAACATTAATAGCTTTGGATGCCATCTTGCAGGAATAGATTCCGCTTTAACCCAATATGCTACAGTACTCTGCCCTTTGCCAATCAATGCAGCCAATGCGGTTTGCCCGCCAAACATATCAACAACAGCTTTTACATTCATAAAAATCCACTTATTAAATTTGATAATCAAATTATATTATCAAATTTTTATTGTAAATATCAAATTTTCCGCTAAATTTTTTGATAGTATCAAATTTGGACGCCGGCACGAATAACAAAGCATATAAAGAACGTGCGCAAATCCTAGTCATAATCTGTGAAGGCATTGGAATCTATGCCGCCACTCGCATTACAGGTGTATCAAAAAACACAGTGCTTAAACTGCTTGCCGACGGTGGCGAGGCATGCGCTATATACTAAGATGAAAACCATCATCATCTGAATTGCACTTGGCTTGAATGCGATGAAATATGATCGTTCGTTAGCATGAAGCAAAAGAACGTATCGGATGAAATGCGCGGCTTAATTGGAATTGGTGATGTTAACATTTAGACAGTGATAGGCGCCGCCCAAACTGTGCAGATGACTTCGTACATCACCGCGGCGTCGAACCGATGAAAGCCGGCATAGTGTTGGCGCAGATGGCGCCGGTTCCTGTGCCTACACCTGTTCTCAGGCCGACGCTGGTTTCCAAACCGGGGCCCATATCGACATCCGAACCCGTGCCGGCACCGGATCCAGTACCAGCGCCTGCACAGGTCTTGTTACCGCCGCTATTTTGTTACCGGCCCTTTTAAAAGCACCCAAGACGCAACTTCAAAACCTTATCAATGATGGGAGTTCCCTTAACCTGTCAAACTGGACGGACCTGATGCCAGCGCCGTTGGATTTGTCGAATCAGAAGTTAATGCCTGATCGATGCCAAAATTGCCGAACGTGACGCTGAAACTGCCGGAGGTGTGACATGAATGAGTTAATTCCGTTCGATTTCAAAGGCAATCCTATCAATGTGATTTTGTACGTAGACGGTGAACAAACTTCACAAATCCAGCAGAAGTGGCTAGAGTATGCGCGGTAGAATTTGAGGCCAAATAACAGGCATTGCTGGAGCGCGACGAGGCGACAAACCAAAGGCATGGATTAGTGGCAATAAAACGGCCACAGCAATGGGAATAGCCAGCGCAGTAGTAAGGCGGGCGAACTGGATTGATCAAGACAATACTGCACCATTAAGCGTATGGAAATGCTTCAGCATGGCCAGAAGTTTAATTGGCGACTACTCAAGTCGCCGCCGGCGGAAATGGGGCTTGAGCCTAAACCTGTTTATGATGCCAATTATGGAACAGCTAACGCTTATCATGCCGATGTATGGAACGAAGCATTAACTGAACTTGTATGTTGATTCCTGCCACCAAATAAAGCCGGCCTTTGTGCCGTTTTTTTGTCAGAATTTTCCGCAATGAGTATGGTCATGATGGAAATATTTTTTAGATATTTTGCGTTGGAAAACAAAAAATCTTAATACTTTACCCCTATATTACACCCACATTAACTTAAGCTAATGATTTTAAAAAATACTTAAGTTTCTGTATCGGAAAATAACCAGAAATTATTGAGAAATTAAAAGGAAGAGCTTCGGGGAAAAGGAGTCGCTATACCAGAACGCCAAGAGCTTTTCTGGTATAGCTTGGTGTTATTAAATCAATCCTTTCAGATCGTTGAAAGCTTTTTCAGCACTTTGCAATTCTTGCTCTGCGTCTTGTAAAGAGTTGCTTTTAGCATGGTTGCGAGCATTTTTCAGTATGTTGTTCGCTTTTGAACGTGCTCTGTCTACTTTATCATTAGCATTGATTTCTTTGCTTATATCTAATGCTGCTTTAATCAAGTCAGCAACAGCAGCGCCTTTTTCTCCGTTTTTGATAGCATCTTGTGCTGCTTTAATTTTATCCACAGTCATATTAATCGCTTCAGCAGGCGCGTACGCGATTCTGCCTTTTTCTGCTTCAGCCATTGCTGAAGTTGAAACAGCTCCCATTGATGCAGCGATCAATAAAGACAGTAAGACTTTTCTTAAGATTTTCATATTGCACTAATTCCACAAGTTGTAGTTATTTCAAGTTATATTGGCAGTATAACTATCGATTTTCATGGTTAAGAGTTATCTACCGGCGGTAATTCTAACACATTTTGAAGATTTTCAATCGTTAAGGCGATTGAAAAAGATTATATTATGTAGGGAAATTTAGGGAGTTGCTCAATCATAGGGATAATTAAACCTGATCTGATAGGATATTAGCGGGGTTTAGCTATCATTTCTTGAAAACCGACAAAGCTTCTTTCAACAGCTGTTTTGAGGCTTGTATGTGATTTTTACCAGCTCTAACGCGCCCATTTCAGACCCAAGAAGCGACTCCAACAGTAGGCGCTCTAGGCGAAGTCACCCCCATAAGCTTGCATAAGTCCTGATGGTATAAATTTGCTACTCATCATCCCTTTTAATACCGAGGCAGATTTCTCCGTTTTCGTCGACAGACATTAAAAATAAAATAGGCGCGCAACAAACCGGACAATCTTCATAATATTCCTGTGCGCCGGAAGACGCATCCACAAGCATATCAATGGTTTCGCCGCAATAAGGGCAGATCACATCGACTTCTTTCAAGCCGTTCATGTTCACGCCTTTCGCAGCAGTCCGTCCATCCAGGACATAGGCAGTATACGTTTGAGAAAACCGAATAAATAAGTCGGGAAAGTCACGTAATAGCGCAGTTTAGGCCGCTTGGCTTCCAGCGCATGAATGACTTTTTCGGCGACAGCTTCGGCGGGCAAAGTAAATGGCGCGGCAGGGCCCTCTTTCTGCAGGCGCTCTTCCATGTTTTTATAGATTTCTTTATGGACACTATGCGCTGAATCGATATTTTTCTTATACAGCTCGAGCGCGTTTTTTCTGAAATTGCTCACAATCGGGCCGGGCTCTATCAGTGAAACATGAATATTGCTGCCGTGAAGCTCGAGCCGCAATGTGTCGGCTAGGCCTTCCAGCGCGAATTTGCTGGCATTGTAAGCGCCGCGGTAGGTCATCGCGACGAATCCCAACACCGAGCTGTTATAAATAATGCGGCCATGGCCTTGCTGTCGCATGATTGGAATCAGCAGATTAGTCAGCTCATGGGTGCCGAAGAAATTGGTTTCAAACTGGAAACGCAGCACATCCCGGCTTAGATCCTCAACAGCGCCGGGTTGGCCGAAAGCGCCATTATTGAATAGGGCGTCGATCCTTCCGTCCGTCAATGCCACAATTTGCCGGACCGCCTGACGGATACTGTCACTGTCAGCCAGATCCAGCTGCACGGCGGTAAATCCTTCCTGGCTTAATCTGGCGACATCTTCGGGCTTTCTTGCCGAAGCGATGACGTTGTGGCCGCGCTTTCTTAATTCGACGGCCGTGACATAACCGATGCCGCTGGAGCAGCCCGTGATCAATATGGTTTTCGATGGATTCATAGAACGATTATTGGGTTAATTCCTGCTCGTTATAATAAAAGCTTTTGCCGCTGCTGCAGTTGATCAAGAAGACCAATGCATCCTGGGCGCTTCTTGCATTGAGTTCAGACGCTTCGACGCGGCTGCACGCTCCGGTCGCCAGAGCCCGTTCTGCCGCCTGCCTTCTGAAGCGCTCTATATCCGGCAAACGGTTCTGGTGATTCTTAACCACAACAGGTAATTGGTCAAACTGATACGGTGGAATTGCATAAGCTGAAAACTTCCCTGGATTATTCTTAATGAGAAACTGATTTTTGGCGCTTTCATCGGCAGCCGCCTGCTTTAACTGTGCCTGCCTTTGTTTTAGTCTCTCTTGTTCAAGCTTGTCTTGATCAATTTTTTTCTGCTGTTCCAGCTGTTGTTTTTGTTGCTCATCCAGATCGGTGGAGCCGCCGGTTTTAACATTCAGTTCGATATTCCGTTGCCCTGCTACACATGGCGTTGATTGATAAGCTGTTTTGCCATCAGTTCCCGTGCATTTGTAAACGCCGGCGGACGTATGGGCGGAAAAAAGAATTCCCAGAAAAATCACTGCAAATCGCATCGCACTCCCCAGTATATTATGTATAAAAGTAAGATTGAAAAGATTATAGGTGATATCAAGAACTTTGCTCATCCTGCCAATAGGATTGCTCGGTGTAGTAACGGCTCGAAAACAAAAACAGTACAGCATTAACCAACATTAAGCCGGTAAAAAACCAGAAATAATCCGCGCCGGCTAGTTTGCTGGAGCCGTCGGCATTCTGGATCAGAAAATTGACGGCGCTGGTCAGCAGATTGCCGGCAGCTACCGACAGAAAATAAAGCGCCATGACAAATGACTTCATGGTTTTGGGCGCCTGTGTATAAGAAAATTCCAGGCAGGTCACGGAAACCATGACTTCGGCCGATGTGAGCAATAAATAAGCCAGCAACTGCCAGGTGATAGACGGAGACAAGCCGTTATCGATGTCGATTTGTATGAAGCCGGCAATGGCGAAAGCCAACGCAGTCAGGAACAAGCCGATCGCCATTTTTCTTAATGCCGTCAATTCAACGAACCGGCTTAAAAACGGGTAAATGCCATACGAAAACAGCGGTGTCAACAGCATGATCAATAAAGGATTGGCGGCCTGGATTTGTGATGGCAACAATTCAACTCCGAAAATCATCCGATCCATTTTTTGCGCCTGCAGTATCCACGATGAGCCGGTTTGATCGAATAAGGCCCAGAATATGGCAATAAAAGCATAAACGGACGCCAGTTTTTTCAAAGCCGTCAGACCGGCAGCGCTGAACATGTCTCTGACAAATGCCATGCCGGCCGGCGGCACATGCACATAGCGGTAGCGGCCCGCCCAGAACGTAAGCGTAGCCAGCAGCATTAAAAGACCGGGAACGGCAAAGGCCACCGAAGAACCATAATGATGCAGCAGCCACGGAATAATCAACATCGAAGTGAAAGCGCCCAAATTGATGGAGAAATAAAACCAACTGAAGACCTTGCCGACCAAATGCCGGTTATTTACACCAAACTGGTCGCCGACATTTGCGGAAACACAGGGTTTTATGCCACCTGAGCCGATCGCAATCAACCCCTGCCCGATCAATAAACCGAGACGCGTATCGTCAATCGCCAAAGAAAAATGTCCTAGACAATAAATCAGAGACAGATAAATAATCGTACGGTATTTGCCCAGCAGGCCGTCGGCTAATAAAGCGCCGAACAGCGGCATTAAATACACAGCCGAGGTAAACAAATGAAAATAACCCTGGGCTTCATTTTCAGACATGACATCAGGTCGACCCGAAGCGTCTACCAAATACTGCGTCATAAAAATCACCAGGATGGCCCGCATTCCATAATAACTGAAGCGTTCAGCCGCTTCATTACCGACGATATAAGGGATACCGGTAGGCAGCGAATCAGATGAGTCTGGTTTGGTTTTATAGATTTCCATGATCATGCTCCTTTGCGTTTTCCGCCGGTAATCATAACAAAATAAAAAATTTAAAACCTATTGTTACTATTAGGTGGAAAAATCCTGTTGATAAGTCTTAATTTTTATTTAATATCAATTTCTTATAACAAGTAATATTTTGCGCTTAATGTTATCCACAAGTTGTGCGCAGATTGTGGATAACTTGCTTGCTGAAGTTGTTTGCACAGCAATCCACAGGTAACTCATCGTTATACCCAGAAGTTACTCTATGTTGTCAGGCAAAATATCCGTATAAAATAAGGAACTTTTTCACAAGCAGATTGTTTATGAGAAGATAACCTTCGGTTTCGGTTATTGATTTTTTGGCGAGGCTTAACGCCCTCCAAGTTATGGATCTAAAACATACAATTGGACTATGTCAGAACAAAACAGCAATAGAAATACCACGCAATCGTCGTTAATAAGGCTGAAAACCTATATTAATCAAGAAATTATCGGTCAGGATGTGCTTGTTGAAAGAATGCTGATCGGCTTGCTGGCCGATGGCCATATTCTGGTTGAGGGTGCGCCGGGCCTGGCTAAAACGAGAGCGATTAATATATTGAGCAAGGGCATTCAAGGCGACTTTCATCGCGTGCAGTTCACGCCGGACCTGTTGCCGGCCGACTTGACCGGTACTGAGATTTACCGCCCTCAGCTAGGCAGCTTCGAATTTCAAAAAGGGCCTTTATTCCATAACCTGATTCTGGCCGATGAAATCAACCGCTCGCCGGCCAAAGTGCAGGCCGCTCTGCTGGAAGCCATGGCCGAGCGCCAGATAACGGTTGGTCAGGCAACCTATCCGTTGCCGCAGCTGTTTATGGTCATGGCGACGCAGAACCCTATCGAGCAGGAAGGCACTTATCCGTTGCCCGAAGCGCAACTGGACCGTTTTTTACTGCATGTGAAAATCGATTATCCGAAACCGGAACATGAAAAAAGCATCCTGCAACTGGCGCGAAACGAAGCCAGGCAGGGGTCGGCAAAAGACAGCGTCAAATTTGAGCCTATCGACCAGAAGACCTTGTTCGACGCCCGTAATGAAGTGCTGGACCTCTATATGGCCGACAGCCTTGAAGACTATCTGCTGCAAATCGTGCTGGCGACGCGCAATCCCGGCGCTTACGGCAGAGATCTGGCCGGATGGCTGCAATACGGGGCGAGCCCCAGAGCTAGCATCGCGCTGGACCGTTGTTCCAGGGCCAAGGCCTGGCTGGCGCAACGCGATTTTGTCAGCCCCGAAGACATTCAGGATATGGCGTTTGATGTCCTGCGCCATCGTCTGATATTGTCTTATGAAGCCGAGGCCGAGGGCATCACAACCGATCATTTCATCAAAGAGCTCATTGCCAGAGTTGCCGTACCTTGATGTTGTTCAGTAAACGGGCGGGCGATGCCCGACAGTTATCCGACGAGTTGGTTTCCGTATCGCTCAAAACCTTGATCGATCTTGCCAAGCCTGCGGCCAGCTTGAACCTGCAACATGCCTCGATACGCTCGGTGCAGAGCGGCGGCTATGTCTCGCGCTTCAAAGGCCGGGGCATGGAATTTGACGAAGCGAGACTTTACCAACCTGGCGACGATATCCGCAGCATCGACTGGCGCGTGACGGCGCGTACCGGCAAGCCCCATACCAAGCTGTTCCGTGAGGAGCGTGAGCGGCCAATATTCATTTCCGTCGATAACCGGGCCGCCATGCATTTCGCGACGCGTGGCATCTTCAAGTCGGTCCTGGCGGCCAAGCTGGCTGGTTTGTTGGCCTGGACGGCGCAGCATCATGGCGACCGGATCGGCGGCCAGATCTTTTCCGATACGGCCTGCCGCGAATTGAAGCCGCAAAACGGCAAGCATGCGGTATTGCGGTTTCTGAATGCCTTGGTGCAGCCAGTAGACCAGTCGGCTGACGCCATAACGCTGGAGCGTGCGCTGGCCCGTTTGACACAGCATGCCCGCCCAGGCAGCCGCGTTTATGTCATTAGCGACTTTCGCGGCATGAATGATAAAACTGAAACACATCTATTGAAGCTATCACAGCATTGCGATGTGGTCCTGGTTATGGTCTACGATCCTCTGGAAAGCGCACTGCCTGCAAAGGGCCGCTACCGGTTTACCGATGACAGCCGCGATGTGGTCGTAGACACCGATTCCGGCGCGGCTGTGCAATATCAGCAGCGCTTCGCCTTGCGTCAACAGCGCCTTAACCAGTTGGCCCAAAGCAGAGGCTTGGCCTTCATGCAATGCAGTACCGGTGATGATCCCGTGCAACGTTTAAGATATTTGTTAGGGCATCGATAAATGGAACCCACGCAACTTCCGCTAAGAGATATACACATGCCGGAAGCCATCGGCTGGTGGCCGCCGGCTATGGGCTGGTGGCTCATTGCCATACTGGCGCCTTTGCTGATTTTTCTGCTGGTTTGGCTGTATAAGCGCCTGACCCGCAAGACCGCCGTCAAAACCGCAAAAAAAATACTGGCGCAAATCAAGCAGGACAAGACGCTTGATAATCATGGAAAACTGGTCGCGCTTTCCGTGTTGGTCCGGCGCGTGGCAATCAGCGTAGCGCCCAGAGAACAAGCGGCCGGTTTAACGGGGCAGGCCTGGCTGGCTTATCTGGACAGCTCGGTCAAAGGTTCGCCTTTCAGCGAAGGAGTAGGCCGGCATCTGAGCGATGCGCCTTATCGCAAGCTACAGCTGGCCGATGCGGACATTCCACAATTAATCAGTCTTTGCGAAGACTGGCTTAAAGCTCAAGCAAAAAAATGATTCATTTCGAATGGCCCTGGCTGCTCAGTCTTTTACCATTGCCTTTACTGATACGCTGGCTGTTGCCGGCCCATAAACCGGTCGAGCAGGCCGCACTGAAAGTTCCTTTTCTGGACGATTTTTCCGAAGGCGACGCGCGCGTTATTTCCCAAACCGGGCGCTGGCCGTTCCTGGCGGCGGCTATCGCCTGGATTTTACTGATCGCGGCCTGCACGCGGCCGCAATGGCTGGGGGAGCCGATCGAGCAGGCTGTCAGCGGCCGGGATCTGATGCTGGCCGTGGATTTATCGGGCAGCATGGAAGTGCAGGATTTCGTTATCAACAGGCAAGCCGTGGACCGGCTGACGGCGACCAAATGGGTGGCCGGCGATTTCATCAACCGGCGCGTCGGCGATCGTATTGGCCTGATCCTGTTCGGTACGCAGGCTTATTTGCAGACGCCTTTGACTTTCGACAGGAAAACGGTCATGACTTTACTGGATGAATCGGCGATCGGGCTGGCCGGCGACAACACCGCGATCGGCGATGCGATCGGGCTGGCCGTCAAGCGCCTCAAGAACCAGGAGGTCAATAGCCGGGTTCTGATCCTGATGACGGATGGTGCGAATACCGCCGGCGAAGTATCGCCGTTGAAAGCGGCCGAGCTGGCTGCCGAAAACCAGTTAAAAATCTACACGATCGGCATCGGCGCCGATGAAATGCTCGTGCGCAGCTTCTTTGGCGCCCAGAAAGTCAACCCGTCCCAGGATCTCGATGAAAAAACCCTGACGGCCATCGCCGAGAAAACCGGCGGCGTTTATTTCCGGGCCAGAAATACCGACGAGCTCAACAAGATCTATCAATTGCTGGATCAGCTGGAGCCGGTGGAAAAAGACAAACAATACTTCAGGCCCAGAAGCGAACTGTATTATTGGCCGCTGACCGGCGCGCTGCTGCTGGCGGCCGCGATTGCACTGTCCCGCGTGAGGTTGTCATGAATCTAGCCGAATTTCACTTCATCAGGCCTTACTGGCTGCTGGCTTTGATACCTTTTAGCGTACTGCTGGTTTTGATGCTCAGGAGCAAACTCAGGCAAGGCAACTGGTCAACGGTCTGCGATGCGGCCCTGTTGCCCTATCTGCTGCAGGAAAAGGCGGTCGGGCAAAGCCGCTGGCCTTTGGCGGCAGGCGCCGTCGGCGCTTTGCTGGCGATTACCGCGCTGGCAGGCCCGGCCTGGGAGCGACAGCCGGCGCCGGTTTTCCGCAATGATTCCGCATTGGTCATCGCCCTGGATCTTTCCCTGTCCATGGACGCGGCCGATATCAAGCCGAGCCGCCTGACACGTGCGCGCTATAAGATTGCCGATATCCTGAAACAGAGAAAGGACGGCCAGACCGCGCTGCTGGTTTATGCCGGCGATGCGTTTACAGTCACGCCGCTGACCGATGATACCGACACCATAGCCAGCCAGCTCGAGGCGTTAAACACCAACATCATGCCCAGCCAGGGAAGCAATACGGCCATGGTTCTGGAAAAAGCGCTGGAACTGTTCAAACAGGCGGGTTTGCAGAAAGGACAGTTATTGCTCGTGACCGACGGCGTCGCTGTCGATGAAGCCCTGCCGGCGGTGAAATCGCTGGGCAGTTATCAGCTCTCGATATTGGGTGTCGGGACGGCCGAGGGGGCGCCGATCGCGTTGCCGGACGGCGGCTTTTTAAAAGACGAGCAGGGCGATATCGTGGTCACTAAACTGAATGCCGATGAATTGGCGAAACTGGCGCAGGCAGGACACGGCATCTTCCAATCGATAACTGCCGATGACAACGACATTGATACCTTGCTGGCGGCGCTGGACAAGCCCGTGCGGCAACAGGGCGCCGAGAAAAAGGAGGGTTCGCTGGATCAATGGCAGGATAGGGGCCCCTGGCTGTTATTGCTGGTTCTGCCGCTGGCGGCGCTGACGTTCAGAAAAGGCCTGCTGTGCTGGGCCTTGTTGCTGCTAGTGCCGCTGCCGAAAAACAGTTATGCCCTGGATTGGCAGGATCTATGGCGCACAAAAGACCAGCAGGCGCAGCAGGCGTTTCAACAAGGCGATTATGAAAAGGCAGCGCAACTGTTTGAAAGCCCGGACTGGAAGGCGGCTGCGCACTACAAATCCGGAAAATATAATGAAGCGCTGGCAAGCCTGAGCAATACCGGCACGGCCGACAGTTTTTACAATCAAGGCAATGCCCTAGCGAAGACAGGCCAGTTGGCTGAGGCTTTGAAGGCTTACGAACAGGCATTGAAAATAAATCCCGATGATAAAGACGCTCAATATAACAAGGAAATCGTCGAGAAAGCCTTGAAAGAACAGAAGCAGGATCAACAACAGCAACAGCAACAGCAACAAGACGATAAACAGCAGCAGTCCAAGGATGACTCGCAGCAGAAAAAGGACAGCGACCAATCGGATCAAGCCGGCGACCAGCAGAAACAGGGCAATGAATCCGATCAGCAGCCGTCGGACAAACAGCAGCAGTCGAAAGATCAGCAACAACAGAACAAGCCCGAGCAAAAACAGCAGGACGCCGAAAAAAGCCAGCAGCCCGGCCAGCAGCAGAAGGACGATGCGCAGCAGCAAGCCGCTCAACAGTCAGAGCAGTTGCCGGCTGAAGCCAAGGATGAAAGGGCTCAGGCCAATGAACAATGGCTTAATCGAATTCCTGATGATCCGGCAGGCCTTTTGAAGCGCAAATTTTTGTACCAATATGGTGAGCGGGAGCGGCAATCAGACAGCAGACCCCGATCGGGTTCAGGCGCTGTCTGGTAAACAGCATGACTGAGGCAATTCTTGTACCGCTACACCATTCAAATTCGTGATGAACATGAGATTACTGAAATTATTAACAGCTAGTCCGTACCGAACAGCTCTGCTTTATCTGTTATTGCTACTGAATGCGCCGTGGTTGTCGGCGGCGGGAATCAATGTCGCGGTAGACCGCAGTTCGGTCAATCTCAACGAATCCTTTCAGATCACGTTTACGGCCACCGATTCGCCGGACGATGACCCCGATTTCACGCCGCTCGAACAGGATTTCGAGATATTGGGCCAGAGCCAGAGCACTCACTCGTCATGGGTTAACGGCAAATCCAGCAAAAACGTACAGTGGGTGCTGCAGGTCATGGCCAAACACGCCGGCAACCTGACCGTGCCGGCCGTGCAGTTCGGCGATGATGTGAGTCAGCCAGCAACCGTGCAGGTAACCGAAGGCGCATCCATTAAAGATGTGCCTGCCAACAGCGATTTGTTTCTGGAAGTTGAGGCGTCTCCTGAATCCCCTTATGTGCAATCCCAGGTCCTCTATACCATGCGTTTGTATCGCAGGGTCGAAATTTCGCAGGCCAGCCTCAATGAGCCGGAACTGGCCGATGCCGTCATTGAAAAACTCGGCGACGACAGCAATTACAGCACGCAGGTCAATGGCGAGGATTATTGGGTGACCGAACGCAAATATGCGATTTTTCCGCAGAAAAGCGGCCGCATGACCATCAAGCCTTTGGAGTTGACGGCGCAGGTCGTGACAGCGGCCCGCCCCAGCTTCGGCGGTTTCTTTAACTCGCGAATGACCAAAACCCAGCGCGTGGCCTCCCAATCGGTAACGCTGGATGTCAAACCGGCTGCATCGTCTTTTACAGCACAGCACTGGCTGCCGGCCGAACAACTGCAGCTGAACCAGGAGTGGTCGGGCGATTTCGAGCGCATGAAAGTCGGAGAGCCGCTGACGCGCACCTTGAAGCTCCTGGCAAAAGGCGCCATGGTCAGCCAATTGCCCGAGCTGAGCAGCACCAAAACGCAGGATCAGTTAAAAAGCTATCCAGATCAGCCGGTGCTTAAGGAACAGAAAAAAAGCGACGGCGTGCTTGCCTTCCGGGAAGAAAAAATAGCCCTGATTCCGTCAAAAGAGGGCAGTTATACACTGCCGGCCATCGAAGTGCCCTGGTTCAATACCAAGACTCAGCAGATGGAAGTCGCCAGAATTCCGGAAACGACGATTCATGCGGTTGCAGCGGCAGGCGCGCAGGCAGCCGCTCCGGTCCCGGCCAAGGCGCCGGTTGAAGCGGCACCAAAGCCTGAATCGATTGTGCCGGCGCCGGTCGGCCAGGCCCAGCAAAGCAATATATGGCTGGGGGTTTCAGGATTTCTGGCTGTGGGTTGGCTGGCGACGCTGGTTTATTTTCTTGCCCGGCGGCCTGCAGAAAAGCCCGTGCCGCAAGCGGCTGCTACTGAAGTGAACTTGAATGACAGCATTAAAAAATTAAAGCAGGCCTGCAGCGATAACGATGCCGTGGCTGCCAAGGATGCTCTGCTGGATTGGGGGCGGCAAAAATTTGACGCCACGAATCTCGGCGCCGTCGCATCCTGTTGCGATGCGCGGTTAAGGGATGAAATCCTGTTGTTGAATCAGACGCTGTATGGCAAAGATGCGGGCCAGTGGCAGGGGAAAAGACTGTTTCAGGCGTTCAGCGAGAACAAAGCCCGGGAGAGAATTTCGCAAGCGGCGGATTCCGGTCTGGAACCGCTTTACCGCCTGTGATTTATTGGGCTTTGAAATATTCCAGCGCCATGAACAAGGCGGCAATCGAGCGGGCCTCCGTGCATTCGCCCGTGGCTAACAGGGCATTGATATCGCTCAATTTCCAGGGAATGACTTCCAGTTCTTCGGGTTCGTCGCCGGGCAGTTTTTCGGCGTACAGGTCCTGGGCGATGATGATTTCGGTCATATGTTCCAGGTAAGACGGGGCGACGGAAAAAGAGCTTAAATGGTGCAGGCTTCTGGCGCCGAAGCCGACTTCCTCTTTAAGTTCCCGGTTGGCGGCCTCAAGAAACGATTCGCCGGCATCGGTTTTGCCTTTCGGCAAGCCCAGTTCATAGCGGTCGACTCCGGCCAGGTATTCCCGGATTAATAAGACAGTGTCGGCATCAAGCATGGGCACGATAAGCACGGCGCCGCCGGATTTGCCCCGGGCCAGGCGTTCGTAATTGCGCTGAACGCCGTTGCTGAATTGAAGATCAAGGGATTCAATGCGGAATAAACGGCTTTTCGCGATTGTAGTCTTATTGAGGATGGTGGGTTTTTTAGCCATTTTGCAATTTAACTGAAATATTTTTTGTAAATATAACGCACTCTCATGATCGATTGGAACAAAATTGACACGGTATTGCTGGACATGGACGGTACGCTGCTGGATTTGAATTTCGATAATCATTTCTGGCAGGAATTCGTGCCGCTGAAATTTGCCGAGAAGCAGGGTATAGCGATTGCGGAAGCCAAGCAACTGCTGGCGCCGCGCTTCAAAAGCATGGAAGGCAAACTGGAGTGGTATTGCCTCGATTACTGGAGCGAGACGCTGGAGCTCAATATCGCCGGATTGAAAGCTGAAATAGCAGAGCTGATCGCGGTATTGCCGCATGTCGTCGAATTTCTGGAAAAGGTCCATCAGTCTCGGCACAAGGTTTTACTGGTCACGAATGCGCATCAGGACAGTCTGGGGTTGAAAATGGAGAAAACCTGCCTGCACCGGTTTTTCGATGACATTATCAGTTCCCATACGCTGGGTTTTCCTAAGGAACATGCCGAATTCTGGCACCGGCTGCAGCGGCAGCAGCCGTTTGAAAAACACAACACGCTGCTGATCGATGACAGCTTGGCGGTTTTGAACGCCGCCAGGCAGTTCGGGATAGAACACCTGATTTCGGTCAGCAGGCCCGATACGCGGCTGCCCAAAAAGGAGATAATCGATTTTCCCGCTATAGAGGATTTTCGGGAGCTGATGGCCGGGCTTTAGGACGGCGCGGGCGCGGCCTTTTTGGGGCGGGGCGCTTTTCCTGTGCCGGCGGCTTGCTTTTCCGCTCAGGTTTAACGACTTCGGCGGCTAACAGATCGGCAGTAATCGGCTTGATCGGCACTTTCTGGCCAATATAAGCTTCGATATCGGGCATGGAATAGGCGTATTCCTCGCAGATAAAGCTGACCGCTTCGCCGCTGGCGCCAAAGCGCGCGGTCCGGCCGATCCGGTGCACATAATCCTCGACATCCTGCGGCAGGTCGTAATTGAAAACATGCGAGACGTCGGGAATATGCAGGCCGCGAGCGGCGACATCGGTCGCAATCAGCAGCGTGATCCGGTTTTCCTGAAAGTCATTGAGCAGGCGCTGGCGTTTTTCCTGCGGCACATCGCCGCTCAGGGCCGCGGTCTTGTAGCCGTTGGCATTGAGGTAATCATCCAGTTGCTCGGCGCAACGTTTGGTATTGACGAAAATAATGCTGCGCTGCGGTTGGTATTTGTTCAAAATGCCCAGCAACAGCGGGATTTTTTGCTCATTGGACGGACAAAATGCGCTTTGCTGTATGGCCTTGGACGTGACTTCTTCGGTCTCTATGCGTATCAGGACCGGATTGTTCATGTGTTCGTAAGCCAGTTCGGTCACTTTATAGGATAACGTCGCCGAGAACAGCATGTTCAGACGCTTCTCGGGCGGCGGCATGCGGCGCAGCAAATAGCGTATGTCCTTGATAAAGCCCAGATCGAACATGCGGTCGGCCTCGTCCATGACGGAAACCTGCACATTGTCCAGCGTAAAGGCATTCTGTCTGTAAAAATCGATGATGCGGCCGGGCGTGCCGATAATGATATCGACATTCGACTTCAGGCTGTCGAGCTGTTTCTGATAATCGGTGCCGCCATAGATGAGCCCGATCTTCAGGTTGAGGTGTTTGCTCAGCAGCCGCGCATCTTTATGGATCTGAATGGCCAGTTCGCGTGTCGGCGCCAGAATGATGGCTCTGGGATTTTTTATCTTTTCACTGGGATCATTGATCAGGCGCTGAAAAGTGGCTAGCAGAAATGTGGCGGTTTTGCCGGTTCCGGTTTGCGCCTGACCTGCCACATCTTTATCTCGCAGGAGTAGAGGCAGAGCTTTATCCTGTATCGGCGTGCAGTGATCAAAGCCGGCCTCTTTCAGACCTTGCAGGATAGAGTCGGACAATTCCAGGTTGCTGAAGCGGGTATTTGTTAAATGTGTCTTATTCATAGGCCTATAGCATAACGTAAAAAGCCTGTCAGCTGAAATTGATTGACAAATTAACGCCATCCCTCCTATAGTCTTAGCTTTTAAATTTTGGAGAAATAGTGTGAGCGACTTAGTCCTTCATGTAAATGATGGTGATTTTAACGAAACTGTTATTAAAGCGGACGGTCCCGTGCTAGTTGATTATTGGGCTGAATGGTGCGGACCCTGCAAAATGATTGCACCGGTTCTGGATGAAATTGCCAAAGATTACCAAGGTAAATTAAAAGTTGTTAAACTGAACATCGACGAGAACCAGAAAACGCCGGCAGACTATGGCGTACGCGGCATTCCGACATTGATGCTGTTTAAGAACGGCGAAGTGGAAGCCACTAAAGTCGGTGCATTGACAAAATCACAACTTGCTGCCTTCATTGATAGCAATATATAAATGAACCTTGACCCGGACCCGTCGCAAAAAACCTTGAACGGGTCCGGGTATTTTAGTTATACTTATCGGGTGCCGCGTCAGGCGCTCTCAAATATCGCCCGATAAACTACATCCCTAACATCTAATCCTATCTTGCTTAGTTACGGTCCATACCGTATACCCTTGAGTCATCTTTTATGAATCTAACCGAGTTAAAACTAAAACAAATCAGTGAAGTTATTGAAATAGCCGAGTCATTGGGCATTGAAAACGTTGCCAGAACCCGAAAACAGGACTTGATCTTTGCTATTCTGAAGAAGCAGGCAAAAGGCGGCGAAGATATCTACGGCGATGGCGTTCTGGAAATTCTGCAGGATGGTTTTGGTTTTTTACGCACTCCGGGATGTTCTTATTTAGCGGGCCCCGACGATATTTATGTCTCGCCCAGTCAAATCAGACGATTTGCTTTAAAGACCGGCGATACCATCAGCGGCAAGATCAGGCCGCCTAAAGACAACGAGCGTTATTTTGCGATGCTCAAAGTCGAACAGATCAATTTTGAATCCCCCGAAAACACCAAAAACAAAATTCACTTCTCCAACCTGACTCCTCTATTTGCCAATCAGCGTTTTGTTCTGGAAAAAGGCAACGGCACCAGTGAAGATTTAACCGGGCGCATCATTGATCTCATCGCACCTATCGGCAAAGGCCAACGCGGTTTGATCGTATCGCCGCCAAAAGCCGGTAAGACCATGATCCTGCAAAGCTTGGCGCAATCCATCGCCGAAAAGAATCCCGAGTGTTACCTGATCGTATTGTTGATCGACGAACGTCCTGAAGAGGTTACAGAAATGGAGCGCTGCGTGCGCGGTGAAGTCATTTCGAGCACCTTCGATGAACCGGCAACCCGTCACGTACAGGTCGCGGAGATGGTGATCGAGAAGGCGCGTCGTCTGGTTGAGCATAAATACGATGTAGTCATCTTGTTAGACTCGATTACGCGCTTGGCCAGAGCCTATAACACGGTGGTTCCGTCTTCAGGCAAGATATTGACCGGCGGTGTCGATGCGAACGCATTGGAAAAGCCAAAACGCTTTTTCGGCGCGGCGCGCAATATCGAGGAAGGCGGCAGCTTGACGATTATCGCTACGGCGCTGGTCGATACCGGATCCCGAATGGACGAGGTGATCTATGAGGAGTTCAAAGGCACCGGCAACATGGAACTGCACCTGGATCGCAAGATTGCGGAAAAACGCATTTATCCGGCCATCAATATCAACCGTTCCGGCACGCGCCGGGAAGAATACCTGGTCGACCCTGATTCATTGCAGAAAACCTGGATACTGCGCAAAATCCTGCAGCCAATGGATGAAACGGCCGCTTCCGAATTCCTGATCGGCAAGCTGAAGGATTTCAAGACCAATTCTGAATTTTTTGACTCGATGAAGCGCTGATTCCAGCGAGAGCAGATAGATCAAATGTGCAACATTGCTCGTGTTACACATTTGACAGGCTTGATCAGGACTTGGGCGGCACGTAGCCTTCAGGCATGTCGGTGTTGCCCTCAAACAGAAACTTCCTTCTTTCCTCTTCTAAAAAGGCTCTGGCTTTCGGATCGAAGCTGGCCAGCTTGTATTCATTGATCAGCATGGTCTGTTTGCTTAACCATTGCTGCCAGGCCTGTTTCGATATTTTTTCAAATATTTCCTGACCTTTAGGCCCTGGAAAGGGCGGTGCATCTAAACCTTCGGCTTCTATTCCCAATTTAACGCACTTAACCATTCTAGTCATCGTTGTCCTCGATAGTGGATTGTTGCAATAGCAGCTTGATCGGCGCCGCTATCCCTAAGTTGTGAGTTTGTCCGGCTTTATACCAGACAGTTTGACTGGCTTCCATCACAATATTAGTAGGGTTATCGGTTTCAATAATTAGCGTCGTAAAATCCAGATGGTAATGGGAAAAGGTATGGCGCCGCGCGGCCATTGGTTTCTGGTTAATGATGGGCATGTTTCTCTCTGAACACCAGTCGACAGCCGTCTCGATACTGTCGAATTCAGGCAGGCTCCACAATCCGCCCCAGATGCCGGCCGGCGGCCTTTTTTCCAGCAGTATCCGGTTAAGGCTATCGCGCAGCAATAAAAATACCCGGTGTTTGACCGGCAGGGATTTCGCGGGCTTTGGCGCCGGGAAGGCGGCGATATTATCGGTGAGTCGGGCCAGGCAATTATCCTTGAGCGGACAGGCATGGCAGGCAGGCCTGCTGCGCGTACAAAGGGTGGCTCCCAGATCCATCATGGCCTGGGTGTAATCGGCGACCCGGTCCTGGGGCGTATAATGGGCGCTGAGCAGCCACAGTTCCTTACTGACGCTGCTGTTGCCTGGCCAGCCGGGTACGGCTTTGAATCGTGCCAGTACCCTTTTTACGTTACCGTCCAGGATAGGATGGCTTTTCTTGAAAGCGATGCTCAGTATGGCGCCGGCTGTCGATAGCCCTATGCCCGGCAATGCGACAAGCTCATCCAGCGTGTCGGGAAAACGGCCTTTCTCGACAACCAGCTGCGCCGTTTTATGTAGATTGCGGGCGCGGGCGTAGTAGCCCAATCCCGACCAGAGATGCAGCACGTCGTCGACAGGCGTCTGCGCCAGACTTTCTATATCAGGGAATCTTTCGGTAAAGGCGTTGAAATAGCCGATAACGGTCGCAACCTGGGTCTGTTGCAGCATCGTTTCGGAAAGCCAGACGCGATAAGGCGTAATGTCTTTCTGCCAGGGCAGGTCTTTGCGTCCGTGCCGGTCAAACCAGTCGAGGATGTTTTGTTGGAAAACGGATGGGTTCATATCAGAAAATGCGTTTTAACAGATCGCTGGCGCCGGGGCCTAATTTCTTGTCGAGTTTGTCCAGCAGCTTCTGCTTTTTCTCTTCGATTTTGGCCTTATTTTCTTCCGTCAGTAAGGAGGAAGGGTCCACGGTGTAAGAGGGCTTGCTGAACGTGCCGCCAAAATTGATGGCGACTGTCATTTTTTCGGCTTGCTGGCCATTGGCATCGGGCGATTTCAGCAACGTAGCCTTGATTTTATAATCCAGCGCCTCGGTATTGAGATTGACGTTGCCCTTGCCATTGACGCGCAATTTCGAGGAGTGGGCGACAAGATCATTGTTGCTGAGCATGCCGTTGTTGATGGTTGCCGTGCCGGTCATTTCCGAAAACAGCGTCTGGTCATTCTTGTTGTCAGCCGGCAAAGGTGCGCCCTTGATCAAGGCTTTACTGTTGTCGATTATCTTCTGCAAATTAAAACCCAGGATGACGCTGTCTTTGAACAGAAAGCTCAATTGACCATTAAGCGAGGATTTAATTTCATCCTTGTTATTGCCTTGCGCCTGCAGTTGGGCCGATGCATTGACGACGCCGCTCATTTTGGCTTCGCCTTTGTAGGCTTTTAACAGGGGCTCAACTTGAACGTGGCTGATTTTTTCATTGACTGCCAGCACGGGGAGCTTATTGCGGACATCCAGGTTCAGATTGCCGGAATAATTGCCTTGATAAAACTGATTGACGCTCTGCTCTGTAGCTAAAATGCCGTTTTTGGCGCTGAGTTTCAGATGGATGTCCTGCATGTTCAGATTGTTGATTTTCATTTCATGCAATGCCAATTCGCCGTTGGCGCTCAGTTTCCGCAAGGTTTCGACAGGCAATAACGAAGCGGCCGCCGCCGTGGTGACTGCGGGGCTGGCTATGGGTTTTGATTTTTTATCGGCTTCTTTTTCTGGCGCCAGATAGCGGTCGACGTCGAGCGTATCGGCAGTCAGATTGAAAGCGATCGCCGGTTGACTGAAGTTATTGACTGAGGCCGAGCCGTTTATAGTCGTATCGTCCAGTTTAATGAGCAGATTTTGAAGGTTGGCCGAGTCATCGGTGGCCTGCAGGTTGAAATTCATGGCCAGGCGGGTCAGGGCATTGGCATCGCGCATGATTGGCGGTGTTATCGCCAGTTGTTTCATGACCAGCATCGGATTAAATGGTTCGACAGCGACAGGTCCCTGGAAGGAAGGCTGGTCTTTGATCCGGCTGCCGGTGATATCGGCGGCGACTTTTAAATCGCCCGAATCAAGCCGTAATGTCGAAATTTTAAGGTCCTGCTTAGCCATGTTTAGCGACACATCGGCTGCCCTCAAGGCCGCCGTCAGGGATTTGCCCGGCACTTTTTCGCCAGCTGTTGTGCTTTGCAGATTGACGCCAGTTAATCGGAAGTTATCGAGTTTTTCGTTAACGGTTAAATCAGTGGTCAGCTTGATCGATTCAGACAGTTTAGCCTGGGCATTTACAACGGTCAGAGCCAGATCTACAGCAAAAGATTCATCAAAAACAATCTTGTCCGTATTGAGATTGATGTCTTTTATTTCCAGGTGTTTTCCGCTTTTCTCGTTGTCCCAATCAATGAAGGCATTTTCTAGGGTAATGCCGCCGATGGACAATAAAGTCTGCGCTTCTTCCGCTGGTTGGGTTTCTTGTGTGCCGCTGCCAGGGGCAGCGGGCTCAGGTTTCGTATCGATCAGATCATGCCAGTTGTTGACGCCCTGTTTGTTCTTGGCCAAGTTGACGGTCAGGCCTTTTAAAACGATGCGGTCGACTTCGATTTCTTTTGATAACAGCGGCAGCAGTTTGACGTTGATATCGCTTTCCTGAATTTCGGCAAAGGGTCTGGCCCGAAAGCCTTCGGCATTACTCAGCGTCATTTTGCCCGTTGAGATGCCCAGCCACGGGAAAATCGACAGGTTTAAATCGCCTTCCAGCGTCAGTTCTCGGCCGATCCTGTCTTTGACGGCTGCTTGTATTTCGGGTTTGAAATCATTGGGATCGATAAAAATGAATAAGGCGCTGATGATGACAATGATCAGTAAAATCAGAGCCGCAAGTATCGAAAGGATGATTTTAAGCGATTTTCCCACGATTCTCTCCTACTAAAAAAAGATATAATGATGATCTATTACAGAATATGATTGTCAGATTGGGTGCGGCAATGGGCTAAATTTTAGCCGCATCAGGTATGGTCATATTAGTCATAATAACTAAATTGAGGTTGGAAGATGTTACTATTAGCTAAATTATCCGGAATCGCGATACTTATTTGGTTTTTTTTAACGGCAAGAGAGCATGGCGAGCAGCCTGTCAAATGGGCCGTCATAGGGGTGATGGGGTATTGGATTACCTGGTGGGCCGTCAAATTATCCGTCGTTAACCTGCTGTCAGGGCTGGTTGCCAAAAGCGCGACAGGTACGTTCCTGCTGACGCAGATACCGGCCATCGTAGGCATCTTTGCTGCGTTTCTGATCAGAAAGAAACTATTGGCTGATGCTGCAGCGGCACAAAAAAATTAACAGGCACAAAAAAGGCGCATTGTATCAATACAATGCGCCGTTATAAGACGAATTAACCGTTCTTACAGTTTTTCAGCATTTTTATCCAGATATTCCGCAACACCGGTTGGGCTTGCATTCATGCCCGTGTCGCCTTTGTTCCAGCCTGCCGGGCAAACTTCACCGTGCTCTTCATGGAATTGCAGGGCATCAACCATACGCAGCAGTTCGTCCATGTTACGGCCTAAAGGCAGATCGTTGACAACCTGATGGCGAACGACACCATTGCGATCGATCAGGAAAGTGCCACGGTAGGCGACAGCGCCGTTGGCTTCCACGTCATAGTCTTTGACGATGCCATGAGACAGGTCGGCTGCCATTGTGTAACGGACAGGGCCGATACCGCCTTTGTTAACCGGCGTATTACGCCATGCGTTGTGAGTAAAATGAGAATCAATAGAGACGGCGATCACTTCTACATTGCGGCTTTTAAACTCATCGATGCGATGGTCTAAAGCGATCAGTTCACTTGGACAAACAAATGTAAAATCCAATGGGTAGAAAACCAAGACAGCATATTTGCCTTTAGTGGCCTCTGAAAAGCTGAATGCATCAACGATTTGACCGTCACCTAACACAGCGGGAACTGTAAAATCGGGTGCTTGTTTACCTACTAGTACGCTCATCGATTATCTCCAAAAAACAATGAAAAACATAAGGTTATTAACTCATCTTGAACCACTGAAAAAGTGGGATGAAATCATTCTACACTAAGTTACTCGGGAATTGTCTATATTGTTATGATTTTTACTTGCTTTTATTTGAACTTTAGCGATAATTTGTAATCATCAGCTTACAAAAATATAAGAAAAGCTTGATATTTCAAAGAGACAAAAAATTGGCGGCCTAACTTGGCTGTTAAATTTAATTAATAATTCGTTTGACGAGTTTAAATCCATGGCAAAACATAAACATATTACTGAGCCAGATGTGTTTGGTTTTCAGGTACGTATCGTAAGACGCGGCAAAGAGAGCAGCCGTTATTTTTCACATAAACTATGGGGGAATAAAGGTAAATCTCTAAAGGCCGCCATTACCTGGCGAGACCAAATGCTGGTGGTATTAAAGGGCAGCAAGACCCGCTTTCTTAAGCCGCCTAAAAATAAAACCACAACCGGTGTCACCGGCGTATCCAGAACCATCAAGTACGATCATAGAAAAGACAAAAGCTATTTGTGCTATACCGTCTTTTGGGTCAGCAACGGCAAGTCCAGAAACAAGACGTTTCAGGTCGGCAACATAGAAAAAGTAACGGCCGATGATGAGTTGCATGCCTTTCGGACAGCGCGGCTGTTTAGAAGCTGCTACGAATATGCCATCGATAACGATCTGACTTTTTATGACAGCAAATTCAATGGCTGGAAAAAAACACGTCTGTATGATGACGAGAATCTGAATGCAGTTCTGTAAGTTATCTTGAGCGATTGGTTTGCGGTTAACGCGAGCGGCTGATTTTCAACCCGCTCGCGTGCCTTGAAGCTTTTGCAAATAAGCAATGTTAAGCCTGAGGCTTTCTGTTTGAAAGAAAATCTCGACCCTGTTTTTTAATTGGATAAGGCAAGTTGCAGCAACGGTGCACTGTTTCTGTCGGAACTCCGTCTACCATCTTTCTAATTCCCATTCATTAACAGCATCAAGCGCTGATTCATTTTTGTCCATATTGTCTGATGTTATCTGAGCTGCTGACCGGCACTCGCTTGAAGAATATTATCTGTAACCGTGCTTTTCTTTGCAGCGGCGCTGATCCAGCGTATCTTTTATGTGATAGCAAAAACTAACAAAAAGATAATAAAAACAGTTAAAATGAAAAGTTCAAAATTTGATCCAGTTATAAAGCCCTGGTTACCGCTCCCATGCAAACGAAATACAATACTGACGACTTGAGAATTTGTGCCACTAAAGAAGTCATTGCGCCTGTTCAAGTGCATGATGAAATGCCTATTACCGAAGCAGCGGCACAAACTACTCTGCGAGCAAGGGAAGATATTCACAAGATACTGGCCGGTCAGGATGACAGATTGCTGGTGGTGGTGGGTCCTTGCTCGATCCATGACACAGATGCCGCCAAGGAATATGCACGACGGTTGAAAGCGGTCAAGGATGAATTAAAAGACGATCTGGTGATCGTCATGCGGGTTTATTTTGAAAAACCCCGCACGACCGTAGGCTGGAAAGGCCTGATCAACGATCCGGATCTTGATTCCAGCTTTAACATCAATAAAGGTTTGCGGGTTGCCAGGCAATTATTGCTCGATTTGAATAGCGCAGGCATCCCGGCGGCGACCGAGTACCTGGATTTGATTACGCCGCAATATGTCTCGGACCTGATTGCCTGGGGCGCCATCGGCGCACGAACCACTGAAAGTCAGGTGCACCGCGAGCTGGCTTCGGGCCTGTCCTGCCCGGTCGGGTTCAAGAACGCGACGGACGGCACGGTCAAGATCGCCATCGATGCGATAGGTGCGGCCATGAGCCCGCATCATTTCCTGTCGCTGACCAAGGCCGGGCATTCGGCTATCTTTTCAACCACCGGCAATGAGGATGTGCATATCATTCTCAGAGGCGGCAATGATGGCCCCAATTACGATGCCGTCAGTGTCGAGAAAGTGGCGGACGCCTTGAAAAAAGCCAATCTCAGACCGAATATCATGATCGATTTCAGCCATGCCAACAGCTTGAGACAATGCCAGCGCCAACTCATCGTGGGCGAGGATGTGGCCGGACAGGTTGCGAACGGCGATCGCCGGATCATGGGCGTTATGATCGAAAGCCATCTCAAGTCGGGCCGGCAGGATGTGGTTGAAGGGCAGCCGCTCGCGTATGGGCAAAGCATTACCGACGCCTGCCTGGGCTGGGAAGATACGGTGCAACTGCTGGAAGATCTTGCCTTTGCGGTGCAGAAACGCAGAACTATAGAGAATTAAGCCGGAGTTTATACATGATTGTTTATGTAAATGGCGAAACCCGTGAAATTGCTGAAAACTCGCATGTAGCCGATGTAATCGCCGACATGGGGTTGACGGGTAAACGGATCGCCGTTGAATTGAATAAAGAAATTTTGCCGTTTGATCAACACGGCGCGCAGGTGTTGCAGGCTGACGACCGCCTGGAAATCGTCCATGCCATTGGCGGCGGCCAGGACGATTCATTTGTTATCGCAGGCAAGGCCTATCATTCACGACTGCTGGTCGGCACCGGTAAGTACAAGGACCTTGAAGAAACCCGTCTGGCCATTGAAGCCAGTGGCGCGGAAATCGTTACGGTCGCCATTCGCCGCACCAATATCGGCCAGAATCCCGGCGAGCCGAATTTGCTGGATGTTATCTCACCGGACAAATACACGATTTTACCCAATACAGCCGGTTGTTATACGGCCGAAGACGCGGTAAGAACCTGCCGCCTGGGCCGGGAATTGCTGGGTGGACACAAGCTGGTTAAGCTGGAAGTTCTGGCCGACCAGAAAACCCTGTTTCCCGATGTGGCCGAAACCTATATTGCCGCTGAATTACTGGTTAAGGACGGCTTTGATGTCATGGTTTACACCAATGACGATCCGATTGCGGCCAAACGGCTCGAAGAAATCGGCTGCGTGGCGGTCATGCCGCTGGCGGCTCCCATTGGTTCAGGTTTGGGCATACGCAACCCTTACAATATTCTGACCATTGTCGAAAACGCCAATGTGCCCATTCTGGTCGACGCCGGCGTCGGCACGGCCTCTGACGCGGCTATCGCTATGGAGCTGGGCTGCGACGGCGTCTTGATGAATACGGCCATTGCCGCGGCGAAAAATCCGGTACTGATGGCTTCGGCCATGAGGAAAGGCATCGAAGCCGGCCGTGAAGCTTTCCTGGCAGGCCGTATGCCCAGAAAGCGCTTTGCTTCCGCCTCATCGCCGATAGACGGCTTGTTTTTCTGATTCAACGGGGCGGCAAAGTCCGCCCCGTGCAGTAATCCCGCATTATGCTTATATGATTTCTCCTGAACAAAATTTCCCGCAGCGCATTCGCAGCTTTATCCGCCGGCAAGGCCGCATCACGCCGGGCCAGCAGCTTGCGCTGGACAATTACTGGGCCGTTTACGGGCTGGACCCGCGAGCCGATTATGACTTTGCCGAAGTTTTCGGACGCGATGCGCCTCTCTGTGTCGAGATTGGTTTTGGCAATGGCGAAAGTCTGGCCAAGATGGCCGCCGCCAATCCCGAGATCAACTACATTGGCATCGAGGTTCACCGGCCCGGTGTCGGGCATCTGATGATGCAGCTTGCAGAGCAGGGCATCAGCAACGTCAGGATCTATTGCCATGACGCCATAGAGGTTATGGAGCATAAGATGGCTGATCATAGTCTGGCCGGCGTGCATTTGTTTTTTCCCGATCCCTGGCCGAAAAAAAAGCACCATAAAAGACGCATTGTAAGGCCCAGCTTTGTCGATTTGCTGGTCAAGAAATTAAGGTCCGGCGGCTATTTTCATGCAGCGACGGATTGGCAGAATTATGCCGAGCATATGCTGGAAGTACTATCGGCGGAGAGCCGGCTGATAAACACTGCCGATAGCGGGATGGCGTATTGCGAGCGCCCCGATTATCGGCCGTTGACCAAATTCGAGCAGCGCGGTCTGCGCTTGGGTCACGGAGTCTGGGATCTGATTTTTAAGCGCGCTTAAAGTGCGATTTGCTTGAACCCGCTGCCACTTCCAGTGGCAGCGGGTTCAAGATTTAAGGGAATTCACTGATCAGCTTCTGCTGAATGAGTGGGCATCCAGCTGCATGGCCCTGATAATGGTAGCCAGTTCATCGCGTTGCCGTTTCAAGGGCGCCAGTTCTGCTTCAAGGCTTTCTATGCTTTCAACGATGTCGCCTTTGGACTCGTTAATTTTTCTGAGCATTTGCAGACGGCTTTCAATCTGCCTTTTATGATCTTTGATCTGATGCATCAATGGGGTCAAGACACTGTTGCTCCAGACCGACGCGTCGGTATGCGCCTGGCTCAGAATGTTTCTGGCCTTGGCAATGAGCGTGTTGTAAAGCTTATTGATGACAATGCTCTGTTCGGTCATGGTCGTTTTGGTGCTGGTGCGGAACGCTTCGCCCTCTTCAAAGATCTGTTCCAGTTCAAACTGATATTGCTTGATGGAGAACAGCTGCGGCTCGATCTCCTGAAAGCCGTATTCATCCTTGAATTTTTTATGGATGGCTTTCACTAGACGACGCGTTTCATTGGTAATGTCCACGGAATCCTGCAACAGATCACGCAATTCATCGAACAGTTTCCGGATGTTTTGCTTCATGCCGTAGGTTGTCAAGCTCTTGGACATGTCGTTCTTGGTTCTTTTAATGATGGCGTCGATTTTTTCCTTGCCGAACGAATCGACCAGCATCTTGGCCTGCACGCTGAAAACCCGGCGGCTGGCCTGAAAGTTCTCGATATTGGCCAGATAGACGTTTTGCCTGTCCCGCGTTTCGGCCATCAGCTTGGCCGTCATATCCTGGTTTTGAAAGTCAATTTTCTTGAATTCCTCAAGCTGGCTGACGGCGTTGTTATAGGCGGAGTTCGTCAGATTGGACGATTCGCTGATCAAAAAGCCCATGTCCCGGACAATCGTATCCATCAGGATGCTTTGCCGCTGCCTCAGGATATCGTTGGCAAGATAATTTTCCAATACGGTCAAACGGCTTTTCTCGAGCAATGCCTGATCATTCTTGACTTTAGCCAGCAGGGCTTGCTTGGCCGATACCGGGAAAATGGCCGCTTCATTTATTTTTAAAATAAATGCCGAGTTTTTTACTTGGGACTGAATGGATGCTTCATAGCCATTGTCGCCGGACAGATCATCCCACATGGCATCGATTTTATTCATGACCACGGCCAAGCCTTGTTTGCTGGAACCGCGCGTGTTGCTGCAAACATGGCTGCGCCACATTTCCATATCGCTTTTTGTGACGCCGGTATCGGCGGCCAGCACGAAAACAATGGCTTGCGCACTGGGTAGCATGCTCAGGGTTAATTCGGGCTCTGTTCCCAAGGCATTCAGACCCGGCGTATCGAGAATCGCCAGCCCTTCTTTCAACAAGGGATGGGGAAAGCTGATCAAGGCATGGCGCCAGCAAGGTATTTCGACTTTTTCGGGGTTGATGATGCCTTGCTCCGCGGCTTCGCGCTCGTTCCATAGCCCCAGTTTGTCTGCAAGCTCGCGGTCCACCAGTTTAGTGGCGACCAGTTCTTTAAAGGCTTCCTGCATCTGGGTCGGCGAGTTGCAGTCCAGATCGATATGATGCCAGCGTTCGGGCTTCTTTTTAAATTCGGCCAGAGAAATGTCTTCAAGCCGGCTTTCAATATTCAACAAGCGAATATAACTGCCGCCTTTTTCATCGTAAAACAGTTCCGTTGGCGACATAGTGGTGCGGCCAGGCGAGGACGGCAATAATCTGAGCCCGGTCTCGGCAAAGAACAGCGAGTTGATCAATTCCGTTTTGCCGCGCGAAAATTCAGCAACAAAGGCCAGGGTAATGCGGTCAGACTCCAGCCCCGTCAGGATATTCAAAATAATATCCGTGCTATGGGCATCGTTCATGCCATAGCGATTGCGCCACTGATGGTACATTTCTATAGCCTGTATCAGTTTTGCACGCCATTGCGAATATTCGTGCATTTGCTCTTTAAATTCCAGATTACTCATGGCAAGCCTTTTTGCTAACGCGATTCTTCTTGTTATTGAAACATCAGATTAAAAATTAGTTTTGACTAAGTGTAGTCGATATCTCGGGAACTGTTAGTCTTGGATGTCTTTTTTCTTTGGCAAATGCTTCAGGAGTTAAATGCCGTAAAGCCGCTGATATTCTTTTATGGCATCGATCTGCTCGTAAGCGGCATTGTCAGTTAAATATTCAATAATATGTTCCAGGGTGATGATCGATATAACAGGCATATTGAATTGCTCGCTGACTTCCTGGATAGCTGAAATCTCGTTTTGGCCTTTTTCCTGTCTGTCCAGCGCGATCAATACGCCGGCCGGCGTTGCCCGGACCTGCCTGATAATGTCCACGGATTCCCTGACCGAAGTGCCGGCCGTAATGACATCGTCAAGAATGAGGACCCGGCCTTGCAGCGGCGCGCCGACGAGCATGCCGCCTTCGCCGTGATCCTTTGCTTCCTTGCGGTTGAAAGCGAAAGGGATATCACCGCCGGTCAAGGCGGCATAGGCGATAGAGGCTGCGCTGACCAAAGGGATGCCTTTATAAGCGGGGCCATAAAGAATATCCGGTTTAAGGCCGGATTGAAGCAAGGCCTGCGCGTAAAAATGGCCCAGCTTGCCCAGCTGGGCGCCGGTATTAAACAAGCCGGTATTGAAAAAGTAAGGGCTGATACGGCCTGATTTCAATTGGAATTCACCGAATCTGAGCACGCCGCAGTCCAGCGCATAGGAAATAAAGTCTTTTTGATAATCAAGCATATACTTTTACGGATTGAAGAGTTTGCGGTTTATTATTAAGCTCAGTTAAGGAACATATAATGTTGAGCCGTTACAGTGACTAAGTACGAAGTTAGACCATTAATTGTTTCCTGTTGCGGAACAGTGAGTGGTTTTATTATGGATTATAGAACAAAATTAATGTTGATTGCCTCTATCAGCCGTTAAAGAAAAGATGATCGTGCCCGCGGCATGGACCTGGATGCACCGGCTGAACGAGACGAGCCGCTGAATTATCAATGCGGCAGTGAACAGAACTTTTCCAAAACACTGTCCAGAAAATTCCAGCCTTTCTCCGAACAATAGTAATGACCGTCACGGCTGATAAGCAAATGCTGCTTCAGGCAGGCCGACAAGGCGGGCTCAAGCGTATCAATGGCAAGACCGGTCGTTGCTTCGTAGCTCGCGACAGAAAATCCTTGTTTAAGGCGCAAATGGTTCATGATGAATTCCAGAGGCAGATCCGCTCTGGCAATCCTGTCGGCGCCGCCGTTTTTATGGGTATCGCGCAGGTATTGCTCCGGGCTTTTCGGTTTGAACGTGCGCACGATCCGGTCCGGCAAAGCCAGCGATAGCTTGCCGTGGGCGCCGGCGCCTATGCCCAGATAATCGCCGAATTGCCAATAATTCAAATTATGCCGGCATTGAAAGCCCGGCCGACTGTAGGCAGAAATTTCATATTGCCGATAGCCATGATCGGCCAGGAGCGCTTGACAGACTTGTTGCGTGCTGAAGATAACGTCATTATCGGGCAGTCTGGGCGGAAACTTATGAAAGTAAGTATTTGGTTCCAGTGTCAACTGGTAGAAGGAGATATGCGTAGGATTCAGGCTTATGGCCGTTTCAATATCGGCTTTGCTGCTGTCGGTGCCGGCGTCCGGCAAGCCGAACATCAAATCCAGATTAAAGTTATCGAATCCGGCCTGATGGGCGCATTCTGCCGCACGCATGGCTTCCTTACCCGAATGAACTCGCCCCAGTTTTTGCAGTAGCGTATCGTTAAAGCTCTGTATGCCGATCGACAGGCGATTGATGCCCAGCGACCGGAATTCGGCGAATTTATTGATTTCAAACGTGCCGGGGTTGGCTTCCAGGGTGATTTCAAGGTTATCGGCCAACGCAATTTGTTGTTTTATGCCTATCAATAAACGATAGAAAGACTCCGGCGAGAAAAGGCTCGGTGTGCCGCCCCCGATAAAAATGCTGCCGACAGGCCGGCTGATGCCGTATAACTGCAGATCCAGGGCCAGATCGCTCAGCAGCGCATCGATATAGGCGGCTTCAGGCGTATCGGCTTTAACCGCATGTGAATTAAAATCGCAATAGGGGCATTTCTTGATGCACCAGGGAATGTGAATGTATAAGCTGAGCGGTGGCAAGGCAATCGTTGAATTTGTTTAAAAAACAATTAGTTTAACATAATATGATTGCCGATGAGCGAGCCGGGATGTTATGACAGGAAAACTGGCTATTTATCCATCCGCGACGCCGAAATAATGCACGTTTCTATCAAAATACAGGGAACTTTTATGATTTTTCACGGACCTACATGCTTCATACTCGGCAGCATGTTATTAATCGGACAGTTTAATTTTTAAATGCTGGAGTGATTGTTGTGGTTGTGGGTCCAATTCTTGGATTTCCTACTAAACTTGTACGCTTTGGCCATAATCTCGGTGGATTTTCTGTTCGAGCATTATTGGCAGATGTTTAACTACCTGAAACATAGAGTATATGCGACTTTTATTGGTTGAAGACGACGAAATATTGGGCGATGGCCTGACAGCCGGTTTAAAAATGGAAGGCTATGCCGTTGATTGGCTGACCAACGGCAAACATGCCGATGAGGCTCTGAAAGTCAACACGTATGAACTGATCGTGCTGGACCTGAATTTGCCTGATATGGATGGCCTGGAGATTTTGCGGGCTTTGAGAAGCCGTAAAGACGAAACACCGGTGCTGGTTCTGACGGCTAAAGACACGATCCCTGACAGAATATTGGGCCTCGACAGCGGCGCCGATGATTTTGTGATCAAACCGTTCGATCTCAATGAAGTCTGCGCCCGCCTGAGAGCCCTTGCCAGACGCAATGAAGGCCGGGGCGCGCCCAAGATCGAGCATCGGGGCATTGTGCTGGACCCGGCATCGCATCTGGTTACTTATAATGACGAAAAGGTGGATCTATCGCAAAAGGAATTCGAGATACTGAGCTTCCTGATGGGCAATATAGGCAAGGTGGTATCCCGCTCCAGACTCGAAGAAAGTCTGTATTCCTGGGATTCCGATATAGAGAGCAACACCGTCGAGGTTCACATTCACTACCTGAGAAAAAAACTGGGATCGTCGATTATCCGTACTGTCAGAGGAGTCGGCTACATTATTGACGTTGATGAAGATTAATGAGTTATTCGCTTCGAAAACTGCTGCTGTTCACGCTGCTTTCCACATTATTGCTGATTTGGGGCATTGCCGCCTATAAAGGCTATAAGGAAATCCGCAATGAAGTGGCAGAACTTTTTGATGCGGATCTGGCGCAATCCGCGCGCGCCTTAAATTCATTCGTCGGGCATCTGTTGTATGCCGGTTCGCTGTATGAGTTGTGGGATCTGGACAAGTCGGAAATGTTCGAGCCGACCAAAGTGTTCAATCACCGTTATGAACGGAAACTGGCCTTTCAGCTTATTTATAAGGACGAGGGTTTGATTCTTCGCTCCGAAAGCGCGCCGCCCCTGCCGTTATCGATCTCGCAGAATGGCTATAGCAAAACGCTCATTAATAATCACTTATGGCATGTTTTCAGTATTTCCGAGGAAAAAAGCGAATACATCATTCATGTCGGGCAGCGTGATGACATTCGCACGGAGCTGATGGATGACATTTCCAGACATCTGATCAAGCCGTTTCTGATCGGCCTGCCTTTTTTGGGGCTGGCTATCTGGCTTATCGTCGGACGAGCCTTGAAGCCGTTTGGCCAATTGACGCAACAGCTGGCCAGACGCGAAGCCAGCTATTTAAAGCCTTTGTCGGTCAAGAAGCTGCCTATCGAAATCGTGCCCGTAGTTAACGAGCTGAATAATCTGTTCATGCAGCTTGAACGCGCTTTTGAGCATGAACGCCGCTTTACGGCCGATGCCTCCCATGAATTGAGAACGCCTTTGGCCGGCTTGTTGACCCAGGCGCAGGTGGCTCTGAAAACCGACGATGAGCTGACGCGCCGCCAGGCGCTAGGGCGCATAGAGCAGGGCGTGCACCGCATGACCGATATGGTGCAGCAGCTGCTGATATTCTCGCGCATTGAATCCGGCACCGAGTTTCTGTCCAAGGAAACGACCGTGCTTGGCTATGAAGTCGTGCAGACTGTCGCGGCTCTGGAGCCGGAAGCGCATAAAAAACGCATCCGAATGGAGTTTATCGAGGATAACGCCGTGCCGATCATCGGCAATCGACAGCTGATCAATATTCTGGTCAAGAACCTGATCGACAATGCCATAAAATATACGCCCGCAAACGGCTTGGTCAGAATCAGCGTATCGGGGCAGGAAAGGCATCTGCTGTTGAGCGTCGAGGATTCCGGGCCCGGGATTGCGCCTGATCAGTATGAAGTCGCGCTAAAACGGTTTCACCGTTGCATTGAAACGGCCAAGAGCGCCAAAGGCAGCGGTCTCGGCTTTTCCATTGCCCAGCGCATCGCCGTGATACATGGCGCTGAGCTGAGCCTGGGAGAATCCCAATTTGGCGGACTCAAGGTTACTGTGCTGTTTCCTTTGCCGCCAAAACCGGTTGAACGAAGAAAGCGAGCCAGGAAGTTGGGTTTTTTCAATAACAGAAAAAGCCTGGGTTAAGGCATTGGGCGATTGATCGCCCAATGCCTTAATTTTAATAGGCGGCCAGATTGTCCGGTTCTTCGATGATCGGATTGATCAGCGTGCCGATGCCTTCGATTTCGATTCTGGCGGTCTGCCCCGGCTTCATGTAACCGCGCGGCTTCATCTTCACGCCGACGCCGCTGGGCGTGCCCGTGGCAATGATATCGCCGGGCTCCAGGGTCATGGCCTGGGACAGGTAAGCGACCATTTCGTAGCAGTTGAAAATCATATGCCGGGTATTGGAATCCTGCCGCAGCTCATCGTCGATCCAGGTTTTCAGGTTCAGATTATGGGGATCGGCGATTTCATCGGCAGTGACGATCCACGGTCCCAGAGGGCCGGCCGTATCGAACGATTTGCCCAGCGTCCAGGTCGGCGAGCGGATTTGCCAATCGCGCACTGAGACGTCATTGGCGATCGTGAAGCCGGCGATGACCTGATGGGCCTTGTCGACGGGCACATGACGGCAGCGCTTGCCGATGACCAAAGCCAGCTCGCCTTCATAATCGAGTTTGTCGGAGACCTTGGGACGGTAGATAGGCTCATCATGCGCAATCACGCAACTGCTTTGCTTGGTGAAAAACGTCGGATATTCCGGTTTCTCGAAGCCGGTTTCTTCGATATGATCGGCATAATTCAGGCTGATCGCCAGATATTTGCCGGGCCGCGGTACCGGCGCCCGCAGCTTGACTTCACTCAGGGGAATCCGGTGATCGCCGCTGGCTATCAGCTGCTGCATGGCCGCCAGAGCGGTTGCGCCTGCCGCCAGAAATTCAATCATGGTTTTGGGTATGGCGTTGTCGCCGTGGCTGTCAACGACGGCCTGATCAATGACCGCGCCTACCCGCGTTACATTATTGTGAGTGAAAGTCGCCAGTTTCATCGGTATAGCTTTCCTGTATGATTTTGAGGGCCGCTATTGTATAACGAAGAGTTGGCGGCAAAAAAAAGATATAATCAAACATTTTAATGCACTGTTTCAAGAACATGACCCAAAACGGATTGGCCGGACCGGCCAAACAAGATTGCCAATGACACAGATTCGACTGATAGCGCTGGACCTGGATGGCACGCTGATTGATTCTGCGCCTGACTTGTCCGATGCGATCAACAGAATGCTGGCTGAACTGGGCATACGCCCGCACTCGGAGGCTGCCGTCGCGCAGTGGGTCGGCAATGGCGTGGTCATGCTGATAAAGAGAGCCCTGACCGGACAGCTGCAACCCTCGGCCGATCCCGAAAATCTGCCCGAGGCTCTAGCTTTATTCGGCGATTTTTATGAGGCCCATGTTTATGAGCGCAGCGTCATTTATCCGGGCGTCATGGAAGGCCTGCAGCAATTGAAAGAAAAAGGTTTCAAACTGGCCTGCATTACTAATAAAATTAAACGTTTCACGCAGCCGTTGATGGTGAAAACCGGCATGGCTGAGTATTTTGATTTCGTTACTTGCGGCGATTCGTTCGCAAGAATGAAACCGGACCCGCTGCCGTTGCTGAAGACAGCGGAACACTTTGGCATTGAGCCGGAGAAGGCCCTTATGGTCGGCGATTCGATCAACGACATGCGGGCAGCGCGGTCGGCGGGCTTCAAGACCGCCGCAGTGTCATACGGTTATGCCGGAAAATACAGTATCGAGGATTTGAACGCCGATTATCAGATCCAGACCATTGTCGAGCTTGTCGACTTGTTTTAAAGCGAACGCGCAGGGCGCAGTTGAAGACCAAAAATGACTCCAGAACAATTTAAACACTACACGCAGCAGGGCTACAACCGTATCCCCGTTAGCCGGGAGGTTCTGGCTGACTTGGATACACCCTTGAGTGCCTATCTGAAATTAGCCGATGGCCCTTATTCCTATCTATTCGAATCTGTGCACGGCGGCGAACAATGGGGTCGTTATTCGATCATAGGACTGCCTTGCAAAACCATCGTCAAAGTCACCGGCAACCGGATCACCCTGGAGAACAACGGCGAGCTGCTGGAAACGCTGACGCACGAAAACCCGCTGGTCTGGATAGAGCAGTTCAAGGCGCGCTATAAAGTGCCCGATCTGGCTGAGCTGCCGCGCTTCAACGGCGGACTGGTCGGCTATTTCGGCTACGAAACCATCGGCTATATTGAGCCGCGCCTGCGCAGATCAGCCAAAAGCGACCCGCTGGGCAATCCCGATATTTTGCTGATGGTATCGGAAGAAATGCTCGTGTTCGACAACCTGTCCGGCAAAATGCTGCTGCTGACGCATGCCAATCCCGAAGAGCCCGGTGCCTACGACCGCGCCGTGACTCGCCTGAACGATCTGGCCGTCAAGCTGCGCGAACTGAAAGCCAAGCCGGAAAACCATAAAGCGCCCAGAAAAGTCGATGAGGCGGATTTTATCTCCGGCTTCACGCAGCAGGGCTTTGAAGACGCCGTAGTGAAAGCCAAGGAATACATCACCGACGGCGACATCATGCAGGTCGTGCTGTCGCAGCGTCTGTCCATACCTTACACGGCCTCGCCGCTGAATCTGTACCGGGCCCTGCGCTGCCTGAATCCTTCACCTTACATGTATTACCTGAATCTGGACGATTTTCATATCGTCGGCTCATCGCCGGAAATTCTGGTGCGGCTCGAAGACGACACCGTGACCGTGCGCCCGATCGCCGGCACACGCCGGCGCGGCGCGACACCGGAACAGGATCTGATGCTGGAACAGGATCTGCTGGCCGATCCGAAGGAACTGGCCGAGCATTTGATGCTGATCGATCTGGGCCGCAACGACACCGGCCGCATCGCCGAAATCGGCAGCGTCAAACTGACCGACAAGATGATCGTCGAGCGCTACTCGCACGTCATGCATATCGTCTCCAACGTAACCGGGCAACTGCAAGACGGCAAAAACGCCTTCGATGTGCTGGCGGCGACCTTCCCGGCCGGAACCGTCAGTGGCGCGCCGAAAATCCGCGCCATGGAAATCATTGATGAGCTGGAGCCAGTCAAGCGTGGCATCTATTCGGGCGCAGTCGGCTATATCGCCTGGTCCGGCAATCTCGACACCGCTATTGCAATCAGAACCGCTGTGATAAAAGATCAAACCTTACACATACAAGCCGGCGCCGGCATTGTTTACGACTCCATACCCCGCAACGAGTGGGATGAAACCATGAATAAAGGCCGCGCCATCTTCCGCGCCGTCAGCATGGCCGAAGCCGGCCTGGAAGGAGAGCAGTCATGAGCGTCGTAAAAGTGGTCATGGTCGATAACTACGACTCGTTCACCTACAATCTGGTGCAGTATTTCGGCGAACTCGGCGCCGATGTCACGGTCGTGCGCAACGACCAGGTGACCGTGGCCGACATTGAAAAACTGGCGCCCGACAAGATTGTGATTTCGCCGGGACCCTGTACGCCCAAAGAAGCCGGCGTCTCGGTCGAGGCCATCTTGAAGCTGGCCGGCAAATACCCGATCCTAGGCGTCTGTCTCGGCCATCAAAGCATCGGCTACGCGTTCGGCGGCAACATCATTCACGCCAAGAGCATCATGCACGGCAAGACCTCGCAGATCTATCACAAAGATGCCGGCGTCTTCAAAGGGCTCAGCAATCCCTTCACGGCGACGCGCTATCACTCGCTGGTGATCGAGCAGGCAACCTTGCCCGACTGCCTCGAAGTCACGGCCTGGACCCGGGATGAAGCCGGCAACATCGATGAAATCATGGGCGTGCGGCACAAGCAATTCGATATCGAAGGCGTGCAGTTCCATCCCGAGTCGATCCTGACTGAGCACGGGCATGATATGCTGAGGAATTTTCTGGAGCGGTGATTGTTTGTTTCCATGTGCCGGTGTGAGAGCGTCATAAATAGCTCCAATCGCAGTTTAAGGAAATTGAAGAAACCAGATTACTTTTATCGATGAGTCCAACCCTATTCAAAGAGGCAGGTTACCGATTCTTTTTCTTTTCCAGAGAAGAACCGAGAAAGCATGTCCATATTGTTTCAGGCGATGGAGAGGCTAAATTTTGGTTGGAGCCGGAAATTGAATTGGCAAAGAACTATCATTATTCAAGGCAGCAGTTGAAAGAAATCGAATCGCTTGTCGAAGGTCACTACAATGAACTCATTAACGCATGGCAACAACATTTCGGCAGTTGAAATTACCCATATTTCCAGCAACGGCATATGGATGCTCACGCATCATGAAGAATTATTCTTGCCTTATGATGATTTTCCCTGGTTTAAGGATCAAAACCTTAAGGCCATCCTCAATGTTGAGGAGCCCAGGCCCGGTCATTTTTACTGGCCGGATATCGATGTCGATTTAGATCTGGAAATCATCCGACATCCGGAACGTTTTCCTTTGCAATCAAAAAAACATAATGCAAATCCAGAAAGCCCTGCAGATACTGCTCGATAAACAAGACCTGAGCGCCGATCAGATGCGCGCCGTCATGCGCCTGATCATGAGCGGCGGCGCGACCGACGCGCAGATCGGCGGCTTCCTGATCGCCTTGCGCTGCAAAGGCGAAAGCGTCGATGAGATCGCGGCCGCGGCCGAAGTCATGCGCGAGCTGGCCGGCAAAGTGCATGTCAAAGGCGAATACCTGATCGACACCTGCGGCACGGGCGGCGATGGCGCCAACACCTTCAACATTTCCACGACCTGCGCGTTCGTGGTCGCCGCGGCCGGCGGGCGCGTGGCCAAGCACGGCAATCGCTCCGTTTCGAGCAGCTGCGGCAGCGCCGACGTGCTGGAAGCGGCCGGCGTCAATCTCGATCTGACGGCCGAACAGGTTGCCGATTGCGTCAACGAAATCGGCGTCGGCTTTCTGTTCGCGCCCAAGCATCACGGCGCCATGAAATACGCGATCGGCCCGCGCAGGGAAATGGGCGTCAGGACGCTGTTCAACCTGCTGGGTCCGCTGTCGAATCCGGCCGGCGCACCAAACCAGCTCATCGGCGTCTTCGGCAAGGACTGGCTGGAGCCTTTGGCGCAGGTCCTGAAAAAGCTCGGCAGCCGGCATGTGCTGGTCGTCAATGCCGATGACGGGCTCGATGAAATCAGCATCGCCTCCGCTACCCGCGTTGCCGAACTGAAAGACGGCCAGGTCACGACCTACACTGTCGCACCAGAACAATTCGGTTTGCAGCGCGCCGATATCGCCGAGCTGGCTGTCGACGGCACGGCCTCCAGTCTGGCAATGGTCAAATCGGTGCTGGACAATAAGCCCGGCCCTGCCCGCGATATCGTGGTGCTGAATGCCGGCGCGGCTATTTATGCGGCCGATCTCGCCGATTCGCTGGCAGCCGGCGTGGAAAAAGCCCAGCAGGTCATTGCCAGCGGCGCGGCGCGCGCGAAATGGGATGCCCTGATTGCCTATTCAAAAACTTTAACTCACTGAAAACCATGACCGATACACCCGATATTCTGAAAAAAATCCTCGACAAAAAACAGGAAGAAGTCGCGCATCGCAAGCTGCGCATGTCCGTTGCCGACCTCGAAGATATCGGCGCCGGCATGGAGAGACCGCGCGGATTCTATAATGCTCTGCAGAGCAGGGTGCTGGCCAAAAAGCCGGCCATTATCGCCGAGATCAAGAAAGCCTCGCCCAGCAAGGGCGTGATCCGCGAGGATTTCCAGCCGGTCGCGATCGGCCAGGATTACGCCATGAACGGCGCGGCTTGCCTGTCGGTGCTGACCGACAAGGAATTCTTTCAGGGCTCGGAAGTGTACCTGCAGATGGTCAGGGAGCGCTGCCCGCTGCCGGTGCTCAGAAAGGATTTCATGATCGACCCGTATCAGGTCTATGAAGCGCGCGCGTTGGGCGCGGACTGCATTCTGCTGATCGTGGCGGCGCTGACCGACAGCCAGATGCAGGAATTGTCCGACACGGCCACGAAACTGGGCATGGACGTGCTGGTCGAAGTGCATGATGCGGCCGAAATGGCGCGCGCGTTGCAACTCGATACCAAGCTGATCGGCATCAACAACCGCAACCTGCGCACGTTCGAGACCACGCTGCAAACGACCCTGGACTTGAAAGCCCTGGTGCCGGCGGACCGCATGATCATTACCGAGAGCGGCATCCATACGCCGGACGATGTGCGCCTGATGCTCGATAACGAGGTTTATACTTTCCTGGTCGGCGAGGCGTTTATGCGCGCCGAAAGCCCCGGCCAGAAAATGCGCGAATTGTTTTCTTTATAATCCTGAAGCCGCGCTCCGGCGCCGGATCTTATGGTTTATGTCATTTACAACATGGAACGGCCTGGCGCTGCTTCATGCTGTCTCGGTTGAATAATTGCATGCAGGTATAAGTTGATCGTTTCCGATTTTGTTTTGCGCGACTGGGGCGCTTGGGCGCCGGGGTTGAGCAGTTCCGATGACTGGCAGGCATGGAGTGCGGGACAGAAATCGATGACGGCGGAGCCGCCCGGGGCGCCGGCTTCGGTGCCGAAAATGCTGCAGCGCCGGCTGAACCTGCTGGCGAAAGCCGTGTTTCATGCCGCCGACCACTGCATCAAGGCCGGTGAGCAGGTGCCGACGGTATTTAGTTCCACGCACGGCGAAATCGGCAAATCGTTCCAGATGCTCAAGACCATAGACGCGGGCGAGGAACTGTCGCCGACAGCCTTCAGCCTGTCCGTCCATAACGCCATTTCGGGGCTGTTTTCGATTGTTTACGACAATCAGCAGGAAAGCACGGTTATTGCGCCGGGCATGGAAGGCATTGCCGCGGCTTTTATCGAGGCAGCCGGCATGCTGAGCGAGGGCAGGGACGAGGTTTTGCTGGTTTTGTACGATGAGCCGCTGCCCGATTTTTTCCCGTTTGAACCGTTCAAGCTGAACATCGATATGCCTTGCGCGCTGGCCTTGAAAATCGCGGCGGCAGGGCCTGGCCTGGCGATGCGGTTCTGTCGGTCGCCCGAATTGCGCGACGATGGCGAACAGCCGGTGCAGTTGCTGGCGTTTGCGAAGTTTCTGGCTTCCGGTCAGAAGTCGCTGACCCTGGGAAACCAAAAACATAGTTGGAGCTGGCATAAGCGATGACGGCAAAAATCCGGTACGGCTGGCGTCTGTTCGCCACGGGCTTCAGTTTTTTCAGTTTCGGTCTGGGCGGCTTGCTGTTATGGCTGCTGGTGTTTCCGCTGCTGTCGGTGCTGCCGGGCGCGCGCCGGCAGAAAATCAGCCGCGGGCAGCGCGTGGTGCATTACAGCTTTTACGCCTTCATTGGGCTGATGCATCGCTTGGGGATCATGACCTACGACATCGTCGGCCTGGAGAAACTGAACCGGCCGGGACAGCTGATCATCGCCAATCATCCGACCCTGGTCGATATCGTATTCCTGATCAGCCGGATCAAAGAGGCCAGCTGCATCGTCAAAGGTTCGTTATGGCGCAACCCGTTCATGCGCGGGCCTATCGTCAATGCCGGCTATATCAGCAACAGCGAGCCTGAAAGCATGATCGCCGAATGCGTCGACTGGCTGAAGGCGGGCGGATCGATGATCATTTTCCCGGAAGGCACGCGCTCGGTGCCGGGCAAACCCTATCGGTTCCAGCGCGGCGCGGCCGCTATCGCGATACAGGCCGGAAAGATCGTCACGCCGGTAACGATTTCGTGTTATCCCAGCACGCTGACCAAGGCCGAGCCTTGGTACCGGATTCCCTACCGGCGCTTTCATCTGGCCATGCATGTCGGCGACGATATCGCGCTGGACGAATTTACCGGCGCGAGTTCGAAATCAATCGCCGTACGCCGGTTGAATCACTATTTGCAAGACTATTTTACGCAACAGAGAGAAGTCTATAAGTACTATGGAAAATGAACTAAAACAGTTGATCATCGATGCGCTGGATCTGGAAGATATCGGCATCGACGACATCGACAGTCATGAACCGCTGTTTAACGACGGCTTGGGTCTGGATTCAATCGACGCCCTGGAATTGGGCCTGGCGATCCGCAAGAAGTATGATGTAAAAATCGATGCCGAAAAAGACGATGTCGCGAAGATTTTTTCTTCGGTTTCGGCGCTAGCAGACTATATTGAATCGGTGCGCCGTTGAGGGTGTTATGAATTCACAAGAAGAAATTTTATCGGCTATCAAATCCATCATGGTCGAGCTGTTTGAAATTGACGAAGGCAGCATCACCCTGGAAGCCCGGTTATATGAAGACCTTGATTTCGACAGCATCGATGCCGTCGACATGATCGTCAAGCTGAAAGAAATGACCGGCAAATCCGTCAAGCCGGAAGACTTCAAATCGGCGCGCACGATCGGCGACGTGGTCGAGGCCGTCCATAGACTGGTGCAGGATTGATGCGGATTGCGCTAAACAGCCTGATCGGCTTGCTGACGCTCGCCTATCCGTTCGCTGTTTATTTCGGCATGCACTATGTCGAACCGAGGATCATCGCCGGCTTTTTGCTGGCTCTGCTGGTCCTGCGCCTGGCCGGCAGCGCCGGCGGACAATGGTTGCGGCCGCTACTGATAGCCGGCATGCTCTATTGCGGCTTCGCGATCTGGGCCAACAATCTCATTGCCCTGCGCTTTTATCCGGCGCTGGTCAGTGCCGGCATGCTGTTGATTTTTGCCTGGAGCCTGTGGTCGCCGCAGCCCCTGATCGAACGCCTGGCGCGGCTGCAGCATCCTGATCTGCCGCCCGAAGGCGTCGTTTATACGCGCCGGGTCACGCAAGTCTGGTGCGTGTTTTTTCTCATGAACGGCCTGATCGCACTGGCGACAGCCTTGTGGGGCAGTTTCGAGCAGTGGAGCCTATACAACGGCCTGATCTCCTATCTGCTGATGGGCACTTTATTCGGCGGCGAGTATATCGTCAGGCTGCGGACTCAAAAACATGTCCGATAGATTTATCACGCTGTCCGAGTGCCTGACGGCAAAAAGGCCGGCCGATACGCCGGTTGCCTGGCATGGCGGGTGTTATTACCACGTCCGCGAGTTTCAGGCGGCTGTCTGCCGATGGACGGACAAACTGCGGGCGCAGCCGGAACGGCGCTATGCTTTATACACCGAGGACGCCTATCCTTTCGCCGTGCTGTTGTTCGCGCTGCTGTATGCCGATAAGGAAGTCTGGATACCCGGCAATAACCGTCCAGGCTCGGCAGGGCAGCTGCAGGAGCAGGGCTGCCGGTTAATCGGCGACTGGCATGAAGAGGCGGTTACGGACTATTGGCTGAATGCCGCGCCATGCCCGGACCGGCGATTGGCGCCGCTCGATCCCTCGAGCGCGCAACTGGTCATGTTCACCTCGGGCTCCACGGGCGAGGCCAAGCCGGTCCCTAAGCGATTGATACAACTCCAGCGCGAAGCCGAAACGCTGGAAAAACAGTGGGGCAGGCAGCTGGCCGATGCAGTAGCTCTTGCGACGGTCAGCCATCAGCATATTTACGGTTTATTGTTCCGCGTTCTGTGGCCTTTGTCGGCAGGCCGCTGTTTCCACAGCCGCATCTATTTCAATGCCGAAGCCATAGCTCACTATGGCAAGAGCCGGCCCGTTTACTGGATTGCCAGCCCGGCGCACCTGAAACGCCTGGACCAGCCGCTGATGGCGGATTTCGCGGCTATCTTCAGCTCCGGCGGTCCGCTGTCGCATGAGGCGGCCATGCAGGTCTCCGCCTGCTGCGGGCAGTCCGCGATTGAAATCTTCGGCAGCACGGAAAGCGGCGGCATCGCCTGGCGCCGGCAGGGCCTTGAGCCGATGACGCCCTGGACGCTGTTCGAAGGCATGGCGTTGAGCCATGAGCAGGAGCGCTGGCGGCTGCAATCGCCTTATTTATTGGACGGCGAACGGCTGGAGCTGGCCGACCGGATCGAGCTCCTCGATGACGGCCGCTTCCTGCTGGCAGGCCGCCTGGACCGCATCGTCAAGGTTGAGGAAAAACGCCTGTCCCTGAGTGAAATGGAGCAGCGCCTGGCAGAGCTGCCCTGGATAGCTGAAGCGGTCACATTGATGATCGCGAAAAGCCGCGACACTATCGGCGCAGGCATCGTGCTGAACCGGGACGGCAGGCAACTGCTGGCAGAGCAGGGCAGATCAGGCCTGATCCGGCAGCTGCGCGAGGCGCTGCATCACTGGTTCGATGCCGTCGTTCTGCCGAGGAAATGGCTGGTTCTGGACTGCATTCCGTTGACAATCCAGGGCAAAATCGACACGCGCCTGCTGAATGAACTGCTGGCGTCAAGCAGCCGTAAACTGCCTCAAGTGCTGGGCCTGAACCTGGCGCCTGAGCATGTCGAACTGAAACTGCTGATTCCGCCCGAGCTGGTTTATTTTAAAGATCACTTCCGGAATTTCCCGATCCTGCCGGGCGTCGTGCAGATCGCCTGGGCCGAGCATTACGGCAAGCTGTTTTTCGATATCGGCCGGCCGTTCTCGCATATGGACGTCATCAAATTCGTCAGGCTCATCGAGCCCGGCAATACGCTGACCTTGTCGCTGGAATGGAACGCCCAGGCCGGCAAACTGTATTTCACGATGAGCTCGAAGCAAGGGCCGCACAGCTCGGGGCGCCTGGTCTATGGGAAAACGGCATGAAAACCTGCGTCATCGTGCCGGTTTATAATCATGAACAAGCCATCTCAGAGGTCGTGGCGAGACTGAAGGCGCAGGACCTGTTCTGCCTGCTGGTCAACGACGGCAGCTCGGAAGCCTGCTCAAACGTATTGGCCGCGATTGCCGAACGGGAAGCCGGCTGGCTGGCTCTGATCGACCGGCCTGAAAACGGCGGCAAGGGCGCGGCCGTGATCGACGGTTTCAACGAAGCCATCAGGCTGGGCTTTAGCCATGCGCTGCAGATCGATGCCGACGGGCAGCACGACATCGACGATATTCCCGGATTCCTGGCGGCGAGCCGGCGCAAACCGGATGCCATGATTCTGGGCCGGCCCGTGTTCGACGATTCTGCGCCCAAAAGCCGGCGTTACGGCCGGCAATTCACGAACCTGTGGATAGCGACCAACACGCTGTCTCTGGCGATCGCCGACGGCATGTGCGGCTTCCGCCTGTATCCCCTGGCGGCCGTGGCGCGGTTGCTCGAGAGCACGCGTATCGGCCGGCGCATGGATTTTGACATCGACATCGTCGTGCGCCTGTACTGGCAGGGCACGGACGCCGTCAATGTACCCACGCGCGTGCGCTATCCTTACGACGGCGTCTCGCACTTCAAGTTATGGCGCGACAATGCCATGATCTCGATGATTCATGCCCGGCTGTTTTTAGGCATGCTGGTGCGTTTTCCGCAATTACTGATCAGGCATTGGCGATGAAGCAGACCAGGCATTGGGCCGAGATGCAGGAAAGCGGCATTGTCTGGGGCATGCGCCTGCTGCTGAAAATCTACCTGCTGTGCGGCCGCCGTATTCTTCAGGTGTTCCTGTATCCGGTCGTGAGCTATTACTGGCTGGTCAACAAGCGGGGGCGGCAAGCCAGCCAGGATTACTTGGCGCGTGTGGCTGGCTTTTCGCCGTCATTGAAGCCGGGCGGCAGTTACCGGCATTTCATCTGTTTCGCCAATGCCTTGATCGACAAACTGGCGGCCTGGTCCGGCTCTGTGTCACGCGCCGATGTCGAGTACCATGGCCGCGATGCCATGATGGCCCAGATCGCCAGCGGGCGCGGCGCAGTGCTGCTGGGATCGCATCTGGGCAACCTGGACGTATGCCGCGTGCTCGCCCATCTGGACAAGGACATCCGCATCAACGTGCTCGTGCACACCAAGCATGCCGAGAAATTCAACCGGCTGCTCAGCCGGTACAACGAAGCCAGCAGCATGAATCTGATACAGGTCACCGAAATCACGGCGGCCACGTCGGTACTGCTGAACGACAAGATCGACAATGGCGAACTGGTCATCATCACCGCCGACAGAACGCCGGTCAGCGAGCAGCCGCGTGTCCTGAAAGCCAAGTTTCTGGGCGAAGAGGCGCCGTTCCCACAGGGCCCTTTCATCCTGGCAGCGTTGCTCAAGTGTCCTGTCTATACGCTGTTCTGCCTGAAGCAGCGGGGCAGGCACGTAATTTATTTCGACCATTTCAGCGACGGGCTTAAGTTTCCGCGCAAAACGCGCGAGCAGGCCATGCAGGTCGAGATCCAGCGCTATGCCGGGCGTCTGCAGGATTATTGCCTGAAAGAGCCTCTGCAATGGTTCAATTTCTTCGATTTTTGGCACGGATGATTGCTCGAATATTTGACCTGACTATGAATAAAAACAGAATTGATGTAGGTGCGAATTCGTTCGCACTCAACGATGCCCCATGAATAATCAATCACCGCTAAAAGATAAAGTCATCTTCGACGGCCAGCCGCTGACTATCGAAGACGTGTACCGGCTGGCGCATCGGCAGGCCGCTTGTGAATTAAGCAACAACGCCCATTTCATAGCGCGCATCGACAAAGGCGCACAGTTCATCGATACCTTGTTAAAGGAAGAGGGCTTTGTTTACGGCGTCACGACCGGCTACGGCGATTCCTGCACAGTAGCCGTGCCGCTGCATCTGGTCGAAGCATTGCCCAAGCATCTCTACACCTTCCACGGCTGCGGCCTGGGCAGCCATTTCGATGCCGAGCAGACGCGGGCCATCCTGGCCGCGCGCCTGAACAGTCTCGCGCAGGGCTTCTCGGGCGTGCGCTACCGGTTGCTGCAGCAGCTGGCCGCGCTGCTGAAGCACGATATCCTGCCGTTGATTCCGCAGGAAGGCTCGGTCGGCGCCAGCGGCGACCTGACGCCGCTGTCCTATGTCGCGGCCGTGCTGGCAGGCGAGCGGGACGTCCTGTATCAGGGCCAGTGTCAGTCCGCGCAGACTGTCCTGGCGAGGCTCGATATCGAACCTTTGACCCTGAAGCCGAAGGAAGGCCTCGCGATCATGAATGGCACGGCCGCCATGACCGGGCTCGCCTGCCTGGCGTATCAACGCGCCGAATACCTGTCGCAGCTGGCTACGCGCATCACCAGCCTGGCTTCAGTCGCCCTGAAGGGCAATGCTTACCACTTCGACGAACAGCTGTTTTCGGTCAAGCCGCATCCGGGCCAGAACCGCGTCGCCGGGCGCCTGCGCGCCGATCTGCAACTGTCGACCGGTGCGCCCCGGCACGACACGCGCCTGCAGGATCGCTATTCCTTGCGCTGCGCGCCGCATGTGATCGGCGTGCTGGAAGATTCACTGCCCTGGCTGCGGCAGTTCATCGAAAATGAATTGAACAGCGCTAACGACAACCCGATCATCGATGCCGAAGGCGAGCGCGTGCTGCACGGCGGCCATTTCTACGGCGGCCATATCGCCTTTGCCATGGATTCGCTGAAGACGGCCGTGGCCAATCTGGCCGACCTGATGGATCGGCAGATGGCGCAGCTGATGGACCCCAAATTCAATCACGGCCTGCCGGCCAACCTGTCCGGTGCCGGGGCCGATCAGGCCATGATCAATCACGGTTTCAAGGCCGTGCAGATAGGCGTTTCGGCCTGGACCGCCGAGGCGCTGAAGCTGACCATGCCGGCCAGCGTGTTCTCGCGCTCGACCGAATGCCACAACCAGGACAAGGTCAGCATGGGCACGATCGCGGCCCGCGACTGCCTGCGCGTGCTGGAACTCACCGAGCAGGTCGCAGCGGCCATGCTCCTGGCCGCCGTCCAGGGCGTGGAACTGCGCGGCAACCGGGAGGCGTTAAGCCCGGCGCTGCAAAACACCTGCGCGCAGGTGCGCGGACAGGCGGCGTTTTTAAGTGAGGACCGGGCCATGGAGCAGGAGCTGCGGCTTTGTATCGGGCTGATTCGCGAGCGGCATTGGATGCTTTACGAGTAACCTCATCATCGTTTCCACGCTCCAGAGTACGAATGCTGCCAGTGACGCAGGAGCGTTGCAGGATGCGTTCCACGTTGGAGCGTGAGAACGATAAATTTACTTGGATTCTGTCTCGATGCGCTCGAAAAACAGCCGGTTCAGCTGTTTGAAAACCGGCCCCGGGCATTTCGTCAATCCTCGTCCGTCAATATCCTTGACCGGAATCATTTCCGCGCCGGTGCCGGTCAGAAAACATTCATCCGCCGTATAAAGATCATAAGGCGCCAGCGGCGCAATCTGCACAGAAATGCCGGCCTCGGCGGCCAGTTCCAGGATCAGTTCGCGGGTGATGCCTTCCAGCGCGCCCTCCGTGCACGGCGGCGTGACCAGTGTTTCATTCTTCACGATAAAGATATTGTCGGCCGTGCCTTCGGCCACCCGCCCCTGACCGTTCAATAAAACGGCTTCATCAACGCCGGCATGATTGGCTTCGATCTTTGCCAGGATATGGTTCAGATAGTTGAGGCTTTTGATCCTCGGGTCCAGGCCGTCGAACGGCAGCCGGCGCGTGGCCGCGATGATCAGGCGGGCGCCCTGTTCGCGGCTCTGGCTGTGCACGAGGCTTATCTGATCGGCAATGATGATCACGTTGGGCCGATGGCAGCCCACAGGATTCAAGCCTAGCGGACCGGGACCTCGCGTCACCATCAGCCGGATATAGCCCGACTCGTGGCTGAAAACCTCGACGGTTTCTTCGACGGCCGCCGTCAGCTCGGCAAGGCTGTAAGGCATATCGAGCGCGATCGCCCTGGCCGACAATGCCAGACGTTCAAGATGCTGTTGCAGGCGGAACGCGCGTTTATGGTAGATGCGGATGCCTTCGAAAACGCCGTCGCCGTACAGCAAACCGTGATCGTTGACCGGAACGGACGCATCCGCCAGTGGTAACAGCTGACCGTTCAGCCAGCAGAGAGCTTGTTCAGACATATCAATCCTCGCTAATGTTTGTGGATCACCGCCATGATGTAGAAAGACTTGGGCATGGCGAATTCCTTTTATTGACGCCGTTATCGTAGCCCACTATGCTGGTGCCGATACAGAAGCAAAAACAGTTAATTAAACCGGTACAGATGGCGTCGATCGGCCACTGTACCGCTGTCCTGACGCCTTATCTGTAACGGTAAAACCATGGCATTACTCTATGAAGTCATCGCGGATCATTTACTGACAGCCATCGACCAGGGTGTTTACCGCCAGGGCGACCGCCTGCCCAGCGTCCGCAAGCTGCGCGAGCAGCATAACATCAGCGCGGCCACGGCGGTTGCGGCGCTGCACCAGTTGGAAGACCAGGGCTGCATCGAAGCCCGCGAGCGTTCCGGCTATTACGTGCGCTTCCGGCCCGGCGCCAGATTTCAGGAGCCGGCCGTGTCCAGACCGTCCAGCCGGCCGACGCCCGTGACCGGCCAGGACATGGTGCTGCGGCTGGCCCAGGCGACTAATGATCCGTCTATGGTGCAGCTGGGCGCGGCGGTGCCGGCGCCTTCGTTTCTGCCTACGCAGCGCGTGGAACGGACCCTGGCCGGCTGTTCGCTCCGCTACCGCAACCGCGTCGCCGGCTACGAATTCCCGCCCGGCAGCCCGGAGCTGAGGCGGCAGATCGCCCGGCGTATGTCCGAGGCCGGCTGTCAGGTCAGCCCCGACGACATCGTCATCACCAACGGCTGCCAAGAAGCGATCACGCTGGCCTTGCGCGCGGTCACCCAACCCGGCGACATTGTCGCGATCGAATCGCCGACCTTTTATGGCATGCTGCAGGTCATCGAATCGCTGGCCCTGAAAGCCATCGAGATTCCGACGCACCCGCGCGACGGCATGGCGCTGGACGCTCTGCAATTGGCCTGCGAACAGTGGCCGATCAAGGCCTGTATCGTCGTGCCCAATTACAGCAATCCGCTGGGCTATTGCATGAGCGACGAGCGCAAGCGCGATCTGGTCAACCTGATGAATCGTTACCGCATCGCGCTGATCGAAGATGATGTCTACGGCGATCTGGGCTTCGGCCTGCAGCGGCCCTCGGTCGCGAAAGCCTGGGATACCGAAGGCCGGGTCCTGCATTGCTCGTCGTTTTCCAAATCCTTGTCGTCCGGGTTGCGCGTCGGCTGGATCGTGCCGGGCCAATACTTTGAAAAAGTGGAATACCTGAAATACGTGACCAACCTGGCCGCTCCGACCCTTGCTCAGCTGACTGTAGCGCAAATGCTGGAAGGCGGCAGTCACGACCGCTACCTGCGTCAGGCCAGAAATCAATACGCCCGCGCCATCGGACGCATGACGGAAGCCATCAGCCTGCATTTTCCCAAGGAAACCCGCGTGACCCAGCCGGCGGGCGGCTTCGTGCTGTGGGTGGAACTGCCCGGCGGCATCAATGCCGTCGAACTGGCGCAGCAGGCGCTGAGGGCAGGCATCAGCATCGCGCCCGGGCCGATTTTTTCAGCGACGCAGAAGTACCGGAATTTCATCCGCCTGAACTGCGCCTGCGAATGGGATGAACGGGTCGATCGGGCTCTGGCGACCTTGGGCCGGCTTATCGGTTAGCAGCTTATCGTTCTCACGCTCCCGCGTGGGAACGATGAAGCATATGTGTGATCATCTGATGCACAGCTGCTCCCGCCAGTAAGCCTGCGCTGTCGCTTTTAAAGAATTGATACAGCGCCGCGAGCTCTGACGGCCTATAACTTAACAGTTGATCAAACGCATCCATCTCGGTTGCTTCCATTAACACGCGGTAATTAGCCTCGGTCGCCGGCAGATCGATCGTGGCTAAAAGGTTCTGAAAAGATTGCTGGCGACACTGCAGCCATTGTTCATCAGACCAGCCTTGTTGCTGCGCATAGTAAACCAACAGCAGAAACAGCAATGGGTACTGTTGCCAAAGCGTTTGCTGATAATAACGGGTCAGCCAGTGCTCGCTGAAGGCAAACGTGCTGTCTTCACTATGGATTTCCGGAGGGCTCATGGTCAGCCCTTGCAATGCGTCTGATGAAAGAGTGTGGCATTGGGTGAGGCTCGGGTCTACCGGAGCGGCGATAAAGGCCTTGGTCATAAAAAGCTCCTCTTTGACACTTTGCACTCGAAAATCAAACATAAAAAATCCGAAAAAAGAAGAATTTGAAAAAAAGATAAATTTAGATGCGGGAGAGATTTAGAAAGTGATTACAATGACCCGGGCAACCCATGAGCCGCTGCCGGGGTAGCGTTTTGGGGTAAAGAGCTGGATGCGAGAAAGGGGAGAATGTTTGATCTCCCCGAATGTCTAGTTCAACCCGCTTACGCTATTTAATTCAGTGGACAACTGTCTTCAGCGCGCTCGCCGGTGAAGTTCACGTCCGGATGCGCTTTGCTCAGCAAGTCGCCTATGGCGTTGAAGGTATTGCCTCCATAGTATTGCGGGGATTGCAACACTTGCCATAGCGTCGGGTTCGTAGTGGCGCCGGCCTTCAGGCCCTGATTGCTCAGCTGCGGGTAGTAGCCCAGTTTGCTCTGGAAATTGTCTTCAGGCTTGATACCGGTTGCTTCCCAGGAATCCAGGTGCTGTTCCTGCCGCCAGTAGCCGGGCGAGCACCATTCGCTGACTTCAGTCACCTCCTTGTTCCAGCAGAAAGTCACATGGCTGATTTCCTTATTTTGGTAGGCATAAAGGCCGGCGTCGCCTTTAACCTGCGGATTGTAGGTATAGACGTTATAGCCCTGGCCAGCCTTGACCAGCACGGCGCTTATGCCGTTCGGGGAGGAACTCCAGTTGAAGGTGGAGCCATTGCTGTTTGAGATGGTGATGGTATTGCTGTGTTCCGGAAAGCTGGCAGTCTCACTGCCATCCGGCGCGCCTTCACCTGCTCCCGCATTCCACTTATACGCATACGTAAATGTTGTTCCAAGCAGGCCACCGAGTTGCGAGCATTCGGAAGCGGCGTTGCCGACTTTGATTTGATCGGTTGTATAAGTGACAGGACCCGCAGCCATTGCAGCGCCGCTGACGCCCAATGTCAGCAATGACGCCATTGATAATAGGATTGCAAAATGTATTGTTTTCATTTTAGTTTCCTGAATTTAGAGATGATTGGCGATCCGGAGATGATTCTCTGGATTTCTATCGGTAATAGAGCAACTCCTATGCCAGCTTGAGAAAACATTAAAAACAATTGATATATCAAAAGGATATGCGGGTATAAAGAAGGTCTGATAGCGACTTCGTCAGACTGATGAGACAGTCCGAGTGTCTCAAGGCTGTCTCATGAGACAGTTTTGAGACAGTGTCCGGGAAAAACTGGAGGTTATGAAATTTGCGAGACGGACATGGGCGGCTATTGATTTGAAAAAAGCGCCCGGCCCAGCCAATGACCAACTTATCAATTAGGGGAAATATTCAGTTCGGCCAGGCGTCGATAAAAAGTGGCACGACTGATGCCGAGCATTTTGGCCGCCTGCAGACGGTTGCCTCGGGTTTTTTTCAAAGCGGCCAGAATGCGGCCCCGCTCGTCTTCCACGGCGGTTATGGGTTCGGGTTCTACGGCGGCAGACGCTGCGCCCCGGCTGAATTCGGGCGGCAGGTCCTGGGAATTGATGCGCTCGCCTTTGCTGTGGATGACTGCATAGTCCACGCAGGCTTTCAGCTCGCGCACATTGCCCGGCCAGTCGTAATTCACCAGGCTTTGCATGGCTTCGGCGCCGAACCGGGGCTGGGCCCGGCTGGAAAAGTGATAGCTCTGGCTAAGGAAGGCCTCGACCAGCAACGGGATGTCCGCCTTGCGTTCGCGCAGAGCCGGCACATAAAGCCGCGCCACGCGCAGCCGATAGAGCAGGTCCTCGCGAAAGCGGCCCTCGTTGACCTCGTTGGCCAGATCCTTGTGTGTCGCGGCCAGGATACGCACATCGACCTTGCGTATCCGGGTTTCCCCTAGGCGGGTGATCTCCTTTTCCTGCAGCACGCGCAGCAGACTGGCCTGCATGCTCAAGGGCAGATCGCCAATCTCGTCCAGAAACAGGGTACCGCCGTGAGCGGCTTCAAAAAAGCCTTCCTGGTCTGAGACCGCGCCGGTAAATGCGCCCTTGCGATGGCCGAAGAGCTGGCTGGCCAGCAGCGACTCGCTCAGTCCTGCCGAGTTGACGGCGATGAAAGGCTCATCCTTGCGAGGGCTGGCAGCATGGATGCTATGGGCGACCAGTTCCTTGCCGACGCCGGTTTCGCCCTCGATCAATACGGTCCAGTCGCCGCGCGCCACATCTTCGATGAGCCGGTACAGTTCCTGCATGGCCTCACAATTGCCGAGCATCCGGCCGTAGCGGCTTTCATCGATGGTTTGCCGCAGTTGATGGATTTCGGTGACGTCGTAGAGCAGCAGAATGTGGCGGCTGGTGGCTTGCGGATCGTCGCGCACGTCGCATTCCACCCAGCAGGCTTTCCGGTCCGGACACTGCCAATGCAGGGTGATGCGGTAGCGTTCGGCGGGCGGAAGATCCAGTAGCCGCTGCAATTGTATTTTCGATTGCATTTCGAAAGGCAGCACCTGATTCCAGGGACGGCCCACGGCAGTGTCGCGGTCGATGCCGGCAAACTGCTCGCAGGATTCGCTGACGAATTCCACGCGGTGATCGGCGTCCAGCATCAGGGTGCCTACGCGGAATTGATTGAGCAGGACCAGCAGGTTTTCCTGACTTCTTTTGAGTTCGGCCAGGGTTTTAGAGGCCAGCGCCTCGGCTGACTTGCGCTCGGAAATGTCGCGCACGATGCCCTTGAACGTGACTCCCTGGGGGAGCTTCACCTCGGTCACGGTGAGATCGATAGGGAATAGGGTTCCGTCTTTCCGCTGCGCCAAGACTTCCCGGGTGGCCCCGATCATTTTGGCCCAGCCGGTTTTCAGGTAGTTTTCTATGTAGCAGGAATGCTGGCTGCGATGCGGTTCCGGCATCAGCAATCTGACGTTATGGCCCAGCAGTTCTTCCGGGCGGTAGCCGAAGATGCGCTCCGTGGCGGGGTTGACGGATTGGATGATGCCGGATGCGTCGATGGTGATGATGGCATCGACGGAGCTGTTCAGCAAGGCGCGATGGCGGGCTTCCTCTTCCTTCAGCTGGTTTTCCTTTTCTCTGATCTCGGAGATGTCGGCGAAAATCGCAACCGCGTCGGTGACATTTCCCTGCTGGTTATGTATCGGCGAGGCGCTGACGTGGAGCGGGACAACCCGGCCGTCGCGCCGGATCTCTATGTCGCTCACGGCCACTGTTTCTCCTGCCAGCGCCCGCGTGATCGGCAGGTCTTCAAGCGGATAAGGCTTATCGGTGCCGGCCATGGTCGCCTGGAAATAGTCCACCGAATTCTCAATTATGGTGCCCGGCTCGAGTGTTTTTCCCGTAATGGCGCTGGCCGCTTTGTTGGCAAAGAAGATCCGGCTTTGCACATCCAGAACCACTATGCCGGAAGGGATGGCTTCGAGGAATTTGTGGAATTGCCGGGCTTGCCTTTGTACTTCGGCCTGGGCTTCCCTTTGCGCCGTGACATCGGTTTGAATGCCTATAAAATGGGTGATCTGGCCTTGATCATCAAAAACCGGCGCCAGACGCAGTTCATTCCAGAATAATGTCCCGTCCTTGCGGTAATTCCTGAGAACAACCGTCGTTTCCCGGCCCTCGTCCAGCGCTCTGCGCAGGACATCCAGCTCGGGCTGGTCATGATCCTCGCCCCGCAGGAATCGGCAGTTGCGTTCCAGGATTTCGGCTCTCGAGTAGCCCGTCATGGCTTCAAATGCCCGGTTCACATAGATGAGAGGCGTATCGTCCTGTCTTGCGTCGGCCACGGTGATGCCGCAACTGGCCGAATCCAGGGCTTTGATGATCCAGTCCGGTACGTTTTGGGGATTAGTCAGGGGCACAATGATTCTCTTTTTTCATTTGTTCAGGTTGGCAAAAAGATACTATACGTCTGGCCTTTGTTTGACACGCCTAGTTCCCGGAAAGCTTTGAAAAATAAACGCGGACTCTACTATCCGCTTATCGTTCTCACGCTCCGGAGCCAATGCCGTTAAGTTAAACCGTTCGTGGCGAGCCCTTCGGCTGCGCTCAGGACAGGCTTGTCGAACCATGAATGGCTTAACGGCTTGTTCCGCTCACCCTTCGACAAAGCCTTTAGTCCTGAGCGTAATCGAAGGAGCAGGGCGAACGGAACACGTCTTAACTGAATGGCATTGACGCTCCGGAGCGGGAATGTCGCCTCGGGCGTTCGAAGTCGCCCCCACAGGTTTTGAAGCGCGCCTTATTCTTTGTTTTAACGAGCCTCGTCGCCATCTTTTCCCGGTTGACGGAAAGGCAAAATGCGCAGGCGCTGGATGGAAGCCATGATCGATTCGTGGATCTAACCTACCCCAAGGCTCGACATGAGATAAAATAGAATGCTTATGAGCGCATGCTTACCCCTATAATTGAAGCTTCATTCATGCTATTTAACTCATACATTTTTATTTTCCTATTCCTTCCGGTTACCGTTCTCGGCTTTTATTACATCGGCAAACGCAGCCATCCTCTGGCCCTGTTATGGCTTGCCGTTGCGTCGCTGTTTTTTTACAGCTGGTGGGATGTGCGTTTTCTCGGGCTGTTATCGGGTTCGATTGTTTTCAATTACAGCGTGGGCTATTTGATCAGGGATAGGCATTCTCTGTATCCCGGCCAGGCAAAATCGATATTAACCGGCGGCATCATGGCCAATTTAATGTTGTTGGGCTATTTCAAGTACGCCAACTTTTTCATAGAAAACATAAACAGCCTAATCAACACTTCATTCTCGACCGGCGATATTTTATTGCCGCTGGGTATTTCGTTCTTTACATTCACGCAGATCGCTTTTTTGGCGGATGCTTATCAGGGTAAGGCGAAAGAATATAATTTCATTCGCTACACATTGTTCGTGACTTATTTCCCGCATTTGATCGCCGGTCCCGTGCTGCACCACAAGGAAATGATGCCGCAGTTCGCCAGGCATGATATCTGCCGGATCAACTGGGAAAATATCGCCACGGGCCTGACTATTTTTGTGCTCGGGCTCGCGAAAAAGATATTCATAGCCGACTCGCTGGCCGATTTCGCCACACCCGTTTTTACAGCCGTCCAACAAGGAGGGCAGCCGTTATTCTTCGAAGCGTGGATAGGCGCCTTATCGTACTCGCTGCAATTGTATTTCGACTTTTCAGCGTATTCGGACATGGCGATCGGTTTGTCGCTGCTGTTCAACGTGCGCCTGCCGATCAATTTCAATTCTCCCTATAAGGCTGCCAGTATCATCGAATTCTGGCGCCGCTGGCATATCACGCTGTCGCGCTTTTTACGCGATTACCTGTATATTCCCTTGGGCGGCAACCGCCGTGGGCCTGCGCAGCGTTATCTGAACTTGATGATTACCATGCTGCTCGGCGGGCTGTGGCACGGGGCGGGCTGGACGTTTGTCATCTGGGGCGGGCTGCACGGTTTGTACCTGCTGATCAACCATGCCTGGCGCGAGCTGAAAGCCTTAGCAGGCTGGCAGGACGGCGGCAGGAATGCGCACCTGTTATCCGGAATCGGCACTTTTCTGGCCGTCGTCGTCGGCTGGGTATTTTTCCGGGCCGACAGCGTCGATACGGCCATGCGGATGCTCAACGGCATGATGGGATTAAACGGCTGTTCGGTGTCCAATAAACTGGGCCGGTTCGAATTCAGCCAGGCGCTGGAAAATTTCGGCTTCCAGTTCAATGGCGTCATGACCTTGACCAGGCTGAAAACGGAGAAAATTATTCAGATATTGGTTGTCGCGATGATCATCGTCTTCAAACTGCCCAATATTGCGCAAATCATGGCCAATCATCAGGTGGCTTTAACGGCGCCGAATCCGGAAATCAGAAAACCGGGCTTCATTCACTGGCAGCCGTCGTTATGGCATGCCTTGTCGATTTTGATCCTGGGCTTTTTTGCGTTGATTAACTTATCGAAGCAGTCGCCTTTTTTGTATTTCCAGTTTTAAGCCATGAATTCTCTCGCGCATACTTTTAATTTCAGAAAATACAGCCTGACACTGATCGTACCTCTCACCATTGCCATATTGACGTTGTGGGGCGTGGAATGGTATTTCGAGCCGCTCGATGGCGATCTGACCAGAGTAGGGCATCTGCCGGAAAAGGATTTTGGCTGGAATCGGTCTCAACCGCTTATTGCTCAAGACCAGCTAAAGAGTGATGCGTTGACTGACTCAGACGTGTTTGTAATTGGCGATTCCTTTTCCGAACAGCTGCTTTGGCAAACCCGGCTGCTGCCAAAGCATTTAAAACACAGCTTCATCCATTGGGACCAATTCAAGCCCTGCGAGAATATCGGCGACGCCTTGCGCCAGGCCGGGTTCAAAGGCCGCTATGTCGTGCTCGAAAGCCTTGAGCGTTATTTTCAGCAGCGTATGAATGCTATTTGCAAAAACAATGGCGACATTAAAGTCAAAGTCCACAGCAAGCCTTCACCGCTCATGACGCGCACGCACTCGCTGATGACATCGATAAAAAGCCCAACGGGCGGTGAATGGACGCTCAAAGCTCTGATCAACAAGATCAAGTTCACTTATCTGGAGAGGCCTGGCGATTTTATCGTTTTCAATAACGCACGGCTCGTCGCTATGGATGGCTGCGGCTTGTTTTCCCACCAATTATGCAACTATGGTTTGTTTTTCAATGGCGACTTCGATAAACCCGCGTTTGACTCAATAAACAATGTCCTGGCTATCAATAACAACCTGCTTAAAGCGGGTATTCAGCCTGTCTGGCTTGTTGTGCCGGATAAATCCACGGTTTATTTGAATAGACGCGCATCAACCCCTATCTGGGATGCCTTGGCCCGGTATCCGGCATTATCAGCCCCGAACTTAGCCGATCTGTTTATACAGCAGAGTAAGCTGATCAAGGATTTCTATAAGCCCAACGACACGCATTTGAGCGTCAACGGTTATCTGTATCTCGGCGATCTCGTGGCGGACCGGCTGCAGTAGCAAGGCTTGAGCGTAAGAAGGCAATTTGGTACTGTGGCGCTATCATCAACGTCAACTTATGGAATTTCATTATGGCAGGCACAGTTACCGCTTTACTCATCACTTACTGGTTTTACAGGAGCGCCGAAGCGACCGGCAAAAATCCCTTATCCTCGGCCGGACTGGGCTTCCTGTCCTTCCTGATTCCCTGCGTTGTCTGGACCTTCGCCGTAACGCCGGGACTGCGCGATGCAGTCGAACACAACCCGGGCACCCTCTCAGGCCTGTTTGTCAATTACGCCTATATCGTCGTAGGCGCGGCTTGCGCCGCTTGGGTCAAGCACATGCATTTTAAGCAGGCCGAGTCGTAAAGTCCCGCTATAAACTGAATAACATATCATTCCCACGTTCCGGCGTGGGAACCCCAAATTGGAAGCCGCTCGCCGTTTACGATTAACAGACCAATCATTGCGGCGCTAAACAATTAATCCGTTGAAGCATCTGGCAGCGCTAGAGCCACTCATAATATTTGTTTGATTATGCCCCGTATTGCGTTAGACTTTAGTTTCGAATCGATACAATAATTAAAGCCGGTCTTAGAGGTGCATTATGAAACGCAAGCTACTGGATTTGCTGAGTATGTTGTTATTCAGCTTAATAGGACTCAGCTGGATCGGGGTCGCCAGCGCGAACCAACCCGATTTTGAACAGCTCAAGAAGAATTACTATGACGCTCACCCGGGCAAAGGATCACATGCCGACTATTGGGAGCCGATTCCCATCCAGAAATACTGGAACGCCAAGGACTTTTACAAGCCGCCCAAAACCGTGCAAGGCGAGTTCGGCCGCGATGACTGCGTAAGCTGCCATCAAGCCACCAGCCCAGGCGCCTTCCATGCCTGGAAAAACAGCGTCCACAGCGACCTGGCCGCGATCCGCAATTTGCCGGACAGCGACGTGCGCGCCTACAAGAAGCAAAAACTGGTCGAAGTGGAAGCCAATCTGGTGAAACAGGGCCTCCTCGAAGAAGGCCAGCAACTCGATCAGGTCGGTTGTATCGATTGTCATGGCGGCGTCGGCAAGGAAACCGTCAACCACGCCGAGAATCTGGTGATGCCGGACCGCGCCGCCTGCGGCTCGTGCCACCTGGATGAATTCGCCGAAGCGGAGTCGGAAAAAGACCAGGAATGGCCGCAAAAACAGTGGGGCAAGGGCCATCCTTCCCACGCGGTTGACTGGGAGGCCAACGTCGAAAACACCATCTGGGCGGCCATGCCTCAGCGGGAAGTGGCGCAAGGCTGCGATATGTGCCATTACCAGCAGAACAAATGCGACGGCTGTCATACCCGACACACCTTCTCCGTCGCCGAGGCCCGGCAGCCGGAAGCCTGCGCCACCTGCCACAACGGCGTAGACCACAACGAGTTTGAGAACTTCATGATGTCCAAGCACGGCACCCAGTACCAAACACAGGGTAAAGCCAAATGGGATTTTGAAGCTCCGCTGAAAGACGCCATTGCCAAGGGCGGCTATACGGCGCCGACGTGCCAGCTTTGTCACTTTGAATACAAAGGCGAATATTCCCACAATCTGGTGCGTAAAGTGCGCTGGGCATTCAACCCGACGCCGGCCATCGCCGACAATCTCGGTCATCCCTGGTTCGAGGAGCGCAAGCAGGCCTGGGTCGACACCTGCAGCCTGTGTCATTCGGCCAGTTTTGCCAAGGCCTATCTGGATGCGGCCGACAAAGGCACCCTTCAGGCCCTGGCTGTGGAGCAGGAAGCCAAGAAAGTCGTCACCAAACTTTACGAAGACGGCCTGCTGGTCGGCCAGAAAACCAACCGGCCTGCGCCCCCTGCGCCGGAAAAAGACGCACCAGGCGGATTCTTCCAGTTGTTCTGGGCGAAAGGCAACAACCCCAGCCGCGTGGAACGCATCCATGCCGATATGTGGGAACATAACCTGATCAAGCACTATAAAGGCATTTTCCACGCCAATCCCGGCGGCTTCACCTACACCGAAGGCTGGTCGGAACTCATGAAGGACTATACCAATATCATGGATGAAGACACGCGCTTGCGTGCAGCGGCTGGTAAGACAGCGCCTGCTCCGGCTTCTGCTTCGGCATCGTCTTCAGCCGATGAAAAAAGCGGCGATAACAGTCTGCTCATCAGCGGCCTGTTGCTGATCGTGCTCGGATTGGCTGTGGCTTATATGGTCTTGAGGCCAGCCCGGCCCCAAAAGCTCGAGAATGTGGAAGACCAGCCGGAAGATGTGAGCGAACAGGACAGAGAGCAAGAGTGATGTCCCGGAAAATAAGAGAAGGACTGCTTATGCTGATCAGTATCGCACTGCTGACGACAGGCGGCGCGATACTGTACCGGCAACTGCTGCCTTCGTCCTCCGCCAAGGCGGATGGCGCGACAAGCGGCGATCAGCTCAATGTCCGCCATGCGCCGGAACCGCAAGCCGATGTGCAGGGTCGTTTCCCTGCGCAGTCGGTCGAGCGCTATGCCTTCAGCCAGGACAGCAAGGATCTGTTCAGCCTGCTGGTGGCCCAGTATCAGGACAGCGCCGGCCTGCCGCAGGGCGCGGTCCTGTTTCCGAAGGATGCGCAGGAGATTGCTTCCAGCCCGACCGGCCTGCGCCATGCCGTCTGGCAATCGGCGGCCGACGTCATTGCCCGCAAGGCGCCGCAGGACGCGCTGTTCCTGAGCTGGTGGGACGACGGCCAGCGCATTCATTATCTGAGCGGCAAGGAAGCCTGGCTGCGCAAGCCGTCCGATAAAACCTTCGCCAATCCGGTCTGGAAGGGGCTGAAGGACGGCTTGCCGGCGGCATCGGATGAGGAGCGCGCGCGCCTGGCCCAAATGGCCCGCTGGCTGACCATGGACAGCGAAAAAGCCCTGGCCGAAATCGCCGCGCATTTTGGTCCGTCGCAGCCCGTCTATCTGCTGGTCAACAATGATCTGCTATTGCATCTGGCCGAGCTTACCGCCTACGGCGGCGCGCCTTTATCGCTCGATTCGAAAAATATCCCGGCGGGCAATGATCTGCATGGGGATATTGCCCTGGTCAAGCGTTGGGCTAATGAGACAGGCGACGGCAATTATCTGGCGCAAAAAGAGGATAGTTATTACCGTGTCTGGTCAACGCCTGATGCGAAAACCAAAAACGCCCTGTTGGTGAGATTGCTGCCTTTTGTGGATTCGCTGAAAAAGTTGCCTGAAGGTGTCAGTCTGGTCTATCAGAGCCATTGGGGCGGATTCTTGTCCGTTTACAAAATTGAGCATCAGCCAATCCATTAAAAAGTGTAAAAGCTTTGGATCTGATGTTATAGCTGCAAATATCAATTTGACGGGATTTACGCAAGTCTGTGGCGGCGGCTTCACCTAAAGCGCCTACTGTTGATAGCCGCCCCACAGGTTTTAAAACTGCTCGTTTCGGCGGGTGAGCAGGCAAACTGCGTAAGTCCTGTTTTTGAATCAAACGGGCTGGTAGGATTCGATCTTAAGCGAATGATGGAATATTTTAAAAACGAGTGAGATGGTGTCAAAACTTTATTGCAATGATTTATTGGATAACGGGGAAGCCTAGCCTTTCGCATCCAAAGAATCTGGGGTCCAATAAAGGCTTGCAGATGGGCTCGAGTTAAATAACTGAACTACGGCGAGGGCGAGCATTCTGCATTATATTCTTCCTCGAGTACGCTGAGTTGCTCCCGATCCATCTCCAGTTCATCCTCCAATGCCTGTATTCCATTCTTGATCTCCTCGATTTGATTAGCATCTTGACTCGGCTGTTTCTGCAGCTCACCGAGATGATCCCTCTGACTATTAATTTCGCGCTCCTTCATTTCGATTTCTTGCTTCAATGATTTGATGGCTTCCGCCGTCCTCTCGCAGAAAGTTCCGGTTGCATAATCATTATCCTCGGGCGGTTGAGTAAACATGAGTGGCCCTCCATTCTGTTGATGGTGATAAGCATTACTATCTGCCCCGACATGCCGCATAACCGGCTGCCGACAACGCATCATGCGTGGCGGGCAGGCCGGATTGATGCGATGGTTAGTCATTTATAGTGAACCGAGATGGATTTCCGTTGCTTTCATAGCTATTGTTCATGTTTTCAGCTGAATTTCCATTCGCAACATTACTGTCTGGCTCAACAGGCGTTGAATCATTCATTCAGACTTTATAGGAAGAAATTGACTGTCTGCTTTTGAATGATGGCCGATCGTTTTATTAATCGGCAGTTATCGATGACTGCATGGATGGAAAATGATCCTTCCATTTCCCTGCATTGGCTCCTAAGACAAATCTGATTTACAGATAAATTAATCGAAAATTACCATTTTCAAGAACTGCAAGGTTTTTGCTTTAATGCTGAAAGGACGGTTTTTGCTCTTGGAATGCAGCCCTTTCCTGGCAATCCACCATTTAAATAATTTCGCATGAAACCAAAATCAGGGAATAAAGCAATGAAATTGCAATTTAATCGAAGCCTGCGCCTGGCTGCGTTGAGCTTTCTGTTGGCAGGCCCAGCCCACGCGATCAGTTACGAGGTATGGGTCAGTGATCAAACCAATAGCCAAGGGATTTCCAGGGAGAATCCTAATGGCACCCATGGCGGTTTTTTGCGGGTATTTGATGGTGAGGATCTTGATAGCGATGATAAACCAAGACACAGAGCATTGGATACCGCATGGCTGTGGCCCACTGCACTGGCCAATACAGGTTCTCATGTGGTGCGCATTCATGGCATGACGCCTTCACCCAATCACAACTACTTAGCAGTCAGTTTTGTCGCCAGTGGGCATTTGGGTCTGGTAGATGCGCGGAAACGTAGAGCGGTGGCGTTATTTCGCACCACAGCAACCAAAAACGGCGACTTGGACGGCGCCGGCAATGCCATTGATGGCTCGACCAAGAGTGGCCAGCAAAACCATTTGACACTTTGGAGTCCGGACGGCAAGTACCTGTTAATTTCCAACCAAAACGGCAAATTGCTGGAGCGGGTCAACCTCAGCTGGGACAAAGAAGGCAACATCACCAAGGCGGTGTTCGATGCCGCCGCCAGTCTTGATCTCGTCGGAGGCAACGGCCGCATCGTGACCCAGCCGGTTAGCGACAGATCTTTCAGGATAGGTTCGGTTTCGGGAACAGTGGCTGATGGCCAGTCTCCGCTAACGCCAGCAGGTGAACATAAACAAAACGCTCAAACCCGTCCTAATAACGCCGCTGTGTGCAGCGGCATTGCGGGCGACAATCACACCGCATTGATCACGCTGGCAGGGGGCGGCTTGTTTGTCGTCGATTACACCAGCACACCAATGCAAATTGTTGCCGAATACGACAAAAACACCATCAGCGCAGCGGGCTGTGGCGCTACGGAATCCGGTGGGTTCACCTGGCTGAATGCGGGGGTGTTTAAAGCCAATGTTGCTTCGTTCGCACTCTATCGCTTGCCCACCGAATGGCCCTCGGCGCCAGAGTTCAACCCGCCTAATTCACCTGCCCCTGAAGTTGTCTACCAAGATCAAGACCACGCGCAAACCATCCCGCCCAGTAACGTCATCCAAGGCAACAACCGCGATGCCCATGGTTTTGGGTTTACGCTCAACCGCACTTATCTGCATCAGTTTGACCGGGTAAAAAACAATGTCGAGGTCTTTCATGTCGGTACCGGCGAACGCAATACCTACTACCTGACCACTATCGATGGCCAGGAGCCAAACGGCCAAAACGAAAGCAATGCCTGCACCACCACGCCTGGCGCCAGCTATGATCCCACCGATCCGAGCAAACGCAACCCGAGCGGTATTGCCGTGTACAACGATCCATCACCCGATTTGTTTGATCTTTCCCCGCATGGCAACCGTTTTTACGTCGCGCTACGCGGTCCCAATCCTTTATCGATTACTCATGCCGCCGCGGGCAGCTGCCCAGGTTTGGGTATTGTCGAACTGGACGCGACTGGCGGAGGCAAACATGGCGTACTGACGCGCGTCATTCCTTTGGAATGGTTCGATTACAGCGGCGCAACCAATATCAGCGACCCGCATGCAGCAGTCGTCCGTATCAAGTAAAGCTTATTGCGCGTCATAGTCAAATTGCCCACAGGGATGTGGGTGCACACACAATGCCATTCAGTCAAGATGTGTTCCGTTCGCCCTGCTCCTTCGACTACGCTCAGGACTAGAGGCTTTGTCGAAGGGTGAGCGGAACAAGTCGTTAAGCCATTCATGGTTCGACAAGCCTGTCCTGAGCGCAGCCGAAGGGCTCACCACGAACGGTTTAACTTAACGGCATTGGGTACACACAGGGTCTATAGCCGCCGTTAAAAAACAATCCCAATAGTTAGCCCGCTTAAATGCAGATACTTACCCAACAAATAAACTTCAGTTTCAACATGGGGCCATTGTGCTTAATCAACTTGATTCGCCTGGTTGCTTGCATGGCCCTTTTGAATAGCCCAATGGCAATGGCGCATGGTGAGAATAGTACCGTTTACCGTCTGGAAGTGTCGGATGCGCTTACCGCTATTGCCGGCCCTTTTTACGCGGAAGACGCAACTAGTTTCGTAATCGACTTCGACATCGCCAATCAATCACAAATACCCTGGAAACAGCTCAAACTAACGATGGAACGCTGGGATGTGGCGACTGAAAAATACCTGCCGGCGGTCCACGGTGATTTACTGGATCAAACCAAAGCGGCGTTAGTAAATAAAATTGCAATCAATGGACAAACAAAGAGCGCCTGGCGTGAGGTACGCGCCGATAACCTTGATCAAGTAACCGTCATTTTTGATAACTTCAGCGTTGAGCCTGGCGATGAATTCAGTGTGGAAGCGCTGGATATTCATAATTTGGAGACCAGTAACTGGCGCTTAAAGATAGAAGCTGTGGGTGTTTCACCCTCGTCTTCCTCTGATAATCTGACATTTATTTTCTCGGTGGGCGTCACTGCGCTTTTGCTGCTAAGCGGCAGGTTCTGGCTGCGCAGGCAAAAATGGAGGACCTGGACTCGACGTGCTTAACGGCAGCCCGGACTCTAATCCTGTATGAATGGTGAAGCGAACGTCGCTTGTCGCATATAAAAAGCGTCGGTGAACAAGCCGAGGCAGAGATGAAAATTTTTAGGGAGTAATAACAACCCTACCTGACCACGCAAAGCGGGACGCGCCTTTATCGGCGTTCCCGCGTCACGTGAAATCGTTGCCACTGTCCAAAGAAGAGGCCAAAGAGCCTTTTTTCGCCCAGGCAAGTCGTTCGCGATGAATTGATCTGCTTAACCTTGCGCCAGATCCGCACTATGCTTGATGACATACATGAACCGGACCAGCGTCCCGCGCTCGGCGTGGTCCTTGAACCAGCCGTTCTCGGCCATGCGTATATGATCGGGCAGCAGGATCGTGTCGGGATCGCTGTCCTTATTTCTGGCGTTATCTGGAATTTTTTAATCCAGCGTTCATCAAACCCAAAGCTTCCAGATAGATTGCCCGGAAGTTTAAGCATCAATGTTATCCCATTTGGAAAACGAGGACCTAGTGCCCAGTCAATCCTGAGTTGACGAATAAAAGTAAATCCGTTCGTCCTGCCCCTTCGACTACGCTCAGGACTAAAGGCTTTGTCGAAGGATGAGCGGATTTACGCCCAGCCTATTGATCCGACCTATCAATACTGACTGAGTACTGGATAATAACTTATCAGGCTCGTCCTGAATGAGAGGAGGTGATGTTCGATATGCCTTGCATGAAGTCTAACATTGCATTGCCTTTTTATTAAGGAGATGAGCCATGAAAAAAATATGTCATTTGAGGAATGCCGGCGTTTCGGCTGGATGCCTTGCATATCTGTCAGTGCTGGCGCGCTTTTTACAGACGATGATAGTTTCATTTCTAGTGTTGTCAATCGGTCTTGCCGAAGCGGGAGAAACCGAGATGACCCGTGTGATTGAACTCCACTTAAGTTCGACTTCCCCTTCTGTCGCCAAAGATAGTCTTTCAACAGCCCCTCCAGCTGAAAATACAGTAACAATATTATCCCAGAAGCGTACTCAAGGCGCGCTGCCCACACAACGCAACCCGGAGCTTTCCCGGCAGCATCTCGTCGTTGTGGGACTGAATGCAAAGGGTCAAGAGACATCGCGGACTGTCATGCTCGATCCCAGGATAATTCGCGCAGAGACGACTGACTCATCCGGAAAACTCATCTCTCCAGGACTTCTTTATCGGAACGATGTCACTTTTTCGGTCACAGTACCTGATGAGCCTGGCATCATCGGGTTAAAGGTTTATCAGCCACGCTGGACAGGAGCAGAATACGCCTTGGACCTCATAGGCGAAGCCAAGCTTCCGGGAGGGGCCCATGATTAAGCCCATCAGCATGAAACTTTGCTTCAGCCGAATTATCCAGCAATCAGCGATTTTCGGCTTGATAATAGGGTCTCTAGGATTCTCGCCATGGGTACTTGGCGAGCCTGTAACCACCATTCGCAATAACGGCAGTTCTGCAAACAGAGTAGATTTGGTAATTTTGGGTGATGGATATACAAGTGCGGAGTTGGGGAAATACGCCACGGATGCAGAACAGGCTGTGCAGGGCTTTTTTGCACAAGAACCCTTCAAGGAATATCAAAAATATTTCAATGTGCACCGGGTGAACGTGACGAGCGCGGAATCAGGAGCGGATCATCCTGAAAACGCTCCTCCGATCAGCAAAAACACCGCTTTTGACGCGACTTATAACTGTTCGGGTATTGAGCGGCTGATTTGTGTCAATATCTCAAAAGTTCAGACAGTACTCGGCAATAGCGTAGGAGCTAATCAACGGGATATGGTTCTCGTTTTGGTTAACGACACAAAATACGGAGGGTCCGGAGGAAGCATCTCGGTGGCTTCTCTGAATGCTGCGGTTATCGAGCTTGTCTTACACGAGGTTGGCCATAGCTTTGGACTGCTGGCGGATGAGTATGTGACCCAGCCGCCCCCTTGCAACAACACAGTAGAACCATCTGAGGCAAACGCTACCCGGCAAACGAATAGAAATCAGATAAAATGGAACGTCGGGAGTGGTCCTCCCAACGGATGGATAGATCCTGCCACGCCGATTCCTACGACCTCGACCAACCCGGGAGTACCCGGACTCTACCAAGGAGCTAAGTATTGTCCTGCCGGGTTATATCGACCTACCTATAACTCTAAGATGCGATCGCTTGACACTCCATTTGAGCAAATCAATGAGGAGCAGCTCGTTAAACGGGTCTACAACTGGGTTTCTCCACTGGATTCCAGCACCCCGCAGCCTTCCGGCATAACTCTCAATCTTGGAGACAATCAGGCTTTCAAGGTCACCGTACCGACGCCTAATACGCACGCTTTATCAGTTACGTGGTACGTAGATAGATCGCAAGTAGCGACAGGCCTGACATTTACCTTTAATTCCGCAAGATTTGGGGCCGGCCCTCATACCCTCCAAGTCGTTGTGGACGATCCGACGCCTAAGGTAAGGAACGACCCCGCGGATGTGCTAAGGGAGGCGAGGACATGGAACATTACTGTCAATGCATCAGCGTTGAACTGCTTTGGAGTGCGTGCAACTATCGTTGGCACTAATGCCAATAACATCCTGCAAGGGACTCCCGGAAATGATATCATCGCCGGATTGGGCGGCAACGATGTTATTAACGGCAGAGGCGGTAACGATCGTATCTGCGGCGGCGCGGGCAATGATGTGCTCATAGGCCTGGATGGCAACGACTTCCTTGACGGAGGACCCGGAATCGATGTGCTTAACGGCGGCCCAGGCACTGACGTCTGCAATAATGGTGAAGCAATCGCCGCTTGCAGCCCATAAAAAGCGCGGATGAACGAACCGGAAATGGGGTGGGAATCTCTTGGAAATAACAACCATACCTGATCATGTGAAGTGGGATGCGCCTTGATTGGCGCATCCGGCTAACCACGTCGCATAAAATGTAAAGGCTGAATGCGAGCCCTTTTAGCTAAAAAGGCTGATTATTCACCACGAACACAATCCATGTCACACGGTTCGTAAAACAGCTGGCTTTTGCATTCACCGTAATAATAATATTCCGGCTCCTGCATCAAAAATTGGCAAAATCTCAACGCCTATTTGTAGATTGATCGCATTTTTTGATTTTTCTTTCGATTTACTATTGTTGACCTGCTGGTAGGCCTATAATGAAGCCGAGATACACAGCCTCCCCGACTGGCACTCTGGTGTTCGATAAGTACACGGAAAAAATGTTAATCGTGATAGTTTGAGTATTAGAAAGAGAAAAGCAAGAAGAGGAGAATAAAAATGAAGCACGGCAAATTTTCAGGTAATCCAAAAACAGAGTGGCTTACCGATGATAATGGTACTGATAGAGATATGCGCTTGCTGGAGGATTTCTCTTACGCGGATCCTGATGGCAAACTTTGGTTAGCGCCCGAAGGATCGGTAGTAAATGGTGCGAGCATTCCTAGGCCGCTGTGGTCGTCTGTCGGAAGCCCATACACAGATGACTATCGTAGAGCATCTGTAATTCATGATGTTGCATGTGGCACGCCAGGCGTTTCAAGGAAAGAAGCGGACGTTATGTTCTTTCATGCTTGTCAGGCTGGAGGCTGCTCGGAGGCTCAAGCACGGATTTTGTATGCAGGCGTACGTATCGGAGCATGGGCTTCAAGAAGTTTGCCAGATTGGACGATTTCGAGCGAGACGCTTCTATTTAACATGCCTCTCGATGTTCCCACTCTTGAAGAAAAATTTATGCAGGGCAAACTTTCAGATATCGCGGTAGAGATGAAGGAACTTCCTGAAGGAGCATCTGTTGAGCAGCTTGATGAGGCTATTGAGCGTCATCTTCAAATCTAAATATGGACTAAAAAATAAGGCATTGTTAATTAATTATAGTATCCAATTCACCGTTCATTTAAGCATCAAAAGCATGACGGAATATTTCAGCATATCCTTGCTTTTGCTATAGCATTTTGATTTTCGGCGCAGCCGGGCAAGAAAATGCCTGAATAAACTGTTATAACCTTCCACGGTATAGGTTTCAGCTTTTGATTGCGTATGCAGTTCCTTCGGGATACATTGTGCATAAGGACGCCAATAATCAGTCATGACCTGGGTTATTGGCGGGTCTTCAATGGCCGCCCATAGCTTTCGGCCTGTTTCTGTGCCGCGGGAACCCACTTCGCAGTGGAGGAATCGTTTGCCATTTCGATCAACAGCCATCCAGATCCAGCCATAGTTTTTTTGGAGCCAATATAGGTCTGCATTTCATCCATTTCGACGACCTCAACGCCGGCGGTAGAGCGAATGGATTCAATGGACTCGCCGTAGGCCTTGATCCAGTTATAGACCGCCACATGACTGCAGTTCAGGATTCGACCAATAGCACGAAAACCCAAGCCTTCAAGGTAAAGCTGGAGCGCTTGCCGCTTAATGGCTGGATGGAGGCCTCGGTAACTGACGGTATGTCTATAATCACAAACCTTACAGCGGTAACGCTGCCTGCCTTTCGCCATCCCATCTTTAGTACAGCCTTCTGAGCTACATTTGGGGCATCTAACCATGATCACTGACTCGGTAAAAATGGATTAGCTTAACCCATGCCATACTAACTTAACAATACCGGGTCGAGAACTGGCGCACGCACTTTAGGTTCCGGTGGCTTATCCATGACTGAACCCATGGGCGGTGAAGATGAGGAAAGGAGAAATGAACAGAATTTTACGGGTTGGAGTGAATCCGCGAGGTCGAAACCGTAAGTTTCTGTTCAAATGCCCCCGCTGGTCCATTTATTAACGTTATAAGATTTTTTGGGTTAGGGCTTAGACCTCATTACACCTAAATTTGGCAATTATCGCCCAGCCTGACAGAATTTGCGACAGAACCAGTTCCATCTGGCGACTCGACCAACTCCTTGATGGGGTATGGTTCATCGGGAGAAAAAGCAATACTCCTCACCAAGAAAAAATCGTGATAAAAAAGCCGATGGCTAGAATCCCAAAATAGATTAATAGTGCCACCGCTATTAACGTCCAAATCGCGTTGGTAATCTTCTCTCTCGCAGGCTGTGGCGAGGCCGTTGGCAAGGCCTGCCCGCATTCGCCGCAGAAACGTTCGTCCGATTGGCATTTGGCGCCGCAGTTCGGGCAGACTCCCCTATTTGCAGGCAAAGGTGGTGCAGCAATCGCCCGGGGGTGCCCGCAGCTGCCACAAAACTGATCCGCGGGCCCCAGCTCAGCATGACAATTGGCACATTTCATAAGACTTTATCTCCTCGGCGGCCACTTTGGCAGCCTCCATAGGCGCACCGTTTTGTCGCTGCTCCCGGAGAGGGCATATCGGCCATCCGGGGAAAAGGCCACGCTGTTGACGTTCCCGGAATGGCTCTCGAAGCGATGGATTTCATGCCCGCTTTCCGTATCCCACAGGCGTATCGTGTTATCAATGCCCAAATCTCTTAGGAGATCGGCGTCGTAGGCGTCGGTGCCGCTGCCGGAGAGAAAGCTCCGGCCGTCTGGTGAAAAAGCGACGCAAAAAACATTACCCGCATGCCCTTCATAACGACGCAGTTCGTAGCCGCTCTCCACTTGCCAGAGGTAAACGTTGCAATCCAAGGTGCCTGCGAGGGCGCGGCGGCCATCCGGTGAGAACGATACACTTACAACCAGCATCATGAGCCGCTCAGGGCGTTGAAGTTCACTGCCCCTCTCCAAGTCCCACAAGATAACGGCATGGTTACTATAATCGGAATCACAGGCGCCAGATAGGGCATAGCGTCCATCAAGGGAGACTGCGAGACATTCCGCCGGACTCCTGTGGCCCTCGAAACGGCGCAATTCGCGCCCGGTCTCGAGATCCCAGAGACGAATGGAAGTGTCCCCGCTGCCCAACAGGGCATGGCGGCCATCAGGCATGAAGGCCATGCTGGTGACGAGCCCTTGCGCCTCGAGGCCAGTGACGAAGTGGCGGATTTCCCGTCCACTCTCCAGGTCCCACAGATGCATGGTGTAGTCGTAAGAGAGGGCGCGGCGGCCATCGGGCGAGAAGTCTACGGCGGTAATGGCCTCCCCTCCCAGAATGTGGCGGAGGGCGTGCCCACTTTCTATGTCCCAGACGTGAATAACCCCATCCCTGCCGGCAGAGAGCGCACGGTGGCCGTCGGACGAGAAGGCCACCTTGATGACCTCTTCCCGGTGCCCCTCGAACCGGCAGATTTCGCCGATGGAATCAGCGGATTGCAGCCTCGGTGTCGCGGTGGTGGCAGCAGCCCCCTGCTCAAATCCGCATTCACCACAGAAACGATCGCCGGCATCTACTTCAGCAAGACAGTTTTTGCATTTCATTAAGCCACCTCAGAATCCACGTAATTGCCCATAGGACCATCGCCTGCAACGAATCTGCAAGCGTCATTTTCACCCTTGTCTCTCTTTCCCCCCGCCTACCACTTCTTGCGCGAATTAATCGTTCCAGACGGGTTATAGATCACACATATGCAGGTGGACAGCTTGAGAGCGCCGGACATATACCGCCAACCGATCACCTGGGGTAGGTGGCAAACGCGGCGGATCTCGCCGCTTGTTATCTTGCGGCCAATGATGACTTCGCAACCCTCGTGGCTCTCCGAGGGCATAACGGCCTTGAGGTTCTTTTTCGGTGTCAGATGGACAAACATCACCATCGCCGTCCTTCGGCTAACAGCATAAACCTTGTGGCGACGGGATAATACCCAAGTCAATCATCTTCATGCGGCCCCAATGGGTAGGTGTGGAAGATAAAGCAAGACCCTTCCCGTTCAGCCTTCCGGTAACACGCCAACCCCTCTTCCGAATCCGCGTAATCTTCCTCGTATATAGCATGATCTTCCTCCTTGGCTTCCACCGTCCAGCCAAAACCATCGATACCCTGGCGGGCGATCTCTTCAGCCTCTTCGTGTTTTTCGCTGTTGATCCAACAGTTGACATAGGCACCGCCGTATTGATCGTAAGAATCGTTCCCCGGTTTTGGCTGCGATAGAAATGTGAAAAAGTACATTAGAAATCTCTTGTATTCAGCCGGCGCCGCGTGTGTATGATTAACATGTAAAATCCATGCCTTATCTTTATATAGTGGCTAAGTAATTATGCGTAGGTGCTTACCAATAATAGGGGCCAAATAGCTCCTCCATGAAGCCGATCATTATGATCACTAGCCCGACTAGAAATGCCGTGCCTACGACCAGCAGGACGAAAAGCTCCCCTGGGGAACGCTCTTCCGGCTTCTGCCCCCGGAAAAATTGGTGCCCTACGAAGCCTAACCCCACTAGAAACGCAATGCCCACGATCAGTATTTCGAAAAAAACTCCAAATAAGCCTAACATCCGAAGGAGCCATAACCATCCAAAAACGGCGACGCCTATGAGGGCTTTCAATGCGTAGGGCCAGCGACGGCGCTGCGCCGCCGCTTCCGGGGTTGGGACGGGTGTTTGAGACTGCGATGGGACAGTTGGCAGGGCCTGCCCACACTCGCCGCAAAAGCGTTCGCCAGCGTCTATCTCGGCGTTACACTTCGGACATTTCATGAGATTCTCCTTAATTCTAAAGATGCCAAGTCGTCAGGAGGAAAACAAAAAAGCACAAAATGGTTTATCCATTACAAGGTCCTACGTTTGCCCCGGCTCACTCAAAAAATCCAAAGATCTTGACAGTGACATTGAGATTTCAGGTAATCAACTGACCACATCCCGTACAAAACTTCTTGCCGGCCGCGACGGGTTGATTACAGTTGGGGCAACGCCGTGCCGGCTGGAACAACGTATTACTCTTCACCGGACCCTCTTCCTGCTTCCGAGGTATCGTTTCACTCGTTTTAATGAGGCGCATCAACAGCGCTCCGAGTTGTGAGCCTGACAACGACTTGAATAGACCGGTTCTGCTGGTGAAGTCCGTAGCGACATTGCTGGGAATCGAAAAGGTGTGAATTGCTCCACGCAGTGGAGGAGGTGGCGGCGCCACCAATCCGGAAGGCCAGGGTGGCGGCTGCCACATTTCGGTCACTTGCTCTATAGGAGCGATTGTTTCGGATCTCGGAGGGGGCAGCGATGTCGACGGAACGGTGGCGGCCCCACACGAGGAGCAGAATCGCGCATGCTTTCTTAAAGAGGCGCCACACTGACGGCAGCTTGTCTCCGAGTAAACCGGCTGCGGGGATGGAGGTGATACCGGCGCCCCACAGTTAACACAGAACTTCCGGCCCTCTTTCAATGCGGTCCCGCACTGCGGGCAAGTCCCTTCAGACTGAACAATTGAAGGCGAGGAAAACGAGACCCGCGTCCCGCATTTCCCGCAGAATTTCTTGTTCGCTCGGAGTTGTGCACCACACTTTTCACAAATCAGTGACATCCTGGCTCCCCTCAAACATCCATTGGATGCTCACGATAAGGCTGGCCGCATGCCGAGCATAATCGATCGCCGCGTTTCCCAAGTTGACCGCATCGACCGCAAACCGGCTCTTCGGCAAGCGGCGGCGGAGCGTCTTTAGGATTCGCACCGGGAAGCGGAGGCGGCATGCCGGGGCCGGCGAGCTCAACGAGTTCGGTTTCCGATGCTGGCTTCCAGTCCGTCTGCGGCCGATGCCACACCAGAGTGGTCCAAGGCAGTACGCCTTGTTCCAATAACTTCAGCAACTGGCTCTGCATTATCGGGCCCTGGCTCTGATTTCCTCGGGCATAGAACCACTGCGGTTCTGCTGCCGCCTGGCGCTGAGGCTCAAACAGCTCTTCCGCAACAGTCTCAATGGAGTGAATGATCTCGCCCGTGGTCAGGACTTGGTCATGAGGCCCTTCCCCCTTATCTGACGACGCCTGCTCGTCGGCCAGTTGCTCTTCATTCGTTGCCGGTATGCGAGTAGCCGACGTGCTGCCCAGAAGAGATTGTTCCAGATCGATCCACTCGCGCTCGGAGGCGGCAGCAAGCTCCGCAACAGTGGGCATTGCGGACGGAGGGATTTCGCTGGAGGAGGCTGCTTGCACCTCGGCGTTGATGGCCTGCATCTCGGCTTGCAGCCGGTCCCATTCCGCTTGGAGGGGGCCGAGCTCGTCTTGCCAGTTGATTGAGGATGACGGGTTGATTGGCATTGGATCTCTCATTGTAGAAAATCCTCCGACGAACTGAGTTTGAAGCTTTCTTCAGTCGCGGGCAGGAAAAGCGAGGCGTGGATAGCAGCTTGCAGCATCACCACGTCACGCGGATAGGCGGTGGTGTAGCAGTAGTAGCCGAACAAGCTCGGTATCAGCCGGCCCACGGCGGCCACAGCCGAACCGAGCGATGCGGCTGTTAGCCACGCTCCCGCCGCGATCGCCAGGCCCATGCCGGTCCACCAGGTGAAAACCGCAACCAGCAGGGCAACGAAGCGGAAAACCCAGCTGAAACCGAAGCCGATCCAATCAGCCAGCGTATCCCAGTCCACCGAGGTCCATTTCGGTTTCTGCCGCAACTGGCGAAAAGACTCGGTGAAGCGGGCGTCCTTCTCCTTGGGCGAGGCATCCTCGAACGACTTGAGAAACTGGGCGATGTGATTCTCCAGCCTGTCGACACTTTCGCCGGCAATTTTCAGCGAGTTGTTGGGCATCAAATCCACGGGCGGGGCCTTGAGGGTTTCGATCGAGAGCAGCGCCTTGCAGAGCCGGTGGTAGCAGTCGCGAGCCTCGCCCAATGCGCGCGGGTAGTAGTCTTCGTAGCCGGCGCGTAGAGTTTGGTCCATATACTGTTCCTCCCAGCGCAAATGATCGACGTCACCCTTGCCGCACGCCTTCCATCGATCGAAGAGCTGAAACTCCAGGTAGGGAAACGTGAAGAGTTGTGAGCCGGATGCGGCGTCGGGATTGGCCGAGCCGGTCTTGCTCAAGCACGTGCTGCCCGCAACGTAGGCTTCCGGGCGCAAATAGGTAATGGTGCTGTAGTTGGAGCGCGCAAAATCCACCATAGCCAGGATGGCTTCGAACATCTTCGCACCCAGCAGCGCGACCAAGCGCAGCACGAGGTTGACAGCATACATCAACAGCCAGAACACGAAGCGAATCAAGTCGGGTAGCCGGCTGAGCTGCCTGCAGGCCCATGCCCAGGCGCCCTTGAACATGCTGGCGAACCAGTCCACCACGTCGAGACATCTGTTGATCGCCCAGTCGAGCCAGCCTGCATCCACGCCTTCGGGTTTTTGGGCGGGAGCTCCATCTTCGCCGCTACTGGCCTGAGTTTCATCGAGGAATTGGAAGAAATGCTCCTGGCCTGACTTGACGCCATCGGAAAGGTTCTCGGCCATGAGGTCTTGCTGAGCTTTCCAAACTGTGGTGAGGCCTTCCACGCGGCGTTGTGAATCGAGGCGCACGAAATTGGCGGCATCGTGAAAGTTCTTCATCGCCTGAGTGCTTTTTTGCTGAAGGCGCGAAACTTTCTGAAGCTCGCGTGAAAAATCCACCGCGGGACCGGTTGGAAGGCGCGTGGCCGGAGGTGTGCGGGAAACCCATGTGTCACTGTCACCGAGGGCGCCCAGTTGCCTTAATCCATCGGCCTCAGCGGCTACGGTCTGCAAACCTTGCGATGCTCTCTGGCAACCCGTGGTGTAATCGGCCACCAGCGCCCCGGCCTCGCTGTGGAGCGCTTGCAGTTTCGTCGCGGCCTCACTGGTTATAGCTTCAGGCTGGGGAGCTTTCAGTGCCGTGAAGGCGGATTCCATCTCTCCCTTCACCTTCTCGAGCTTGGCGCCCTTGATGACCTCGCCGACCTCGCTGGTCGTGGAGGCTTCTGGCCGGAGCGTGAGGTTTTCGGCCTGCTTCATCGAGGCAGCAGCTTTCTTGACATGTTGGTACTGGGCCTTGATCGCAGAGACTTCCAGCTCCGCAGTGGTCTTCCTGGCCTGGAGGAGCATCTTCTGCCTCAGCAACGTTTGCAGACTCTCGGGAGAACTAGCCTCGCTGCTGAGGTGCTTGTCGACCAGCAAGCCAGCCCTTGACCACTCCTGCTTGGTGTCGGCCGCCTGACGCATCAATTGGTGAGCCCGCTCTTTGAAGCTCTCTGAAACGGCGCGTTGCTGTTCAGGAGCCAGAGCCCGGAACTCATCAAGCAGGTCGCGGCCTTGGTTGCTTAACGCGACGAGATTGTTGCTGTGCTGCTGGAAATCGCTTACCGCCTGCGAGAACTCTGTTTCGGCGCTGACGATTTTGGATTCGAGGCTGGCGAGGTCGCGCTTGTGCTTGTCCAGAGCACTTGTGAGATCCTTCCACTTGGTTTCGAAAACAGACAAATAATCATTGAGGATGCGCATGAAAACGCCCAGCATCGAGCGCAGCACCGTTGTCTGGATGCTCTCGTGCAGCAGCTTGATTTTTCGAACCTGGCTGAGGTCTATGCCGGTCTTGTCCTTGATCTTGGTGAGGACGCCACCGAAGCGGTGGTTAATGCCTTCCGCCACCTCGTCACAGTAAACAAAGTCGTAGAGAAAGTTGATCGAGTTGTCTATGGTGCGCTTGTAGGCGAGACGGTGGAGTTGGACGGCATCGCCCAGGACTTTCCAGGAGCGGCGCATGGTCGGCAGGTATCCCGCAGCAGCCATTAACGTCAGGAAGGTCGGCCGGCACTGCGCCACCAAGTCGGCTTGGGCACGCGCAGCGAAGAGTTCCACTGCCCGCCGGCGAAACTCCGTTCCCAGCTTGGTAAATTCGGTTAGTGGACCGGGGATGCGCGTGCCCGTGGGAAGCGCGGTAGAGTTGAGGAGCTCGTCATCCATCGTCCCAGTGATGGTGGTAATGTCATTGAGCAGCTTGGCAACGTCACGATGCAGCGGCGTTCTGAGCTTTAACGTCAGCTCGACTGGCTTCGCGTTGAGCTTCATCGCGCGCGGCGAAACAGGGACTTCGATCTTGCGCGGGCGGATAGGCTCCGAGGTGTCCGTGGCGCCGCTGTCAGGGCTAACCGGTTCCATGCGCACGATCTCGGGCGACTGCTGAGAACCGTCCGAGCTTTCACTGCCAACGATGAGCCGGAAATCCTTCAGCTCTTTCTCTTCACTATCCGCCTGGTTTTCGCCGATCGGCACGACAGGCGCAATGATCACGGTGCCGCCGGTCTGAAACAGTTGCTGGTAGGAAGTCTTCTGCGTCTCGTTGAGGACGAGGGGGATAGCCTTGACGTGCTCCGCGTCCGGGACGGCCTCGGGATTGAGGCTGGTTTCGGCAGTAAAGTAAGGAAGTTTGAAGACTTGCAGGTCGAACTTTGGCGCCCATTCGAGTACGAAGCTGGGCGCCTGCTTGTCCTTCGGAGTATCCGCTGAGGGGATTTTGCCCTGATCATCCGGAGCGGCACCTGGCACGGTTCTCGGAGCGCCGGGCCTGGCTTCGATGAGGTCAAACTCGCCGTAATAATACTGGTCATTCTTTGCCGCCAGAAACAGCGAGTTTTCCTGCTTCGGACAGAACAGGAAGGTGATGCGGCCCCGGTCGTCGGTCTGCCACGTGCCGTGCGGCTGATCCTTGTTGTCGCCGCTGCGGACATCTCCGCTGAATTTGGGCTCGCCCGTATCGCTGATAGTCTCGCCTGCCGGCCGCAGACGCCACTCGACTTCCTGATTCCTCATCACGCGGACTTGGCCCGGGCTGGAATCGTCAAAGATCTCCACTTCTACCTCAAATCCTTCTTCCCACGGCCGTTGGCACTCAAGCAATACGGGCAGTTCCTTGGGGTCGGGCCGCAGGACGCGCGCCTTCCATTTTCTCACTCCGAGCATGAGTGGGATTTCGCGCGTGGCCAGTTGCGCGGCGTCGGCAGGGTTGGTGAGCGGCTTCTCATCCCTGCGATGGCGCACGATGCTGTGTTCGGGCCAGGCGAGGACGCGGATCGTCGTCTCGATGGGCAGTTCCTTCACTAGGCTGTCATTCCCTTCGCGGTTCTGGGTCCACCAGATGGTGGTGATTTGCTGTTGGTTTTCCGAGGGACCCAGCTCCCATGGGATCTTTTCCGGCGCGAGCACACCGAACGTCACCCGGGGTTCTTCCGGCGCCAGGTAGTAGGTGAAGTCTGATTCGGCCCGCAGGTAGCCGCTCTCCTGCCGCTTTTCGAGCCACAGTTCGAGCTCGAAGCCCTGGCTGTTCGTTCCGTCCACCGGAACTTCGATGGGAGTGTTTTCCTCCGCTGCCCCTTTCTCTATGTTGCCATGCTTGTCGCGGACAAGCGGAGTCCACTGCCAGCGAATGCTGTTGAGGTTAATGGTGACGATACCGCGGCGTTTGAACAGTTGCTTGGGATGGGGCTCGGCTTTTGCCGTCAGCAGAATCGGATGTTCCTGTTCTGCTTCCGCCGTCAGCAGGATCGGATGCTCCTGCTTCGCAGCAAACTCCACGGAGCCCCAAAACGCGAGGATGCGCTCGATATCGAGCTCCATGCGGAATTCAATCTTACCATCACGATACGCTTCTGTTCCCGGACGGATGTGGACAACGCAAGGCTCCATGCCCGCCGCCTTTGCAGGGTCGCTCGCCCACAAAGTGGATAAAGTGCTCGGCGCGTGGTCGGCCAGAAGCTTTCCCGACTCATCTTCGGGAGCGCTCACATCCAACTTCAGCGTATCACGCTTGATATTGCGGTTTGTGATCTCTACTCGAATGAGACGGCTATCCAGTGCCTCGGAGCGGTGGGCTGCTTCCTTGCGCTCCGCGTCAAAGTTTAGTTCAATCCGGATGGGGGGAAGTTTGGCCATAGGTCACCCTAGAATCGAAACCTTCAATTGCGGCTCATCTTCGAGCCGGATCGTCACAGGTCCGCTGATTCGCTTCGTCTCAATAACTGCTGAAACCGTTACTTTCGCTTCACCCTCGGCGAGTTGGGCGTCTTCCGACGGCGGCCAGGCGCGAACCGGCACGGCCTTGAATCCGTTGGTGCTCTGCGGCGCACCCAGGAGCAACCACTTGGAATCGGTGCCTTCGGCGGTAAAGGCCAGGCCCGAGGTCAGGGCCTCGGTGTTGACTTCCGGCTTGTTGCATCGAACCTGCGCGTAAACCCACAGAAGATCCTCGCCATCAGTAGTGAGGCTTGTCCTGTCATCCTGCGTGCGGATGTCCAATTCGTATTCCTTCGGTTCCTCCTCCCGTTTTTTACGACCCTTTCGGGCCAGCTTGTACAGGACCCATCCGATGCCCGGTATCAGTATCCATGGCACCCACGAGCCTCCGGCTGATGGGTCCCGCACGTGGACGATGGGACCGCCCTCGCGGTTGAGCCGTACTTGGTGGTTTAACTGACCTGATGCGAGCGTGCCTCCCCACTGTCGCTGTATGCCGGTAAGAATGTTGGGATTGTCCTTGTCCCAAGTCAGCTCCCAGGAATAATTTTCTGGAGTACAACCCGGCACCGAACAAAGCTTGAAGGACAAGCTGAGCTTTAAGGTGGTGCCGTCGAAGCTTGCCGCTTGAATAGGTATTGTGCCATCACTGTTTATGTTGGCGTCGGGAGCATCATCCGGTTTCGGTCTCAACCAGCTAGAGAACGCCCCGTAAAAGTGGCCTGTAACTTCCCCTTGCGCTTCGTTGAGCGTCAGCCTGGATCCTCCCGGTGCCGGTCCACTGCACTGCGACTCACTTACTTCGGTCCAACACTTTCCCGCGTATTCGATTGTCCAGACACCAGTCAAATCGGCGGCGCTGTTTGTTGAGAAGAGGGCGAAGAACAAACCAAAGATAGCAAGAACGACTTTGGTTCTAATGCCTGATTTGCTGACGAAGTGAACGAAGGCACCGAGATTGACAGGAACCTGCGTTTGACGTGCAGACTCCAGGTCTATCATAGCCATGCGCCTTTTTCGATCAGGTGATCTTGCTGCGCTGAATCGACGGAGACAACGGCCGAAACTTCTATCATGGAAAGCGCTGTGAACGCTGACAAGAGAAAAAGCTTTTCAATGATTTTCATTTCAGTTCTCCTGGGCATGATATTGCGCAGGAAGGATATCATTGGCAAAATTAACCGCAGCAATCAAGCTTAACAATTATTACTGTGCTCATAATTTCTCCCTCAACTCTTAATTAGTACTTGAGCTGAAGACATAAACATAACCTGCCATCTCGGAGACTGTCGGATTTAACTTTTCAATAATCACTATTGATTAATGAACAAATTTAAATCCATTTTACGTAAAACTAATAAAAAATTAGATTTTGTATATTGAGGAAGTTCCCGAATTTTTAGGTTCTGTTGCAGCATGATGAATCGCCATGCTGGTAAGCTAGGCGTCCAATGAATTGCATAGTAAGCCCGCATGATTAGCTTCAAAGGTCATCGCATCGAAAAAGGCTCCACAATCCCATCCGCCATGACTTTCCTCCACCGTTTTAAAGAGTGGAAGATTATCGCTTAGAGTGGGAACGATTTTAATGCGTAACCCCTAGGATCTACCCCCGTACAAAATGACATCTTTTGGAAATTGGGTGCCGCTAAAACTGATCATCGTTTAATTCAGAAATTGCAAAATATTACCCCAGACCGATAAACTTTGCGACACAACCCATTTTCGTCATGTTGGACTTTAAACCCCTATTCCCAACCAAAAACAGCAATTAAATGATTGAGAAAGATCGATAATATTGCACTGCTTACAATGAGTGGAACAATGGCTGCAATTGAGCCAATGATTTTTTTGACAAAACCCCATTGCTGTCGTCGTATGACGATAATCCAGGCTAAGGAAGATAAAAACATCAAAACAAACCAACCGACGAAATTAAGTAAAGGAATGTCATAATAAATTGTTCCTTTAACGAACCAAATCCAGTATCTGGCTGCCACTGCGATCGGGTCGATAAAAAGATCCATCACCACGGCAACTACCCCAGTCAATAGAGGGGCCTGCCATAAAAGATTCTTTTGCGTAATGAGATCAAGTTCTCGGCGGGCTAATATCCCTTCTGACAGGAAAAGACAGCTACCACACATGCTGGTCCAGCCAAACAAAATAAAGGTAAAAACCCAAAGGCGGGATTGGCCCGGATATTCATAGTTATGTATCGCAAAAGCGGAAATATAATCCATGATTGCTGGAAAACCGCCGGAAATGATGAAAAAAGAGATCGCAGCGGCTCCGTCAAAACGCCACCCAATATAACTTACAACGATAACTGCGAAGACGATTGTGGTTATTAAAAGAAGTATAAAATCAGGGAGCATTAGGTCCCTCTCCGGTCCGGACTACATAGAGAGCCAGAACCAGTAATGGCAGCAACACTAACGGGAGTAAATCCCATTTGTTTGCGACTATGCCAATACTAAGCCATGTGATAATGTTGGCGGAATAAAATCCGACGGGAGCCCATCGGCCCAGCCGGGATAGACGTTTCGTTGAATGACTATTTTTCATGACTGACACCTTTTTCAGCCTGAATAGGATTTATGATTTTCAGCACCGTCAGTGGACGGATTTTTGAATTGTGATAACCATGATAGACAGAAAGCTCCTGATAACGCTCTTTTGCTTCTTCGCCTGTCATATCTACAAAGTCTGGTTAGCTGGACTTGCACCGATATAGTAGCGCAGGATACAGATCAGCACTAATCGGCCTATGTCGCTTTTATAGCTTTCGCGCTAGCCATATTGATGAAAAATTAGATATTAATTTGACCACGACCTTTTTATTCATGAAATAGTCGTGAGTGGAAGATCCAGATTATTTCCGCGGGCGAATCTGGAGGAAATCTTGATCACAAGAGAAACGAAATCCTCCGGCTGGGTAAGTGAAGTAGCTTCGTACATAAGCCTCAAGATCATTGCGGGTAGGCGGATTGGGCATCGGAAGCAAATTGAGCATGAACTCAGCAACCGCATAGGCGGAGTCAAAGTCCGACGTGGTAACATGCGCGGGCAAAGTTTCAATCGCTACTTCGTACCGATCTTTGTTCTCATTTTGAAAAGTCTGAGCCAGTTCAGTTAAGTCGAAGCTCTGATCAAAGAAATGCTGCAACATCTGCATACATTCTGAGTTATGGTGCTGGAGAATCACCACCAAAACCCCATCTGGTGATAAAAACGAAGCCAATCGTTCCAGATAAAGCATCCACTCTACACTATCGATGTAATAGAGCACGTGTGAGCAAAGCACAAAGTCTCCAGAGCTCATTATTTTCGCATCCAAAATCCCTTCAGGAAACACTTCAACCTGAGGGCAATGCTGCTTCAGTTCCGTGCGTAGTGACTCATTAGGCTCAAGCGCAATTGTTTGATCGAACGCATCGGTGAACCAAGCAGTTACTTTGCCATTACCCGCACCAGCATCTATGAAAACACGCCGTGACGGCAGCGTTTGCACGAGTTGGTTGAGCCACTGTTGGGCCTGCAACTTCTGGTCAGTGTGATCGAGAAAGATCTGGAATGCGTGGTGGTATTCTTTGGTTTGCGAGTCAAATACATTTATCCGTTGTGGCATGCTCATCTTAGTCCTCTATAAAGCTAGTCTAAATCTAGCTCTCAGGCTACGAATAAATTACCGCATCCTGATAACCATTTTTAATGGCTGCGGCAAAATGCGATATAGCCCTATTTCCCCAACCTTAGATCAACAGTATATGAACAGTATATGTTGAGAGCTTAATACACAATATGTATGAATACCCATAAGCACTGAATCGAAAAATTAGCGGTTTTGTTATTCCAAATCCCATTCACGCTATTTAAACATGTAAACAAATACATAAAGATCACTGATCTCTCACTGACCGGTTTTGGCACATAGTGGTTATTGACTAAGCAATGGAACCTTCCCGGACATCGGCTCGTCGAATGATGAACGATCACCAGTTACCCAATCACTTATCAGACATCCGGGTTTTGCTTGAGCACTGAGCGAAAGGTCAGCGGCGCCCGAAAGCTAAGTGCGAAATAGACATTATTTGCGCCCGCATTTTGATATTAACTTGTCACTATGAAGATCTTTGTCACTCGACACAAAGGATGCGTGACAGGGGGCACCAGATAGAAGGAGTCCGCGCAATGCTTCTCAGAACTGCATTCACGTTAACGATCGGCGCATTGGCCCAGTTGGCGCTGGCATCACCAGCCGACGATGCGGTCCTGCAAGACAGGCCCATTGCTTACTTCACGATGGGTTCCCCCTTTCGGGTGCTTTGGGAGCCGGATCAGACTCGCTCCGGGTTTCGCGCCGTCCGCCACCCACGCGGCGGATTGCCGTGGACTGCGATGCCCAACGGCGACAGGGCGAGCGTCCTCAACGGCACGAACCAGTACCTCGAGGTCGCCTCACATCCACGCCTGTCCGTACCAACAACCGGAGCCCTCACGATCGAGGCCTGGATACGCCCCGATACCCTGCAGTTTCCTTCTCAGGAAGGCACCGGCTACGTGCACTGGGCGGGCAAGGGCGAACCGAACATGCAGGAATATGTGCTACGCATGTACTCGCTCTCGAACGACGAGTCGCGTCCGAACCGGCTCTCCGCTTACGCCTTCAATCTCTCGGGCGGATTCGGATCGGGGTCTTACTTCCAAGATTCGGTCGTGCAGGGCGAGTGGATCCACGTCGCCGCGGTGATCAACACTAAAGCCATCTCGCCCACCTACCCGACCGGCTATGTGCGCATCTACAAGAACGGAGTCTTGCGTGATACGACGGGACTTGATCAGTTCGGCGTGGTACCGGGCGCCGGACCTGCGCCGCTTCGCATCGGAACACGTGACAAGCGCAGCTACTTCAAAGGAGCGATCGGCAAGTTCGCGATCTACGATTACGAGGTGCCGCCCTCACGGCTGCAAGCGCACGTGCGAGAGGTTGTTCAGTAAGTGGCCTCTGTCGATGAAGCTGATGGTAGAGATAGTTGTTGTTCGCCGATCAAACTAACCGGGTAATTGGCAATAACAATACTTCAGCTCGCTTGAGCTTTTTCTTGATGACTTTGTTATCCGCCTCAAGGCTGTACATGTGAAAAATGTCTTTGGCATTGCTTCAAAGGTGTTCATAGAAAGCACAAAAAATCATGTTGGCTTCATGCGATAGACCGCATCAACACCAAATTTCTGAAGGGGATATTGCGTATTGTTTTTTAAAAACTCAGATGAATTAAACTTTAAAAAATTATGCCAAGACTTACGCAAGCCTGTGGGGGCGACTGCACCTAAAGCACCTACTGTTGATAGTCCGCCTATATCTGGGCGACTAAAGTCGCCCCCACATTATTTTTAAAAAACAGCTTTTTTTCATTTTTAGATAGCCCAATCCCACCTTCAACCAATGGCACAAGAGCAAAATGCGTAAGTCCTGTCAAAATAGAAGCCTCTGTTCATATGGTATCTGAGTGAATGAAAGACTTCTGGAATTTCGGAAATGACTTAAGAAAAAAATTAGCTTTAGCGTCATGTCCATCAATGGACCTCTACGGGTGGTAGCGCTCAGTGAAATTTTGGCTAACCAGCGGTTCAGACCGACGTTTACGCTTCCGCGCAACTGCGGGTTAACCTAAATGTTGAGAGAGCAATTTGTAACCTAAAGCAGCCGCTCGAAAATTTACATTGACCGGCAAGAAATGGCACATAGCTGACCTTCTCCTGAGCAGCGCGAGATATATCTCGCGCCAGATGATTCGACTGAATTAGAAGTTCAATCAAACGTTTGAGGCGGGTTGAATAACCCGCCTCGCTGAGAATCAATCCGCTCAACTCTGCGCCAGATCCGCATTATGGTCGATGACATACATGAACCGGACCAGCGTCTCGCGCTCGGCGTGGTCCTTGAACCAGCCGTTCTCGGCCATACGGGCCTCGCACAGGAAGGCGTTGCCTTCGGCGGCGAAGTCAGGCTGGAGCGTTCGTGAAAATTCGTAGTTCTTGATCCAGTGGTTGCGGATGTTTGGCGTGAAGTCGTGCTGAATGTAGCGGAACGACAGCGTCTGCAAAGCCTCGTCCATGCGCGTATGGCCGGGCAGCAGGATCGTGTCGGGATCGCTGTCCTCTTTGGCCTGAAACGCCGCGATGATCATGCGGCCGCCGGGCCGCAGCTTGGCGTTGAGCTTGGCCAGCGTCTTGTTGTAATCGCCCATGAAATAAATGGAATCGATGGCCAGGATGACATCGTAATCGCCGCCGGGCAGCTCGTCCTGAATCAAATCCGCACATCGGAAATCCAGCGTGGCGGCCTTGTCCCGGGTTCTGGCCTGCGCCTGGGCAATGGCGATATCCGCATAATCGAGGCCCAGAATGTTGCAGCCAGCTTTTTCGTGGAGATGCTCTGTGATGTGGCCGTTGGAGCAGCCGATTTCCAGCACTTTCTCGCCGGTCTTGAGCAGCGAGGCCAGAAAATCCATCTCCTCGACATCCATCATGCCGTGCTGGCACAGGTCCCTGCCATAAACGGCCTCGCAGAAGCGCGAGTGCGCCTGACTTTCGGCTGCGCGCCGGAAATATTCGTTGTACCAGGCCTTCGAAAACATTTCCGCCTGGCCCATGTCGGCCGTGTGGTTCATCAGTTCGTTCATACTCTGTTCCATACTCGCCTTTTACCCCCCATTGGTTAATAAATCATTACTTTCTAATATACCATCTGGACCGCTTTCTGAATAGGTCCGTATTTCAAGCTTAGAATTGGAAAAACGGCCACTCGGGATCGAGCCCGAGCAGGATCTGCCCGACCGACTCCAGCTTGCTGGCATTCAAAAAGCCGTGCTGCGTGATGACGTGAATGTCGCGGAAGTGTCGCTCAAAGGCATACTCCTCGCGGATGCCCGAAGCGCCGGCGATCTCGTGAATGAGGCTCACGGCCTTCGCGCATTCGAGCGTGGCATGCGTCATGGCCAGTTGCATGCGGCCTTTCAGCGCTACTGTGATGGGCCTGCCGGCGACAGCGGTCTGCCAGGCTTCTTCAAAGGTGCCGAAAAAAAAGGCGCGGCTGGCGCCAAGCTTGGCTTCGGCCTGCGCGAGCTGCGATTGCACGACGCCATAATCCTTGAGCGTTTTTGAGCCATAGGCCGGCGTTTTGTTGATGATGAGTTCTATGGCTTCATCGATGGCCGCACGTGTGATGCCGAGCGCTGGCGCGACGAGCGCCGCGATCGCCGGCCAGACCGTCAGCCGGTAAAGCGGGCCTTGATAGGCGCTGCCCGGCTTCTCCAGCGGCCCCCACGGCGCGGCCCAGTGCTCGGGGATGAATGCGTCCCGCATCTCGACGTCATGACTGCCGCTGCCGCGCATGCCCATCGTGTTCCAGTTGTCGACGATTTCGGCTTCGGCTGCGGGAACTGCAATCAACCGCATCTCGGGCACGCCATTGGCATCCAGGCGCAACTTGTCGCCGTCATAAATATTGGCGAAGCCGATAAATGCCGTGGCATGGTGCGCGCCGCTCACGAACGACGTGCGTCCTGAGATGCGATAGCCGCCCGCAACCGGAACGGCTTTGCGCGCGGGATTGAAAGCGCCGACCGGAATCGCGTCGACATTGAAAATCTCCTGCGCAGCCTGGTCACTGAACCAGGGCGCGAACATATCGTGTGCGACGGCGATTTGCAGGTTCCAGCCCGCCGCGCTGTCGATGCGTGAAACGTCCTCGATAATGCGTAAACCGGAAACTGGATCAAGCTCAAAGCCGCCGAACGCCTTCGGCCGCCACAGCCGGTAAAGTCCTGCCTGGTGCATTGCCTTGGCTACGGGCGCGGCCAGCTTCCGGTTGCGCTCGGCCTCAGGCGCGTGCTCCCGGATGATCGGCTCGATTTCTCGCACGGTTCTTAAAAGGGTATCGGTTGTGGACATAAAGTCTCCTGTGTTTGCATCGCTATCGAATTCAGGCGTCAGGCGCGAAACTCATCGCCTGCCGAAATCGGATTATAACGCACAAAAACCATAATTTAATTATGGAAATATCGTAAACTTCATGGCGCAAGACTTCTGGCGTTCTTGGTCAAAAGGCAGTCGTTTGGCTTCAGATGATTGTCTATATAAAACTTCGGGATCTGGTTTCTCAATGCGGACATGTGGCGGCAATGCTTGCTGAAATGCGCTCTCGATGATCTGGACACTTTGTTGCCCGATATCAACGCATTGGAGTGTTCGGCTTCGGTATATCCGAAAACCGCGAAGAGACGTTGTTGAATCTGAGGAGAGTAAAAGGGCTTCAGCCGCGGCTAAAGCCCTTGCCCGGCCGGTTATTCCTGCTTGTCGTTAACCAAGTCGTAAGTAATATCCGGATTGAAGCCCATCGGCCAGTAGATGAGGGCCGCCGGTGGCCAGAAGATGGAAACGGTGCGGAATTTGGCTCTCAATTTGCCTTCCTTGACGGTCTGGCCGTTCTGCTCCAGACGGTAGGGGATGCCGCCGCCGGGCGGCATGCCCGCCGCAGTCCAGAAGAAAGGTTTGGTCGTGACTTCGCCGTTGGCCTTGATATCTACCGGCTCCGGCCGTTTATAAACATACAGTTGCGATCCTTCCGGCACCTTGAAATGGCCCGTTGTCGTACAGCCCGTTACGGCTGCCGCTAACGCTAGAACCCCACAAATTTTTCTTATCATTTTTATTTCTTCCTCTATGCTACGCGTTTGAAAATCAGAGACGTATTTATACCACCAAAAGCGAAATTATTGCTCATGATGTGTTCGCATTCCAGAATCCGGACATCGCCTGTTATGTAATCAAGCTCCGCGCATTTGGAATCGATGTGGTCCAGATTGGCGGTGGGATGGAACCAGCCCTCGTTCATCATCCGGATGGCCGCCCAGGCTTCCAGCGCACCGCAGGCGCCCAGCGTATGGCCCGTGTAACTTTTCATGGCGCTGATTGGCGTGCGCGAGCCGAACACGGCCGCCGTGGCATGGCTTTCGGCGACGTCGCCGTGATCGGTTGCCGTGCCGTGCGCGCTGATGTAGCCGATGTCGGCCGCTTCAAGCCCCGCATCCTGCAGCGCCAGACGCATGGCGGTCTGCATGCTCTCGCTGTTGGGCTGGGTGACGTGCAGGCCGTCCGAGTTGGTGCCGAAACCGGCCACCTCGGCATAAATGCGGGCACCGCGTGCCAGGGCATGCTCGCGCTCTTCCAGAATCAGCGTGCCGGCGCCCTCGCCGATGACCAGCCCGTCGCGGTCGCGGTCGAAAGGCCGGGGCCTTCTATGCGGTTCGTCGTTGCGGATGCAGGTCGCGAACAGCGTGTCGAACACGGCCGCTTCGGAGGCCGAAAGCTCCTCGGCGCCGCCGGCCACCATCACGGTCTGGTAGCCGTGCCTGATCGCCTCATAGGCATAGCCTATGCCCTGGCTGCCCGAGGTGCAGGCGCTGGAAGTCGTATAAACGCGGCCGTTGATGCCGAAAAACAGGCCGATATTGACCGGCGCCGTATGCCCCATCATGCGGATATAGGAGGTGGCGTTGAGGCCGTCGACGGCATGATTGATCAGCATATTGCCGAATTCGGCCACTGCCTCGAGGCTGCCGGCCGAACTGCCATAGGCAATGCCCGTCTGTCCGCTGCTCAGGCAAGGATCGCCTAAAAGTCCGGCATCGGCCAGCGCCAGTTCGGTCGCGTAAACGGCCAGCAGGGCGATGCGGCCCATGCTGCGCGTCTGCTTTCGCGTATAATGCGCCGGCTTCGTGAACTCGGCCGGCGCGCCGAGCCGCGTATTCAAGCCCCGGTATTTTTCCCAGTCGGCCATATAGCGGATGCCCGTGGACCGGGTTTTCAGCCGTGCCGCGACCTGCGGCCAATCGTTGCCTATCGGCGAAATGCCGGCCATGCCGGTCACAACGACTCGCCTCATCAGCACAGGCCTCCGTTCACGGAAATGACCTGGCGCGTGATGTAGCCGGCATCGTCCGACATCAGGAAGGCCACGGCCGCGGCGACTTCGCGCGGATTGCCGACGCGCCGCGCCGGCACTATTTTTTTGATCTCGTCGAGCGGCAGTTCGCTGACCATCTCGGTATCGATCAGGCCCGGCGCCACGCAGTTGACGGTAATGTCGCGCTTGGCCAGTTCCAGCGCCAGCGCTTTCGTGGCGCCGATGATGCCGGCCTTGGCCGCGCTGTAGTTGACCTGCCCGCGATTGCCGATCAGCCCCGACACTGATGACAGCGTCACGATGCGGCCCGGCTTGCGGCGCCTGACCATGGGCATGATCACGGGATGCAGGACGTTGTAGAAGCCGTCCAGATTGGTATGCACGACATTGTCCCACTGCATGCCGGTCAGCGACGGAAAGGCGTTGTCGGCCGTGATGCCGGCGTTGCAGACCACACCGAAGTAAGCGCCGAAGGCCTCGATATCGGCGTTGATTTGCTCGGCGCATTGCGCCCGGTCGGCGATGTCGAATTGCAGAATGCGGACAGTCCGGCCCAGCCGCTCGATGTCGCCTGCTACGGCCTCGGCCTCGGCGCGCCGGCTGCGGCAGTGCAGCACCAGATCGAAGCCGCGCTCGGCCAGATACAAGGCAATGGCCTTGCCGATGCCGCGGCTGGAGCCCGTTACTAAAATCGTTTTATTCATAACTCTGTGTCATTAAGCGGAGGTTGGTAAACATTCAGATTGGCGCTGATCTCGATGTCATCGCCCAGAATCCGGCATTCGAAGGCGCCCAGCCTGTCGTCCTGCATGATTTTCTCGACATGCACCGTCAAAGTAGTGCCGACCTTGAATTCGGCTGCGTTGCCGCTGTAACGCCGCGTGCCCAGCAGGAAGCCGAGCCTGATCGGCTCCCCGGCGAGCCTGGCTTTCATGCCGGCATAGGCGCCGATGGTCTGCGCCATGTATTCGATGCCGACCCAGGCCGGTACGGTTTTATCGTCGCCGAACAGGCCGCTACGTACGACCAGTTCGGCCGACAGGCTGTTATCGTCAAAGGCAATCACGCGGTCCAGCAGTATCATCGGGCCGGTATGCGGGATCAGTTCGGCAATAGCGGGAAAATCGTTCATAAGGCTATGAAAGTTGTAGGGTACGCAACGCGTACCATCCCGGATTCATGATGGACCGGCAGATGTTGAAAAAGGTATGCAATGCATACCCTACAAAGCTTCGTGTCCTTTGTGGCAAATCTATTTATGCCATGTTCTTTAATTCTTCCATCGCCGATCATGCTCTACCTACCACTATCGATAGATTGTTGCCGCCGAACGCGAACGAATTGCTCTGGCAGGTGTCGATGCGCCGCCCCAGGCGCTCACCTTTTCTTACCAGATGCAGCGGCGCCAGTTCGAGATCGGGCTCATCGCCGCTGACATTGGGGATCAGGGCGTCTTCGCTGCTGCCGGTCAGCAGCAGCCAGCAGAAACCCAGCTCCAGCGCGGCCGCCGCGCCCAGGGTATGGCCGGTCATGCCCTTGCTGGAACTGACCGCCAGAGCCGGCCCGAACACGGCGTTGACGGCCGCGCTTTCCATGGCATCGTTTAATACCGTGGCAGTGCCGTGCAGGTTCAGGTAATCGATTTGATCGGGCGTCTTGCCAGCATCGGCCAGGGCCAGCTGCATGGCTTTGATCACGGCCTTGCCGGCCGGGTCCGGCGCCGAAAAGTGGTAGGCGTCGCTGGTCGCGCCGATGCCCAGCAAGGCGACGGGGCCGGGCTGCCGGCTCAGCACGAACAGGCTGGCCGCCTCGCCGATGTTGATGCCGTCGCGGCGCCGCCCGAACGGCTTGCAGTGGCCGGCGCTGATCGATTCAAGCGCGGCAAAGCCGTTGATGGTCAGGCCGCACAGGCTGTCGGCGCCGCCGACGATGACCGCATCGCAAAGGTCCAGATTGAGCAGTCGGCGCGCCGAAGCAAACGCCTTGCCGCTGGACGAGCAGGCTGTGGAGATCGTGTAGGCAGGCCCGGCCAGGTTCAGATAAGCAGTCAGAAAGTCGGCGCCGGCGCCCATTTGCTGCTGCTTGTAGTGGAACCGGTCGGGCAGGGCGCCGGCTTGCGTCACCGAAGCCAGTGCCTGTTCGGTGCTTAGTACGCCCGACGTACTGGTGCCGATGACGACGCCGATGCGGTCGCGCCCGAACGATGCGGTCATCGCATCGACGGTCGGCCTGATTTGTTCCAGAGCGGCCAGCAGCAATTGATTGTTGCGGCACTGGTAAACGCTGTATTCAGTCGGGATCTCGGGCAATTCGCTGTCAATGCGGCCCACGATGGTCTCGCGCCCGGGACTGAACCGATCGGTCATCACCAGCCCCGAGCGGTCGCCTGCCACGAGCCGCCTGCCGACCTCGGCTTTGGAACCGCCGAGCGCGCACAAGAGGCCTAAATCATTCAGGTAAAACGTCATAACTGAGAGTCTTGATGTCCAAGCGATAATGGTATTGATGATTGGTCAGCTCGACGTCCCGGGGCCATGCGGCATCGGGCGACAAATAGCGGACTTCAGCCTTCTTATCATCCTGATGATATAAAATCCGGCCGTTCGGGTCGGCCTCCAGCCGCCAGCCGGCCGGCAGTATTTTTTCCAGGCCGGCGACGGGCCAGTAGACCAGCTGCAGATCGGCGATTATGAATTCCGGCGCCACGGCATCGGGCAGCAGCGGGCTCTTGTCGGACGTCAGGGTATGGCCGTCGTAGCTTAAGTTGAACAGGCTCAGCCCTTCGTTCGTCAGACCGGCCATGGCGATATGCCGGTCATCCAGTTCCAGCACGCAAACCAGGGTTTCCTGCCTGTCCGTCCAGGTGGCCGTCAATTGCTGCACGACATGCCGCGCCGGCCCTGTCGGCGGCGCAATCGGCAGCGCGACAGGTTCTCCTGCAATTTCTTTGTGTTGCAGCGCCGAGCAGCCCGTCAACAAGGCCAGCATCATGAAAAAAACAGCCATAAAAACGGGCGGCCTGCCGGTCGCTGCGTCAATTAATCCGGTCATTCCTTGTCGCTGCGGCAAAATGCCGCCAGCGTATCGAGCCTTGAACGGGCATTTTTGACGTAAGGGTTGTTTTCGTCCCAGGCATAGCCGGCCAGTATCGAACTGATCATCGCCTTGACTTCGGGCCGCTGTTTGTCGTGGAAGATCACATCCTGAAACCGGCCGTCGTACCAGGCGTCGACGAACACGCGGAAGGTGTCGACGCCGCGCTGCAAGGGGCTCGCGTAATCGGACTGCCAGTCGACCGCTTCACCGTTGAACTGGCGGTCCAAAGCTGCGGCGGCCAAGCTGGCCGATTTCATGGCGATCGTGACGCCGGACGAAAACACCGGGTCCAGGAATTCGCCGGCATTGCCCAGCAGGGCATAGCCCTTGCCGTACAGGCTTTTGACATTGGCCGAATAGCCGGTAATGGTGTTCACGGCGCTGTCGAATTCGGCCTTGCCCAGCAGTGCCGTCAAGCTCGGGTCCTGGCCCACGACCTGCCGCAATGCCGCCTTGTTGTCAGCGGGCAGCGCATCAAAAAATTCCTGCCGGGCTACGACGCCCAGGCTGCTGCGGCCGTTGCTGAACGGTATCAGCCAGAACCAGACGTCTTCATGGTCGGGATGCACGGTAATGCGGATCTTGTTCCGGTCGAAGCGCGCATCGGCGTCGATGCGATCCTCGATATGCGTGAACAACGCCTGCCGGACCGGAAAGCCCGAAGGCGATTCCAGATCCAGCAGTCTTGGCAATATGCGGCCGAAACCGCTGGCGTCGAGCACGAAATCGGCTTCACAGGTCGACAATTCGCCCGACGCATCGCGCACGGTCAGCTTCGGCTTGTCGGCCGAGAAATCGGCCTCCAAGACCTCCTGCTGCCAACGGATTTCGACGCCCATGCGCTCGGCTTCCTGCGCCAGCAGCATGTCGAATGCCCCGCGCTGTACCTGGAAGGTCGTGCCGATGCCGGCAGTAAACTTGTCTTCGAAGGAAAAATCGGTGTATTTGCAGCCGCGCACGAACGAGGCGCCGTCCTTGTATTGAAATCCGGCGTTGACGACGGCTTCCAGCATGCCGGCTTCCTTGATGAATTCCATGCATTGCGGCAACAGGCTTTCACCGATGCTGAAGCGCGGGAACAGATTGCGCTCCAGAATCGTGACGCGATAGCCCTTGTTTGTCAGCAAGGCTCCGGCGATGCTGCCCGAAGGCCCGGCGCCGATAATGATGACGTGGTGAGGATGGCTGTTTTGAATATTGCCGCCTTGTTGCTGACTTGCTGCTGATGACATGGTTAAATGCCTACGACCTGATAAAAAATGCTAATTATATCAGAATAGGTCCGGCGAAATCAGGGTCATCGATTGCTTGTCCGGCCTGAATGGCTTCGTCTCTTTTTCTCTCAGCATTCAATCATTGGCGCGGCGCGGGCCGCAGCTCCCATCGATAAAAACCGATTTTCCGCAATCGTCACATGAAAAAAACGGCCGCCGTTTAAAATCCACTTTATGACGTTGACCGGCCATTGATTATATAATGGCGGGTTACCGTTATTATTTTAAAAATTAAGGCTCTTTAATATGGACTTAGCGTATATCGTTTCGGGCTTGCTGGTCGGAACTTTAGTGGGTTTGACCGGCGTGGGGGGCGGCTCGTTGATGACGCCGCTGCTGGTTTTCCTGTTTGATTTTGCCCCGAAAACGGCGATCGGCACGGATTTGTTGTTCGCGGCCATTACCAAAACCGGCGGCGTGCTGGTTCATCACAACAAGCATCAGTCGGTCGAATGGAAAATCGTCGGGCTTCTGGCATTGGGCAGTCTGCCGGCCTCGCTGACGGTTGTTTATTTGCTGACCTATGTGATGGAAAAGAATGACGGCGTCACGCAACTGATGACCACGACATTGGGAGTGACGCTGATTTTAACGGCCATGTCACTGATTTTCCGCAGCGTTTTTACCCGCAAAAGCCATGAAATTGCATTGCAGCGCAAGACGCACCATGAGCGCTTCGGACGCTGGCAGAGCCCTCTCACAGTCCTGACCGGCATCGTTCTGGGCGCACTGGTCACGCTGACTTCGGTAGGCGCGGGCGCGCTGGGCACGGTGACTTTATTATTCCTGTATCCGCGCCTGGCGACCGTGCGCATCGTCGGCACCGACCTGGCGCACGCGATTCCGCTGACGGCCGTCGCAGGGCTCGGGCATATGCACATGGGTAATGTGGATCTGGTATTGCTGGGCAGCCTGTTGGTCGGCTCCCTGCCCGGCATTTACGTCGGCAGCTATTTCAGCGCCAAGATTCCGGAAAAGGTGCTGAGACCCCTATTGGCGAGCCTTTTGATATTAATTGGCCTAAAATTCGTCTTGTAAGACGAGACGAGCGCGAAGCGAGCGGCACCGCCGCTCTCCGAACAGGCTGCCCGCGCTTTAGGGCATGAGACATCGCCTCAACTTTTTCCGGTCCAGTATTTCCATTTGGCAACCGCGAACTTGCGCACTTCCTCCAGCAACAGCATCGCCAGCGCAAACGGCAGGATGAATAGCCACACATCAGGCGCCAGCGGCAGCGTGCCGAATATCAAATTGCCCCAGGCTGTGTAGTCGATGATGACGACCAGCGCGATTTCCAGGACGATGCCCCCCAGGATGATCCGGTTGTCGAAGGCGGGCGCGCTGAATACACTGCGCTCCGGCGTCTTGCAGAGAAACACGTTGATGATCTGCATGACGATGATGGCGCTGAAGCAGGCGGTCGTGGCCTTAAGGTACAAGGGATCCTGGCTGTCCCGTCCTTCGCCCCACTGCCAGCCGCCGCTGTACAGCACATAGAAATAAGCCGACATGGCGGCAATCGCCTCCATTACTCCTAAAAAAAGATAAGCGCGGGTTAACAGACGCCAGTCCAGCAGTCTTTCCTTGCGCGGGCGCGGCGGCTTGGCCATGTTGCCCGGCTCGGGCTTGGCTGCGCCCAGTCCCAGGGCCGGCAGCATATCCGTTCCGAGATCGACGGCCAGGATCTGGATGATGGTCAAGGGCAAGGGGATTTTGAGCAGCGCAAAGGCCAGATAGGGTGCGACCTCGGGAATGTTGGAAGTCAGGATATAGGTGAGGAATTTGCGGATATTCTCATAAACGGTACGCCCCTCCTCGATGGCTGCGACAATACTGGCGAAATTGTCGTCGAGCAGGACCATATCGGCAGCCTCCTTGGCCACGTCCGTGCCGGCCACGCCCATTGCGATGCCGATGTCCGCGGTTTTCAGAGCTGGCGCATCATTGACGCCGTCACCCGTGACTGCGACGACGTGTTTTTTCTTCTTCAGTGCCGTGACGATGCGCATTTTCTGGTCGGCCCCGACCCGCGCGAAAATGAGGTCCGGCGCATCCAGGACCAGGCGCAGCTGGATGTCGGACAGTCTATGCAACTGTTCGCCGGTAATCACGATCGGGTTGTCAGTCTGAATTTGGCCAATCTGCCGGCCTATCGCCTGCGCCGTATGCGGATGATCACCCGTTATCATGATGACCTTGATGCCGGCGGCCCGGCACTTACTTATAGCGGCCGGCACCTCGGGCCTGGGCGGGTCTTCCAGCCCGACCAGCCCAGCGAGGATCAGGTCCTTCTCCTGCGCCGGCGCATTGTGGCTGTCCTCCAGCATCCGCCATGCGAACGCCAGTACGCGCAGCCCTCTGCCCGCCATATCTTCCTGCGCATTCAGATACGCTTGCCGGGCATCCTGCGTCATCGGTACGGTCCCTGCTGCGGTCTGTATTTGCGTGCACAATGGCAGCAGCGCTTCCAGGGCGCCTTTGCAATACAGCACAATGCCGGCCGGCGTATGATGGATTGTGGACAGGCGCTTGCGATCGGTATCAAATGGTACTTCATTGATCTTGGGATAGCCGCGCACCTCGCCCAGGCAAGTCTTGGCCATACGCACCAGCGCGATTTCCATAGGGTCACCCATTAATTGCCACTTGCCATTGAGCAGCGTTTCCTTCAGGTTATGGCACAGCAGCGCATCTTCGAAGAGCCGGCGGTGCGCATGCGCCAGTTCCGGCTGCCGCTGTACCGCTGTCGGCGTCAACATCTGCCCGTCCAGATAGAGCGCGTTGACTGCCATGCGGTTCTCGGTCAGCGTGCCGGTCTTGTCGGTACAGATCACAGTCGCCGAGCCTAATGCCTCCACGGAAGGCAGGTGCCGGATCAGAGCATTGCGCTTGGCCATGCGCTGCGTGGCCATAGCCAGCGACAGCGTGACCGTCGGCAGCAGGCCCTCCGGCACGTTGGCAACGATAATGCCGATCGCGAAAATGAAGTTGTCCCAGAACGACATGTGCATGCTGTGCCCGATCAGGAAAAACACCAGGCCCAGCGTGACGGCCAGAATCGCGATCAGACGGCTCAGGCGCACGATCTCGCGCTGTAGCGGCGAGCGGGTTTTGCTCGCGGTCTGGGTCAGATGGGCGATTTTGCCGAATTCGGTATGCATGCCGGTCGCAAACACCAGGGCCCGGCCCTCGCCCGAAACGACCGACGTACCGGCCAGCAATGTATTGCGGCTGTGCTCCAGACGTTCTTCGGAAGAAGGCAGGGCATCGCGTGCCTGCGGTCGTGATTCGCCGGTCACGGTGGCGTTATTGACGCGCAGCGAGAACGCTTCCAGCAGGCGGCAATCCGCTGGCACGTTATCGCCTTCCTGCAATAAAATGACGTCGCCCGGCACCAGGTCAGCCGCGAAAATCAATCCGACCTTGCCGTCCCTGATCACCTTGACATGCTGAGGCAGCAGTTTCTGCAGCGCGGCGATGGCGCGTTCAGCGCGGTACTGCTGCCAGAAAGAGAACAAGCCATTGATAACGATAACGCCCAGGATGGCATAGCCCAGTATGGCCATGCCCTCGCCCGGATGTCGGGATTCGGCGAAAAACGCCAGCCCCGCCGCAATCCAGAGAATCAGCGCAAAAAAATGTACAAACTCCCGGATAAAGCTCAGCCACAGCGGCTCGCCCTGCACCTGTTCGACGCGATTGGGGCCGTATTCGCGCAAACGGTTTTCAACTTGTGCAGCCAACAGTCCTTCATGATGACTGTGGAGGCTGGCAAGTGCTTCATCGATACTGAACTGATGTATTTTCATGGCGGTTCCCAAGCACGATGTTCCTATCGAACAGAGGCTTATGAGCGCTGATCAGTTCCCGACGGTTGCGGATCGCCCTTATCGTGTCTGTTTACCCACCAGCGGCGCCAGCAGCAAGGCCGTCAGAATGCCGGCCGCGACGGTAAAGCCGAAGGCGTGGACGATAGCTGTGGAGCTGACGGCCAGCAGACCGAAAGACAGCAGCGTCGTGATGGCCGACAGCGTGACGGCCAGCGAGGTGCTGGAGCGTTCATCTTCGGCCAGAAAGAAGAAGATGCCGTAGTCCACGCCTATGCCCAGCACCAGCAGCAGCGCGAACAGGTTGAACAGGCTGAACAGCTGGTCAAACCAGCCCAGCATGGACAGGGAAACGGCTGTCGCAAAAACAGGCACGGAAATGATCATCAGCGCATTGCGCCAGCCGAATTTGAGCCCCAATCCTATCAGTACAATGCCGTAGGCGGCGATCAGCAGGGTGCTGGCGCTGGTCCGGTAGCGCTCGAACAGCGACGAAAGCTGGGTCGCCTGGTCCACCCAGCGTACGCCCTGCAAGTCATTCAACTGCGACAGGGCCGCCAAGTTCTTGATGCCGGTTAATGATACGGTGCTCACGCAGCGGCCGGCATCGCAGCCCAGCCAGTGCATTTTCCGGGCTTCATCGGCGCTGTCCAGCCATTCGACCAGGCTGATGCGGCTGTTTTCGGCGGCTTTAAACCGCTGCTGTTCTGCGGCAATGGTTTGCTCGTCAAAGCCCAGCTCCGCCATGTAGCGTTTCAGCAGGCCGGCCTCGTAGAACGTCCGTTTCAGCAGATGATAATTGTCGCGCTGCGTGTCCGGGTCAGGCCAGTAGCGGCTGAGTCCGTCGTAAGACTCCATTGCGCCCTGCTGTTTCAGGGTTTCAAGGCGCGCTAGTAACGCCTGCTCGTTCCGATGCCAGTCCTGCGGATCTTTTCCGGACACCAGAAAAAACTGGCTGTCGGCTCTCACAGGCAGCAACTGCCGGATTTTCTGATCGACCGCCAAGCGCTCGGCGGAGGCCGACTGCAACAGGCGTACGTCATCGCGCGGCGTCAGCTGCCAGAGCCCGCCCGCAACTGCCGCAATCGCCACCGGCGCGAGCCAGATCAGGTTCCTCAGCAGCCAGGCCGGCCAGTGCTGTTGCCAATAATTCGTCAGCCGCAGCATGGCCGGCTTGTGCGCAGGCTTGAAGCCCGTCAGCAGCAGCGGGAACAGCAGGACCACGGTGGCCCAGGCGCCGATCAGGCCGATGACCGAGAAAAACGCAATCTCCTGCAGGAGTGGAAACGGCGCGACGCCCAGGCTGGCGTAGCTGACCAGGCTGGTTCCCAGATCCAGCGTGATGCCCAGCAGGATGTACTGCAATCCCTTGGCAGGCGCCCAGTTTTCCGAACTGAAGCTGCTGCAGAAATAATGCAGCGCATAGTCGATGCCGACGCCGATCAGGCTGGCGCCGAACACCAAGGTCAGGAGGTGGATTTTGCCGAAAACCATGATGCTGACAACCAGCGCCGCAAACGTGCTGGCCGCTATCCCTAAACAGGACAGCAGCAGCGGCCGGGCGCTGCGGAAGGTCAGCAGCAACAGCAGGATGCCGAGCGTGGAGCCGATGCTGACGATGGCGATCTCGCGCTGCGCGCTGTGCGAGCCCTCGGCCGTGAACAGCGGCATGCCGGTTGTGAGCAGTTCGCCGCCGGCCGCCTCGATCCGGCCTTGTGCGCCGTTCATGAGTTCACGCAATACATCCAGATTGTCCAGATGCAGCTTGTTGTCGGCCATGTCAGCGATCAGCAGCGCCCAGAAGCGGCCGCCATCCTGCACGAGTACCACGCCTTGTTCCAGCGTGAACCGGCCCGGATTCTGGGCGTTGAAGTAGCGGCTGAACAGCAGCAGCGGGTCGCGTTCGAGATTCGCCGCCTGCAGTTGCCCGAGCGGGCTGTAGAGCATTTCCAGATTGCGGCCGATCAGCGCCTCGGGCTGGGCCAGCAGCATGCCGCGCGTCTGCGCATCAAGCAGTTGGTAACGGTAAGCGAACAGCTGCTGATAACGTTTGGCAAAACTCTGTTGATCCACCTGCAGCCGGATATCCTTGAACAGGCCGCTTTGCTCGAACCGTTCCTTAAGCTGGCCGGCATAGGCGATCGCTTGCGGCGCAGAATCGGCACCGGTCAGGCAGATGACCTTGCCGTTGATAAGTTCGTTATGTTGGCGTACGGCTTGGGCGATTTCAGGCTGCTGTTCGGTGGTCGGCAGCAGCGCCAGAAACCCCGTTTCCAACCAGTCTGACGTCAACAAGCGGCTGCCGGCGAAGCCCAGCGCCAGCAAGCCCAGCAGCCAGACGAATGCGGCTATCCTAGGGCGATAAATGCGCAAAATCGGCTTCTTCTCCGGCGGTTAAGCGTTCGGGATGAATGATGTTTTGAAAGTGCAATATGCTGCTGTTGCCGTTGCTCTCGAAGATTTCCAGCTCGCGCAGTTCATGGTCGCCGGACAATTGCATCCGGCTGATGACTTTCTTCATCATCTCGTCCTTGGGCACAAGGCTGACCTGCCAGGCTATCTTTCTGACCGTTCCGTTGATATCGAACGCCGTAGCCAGTTGCGACAGGTCCGCGCCCAGCATGGCCTGGAACACCTTGCCGAACGCCGCCGGAACGGGTTGCTCACCGTGCTCCGTCCACAGGCGCGTGTCGCTGATCAAGAGCAGCGACGGCACGGGCGACAGCGTTTTCCAGGCGATGCCGCGGCTTTTATGGTAAATGAACGTGCCGTTCGAAATCAGCGGCTTGCGCAATACTTTCAGCTGCTTGGTCTGCTCAAAGGCGCCGCGCGTAATCGTGGCTTTAGTCAGACGGGCATTAATTTGGTCGAGCAGTTCATCGGCCATGCAGACATTGACCGTTAACAGAAACAGCACCAGGGCTTTTAAATAAATCACGAAACCTCCACGCCCAGCTTCTCAAGCAGAATGCCCGGCGATTCAAAACACATTTCATCCTTGGCCAGATTGACGGCCACTTGAATACTGTAGCCTTTGGTCAGCCTGTCGCCGGTTTCCTTGTCGACGATCAGATAATTGATTTTCAGCCGGTTTTCCCATTCGACAATCTCCGCTTTTACGGTGATGACCTGTTCGAAAGCGGCCGGCTTGATATAACGCATGCGCAGATCGATCACGGGCCACGAATAGCCCGAATCGCGCATCTGCCGGTAATTGTAGCCGATCTTGTCCAGCAGGGCGCAGCGCGCGATCTCGAAATACCTGACGTAATGGCCGTGCCAGACGATTTCCATCATGTCGACGTCGTGGAAGGGGATTTTCAGGTCGATAGCGGTTTGGTGGATTGGATCAGTCATGCCGGTCTATCCAGCGGCTCGAGCAAATCCTGAAATTTATGGTTAGTCATTTACTGTTCTTTGTTTTCTGCTTGTTCTGCCAGGCGGGCAATATTTCCAGCTCAGGCTTGGTAGTTTAGTCTGTAAAAATTAAGAAAATTATAAAACTATTTGCCTACTCTACACGGTTTTATAATCGTTAATTTTAATTATTGCGAAAATACACATGGAATTGGAAAAACTGCAAAACGAAGTTCTACGGAAAATCGGCAGGAATGTTATGTTGTTTCAACAAATGGAGCACTGGCTGAAATTTTTATCAATCTATGGAAGTCATTCAGGCTATATCAGTGAATTAGAAACAATTCTGAAAGATCGTGCCGCAGCTATTAATAAAAAGACGATGAGGCAAGTAGCCGACCAATTTCTTGAAAACACTTTTTCGGCATCTGAAAAAAATGCAAATGAGCCCGAAGAATTAAAAGAAATACGGCTTTCTTTTCGTTTTAGGGTTGAAGGTGATGATCATCTTTACTGAAGAACGAAAAAATGCATTGAATGCGATAGTTGCTGAACGAAATGAGTTAATTCACCATTTATTGCCGAAATGGAATATGAATTCCCTTGAAAGCGGTAAAGACATTGAACAGTATCTTGACGAGCAACGAGAGAAAATATTGCCCGAGCTTGAGAATTTGAAAGTGCTGATCAAGACTTTCCAGGAAGCTGTAAAAGAGCATGCAGATTTTTTGGCTTCTGATGAAAGTACAAAATATTTTGAGCTTGTGCCTCTTAGAAATAGCCTGATTGTTGCCGGTCTTTTTGAATTTGCCGAGCAAAAAGCAAGGTCTGATGGCTGGGCTGAACTTCATAAAGCATACCACTTTATCGTTAAACAAATTCCCGAAAACCAGCTAGCGGATGATTTTGCCAGTATAAAAAAGAGGTATGGTTATAAGAAGCTAAGTGAAATTCTATTAGCTTCAGAATATTTTGATCTTGATGAAGATCCTACGGATAAAGGTGGCATTCGCGTTCTATATCGGATAAAGCCTGATTTGACCTTTATAGATTAGTGCTTGGTATTTATCATTCCCACGCCGGAGCGTGGGAATGATGTCACTGCTGCGGCTAAATTTGCATCAATAACGAAGAGACGGCCCGAAAATAGAGCTCGAGCAGTTCCGACACCAGGTAATGAATAGAGGCTTCCAGTGTTTCAGCAGGCTGCTTCATGAGTTGGCCGAGCAGGCTGCCTAAGGTGTAATAACCGCTTACCAATGCCGCTTCAGCCGCTTCGGTCGCCGCAGCAAGGTAAGCCGTGACGGGCTGGATCGCCGCCGCTGCAGCGGCTTCAGGATTTTCCATGAAATTCTGTAGATAAAGCCGTGTTTCACGCCCCGCATCGGCTACATCGACAACAAGCTGTTGGTAAGAGGCCTGTGCTTTCGGCAACAGCTCTTCGTTGATTTGTGCGTGAAGTTCGGCAGCGCGGCCAGCGGCCTGATCATACCAGGCTGCCAGGGTTGGTCCCGGTTGTTCATACAACTGTTTGGCCGATGACGCCAGCAGCGTATGGCTATCGATCAGCGCTGTGCGGATATCCTGATACAGCACCTGCAACTGGGCATTCAACTGTGCATAGAGCTTCGATGTCGGCAAAAACAACTTGTTTTCCAGATCGAGATCTTGAGGGAATTGAAAGTTTTGATTATCGAAAAAAATCATAACACTCCTAATAATTCAACCTTGGATTTAATGTGCCGAAAAAGAATGCGGGCAAAGGGAGCCCGCATTTGAAGGGAAGGATAAAAAAACTTCGGTTCTCGTAAAGAGCGCATACAAGAGTCAGGGAGAGTGTATTCATCCCGGAACTCTTTGAAAATGCGACATGATGACGCGCGACAATATGCCTCTATAGTTGGCATGCAATCTGCACCGTATTAAAGGTTTTGCCTTCGGAAAACCAGTGCCGTAGCGGCTTTGCCTCTGATTGAAGCGTTTAAAATAGGGCATTTGTCGCACTAAAACTGTGTGATTCCACACATTCTTCAAACAAAACATCATCAAATGCATGAGACGGAAGCTGATGCGCCGGATTGATCCGTGCTTGAAAAATGCTTAAAATGATTTCTAACATGGATAATAAGCGGCAATGGCTGCTTCCACATCAGGCATACAAGGAGCTTTCATGCCCGTACTTCTGCAATCTTCATTCGCACCGCTGCTGATCGCGCCGGTTGCCTTTCTGAGCCCGAACTTCTCTCACGCCCTGCACGGACGCTCTAGCGGCCTTAATCGTGATTACTGCCGACGGATGCGCCGTTGACTGTGAATATCTACAACAAAAAACGCGACCAAAACCTTTACCGCTATCCAAAAAAGGACACTATGAAACCGATATCCAATACCGCTTTTTATTGCTGTGGGGTCCGCATGCAGGATGCCGAAACTGCAAACCCGGTCTGCCGAGACACCTACGCCAGGGTTTTTATGGATGAGCGCGGCTTGAACATTTTTTCCGCTTTCAAAGAGGAAACCAATCCCAATGCCGGCAACGTGGCAAGGCATAGGATTATCGACGACTGCATACGGCAGGCGCTGGCCGAGAATCCCGATTTAAAGATCATCCTGATCGGCGCCGGCTTTGACAGCCGCGCCTACCGGCTTGACGGCGGCGTATGGATCGAACTGGATGAGCCGCAAATCATCGCCTATAAAAACGAGCGGCTGCCGGTTGATACATGCAAAAACCGGCTGCAGCGCATCGCGATCGATTTTGAAACCGAGTCGCTGAAAGAGAAACTGCAGGCATTTTCCACCGATGAGCCCGTCATGGTTGTCATAGAAGGCGTTTTTATTTATCTGCAAGAGGATGCCATCAGGCAGACCCTGCAAACCTTGCGCCGGTTGTTTCCGGCGCATAAACTGGTCTGCGACCTCATGACGGAAAAGTTTTTCAACAAATACAGCTACACCCTGCAGCAGAAATTGGGCAAGTTGGGCGCCGATTTCAGGTTTACCTTATCAAATCCTGCCGAATTATTCTGCCGCTGCGGCTATCAGATCGTTCAAAAGCATTCCATCGCCGGCAAAGCCGTGGAATACGGAGCGGTAAAAGCGCCCATGCTGCTGTTTAACGTTTTTATGAGAACACTGGTGCATGGCTATTCGATTTTTGTCTTTGAACGGGCACTTAGGCGATAACCATTTGTAGGAATTGATCTTTTGTTTAACCCAAAGCGCGGGCAGCTCGATACAGGATTATCTGTCAGTGAAAATCAGGGAGCCGGCAGGACCGAATACGGGCTGGAACTGCCGCCCAAAATCTTCAAGGCAATGCAAGGCGAGTTTCTGGAGTATGTTGAAGGCCAATTGCTGACTGTCAGATTCCCGGTCAAGGAGCGTTACAGCAATCCGTTCGGCTGCATGCAGGGCGGCATGATCGTGGCGGCCATGGACAATACACTAGTGCATTGTCACAGCTTAATTTTAGGGTAAATGGATTTCAGTTTCGTTCGTGCATCGTCCACTTTCATCTGCCAATCGACACCGCGTTGTTTGCTATTAACAGAGCTCGACCAGGCGCTAATTTCAGTCCGTAAGGTTTCCATGTCACCGAACCTTCGATGCGCCAGGCACTGTCGGGTCAGGGTACTCAACTCATTTTCAGCGATATTCAACCAACTGCCATGCTTGGGCGTCTGGCAAAACTTGATCCGCCGTACGAGGTTGCGGGCACGTTCGGGTTCGAAGACCTCATAAAAGGCTCCTTTGGTATGGGTGTTGAGATTGTCGCTCACCAGCGTCACCACGGGACACTGGGCATAACGCCCTTCCAGCAAGCGGGCCACTTCTTTGGCCCAATCTGCTTTGGTGCGCTGAGGGCGGGCCGTCACCTCGCGCCATCCGACTAACGGCTCGGTAAACAGGAACAAGCTGGCGGTGCCGGCACGCTCGTATTCGTAATCGACCCGTGGCGGCTGCGTCAGCGTCCCCGGTCGTGGCGTACGGGTCTCTTTGATCAACTGTATCGGTTGTTCGTCCATGCAAAGGACCGGATGCGCGGCCTCATACGGTCGCGCATACACGTCCAGCACCTCTTCCATTGCAGCCACAAATTCGGCGTCCTGCTCGGGCGGAATCACCCAATAGGCAATCGCCCGCTGCGTCATGCCGTTTTTTTAATCAGCTTGCGGACGGTCTCATGGCTGATGGCGTCTACAATCCCCAGTTCCACGACGCGCCCGGCCAACAGCCGCAGGCTCCAGCGCGCATAGCCTGCCGGCGGCGATCCCAAGCGCGTGGCGATAATGCGCGCTTCCTGTGCCCCGTCCAATAACCTCGGGGTCGGCGGATACTCGCGTTTTCGGCCTTCCAACGCCCGTTCAAAGCCCTCTTCGACAAAGCGCTGGCGGATCTTTTCGACCGTGTTGATCCGGCATGCGTAGGCCTCCGCAATCCGCTGGTCTGTCCAACCCGGGCCATTCGCATCGGCCTTGAACAGAATCTGCGCACGCCGGACTTTTTGTGAGCTGCCTTGAAGTTTTTTGATCACCTTTTGAAGATGATGACGTTCCGTATCGCTCAGGCGGACAATGTATTTCTTGGGCATGTCTCGTCTCCGGTTTGGGAAAGAAGCCTATTAGACAGTTTTAGGTAGCCCATATTCTTAGCGTTGGCAGTGCACTAGGTCTATTGAGTCTTCTGCTTTTGCCTCCGAGCATCACGACTTATGTCAATACCAGGTTTATCGAGTCCGTCGAAATGACTTACGAGTTTATCCATGCCACGGATTTTATGGTAAAAATAACGCCCATGCAGGTTGACCTGCGGGCCGAAGTCAAAAGTCCCGGCGGCAAGTTGCTGGCGACTTGCACATCCAGTTCTGCTGTTATGAGGAGATTGAAGGGCTAATGAAGCCGGTTACTCATCACGCATTATCTTCATGAATCAAACCTCAAAAAAGGTATGCGATGCATACCCTACCTGGCTGTCGGGCAAAAGAGGCAATGTCGCATTAGCTTACACCCTGCGCTATTCGTCTGAACTGGCAACAATAAAAGCGATCAATTAAAAAATCATGAAAGACAGACGGTAAATTAAGTTTTTATACGAACATTTGATGTCCTATACATCATGTTAGGCTTATGCATTCGTACTAACAGAAACCTAAGAGACCTGAAATGTATGCGAAACCGAAATTGATAATCTCGTCGCTAGACGCGGAACGGCTCGAGAGCCTTATTGATTCATTACCGGGCAAGTCTTTTCCAGGAAAGGACGAGCTGGAGCATGAGCTGGCGCGTGCGGAAATAGTAGATCCGGAGGATGTCCCGCCCACAGTGGTAACGATGAATTCCACTGTGAGGTTTGAAATCGAATCTTCGTCCGAGGAGTTCTGTCTGACGCTTGTCTATCCCAAGGATATTGACGCTTCGGGCGAGAGGATTTCCATTCTTGCGCCTGTTGGCAGCGCCTTGCTTGGGCTTTCTCAAGGAGATGAAATCGAATGGCCCAAGCCGGGCGGTGGCGTGTTGCGAGTGCGCATCAAGGAAATTACCTATCAACCCGAACGTGCCGGCGTGCATTATCGGTAAATGGCCTGCTGGCCCAAAGCGCAGCAGGCTCTTGCGCTTCCGGTTCGGCTGTTATGAGAAGACTGAAAGATCAAGCCCGCACCCATAACGCCGTCGAGCTAACTGTCAAAACCTGCGGGTACTTTACTGGATGTCGGTTGGATACCGCACGGAAATTTTCTGATAAAGGACTAACCTTGTTTGCCCGTTAGAAATGCCAGCTGTTGCCGCTGAATAAAAAAATTCATGGGCTTGAAGCGAGGCATCGATGCTGTGTGCTGATTCAGTTGGTATTTTCTGATGAGTTAACCTCCCGTCTTGTAACAAGGCGAATGTAAACCGGAGACACAGACACGAGGCAAGCATATGAATTTAAAACCGTTAGCAGAACAAACTCTGGTGATTACGGGCGCCACTTCAGGTATCGGCCTGACGACGGCGCGTCTGGCGGCGAAAGAGGGCGCCAAAGTGGCCCTTGTTGCACGGAATGAGAAAGCGCTGCGCGATTTGACGGATGAAATAATCGCCGCTGGCGGACAGGCCATTTATGCGGTTGCGGACGTGGCCAACAAAAGTGCGCTGCAGGCCGCATCGGATAAAGCCATCGCCGAGTTTGGCGGTTATGACACTTGGGTGAATAATGCGGGCGTCTCCATTTACGGACGAATAATGGACGTGCCGGAGGAAGATTTGCGCCGTTTGTTCGAAACGAATCTGTGGGGCGTGGTCAACGGCTCCAAGATCGCTGTGGAGCATTTGCGCAGCAAAGGCGGAGCGCTCATTAATGTAGGCAGCGAAGCTTCCGATGCTTCCTTGCCGCTGCAAGGCCTTTATGCGGCTTCAAAACACGCCGTCAAAGGGTTCACCAACAGTCTGCGCATAGAACTTGAAGCTGATGGCCTGCCGGTATCCGTGACGCTGATTAAACCGACAGCGATTCACACGCCATTTCCTGAGGATGCAAGAAATTACCTGCCGTATGAGCCGAAGCTGCCGGTGCCGGTGTATGCGCCGGAGCTCGTCGCCGAAGCTATCCTTTACTGCGCTGAACACGCGAAACGGGAATTTTTTGTCGGCGACATGGCGAAGCTTAATTCTGCCATGGCCCTGCACACGCCCCGCCTCTATGAGAAAATGAATGAAGCCATGATCGATTCAAGGCAGAACTCGGGCAAAAAGGCAGAGGCAAACCGGTCTGACGGCCTTTATGCAACCAATTCCAGACTACATGAGCGAGGCGCGGAAGAGCGCTTCGTTCTGGAAAATAGCCTGTATCAACAAACCAAATTTCATCCTCTTCTATGGAGTATGTTAATGGTCGGCGGCGCTTTTCTGGCGGGGTTATATATCAAGGAACGCGGCTCATTTGCTGAGATTAAGCCGAAGAAGCTGGTAGCGGCTGTAAAATAATTACCGACAATCAGCTCATCGGCTTTTGTGAGTATCGGCACAAACGCCTGGCTGGCAGGTTCATCTTGACACGGGGCGGCTTGCCAGGAGCGCAACGGAAGAGAACGCAGCCTTTCAAAGCAATCTCCAGGCTTGTCCATTACAGGCCTGCCTTGAGCTTGCGGCCGCCTGTAATAGTGAATCTTTCTTTCCCGTAGAATTCGAGCGTTCTTTCAAACTGGGGAAGAGGCGGCGTCGTGACTTCGAGCCGGGTCCACTCCTTCGCCGCGGCAAGCTCTCTTGCCCTGCCGATGAGTTTTTTACCGACGCCTTTTGAACGGTATTGAGGGCGTACATAAAGCTCCGCTATTGTTCCAAACGCTCCTTCAGCATAGAGCGCATAGCTTTCATAAAGCGCTATGAATCCCACCGGCTTGCCTGCGTCTTCTGCCACAAACACGAAGTATTTCTGATCCACCAAAAACTGCCGCAGTCTTTCCGCAGTTTGGTTACGATCAAAGTTGAAAGCTTTTACATCGATTCTGCTCATTATTTCTGCCAGCAGCTGTCCCACCATTTCTGCTATGGCAGGGGATTGTTCCGGTGCTGCCGGCTTAATCGCAATAGTCATTTTCGATCTTCCTTAAGGCTATAAGAGGCGCCGACATGTGGAAGCGCATCGGTTGCAATTGATGTATCTCATCCCGGGATACATCCTGTCAAACTAACGATGGCGGCCGGCAATATTCCACAAACGAGAAGAGAAATAAAAACCCGCCGCAGCTTTCGCCGGGCGGGCTTCTTTATCGTGCGGCAATCTTAGGTTTCCGGCTGAACAGGCCGTGCCATTTCGGTTGATATCTTAGGCTGTGCGGCGTTTGCCGAAAACGCCCAATCCGGCCAGTGCCGAACCGAATAACCAGAAGGCGGCAGGAACGGGTACGAGCGAAGGATCATTTACGCCAACGCCAAAGTCGGCCGCATCAATGAAGTTGCCGACAGCCGGGTTACCGCCTGCCGCCGAAATCGAGACATATGAGAAACGAAGGGTATTGCCTAATGCAACGATGGGTGCCAGACCACTGCTGGTGTAAAAGCCCCAAGCCGTGTTGTCATCGCTGTATTGGCTACTGAACAATGTAATATCGTCTCCGCTTCCGAACAGGTTGTCAGCCCCCAGGTCAACGATATCCAATTGCATGGTGTCGACGCCTAGCCTGCCGCGGTGAGCGAAATGAAAGTCAACAATGCTGTTCGTTGCGATGCCGGCAACATCCTGGTAGAGCGCGGAGACCTGATTGGCGTTCAATTCCGCAAACTGGGCGCCATCATAAGCGGCGACTCCTTGAAAGTTATCGCTCCATAACTCAATTTGGTGGTCAGTAGCGGTGGTTTTCCAGCCTATTCCTTCGGTGCTGTCAGAGTAGAGCGTCCAGTCGGCAGTACCCGGCGTAAAACGCGGCGTTTCAAAGCTGCCATTAATAAATGCGGCGTTGGCATTGAGTGACAGCATCGGTCCCAATGCCAATAGCGTTAAGGAATGTTTTTTCTTCATTTTTAAATCCATTTTTAAATCCTGATTTTTATTAAAGTATTTGAATTGAGCGTATGCTTGATCTCTTGCCATCGCAAAAGATGACGGGCATACCTGCCACATAGGCAGGCCGCTAGGCTAGACCATACTTTTGATTTGTGTTGAGAAGCATCTCACAGAATCGGATTAATGGCAGGCGACTTCCGGTTCAGAGATAAAAATGCATGATTCTTCATAGACACAAAACTTGGGCATCTCCCGTTGCCGTGAGGACTGCGTTTTGTAATACTAATAATCAAGGCGCGGAGGAGTTATTCCGGAAGATGAAAGCGTCGGGCGCATCCATCATCAATCAGCGGAGCGAGTACCATTGAATAGTTTGCCGGTTCAACAAGAAGATCGACATCCGATCGGGATCATCGCCGAAATTCATGGCCCTGTGGTCATTATCGACTGCGACCGGCTGCCGCCCTTGCGCCAGGCTTTATGCACCCGTTTCGATCATACCGTCTACATGTTCGAAGTGCATCAGCATCTCGATGAAAGGCATGTCAGGGCGATTACGCTGCACGGCACGGCGGGCCTGAGCCGGGGCTTGACTGTTTACGACACCGGCGCGCCGCTGCAGCTTCCCGTTTCCAGGCAATGTCTGGGGCGGTTATTGAACATCTTCGGCGAGCCGCTGGACGGCGGCAGTCCGCTGCCTCAAACTGAATTCCGCAATATCCATTCGAAACCGCTGGCCTTGTCGGAAGCGACCGGCATCAGCGGCATTCTGCAGACCGGCATCAAGGTCATCGATCTGCTGTGCCCTTTCGTCAAAGGCGGCAAAACCGGGCTGTTCGGCGGCGCCGGTGTCGGCAAAACGGTACTGGTGATGGAATTCATCCATGCGGTTTCGGCGATTCACCAGGGCGTTTCCGTGTTTGCCGGCGTCGGCGAGCGCATTCGCGAAGCCCATGAATTATGGCGGGAAATGGAGCAGGCCAAGGTCATGTCCGACACCCTGATGGTGTTCGGGCAAATGGACGAATCGCCCGGCGTGCGCTTCCGCGTCGGACTGTCGGCTCTGACTTATGCCGAATACCTGCGCGATACCCTGCACAAGGAAGTCCTGTTCGTGATGGACAACGTCTTCCGGTTCGTGCAGGCCGGCAGCGAGGTGTCGAGCCTGCTCGGCCGCATGCCGGCCACGGTGGGTTACCAGCCGACCCTGACCACGGAAGTCGCCGAGCTGCAGGACCGCATTCTGTCCAGCCGTCACGGCTCCATCACATCGGTTCAGGCCGTCTACGTGCCGGCGGACGATATGACCGATCCGGCGGTCAGCGCTATCCTCAGCCATCTGGATACCACCGTCATCCTGTCCCGGGACCAGGCCAGCAAAGGCATTTACCCCGCCGTCGACCCGCTGCGCTCCGGCAGTCACCTGATGGATCGCCATACTCTGGGCGACCGCCATTACAACGTGGCCGAAAGCGTGCGCGAACATCTGGCGCGCTATGAGGAACTGGAAGATATCATCGCCATGCTGGGCATCGAGGAATTGTCCGAACGGGACCGGAAAATCGTCATGCGCGCCCGCAAATTGCAGCGCTATCTGACCCAGCCGTTTGCGGTTCTGGCCCAGCACACTCGGCAAACCGGCGTCTCGGTTCCGCTCGAGCAGACCTTGACCGACTGCGAGGCTTTTCTGGCCGGGGACTATGATGATTTGCCCGAAGCCCAATGTTATATGCGCGGCAGCATGCAGGAACCGGCATGACAGCATTCGCACTGCAATTATACGATGCCACCCAGGAACAGCGCATAACGGGCGTGACGGCCTTCATCGGCGAGGATGCGTCGGGCAACTTCGGCATTCGCGCCAACCATGCCCGGTTCATGACCACGCTCGTCTTCGGTCTGGCGCGCTTTCGGCAAGACGAAGAGGATTGGCAATACCTGGCATTGCCCGGCGCAGTCCTGTATTTCAACAATAACGAGCTGACGCTCAGCACGCGGCGCTTCATGGTAGATACAGATCTCGACCGCATCAGCGCATTACTGGAACAGCAATTCATAGCCGAGGAAGAAGATCTGCGCGCGACCAAGACCAGCCTGCAAAAAATGGAACAGGCCATGCTGGCCCGGCTCAGGGCGCTCAAGTGGGAAATGCTATGACGCACCGGCGGCGATTAAAACAGCAGGTAGACAATCAGGTCAAACGTATGAAAAAGGCGGAGCGGGAACGCCCGAATCTGCTTGCGCAAACGGTCTTTCTCGGAACGCTTGGACTGGTCATGGTACTGCCCATCATAGGCGGCGTCTACCTGGGCCACTGGCTGGACAGCATTATGCCGGGCTCTCCGATATGCTGGACTTTCAGCTTGATGTTTGCCGGCATTGTGGTCGGCATTTTTAACGTTTATTTTCTCATTCAAAATAAATAGAGTTTTTGAATGGCCTCTTTGGTAAGGTTAAATCATGGAAAGTGAATTTGTTTTTGAGCTCGGGCCGCTGGCTGTCAGTTTATCCATCCTGACCACCTGGGGCATCATGCTGTCCGCTGCTGTGCTGTCCTGGCTTGCCACCCGGCATCTGGACATGATGCCGGGCCCACTGCAAACGGTGGTGGAAGGCGTCGTTTCCGCGCTGGAGGAAGCCATTTCCGCGGTCGAGCCGGTGTACGGCCGGCAGATCATGCCTTTTATCGCGACCTTATGGCTGTTTCTGATTGTCGCCAATCTGCTCAGCTTAATACCCGGCCTGCATTCGCCGACACGCGATCTTTCGGTCACTTCGGCGCTGGCCGTGCTGGTGTTTTTTTCGGTGCACTGGTTCGGCATCAAGATCCAAGGGCTTAAAAAATACCTGCATCATTACCTGGCGCCCAGCCCGATTTTGCTGCCTTTTCACATCATCAGCGAATTGACCCGAACGCTGGCGCTGGCGATTCGTCTGTTCGGCAACATGATGAGTCTGGAAATGGCGGCGATGCTCATTTTGCTGGTCGCAGGTTTTCTCGCGCCGGTGCCGATTCTGATGCTGCATATTATCGAAGCGCTGGTGCAGGCTTATATCTTTGGCATGTTAGCACTGATTTATCTGGCCGGTGCGATACAATCCCAACAATTCAATAGACAGGAACAGTTATGACAGACATCGCCTTAATCGTGTTCGGCTCCACCATTGCCGCCATTATCGGCATCGCCATAGGCGTCATGATGCCGGCGCTGGCCATGGGAAAAGCGATCAGCAGCGCGCTGGAGTCACTGGCCCGTCAGCCGGAATCGGAACAGTCGCTCATGCGGACGTTGTTTATCGGACTGGCGATGATCGAATCGCTGGCTATCTACTGTCTGGTGATTATTCTGATCGTCTTGTTCAGAAACCCATTGCTCGAGCTCATCGCCAAGTAATCAATCCAGACAATCATGGAATTCAACTTCACCACCTTTGCGCTTGAAATCGCCAATTTCCTGATTCTGATCTGGATCCTGCAACGGCTTTTCTATAAGCCGGTGCTGGCCGTCATTGCCCGGCGCAAACAGCACATCGACCAGACACTGGCCGATGCCCAGAAATTGCGGCAGGAAGCAGAAGATTTGCGCCAACACTATGAAAACCGGCAAAACGAGTGGGAGCAGGAAAAACAGGCCGCGTTTGGCGTACTGCGGCGGGAAATCGAGGCCGAAAGAAAAACGCAAATGGACCAGCTGCAGGCCGATCTTGAGCAGGAGCGGCAAAAAGCCAAAGTCATCCTGTCCCGGCAGCAGCATGATATTCAGCGTCAAGCTGAAGAAAAAGCGCTGCAGAACGGCGCCCGCTTTGCCAGTCTGGTGCTGCGGCAATCCGCCGGCCCCGAACTGGAAGCGCGCTTGTGCGCCATGCTGCTGGAGCATTTCAATGAATTGCCCGAGGAATGCAAGCGCTGCCTGAAAATGCTAGACGCTGAAAAATCGGTGTCCATCCTCATTACCAGCGCCTATCCCCTTCCGGACGAGTTAAGGCAAAAACTGGAGCAAAAGCTGGGGGCGCTCATCGACAGGCCCGATGTGTTTCATTATGCCCAGGATGCCGAGCTGATCGCCGGCCTGCGCATCGACATCGGCGCCTGGGTCCTGCACGCCAACCTGCAGCATGAGCTGGCCGGTTTTGCCGAGATTGACCATGGATCTGATTGAGTCCGAAGCCGCCGACCTGGTAAACAAGCAAAGCGCCTGGCTGGATCAGTATCAACCGGGGCTTCGGGTCACCGAACAAGGCACAGTCGTAACGGTCGGGGACGGCATTACCTGGATCAAGGGACTGCCTTCGGCAGCCATCGAAGATATCCTGGTTTTCGGCGACGGCAGCCGGGCCATGGTGTTCGACCTCAACCGCGACCTGGTGGGAGCGATCCTGCTGTATGAAACCGAAGCGCTGACGGCCGGCACGCTGGTCCGTTTGTCAAAAAACGCGCCCAGCATACCGGTCGGAGACACTTTCATCGGCCGGGTGGTCGATCCCTTGGGTGCGCCGCTTGACGGCAGCCCCGCTCCGGCCTCCGTCGGGCGGAGCTGTCTGGAAAAAGCATCGCCGCCGATTATCGCCCGGGATTTTGTTCATAAACCGCTGTATACCGGCATTAAAATCATCGACACCCTGATTCCGATCGGCAGAGGCCAGCGGCAATTGCTGATCGGCGACGAAGGCCTGGGCCGCAGTTCGATCGCGATCGACACCGTGATCAATCAAAAAGACAAAAATGTGGTCTGCATTTATGTGCTGATCGGCCAGAAGCGATCGACCGTGGTAAAGACCATTGAAACCTTGAGAAAACAAGGCGCCATGGACTACACCGTCTGCGTCGTGGCCGAAGCCAGCGCCTTGCCCGGCCTGCAATATATTGCGCCGTTCGCCGGCTGCGCGCTGGCCGAATACTGGATGGCGCAGGGCCGCGACACGCTGGTCATCTATGACGACCTGTCGACCCACGCCAGGACCTACCGCGAACTGTCTCTGTTGTTGCGCCGCCCGCCCGGGCGCGAAGCCTATCCCGGCGATATTTTCTTCGTGCATTCCCGGCTGCTGGAACGCTCGACCTGCCTGAATGCCGAAAACGGCGGCGGCAGCATGACGGCCCTGCCCATCGTCGAAACCCAGCAAGGCGAAATTGCCTCCTATATTCCTACTAATCTGATCTCCATTACCGACGGCCAGATCTATCTGGATGCCAATCTGTTCGCATCGGGATTCCGCCCCGCCATCGACATCGCCAAGTCGGTCTCGCGGATAGGCGGCAAGGCCCAGCATCCGAGCATCAGCAGCCAAGCCGGACGCATGAAGCTGGATTATCTGCAGTTTCTGGAGCTGGAAGCCTTTTCCCGTTTCGGCCAGCGCCTGGAGGCCTCGATGGAGGCACGGATTCAACGCGGGCGCGTGCTGCGGGAAATTCTCAAGCAGGACCGGCTGAGTCCGCTCAGCAGTGCTTTTCAACTCGCCTGGCTGATCGCCTTCAACGAACACTTGTTCGACCAGGCCAAGCCGGAGGACATCAAAGATTTTCTGGCACGGCTCCAGCGAGGCGTCAGCGGCACGGCGCTGACGCTGAACAGCAGCCCCGAGCAGTGGCTGCAGGCCATCAGAGACTGGCTGGGCATTAAGCCGGAGCCGCAGCCATGAGCCAGAGCCGGCGGCTGAAGCAGCATATTACCCAGATGGAGGACATCCGGAGTATTTTAAACTCGATGAAAAATCTCGCATTTATAGAAATTCATAAATTGCTCCGCTTTCAAACCATGCAGAACAAGGTCGTCGAAGCCATTGAAGATGCGGCCGCGGATTTCCTTACGTTTTACCCTTATGTACCGGATACCGCTGGCAGCGCGCCCCCTATCGTTATTGTGATCGGGTCCGAGCGAGGCCTTTGCGGTGATTTCAATGACAGTCTGATCAATGAAATGGCGACGACAGCCTACGCGGACGTCATTATTATCGGCAGCAGGCTGGCCAACAGGTGGCCGGATGCTTATCCTGAACCGATAGCTACGATAGAAGGCGCCAATACGGCGGAAGAAGTCCCCGATGTCGTTAACCGTCTGCTCGGCACAGTTACTTCTTTGCAGGAAACGCGCGGTTTCTTTGAATTGAAAGCCATCTATCACGACAGCGCGCTTAACCGGCTCTCTCATCTGACCCTGTTGCCGCCTTTTCAGCACGCCGCTCAGAGCCATCCCCGCTCCGGTTTTCCGCCGTTGCTGAACCTTGATCCGGCCGATTTCTTCGCAGATATGGTGGAGCATTATTTATTCGCCGTCATGCATAAGCTCTGTTACACGTCGCTGATGGCGGAAAATCACCTGCGCTTGCAGCATCTGGACGGCGCGGTGCTGCATCTCGACAATGAAACGGTAAAACTGCGCCGGAAATTTCAGATCCATCGACAGGAAGAAATCACCGAGGAAATTGAAGTCATACTGTTGAATGTGGAAAATCTTTAAGGAAGCGGATGAATTCGGCGCTCCAACTTTATTAAGGATGTCTCGCACTCGGCCAATTTTTAGCCAAACTGATCCAAGTGACTGAGTAATAAGGTTTTTGGGATGAATTCCCTGTTTTTTTAACAGAGTTATCCACAGTTTTTGTGGATAAGCTTGTGTTTCGTGAATGAAGTGAAAAAGCTTGTAAATACGGCAGCCAGACACGCTTTTTATCTGGCATTTTATTTGGCAACCCGCTGCTGATGGTTTGATTTCATTAACTTATCATGAGGATATCCCATGAACATAACTGAGCTTCAAACCTCCCGTACTATCCTCATTCCATTTTCAACGGACCATGCAACGGAAGCATTCACATGGTTCGGTGATCCCGAAGTTATGAAATTCACGCCTTTCGGCCCGGATAAATCGGTTGATGCCACGCTTGACAGGATACGGCATTATCTTGAGCATCAGGCGCAATACGGTTTTGCGAAATGGATTATTCTTGAGCGCGGTTCAGGGAAGCCCATCGGCGACTCAGGTCTTATGTATTGCTCCGAATTAAAGCGTTTTGAGCTGGGATACCGGCTATTGCCGGACTATTGGAACAAAGGGCTGGCTACTGAAGCGGCATCGGCATGGGTGCAGCATGGCGCTCATGCTCTCGGCTTGAAAGATCTGATGGCTTTCACTCATCTCGATAATTTTGCATCAATCCGGGTTCTGGAAAAAGTCGGCTTTAGATTCTCCCATCAGGCGTTTCTTATGGGGATGCCGAGCAAAGTATTTGCTCTCCCGACTAGCGCGGTAGGATGTGGTGAAGCATGAACCGCATCGCTCGCGATGCCGACGACAGAGAGGCCATGGCGGCTGATCATGCCGTTCGGTACAATGCCATAAAAGACATGCATCATTGCCTTATGACACGGCAAACCCAGGCCCAACAACTCAACACCCTTGTCGACAGTGCGCTTTTAGCTCCGACCGACGAGACTCGCAAAAAGCTCAGGCAGCTTGCCGAAGCCAGTGAACCCGGGCCGCTGGCCGAGCGGATCCGCAGGCGCGCCACGCTGTTGGCCAGGCGGCGAAACGCTGACCGTACGCCTCTGTTGCGCTTGCGCGATGAACTGATCCTGGCCGTCTATGCCGCTGAGGTACCGAAGGGGTGGAGCTGCGGTTGGGCAGATGGGGCGAGCTTTGAAGCTAACGGGCGCCAGCAAGCCGGTATCGGCGGCCTGCTGGTGGACAGTGACGGCCTGGTCATTGAACGTATAAGCCGATCGATAGGGGAGAAAGGCGCCTTCGCCGCTGAACTGGCCGCACTGGCAGCCGTCATGCAATGCGCCACGGAAAGACAGCAAAAATGGCTATGGCTTTACACCGACAATCGGGGTTTGGTGCAGTTATGGGACGAACACCGCGGCGATAATCGGCTCAATGAGTTGCGCAGGCAGGCAGCAAGCCTGAAGCGGTTTATCCTTCGCGCTATCCCTCGCCTGCACAACCAGCCAGCCAATGCCCTGGCAAGGGCTGCGGTCCCACGGTAGACGCGGCGGATATTCAGCGGGTTGCCAGCTCCTCCTCCAATTCCCTGACTAGTGTGGCGGCCACGGTTCTTAAGGAGCCGGTTTCCTGAAACAGCCGACGTTGACGGAGATAGCTGGGTTTGTTGACAAGATGATTTTCCAGATGCCGCAGGTAGTCTGTGGTTCCCAGTTCAAGAGCGGTTGGAGCCAGCTTCTGGAAGGTCTCCTCAATCACTGCCTTGATAGGGCTGCTATGGTCTTGGTTATCGACAATATAGTCGGCATTCAGCCCCCAGCAGGAGGCGTTGAAATGATTCATCTTTTCCATCCACCAGTGCTGCGGAGGAAGATGGCCCAATGCTTTTTGTTCGTGGCAATGCAGGAGATAGACGATCAGGGTGTATGTCAACGCCGCCATCATGATGTTCTCGCGGACAGTGGGCAGCGCATCCATCACCCTGACTTCAAGGGTGCCGAAGCCGGGGGAAGGGCGAAGATCCCAGTGGATATCGCGGCAGATCAGGCTCAGCCCGGATTTACGGGTGTGGCTGAAGAATTCGGCAAAATCGCTCCAGGTACCGAAGCTTGGCGGCACGCCGTAATCTCTCATTATCGCCAGAAATCGCTGACGGAATGAGGAACAACCGGTATCCTCTCCTTCCCAAAAAGGCGAGCTGGCCGATAATGCCAATAAGATGGGCAAATAGGGCTTGAGCAGGGTCATGACGGCAAGCGCCACATCGCCGGAAGGCATCCCTACATGGACATGCAGGGCGAAGGTTTTCAGCCGGCGCGACAGATAGCTCATCTTCTCCCCGATGGCGAGATAACGCGGCCGCGGGGTAATGCCGACCGGACGCCGGCAGAAAGGATGGGTGCCGGCGGTACAAAGGGCCATGCCCAGCGCATCGCAACGTTCCTTCAACGTCCTGGCCAGCGACATCACATCCGCTTCCAATTCCCGGATGTTTGCGCATACCTTCGAGTTGATCTCAACGGAACATTGGGTCATTTCCGGCTTGATTGCCGGCGTTTCGGGATAGCTGTCCAACAGCGACGAGATGCCGTCCGTCAAGTCCAGCGTCAGAGGGTCCAGCAGCTGAAACTCGATTTCGATGCCCAGCGTGGCATCGGCGCAAGCTTTGAACTCAATGTCCGGATGAGTTGTATGCTCAGGATTCTTCTTGGGCATAGGCTCTGATCGCTTCCCTGGCGACTTCGTCGAAGAAGGCCGCTCCGACCTTCAAGGCTTCTTCATCAAAATCAAAGGCGGGACTGTGCAAGGGGATATTTTCCCAGCCTTCGCGCCGGGCGCCGAAACGGACGTAACAGCCCGGGATTTGCTTGAGATAATAGGCGAAATCTTCTGCCCCCATGCTCGGATTATCGATAGGGACCAGTCCCTGCTGCCCGACCACCTTAAGCGCCGCGAGTCTGGCGATCTCCGCCTCTTGCTGGGTATTGACCACGGGCGGGTAGCCTTCCGAAATTTCCACATCGACGATCGCGTTATGCAGAGCGCCGGTCGCTTTCGCTATGCGCTTGAGTCCTTCGATGATGTGTCTTCGCACCGGGCGCTCGGTGGTTCGAATCGTGCCCTGTAAAACAGCATGCTCGGCAATGACGTTGGCCGCCGTGCCGGCCTGTACCTGGCCGATAGTCACCACCGAAGGGTGAAACGGGCTGATTTCTCGCGACACCAGGGTCTGCACCGCCATGATCAGCAAACCGGCGACCACTACGGCATCTACGGCCTCATGAGGCCGCGCGCCATGCCCGCCGCGCCCGCGTATCCGGATGGTGAACTTGTCGGACTGGGCGGTAATTGTGCCATGGGCGACCATGATCTCGCCCACCCTGAACTGGCGCATCACATGACCGCCGAAGATCGCCTTCACGCGGTCGAGCGCCCCGGACTGGATCATCACTTTGGCGCCGCCCCCTCGCTCTTCGGCAGGCTGGAAAATCAGCACCACGCGGCCTGGCGGCGGGTTTTCCTTGAGCATGGCCGCCGCTCCCAGGAGCATGGACATATGGCCATCGTGGCCGCACGCATGCATCCTGCCCGGATTGACAGAGGCAAAAGGCAGTCCGGTCGTCTCGTCGCCGGGCAGGCCGTCCATATCCGCCCGCAATGCAATCGTCGGGCCGTCGTCCTGGCCAGTGATCTTGCCGACAATGCCACCGCCCACGCCGCCATATTCAAAAGGAATATCCAGACGCCGCAGTTCCTCCATGATGACCAGAGCGGTTCTCTCCTCCTCAAACGCCAGCTCCGGGTAGCGATGGAAGGTCCTGCGCAGTTCCACCATGCGGGGAAATATCGACTCAATCAATGTCAGCCGGCTCATAATCCTCCCAGTGCTTTTCTGTTTGAAAAACGAAGTTACTGTTATATTTGATTCAATTCGCTGAGTAAGATTCCTCTGACGTTTAAACATTGGCCGATATTGGATAAACATCGCGGATGGGGGAATGCCTCGGCCGGTTTGGGAAAAGTTTGTTATATTTGGCTAATTTTTAAACGCATCGGCTGCAAATGATGGGTTTCCCCATACCAGCCAGCCCTAGCGCTCTGATTATGCGAATTAGAAAAACCCACTATTGATATATCACATGACCAAAAACATTTACCAAAAACCGTCGCCGGAAACCCAGGCGGAAGCGCTGAAAATCGCCAGGGCGACGCAGCGCCCGGGGCAAACCAAGGAACAAACCAAACTGATCGCCCAGGGCATTGAAAAAGGCATTGCGCTTTATAAGAAGCAGCAAAAGGAAAAGACCAGGGAGTTGAGCCGGAAGCTCAAGAAGGCTTCAAGCCAGCAGCACTCTGCCGAGCCGGAGGATCAGGAAATGGAAATTGTGGAACGGATTGTTTACCGGCAGCATTGGCTGCCCTGGCTGCTGCTGGCTTTGAGCTGGTTGGGATGGGGTGTTTATTTTTTCGTTTCCCGAGGCCAGTGAATAGCCATTACCGTAGCCGGGAGTATGCGCCTGATGCCGGCGCTGTCTGTGTATCCCTCAACCCCGTCAATTTCTCAAAATAATCCACTACCAGCTTCGCTTTGCTATGGGAATTCAAACCTTCAGCCAAAACAATAGTCCCCGAGGCGGTTTTGGCGATGATCTGGTAATTGATGTGATGAGTATTGCCGGACTGACTGCTGCCGTTTTGTTTGATTTCGATCGAGCGAATCAGCGGATAGGCGGAGGTTTTGTTGCTGACCGGAACGCCGAGAATGCGCCGAACGGCGGTGAGCGAATGGCCGTCGAACCGGACATGCAGCGAATTGAATAGCTCGTACAAGCCCGCAAGCACGATCAGATTGCCTACAAGGCTGGATATGCCGCTCATGAGGTACAGCGGGAAGCCTTCCTGCACTGCCTGCTTCCAGAGAAACACGCCGACGCCGCTGAAGATGCCGCCGAACAGCATGATGACAAACGCGCTCAACGGCTTGCGCCCCATCGGGTAGTAGAGGTCGACGCGGATGCCGGTACGAGTCAGCGGCAACAGTGCGTCTGCTCTGAGTTGTACATGCCCGGATAGTCGGTGTTGCGTGGAGAGAGTGGTGATGCGGCGGGATTTTTCTTTGCCGGGATAGACGGGGATTTCGAAGTTGCGCTTTAAGTCTACACCGGGCATATCACCGTGGATATTGAGCCGCCACAAATGGTAATTGTCGCTGCGCTCTTCACTTGACGGCAAACCGTCCGGCACTTCAAACCGGTATTGCAGGCGAGTACCGTGCATCGATGGATGGACCTCGGCATATCCCTGGTCCTGCCAGATGACTTTTTCGCTACGCGAACGGTCTTCACCACGGCCTGAAATGTAACTGTTGATGCAGCTAAGGGTCACTTCGAAAGCCGTGGATGGCTGGAAAGGGAGGTTGACGAGTATCTCGCCGCCGACATCGCCGCCGATAGCACCAGGGAAAGGGTCCATGGTCATCGGCGTCGCGCCGAAACGTTTCCATTCCAGTGTGGATTTGATCGCCCAAAACAGCAGGCCCAGACCCACGCAGGGGAATAACAGCACCAGCAGCGCAAGCGCGCCTTTCTCGCGCCAGATGTCCGGTATGAAAAAGGCGGTAGGGGTGCTGATCAGATTCCAGAATACGGCAAAACCCCAGGCGAAGTACATGCCGGTTTTAGCATTGGACTGGATGATGCCGCCTTGCCATTCGGGCCGCTGCAACCAGGGCTTTGTGCCGCCCGCCCGTATCGCCGCGGTTTTTGCGCCGCGCAGGCCGAAATAGATCATCGCAAAACCGGCACCGCCGAAGGCAACGACGAAGATCAATTTGAAACCGAGCAAGCCCCAGCGAATGTCCCTATTCAACACGGCATCTTCCGGATTTGAAGGATCATACCAGACGCTGACCGTTTGATTGTTTATGCGGGCATTTTCCAGGCGACTGCCCAGCGATTGCTGGAAGTCGCCGACATTGTCGTTGCCTGTGTTGATGGCGACACGGTTGCCGCGATAGTCCCGCCCGTCGACGTTATAACGGTATTCGGCTTTTACCCCATAGGTTGTGGAATCGTCGGAATGGCTGGTGACGATCTGGGCCTGCAGCAGGGTTCCCGGCGTTTCCGGCCAGGAAGCCATGCGCGCAGCGTCATACAACGTCGGCACAATGGAAAACAGCAGGAAACCTGCGCCGATACAGAAAAACGGCAGCCCGAACAAGGCAAGCAGCCAACTTTTTTCGGTTTTGACGGTAGAGGGCATGTTTTATTCCAGATAGCCACTGATTGGATGGATGATCGCCTGAATGCGGGGCTTTGGCATCGGCGTTTCTCTGCACAGGCAGGGGCGCTGTGCACAATGTCATTTTAGTAGATATAGCGCAAGGTGGCTGAAAACTCATGCAAAGCAGATGTGCGCGGGCATGGTGAAGGGCCGCCATTGGCTTGAAGCCTAGGCTGACAGGGCAAGATTTTGCAGAGCGAGTCAGGGATTTTTTCCCAGGACGATCCCAGCCTTCAGAGAATTAATTCTTTGCTTTTGTGCCGTGGCGTACATAAGTTTTGTTCTTTTTGTTGTAGTTTACATTCCTTTGCTGGGAGCAAATGGCCTGTGGCTATTCTCCAGGAAGAAGTCCTATCTCTTTTAATTCAAGCACTTGAGGGGAAGATATGACTCAACAGATAGTTAGACACAGATCACGCAGATCTTCTGTGCAAGCCGTGATTTCTTTTCAATCAAATGAAGAGAAATGGACATATTGAAAAGTGTTTACAGTCGGTGAAAAGTCATGGGTCAAAAGGATAATCCTCCAGAAACATTGCATCAGCCAGCGCAGGCTATAGCGAGCGTGGATGTAATACCCGTTATTGAAGAACAGTTACGTATTGATAAAAGGGTCGTGGAGACCGGAAAGATACGAATTTCAAAACGGGTGACAGCACATGAAGAAACGGTCGCCGTGCCGCTGATGCATGAGGAGATACAGGTGGAAAGGGTCGCTATCAACCAGTTTATCGATTCACCGCCGCCCTCAGTCCGATACGAGGGCGACACGATGGTGATTCCGGTAACAATGGAAGTGGCTGTGATTGAAAAGCGCCTGATGCTAGTCGAGGAGTTACATGTAACTAAACGCCAGAATCAAAAGCAGGAACCCCAATCAGTGAATTTAAGCAAGGAGACGGTGAGCGTTGAACGCCTCAACATTGACCGCCCTGATTACTATGGCGCCGAGCAAAACGGATGCTGACAAAACACCTTTGTTTTTAATCGAAAATCAGCTTTATAGGTAAAGATTATGAGTCAGACAGTAGTAGGCATATTTGATGATCCTTCCGATGCCCAAGACGCCGTGCAGCAACTTTTAATTCATGGTTTCTCTCGGGCGGATATTGACATCTCCATACAGAAATCCGAGCAACGCGATGAAAAAAAGCTCAGTAGTTTTTTCACCTCTCTATTTGGGACGGATACGGCAAGATCCTATACCGAAGTGGCCCGGCAAAGCGGCGCCATCGTGACTGTCCATGCCGACTCGCCGAGTCAGGCTGCTCAAGCGGCAAACATTCTTGATGATGCGGGCGCTCTGGACATGGATGAGCAGGCTTACCAATACGGCACTGGCGTTTCCGGACAAGCAGGGCTCTCTGAGCAGCAGGCTGGCGCCGCCGAGCGGGCCGGCATTGCCGAACCGATCGGCACTTGTGGACCAGCCGGGGCCACCGGCAGGGAAAAAACCATTGCCGAGGCGGCCAGCGGGGAAAATGCCATCCCTATTATTGAAGAGCAGTTAAACGTAGGAAAAAGAGAAGTTGAAACGGGCCGGGTCAAGCTGCGCAGCAAAATAATTGAGCAGCCGGTCGAGGAGCATCTGAGGCTTCGCGAAGAGCATGTGCATGTTGAAAGACACGCCGTAAACCGGCCTGCCTCCGAGGCGGATCTGGCAGGTTTTAAGGAAGGCGAAATAGAAATCGTCGAACACGCCGAAGTGCCGGTTGTTAATAAGGAGGCGCGTGTCGTCGAGGAAGTGCAGATCGAAAAGGAAATAGGCGAGCATGAGGAAATCGTCAGGGAGAAATTGAGAAAAACCCAGGTGAATGTAGAGGGCGGAAAAAGGCCGCAGTAATTTTGCAGTCCATAGGATGTGCCGACGACCCCATGGATGGGGAAGGTAGAGCACCAACAGTAGGCGCTTTAGGCGATGCAGGAGCAGTTGCCGAAGCGCATCGCTCGCGATGGATGTATTTCACTGTGTCGCTTAAAGCGCTTGCTCTTGGCCGGCATATCCTATGGCCCTACATTGCCGAACTGATGATGGCGGACTGCTGAAGCGGATCCGCCTGCGGGTTAGGCCTGTGCGTGATTGCAAGACCTGCCCCTTTATTTTTCGCCGATCATTTTACCTTCGAGGTATATCTCATTAAGGAACTTGGTTCTATCGGCAGTCATTTTGCTTTCGCACTTTAAAAGGTCCCAGTCTCGCGATGTGCCGCCGCTAGACAGGGTGTAATAAGCATGGCAATTGGCATCTCGGTATTTTAGCCAAACCCTCTGACTTTGAATAAGGGTTTCTCTTATTTCTTCCTTTGGCACCAAGCCATCTTTGAAATCGTCTGAATCTATTTTTCTTATGATTTGCTGATAGACCTGGTTAAGTTTTACGTCTGTCAGTTCATATTCTTGCTGTGCCTTGCAAAGATGCTCCGGCAAATCGCACTCATCGGATGCTTGAGCAACAAAAGAAGCTGACAGCAAAAATAAAAATATTAATTGATTCTTCACCAAATACTCCACTCTCTGTACATGAGTCTTTATTGTATTTAACGTTGGAATTGAGCAGCGGTTCAGGCGAAGCCTGATACGTCCGCGAATGATTTGTGTATGCCCAGCATGGGCGTGAACTTATGGGTGGAAGTTCCCTGTCAGAGAACCGATATTGATTAACATTCAGCATAGGTTGACGATTATAACGACTAGCCGAAGGCAAGGGCAATATCGTCAGGTGTCGTCTGGCGGAAGCCTGGGAGCTGACGGACAGAAGTTATATAGAAAGCCGAATCCCTAGCCCCAAAAAGGTATGCGGTGCGTAACCGTCTACAAGGTTTTGTAGGCTGGTGAGGAACGAACCGCATCAATCGCGAACGATGCGGTTCCTATCGTCACCCCATCCTGCCGCGCTACGCCTGTTGGACAATTGCCGAGGGCATTCCGGGTCGGATACCCTAAAGGGCTCAAGTGCATTCGCCCCTACAGCGTCTTCGAAGAAGAAGTTGATGGGCTGATCCGCCGGCAAATCGCACAACAGCCGGCCTTCACCCCACCTGAATATCCACACTCGGATAACGGACCCGCCGTTTCTTGGGCGTGGCGATCACATAGGCCGCCGTTAATGGCCCCAAACGCCCGACGAACATCAGCACCATGATCAGGCACTCGCCGGCGGTCGAAAGTTCTGTCGTCAGGGCTCTGCTCAAGCCGACCGTGCTGAGCGCGGATACGACTTCAAACAGGATATCGAGCAGCGGCGCGTTTTCCAGCGCCGACAGGGCCATCGTGCCGACAATCACCAGCATCATCGAGATGACGCTGACCGAGAAGGCCTTCATGACCACGTTACGCTGCACCGACCGGCGCATCATCGTGACGTCGTCGCTTCGGTTGAGAAAAGCATAGGTGGTCATGAACATGACGATAAAGGTGCCCAGCTTGATGCCGCCGGCCGTACTCATCGAGCCGCCGCCGATGAACATTAGCACGATTATCAGCAGTGCTGTCGAGTCGGTCAGGGATTCGATAGGCAGCGTGTTGAAACCGGCCGTGCGTGGCGTGACGGCTTGAAACCAGGCGGCCGTCAATTGCCCGGCCAGCGGCAGGTTCGCAATCGTTCCTCCATTGTGGCGCTCAAACAGCCAGATTAGCAGCCAGGCGCTCAGGTTGATGATCACTGTCGCACCGATTATCAGCTTCGTATACGGCTGCAACCGCTTCCAGCCGCGCGTCTGCCACAGGTCCATCAGTACGCCGAACCCGATGCCGCCGATGATGATCAGGGACGTGATGATCAGATTGACCGGCACATTCCCGACGTAGGCCGATAAATTGTCCGCAGATAGCCCAAACCCGGCATTATTAAAGGCTGAAACCGTATAGAAAAAGGCATGGAAAGCTGCCTGATGCCAATCCATTTCACCGCTCCAGATCAAAGTCAGCAGCACGAAGGCGATGCTTTCGACAGTGAGTGCAAAATAGACCACGGCGCGCGCCACTTCACGGATCTTGTTCAGGCTGGTCTGGTTGAACGCTTCCAGCGCCAGAAGCTGATGCCTGACGCCGATCCTTTTGCCTATGCTCAGGATGGTCAGCACCGAAAAAGTCATGAAGCCCAGGCCGCCGGCCTGAATCAGCAAAGCGATCACGGTTTGCCCGAAGGTGGTAAAGCGCGTACCGGTATCGACCACGCCCAGGCCGGTCACCGTAACGGCCGAGGTAGCCGTGAACAGCGCCTCCAGCCAGGTGACAGGTTGCGTCGTGGATAGTGGCAACTTGAGAATGGATGCGCCGAGAATGATCAGCGTCAGATAGCCGGCCCCCAGAATGGTCGGCGGACTGGCTTTTAAAACCCTGTTTGTCAGCGAGGATTGGCCGCTTTCGAAGCGGTTGACGAGATGCTCTACCATTGCGCTACATGAACCGGTCTGCCAGTTTCAGCAGTGATCTTCTGACCCCGGCCAGGACCACGGTGTCGTCCGGCTCGATCAGGAACGAGTCGGCAGGATTCGGAAACAGTTGCTCGCGCCGTTTCACCAGAATGCCGAATACTTCGCCTTTGACGCTTGACAGCAGTTCGGCCAGCGAAGCGCCGGCCATCTGTTCCGTTACCTTGACCTCGACGATATATTGCTTGTCGCCCAGCGCCATGTACTCGCGAATCATCGGATAAGCCAGAGCCTGGGCCGTGCGCGCGCCCATTTCCTCTTCGGGATGGATGATATGGCTGACGCCCAGCCGGCTTAAAATCAGGTGATGCGCCTGTGTCGTCGCCTTGACCCAGATGTTGTCGATGCCCATGTTTTTCAGATGCACGACGCAAAGCAGGCTCGCCTGCAGGTTTTCGCCGATCGCTATGATCACGGCATCGTATGCCGTCGGGTTCAGCTCTCTCAGCGCATGCTCATCCGTCACATCGGCGACCGCCGTATAAGTCAGCGCATCGGCAAAGGTTTCGATCACGCGCCTGTCGCTGTCGATGCCGACGACATCGTGCCCCATCCTCATCAACTGAAGCGCCAAGGTGGCGCCGAAACGCCCCAGGCCTACCACTGCATACTGAGCCATAAACAACCCTATCAATTAACAAAGTCTGCTTTGTTGCCGAAGGTAGCCTAACGGTCCGGCCTGTCATGCTGATGGTATTCTAAAAAACAGATATGGAAATCTAATTATATCGTTTTTAAGAAACATCAGAGTTCACTACCATTTACTCAGACACACCGTTCAATCATTTATTCAAATTTGGAAGCAACACAAAGGGCACAGACATGGCAGCTAACGTTGAGAATATTAACCTGAAAAAACAGCGCACGGCTGAAATCACCAGCCGGATCGGCCAAATGCTTGAAGACATCCGTTTTGGCTCGATTGAAATTGTCATTCACGACGGCAAGGTGGTGCAGATCGAGCGCCGCGAAAAGCTCAGACCTGAAGTTTTCGGTAATTAAATTAGCAAAATCCACCGGATCACCGGGGATTTGAAACAGATGTGATGCAGCCGGGCGTTCCCATGCTCCGCATGGGAGCGCTTCCGTATGGCTGAAGCGGCGCGGAACGGGACACTGGAGCATCCCGAAGACAGTTTCTGCGCGGCGTCTGTGAACTATAAATAATCTACCGGAATAGCCGGCGATTAAATTAAAAAAATTAAAAAGGCGGCAAGACACCGGACAACCGGAAAGGGCTGCTATCTGGGGAAACGCATGAGGACCAACAACGTTTTACTTTTAACGGCCGCCATTAACGGTCTGTTAGCTGTCAGCGGTATTCAACCGGCAACCGCCTCTACCGCTAAAGAAAAAGACGAAAAAATCGAATTACTGGAACGTCGCCTGCTTTTGCTGGAGCAGCGCCTGGAAGCCGCCGAGCGTAATAATACCGAGCATACTAAGGCTCCGGTAGCGGACGACAAACTGCAAGCGCTGGACCAGAAAGTCAAAATTCTGGAGCGGAAACACGAAGTCGATAAGGAAATCGCCATAGAAAACGCTAAAACAGCCCCTATATTTGAAGCTGGCCCGAAAGGCGTGAGCTTTTCGTCGGCCGATGGCAGCAACTCGGTACGCCTGCGCAGTTCCATACAGGCGGACGGCCGCTTCTTTGTCGATAATGAGTCAAAGTTAAAGGACAGGTTCGATCTCAGGCAGGCGCGTATCTGGTTGGAAGGGCGGTTCTGGAAATATTTCGACTATAAGCTCATGCCCGATTTCGGCTCTAACCAGACGCTGTTGGCCGATGCCTATGTCGATGTGCATTATTTTCCCTATGCCAGCTTGAATATCGGCAAACAGAAAACGCCGATCAGCTTGGAACGTCTGCAAGGCGATTCCGACGGCAACTTCATGGAGCGCGCCTATCCGACTTATCTGGCCAGCAACCGTGACATTGGCGTCAAGTTGCACGGCAGCTTCGCCAGGCCCGGCGATAAAGTCCAGTATGCTGGACCTATCGACTTCAAAAACTTCTTCACTTATGAAGTGGGTGTATTCAATGGCGGCGGCGACAACGGCGCCGACAATACCGACAAGGAAAACGACGACAACAAGGAAGTGGCGGCCCGCCTCTGGTCGCATCCGTTCCAGAACTCCGGCATTGCTGTGCTGGATGGTCTCGGCGTCGGTGTCGCCGGCAGCTGGGAAGTGCCCAACAACAATAAAACCACCGTCAAGAACCTGAAAACCCCGCTGGGCCAGAATACCTTGGTTGACTACACCAAAGTCGGTACAGGCACAACGGAAGTGGTCGCGGACGGCGAACACTATCGCATCTATCCGCAGGCGTACTGGTTTTATGGGCCTTATGGCTTGCTGGGCGAGTATGTGCTGTCGTCTCAGCAGTTGACCGGCGACGGCGGCAATACGCATATTCAGCAGGACAACACGGCCTGGCAGATTCAGGCGTCTTATGTCGTGACCGGCGAAAACAACACCTTCCAGAGCGTCAAGCCGCGCTCGCCGTTCGATCCGTTCAATGGCCAATGGGGCGCCCTGCAACTGGCGGCGCGCTGGAGCGAATTGTCCATCGATGAGGACACATTCAAACCGATCAATGGCGTGCAGCTGTTGAACCCGGCCAATTCAATCAGAGAAGCCAGCTCCTGGGCGATCGGCGCCAACTGGTTCCTGAACCAGAATACGCGCTTGATGGCGGATTATGAAAATACGCATTTTACCGGCGGCGCCAAAAACGGCGGCGACCGCCCGGCTGAAAACGTGTTTTCAACGCGGCTGCAGCTGGTTTTCTAACGCTGCGCCGCGGATTGTGGGGGCGACTTCAGTCGCCCATTGATTATCAATACAAGGTTGTAGGGTACGCACCGCGTACCATTTTGGAGCGTCCATAAGTGGTACGCGGCGCGTACCCTACTGTTGGTAAGCGAAGTCGCCCCCACAAGTTGATAAATATCGAATAATTCGATGATAAGTTCTAATTATATCGTTTCTATTATTAACCCGGCTTACGTACCATTTGCATCAATGAACAAGCGCTAACAAAGCCGTCTTGAAACCTTTTACTTATTCTTTAAAGACAGGATACACCATGAAAACAAAAATAAGGCTGAAAACCGGTTTGCTGGCGGCGAGTCTTTTGGTCAGCAGCGCCGCATTCGCCGACAGAACCTTGCTGAATGTCTCCTATGACCCGACCCGGGAACTGTATCAGCAATTCAACCAGGAGTTCGTCAAATATTGGAAGGAAAAAACCGGCGAGACGGTCACGGTTCAGCAATCGCACGGCGGTGCGGGCAAGCAGGCGCGAGCTGTTATCGACGGCCTCGATGCTGACGTATTGACGCTGGCCATCAGCTACGATATCGACAAAATCGCCGCGAACGCCAAGCTGCTGCCCAAGGACTGGCAGAAACGCCTGCCCAACAACAGCGTGCCCTATACCTCAACCATGGTTTTCCTGGTCCGCAAAGGCAATCCGAAAGGCATCAAGAATTGGGATGATCTGGTGAAAGAAGGCGTATCGGTCATCACGCCAAACCCTAAAACTTCCGGCGGCGCGCGTTACAACTATCTGGCCGCCTGGGCCTTCGCCGAAAAAACCTACGGCAGTAAAGAGGCCGCCAAGGATTTCATCAGAAAGCTGTACAAAAACGTACCGGTGCTGGATTCCGGCGCCAGAGGCTCCACCACCACCTTCCTGCAGCGCGGCATCGGCGATGTGCTGCTGACCTGGGAAAACGAAGCCTACCTGGCTCTGAAGGAATTGGGCCAAGGCGAAGTTGAAATCGTCGTGCCGCCTTTCAGCATTCTGGCCGAAACGCCGGTTGCAGTCGTTGACACGGTGGTCGACAAACACGGCACGCGCGACCTGGCTGAAGCCTATCTGAATTATCTGTACTCGCCGGCCGGCCAGAAACTGGCAGCCAAAAATTTCTACCGTCCGACCGACACTAAAGCCGTCGATGCGGCCGATCTGGCCAACTTTCCGCAACTGGAACGCGTAACCGTGGATCAGGCTTTTGGCGGTTGGGACAACGTGCAGAAAGAGCATTTCGATGACAAAGCCATATTTGATCAGATCTATTCACCAAGCTAGTTAGGCACACTGTAGGGTACGCACTGCGTACCGTTCCGGGCTCATAAAAAGCTTGGAAAGGCACGCGGTGCGTACCCTACAGGCTGCCCTTATATCATTCTGTTGCCGGTGGGCACGAATAGGTTGTGTCCACCCTGCCGTTGGGGCGATACCTATAAAAATTTATGCTCACCACCACGAAAAGCGTAAAAAAACATGAGTCAAAGTAACATCATGCCGGGCTTTCGCCCGACTCTCGGTTTCACCCTGTTTTATCTGGGGCTGGTCGTGCTGATCCCGTTAAGCACGCTGGTATTCAAAAGCTTCCAGTTGAGCTGGGATGAGTATCTGTCCGTCATTACCAACGACCGCGTGGTCGCCTCTTTCCGCGTCAGCTTTGTGACTTCGCTGGCGGCCGCCGCCGTTGCCAGCCTGTTCGGATTTATCATTGCCTGGGTGCTGGTGCGCTATCCGTTTCCGGGCAAGCGCCTGTTTGATGCCCTGATCGATTTGCCGTTCGCCTTACCGACGGCGGTTGCGGGCATCGTGCTGGCGACGATCTACCAGCCTAATGGCTATATCGGCCAATGGCTGACCGAAATCTTCGGCCTGCAAGTTGCTTACAAGCCTCTCGGCATTATCGTGGCGCTGATTTTCATCAGCCTGCCGTTCGTCGTGCGAACGGTCCAGCCAGTGCTGCAGGAATTCGACTCTACCATGGAAGAAGCCGCGTCCAGCCTTGGCGCCACGCGGCAGCAGGTGTTTGCCCGCATTATTCTGCCCAACCTGTTGCCCGCTTCGCTGACCGGTTTTGCGCTGGCCTTTGCACGCAGTGTCGGCGAATACGGCTCAGTCATTTTTATCGCCGGCAATCTGCCTTATGTTTCCGAGATCGTGCCACTGATGATCATTACCAAGCTGGAGCAATACGAATATGCCGGCGCCACGGCGATCGCGTTGACCATGCTGGTCATTTCATTTCTCTTGCTGCTGGTGATCAACCTGCTGCAACTGTGGGTGCGCAAGCGCTCAGGCCAACTCTAAAAGGATACCGACATGAGTGCTATTGCTTACCCTGTCCACGAGGCTAAAACCGTTGAGCGGCCGCATGCGCTGCGCGATCCTGACTGGGTCAGATGGAGCCTGACCGCTGTCGCCCTCGGCATTATCGTTTTGTTTTTATGCCTGCCTTTGGGCATCGTCATTGTCGAGGCTTTTTCGAAAGGCTGGCAGACTTACTGGTCGGCGCTGACGCAGCCTGACGCCCAATCGGCCATGCAGCTGACATTGCTGACCGCCTTGATAACCGTGCCGCTCAACACGGTGTTCGGCGTGGCCGCGGCCTGGGCAATCACTCGCTTCGAATTTCGCGGCAAAAGCCTGTTGACGACGCTGATCGACTTGCCGTTCTCAGTGTCGCCCGTGATCTCCGGCCTGATTTTCGTGTTGTTGTTCGGCGCGCAGGGTTGGTTCGGCGAATGGCTGAGAGCGCATGACGTGAAGATCATCTTCGCCGTGCCGGGCATCATTCTGGCTACCTTGTTCATCACCTTCCCGTTCGTGGCACGCGAGCTGATTCCTTTGATGCAGGAAATGGGCAGCGAAGAGGAAGAGGCAGCGCTGTCGCTGGGCGCGAGCGGCTGGCAAACCTTCTTGATGGTCACGCTGCCGAACATCAAATGGGCGCTGCTGTACGGCGTGCTGTTGTGCAATGCCCGCGCGATGGGCGAATTCGGCGCCGTTTCGGTCGTATCGGGCCACATCCGCAGCCTGACCAATACGCTGCCGCTGCACGTCGAAGTCAGCTATAACGAATATGACTTTGTCGGGGCCTTCGCCAGCGCTTCGCTGCTGGCAGGACTGGCCATCGTGACGCTGGTCCTGAAAAGCGCGCTGGAATGGCGGCAAGCCAGACGATAAACCTGAGCGATATGGGCTGGGCTGCAAACCCGGCAATTCGTGCCGCTAATGCTGGGTTTAGCAACCCAGCCTACACAGTTCCAATAGTTTTGTGAGACGACTTATGAGTATTCTGCTTTCCAACATCAGCAAGAAATTCGGCCAGTTTTCAGCGCTGAACAACATCAACCTGGAAATTCCCGAAGGCGAACTGGTTGCACTGCTGGGCCCTTCGGGCTGCGGCAAGACCACCTTGCTGCGCATCATTGCCGGGCTGGAGCAAGCCGATCAGGGGCGCGTGCTGTTGAACGGCGAAGACAAAACCGACCAGCATGTCAGCCATCGCGGCATCGGTTTCGTCTTTCAGCACTACGCGCTGTTTCGCCACATGACCGTTTTCGACAACGTGGCTTTCGGGCTGCGCGTCAAGCCGCGCAATCAGCGGCCGAAGGAAAGCGAAATTGTCAAAAAAGTTCACGCCCTGCTGGAACTGGTGCAATTGGACTGGCTGCACGACCGTTACCCGGATCAGCTGTCCGGCGGCCAGCGCCAGCGCATCGCCCTGGCGCGCGCCCTGGCCGTGGAGCCGTCCGTGCTGCTGCTGGACGAGCCTTTCGGCGCGCTCGATGCCAGCGTGCGCAAGGATCTGCGCCAGTGGCTGCGCAACCTGCATCACGAGCTGAACGTCACCAGCATTTTTGTGACCCATGACCAGGAAGAAGCCATGGAAGTCGCCAGCCGCGTGGTCGTGCTCAATCACGGCCGCGTTGAGCAGCAAGGCTCGCCCAGCGAGATTTATGACCGTCCGGCCAATGCTTTCGTCTCGCGCTTCATCGGCCAGACCAACGTATTTACGCCGGAGCAGATGGACGACATTTGGCTATCCTCGTACGGAGTACAGCCCGGCAAAACCGCGCATGTGCGTCCGCATGACATCGATATCGAAAAAACAACCGATCAGGATGCGAAGGTCACGCTGAAAGACTGGCAGCATCTGGGCGCATTGATCCGCATCGAGCTGGTCAAGAATGGTTCAAACGACCGGTTTTACGCCGAAATGCCTAATGAGCGCTTCAAGCGCCTGCAGCTCGGCAAAGGCGACAAGGTGTCCATGCGCATCCGCCAGGCGCATTGGTTCTAGTAGATACAACCCGACTGTAAAGGACTATAACCATGAACTTAAGCCAACTGGAATTACTGCGCGTGCTGCAGGAAACCGATCTGAACCTGTCCAAAGCGGCTGACAGGATGCACATCGTGCAATCGGCCGTCAGCCGGCAACTGCAGCTTTTTGAAAGCGAGCTGGGCTCGCCCCTGTTCGAGAGAAAAGGCAAAAAGCTGACTGGCCTGACGCCTTTAGGGGTTCGCATCATGGATGAAGTGTCGACGATCAACATGGCCAAAAATAACATCCGTGCCATCGCGGCCGATTACCTGGACAGCCATCAGGGCACCTTGCACATTGCAACTACGCATACGCAGGCCAAGTATTTTCTGCCGACCCCGATCCGGCGCTTCCGGGAAAAATATCCCGGCGTCAGGATCTACATGATTCAGGCCTCGCCCGAACAGTTGATCGACCAGCTGCATGCGCACAAGGCCGATATCGCGATTTGTACGGAAAAAGTCGATGAAGATGCCGGACTGGTGCTCAAGAAATGCTACGCATGGCACCATGCGGCCGTCATGCCGCAGGACCATCCGCTGAGCACGGGCGAGATCACGCTGGAGCGGCTGGCGTCTTTTCCGATTCTGACCTACAGCTTCGGTTTCACGGGCCGGTCGAACATCGAACATGCCTTCAGGAGCGAAGGCCTGGAGCTCGACATCATCCTGGCCGCGGCCGACACGGACGTGATCAAGACTTATGTACGCCTGGGGCTGGGCGTCGGCCTGATCGCGGGCATGGCCTACGACGCGCTGGCGGACCGTGATCTTGTGGCGCGCGACCTGTCGCATCTGATTCCGCATTCGACGACCAAGATCGCCTATCTGAAACACAACTATCTGCCGCTGTACAGCCAGCATTTTATTGAGGAGCTGTTGAGCGCAGCCGATCTGCACCGCAACAGCAAGGAGCCGTTGCCGTTGCAACAATAGGAAAAACACAGCCTCTGCCGCTTGGCTCTGGCTTTTTTGCCTGCGATTTTAGGCGATGGCGACAGACGGCTGTTGCAGCGTTCTGAAATCGCGGATTGATCAACAAGGAACCCCATCTTCATGCAGGAAAATAATCAGAAAAACATTAGCCGTTGCGACCTCGATACCATCGTATCGGAACTGCGGATTCTGCGGAACAAATCGCTGCAGCGCCGGCAGCGAGAAGGGCGGCCTACGAAGCTGCCGTCCCGGAAGGCGCTGATCGACGTTCTTGAAAAGCTCTCGGCGGCGCTTTTTCCGAACCGTCTCGGCTCAGGGGAACTCACCGATGAGAGCATCGATTATTTCGTCGGCCATACGCTGGATGCGGCGCTAAGAGTCCTGTGCGAGCAGGTGCGCCGCGAGTGCTGCTTCAAAGCCGAACAGAACGGCAGCGTCGTCTCCGAGTGCAATCAACAGGCAGATAGCATCAAGCGCGATTTCGCCGCGCAGCTGCCGGCGATACGCGCGCTGTTGGATGAAGACCTGATGGCGGCCTATGAGGGCGATCCGGCCGCAGCCAGTCCGGACGAAGTGTTGGTCTGCTATCCGGGCATGACCGCCATTATTTACCACCGGATCGCGCATGTGCTGCACTCGCTGGGAGCGCCGCTGGTAGCACGCATGATTGCCGACATTTCGCATTCGGTCACCGGCATCGACATCCATCCGGGCGCCAGAATCGGGCCCAGCTTTTTTATCGATCACGGCACCGGCGTCGTTATCGGCGAAACGGCCATTATTGGCCGGCATGTGCGTTTGTACCAGGCCGTCACGCTGGGCGCCAAACGCTTCCCGAAAGACGCGGACGGCACCCTGATCAAAGGCAACGACCGGCATCCGATCGTCGAAGACGATGTCGTGATTTATGCCGGGGCCACCATTCTCGGCCGCGTGACCATTGGCCAGGGCTCAACCATCGGCGGCAACGTCTGGCTGACGCACAGCGTGCCGCCCGGCAGCATCATCACGCAGCCCCAGGCGCATAGCGAGGCGCTATCCGGCGGGACTGCAACTCAACAGGAGGGAGCTTACAACAGCCACTGAATCAATTTCGTATCACTTAAAAAAATAATAACTAATCACCAGACAAAATAATCAGGAAATAGAAATATGTCAGATATACATGAAGCCTATACCGCATTGAGCGATGTTGCCGCGCGTACATTGGCCAATGCGACCAAAACCGTCCCCATGATGTCCACCATCACGCCAAGATGGCTGGTTCACTTACTGCACTGGGTGCCGGTCGAGGCCGGTATTTACCGCGTCAACAAGGTCAAGAACGAAACTGGTGTTGCGGTCGACTGTTCCAGCCTGGACGAGCGCGAATTGCCGCAGACCTTCGTCGACTATGAAGCTTGGGGACGCGAGTATCGGCTGGGCGCGGTCAACACCGTGCTGGACATTCACACCCGTGTCTCGGACTTGTACAGCAGCCCGCACAACCAGATCCAGGAACAGTTGCGCCTGACCATCGAGACCATCAAGGAGCGCCAGGAAAGCGAGCTGATCAACAACCCCGAATACGGTCTGCTCAGTAACGTGGCGCCCTCACAGAAAGTGCAGCCGCGCGTCGGCACGCCCATACCCGACGACATGGACGAGCTGATCACCAAGGTCTGGAAGCAGCCCGGCTTTTTCCTGGCCCATCCGCTTGCGATTGCCGCTTTCGGCCGCGAATGCACGCGCCGTGGCGTGCCGCCCGCTACCGTGACATTGTTCGGTTCGCCGTTCCTGACCTGGCGCGGCATTCCGATCATTCCGTGCGACAAGCTCAAGATCGTCGACGGCAAAACCAATATCCTGCTGATACGCACCGGCGAGAGCCGTCAGGGCGTGGTCGGGCTTTACCAGCCGAACTTGACCGGCGAGCAAAGCATGGGCTTGTCGGTGCGCTTCATGGGCATCAATCATAAAGCCATTTCGTCCTATCTGATCTCGCTCTACTGTTCCTTGGCGGTGCTGACCGACGACGCCATCGCGGTGCTTGAGAACGTCGAAGTGGGCAAATACTATGATTACAGCTATGACTACAAGTGATTTTGATGCCCGGAACGCCTCTGCGGCGCCGGAACTGTCGGCCGAGCAACTGGAGCGCATGGCTAATGCCCTGTTTTCGGCCCTGCCCGGCGACGGCGATGCGGCCGGCGTAGCGGCGCAAGAGTTGGCCGTGCAGGCCGCCGAGCATCCGAGAGCGATGAACTGCGCAACAAAACTGGCCGGACTGCTTAACCCGGCCGGCGCTGCGCCGTCTGTTTCCGGCACGCCCGGCGAAGACGCGATGTTAAAGGAACTCGCCCGGCAGATAGCGACAGTCGATCACGCGCCTTTGAACGGAACATCCGGTTCATCGTTTTATTTTCTCGACGACCTCATGCCGTTCGGCCGCAGTCCGGAAGCGCCGGGCGTCGGCAATGCGCATCCGCCTTTCGACGTGCATGCCGTGCGCCGCGACTTTCCGATCCTGCGGGAGCATGTCAACGGGCGGCCGCTGATCTGGCTGGACAATGCCGCGACGACCCAGAAGCCGCAGTGCGTGATCGACCGCATCGCGTATTTCTACCAACATGAAAACTCCAACATCCACCGCGCCGCGCATGAACTGGCGGCGCGCGCCACCGATGCCTACGAGGCGGCGCGCACTACGGTCGCCCGCTTCCTGCACGCGCCGTCCAGCAATGAAGTCGTGTTCGTGCGCGGCGCCACCGAGGCGATCAACCTGGTCGCCAAGTCCTGGGGACGCCAGCATATCGGCAAGGATGACGAGATCATCGTCACCTGGCTGGAGCATCATGCCAACATCGTGCCGTGGCAGCAGCTGTGCGCCGAGACCGGCGCCAAGTTGCGGGTCGTGCCTGTCGACGATGACGGCCAGGTGCTGCTGGACGAGTATGAAAAGCTGTTCAGTTCGCGTACGCGGTTGGTCGCCTTCACGCAGGTGTCCAATGCGCTCGGCACCATTACGCCGGCCCGGCAGATGGTTGAAATCGCCCATCGCCACGGCGCGCGCGTGCTGATCGACGGCGCGCAGGCCGTGTCGCACATGCGCGTGGACGTGCAGGCGCTGGATTGCGACTGGTACGTGTTCTCGGGCCACAAGATCTTCGGGCCGACCGGCATCGGTGCGCTGTACGGCAGGCGGGATGTGCTCAACGGCACAGTGCCCTGGCAGGGCGGCGGCAATATGATCAAGGATGTCACGTTCGAGCATACGCAGTATCATCAGGCGCCGACGCGCTTCGAGGCCGGCACGGGCAATATCGCCGATGCGGTAGGGCTGGGGGCCGCGCTGGAATACATGGAAAAGCTCGGCATGGACAATGTCGGCCGCTATGAGCATGAACTGCTGGTCTACGCCACGCGCGGGCTCAAGACCATTCCGGGCTTGCGTCTGATAGGCACGGCAGCCGACAAAGCCAGCGTACTGTCCTTCGTGCTTGAAGGCTTCACGACGGAAGAGGTCGGCTCGGCGCTGAACAAGGCAGGCATCGCCGTGCGTTCCGGCCATCACTGTGCGCAGCCTATCCTGCGCCGCTTTGGCATCGAAGGCAGCGTGCGTCCTTCGCTGGCGTTTTACAATACCTTCCAGGAGATCGACGTGCTGGTCGAAACCGTGCGCGCCATTCAAAGCAAAAGACCTATCTGAAGTACCGAGGGTAGTCGCTTCAGCCGCGGTTGCCGCGGCTGAAGCGCTTTTTGCGAGATTGCATGGGATTGTTTTACCGAAGCGGCCTCATTGCAAGGCGCTGTTTCTGATCTGTTGAGAAGAAAATATTAAGCCGTTTCTAAAAATTGTAACAACACTCTTCATAAGGACTTTTACAGCAGGCGGCAGAACCACCTGCCGATATCATAGGCTACTGATTACTTGTTTCCGGCTTTGAGATGCTTGACCGCTTCTTCAGCAGCTTCGGTCGCCACTTCGGAATGTCCCTGTTTGCCGTGTTCGATGGCGCTTTCCAGTGATTTTACGCCTTCATCTATGTGCTGTTTGGCTTCGCCTTTGGAAACCTCGGCGCTTTTCTGGGCATGTTTCAGCGCTTCTTCCGCATGCTCAACCAGAACGGAAGCATGTCCAGCCTTGCCATGCGTTACCGCGGCATTGGCATGTTTCAGCGCTTCGTCCGCATGCGGTTCGGCAAAAACGCTTGTGTTCAATAAAAGTAATAAGCCTGTAGCCATTAATTTAAAAATTTTCATATTCGACCTGTTTTAAATAGTTAGTAAACGAAAGGTATTTTTGTATCAGGTTGAGGCTTTGTATGGCCTTGCATTCTCATGACCGATGCCGGTCATCTAAAGTCAGGCTATTTTTCGGCACCCCCTAAGTTGATGTTTCTTAAATTCTATTTATGGCGTTGTTCTCCATGGTGCTGTTTCAATTCCTCCCATCTGGCCAGCTGCTGCGTGGTCAGGACTTGTTTGATGGCCGCTTGCGATTCCTCGTGCAGAGCCTGAATCTTTTCACGCTGCTGACTGAAAATCCCTTCCAGCTTGGCTTGCTGGTCTTTCGTCAATTCAAGCGCTTTGCTCAGCTGCTCAACGCCGTGACCATGATGATGCCAGCTTTCGGCATGTCCTTGTCCGGGAACGGCAAAAGCCGTGACAGGAAGGGCCATCGCAAGGGATAAAAACAGGATTTTCTTATTCATAATGTTTCTCCGTTGATTGAATAGTGGCAGGCTCTTTTTCCGGAAGCAGTTCCATGAATTAATTCATCTGAGGTCATGATGAAAAATCCCGCAAATGCTCCGGCAAGCTATTGATTAGCTTTTGGCCTGAAACGGATGGACGGCGGTTGATTTCTGGGTCAGTACATCAACGGCTCTCGGTTCGCCTGCGACCGCGCGCTTGATGGCCAGACGCGTCGCTTCGTAATTGAACGCCTGGATTTTTGCATCGTCTTCGGCCAGCCAGTGAATAAAGACGCCCACGGAAATAAAAATATCGTCAGCCTCATCAATGGGTAAAATGCCATCCTCGACCGCATCGGCAACTGCCAGCGCTATGCCTCTTTGCGCGGGACCGAACAATTGCGTGGCCTGTTTGCCGTTTTTGATGGTCACTTTATTGAATAGCACAGTGGCGGGCTTAACCAATAGATTAGGCGCCACGACGGCCAGCAGGGTGGTGAAGCCGTCTTTGTTGTTGGTCAAGGCATTGGCAAACGCCGTTTCAGCGCTGCTGCCCCGGGGGCCTAATATCAGGTCAATATGAGCAACTTCACTGCCTTCCCCTACCAGCGCTTCGCCAATATGCAGCTTATTAATTCGAGCCATTTTTCTACTCCGTTTGTATTGTTGAAAGCGTTTCCTGTTGCACTGGATACGCACCTATCGATAACTAAGCGGTTTTCATGCCAATCATGACAAAACTCGATAAATCAAGGCAGATACGGATAAGGCAGTCCGTTTTGCCTTGTGATGGCTGCTGTTAATTCAACCTGAGTTGCTGAATGGGTGTTTCAGAAGGAACAGTGCGGCAGGATGATGGCATTATGATCAAAATCAAACATAGACCTTGGAGAACTACGGCCTTGACGTAAATAATGATGGTTCCGTCATTCGCCATTTTGGTATTGTTCTGCTCTTGTGCCGGCGTTTGACAGCATTATCAGAACATAGCATCGTTTTGCACATAGATTCATTGCCGCATGACCGGAGATATTCATGACTGAATCCAAACACAAACCCGCCGCGGTATTATCCATCGTCATGCTGGCATCCCTGCCCGCCTTTTCCGATACCATTCTTCATCACACGCCGCCTTTTGTGCCGACGGGCATGGAGTCGCTGGGAAACGACCGTCTATTGCTGTGGGGGGACGATGGCCAAGTGCAAATGCGTGACGGCAACGGTGAATGGTCGATGGTTTTGCATCTACCCATGCAGAAGGTCATGGAGATTGAACCGGAGGGCTCCGGTGGTTTTCTGGCCCTTGGTGCGCCCGCGACGCCATTCGGGGCAAGCCTCATTGCGGCCTTTGATCCGGCAGGCAGGGAAACCGAACGCTGGTCGGTCGCTGGGGTGTGGAATATCAAGGTTACTCCTCATGGAAGGAGAGCAGTAACTCGAACCGGATTGTTGCCGCTGTTGCCTCAAGCTGTCGTCGGCGTCGAAGAACCTTTCCCGGCATGGGGCGGCGATCAGCCGGAGGAACCACGATTTCCTCCGGAGCTGTTGTACTGGCCGGGAGGGACGATTTTCTGTCACCGCGCCGATTTGTCCTTGCAGCATTTTGCCCATGCGCGTTGCGAACGCCCGGGCCCCGCAGGATGGATCTATGAGAATGGAGAGTCGACGTTGGCCCCAGTTGCTTGCGGCCCTTGGCTGTTGGTAAATGAGGGGAAGCGCCAGGAACAGCTTGTCGTGCTTGAAATGGCGACAGGCAAGATTCTAGCCCGGCGGAATTACCCCAGCCGTCCGCGCATCGCTTGTGCCGGAGGAGATGAACTGGCTGTCGGCGATCGTAATCTCGAGCTAGTCCAACTGCCGTCGCTGAAATCACGCTGGCATTTTCCCATCGCTAAAGATCGGGTGATTGAGCTGACCGCATTAGAGCATTACCTGGCTTATCGTGGGGAAAACAGCCCGGACTTGCTGCTGGTGCCGCGTCCGGCGCTCGAACACCAGTGAATGAGCTTCATGCGGTTAGGCGCAACTGTTGTGTGTGAATTGTGGCGGTTTTCGGAGTAATAATAGTCGTCGTCTTATTCCTCTAAGAGTTCTTCATGGTATTTGTCTAAGTTGGAAAACAGCTTGCAACTTTTTTACCGGTTAACGAGGTTTTCCGTCCGAGAAAAATACGCATGCTTTGATTATCAACAAGATAGAAAAATTATTTTGGAAAAGCGTAACGCTCTTTCGATATAAAATTGGAAATGCCGACGCCGTTTTCTATGTTAAATGAATCCTCTTTGTTGGAACGCGATTATATGATGGAAAAATATATTTTGTAATTCTAACATCATAACTTTGTTGCCTTCATGATCCAGAATAGGGAAGATATACAGAAACTTTATAATTAATAGTTAACCAATCTCATGAAATCGTCCGCAATTACCTTCGCAGGTCTGGTTCTTAGGCCATTTTCTGACTCAGACGCTGACGCATTTACCCTCGCAGCGCTCGAATCCGTTGGAACAGTAGGCCATTGGATGCCATGGTGTTCTAGCGACTACAGTACTCGTCACGCCCTCGAATGGTTTGCCGCCTGCCGCACTGCGCGAGACGCAGGCACCGCATTTGAATACGGCATTTTTTGCCAAGACTCTGGCGATTTTCTTGGTGGTGCAGGTCTCAATGAAATCAGGCAACAGCACAAGTTTTGTAACCTTGGTTACTGGGTCCGTCAATCAAAGCAACGTCAGGGGATCGCATCCCGTTGCGTACAAGCCCTTTCCGCTCACGCGTTTCACCAACTCGGGTTGCACCGCGTTGAAATCGTAGTAGCCGTTGGTAACCTTGCCAGCGAAGGTGTCGCCGTGAAATCCGGCGCTCTTCGGGAGGGCATCGCGCGCAATCGTCTTCATATTCACGATAAACCGGTATCTGCTCATGTATTTTCACTTGTGCCGTAGCCAACCAGCGGTTAACCCATCACTCCACCAAACTTGCGCATAAAACCGCGCAAGTCCAGTGAATTCAAACGTTACGTTGCAAGATGAGCCATGGAAATTACATTAATCAGGCACGGCAAGCCCGCATTCGAGCTGAAAGGAAAAGTAAAGTCCCGGGATGTTTGCGAGATGATCAGACGGTATGATTCATCAGGCATAGCGGAGCCGCCGCCGGAACAAGCAAAGCAGCGGGCATCGGCATGCAAGGTGGCCGTCTGCAGCGATTTCATCCGCTCTTTGGAGTCGGCCAAGGCGCTTGGATTTGATGATATTTTGTTGAGCGATCGGATATTTCGGGAAATTGCCGTACCTCATTTCAAGACGGGTTCATTGGCTATGTCAGCCAGCGCCTGGGGTGCGCTGTTGAGATACATGTCGGTATTCGGTTTCTTGCAGAATGGGGAGTCACTCTCGATGGCAAAAAAGAGGGCGCAGGTTGCGGCATCGGCTTTGATTGACATAGCCCATGTCCATGAAAGCGTTTTGCTGGTGGGGCATGGCTTTATAAACTATTTTCTAGCCAGGGAATTGCTGTCCAGAAACTGGGTCGGCCCCTCAAAGCCAGGCGACGGCTATTGGGAATACGGGGTATATCAATATCATGCGGTATAACATGGCGCTGGGCGCTGCAAAGCCTGAACCAGGGGCAGGGTGCGGCTGGCTGCTCAAAGCATCCGACTCGCCGTTTCGGAGGACCCTATTCTAAGGCCGCTCATTTAAAATGTTACACAACAAAAAGGAAGTTTAATGGCCCAAGTAAAAATTTACGGCATTCGGGAAAAGCAGGCGCCGGTGCGCGAGCGTTTGTCGGAAACCATCCACCAATGTGTCATGGAGGCCTTGCAGTTTCCTGCCGACAAACGTGCGCATCGTTTTTTCATGATGGAGAAGGAGGATATGCTTTATCCGCCAGGGCGTACCGATGCTTACACCATTATCGAAATCGCAATGATCGAAGGCCGCAGCATTGAAGCAAAGAAGAAGCTCATCCGGCTGCTTTTCGACAAAATCAGGGATGAAGTCGGCATCGCGCATCAGGATATCGAGGTGTGCATTCAGGAAAGCCCCGCGCACAATTGGGGCTTCAGGGGCATGCACGGTGATGAAGTCAAACTCAATTATAAGATCAATATATGAATTTATTCAGGCGTTGGTGTTTCAACGGACATCGGGCATTTTGAAAACGCCGTACGTGAGTCCAGGACCACACGCCCTGTTATCAATGACGGAAATGAATACTCGCCGCCACGGCAGTAGAAAACTGATTTAGCAGGACTTACGCAAGCTTGTGGGGGCGACTTCAGTCGCCCCCACAATTTTTAGAGCCGCTTGCTTCAGTGGTTGAACAGTCAAACTGCGGAAATCCTGTTTAGTTCAAAATCAGCATTGAAAAAATTGCATTAGGTAGTATTACGTATTATGCTTCGCTTCGTGCTTGGCGCATCAGTATTTATGTTAGTCAAGCGCTAAAGAGGCTGCAGTCTGGATTGGAAGTATGGATTCGGCGCATCAGCGGTAGAGAAATCCATTGCAGAACTCCAATCCGCCTACGGGCCGGCTTTATTTTGTCTGATCGCCCATTCCGACGGGATAGGCGAATCTGTTCCTTACACTAGATCACAGGATGTCATTGTATGAATAAGTTCAAAAAACGGTTGTGGGTAATGGCTTGCGGTTCATTACTTGCAAGCATCGGTATCAGCCAATCTGTTCATGCCGCTAATAATATTCAGCACTTTAAACAAAAAGGGTCGGGTGCGTCGGCTCAATGGGATCAATCTGACGACTGCTCTTATTCCAGTACCTCCGTATATGTCTCGGAAACCGAAACACTAGGCGCCTCCGGCGATTCGGCGCCATTCGTCAGCGTATGGGTAAATACCTACAACTCTTGCAATGGAACCTCACACAGCATTTCCGGTTATTCATACGCTGATATCCAGTTCAACAAGAACCCGGGATTCAAGCCCAGCACACTGGTTGCGACCATCCCCGCCTCAGTGTGCAGCTATGACTATAATACGGATTCATGGTGGGGATCGTATACATGTGAGGAAAACCATACCATCGATGTCGATCTTACCTGGACGCCTACTGAGCATCCAATACACTCCAACAGCCATTACAACTACGGTTCGCCCACTTATAAGTTTTCATCCCACAGTGTAGGGTCTACGGCGGCCGCTACAGTTTCGGGAACCGTCAAACAGGACGGCTCTCTCGACTTGATTACCGGCAGCTTGACGTACGGACAGGTGTATTCTGACCATTCCGGCAGCATATACCTGGGCGAGTACCCTATCTTTTTGCCTCAACCAGTAGTTGCCTACTGACAATAAGGGCGGCACAAGCTTGAACCGCCTGTAAGCCGTACTGATGTTAAACGGGAAGCGTCTAAGAAATTCGGGCGCTTCCCTTTTCAACGCATCTTAAAAAGTTCTATTTCTTCATAAGGCTTGAGTCGAACTGAGGTTAATTAAGGAAACCTATGAGCAGTTATCAGCTACAAACTGAAATTGAGATTGATGCAACCCCCGACCAGGTCTGGGCAATTCTTACAGATTTCACAGCCTATCCGGAGTGGAATCCCTTTATTAAATACATTCATGGGCTTCCGCAGCACGGCGCCCGGCTTGAAGTGCGCATTCAGCCAAGCGGAGCCAGAGGCATGACTTTCCGTCCGTCCGTTCTGATGGCCGATGCCGGCCGGGAACTTTGCTGGCTTGGCCGCTTCCTGCTGCCCGGCTTGTTCGACGGCGAGCACTGCTTTGTGATCGAGCCTCTTGCCAGCGGAAAGGTGCGGTTCCGGCAAAGCGAGCAGTTCAGCGGCGTGCTCGTGCCGGTATTCAGAGGCAGCCTCGAGCGGGGTACGAAGCGAGGTTTTGAAGAGATGAATCAGGCGTTGAAAGCGCGCGCCGAAGCAAGCCATGCGCTTGATAATGGAGAGCTATAGGGATGTGCTGAACGCAATGAAGCATCAATCGCGAACGATATAGCTCGCGCCCTGACGCATCCTGTGGGCCGGGTTTCCGCAAAGCGCCAACCCAGCCAATCAAACTGAGTTTTTAGGATAAACCTTCAGGACTTACGCAGTTTGCCCGTTCAATCGTCGAAACAAGCGGTTCTAAAACCTGTGGGGGCGACTTCGGCTAGAGCGCCTACTGTTGGTAGTCGCCCATTCAGAAAAAGGCGACTGAAGTCGCCCCCACAGGCTTGTGTAAGTCCTAAATCTGTAATTCTCGCCGCAAATCCATAACGCCCCATCGACGCGCCGATATTGCTCCCCCATTGGGTACAACAGAAAATTAATTTTTCGTGTGGTGGCGTACATAAATTTCATTCTTCTTGCTGTAGGGTAATTTTTTATCAGGAAGACGTGCCATAGTCTGTTTGCTTTCCTCTGCATCGGGCCGTTATCTCAAACGTCGGCCCAGACGCGACTTTTCAAGCCGAGAGAGAAGTTATGCCATTTATCCGCTGCTTACATAGAACGCTACTTTTATTGGCAGTTTTCGCTGTTGCCATGTTTTCTATCAGCGCCTATGCGCATCAGGAACAAGCCGGAGCCGATTTTACAGAGAAAGCCCGGCTCGGCGAGATTCGTTTCCCGACTTCTGTCCGGTCGGAAAAGGCGCAAGCCCATTTTCTGCGGGGAGTCACGGCGCTGCATTCCTTTTCGTATGAGCTGGCGCTCGACGAGTTTCGCAAAGCCACGGCAATCGAGCCGGATTTCATGATGGGCTATTGGGGCGAGGCGATGGCGTACAATCAGCCGCTCTGGGGAAAGCAGGACGCTGATGCTGCGCGTAAGGCGCTCGCAAATATCAAGGACATCCCAACGCTGACTCCAAGGGAGCGGGCTTATCTGCATGCAGTAAAGCTATTGTATGACGAAGGCGACAAGGCCTACGCCGCCGCTATGGAAAGGCTCTACCGGGAATACCCGGATGATCTGGAGGCGGCAGCCTTTTATGCGCTGGCCCTGCTGGGGAGCGTCCGCTCAGACGATCCTGCCGGTCTGCGAACCCGGATCAGGGCAGGCGCCGTCGCGTTAGAGGTGGCCCGAAAAGCACCCTATCACCCCGGCGCAACGCACTATATCCTTCATGCGTTTGATGACCCGGATCACGCCATTCTGGCTCTGCCGGCCGCGCGGCGCTACGCCGAAATCGCGCCCGAAGCGCCTCATGCGCTGCACATGCCGTCTCACATTTTCCTGCAGCTGGGGATGTGGCCGGAAGCCGCTTCGACGCAGGAAGCGTTATGGGAACAGCAGAAAAACAGCCCCGTCAGCGAGCGCGACTACCATAACCTTTACTGGCTGCATTATGTCTATTTACAGCAGGGCCGTTACCGCGAGGCGGAGGCATTGCTGACGCTGATGCAGAAAAATCTCTCGGAGTTTCCTAAAGATGACAGCGTTTCCCTGGGCTACGTAACCTTTCTCAATTCCGGCATGGCCGCCGCCTTCATGCTTGAAACCGGACGCTGGGAGGCGGCAGCCAGGTTGATTGATCCCTTACAGAGGCGCTTCGGGCACTTTGTTGCGGCCGTCGAGGACAATCCCGGCCCGTACCAGGGGCTGGCCGGCTACGTCGAATCGCTATGGATCTACACGCGCGGCATGGCGGCCGCAAAAATGAATTCGCCGGATGCCCGCAAGCATATTGAAGCGCTGCAAGCCATGGCGCAGCGAGCCGATAAAGAGGATCTGCCCGGCATCGGATTGCCTCTGCCGAAAATATCGGAAATTCAAAGACTGGAGATTGCTGCTGTGGCAAGCGCATCGAAGGACAGACTGGATGAGGCTATCAAGCGTATGGAAAAAGCGGCGGCCATCGAGGATTCGGCGCCGCCTCCCCCGGGACCGCCTGCGTTGATCAAGCCCGCGCACGAATTACTCGGCGAAATGCTCTTGCAGGCGGACCGTCCGGCGGAAGCTGAAAAGCAGTTTGGGGCGGCGCTTGTTCGGCACACAAGCCGGGCGCGTTCATTACTGGGGGTTGCGCGGGCCGCCGCCCGGCAGGGAAAATGCGAGAACGCCATGAATACCTATGCCGAGTTCCTGCATCAATGGCAACGGTCCGATAAAGGCCTGCCGGAGATACAAGAGGCGCAGGACTATTTAAAGCGAGCCAGAAGCGATGGAATGTGCCGAACGTATTGACACGCACCGGCCAGGAGCGATGGGTTTCCTTTGATAGTCTATCCTGTCTGCCTTTCATTCTATGGTATTCATACGTATTGCGTATTTAATTCAATATAGTAATTTTGAGTTTCCACAGAGCAATAGCTTGGGAATCTTTGACGTGGCAGAGCGGGGCATTTACATCTTCACGTCAACCCTGAACAATCAGCCAACGGCCGAGGCGGTGTGAAAACTCACTGATGAATCTCGTCCCTTTTCCAGGTTGTTCTGACAATATAAGATCGTGTCTTTCCGTCAATTATTTTCGTTTTGATACCGCCTGGCGGTTTATTTAAATACTGAAAGCTGAAGGAGATACTTCTATGAAATTGAAACACGCTACCGTTTTAATGGGCGCTCTCGCGCTTGGCCTCAGCGCCCAATCCAATGCCGCCGAGCATCATACGGCTCAGGCGCTGGAACACTCTGGCATGGCGACGGCCCATGGACAGGATGGTCACGCCGACCAGCTGCTCAAGCATGCGGAAGAAGGCTTGAAACATGCTGAAGCTGCGGAAAAAGAGCATGCTGAATCTCATAAACACATGACAGAAGCCATTGATCATTTAAAACAAGCCATAGATCATGCCAAGAAAGACCATGCCGATGTAGCGACCAAGCATGCCGAAGAAGCGATGGTGCATATGCGCAAATCGATTCCTCAATAAGTCTCTAATAGTGAAGCCGGTTATCGGGCGTTCATGATAGCCGGTTTCGTTCTCCGTGATTTTGCCGTAAGCGGGCCGCCTGATTGTTATGCCGTCTAAAAACGGCCTTGTTTTCAATTCCGGTAACCGGGGTGAGAGCGATGCCGGCATCGCGATTTAAAACCGCCGGGCCAGCCGCGATGCAGGGTATCGCTCCCACAGGATCAGTCAATAATTTTTAAGGGTTCTTTAAGGAATTTTTCCCATATACGCTCAGACCGACAATCTGTAAGATTTTTATTACTCTAGTTCTTGCACTTAGCGGGAACCGTAATAACAGACAGGATCAGTCGAGAAGCTCATGAAAATCCAGAGGTCGTTTTTTCTTTTAACCGTATTGACGGGCATGGCTGCCATCGGTGCGGGGATGGGATATGTCGGCAAGGACAGCACCAAGCCTTTCGTTGCCCCGGCCATAAACTTCAAAGAGCCATCGGCGCCAAAGCTCGCCGTGAAGCCTCAGCCTTCAATCGATGAATCAATCGAAATACCTGAATTTGCGCCTTTGGATATCGCCGTCGCCGAACCGGTCCGGCCCAGCGCCGTGCAGTTGGCCGGCACGTTTCGCGGCGACTGGGGCGAAACGCTCATTTACGCCCGCAATGACCGGGTTAATTATGAAGATGCCGCCTATATAAGCCTGGAGAATGACAATCAAAACCAGCCGCCATCCACGAGCCCGGCATTTTGGCGCAGGGTGAAAAAATTCAAGACGCCCGATCCGGAAGCCTGCCTGTCTCCGGTCCAGGGCGCCGATCTGACCAAATGCGACTTTACCGAAGAAGTTAGCTTAAAAGACCGGAATCTGAACGGCGCGGTCCTGAGCAAGGCGCGGCTGGGCGGCGAGCTGGGCAGCGCCGATCTGACCGGCGCCAATCTGAGCGGTGCCGTCGTGAGCGGTTCGCTGGTGATCGGTCCCGATACCCGGCTCGATCATGCCAATCTGTCAAAACTGCAATCCGACGGCAACAATCCGCTGATTGCCGAATCGGCCAATCTGAGCAACACCAATTTCTCCGAAGCCAACCTCTATGGCGCCAAAATGGCGGGCGCGAACCTGACGGGAGCCGATTTGACCGGCGTCACCCTGACCGGCGCGGAGCTTTCTGAAACCCGTCTTGAGGGCGTCGGCCTGAGCAAGGCCAATTTGACCTTCGCCAACTTGTCGGCCGGCGTACTGGCCGATGCCGCATTGAACGAAGCCGATCTGACCGATGCGAACCTGACGGAGGCCGATTTTTCCCGGGCCAATCTGCAACAGGCGAATCTGGCCGGCACCGAACTGGCAAGAGCCGATCTTTCGGGCGCCGATCTGCGCGGCGCCAACCTGACGGCGGCCAAAAATACCAACAGCGCCATCATCGATAGCGAAACGGATTTCACTGACGCCATCTGCCCCGATGGCGTCAGTGTAGACGGGATGCAGGTTACGACCTGCGTCGGACACGGCTTTTAAGGCCATTGTCCGAGTTTCAAGGAAGAAATTTTGATGTCTGTCCCCAGGCATTGAGGGTCCGGGGACAGACGGTTATTTTTATAACATAGTTAGGAAAATTCATGAAAGAAACATCACTTCTTAGCGCCATGCTCGGCGTTCTGGCTATCACCTCCACCTCGGCAATGGCAACAGGATTTGTGACCTTGCCGTCAACGGGCTTTACGGTATCCGGCGGTACCTCAGCCTATACGCTCTGCAATGTAACCGGAGACTTCGGATCGGATGAATCCACGCCTCCGACATTCTCTCCCAATGGCGGCGCCAACAACACCTGTGCCGTGTCCAGCAGCAACCCGCCTTTGACCGGCTACACCAAAGTGGCGGAGACTACGCGCAATCTCACTACCAGTGGCATCACCGTCGGTACGCTGACCGACCAGGTCTGGCGGAATTCAGCCGGTACAAGCTGCGTTTATGCCGCCAAAATCCGCATGAACAACGTCGATTCCGACCCCAACACCGCCGGCACACAGTATTTTGAAGTCAACGACGTTCAGCGCGCCGGCTTCAGGGACCGGGGGCCGGTTTCCATTGCCTACAATTTCGTAACGCGCGGCGCCGGACAGTCCGACGAAGTGCTGTTCCGGGCCGGGCTGACCCATACTGCGGTGGTGCATGAACCGGGCGATGACGACCAGCCGCTGACCTCGGTGGCGCCGATTAGCACTAACTGGGTAGACTTTACGTCGGACGTGAACTACAACGATCCGGACGGCTCCTCCATGCGCGATTCATCATGGTTCTACGTCAAGAGCGGCTGTACATCGGCTACGCCGACAGCGGTTTCCAGCGTCTTGCAAGTCCGCGAAATGGGGCAGGAAGGCCAGCCTCTGCGCACAATTACACTTTCCGGCTATGCGCCGGCAGGGGCTGATAACGAAGACTAATGAGGCGGCTGTTAATCGCTTCAATCCAATCTGATGGCTGGATAAGCCAATAACCTGGCAATCTGGCTCGACGGTTGGGCCTGGCGCTCCTTGCGGCCGACGGCAGCCAGGATAACGCCAGGGACAGTGGTCGAAAGGGCGGGTATGATGGGATATTTCGATACCCCGCATCCCGCCCTTCCTTTTCGCCCTTGCGGAGCTTATCCCAGATCACTGTGTTCATCATGAAGATTCGATGCCAGATATCCTTTTTTTCTCAGGTAATTGACTGAAGCGGACAAGGCCACGGCCAGCAAAACGAGCCCAGACAGAACTGCGAAGGCTAAGCGGCTCTCGTCGAACCCGTAGAGATAATAGGTCTTCCACGCGACCAATGCGCTGCCGATCAGCAGTGCCTCGACGATCGTTCCGGTTTCCTTGTCGAGCGCTTTGCGCCAGTTATAATGGTCGAACTCCTGCAAGGTTTTACCCAGGCCGCGCAGATTGGGCCAGAAGCGATTGACGGTTTTCGTGTAATGGTCAAACTCCTGGCCAAACTTTTTCCTGAGAAAATCCTCTTCCGCCGAGATGACGGCGAGATAGACAAATCCGAAGGACAGGAAGATCAGCAGGCTAAGCAGGGGCGAGCCGTAGAGCAGGCTCAATCCCATCGTTATCAGGAAATTCCCTACATACATCGGATTGCGCGTGTGCGAGTATAAGCCTTTCACGACCAGCCTGGTGGCATATACTTGCCGGTTTTTTCCGCCGCGATGAATGTAGGCAAAGCCGATGGTCGCCAGGCGCAATGCCTCACCGGCCAGAGCGGTCATGAGTCCGATAATCACTAGCATCTGGTCGAGCGCGCGGCTTCCGAGGAGCAGGGACGGTTTAATCATGATGATCAGTGCGATCGCGATTCCGGGCAACAGCAGCTTGCGCGCGTGATATAAGACATTGCCCGTGGAGACCAGGAAACGGTTAAGTGGGCTGATGGTGATCGACTGCATAGTAATAAGTTCCTAAAAGATCGGGGAAAAATGTCTCTCATGCTTTAAGGCTGCGAAAATCGCCAGTACGGCCTGGGCGTTTGGCGGCTGCAACTTCTGACTGAGGTGCTGCACTTCAGTCAACCCGTTTGAGCTCAACAAGGTTTTTCGGGCCGCCGCCGCGGTCGCGGCAATGCTGGAAAAATTTACGCATTTTAGACATTTCGAGAATGTGCCGTGTCCGGCATTCGAATGCCGGACACGGATGCTATTCATTCTGACAGGTGCGCGGCAGTCCAGTGCCTGCAGTGCTTGGGGTAATCATGTCAGTTGTGTAATTATTGTATTCTCTAGTGTTTGCTGTAAAGTAGAATTATTGCCCTATGCTAAGATATAAGCTTGGAGAATCGGCAAGATTCTCACGGTCAACCAATCAGCTTTCCAGAGCGATTAATTTTTGGATTCTCATGTGTAAAGATCAAGTTTTTAAGGAACAAATTCAAAAGACTGCGGATTTTAAATTCGGCACGGCGGTTGCCAATGTATTTGACGACATGGTGAATCGTTCAGTACCTTTTTATGGCGAAATCCAGCGCATGATGGCGGAACTGGCTGCCGATTACGCCGCTGCGGGTACGGATGTCTACGACCTGGGCTGCGCTACCGGGACGACTCTAATCGGCATGAACACTTCGATACCCGAGGACATTCGTTTTATCGGCATCGATGATTCCCCCGAAATGCTGAATAAATGCCAAAGCAAACTGGAAGAAGCCGGATTTAAACGCCCTTTTGAATTACGCGTTGCCAACTTGAATCAACAGGTTGAAATCTCCAATGCCTCAGTAGCGGTTCTGTGCCTGACGCTCCAGTTTATCCGTCCCATCAAGCGGGAAAAATTGCTGCAATCCGTTTTTGACGGTTTAAACAGTGGCGGCGTGCTGATCCTGGTGGAAAAAATATTGGCTGAAAACAGTCGCTTCAACAGAGACTTCATCGAGTACTACTACAACTACAAGCGACGCAATCATTACAGCGAGATGGAAATTTCGCAAAAACGCGAAGCCCTGGAAAATATTCTGATCCCTTATAAGCTCAGTGAAAATATCGACCTGCTGCGCAATACAGGCTTCGCGCATTGCGAAGTGTTTTTCAAGTGGTACAACTTTGCCGGACTTATTGCGGTGAAACAGTAACAGGGCCAGATTGTCGGGCAGTGCTCCCACAAGCTTGCGTAAGTCCTGCTGGTTTGTTCCATCCGGAACCTTTCACGGCACGGCAACACCATGACATTAATCAACCGGGGCTGCCGGCCGTCAACTCTTGGAAGCTGTTCAGTATCTTACTTCCAGTCCCACCCAGTAGGCTCTCGGCGCGCCGGGGCCGATGAACGTGCTGTTCAGCCAGTCCCTGGAATTGTAGTTCCAGCCGCTGGGGCCTATGGCGCCTCTTTCGGACGGCGAGAAAGGATTGATTCCCAGCCGTCCGGCCGTGGCGTAGTCGCGATCGAACAGGTTGTTGATCATGCCGAAAAACGACACGCCCCTGGCGACTTCATAACGGGTTTTCAGGTTGAAGACCGCATAGCCGGCAATGCTGCCCGAGTCCTTGTACTGGCGCCCCTGGGTCAAGACTTGCCTGGTTTTGTTTCTGTTAAAAGCATAATAATAGTCATAGTCGCCTTGCGTATGCTCGTTGTTTTCGTTGCCGCGCACGTAGGATGACGAGTGCGCAATCATGGTGAGGCCCAGCATCCATTTCGGGGTGAGATGGACGTTCAGATTGGCGCTGATGTTATGCAGTGGTATGCCCGGCATGCGGTCGCCCGGGTTGATCTCGATCATGTCCTGGCCGGCTGCCAGCGGCCGGCCGGTCGAATCGTAGGGAATCTGCCTGGCTTCGTTCGGCGATAGTACGGCAGCGCTGCTGTTGTGCGGGCTCACCATGAACAGGTGCGACTGGAACGTCGCATCGGTATAACCGTAATTGACCTGAAGGTCGACGATGCCGACTTTGCCGGAAAAGCCGAACTCGATGCCCTGCCGCCGGGTGTCGCCGATGGTGTCGAAGAAGCTGCGGTCGGGCGTAATGCCGACCAGGTAGATGTCGTCCTTGAGATCGGTCCGGTATAGGCCGGCGTTCCAGTCCCAATCGCCGAAGATTTTGCCGCGCATGCCGAATTCGTAGGAGCTGGCGAAAATCTGCAGCAGATACGGGTCTCCGGACAAACTGGTCGGCAGCGTGCAGGAGCCGCCGATGGTCGCCAGGCTTTTCGGCACCATTTGCGTATTGTTTGGATCGCCGGGATTCTGCCGGACCAGGGAGCCGTCATAGGCGCAGCCCAGCTCCACGCTGGAGGGCACGCGGGTGCCCCGGCTCCAGTTGAAGAACAGGTTCAGGTGTTTCAGGTCTTCGTAAGCCACATCCTGGTTCTTGAACGGCAGGTAACTGATGCCGGCCGAGGGATTGAACGCCGTGTAATCGAAGGCATCCGAGGTCGGCGTGTCTCTGTGTTTGCCCAGGCCGAAATAAGGGTCCTGGGCCAGGTAAACCGTCTGCAGAAAGTCCCTGTCGGAATAGTTGGGTTCAGCCGGACAGGAGGCCGGATCGGCGCCATTGCAGAGAATAGAGTTCGGCCGGTAGGCATTGCGGTCCTGATAGGCGCCCAGGCTTGCAGCGCCGGCGCGGGTGCGGGCCTGCATGCGGTTTTTCACGCGCGTATAGTTGTAGCGGCCGGAAACGCTCAGATGCAGATTGTCGGAAGGCGAAAAGGTCTCGCTGAAATAACCGCTGAAGGTCGTGGATTTGCCGGAAAACGCGTTATTCCGGATATCTTCCCGCGCGGCTGTAAAAATGGGATCGATATGGGCGGGATCGCTGTACACCCGGTGCGAGGCGTCGATCAGGCCCAGGCGCTGGCTGGTGTCAAAATCGGTGCGGGCGTAATCGACGGAGCCGCCCAGCATGAATTTATGCAGATCGTTGTTCCAGTTGAGCTGCAGAGACCCGCCGTCGGTCAGTTGCCCGATCGATGTCTTGCTGAGCACGCCGATCGGCGTGCCGTCGATGTAGCCGGCCGGGGAATCTTCCGGGTCCGTCGATATCGGCGGGGTGTTGTCGCCGGCAGCGCCGTTGCGCGGCCCGGCGATTGATTTATATCGGATCTTGGTGCAGGGCTCTTCCATCGGCGGCGCGGGTATCAGATAGTCGTCATCTCCAAAGGCTAGAGTCTCTTGATTCAGGCTGCCCGGATCGATGAGGAAGTCGCCATCCCGGTCCAGGCCATAGTCCTGGATGCCGTCCCGGTTCGCATCCGGGTAGCGGCAGACAGGGCCGTCGATTGGGTTGTCCTGCGGCGCCATGGGCTTGCTCTGGTCGCTGATCTCTATGTCCGAGAAATCCTCGTAAATGTCGCCGGCGACGGCCTTGCGGCTGCTGTCGCGGCGGTAGATCTGGCCGGTCAGGCTCCACTCGTCGTTAAAAAAGAATTCGCCGCCCAGCGTGTACTGCTGCAGTTCGTTTTCGGTGCTGTCCGGCGACGTGAACACCGACGCCGGATTCTGCCGGTAAAGATCGGTCGGGATCAGGCCGTTGCCCAGCAGTGTATTGCCGACCAACAGACTGCTGAAGCGGAGCGCGTAGTCGTCGCCGCGCAGATCGAAGCGGGCAAATCCCTGGATGACCTGTGAAGGCGAATTGACGCGCCAGCCTTCTTCATCGAAGCCCGTGAAAGCGATGAAACTGCCCAGCGTGCCGTTGTTCCAGCCGGCCGACAGTTCGCCTTTCTTGCGGTCCCACGAGCCGCCCTGAAAGCTCAGATTGGCGCCGGGATCGTCAAAGCCGTTTTTCGTGCGCAGCGACAGGGCGCCGCCCAGCGTATTCAGGCCGAACAGCGGATTGGAGCCGGGAAAAACGTCCATGCTTGCGAGGGCGTTCATCGGGATCAGGTCCCAGTTCACGACATCGCCGAACGGCTCGTTGACACGCACGCCGTCGAAAAACACCGACAGGCCCTGCGGCGTGCCGATCTGCGGCGAGGCGGAAAAGCCGCGGTAGGTGATATCCATCTGGAAGGGGTTGCCCTGATAGTCGTTGACGTTGACCGACTGCAGGCGGCTGTTCATCAGGTCGCCGAGGCTGGTCGACATGGATTCCCGGATGTCTTCGCTGGTCACGGACTGTATGTTGCCGGGAATCTGTTCCCTGTCGAGTTGCAGGCCTTCCAGAGGGCCGAGCTTGGCGGTCGGCTTGCCGTTGATGGTGATGGTGTCGAGTTCGACGGCATCGGCATCCTCCGCCAGACACGGGGCCGTATTTGCCGACAAGGTTACTGTGAGCAGGAGTAAACGTGGTTTTTTGCCCAGCTTGAATAAACCGGGCGTTGGTTTCAAGGACATAACGACTGACTGTAAATGGGAATAGCCTGGTTGGGTTGGCACCGATAAACAAGCCGGCCATTTTATTAGGCGGGTAAGGACATGAATATGGGAAAAATTCCCTTATTCAGCGGCGGATATGAATACAGGAAAAATTCCTTGCCGCCTTGCGTAAGCATGTAGAGGCGGCTTCAGCCGCCCTGCCCTTTGCGTTTTCCTGCTTGCAGGCGGGGCAAAATAATAAGCCGCCTGGACGGCGGCTTGCCATTATTCATCCCTCATTCGATGGCTTGAATCGCGCCTTCAAGCACCTGGGTTTTCGGACGGCAATTAAAGGCGCGATAGTGCAGCGGCCGAGCACTGGACCGGCCGCATCGCGCATGGCCTCTTTATTGCTGCTGCATGGCTATGTGGCAAGGCGTGGGGCCACAGAAGACTTTATCCTGCGAGGCAATCTTGCCTTCGTAAAAACCCACTTCATGAGAGGGTTCATGGGAATCCGGTACCCATTGCTCGCCCCAGAAATAACTAATCCGTTTTCCAGGATTGGAAGATTTCATTATTGGATGACAGCCTGCCAGTTCGACCACCTGATCATAAGTCATTCCTACCTCGACTTTGGCTAATTGCTCATCCTCAGGTTTGCAGGTGAAAGCAGGCAGTTCTGCATTCTCCTTGTTGCCCTGAACGCAGTACATGCCGGTAACCGTCTCGCCATCGTCCTGCGTATAAGTGGTTTCAATAAAATCGGAGCAATTCTGGCTGTGGTAAATCACACGCGGCGTAGTGTCCTGAGGCGGCGTAGTGTCCTGAGGCGGTGTAGTGTCCTGCGGCGGCGTAGTGTCCTGAGGCGGCGTAGTGTCCTGAGGCGGCGTAGTGTCCTGCGGCGGCGTAGTATCCTGAGGCGGTGTAGTGTCCTGAGGCGGAGTTGTATCCTGAGGTGGAGTCGTAGGGTCTTGCGCGGCTTCAGAGGAAAGAACGCTAAGCAATGTCAGATCCGAATTCAATCCCAATCTGACATTCACGTACTCGACCTTATCGTTAACTGCCACCTCGGGGATAGTTATTGTGCCGGTAGCGGGGTCATAAACGGCGAAAGTCTCGGCAACAGCAGGCTTTTTAAAATCAATAAGATTGAATGTTCCGTCCGGGTTTAATTTCAATTTGACATCTACAAACTCGACTTTACCGTTAATCAGCACTTTTGAAATTGTCGCCATGCCGGTAGCGGGATCATAAGTGGTGTTTGCCGCAGTGGAAGCAGGCGCTTCGGCAGGAGCCTGAGGGGTTTCAGCGGAAAGAACGCTGAGTGTTTGGCCCGAAATGAATCCTAACCTGACATTAACATACTCGACTTTACCGTTAACTATCACTTCCGGAATAGTTACAGTGCCGGTAGCGGGATCATAAGTGGTGAAAGCCTCGGAAGCAGCAGGCTGGTCAAAACCGAAAAGATTAAATGTCCCGTCCGGGTTTAACTTCAACTTGGCATTGGCATAGGCAACTTTACCGTTGACCAGCACCTCCGGAATAGTGGCCGTGCCGGCAGCAGAATCGTAAGCGGTGCTTGCCGCGTGACCAAGCGTTGTCAGGAACAGGGCATTTAAAAATACCGCCAGCTTTTTTATTCTCATTCTCTTCATTCTTATAATCCTGTTGATCAGCTATGCGGCTTTGAAATTTGCGCACGATTGGCGTCAAGCACATAACTAATGACTGTCATTGGAAATAGCTCTGTTGGGTGTCGTCGATAAACGAACGGGGCATTTTATTGGGCGGGTAAAGTCATGAATATGGGAAAAATTCCCTTATCCAGTGACAGACATGAAAACGGGAAAAATTCCTTGCCTGCTTCGCTTGAATCCGTGTTCCCTTGTGCTATGGCCCAAGAGAATGATGCCTAACTTGACTGCCTGGAACTGATTGCGAGTCTTTTCGAGAGGGAAGAATTGAAAAATGAATAAGGCTGGCATAAGGGTTTTTTAGGGCTATAGAAAGCGTGCCAGATCTAACAGCGTACTTCTTTCAACAAGCTATCCCATGGCATTTTTCAGGGTAATAACCGATGTTACGGTGGCTTCATCCCGTTAGTCTTTGGCCGCTATGAACCGTTAGTTTTGATCGAAAAAATGACCCGAGCCAGACTGTCGAAAGCTGGCGATATAAGTATTCGCACTTATCCCAAGACGCTAACTTAATGCTTAACCTATCCCATTGTTGATATTTAGATCTCTGTACTCCGCCGCGCTATGTAACGGCATCAGATCATTATCGCTACGCACAATCCGAACGTCGCCGTTCTCGGCGACGCTGAGCCGACCGAGCGACAGGCTGTGTCGGCATCGGGAGGCACGGACGCAGACTGCAAGGAGGTCCTATGGTGACTTTTTCGGTTCAATGCATGCGCCATGCAGGGTTGGGCACCGTTGCTCTTCTCGGGGCACTGCTAACGCCGTTGCCTGCGCCCGGCAGTGTGATGCTGGCGCAGGTTGCCTCTGGCATAGGCAGCACCACCGATATCCAGAACGCGCGTGATGGCTCCGGCCGGCTATTCTTCGTCCAGCAGACCGGCCAGATCATGGTATGGAAGAACGATGTCGAGACAGAGTTCCTGAATATTTCAAGCCTGGTTTTGGCCGGAGGCGAGCAAGGTTTGTTGGGCCTTGCGTTCCATCCGGACTATCGCAACAACGGCTTCTTTTACGTGAACTATACGCGCAGGCCGGACGGTGCGACAGTGGTGGCGCGCTATTCGCGCAGTGCGAACGATCCCGACGCCGCCGAACCGCGGAGCGCAGCGGTATTGTTAACGATCGCGCAACCCTACGCCAATCACAATGGCGGCGCAGTGCGCTTCGGCCCCGACGGTTATCTCTATATCGGGATGGGCGATGGCGGCTCGGGTAATGATCCGCAAAATCATGCCCAAAATCTCACCAGCCTGCTGGGCAAAATACTGCGCATCGACGTGAATACCACGGCCGGCTCGCTTCCCTACGGCATTCCGCCCGACAATCCGCTTGTCAGGTCGCCGCAGCCGGGCGTGCGCGCCGAGATTTGGGCGTATGGACTGCGTAACCCTTGGCGGTTCAGCTTTGATAGAGGAACGGGCGATTTGTTTATCGGCGACGTGGGACAGAGCTCGCGCGAAGAGATTGATTTCGTCCGCGCCGGCACCGCCGGCGGAATGAATTTCGGCTGGCGGGTGATGGAGGGCACGCAGTGTACGAATCTTCCCGGCGATCCGCCCTGCAACGATCCCCGTTTCACTTTCACCCGGCCTATCGTCGATTACGATCATGGCCAGGGGTGTTCCGTAACCGGCGGTTATCTGTACCGAGGCCGTGCGGTGCCCGAGTTGATAAGTGCGAGCTCGTCCGAAGAGGGCCAACTGTTCAAAGGCGTCTATGTTTTTGGGGACTTATGCAGCGGCACGATCTGGCGTATCAGCGCAACGGCAGCCGGGGGCGTCTCGAAGTCAGTGCTGTTCGACTCGGGCCTGTCTATCACCACTTTCGGCGAAGATGAAAACGGTGAAATCTATGTTGCCGATGCGACTGCCTCGAAGATATACAGGCTCGCCAGCACGGCGCCAGGCGATACGATCAAGCCTGCGATCGCTATCACAAGTTTTCCTGACGCGCTGACTTTTCTTCAGCGTGGCGTCGCCTCTCAGGTGATATCGATTCGGGCATCGGATAACGTCGGGCTAGCGAAGGTTGATCTTTTCGTTAATGGCAATCTTTTCCTGACTTCAAAGTCTGGCCAGATCGATCAAGTTGTCGACACCAGCAAGGTTCCTGCTGGCGTCTACGAGTTGCGTGCGGTGGCGACCGATACCGCAGGCAATGCTAGCCAGGTGATCAAAGGCGTCATCATCCTTGAGACGTCCTCTGCGAATGTGTCGATCATCAACGGATTGTGCAATTGATTTCCTTTTATGCTGCGCCGCTGTCTTTGAGCAATGAATGGAGAGGCCGGATCAGAACTGCTTCGACCAAGCCAGCTGGAACGAGTATTGGTGCATTTCCAGATCGATGGTCTGTGTGGGGCTTAACGGATTGGTGCCGCTGACGGTATAACTGGGCGAATACATGAAGGCGAAGCTCAGTTCATCGTCCTTGCCCAGCGTGCGGCTGAAGCCGGTCGTCAGATGCCACTTCTGAACGCCCGGCGCCAGGATGTTGAACAGCACTTCCGAATCGGAAATCGGCTGCTCGCCGTAGCTGACGCCCGCGCGCCAGGTCCACAGCTCGTTTTGCTTCCACTGTGTGCCGAACTTGAAGACGGTGATATCGTCCCAGCCGAAGCCGGCGCCGCTGTCGTCCCCCAGCCGCGCCATCATCAGATTGGGGAGCATGGGATTGGCTTTCGAATTCACGGCGCTGTAGCGGATATGCTCCAAGTCGAAGGCTGTGGTGAGCTGGTCGGTGACATCCCAGGCTATTCCGAAGTTGAAGCTTTCGGGTATGTCGAAGTCGCCCTGCTCGGCAAACAGTCCCGCATAATCCTCAAACCGCGACATGAAGATGCGGCTTTTGTAGGAAGCGCCAAGGCGCAGGCCCGGCAGCGCTTCGTACAGCGCGCCGACGCGCACGCCGCCGCCGAAGGAATAATCGTAGCCCTGGTTGGACAGGTGGCCTGGATCGCTGGAAAACGGCGCAAACGCACCCAGGCCTCTGGCCTTGAAGCGCTGGATCGCGAAAATCGGTGCGATGCCGACTGAGGCGCGCCCGTCCAGAAAGGAATACGCATAACTGGGCACGATGAATCCCTGCGCCAGATCGACGCCGGCAGTGCCGGCGCAATAGGTGCCGGAGCCGCCGGGCGGGCACAGAGGATTGGGCGAGGCGACGTAATCGGTGTTCATGCCGCCGTTGCCGTAGAGCGCCACCCCGATGGTCTGCCGGTTATCGAGCCGATAGCTCCAGCCGATAGTCGGAACGGCAAAGTACTCGCTGTCGCTCTCCACGGTGCCGGGATTCAGCGGGAAAGCGCCGGGCATCATGGTCGGCTGGCCCGTTACCGTGTATTCCCGGCGCGGACTGAAAACTTCGACTTCCAGGTCCAGTCTCTCGCCGACAAAGGCCATGCCGGCCGGATTCACGGCCACCGCGATGGCGTCCTGAGGCAGGGCCGTGGCGGCGCCGGCCATGGCTTTGCTGCGCACGCCATAACCATGGGAGAAATAGCCGTTGGTTGCCTCCGACACGCCTGGCAGGCTTATTAAAGCGGTTATGGCGATACCCGGCAGATAGTATTTTGCTCGTAAATTCATTAATGCCCCCCTTGTTTTTGTGTTGAATCCTTCTTTTGGTTTTTGCCTGGACCGATGAACAGTGCAGTGAGGCGCATTGTAGTCAAGCTTATATTTTCAATAAAACGATCAAATTAGATTGAAATATTCAATAAATAGATAAAGATGATTGCGCAGTTGCTCAAGATGTTAAAAATCCGTACCGTTTAAGCCGGTGGCGCAGGATATTGCGGCTGATGCCAAGCAGACGAGCCGTCTGCACCTGATTGTTCTCGCAATAGGCATAGGCCGTGCGGATGATGGTTTCTTCCAGCGTATCGAACAGATTGGCTGCCGGCTGCTCGTACAAGTCGGCCAATACCGTTTCCAGAGGCTTGATCGGGGAAGACAGGGGCGCACGCGCGGGCGCACTAAGCGGACTGATGACGCTGGCGTTTAAATTCAGGTCTGCGGCCGCGACCCTGCCATTCCGGCAGATCAGCAGTGCATGGTGAATGATATTTTCCAGTTCGCGGATGTTGCCGGGCCAGGCATAATCGAGCAGCGCGCGTTCCGCATCGTCGCCCAACATGACAGAAGACAAGCCCATCCGTTTGCCGTAGCGTTCCAGAAAATGCCTCACCAGGGGCAGAATGTCGCCCGGCCGTTCGCGCAACGGCAATAAATTCAGCGCCGCGACATTGAGCCGGTAATACAAATCCTCGCGGAAGCGCCCGGCTTGCACGGCCGCACTCAAATCGATATTGGTCGCGGCAATCAGGCGCACGTCGATCGGAATGGCCTGGCGCGCGCCCAGGCGTACCACCTCGCGTTCCTGAAGGACGCGCAATATCTTGACCTGCGCCGAGAGGGGCAGATCGCCGATTTCATCGAGAAACAGCGTGCCGCCGTTAGCGGCTTCGAACCAGCCGCTGCGGGCATTCAATGCGCCGGTGAAGGCGCCTTTCTCATGACCGAACAATTCGCTTTCCACCAGCGATTCCGAAAAAGCGCCGCAGTTTACCGCTACGAACGGCCCGTTTTTGCGATTGCTGAGCGCATGCACCTGGCGGGCGGCCAGCTCCTTGCCGGTGCCGGTCTCGCCTATGATCAGCACAGTCGCCTCGCTAGGCGCGATGCGCTGAATATAATCGAACAAATGCCGCGATGCCGGATCGGCAAAAACCAGCGCCGTTGCCCTGATGGACAAGGCATGCGAGCTAGGATCAGGCAGCGTGATCAGCGGTCCGTCCTGAAGCTCGGGCGAGGCATTGTAAAAGTCGGAATCTCTGTATTTGGCCATAGTTGTTATTCGGGTTGTGGCTGGCTTAATGGGTGTTGCGAATTACTTTAACAGTTAATATATATGAGTTTAAATGATCATTTTTCATAACATTATCTGTTATTGACATATATAAGAAGCTATCCAGGTTATCTCATGAAACCACGAAGAACACGAAGCGCACGAAGAAAAGCAAGGTGTTGTCATTTCTTCCCATCACTTCATGAATTCATCAAAAACATTGGCAAGCATTTGAATTAAAAAGTCTTCATATCTTTCGTAATAAAAATATTTTGACCAATAACTGATGTTACGACAGGCATCCGTTCCCGTTTGCCGCGCCGAGCACCGGAGCTTTTAACAGAGCAGGCCCGCCAGGGGCGCGGCAGGGATGCCGCGCGTTGCCAAAGGGACGGAGTCCCTTTTGGCAACCCCTGTTAAAAGCGAGGAGCGCAGGAAGCAAGCGGCAACCGGGCGGCTTTTTCTTTGGTTACTTTCTTTTGGCCGCGCAAAAGAAAGTAACTCGCCCTCGGGTGCGATGAACCCGATTAACACAACCGTCGCGCTAGCGACACTTTAGCGCTGTTGCTGAGACAGCAGGCCATAAACAGCTTGTTGCTGAGAGTGCAGCCAGGCGCATGGCCGCGACTGCGGTCAGCAAATCGGCCGCAAAGATTTTCTGTTTTTAAAGTCATTGAATTCATTGGCATTGTTAGTGATCGAGCTCAGGTTGTGCCAGACATGGCACGGATTGTGATTAGGCTGTCTTGAAGTCGATTGAGACCAGTCTGCTTAAGGTTGTGGCCTCGTTTGCAATTATTACTAATGAATTGACACCGATCGGTGTCGTTCAAGGAACTGAGTGAACAGTATGAACCGCCCTGTAAAGAACTTTCAGCAAGTTGAACCAGGAATTACATCTCCCAATAACTTGGCGCGCATTTTCTCCTTTAAAACCGCTGCCAATGAATTCGATGCGTCATTCTTGCCCTCTGCAGGGGCAGTCGCGGTCTTGGACGACTTCAGATTTGAATCCGATAAAGGTGATCGGAAGCTTATCGATTATCTGGCGTTAGGCATATTGTCGATTTTTATTCATGCCGCGCTGGTTGACCATTTCGAACGGGCGGATTTTGAGCCGGAAGAAATTGTTCAGCCCAAGGTTCCGCCAAAAGTGCAAATCACCCTGGTTAAACCGCAGCCGAAACCAGTCATTCAGCCGCCACCGCCTCCTCCACCCAAGGCCAAGCCGAAACCGGTGCAGAAAAAAGCCGTTCCGCTCAAGCCGCAAAAACCGAAGGTCAAGCCAAAACCGGTCGAGGATATCGTTGAGCCGCCGCCAACGCCTCAGCCGACCTCGGCTGCCGAATCCAATGCGCCGGTCAGTCCGGCTCCCGTAGCGGCCCCGCCCGCGCCGCCCGTCGAGGAGAAAGTAACGCAGCCGCATGCGGGCGCCGATTATCTGAATAACCCGGCCCCGGAATACCCCGAGATTGCCATGGAGCGAGGCTGGGAGGGACGCGTGCTGATGAAGGTGCACGTCCAGCCTGACGGCAAGCCGGACGAGATTTCCGTCATAAAGTCCAGCGGCAAGAAGGTGCTGGACGATGCCGCCGTCAGCACGGTCAAGAAATGGTCTTTCGTTCCTGCAAAGCGCGGCGATACGCCGATTGCAGGCTGGGTAACCGTTCCTATCACGTTTAATTTAAGTTGAGGATTTATCAATGACACAAACCACATCTCCAGTTTCGCAAACACCGCCGGGCACTGGTATTGCCAATCCTGCGGCGTCAGGCATTACCGACGCGCCCGCGGGCGCTGCTCATGCCGCATCCGCGGCTACGGAACAGGTTGCTTCCGCTGCAAGCGGTATTGCTCCGGCCGGTTCGGACATCACCTCGGCCGTCATCGTCGACGGCACGCTCTGGGTATTAATCGGATTTTCGGTGGCGACCTGGGCCTTGATCCTGATCAAAGGCATACAGCACCTGCGGATTTCCCATCACAACCGCGTCTTCAGCAAACAGTTCTGGGGCGCGCAGGATTTTCAGGCCGCCGCCGCGTTGGGCACTTATGCAGGGCCGGCAGGGAGAGTCGCCCAGGCCGGTTTCGCAACGCTGATAGAAGCTGATGGCGGCACGACGACGCACGATCTGGAACATACGGGCGATCGTCAGGAACTGCTTGACCGCCGCCTGCGCCAGCAGATGCAGAAAGAACGCGGCGCGCTGGAAAGCGGGCTCGCGATCCTGGCGACCGTCGGCAGTATCTCTCCGTTCGTCGGTCTGTTCGGCACGGTCTGGGGCATCATGGGCGCGCTGACCAGCATCAGCAAAAGCGGTTCGGCCAGTCTGGACGTGGTGGCCGGTCCCATCGGCGAAGCGCTGATCGCGACAGCCGTCGGTATCGCCGTCGCCGTGCCCGCGGTCATCGCCTACAACTTCTTTATCCGCAGAAACAAAGTGATCTGGGCATTTCTTGACGATTTCGCCATCGATTTCGTGCATCTCGCCCTGAAAACCTCGTTCATCATCAAACGCCCTGCAGCCCGGCATACGGCGTCCCGCCTTGCTGATGCGGCCGGCAACAGAAAGCACATCCTCAATGACGAAGAACTGCCAGCGAAGGGGGCGCACGCCTGATGGCCTTTAATACGAGAGAAGACGGCGGCGATGACGTCATGGGTGAAATCAACGTCACGCCCTTGGTCGACGTGATGCTGGTATTGCTGGTGGTGTTCATCGTGACCGCGCCTTTGCTGACCAACGCCATCCATGTCAATTTGCCCGAAACGGCCGAAACGGCGCCGCCCGAAGAAAAGGAGGCCGTCTATGTCAGCGTGGATGCGCAGGGGAAAGTGTTCATCGACAAGACCGAGATTCCGCTGGAATCCTTCGAAAACGAGCTGAAAACCCGCAAGGCCGCCGACCCTGAAATAGCGCTCAACCTGAACGCGGACGATGCCGTGCAATACGGCATCGTAGCCAAGGTGATGTCATCGATAGAACGTGCCGGCATTGCCAAGCTGTCGGTTCTGACTATCGCCAAATAACCAATAAATCATTGCGTGGGAAGTGATTTAACCGGCCTGCCCAGGGCCGGTTCAGGGATGCTTTGTCCCGAACACACGGGATGCTCGTCAACCGACGGGCTATTCCAAAAGTTTTGAGAATAATTATTAATGAGTAGTGACAATGAATTTTGACAGTAATCGGCAACAGACGGAGGGCAGTGACGAGCTGGCGTTGTTGAACGAAGAGCTGATGTGGCTGATAGCGTACGATAATCTTGATGAGACCATTTCGACTGAAGATGCTCAAGCTTCATCAGACTCAACAAGAAAAACCACAGGAATCAACAATAAACCTATACTGCTGAGCTGTGCGGCAATCATTATTGCCAGCGCTTCATTATTCACGCCTGATTATGCTTTCGCTGACGATCAGGACCTTGCAGCCGAGAATGCCCGGCTGAGACAGGAGCTGGAAGCGGCGAGGAAAGAGAACCAATCTCTTAAAAAAACGCTTAAGGTTGAGAATGCGCCAGTCGTTGAAGATACCTCAGCCAAACCTCAGGCTGCTGAAGAAACCCTTGCAGAAGAAGCGGCCGTTGAAGAAAACAAGACCAAAGACCTTGGCGAAGTCGTGGTACGCGCGCAGCCGCGGCTTAAAAAACTAAAAGACGTCCCGACTTCCACCTCGGTGCGGACAGGACAGGAATTGGCGCGGGAGTTGGCATTCGACATGGAAGGCATTCTAAAACGCTCAGGCAACGTCAAATTCGATCCGGGCAATGCCCGCACTAGCAGTTTATCGCTGCGGGGCTTGGGAAAACAGGGCTTGGTCGATGCCATGGATCCCAGTATTGGAACCGTCTTCGATGGCGTGCCGTATGTATACAATCCGCTGACAAGCTTTGATCAATACGACTTAGCTTATGTGCAAGTGGATCGAGGACCGACCGGTACCGATTTCGGCAAAAATTTTAACATGGGCAGAATTGCGATTACGCCCAGACACCCGGCTTTTGCGTCAGACGCCAATTTTTCTCTGACCTATGGCGATTATGATACGTACATTGCCGATGCGGCCGGCGGCGGCGCTGTGATTGACAATTTACTGGCTTGGCGGGGCGCCATTCACGTCAACAAAGCCGATGGCGCGTACGAAAATATATCGAATCCGCGCCAGACTTGGTACAACAGAGATCGTGCAGCGGGTCGGCTCCAGTTGTTGTTTACGCCAACCGAAGATTTCAACGCCCGTATCAGCTTTGACGCGAATGTTAAACAGGATGAGTCATTCAATGGCAATGATTTTTTCACGCCACTGCCGCGTCAATTTGCCAACGGCACACCGAATACGTCTTTGAATTCGTCATTTGAGACACGATCAAGCAGGCGTTGGTTCAGGGATGCCAAGCCAAATTATACCCTTGCCAATTACTTTCGCACTGACGCCTTTGATCAGGACAGCAGCCAACCCATTCAAACGGCTAGCAAAGGTGGATTGATTGACCTTAATTGGAATGCAGGCGATTTCAAACTGTCCTCGATTACCTCGCTCAGAGATTTTGAATTCCGGGCCGCCAATGATGAAGGTACGCCTTTCGATGTCAACAGAGGCGGATTTACCGGCGGGCATGTACCTGAGTTATTGCATTTTACCCAGGAATTTCGCATCGGCTCACATTATAAAGATCTGGTCGATTATCAGGCTGGCGCGCTCTATCTGAAGCGCGATATGCAGTACAACAACTGGGCTTCTTATGGCAAGGACGCAGGCGCCTGGTACGCCAGTAATAGCCAATACAATGTGCTCGATGCCGATAATAACGGCAGACAATTGATGTCGGATTCTGCTGACGGCCTGATCAGATGGCGTAATCGTATTATAGAAAATGATTCCGCGGGACTTTTCGGGCAAGCGGAATGGCATGTAAACGATGCTTTTAACATCACGACCGGCGCCCGGGTCAATTATGAAAAACGCAAACTATCCGTCAAGCAAGTCTTGACCGATAACGGAAGCGGTTCAGTCTTGAACAAGGCTGCCGTCAATGGTATCCAGTTAGGCGGTTTTGAAACGGACAAGTCAGGCGTTATGCCTGCGAGTGCGCTGGCCGACCCCAAGCAGGTCGCAGCAGCTAACGCGGCGGCACTTAAATATTTTAATCAGCAAAATTACGCGGACCTGACTGCTGCGCAGAAAAGCCAGATCGGTGCGGCAAAATCCATTCGTGATGGCCGTATAGGGAATCTTTGGGACTTCCAAGATGGCGTCATTGAAGATGTTCAGCCTACATTCCTCGTAAGTCCGAGTTATAAATTCAACAAAGATCTGACGGGTTATGTGTCCTGGCGATTCAGCCAAAAGCCGGGGTTCCTGGATGTCCCGAATGGCGCAATTCAGAAAATTAAAGAAGAGACCACCAATGCCTTCGAGATAGGTTTCAAATCGGATCTATTCAACGACACATTAGCCTTGCATGCCGATTTCTTTTGGATGGATATAGAGGATTATCAGCAGCCGGCGTTGGTATTTGACGAATTCACTACCAACATAGATCGCCAAACCAATCCTAATGCCGATCCCGTATTCATCTCTGGCAGCGGCAATGCAGAAGGCGTCCGCATAATGGGTGTGGAAATCGATGGTTCTTACACTGGACTCCCCTATACCGCGATTAATTTTTCCGGCGCCTGGAATGATGCGGTTTACACCGATTTCACCAACGCCGTAACGCCGGTTGAACTGCGATATCCCGGCGCGCCGGTGTTATACGACGCAACGGGCAAAAATCTTCCCGGATCTGCTCAATTTACCTTCAGTATCAGCCCGGAAGTTCGTTACCCCCTTGCCAGGGTAGGTTTTGATAAAGCTGAATTCCATACCAGTTTTACCACTACGTATACCAGCGCATTCAACTCGGATAACTCGTTATCAACATACGGTGTCATTAAAGCCAATACCACGACGGATTTTTCGATTGGCATTGGTCGCGTCGACAGACTGCTTGATGTCTCGGTGGTCGGAAAGAATATTTTTAACAATCAAGAACCTATTGCCAGAACCTGGAATACCTGGCAGCCAAATTGGCCGCAGTGGTTTGGTGTAAGGGTCAGCAGTAGCTTTTAAATAATTTTATACGCATTCGGAGATAAAAGATGTTACCCAAAAAAATACTTAACAAGCTAGTCCCGCTTATTAGCGCAATTGCCTTCAGCGCCTCGGTTCAGGCAGACGATCCAGTCACGCCGCCCATCCCTGGCGTGGCGGCCGGCGGCGTCGTCATCGATCTGGTCAAGGACGGCTTCAACGGCACGGAAGGGCCTGTCGGCCTGGCGGACGGCAGCCTGCTGTTTACCGAAACCAATGCCAACCGCATCGTGCGCATCGCGCCCGACAATACCGTTTCAACGTTCCTGGAAAACACAAACGGCGCCAACGGTCTGGCCGTAAATGCCAATGGAGAACTCGTCGCCGTGCAGGTCGTCAACACCCGCGTAGGCGTGATTCATCCTCAAGGGCAGGAGAAGACCATCGTTGACAATTTCGACGGCCAGCCTTTCCAACGGCCTAACGATCTGGTTCTGGCCAAAAACGGCGGCATTTACTTTACCGACAGCGGCACGCGCCCGACCAAGGAAAACCCTAATCCGCCGGTTTCAAAACCGGGGCTGTTCTACATCACGCCGGCCGGCTCTCTGACGCGCCTGGCCAACGATATCGAGCGTCCGAACGGCGTTCAGCTCAGCCCTGACGAAAAAGTGCTGTATGTGGCTAATACCCAGGGCGAGCATGTTCTCGCCTATGACATCGCCGCCGACGGCTCAATCCAGAACAAGCGCAACTTCGCCAAGCTGGAAGGCTGGAAAAATACCGAAAACGGCTGGTCCAGCGGCGCGGACGGGCTGGCAGTCGATGCCGAGGGCAGGCTGTATGTCGCCTCCAACGCCGGCATCGAAGTATTCAGCAGCAAGGGCGAAGCGCTGGGCGTCATCCCGGTGCCTAAAAAGCCGCAGAATCTGGCTTTCGCCGGCAAGGACAAGAAAACGCTTTATGTGGTAGGACGCGGCGCCGCCTACAGAATTCCTCTGCTGGCAGCAGGCTACGGCGGCAGGGCGAAGTAAGGCGTTTATGAATTCGGTTTCAGAGTTTGCGGTGGAGACTGTGATCAATGGAGACACAACCCAAGCGTGGATAACGGCACCCCTTCCTCATGCTTGCTGTAATCCATGTAAATCCGTGCAGCCTCTATCAAGGGCTCTGAAACCGACCTTTTTATCAGGACATCATTCAAGGAGTCTTCCATGACGCGTAAAACAGCAAACGACTTCAATCCGGAAGTGCTGACGCTTTTCGATCATTACGTCCACGGCGATCTGTCCCGGCGGGGATTTTTGGCCTCGGCAGCCAAATACGCGGTCCTGGGGCTGACTGCGGAAGGCCTGCTTGAGGCGTTGAACCCGAAATTCGCTGAGGCGCAGCAGGTTGCCGTTGACGATACCCGCATTGAAGCAAGCTACGAGCATTATCCGTCGCCGGACGGCTACCAGACGATACGCGGCTATCTGGTGAAGCCGGCCAAGGTCAAAGGCAAACTGCCGGTGGTGCTGGTGGTGCACGAAAACCGCGGCCTGAATCCCCACATCGAAGACATCGCGCGGCGCATCGCTCTGGATAATTTTATCGCTTTCGCGCCGGATGCCTTGTTTTCTCTGGGCGGTTATCCGGGCGATGAAGACAAGGCGCGCGATCTTTTCAAGGCGCTGGATCAGAACAAGACGCGGGCCGACTTTATCGCGGCCGTCGATGTGCTGAAGAAACTGCCGGAAGGCAACGGCAAAGTCGGCGTGGTCGGTTTCTGCTACGGCGGCGGCATCGCCAATTTCCTGGCGACCCGCATTCCCGATCTGGCGGCGGCCGTGCCTTTCTATGGCGGCCAGCCGGCGGCGGAAGAGGCGGCAAACATCAAGGCGCCGCTGCTGCTGCACTTTGCCGGCGCCGATGAACGCATCAATGCCGGCTGGCCAGCCTATGAGGCGGCCCTGAAAGCTGCCGGCGTCAACTATGAGGCGCACATTTACCCGGGCGTGCAGCACGGCTTCAACAACGACACCACGCCGCGCTTCGACGCGGCGGCGGCAAAACTGGCGTGGGAGCGCACCATCCGTTTTTTCAATGACCATCTGCGCGCCTAGTTCCTTCATGTTCGACTGACTATCGCGAGGTTTCCATGCTGATCTTTCGTCTCATACCGATCGCTTTACTGGCGCTGACTTGCTCGGATGCCGATGCCGGCCCGTCTGAAGCCGCTACCGAGCAGGTCAGGGCGCAGTTGATCGCCTCAGTCGATGCCGTGCGCCCGGGCGATACGATTCAGGTGGGCGTGCATCAGACGATCATTCCGCACTGGCATACCTACTGGGTCAATCCCGGCGATTCGGGGCTGGCCACCACGATTGACTACGATCTGCCCGCCGGCGCCACGGCCGGCGCCATCCAATGGCCGACGCCGAGCCGCATCACGCTGGGTCCTGTGGCCAATTACGGCTACGAGAACGAAGTCACGCTGCTGTCCAGCATCAAGGTGCCGGATGACGTCAGCGGCGTGTTCCCGGTCAAGGCCAAGGTCAAATGGCTGGTTTGCGAGGAAATCTGCATTCCTCAGCGGGTCGAACTGGCGCTGGACCTGCCCGTCGCCGCGCCCGGTCAGGATCGCGGCCGCGGCAGCGCGCTGATCGGTAAGGCCCAGGCCAGTCTGCCGTCAGCCAGCCCCTGGCCGGTCAGCGCCGCAAGCGATAATAGCGGCTTGACGCTGCGGATCACCGGCACGGGATTGCAGCCCGACAACATCAAGGATATCTGGTTTTATCCGCTCGATTGGGGCCGGATTGCGCACAACGCGGACCAGCCTTGGCTGAGCAGCGGCGATACCATTGAGCTGAAACTGCAGCCAGGCGATGATGCGCCGGCTGTCGGCGGCCGTTTCAACGGCGTGCTGGCGATAACGGAAGATGGCCGGGATGGGCCGGTGACGCGCGGGTTTATTATCGACGTGCCATTGGCTGCGGCCAAAGCCGGTGCTTCGTTAGCTGCGGAACCCGATCTGGCGCTGCCGTCGGCACTGTTCCTGGCCTTGTTGGGCGGCGTGATATTGAACCTGATGCCGTGCGTGTTTCCGGTGCTTTCCATCAAGGCGCTGTCGCTCATAAAGCATGCGCATCAGGCGCCGCTGCAAACGCGCCTGCACGGGCTGGCTTACACCTCAGGCGTGCTTTTCAGTTTCGCGCTGCTGGGCTCGCTGCTGATCGCACTGCAAGCCAGCGGCTTACAGATCGGCTGGGGATTTCAGTTTCAGTCGCCGGTGTTCGTGCTGGCCGTCGCCTATCTGATGTTCGCGGTCGGGCTCAGCCTGTCCGGCGTTTTTTCCGTAGGCGGTTCGGCCACAGGCATCGGCGCTTCGCTGGCTGAACGGCCCGGCTATACGGGCAGTTTTTTCACGGGCATGCTGGCGACAATCGTCGCTACGCCCTGCACAGCGCCGTTCATGGGGGCTGCCATCGGCTTCGCGCTGGCTCAACCGCCGCTGGTTTTGCTGACCGTCTTTCTCAGCCTGGGCTTAGGCCTTGCCTTGCCCTATCTACTGTTGAGCTTTTGGCCTTTCCTGCAGCGCTGTCTGCCGAAACCCGGCGCCTGGATGGAACGGGTCAAGCAGGGCATGGCTTTCCCGATGTACGCGGCGGCCGTCTGGCTGGTCTGGGTGCTGGCGCAACAAGGCGGGAATGATGCGGTTGTCGTCGCGCTGGGCGGCATGGTGGCGATCGCTTTCGCAGCCTGGCTCTATGAATCCACTAAAACCGGCGGCGAAACGGCGCAGCATAGCGGCGAGGGCATTGCCGTGCTGACGTTGGCGCTGGTTTTGACTGGCGGTTATTACGGCGTGGAAGCCGGTGTTGCCGCAGAAGCCAAATCTTCAACCGCCGCCGAAGGCAAAGCTTGGCAGCCCTACTCGGACGAACGCCTCAAAGCCTTGCGCGCCGCAGGTAAACCGGTGTTTCTGAACTTTACGGCGGCCTGGTGCATTAGCTGCCTCGTCAATGAAAAAGTCGCTCTGAACCAGCGTTCGGTGATCGATACCTTCAGGCAAGCGGGCATTACTTACCTGAAAGGCGACTGGACCAACCGCGATCCCGAAATTACTCGGAAACTCGCGGAATTTAGCCGCAGCGGCGTGCCGCTCTACGTCTATTACCCCGGCGGCACGGCGGCGGGTCCGGTTGTGCTGCCGCAGATACTGACGCCCGAGATCGTAACGCAGGCTGTCACGGCAGTTTCCACGAATGATCAGTGAGAGCCGTAGGGTACGCACCGCGTACCTGTTCAGAGTTGTGATGAGCCGGCAAATTTTGAAGAGGGTATGCAATGCATACCCTACAGAGTGTAGGAACAAGGGAGTGCAAAGGAAACGGCACTCCCATTAAGGAAGCAAACGAGCCGAAAAAGTGATGATGACAGGCGAAGCACAGCGCGATCAAGTCCAGGTGTGGAGCGTGCAGACCTGCAAAGTTATAAGGCGGCTTCCGTTTCGCGGTTGAAGGATCAAGTTCAGCAGCAAATCAATGGACCGGTTTGCTGCCTCATCCAGGACGCTGCATTGGATGGCGGCGCAATAACCAGGGAAGGATAAATGCGTATGAATTTTTTAATGTCAGGGCGAAGATGCTGAGCAGCAAACAAATACAGATAATCATAACCGCCGCCGTTTTGATTCTGGCTGTAGTGATGCCGGTTGAGACCTTTCATCTGCTGATGGAAATCGTGGTTGAAATTTATGAGTTGCTCGAATTCACGCTGGATGAAGTGATCCACCACGTCTTCGAAACGAGCCGCCATACCACTCAGGTGATCGTTTTTTATTTGATGCTGGGGATGTTTTTGTACGGCCTTTACCGTCTGGCGAGGCTGTTGAGGGCGATCAATCTCAAGGTGAAAACCGCGATTTCCGGTTGGCATGCGATATGCAATGAAAGAAGCGCCAACGCCTGGAAGCCCTGGCTGTTGGACAAAAGAGTGCGGATGCTGTGCGGATTCACCTTTGGCGGGGCTTGTCTGGCCCTGCTGGTGTTTTAAGCAGCCGAGAGCCTGAAAGCGTTTTTTATTTAACCATAAGGAGTCAGTCATGTTTTTGAATCAATTTTACCGGAGCGCCTTAATGGGCCTGGCTTTTGTCCTGGCTTCCATGACGGCCCATGCCTCGCCTGTCGTCAATCAGGCCGCGCCTTTGTTCTCGGGCGCGGCCGCCGACGGCAGCAGCATCAATCTCGCCGATCTGCGCGGCAAGACCGTAGTCCTGGAATGGACCAACCATGAATGTCCGTTCGTGGTGAAGCATTACGAAAGCGGCAACATCCCGAACCTGCAAAAAGGCGCCGCCGCCAAAGGCATCGTCTGGCTGCAGGTCATTTCTTCGGCGCCCGGCAAGCAAGGCTACATCGACGGCGAAACGGCCAAAAAGCTCAATGCCGAGCGTGGTGCTGAGCCTGCCAACACCGTGTTCGATCCGGACGGTAAAATCGGCCGGCTCTATGAAGCCACCAATACGCCGCAATTTTTCATCATCAATCCCGAAGGCGTGCTGGTTTATAAAGGCGGCATCGACAGCATCCCTTCAGCCGACAAGGAAGACATCGCCAAAGCCGAAAATTATGTCAGCGCGGCATTAGCTGAACTGGATGCCGGCAAGCCCGTCAGCCAACCCGTCACCAAGCCTTACGGCTGCACCGTCAAATATTCAGGATAAGGAGAGACAACCATGAAAGAAACCGTACACATCTGGGACTGGCCGCTCAGGCTGTTTCACTGGCTGCTCGTGATAGCCGTCGTCGGGGCTTATGTCACCGGCAAGCTCGGCGGCGATCTGACCGACTGGCATGGCCGCATAGGCGGGCTGATTCTGGGCTTGCTGATCTTCCGTATCATCTGGGGCTTTGTCGGCACGACGCATGCCCGGTTCGTCAATTTCTTCCCGACTTTCGGCCGTCTTGCCGCCTATTTCAAAGGCAACTGGCATGGCGTCGGCCATAATCCGGTCGGGGCCTTGTCGGTCCTGGCGCTGCTGGCGGTGCTGACCGTGCTCGCCGCCACGGGCCTGTTCGCCAATGACGACATCGCCTTCGAAGGGCCGCTGTTCAGCCTGATCGACAAATCCTTGAGCGACAAATTGAGCGGCATCCATGCGCTGGCGCTGGATGTGCTGATGGGTTTGCTGGCATTGCATCTGGCCGCCATCGCATTTCATCAGCTGGTCAAAAAGAACAATCTGGTGCTTCCGATGTTGACGGGCAGGAAACAAGTGCACAAGGCCCAGGCATCATCGATTCCGGCGGTTGGAGCGTTGCGTTTCCTGATGACCGTGGTGATTTCCAGCACGCTGGTCTGGAGCATCTGGAGCGGGAACGTGGCGAGCTATCTCAATCCGGTCGACAGCCTGCAAACCGCGGCGGTCAGGCTGGGTTGGTAAAACGTTAAGACCATTTTTTATAACTCTAAAGGAGCTAAATACAATGAAAGTAAAACTGCCACTCGCGTTAGCGCTGACTGCTGTGACAACCGCAGCGTTGTCAGGTCAGGTTGAAGAGCAGATAAGATTCCGCCAGTCCGCCTATTCGTTTCTGAGTTGGAACACGGGGAAAATCAAAAGCCAGGTGGTCGACCATCCCGAAACCTTCAACAAAGATCAGATTATAGCGGCCGCAAACGCCATTGCCGCGACCGCCAATTCCGGCCTGATCAATCTCTACGGTCCCGGTACGGACCAGGGCATAGGCTGGAAACAATCCCGCCTGCGGCCTGAATTCTTCCAGAAACAGGATGAAGCCAAGGAACTCGACGCCACTTTCATCAAGGAAGCCAACGAACTGGCGAAAGTGGCCGCCACAGGCGATGCCGGCGCGATCAAAGCACAGTTCGGCAAAGTCGGCGCTTCCTGCAAGGGCTGCCACGATCTGATCCGCATTCGCGAGTGATGCGGCAAACTTCATTGCAGCCAAGCGTACCTGTAATGAGTAGGTACCGCTTGGCGCCATGGCCAGATTGAGGAACGAAACCCGGCATAGGGACACCTAATCGGTGATATGCAGGGTTTCCGCAAAGCATTGTAGGGTACGCATCGCGTACCTTCTCAGTGTCTAAATCAAGCCTCAAAAGGTACGCGATGCGTACCCTACTGAACTGTTCAACAACTTATTCTGGAGGATCAGATGTCTGGTATTTTTTCCCGCCATCAGTTATCACAATTAACCCTGACGCTTGCTTTGCTCGGAAGCTTCGGCACCGCAACCGCGGCCGATCTCGATCCCAGGGCCATTTCGATCAAACTGCCGGAGCAGATCAATTGGGTTCCCAACCCCAGCGGCTCGGAGACGGCAGTATTGGTCGGCGACCCGAGCAAACCGGGCCTGTATGTGGTTCTGAACAAGTGGAAAGCGCATCACAACAGCAAGCCGCATTCGCATCCCAACGACAGATTCATCACTGTGATTTCCGGCACCTGGTGGGTAGGCACCGGCACCGACTACGATCCGGCGCACCTGAAACCGGTCCCGGCCGGCAGTTTCGTCACCCATTACGGCAATGAAGTCCATTACGACGGCGCCAAGGACGAAGACACGATTCTGCAAATCGTCGGCATTGGGCCGGCTACGGCGACGCCGGCAAAGTAGTTTGTAACTGAAGTATTGTAGGGTACACATCGCGTGCCATTTCTGAAATTTTTTCGATGAACCAAACCTCAAAAGGTACGCAATGCGTACCTTTTACTGAACTATCAGAAATGGAAGATAATAAAAAACCGCCTACGGATTACCCGAAAGGCGGTTACAGCATTAGATAACAGTGATTGTATCTGTGCTAATAATGACTAAGAGCGCTTGCGATTAAAACCCAGCAGTCCCACTAAGCCAGAGCCAAACAGCCAGACGGCGGCAGGAACGGGAACAGCGCTGACATTGGCATTATTGACGGTAAAGTTGTCAATAAACACATAGTCGCTGCTGCCATTTAGGGTCAATGTAGCATGAGTAATGCCTGCATGAGCAATCCCAAAGTAGTCGCCTGAGTTACTGGCGTATGTGGGATTCAAGATGAGCGTTTCAAGTAAGTTGTTGCCGTTAAAAGCGGATAATGTCCAGGTATAATCAGCAGCACCCCATAAGAATCCGAAAGCGCTTACCGGCGCGTCAAAATCAAATTGGAAGCTATCAGGGCCGGAACCATGATTGGTCATATGATAAGTTCCGCGGGTGTTATAACCTCCAGCGTAATCACTATCTACTTCAATATTAGTATTGCCTGTGAATGTAACGCCGGCTATTGACAGAGAAGGAGCATCAACAACACCTGTTGATTCGAAATCAATTACAGTTCCTCCGGCTAAGTTAACATTGTCTGTGGGCAGTCCTTGGCCAAGGATTGGTGCGGCTGTGGCGAATGTTGGAAAAGCCAAGGCGGCCGTAATTATTAAGCCGCCTAAAGATAAAGATTTTTTCATTTATATTTCTCGATAAGCAATGGATAAAAACTTAACTCTCCCACTGTCCATTTTTTAGTTATAGCAGTTGAGTTAGAGTATATATTATCCCATTATTATTTATTTATGTGATACGTATCACATAATTTATTTATTCATTTAGATAATACCAATACTAAGTCTGAATTCCATTTCATTTATTTTATAAGGTTTATTCATTCAATTAATTAAGAGGGGTAATTTCTTTTCATTTAAAACCTGTAGGCTTGATTAAGAAACGAAATCCAGCACATACAGTGGTGGAGCTGGGTTTCTGCTAAAGCCCCAATCCAGCCTACAGGGCTCTAAAGCAACACTATTATTGGCTTAGCCAAGCCATTGAAGCGTCAGTCTGGTAGGGTATGCACTGCGTACCTTTTGGAATTTCACCCATCTGAACATTTTAAAAAATGGTACGCGATGCGTATCTACTTTTGAGATCGGCTGGGTTGAGGGATGAAATCGGCTCTGGATTCATTCCGTTCAGGCTCAGGCTAATTTATGGCCGGTGATTTTTTTGAGATTCGTATAAAAAATGCTACGGTGTTGCCACACAATGAACAGCCGTGTAGAGGTCAGGGCACGCGAAGCGTACCCTGACAGATCAAGCTCAAACAGACTTAGTCTGCAGCAAAGCAATAGAAATAGCCCGCGCCTCCGGTGCTCACCAGGTTCTCCTGGCTGCAGCCGCGGCTGGCGTGGGTCGAGTTCCAGGATACATTGCCGCCGGTAGCCCCGCGGTTGGTACGGTCGGAATGGCCCACCTGAACGCTGCCCTCTCCGCTGCTCGTGTAGTTCCTGCAGGTGTGATCGGCGGCGTCGGCGTAGGCTCTGCCGTCGGGCTTGGAGCCGGTGATGACGTCGTGCTGGTTGGGCGTATCGCCAACCCCGTTGATGGGCGTGCCTTTTTCGGTCAGCGTTGTCTTCCGGTGCACGTTATTGCCTTGCTGGCCGAGCTCCACGGTGTCGCCGTGCAGATGGGCCAGATCGTTGGCCACGATGGCGCCGTTGGCATTGGCCCACGGCCCTTTGCCGATGCGGTCGCGGGCGTTTACGGCGGGCTGGTCGCCGATAGCCTGAGTGCTCAGGTAGGCTCGCCAGGTCCGGTTACCGGCGCCGACCTCGCTGGCCAGTTTCTGGCAATGGGCATCGGCACCGGCCAAACCGCCCAGGTCGGCACCCTTGCCGAGGCCGGTGCTGGTTACGAAGAAGCCCAACGGGGGCTTAGGGGGTTCTTCTGCGAAGGCGGCGCTGGCGCTCAGAACGAGCAGGCCGGCAAGAAAGCTGCTTTTTTTATTCATATTCTTTTATCTATGGTTTAACAAAACGGATTTGTGGAGCAGGGCTCCAGCCCAAGATAGTCAGCATTTATCGTGCCGGATGAAATTGCGACGGAATCTGATGTTGATGAGCATGACCGGTCGCCGGATGTTGCTCTGAAGGCATATTTTGTTGATGGCCTGTTTTCACAGCAACATAGTATCGTAGGGCACGAGTATCGTAGGGTACGCATCGCGTACCTTTTGAGGTTTGGTTCATAGAGAAAATTTTGAAAATGGTACGCAATGCGTACCCTACCGAACTAAACCCAGCAGTCGACTATTTGGGCCGACTATCGCCCGGATACCAAAATTGACTATGACATTGTTCGCAGGCCTGTTCGACTTCGCCGCCGGCTCTTTCCAGATCCTCGACGTTTTTGGCGTCTATCGCGGCGATCAGCTGCTGCGCGGCGGCCTGAAAGTTATGGACCCGATTGACGTATTCGTTGCGGTTGGCAGCTATCAGTTTTGTGATGTCCGCCGGGTTCAATTCGGCGCCGCCGCTGGAAGTTTTGGCGCTGGCGGCCGCAATGGGCCGGTCCTCGATCAGCAGCAGGTTGCCGGCCTCGGCGACGGTCAACGCATGTTGCCTGAGGACCAGCCAGTCCCCGTCGGTTTGCGGGCGGCGTTCCTCGGTGCCGTTGGCCGTGCTGACCGATGATACCGAGTTCCAGACAAAGTCGATATTGGGGTCGATGACAGAGGTCATGATTTCCTGCAACGTCGCGGCCGGCTTGAAGGGCGGGTTCGGCTCGGCCGCGGGGATATTACAGGCCGCCAGCAGCGAGGTCATGGCTAAAGCCGGGGTCGTGGCGAGTAATTTCAGAGCGGATTTCTTGGATAAATTCATAAGTGGGGTGAATTCTCTAGCAGGTAAAGTCCGATGCCGGCAAGTAAAGGCTCGTCATGCGCTTGTCGATGGCATTCCCGGATTCAGAAAAAACCGATAAAGCGCCCGGCAAACGCCACGCCGATCCACAAGCTCAGCACCAGCCCGCCGGTGGTTTTTGCCAGCCATGTGCCGCGGGATTCAACTGCGGCGACTTTGCGGTACAGCGTCAAGTAAACCAGCAAGGCCAGGCCCAGCAGGGCAAGTTTGGCCCAAAAAAAATCGTTGGGGTAATAGCTGGTCGCGGCCGGAATGAAAATCAGCAGGCCGGACACCACCAGGAGCGCCAGGCCCGTCCAGAACAGCCGAGCCGTACTGCGTTCGATCTGCGCCAGCGGTACATTGCGCAGGCCCAGGCCCAGCAGATTCAGGCTGGTCAGTAGTACCGACGCTAGCAGCAGTATCATCCCGGCGATATGGCCGAGCTCCATCACGGCGCATAACAGATGGTCCAGGCCGCCGAGAAATCGGCCGAAGTCGCTGGATTGCAGAGTTTTAAACGTTTCAAGTGCTGTCATAACAATGATGATTCTTAAGGTTATTGATAACTCACTGATGTTACGCGGTCAGTTGAAGTTAGATCGGTTTAGCAAAGTATCGCTAACGCGACAGTTGTGTTAATCGGGTTCTCGCACCCGAGGGCGAGTTCCTTTTCTTTGCGCGGCCAAAGAAAAGGAACCAAAAGAAAGGCCGCCCGGTTGCCGCTTGCATCCTGCGCTCCTCGCTTTTAACAGGGGTTGCCAAAAGGGACTCCTGTCCCTTTGGCAACGCGCGGCATCCCTGCCGCGCCCCTGCGGGCCTGATCTGTTAAAAGCTCCGGTGCTCGGCGCGGCAAACGGGAAAGGGGGGCGTCGTAACATCAGTAACTCAGATAAGGGATCAGGCGTCCGGCGATAATGGTCAGGCTCCACAGCGTCAGCGATGTGAGTCCGGCGACTCTGACCGTGGCCGGCAGCACCGGCCCGGCACCCCAGGCGTCGACGTTGCGCCCCCATTTCAGCTCGAACCACAGGGCATTGGCGCCGGCCAGGGCGATGAAGCCGAGCTTGTAGAAAAACACCGGCAGCGTGATGATTTTGGAAGCCGCCGCAATAAACAGCAAAATTCCGGTCGCGAAGGTCAGTATGAATCCGCCCAGCAGCCAGGGCCTGAGCGGATGCAGCACTTGCGCGACCGGCAACTGCGGCAAGAACAGGCCGAGCAGGCGCAGATCGACAAAAAACAGCAGGCCCACTGAAACGGCTAAGCCGATCAGGTGCAGGCCTTCGATAATCGGAAACATGTAAACCGATTCGCGTAGCGCGGTGCCCAGTTCGGAGTCGTAAAGAGTTTGGGAAAATTCGATCAGTGACATATTACAAGTCTCAAAAATTTACTTCTTGGCCTGCTCGACGGCGCCTAATCCAAAGCTGCCGTTATTCTCGGCGCAGATGCGTTCGTACTGATCCAGTATCGTCTCCTTGCCGGCATGAGTGGCCGGTTCCACTTCGAAGTGCCAACCGTTGGGCTGGTCCTTCGCCGTCCATTTGCGCGCCGGCACCGTTATGGTGAACGGCCGGGTATAAACGGTCGGATCGGTCAGCAGCGCCTCGTAGGTGTAGCGTTTGCCGTCATTGCTGAAAATATAGCGTTCCTGGATGTGGCCGTTTTCGCTGATAAATTCGCCGGAGCGGCCGAACAAGGCCTTGCCGTTATGATTGGCGACGTCCACCACCAGCGTGTTGCCTTCCCAGTGGCCGCGCGAATCGCCGTTCCATAGTTTGATGTTGTCCGGCAGATGCGGCTTGCCGTCCAGGTGGATGATGCGGGTGCCGGAGTTGAACTGGAACAACACATAGCCGGGATATTGGCTGATCTCGTAACCGTGCCAGTACAGCGATTTGGGAATCCCGGCCGGCGCGCAGCGAGCCAACGGCTCGACATATTCCGGCTTGAGCGGGTTATGGAAATTGGCCTGAAATTCCTTGACCTTCTCCAGCGCCCAGGGCTGAAACGGCACCTGGCCGTCCGCCGGATCGCTGACCCGGCTGGGCGCCCGCAGCTCGCGCGGGCCTTTGGCGACCCGGTTGGGATTGGGATCATTGAGGATGCCGCCTTGCGGATCGGTAAAATTGTTGTGATTGGCGATGGTGTTCGACCAATGCCCCTGAACGTCCGGCTGTCCATCGGCCAGCCTTGGACCTTTCCATTTGCCGGAGACGATCTTGGGAAAGCTTCTTTCCTGTTCGATGCCCGGCCCGCCCAGCTTTAACTGTTTTGGGGCCTGAGCCGGTTTGGCTTCCGGCTTTTTCTCGTCTGGCGCGGCAATGACGCTTTGGCAGGCGATCAACATCGCCGAAAGCGCCAATCCAGGCATAACCGCCGGTCGGTGTGTCATTTTATGCTTCATAACGTCCTCATCTGTGTCTGGCCGGCGTTTCATGGCTTATTGGGTTTGGGCGGATAGTATTGGTCGTAGTCCAGCGTGAACCGGTAATCCTCGATCAACTGAAAATTCTTTTCCCGGTGCCGGTACAGAATCACGCTGATATTCCAGGGGCGCGTGAATACGTTAGGGTCTTCGACCGTGGCTTTGTATTCGATCGTGTTCGGGTCCAGGAAGGCCCATTTTTCGATGACATGCAGCGCGTCGCTGTGGAAGTTGCCGGCGCGGTCGAACCAGGTTTTGTCGTTGAAGTGCTTGACGTCGACCACCAGCGTATCGCCTTCCCAATGCGCACGGGAATCGCCCAGCCACCAGTCATACGGGTCCTTGGGATGATCGGTGCCGTCGGTGTGTATCGTGCGTACCGAATGGCCGAATTGATGCACCAGCGTCAAATCCTGTTTACGCTGAAATATCTGGAAAGGCTCGGGGTAATAGATACCGCGCGGCACGCCCAACGTGTAACCTTTCAGCGCGGGGTCGTCGGTAGCGCGGGCTTCGAAGTTTTTCTTTTTCTGTTCCAGCGCCTTGGGCAGATAGGGCAGGTACTGGCCTTCGATAATGCCGGCGCCGGGCGGCGCATCCTGGCGGTTTGCATGCGGCTCCAGATCGTAGTCGGCGGCGCTGGTAGTTTGCCAGATCCCGGAAAAATCCGGTTTGCCATTGGTTAGCCTGGGTACTTTTTTAGTGGCGGCGAATGCGCTGCCGATAGACATTATCAGCAATAGCAGGATGCCGCCGGTCAGCATGGCGATGTCCTGAGGTCGGGCAGGCTCAGCAGTGCCACCGCTAAATGCCGTTCGCCCTGTGCTTGTCGAAGGGAGCTCTGAGCCGGGCTGCGGCAAGCTCGCCCCGAATGGAATACCCGTAGATTTTAAGTCCTGGTTGCTATTCGGTGTAGTATTCAAGAATGTTCTCCTGATCGTTAGGCAAAGCCTGCAGCCTTGCCTAATTGGGTCTAGTCAGCCGGAAACTGGAAATCGATTGTCAGGCGACTGGATCGCGCAGCCGATTAGGCCGCGCAACGTTAAGAATCGGCAGATCTGGCGGGGCCGGACTATTGAGATTGGGCAGCGCCTTGCGCTTGCGCGTCGGGTGCGTCCTGGGCGCCGCCGGTTTTGACGCTGCGGCCGTCCGACAGTACCGTAGTGACCGCATAGCCAAACTCCTTGCCGTTCTTGGCCCGGTAGCCTTGAATGGTGACTTCGCTGCCGACCGGCAGGCTGGCCTTGGTGATGCCTTTTTGCTTCAGGCTGAACGGGGCGCCGAATTCGAAGCCCCAGTTCTTGACGCTGCCGTCCGGCTGCTTAGTGTCCAGATACAGCCAGCTATGCGGATTGACCAGTTCCAGCTTGGTTACAACGCCTTTCAGCTCGATAGGCTGTTCGGCATCGAATTCCGCTGAAAAGGCATGATGCGCGTTTGCCGGCAGCGCCGTCAGCGCGAGTAATCCGCTCGCGAATATCCCGGTTATCAGCTTGCCGCTCATATTCATTCGATTTTTCCTGTACTTAATTCGTTAAAAATCAGTCGTGGTGGAAACCGCATTGTTGGAGGGTTTCCAGACTTGGCGATATAGAACAGCAAGATTCAGGCCAGGGTTTTAGGATTGCCCGTTATTAAGGTAAATGTTTTGTATTTTCTGCAATCGGCTGCTTTGATGAGGTAATTGCCAGTCGGCACTGACTTATTGATAAATCTTAGTGCATGGCAGGAATTGGCTGGGCTGGTTAACGGCTGTTGGTTAAGCAACAGCCTGGAAGCATCAACTGTTGATGGGCAGACAGGTTAAACAGTTGGTGTTACGCAGCAAGTTGAATTCAGGTCGGTTTGGCGAAGTATCGCTAGCGCGACGGTTTGGTTTAATCGGGTTTCACGAAAAACATCCCTGTTTTTCGCCTTGACAGGCGACTATGTCGTGCAAATCGATCATCCTGCCGATTTGTCGCACCCGAAGGCGAGTTCCTTTTCTTTGCGCGGCCAAAGAAAAGGAACCAAAAGAAAGGCCGCCCTGTTGCCGCTTGTGTCCTGCGCTCCTCACTTTCGACGAGGGTTGCCAGAAGGGCCATCCTTGGCCCTTCTGGCAACGCGCTGCATCCCTGCAGCGCCCCTGCGGGCTGTTCTCGCCGAAAGCTGCGGTGCTCGGCGCGGCAAACGGGAAAGGGTGCCTATCTTAACTTCAGTTAAACAGGACTTATGCAAGCCTGTTGAGTTAAGTTTCATAGCTTGGGCTACGTGCCAACCGTAACCCAACATCAAGACCAAACTGGATTCCTTAACGCGCAGCCGGTTATTTGGGACGATGCAGACGCTGAAAAAGCCCCATGCCCGCGAACATGGCGGCCGTGAAGACATAGATTTCAACCCGGCCATAACTCAGCGCGGCAATGGCAGGCCCCGGGCAGATGCCGGACAAGCCCCAGCCTATGCCGAATAACGCCGCACCGGTTAAAAGCCGGACATCGATGCGCGCCTTTTTCGGCTCGTTGAAACTTGATGCCAGTATCGGTGCAGTCCGGCGCCGGGCCAGACGTTGCATCAAGGCCAGGGTCGTCAGCGCGCCGGCCATGACCAGCGCCAGACTTGGATCCCAGTGCCCGGCGACATCAAGAAAGCCGAGCACCTTCTCCGGATTGGTCATCTGTGCCAGCGTCAGGCCCAGACCGAACAGCGTTCCGCAAAACAATGCCGAGAGATAGCCGCCCATCACCAACTCCCTGCACCAGGCCAGTGGCGCACGATATACACTGTAACGGCGGCAACGGTCATGAATGTCAGCGTCGCCGCGACAGAGCGAGGCGACAGGCGCGTCAGTCCGCAGATGCCGTGGCCACTGGTACAGCCATTGCCAAGACCGGTTCCGTAACCTACCAGCAAGCCCGCGATCGACAGCACCGCCAATGACGGACTGATATGAAGGCTTGCCGTTTCGTCGCCGACTGCCCTGAACATTAAAGGGCCCAGCAGCAAGCCGGCAAGAAAGCAAAGACGCCAGCCGATATCGCGGCTGCGGGACGAAAACAATCCGCCCGTAATGCCCGAAATGCCGGCAACGCGTCCGTTGAAAAGCCACAAAAGACCGGCGGAGAGACCTATCAGCCCGCCGCCGGCCAGCGCCGAGTAAGGGGTAAAGTTTTCCATACGCTGCCTTTGAGTAACGAGTGAAAGTGCTAGATCAGAACCGCCGCGGCCTAGCCGGCAGGAACGATAGTCGATGGATTTTCGGGCCGGCTATCTGCTTGGGATTCAGCCGATTGGCGCTGCTGAAGAAGCCGGGCATCATGGAGAATTGTTCCTTGGCTGTGTATTCGCGGCGCGGTCTGAAAACTTCGGCTTCCAGGTCTGGCGGCAAAGGCCATAGCTTTGCTGCTCGTGTCATTGCCGTGGGTGAAGAAATGGCCGCTTGCCGCTTCCGACAAGCCCGGCACGCCTGCCATAGCCGCTATGGCGATGCCCAGCAGATAATATTTTTCCAGTGAATCCATAAATGCCCCCTTTTATTCAGTGCCGAATTCATTCTCGCTCAGTACGCATCTGGTCTGTCCAGGCTCAAACTGTGATCAGAGTGCACAGTTTATTAGAGTTTTTTTATTCAATAAAACGATCTAAATAGATAAATATATTTAATTAATAGATATATGATTCTGTATGGCGTAACGTTATCAATGTATGCATTCATGTAAATCGGATGCGGCCTTAAGGTTCAGTTGCCGCCCGTTGCGCCCATTCAGTTGGGTATGAATGCCGGCCATAATGGACAACGCGATGTTTCAGCGCTGATATCCAGACCGACCGGCCCGGATACCCGGTTGCTTATACGCGAACTGAATTGAAAGACGAAACCCTGCAGATACAATTATCTAGTCAGCGGTAAAGCCAGGTTTTTGCAAAGCTCCTGTCTTACATAAAAGGAGACGTACTTGTAGATTGGATTGAGGGTTGGAAACCCAGCTTCCATTATTTCAATAAGCTGGGTTTCTTCCTCAATCAAGCCGATTGATTATAGAAGCTTGATTTCATTTATCGCCGCTCCAGCCCTCAGCAGGGGGGCAAGAGCCTGATCTTTCGATCGCTTTTGTTCGTTGATACAATCCTTCCAGTTGTTTTTCAGCGACATCCGGATGTTTATTAGCAATTGCTTGAATTAATTTTAATTTTGCAAGTAATTGATAACCTAGCTTTTCACACAAGCCGTTAGCAATTCTAATAACCTCGTTTTCCATACTGGAATTGCAACCTATAAATTGGCTGCAAGAATAGGCGCTGGTTTCTCCTACTAAAGCAACTAACTGAGCAAGTTGGGCGCTGGTATTAAAATTTGGATAAATTAAAAAATTAGTCAATTTATAAGGACCATCTTTGCCGCTTCCGCCAATATTGCTTCCCATAAATTGGAGTATAACCGTATTTATTCCTGCATTCAGACTGAGTTGGCTGATTCCCGTGCTCCCTATCAAGGTATTATCACTGGTCGAACGCAAGTCAGCAGAAATACCGTAATTACCTGAAACCAAGGTATCAATTGAAACATCAATCTCTAATTTATCAAATAATCCATCCGCATCAGAACCAATTCCTCGATCGCCGACAATGTCTTTAACAATTAAAGGATCGCGCTCGAAATGACTGATATCAATATTCAGTTCACCCAGATCATTCCATACCCCTAAAACTTTGGGGCCCTTCCAGATATTGAGCGAAGAAACATGCCAAGGCTGAGCACTTAACGTTTTTAATTTTTTTACATCAAAAGTGACACTTAGAGGCGTTTCTGGCTGATTAACCAAGGAAGTTTCCGTAACACTCGTACCTGAAGCGTCTTTAATCTCAGCAGTAACTGAATAAGTCCCCGGCAAGCGAGGCTGCAATTCCTCAAACGTTAGAACGACGTTATTAATTAAACTGTTATTGTCAGAATCGACTAACTTGACATTGAATTGGCCTGAAATAGAAACATCTTTCTCTGATACTGAGAAAGCCTCGTAAACGCGCCCTCGATGGTTGTTCCAGTTGGCGTTGATCACCGTCTTATAATCGCCAGTTTTATCAAGATTAGTAAGTGTCGTGTAAACGCCATCGCCCGCTGAAAGGTCAGGTGCTTGGCCATCATCTTTTAGCGTTAATTGGCGTACGGTCGTTCCCGTTGAATCTAATACTCCAACGTTTATAGTGGCTCCCGTTGCTGGGAAACCGGCATAATACAGTATTACTGAAAATGGTATTTCTGTATTAGGTGTTATAGGCTGTGACGGATTTCCAATGATTGTTCTATATTGCAAACTTGGATCCTCCAAGACAGAAAATCCTGCTTTTTCTTGATCTCGGGCCTTTACTGTAAACGCAAAAGTGCCTGTGATCGCAGAATCTGAATCAATTGTAATTAAGGATTCATTGTTAATATCGCTTGTATCAATTGACCAATTAATGCCGTAGTTACTGGCATTGCTTTCGTTAATTAATGTGCCATTAGGTAATGTCAAAGTAATATCACTGCTATTTGCTCCGGTTACGAAAGCAGAAAAGCTATCATTTGATATTAAAAATTGTTCGCTAATGGAACCATTCTTTTCGGTTTGAAAAACCTGAGCCATTGGGATGAGGGGTAATGCCTGGCTTGTTATACTTACAGTAGCAACAATTAACCCGCTAATATACGAAAATATTTTCATTTTAAAGCCCCCCATCCAAGCGCATTTTTACCTTGTGAAATTGCTTCATCTTGTGATTGTTCATCAATTACAGTTCCGTGGTTTTTTTCATTAGCTCCGGTTAGAGATATTGTATTTATTATGCCCGGCGCTCCATGAGTGTAGTGGTCTAATTTTGATGGACACCGTTATAGGAGGAAAATACTCTACCTAAACGGAGAAAATGATGACTCAAAAACGCAGGAAATTCGATTCCAGCTTCAAGCTTAAAGTCGTGCAATTGATCAAAGAGCAAGGACTGAGAACTATAGGATATGCTGAACATAGTGAAGCGCATCAATCGCGAAAAATGCGCCTCGTGCCTCGGCACATCCAATGGACTGACGAAATCCGGCCAATTTAAAAAAGTCGGAGAATCGAAAGATCAAATCCCTGAAAGACTGAGATGACGCGTCCGTTCAAAATTGAGCCAGCATTCAGAATCGAGCTCTCCAGCAAGGAGCGGTTGCCCCATGCGAGTGATTGCTTGGGGCTGCCCATGCGGCTGGATGCGTCGGCCGCCAGAACAATGGCGTAAACGTTATCAGTGTATGCATTCATGTAAATCGGATGCGGCCTTAAGGCTCAGTTGCCGCCCGCTACGTCCGTTCAGTTCGGCATGAATGCCGGCCATAATGGACAACGCGATTTCTTCCGGCGTTTCAGCGCCGATATCCAGACCGACCGGCCCGAATACCCGGTTGCTTATACGTGAAGCATCGCTGCCGAGGCTTTGCAACAGCCTGTCCTTGCGATGCGAGGGACCTAACAGCCCGATAAATGGGATGTCAGAGTACATGATCGACTTGAGGTAGCGCTCATCGTATTCGATGTTATGCGTCATCAATACCAGCGCGTTGAACCGATTCAGTTCCAGACTGCTGTTCAGATCCTGCGGCATGAGATGAAGCAGGCAGTCGGCCAGTGGAAAACGCTCTTTTTTGATATGGCCGGGCCGGTGATCAACCACTGAGACGCGCCAGCCAAGCGACTTGGCACATTGCACGAGGGGAATGGCATCGGCGCCGGCGCCCAATACCAGCAATTGTAATGGCGGCTGGAGCGGATCGTAAAATGCCCCAATGACCTGATTGTTGATTACATGCGATTCAATGCGCGATTTTTGCTGCAATAAAGTTTGCAAAGTCGGCGCCATGAAAGGAGAAGGCGTCGTGGTCAATAGCTGCCGGTTGCCTGAGCCCAGCAGTAAGAAATTATGGCCGACCGGAAAGTCGGGATGCCCGGATTCATAGATGCTGACCAGAACGCTGGGTATATTGGCTTCGGCGGCATCGGCAATGACATTCAGCGGGCTGAAATCATATTTCGCCTTCAACAACTGCAGCAAAATCCTGACTGCGCCGTTGCAGCCCAGTCCCAGTCCCCAGACCACGTCATCCGGAGAGCGCATATCATAAAAAACCGTCTTGGCTTCGCCAGTCTCGAAAACCGACTGCGCCTGCTCGATCAGATCCCGCTCGAAACAGCCGCCGCCCAGCAAACCGATCAATTTGCCTTGTTGGGTTATTAACATGCGCGCACCGGCTTTTTGATAAGTCGAACCGAAAGTTTCAACGATGGTAGCCAGTACGCTGTCTTCGGCCTGTTGCTTCAGCTGCCGGTAGGCATTGATCAGGTGATTGATTCTATTGGCCATGACTTATCCGGGGCTGTTTCCAACGGTGAATTCATCGATGATTTTATGCATGCTAACTCCAGCTCAGATCGGTTCGCAGCAAGGGCAGTTGGCGCACGCGTATGCCGGTGGCGGCGAAGATCGCGTTGCATACGGCCGGGGCCAAGGGCGGCAGGGCCGGTTCGCCGAGACCGGTCACCGGATGGTCGGTCTTGAGAAAATGCACGTCCACCCACGTCGGGGCATTGTCGATGCGGATCATCGGATAATCGCCGAAATTGCTCTGTACGATGCGGCCCTTCTCGATATTCAGTTCCTGGAACATCAGCGCGCCGAGACCGTCGACTACCGATCCCTGCACCTGATTTTCCGCGCCGCTGAGATTGACGATTTGCGCGCCGATGTCGGTCGAAACCACGACGCGGTCAACCTTGAGCTTGCCTTCCCTGGACACGGTGACCTCGGCGACCTGCGCGATATAGCCGCGGTGGCTGAAATGGAAGGCGATGCCCTGGCCCTGCCCGCGCGGAAAGGTTTTCTTGCCCCACTCGGCTTTTTCCGCCACATGCCGCAACACGTGCTTCATGCGGTCGACATCGTAGGGGATGCCCTGCTTGCCGGTGCCCAGGAGAAAGCCCTTGTCGCCCAGGATTTCCAGGCGAAATTCCAGCGGGTCGCGGCCGGCGGCATGCGCCAGCTCGTCGATAAAGCTGTGAAACACCCAGGCCAGTACGTTGCTGCGCGGCGCGCGCCAGGGGCCCATCGGAATGCCGCATTCCAGAGGCGTCTGCTCCAGGAGGCAGTTTTCCAGCCAGCGACCGGGAAATTCGTCGCCGGACAGGTTGGCGCCGCTGCCGGGTTCCAGCGACGGCTTGCCGTCCACGATGACCTTGTGGCCGAACGTTACAAAATGGTTGTGCCAGGCGATCAGTTTGCCCTTGCCGTCGAGACCGCCGCGCAGGAAGTGGAAGCCGCCGGCGCGGTACTGGTCATGGCGCAGGTCGTCCTCGCGCGTCCAGGTCAGCTTGACCGGCGCCGCCACGCGCTGGGCGATGGCTGCCGCTTCGATAATATAGTCCGGTATCAGGCGCCGCCCGAAACCGCCGCCGCTGCGGGTAATGTGCAGGGTGATCCGGTCTTTGGGGATGCCCAGTGTCTGCGAGACGATTTTCTGGCCGGCTTCGGGATTCTGCGTGGGCGCCCAGATTTCAATCGCCCCGTCCTTGTACCAGGCGGTGCTATTCTGCGGCTCTATGCTGGCGTGCGAGATGAAAGGATAACTGTAAGCCGCTTCGACCGTTTTATCGGCTTTCTCGAGCGCCGCCTTGGCATCGCCGTCATTGCGCAGAACCTCGGCGCCGGGCTGCCTGGACAGTTCCTGAGCCCTGGCGGTGAAGCCCGCCCAGCTTTCCGCCGCTACCTTGCCTTCATCCCAGACGACCTTTAGCTGTTTGCGGGCGCTGAAGGCCTCCCAGGTCGAGTCGGCGACGATGGCCACGCCGGGCAGCAAGCCCTTGAGATCGGTGCCGCCTTCGATAATGAAGGCATCGCGCACGCCGGGCAGCGACCTGATCTCGTCCAGATTGGCGCTGACGACCTTGCCGCCGAAAGCCGGCGATTTCTCATAGACCGCATAAAGCAGGCCCGGCAGCTGGACGTCGATGCCGAACAGAGGCTTGCCGGTCACGATGGACGGATTGTCGACGCCGCCGATGCGCGTGCCGAGCAGCTTGTAATTTTCAGGCGATTTCAGTCGCACCGATTCGGCGTCGGGAACCGGCAGGTCGGCGGCCGTGGCGACCAGTTGACCGTAGCCAAGCTTGCGTCCGGTGGCCGGATGATGGACGGCGCCGTCCCGGGCGATGAGTTCCGCTGCGGGAAGCACCCAGATCCGCGCGGCCGCTTCGACGAGCATGGTGCGCGCGGTCGCGCCGAGCCGGTGGAACTCCTCGTAATTGGTCGGCGTCGAGCGCGAGCCGCCGGCATTCTGGCTGCCGTAAGCGGGGTCGAGGTCGCCCTGGATGATGAGAACATCCTTCCAGTTGACCTCCAGTTCTTCGGCGATGATCATGGGCAAGGAGGTCTTGATACCCTGGCCGATCTCAGGCTGCTTGCTGATCAGCGTCACCGCGCCGCTCGGAGCGATGCGGATGAAGGCATTGGGTCTGAACGACTCCGTTTCAGCGAGGGCGGACGGCTTGGTGACCAGATTCGCCGCGCTGTAGGCCGTATTCAGATAAGAGCCGAGGATCAGGCCGCCGCCGGTCAGCGCGGACTTGCGCAGAAAGTCGCGGCGGCCGGCATTTTCAAGAAGATCTGCACTCATATTGACTCCTTGCCGGCGATTTCAGCCGCACGATGGATGCCCGCGCGAATACGGAGATAAGTGCCGCAACGGCACAGATTGCCGGCCAAAGCGGCGTCGATGTCCTGGTCCGATGGATGCGGGTTTTTTTTCAGCAGCGCGGCGGCGGTCATGATCTGGCCGGCCTGGCAATAACCGCATTGCGGCACATCGAGTTCCTGCCAGGCCTGCTGCAAGGGGTGCTTGCCGTCCGAGGCCAGTCCTTCAATCGTGGTGATCCGGTTTTTTCCGACGCTGGAGACAGGGATCAGGCAGGCCCGGGTAGGCACGCCGTCGATATGCACGGTACAGGCGCCGCACTGGCCGATGCCGCAGCCGAACTTGGCGCCGACCAGGTTGAGATGATCGCGCAGCACCCACAACAAAGGGGTGTCAGAGGCAACGTCCACGGTTCTCGGCTCGCCGTTGACGTTGAGTGTGTATTTGCTCATAGGAAATGGATTCGCTTATAGATCGAGGGAAAAAGTTATCCGCGTAAGCTTCATCGTTCACCGGCGGGAGGGTCAAGGTAAAAAATCATACTTTCATCTGCTCCTATCGATCGGATAAAGACAATACGGTGGTTCCGTTTAACGAACGCAAGATTCATACCGGATAGGGAGGGGTTAAACTCGCGGCTGGACGGGGCATGTTGCCCCGTCCGAGATGTTTGGCAGTTGCAAACCCCGTCTCGCTTGCACAGCGACGACCTGTTGCTGAATCAACAGCGGAATAACAGCTACTGTTTGTCAGGCAACATTCTGATCAGCCTGTCTCTTTCCTTTGCAAGCAAATTAAATTGCTATGCGCTATTGCGGACGCTGCTGATTTTCGAACAGTCAATCAACAGCGGATGCTGATAATCCAGCAGAACCCAGAGCGGCGCCCGCCGGCTGCACCAGGCTTGCCTGGCGCTTTGCGCTCTTAAGAATCCTCCTATTATCAATGGCATAGCAAGATGTGGCGATTTATGCCCAAACTTGGCATCGGTTTTGCAATAAACGTGCAAGTAATAACCTGTAATGACGAGTCCTATCATGACGATACCTATCATGCCGCCCAACAATTCCGCTCAGCAGGCGCCGGGGCCACTGTATGCGCGCATCCGTGACGAACTGCGGGCCGATATCGTTGACGGCACCTACCAGCCTCACCAGCGGCTGCCGTCGGAAAGCGATCTGATCGGCCGCTACGGCGTCAGCCGCATCACCGTGCGTCAGGCCTTGGGGGAACTGGAGAAAGAAGGGCTGCTTTTCAAAGTGGTCGGCAAGGGCATGTTCGTTTCCAAGCCCAAACCGTTTCAATCGCTGGCGCGCCTGCAGGGCTTTGCCGAAGCGATGTCGCAGCAGGGACACGAAATCTACAACCGTCTGATCAGCCTGAAATTCCTGCCCGCCAGCGCGAAAGTGGCGCAGCAGCTCGGCCTGGAGGAGGGCAGCCTGGTGACGGAACTGAGGCGGGTGCGCCATCTCAACCGGGAGCCGGTGTCGTTCGACATCACTTATTTGAGCGTCAGCATCGGGGAACGGCTCGCCAAAGAGGACCTGACTACCCGCGATCTTTTCCTGATCCAGGAGAACGATTACGGCATTCCACTTGGCTATGCCGACCTGACTATCGACGCAGTGCTGGCCGATGCGGAGCTAGCCGGGTTACTGCAGGTCACCGAGGATTCGCCGATTCTACGCATCGAGCGGCTCACCCACAACAGTGACGGCATTCCGCTGGATTTTGAATACCTGTACTGTCGGGCGGACAATTTTCAATTCCGGCTAAGAGTCGCGAGATAACAGGCACGGCATGACTCATGGCAGGCCGGATTGCGGGCCTGTTAAAAATCTGAATTTGAACAAATAAATAAAACTGACCGGACAACCGGAGGTGAATTAGCGGTAGGCTGGGTTGCTAAACCCAGCATTTCGGCCGCCTGTGCTGGGTTTCCGCTAAAGCTCCAACCCAGCCTACGCAGGCTGAATTTGAACAAATAAATAAAACTGACTGGACAACCGGAGGTTAATTAAAACAAGGGGAATTTAATTGTGATTGTTTTTGAATCTGAGGCTAAAGAGCCCGTAATGGTGCCGTTATCCGACTCTTCAAGCCATCAGGAAGGTTTCAGCCGGAGCACAGGAGCGGAGCGCGACAGTTGCCCGAGCACAAACGGCTTTTCATCGGCATTGGCCAAGAGCATGGTTCTTGCATCTTTATGGGTTGTTCAGCCTGATGCCTATGCCGACAACATGGATTCGCCTTACTTGAAACTTGGAAAAATCGATACCTTCTACGACCGCAAGGACAATGGCGATTTTCAGGTCAACAGCTTTCTCTGGTCACCTGTCTTTAAAGGCGGTTACGGGATCATAGCGCCTGAGAACGGCGGACAGGACACGCATTATTTCGGTGGCTATGTGCGCCCGTTGCTGACGCATCCGGAACTAGGGGATGCCTTCCTGGGGGCGCAGGAAGTGTTCGTCGGCGACAGCAGCCAGACCGAGGTGCAGGGCGAATACCGGCTGCCTTCCGGCCTGGGCTTTGGCGGCGGTTTCGTCGACCGGGAATTCAGCGACCAGGATATTCAGTTTGCCAAGGTCTCTTATAAAAATCAGTGGCAGGGCATCAGGTACATTCTGTCGACGCAATGGCAGAATTTTCAGGGGAAGGATTATCCCGGCGGCTACGTCGCGCTGTACAACACAGAGCTGATGGCCTCATGGGGAAGCGACGGCGAGCAGTGGCGAAGCTCTTTTGGTTACGTTATGCCGGACCACGGGCAGTTGCTGCGTCCTGCGCTCGAGGTTTTATATATCGATAACACCATTGGCAAGGTCGATGGCTCCAAGGACCTGATGGTAAGCGGCAGCCTGGGTTTCCGTACCGGCTTTTTAAGTCATGAAGCGCGGTTAGGGCGGGCGATGGGACCGACCGGCATGGAGTTTACCAATCCCTTGGGTTATTTAAACCCTACTTTCAACAGGCGTCTGAATACCTGGGAGCTCGGCGAGCTGGTCGATTTTCGCTACATCAACAAAGCGCTGCCCAATAATCGCCGGGAAGAAACGCTGGAGGCGGTCGTCTTTCCGGGCCAATTGCTGGGACATGACAGTTTGCTGAGTTCCATATTCGTTGGCGGTGGTATGACCAGCCCAAACCCCGGAGAAAACGGCGTCAGCGGCCTGTTGGGTTATGCCGGGCGCATCAAGCACGTGGGCTCAAACCTTCGCCTCCAGCATGATTTTGACCGGGACGATACATCGCTCTATTTCGGTTTGATTTATTGGCTGTAATGCATTGAACAGCCATTCGTATTGATAAAAATCAGGAGAATAAATTTATATGTCTCATATTGTTGCCATAGCAGGCAGTACAGCTGAACAGTCAAAATCCACTGACTTGCTGAAACGGATACTCGCCCAGGTTGAAGCGTATGGTTTTTCCACGCAACTGCTTTCTGTGCGTGATATCCCCGCGCAAGAATTGATTTACGGGGCCGGAAAGGACAGTCTGCACCTGAACCATGTGACCGGGCAAATCGGGCGCGCAGCCGGCGTCATCGTTGCGTCTCCGGTTTACAAGGCTTCATACAGCGGCGCGCTGAAAGCTTTTTTGGATCTGCTGCCGCAAAAATCCTTGGCCGAAAAAATCGTCCTGCCGATCATGACGGCCGGGTCCTCAAAACACCTGCTCGCCATCGATTACGCGCTGAAGCCCGTGTTGACCGCTTTAGGCGCCACGCATGTGCTGAGCGGCTTTTTTGTCTCGGACGACCTGATTCAAAGGGACCCGTACGGGCTCTTGTCGCTGGACGATGAAGCCGAGGCAAGGCTCAGGGAACAGGTTCGCGCGTTAGTGTTTGCAGCCGGTTTGCCCACACCTCAAAAAGACTATGAACCAACAGAATATTAATCAACCCGGGGGGAATTTTATGAGTAAGAAACGCTTTTTTACAGCCATTCAGTCATTAATGGCAGTTGCCGCTATGGCGACAGCACTTTCCGGCACCGCTTACGCGGCAGACGAGGACTGGCCGAAGGAAATCACGCTGGGCTATCAGAAGTACGGCTCCTTGATCATCCTCAAATCGACCGGCGAGCTGGAAAAACGTCTGCAAGAGCACGGCGTGACAGTGAACTGGGCGGAGTTCCAGTTCGGGCCGCCAATGCTGGAAGCGTTGAACGCCGGCAGCCTGGATTTTGCCATTACCGGTGAAACGCCGCCTGTCGCCGCTCAGGCGTCCAAGGGTTCTTCCATTGTCTACATCGCCAATGAGCCCGCGTCGCCACAGGGCGAAGGCATTGTCGTCAAAGCCGATTCCGAACTGAAGACCATTGCCGATCTGAAAGGCAAGAAGGTGGCGGTCGCCAAAGGTTCGAACGCGCATTTTTTCCTGATCCAGGCCCTGGCGAAAGCCGGCCTGACGCTGGACGACATCAGCGTGGCCTATCTGGCGCCAGCGGATGCCAGGGCCGCTCTTGAACGCGGCGACGTGGCGGCCTGGTCGATCTGGGATTACTTCTATGCCGCCGCCGAAATCCAGCTGGGCGCACGCGCTTTAACGACCGGTGAAGGCATCGTGAACAACTACGCGTTCTATACCTCAAGGCGCGACTTCGCCGAAAAATATCCGGCGCTGCTCGACGCGGTGCTCGATGAAGTCCGCAAAACGGATCAATGGATCAAGGAAAATCCCGCTGAGGCATCCCAAAAACTGGCGGCGCATGTCGGCATCGACGCCAAAATCCTGGAAAAAGCCTTGCGCCGCAGCAACTACGGCCCGGAACCTCTGAAGCCGGAAGTAACCGCTGCTCAACAGAAGATTGCCGATACGCTGCTGGCCGTCAAATTACTGCCTAATCAAATCAAGGTACAGGACGCCGTCTGGCAGCCACAGGGCAAATAACCGTTACAGTAGCCGGAGCCCAAGGTTCCGGCAGTTCAAATCAACCGGATAAACAAACGATCAGGGGACAGTATTATGAAAATTTTTTGGTTCTTACCCACTCAAGGCGATGGCCGCTATTTAGGCTCGGCCGTCAATGCCCGGCCGGCGAATCATCACTATCTGACTCAAATTGCACGCGCTGCCGATGAGCTGGGTTACGAAGGCGTTTTGATTCCGACCGGCCGCACCTGCGAAGATGCCTGGATTGTCGCGTCGTCGCTGGTTTCCGTGACTAATCGCCTGAAGTTTCTGGTCGCTTTGAGACCGGGTGTGTTGTCGCCGGCGGCGGCAGCGCGCATGACATCGACGCTGGACCGGTTCTCCGACGGCAGGCTGTTGCTGAATGTGGTCGTTGGCGGCGATGCGGCCGAGCTGGCCGGGGACGGGATTTTCCAATCGCATGACGACCGTTACGAGCATGCCGAGGAGTTTCTGCATATCTGGCGGGAATTGCTGGAAGGCAGGAAAGTGGACTTTCAGGGCAAACATACCCGGATAGAGGGCGGCAGACTGCTTTTCCCTTCCGTACAAAAACCGCATCCGCCGCTGTATTTCGGCGGCTCGTCTCCTGCCGCGCATCAGTTTGCGGCGAATGAGATGGACGCGTATTTGAGCTGGGGCGAGCCGCCCGCGCAAGTGGCGGAAAAAATCGCCGATGTGCGCGAGAAGGCCGCGAAAAATGGCAGAACACTGAAATTCGGCCTGCGCCTGCACGTAATCGTGCGGGAAACCGACGACGAGGCCTGGGCCGCCGCCGAAGACCTGATCAAATATGTCGACGATGATGCGGTAGCCAAGGCGCAACAGGCTTTCAAGCGATCCGATTCCGAAGGCCAGCGGCGCATGGCGGAACTGACCCAGTGGGGCGGCTCGCGCACCCGCGAGGCGCTGGAAGTGTCGCCGAATCTGTGGGCAGGCGTCGGCCTGGTTCGGGGCGGCGCCGGTACGGCGCTGGTCGGCTCGCCGGAGACAGTGGCCGCACGGATCAGGGAATATGCGGATCTGGGCATCGACAATTTCGTGCTGTCCGGCTATCCGCACCTGGAAGAAGCCTATCGCGTCGCGGAATTGCTGTTTCCGCTGCTGCCTGTCAACGCCGGCAAGCAGAAAGAAGATGCCGTCGTTTATTTGAGCCCGGTCGGCGATACCGGCCATGTCGAGGTGTCATCGGAATTGAAGGTCGGTGCATCATGAGCATCGGTCAACTGTTGCCTGGCCGGTCAAAACTGATCGGTCGGATTTCAGGGTGGTTCTTGCCGGTTTTCCTGATTGTCGCCTGGTGCATTGCCGCCCAGAACAGCTGGATTTCTTCCCGGATTTTGCCGGCGCCTTTCGATATCGTCAACTCGGCGGTTAACCTGACCGCGTCCGGGGAACTGGCGAAAAACATCCTCGCCAGCGCCGAGCGCGCAAGCTGGGGGCTTTTGATCGGCGGCAGCATCGGCTTTCTGCTGGGGCTTTTGAACGGCTTGTTCAGGACCGCGGAGCGTTTTCTCGATACCACTGTGCAGATGGTCAGAAACGTGCCGCATCTGGCGTTGATTCCGCTGGTCATCATCTGGTTCGGCATCGGCGAGGAAGGCAAGGTGTTTCTGGTGACGCTGGGGGTGTTTTTCCCGATCTACGCCAACACCTATCACGGCATAAAAACGACCGATCCTCAACTGATCGAGATGGGCCGCGTATACGGCCTGAGCCCCTGGCAGCTGTTTTCCCAGATTATCTTTCCGGGCGCGCTGCCTTCCATCCTGGTGGGGCTGCGCTATTCGCTGGGACTCATGTGGCTGACACTGATCGTCGCCGAAACCATCGCCACCACCTCCGGCATCGGCTACATGGCGATGAACGCCCGCGAGTTCATGCAGACGGATGTCGTGATTCTGGCCATTCTGATCTACGCCCTGCTGGGCAAGCTGGCCGATACGGCGGTCCATTTTCTTGAAGGGCGCATTCTGCAATGGCATCCCGGTTTTAACCACAAATAAGGCAAGCAGCGCAATTTTCGCAATGAAAGCAAATTCAAAGCATACATCCAGTCTTACGCTCAAACTGCAACAGGTAAGCAAAAGATTTGGCGAACTGACCGTTCTGGAAAATTTAAATCTGGTGATCGAACCGGGCAGTTTTGTCGCCATTGTCGGGCGAAGCGGTTGCGGCAAGAGCACCTTGTTGCGGCTGATTTCAGGGCTGGACCAGCCGGATGAAGGCACCGTTTTTTACGATGACAAAGTGCACCGGCAGCTCAACGGCCATGCCCGGGTCATGTTTCAGGAAGCGCGCCTGCTGCCCTGGCAGCGGGTGCTCGATAACGTCGGCCTGGGCCTTGGCAAGGCGGGAAAGGCCAGGGCGCTGGAGGCGTTAAGGCATGTCGGGCTTGAATCCAGGGCCAATGACTGGCCGTCCGTGCTGTCGGGCGGGCAACGGCAGCGCGTGGCGCTGGCCCGCGCCCTGGTGCACGAGCCGCGCCTGTTGCTGCTGGATGAGCCGCTGGGGGCGCTGGACGCGTTGACCCGGATAGAGATGCAGCAATTGATAGAAAAAGTCTGGCTGGAAAGCGGATTCACGGCCGTCCTGGTGACGCACGACATTTCGGAAGCGGTCACCTTGGCCGATCGCGTCATTCTGCTCGATGGCGGCAAAATCGACCTGGATATCCGTGTCGATTTGCCGCACCCGCGCCACCGCGACAACCCCAGGTTGATTCAGTTGGAAGAAGAAATACTGCACCGCGTGCTGAATACGCCGGAGATCGTTTAACTGATCCCGGCATTGCGACATTGACAAGCCTGTGGGGGCGACTTCAGTCGCCTTTTATCCTGGGCGACTGAAGCTTTGTAGGGTACGCATCGCGTACCTTTTGAGGCTTGATTTAGACGCTGAGAAGGTACGCAATGCGTACCCTACAGTGGATTTCGCCTTGATTTTGGCAGGGCAGCAGGGTAGAGCCGCCTATGCCGGGTTTCCGCTAAAGCTCCAATCCAGCCTACACAGGCTGAATACGCCAGAGATCGTTTAAGCATTTTGCCTGTAAAACGGGCAGCCCTGTTAATTTCGAATTGAGATAAAGATGAAAAGAAAAATAATAGATATGCGCAGCCGGCCGTCGTTTCTGCATGACTTTTACGGCGCAACGCCCGGCACGGCCGAATACGAAACAGCCAGATGGCTGAACCGGCGCGTGGGCTCGAAAAACGACGCGCATTTTGTCCGCTCGCGGACAGCCGAAGCCTTTGTCGAGGAAGTGCGCGAGGCGGGCATTGCGGCAGCCGTCGTGGTCGGGCGCGATACGCCGGCCTTGTCGATTGCCAATGACCGGATTCTGGAGATCACGGCGCCCCATAAAGAGCTCATCGGCATTGCCTCGGTCGATCCGCAGAAACCGAATGCGCTTGATGAAATCGAGCGCGCCGTCAAGCAACTCGGGCTGGCCGGCATCAATATCGAGCCGGGGTTCGGCAACCCTGCGCTCAAGGCGGACGATCCTTCCCTTTATCCGATTTATGAGGCCTGCGATCAACTGGGCATCCCGGTTTTCCTGATGTCCGGACCGACAACGCCGAATTTGGAACATGCCAATCCGGCCGCGGTGGGCGGGGTTGCCCGCGCGTTTCCCCGTTTGCCGATTGTCTGCTACCACGGCTTCTATCCTTACGTGAACGAAATGATAGGCGTCGCGTTTCGCTATGAAAACGTCTACGTCGTTCCGGATATGTATATTTTCCAGCCCGGCGGCAGTTTATATGTCCGGGCCGCCAATGGCTTCATGCGCGACCAGCTGCTGTTCGGCACCTCTTATCCCTTCCGGGCTATGGGCCAGACCGTCGATGACTTTCTGACGCTGGGCCTGCATGAACAGGTACTGGACAACGTGCTGTTCAGGAATGCCGAACGGCTGCTGAAACTCGAACTTTAGAAAAACTTATTAGCCATTATGGAAACTCATAATATAGAAGTCGATATCCTGGTCATCGGCGGCGGCACGGCAGGGCCTATGGCCGCCATCAAAGCCAAACAAAAAAATCCGGCGCTGAAAGTGCTGCTGCTGGAAAAAGCCAATGTCAAACGCAGCGGCGCCATCTCGATGGGCATGGACGGCCTCAACAATGCCGTCATTCCGGGCTACGCCACCCCGGAGCAATATGTCCGGGAAATCACGGTCGCCAATGACGGCATCGTCAACCAGAAGACGCTGTTCGCCTATGCAGAAAACAGCTACGCTATGATCGAAGAACTGGATAGCTGGGGCGTCAGATTCGAGAAGGATGAAAACGGTGATTACGCCGTCAAAAAGGTTCATCACATGGGGACCTACGTCCTGCCTATGCCGGAAGGGCACGACATCAAGAAAGTGCTGTATCGCAAGCTGAAGCAGGCGCGCGTGGACATCACCAATCGGTTAGTGGCGACGCGCGTTCTCGCAGGGCCTGACGGACAGGCCGCCGGGGCGCTGGCTTTTGATTGCCGCACGGGCGTTTATACCGTCATCCGCGCCAAAGCGGTGATCCTGTGCACTGGAGCGGCAGGGCGTTTGGGCCTGCCTGCGTCAGGCTATTTGTTCGGCACCTATGAAAACCCCACCAACGCCGGCGACGGTTACAGCATGGCGTATCACGCCGGAGCGGAGCTGTCGGGCATCGAATGCTTCCAGATCAACCCCTTGATCAAGGATTACAACGGCCCTGCTTGCGCCTACGTCACCGGCCCCATGGGCGGCTATACGGCCAATGCCCGGGGCGAGCGTTTCATCGAGTCCGATTACTGGAGCGGGCAGATGATGCAGGAGTTCTATCAGGAACTGGCGGGCGGCAAGGGGCCGGTTTTCCTGAAGCTCAACCATCTGGCCGAGGAAACTGTCGCCAACATCGAAAATATCCTGCACGGCAACGAACGGCCCAGCCGCGGCCGCTTTCATCAGGGGCGCGGCACCGATTACCGGACCGACATGGTCGAAATGCACATCTCCGAAATCGGTTTGTGCAGCGGCCATAGCGCCTCCGGCGTGTGGGTCAATGAGCGCGCCGAAACCACGGTGCCGGGTTTGTATGCGGCGGGTGATCTGGCCTGCGTGCCGCACAATTACATGCTGGGCGCTTTCGTGTACGGCCGGCTGGCCGGTGAATCGGCGGCCGATTACTGTGCAGCTACGGCATTTGCGGCTATTGACGCGCAGCAAGTGGAAGCCGAGCGCCAGCGCATTTTCGCGCCGCTCACGCGCGGACAGGGGCTTTCGCCGGCCCAGGTTGAATTCAAGTTGCGTCGGTTGGTGAATGACTACCTGCAGCCGCCGAAAGTGGCGCGGCGCATGGAAATCGGCCTCAGGCGCTTTGAAGACATCCGCGCCGATCTGCAAAAAATGGCCGTGTCGAACCCGCATGAACTCATGCGGGCCGCCGAAGTCGGCTTTATCCTGGACTGCGCCGAAATGGCGGCCCGGGCTTCGCTGTTCCGCACGGAAAGCCGCTGGGGGCTTTACCACTACCGGCAGGACTATCCCGAGCGCAATGACGCGGACTGGCAGGTGCATGTTCAAGTCAAGAAAGACCGCAGCGGCAACATGCAGGTGTTCAAGCGGGCGCTGGAGCCTTATCTGGTAGAGCTGGAGGAGGCTGAAAAGAAAGTCTACCGGCAATTGCGCATTCAGCCCCGACAAACGAATTCATCAGGAGAACACTATGGCGTTTAATCCTATCGATTTTCCAGTCAAAGTGAATCTGGAGGCTTGCATAGCCGACAAAGGCTGTACGGTATGCATCGATGTCTGCCCGCTGGACGTGCTGGCCATAGACCCGGCAACGGGCAAGGCCGGCATGAAGTACGACGAGTGCTGGTATTGCCTTCCCTGCGAGAAGGACTGCCCGACCCAGGCCATTACTGTGAATATTCCCTATTTGTTGCGGTGACAGCTATGGACTCTGCATTAACTGACCGTCTCTCCCATGCCGACCCCGTCGTGCGCCGCGTGGCGCTGATGTCGCTGCTGGACGAACTGGACCCGGATGCCGCCGAACCCGTTTTAATCGCCGCGCTGGCAGATCCGGCCAAGGACGTGCGTCTGGAAGCGGCAAAAGCGTTGGAGGCTCAGGATAGTCCGGCGGCAGTGGCCGGGCTGTTGAAGGCCCTGGAAGATAGTGAACCCGCGGTACGGGAAGCCGCGGCCCAATCGCTGAGCGCCGTTAAAAATCCCGCGATCGGCGCCTTGCTGCTGGAACAGGCAAACAATAGCGATGCCGGCGTTCGCGCCGCGATTTTCCGGGCGTTGCGCGAACTGCGCCTGCCTGAGGCAACGCTGCCGGCGCTCAAGGGCTTGTCGGATGAAGAGGCTCATGTCCGCCGGGAAGCCGTAGCCGTGCTGGGCTGGCTAAAAGCTCATTCGGCTTTGCCGCAGATGGTCGTGCTGGCAACAAACGATCCCGATGCCGAAGTGCGGCGAGCCGCTGTCGGGGCGATAGGCTTTTCGTCCGAGGCCTTAGTAAGCAGCGCTGTGCAATCGGCGCTGGCGGACTCGGACTGGCAGGTGCGCGAGACCGCGGCTGCGGTAACAGGCAAGCTGGGGCTGCAAGCACTTGCACCCGCCTTGATTGCCGCTTTGACTGACAGCCACTGGCAGGTGCGCCTTAAGGCTGCTCATAGTCTCGGACGACTCAGGGAGTGCAACGCCGTGGCGGCGTTGTGTGGTTTGCTTTTCGATCCTGTCAGCAATTTGCGCAAAGAGGCCGCGCTGGCGTTGGGAGAAATTGCCGATCCGGCAGCGCTCGATCTGTTGCTTGAGGCTGCAAGCGATCCGGACCCGGATGTGCGCAAGGCCGCAAATCTGGCCTGTTGCCGAATCAGGGCTTTGCACGATCTGCCTGATATCAAATGGCAGGACCAATAAGCGGCCATGATTTCGATATGGCCGAGCCATGGCTTGCAATTCTTCGCTGTTTGTATCCATAACTGATATTAAGCAGGTGTTCGAATTTAGATTGCCTTAACCATTTTTATTATTTAAGGTGTCGCTACCGCGACGTTATTTGAATCGGTTTTCACGAAAAACCTCCCTGTTTTTCCCTTGACAGGCGGCTATGCCGTGCCAATCGGCCAGCCTGCCGATTTGTCGCACCCGAAAGCGAGTTCTTTTAACAGCCTGTGTAGGCTGGGTTGGAGCTTTAGCGGAAACCCGGCATGGGCGGCCGAATGCTGGGGTTACCAACCCAGCCTACCGCGCTATTTAATCACTTGTTAGGCACAATATATGTACTTTCACATCGACGAAGCGGGAAATACTGGCAACAATTTGTTTGACTCCGCTCAACCACGTTTGAGTTACGGTGTTCTTTCGAGCTTAAGAAACGTAGACGCACTCTGCACGGATATTCATAAAGAAATTCAACGCGAAATCGGAGACGGACAAATTCACGCTAACCAGCTCGGTTTTGGAGGGCTCGTTAGGATTGCGCCATTATTGATCGAAATCCAAAGAAAAATGGAGTTCGATTTTGATTACTACTGCACTGCCAACGCTAAGAATATGGGCTACCTAAAACTGTCTAATAGGCTTCTTTCCCAAACCGGAGACGAGACATGCCCAAGAAATACATTGTCCGCCTGAGCGATACGGAACGTCATCATCTTCAAGAGGTGATCAAAAAACTTCAAGGCAGCTCACAAAAAGTCCGGCGTGCGCAGATTCTGTTCAAGGCCGATGCGAATGGCCCGGGTTGGACAGACCAGCGGATTGCGGAGGCCTACGCATGCCGGATCAACACGGTCGAAAAGATCCGCCAGCGCTTTGTCGAAGAGGGCTTTGAACGGGCGTTGGAAGGCCGAAAACGCGAGTATCCGCCGACCCCGAGGTTATTGGACGGGGCACAGGAAGCGCGCATTATCGCCACGCGCTTGGGATCGCCGCCGGCAGGCTATGCGCGCTGGAGCCTGCGGCTGTTGGCCGGGCGCGTCGTGGAACTGGGGATTGTAGACGCCATCAGCCATGAGACCGTCCGCAAGCTGATTAAAAAAACGGCATGACGCAGCGGGCGATTGCCTATGGGGTGATTCCGCCCGAGCAGGACGCCGAATTTGTGGCTGCAATGGAAGAGGTGCTGGACGTGTATGCGCGACCGTATGAGGCCGCGCATCCGGTCCTTTGCATGGACGAACAACCGATACAGTTGATCAAAGAGACCCGTACGCCACGACCGGGGACGCTGACGCAGCCGCCACGGGTCGATTACGAATACGAGCGTGCCGGCACCGCCAGCTTGTTCCTGTTTACCGAGCCGTTAGTCGGATGGCGCGAGGTGACGGCCCGCCCTCAGCGCACCAAAGCAGATTGGGCCAAAGAAGTGGCCCGCTTGCTGGAAGGGCGTTATGCCCAGTGTCCCGTGGTGACGCTGGTGAGCGACAATCTCAACACCCATACCAAAGGAGCCTTTTATGAGGTCTTCGAACCCGAACGTGCCCGCAACCTCGTACGGCGGATCAAGTTTTGCCAGACGCCCAAGCATGGCAGTTGGTTGAATATCGCTGAAAATGAGTTGAGTACCCTGACCCGACAGTGCCTGGCGCATCGAAGGTTCGGTGACATGGAAACCTTACGGACTGAAATTAGCGCCTGGTCGAGCTCTGTTAATAGCAAACAACGCGGTGTCGATTGGCAGATGAAAGTGGACGATGCACGAACGAAACTGAAATCCATTTACCCTAAAATTAAGCTGTGACAATGCACTACTTTATTGAAAAGCCCGATTACGCACTTGTTTTGTTTTTTGATTCTGTATTCGATGCCGGGCTAAATGAAGCGGTTAAATGGGATGTCTATTGGACACCCATGAGATATCTTCTAATTCACAAGTTAGCCATATTGTTTGATGAACCTCTTCTTCGTGAATCTTGGCGATTATGCATAGAAAAGAGAATCGAGAACTATAAGGACGATATTGTTCGACTCCTAACTGAAGTCAAAAGGCGAGCAGAATCCTCGGATCTTGATGCCAGATCAAAGGAGATTATTGTCGATGCTCTAAATTATGGGATAGCAAAGCCTTTGGAGTTGGATTTCGGACATCCGGATCGAAAGATGGTCTCGCCAAACGCTGTTGGTTTTCAGTTTGTCGTGTCGTGCATAGCGCGAAGAGTTAGAAAGAAAAATAGGAAAAAAGCTTCATCAATAATCGTTGACAGGCAGCACCAATTTAACAATGCGCAGATTGGTACACATTATTACCAGGCAAGACTTGCTGAAGGTCTTAAGAAAGCACCTCATAAAGAAAAAAATTACTACCTCAAGCATCCATTGTTCGCCACCTTGGAAGAAGCAGAAATAGTAAACAAAGGATTACCTGATCGAGAGTTAACTATCTCAAAAAGCGCAGATTCCATTGGGTTACAAATAGTAGATGTGTACCTCTGGATTGCAAATAAGATCATTTCCAGACAGGAACTACCAAATGAACTCGGCTACTTGTGGTCGATATTTGGCCGCCGAAGTTCAATTGATGGTATTTCAGTGGAGGGAATGGAGAGGAGGTTCATGGAGTTTGAGAAGCTACTACCTAGATTCGAGGACCTTACCAACGAACAGAAGCAATTAGCCGAAAGTTTGGTTGAGAAACATCGTGAGAAAGTGCGTTCACTTACCTAAGGATATGAGCGCGGTAGGATGCGGTGAGGTATGAACCGCATCGTTCGCGCTCGATGCGCGTCACTGCGTTCAGTGCATCCTATGAGCTATGGGGATTTCATCGTTAAAATCTGGCCCCGAGTTACAAGTCTTCTCAAATAATCGGGATTCCAATGAAAGTGATAGCAAGAGTTTTTACGCACCTGCTGTTTGCATGTGGATTTCTTGTCTTTATTGCTATGCCGACCAATAAGTACGCATGGATGCAAGAAATAGATCCATCGATTTCGGCATTACCGGCTGATGATGGTTCTGGTAATAGAACGATATTCACACTCCTGCTTTTGATCGTTATCGTCACAGCACAACTAGGAATAGTCATTATTTCTGCAAGCAAGAAGGAAAAAGTGATTTCAATAGTCCTTGTATTAGTGGCAATCTCCGCATGGTTGTTACGTTTTTGGCAATGAAACTGCCCAACGAGACGCTTCAGCCGGCCACTCAACCGCTACGCGGTTTCGCGGCTGCTGAACTTTACGCTAGTCGTCATCAGGAGAACTCATGGAAAAAATCGACCTCAGAAAAGAGCTGAAGCATCTGTACCAGCCATCTGCCAAGGAAGTCATTCAGGTTGAAGTACCAGCCTTCACGTTCCTTATGGCCGACGGTGAAGGCGACCCAAACACATCGCAAGAATATGCCCAAGCCGTAGAGGCCTTGTTCTCTGTGTCCTACACGGCGAAGTTCATGATCAAGAAAGGGCCGCAGAAGCTTGACTATGCGGTGATGCCACTCGAAGGGCTTTGGTGGGCGGATGACATGTCCGCCTTCGCGGCCAATGACAAGGCCAAGTGGAAGTGGACGATGATGATCATGCAGCCATCCTTCATAGAAAACGACGTTGTCGAGTCGGCCATTGCCGAAGCCCGGAAAAAGAAAAATCTTCCAGGCATTTCCAGGCTGCGCCTGGAAACCTTCTGCGAAGGCCGTTGCGCGCAAGTGCTGCATGTTGGCCCATTTTCCGAGGAAGGACCGACGATCCGACGCGTCCATGAGTTCATCGACGCCCGGACCGGCCGAACCGGAAAGCACCATGAAATTTACTTAAGCGATATTCGGCGGGCAGATCCGAAGAAATGGAAGACGATTATTCGTCATCCGATGCTATGATGCCTCACATTGCGAGCGTCGCTCTTTCGCAGCGTCGAACGATTGCAGGATTAAATCGGATTTTTACACATAATGCCCCCTATCATTGAATTTGACCGCGTGTCTGTCCGCATCTATGAAAAAACACTGCTGTCGGAGATCAGCTTTGATCTTTTTGCCGGCGAAAAAGCCGTGTTATGCGGCAAGTCCGGCTCCGGCAAGAGTAGTGTGCTGCGGGCTTTGCTGGGCTTGTTGCCGCTGTCCCAGGGTATGATCCGCTTTCAGGACAAGCCGCTTGATCCCGCATCGGTTCAGGCTATTCGAAGCCGCATTGCCTATATAGGACAGGAGCCGATACTGGGTGCTGAAAGCGTCAGGGAAGCGCTGCTCTTGCCTTTCCAGTTTAAATCCCATCATGGCCATAAGCCCACGGAAGCGCAGATCATGGACGTATTGCAGCGTTTGCATTTGCCCGCAGATATTCTGTGCCAGGACAGCGGCCGTATTTCCGGCGGGGAAAAACAGCGGATTGCGCTGGCCCGCGGCCTGCTGCTGGGCAAAAGTATTTACCTGCTGGACGAGGTGACCAGCGCATTGGATGCGGCAAGCAGACAAGCGGTGTTCGAGGTTTTCTCCGATGCCAGTTTGACAGTTTTATCGGTCGCTCACGACCCCGACTGGATCGAACGCTGTGATCTCGTTTTCGAAATTGAAGAAGGGCGATTGACAAGTCGTAGAGGGCGCGCCGAGCAGCGCAGCTTTTAGCGGTGGTAGGCTGGGTTGCTAAACCCAGCATTTCGGCCGCCCATGCCGGGTTTCCGCTAAAGCTCCAACCCAGCCTACACAGGCTGCATTAGGTAACTGATGTTACGATGGGCACCTTTTCCCGTTTGCCGCGCCGAGCACCGGAGCTTTTAACAGAGCAGGCCCGTAAGGACGCGGCAGGGATGCCGCGCGTTGCCAAAAGGGACAGGAGTCCCTTTTGGCAACGCCTGTTAAAAGTGAGAAGCGCAGGAGATAAGCGGCAACCGGGTCGCCTTTTCTCTGGTTACTTTCTTTTCGACTGCATGGATGCAGGAGGTAGAGCAATGCAGGAGCAATTGCCGAGGCGACGCAAAAGAAAGTAACTCGCCTTCGGGTGCGAGAACCCGATTAAAATAATCCGTCGCGCCAGCGACACTTTAATTAAATCTCAACTGACTGCATAACATCAGTTAGGTAAACCGCAATGGAAACACTGGATATCACCCTCCCCCGGATGGCGCTGCTATACGGCCTCTGCCTGCTGCCCTGGCTGCTGCTCTGGCTGATAGGCCTTCGCTTGAGCCGGGATATCGGCATCAGCATTCTGCGCATGACTGTCCAGTTATCGCTGGTCGGGATTTATCTGAAAGCGCTGTTCGACCTTAACAATCCCTGGCTCAACGGCTTATGGATACTGCTGATGCTGATGGTCGCCGATTTGAGCATCCTGCAGCGCGCAGGGCTCAAGGCGCGCTATTTCTTCCTGGCCACTCTGACGGCGATTGCCTCCAGCGTCATAGTCTCGACCGCTTATCTGGTGATGCTGGTGATCCAGCCGGCGCTTTATTACGACGCACGCTACATCGTGCCGCTGGCCGGCATGATTCTGGGCAATTGCCTGCAAGGCAATGTCATCGCGCTGGAACGGTTCTATTCCGCGTTGCGGAAAAACGAGCAGGAATACGAGACTTTCCTGATGCTGGGCGCGACCCGCTGGGAAGCGGTCCGGCCTTACTTCCGAGCCGCCATCAAGGCCGCCCTCAATCCGACCATTGCCGGCATGGCCACCATGGGACTGGTTTCCTTGCCCGGCATGATGACCGGCCAGATCCTGGGCGGCAGCGAGCCCTGGATCGCCGTGAAATACCAGATCGCCATCATGATCTGTATCTTTGCCAGCACCGCCATTGCCAGCATCATCAACCTGAGACTCAGCCTGAATATTGCATTCGATGCGTTCGATGTCCTGAAGACTGAAGTGATTGAGAAGCGCTAATCGGGCTCGATAACCGCTTTGTGCCTTTTCCTCTTCGAGAAAAGGAGAACCCGGACCTGTAATGTAGGGGCGAATTCACTTGTGCCCCTTGCGGGTATTCGCACTGCCTGTATATCTCGGCTGTTCCGGGGCGAGTGAATCCGATCCTACAACTGCGTCATCAGCCTGTGTAGGCTGGGTTGGAGCTTTAGCGGAAACCCGGCATGGACGGCCGAAATGCTGGGTTTAGCAGCCTGGCCTACCCCGCTGCCCTGCCAAAATCAAGGCGAAATCCACCGTAGGGTACGCATCGCGTACCTTTTGAGGCTTGATTTAGACACTGAGAAGGTACGCGATGCGTACCTTCTACGAGGATGGGGAGACTCCAAATGCCGGGCCCAGCCTACCGCCGCTAAAAGCTGCGCTGCTCGGCGCGGCCAACGGGACAAGGCGCCCGTCGTAACATCAGTTTTTAAAACTTGCAGAGGCGGTTTCGCCAAAAATGCCTATTATTGGCAGTCACCTATGGATTAAAAGGCGACTAAAGTCGCCCCCACAGGTTCCGCTGGACTCTCCAGCTCTGCTTTTACAACAACAGCGCTGTACCAGCAGGTGCTGCATAAACAGCAACAAGACTCTATCAATCGCCCTGCCGGCGCTACCTGATCTGCCCAGAACAATGGCACAGCCATTGCATTGCTCCATAGAAGCATTGCTATAACGAAGGTAGAGTCAGTCATGAGTGTAACGAGAAGCGAAAAAAAACGGCTGAAGTTGAGCGTGTACCTGCCTGGCGACAGCCGCCATCTGGCGGCCTGGCGCCATAATGAGGCATCTGAATACGCAGAATTGAATTTGACGCATTATATCCGGATCGCGAAAACAGCCGAGCGCGGCAAATTCGATGCCATATTCCTTGCCGATACTGCGGATCTGTCCGCAAGCAATAATGAAGCCTTAGATCTAACCAGCCCGGTGGATCATTTCGAGACTGTCACGCTGTTGACAGCACTCTCTCACGCCACTGAACGCATCGGCCTTATCGCAACCGCTTCCATTGCCCATGCCGACCCTTACAACTTGGCCAGTAAATTCGCGTCGCTCGATCACATCAGTTGCGGCCGCGCCGGCTGCAATCTGGTCTCGATTCCCGACAATGCCAAATCCAAGTACCCCAGCCTATACAATCAGATTGAATACAGAGCGCATTTCGAGAGCGCCGGCCAATATCTTGATGTTCTCGCGAGCATTTGGGATAGCTGGAAACATGAAGCTTACGTTTACGATCTGCAAAACTGCTCAGCTCACAGGGCGGGTGATATTGCGGCGTCTTATCATGGCTGCCCCGTTATGGTTCAGTCAGGGGTATCGGATGCCGCCGTGGAATTGGCCGCACAGACAGCCGATCTGGTGTTCACGGCACAGCACGCGCTCGAAGCCGCCAAAGCCTTCTATTCGAAGCTGAAAGGCAAATTAATCAAATACGGGCGTTCGCCGGAACAGACTAAAATCCTATCGGCCGTGCTTCCGGTGATCGGCAGGACCGAGCGCGAGGCCCGCGACAAATATGAAATGCTTCGGTCGCAGGCTGACAGGCCTTATTACACGGGCGCTGCCGGCACAGGGTTTCAGCAGGCGATGATAGGCACGCCGGCATCCATCGCGGATCAACTGGAAGACTGGTTCGTCAGCGGCGCTGTCGACGGGTTCAACATCATGCCGCCCTGCCTGCCCGGCAGCCTGGACGATTTCGTCAATCTGGTCATTCCCGAATTGCAGCGCCGGGGTTTGTTCCGTACCGAGTACGAAGGGGCAACGCTGAGAGAAAATCTGGGTCTGACTCATCAGGAAGACCCGTTCAACAGGCGCATATTTCATTTTCCGGCGGCTTCCTAGCGGCCGCGCTTTGCTGAGCCTATTCATGAATTTGAGCCTGAATCATTGATGTATAGACGATCCATGAGAATTAGCCTATGTGTCTGATCATACATAAACCGAGGCATGCAGAGGTGCCTATTGACCTGCTGCGGTCAGCTGCCGAGCATAACCCCGACGGATTCGGCCTGATGGCTTTCGGCGGGGCGAGCTGGGTTAACGTCACGCGGCGGCGCACAACCTGCTTTAACGCATTGCACCGGGCTTACAGAAGCGTGGAGGATCAGGAATGCGTCATTCATTTGCGGCTGCGCACGCGGGGCGGCATCACGGCCGCCAATACGCATCCTTTCAGGGTGACGCCTGATGTTTACATGGTGCACAACGGCACGCTGGATATCGAGTGCCGGGTGCAGGGGCGTTCCGACAGCTGGCATGCCGCCCATGATTACCTGCGCCCCATCCTGCGGCACAACCCGGATCTGCTGCACAGCCAGGATTTTCAGGCGCTGCTGAAAACCTGGATCGGGCCGGACAACCGGCTCGTCTTCATGGACGCCCGCCGGCAGAAAACAGTTATTGTCAACCGGGAACACGGCGTCGAATTTCAGGGCTTGTGGCTGAGCAACACGCGCTGGTTTGATGCTGGCCAATTCGGATTGCCTCAGCAAGAGCGGGTGCCGGTGGAATCCCTGCCGGTTTCTTTCGTAAAACTGAAAGCCATGAATAAATAGACGGCTAGGCTGGTTTTCAAAGCCGCCCATGCCGGGTTTCCGCTAAGGCTCCAACCCAGCCTACACGTACGCATTGCATAACACCCGCAACGGGCATGGATCTTAATTAGCATTTCTTTAAACTGATATTTTCCTTTAACTATATCACCATATCAGATATTGAGTTCTAAAAAGATCATTTTTTAAAGCCCAAGGCAATTCATATACTTTGCGCCTGTATTTAACGGCTGACGTGCCGTCAATCGACAGCTTTTGCATGCTGAACCCGTGTTTGGAGAGAATAAAATGCAACCATCAACAGATCATTTGGTTCATTGGCTGCTGTCCAGCCTTGAGCTCGAAACGACCCTGTTCCATGCCGGCCAGTACTGCGGGACCTGGCGGGCCGCTCCGTCGGGGTTTATGCGCGCAGGCTTCCACCTGGTCCTGAAAGGCAACTGCTGGCTGCATTTGCCCGAAAGCCGGGAGAGCATTCCGCTGGAGCAGGGCGATGCCGTTTTCTTTCTGAGAGAGACGTTGCATTATCTGAATCCGAGCGAATCGCCCGATGATCCCTCGCTCTGCCGCATCAGGGAAGGGCAGATGACGCCGATCGACGAGTCCATACCCGATGCGGTCGCGTTAGTGTGCGGCTTTTTCAACTTCAGGTCCGGTTTGAGCGAAATGCTGCTGAGCTCTTTTCCCGATTACCTGGTCATTCGCTCCGACAATGAGGAACTGGCCGGCGCCCGCGCCATCTTCGATCTCATTCTGGTGGAAGCGAAAAGCGCGGGTGATGCGCCTTCACCGCTGATTGTGCGTCTGACAGACCTGTTGTTCTTCTACGCTATCCGGCAACTGGCATCGACTCAAAAGATATCGGCGGGTTTATGGGCCGTGGTGCAAAGCCCCGAGTTTGCCAGACTGCTGGAAGCCATGATCAGGGAGCCTGAAAAATCCTGGCCGGTCGAGGCGATGGCGGATTTCAGCCACATGTCCAGAGCCACGTTTTTCAAGCGTTTCAGCAGGATTTCCGGACAGTCGCCCAATCTTTTTCTCGCGATGGTGCGCATGAAAATAGCCGCCCAACTGTTGCGCCAGGGAAGGAGCATTACCCAGACTGCCGAAAAGGTCGGCTACCAGTCCGAGTCGGCTTTTTCGAAAGCCTTCAAGAAAATCATCGGCCAGCAGCCCGGCGCCTATCAGCGCGCAAGCCTCGACATGAAATCCGGCTTATCCGAAGCGGCCCACGGCCGCGTCATGTAATCCGGCCGCTCTATTTTAAGACTCTTCCGGATTTCCCGCGGTAACCCCAATATCTAGTGTCCCGCAAACAAGACCTGGCGACCCTGAACATCAAGCCAAATATGCTGGCATAATCGACCCAGGTTATAAATGCTGTAACAGCGACGCTTGATCACTTTGATCTTGTTGTTCAACCCTTCGACAAACCCGCTAGTTTCTCGCCGGCTGAAATAGTTAGTGATCTCATCACGCCAGTTAGCCAAGGTCGTCACAAAGGACATCAGCCCCAAATCCGTTTTCGCTTCAGCCACTGTGTTTAGGTTGCGGTAGTCACGGGAAATCCGGCATGGCTTTCGCAGAAGAGAGAATTTGACCTGTAAAAGTGGTTTCTTTTTGATGACTAATCGTCATATGCCACATTGAAGAAAGATGAGGCGGTCTCGTCAGTTAAATATTACCGTTTTTGTTAATTGAATATTACCTTTTTTTTATAAGCCACCAGATTAAACTGGTAACCAAATAATATATTAATGGGAAATGAATGCATAAATTGTAATAAATATGATGCATAAATTGTAATAAAGCCAAATTAATATGGTTATTCCCAGTTATAGTCGATTAAATAAATATATTTGATGTATATATAAAAGAGCATTAAAAGGATATTACGATGAAAGAAAACAAAGTTAATTATAATCAAAGAATAGCTGATCCTATTGCATTAATAGGTATCGGCTGCCGTTTTCCTGGCAATGCTAATAATCCTGAAAGCTTTTGGGAAATACTCGGATCCGGCAGCGATGCCATCGTTGACATTCCTCCTGAGCGTTGGAATCTACGCCGGTTTTACGATGCAGATACCCGTAAACCAGGCAAAATGTATGTTAAACAAGGCGGTTTTTTGCAACAGCGCGTTGATGAGTTTGATGCGCTGTTCTTTGGCATTGCCCCGCGCGAAGCCGAATGTATGGATCCGCAGCAACGCTTGTTATTGGAAACTAGCTGGGAAGCCTTGGAAGATGCGGGCATTCCTTACGAATCCCTGGCAGGATCCAATACTGGCGTTTTTATCGGGGCTTTCACGCTAGATCATAAACTGACCCAAATGGGGAAGATGAATCGGCAGTTGATCGGCACACATACTGCGATTGGTTCAACCATGACGATTTTGTCTAACCGCATATCTTATGTGTTAGACCTGCGCGGCCCGAGCGTCAGTATGGATACCGCCTGCTCTTCTTCTTTAGTCGCATTGCATCAGGCTTGTCAAGCGATATGGAATGGCGAATGTGATCTGGCGCTGGCGGGCGGCGTTAACGTGATGATGCGCCCCGAATACCCGATTGCCATGTGTAAAGGCGGTTTTCTTGCCCCAGACGCACGCAGTAAAAGTTTTGATGCCAGCGCTAATGGTTATGGCCGCGGTGAAGGCGCCGGTGTGGTGGTGCTGAAACGGTTGTCGGAGGCGTTGCGTGATGGTGACTCAATTTATGCATTGGTGCGCGGTACGGGCGTCAATCAGGATGGAAGAACCAACGGGATTACCGTACCCAATCCTGAATCGCAAACTGCACTAATCCAGCAGGTTTTCGAGAAATACGCCATTGATACCAATGATATTTATTACTTTGAAGCCCACGGCACCGGTACACCCGTCGGCGATCCCCTGGAAGCCAAGGCGTTGGGTACCGCATTAGGACAACATGATGAGCGGCACGCTTGTCTGCTCGGCTCGGTTAAGGCCAGCATTGGACATCTTGAAGCGGCGGCAGGTGTCGCTGGCGTTATTAAAACGGCATTGTGCTTATCACATCGTCAAGTGCCGCCCCAGGCGAATCTGACCACGCCCAATCCTGATATTCCCTTTGCTGAATTGGGTCTGAAACTCCCTCGGCAATTGGAAGCCTTGGCACCGACCGAGGATAAAGTCTGTGCCGGCGTGAATTCATTCGGCTACGGCGGCACCAATGCGCACGCCATTTTACAAAACGCCCCGCAAGTCGAATCAGCAGAACGGACTCCCGACCTGCCCGGCAAAATTTATTGTTTACCTTTATCAGCGCGTAGCGAAGGGGCTTTAACCGATTTGGCGAAAGCCTGGTTAGCCCGCTTTGATGAAAATCTGTCCGTCAAATTATCAGATCTCGGCTATTCAGCGGCTTGCCGTCGAGGGCATCACAACCATCGGATGGCGGTCGTGGGCACAACCTGGCCGGAAATGCGCAATCAACTGCAGTCTTTTGTCGAACAAGGCACAGGCGAGTGGCTGGCTTCAGGCAAAACAGCCGGCGAATCAAATCAAAAGCCTGTCTTTGTTTATACCGGCATGGGCCCGCAATGGTGGGCCATGGGCCGGGAGTTATACCAAAACGAAGCCGTCTATCGGACAGCCGTTGAAGAATGCGATGCGATTTTCAGACAGGTAGCGGGTTGGTCGATATTAGATGAAATGCTCCTGGATCAGGAGGTTTCCAATATTTCCGACACCACTATCGCACAACCGGCTAATTTTGTGATTCAGGTGGGTTTAACGGCACTTTGGCGTTCACTTGGCATAGAGCCGGCAGCGATTGTCGGGCATAGCGTCGGGGAAGTCAGTGCCGCTTATGCCGCAGGCGTGTTAAGTCTCGAAGAGGCGGTATTAGTCAGCTATCAACGTAGCCGTATTCAGAAAAAAGCCTCGGGCCTGGGCAAAATGTTGGCGGTGGGGTTAAGTCAGGAGCAATGCGGTGACTTATTGGAACTGACGCAGGGCGAGGTTTCGATTGCCGCCATCAATGGTCCGTCATCACTTACTTTGGCGGGCGATGCGAACAGCCTGGAGGCCATTGCGGCGTATTTGACCGAAATAGGCGAGTTTAACCGCTTTTTGCAAGTTGAAGTGGCTTACCACAGTCCTTTTATGGAACCGCTCAAGCCTGAAGTCAGAACGGCATTGGCGGGATTAAAACCCGAACTGCCAAAAATCCCGTTATATTCCACCGTTACCGGTGACTTGGTCACCGAAGTGCTCTTCGATGCCGAATACTGGTGCAACAATATCCGCGAGCCGGTTTATTTTGCCAAGGCAATGGCCAGTTTATTGCGCGATGGCCACCGGGCTTTCCTGGAAGTGGGGCCGCATCCGGTGCTGTCTACATCCATTAAAGAATGCTGTCGTCAACAGGGCATTCAACCCCAAAGTTTTGCTTCATTGCGTAGGGATAAACCTGAACGCCTTACCTTGAATCTGGCTTTGGCAGAAATGTATGTCGCGGGTTGCAAAATCGACTGGCGCAAGTTGTTTGCAGCCGATGCCCGCTATATCAAGTTGCCGACCTATCCATGGCAACGGGAAACCTATTGGAGTGAAAGCCAAGAATCCAAATCGGATCGCGTTGGCGGGCCGGTCCATCCCTTATTGGATCGCCGGTTACCCGATCCCAGACCAACTTGGCAAAGCACGGCTAATCATCAAATGTTGCCGTATCTGAACGATCATCAAGTTGACGGCCTGGTGGTAATGCCTGGCGCCGCATACGTAGAAGCCGGCTTAGCAGCCTTCCGGCAACTTGCCGGCCACAGTCAATGTGCACTGGAACAACTGAATTTCAATCAAGCCTTAGTATTGAATGATAGCGGCAGTGAGCAAGTCATCCATGTGGCCTTGGATCAGAACAATGGCGAATATACCTTTTTCAGCCGTGATTCTGACGATCAGCTGGGCTGGCGGTTACATGCGTCCGGCAAGGTTGTTGAAACTGAAGAAACTATCATTCAGACCGTAAGCCGTGAAGATATAGCCAGCCGCTGCAGCGAGATTGTCGATATCGGTAAGTTATACACCGATTTGGCAAAGCGCGGCTTACGCTATGGCCGGTATTTTCGTACTATTCGCCATTTGCAACGCCAGCAAGGTGAAGTGCTGGCGCGGATTGAATTAGACTCCGATTTATTAACAGATAATGCCGATTACTGTTTACATCCCAGCCTGTTGGACGGTTGTTTTCAATCATTGATCGCCGCGCTTGCAGATAGTGACAAGTTTTACATGCCGGTAACCATCAAGCGCGTCGCTTATCACCGCAAACCAGGTACGGCATTCTGGTGTCATGGCAAGCTCACTCGCATCAGCGATCAAGGCATCGTCGGCAATTTAAGTTTATTTGATGATACGGGCAACTTATTAGTTGAAGTTGCAGGCTTACGCTGTCGCGCGCTTTCGACGCAAAAGGAAGATCCCGGCGAACAACTCAAACAATGGACTTATGCATGGCAGTGGTCAGCACAGGCATTATCGGGCAACATGGCTAAAAAAACCGGTTGCTGGTTGGTATTTAGCGATATGCAGGGGATTGGAGATTCGCTATGTCGAGAGCTGGAAACCAATCCTGCCAACCAGGTGATAAGGGTGCCAAGCTCTGATGCTTATCAAAGTGAACCGGGAGTCGTAAGGCAACTGAGCGAAAATGAGTTGAATCATTTGCGGCTGGTTTTGCAAAAAGCCAAAGCTAACCATTGTGCAGGCGTCGTTTACTTATGGGGCCTGGACCGCCGCGCAAGCCAGGATGATCCGGTGGGCATCGATCAAGCGAGTGCGGCGTTGCAAGTCATCCAACTGCTATCCAGCGAATTCGATGAACAAGCACCCCGCTTGTACATAGTCACTGAAGGCGCGCAGGTGTTATCGAAAATGGATGTTATCGATAATCTGGCTCAAACGCCATTGGTCGGTTTGGCGCGCGTAGCTTTCAATGAATACCCTGCGTTGCGTTGTACCTTGATTGATTTGGCCGCCATTGGCACTCAGCCAAACATTGGCTTATTAGCCCAGGAATTGCTTGCCGATGATGACGAGGATGATGTGGCTTTACGCGGTAATGAGCGTTTTGTGCATCGTTTGGATCGACTGGTGCTTGAACCTCATTTTGTCGAGCACAAAACCTTAAACGCCAATGAAGTCCAGGCGTTTCAAGTACAAGGCCACGCCGAATTCCATGCCATGCCGCGCCCCCTGCCGAAAGCAGGCGAGGTGACGGTTGCGTTGGATTATATTAATTTAACCGGCGTTAATCCGAACGCCGAAGACAATGAAGATAACCTGCAAGGTTATTTTGCCGTCGGCGTGATAACGGCAGCGGCTGAAAATATTAATCAGTGGTCTGTCGGCGACAAAGTGGTTGTGGCTATCGAAGGCAGGCCGGCATCGCATGTCGTCTGTCCTATTGAGCGAGTGTTTCCGGTCAGCCATTTCCCTGCCTTGGCTCACGCCGAAGTCGCTGCGTTAACGACCACATTAATTCCTGCGTATTACGCTTTACACACGATTGCCCGCATTGCGCCCGGCGAGATGGTGTTAATCGATGCGGCATTGGGGGCGAATGCGATAGCGGTTCAGACGATTGCCCGCTGGTTGGGGGCGAACTCCCAATTTTATAGTCATGAGGCAAATCCGCAATTATTGAATGACGGGGCTGTCAGCGCTGACCACCTGCCTGATTTCCCTGCCCTATTGCAGGATGCCGCTAAGGATCTGCCTATTCGGGCTTGGGTGCATAGTGATAATGGGTTTAAGCAAATGGCTGTCGACAGCTTGCTCGATCCTGGCGTCCATGAGCTGATTTTGACGGATAAGACCGGCAATACATCCGCATCCGGAAGATTGAACAGCAACTTCGCTATCAGCGCACTAAAACTGGCATTTACCGCCCCTCGGCTGTTTGGGCAATTGCTGGCGGAAGTGGGGCAATTATTGGTTTTGAGCCAGAAAGACTTTTCATTAGCGCAAGTGTTGACAGCGCATGAAGGTTTAGCCTGGTTGACCGCTGTCAATGCAGAGACCGTTGGAACAGTACCGATTTTATCCTTAACCGATAAAGCAGAGATTGCGGTGAGGGACGATAGCCCCGCCATGCTATTTGATGCGCAAGCCACCTATTTGATTACCGGCGGTTTTGGCGGTTTTGGGTTGGAAACGGCGGACTGGCTGGCCAAACGGGGCGCCAGACATTTGGTATTAGTCGGCCGTCGTGGCGCAGCGGATGAGAGTGCAAAAGCCGCAGTGCAATCCTTGGAACAGCAAGGTGTGCGAGTGCTGGCGGCAGCCGCCGATATAACAGACGAAGCGCAGGTAGCAGCTCTGCTGGCACAAGTGGCCGCTGAAATGCCGCCCCTTAAAGGTGTGCTGCATGCGGCTGCAGTGCTGGACGATGCGCCGATATCCGAGCTGAATCCTGAACGCCTGGCGCCGGTAATGAAAGCAAAGGCATTAGGGGCGTGGCACTTGCACAAGCACACGCAAAATCAGGCCCTGGACTTCTTCATGTTGTTCTCTTCGGTTTCCGCGCTGATCGGCAATGCCCGCCAGGCCAATTATGTCGCAGCCAACGCCTTCCTGGATGCCTTGGCAAGTCATCGTAAAGCCTTAGGGCTGCCGGCCACGTCCATTAACTGGGGGGCGATTGCTACCGGCATGGCGGTGGAAAGCGCCGAAGTGGCGAAACATCTGGAGGTGATGGGAATATACGCCATCACCGCGGAGCAGGCCCTGGACGCCTGGTCGCATTTACGCGACATCGAATTGCCGCAATATGGCTTGATGAACTATGTCTGGTCACGCTGGCAAGAATTCGAGCCCACAGGAGGAAATTCTCCCCGGTTCTCAAAACTGATGGCGACTGGCGGCGCCGCAAGCAATGCGCTCACTGAACTATGCCAGGCAATCAGCCAATTGTCCGCGGAAGAACAAAGGCCGGCGATGAGCCAGGCCCTCGTTGAGCAAGTCGCAAAAATACTGCGTATCCCGGCGGCCAAGATCGACCCGCTAGCGTCGTTATCCCAGATGGGCGTGGATTCATTGATGTCGGCGGAATTGCAGGCGGCCATTTATCAGGTTTTTGGGGTTCGGATTTCCACCCTTGAGCTGATGCGTAGCCAGGATTTGATTCATTTGGCAACGCTGCTGATGGACCGCACACTTTTAGCTTCGGAAAGAGCGGGTTCCAATACAGAAAGCCATGAAGCCTCTTTTGTTGACCGTATGTCTGCCGAGGAAATCGACATTCTGCTTAAAGAAATATTGTTGGAAGAGGAAAAATAACATGCCAACTCAAGAGGCCGACTTGGCCCTTGTCTCCGTAGAGAAGACGCGCTGCCATAATTTGATCCGTCTAGCCAACTTGCTATTGGATCGGGCGATTCAATCCCTGTCCGCAGCCCGTGGCAACAATGTTCCGGTAAGCCAGCCGTTTGATTGACCGTATGCGGACAGAAGAAATAGATATTTTGCTTAATCACATTTTAAAGGAAGAGGAGAAATAAGATGTCCAACCAGGCAGTCAACATGGCCGACATGACCGAGGAAAAGAAACGCTTGCTGCTTAAACAGTTGCTGGCGCGCAAGGGCCAAGGACAGGCCGCCGAGCAAGAAGCTGGTGAAATTCCCGAAGACTATTATCGGGTCGATAAATTTCCAGGTTATCGTATGTTGATGGAACAAATGGAAACCTTTAAAGCACTGGCCATGGATAACCCTTATTTTAGTGCGCATGAAGGTGTTAGCGATCACCTTACCCATATCGACGGAAAAGATTACATCAATTACTCCGGCTACAACTATCTGGGCTTATCCGGTCATCCCGAGGTATCGGCTGGCGCCAAGGCCGCTGTCGATCGATATGGCACATCGGTTTCGGCAAGCCGTATTGTATCCGGCGAAATCCCGCTGCACCGGGAACTCGAAGCCGCACTGGCGCATATCCACGGTACGGAAGATTGCGTGGCCCTGGTCAGCGGTTATGCGACCAATGTTTCGGTGATCGGGCATCTGTTCGGGCCCAATGACCTGCTATTGCATGACAGTTTGATCCATAACAGTGTGGTTACCGGCTGCCAACTGTCCGGCGCCCGCAGGCTCGCTTTTCCGCACAATGATTATGACGCCTTAGAAAAGCTGTTAGTTGAAAACCGTAAACAGCATCAACGCGTATTGATCATTATTGAAGGCGTGTACAGCATGGATGGCGACATCCCGGATCTGCCGCGCTTTATTGAAGTGAAAAAACGCCATAAGTGCTTGTTGATGGTCGATGAAGCCCATGCGACGGGCGTTATCGGCCCCCGCGGATTTGGAGCGCACGATCATTTCGGCATCGACGCCGGGGAAGTCGATATCTGGATGGGGACCTTAAGCAAATCGTTTGCGAGCTGCGGCGGTTATATCTGTGGTTCGAAGGCATTAATTGACAATCTTAAGTACAATGCCCCTGGCACGGTCCTGTTCAGCGTGGGCATTTCCCCCGCGAATACTGGCGCAGCCCTGGCTTCGGCAAAGATCATGATGCGTGAACCGGAACGGGCGAAACGTTTGCGGGCAAAGGCTGCGCTGTTTTTGGAATGTGCCAAAGCGCATGGCCTGGATACCGGGCCTTCATCCGGTACAGCCGTGGTGCCCATTATTCTTGGCAATTCCATGCATTGTTTAAGATTAGGCCAGAAATTGGCGCAAGCCGGCATCAGCGTGCATCCTATTATGTATCCGGCGGTGCCGGAAGACGCCTCACGACTGCGATTTTTTATTACCCATAACCTGGCTGACGAGGAAATCGTTTATACCGTGAATACGCTCGCCAAGGCGCTATCTGCATTAAAGTGAAAGCCAGCCGTTCCACATGATTTTAACTACACTAATACAATCTGATTCATTAGGGAAAAATATGAAACATGATAAAAAAGCGCTCTTATCAGCTGCGGGAGACGGCCATGACTTTCCCGGCTGAAGCGGCGGATAAGAATCTAAAACCTAGGGCAGAGCAAGCGCTGGAAGTTGATCAATTTTTTTCAAAATATGATCAGCAAGCACGCAAGAGAAACGCAGAATCCAGCGACACCATTAACGTACTTTGTCCATTCCATAAGGGATTAATGCAATGTTAAGAAAATATTCCGACTGGCTGTTACGCTTTCCCTGGCTTGTTATCCTATTAAGCCTGGCGTTAACTGCGGCGGCAACATACGGCGTAAGGTACCTACATTTTAAAAGCGATTACCGAATGTTTTTCAGCGATGAAAATCCCCAATTAATGGCCTTTGAAAAATTACAAAAAACCTACACGCGAGACGATAATATTCTATTGGTTGTAACGCCTAAAAATGGTGATGTCTTTACGGCACAGAGCCTGGCTATTGCCGAGCAGTTAACTAAAAATTTGTGGCAGACGCCTTACTCATCACGGGTGGATTCCATTACCAACTTTCAGCACAGCACCGCGGAAGGCGATGACCTGACTGTGGGTGATTTGATTGGCAATGCCGCTCAATTGAACGAACAAGAAATTGCACGTCTCAAGCAGATTACTCTGAATGAGCCTTTACTGGTTAATCGCCTGGTGTCGCCCGATGCCAAAGTGATGGGCTTTAATGTCGTAGTGCAGCGCCCCGGCAAAGACCAGGATGCCGAGACTTTACAAGCTACTTCTTTCGTTCGCAAGCTAGTGAGCGATTTACAAGCGTTACATCCTGACCTGGATGTTCGCCTGACCGGCTCCATTCTTATGGATACCGCATTTGCGGAGTCCTCGGAACTGGATCTCAACACGCTGACACCGGCCATGCTGGTGATTATCGCTATCGCTTTGTGGTGGTTTTTGAAATCATCGCTGGGCATGTTCGCCGCCTTGCTGATGATGACGCTTTCGATAGGCTCGGCAGTCGGTTTGGCAGGCTGGCTGGATATTGCCTTCTCGCCGTCCAGCATTCCCGCGCCGACTATCCTGCTCACCTTGGCGGTGGCGGATTCGGTGCATATTTTAACCTCTTATTACAGCGGGTTGGCGCAGGGACTGGATAAGCGAGCGGCGATTGCAGAAAGTCTCAGAATTAATTTCAAGGCGATTTTTTTCACCAACCTCACGACCGCCATCGGTTTCTTATCCATGAATTTCAGCGACGCGCCTCCTTTCCGGGACTTGGGCAACATTACCGCCCTGGGGGTGGGCGCCGCCTATTTGCTGACGATTGGCTTTTTACCGGCATTAATGGCCGTGCTGCCTGCAAGACAGGGTCGAAGCGAAGCGGCAGGCACCAAAACGTTCGCCGGATTGGCAGGATTCGTTATCAAATATCGTTATTCGTTATCGCTATTTTTACTGTTGTTCACTGCCGCATTGATCTCCTTTATTCCACTGAATGAGCTCGATGATGAATACGTCAAGTATTTCGATGAGTCTGTCGCATTTCGCCGCGATACCGATTACACCACTGAGCATTTAACGGGTATTTACACCATTGACTATTCGTTAGAGCATGGCGAAGATGAAGGCATTAACGATCCTGACTTTCTCAAGCAAGTCGAGGGGTTTGTGCAATGGTATCGCCAACAGCCAGAAACCCTCCATGTCTATACCATCAACGACATCTTTAAACGTTTGAATCAAAATATGCACGGAGACGATCCGGCCTGGTATCGGTTACCGGATACCCGGAAAATGGCTGCTGAATATCTGCTGCTGTTCGAGATGTCGTTGCCTTACGGCCTGGATCTGAATGACCGGGTTAATGTCAGTAAATCCGCAACCCGTGTCACTGTTACTTTGCGGAGTTTGTCCAGCCAACAAATGATCGATCTGGAGGCGCGGGCGCAAGCTTGGCTGAAAACCAACGCCCCGTTAATCAAACAGAGCGATGGCACCGGCTCATCTTTGCTTTTTTCGCATATCGGCCAGCGCAATATCGTCAGCATGATCAGCGGTGAATTGATGTCCATAAGCTGTATTTCGCTGATTTTGATATTGGTGTTGCGCTCAATCAGCTTGGGGCTGCTCAGCCTTATCCCTAATTTGATCCCGGCCGGCATGGCGTTTGGCATTTGGGGCTTGACCGTCGGGCAAGTGGGCATGGCCTCATCGGTGGTAGCGGCGATGACCTTGGGCATCTTGGTGGATGACACGGTGCATTTTCTCAGCAAATATCAACATGCGAAAAAAGATAAAAATCTTACTCCTGAAGCCGCGCTTTATTATGCCTTCGCAACCGTGGGCAATGCCTTGTGGGTAACATCAGCCGTTTTGATCATGGGCTTTTCGTTATTCACCTTTTCCAGCTTTAAAATCAATTACGAGATGGGGCTGTTGACGGTAATCATTTTTGCCCTGGGCTTATTTGCTGAATTTCTGTTGTTGCCGCCGATTTTACTGATCTATGAAGACATCAAATGTAGTCTCCATAATTTTTTTAATAAACCTGTACAAAACACCCAACTTTAAGGAAAACCGAATGAACAAGTCAGTTTATTTTGCCTTATTACTGGCCTTAGCCGCGCCAGCGCTCCATGCCGAAACTCCGGAAGAAAAAGGTTACGCCATCGCCAAAGAAACCGAAAGACGGGATTCCGGCTTTGGCGACAGTTCAAACGACTCTTTATTTATCTTGCGCAATGCCCAGGGAGAAGAAAGCATCCGTGAATTTTCGACCAAAACCCTGGAAGTCCCAGATGACGGCGACAAGGATTTAGGGATTTTTCTTAAACCCGCCGACGTGAACGGTACGGCTGTGCTAACGTTCTCGCACGGACTTAAGCCCGACGATCAGTGGCTGTATTTGCCTGAATTAAAACGGGTTAAACGGATTTCTTCAGTAAACAAATCGGGACCATTTGTCGGTACTGAATTTGCCTTTGAAGACATCGCTTCCTGGGAGGTAGACAAATACAAGTACAAGTATCTGCGTGATGAAGTGCTCGACGGCAATGATTGTTTTGTGGTCGAAAATACGCCGGCTTATGAATACTCCGGTTACGCCCGGCAAATCGAATGGGTCGATAAAACGATCTATCAACCACGTAAAATCGAATTTTACGACCGCAAAAATACGCTGTTAAAAACCTTAACGTTCAGTGATTATCAGCAATACCTTGATCGTTACTGGCGGGCCAGCAAATTGGATATGGTCAATCACCAGAATGGCAAAAGCACCACTTTAAAGCGGAGTAATTATCGGTTCCGTAACGGCTTTCAAGACAGCGACTTTTCCGAAAGCGCTCTTAAAAACGTGCAATAGTAAACACTGTAAAGAATGACGAAGCAAACATCGCGCGCCGCTCGCCTTTTTATAATCGTGAATTGATGTGCAGACACCGTTTGCCCATCAATGATAGTCCGAAATACTAAGACATTAGCCAACAACATGAACATAAAAGCGACGATTATTGCAGCGTCATTCTTAACAGTCAGCAATGTTCAAGCAGCAGAATGGTCGGGTTTTGCTGCGCTTGACCTGCGTTTGTTTGCAGAACCCGCCGCTTTTCCCGAGCAAAACACCAGCTTTGCCGATCCGTCTGTAATGGTACAGCCCGAGTTTCGGCAGGGATGGAACAATGGCGCAGACCGCTTTACCGCGATACCGTTTGGCCGCTATGACAGCCTGGACAGCAACCGCTCGCATTGGGATATACGCGAATTCAACTGGCTGCATAAAGGCGACGGCTGGAACCTGCAGGCCGGCGTGGGCAGATTGTTTTGGGGAGTGACGGAGTCACGGCATCTGATTGACATCGTTAACCAGGCCGACTTCGTAGAAAACATCAACAGTGAAGAAAAGTTGGGGCAGCCCATGCTGAATTTGAATATTCCGACCAGCTATGGCAACTTCAATTTGCTCTATCTGCCTTATTTTCGCGAGCGTACCTTTCCGGCTGCAAATGGTCGGGTTAGATTCGAACTCCCCGTAGACACGGATAACCCCAATCTTAATGGCATCAGTCATTTTCATCCTGATTGGGCGCTGCGTTGGAGCCGTACTTTCGGCGATTGGGATGTGGGGATTGCGCATTTTAGCGGTGTGGGCCGTGAACCTCGGCTGGCCCCCTATTTTCCTGAGGGTTCACCCTTTCCCACCGCGCTGATTCCAACTTATGATTTAATCAATCAAACCAGTTTGGACGTGCAAGGCGCACTGGGAAACTGGCTGCTCAAACTTGAAGCAATGACGCGCAGCGGCCAAGGCAGCCGCTTTGCCGCGGTGGTTGCAGGCGCGGAATACACTCAGTACGGCATCTTTGAAAGCAGCGCCGAGTTAGGTTTGTTAATGGAATATCAATATGACGGGCGCGATACATCCACACCCAGGCAAGCCTCTGACGCGCCTCCAACGCCTGGCGACAATGATATGTTTTTGGGTACGCGCCTGTCGCTGAATGACGAACAGAATACTCAATTACTTCTAGGCGTTACCGTCGACTTAAATACCCAAGCCACGGTCGTGAGTTTTGAAGGCAGCCGCAGACTCGATGATGTCTGGAGAATTGAACTGGAATCCAGGCTGTTCAAAAACATTCCCAGCACAGACATTCTCACCGGCATGAGCCAAGATGATTATGTGCAAATCCGGTTAACGCGGTTTTTTTAAATCAAGGCATTCAGATGATTGGATGCATAAGGAAAAATGCGCATCCCCTACGGCTTTACAGTGACTTTTAACCCGGCATACTTTACCGCTTACAATACCCGGCCCCATCATTGCCGTTTTAGGCGCTTAGGAATAATGGCTCGCATTTCATTTCATGGACTCATGCTAATTGCAAACGGAATCCGGACTTCAGACCTGTCCATCATTGATGTATTGCGACAGTCAATCAAAACAACACAAGCCCATCGTATCGTTTAGCCTGACGCTGCTATCCTATCTGGTGCAACAGGAAGCCTGTTGCTGGATCGGTGGGCATTTAACCGAACCGTAAGAGCAAAATACGCAGCAGTCCCCCGGCTTCGGTTTGAGCAATGTGCCGCAGGATTTGCATTCATAGAAAAACTGGCAGGCATCGGTCGGCATGGTTTCCGTTTCGGCATGCCCGCAGCAGGGGCAGATGATGGTCGATTCGAGGATGATGACGCTCATTCATTCACTTTCTTGATAAAGGATGGGTATCCGATGGCCTTTGGCCGCTTCCGTCAATTTATCCGCTGTGGTCACTGTATCGTCGAATTGCACCGTCGCGGCTTTGCTGGCTTAATCAATCGATACCTGTCGCACGCCGGAAACAGGTTGGCTAGAACAGCTATCCTTTAGTTAGAAGCATAACCTGAAGGCCGGAGTCAGTTTAGCATTTTTATCTAAACAATAGCGCTCTAGTGATCTCATCACGCCAGTTAGCCAAGGTCGTCACAAAGGACGAGAAACACTCCAGCCCCAAATCCGCTTTCGGTTCAGCTACTGTGTTTAGGTTGCGGTAGTCACGGGAAATCCGGGAGCGCCTGTTTCAAGGCGGCGTCAAAAGGAGACGAATCAGCAGAATATCGCGACACCTGCGCATTTCAAAAGATATGGGTTAAAAATAAAATCCAGCTTTTAATAAAAAATATTGAGTGTGCGGTATATAAATGAATATTTCCGAATATATAGCAGATACGGAAGCTGAAAAGATAATCCATTACGGGTTGGAAAATCGTGTTAATAAAGGGTATATAAAATTATGTGATAAACCGGTTTTTCCATCGGAATCAGAAAATGGATGTCATGATTTATTACCACAATTTTCAGTATTTGCGGGATATAAGATATTCGATAATTTCATTATTGGAAGTATTAAAAAAGAAAACCCAATATCCCTTATTCGACTCATTACATTAATTTCGGCAATTGCCTGCTTCGGTTTTCATGCCCACGCCAGGGCTGAAGGCAGCGGCAAGCCACCGCTAGGACAGCTTACTGAAAACATCCGCCTGACCGGCGAGCTGCGCGGCCGTTATGAAGCTTACGATTTTTTCCAGCCCGGACCGGCCGTGAACAATAACAACGAATACGATTTCTGGGCCCTCCGCGCCCGCCTGGGCGTATTGGCCACCAGCCGGTATGTGGACGGCTATGCGCAAGCGGAATACAGCGGCATCTATGGCCTGCCGAATGACGCTTTCGCTAGGCCGGGAGGCGCATTGGGACTGGGCGCCCTGTATTACACGGAAAACGGCCAGAACGTTTCGCCCGGCGATGTCCACCTGAAGCAGGCTTATCTGAACTTCAAGTTTGAGCCTTTGGGATTGCCCGGACTGTTTTTGAAAGCGGGCCGCTTCGAAGTGCGCGAAGGGCTGGAATATAGAACCGGCGACGTGAAATTCGACCTGCTCAAGGCAAACCGGGTTTCGCAGCGTCTGCTGGGCACTTTCGATTTTACCCATGCCTCGCGCAATTTCGACGGTATGGAAGCGGTCTACGACCGCCCGGATTTCAATATCAGCCTGAGCGCCACGCATCCCACCCAGGGCGGCTTCAATATCCACGCCCAGGATGAAATCAGCGACATCGACCTGTTCTATACGGCCTTGACCAGCAAGAAAGACACGCTGCTGCCCGGCACCGAAGGCCGGCTGTTTTACCTGTACTACGGCGATGACCGCAACACCGAGGCCATCGACAACCGGGCCGCCGGCCAGAAACCAATGCTGAGCCAGAGCGGTCTGAAAATCCACACGCTCGGCACCCATTGGCTGACGGTGCAGAAATGGGGCGACGGCGCCGCGGACGCCTTGCTGTGGGGCGCTTATCAGTTCGGCGACTGGACCAACCAGACGCATCAGGCGTGGGCGTTTGACGTCGAAGGCGGCTATCAATGGGCCGGCCTGCCGCTGAAGCCTTGGCTGAGAGGCGGCTATTTCCTGGGCTCGGGCGATGACAATGCGGCCGATGGCCGGCACGAAACGTTCTTCCAGGTGCTGCCTACGGTGCGCCTTTACGCCAAATTCCCGTTCTTCAATCTGATGAACCTGAGCGACGCATTCGCGCAATTGATCGTAACGCCAAGCCAGGCGATACGGGTCGGCATCGATTTCCATCATCTGTCGCTGGCCGAGGCGGGCGACCTGTTCTATGCCGGCGCAGGCGCCAGTTCGAGGTCCGGCTCATTCGGCTACCTGGGTCGTCCTTCGACCGGCCGAAGCACAATCGGCGAACTGGTTGACCTGAGTTTTACCCACAACATCACTCAAGAACTGTCCTGGACCGCCTACTATGCCCACGCCTTCGGCGGCGACTATGTAGATAATTTTTACCGACAAAAGCAGGACGCCGACTTCGCTTTTGTGGAATTCAATCTGACGTTTTAAAGGAGTACGCCATGCCTAAGAAAAACCAACCGAACGCCATGCCCGATCAATCGGACCTGCATCATCCGGGCGCCTGCTCGTGCTGCGCCATGTCGCGCCGCGATTTCATCAGGCTGACTGCCATTCTGGGCGCGGCTTCGGCGCTGCCGGGCGGCTGGGCTCACGCGGCCGAGAGCAAGAGCGATCGGCCCTTGCGCATCGGCTATCTGCCCATCACAGATTCGTCGCCTTTGCTGGTGGCGCATGCCCGGAAATTCTATGAAGAAGAAGGCCTTGAGGTTGAGAAGCCCAAACTGTTCCGTGCCTGGCCGCAGCTGGTCGAAGCCTTCATCGCGGGGCAGGTCGATGTCATTCATCTGCTGGCGCCTACCGCCCTGCTGATCCGTTATGGCAGCAAGTTTCCGGCCAAGATAGTGGCCTGGAACCATGTCAACGGTTCCGCCCTGACGGTGGCGCCCAACATCAATGATGTGAATGATCTGGCCGGCAAGACGGTCGCGGTGCCGTTCTGGTTTTCGATCCACAATATCATCCTGCAGCATTTATTGCGCCAGCACGGCCTGGCGGCGGTGTCCGGCGTGCCCAAGGACAAACTCAAGCCCAACGAAGTCAATCTGGTCATCATGCCGCCGCCGGACATGGTTTCGGCGCTGGCCAACGGCAGCATTGCCGGCTATATCGTGGCGGAACCCTTTAATGCCGCCGCGGAAAACCTGAAGATAGGCAAGATCCTGCGTTTCACCGGCGATGTCTGGAAGTCCCATGCCTGCTGCGTCGTGTTCATGCGCGAAGCGGATCTGGCGCAGCGCCCGGAATGGTCGCAGTCGGTAGTCAACGCCGTGGTTAAGGCCCAGGCCTGGATTCGGGACAACCGCCAGGGCACGGCGCAGTTGCTGGCCAAGGAAAGCGGCAGCGCCTATACGCCGCATGCCCAGGCTGTTCTGGAGCGCGCATTGTCGCATTATGGGGCCGATGCCTACGGCAAACAGGGTGCGCTGCAGCATGGCGACTGGCAGCAGCAGCGCATCGACTTTCAGCCCTATCCCTTCCCGTCTTATACGGCAGAACTCGTGCGGCTGCTCAAGTCGACGCATGTTGAAGGCAATAGCGAATTTCTGAACACGCTGGACCCCGGCTTCGTCGCCGGTGATCTGGTCGACGATCGCTTCGTGCGCCGGGCCATCGACAAGGCCGGCGGCGCGAAGGTCTTCGGCTTGCCGGAGACGCTCACACGGGAGGAGATCCTGTCATGAGCGCCTTGCCCGAACGCGTCAGCGGCAATTGGCCGGCTTTTTTCCGTATCCGGCCGACTGGCATCAGGCTGAGTTCGGCATTGCCGCTGCTGGGGATTGCTGCCGCGCTGCTGCTGTGGTGGCTGGCGACCGCCGAAGCCCTGCATCCGGAAAGCATTCTGGCCCAATTCGCCCCGGGCGCCTGTTTCGATGCCTTGCAGAGGCTGGTCCGGACAGGCGAAATCGTTCCGCATATGGCCGCCAGCCTCCGGCGCGTGCTGTTGAGCCTGTTGTTTGCGCTGCTGGCCGGCATCCCTCTGGGCCTGTTGGTCGGCATGTCGCGCGCCGTGGAGCGGGCGACCGGGCCTCTGTTTCAGTTCATCCGCATGATCTCGCCCATTTCCTGGATGCCGCTGGCGGTCATGGTGTTCGGAATCGGCGACGCGCCGGTTTATTTCCTGCTCACGATAGCCGCCGTCTGGCCCATCATGCTGAACGTGTCGTCCGGCGTGCATGCGATCGATCCCCGCTGGCTGACGCTGGCGCGCAGCCTGTGCGCCACGCGCCGGGAAACGGTCATGCGCATCGTCGTGCCGGCGGTCGTGGCGCATATCCTGACCGGCATCCGCCTGGCCATAGGCATCGTCTGGATCGTGCTGGTGCCCGCCGAAATGCTGGGCGTCAGCGAGGGGCTGGGCTATTTCATTCTCGATACCCGCGACCGCCTGGCTTACCCGGAGCTGATGGCGGCCATTCTGGTCATCGGCGTGATCGGTTATCTGCTGGATTTGGCTGCCCGCCTGTTGATACGGCAATGGAGTCACCGCCGAGAGAACTGAATGGGTCAGCGGCCATGCTGTGGGGGCGACTTCAGTCGCCCGGCAAGAGTATGTTGCTATGAATATAAACGGGACTGCTGTTAATTATTACCGTGAATATCGAGACGAATGAACAGAATATCGCGATTCCCGCGCATTTCGGGTAATGCGGGTTATTAATAAAATACCCGCCAGATCAATTTTAATAACGCAATGTGAGGTTTTTATGGCTGTTGAAAAAGTTAATTGTTTTTACCCGGATATACTCCGTCCTATCGATAAATCCGGTCTGGAAAAGCTGTCTGAAAAAGGCAAGGCAAACCCCGGCGCAACGGTGACGCTGAAGGCGAAAACGGTCTGTGAAGGACAATTCCGCAACCTGACTTATATTCGCGATCTGGCCCCTTATGTCATTGACGAGCCGCCTCATTTGCTGGGCCAGGATACGGCGCCCAACCCGTCGGAAGCCTTGCTTGCCGCGTTGGGCGCCTGTCTGTCGGTGGGCATTCATGCCAACGCGACGGCCCGCGGCATCGCCTTGAGCAAACTGGAGCTGGCATTGGAAGGCGATATCAATGTCACAGCGGTCTGGGGCGTGGGCGACCTGTCCCCCGGCAAGCACCTGGGTTTTTCCGCAATCCGCGTAGCCATCAGTGTGGAAGGTGACGCCGACGCTGAGACTTTGGCTGAAATCATCGCCCATGCCGATCAATGGTCGCCGGTCGCCAACACCTTGCGCAACGCCGTTCCGGTCGATGTCGTGCAGAACTGACAGTGCGGCGCCGGGTTCCGGTGCTCCTTATTGAGTCTGTAAAAGAGAAAAACTATGAATGCAATAATGACTCTTGATATGAACGATTCCTTGGATGGTCAGCCCGAAATAGCGAATCTGGACCAGCTGATTGCCCGGCGGTTGGAGCCGCATGTTGCCGCGATCGATCTTGAAGGCGAATATCCGCGTGAGTTTTTGCGTTCACTGGGCGAAATCGGCGGCTTCGCGGGCGTGGTTTCTCCAGAGTATGGCGGCAATGGCCTGGGGCTGGGGCATTGCTTGAGCGTGATGGACCAGGTCGCCCGCAGCTGTCTCTCCACAGCGTTTGCGGTCTGGTGCCAGACCGCCTGCCAGCGCTATCTGCAATTGTCCGGCAACGATCAGGTCAAGGCGGCCTTTTTGCCGGACCTCGCCGGCGGCCGCCTCATGGGCGGGACCGGCTTGTCCAACACCTTGAAGGCCAATGCCGGCATCGAACGGGCTTTGTTGAAGGCACGCCGCATCTCCGGCGGTTACGAGATCAACGGCAGTCTGCCCTGGGTATCCAATCTGGGGCCGGGGCATATATTCGTCACCGGCTGCCCGCTGGAAGGCGATGGCCGTCTGGTGTTTTTCGTCGTCGACTGCGATCAGTCGGGATTTCGGCTGGTGGACGGGGCCCGTTTTGCCGCCCTGGAAGGCACCGGCACGCTGGCCTGCCAGTTCCGGAATTGCCGGATCGAGGACCATCGCGTGCTGGCGCATGCGGAGGATTCAGAGGCTTATCTGGCAAGAATAAAGCCGGGCATGATACTGGGTCAGATGGGCATGGCCCTTGGGCTCGTCAAAGGTTGTATCGATCTGGTCGATCGCTCGCAATCCTCTTTGAACCAGTACCTGGACGATCAAGCCGATGACCTGCGCGGGGCGTTGCAAGGGGTCGACGACGAAACGCATCGGCTGGCTGGGATTCTGGATCGCGATCCGTCTGCTGCCATTATCCGCGATATTTTAAAAGTTCGTCTGGCGGGCAGCGAACTGGCGCTGCGGGCCGCGCAGGCGGCCATGCTGCATCAAGGAGCTAGAGGCTATATGGCCCATTCCGCCGCGCAGCGCAAACTGCGCGAGGCGTATTTCGTGGCCATCGTAACGCCTGCCATCAAGCATCTGCGCCGTGAGCTCGCCAATCTTGAGAATCAGCAGCATTGATATATTCCTCAAGCTATTACCTGATGTTACGACAGGCATTCTGTCCCGTCTGCCGCGCCGAGCACCGCAGCTTTTAATAGATCCGGCCCGTAGGGGCGCGGCAGGGAAGCCGCGCGTTGCCAAAGCTTCGTAGGGTACGCATCGCGTACCTTTCCGGACTCGCGGTGTACCGAAAAGCTTTGAATAGGTACGCGATGCGTACCCTACAATGGATTTCGCCTTGATTTTGGCAAGGCAGCGGGGTAGAGCTGCCGATGCCGAGTTTCCGCTAAAGCTCCAAACCAGCCTACATAGGCTGTTAAAAGCAAGTCACTCGCCTTCGGGTGCGATGAACCCGATCAAATAAAACCGTCGCGCTAGCGATACATTATTAAATCTCAACTAACTGCGTAATATCAGTTATTACCATGGCAATTGACGATGTATAAGGAAAATCTCTTGACCGGCTTCACCCATGACCAAACCTTTCCATCATCTGACCGGCCAACCGAGCGGCCTTTGCTGCAAGCCAAACGACTCTCGAAAGAATATCTCAGCAAAAACCGGGCATTGCGGGTTTTTGAGGATATTGACCTGGAAGTCCGCCCGCATGAAGTGGTCTGCCTCCTGGGTGCCAGCGGCTGCGGCAAGTCTTCCTTGTTGACGGCGCTGGCGGGCTTGAATCCGGGCAGTGGAGGGCAAATTCTGTTCGATGGGAGGCCGCTCAATAAACCCGATGCGCGCCTCAGCCTGGTCTTTCAGGACCCCTGCCTGTTGCCCTGGCTCAATGTCCGCCAAAACACGGCTTTCGCGTTGACCCTGAGCGGCGGCCCGAAGCTGACTCGTCATGAAATCCAGGCGCAAACGGATACGGCTTTGCAATGGGTAGGACTGCAGAGTTTCGCCCATGTCTACCCCGACCAGTTGTCAGGCGGCATGGCGCAGCGCGTGTCGTTGGCGAGAGCTTTGGTACGCAGCCCGGAGATTTTGCTCATGGACGAGCCTTTCAGCGCGCTCGATGCGATTACGCGCCTGAGCATGCAGGAGCTGTTGCTCGGCTTGATCGCCCACAGGCGCAATGCCGTGGTACTGGTGACCCATGATATAGATGAAGCGTTGATGCTCGGCGACCGCATTTTATTGATGGGCGGCGCGCCCGGCCGCATCGTGCGGGAATGGAAAATTTCCCTGCCGCAGCCCAGGGGGCAGCGACTCCATGAGCTCGTAGAGACCCGTATGGCTATTCTGGAAGCATTGGCTCAGGTGGCCGGCGGACAACGGCTGCCGGACGGCAGGGTAATTTGAAGCCCGTATGCTGATTTTAGGGACAAAACCCAATACTAAGAATCAAACTTGTGGGTAGATCAAGCCTTTTGTCTCGCTTCTGATTTCTATAACCGTAGCACTAGACGATGTAAATACGCGCCGAACGTGTCGGCGCGTAGCCTGATTTTTCCTTAAGATAGGGCGATAAATAACTTCCCTGAATTTACACAGGTGTGGGGGCGACTTCAGTCGCCCAGGGCGAATTAATTCGCCCCTACATGATGGACAAACCGGAAAGTCATTTTTAACCGAATCCTTAGAACTTCGAATTCAATACCAGCCCGACATAGCGACGAGCACCGATGCCGTCGTAACCGACCGGATAGGTATTGCTATAATCGTTGACGCTGGTGGTGTACTGGGTATCGAACACGTTATTGGCCACCAGATTGACTTCGTATCTGATCTTGCCGCCGGTGAATAAACCGATGCCGATGTCCGTGACTTGATAAGCATCCTGCTTACCAAATGACGATAATTGTGCTTCAAGATTCTGCGACGAGCGCACGACCGAGTTGACCCAGGCGTGTCCGTTCAATCCGGCAAACCCCAGCGGCTTGTGCAAGTCAACACCAAAGATACCGGTCAGGTCAGGCGCGCCGACCACCTGCCTGCCGGTAAAATCGCAGACTGCCTGTACCGAAGTGGGAATCTCCGCCGGACAAGTCGCGGTGCTCCAGTCGGTATAACGGGCATGGTTGTAGGCGCCGCCGAAGCTGAACGTCAACCAGGGATTTGCATAATAAGCGGAATCGATTTCAACCCCCATTGCGGTAATTTCGGGAATGTTGCCCAATTCCGAACGGTAACCGGTTTGCTGAGTCGCATCGGGAATGCTGGTGGTAGCCTGATAGTCGGTAACCGTGGTGTGATAGAGATTGATATTGAACATCAACGACTTATCGAGCAGCAGACTTTTCAGTCCCAGCTCGAAGTCCAGCGATTTTTCCGGTTTTACATAGACGTTCGAGCCGTCAGAATTATTAAACTGTACCGAACTGGACTTTTGCCCGCCGGCGGCCGACGCATAGACCATGATGTCTTTGTTGATTTTATAGCTGGGATTGGCCAGCCAGGAGGTCGACCATTCATCGATCCGGTTGCCGGACTGCCGGCCGTAAGTCTGTGCGACTCGCGCCGCGCGGATGGCGTCTGCCGTGGCGTTGCCGGTTGAAGTCAATGGCGAGCCATCATAAAAGGTAGCGGTTTTCTCGATACTGTTGTTCTTGCTTTCGAAGGTTTCGCGGATGCCCAAAGTCAGCGTGGCTTTGTCTGTGATATGCCAGTTGACCTGCTCGAATAACGCAATACTGTCCGTGGATGGCGTGGTGTTGGTCTTGACGAAGACATTGTTCAGAGAACTGCGCAGCAAACCGACATCGCTGCCTATTAACTCGTTATATTGACGATTACTGGCGTAAAAAGCGCCGGCATCGACGCCATACAAGTTTCTGCCGGTAGAATCGGTTTCGGTATGCATCAGAAACAAGCCGCTCTGGGTATCGAGCCAATCGAACGGCGACCAGGCGTAGCGCAGCTCCTCGGAATACTGTTTGGTATCGACTTTTGTACCGCCTCTGGCGATATCGAACCTGGTTTCTTCACTATCGTTTTTGGCATTGAAGTGAAATTCGCGATAGGCCAGCACCGATGTCAATGTACCCGGCCCAATATCCCAATCCAGTTTTCCGGAAACGCCGCCGTTAATGGTAGGCAGAGGCTGCGCCTGGCCTATATCGATTTTGTTCCAGGCCTCGTCGCCGATGATGGGTTGATAACCATTGAAATAGCCCCGGGAAATCCGGCTGGTAAAGGTATTGGTTCTAGGCGAACCGTTGAGAAAAGTCGCCGGCTCGAACATCTTCGGTTTAACGTTGCTGTTTTCGTGTGCTTCGGCATAATCGATGTTCAGCCTGAATCGCAATGTTTCGCTCGGCGTCAGCAGGAACTGCAAACGGCCGCCGTAGCGTTGCCGTTCGTTGTAGGTGCCGCCTTCGGGATTGATATTATGCAAGTCGCCGTCCTGCGTATTGATAAACGCCGAGGCGCGAAAAGCCAGTAAATCGTCGATTATCCCATTGCTGTAAGATGCTCTGGCTTTAAATGCGCCGGGCAATATACCAGTCTGTTGATTGCCGCCGACCTCGCCTTCAACAAAGCCCTGTTGAATAAAACTGGGCGCCTTGCTGGTATAGTTGATCACGCCTATGGTCGTGTTTTTGCCCATCAGGGTCCCTTGCGGCCCCCTCAGCACTTCAATCCTGTCCAGATCGGTAAAGTCTTGATAGGACATGCCGACGTGGCTCATGAAAACATCATCCACCATCACCCCAACCGCGGGCTCCATACTGTCATTGCCGCTGGCCTTGCCGATACCGCGTATCGAAATGCCGGTCCGTCTGCCGTTGGGGGTGGTCGCTGTAACGCCGGGCGCACGTTTGGTCAGATCCTGAATGTCGTAAGTCCTGTCGCGTTCAATATTTTTGTTTCCCAGTACGGTAATCGGGATCGGCACGTCCTGAAGTTTTTCTTCCTTGCGCCGCGAAGTCACAACCACTTCCGACAGGTTTTTAGGTTCGACAGCTTCCTGTTCAGGTTCTGCCGCCGCTGCAGAAACAGCGCCTTCCGCCGGCGCTGGCTGCGGGGGGGCTGTGCCGGCATTTGCCGTATCGGCAGGAGCGCTCTCGTTGGTCAAGGCCCTTAGCCGCGCATTCTCCTTTTCGCTTGCTTCCAATTTCTGCTTTAAACGCGCTATTTCAGTGGCGGGATCGCCGGAGATAGCTTGAGCGAAGCCATGGCCCGGCATCAGCAGGCAAGCTCCCGCCATAAGCATTGCCGGTCGGTTCAGGCTTGCCCGGTGCCAAGCCGCCGCTTTGGTTGGCAGTGTGTTTTCACTTAGGATGCCAAATACTTTGGCGGACAAAAGCCGCTTTTCAATCCTGCTCCCAGGCGGCTGTTTCAGGCTTTTGCTTATAACCGGCAGCCGGCCTAATCTATCGATCCCCATCTACTTCCCCACTTGTCATTTATAAATGTTTTGGTTTTGTTTGCTTCATGTCAGATCGGACGCATAAAAACACCGACTGCCGTAAACAGGGGGATTTCATTCGCTAGAGAACCAGCGTTCTTGTGACTACCTCTGTTCCTCGACTGTTGTCCGGGCATCAGCCTCAAGTGCTTTTTGCGCACGGCTTGCTTCCTGATCAACACAAAGATCGATTGACTTTCGCATCTTCCATGCCACATCAAGCCCAATGTGAAAAATCCAGCGACGAAATTTTTCAAACAACTGTTCTAAAAGTAGGTAATTACACGTAGGGCTCAGACAAATAATCGGACTCTTAAAAAATCGAGGTATTGGGGACCGGACGCAACTGCTTCTTGAGCATCAATTTACAAGCTTTTTTGTTGATAGCCTGCTGCCTGGGGCGCATCGGGAGCTTAGCTTTGATTACGCAATACCTTAGAAGGTATTGCGTAGCCGATGGAGTCATGCCCCATGGCTATTCAATCCATGGGGCAGGGCGGTTATTTCACCGCCGACAGATGAAACTGGCTGGGATCGGGCGGGATCACGGCATTCTCGGCATGCGGCGTTCCGGCCGGAACCCACTCGTAAGGCACGGGCTGGGCGCGGTAAACCTGGTAATTGACGATTTCGCGTCCGGTTTGCCGGTCCTGATTGCGGCTTGGATAAGGATTGATGTATTCCCAGACGATCTCGCCGGCGGGCGTGACCTGGAAGAACCGGCCGACCTCACCCTCGTCGATGAAGGTGTTGCCGTTCGGCAAACGGCGCGCGTTGCTGATATGGGCGCTGCGGAAGCTCCAGCCGGGCCGTCCGGAATCCTCGGCCGTGTATTGCCAGACGATTTCTTTTTTGACCGGATCGATCTCCAGTATCCGCGAGCCGCCGGTCACGGTCAGAGCCGCGGGCGGATAGCCGCCTTCGCCCTGGTTGTCGAAGACCAGCAGATTGCCGGCGCCGGGGAGACCGGCCGGAATAATATGGGCATCATGCTGGCCGCTGATCTGATCCACGGGGCGCGGCGTTTTGCGGCTGGCATTGATGCCGGATTCGCCGATGGCGGGATAATGAGGGCCCAGCGTCCAGACGACCTGGCCGGACTGCTTGTCGATGATGGCGATAAAGTTGGCATTGCGGGAGTCGATCAGCAGGTTGTCAGGATGGAATCGCTTATCTCCGGCATCGTACCAGCGGTTGGGGCCGACAACTTTCAAGTTGTTGAGATGCAGGTAATCGGCATTTTTGGACGCTTTCACCAGCTTCAGCTCTTCCGGCGTAAAGCCGAATTCCCCGATGTGGTCTGAAGCCTGCCACGTCCATACAATTTCACCTTCCGGATTGACTTCGTAGACGACGTCGTCGAGCACATTGGGCTGCGCGAAGCCGGGAACCGGATGAACGAGGTTGGCGAGCACCAGGGTGTTGCCATTCGGCAGCCTGGCCCAGTCATGATGCTGCTGCGCCCGGCCGCCCGGCGCTTTTTCGCCGAATTGCCAGACGGTTCTGCCTTGCCAATCCTGTTCGCCGATCGTTTTCGAGACGCGCCGGCCAACCCGGCCCGGCACCAGGTCGGGGCCGCTGCCTTCTTCGGTGGCGAGGGTCAGCAGCACATGGCCCGGCTCGCCGCCCGCCAGCGCGGGATCGATCAGGGTAATGAGCGAGCTTTCATTGCGCCATTGATGTACAGGGTTGCCGTTCAGGTCGATCAGGCGGGCAATCTTGTCGCCGCCGGTAAACAGCACGAATGAATTGTAAGCCTTGGCAGGATCGTAGCGGAGGGTGCCGGTCGGGAAAATGCTTGGTTCTGCCAGCGCGGACAAGGAAATGCAAGTTCCCAGCGCTCCCGCCAATAAAGTAAAAGCCGTTTTGGTCGGCTTGTGATCAAAAATCTTCATGTCCATTTTTCCTTGTTCCGAGGATTGGGTTTCTTAAAAACGCGCAGTCATGCAGGCTCGCCGCCGAATGCTGTGTTCAGTGAGCTGAGCCTCAATCCGAGTAGCAGCTATCGTACCAGCCCGTAACTCAGGACGGGGAGAGACACTCGCCTCATCGAGGCAGCCAAGAATCCGGGTGTTCGCAAATCTTCAGTCCGCAGGTCCGTGTCCGGCGATATCTGTTGTTCATATGGGTTGCTGTTGGAGAAACAGCCCATCAGCAGGGTGCTTATGTTAGAACAGTTGGCATCGGCTAAAGGTGTTGGCGAAAGCGCCAATCGATGTCCTCCCGGATCATTGTTATGACATAAAGTTTTTTAAATTCAGATAACTACCTGTTTCACGAGAGAGGATAGGACAAGGAAACCCTGTTTTTGCCTGCATGGCACGAAATCTGCGTTTTCAGGAGAGCGTTGCGGAAAGCATGGGTAACGCCATCTATATATCAGTGCTACGAATGAAATGGATCTTGCTGCCTGTATATGCGCTGCGGCTAAAACAATTACTTCACGGATCGATGCACTGTTTTAATTTTATTTGTAAGGAAATGGGGTAGTAATGAAACGCAAAATGGGAGATGTATTTTCAACCGCCTTGGTCCGGCAGGCGGTTATTCCTCAGGCGATCGGCTCGCGTCGCAAGTTATCCTCCAGCATAGCCGTGGCGATAACAGGCGTTTCCATGTTATCCGTATCCGGCGTGCAGGCGGCGGATGCGAAAAAAAGCGTGCAGGAACTGCAGGCGGAAGTGGAGCGCTTGACGCAGGAACTGGCGGCGTCGAAAAAGCGGGAGCAGGATTTGATCAATAAAAGCGCAGCCGCTGCGCCTGCCGGGACAGCGCCCCCCGTTGCCGCTGAAGCGCCCGCTGCTGTTGAAGCGCCGGCGACGGAAGTGGCCCAGGCAGAGCCGGAAGAAACCAAGGATCTGGGCGAAGTCGTGGTACGCGCGCGGCCCAAGCTTGAAAAGCTGCATAATATCAAACAGTCGGTGTCGGTCGTTTCGGGCAAGGAGCTCGATCGCGAGCTGTCGCTGGACCTGGGCGCCATTACCCGGCGCGCTTCAAACGTCCAGTTCAACCAGAACAACACGCGCGGCGCCTCGTTATCGATCCGCGGCGTGGGCAAGCGGTCTTTCACGGAAACCCAGGACCCCAGCGTAGGCGTAACGGTCGATGGCGTCAGCTATGCGCTGACGCAGCTCGCCAACTTCGATTTCTACGATGTCGATGCGGTAGAAGTCACCCGCGGCCCCAGAGGTACCGAGGGCGGCTTGAGCGCGAGTTCGGGCAAGGTCAATGTTTATTCCAAGCTCCCGACCTTCATTCCCACGGCCGAACTCTCGGCGGCTTACGGACAGCGTGAAGCCCTCATTCTGAAGGGCGCTCTGGGCGGCGGCGTGATCGATGATTTTCTGGCGACGCGCATTTCCTTCCTGGTCGACAAGGGCCGAGGATTCTATACCCAGTCTTATGATGAAAACTACAGCCTTTACAACAAGGACCGCCTGAGCGGCCGCGTGCAGTTTCTGTTTACGCCCAGCGAAAATTTCAAAGCGAGAGTGGGCGGCGATTTTGAGCCCAGACAGCCGCAACTTCAAAACGGCCTGACGTTTTATCACGACAACCCTTTCAGATTCGCCGATGGCAGCCTGGTGGACCCTAACGGTACGCAGGCAAAAGCCAGGCTATTCGGTTTTACCAATACTGCCGGCGTTTTTACCGGTTCTCGTCCTTACTTTGAAAACAGGGGCTTTACCTGGAACGATTATATCGGCGGCGAGCAGCGGAAAACCGTCAATTTCAATGAAAACCAGGGGCAGACGGTATCCAATAAAGGCGCCTATGTGCATCTCGACTGGGATGTCGCCGACCACCACCTGAGTTCGAATACCGCCGTGCGCTCTTACAGCTTCGATGCCCATAACGATGAAGGCACGCCCTTCGACATCAACGTCGATGGCGGCGGCGGCGTCAACTACAACCAGTACACGCAGGAATTCAAGATCGTCGATCAGCCCGGCGGCTTTATCGATTACCGAGGCGGCCTTTTCGGCATCCAGACCCGCAACGACATCGTTTCAAAGACAGGCTGGGGGGCCGACGCGGGCGCCTGGCTGGCCACCAACGCGCAATACAACACGCTGGACAGGAACGCCGGCGAGAATCGCGGTTCGGGGCTGGCTTTGCTCAAGGATGCCTTGCAGGATGCGCGTAAAAAAGGCGACACCGAGGTTCATACCTATGCCGGTTCCATCTTCGGGGAATCCGATCTGCATTTTACCGACGACTTTACTTTAACCACAGGATTGCGCGTGACCAAGGAGCACCGCAGGACAGTGGATACGGTTCAGTTAGCGAAGAATGGGGCAGGCGGCGCGCTGAATCCGGTGGCGATACGCGACGTGCAGCTCGGCGGCTTTGACTCCGCGGCCAATGGCGAATTGCAGGGCGCCAACTCCGCGGACCAGTTGAAGCTGGCCGACAGTGTGGCCAACCGTTACTTTGGCGCTGCCGTGACCGATACGCCGGGCCAGGCTTACAACAGTCTGACCGAGGCCCAGAAGAACCAGGTCGGCACCGCCAAAAGGCTCCGCAGCCAACAGGTCGGGCAACTGTACAATCCGGTCAAGAGCACTTATACGGATCTGTTGTTTACGGCCCAGGTGACGCCCAGCTACAAGATCAATAACGACCTGACCACCTATCTGTCCTGGCAATACGGCGAAAAATCGGGTTCCGCGCTCAATGTCAACGGCGTATCGCGTAATGTCAAACCGGAAAACACCCATGCCCTGGAATTGGGCCTGAAGTCGTTCTGGCTCGATAGGTCGCTGATTTTAAACGTCGACGCCTTTGTGATGGATATCCACAACTACCAGCAGTCGGTGCAGGTCGTCGATCAGTTTCAGACCGATATCAACATCGCCAACGGTCAGGCCAATCCGACGGCTTACACGAGCGCGCAAGGCAACGTCAAGAAAGTGCGTGTGCATGGCGTGGAGCTGGACAGCGTGTATAACGGCATTCCGAACCTGTCGCTGCGCTTCAACGGCGCCTATAACATCGGCAAGTACATAGACTACGACAATGCCGGCAAGCCGGAAGAGCTGGCGTACCTGCCGGAACCTTACATTGACCAGAGCGGCAGGATCTTGCCGGGCGCTTCCAAATGGAGCTTTACCGTAGGCGCGGAATATGTCAAACCTGTTTACGACAAGTATCTGTTCCACACCAGCGTCAATACCAATTTCCAGAGCGGCTACAACAACGCCGATAACCTGTCAGCTTATGGCTGGGTCAATTCAAGATCGCTGACGGATGCCGCGATCGGCATAGGCACAAAGAACAATGTGCTGGACTTAAGCTTTATCGTCAAGAACCTGTTTAACAACACTACGCATGAAGAGGGCTGGAACAGTTATAGTCCTAACCCCTATCCGCTCTGGTATGGCGTTCAGTTGAGCGGCAAAATTTAACGCGCTTTTGCATCACCGCAAGGATGCGGACTCCCCTGGGCTCCGGTTATTTCCGGAGCCTTTTTTTATTTGCAGGCATCTCTTACCGGGCCGCATCAATCAAAAGTCATCTGCGAGCCCAAACCCCATCGGAACTGTTGTTTATCCAGCCACATGGGATGTTGATAGGTTGCTGCAATTTCAACAGTTCCCTGCGCTATTTTAGCTGTCGGCAAACACTTACAGTTGCTCTCAAGCTAGAGCGGTGGCCGCAATTTCTCTTTATATCAATGAACATGGCGCTTCCAGACCGGCTGGTTCCGAAAACCGGCTGGTCCTGCACCTCTGGCATGGAAGTTGCGATACAGCTCATGACCAATCTTGATCATCGTACACGCCCGTGTGCGTTTAACCATTCACATTGTGTAAGAGAAATAATAATGAAAAAACTGACAAACCTGCTGTTGTTGATGGCCCTCGCAGCCCCTGTTGCCTTTGCGGCCAGCCATGACCATGCTGGAAAAGCCGAAGCGCCGGCCGCTCATGCTTACAAGTACAAAACCCCAAAACTGAGTCGTGCGCAGATAGACGCCCTGCTGTCGAAGCCGGATCAGCTGTTGATCATAGACGTGCGCCGTCCAGACGAGATAAGCAAAATAGGCAGTTTTCCAGTGTATCTAAATATTCAAGCCAAAGAACTGGAAAGTGCGCTGCCTTTTATTCCAAAGGATAGAAACATTGTTACCGTCTCCAATCATGCCGGCCGCGCCGGCGCTTCAGCCGATCTTTTGGCTGAGAAAGGCTTCACGGTCGTCGGTGCGATAGGCTCGCAAAACTATGAAGAGGAAGGGGGCAAGATAACCAAAATCACGCCGCCGGCTCCGAAAAAATAACTGGCGCGAGTAAGTCGGAGACAGAAGAAAAACGTTAATCCTGGTAAGGCCACAGTTTTGTGGCCGTTTAGGGCAATAGGACCCGCAAGGTTTTAAGTCCTTTTATTTTTGGAGTAGGTCAATGAAAAAGAAAATATATCCTGCCGTTTTATGGAGTCTTGCGGTAGCGATGGCGGGCAATGCCCTGGCGGCGGACGAGAAGCCCGCGGGCGCCAAGGCTGACGCGCCGCAAGCTACGCAGTCCAAATCAAAACTGTGGTCTTACCAGCCGGTGAAAGCGCCGGTTATTCCCACCGTCAAGCAGCAAGACTGGGTGCGGACGCCGATCGACGCGTTCATCCTGCAGAAACTGGAAGAAAAAGACATCAAGCCGTCTGAGGATGCGAACCGCGAGGCCTTTATCCGGCGCGCCACGCTGGATGTCTGGGGCGTCATTCCCACGCCGGAAGAGGTCGATGCCTTCGTCAACGACTCATCCGACAACGCTTACGAGAAACTGGTCGACCGCCTGCTGGCATCGCCCAAATACGGCGAGCGCCAGGGCCGCAAATGGCTGGATTTGGCCAGATACGCCGACAGCACGGGCTTTCAGAACGACAACGACCGGCTGAACATGTGGCGTTACCGCGATTACGTCATTCATGCGTTCAACCAGGACAAGCCTTACAGCCGCTTCATCCAGGAACAGCTGGCCGGCGACGAGCTGTGGCCGGGCGACGAGCAGGCGCTGATCGCCACGGGCTTCATGGCGCAGTTCCCGGACAACAGCAACTCGCGCGACCTGGTCCAGCGCAAGTACCAGATCACCACCGACATCACCGATACGGTAGGCAAGGTCGTCCTGGGACAATCGCTGGAGTGCGCGAGATGCCACAACCACAAGTTCGACAAGATCAGCCAGAAGGACTATTACTCGCTGCAATCGTTCTTTGCCAACATCAACGCCGTCGACAATATTCCGGCCAAAAAAGGCGAGATCGAACGCAACTACGAGCAGCAATGGGCGAAATGGGAAGCCGCCACCAAAGACATCCGCGCCAAACGGAAAGCGATCATCGACACACACAGGGATGAGGCGCTCAAGTATCACAAGGAACGTTATCTGACCGACAGCCGGGAAGCCATTTTCAAGCCTAAAGACCAATGGACGCCGCTGGATCGCTGGGTTAATCACCGCCTTGCGAATGTCACGGACGAGCAAAGCCTGACGGCTTATTTCAGGGAGAAAGGCGAAAGCACGGACTCTGCCACGTACAGCAAGGAACTTGCAGACAAATGGGCCGAGCTGGACAAGCTGAACAAGCAGCTCAGGAAATTCAATGACCTCAAGCCCGCTACCACTTCCAATACGATCTCTGCCATGACCGAGCTGGGCTATTCCGACGCGCCGCCCACCTACGTGCTGGCCGGCGGCGATCACGAGAAGCCTCTGGAAGAAGTGCAGCCGGCGTTCCCTGCCGCCATTACCGACGAGAAGCCCGACATCAAGCCGTTGTCTTTCTCATCGGGACGCCGCAGCGCCCTGGTCAAATGGCTGACTAGCCCGACCAATCCATTGACGGCGCGGGTCTATGTCAACCGGGTCTGGGATCAGTATTTCGGGCACGGTATCGTGACGACGGTCAGCGATTTCGGCAAGGCCGGACAAAAACCGACGCATCCCGAATTGCTGGATTATCTGGCCGACAAATTCGTCAAGGACGGCTGGAGCGTGAAAAAGCTGCATCGCGAAATCTTGTTGTCGAGCGTCTACCGGCAGTCGTCGGATCACCGCGAAGAGGCGCATAAAGCCGATCCGGACAACAAATTGCTGGCCGTTTTCCCGCGCCAGCGTCTGGAAGCCGAACAAGTGCGGGATTCGTTGCTGGCCGCGTCCGGAAAACTGGAAGAGAAGGTGGGCGGGCCAAGCGTTTATCCGCCGCTGCCTAAAGTGATCAAGACGGGCGAGGCCAACTTCAATGGCGATCCGGCCTGGAAAACATCCAAGGATGAACACGACCATAACCGCCGCAGCCTGTATGTCTTTACCCGGCGCAGCCTGCCTTACCCGATCCTGGATTCGTTCAACATGGCTTCTCCGCAGGATGCGCACAGCAAACGTGAAGTGACGACCACACCGTTGCAGGCACTGACGCTGTTCAATAGTGAAGTGGTGTTCGACTGGTCCAAATCGCTGGCGGGCCGAGTCATCAATGAGGCGGGCGACGATGAGTCGGATCAGCTGGACAGGCTTTATGAAATCTTGTTCGCCCGTGAGCCTGAAAGCAGCGAAAAGGACGCTCTGCAAGCCTTTCTGGACGATCAGGAAAAGGTCATCCGGGAAAAAGCATCGAAGGGCAAGTTTGAGGTCAACGTGCCAATCGGCGTGCAAGACAAACAACTGACGGATCCTGTCAGAACGGCAGCATTTGTTGACCTGGTGCATTCGGTCGTGAATTCGAACGAGTTCATCTACCGGTTTTAAAGACAACACATTATCTACGAGAGGTTTGCATTATGAAGAACAAGTCACGTCGAGACTTTCTATATAAAACCGGTTACGGCCTGGGCGGATTGGCGCTGAGCGGCTTGATGCCCGGCGGCGGAGTCATCTCCAGCGCGTTCGCGGAAGAAGCTGTAAGCGCATTGGCAGGCGGTAGCCCTCTGGCACCCAAAGGGCCGCACTTCCCGGCCAAGGCCAAAACGGTCATCTGGCTGCACATGGCCGGCGCACCCAGCACGCTGGATCTTTATGACTACAAGCCGGAGCTGATAAAACTGGCCGGCCAGGGCGTGCCCGCTTCATTCCTGAAAGGCATCAAGACCAGTACCCAAGGCGGTATTACCAAATTGATCGCTACAAACCGCACCTGGAAACAGCACGGTGAAAGCGGCGCCTGGTTTTCCGATTTATTGCCCAACCTGGCTCAGCACGCCGATGATATCGCGTTTATCAAATCCAGCGTCACGATCGGCGCGACGCACGATATTTCAATATTGAAGCTGAATTCGGGCGGCCTGAATCCGGGACGGCCTACCTTGGGCGCATGGGTGCAATATGCGCTGGGCTCCGCCAACCCGAACCTGCCGGCTTATGTGGTGCTTTACAACGACAAGCGCGAGCCCAGAGGCGGCGTAACCAACTGGAGTTCGGGCTTTCTGCCGGCGGTCTATCAAGGCACGCCGTTCCGCCCCGGCAACTCGCCGATTCTGCATCTGAACAATCCCGAATATCTGGCGGTAGCCGAAAAACGTCATTCTCTGGATTTGCTGAAGAAACTGAATGAGCAACACGGCTCCCGTTATCCTGAAGATTCAGAGCTTCAGGCGCGCACCGAATCCTATGAACTGGCCTATCGCATGCAGGAAACCGCGCCGGAAGCGGTCGACTACAGCAAGGAATCCGATGCGGTCAAGGAACTGTACGGGCTTAATGATGAAGTCACGAAACCTTACGGCGAACTGTTGCTGCGTGCCCGGCGCCTGACCGAGCGCGGCGTGCGCTTCATCCAGGTCGTATCCGGGCCGACGGATATCAAGGGCGACAGCCGGGACTGGGACGCCCATTCCAACATCGAGGAAAATCACAGCACGCATGCCCGCATCGTCGACAAACCGATCGCCGGCCTGCTCAAGGATCTGAAAGCCAATGGCCTGTTGGATTCCACACTGGTGGTCTGGACCTCGGAGTTTGGCAGAACCTCATGGAGCGAGTCCGGCGACGGGCGCGACCACAATCCCTGGGGCTACACGCAATGGATGGCGGGCGGCGGCGTCAAGGCCGGCACGACTTACGGCTCGACCGATGAAATCGGCCTGCAGGCTGAAAAAGGCAAGGAAGTCGATACCTATGATTTGCATGCGACGGTCCTGAACCAGCTGGGCCTGGATCACCTGAAAGTCATCTACAAAAATCTGGGCCGGTCCGAGCGTCCGACCGTGGTTTACGGAAAAGTCATCAAGGAACTTATCGCCTAGGAAGGCTCGCCCGGTCCCGGAAGATTAGGTTTTCGGGACCGGAGCGATTCAAGCAGTTATTACAAAGAGTACACGATGGGGCGACCGCTGCCGTCGGCAAGGATCAAATATGCACAAAATGATTAACCTTTTCGGAATCGTTCTCGTGTTGGCCAGCAGTATAGCCACTGCCGAAAGCGAATTCGATTTCGAAGAATTGATGGAAGCAGTAGACAACAATACCCATAACCTGCAGGACAGCATTACCAACAAGGACCGTGACTCGGCCATTGCTCTGGCCAAAGAGCTTCAGAATGCGTTCAAACTGGTCGAAGGCTTCTTCGATAAGCGCGGCAATGCCGCCGATGCCGTGGCTGACTCCAAGATCTATCAGGACAATGCGGCCGCCATCGTGAAATTCGTCGAAGCCAACGATTACGACTCGGCATCCAACAAGGCCATTGAGATTTCCAAGTCCTGCGATCAGGCCTGCCACGATACCTACAAACCCCTTTGAATGAGCACTTACATGAAACGTTTTCTATTAGCCTGTCTATTGTCGAACGCCATCACGCTGCCGGCCGTTGCCGCCCTGAAAGAAGGTGATACGGCGCCGGATTTTGAAGCGCAGGCTTCACTGGCCGGCAAACCTTTTGCCTTTTCCCTGAAAGAATCACTGAAAAAAGGCCCTGTCGTGGTCTATTTCTATCCGTCAGCCTATACGGGCGGCTGCAATCTGCAAGCGCACACGTTCGCCGTCAACCATGACAAATTCACGGCCGCCGGCGCGACGGTTATCGGCGTGTCGCTGGACAGCATCGAGCGGCTCAACGTCTTTTCGGCCGATCCTGAGTACTGCGCGGGCAAAGTGGCCGTCGCCTCCGATGCCGACGGCAAAATCAGCAAAGCCTTCGACCTGGCCGTGAGAGAGGCGGCGCCGGGCAAGAAGGATACGCGCGGCGAGGAAATCAAGCACGGCTTTGCCGAACGCACGACCTTTATTGTCACGCCCGACGGCAGGATAGCCGCAACGCTGGACGGGCTTAAACCGGTTCAGAATGTTGAAAAGGCGCTAGCAGTCGTGCAGCAGCTGGCGGTCAGCCAGGCAGCGAAATAGCGTGCGGTTTCTGGCTTTCGGCATGCTCGCGCTTTTAGTATCGGGTAAATCCGTGGCGGTTGATGAGGACGCCAGCACAATCCCGCAGCGTATCGGCAGCGGCGATCCGGTGGCGGGCAGGGAAACGTCGGAATCCGAGCGCTGCCAGGAGTGCCACGGCCAGGACGGCAACAGCGATGATGGCAGGATTCCCAGCCATGCCGGCCAATATGCCGGCTATCTGATCAAGCAGCTCCGCGATTTCCAGAGCGGTGCGCGCAAGCATCCGGTCATGAGCGTGATCGCCGAGGACTTGAGCGAAGCCGACATGGCCGATATCGCCGCCTACTTCGCCAGCCAGAAACGCAGGCAGGACAATTCGGCAGGCGGGAATGCCGCCGGGGGAAACCTGTTCAGCAACGGCGACCAGGCCCGAGCCATCGAGGCTTGCGCCAATTGTCACGGCGAAGGCGGCAAGGGAAGGATCGCCGATAACGTGACCTATCCGGCCATCGGCGGCCAGCACAAGGCTTACCTGAGCGGACAGCTTGTCAACTGGAAGCTGGGCGAACGTTCCAACAGCCCGGGCGGCGTCATGAACAAGATTGCCAAAGCGCTGGCCGATGATGAGATCGAAGCGCTGTCGACTTACCTTTCCGGACTGTAGTGGCGAATTCACTTGTGCCCCAGAGAGGGTATTCGCCCTATTTTTACTTGCTTATCGTTGAGAATAAAACAAATGAAAACCTTGAAACGTCTGTTATTTGAAGTCCATCGCTGGCTAGGCATCGTCCTGGCCTTGTTCATGTTTTTCTGGTTCGTGACAGGGCTGGTCATTATGTATACCACGCCGGCCGCGCAAAGCCGTAGTCAGCGGCTGGCCCATGCTGAGACGCTGGCGCCTGAAGCCGGCTGGCTGAGTCTTGGCGAGGCCTGGGACCGTAGCACTGAACAGCGCAAGGCGGTCGCGGCTCGCCGAGCCAAGATCGCAGACAATGCCGGCGCTCAAAAGCCGCCGGCAGGCGAGGTCGGCATTGCCGATGCCAGGCTCGTGCGCAGCGGCGGCGAACCGCTGTGGCTGATCGAGGACGATCGCGGCCGCTATTTCGCACTATCCGCGATCGATGGCTCGCTGCATGACATTTCCGTGGAACAGGCCCTGAAAATCGCGCAAAACTGGTCGGGCGGCGATAATCAGGTCATGCATCTGGAAACGGTCGACAAGACGATCAAGGTACGCAACCAGGATGCCTTGAGCCCGTTCCATCACATTGCCATCGACAACGACGCGGGTGAAGAACTGTTCATTTCCGCACGCACCGGCGAGGTGCTGCATGCGTCCACACGCGTGGACCGCGCTTTTTACTGGGCCGGCAACTGGCTGCATCTGTTCAAGCCGCTGGACGCCGTCGGCCTGGGCCACATCCGCGAAGACGTGCAATTCTGGCTGGGCCTGTCGGCGACGATCGCCACATTGACGGGACTGATCATAGGCTGGCTGCGCTGGCGGCCCGGCTTCGGCGGCAAGCCGACCTATTCCCAAGGACGAACCCAGCCCTACCGCGAATTCTGGTTCAAATGGCACTTCTGGAGCGGCCTGATCGGCGGCACGGTGGCGCTGTCCTGGGCCATCAGCGGCTTTATCGATACCAATCCCTGGAAACTGTTCTCGCCGGCAAACCCCAGCCGCGAGGAACTGGTGCGCTACTCGGGCGGCAAGCTGCCCGCCGTGATGCGCGACTGGCAGCCGGCTCCGCTTGAGAGCGGTTCCGATATCGTCGAGCTGGGCTGGCGCAGCCTGGGCGATGAAGCCGTGCTGCTGGCCTATACCCGCGACGGACAGCGGCAGCCGCAATCGGTGACCAATACCGTGCCGCAATTCAGCCGGAATTCGCTGGCGGCCGGTGCGCAACGCCTGGCCGGCGATACCAAGATAGAAACGCAGACGCTGTTGACTGAGTACGACAACTACTACTACCCCAGACACCATCAGGGACTGGTGGAAAAACCGCTGCCGGTGCTGCGGGTGACGCTGGCCGACGAAGCCGGCACGCGGCTTTATCTGGACCCGCAGGACGGCCGCTTGCTGGCCAGGCTGGACCGGAGCCGGCAGGTGTTCCGCTGGCTGTACTCAGGCCTGCACCACTGGGATTTCGGCTGGCTGTACTATCGTCCGGTCTGGGATGTCTGGATGCTGATGTGGGTGGCATTCGGGCTGGTCCTCGGCGCCAGCGCGCTGGTGGTCGGCTGGCGGCGCCTGCGCCAGACTTTCCGCATCAAAAAGAGCGTCGGCCGCAAGGCGCAGCTAGCTCCGGAGCCGGCGGGCTGATACGACGGCATCGGCCCGATCTGTTGAATTGGAAACACTTTCTGCTGCCGGGTTGTTTCATGAGCAGCAGAACCTCAACTGTTGGCATGGATGGCGGAACAGCCACGGGTTGGGCAACGGGTATGCGAAAAAAGATTAGCGGCTTTGTAATCAATTGACTAAGTCAATCAAGTGCCGCGTGCGCGCTGTACATAAATGTTGGCACTATTCCTGCTCATAGAAGTAGGGTACGCATTGCGTACCATTTTTCAAAGTTCGCAAATCTTGAAAATGGTACGCAATGCGTACCTTACGAAATTTTTAACGGCGGTAGGCTGGGTTGATAAACCCAGCATTTTGGAGTTGCCTAAGCTGGGTTTCCGCTAAAGCTCCAACCCAGCCTACAACTGCCTCGGGTCGAATGAATTCGACCCTATACACAAGAAAAACCTGATCATAGTATGAAGAACAATCCAGTTATTTTATTGGCGCCATTTTTGAACGCACCGCTGGCGCTCGCAGCGGATTTAACCCGCCCTTCAGGCCCGGCTCCGGCCGCCTTGACGGCTGTTTTACAGCTTTGCGATCAACTAGCGGTCACGCGTTGGCAATAACGATAGAGCGGCATCCCAGGCAGTTCAAATCAAATCATGTTCCGCGCCTGCGTTCGGCCGGACGAGGCCCCGCAGTAGATCGGCATGTTCGTCGATGCGCCAGTTTCCCTATTGTTTGCACAATTGCTACGAATTGCTTGCGCATTTCATCGCTACAATTCAAAGCCCGCAAGCCCTGAATGCCTGGACTTCGGCCTTTTCAACCCGCTCAGCGCCGGCAGGTTACCAATCAAAAAAACATGAACCCGGACTACTTATGAAGTTGGAAGAAAACAAAGCATCGCGCCCGATAAAACCGAAGCGGAGATTTCATTGGCTGGCATGGCCGGCGCTGATCTTGTTGATATCGGCGGCGGTTTATTTCATCAAGCCGTTTATCGGCAATCCCGCGCAGGCGGCGCCCGAGAAGAAGCGGAGCGGCCAGTACGGCGGCACGATGGTCGCGGCGGTCGTGGCCGAGCCGGTCAAGGAGGGTGATGTGCCCGTTTACCTGAACGGCCTGGGCACGGTTACGGGCCTGAGCACCGTGACCGTGAAATCGCGCGTTGACGGCGAGCTGATTCATGTCGCTTTCAAGGAAGGCGGGCTGGTGCGTGAAGGCGACCCGCTCGCCGAAATCGACCCCCGGCCTTTTCAGGTTCAGCTCATGCAGGTGGAGGGGCAGCTTCTGCGCGATGAAGCGCTGCTGAAGAACGCGCAGTTGGATCTGGAACGCTACAAGACTCTGCAGGAGCAGGACTCCATCGCCGCCCAGCAGGTCGCCACGCAGGAAGCCACAGTCAAGCAATACCAGGGCATCGTGGCAGCGGACCAGGCCCAGGTCGCGAATGCCAAACTCCAGCTGAATTATGCCAAGATCACCGCGCCCATCACCGGGCGGCTGGGCCTGCGCATGGTCGATCAGGGCAACATTGTCAAAGCGTCCGATACCGGCGGCATCGCCGTGATCACGCAGACGCAGCCGATAGCCGTGGTCTTCACCGTGCCTGAAGATCAGGTGTCGGCGGTCTTAAAGCAGCTCCATGCGGGCAAAGCCCTGCCGGTTGAAGCCTACGACCGCAGCGGCAAGAACAAGCTGGCGCAAGGCAGGTTGCTGGCAGTCGACAACCGGATTGATCCGAGCACCGGCACCGTCAAGTTGAAAAGCGAGTTCGACAATGAAGACGAGTCCCTGTTCGCGAACCAGTTCGTCAATATCCGCATGAAGATCGACACCCTGCGCGGCGTGGTCATCGCGCCCAGCGCCGCGATCCAGAACGGCAATGCGGGCAGCTTCGTGTACGTGGTCAAAGACGGCCAGACCGTCAGCACGCGGCCCGTCAAGCTGGGGCCCGTGGACGGCGAGCAGGTGGCCGTGCTGGAAGGCCTGCAAGCCGATGAACAGGTCGTGGTCGATGGCGCCGACAAGCTGCGCGAAGGAGCAAGGGTCAAAGTGATCGACCGCAGCGGAGCCGTTGCCGGCGGCGCCTTGCTGTCCGCTAATGACGGCCATCAGGATCAGCCCAAGCAGAGCAATGCCAAGTAATTTTTTCCCGCCACACGGACAGTACGCCTGACCTATGAATCCCTCCCGCCTGTTTATTTTACGCCCGGTCGCCACCTCGTTGATGATGCTGGCCTTGCTGCTGATCGGCATCGTCGCCTACCGGGAACTGCCGGTTTCGGCCCTGCCGCAAGTTGAATACCCGACCATCCAGGTCGTCACGCTGTATCCGGGCGCCAGCCAGGATGTTATGTCGTCGCTGATCACGGCGCCGCTGGAGCGCCAGCTAGGGCAATTGCCGGGCCTGAGCCAGATGTCGTCATCCAGCTCGTCCGGCGCCTCGGTCATCGTCCTGCAATTCAACCTGAATCTGAACATCGACGTGGCCGAACAGCAGGTGCAGGCCGCGATCAACGCCGCCGCCAACTTCCTGCCCAATGACCTGCCCATGCCGCCGATCTACAGCAAGGTCAATCCCGCGGATGCGCCGATCATGACGCTGGCGGTCAGTTCCGATACGCTGCCGTTGACGCGCGTGGAAGATCTGGTCGACACGCGCCTGGCTCAGAAACTGTCGCAGTTGTCCGGCGTCGGCCTGGTCAGCATCAGCGGCGGTCAGCGGCCGGCGATGCGCATTCAGGTCAATCCGGCCGCCTTGTCGGCTTACGGCCTGAGCCTGGAGGATGTGCGCCAGGCCATCGCCAGCGCCAATGTCAACCAGCCCAAAGGCCTATTCGACGGCCTGACGCGCTCGACCACGATCGACGTCAACGACCAGCTGAAATCGGTTGCCGAGTATGAAGCGCTGGTCATCGCTTTCCGCGACGGCAATCCGGTGCTGCTGGCCGACGTCGCCGAGATCAGGGAGCAGGCCGAAAATGTGCGCCTGGCAGCCTGGGCCAACAAGACGGCGGCCGTGATCGTCAATATCCAGCGCCAGCCGGGCAGCAACGTCATCGAAGTCGTCGACCGCATCAAGGCCCTGCTGCCGCAGTTGCAGGAATCGCTGCCCAGCGGCCTTGACGTGGCCGTGCTGACCGACCGCACGACCACGATACGCGCGTCGGTGGAGGATGTAGAAGCAGAGCTGATGCTGGCGCTGGGGCTGGTGATCCTGGTGATCTTCCTGTTCCTGCGCAATCTGTCCGCGACGGCCATTCCCGGCGTGGTCGTGCCGCTGTCGCTGGTCGGCACGTTCGCTTTCATGTACCTGGCCGGCTTCAGCATCAACAACCTGACGCTGATGGCGCTGACCATCGCGGCCGGTTTCGTGGTCGATGACGCGATCGTGGTCATCGAGAACATCGCGCGCTACCTCGAAGAAGGCGAGAGCCCCCTGCAGGCGGCGCTGAAAGGCTCCGAGCAGATCGGCTTCACGATCATCTCGCTGACGATCTCGCTGGTGGCCGTGCTGATCCCGCTCCTGTTCATGGGCGATATCGTCGGCCGGCTGTTCCAGGAGTTCGCCGTCACGCTGGCCGTGGCGATTCTGATTTCGGCCGTGATCTCGCTGACCCTGACGCCGATGATGTGCGCGAAAATGCTGCGCCATGTCGACGAGGCGCACGCGGGCTGGTTCTACCGGGGCAGCGGCCGGTTTCTCGACAGCCTGAACGACGGCTACGGCCGGCTGTTGCGTGTTGTCCTGCGGCATCAGGGCATGACGCTGCTGGTCGCCGTCGCGACGCTGGCCCTGACCGTGCTGTTGTACATCGTTATCCCCAAGGGCTTTTTCCCGATCCAGGATACCGGCGTCATTCAGGGCATTTCCGAAGCGCCGCAGAGCATCTCGTTCCAGGCCATGGCCGAGCGGCAACAGACCCTGGCCGACGTGGTGCTGCAGGATCCGGACGTCGACAGCGTGGCTTCGCTGATCGGCGTCGACGGCAGCAATCCGACGCTCAACACCGGCCGCCTGCTGATCAACCTGAAGCCGCTGGATGAGCGAAAGACCAACGCGGTCGAAGTGATCCGGAGGCTGCAACCGAGACTCGACCAAGTGCAGGGCATCAAGCTGTACCTGCAGCCGGTGCAGGACCTGACCATCGAGAACCGCATCAGCCGCACGCAGTACCAGTTCACGCTGGATGCGGTGGACCAGGCCGAACTGAGCCGCTGGACCGGCCTGCTCGTGGACCGGCTCGCGCAGTCGCCCGTGTTCGCCGACGTCTCCAGCGACCTGCAGGACCAGGGGCTGCAGGCCTTCGTGTCGGTGGACCGCAGCAGCGCCAGCCGCTTAGGCGTTTCCATCGCGGCGATCGACAACGCGCTGTACAACGCCTTCGGCCAGCGCCAGATCTCGACGCTGTTCACGCAGTCGAACCAGTACCGCGTCGTGCTGGAAGTGAAGCCTGAGTTCCGCAGCAGCATCGCGGCGCTTAAAGATGTCAGGGTCCAGTCCTCGAGCGGCACGCAGGTGCCATTGTCGACGATCGCCACGGTGTCGGAGCGGTTCGCGCCGCTGGTCGTCAATCACCTGGAGCAGTTCCCGGCGACGACGATTTCCTTCAATCTGGCGCCGGGCGCGTTTCTCAGCGATGCCATTGACGCGATAGAGCAGGCCAAGCAGGACATCGAGCTGCCGTTGAGCGTGCGTGCCAGTTACCAGGGCGCCACGCAGGCGTTCAGCGCCTCGCTGACCGACACCGTGTGGCTGATCATCGCCGCGCTCGTGACCGTCTATATCGTGCTGGGCGTGCTCTATGAGAGCTACATCCATCCGGTCACGATTCTGTCGACACTGCCTTCGGCCGGCGTCGGCGCCCTGCTGGCCCTGATGCTGTCGGACACCGATCTGGGCATCATCGGCATTATCGGCATCATTTTATTGATCGGCATCGTCAAGAAGAACGCGATCATGATGATCGACTTTGCTTTGGAGGCCGAACGCAAGGAAGGCAAGCCGGCGCACGAGGCCATCTATCAGGCCTGCCTGCTGCGCTTTCGGCCGATCATGATGACGACGATGGCGGCACTGCTCAGCGCCTTGCCGATGATGCTGGGGTCCGGCGTCGGTTCCGAACTGCGCCATCCGCTCGGCATCACCATGGTCGGCGGGCTGATTTTCAGCCAGATGCTGACGCTGTTCACGACGCCGGTCATCTATCTGGCCTTCGATCGTCTGGGCCGGCGTCTCAGGAGCAATCCGGAACCTTTGGCATTGCCGGTCGGCAAGGAGTAGCCATGTCTCTGTCCGCCCATTTCATCGCCCGCCCGGTCGCGACCTCGCTGCTGACGATCGGCATCGCGCTGGCCGGTGCGCTGGCTTATTTCCAGTTGCCGGTGGCGGCGCTGCCGCAGGTGGATTTTCCGTCCATCTCGGTTCAGGCTTCCCTGCCCGGAGCCAGTCCCGAGACGATGGCCGCGAATGTGGCGACGCCGCTGGAGCGTGCGCTGGGCCATATCGCCGGCATCACGGAGATGACTTCGTCCAGCGGTCGCGGCTCCACCGGCATCAACATGCAATTCGACCTCGACCGCGATTTCGACGGCGCATCGCGCGACGTGCAGGCCGCGATCAATGCCGCCAGCAGCCTGCTGCCGGCCAACATGCCGTCGCGCCCCAGCTACCGCCGCAACAATCCCAGCGACACTCCGCTCATGATGCTGGCGCTGACTTCGGATGTCATGACGCGCTCGCAGTTGTTCGATGTGGCCTCGACCATCATCGCCCAGAAGGTCTCGCAGGTCGAGGGCATGGGCAATGTCTCCATCCGGGGCAGTTCGCTGCCGGCCGTGCGCGTGGAGCTGAACCCAGCCGCGCTGGCCAAGTACGGCGTCAGTTTCGCCGACGTGCGCGCGGCCATCACGGCCACGAACGTGAACCGGCCGAAGGGCGCCATCGAGGACGACAGCCGCCACTGGCAGATTTTCGTCAACGACCAGGCCAAAACCGCCAGCGATTATCTGCCGCTCATCATCGCCTATCGCAACGGCGCGCCCGTGGCTCTTTCCGACCTCGGCACCGTCGTCGATTCGGCGGAAAGCCTGGGCAGCACGGGCTACCTGAACGACAAGACCGCCGTGATGCTGGCCCTGTACAAGCAGGACAACGCCAACGTGATCGCGACGGTGGACAAGGTCAAGGCCTTGCTGCCGCAGTTGCAGGCGTCCATTCCCAGCACCGTCAAGCTGACCATCGCGATGGACCGCTCCACCTTCATCCGCGCGTCCCTGAAAGAGGTGCAGCTCAGCCTGATCATCGCCGTGGCGCTGGTCATCCTGGTCGTGTTCCTGTTCCTGCGCAATCTGCGCTCGGCGATGATTCCGGTTGTTACCGTGCCCGTATCGCTGATCGGCACCTTCGGCGTCATGTATTTATTCGATTTCAGCCTGGACATCCTGTCGCTGATGGCGCTGACCGTCGCGACCGGTTTCGTGGTCGATGACGCCATTGTCGTGCTGGAGAACACGACCCGGCATTTGGAGCAGGGCGCATCGCCCGGACAGGCCGCGCTGCTGGGTGCGAAAGAAGTCGGTTTTACCCTGCTGACCATGAGCCTGTCGCTGATCGCCGTGTTCATTCCGATCCTGCTGATGGGCGGCATCGTCGGCCGCCTGTTCCGCGAGTTCGGCCTGACCTTGTCGGCTGCGGTCGTCGTCTCGCTGCTGCTGTCCTTTACCACGACGCCGATGCTGTGTTCGCTGTGGCTGAAACGCGGCGCCAGCGACCGGCACGGCCGCTTCTATAATACTAGTGAACGCTGGTTCAACCATCTGGCAGCAGGTTACGACAAAACGCTGTCCTGGACGCTGAACCATGGCAAATTCGTGCTTCTGCTGCTGGCGATCATCGTAGGGCTGAACGGTTACCTGTATTCGATCGTACCCAAAGGCTTTTTTCCGGCCCAGGATACCGGCAGACTGTTGGGCGGTCTGATGGGCGATCAGACCATTTCATCGAGCGCCATGCAGGAGAAGCTGGCGGCATTCATCAACATCATCCGGCAGGACCCGGACGTCGAGGCGGTGCTGGGCAACACGGAAGGCGACCGCACCAACAACGGACGCTTGTATTTGATGCTCAAGCCGCTGGAAGAGCGTCATCTGCGCGCCGACCAGCTCATGAACAAATTCCGCCGTCAGTTCGCCGACGTGCCCGGCGCGAGCCTGTTCCTGTTTCCGGCGCAGGAACTGCGCATCGGCAGCCGGCCGTCGTCGGGCACGTTTGAATATGCGCTGGAAGCGGATCAGCTCTCGGATCTTCGCACTTGGACGCCGCAGATCGTCAGGGCCTTGCAGCAGTTGCCGGAGCTGACCGATGTCAATACCGACCAGCAGGACAAGGGCCAGCAGATCTCGCTGCAAATCGACCGGAGCGCCGCATCGCGGTTGGGCGTCACGCAGGCGCTGATCGATTCGACCCTGAACGATGCCTTCGGCCAGCGCCAGGTTTCAGTCATTTATGCGCCGTTGAACCAGTATCATGTGGTCATGGAGGTGGCGCCCGAATACGCGCAGAACGCCGAGGCCCTGAAAAGCATTTATGTCAGCGTGCCGCCCAGCGTCCAGTATCCGGACGGGGCCCAGGTGCCGCTGTCGGCGTTCGCCAGCTACGAGTACACCAACACGGCGTTGTCGGTCAATCACCAGGGTCTGTTCCCGACCGCGACCGTTTCGTTCAATCTGGCCTCGGGCGTACCGCTGTCCGCGGCCCGCCAAGCCATCAATGAAGCCTTGAACACTCTGGGCGTGCCGGCCTCGATTCACGGCAGCTTCCAGGGCTCGGCCAAGGAGTTCGAAAAATCGCTGGCAAACCAGCCCTGGTTGATTTTGTCGGCGCTGATCGCAATCTACATCGTGCTGGGCATGCTGTACGAAAGCTACATCCATCCGCTGACCATCCTGTCGACGCTGCCGTCGGCAGGCGTCGGCGCGATTGTCGCCCTGATGGCGTTCAAAACGGAGTTCAGCATCATCGCCCTGATCGGCGTGATTCTGCTGATCGGCATCGTCAAGAAGAACGCGATCATGATGGTCGATTTCGCCATCGACGCCGAACGCAACGGCGGATTGAGCAGCGAGGACGCGATTCGCAAGGCCTGCCGCATGCGCTTTCGGCCCATTCTGATGACCACCTTCGGGGCCTTGCTGGCCGCCGTGCCGCTGGCTTTCGGCACGGGTTACGGGTCGGAGCTGCTCCGGCCTTTGGGCATCGCCATCATCGGCGGGCTGCTGTTCAGTCAGGTCCTGACCTTGTACACTACCCCCGTCATTTACCTTTATCTGGACCGCTTTGAAGCCAAAGTCCGCCGCGTTTTTCGCCGCAAGGCCAAGCATTCGGTATCCGCGCCTGTGGATACCTTGGGAGACTATCAATCATGAGGAACAGGCTGGAATTACAGCTGTTGACTGTTACCGTTTTCTTATCGCTCGCAGCCTGTGCGGTCGGGCCTGACTATAAACGGCCTGCCATGCCGGTGCCGGCCGAGTTCAAGGAAATGCAGGGCTGGAAGCTGGCGCAGCCGCGCGACCATGAGCTTGCCGGCAACTGGTGGGAGATCTTCGACGATCCGTATCTGAATGCCCTGGAACAGCAAGTCGACATTTCCAACCAGTCCATCGCCCAAGCCGAAGCCCAATATCGACAGGCGCAAGCGCTGGTCCAGGGCTCCAGGTCCGCCTATTTCCCGATCGTGACAGGCAGCGTATCAGCCAGCCGCTTTCGCGCGGCCAGCGGCCAGAGCGTGGCCGTGTCCGGGGTCAGGACGCTGTTCAACGGTGTGTTCAGCGTCGCCTGGGAGCCCGATATCTGGGGCAAGGTGCGCCGGCAGGTGGAATCCGATCAAGCCAGCGCCCAGGCCAGCGCCGCCAGTTTGCAGGCCGTGCGGCTGCTGACTCAGGCTACGCTCGCGCAGAACTATTTTCAGCTGCGCGCATTCGATGCGCAGATCAAGCTGCTGAATGACACCGTCGAGGCCTTTGCCAAAACGTTGAAGATTACTCAGAACCGCTATGCCGTCGGCGTCGCCGGCAAGTCGGATGTGGTGCAGGCCGAAACCCAGCTGGAATCGGCCCGAGCGCAGGCCATCGACTTCGGCGTGCAGCGGGTGCAGCTGGAGCATGCGATTGCAATGTTGATGGGCAAAACCCCGGCGGAGCTGACTATCCCGGTGGCGGCTTTCAATGCCAAAATCCCGCCCATCCCGGTCAGCCTGCCATCGCAGCTGCTGGAGCGTCGGCCCGATATCGCCGAGGCCGAGCGGCTGGCCGCGGCCGCCAATGCCCAGATCGGCGTGGCCAAGGCGGCTTATTACCCCAGCCTCAACCTGTCCGGCACCAACGGCTACCAAGCCAGCACGTTTTCGAACCTGCTCACCAACGCGGCCCGCTATTGGGCGCTGGGTCCTGCGGCGCTGGCCTTGCCGCTGTTCGACGGCGGCGCCCGCGGCGCGAGTCTGAGCGAGACCATCCACAGCTATGACGCGAGCGTGGCCGCCTATCGCCAGACCGTGCTGGTCGGCTTTCAGGAAGTCGAGGACCATCTGGCCGCGTTGCGCATCCTGGAACAGGAAATCCAGGTGCAGAACAAAGCCGTCGCGGCCGCGCGCAAGGCCGTCGAGCTGACGACCAACCAGTACCGGGCCGGCACGCTCAGCTACCTGAACGTCAATACCGCCCAGGCCGACGCCCTCAACAACGAAATCACGGCCGTCGATCTTCTGAGCCAGCGCCTGGTTGTCGCCGTGCTGCTGGTCAAGGCCTTGGGTGGCGGCTGGAGTACCGCGCAATTGCCGACTTCGGATGAAGCCGGCGGCGAGACGGAATGGTCGCAGTTCTTGCCGGTGCCGGTGAAGTGATCGGTGCTGGAAACGGGATAAGTCCGTAGGGTACGCATCGCGTACCTTTTGAGGTCTGGTTCATCGGAAAACTTTGTAAATGGTACGCGATGCGTACCCTACAAGGCTTTTTGGTGCTCAAGTGTCGAATTAAATAGCTGATTAAGTGAATCTGCCCCCTTTTGATTTAACCTGTAATCTGAAAAGTCAGCGAGCTACTTTCCTATTCTATCTTTTGATGCATCTGGGGAGGAACTTAAGTGCCCATATCCACTCAGAAACTACTCCAGGGGGGTATTCTACGTTGTGTAACGCATGTACGGAGGAACTGAAAGATGAAAAAGATCTATATGAAAGTCTTTTTGATAGTCGTTTTGTTCTTGCCACTCCTTGATACTCTGGCGACAGAGCAGCCCAATCAGAATAGCTTCAATACGACCTTAAGCGGGTTTCAAGAGGTTCCTGCCATTTCCACTACCGGAACAGGCGAGTTTCGTGCGCAACTCGATGAAGCCGGAACGGCGCTGACATATGAGCTCGAGTATTCGGGGCTTGAAGGCACAGCTACAGTTGCCCACGTTCATTTCGGCCAGAGGGGTGTGAATGGTGGAATAAGCTTCTTCCTGTGCGGTGGAGGTAATAAACCGCCGTGCCCTGCTCAGGGTACAGTGACCGGCACCGTGACCGCTGCTGATGTCGTCGGACCAGCAGAGCAAGGTATCAGTCCCGGCGACGGTGCCGAGATTATTGCCGCCATGAGGAATGGCGTCACCTATGCTAATGTCCACACAGATGAACACCCTAATGGTGAAATCCGTGGTCAAATCAGTGGCCCAAGCACAAGCAGCGAATGAGGCATGGTATCTTTATGTTAAGTGAACTGCACATGTGATGCAGGCTGAGGCGTTTTTCGGTCTAGCCGAAAAATGGTCTGACGCAACTAAATAACCCATTGCATAAGGCCGACAGCCAGTCGCTTTGCGGTTGCCTTGCCCCGTCCAAAACGTTTAGCGGTAGAGCTATAATACGCTGAACGTAGTGAAGCGCATCAATCGCGAACGATGCGCCTCGTGCCTCGGCACATCCTACTCCTACGGAACTGCCGGCTCTTAGAACAGCCAGTGTTTGCGCCGGAACCGGCTTGCCAGGCTCCGGCGCGGCAAGGGTTTTTAACGCGTCCTGGTTGTCAGGATCAAATGTGCGACTCGCGCGGGCTCATCCATCTGCACGTAGTGGCGGGCAGTCGGCAGCAGGAACAGGTCTGATGCGGGAAAGATGTTATGGAAGTCTTTCGCGAGTCCGGCATTCAGGTAGGGATCGCTCGCCCCGAAGATGATACGCACAGGGCCATCGAATAGAAGAAGCTCAGGGATTCTTTTCGTGTTGGCCTGTATCGAATTTCCCAGGTCACGGTTGAGCGCGACAAACGCTGGAATGGCGCTCGGTTTTTGGGCGAACTGCGCATAGAGCTGGGGTAGAAATTCTTCACGAGGCCCATCGTCGCGAAAAAAAGAGCCTACCTGCCAGAAATATAATCCTCGAAACAGTTGCGGATCACTGGCTATCGCCTGGCTCAGGCGCTTGAAACTCCAGGGGTTGGTTGGCGGCACGACGGATGCCGTCCGCAATTCGAGCAGATCGGCGAATATCGCGATCGCTTCAGGTGCCGAGAGGGAAGGCGTCAGGTGGTAGAAAGTATTGAGCAGAACCAGCCCGCCGGTCTCCTGGCTGTGGTCGAGCGCCCAGTTGATTGCGGCCGGCCCAGAGGCATCGTGGCTCACCAGGAGCGGTTGTTGCAACCCAAGCTGCTGAATAACGGCATCGAGCTGCGCTTTTTGATCGTCGAACGTATAACTGTAACCTTCCGGTTTGTCCGACTGCCCCCAGCCAAGAAAGTCAAACAGGACGACATGTCTGCCGCACAGATAGGGCACTGTGCGATCGTAGAGATGAAGGTTGTCGGGGAAACCGTGCATCAGCACAACCGGCGGCTCAGTGCCAGCGTACTCGCGGACATACAAGCCGTTTGCTCCATGCTGAATCCGATGTTCAGTGAAATCCTGGTAACAGGTATTAGGTGGGTCCTGCCTCGGTGCTCCAGCCGGCACAGTTTCGGCATGAGCGATGGATTTTATGGCTAGCAAACACAGAAAAACCAGGATCGTAGCAAGGCCCCGAATGCGCATGAGCGTATCTCCTGTTGAGGTAACTTTGGACTTTATCGTGCCATATATCTTCCATATTCAATCCTTTAATAGCCATAAAACGGTGATTAAAAATCAATTTATTAATGGTATTTCATACGGGCCGGCACGTTTTGCCGCTCCGAGAATCATGACCATGCGGACTAATGCCCTAACGCCTGAAAGCTCTACAATGAGCACCAAAAAAGGCTGGTATGAGCAAAAAAAGGGGCAGGCAGAGCATTAGTCTGCTCCACAGATACTGCAATTGATTAGCCTGACCGGATTCATGTCGTCGTGCTCCTTCTGCTTTTTCATAATCTTTTCCTCTAACTGTTCTGCTTCCGCTTGGAGGTGGGAATGGATTATTTTTTCCAGTGACGCTTTGGCTTTATTTATGGCTTCATTTTCGTCCGCGCCCTCGTCACACGCTTCGGTCTGAAAACGGGCCGGGTTCCAAGTCCGGTTTTTTTCTGCAATGAATTGGTTGGTGATTTTCTCGTGTTCTTCTTCATGGTTCAGCGCAGCCTTGGTCCAGGCGATATTTTCCTGTAAGCAGGCCGGCGAAACTTGAGCTTCCGGATCCCATCGAAGAATGTCCTTCGTGGTTGATGAGTAGAAGCTGGCCTTGAGGTCGACGGGTTTGACACAAACCCTATAACCGCTGCCGGCTGGCTCGGGTTTGGCGGTTTGATATTTCCACTCCGATTTATAGTTGACATAAAAGGTCGCATAGCCGGCCCAACCGGCCCATTCAGCATGGTATACCCCTTGGGAGTCAGCAGGCCCATTCTGCAGAATATGCGCATAGAACCCCACGCAGGGCCCGCTGAATGTGTTTTTGGGATGATTGACGGTTCCAGCTTGTGCCTGTCCTGGACAAGCGGCGACGGCCGAAAGACATAGGGCCGAAAAAATACTGGCGTGACGGATTCCCATATTGCCTGTAATCATATATGTTTACCTCATCCTGAATAGCAAAGGCATATGTCCGGATAACAACTGAAGACGGACACTCAACGTTAAACCCGCTGAGTTATTTGATGGCGATCAGGCAGGCAAAGTTAAGCCAGCGGAAATAAGTGTCGATGCGCTTAAAGCCGGCCCGCTCCAGTAAAAGGTAATTTTCTTCAAGCCGGTAAGGAATCAGCACATTTTCCAGCGCTTCACGCTTGCGCTGGTTTTCCTCGTTGGTATAGCCGCTTTGCGACTTTTTAAATTCCAGATAATGATCAATATAAAGACGATTCAAGGCGGCATCGCCGCTTAAAATCTTTTCCGACAAAAACAGCACGCCGCCCGGTTTAAGCGCGGTATAGATATTTTTAAGCAGGTGCTCCCGGCCAATCGGTCTCACGAACTGCAAAGTCCAGTTGAGAATCACCACATCACAAGCGGGCAATGCCGGCAAATCGCTTAAATCGGCAGCCTGCAGAGATACGCTTTGTTCTGCAACGGCAGTCGACAATTTGGCGCGCGCCTTATCCAGCATGGGCTCGGAATTGTCAAAGCCGACAAATCGGGCTGTTTTGGGGCATTTGGGGTGATTGATGATGTGCTCGATGGTCGTTCCCGTTGAACAGCCTAGATCACAAACTACGCCGTCGTCCTGCGTCGATAAAAATTCCACGATCAGATCTGACTGCAGGCGCTGAATTTCGCTGTAAAAAGGCACGCTCCTGGAGACCATGTTGTCAAACACGGTCGCAACGCGTTCATCAAAGGTAAAATCTTCCACACGATTGATTTGTTGAAAGATCCGGTCTTCCTGTGTCATTGATTTGCTCTTTGTCATGATATGTTGTTAATTGATCTGCTTATCTCATTGATCTGAGACGTTCGGTTTTCTTCAGAAAACGCACAATGGCATATGCCGAAACGATCAGTATGGCCGCTGTCATGATGGGCATTCTGTTTTGAGCCAGACTGTCGGCAAGCTTAAGTTTCCAGCTGACTAATCCCAGCGAAATCATCAGCGACGTAAACAGGGTGCCGTATTCTTTAACGGCAACCGCAGGCCAGTCAAATTCATAATGGCTGATTGTTTCGCGCAAGCCTTTAAACCGGGGCAGCCAGCGCGGCACGTCGGTGCAAAAGTCGAGATAGGCCTGGCCGAACTTTTCCGTTAAAAACCGTTCTTCACTGAAGACGATAAGCCGGTAAATCGCCATAAAGCCTAACGAGCCGAGAATGATGCCCGCCGTGTTGCCGGAGATGAACATAAAACCGATGACAATCAAAATATTGCCCACATAAAGCGGGTTTCTACAATGCGCAAAGACGCCATCCGTCACGAGATTTTCAGCATAAATCCGCCTGTTCCTGCCGCCGCGGACAATATAGGCCAGACCGATAGTCAATATCCGCAAAGCCTGGCCAGCCGTTACCAGCAACAGGCCAAACGCCAGAAAATAATCGCCGGGCGCCGTGCCAATCGCCACAGGCGGAAAAAAGAACAGCAGCGTGGCGATAAGAACAGGAAACAGCACATTTCGGGTGTGAAAGAGGGCGTTTCCCCATTGATTGAATAAGTCCTTCATTGTTTATTATCCGCAGTGATATCGGTGATTATATTGATTAAGAAACAGATATTCAGGAATGCCGGTGCTCCATCCGGAGCCTGCGGGATTATAAACTTTATCCATGAAAAATGTATTAACTTGAATCCAAATGACAGTATTTTAAAAAACGGAAAAAATCTGATCAGGTTTTTGAACTGATGAAAGTCATCAACTAAGTCTTAGTCATTCCATGCTTTTATGTCCGGCGCCAATTTTTTCCGGGCAAAAAAAAAGGCGGGTTGAAAAACCCGCCCGAGAGCATCCATGAAATGAGAGTCAATATACGCAGTCCTTTAGAAGAAACCATTTGTAGCTGTTCTGCTGTTGGAAACTATCTTAGTGAAATCTTTATGTTGAATAAAACGATATTATTAGATGATCCTATCTTATATTCTGATAAATAAGATTGAGTTTGCAGGGCATGGCAATGGACTCAGCCAAATGCCATGTTCGGCAATGCACTCGCTTTGCGGTTTTTTATGGTATTTCTTTGTAAATTGCCTAACAGCAATCAATGCCGGACATAGCTAAAAATGGATAATCTACGCTGCGCTACGAAGCGTTTGGATTACAGCCGCTTCGAGAGCATGATCTGACAATATCGAACAACAAACAAGAGAGGGCACACTATGCACTGGTTAGACGATGTCCATAACGCGGTGGCTTGGGCGAACAGCCTTAAAACTCACTTGTCCAAATTCTGGCATCTGAGTTATCTGGTGTTGCTGGCGGTCATGGTTACTTTGATGGGCGGATTAATGCTGTTTCTGGTCGATCCGAATGTCAAATCGCTTCAGGACGGAGTCTGGTCGGCTTAGGTGACGCTGACCCATGTCGGGTTCGGCGATGTGGTCCCGGTTTCCTTTTTAGGCCGCCTGTTGATGGCCGGTTTGATTTTTTTGGGCGTGGTGTTTTTTTCGCTGTTTATGGCTCTGTTTCGATAGCTTTGATCGGCAGAAACATGGATGCCTTGGACCAGAAGACAGTAGTCAGTCACGATGAAAAAGACCGGATTCTTGACGAATTGGCGCGGCTGCATCAACGGATGGACGCGCTGGAGAAATTGTTGTCTTCGGGGGACGAGGGAAAATAGATAGGTTAAGGATTTTTTGCCGAAGACAAAGCCTAAAGTATTGCTTCATGAAATTATTCAGCTAAACCATACCATCATGATGTCTTTTTTAAAGTTCAATACGAATGCCCAGTTCGATGACCAGCTCGACGGGAATTTTAAAGAATTCTATCGCGCTGGATGCGTTATGGAATAAAAAGCTGAACAGAGGCCGGCGCCATCGGGGCATCGGGCTTTTACGCCGGAAAGAAACCCGCTCGCGGCCGATGAAAAACGAAACCTTTTCGGGATCAATATCTAAACCTTGCTGCCTGCATAATTCCAGAGCACGGCGCACATCAGGGGTTTGCTGAAAACCGAAATAAAGCTTTATGCGATGGTAATTCTGATTCTGCCCAAAAGTCCGGATCTTGACGCGATGCGCTTCGTCCACATAAGGCTCTTCCTTGGTCACGACCGTCAGCACCATGACTTGCCCGTGCAGGACATGATTGTGCTCAAGGTTGTGCACCATTACCTGCGGCACGCCATGCAGATTTTTGGCTAAATAGATGGCCGAGCCTGGCGCCGTCACCAGGGACTGATCCAGTACTTTTTCTTCCAGTTCTTCGAACAATACCCGTTTTTCATCCAGATAGGCCGCCAACAGTTCGCGGCCTTTGATCCAGGTGGTGATCATCAGAAACAGTGCGGCACCAACGACTAGCGGCAACCAGCCACCGGTCGGAATTTTCAGGCTGTTAGACGAGAGGAACAAAAAATCGATGGTGAGGAAAACCGACAAAAAAGCAATGCTGGTGCTTCTTTTCCATTGCCACAATTCCGAAATCACGATGAATGCCAGGATCGTTGTCGTAATCATGGTGCCCGTAACGGCAATACCGTAGGCCGAAGCCAGAGCCGACGAGGACTGAAAGCTCAGCACCAGCACAAATACTGAAACCATCAGCAGCCAGTTGACGACAGAGATATAGACCTGCCCCATCTCCTCGCCAGAAGTGTGCTGAATCTGCATACGCGGACAGTAACCCAATTGAATGGCCTGCCGTGTTATCGAAAAGGCGCCGGAAATGACCGCTTGCGAGGCGATGACGGTGGCCAGTGTGGCGAGCAGCAACAGTGGATACAACGCCCAATTCGGTGCAAGCAAATAAAATGGATTTTCTATGGCCTCGGGATGCCCAAGCAACAGTGCGCCCTGGCCAAAATAATTGAGCAGCAGGGCCGGAAATACAAAGCTGAACCAGGCATAGCGTATCGGTTTCAGGCCGAAGTGCCCCATATCGGCATACAGTGCTTCAGCGCCAGTAATGGCTAATACCACTGATCCCATGACTAAAAAGCCTTTCCAGCCCAATTCACCCAGCAGATTGACTGCATAATAGGGATTAACAGCCATTAATACCTCCGGCTGTTGGAAAATATTGATTATTCCCATGACCCCCAGCACAACAAACCAGATACACATGACCGGTGCGAACAGTTTGCCGACTTCACCGGTGCCTCTGGCCTGTATAACGAACAATCCACCCAGCACGGCAACGGTAATCGGCACCACATACTGCGCTAGCGGCGGAGCAACAACGCTCAGGCCTTCGACCGCGCTGAGCACGGAAATGGCCGGCGTAATCATGCCGTCACCATAAAACAGAACCGCTCCAATCAAACCGATGGCGACAATGAAGCGCATTTTGCCCGGCTTATCCCGGGAACCGTGCAAGGCCAACGCCATCAGCGCCATGATGCCGCCTTCGCCCTTGTTGTCGGCGCGCATGATGAAAATCGCATATTTGGTCGTGACCACCAGCGACAACGACCAGAAAATCAGCGAGAGAGCGCCAAGGACATGACTAGTATCTGTAGTTAATCCGGCATGAAAAACTTCCTTAACAGCATATAAGGGGCTCGTGCCAATATCGCCGAACACGACGCCTATTGCCCCCAAAGTCAATCCGGTTAATTGTTGGTTTTTGTTATCAGCTGCCATTACAAATACGTTTGAGAAATCAGGACAAGACCAATCCGACGCTTTCCAATTTGGATTGATGTCATAGTTTGCGGATAGGGTTGGAGCAAACCCAAGTCGAAAAGGCATGAGGGCGGGACTATACGCAACTTCGTATAAAAATATTGTAAAAATTTGCCCTTCCAACAGAACAGTTTTTCACTTAAGTGATCGATACTATGCGCTCTCTTAAACTGTAACCGGCCCTGACTTTCCAGAGTTCAAATTCAAGATAGCAACGGTAGTTGAGCACCTACTCAGAAGTCAATAAGAGCCAATTGAATTTAAACAAACCTTGGAAATTCTTCAGGAGATAGTTTTATGGCATTTAACAGACTCTTCTTGATCTTCTTTGGCATTCTGGCCTATACAAATCCGGCAGCCGAACTGCTGGCGGGCGGTACACCATCAAGCAACTATAAGCTTCCCAGCGACAAAGAGATGCTTGAGTCGTGCAGGCAGGCAGCTCTCAAAGCTGTTCCCGGAAAGGTCTCATCATTCCAGATTCACAATACTCCCGAAGGGTTTCATTATCGGTTCGAGATTGAAGCTCAAGACCAGATTATCTGGGACGTGGTGTGCGATGTGGCTAGTCAGAAAATTATCCGGACTCAACGACAACGGGAGTTGAGATAGCGATTACCTTGTTTGCGTCACTTTCAGTTCAATAGTGTATTTCTGCTGATTTTTATAGGCTCTTTATATCCTTGTCGAATTTCTTTACGACTTTTTTACTGGTAGTTCCTGTACATTGCCTAACAGACGATCAAGGTCGGGCGCAGCGTGGTAACGGACGCCTTAATCATATAAACCAAGAGGTGTTACAGATGGACATAGGCTATTTGATATTGACGGCAGTTTTCTTTGCGGGGACTGGACTTCTGATTGTTGGCTGCGAGTCGTTAAGGAGGCAATCATGAGCTGGATTTATTGGTTGAGCGGCGGTTTGGCGCTCGCCGTGTTTGTTTATTTGATCGTGGCTTTGTTTTATCCGGAGAAATTCTGATGACGACACAAAGTCTTCTGCAAGTTGTCATCTATATTGCCGTACTGCTGGCCCTGGTTAAGCCGCTAGGCGCTTATATGGCGCGTATTTATCAGGATCGGCCGGCAGGACTGAATCGCTGGCTGGCCGGGCTTGAAAGCCGGCTTTACCGGCTTTGTGGCATCGATGCCCAGCAGGATATGCGTTGGACGCAGTACGCCATTGCCTTGCTGGTGTTTAACCTGCTCGGTTTGCTGGCGGTTTATGCCTTGCAACGTTGGCAGGACGTGTTGCCTTTAAACCCTCAAGCCTTGCCGGCGGTCAGTCCTGATTCGGCATTCAATACTGCCGTCAGTTTCACTTCCAACACCAACTGGCAAGGCTATGGCGGCGAAACCACGATGAGCTATCTGACGCAGATGCTGGGCATGACGGTGCAAAACTTTTTATCGGTGGCCAGCGGCATGGCGGTGCTGGTAGCGTTGATTCGCGGCTTTAGCCGCCGCAATAGTGAGAGCATCGGCAATTTCTGGGTCGATATGACCCGCAGCGTCCTGTATATCCTGCTACCGTTGTCTCTGCTATTGGCCGTGGCGCTGGCTGGTCAGGGCGTGGTGCAGACGCTTAAACCATACCAGGCGGTTTTCTTGACGGAAGCGATGAGTTATCAAGCATCCAAGCTGGATGCAGACGGCAAAGCCGTGATCGATGCGGCTGGCAAGCCAGTTACCGAAACCGACAAGAGTCAACAGCAAACCCTGGCTCTAGGCCCTGCGGCTTCGCAAATTGCCATCAAGGAGTTGGGCACCAACGGCGGCGGCTTCTTCAACGTCAATTCCGCCCATCCTTTCGAAAATCCGACGCCGCTGTCCAACTTTTTAGAAATGCTGGCGATCCTGCTGATACCGGCGGCGTTGTGCTACACGTTTGGTGTTATGGTGGGCGATACCCGTCAGGGCTGGGCGATCCTCACGGCTATGACCCTGGTGTTCATAGCAATGATCTTTGTCACCGTGCCGGCCGAGCAAACCGGCAACCCGGCACTGACTTCATTAGGGGTCGATCAAACCGCGTCAAGTCAACAAGCCGGCGGCAATATGGAAGGCAAGGAAACCCGCTTCGGCATCGTCAACTCGGCCTTGTGGGCGGTGGCGACTACGGCGGCTTCGAACGGCTCGGTCAACTCCATGCACGATTCCTATACCCCGATTGGCGGCATGGTGCCGATGTGGCTGATGCAGCTCGGCGAGGTGATTTTCGGTGGTGTCGGCTCCGGCCTGTACGGCATGATCGTGTTCGCCATCGTCGCAGTGTTCATCGCTGGCCTGATGATAGGCCGTACGCCGGAATACCTGGGCAAGAAAATCGAGGCGTTCGAGATGAAAATGGCTGCAGTGATTATCCTGATTCCACCTTTAATGGTGCTGGGCGGCACAGCAATTTCAGTGATGCTGGATGCCGGTAAAGCTTCGATCTTCAACCTCGGTGCGCATGGCTTCAGCGAGGTGCTGTATGCCTTTTCGTCGGCCGGCAATAACAACGGCAGCGCCTTTGCCGGCTTGTCGACCAACGTGCCGTTCTACAATCTTATGTTGGGGCTGGCGATGCTGTTTGCTCGCTATTGGCTAATAATTCCGGTGCTGGCGATTGCAGGTTCCCTGGCTGCCAAAAAGACTGTGCCGGTAGGGCCGGGCACTTTGCCGACCCATACGCCGCTATTTGCCTTGTTATTAATTGTCACCGTATTAATGGTGGGCGCGCTGACTTTCGTACCGGCGTTGGCGTTAGGGCCTATTGTTGAACAGTTACAAATGATCGGCCACTCATAATTTCGAGGCAGATAATATTATGACCAAGAAATCCGTCTCTACTTCCTTAATGGAACCGCAAATCCTGCGGCAAGCGCTGATTGATGCTTTTGCCAAACTCACCCCGCAGCAGCAATGGAAAAACCCAGTGATGTTCGTGGTCTACCTCGGTAGTCTGTTGACCACGGTACTGTGGCTGCAAGCGCTGAGCGGCGAAAGCCAGGAGCCGGCCGGTTTTATCCTGGCCATCACGCTGTGGCTGTGGTTCACCGTACTGTTCGCCAACTTCGCCGAAGCGGTGGCGGAAGGCCGCAGCAAGGCGCAGGCGGCGTTTCTGCGTAGCGCCAAGCGCGACATCGCCGCCAAAAAGCTCGATGAGCCACGCTACGGCAGTAACTATTCCAAAGTCGCCGGCTCGACGCTGCGCAAGGGCGATGTGGTGCTGATCGAAGCCGGCGACTTCGTGCCCGGCGATGGCGATGTGATCGAAGGCGTGGCCTCGGTCGATGAAAGCGCCATTACCGGCGAAAGCGCGCCGGTGATCCGCGAATCCGGCGGCGATTTCAGTTCGGTGACCGGCGGCACTCGGGTGCTGTCCGACTGGCTGGTCGTGCGCATTTCGGTCAATCCCGGCGAGACCTTTCTGGATCGGATGATTTCAATGGTGGAAGGCGCCAAACGCCAGAAAACGCCCAACGAAATTGCGCTGACCATTCTGCTGGTGGCCTTGACCTTGGTGTTTCTGATGGCGACCGTGACGCTGCTGCCATTCTCGCTGTACAGCGTCGAAACGGCCGGCACCGGCCAGCCGATCAGTATTACCGTGCTGGTGGCGCTGCTGGTATGCCTGATTCCCACCACGATCGGCGGTCTGCTGTCGGCTATCGGTGTGGCCGGCATCGGTCGCATGATGCAGAAAAACGTCGTCGCCACGTCCGGCCGGGCCGTGGAGGCGGCCGGCGACGTCGATGTGCTGCTGCTGGACAAAACCGGCACCATCACGTTGGGTAACCGGCAGGCATCGGCGTTCATACCGGTCAACGGCGTCAGCGAAAGACAGGTCGCCGACGCCGCACAACTGGCATCGCTGGCTGATGAAACACCGGAAGGCCGCAGTATCGTCGTGCTGGCCAAACAGAAATTCGGTATCCGCGAGCGCGATGTGCATTCCCTGGGCGCCACCTTCGTGCATTTCAGCGCCCAGACCCGGATGAGCGGCGTCAATCTGGAAGGACGGCAGATCCGCAAGGGTGCCGAGGACGCGATTCGCGGCTATGTCATCGAACAGGACGGCCAATTTCCGGAAGAAATTCAGAGAATGGTGGTCGATGTCGCCCGCCGCGGCAGCACACCGCTGTTAGTGGCGGAAGGGCCGCTGGTATTGGGCGTGATCGAACTGAAAGACATCATCAAAGGCGGCATCAAGGAGCGCTTTATCGAACTGCGGCAGATGGGCATCAAAACCGTCATGATTACCGGCGACAACCGCCTGACCGCCGCCGCGATTGCCGCTGAGGCCGGCGTCGATGATTTTCTGGCCGAAGCCACGCCGGAAGCCAAGCTGAGTCTTATCCGCCAGCATCAGGCCGACGGCCGCCTGGTGGCCATGACCGGTGACGGCACCAATGATGCGCCGGCACTGGCGCAGGCTGATGTGGCGGTAGCGATGAACAGCGGCACCCAGGCCGCCAAGGAAGCCGGCAACATGGTGGATCTGGATTCCAACCCCACCAAGCTGATCGAGATCGTCGAGACCGGCAAGCAGATGCTGATGACGCGCGGTGCGCTGACCACCTTCAGCATTGCCAACGATGTCGCCAAGTATTTCGCCATCATTCCGGCCGCTTTCGCCACGACCTATCCGGCCTTGAACGTGCTGAACGTCATGGGGCTGGCCACGCCGGACAGCGCGATTCTGTCGGCGGTGATTTTTAACGCCCTGATCATCATCGCCCTGATTCCTTTGGCCTTGAAGGGCATCCGTTACCGGCCGGTCGGCGCTGAGAAGCTGTTGCAGAACAATTTGCTGGTTTACGGGGTTGGCGGACTGATCGTGCCGTTTATCGGCATCAAGGCGATCGATTGGCTGCTGGTTTCGCTGAAGCTGGTGTAAAGAAGATTGAATATGATGAATTACTTAAAACCTGCCGTAATGTTGCTGTTGTTGCTGACCTTGGTCACCGGTGTGATTTATCCCGCTCTGGTTATGGAACTGGCTCAGTTGTTCTTTACCGAGCAGGCTAATGGCAGTCTGATCAAGGATGAACAAGGGCAGCCTATAGGCTCGGCCTTGATCGGCCAATCGTTCAGCGATCCCAAGTATTTCTGGGGACGGCCATCGGCGACTGCACCGTATGCCTATAATGCGTCCGCGTCGTCCGGTTCCAATCTGGGGCCGACCAATCCGGCGCTGGCCGATGCGGTTGCCGCCAGAATTCAAGCCTTGAGAAATGTTGATCCTGGTAATAAAGCGCCAGTGCCGGTGGATCTGGTGACGGCGTCCGGTAGCGGGCTCGATCCGCATATCAGCTTGGCTGCTGCGGACTATCAGATCAAACGCATCGCCAAGGTTCGAAAAATGGACGAAGCCAGACTGCGCGAGCTGGTCAATGCCCATCTGGAACGCCGGCAGTGGTCCGTGTTCGGCGAGCCCAGAGTGAACGTATTAAAGCTGAATCTGGCATTGGATCAAGCCGGCCTCTAGCTGATGAAGGGCACTCACGATACGCGAGATCATCACTATGAATAGTGGACGTCCAGACCCCGACCAACTCCTGGCCCGCGTCGAGCGCGAAAAGGCCCGGGCCCAGCGCGGACGCCTGAAGGTCTTTTTTGGCGCGGCGGCCGGGGTCGGCAAAACCTACGCGATGTTATTGGCGGCCCGGGAGCGGCGCGCCGAAAATCTCGATGTGGTGGTCGGCCTGGTCGAAACCCACGGCCGCCTAGAAACCCAGGCTTTGCTGGAAGGACTGGAAGTGCTGCCTGCCCGGCAAATTAGTTATAAAGGCACTACGCTTCGTGAGTTCGACATCGATGCCGCGCTGAAGCGAAGGCCGGCCATCATTCTGGTCGACGAACTGGCACACACCAACGCCCCTGGTTCCCGGCATCCCAAATGCTGGCAAGATGTGCGCGAACTGCTGGAAGCCGGCATCGACGTCTATACCACATTAAATGTCCAGCATGTGGAAAGCCTCAACGATGAAGTCGGCCAAATTTCCGGGATACGGGTCTGGGAAACCGTGCCGGACACCGTGTTTGAAAGTGCCGACGAAGTCGAACTGGTGGATTTGCCGCCTGATGAGCTGTTGATTCGTCTCAGGGAAGGCAAGGTTTACCTGCCGCAACAGGCCCAGCAGGCTATCCAGAATTTTTTCCGCAAAGGCAACCTGATTGCCTTGCGGGAGCTGGCCCTGCGGCAAACCGCCAGCCGCGTCGATGCACAGATGCTGGATTACCGCGAGGACCATGCCATTCGCGATATCTGGCAGGTCAGTGACCGCATTCTGGTCTGCATTGGTCCCAATGCCCTGGCCGAGCGCTTGGTGCGGGCTGGCAAGCGGCTAGCGGCCAGTTTGCGCGCCGAATGGATCGTCGCTTATGTGGAAACGCCCCAGCTGCAACGGTTGCCGGCCGAAAAGCGCGATGCGGTGCTGCGCGTATTGCGCTCAGCGGAACAACTTGGCGCCGAGACGGTGACCCTCAGTGCGCCCGACATGAGCGAAGCGATCATCGATTTCTCCCGGGAGCGGAATGTCACCAAGATTGTGATGGGCAAACCGACCCGCAGGAACTGGAGGCGTTGGCTGTTGGGATCGGTGGTCGACAGGGTTATCAGCGAGGCCCATAACATCAATGTCTATCTGTTGGGGAGCCCTCGTGGCGAGGAAAAAGAGCGGGAAGTGTCACAATTCAACCGGGCGCCGCTGCCTGGCCTCATAAACCGATGGGGGAAAAAACGCAAAGACCGTTATCGGGGTTATATTTGGGCAACAGGGGTCATCGCATGTTGCACGTTGCTGGCCAAGTTCATGTTCGGCCGGTTTGAACTGGCCAATCTGGTGATGGTTTACCTCCTGGGCGTCATCTTTGTGGCAACCCACTTCGGAAGAGGGCCTTCGATCATGGCCTCTGTTCTTGGAGTTGCGGCGCTGGACTTTTTCTTCGTCACGCCCTATTTCACCTTTTCGGTGTCCGATGCCCAATATCTCATTACCCTAGGGGCAATGCTGGCGGTGGCGATGGTGACCAGCAATCTCATGGCGAATGTTCGCTCCCAGGCGAAAGTCGCCGCGCATCGCGAACGGCGGGCGTCGGTGCTGTACGCGATGAGCAAGGAATTGGCCACCAGCCAGACCGAAGAAGAAATCGTCCGCACGGCCGTGCGGCATCTGCATGCGGAATTCGGCAGCCGCAATGTCATCCTGTTTCCGGATCATAATGGCCGCATGATTTATCCCAAGCAAAAGGCCATTGCCGCATCATTGCGTGGCGTCGATTTGAGCGTCGCGCAATGGGTTTTCGAGCATAACGAAATGGCGGGGCAAGGTACCAATACTTTGCCGGGGGCTGAAGCTATTTATTTTCCTATCCATGACGGAGAGAAAGTCCTCGGGGTATTGGCTCTGCTGCCGGTCAACCTGCGGCGTGTGTTTCTGCCGGAACAACAGAAATTGCTGGAGACCTTTCTGCGCCAGATCGGCCAGGCAGTAGCACGCCTCCGATTCACTGAACAGGCCAGAACCACGCATTTGCAGATCGAGGCGGAACGTCTGCGCAATTCGTTGCTCAGCGCCATCTCCCACGATTTGCGCACGCCGCTGGCTACTATCATCGGCTCGGCCAGTACCTTGGTCGAGGGCGAACATCATTTGCAGCCACAGGACAAAGCCGAGCTGAGTCGTGCCATTATCGATGAAGCCGAACGCATGTCGAATCTGGTCAACAACATTCTGGACATGGCCCGGCTCGATGCTGGCGCGGTCGAGTTGAACAAACAGTGGCATCCTGTCGAAGAAATTATCGGTACGGTATTGACGCGTTTGCAAAAACATCTGTCAGGCAGGCCAGTCAAGGTCAAAATGCCGCCGGGCATGCCGATGATCTTTGCCGACGCAGTGCTGATTGAGCAGGTATTGATTAATCTGCTGGAAAATGCAGTACGCTATACGCCGGCGGGCAGCGATCTGGAGATCAGTGTCGAAACCAGACCTGATGCGGTGGAAATTGCCGTTGCCGACCGCGGGCCAGGTATCCCAAAAGGCCGGGAAGATCGCCTGTTCGAGAAGTTTTACCAAACCCGCCACGAAGCCGCGCAAAGCGGAGTCGGATTAGGATTGGCAATTTGCCGGGCTATTGTCGAAGCTCACGGCGGCTGCATTCGCGCTCAAAACAGGCCGGGCGGCGGTGCGGTGTTTACGTTTGTGTTGCCAATCGATCAGCCGCCGCCGGTCGCGGAGCCGGAAGAATAATGCAAACTTATAGTACAGCGAGTTATGGCTAAAACCGATCCCGTGATTATCGTTATCGAAGACGATCCGTCCATCCGTCGCTTTCTGCGCACAGGGTTGAACACGCAAAGTTTTTCGGTATTTGAAGCCGATACCGGCAAGCAGGGCATTGTCGAAGCCGGCATTCGCAAACCGGACTTGGTCATACTGGATCTGGGGCTGCCCGATATGGACGGCGTTGAGGTGATCAAGGCCATTCGCGCCTGGTCAACCCTGCCGATTATCATTCTCTCGGCGCGCAGCAACGAGCAGCATAAGATTGATGCGCTGGATGCCGGCGCTGACGACTATTTGACCAAGCCGTTCGGTTTCGGCGAGCTGCTGGCGCGGATACGGGTGGCTCTGCGGCATGCGTTCAGGTCACAGGAACAGTCGCAAGACGGCGTGTTTGCCAGCGCCAACCTGAAAGTGGATTTAAACAATCGGGTAGTCAGCGTCGACGGCCGGGAAATCCATCTGACCCCGATTCAATACCGACTGCTGGCGGTACTGGTCAAACATGCCGGCATGGTTCTGACGCATCAACAGATCCTCAAGGAAGTCTGGGGGCCGTCTTATCAGGAAAACGCCCATTATCTGCGCATCTATATGAGCCAGCTGCGCCAGAAACTGGAAGCCGATCCTACCCAGCCGAAATTTTTGTTGACCGAGTCGGGTGTGGGTTATCGGTTAAAAGTTTGAGGCTAGCGCCAAGAATCAAAAAAATGGAATTAGCCATTGCCGCTGGAAATGGCGGGTTTTGATTAAGCTCCAGTTTCAGCAATACACTCGCCATAATGAAACAGCCGGTAATGGCGCGGGGACAGCGCGTGCCATTGTTCGTCGCTGGTCAAAGGCAATGTCGCGATTACGCTTACGATGTCATGTGGCGTGGTTTCCTGGTGAAAGTCGATCACGACATCTTCGTCGATGAGCTTCGCTTTGCCGAATGGCGCACGCCGCGTGATCCAGTGTAGGCTTGTGCTGCAATAGGCCAGAAGATAACGCCCATCCGACAGCAGCATGTTGAAGATGCCGAAATCGTTTAATCGCCCGCAGAGCTCGCCGGCATACAGAAACAGGGTTTTCATGTCGGCCGGCTTGCGCGGGTATTTGCGATCCAGTTCATTGAGCAGCCAGCAGAAGGCGGTTTCGCTGTCCGTATCGCCGACCGGCCGGTGCTTGCCCGGTTTCAGCAGTTTTTCATAGCCCGACAACTGGCCGTTGTGGGCGAAAGTCCAGAACCGTCCCCATTGCTCGCGCGTGAACGGATGCGTGTTCTCGAGGGCCACATGGCCGCGGTTGGCCTGCCGGATATGCCCGATAACGGCGCGGCTTTTGATCGGGTAGTCCTGCACCAGCCTGGCGATCGGCGATTCGTAGCAAGGCATGGGGTCTTTAAAGGTGCGGAAACCCTTGTCTTCATAAAACGTGATGCCCCAACCGTCGCGATGCAGGCCGGTGCGCCCGCCGCGATGCATGAGGCCTCTGAAACTGAAGCAAATGTCGGTCGGGACATTCGCGCTCATTCCCAATAATTCGCACATGTCAACTTCTTAAACTGTTATGACTCCTGATGTTATTAGACGGCGGCTTATGAGGATAAATTCAATAAAGACCGCCATATGTCAGAGTCCTTTGGGTTGGGCTCGTGATGGACAGTTGCCCGTTCTGAGCCACCTCGTAAAAATCGCCCTGGACCAGATCGAATCCGGCCTGAGCGGCCAGCGCAGCCTGTTCCTTCCGCTCGATTTGCTGCAGAATGGCTTGTCCTGCGACCGAGTCGGCCAACGCTTTCAGGTTTTTCAGGGCCTGGAGTACGGCGATGCCGTCTGCGGCGTCCTGGTCCGGTTTGGGCGCGTTGATGCGCAGGTAATCCGGCGCCAGTTTGGTGATCAGATCGCGCACATTGTGGGCGGCATAGAGCGAGACGAGGTTGAGCGCTATGCGGTAACCGCGATTGCGATAATTATTCAGGCCTTCAAGCAACCGGGCAGGGTGCAGTGAGTAGAAGTTGTTGACGGTCATTGAAATCACGACATTGTGCGTGGCCAGCCCGCACTTGACGATGACTTCTTCGAAATACGCGCCATGATCGCGTTTGACGCCGAAGATATGCCGGGGGTCGACTTCCAGCACCAGCACGCCGTCGAAATGCGTGAGAGGCAGATAGTTCAGCATGTGCACCGTGCGGCATAGGCGGTCGAGATTGATGATGGATTCGAAGTCGACGGGCTGTTTTACCGCGTCGGTCAGCAGATTTTCAATCTCAAACGTTTGTTGTTGGTGGCTTTCATAGGTCGAAACGGAAATCTGCGCCGCATGGCCGGCAATTTCTTCAGGACGGTCTGCATGATGTATCGGCAGGAAAATGCTGCCGATACGGATCGGCCCGAACAGGCCGTTGATCTTGCCGTCGTCCAGAATAAAAGTCCGGACACGAGAGTGATGCTCATGTTCGAACCTGTCATTGAAGTATTCCACTAACTGTTGTAAAGGCATAAACTGGTCTCTTCGCTAAATCGGTCCAATCTAAAAAAAAGGCGGGCTAAAGCCCGCCCGGAAACATCCATGGCAAGAGGAGGAGCGACCCGTACGTTCCTGTGTATCGAATCTTAAGCACTGTTGAATGACACTGGCAGGCATCAAATGGATAAGCGAACCATTTTGTCTGCTGTTGGAACCTATCTTAATTCGCCATTTATTTTTAATAAAACGATATGATTAGATGTATTTATCTAAAAATTTGATAAAATAGCTATTCAACATCGTTCTCACGAATCAAAAAAGCAATGAATTTAAGTCAGATTGAATTGCTGCAAATCCTGCAGGAAACCAATTTAAACCTGTCCAAAGCGGCCGAGAAAATGCATGTTGTGCAATCGGCCGTCAGCCGGCAGCTGCAACTTTTTGAAAGCGAGCTGGGCTCGCCCTTGTTTGAACGCCGGGGCAAAAAGCTGATCGGTTTGACCCCGCTCGGCCGCCGGGTCATGGAGGAAGTCACGACGATCCACCAGTCAAAGCAGAATATCCGCGCGCTCGCGGCCGATTTTCTGGATAGCAACAGCGGTACGCTGCATATAGCGACCACGCATACGCAGGCAAAATACTTTCTGCCCAATCCGATCCGGCGCTTCCGGGAAAAATATCCCGGCGTCAGGATCTACATGATCCAGGCCTCGCCCGAACAGCTGATCGACCAACTGCATGCGCACAAAGCCGATATCGCCATCTGCACCGAAAAAGTCGATGAAGACGCCGGACTGGTGCTCAATAAATGCTACGAGTGGCATCATGCCGTCGTCCTGCCGCAGAATCATCCGCTGAGTACGGGCGAGATCACGCTGGAGCGGCTGGCGTCCTTCCCGATCCTGACTTATAGCTTCGGCTTTACGGGGCGCTCGAACATTGAGCAGGCCTTCAGAAGCGAAGGGCTGGAGCTTGACATCATCCTGGCCGCGGCCGACACGGATGTGATCAAGACCTATGTGCGTCAGGGTCTGGGGATCGGCATTATTGCAGGCATGGCCTATGACAGGTCGATGGACAAGGATTTGGTGGCGCGCGATCTGTCGCATCTGATTCCGAAGTCGACGACCAAGATCGCTTATCTGAAGCAGAATTACCTGCCGATCTATACGCAACATTTTATTGCCGAGTTGTTGCAGGCGGCGAGGGAAATAAAGCGTTAATGATGTAAGGTCGAATTCATTCGACCCGGGACAGCAAGAAACATCAGGGTTAATACATAGTGCGAATAAATTCGCACCTACCGTGCCAGTTATCTGAGCGGATATAACTCCAACGGAATATTATGGGCCAGCATGTGTTCCTGTCTAAAGGAACTGCGCTCGTCGCACAGGGCAGCGATCAGCGCCGCCAGTTCGGCAGATAGGCCGGTTTTATCGGTGCTCAAGAGATATGCCATGGCTTCCCCTTGTACATCAAAGCCGTTGCGGCTGGCATATTTGCTTTTTAAACATGACGTCCACATCGTCCTGTCAGGCCCCAGCCAGTGTGAGGCAGCAGGCATCGTCAATGCAATTTCAAGCCCTTTAGGGTCCATATCGCTGAATACGATGACTGTTTTGCCGGCCGCACGGCGGCGCAATAAATCATGACAGGCATCGACTCGGGCGCCGGTTACCGAATCGCCCCGGTAGATCCATAGCGCCTCATGCAACGGGGCCGGCATGATGAATTCGGCGCAGCGCGACATGATTTCCAGGTTCTCGACCACGACAAGGCTCGCATGGCCTATCTCCGTGATGCCTGATGCGAGCGCCGTCAGTCCGGCCGAGGCTATGAACGGTGCCTGTAAATCGAAATGTCGGCCGTTCAGCTGTAGCTTGCCGGCAGGACAGTTGAGCAGCACATGGTCATGGCTGGCCGGTTTTCGGGCCAGTTTTTCGTTGGGGTGGAGCCGGGCGGTATCGGTGCGGCGATCGGGCAAATCATTGACGTAGAAAGGATCTATACCCAGCTCGGCTTTTACGAGACTGCGCAGGGCGGCTTTGTCCTGGGCGGTAAAGACCAGCTTGCCGTTCCGGCTATGCCCGCATCGGTATTTTTCCAGCGCTTTGCGGCCGAGGATGCTGTCGGATCGTATCGTCGTTTCAGCGGGATTATCGTACACCAGATCGCGTATCCAGCGGTATAGGGACCGGTTCATATCAACGCACCCGCCGCAGCCGGATTTCCGAGATCAGCTGATTGCCAGTAAAGCCTGGCAGCGCATCGCCCTGCATCTCCAAGGCAATGGCCGCGCGTATGCGCTGGGGCAGGCTGCAGTAGTGCGCGAACACGATGTTCAGCCACAAGTCCGGCGCGATAGCCAGGTCGTGCTGCTGCCAGTAATGCAAGGCCGATACCTGACGCCCCTGCTCCTGCAAGGCCGACGCAAACAGTGTTTCGGTGTGCTCTTCATAGAGATCGCGCTCGTAATCTTTATGCCCAGTCTCAGCTTGGCTGACCGGCGCCGAGGCGCGGTTCATGTCGACCAGCAGCGTGGGTCTGGTCTGCCGTTTCAATTCGTGGATGATGTCGACGAATTCGGCCTGCAGGGCGGCGCGGGTCGTATCGAGGCCGGCTTTCAATCCCAAATCGGGGCTGCGGTTCAGTATGGCCGGCACGGCTGGTTCATCGGCCCAGTCCAGCGGGCTCCATTCGGGGTGCTGCTTCAGGAAGCGCGCCATGGCGCGGGTCCGGTTCGCGGTCTGCTCCTGCTGCCTTAAGGTGAACAGCAGCGTTTTCATGCGGCCGACAATGCTGGCCAGGCGCTCGACGATGCTTTTGTACTGGTCGACGAAACGGATGATTTTGCGCGACAGCTCGCTTGGGGCTGCCCAGTTCAGCCATTCGTAGCAGGCTTCCAGATTGATATGGCTGAGCTCCTCGACCAACTGCTGCGCATAGGTCAGCGCCCGCTCGTTTTCGCGGATCTTGCTGGTTAGCGAACTGACGAAGCCGAACTGGCTGGTGATGGCCGAGAACATGACGCTGATGCTGTTTTCGAGCAGTTCCAGCGATTCGTAGAGCGTGTCGTCGATCTGTTCCAGATGATATCGGGCCTCGTCTTGCTCGTTGTTGTCCAGCGCAGCGCGGTAGGCGGCGATGTCCTCCTCAATGCTGCGGATCATGCGCGCGATGTCGGTGTTCTGCCGGTAGCGCGCATTGCGCAGCAGCAGCCGGTCGATCAGGCGCTTGACGTCGGTCGTGAGCCGGTATTCGTCGGCCTGCTCGGACAGGCGCAGGATGCCGGATTTTTTCAGGCTTTCGATGGCGCCGGCGTTCTCGTCATCGATGAACACGGCACCCTGGATATAAGCCTCGGCCAGCAGCTCATCGGCGCTGCCGAGCTTTCTGATCAGCGCCGCGACCTGTTCATGATCGAAACTCATTCAAACAGCTCCGCCTGTTCGCCGCTGTCCTCATCGGCCTGATCCAGTTCCAGTTCTTCGGCATCGTTCAGAAACGCGATGACCTGATGCAGATAATCCATCTTGCCGGTAACGAGATAGGTCGAGCTTTGCGGATTGGGCTTGACCAGATAGCCGCTTTGCTCCAGCTTTTGCAGCACCCACAGCAGCTGTTCGGCGACGTTGGTTTTGGCTGTACGGAAGAGCGGCATCTGGGTCAGACGCGCCATTTGCTCGCACAGCGACGGCTCGGGCTCGATAGCCCTGAGCATCTGATGCAGGCGGATCTCGTCGCGGGCGCGGACCGGCCGGTCAGAACCCTGGGCCGTCATGACCAGGTCCATCCATTCGACGACCGGCCGCAGCTGCGAGCGGATTTCCGAGAAGGCTTCGCGGATCTGGCTGCGATTGGTTTCGTCGATGACGGCGTAGCCGGCATAGAACGCTTCGCCGCCGTCCAGCGTGCACAACGCCCGGTCCAGCGGCGCGAGATAATCCGACACTTTCTGAAAATTTTCCTGATGGCGCAGGTAGCCGTATTCGTCGGCATACGCGGTCGGGCAGATAAATTCGCCGCGCAACAGCGCTTCAACGACGCGTTTAAACATGGCTGGTCTCCCGGTGGGTCATGGGCGCCAGCAGCGCATCGAGCTTGCTGGCCGGTATCGCGACTTCGTGCAGTTTCTGCCTGTCGATCAGGTAGCGCCGGTCGAACAGGCTCAGCACGTTGCGGTCAGATGTCGGGCTGGCCGAGATGATGCGGATGTTCTGGTGGCTCAGCATGGTCATCATGGCCTCGATATTCTCGGGCGCCAGGTCGCCCAGCTCGTCGATCGGCCAGCAAACCACGGTCTGGCTCTGCTTGCGCAGCATGGCCGTCACGCCGGTGAAGAACGTGATCAGCGCCAGATAGGACAAGCCCGTGGAGCTGACGTCCTTGAGTTCCTTGGCGTTGCGGGCCTGCTTGGTATGGCCGTTTTCAGAAATGGTGAATTCGATGTCGAACAGCGACAAATGCCGGATTTTGATGCCGTCGGCCGGCAGCAGTGCCGTCAGCGCCGTCATGGCCTCGATCAGGGAAACCGGGATGTCGCTGTCGCCGGTCAGGTCGGCATGCTCGCGGTAGCGGCCGTAATTGTCGCCGAACTGTTTCAGGGCCTGCCAGTAGTCCAGATCGCTCATTTTCGAGCGCACGGTGACGGTGATTTCGCCCAGCGCCGCAAAGTGCTTTTCCTGGCTGACGTGTTTCGACAGCAGGGCGCCGGTCGATTTGATGATGCGTTCGAAGTTGCGCAGATGCTGGTAGAACGCGTTCACGTCCGTGGCATGCAGCTCGATCTGCTGGCTGGTCGCCTGCTTGACGTTGGCGACCATTTTCAGCACGTCTTTCAGCGGCTGCTCGATCTCCAGGCCGTTGTGCGCAGAGTCCGCCGCGGCTTCCAGCGCCCGGTTCCAGGCTTCGGCCAGCTGGCTGCGCTGATGCGTGTTGAACAGCTGGACAATGGTCTGCCGGCCGTTCAGCAGCGTTTTTTCCAGGCTCCGGCGTTGCTGGCCGAAGCTCTGGGCCAGCTTCTGCAGCGTGTCGGGCGCGTAATCGCGCAATGCCTCGTTGATGACCGGCGGGTGGTTTTCCAGCTGACTGATTGCGTTGTCGAGTTGCGCCAGTAGGCTTTGGGCTTTCTGCAGCGCCTGCTCCTGCTGGTAGATCAGGCTGTTGAGCCTTTCTTTGTTAGCCTTGAAGTCGCGCTCCATTTGCGCGATTTCATCTTTCAGCAGCGCCTGTTGCTGCTGGCACTCGCTGCGTTGCCGGCACAGTCTGGCGTGCTGTTGCCATTGTTCATCCAGCCAGCGCTGGTACTGCTCGGCCTGTTCCTGAAATTTTCTGGCCTGTTCCTCTTTGGCTTTCAGTTCTTCCACTTGGCGGCTCAGCTCAATGATCGTGTCATCGGCGCCGCTCTCTTTTAAGTCGGCTTGCAGGCGGGCTTTGATGCGCTGCTGCTCGGCCTGATAGCCGTCTTTTTCCTGCTGGATCAGGCCCTGTATGGCCTGAAGCCTGTTCTGGGCATCGGATTCGATGATGGCCCTGCGGGCCAGATGCTCCTGATGCAGTTGGGTTTGACCGGCGCGGCTTTCTTCGGCGACGGTTTGCAGATCCCTGTCGCAGCGCTTGATTTCGGCTTGCAGGACGTCGATGGTGTGCTGGATATGGGCGCGCGCTTTTTCGATTTCGGCCTTGGCCTGATGAGTCAGGCTTTGCTCCTGCTCGCTTAGCGTTTCTTCCTGCTGGCGCGCGCGTTGCGTGCGGTGCTCGGCCTTTTGCCGGTCCTGGCGGCTTTGCTCCAGCGTAGCGGATGCGGCGCCGAGGCTGGCTTCCGTGCGCGTGATGTCGGCCTGGGTTTCCTCGATCTTTTTGAACAGGGCCTGTTCTTCGGCCTGCAGGGCCGCCTTGGTGGCTTCCAGCTCGCGGCCGGCCAGCGCTTCGAGATCCAGGCTGAGCCCGTAGAAACTGGGTTCGACGCCGGGCATGACGGTTGGGTTCAGGTTTTTGTGTTCCAGCAGGTCGGGGGCGATGACGCGGCCGATCGTCTGCTGCCAGCCGTCGACTTCCTGCTCCAGAAAGTGTTGCAGCGTGCCTTCGGCCGGCTGCAGCCGCTTCAGGCAGGTTTCATGCTGCTGCTGGTACTGCCGCAGCTGCGCCTTCTTGTTCTTTAACCGGGTTTCGATGTCGTGGAAGGCTTCGCGCGCGGCGTAATAGGCTTTGTCGGCGGCCTGCTGCCCGTCCACGGCCTGCCTGATGGCCTGGCGTATCTCGGCCAGTTCCTGCCGGGTCTTGTCGAGCTGTTGCGCCAGCGCTTCGGGCATGGGCACATGCTGGCGCTCGCTCTGTTTGACGGCGCATTCGGTCGTCAAGTGCGCCTTTTGCTCTTTGAGCGGCTGTGTGCGGGCCTCGCTGTCCTTGACTGACTGTTCCCTGCGCTGCTGGTACTGGGTTTCGGCTTCCGCCAGTTTTTTCTCTCTATCCAGTTCTTCCGTGGCGCGTTGAGTGTCAAATGCCTGCAACTGATGAGTGTGCCGGTGCTTCAGTTCTGTCAGCTGATGTTCGTAAAGCGCCTTGATGTCTTTGGTTTTGCTTTCCAGCGCCTCGATTTCCTGTGTTTTGAGCGCTTGTTGTTCGCGGTATTGCTCGAGCAGGGCGCCCTTGATCGCGAAAGTTTCGGCATCCTGCTGTTCATAGTCCTGTTTTTTGTCTTCCAGCGCATGGATCTGGAAATCCAGGTCATTGATCTGTTTGTTGAGCTGCCGCGAGGTCTCGTTTTTGGGTTCGAGCTGCCGGGCAAAATCCAGGCCCAGTTGCTGCAGCTGCTTTTTAGTCTCGCTGATCAGCTCACTGCCTTTTTCCAGCTCGGCCTGGGCGGTTTTGTGGCTGTTGCGCGCCAGAAAATGGATGTGGGACAGCTCGCTGTGGGTGTCTTTCAGCTTTTCTGCAGCCTGCAGCAGTTCGTCGAAATAATCGCGCCTGGCTTCCAGCGACCGCGCGGCGCTGATGTCGGCCAGCCAGCCGTCGATGTGGCTTTTGCTGAGCTGGAACGGGTTGCGGCGCTGCTCCTGATCGAGCAGGCTTTGGCTGAGCCGGTCGCGCGAGATGTCGACCAGCATTTGTTTGATGACTTCGAAATCGCCGATTTTCTCGACTACGGCGCCGATGACTTTTTCCATGTGTGTGACCGGCGAGGAGGCCATCGAAAAACGCCGTTGCAGCGTGCGAATCCATTTCTTGCCCGAGTTATGGTGATGCTGGATGACGCTGCAGTAGTCGTCAACGCCCATGATGCGCGAAGTCTCGACAGGCTTGTTAAGCTTGTACTGGCGTTCGACGGCGGCGCTGTCGCGCGGCAGGCTGTTCTCGTCGATATAACAGTCGCGGTCGTAAGGCGCGTCGATGAATTTGTAGCGCGCGGTGCGCCCGTCGCTTTGCACCATGACATGGCAGACCTGGCCGAAAGGGCGCTGGTATTCGTAAATCAGGTAACTGCTGGCGCGCGGCAGGTAATGGTCGATGAAGCTTTTTTTGCTGCCCGTGCTGCCGACGATATTGCTGGGCCTCTCGCCCCAGAACAGCTGCATCAGGCGCAGAAAAGTCGTCTTGCCGGCGCCGTTCGTGCCGCTCAGGCTGGTGTGCCCGTCCACGTTCAACAGCACGGTCTGCCCGGCCCAAAAGCTGTCGATCAGGACAATGCTTGTTAATTGATAGGTTGTCGACATCGGTGTCCTTGAGTTTTTGAAACGTAACTGGCTGATGACAGGCGGGAAATAAACAATGCGGGTCTGAGAAGATGCAATCGTCTGACTTCGGTCAATAGCGGGTGTTGTTTGAAAGTTGGCGTTATTTTACCATTTCCGTTGCTTGCATGAACCCCGGATTTAAGCGCGGCGGCTGGCAAGCTTGTAGTAGAAATTTTAATCAATATGATTGATGGCCACGAATTACACGAAGAAAATCAGAAAAGAACTTCGTGTTTTTCATGGCCTTTGTGAGTTGATAAATTCAAATTGACGTGTTGCGGGCCGAATTGCAGCCGGTGGAACTGCGGAACCGGGCGCGAGTCTTTGGCATACCGGCCATTAAAAAAACAGGCGGGTTCTTTTGCCTGCGAGTCGATCATATTTGTGATGCTTTATTGAAGGAGTTCATCATGAGTGAAAACATAATATCCTGTGATCTGTTTGATTATATTGAAGTAGCCTGCCTGTACGGCTATGAAGTCAAGCTGAAGCTAAAGGATGACCAGGTCCTGATCGGCAAGGCGATCAATGTGACGACATCGGGAGACAGACGCGAATTTCTGATTATCGATAACGGGCAGAAGCAGCAGGTGGACTTGGCGCAACTGGCGTACATGCATGTGTTGACGCCCGATGCCAAATTTCACGATGTATCGTTTGTGGATATGCCGGTAAACGGCCAGGTCAGGGCTCATTAAGCCGTCTTTGAGCGTCAGCGGCCATTGCCGGGCGCGAAGCGTGCTGCTTCCCGCCGTTCAAAAGGCGATATTCTCAATCGTATCCATGTCGGTTTCGTCGAGCTCGAAGTCATAGACTTCCAGATCCTCTTCCATGCGGCGCTGGCTGGTGGTCCCGGTCAGCGGGATCATGCCCAGCTGCAGCGCGAACCGGAACACGACCTGCGGCACAGAGCAGTTCAGCCTTTCCGCAATCTGGTGCACCTTGGGGCCGCTCAGTTCAGTCACGTTGGCTGTCAGCAGTGAGAAACCCTGATAGCGTATATCATGGGCATGGCAGAGTTCGCGAATCCTGACGTCCCATTTGGTGCGCGCAAAGCACCGGTTCTGCACGAAGGCCGGCATGATCTCGGCCTTGTCGATAAGCAGCTTCAATTGGTCGAAGCCGACATTGGAAACGCCGATCAGCTTCACTGCGCCGGATTTTTGCAAAGTCTGCATGGTCCGCCACACTTCCCAATCGGCCGCGCTCAGGCCCTGGTTAACGGACGGGCCGTGCAGCAGGTAGGCGTCCAGATAAGTCGTGTTCAGATGCGCCAGCGAGCTTTCGAACGATTGTAATACCTGCGTGCTGTAGTCCGCTTTCGGATCATAGGGCAGGCGGTGGTCCTGGCTGTTCACGTAGGTGAATTTCGACTGCAGGAACAGGTCGCCGCGCTCCAGGTTCATTTCGGTTAAGGCCTGCTGGACGCCTTCGCCGACGCCGGCTTCGTAATAGTGCATGCGCTGGTTGGCCGTATCGATGCCCCGAAAGCCCGCAGTGATGGCCTGTTTCGTCAAGGTTTCGGTCTGAGCCTCTTTCCAGGCCGTTCCGTACAGAAGCGTCGGAACCCTGACGCCTCTATGCGTGACATAACGGTTGATCTTATGGGACGTATCTGACATGCCGGCCTCCTGATGCGCTGCGCACTGATTCATGGAATCGATAGTAACAAAGAGCGCAGGCCGTGCCAGGAGTTCCTGGCCTGCGTCTTAAAACTTACAGCGTGTGGTGCGACCTCAGCCGCCTAGTGTAGGCATATGAGGCGACTGAAGTCGCCCCCACAGGTTCATGTAATTCCAGGTTCAGCTTTCAAACGACAGCTTGCTGCCGAATACCGCCTGCCAGTCCTGCGTAAACTGGTCTACGGCCGGCTGAACCGCCGGATGGGCAAGCATTTGCGCTGCGACATCAACCGGCAGCGTAATCGCGGCAACGCCCACCTTTAATACGTCCACGACCTGTTGGGTGTTCTTGAAACTGGCCGGCAGGAGCTTGCTGTCCAGGCAGTGCCGGTCGAGCAGCAGCTGCAGATCAGCCACGGCGCCGGCGCCATCGGCACCCATTGCATCGATGCGGTTGACATAGGGAGCGAGGTAATCGGCCCCGCACAAGGCCGCCAGAAAGCCTTGCTGCGCGCTGTAGATGGCCGTCGCCAGCACGGGGATGTTGTCGGCTTTCATTTTCCTGATCGCGGCCAGTCCTGTTTCCGTGGCCGGCACTTTGACGACCACATCATAGGGCAGCGCATGAATTTGTGCGGCTTCCGCGACCATGCCGTCAACCGTCTGGCTGACCACCTGGACATGAAACCGGGCATAAGGACCGATGACCGCCGACACGGCGGGCAGCAACTGATTCAGGCCTACGCCGGCTTTAGCCAGGATGGACGGGTTCGTGGTAATGCCTTTCACGGGCAGGCAGGCATTAAAGCGCGCTACCTGCTCGACATCGGCCGTATCAAGATATAACTCAATCATTTTTCATACCCTCAATTAAATAGACCGAAATTCTAACGGACGTTCGCCCGAATAAAAAATAATCGACACGCAAACTCTTGTTTTATCCGGAAAATCCGGAACATATTGCCGGAAAATTGCTGTCCGGCAGGCAGTTTTTGCGGTCAGCATGACCTGCAATTTCAACAATCGGGAAAAATCCCCGCGACAGTCCCAGGTGACCTCATGACTGATGACAACTGGCTTTGCGGCATTCATTGCCGGGAAGGAAGCATATAAAAATCAAATATTAAGCTTGCCTTAAAACAATCTTTAAGGTTAATTTAAGGTTCGTGAAGTTAGAATCGAATTGTCTAAATAAAAAAAACACTACTTTATGAATAAAATCATACGAGTTGTTTCTATTTTTGTTCTATGCAGTTATTTTTCTCAGCCATTATCAACCGCTGAGGCCTCCGAACGCCACATGATTACTGCCGCTTCCAAACACAGAACGGCAAAAGCTCATAAGACGAGGCACACTTTAGGACCCTCAAGAACAGCCAAGCGCAGCATGGTTTCGTGGTATGGCGCCGATTTCCACGGTAAAAAAACCGCCAGCGGTCAACGATTTGACATGTATGCCATGACCGCCGCGCACAAGACGCTGCCTCTTCTTTCTTACGCCAAAGTCACCAATCCCAGAAATAATCGTACTGTCATCGTGCGCATCAATGACCGAGGCTCTTTCCCCGGCAAGCGAGAAATGGATCTTTCTTATGCAGCCGCCAAAAAACTTGGCATTCAAGGTCAAGGCATAGGGTCCGTGGTCGTTACGCCGATCAGCCGCGATCAAGCCTTGGCAGAAATGGGGCATGACGGTAAAACAGGCAAACGCAGTTAATATTGGCGGGGCTTTCGCCCCTGTTGCCTTTTTCTGAAGGATTTTTCAATATCTCTGGCTGATCCTGACGGCAGCCCGGTTGTTTTGTGTCGTATAGGCGCGAATTCACTGGCACTTAACCATTTGCAGTGTTTAGGGTCGAATACCCACCAGGGGCACACATATCCAAAGGGTATAAATGAATTCGACCTTACCATTGCGTAACATCAGTTATTACTCCTAAATTTCTGTGCGGCTTATTTCAAGCCACAGCTTTCGTTCACTGAAGGCCAGCGCATTTGCCGCATGCCATTATTGAGCATTCCGATTAGAATAGTCCTTCCTGCCCATTCCATGAGGTTATTGCCATGTCTGAAGCGTTAACGGTTTTGTCCCCTGTCAAACTCGGTCCCTATCAATTGCCCAACCGTCTGGCGATGGCGCCCTTGACGCGCTGCCGCGCCAGCACAGACGGCATTCCCAATGAGTTGATGGCGGAATATTACCGTCAGCGCGCCAGCGCGGGCCTGATCATCAGCGAAGCCACGCCGGTTTCGCATCAAGGCAAAGGCTATCCGTTCACGCCCAGCATCTATAATGACGCCCAGATTCAGGGCTGGCAGGCCATTACCTCGGCCGTGCATGAGAAAGGCGGGCGCATTTTCCTGCAGCTGTGGCATGTCGGCCGTATTTCTCATCCTTCATTGCAGCCGGAAGGCGCGTTGCCGGTAGCGCCATCGGCGCTGAAACCGGCCGGACAGGCCTCGACCGAGCAAGGGCCGCAGGATTTCGTTACGCCGCGCGCGCTTGAGCTGGCTGAAATCCCGGGCATTGTCGAGCAGTTCCGGCACGGTGCCGATTGCGCCTTGAAGGCCGGGTTCGACGGCGTGGAAATTCACGGTGCCAACGGCTATCTGCTCGACCAGTTTCTGCGCGACGGCACAAACCGGCGCACCGATGCCTATGGCGGCTCCATCGCCAATCGGGCGCGCCTGCTGTTTGAAGTGATTGAAGCCGTCACATCGGTTTGGGGCAGCGACAAGGTCGGCTTGCGTCTGTCGCCGCTGCAGCCGTTCAACGACATCCACGACAGCGACCCGAGAGCCACGTTCGGCTATGTGGTCGAGCAGCTCAATCGCTTCAACCTGGCTTACCTGCATATCACGGAAATGGGCAAGGAAGCGCCCGGTGCGGCGGGTCCTGCGTTCGATCTTGAGGAGTTAAGGAAGCTGTACCACGGCACTTACATGCTCAACGCCGGCTACACGGCCGAGACGGCGGCGGCCGCCATTGCCGAAGGCCGCGCCGACCTGATCGCGTTCGGCAAGCTGTTCATCGCCAATCCGGATCTGCCCGAACGCTTCGCTAAAAATGCATCGCTGAATGAGCCCGATTTCGATACGTTTTATCAGGGCGGGGCGCATGGTTATATCGACTATCCGGCTCTGGCCGACTAAAGATAGTGGCGCGCTGTTGTCTCGGTAGGGGAGGAGCAGGACGCTGATTGATAGATCAGTATTTATCCCTGGATTTGAATGGAGATCAGGCTGCGTCGCGGCATTAACGGTTGCCAGAGGCGGCAAAGGGTCAGGCTCAGCTTGAGGTCGTTTTTCATTGACAATGTGGAACACGCTGGATATTATCCGGGAAAGTCTAACAGCCCACTGATAATTTTAGTTGAAGGCCACAAAATTGAATGCTAGGAAGATTAATTGTGCTTCTGTTGGCGTCGCACCGAGTCGCTTTATCGCTTTGGGTTCCGGGCTCGCTCTTAACGCATCAGGCATCGTCAATACACGGCTGGCATTCCCTGTTCGCAAGGGGCTTCAGGCGCCGGCCCTTACTCGCTTGATTTTCCTCATCCATTTTTTCCTCTCGAGCGTTTGTTTGCGCAATAAGTCTGGGGCTTACGCTGGGTTTCCGTGCCATTCCGGCGCGAAGTGAAATTGTCGTCATGCTGTTTCTCCTTTTCTTTATGCCGGTTACATTGACATTATTCCTGATGGCTTTTTTGTCGTTTCAATGCCTTGATAGCCTTAAGCGCCGGCCCATCGGCTGTTATTGGGATCAAGGATTGGAAAAATGGATTGGGTAACGTGATTGTCGATCCTCCGACTACCTCCATGCCGCATTTCGTCTAATATTGTATTTAACATCTTTCCCTACTGGCCTTAATTATTTGTCACTATGCGTTATTTTTATATTTCCATTTTTTTCACCATCGTTTGCCTGATCGCTGCCTTTATTTTTGGCGGTCTCGAAGGCGCCGTCCTGGCGCTGATACTGGGAGTGCTGGAAGTCAGCTTGTCTTTTGACAATGCCGTCGTCAACGCCTCGGTTCTGAAACGCATGTCGCCTGCTTGGCAGCAGCGTTTTCTAACCTGGGGGATTATCGTCGCCGTGTTCGGTATGCGATTGCTGTTCCCGATTCTGATCGTCGCATTCGCGACCGGCCTGGACTTGTCGTCGGTCACCAACATGGCGCTTCATGCGCCCGAACAGTACGCAAAGCATTTACAGGAGGCGCATACCTTTATCGCCGCTTTCGGAGGCACTTTTCTGCTGTTGGTGGCTTTCTCTTTTCTGTTTGATGAAGCACGCGATACTTACTGGCTAGGCAGGCTCGAGCAAAAAGTGCAGGCGCTTGGAAAAATCGATGCGGTCGCCAGTACGCTTTCATTGATGCTGTTGCTGATTACGTATACGTTCGTTGAAGAATCGCATCAGCATGATGTCTTGTTCGGCGGCGTCTGGGGTATTTTCCTGTACGGGCTGGTCAGCAGTCTGGACCGGTTTTTCCAGGTCGAGTCGGAAGACGAAGATGCGGAGGTCATGGATACCATCAAGCAGGGCGGCGTCATGGCGTTTCTGTACCTCGAGCTCCTGGATGCCTCTTTTTCCTTTGACGGCGTGATCGGCGCCTTCGCAATTACCCGCGATATCGTGATCATCATGCTGGGCCTGGGCATCGGCGCCATGTTCGTGCGGTCGCTGACCGTGTTTTTGGTCAACAAGGGCACGCTTGATGAATATGTGTTTCTGGAGCATGGCGCCCATTACGCGATAGGGGCTTTGGCGCTGATCATGCTGATTAGCACCCATACGCCGATTCCGGAAGTATTTACCGGGTTGATCGGCGCGGCATTCATTGCCTTGTCCGTTTTGTCTTCAATTCGTTTCAAGAAAAAAGAAGCGGCGAATTCTTCTTCATAATGCACTACAGGAGATTATGCGATGGCTATTTCACTGAGCAAAGGCGGCAACATCAGCTTAAGCAAAACCGATCCGCAATTGAAAAATATGCTGGTCGGCTTAAGTTGGGATATCAGATCAACCGATGGTTCTGATTTCGATCTCGACGCCAGTGTCTTCATGGTTAAGGACGATAACAAGGTCCGGGGCGATCACGACTTTATTTTCTACAATCAGCTCAAATCGACCTGCGGTTCTGTCGAGCATACCGGCGATAACCGTACCGGTGCGGGCGATGGCGATGACGAGGTGATCAAAGTCATTCTGGATAAAGTGCCGCAGGACATTGCCAAAATCGTCGTGGCCGTTACCATCCATGACGCCGATTCAAGGCGCCAAAATTTTGGTCAAGTGCATAATGCCGCGATCCGTCTGGTCAATCAGGATACCAATAATGAAGTGACTCGTTTCGATTTGAGCGAGGATGCCTCCATCGAGACCGCCATGATCTTCGGCGAAATTTACCGGCACAACAACGAATGGAAGTTCAGAGCCGTCGGCCAGGGTTATGCCGGCGGTTTAAAAGCGCTGGCTATCCAGCACGGCATTCAGCTTTAAATCTATTTCAGAGTGTTCCAAAGAGCATATAACTCAACTACATTAAAAAAGGAGACTATCATGGCTGTATCATTATCCAAAGGCGGCAACGTCAATCTGAGCAAAGAAGCGCCCGGACTCAATAAAATACAAGTCGGTCTGGGCTGGGACGCGCGCGTTACCGACGGCGCGGCATTCGATCTCGACGCCAGCTGCTTTCTGGTAAAGGCGGACGGAAAAGTCAGGAACGATGGCGACTTCTGTTTCTACAACAACAAAAATGTAGCCGATGGCTCCGTGGTTCATCTGGGCGACAACCAGACCGGTGACGCTACAGGCGATGATGAAACCGTCAAGGTCGAGCTTTCAAAAGTGCCGGCGGACATCGACAAGGTGGTTTTTTCCGTCACGATTCACGAAGCCGACACGCGCAATCAAAACTTCGGCCAGGTTTCCAAAGCGTACATTCGAATCGTTAATGAAGAAAACGGCACCGAAATCGCCCGCTTCGATTTGAGCGAGGATGCCTCCATCGAAACGGCCATGATTTTCGGGGAAATCTATCGCAGCGGCGCGGATTGGAAATTCAAGGCCGTAGGCCAGGGCTTCGCGGGCGGCTTAGGACCATTGGCTTCATCTTTCGGCGTTAACGTTTGATTTTGCCGGGGGAAATTCATGCAGCTTCGTAAAGGCCAAAGGCTGCCCTTGGAACAGTTATTGTCCGAAGACTCGCGAAATGGATCATTTCAGATTCAAGTCGGCATGACGGGTTTGACCGCCGAAGTCGATTTTTCATGCTTCGGCATCGATAGCGATCAGAAATTATCCGACGATCGCTACATGACCTTTTTCAATCAGCCGAAAACGCCTTGCGGATCTGTCTCAATTTCCCTCATGGACAACCGGATAAACGGTTTTTATTTTATATTGCAATCCTTGCCGGCTTCGATAGACCGGCTCGTGATTACTGCCGCCATCGACGGCCCGGAGACCATGGGTCTCGTGCAATCGGGATTTCTTAGACTGGTTGCGGCAAACAGCCCAGTCGCGGAATTCGCTTTCGAGGGCAAGGATTTCCATAATGAAAAAGCCCTGATTCTGGGAGAGCTTTACCGGAAGGACGGCGGTTGGCGTTTTTGCGCTACCGGCCAGGGATTTAACGGCGGTTTGCCGGCTCTGGTGCGGCATTTCGGCGGAGAAGTCAACGATGAGCCTAACGAGTCCGATGCCGTTCCCGCCAAGTTATCGCTGGAAAAGAAAGTGGCGCAGGCCGCGCCTAAACTGGTCGATCTCGCCAAGAAAGCCTCGATTTCCCTTGAGAAAAAACGCTTATCGAACGTCGTCGCCCGGGTCGGGCTGGTTCTCGACACGTCCGGATCGATGACCGGCCAGTACAAGCGAGGCCGCGTTCAGGATGTCGTCAACCGGATATTGCCGCTGGCTGTCCATTTCGATGACGATGGAGAACTCGATGTCTGGGCCTTTTCCGCAAAGTCACTGGCCTTGCCGGCCGCCACCCTGAGCAACCATGCCGATTACATCGACACCGTAAACGGCGGCTGGCGTAAATGGGGCATGCTTTCCTACAACAATGAGCCCGAAGTGATCAGGGATGTTCTGGCCCACTATAAAAATACGCAGATTCCGGTTTTTGTCGTTTTTATCAGCGACGGCGGCGTTGACCAGAATGCAAAAATAAAAAAACTGTTGACCGAGGCTTCAGCGCAGCCCATTTTTTGGCAGTTTGTCGGTATAGGCGGGCGCAATTACGGCATTCTTGAAAAACTCGATACGATGCCTGGCCGGGCGGTCGATAATTGCGGATTTTTCGCCCTGGATGATCTCGACAGCGTATCGGAACAAGAACTCTATGATCGTCTTCTTCGTGAACTTCCGGCATGGTTCGCCGAAGCGAAAAGCAAAGGCATCATCAATTAATTATTAATTCACACAGGACTTACCTATGGCAATTTCGTTACAAAAAGGTCAAAAAATATCCCTGGACAAGGAATCCGGGCAGGCGCTCACTAAGGTGATCATGGGACTGGGCTGGGATGCCGTGAAAAAAGGCGGCTTGTTCGGCGGTTTTTCAGGCGGCGGCTCAGTCGATCTTGATGCTTCCTGCATCCTGTTCGGCGAAGACAACAAGGTCGCCGATACCGTCTGGTTCAGGCAGTTGAAAAGCCGCGACGGCAGCATCGTGCATACCGGCGACAACAGAACCGGCGAGGGCGACGGCGATGACGAGCAGCTTATCGTCGATCTGTCGAAAGTGCCGGCCTCTATCAAGTCCCTGGTCTTCACCGTCAACTCCTTTACCGGCCAATCTTTTGACTCGGTTGCAAATGCCTACTGCCGCCTGGTCAATGCCGCCAATCAAAATGAAATCGCCCGTTATACATTAACGGCCCAGGGCGCGCACACGGCGCAAATCATGGCTAAAGTCTACCGGCACAATAATGAGTGGAAAATGCACGCCATCGGAGAATCTTCCAGCGGCCGCACTTTTGAGCAATTGGTTCCGGCCATTATTCCCTATTTATAATCGGCCCGTTCATGCGCATCTGGTTTAATAAAACCTTTTCCTCCATTCACTCCGTTTTAAGAAACCTTCGCCAGACCGATACGGAAGGCGCTATCACGCTGGTTTTCTCGCACGAACACCGTTATGCGCCCGGCATGGCGGTGGCTGATGAAATATTTATCGAGCCTGCCGGGTTAAGCGGTACGGAATACCTTGACTGGGCCGTTGATTTCTGCCGGCAGCAGCGCATCGATTTATTCTGGCCGGGCAAGGAAGCGGCATTGATCGCTGAACACCTGGCGCGGTTTATGTCTCAGGGGACGCGTGTCGTTTCGGTAGCCGATCACGCGGTTCTGACGTTATTGAATGACAAGGCGGCGTTTTATGCCGATCTCGATCATAGAGTCGCGCTGCCGCCCGATTCGGTGCCGGTGAACACGTTTGACGAATTCGACAGGGCGGTCGACATGCTGCGCCGCAAACATGACAGGCTTTGCGTCAAACCCGCCATATCCGTGTACGGGCTGGGTTTTCGTGTGCTTGACGATGCGCGGCCCAGTATTGCCCATTTGCTTAAAGGCGTGAGCTATCAGATACCCTCGAGCGAACTGCGTTTTGGTATGGCGCAGTCACCGCGGTTCGATACGTTGCTGGTCATGGAATATTTGCCCGGGCATGAATGGAGCGTCGATTGTGCGGCTTCTCATGGCAGGCTCTGGTGCGCCGTGCAGCGGAAAAAACCGTTGACCGCCGGCCATGCCCAAATCATCGACAGCCAGCCGGAAATCGCCGGCATGGTTGAGCGTCTGACGGCGCATTACGGCCTGAACGGGTTGTTCAATATCCAGTTTAAGGAAGGCGTCGATGGACCGCGTCTTCTAGAGATCAATGCCAGACCGTCCGGCGGTGTTGGCATGGCCTGCCTGTCCGGCGCCAACCTGGCAAAAATAGCGTTGCAGGCCGTCAACAATGAAAATCCGCCCCGGGAGCTTGCGTCCACGGCCATCGCTTACGGCATGCGCGTGCGGGAAATCAACACGCCGGTCGTTGTGGAAGAGGCGGCGCTGTGATGGGAAAATCCCGGCATCAGGTCGTCGATCTCAGAACCGGCCGTCTCCATGTCATGACCGAGCCAGGCCGCGTGCCTTTGCATCGGCTTTTGGGGTTCGCATCGCGCATTAACAGCAAGCGCGGATTCCTGTTGGTCAGCAAAGTTTTGGGCAAGCATTATCCGGTTTTACCGAGAACCATGGCCTGGTCCTATCGCGCGCTGGCCAGAAAGCTTCTTGATCAAACAGATTTTTCGGCGCCCTCGCTTTGGGTGGGCATGGCTGAAACGGCGACCGGCCTGGGCTATGGCGTTTTCGAGTCGGCTTACAATCTGGGCGTGCGCAGCGCGCTGTTCATGCAAACCACGCGCTATCACCTGGCCGGCGGCGACCGGCTCGCATTTATTGAAGAGCACAGTCACGCCACCGATTTTTTCCTTTATTATCCTGAGCATGAAAAAGACTGCGCCACATTTTTAAACGCCAGGCAATTGGTCTTGATCGATGACGAAATCAGCACCGGCGCGACTTTTGCCCGGTTGATAGCGGCGTACCGTGCCGTTAATCCGCGGCTGGAAAAAGTCTTCATCGTCAGCCTGGTCAATTTCGCCTCGCCCGAGCACCGGCACCGCCTTGAAGCTTCGGCCGGCATCCCTGTACAGTGGGTCAGCCTGCTGGCCGGGCAATTGCGTTTCGATCCGGTTGATACGGATCAGGAACAATTTCGCGATAACACCATCAATGTCGCCGGCAACGGCTTGTGCAAGCGCGACATCTTGGCCTGGCCAGGTCGCCTGGGCATGGACCGGCCGGTGCGCTTCTCCGATTTGAACGTCGCGGGTTTGTTGGTCTTTTTGCCGGCGCGGCCGGACAATCGGCCGATCCTCGTACTCGGCACCGGTGAATGCAATCCGCCGGCCTTTCTGTTGGGACGCTCGCTCGAGCGTCTCGGTTATCGCGTGATTGTCCAGGCCACGACGCGCTCGCCCATTTTTCCGGAAGGCGCGATTGCGTCAAGAATTCAATTCACCGACAACTATCAGGACGATATCGACAATTTCCTTTACAACGTCGATGCAGACGATTTCAGCCTGATCGTGGCCTGCCACGAAACCCCGCGGGTACCGGGCAATACTAGCCGCGGCACCGATTTCATTGGGCTGTTAAAACAACTGAACGCGGTCGGCGCGCAATTTTCCTATCGGGACAACAATGCAGAGCTTCATTTTTATCGACCTTGACGATACGCTGTTTCAGACGCTGCGCAAGTGCGGACCGCTGGCGGATCGAGACGGGCTGCAGCCGCGCGCCTATCTCAAGGACGGCTCGCCGCTATCATACGCCACGCCCAAACAGGCATGGCTGTGGCAGTGGCTTTCAGGCGCCGGCCGCATGATTCCGGTCACGGCGAGGGATTCTGACGCGTTTTCCAGAGTCGATCTGCCTTTTACCGAGGAAGCGGTTCTGAATCACGGGGCCGTCATCCTGGATAAAAACCGCCGGATCGATCCGGAATGGCAAGGCTATATGGCCGATGTTTTGCCGGGCTATCACCGCGATCTTTTTGATCTTTGGGAGCAGGTTCATTGCCATGCGCGCCGTGATCCGGCGCTGAATCCGCGATTAATCAAGGATTTCGGCGTCACCTGGTATGGCGTCATCAAGCACGCGGCGGCGGACGAGGCGGCACTGGACAGGCTTCTGAATGCGGTGATCAGGCCGCACGAATCCGTGTTGTCAGGCCGGCTTTACTATCATCTCAACGGCAATAATTTGGCCGTCCTTCCCGATGTGGTAGGAAAAGCTCGGGCGGTCGGCTTTTTAAAGGCCCGCTATGCAGACCTGCACGGGCCGATAGTCACCATCGGCATGGGCGACAGCAAAACCGACCTGCCCTTCATGTCGCTCTGCGATTACGCCATGATTCCCAACGGTACGCAGTTAGGGAGGCTCTTCCATGACGCCTGATTATTTCTCGGGCAGTTATCCCGCGGAGGATGTGCGCTTTTTGCTGAAGCCCATTCGCATCGAAAACACGCCGGTAAAGGTGAAGGAAGCCCTGATTCAGGCCGGTAAAAAGCATTATTCGCAGATGCTCACCCATGAAAAACTGCCTTCCCAGGATTATCTGGACCTTTTCAGCCGCGCGCTGGCCGACAACCGGGCATTGGTGGCCAGACACACGCTGATCCTGGCTAAACGGATCAGCGAGACGCGCCCGAACGGCATTACCCTGGTTTCCCTGATGCGTGCGGGCACGCCTGTCGGCGTTTTATTGAAGCGCGTGCTCGGGCGGTATTTTGATGTCGATGCCGACCATTATTCGATTTCGATCATCCGCGACATAGGCATTGATGAAAATGCGCTTCATCATATTCTTGCGCACCATGCGCCGGATTCCATCGCGTTTGTCGACGGCTGGACCGGCAAGGGCGTTATTTCCAGGCAGCTGGAGATCAGCCTGAAACGCTTCGCGGAAAAGCATCGGATTACTGTTCCTCCCGAGCTTTACGTGCTGTCCGATCTTGCCGGCACTGCTTTCGTGTCGGCATCGGCGGAAGACTATCTGATTCCGTCCAGTATTCTTAACGCGACCGTGTCGGGCCTGGTCAGCCGGTCCGTGATCGACAAAAGGCAATTGCTTGAGACGGACTATCACGGATGTCATTTCTACCGGGATTATGCCGATGCCGATCTTTCCAGGGATTTTGTCGACTCGATCATGAGCGTTGCCGATGAAATCATGACGCAGCCGGCGTCGCCCCGTTTCGATCCCGAGCTGCGCCTGTCCGGCGAGGCGGTGCCCAAGCAGGTCCTGAAGGAACAATCCCGCCGGTTTCTTGCCTGGATTCGCGACAGCTACGGCGTTGCCGACCAGAATCTGATTAAACCCGGCATCGGCGAATCGACCCGGGTTTTTCTAAGGCGGGAAGCGGATCTGTTGCTGGTGAGGGCGCGTGAAGATTCCGCCGTCAAACATCTGATTTATCTTGCCGAGACAAAGAACATACCGATAAAGTCCTGCCCGGATCTGCCTTATCGAGCTGTCGCTTTAATTAAGGAACTGACATGACAATAACAAGAAGGTCCTTTCACCCGCATTTGACGGAAAAGCTTTCGGGCTGGGCGCTGGGGGCGCCTTTATACGTGCCGGCGATGCATCCTGACCTGCTGAAAATCGCCAACGCGGAGAAGATTTCGTTTATCCGGACCATGATAATCTGTACCGAGGATGCCGTTGCCGACAGAGATGTCGAGTTGTCGATCCGGAATCTGCGCAATTTTTTGCCGCTTATCAGCTCAATCGCCGACAAACGCCGGTTTATCCGGCCCAGAAATCCGGACGTACTGAAGCGCATTCTGGACTTGCCGGGCATCCATAAGATCGACGGCTTTGTGTTGCCCAAGTTTGACCGGACCAACCGCGACCAGTACCTGGACGCGTTGCGGGGTTCCCGGTTCCTGATCATGCCGACCCTGGAAACGGCTGACGTTTTCGACCCCGGCGCCATGCGCGAGCTTGCCGTGTCGCTGGCCGAAGACACCATGAAACCCCAGATCCTCCTGATCCGGATCGGCGGCAATGATCTGTTGAATTTATTGGGACTGCGCCGCCCCCGGGGCATCACCCTATACGAAACACCGTTGTCCGGTGTTATCAGCCAGCTCGTCACGACTTACAAGCCGCTCGGCTTTTCGCTCTCGGCGCCCGTGTATGAATACCTGAGCGATAAAGAGACGCTGGACCGGGAGGTTCGCCTGGACATGGCGCACGGGTTGGTAGGCAAAACCGCGATTCATCCGGAGCAAATACCGATGATAGAAAAGCATTATTCGGTTTCCTGCCAGGATCATGAGATGGCCTTGTCCATCCTGAACCGCGATATGCCGGCCGTGTTCAGGATGCATGACGCCATGTGCGAGGTCTCCACCCATTCGAACTGGGCGCGGCAAATTCTGCAGCGCTATCATTGTTATGGCCTGGATCAGGCGGCCATGGACATCGGTTATCTGTCGCCCACTTCTTCCTATGCCTGATTTCTAAAAACACGTATGGATTAGCCATGAACGCGCGCAAAGACCTCGTCTCCGGACAAAATATCACCCTGGCGCATCATGACCTGCATGTCATGATCATTCCCGCTCAAATGCCGCCTGACCTGGCATTGGACACCAGCGCCTTTCTGTTGAATGAAACGGAAAAGGTGGGCTCGGACAAGGATTTCGTGTTTTTCAACCAGCCATCCAGGCTGGATCAGGGCATCGAGCTGGACTGCAACAGTCATAAGCTGACGCTGCATCTGGACCGCGTGGGAGCTCAGATCAATAAAATCGTCTTCACCTCGACTATTTTTCAGGGCAACCTTAAAGGGCTGGCTTTCAGGGATGTGAAAAAAATCACCGTGCTGGTCAAGGATTTTCTGTCGGGGATCGAACTGGTTTCGTTTGCGCTGGATACCTCGTCATTTTCAGAAACGGCGCTGATCTTCGCGGAACTGTACCGGCATCAGGGAAATTGGAAATTCCGGGCCATCGGCGCGGGCTTTGTGGGCGGACTGGAGCCCTTGGCCAAACATTACGGCGTCGATGTCGGGGAAGGGGAGAGCGCCGCTCAACCGCCGATTCAGCCCGTATCTCCGCCAAAGCCGATCAATCTGAGCAAGGTGACGCTGGAGAAAAAAGGGCAGTCCATTTCCCTCGACAAAAAGCCCCAAGGCCAGCTGGGAAAAATCCATGTCAATCTAAACTGGAATAACACACCGACCAAATCCCCCGGCTTTTTCTCCCGGTCCAAAGGCGGCATCGACCTTGACCTGGGCTGCCTGTTCGAGTTTCAGGACGGCTCGATCGGCGGCATTCAGGCCTTGGGAAACTGCTTCGGAAATTTTCACCAGTTTCCCTATATCGAGCTGGATCAGGATGACCGCAGCGGCACGTCGGTAACCGGCGAAAACCTGGCGGTCAATGGCGATTACTGGCATTTATTCCGGCGTGTTCTGATTTTCGCCTTCATTTACGAAGGCATTCCGAACTGGTCGCATGCCGATGCCGTGATTACGATAAAAAACAGTGGGCAGGCGGATATCGAAGTCAGGCTGGACAGCCACCGGAATGACCAGATGATGTGCGCCATCGCCATGCTGGAGAATATCGAAAACAGGGTGGTGATCACCAAGCTGGTTGACTATTTCAACGGCCACCGGTCTTTGGATGCCGCTTACGGCTGGGGATTGAATTACGCAGCCGGATCCAAGTAATTAATTTTTTAACAGAAGGAAAAAATAGTATGAGCTTTGAAAATTTTTTAACCTCACTCAAAAACAAGGCTTCGGAACTGAAAACCGAGGCGCTTAAATTCAAGAACAAGGACTTCCTGAACGCCACCATGGCCGGCTCCGCGTTGGTGGCCATGGCCGACGGCGTGATCACCCCGGAAGAAAAACAAAAAATGATCAAATTCATCGAAGCGCATGATGCGCTTTCCATATTCACCACGATAGATGTCGTCAATGCCTTTCAGACGTATGTCAGCCAGTTGCAGTTTGACAGGGATATCGGGGAAGCCAAGGCCTTCGAAGCCCTCAAGAAGATGGAAAGCAACGCGGCGGCGGCAAGACTGATTCTGCGAATGGTGATCAGCATAGCCGGATCGGACGGCGAGTTTGATGACTATGAGAAAAAAATGGCGGTCAGGATAGCGAAAGAACTGTCGCTGGACCCGGCCGAATTTGAATTGGAGTAGCCTTTTTAGGCCGCGAGGCCAACCCGGTGGGTAGCTGTTGAAAGGCATGATGACTTAAAAAATCAGCCCAGCTACCTGCGGTCGGCCGCAATGACGAAGAAAGCAGCGAATCTTCCTGAAATCCAATTTTTATCGTTGCGCGTCAGCTGATAGCCGCACGCTTGTTTTATTTTATACCCATCTTCTTGGTTGCGATCCGCTCCGGCATCATGAAATTGATGGAGTCTTCCCCGGTCAAGCCGCGCATGGCTGCCAGCGTACAGACCAGAGCATGGCCCATGCACAGATGAGCGGTTTGCACTCGGGTACTGGAAGGCCCTTCCGGTTTGGCGCTGCTCTTGATGATAACGTCGGAATGTTCTCCAAGCGGCGTATGCCTGTTTTCGGTGATGGCTATTGTTTTCGCGCCCTTTTTGCGGGCAAGGCGCATGGCTTCATAGACAAAACCGGTCCCGCCTGACGCAGAAATGCCGATCAGCACGTCTCCGGGGTTCATGAAGCTGACGACATAGCGCGAAAGCCCGCCTTCCTCTTCGGCGGTGCCCTTGGCAAACGAAACCGGATTCGCCTGGCTCAGGTTATTGGTCACCGGCAGACAGGTAACGCCTGTCTCATAAAACTGGCCTGCGATTTCTTCGGCCACCAGCGCGGATGCGCCGGCGCCTGTCACTACTATTTTGCCGCCATTGTCGATGCAGTCGGCAAGCAGTTCGAGTGCACCAAGAAAACCGGCTTTTGCGGAGCGGATAGACGAAAGAATGCCTTCAGCTTCGAGGCGCAGTGCATGCTCAAACATTTGATCCGGCTGATCCAGATCGGTGAAATCGTAACCGACCATGAATGGCCGGTTGACATCAATAAGCTGGCCGATCGAGTCTATAAGAACCCGGTTTTCCCATTCATACTCCTCAAACTCCAATGTCGTTCCGGGCATATTGGAGATTTTAAGCTGTCTGCCGGTCAAATGTGCAATCAGGCTAGTTTTTCCGGTGTTGAAGATACCAAGGACCGATATTCTTGAGTTTTCCGGAAAGAGGTTTTTGATTAGCTCTTTTAAACCTTGCGTATTCTCATTCGTCAGCAGTGACATCGGCAATACGCTGCAAGTCAGCTCCTTTTCCAGTTCGGCCAGTTCTTCGGCATTGACCAGGTCGATTTTGTTGCCTATGACGACATGAGGCAGACCGTTCTGATGAATGGCCTCAAGAAAAATTTTAGTGGTGGGGATTTGCGGATCGAAAGCATTGATCATGAGGATAGCCCCTGAGGCATTGAGGCTTTCGAACGAAGTTATCATTTTCTTGGATACGCGTGTGCTCATATGAATTATCCACCTGAATAATTAGGATTAAAATTCGGGTTTAATCTCTGTCATGATGATTGACGACGTGCCAAATTTGATTATTGCCAATACTTGAAGCGGCGAGAAGCGCTACGGCCTTCGATACCCATAAACGCTGTCAATTACGAAATGGGATTGAAGGTGATGCGATTCTCACCGGAAAAATAGCTTGTGATCAATTTGACAGCGTTTTTGAAAAAAGTTTTCTACTTCTTCTCACTACGGCAATGATTCTTCTCGTCTTTCAATGGAACCGGATTGAGATAAGCCTTTAGAAAAATTCTTCGCTGCATACGGAAGGATGCGGATGGGAAATAGAGCGAGTTATGGCGGCGATTGAAGGAAAATAAAGCTTTCATGTTGTTTTCTAAAAGTACTAGAGCATTTATCTGTTACCTAAGATCAAGCCGTATTGCTAAAATGGGGCTTCATTGAATGAGAATGACCGAAGATGCCCAAACCTTACTCAGAAGACTTGCGCTTGCGTGTCGCGAAGGCTGTTGACAGCGGCAAAACGACACGCGAAGTCAGCGCGCACTATCAAGTCAGCCCCTCCTTTGTCTCCAGAGTGCATCAACTCTGGAAAAACACCGGCGGCGTTCAGAGCAAGCCGATCGGTGGTTACAGACGGGCCCTGTTGGAACCCTATGCAGCCGCCATCAAGGAACAGTTGGCGAACAGCCCATCGATGACCTTGAAGGAACTGCAGGATTGGCTGGAAACTGAACAAGCCCTGAGTGTATCGATTTCGGCCATTGATAAGTTTATCCGGCACAAACTGGGCTATCGCTATAAAAAAAACGGTCGTTGCCAGTGAACAGCAGCGCGAGGATGTCGCCAGGGCTCGCGAGCAATGGCAAGCCTGGCAGCAAACCTGCGATCTGTCGAAGTTGGTGTTTCTGGACGAAACAGGGCTATCTACCAACATGATCCGTCGTTATGGACGGGCCTTGGGTGGTGCTCGCTGCCGGGATGCTGCCCCAGCTGGTCACTGGCAAACGCTGACTTTTATTGCCGGCTTGCGTGCCGACAAACTCACGGCACCCTGGTGTGTGGATCAAGCCATGACGGGCGAAGCCTTCAAGGAATACCTGCGTTCGCAGCTGGCGCCAACTTTGAAACCCGGTGATATTGTTATTTGTGACAACCTGCCTGCGCATAAGGTGGCGGAAGTCCGGGATATTGTTGAAGCACACGGGGCGACGATCAAATACCTGCCGCCTTACAGCCCTGATCTGAATCCGATCGAGCAGGTTTTCGCCAAGCTGAAGGCGCTTTTGCGCAAGGCAGCGGCACGAACTTATGACAATCTCTGGCGCACTGTCGGCCAATTAATGGAGCGGTTTCATCCCGACGAATGCCTGAACTTCTTCAGGCATTCAGGCTATGTTTCTGACTAAAAAATAAATGCTCTAAGTCAATAAATGCTGATGGATATTGTTAACTTTTAACAATATCCGTGCCAACTTTAAAATTATGAAAAGCCCCGTTATATCAGAGGCTTGGATGAATTTACTCATGAAGTGATTCGAGAAACGCTTGTGCGCGTGAGACAGATCAGTGTCTCGCGTCTGTCTCATGAGACGGTCTTGAGACAGTATGTAGGCATTACGGGATTATGCGCTGAACATGACTGTTTTATATGGCATGAGATGAAGTGCGGCTAATTCTGTCTTATTGACAGCGTCACGTTTTTCTCAATGGTTTAACGGAACCTGTGGACTGTCTCATTAGCTCTTGACCCGTATGTTAATGATTGTTTCTTTGCGGAAAGAAAGTTCAGATCGATCAAAACCGATCAGGCGATTTCTGCAGCATGCACCGGCAAAAATCATGTTCGTTAGGCATTGGTGAGGTCGATTATGTACAAGCAGACAAACAGTTTTAAGTTATTCGGCACTGATGGCATTCGTGGCGTGGCCAATCAATATCCAATGCAGCCTCATTTAATCGTGGAAGTCGGCAAGGCGATGGGGTCGATATTGAGTCAGCATGCACCGCCTCATTCCTCTCCTAAAGTGGTTATCGGCCGGGATACCCGCTTATCTGGCCCTATGATTGAGATGGCCCTGACCTCGGGGCTGCTCGCCACCGGGGCTGATGTGCTATCAGCCGGAATAATGCCGACGCCGGGGATCAGTTTTGTCACCCGTAATATGCGCGCGTCCGCCGGCATCGTGATCTCGGCCAGTCATAATCCTTTTCACGATAACGGTATAAAAATCTTTGGCCCCGACGGTTATAAGATTGCTGACGAGATAGAGGCCGAAATAGAACGGATGGTCAAGGAAGAGAATTTGCAGCCCCATCTTGTGCAACGGGAGCGTATCGGCCAAAGCAGGCGCATCGACGATACCAACGGGCGCTATATAGTCTATGTGAAAAGGAGTTTTCCTCAGGAGCATAAGCTCGACGGCCTGCGTATCGTGCTCGACACGGCCAACGGCGCCGCCTACAAAGTCGCTCCTGCCATATTTTCCGAGCTCGGGGCGGAAGTTTTCCATATCGGTGATGCTCCTAACGGAACCAACATTAATGCGGAGTGCGGCGCTTTGTTTCCGGATGTTATTTCCGAAGCTGTGCGGACTTATCGCGCGGATGTGGGCATAAGCCTGGACGGCGATGCCGACCGGCTCCTCATGGTTGACGAACAAGGCAACGTGATGAATGGCGATCATCTCCTGGGCATATGCGCCTTTCATATGAAGAAGAAAGGCCGATTGCGCAATAATACGCTGGTCGTCACGCACATGAGCAATTACGGCCTTGAAAAGAAAATGCTGGAAAACGGTATCAATGTCGTCAGGGTGGACGTCGGCGACAGGGTCGTGGTCGAAGAAATGCGCCGGCTGAACGCCAACCTGGGCGGCGAGCAGTCCGGCCATATCATTCATCTGGACCATACGACCACTGGCGATGGCTGTATCGCCGCCCTTTGTACGCTGGGGCTCATGATAGAGACCGGCCAGAAGATGAGCGAGCTCAATCAGTTGGTTGAGGACGTTCCCCAGAAACAGATCAATGTCAGAGTCAGAAATAGAACCAGCTTCGATCAAATCAAGGGCTACCCGGAGCTGATCCAGCGAATTGAAAGCGAGCTGAGCGGGCAGGGACGCGCTCTGGTCCGGTATTCCGGGACCGAGCCGCTGGCCCGTGTCCTGGTTGAAGGCAATGATCAGCATCAAATTGATCAGTTTGCCGAAGAAATAGCCGACCTGCTGCAGAAAGAGCTGTGCTGATTTCGCCTGTTACGGTCACCGGCGGTCGGCAGGCCGCTTTAAATTGCGCTGGGCATGAAAGTAGCCGAAAAGATGCCGGGCATCGTCTCCCGCATCGGGCGTCATATAGTCGGGAATGCTGAACGCCCAGAGTTCAGGCGAATACAGCGCAGCGATTTTCATCTGTTTCAAAATTCGGTCCGGCGGGGCCGGAACCGCCTTAAAGGGCTGGTTATTAATTGGCGCGCCGGCAATCTGCTGAAACACTTCGACAATCACATCGAATTTTTTATGGGCGAACTCCGCGGCCCAGTGAACCGCATCCACGTAGACCGGCAGTTGAGCCAGGGTCAATTTATGGACGCCTACGCCATCCTGAAAAAGCACGATATCGACGGGTGTTCGGGATAGTATCTCATACCAGAATGCCATCATCTGCTCAGGCGAAAGGGCCGCATTGGAAAAGCCCGACAAGACGACCTTTTTGTCCGGCGTCAATTGGTGTAACTGGCCGGACAGCGATTGCAGATAATTGACCAGAAGCTCCCGTTTTTCTTTGGTATTCCAGTTAACGTCGTCAATTTCGTCAGTTAAGTACCAGCCGGAAAAAGAGTGATGACTTTGTAGAAAAGGAGCTGATATTCTAGCAAGTTGTACATTCTTTTCATTTAGATTTTGCAGGTAGGTTTTAACCGAATGCGCATCCAGGCCGATTCTTTTCCAGTATCCGGCATCGTAATTCAGTCCCACATAAAGCTTTATTTTGTATTGATCGGCCAACTCGAGAATTGTTTTCAGTTCAGGCCGAATGGCGGGCAAACCCGGCCCATACGGAAAAGTGGAATTTTGATCATTAAAGGCGGACCACTGAATGATCAGTTTTCTAACGCCCAGTGTTCTGAAATAGCAAAACAGCCTTGCCCATTGGGTCAGCGTCCATTGAGAACGGGATTCCACAAGCTGCAGGAAAGTGCCTGAAAAATGCAAGGGTTTGGTAGGGGGCGGGTCCGGGCGGCTTTGCCGTTCGTCCGCCCAATCGCATGCACTCGCGAGAAAAAGCAGTATGAAAATTGCGGTGATTCTGTAAAACCTGCGCACCATACGTATCCTCAGTTATTAGTATCTTAAGACGCCGGTTAAGATAAACCCTCCATCGATGTTGGAAAGTCCCGCCTTATACTGGGCCAGCAATTCAATGCTTGAGCGGGCCGACGTATAACGCGACTCGTTGAAGAAATAACGGAAAGAAAATCCGCCGCCGCCTTCAAGATAAGAAATATTGGATTCATCATGATCCTGAGTTCTTCCGTCCAGCACCAGATGCGGCGTGACCAGGAACGCATCGTAAAAATTAAAGCTATAACCCTGGCGCATTTCGCCGTAAAAAGCCACGATGCCGGGATCGTTAATGAAATAACCGAGATCGGCATAGACCGTTGAATAATTCCATGACGACTGCCCCGGCTTCATCTCATCGCCATCGTTCCATCCGTAGGAAGCGCGCAGCAGCCAGTCATTGATTGCATCGCCTCCCACTTTGAACAGGTGCTCGGCGGAGACATAAAAGTCCAGCTTGCGGAACGGCTTGTAGCGCAGGCCGACGCCGCCCTGAATCGAGTCGGAATCCACATTCAAGCCTCCGGGCGGCGCATTCCACAAAAAGCGGGTGAACACCTGGAAAATCCGTTCATTCCTCAAACCAATGACCGGCGGCTGAAAGGCCAGTTCCACGCCGCCCTGCGAAGGAACGACGCCGCCCAGAATGCCGCCCTGCGTCGTGTTGCGGAAATCGCCTTTACTGTCCGGGATACGCAGCGACTGATAGGCTGAAATATCAAAATAATGGGTCAGCTTTTCCACTTCGCGGCGCAGGCGGTAATTTTCTATATTCTGTTCGGCAGGGGTTTTATTCGGGTCGGGATATTGTTCCGCCGTGTCGATAGCCTGCCTGAACCATTGCGCGGCCCTTTCATTGTCGGGTATGCGTGAATTGAAGTAGCCCAGATTCTTAAGCAAATCGACCCGCTTGGGTTCCCTGGCGGCGACCTGTTCAAGCATCCGGCTCGCCTCGGCCGGCTTGTCGGCATTGGCATACGCGTAAGCCAGCGTTTCCTTAAAGGCCGGATTCGACGATTCCAGCGCTGCGGCTTGCCGGAGTTCTGCCAGTGCCGCATCCGGCTGATTGGCTTTCTGGTAAAAAAGTCCCAGCTGATAATGACGGCCCGGCGTTTTTTCAAAGCCCAAGGCGCGCTTTTGCGCCCCGATGGCGTCATTAACGGTTTGGTCCGCTTCATACAGCAAGGCCAGGTCGTCCCAGCGCTGTGCTTTGACCGCGTCATCGGGCAACGATTTTTCATCGATGCCCTGCAGCACGGCTTTGGCTTCCGCATTGCGGTTCAGCAGCCTGAGCCCGTGCGCATAGCTGACTGAAATCAAAAGGTCCGGGGTCACCGACAGCGACTCCCGCCAGATTCTGACCGCCTTATCGTAATCGTTCCGGTCGGCGTAGAGATAACCCAGTTCATCCAGCAGCGCTTTTCTGTCTTTCGCATCGAGCTGCTGCCTGAAAAGCCGGGCTTCCTCAAGATGCGCTATCGCTTCCTTGGGCCTGTCCAGCTTGCGGTAAATCTGGCCCATGATCAGCAGTGTAGCAGGGTCCCGGTTGTGTTCCAGCGCTTCGGAAAACTGTTCGAGCGCTTCCTGCCAGCGCTGCTGCCTGAATAATATATAACCCAGATTCACATGCGCGTCTTCATAGTCCCTGCCGGCCGCAATGGCTTTATCCAGATAGTCGGCCGCAGCGTCGTTCTGACCTAACTGAGTGTAAACAAAGGACAGGCTCTCATAAATTTTAGCCTTTTCGCGCGCAGCGAGTTTATGGCCGGCGAGCAGCTGCCGGTAGTTATTTTCCGCCGCCTGCCAGCGGCCGAGCTTTACATTCAGGTTTGCCAGGGTTTTCAAGCCGCGCACCGTGGGGCTGATCGCGACGGCCTTCTGAAAGTAGTCCAACGCTTTTTCGGGCTCGCCGGTCTTGAGGGCCGTTTCGCCTAACGTATTCAACAAGGCCGGATCATTCGGCGTGAGCGCGGCGGCACGCTCCAGGGCAGAACGGGCTTCAGGGTATTGGCCCTGCTCATAATGGATCATGCCCATCTGCGCCAGCACCGACGCTTTTTGCGGTTCATCCAGTCCGAGCTTTAAAGCGTTCTCATAGTGAGCCAGCGCCTGTTGGTTGTCATGGCTGGCCCGATAAAGATTAGCGAGTTTGAGATGAACTTGCGCCGTCGGGCTGATTTTCAGCAAGCGCCGGTAAGTTTCAAGCACGGCGGCCATGTCCTTTTCCGCTTCCTGCAGCGCCGCCAGCGCCTCGAGGCTGCGTCGGTCTTCGCCGATGGCGGCAGCCTGCCGGAAAGCGTCCGCAGCTTCTTTTTGGCGGTTCAACTGCTGATAACAGTAACCCAGCGACATCAGCGTTCGGCGCCGGTCATCGGGTTCCTTGAAGGTTTCGGACAGCCTGGCATATTCGGCGCAGGCTTCGTCAAATTGGCGGGTTTCGTTCAGTAGGTTGGCCAGAAATTCCCTATCCCGGCTGTTGTCCTCTCTGGCCAGCGCATTTTTAATCCAGTTGATGGCGTTGTTCCGGTCTTTTAGATTGTAAGCCGCATAAGCCAGACTGCGCATCGCCTTCAGGTCATCCGGGGCCAGTTGCAGAATCCGTTCACTGGTGCGTTTGGCTTCCGTCCAGTTGTTCAGCTTGGCGTATGCTTCGGCCAGCGCACGAAGTCCTCTGAGCCGGTCGGCATCGAGGCGTGCCAGCTTCACGGAGGATTGATAGGCTGAGACGGCATCGGCCGTGCGGGAAAGTTCCTCAAGCACCACGCCTTTCCGGTAATAGGCGGCAAAGCTGGGGGACACCTCGGCCAGCTTTTCCAGTAGCTCATGCGCCTGTTGATATTGCTTATGTTGGATGCTGATATCGATTCTGGAATTGAGCGCGAAGCGCCAGTCGCTGGCCTGGGCATCGGGATTGGACAGTACGGCGTTGAAATCCCTGTTGGCGCCCTGGTAATCGCCCAGCGCCTGTTTGGCAAGGCCCCGGTATGACCAGGCCGGGATCAGCTCCGGGTGGCTCTTGAGAATGATGTCCATCTGTTCGATGACTTGCGGAAATTTTCGGTTTTTGTACAAGAACATGCCATAGGCCATGCGCGCCTTGACATCGAGGGGGTCGATGCTGAGATAGCGTTCGAATTCGGCAACGGCTTCTTCGGTTTTGCCGGCCGCGGCCAGCCTTTCCGCTTTATCCAGATGCGGAAACCCGCTGAATTCCCGCATTTCCCTCTGGATAAAATTCTCATTCCGCTCTATCCGGATTTTGTCGAGATAACGGTTGACATCGGCTTCGGGAGGCGGTTTTGCGGCAAAGGTCATGCCGGAAAAAAGGCAATATCCCAAGCCTAAAAGCCCTCGCCGGTACAGATGAAATAAACTGCTCGAATCCTTGTCTGCCATGGTCGGTTTATCTCTTCTTATTGTTATAAAAATGCACGGGACATGCTGCCTTCTGATGAAGCGCTTTGCCGGTTAGCTCCTTCGCGAAACGCGGCAAAAGACTCTACAACAAATCATCAGCCGCCAATTGTTGTGCGCCTTGCTTCTGAGGTTTTTTGACTATCAGGTCTTACGGGTTGACCAATGAGTTAGCGTTATAGTGCGAAGCTAGTACGGTAATGCTATCCCCCTTTTTTTGCAAGTTTGCAAAATAGGGTGTTCCGAATTTCCCGGCGGGTGCCGGTTTCGACCCTACAACGGCGTAACATCAGTTAAATTAGTGAGAAATGTCATCAATTTCAGGATAAACGTGCGCCGTTTTATCCCAGGCTATGGTTTTGCCGGTACGCAAATACTTCAGATATTGAAAAATCGCCCGCATGGTGGCGAGAAAATTAATGAAATTCCCCCAGATCATGCGAGGGAAGGACAGCATCGCCTGACCGAATCCATAAAGTCGACCCGTAAAGTAAGTCCGTACCACGATCCGTATCACAAACAGAACGGCATTGACCAGCAGCACATACCACACCCAGGAGCCGGGAACGACCAGCGGCGGATAACGATAGGCTTCCGGATTGATCAGGCTGTTGATCCAGATAGGTACGACTACCAGCACAATCACATAGCCAAGCATATTGACCAGATTGGTCAGCAGGGCTTTTCGATCCCGGTAGAGCATGTACTTGGTCGCCAGGTCGCCTTCCCAGCCGAGGTTCTTCCAGCCCTGCAGGCAGATGCCTAGCACCCAGCGGGATTTTTGCCGGACGGAAGCCCAGAAACGGTCGGGGAAATATTCGCGGATGCAGACCAGCTCCGGCACCTGGATTTCCTTGAGGCGGCGAGTCCAGAAACTGCGCCGCATCTCCGTGCGCGTCGTGAAAAATTTGACGAATATTTGCTTCAGCCCGTATTTTCTCAGCCGCAGCCCGAAGTCGTAATCTTCCGTTAATGAATTGACGCTGAAAATTTCATTATTATTGTATCGGGCAACCGTTTCCAGCGCCCGATGACTGAACGCGCAGCCCACGCCCGCGGCAGGCAGCGAATGGCTGATCGACTCGCGGACGACAAGATCCTTTTGATGCAGCTGCGCAAACTCATCCAGATAGTGGCCGCCGGTAAACTGCCACGGTTTTCTCGGCAGCGAAAGCACGGGCAGCTGGACCATGTCGAATTGGGGAAACATGTAATTGACCAGCTTGTAGCAGAGCGGGTGAATGACATCCTCTGAATCCTGCATGATGAACGCCACAAACTGAATACCCTCTTTTTTTTCAAGCCGGCGGATTTCCTGGCATATCCAGTTCAGGCAGTCGGCCTTGTTGGTAGGGCCGTCGTTGCCGCAGGCCGCAATGTGCACGTTGGCGTATTGTTCCATGACGCGCTCGACTTCCCGGCGCGTCGCGGGATCATTGGGGTAAACGCCGACGAAGATATGGTAGTTTTGGTAATTCAGCGTCCGCAAGGTGTTCATCAGCATCGGCCTGATTACCGCCGATTCGTCCCAGGCCGGCAACATGATCGCGAGTGGCTGCTCGGGGATCGACAGCAACTGCTCCGTGGTCAACGGATTATACGAGGGTATGAAAAAACGGCGATACAGGCCCCTGATCACGTACCAGAGATCGATGAACAGATCGTCCAGGCCGCTGATTAAAAAAACGGTACTGGCAAAAGCCAGCAAGCCCTTCATCAGCACCAGCAGGTACGCAACCCATTCGTTCAGGTCCAGCGGGGTCATATTCGGCTTTCTCCCTGTTTTCAGATCAAAGGTCTGCCTGCATGTAATCTCTTGGGTATATAGCGGGGCTTGAATTGCGTGTCCTCGGAGAGCAGCGCCGGTTTTTTCCGGGCCCAGTTCACGACCGCTTTCGCAATGCGCTCGGAAGCATGGCCGTCGCCGTATGGATTGGCGCCGGTGCTCATAGCCTGATAGGCCTCTTTATCCGTCAGCAGCCGGCTGACTTCGGAAACAATGTTTTCCCGGGCGTTGCCGATGACCCTGGACAGCCCCGCTTCGAAGGCTTCGGGGCGCTCGGTGACGCGGCGGATCACCAGCAGCGGTTTATGGAGACTGGGCGCTTCTTCCTGAACGCCGCCGGAGTCGGTCAAGATGACATAGGACCGCTGCATCAGGTTGATGAAATTCAGATAATCCAGCGGGTCCAGCAGATGCACGCGCGGCACGTTCGCCAGCAGCTTGTAGACCGTGCCGCGCACGTTCGGATTCAGATGCACCGGGTAAACCACCAGCAGATCGGGAAAACGGTTGACCAGATCCTTGATCGCCTCGCAGGTATGGACCAGGTCCTCGCCCAGCGACTCGCGCCGGTGCGAAGTAACCAGCAGCACGCGGTGGCCTTCGAAGGGGATGTCTTTCAGCGGCGAGTTGGCCAATGAGTAAGGGTGGTTGAGCAGCGAGTAGAGCGCGTCGATGACGGTATTGCCGGTGACGACGATCTGTTCCGGGCGCACGCCTTCCTGCAGAAGATTGTTGCGCGCCAGCAGCGTCGGCGGAAAGTACAAGTCGGTCACTAGGCTGGTCAGCCGCCTGTTCAGTTCCTCGGGAAAGGGATTGTAGAGATCATGGCTGCGCAGGCCGGCTTCCACATGGCCGACGCGGATCCTGAAGTAAAAGGCCGCCAACGCCGCCGCGAACACCGTGGTCGTATCACCCTGCACCAGCAGGAGCTCTGGCTTTATCTCGGCAAACACCTTGCGGCTGTCGACCAGAACGCGGGCGGTCAGTTCGGCCAGCGTCTGGTCGGGCTGCATGATATGCATGTCCACGTCAGGCGTAATATGAAAAACCGACAGGACCTGATCCAGCATTTGCCGGTGTTGTCCCGTGGAAATCACCAGGGTTTCCAGTGCGCCGGAGCGCTTCTTCAAGGCATGGACGACCGGCGACATTTTGATGGCTTCGGGTCGGGTGCCCATGATGACGGCTATGCGTTTTTTATGAGGAATCATGCCATCCCCCTTCATTATTTCAACGAAAGCTCGAATTTTCTGTATTCCAATTCGAGCAACGCCGTCGGCAAAAGTTGCAACTCAGCCTCGGGTTCAATAGCGCCTGTTCATTGGATTAGGTCAGGTGGCGCTTGTTATTTTAAGCAACGCCATCACTGAAATAACGGTTGCGAAGCTGCAGGCATGCCGTGATGTAGGTACCGAAGGCGCTGAAACAGACGTTTGATGTTAGGGTGGATGAATATCATTGACGCCTTTCTGAAATCCATGCCGGGGCGGTCCGGCGTTTAATCCGCGTTATCGATCTCGAAGAATATCCATTTCACGCGCGGATGCGCCTCCTTGATCCGCCTCTCCATGGCATTGATTTCATCGACTGCATCGATGACCGCCATGTCGGGCGTCAGCTCGGCCTTGATTGTGACCATGACGCTGTTGCCGTGGTTGATCGCCCACAGGTTCAGGACTTGCCGCACGCAGGGTTGGCTTTCCAGATATTGTTTGACGTTGTCGCGGATGCCTTCGGCGCTCTCGCCCAGGATCAGCGAGTGCACTTCCCGGCCGACGATTGCCGCGACGGCGATCAATAGCAGGCCGATCAGCATGGAGCCTATGGCATCGAACGCGGTATTGCCGGTCATCATGGTCAGGCCCAGCATGACCATTGCAATGACGAGCCCAGCCAGGGCGGCGATATCTTCGCCGGTCACGACCATCAGTTCACTGGAGGATGTCTCCTGAAACCATTGCCACAGCGTGCGCTCGCCTTTTTCTTCCTCCAGGGCCGCCAGCGCGCCTTTCAGCGAGAACGATTCTAGGGCAACCGCAATCAGCAAAATAAGAAACGCAACGCCGGCATTTTCGACTTCATGCGGGTCCGTGTAGCGCAACCAGCCTTCATAAACGGAAAATACGCCGCCGACCGAGAATAAGGTAATCGCGACCATCATAGACCAGATATAGGCCTCGCGCTCGTATCCCATGGGGTGAAGTTGGGTAGCCTGTTTTTTCGAGCGCCGCATGCCGATCAATAGCAATATCTGATTGCCGGAGTCGGCCAGGGAATGGATCGCCTCGGCCAGCAGCGAGCCCGAGCCTGTCCAGAATGCGGCTGCCGCCTTGGCGACCGTGATACCGAGATTAGCGGCCAATGCATATAAAATGGCGGTGATTGAGCTGGAGTGTGACATGACTGTTGCCGGACGGGTTGGATTAAAAATACAGGCTCATAAAGCAGCCGATGATATTTAGGCGCTTAAAGGATTATTAAGTAAGTATAGGATGGATCGTAGCAAATAAAACTGAAATCCGGCAAATCGTTAAATCACTTCTATTGGCTCTAGCCTGGATGTTCAGGACATGCCTACAGACTGTTTAACCGATAGCGTGGATCAGCCAGGCAAGCAGCTTGATCGTCAGCCAGGCGACGAGCCCGACTGCGACAATAATGGAAGCGGCTATGAGCGCGATTGAAACGGTATCTCGCTGGACAGCGGCCTGCGGGGACTGATAGTAATTGCTCAGCAACTGGATGTTTTTCCGGTTGGCTTTAAATGCGATATCGAAGATGTCGCCGAAAAACGGTATCGCTCCCAGCAGCGCGTCCAATATGACATTGACGCCCATGCGCAGAAGCACAACGCGGGGGACTCCCATCCTGGCAGCCTGCCAGATGATATAAGTGGATAAAATTCCGCCCGTGGTATCGCCTATGCCAGGAATCAGGCCGATCAGGCTGTCGAGCCCCATCTGAAAGGAGGTGCCCGGAATGCGGAATGAATTGTCCAGCAGTCTGGCCAATTGCTCCAATTGCTTCACTTTGTCCATTTATTGTATCTCCTGAACTGTGGCTAATTGTTTTTAGGGCGCAATATAGCTTGCCGATAAAAATAAACGCAGTCTGTACGATTGCGTACATAAACAGCCGCTCTACAGAGCAGAATTGGGGACATCGGAAGGCTCCGGAACAATTGCGGCGTACCGGCATCAAAATCAAGCAGAGAGTCCTGCTCTACCCGATAATCAACGCTGTTGCGCAACGGCTTTTCAAGGCGACGCTATGACTTTATCGAAACTGACGACAACCTTGGTTCTGTGGCTGATTATGGTGGTGTTGCTGCTTATCATCGAACACTTCAGCGCGCCGCCATTCCTATGGGACAAAATTGTTCTTACCCATATCTCTAAACTCCGCAACCTCTGGCTGGACCGGCTGTTTCTGTTCTTTACTAATTTCGGATCGCTTTATTTGTTGCTGCCGGCAGCGGTTCTGATTCTGTGGTTTCTGGTCAGGGACGGTCATTGGGGCGAGGCATGGTTTCTGATTTTAAGCCTGGGCGGCGCCAGCCTTATTGCGCATTTGGCCAAATACCTGTTCCAGCGCGTCCGGCCGGATATATTTCCGTTTATCGGCACGATGCCTTTAAATGCCTCGTTTCCGAGCGCCCATACCGCACAGGTCATGGCTTTCGTGATCGCACTTTACCTGATCCTAAGGCGGCTCGATATGCAAAGGGCATTCTGGTTTCTCGTCATTGCGGCGCCGGTCGCTGTCATGGTCGCATTGTCGCGCCTTTATCTGCAGGTGCACTACCCTTCGGATGTCTTGGCAGGCCTGGTGCTGGCGTTGCTGTGGATCCTGGGCGTCGCACATCTTCTGAATACGATCGGCATCAGGGTCACTTGAGCCATGCGCCACAAATTCCTGGGCACGGGGCAGAGCGGTTATCATCCCCTGCAAAAATTCAAGATCATCCTTTCAGGGCTGCGCTACGCCATCCTGTATGATTTCAGCGTCGCTTACAAAGTCCTGCTGTCGATCGCTGTTCTGGCCGTATGCTTCTATTTTCGCCAGTGGATCGATTTCCTGTCGGTATTTTCGGCGACCGGCCTCATGCTGATCGCCGAAATGTTCAACACGACCATCGAGACCCTGTGCGATTTCGTCGAAAACCGGGAGAACCAGAAAATCAAAGTCATCAAAGACATTGCGGCGGCCGCGGCCGGCATCAGCATTCTGATCTGGGTCGTGGTGATCGTATCGGAGCTGGGCCGGCTATGGTTCGTGATCAGGCCGGGCTAATCAGCGCTGCGGCTGAGGAAATCGGTCGATACGGCGCAACGATGGAAACAGGCCGATCCACAACAGCGTGATGAGCAGCGTGGCGCCGCCGCCTATGACCACGGCCGGCACCAGCCCGAACCAGGCGGCGGTAATGCCGGATTCGAATTCGCCCAGCTCGTTGGAGGCGCCGATAAACACGGAATTGACGGCGCTGACGCGGCCCCGGATCGCATCCGGCGTTTCCAGTTGCACGAGCAGGTGGCGGATGTAGACGCTGACCATGTCGCCGGCACCCATCAGAAACAGCATCAGCAGCGACAGGTAAAAGTCTCTGGACAGGCCGAACACCACCGTCGCCGCGCCGAACAGCACGACGCCGCCGAACATCCAGCGTCCGACCCGGCGCGTGATCGGCAGCCAGGCCAGCAGCACGGCCGTCGCTGCCGCGCCGACGGCCGGCGCCGTGCGCAGCAGGCCCAGGCCGTGCGGGCCGATATGCAGGATGTCGCGGGCATAGACCGGCAGCAATGCGACCGCGCCGCCGAACAGCACGGCAAACAGATCCAGGGAAATCGCGCCCAGTATGATCGGCTTGGCGCGCACGAAACGCAGGCCTTCCAACAGCGTATGCCAGGAAACCGGCTGCCGGCTTGCAGCCGCATTCCTGTCAGTGCGGATAAACAGCATCAGCAGCGCCGACAACGCCAGAAGGCTGGCAACGACAGCGTAGACCGTTTCGGGCCCGGCCAGATACAGCAATCCGCCCAATGAGGGGCCCACGATCACGGCGACATGATACAGTGAGGAGTTCAGCGCCACGGCGTTGCCGAAACGCTCGGGCGGCACCAGATTGATCACGATGGCCTGACTGGCCGGCATCATGAACGCGCGCGCCGAACCGTACAGCGCCATGACCGCAAACACCGGCCAGACTTCTTTCAGCCCTGCCAGGGAAAAGCCCAGCAATAGCAGGCCGCAGAGCATTTCCACAACAAAGCACAGCGTGATGATCCGGTGCCGGTTCCATTGGTCCGCGGCCTGTCCCGCAATCAGGATCAGCACGGCGAAAGGCGCAAATTGCGACAGACCGACCAGGCCCAGATCCATGACATCGCCGCTGAGCGCATAAATCTGCCAGCCCACGGCGACGAGCTGCATTTGCACGGCGATTGTGGCGAGCAGTTTTGCGCTCAGATACAGAGCGAAGTTACGATGACGCAGCGCGCCGAATCCGTTCAGGGATTTTGACATGAGGGTGACCTTAATAAAACTGTATTCAAAAGCACGTGCCGCAAGCGCAGGCACAAGAACGCGTAAGTTTACCATCATGCGGCAAGTTGACCTTCAACTCGTACATCGCAAGGCTGGTTTGGCCTTTATTGAACATGCTTTGTAAAGACTTACAGGATTAAGCCAGAAAAACCCCTATCTGATTCAAAGCCAACTTGTGAAAAATCGCGACTGTCTCACATTTTTCAGATTTAACTGTAGCTGACCCTCTTCTGTAACAAAATCGTCATATAGCGCTGATAGAGTTTCGGCTCCCATGGAGCGGGGTTGTTCAGGACTAACCATGCTGGGGCAAGACAAATAATGACAAAAAACTTGAAAGTGGGGTTGCGGGGGTTTTCTGAAAAAAATGCCGAAAAAATCGAGAAAATTTTTCAAGCGACAGGAAACCGGGAGCGCACTTACACTATTGCAGAATTGACTGATCGAGCCGATCTGTTGATTGTCGATATCGATAATAAGACATTATCCGACAGTAAAGCCCCTATAGATGCCGTGCATACTGAAACCCCGGTTGTGACCGTCGGTCAGTCCGACAAACCCGAAGGCTCCGATTATCATATTAAAGGACTATTGCTGGCGACCCGGGTTATTCGTGTGCTCGACCAAGTCAAAATTCCTGCCGGAAACAGACAGGCCTTCGTCAACAGCGAACAGCCCTCTGAAGCCAGTAACTGTGTGGTCGATGTTAGAGCCACGCAGCACAAGACCTATGCTTATGCCGTTCTTGTCGTGGACGACAGCGAACTGATGCAGAAAACCATCGCGCTGGAACTGGGGAAAGCTTCTTTGCCGTTGAGCGTCGATTTCGCCGAGAGCGGCGAACGAGCCCTCGCCAAGGTGGCGGCAAGAACCTATGATTTCATTTTTCTCGATGTCATGATGCCGGGCATGGACGGTTACGAAACCTGCGGCCGGATCAGGAAAATCGCCGAGATGAAGAAAACACCGATCATCATGCTGTCGGCCAGGACTTCGCCGCTGGATGAAGTCAAAGGCGTCATGGCCGGCTGCACGAATTACATCACCAAGCCTATCAAGTCCGATGAATTCCAGAATATGCTGGACCGCATCATGAATTGGCTGAGCAATTACAAAAAACAATAAAAAGGGAGTCGCGATGGCGATTAGAAAAATTTTATGCGTCGACGACATGGTTGTCGAACTGAGCAATCTGAAAAACATCCTGACCGAGGCCGGATACGAAGTCATGACGGCGCACTCAGGCAAAGCCGCAATAGAGGCCATTGCCGCCAATGGCAAGCCCGACCTGATTTTTATGGATATCGTCATGCCGGAAGTCGATGGCTTCACGGCCTGCCGCAAACTGGCCAATGATGAGGCCACCAAGGATATTCCGGTGATCTTTCTGTCCAGCAAGGGCGAGCAGGCCGATAAAGTATGGGCCCAATTGCAGGGAGGCAAGGCCTATATCACCAAACCCTATCTGAAAAATGAGATTCTGGACCAGATAAAGGTGTTCGAGCGGTGAGCGCGTTGCTCGAAGAAACCGAGGCCGGGCTGCCGGATTTATACACCGGCCCTGTTGTTTCAGCCAATGCGGTTCAGGGCGCGCAGCGCTATGGCTTCAGGATAGGCCCTTTAGGCTTTCTGTTTCCCGAACAGTGCCCCGGCGAGATCGTCATGAACCCGGAAATCCGGCCAATTCCGCATACCCGGAGCTGGATGCCGGGCGTCATGGCGTTGCGCAGCAATCTGATTCCGGTTTTCGATCTGCATGCGCTGTTGCTCCAGGCGCCGGCCGATCTCAACAAACCGATGGTGCTGGTTCTGGATCAAGGCAAGCAGGCGCTGGGTTTCGTATTGAAAGCCTCGCCGCAGTGGCTGACGGGACTCATGGAAACATCGGCAGCGGATGTGCCGATACCCGATCCGATTGCCGCTCAGGTCCGCAAGGCTTATCGGCAACAAGAGGCAGTTTGGTTGGCCTTCAACAAAACGGATTTTTTCACGTTTCTCGCTGAAAACGCGAAGTCCTGTTGACAATATCTGATTGAACAATAATCAAAAAACATGAAAAATCTAAGTATACGACTCAAGCTTCACGGCGCCTTTCTGCTGATGTTGGTGGTCCTGGCCGTGCTAGGTTATTACGCCTTCGAACGCATGGATTCCTATTCCGAAGAAATGGCCAGAAGCAACGAGCAGGCCAATAAGATTGCGAATCTGTCTCTGGAGGCTACAGTCCTGTTCAAGAAACAGGTGCAGGAATGGAAAAACATGCTGATCCGAGGCCATGTGCAAAAGGACTATGACAAATACAGCGCCCAGTTCGAGGACATGCGTCTGCAAACCCAAAGCACCGTCAAGCAACTGCGCAGGCTCGCCGAGCGACATCCCGATATCATCAAGGCCGCCGACCAGTTTCTGGTCGAGCATGATCGTCTGACTGAACAGTACCATGCGGCGATTCCATTATTATTCATGAACAAAGACGGCCTCGGTTATCGTGATGTCGATGACAAGGTGCGCGGCATCGACCGCGCCCCGACGGATGCGATTCAGCATATTGCCGAACAGGCCCAGCGCTTGAAAATCCAGACCGCCAAAACGACGGAAGAATCGATAGCACAGTTTAAACAGGAAACAGCCACTATCGGCCTGGCCCTGGTTTTTCTGCTGATCAGTCTGTATGTGGCGGTCGTCGAGTTCAGCGTCCTGAAACCGGTCAGGTTCCTGACTGCATTGGTGAACAAGATTTCCCAGGGCGACTACGAGGCGCGCGCCAAAGTCGACGCCAAAGACGAAATCGGCATTCTGGCCCGCAGCTTCGACGCGCTGCTGGACGAGCGGGCCGAGAAACTAGCCGCTTCAGAAAGGGCCAGAGCCGAGCTGAACAACTCGGTCATCGCCTTGCTGCAGTCAGTCGCCCGTTTGAGTCAGAGGGATCTGACCGTCCATATTCCGGTTTCCGAAGACATCACCGGCACACTGTCGGATGCGATCAATCTGCTGGCTCAGGAGACGGCATCGACGCTGAAGGACGTGAACCATGTGTCGGAGCGCGTCAACCTGTCATCCAGCAAGGTGAAAAGCCAGTCCGATGCCGTCATGGTTTTTGCCGAGCAGGAAAGGATGGAGACGGAGAAAATGCTTGAGGAGCTGAATTCGGCGGTTATGATGATGCTGAATGTCGCTCGCATTTCACAGACCACGAACAACTCGTCCAAGGAGGCCATGCAGGCCACCGATACGGCGCTGCAGGCCGTGACCGATACCGTGCAGAGCATCAACAAGATCCGCGAGATCATCCGCGAGATCGAAAAGCGCATCAAGCGGCTTGGCGAGCGCTCGCAGGAAATCACCGGCGCCGTCAACATCATCAACGAAATCGCCGAGCGCACGCACGTGCTGGCCCTGAATGCCGGCATGCAGGCCGCGCAGGCCGGTGAAGCGGGACGGGGCTTCATGGTTGTCGCGAGCGAGGTGCAGCGGCTGGCGGAAAGCTCGCGCGAAGCGACCGGCCAGATCTCGCTGCTGGTGAAAAACATTCAGGTCGACACGGCCGACGCCGTCAACACGATGAACGACGTGATCACTCAGGTCGTTGAAGGTACGAGACTGGCCGAAGAGGCGGGCGACCGGATGAAAGACACGCGTAACGTGACTGTGAAGCTGGTCGAGTATGTACACGACATCGCCGATAAAGCCATGAAGCAGGTCAAACTGGGGCAGATCCTAAAAGAACGCGCCACAGTGATTCAGCAAAGCACGAAGAAAACCCATATTCAGCTACAGGCGCAGTCACAACTTTCAGAAGGACTTGTCAATGACGCCGAGACACTGCTGAAAAAAGTCCGCGTGTTCAGACTGCCTGCCTGATAGCGAGCCTACTGTATGTCGCAAGATTCAATGAGCGTGTTGGAACCATTCAGATCAACGCTGGATCAGCTCGATCTTCAACTGGAGGAACTGCTGGCGGCCAACAGCGATGAATGCTGCCAGGAACTGGCCGAGCAGCTCAGCGAAGGCTGGCAAATCCTGGCTGAGCAACTTGGCGAAGCCGGTGCGCCGGCCCTGATGGACCTGATCGCTTTATACGCCGAAAACCTGGATCTCTTGCTCGCAAGCCGTGAAAACGGATTGCCCGCGTCGGAGCAGTCCTTGCTACAGCGTTGGCATGAAGCCTGTCGTCACTATCTGCAGGCGCCGGCTGATGAAAAAGTTATTGTCGCCTGGGTTTCGTTGCTTCAAGACCCTATATGGCAAGAGCCTTTGAATGAGGACGATGCGATCGAGCTGATCAATGGCCTGATCGAATTCGCGGGCTCTACGGCAGAAGCCCCGGCTGTGCCGTTATCAGAAGAAATCGAGCTCCAGGCTGATGACGAGCCGTTCATAGAGCCGCTGGCCGACAGGCCGGTCGAGCCGGTAGACCTGGCGCTGGTGCATATGATCAGCGAGGTATTCGGCAAAGTCGCCGATGACCTGACCCATACGCTGGCCAAATTTAATTGCGCATCGCTGACCGAATATCAGCAGTCCTTGAGCGCCAACGATTTTTTGCTGGAAAATATCAACAAAGCCTGCGAAACGGTGGGTCTGTTCGGTCTGAGCTATGTATTCAGAAGACTCTGGCTGAATGTCGTCGCCAAGGCCGCTGACGACCATGACTACGACGCGGAATGCAATCTTTTCGGCATAGCGCTGATACTGATTCAGGAGTATCTGACCGACATCGGTAACGATACCCACTGCAGCGCACTGGTCCGGCATCTGCATGAGCCGGGCTGGCGCCGGCCACTGCCGGATGCGATGCAGGGCCGGTTATTCGAGGCGCTTAACGTGTCCGTGACCGATTCCGCTACGCAGCGCACTAGTCTCGAAAGAACCATCGCCGAACCGGATGACGTATCACTGGCAATACCCAGCGATGTCGACGGCGAACTGGTGCAAGCCTTGCTGCACGAATTGCCGATTTTGACGGAAAACTTCTCGGCGGCTATTCAGGCCATTATCGGCGCCGATGCCTCACAGGCGCGTCTATTGGAGGCGCAGCGCATTGCCCATACCCTGAAAGGGGCCTGCAACACGATCGGCGTTCACGGCATCGCCAATCTGACGCACAGCCTTGAAGCGATTCTGGAAGCGCTTAACACGGAACAGGCGCTGCCCGGCAGGGAGCTCGGGGCCGTGCTGCTCGATGCGGCCGATTGTGTGGCCGCCATGTCCGAATGTCTGCAAGGCGAGGGCGCGGCGCCGGAACAGGCGCTGGTCATTTTGCAACAGGTTCTGGACTGGGATTATCGGATCAAAAAAGAAGGCTTGACCGGCCTGGATGTTTCGGATGAAGCCCCCAAAGCGGATGTGCCGGCGGAAACGGAAAATACCGGCCATGATGACGATCAGGCCAAGGCCAAGACGAACATTCCGTCAGCCATGCTCGACCAGATCATCGAAGCGGCCGCCGAAGCGGGCAGTATCGGCGAGCGGGTTCATGACAAAATTGGCGGCTTGCTGAACGGCAGCGACGAAGTCCGCGAACTGACCTGGCGGCTCAGCGAGCTGGTCGCCGAGATGGACCGACTAGTCAACATCCAGAGCGTGACGGCCAGGGACAGCCGTGGCAGCCAGGTCTTCGATGCGCTGGAACTGGAGCAGTACAGCGAAGTGCATACCTGTCTCAGTCGTCTGGCCGAAGCCGCAGCCGACGTGCGCGAGCAGAACGCGCAGATGCACCGGCAATTGCTCGACGGAAAGAATCTCCTGATCGAACAGCGCAGCGTGCAGAAAGAGCATCTCGAGCGCGTCCAGAACCTGCGATTGGTGCCCGTGCAGCGGATCGTCCCGCGCTGCCAGCGCATCGTCAGGCAGACCGCCAGAATGACCGGCAAGGAAGTCGAGCTGCAAATTAGCGGCGAAAATACCCTGATCGACAGCGAAATCCTGAATGGCCTGACCGACGCCCTGATGCATCTGCTGCGCAATGCCGTCGATCATGGCATCGAAGCGCCGGCAGACCGCGTGCAAGCCGGCAAGCCCCGACAAGGCACCATACGGCTGAATTTTACCAACGACCGTAACGCGCTCAACATCAGCTGCGAGGATGACGGCAGCGGCCTTGATACGGCCAGAATATGGGCGACAGCGCTGGCCAGAGGCTGGGTCACGGATCAGCAGGCGCTATCGGATGAGCAGATACAACGGCTGATTTTTCGCCCCGGCTTCTCGACCAAGGAACTGGTCAGCCATGTGTCCGGACGCGGCATCGGCATGGATGCCATCCAGGCGCAGGTTGCGAGCATGAACGGCGTCATGGATCTGGCCTCGAAGCCTGGTTACGGGCTGTCCGTAACCATAAACGTGCCCTCCAACCGCTATGACGCGCCGATGATTTTGGTCAAAACAGGTGGGCAGACCTTCGCGGTGTCCGAACACGGCATCGAGCACATTTTCTGCGCACTGGACGGCAGGCTGTCGGTCGAGGCGGATGGCTCTCTTCACTACCAGGTCGAGGAATACCGCTACTCGGCCGATACGCTGGATGATCTGCTCGGATTGGGAGGCAAAAACCGGATGCCCGACAAGGCAGCCGGCCTGCTTTTCAAGGCCCGCAACGGTTCCGAACAGGTTGTGCTGGTCGATCAGGTCATCGGTTACAAAAACTTGATGATCCGTCCTTTCGGCGATTACCTGAAAGGCGTTTACGGCGTCCTGGGCGGCGTAATGCTGGGCAGCGGCCAGATCGCGCCGGTCGTTGATCTGTTCGAGCTTATTTCCGATGCCGAAAGGCGCGCGAATGCCGATCAGTTCACAGCGCTGACGCCCGCCAGACCGCGTGCGGCAAAAACGCTGGCGCTGGTTGTCGACGATTCACTGTCCGCCAGAAAGGCTACTGTGCAATTACTGAAGGATGCCGGGTTCGAGGTACAGACTGCCATAGACGGGCTCGATGCGATTGAAAAAATCGAGGCCCGAAAACCCGATATCATTCTGTCGGACCTGGAAATGCCGAGAATGAGCGGCATCGAACTGACCCGCTATTTAAGAACGATGCCGGACCTGAAGGCTATCCCGCTGATCATGATTACTTCCCGTTCCAGCGAAAAACATCGCGATCAGGCCGATAACGCCGGCGTGACGCTGTACTTGACCAAGCCGTTCAGCGAGGACGATCTGATCGTCAAGCTAAACGGCCTGCTGGTGCGAAAATTGATTCAGGCGGCATGATAAGGGAAAAATGCTGCGCTTCTCTTGCTACACGGATAATGTGTTTATTCCCAGCCAACCGGTTCGTACCCGCGCTCCTGAAGACATCTGTTTACGAAGTTTACATAAGCAGGATTGCTATGCGGCTTGCCGAATATCCAGTTCAGCAGTCCGGCGGTCGCGCCAGTGGCCGCTCCGATCGCCGCCCCAGAGCCCGCTGAGCCTACCACAGCGCCTCCCACGGCGCCTGCTGCAGCGCCGATGGCAGTGCCCCCGGCAGCCCTGGCAGCCGCATCTCCAGTGCCGCTGCTGGAATCGGCTCCGGCCGCCTCTGCCAGATGCATGCAGTTCGCGATATCACCGTTCGCGACCGTTGGGCCGACGGAGTTGTAATATTCATTGGGATAAAGAACCGGGCGAGTCGATGCGCAGCCTTCCACTGTCAGGGCAGCGACAAGGATCAAAAAAATCTTGAACATGAGAATCTCCTATTTCAGAGGATAATTGGGGAAACGATCTTGTGCCGAACGCCGGAACTGCAGCTCGGCCTTTTATCCGTCCGGCTCGATTCCGGTATAGCGCCAGGACAGTGCCAATGCTACACCATCACCTGCGGTAACACCTATTGCTTTGCTATGAGTTGCGAAACCTTCAGGCCAAGCAAAAAATACCTCCCTGGCTTTCTGGTGCGCGTCGATGCCTCCTGGATGCGTTGCCGCAGGCGCCAAGCACCAGTATCTCAAGGATATGACAGGCGGAAACCACAGAAAATCCTTAGGTTCTGATGTTATGCGCGAATCGACCTAAGTTCTGTTTTATCGGATCTGTAATGTAGGGTCGAATTCATTTATGCCCTTCGGGTACTTGTGCCTTTCAGGGTATTCGATCCGGAACGACCGAGATATGCAGACTGCGCGAATACCCGCAAGGGACGCCAGTGAATTCGACCCTACAACTACGTAACATCAGTTACACATCTTAAGTGTTAGAACGATTGTATTGAAACGCCATTCCAAGATCGGAATGGTCGGTTTTATAGACATTCATATAAATCAATTCACCGGCTTATTTGTTCGACCTGGATGATATAAACTGTAAAATTACGCAGGGAACAGCCCACTCAAGGAACAATCAATGCGAAGGACAAAAATACTGGCCATCAGCGGCAGCCTGCGCAAGGCGTCGTTGAATACCGCGCTGCTGCGCGCCGTTTCGAAACTGGCGCCGGCGGATGTCCGGATTGAGCTCTACAACGGCATGGATAAGCTGCCTTTGTTTAACCCGGACATCGAAGCCATCGATCCGCCAGCGGTAGCGGATTTGCGCAATCGCCTGCTCGGCGCAGACGGGGTGCTGATAGCGAGCCCGGAGTACGCGCATGGCGTCACCGGCGTCATGAAAAATGCCCTGGACTGGATGGTGGGCTGCGAGGCCTTCGTAAACAAGCCCGTCGCATTGCTCAATGCTTCGCCGCGGGCAACTCACGCACAGGCCGCCCTGAAGGAGACAATCACCGTGATGTCCGCCAGAATCATCGATGAGGCATCTATTACCGTGCCGATTCTCGGTTCGAAACTTGATGAGCTAGAGATTGTCTCAGATCCCGAAATTTCCGCCGCGCTGCATGAAGCTGTTCTGGCTTTCCGGCGCGCAATAGCGTTTCAGCGGGCTGAAGACTGCAAAGGCTAAGGACGTTTGCCCGCTTGCAGGTTTTGTAAAAACACGCCTGCTGAAGCGGAAATCAGGATTTTCATTGGATAACCATCAATAGGAGAGTTATGAACAACATTACGATTCGTCAGGCTGTTGCGTCGGATATTGACGCGCTTGCGCCTTTGTTTGACAGCTATCGGCAATTCTATGGCCGCGAGAGCGATATTCGTGCCGCGCGCGAGTTTCTATTGGCCCGTTTCAATCATGGCGAGTCGGCCGTGTTTATCGCCCATGATGCGAACGTTCCTATTGGGTTCGCTCAGCTTTATCCGAGCTTTTCGTCTGTCTCGCTTGCCGGAACCTTTGTGCTCAATGATCTTTTTGTGCGCGAGAGCAGTCGCCGTAAAGGCGTTGCTTCCTTACTGCTGGCAGCGGCGGTGGAATTCGGCAAATCATCGGCTGCGGCGCGCCTTTCGCTGTCAACGGCGATAAGCAACGAGACGGCGCAAGCGCTATATCAATCGGCCGGTTGGCGGCGTGATGAACAGTTTTTTGTCTATCACTATGCCATTCCGGCTCAATAATACTGGAGGCTACCGCTACCGGTAGCAAGGAATGAAAATGAAGGGTAGTTGTTTATGCGGGACCATTAAATACGAAATCGAAAGCATTGACATGCCTGTCGGCCACTGTCATTGCCAGACTTGCAGAAAGGCGCACGCAGCGCCGTTTGTCTCCACCGCTGGCGTAAAGCGCAAGCACTTCCGTTGGCTGCAGGGTGAGAACAGGCTTTCATCCTTCATGTCGTCTCCGGGCAAGCTGCGCCATTTTTGTTCCGTGTGCGGTTCCCATCTGGTCGCCGAACGTTTAGGCCAGCCTCATGTGATCGTTCGCATTGCGACGCTTGATGAGGACCCGGGCATCAAATCTTCGATGCACATCTGGACATCGCATGATGTACCATGGCTTGAATACGAAGATATGCCGGCTTATGCGGAATGGCAGCCGGGACGGTGAGGCGCTGACCAGGAAGTAGCTGCTCCAAACGACCTCGAGAAGCGCGCCAATCGCGAAGCGACGCGCCGGCAGCCTCTTGCCTGTTAGTGCGCCTTTACCGCCTCCATAGTTGCTTGCTCGAGAGCATGCCGTCGGTGCATTGGGAGCACTAAAAGGCTTGAGCACTCGCTGGAAGTCTGTCGATTCGGCGACATGCCCCGTTATCGAGCTTACCGCGTTTCCAGATGAAGTCTGAGTCGACTTGGGCGGTATGGCGCTGCTTATAGTCGGGCACCTGCACGCATCGGCACGTGGCATCCTCCAGCTTGGTATTAATCAGCAAGTACTCTGGCACTACTGAGTCGGCCAAGATGGAACCTGTCGTCATGGGAGGTGTTACTCCATTGGCAGAACTGTCCCGGACAGCGAAGCCTAGACCGGTGAATGCCGGAAATATGCCGTAGTCCGTGCGCAGGGAGTCGGCGCTTTCCGGGGTGTCATACAAATGGGACGCAAGCTCCGCCATCTCTCTCACACCATTTATATAGACGTCTTGTGGCACATCTTCATACTGTCTTGCCACGTTGCAGATCTGTTGCTCGCCAGGACTGAGGTTCGGGGAAGTGCAGTTGCCGGCCGGGCCGCCAAGGTCATCGGCAATGGCAGGCAGTACGTTGGGCCATGTGGCGAGCAGCGGGTTGACGACCTGTCTTTGTTCAGGCGTCGGCCGGCAGCGCATTACCACTAGATCCTGGCCATCTCTGTAGAAGTTGCCTATGAAGTCCAGGAAACTGTCCACTGTCGCGGGCGGCTTGAAAAACGTAGCGGCAGTGAAAAAGGCACGTTTACCCAGCGTGATCGATGTCACAGCTGTTCCAGGCGGCACCCAAACCAGGCGAAGAAAATCATTGTAACCATCGGCACGCGAATCCTTCGTAATGTCAGCGGCGTTGGCATGATCGCGGCGCCTTTTGACAGCGCCGGCCGGCATCAGATCTCCCGCGCTAAGGATGATATCTTGATTTGGCAAATCACCGATTTCTTGCATCTCATATGCTGCAAGTGAGTGATTCATTATTACCATGATCAGCGTTGAGATTAACAGGAAAACGGACTTCAATAACGGATGGGTTGGCATGATTCGCTCCTCTGACATTTAGCGCTCGAAATAATTGACATTAAAATCAGTTAATTGAAGAGTCAGGGCTATATACCTGTTTTGCAGGGCGAATGGCTATTCGTACGACCGCTTATTCCGTTTGCTGAAGCTCCATTGAATCAATCATTTCCTGTCAGGGAATGGGTTGAACATAGTGAAGCGCACTGACCGTGAGGGGCATATTTTTCACCGGCAACATCCTACATGACACAACAACGGGCCGGATTTGGCCAGTCAATCAAACAGGCAAAAATCGACCTTTGTCAGTCGTTCTATCGATATTTCCGGATGTCAGCATATATTTCAAAGCAGGCATAAAAAGTTAGCGTTCATCAAAGCTCAAAATCCAATGGACTCTTAGCCTGCTTAATTGTGACGCTTTGCACAGCATGAGTATAGATCATCATGGTTTTTAGAGCTGAATCAGGAGGAATTGCCAACATCGTCATGATTTCTGGAACTGGATATCATGAAATTTTAGGTGATATACAGTTAGCTAACTTGACTGACATCATAAATTAGTTAACTCACATCATAAATTGGTTGATTACAGAAAAAAAGCAGCGTAGATATGCGGAAACCATATAATTTTTTTCGGCGGCGAAGGGCACGAGGGCGGCCATGAAGATCGTGGCGCGCCGTCGAGGTAGAGCCCATCAACGCCGTATACCTTCACATTATCAGCGTCAATCCGCTGTTCACGAACTGCAAGAGGAGGAGCCCATGACTACAACGAATCCTATCCTCGAGCCCGAGGCTCAGAAGTTCGCCGACCTCACCGCCAAGCCGCCGTTCCTCTACGAGCTCGGCCCGGAAGGTGCGCGCAAGGTGCTCGACGACATCCAGGCCGCGCCGATCGAAAAACCTGATGTCGCAGAGGAGTGGATCACCGTCCCGGCCGAGGTCGGTGACGTGCGGGTGCGCATCGTGAAGCCGGTCCACGCGCCGGCCGTCGTGCCCGTGGTCCTTTACGTGCACGGAGGAGGCTGGATACTGGGCAATGCCGGCACTCACGATCGGCTCGTTCGCGAGCTTGCCGTGGGCGCCGAGACCGCTGTCGCTTTCGTCGAGTATGATCGCTCGCCTGAAGCCCACCATCCCGTCGCGATCGAGCAGGCGTATGCGACGGCGCGCTGGATCGTGGCGCAGGGCGCGCGAAGGGGCCTTGATGCGAGCCGCTTCGCCGTCGCCGGCGATTCGGTCGGCGGCAACATGGCCGCGGTGCTGGCGATCCTCGCGAAGCAGCGTGGCGACGTGCACTTCGTGCACCAGTCACTCTACTATCCCGTGACCGATGCGGCGCAAGACAGTGCCAGCTACCGGAAATTCGTGGACGGTCCCTTCCTTACCGCGAAGGCGATGGCCTGGTTCTGGGACGCGTACCTTCCGCAGCGCGACCAGCGAGGCGACATCACGGCATCGCCGCTGCGCGCGTCGCGCGAGCAGCTCGCCGGATTGCCGCCGGCGCTGGTCATCGTCGACGAGAACGACGTGCTCCGTGACGAGGGCGAGGCGTATGCACGGCAGCTCATCCAGGCCGGCGTGCCGACGACGAGCGTTCGCTACAACGCCATCATACACGACTTCATGATGCTGAATCCCGTCCGAGCCACGCAGGCTGCGACAGCAGCCATCGAACAGGCGATCCACGCCCTGCGCAAGGCGCTCCTGACCTGACCGAACCCTCGGTGCCGACGCCGATGCCTACCGTCGCCGGCGAGCCGAGCGGGTCTGGGGCGTTGGGCATGAGTTCCACTGGAGTGGAAGGGAGGTACGCCAGCAACAGCAGTCATTGGCACAATACCGTTTGAAATTCCTATACTCATCGACAAGGGAGGCAGACCATGAAGATCGTCGTCATCGGCGGCACAGGCCTGATCGGCTCGAAGACCGTTGCCATTCTGCGCCAGGGCGGCCATGAGGTCGTCGCCGCCTCGCCCAAAAGCGGCGTCAACACCATAACCGGCGAGGGCCTCAAAGAGGCCGTGACCGGCACGCAGGTGGTGATTGACCTCGCCAATTCGCCCTCATTTGAAGACAAGGCGGTGCTGGAATTCTTCGAGACCTCTGGCCGCAACCTTCTCGCGGCGGAAGCCGCAGCCGGCGTTCGGCACCATGTCGCGCTATCCATCGTCGGAACCGACCGGACGCCCGACAATGGCTATTTCCGCGCCAAGGTCGTCCAAGAGAAACTGATCGAGACCTCCGGCATCCCCTACACCATCATTCGCTCTACCCAGTTCATGGAATTCCTCGGCGGCATCGCCGCTTCAAGTACGGATGGAAATGTCGTCAGGCTTTCGCCCGGCCTGTTTCAGCCCATCGCGGCGGACGACGTTGCTGCCATCGTCGCCGAAGTGGCACTCGCGGCGCCGCGAAACAGCATCGTCGAGATCGCCGGCCCGGAGCGAGCCCCGTTCAACGAAATCGTCGCCCGCTATCTGAAGGCGGTCGGCGACCCGCGTGAGGTTGTGAGTGACCCCGAGGCACGCTATTTCGGCGGCCGGGTTGAGGAGCGCTCGCTCGTGCCGTTGGGCGAAGCACGCCTCGGCCGCATCGGTTTCGATGAATGGCTCCGCCGCTCAGAGGCAAGAGCCTGATCCTGCATCCACCAACCGAAGGAGAGTACTCCATGAAACGCATCCTCTATTCGCTGCTCTTCGCCGCCCTGCCGTTCGGCAGCGTCCTCGCCGAGGCGCCGAAGTCGAAGAACGCCAAGGTGACCCTGGTCTACCAGCACGAGCTGCCAAACGTTCCCGGCAAGAGTATCAAGGGCGTGCTCGTCGAATACGGCCCGGGCGGCTACTCGCCTGGTCATACGCATGCCAAATCCGCTTTCATCTACGCGACCGTGCTTGAGGGAGCGATCCGCAGTCAGGTCAACGACGGACCGGTGATAACCTACGAGGCCGGACAGAGCTTCTCCGAGCTGCCCGGCGACCGCCACGGTGTCAGCGCCAATGCCAGCGAGACGCAGCCGGCCAAGCTCCTCGCGGTATTCGTGGTGGACACGAACGAGACGGAACTAACGATCCCATTTGGGAACTGAGGTCTTACCTGGAAAATTCGTAAGTGTTCGCCCCTCCCCGGTTTTCAACAGTCATTCGGCGCATTACGCTGACGCTAATGCGCCCTATACGCTGTTTTGACAATTGGCACAGCGGTCAAAGAGACGCGCGCCCCTTACCTTAAGGTTGAACGACAGCTTTCTGTATTGCAGCCGCCATTTGGCTGAAATTCTTGAATGTCTCTGATTGGCACATAGCAGCTATTCACTTTTTTATCTTTGGATAATACTGGTATGAAGGTACATGAACAGCAAGGTAATAAAACGTAACACCCCTATACGGGCGTTTCTACACTGAAGCTTTAACTATTGATCCTTTCCATGAGTGAGTTAGGGCTCGATTCATAATCATGACTCACAAAAGCTCTGTTATTCCATAAGATGTTTATGCACTTTGACAGGGCCTGATCTGGAAGCGATTAGTCAATCTTTCAATACATAATTCGAATAATCAAGCCAGTACCTGCTAAGTCAGACAGTAATGGCACGAATAGAAAATTCAATCAAAAGGATGAACAATAAAAACAATGGAAAACTGATTTGGCTCAGCATCAGCAGTTGCCATTAGGCATAGCGATGTGGGAATCAGGGTGCCGAACTGGCTAGCAGTAATTTCCATTATTTTGTTAATGCTTTATCAACGGTTTGTTTTCGGCTTGATAAAAATTGGCAGACGAAAGTGGAAAAGAGGGACGTTCATTTACAAGCCTAGCCCCTTCAGGACGATGGCGAGTTTTTCCTTACTTTTAGGATAGAAACCATTATTAAGGCCAAAGCAATGGAGTCAAGGCGCAGGAAAAAAAGCCGAAATGGAAAGCGATCCGTTTATTGCGTTGTTCAGTGCAGATTAATGAACAACGCTTTCTCTGTGGAGTTTGTCATGGCAACGATATGTTTTTTAAAGCACTGTGCTCTAACGGTGCCGCTGGTTCTGGTGTTGGCTACTGCCAACGCTGCGCCCTACACTGTTGTTTTTGGCCCCCAAAAGTTCACGCGATCCACAGGCGCACCGGAGACAATTACAAAAAATTTCGCGCGCTGCGGCAATTCGCCATGCCAAATCGTTGTGGCTAACGGAGCGGCTAACGGCAGTAATCGCGTGAGCAGCGCTTCGGTATTTCTCAATGGCTCGCCGATCATCGGTCCGTCCGATTTTAACCGGCAGAGCAATAGCATCGTTCGCCCCGTGACACTCCGCAGCCGGAATGTTCTTGCGGTACGGCTTGCATCAAGTCCAGGCAGCTTTTTGAACATCACTTTGCAATGCGCGGCATCGTCTTTGGAACTGTCAGCAAGAGCGCCAGGCGTAAGCTTGGAATCCCCGGGTTCGCTTTTGTCGGCTGTCAATATCGTTAATGAAGGGAAGGTCGATGCAAAGGATGTGAAAGTCACCTCGATCTCTCTGAATGGCGGCAACTTAACTTCACCTGCTTTACCCCGCAACTTGGGCACGATACCGGCAAATCGCTCTGCGGTTCTTAACGCTAATTTCTCAGGTGCCGGTATGCCATTTGCCCCCGGCCGAAGCTACACGCTCACTGTGGACGGAACCTATACCGCAGGGCCTTCTGCCGCTTCTACCAGAGGGTCTTCGATCTACTGTTTTACCGCGAATGAAGACTTGACTATCCCGCCTGCCGCGCCAGGCAGTGCCGATTTGAAAACGGTCTCGGTGAAGAGCGCCTCTGTAACCGGCGGCAGGTTCCCAAGCCGCCCGCCCAAATTTGGCACTAATGTCAATCGACAAGGCTGGACAGTGCCGACAGGCCCATTTATACCGCTCGATGGGCCAGTGCCCAGCGGTACCAATGTTCAAAAAGCGCCTGGATCAATGTCCAGCGTTGTAAATGATCAAATAGGGCTCGTCGGCGGGCCGCCGGCCATTGATTTTGTCTTCAACAGCGGCTTAGGCCTTACTTCGGCCGGTGTTGGCTGCAGCGGAGACTCCCTGGCCGCCTGTGCGGAACCGAGTGGTGCTGTGACCGGCGGAGGCGTAGTCTTTGCTACGGCGAACTGGAGCGCGGCCTATTCGACGGATGGAATCAACTTTAAAACGCTGGACCCAACGAAAATTTTCCCTGATGACGCAATAGGGTTCTGTTGCGACCAAATCGTCCAATATGTGCCGAGCATCGATCGCTTTGTCTGGCTGCTACAAGGGACTGGCTATCGCTTGGCAATAGCCAGTCCAAGCGCCATCATCAATAGCAACGGCACTGCCTGGACTTACTGGAATCTCACGCCAGCTCTTTTTGGAGCGGCAGGTGTCGGATTGGATTATCCGGACTTATCCGTCGGCAACAATTTTCTTTATCTGAGCTGGAATGGTAAAGATGGATTGCAGGTCGCACGGGTGCCGCTCAGCGGAACGAATTCCCTGCAGGGCGCTGGCACGATCACCATCGGCTACACCGATCCCGCCAAAGCGTCAATGGCGTGGGGCAGTCATTTGACGCAAAATACAGGCGATGAGATTTTCTGGGCCGGACACAACAAGAACAGCAATATGCGGATTTTTTCGCTAAAGGAAAACGCAAATACTTACTTCTGGCGCGACCGCGGCATTTCCAGCTGGGCCAATAATGCGCCGACCTCATTGACGCCGGATGGGCGCGATTGGTTGGCTAAGAACTTTAACGGGCAGGGAGGTAATTCATTTCCAAAAAATGGCGTAATCGGCTCTACGCGAGTAGGCAATCAACTCTGGTTCGCCTGGAGCGCTGGGACGGACAGCAGGTTCAAGCAGGCACACGTGGAGATGGTCACATTCGACCGAAACAATGACTTCAAAAAGGTCAGGCAAGTGCAGATCTGGAATAATGATTATGCGTTCGCTTATCCGGCATTGGCGACCAATGCTTGCACAGGCGAAGTGGGTCTTTCGTTCGAATATGGGGGTAATAGCAAATACTACGAAAACCATGTGGTCGGATTTTGGGGTGATTTCATCGCCTATAGCACGACAGGCAGCAATGCCGGCACGACCCGTTACGGAGATTATGTGACAATTCGGCAGGCAACGCCGTCCAGGTCGGATCCAGGTAACTTGTTCGCAGCTTTCGGCTGGGCGGTCAACAAGGCCACAGCGCCCAGCACCGGTCTGACTACCGATGTTCATTACGTGCTGTTTGGCCGGCCGCCTTCTTCATGCGCCATTATTCTTAGATAAGTGATGACGTCGTATTTATGAATTTTATGGAGCTCAATCGGGGCTTATTGATGAGTTGAGGCTTGGTTTTGGTAATAATTTTCTTGTAGATGATATTGCTTTAAATGAGGTATCGAATGTTCTTGTACCAGCCGCAGTTTGGTTATTCGGCTCTGGATTAGTGGGACTGATGGGTTTTAATCGCAAACACGCTCAATCTGCGGCATAAATACCACCCGTTATTGCCAACAATATAACCGCCTTCCGGGCAATCCGAAGGCGGTTTTTTATTGTCTTCCATGTCCGAAGTATAAACTGGCGCGAATCAACAACCCTTCAATTTTGCGCGACCCACTCTCGTAATTGAGACACCACCCAGGCTCCATCATCCAGCGGCAGGTCATGGCCGGCCCAGGGATGGCTGCAATAATGCCAGCGCCATTTTCGATAGATGTCGACTGAGCATTCCGGCGAAACCAGACGGTCGCCCCAGGCATTCAGCAATAAAACGGATTGCTCGGGCCGCAGGCCGCAGGGCCGATAGCTGGCGGCAGCCCGGATTTGGCGCCAGCTGTTTTTCAGACTGACCGGCCGCTCCTGCTGTATGTTCTCCCAGGCCGTCACCGTCCGTTCATCCCGGGCCCGGTTGCTGACCAAAGCCAGAATCGCCGACTCACGCTCGCGCAGATTGCGCTTCAGAAGCAGCGCAGCCAGCCTGACCAGGCTCTGCCAGCGCAACCGGTGATAGAAAGGACTTAAACCAGCGAAACTGGTATTGATCAGCGCCGCGCCGCAGATATCGCCCGGGTACGTCAGCATCCACTCGAAGGCGACCATCGCCCCCAATGACAACCCCAGCACCGTTGCCGGTTCTTGCAGCAGGCCTGCCTGCTGCGCCTGTGCGCGCACCTTGTGCGTGATCTGGCTGATCGTGTCCGGGCTGACTTCCCGGTAGTAACGTCCGGTGCCGGGCAGATCCAGCGCCGTTATTCTGGCATCAGGGAAAGTCGCTTGCAGCAGGGGCACAAAGTCGCCCCAATGCGCCGATTCGCGGCTCAGCCCGCGCAACAGTATCCAGTTTCGCCCCAGATGCTCATTCATACCAGAGATTTACCGCTTTTTTTCGAAAGAGAGCTTTTTCCTGTTCATCCAAATGCGTCCAGTGCTTCGGATAAAGCAGGCAGCGGTGCAGAAAGTCGAACAGCATGAAATGCCGGCGGAAAATACGCTGCTGCCGATGCGGCAATACCGGATGAAACCAGCCCAGCCGCGAGAATAAATTAAGAGGACTCTTACGCAGCCAGAGCCATGAGCCCATCTCCAGCGTCAACGGCATGAAGAGGCGCTGATCACCATACTTTCGCCGGAAACCGTCGAACAGATAATCCCATAAATCCCCGTTGATCACGTATTCCAGGCACATGGGCTCGATTTTGTATACATGATGCCGATAGCAGCGATCGAACAGTTCCTTTAAAGCCAGGGCTTCGGCGATGAAGGCAAACGGTGTTCTGCAGCCGGCATAGGGAAACCACAACCGATCCTGAATGCCGAAGCCCGAGTGCAAATCCAGCGCGATGGACAGAGGCGCGCTGAACAACTGCTGGTCCACGATACGGCAGACCGCCCGGGTTTCCTTCTCCATGTTCAATACATCGCCGCGATACCAGGGCAGCCTGGGCGTCAACCGGTGGCCGCTATAAATGCGTGTGGCGCCTTTGCCGTCCACAGGCGAATTGCGCATCAGATCGACGCCGTTGCCGTTACAGCGCGTGCCGAAGCAGACACCGACAGGATTCACGACAGGCACGAATATTAGCCGTGATCTTTCAAGGCGCGCCTGAAACCCTTCGTCCCAGTCCATGAGCTGGCTGATGCTCTGCAGATAGGACAGGATGATCTCGGAGCCGATTTTTTCCAGGCCATGCACACCGCCGAACAAAGCCAGCGCGGGCGCGTCGGGACGGGTTGAGCCGAGCGTGATGCAGTGTATCGGGAACTCGTAATCCCGGTATTGAATCCGCTCCACCACCTCGACATTCGCCCGGTCTCCTAATTGCTCGATGATGCGGTTGATCTGTTCGAGCTCTGGAAAATTAACAGTACCCATCAGGCGGCAATTTGCGGCTTTTCATCAATGGTCAACGGCTCAAGCGGATGCTTAACGCCAAGCTTCCGCGCTATGCGGTCTCTGGCCTCGATGCCGACGACATGGCGCGTGTTGTCGACACCTTCAATAACAGACAGAAAACTGAGCCGGACTTCGATTTTATCCAGCGCCAGCATCCTGATCAAATGCGGCACGAACGCATCATCGCCAATAAAAGGCGCCTGCAGCCTGGCTTCGCCATGATATTGCAGCGCCACGGGCTGAATTGCCGACTGCATCGCCAGGGCCGGCTCAAACAGCGACGAATGAAAATGCAGGACCTCATCGCCGCAAGTGGTAGTGCCTTCGGGAAAGGCGATGATGTTGCGGCCGTCTTTCAGCAGCTCGGCCATGGCTTTGGCCGTTGCCTGGATACGGCGCTTATCGCCGCGCCGGATAAAGATCGTACCGGCTTGTCTGGCTAGATAGCCGACGACGGGCCAGCCGGAAATGTCGCTTTTGGCGACGAAATAAGCCGGCAGATAGCGGCCGATCACGATGATATCGAGCCAGGAGATATGATTGCTGGCCAGCAAAGTGCCGCGCCTGGGCAAGTCGCCTTCAACGATTATATCCAGGCATAGAATATGGCTGAACAGCCTGAGCCAGTGCATCTTCAGCTTGTCGCGCCTGTTTCCGGCATCCTCTACCGGGCACAGCCAGTTGACGACCGGAAAAATGCCCGTGGCAATGATCAGGCCATAACCGAATAGCAGAATGATCAGGAAAAGCCTATAGCACAGCCGCACAACGATCGCCATGAGTCTCTTGATAATCTCTCATATAATGTTTGCTGTAGCGCTCCTGCAGCTGATCCAGTGGCAGCAGCACGAATAAATCCATGCAATTGAAATCCTCGTCCCAACAAGGCTCACCGCAGACCAGCGCACCAAAGCGCAAGTAGGCTTTCAGCAACGGCGGAATACCCGATTCATCGCGCTTGCAACGCAAGTGCGCCGGGACCGGCACGCTAGGCATGACCTGCATTGAAGCCGGCGCCTTGTTTCTGGCATCGATACTGCGATAAACTGCATCGACGGCAAAACCGCTGGGGCCGGGTGTGATGCTGGCGCAGCCCAGCAGATAGTTAAAGCCGCCTTCCAGCGCATATTGCACCAGTCCCGTCCACAACGTGGTCAATACCGCACTGCCGCGATAATCCGGATCGACGCAGGTTCGCCCGATTTCAAGGAAACGGCCAGGCAATGTCAGGACCTGATCCAGATCGAATTCGCTTTCTGAATAAAACCGGCCCAGCCGCTGGGCCTGATATTGATTCAGCAGGCGCGTGTAGCCGACGATTTTGTGAGTGACGTTATCGAATACCACCAAATGCTCACAGTAGTCATCCACTTCATCATGATCGATCCCTTCCGAAGCGGACTTGAGTCTGGCGCCCATTTCCCCGGCAAACACCCGGTAGCGCAAAACCTGGGCTTGCCTTATCAACTCCTCTGAACGGGTAACGAAACATTCCAATCGCCTGGCCGGCTTAATTTGTACTGCTGCATCTATATTTTTCATGTGTCATCAACGGGTGAAATAAAAGACAGCGTTACAATAAGCGGTCAACATGTCAGTTATGTGTCCGGCCCGTGAACATTGCATGACAGGAAAATGACATTTTTGTGAAAGTATTGACGGAGTGAAATTGCCGATTGTCGGCATTCGATTCAGAGCAGATGTCAGGCTTTAGGCGGATAGTGGGAGTAGGGCGAATTCATTCGACTCGATCTGAAACGCTGCCTGGCATCCGCATCGTACTTCCGTAGCTGAGCCTGAATACCCTCTGGGGCATAAGTGAATTTGTACCTGCGCGAGCACAAATCTGATGGACTTAACCTGGAAGCCGGCCATTTTGCGCAGCCATGTCCTTCGGAAGGAGCTACTGCCGGTTTGCACGGAAAGGCAGCAGTGCTCCTGGAGAAGATAAGCGCCGGCAATGAATTCTAGCCTCTGTGCGCAGGCTGTATTCAGAATTTATTGCCGATCGATTTCAGAGGCGACAAGCGACGCAACGAGCGGGTATTGCGCCACAGTTTTTCTGTCCGAGGGTGAAGTTTAAACAGCCGAATGATTAATCGTTTCACATCATTGGAGGCTTTGAGCATGATAGAAAGACCGACTATCATGATCGGCAAGCCGAACGGAACCGGCAGCGGGAACAGGATCATTCCTACCACAAAGACGACACTGCCGGTCGTCATCAAGAGAGATTTTCTGAGCACGGATCAAGCCGCCCGCGCATAAACCGGCGTAAGTGTTCCTTCCCGCTCAAGCAGCGTCTGACCTGCTTCCTGCCAGCAGATCAGCGCCAGTTGGCCGCTGTCATGCTCGACCAGGGCTGTGCAGCTCTCCACCCAATCGCCGCAATTGCAGTAGGTTTTGCCGAACTCCATTTGCCTAATATCGGCATGGTGGATGTGACCGCAAATGACGCCATCAACGTGCCGTTTCTGCGCTTCCAGACTCAGGACGTGCTGATAGTTGTCCAGAATGCTGATGATGTTTTTGACTTTATTTTTCAAAAACGCCGACAGTGACCAATGATCGTAGCCCAGAATCGAGCGAATGTTGTTGAACCAGCGATTGACGACGAGCAGTACCTCATACGCCTCACCGCCTATATAAGCCAGCCATTTATTATGGCAGACGATGCTATCGAATTCATCGCCGTGCAAAACCAGAAACTGACGCCCGTCCCGCGTTTCATGCACGGCATTGAGCCGGATATCGATGCCGTTGAAATGCATGCCGGCATGCTTGCGGAACTGCTCGTCATGGTTGCCGGGAATGTAAATAACGCGCGTGCCCTGCTGGGCCTTGCTCAGGATCTGCTGCACAATTTCGCTGTGCAGAGTCGGCCAGTAAAAACCGTTCCTGAATTTCCATAAATCGATGATATCGCCGACCAGGTATAACGTTTCGCAGTCGACATGATCGAGAAAATCCCGCAATTGCTCGGCTTTACAGCCTTTAGTCCCCAAGTGCGTATCCGAAATCCAGACTGATCGGTAGTGTATTGACATAATAACGACCATAACAAAGTTGTGATGGCGCTACCATACGCTTTCATTATTACAGGAAGTTAACGGTTTGATGACGGGTTGGTTACGGGGTGGAGATTATGAATTGGGAAGTGGGTCCGTTGATCTCGGGGTGGCGTTTCTAGTGTGCAAATATTTTAACGAAATAAGATATCACTAATTCATAGGATACAGGCCACATATAAAGAATACGCATCGACCGCGATTAATGAACTTTTCTTATCTGTAAGAGCCAGTTCCGGGTAAAACAAGCAACTGAATTTAATCAGTTAAATATAGCTTAAAACCTTCCTCGAAGAGGAATCTGGAAATTGGAAAGTAGAGCTTGTGTTATCCTACTGATTCCGTCGTTCGATTTTGAACTTATATTCATACTCTTTATCGTCCAATTTAATTACATATTTATATTGGCCGAATTCAGGAATATCAAATGGAACAAACTTCGAAATGAAATTGATACTGCCTTTTTTCCTTTTCTTATCTGAGTTAATACCTCCATCAATCTTGTTATGTTCAAAAAGAGCAGTGCCATTAGGCTGATAAAGACTAACCTCTGTTTCAAAGGGCCCTTCACAATCAATGAATGAGGCAAGAATTGCAATGCCCTGTTGCAGCCTGATTGGGGCATCTTTTGATGGATTCATTTGGCTTTTGGGCATTTCTATGCCTACAGTATCATCAGAAAACAAACCGATAATCATCGGCTTAGTGCCTTCTGAGCGAATATCATCGGCAATAAAAAATTTTACGCTTTCTGGCAATTTTTTTGATTTCATTTCTGATATACACCTAACTGATGTTTGTCTGATATATTACTACCAAGGTCGAATAGCTTTTCAGTCAGTCGACCTTCAATTGTTGTTGAACTACTGTAATAATGATTCCCTTCAGCTTGAACAGCCACCACATAGGTTAATGAGCCATTATTGTAAAGAGATACAATTCCGCTATTTGCCATTACTTTTCGCATATCAGCAAGAATAATTTCTGACATTTCTCTAAAAGCACGTTGGCTTCCTAGATATTGAGATATCGCTGTAACAAGTAATTGATTAATGCTAGTTTCCTCTAGTTCGGCTAACTCGGCTACTTGTTTATGTAATCCGCGAGGAATGCGAAGCGCAATTTTTCCGCTGCATCCATCAAAAGAGACAGGATCGCGAATCTCATACCCATTTGACAATGCAACCTCAACCCATGAGGCAGCCGCCTTATCTAAATTTTTAATTGCATCCTCAGCGGTATCACCTTCCGCAACACATCCGGGGAACTCTTGAATTGATGCGACATATCCACCAGTCTCGTCAGGAGTGAGACGACGAGCGTAAGCTTTACTAAGAATTTCTACTGTTTCCTTAGATATTTTATCAGTCTTCGTCATCATCAATTTTCTCCAATAAGTAAATTTCCCAATCATCAACATCACTTAACAAAGTACTAATAATACTTCGCGCAGTCCCTGGCTTCATGTCTCCCGGATGGTTAGGAATACTCAACGGCGGACTTAACACAGGGTCATGTTCTCTTATATAGGTTGGTTCTTTACCCCGATTTGCTAAAGTTCTGCCTAGCTGCTTCGCAATCGAGATAAAAGCCTCTGGCTTGCGGTTATATGGGGATTTATACATCTCCTGCAACTGACGTTTGATTTTTTTTAGTGTTTTAGCTTCCATAATATTACAGATGATATCACTCAATCGTCAATATCCCCATTTATATAACAACACGGGGGCTACAAATACATATTCAATCTTTACTATTATATGTTGCTTGACTGTAAAAGTGTGAATTGGCGAAATCAACAAAAAAGCGAGGTAGGATGCGGTGAGGCACGAACCGCATCGTTCGAGTCATTCACCTGACGATCCGACAAGTCGATGCCATTACCCCAATTTTCGGCATAAATTCCAGATGAGATGTCACAAACGATGAAAGCTCGAATGCGGCCAATCTTTAACGCATCGCACCCAACCATGCTTGACTGGATTCTAATGAATGTAATCTATGGGTTGCCGATAATTTGTGTCGTTATGAATCAGGTGTTCCCAAAATCGCCGTTGCCATAAACCGCGATCTCCCCACTTTTCGTGGCTTTTGGAAATCCTCTCGCCTTTTGCAATCTGTCGGAAAAAATGCGCCTTGATGAGTCTTTAGCGAGTGAAAAAATCTGGGTCGTCTCCAACGCGATAAGGTGTGCTAGTTCGTAGGATGCTGCCGACGTAAGGCCTGTCCTGAGCGCGGTCGAAGGGGGGCGCATCAACCCCAGCTGATGCGCTTCATCATGCTCAGCACGGTATAATGAACCAGGCAAACAGCGAACGGTTTGCCGCAGCTTTAGAATTGTTAACCCTGAAGAACCTCATCGGTCCGTAAAACATCGCTCTGACTATATTCGGCGATCAAATCCGACACAGCCGTTTCACAAGAACCGCAGCCTGCGCACGCGCCGGTCAGCTTCGATATGCTGTCCAGATCGTCGATGCCTTTATCGATTAGCTCCTTGATTTTCTCTTTGGTTGTGCCGCTGCAGTAGCAAATAAAGTCTTTATCGTCTAATTTAATATCATTCATATCGTGTATTAATTGCATAGGATGGGGCAGGCCCATCAGTGGCGATGTTGTAAACCCAAGCTATTCTACCATGCGGCATGGCACGTGTGGTTCACGAGCCACAGACTTCAACCGATCAAGGCGTTGTAATGGAGCGTTTATAGTTGGTAAGGTCCCGCTCTCGGCCGAAAAGAATGGGCCATCGATATCAATAGACACTTAAATTGCGTTCTCAGGCTTATCCTTTTCAATAAAATAGAGCAGATAAAAACTCCATACGATCAGGTTTCCTGCACAATTGAAGAGCCTCCCGGCACCAATAAACCGGAGGGCTCACAGGTCGTGCTTCACCCTAGAGAAGAGGTCTGCCATGTATACGAAAAGAGTAAGCTTGTACTTTGCAATCATTATGATGCTTAATCCGTTTTCAGGTTTCGCATGGGCCACTGAGCCGAGCTGGAAGGACGATCATGCTTCAGCATTCTCCTTTCTGTTCGGTAACCATATTGACAGCCACCAGCAGAGCCAATTGCTGGATAACGGCGAAATTCTTGGCTTTCTGTATATTGTCTTCACCGGCGAGGTCACGTCCGAAGGCTATCCTGTGGCGCATCATTGCAATGAGGATACGCCCTCCCGCGACTGCGTGATCGGCTGGTTCCTGCATGGCAAACCCGGACAGGCCAAATTTCTCTACCATAACGCTGACCACCCCGTCTGGCTGGTAAACAGCCGCAACGATATCCCCCAGCCCGGCAGCTATGCGCATTTCCACTGGATCACGGGCCAGAGCACCGATTCGCGCCCTGTTACTGATCCTCGCTGCAATGCGATGATGCCCGAGGAACTTGAGCCGGGAGCCAGCTGCCTAGGCTATTTTCTGGAACTCAAGGCCTTGAAAAGATTTGCCTTTCAGCATGGCGGCGAACGGATTCTGGTTGATCCGGGCGTCGATATTGCCACCCATATGAATGTCGTTGCCAGCGTGCCGGAGAACGGCGGCCGCGAGCATTAAGCCTAGTTGCCGTCAGAGTGACGACCTGGATCGCTTCATCGAATTTTGCCATCTGAACCGGCGTCGCAAGAATTGATCAAACACTTTAACCTCAACACAAGGGAGAGCACCATGAAACTACTCAAGAGCGCAGCCTTAATTCTTTTTGGATTCAGCGTCAATGCCGTTGCGGCAGAGGATCTGGTTAAGAAAGCAAGCGACGCGGGCCTTAAGCCTATCCCGCAAAACCATGCCGAACTCTTCAAGCTGATCGACAACCCCGACAATCCGATCAACAAGGATAAGCTTGATCTGGGCAAAAAGCTCTATTTTGATCCCAGACTCTCCAAGAGCAGCCTGATCAGCTGCAACACCTGTCACAACCTGGCCATGGGCGGTGTTGACGGCATTCCTGCGGCCATCGGACATAAATGGCAGCATAATCCCCATCACCTCAACTCGCCGACCGTCTATAACTCGGTCTTCAATGTCAAGCAGTTCTGGGATGGGCGAAGCCCGAGCCTGGAAGAACAGGCCACAGGCCCTATTGAAGCGGGTCCGGAAATGGCCATGCCGGCAGGACTGGCCGTGGAGCGCATTTCCTCTATTCCTGATTATGTGAATAGCTTCCGGAGGGTCTTTCCCGGTCAGCAAAATCCGGTGACGCTGGAAAATATCGGTAAAACGATCGGCGCGTTTGAACGCACGCTGGTCACCCCCTCCCGGTTTGACGCCTTTATGCACGGCGACGACGACGCCTTGAACGCCAAAGAGAAAGAAGGCCTTAAAGTCTTCATCGATAAAGGCTGCACATCCTGCCATAACGGCGTGGGTATAGGCGGCGGCTCCCTGCAAAAATTCCCTGCCGTCAAACCCTATAAATACGCCAGTTTGGGCGATTTCGTAGGGGATGCCAGCGGGATGGTCAAAGTGCCGTTGCTCAGGAACGTCGCCGAAACTGGCCCCTATTTTCATAACGGCGCGGTATGGGATCTGAACGAGGCGGTCAAAATCATGGGAGAAACCCAGCTGGGCGTTACCTTGACTGACCAGGAGGCAAACAGCATCGTCGCCTTCCTGGACAGTCTCACCGGCAAGAAGCCTGACGTGCATTACCCGGTGCTTCCCGCTTCTACCGCCAAAACCCCGAAACCCCAGGCTGACTGATACCGGGGGAGCGGCATTCATTATGCCCGTATCACTTGGCTTGATGACCAGGCTGTCTTGATTGAATGGCCTGGTCCAGTGTCAGAAAGCGCATCGACGGCAATTGATGCGCTTATCCTGTTGGCGGCAAGATTATCTGCATCAAGCGGCCTATAACTACATGCGCCGCTTGATCGATATGGCGCCGCGTATCTCGCCGGCCTTGTAACCGGTCGCCTTGTCTTCCGGATATTCCTTCGCCAGTACCGCCTTCACGCCTTCCGGGATGTCGTTCGGCGTCCCGTGGCATTGCAGGCACATCGGCTGGGTCGGTATCGCTTTCATATACCGGAACCAGCGCCCCTCAGGCGCCTGAACGATGGCGATTTTTTCTATCTCGGCGGCAGGCTTGCCATCGTGAAATTCTCTGTCGAAATCTTCCAGGACTTGTCGCTCCCATTCATCCGGCAATCCTACTAACGGATTGCGGTTCTTCAGGGAGACGCGCTTGACCACCCGGCCGTCTTTCGAATAGCCGGCAGCGATCTCCGGCGCGATACGCTTGCAGATGCCGATCGCACTTTCCGCGTTGCCGGCTTCCAACTGTTTTTTCAAAGTGCCGCCCAATGTCTGCATGAATTCCTTTGCGATATTGCGGCTTTCCTCCAGATACGGCATTTGATCCGTTTCGCTATCCGCCGGCCCGGCAAACGAAGTCGCCGAAACGATGAAAATCAAAACACTTTTTGCAATGAATTTGGGCATTTTTCTTCTCCTGGTATTGAATATTCGTTATAACCCTACGTAATCCGGCAGCCAGAACGCGCTGAATCAATCGGCTCATTCAACAAGCCGTTTAGACAGCTCAGCCGGTATTTCATCACTTTTTTTATCTGTATTCGATTCGATGTTGAATACGTTATCGTTACGGCCTAGGAGAACATACAGAAAGAGCGCCCGAGCGTTCGGTCGATATCTATCGGAAATGGCATTGGCAGTATTGCAGCCACTCTTGGGCCGGCCATGACCTGCCGCTGGATGACGGGCCATGGGTGGCGCCAAATTGAAGGGCTGTGGATGGGTGCCAGCTTCAGCGGACAGGAAAGACCATAAAAAACCGCCTGCGGCTTACCCGGCAGGCAGGTATATGGTGCGGCAATAGCGTTATGCTGCAGCTTGAGCGCGTTTGCGATTAAAACCCAGCAATCCGGCCAGGCCCGAACCAAACAGCCAGACAGCCGCAGGAATCGGAACTTGAGACACTGAGGCATCAACAACGATGTTATCCAATTGCAGGAATGGCCCGGGTGTAGTTAGAGGCGTCCAGGAAATCTGTGAAAGGCCGAATTGATTAAATGTGAAAGTTTGCAAACCTACCAGATTATCCAGGGTAACAGTGGTTTGAAGAGTTGAAGAATCACCAAACAGGAAATTAAACTGAACATCTTCTGCTATCCCGTTGTTGTAGATATCCGCTAGATCAATGGAATTAAAATCAAACAGACCTCCGCCGATTTTTGTGAGGGTCATCGTTGAGCCGCCATAATTGTGGCTAAGGGTATTGCCTCCCGGGTCAGCATTATGTTGAGACCACCAGTTACCTATATTGTTACCCCAGAACACGAGGCCATCATGGTTATTTTTACTGTTGGATATCTGGAAGCCATCCTCTTGGTAAGGATTGCCATTTCCAAAATGGGAACTTGGGTCGACATCGAAATCAATAACGGCAGCCTGCGTGGCATTCATCCCGAATAGAGTCGAAAAGAGTACAGCAGAACAAAATATCTTCTTCATTAATAATGCCCTAAATAAACAACAACTTTAACCCCCACTATTTGTTTTTGGTCTTAGTAGGCTGAATAGGAGAATATCAGCTTAGTCAATACTCGTCTATTATTTTTGTGACGAGCTTCACATTAATTTATTTGCCTAATTGATTTCATAATTCAATTAGTTTGTACAACCACCTCAGTAAGCAATATCTAACACAAGAAATCAGTAAATATTGAAAATGGGGTAATTATTATTCAGTGGAACAGACGATAAGAGATATTAGGGTAAGAGCAGCCATGCATCACAGCGAGCATCTTTTCAGCAGTCCTGTAAATCTGTCATAAAACTGTCACCTGTTTGTCACGGAATTTACTCGTAAAGTGATTATTCTGTCTGGATTTACAGTGAGCGAGGATAGCCAGATGAATAAGTTACAAAAAGATATTTTTACCGGTCTATTTGTCATTGCCGCCGCTTTCGGTTTAATTTACGGTCAATTGATAGCCTTTATGAGCATCGCTCAGCAGTTTATGGCTCACAATTAGGCTGATGCTTTTTTGAAACCCATCAAAATCTTATTAAGACTGCTAACTATCTATATGGACGTAATGGATATGACCGCATGGAGCAATTGGCAATGATACGGGAGTTTCTTCATGCTATTTGCAGCAAAAATGCCTTATCCACTGTCTAGCTCAATTAACGCACAAGCACCACAAAGTATCACATGCTGAAAGTCTGGATTTATTGCTTATTAACCCTTGTCCTGTCAGGCTGCACTCCGGCGGAAAACATCAGGCCGGAGAGGGCGGCGGTCAAAAACGTGATCCTGATTATCGGCGACGGCATGGGCCCGCAGCAGGTCGGCTTGCTGTTGTCGTATGCGCGGCAGGCGCCTCACAGTGTGATAGGCGACCGGATTACGGCGTTAGACCGCATGATGGAGCATGGTCGGCTGGGCATCTCCATGACCTATACGGCCAATGCCCTGGTGGCCGATTCGGCTGCATCGGGCACGCAGCTGGCGACAGGGCGGCCGGCCGGTCCGGAAATGCTGGGGCTGGACCAGGACGGCAACCGCCAGGAAAACATCATCGAAAAAGCTCGGCGCATGGGCAAGTCTACCGGACTGGTTTCGGACACGCGCATGACGCATGCGACGCCTGCCGCATTTGCCGCGCATCAGGCTCACCGCAGCCAGGAAAATGATATCGCCGAAGATCTGCTGGCCGCGCAGGCCGATGTCATGCTGTCGGGCGGCCTGGATTACTGGATTCCGCATCAGGGAGCGACTCCGCCGCTGCAACTGATCGGCAATGGACTTGCCGTCAAATCAAAACGCAAGGACAACAAAGACCTGTTGAAACAGGCCGAGCAGCAAGGTTATGCGCTGGCTTTCAATAAAGCTCAGCTGCAACAAGCCAAAGGCAAAACGCTGGGTTTATTTGCCGGCTCCGCCATGCCGGACGGCATTACTGAAACGCGGCTTAGAAAGGATGCGAGCCATGCGCAGCCCACTCTGCGCGAAATGTCGGCCAAGGCGCTGGATATCCTGGACGACAATGAACGCGGCTTCTTTCTCATGATTGAAGCCGGGCAGATCGACTGGGCCTCCCATCGCAACGATACGGGCCTGCTGCTGCATGAAATGCTGCGCTTCAATGACATGCTGAATTACGTACTGGACTGGGCGGCAAACCGGCAGGACACGCTGATCATCGTTACGGCCGATCATGAAACAGGCGGCTTCGGTTTCAGCTATTCGGCCGAGAACATTCCGCAACCGCGCAAATTGCCCGGCGCCGTCTTCGCAAACAGTCAGTTCCAGCCCGGCTTTAATTTCGGCAGCCCCGAGGTGCTCGATAAACTGTACGCGCAACAGCTCAGTTATCACGATATTTTTAAACAGTTCGACACCTTGCCTTTGCCGCAGCAGACGCCGTCAAAACTGGCCGAGCTGGTCAATCGCTACACCGAATTCAAGATTACCGAGGCACAAGCCGTGGACATTCTGGCGACCGAGGACAATCCGTTCTTTCATGCCGGCCATGGCGTTCTGGGCGCTAGGCGCGTGCCCAGGATAAATAGCAACGGAGCGTTTTTCGTCTATCAGCAGGACAATCGCGAAAACCTGCTGGCGCGCGCTGTCGCGGCCAGTCAGCAAGTGGTCTGGGCAAGCGGCACGCATACCAGTACCCCGGTCTATGTGTTTGCGCAGGGACCGGAAGCCGGCATGAAACCTTTTGCAGGAATTCTACATCATACGCAGGTAGGCCGACTGATCAGCGATGCGTTGTATTGAGCCAAACCGACGCTACAGGAGATACCATTGACAGCATATTCTTATCGCTTTTTTGCAGCTGCAGTGACTGTCCTGAGCCTGGCGGCGATAAGTTATAGCGCTGTTTATTGGGGTGATTCAGACAAGCTTGAATCCTTTAAGCTGGTTGGCATCTTCCCATCCGAGCCCCGTACCGCAGTGGCTTTTAACGAGAGAATCCTCGCATCGCCTTTACTGGATATGTCTCAAGGCAGGCCTTTGCTGATTGTCGCGGCATCGAACGGCATTGTTGCGATTCAGGATGCCGACACAGGCGCGCTGGCGTGGCAGATTGCAGTGCCTGTTCCCGATGGCCAGCAGGTGGAGATCGCTTCGACGCCGGCGTTGATCGGCGACAAGCTGGTCGTGCTTTATCAATGTCTTGAACAAGGCCGGCGCACGAGCCACCGTATCGCCGTTATTGATCTGTCCCGGCGACAGGTACACAAAAATTTTCCGGTGCTGATTTTATCGGCAGAACTGCCGGCAGCTGACGGCGCCGCCTCCGTAAAATTCAATCCGCCTACGGCTTATTCGCACGCGGCGGTCAAACATGCGGTTAAACTTGGGGGCGAGCTGGGCTATGTCTATGCATCTTTCGGTAATGCAGGCGATGCCCAGCCCTTTCACGGCTGGATTTTCGAAATCGACATGGATGCCTGGCAGCAACAAGGCGCGAAGCCGGCAGTCAGCAGTGTGCTGGTGACGACGCCGGAGGCCGAATGCCCGATCACGACGGTTTATGGAGGAACAACCGAGATGATCTGCGGCGGCGGCATCTGGACGCCGGCCGGCCCGCAGATTTATCAGACCGGCGATGGCTTCGAACTGCTTGCGCCGACGGGCAACGGGCAGGTGGATCTGGCCCGGCGCGACTACGCCAATGCCGTGATGCGCTTGAAGCCGGGACTGCAGTTCGACCCCGGCTGCGATACCCGGTTGTGCGCCAATTTCAATCCGGGCAATCCGTCCGCGGACTGCATCGCATCCTGCAAGAATCTGTTCATACCGCGCCTGCCGGATCATAGCGCTCCATTGCGGCCGCACGGCGGCGAGTGCGACGATAAAACCTTTTGGGAGTGCCTGGCGCGCATGGATTATGATCTGGGTTCAAGTGCGCCGATAAAGGCGGAGCTGCAAAACGGCGCTTCGGTGCTGGTGCAGCCGGCCAAGGACGGCGGCGTCTACCTGATTGACGCAGACCATCTGGGCATGCAGTACGACCGTTTGCAGATCGTCGATCTGTGCGGCACATTGGACGATGGCTGTACAGCGCCTTGGCGAGGCATGATAGTCACGCAGCCGGTCATGGCTTATATCGACCGGACGCCGGTTGTCGTTATCGCCACGTTTGTCTCCGACAAAACGCATCCGGCAGGCTTGGTCGCCCTGAAAATCGTGCTCGAAAATGGCCGGCCGCAATTCAGGCGGCTCTGGCAGTTTCCTGATCCGAAAACGCCGGAAGCCGTGCAGGCTTTCAGGAGTCATCCCAGTTTGCCGGTCATCGCTTCGTCAGGTAAAAAGGGCGAGCCCTATGTCTGGGTGGTCGATATTGAACGGCATGGCGTCATCTACGGCGTGCGCCTGAAAGACGGCGCGCTGGTGGCCAAAGGCATCATGCAAGGCACAGGCCGTCCCTTGTCCATGCCCATTATCCACGATAATAAGCTTTATATTGCTTCCGATGAGCCGGGCACGAACAAATTCATGATGGAAGCCTATCGGATCGAGCCGGCCGACTAGGCGTCATTCAAGCCGCACGAAGCAGCTTCAGCAGCGCTTCCGCGGCAGGTTCCGACGAGGCCGGGTTCTGGCCGGTCACGAGTTTGCCGTCCACCTCGATATAAGGCGCCCAGTCAGCAGCCCTGCCGTAAACGGCGCCCCGCTCCTTCAGCCGGTCTTCCAGCAGGCAAGGCACGACGGATGTCAAACCTACTGCCTCTTCTTCAGTGTTCGTAAACCCGGTCACGCGCCTGCCTTTGACGAGGTATTCGCCGTTCTTCCCATGCACATTCACCAGCGCAATCGGCGCATGGCAGACTGCCGCGACGGGCTTGCCGGCTTTCACGAAATGCTCGATCAGCGCGATGGCGTCGGCGTTGTCGCACAGATCCCACATCGGGCCGTGGCCGCCGGGGAAGAAGGCGGCGTCGAAACCGCCCGCCGACACGTCGGCCAGCTTTTGCGTGCGGGCAAGTTCGGCCTGTGCGGCGGCATCTGCATGAAACCGTCTGGTGGCTTCGGTCTGGTTCTCGGGCAGATCGCTTTTCGGGTCAACCGGCGGCTGGCCGCCTTGGGGTGATGCCAGCGTGATCGTCGCTCCGGCATCCTTCAGCACGTAATAGGGCGCGGCGAACTCTTCCAGCCAGAATCCCGTCTTTTCGCCCGTATCGCCGAGCCGGTCATGGGACGTGAGTACAATCAGAATCTTCATAGCAAACCTCCTGCTGTTTGGTTGCCCAGATTGTTAAAACCATTAGACCGGTTCGATAAGCAACATTTCATTGCCGCCCCGTTGAAATTCATAAGGAACGCGCCTGAGCTCTGCGCCAAAGCCTTGGCTTTCAAGGCATTGCATTATGAATTCCAGATGGGGTGAGCGGGTTCCGGCCAGCGTCAGCAATGGAAATACTCGCACTTGGCGGGCTACGCGCAGCATTTCCTTTAAAGCCTGAAGGTGAAATTCGGGCGATAAATGGTCGCTGTACAGGAACAGGAAATGCGATGACAGCGCGATATCGAAGCTGCCGTTTGCAAACGGCAGAGACGGTAATTCCGCGGCAATATAGTGGCCGTCACTTTTGCCGCTTTCGTAATCCGACAGGAACGCGTCCATGGCGGACATGCGGACGCGTCCGAGCTCTTCAACTGAAGCGATGGCCTTCCAGATGTAGTCGGCCTGGTTCTTGCGCATTTGCGCCATTATCATTTCATAAGTCGCCAGGATGCGGCTTTTAATTTGCGCCGCGTCAAATGCATAGATCGGGTCGACTGAAACGATGCGGCCGCCGCGCCGGGTCAGTTCCGCATTGAAGCCGGCCGGGCCGTCGCCGCAGCCGAGAATGGCAAGTTTTAATTCGGTGTCCGTAAGATCAAACATGGCGACATATTCCTCGTAGGAACGCCCCCACGGTACGATTTTTTCCAGTATTAAGCCCATTGTCGTCATTTATTTAATTAAATAACTGATGCTACGCAGTTAGTTGAGGTTTAATAAAGTGTCGCTAGCGCGACGGTTTTATTTGATCGGGTTTATCGCGCCCGAAGGCGAGCTGCTTGCTTTTAACAGTCTGTGTAGGCTGGGTTGGAGCTTTAGCGGAAACCCGGCATGGGCGGCCAAAATGCTGGGTTTATCAACCCCGCCTACCGCCGCTAAAAGCTGCGGTGCTCGGCGCGGCAAACGGAAAAAGGTGCCCGTCGTAACATCAGTTAAATAATGAGAAATTTTTGACTGCCTTGCAGTTGCGGCAAAAAGCCTGATAACGAGGGTTTAGCGCTTTTTGCCGCGCGAGAAAGGACTCGGGTGTTGCTGCTACCTAGTCACTACCGGGCAAGGGGCGAATTGGCAAGAAGGCGGCTGACGGCTTACATAAGAACCATCGGGGCAGATTTTTACGTCCATCGTGCAGAAAGTGGAATCGCTGCCGCCGCCGACATTGCCGTTGTCAGCTGTCCCGCAGCTTGGAGCGAGTTCTACATTATAGAAGGTTCCTGCTTTGGGGCTGATTGAATGCAATTGATCGATAAAAGCGTCAAACTCTGCATCATCTGTATTGAAGCCCGCTTCGGCGCACAGGGACAAATTGCCTTCGACGGGAATAGGCAGGCCGGCTCCCGGACTATTCACAATGAATTTATCGACAGTCTTACTGGCGACCGCATGGCCGATGACCTGACGGACTGTCTGCACAGCGGCTTCATCGAGAGCGCCGCCAATGCTGCCGATGGAGACATTAACCGCACGATTTTCAGCAAAGGCGGATGCGCTGATCGACAGCGCCGATCCGAGCAAAAGCAGGCAAGCATAGTTCTTCATTTTTATTTTTCCTTTAGAGATTGAAAAACAACAAGTTGAATAGGTCCTAGTTTGAAAAGCCGGCAACGACAAGGCCAACTCATGGCGAATGTTAGCAAACAAGGAAGCGATGTCAAAAAAGATTCGATTATTTGCGGATAGCATCTCAGCCATTAAATGCTCTGATCTTCGCTCTTTGCCTTATGCCTGCTCATCATGTTGGGTTATATCAGGCAACGGCGAAATATGAACTGTCAGAGAGAAAGGTAAAGGACAGTATGGATCGAATTTTTCGAAACAATCATTCTTTTTTTCTTGTCTATAACGGCTGAGATGACGCAACCACGAAGACGCAGGCCGTGGTCCATTCAATAGTACTTGGGCTCGGAGTAGCCCCGTCAGTACTTAAACCTTAATTAAAACAAAGAAGCCAATGAAAAAGTATTTGTATTTAGGGTTGCTCGTTGCGTGTCAAATGGCCTCTGCCGAAGAGCTTATGTCGATCAGCGAACAAGTAAGCAAGGCGTGCACTGGGATTAAAGATGAACAATCAGGCAAGGCGTGCATTGAGGCTGTGACTGAACAAGTAAGCAAGGTGCGCAGCGAAATTATAGAAGGCTCTTACATTGTAACCCTGAATCCGGACGAACCGGAAATAATGGATCTATTCGCCGAGGTTCAGAAAAAATTAGAAGATGCGGCACAGCTTGCCAAAATTAAGGAAGACTTTGCGGTTAATCTGGGTATTGACGGGATTGTAGAAAATATCTTTTCGTCCACTCATGCCGTCCACATCAAGATGAATTCTTTTGAGGCTCAGCTGTTGAATAAGGATAAGCGCATACTCAGAATTGAGCCGGATCTGAAGCTGCGCGTCCAGAATGAACAAGTCGAGCCCGGGTGGGCGTTGGACAGAATCGATGGCGACACCGCAGCGCTTGATAATATCTATCGTTGGAACGCCAACGGCGCCGGCCGGACCATTTATGTCCTCGATACCGGCGTTAATACCAGTCTGCCCGAGTTCGGGGGGCGTGCCGTTACCGTTTGGGATGTCAATGATCCCGACCACAAAACAGCAACATGGGGCCAGGATTGCAACGGACATGGGACAGCGGTGGCCGATGCGGCCGGAGGAAATCTCTTCGGAGTAGCAAAAGGCGTATCGATTATCTCGGCCAAAATAACCCAGGGCTGTTCAGATACATCCAGTTTGTCTACCCATCTGTTCGCTTTCGATTGGTTGGCCAAAAATGCGCCTGCCGGCACCATTGTGAACTGGAGTAACGGGGCGAATACCCGCGACTGCAACGTTCCGGTCATCTCAACCGCACTGGAAGACGCTATGCGGGCGGCCTATGCGCATGGCGTAATCATTGTGGTTTCGGCGGGGAATGATGGCTGTGATACGGCTAACTATTCACCGACCCGGATAGATGAGGTGTTTGTAGTCGGCGCCACCGGCAGTGCTTTATTGTCGTCCGGCAAGGATATTAAATGGCCCAAATCGCGCACAGGCCGGCAGATCGATTTATTTGCGCCGGGACAAGACGTTCCTTTGTATGGACATGACGGCGCGCTCTATGCCTGGAGCGGCACATCTGTCTCCGCGCCCTTTGTGAGCGGATTGTTTGCTATCGGCTGCCAGCTATACCCCAGCTATTGCGCTCAACCGAAACGGGCTTTTGACGGACTGAAGAGCGCCATGACGCCCAACACGGTCACCAACCCGGACGGTACGCCTTTGACGGGCGCAACGTCTTTAATGATTAAACAGTCATGGTGAACTTTTTGTTGAACTAATTGTCCGGGGCCTGATTTTGTGGAAAATATACGGAGCAGTGATCGGCTTCTTTCAATTATCCTGAAGAAGCAACCGCAACCATCCTAACGCGAGGTATGATCTTCTAGCGCGTGATATAATCTTTTTTTCCTTTTCATTCTTGATAAAAACTGGATGTCTTGAATTGTCAAATCAAGCGATTTTATGCTTTTCGATTAACAATTCGACGGCATGTTAGTTCAACCTGCAGCTGGGTAAAAGGAATACTGGAGCTGAGATGGGGCAACCCCAAGATGCGATCGTAGCTTGTTTAAGGTCGCTGTGGCTTGGATCTGGCCCTGTCGGTACTATAAATATAAAAAAAGAACAAAGAGACAAATGAAAAAATATCTATTTTTAGGCATGCTTGCAGTGTGTCAGGCAGCTGCTGCCGAAGACGGTCAGCCTGTCGGTGAACAAGCAAGCAGTGGGATTATAGAAGGATCTTATATTGTCACGCTGAATCCGGACGATCCGGAAGTGACAAGTTTATTCATTGCGGCTCAGGAAGAATCACAAAACATGGAGCAATCTGCCAAGATTAAGGAAGATCTTGCGGATAAGTTGGGTATTGATGGTGTTGTGGAACGTATCTACCCGTCCATTTATGCCATGCACATCAAAACGAGTTCCTTTGACGCGGACCTATTGAGCAACGATAAACGGGTGCTCAGGATTGAGTCGGATATGATGCTGCAAACGATGAGTGTAGCGCCCGGGAGCAGCACTTCTGCGGAGAATTTGCCGATGGGCAATTACCCGATGTATCAGGATGGCATCCTGACGATTCCGCGCGTCGATACGCCTGAGCGGCCCGGCAATTACCTGGATGCGACGTTCAAGCAAATCGGCCAGAACCTCTGGGAGTTGCAGGGCTATAAAACAGCCAATGAATATCCGTTGGCAAAAGCGCCGATCGGACAGGTCAAGCTTGTGGTCACTGATTCCTTTCCTGTCCAGGTGTTTTTGAACATTCAAGGCACGTTTACCAGCGGTTGCGGTGATTTAGGACAAATCAATCAGCGCCTGGTCGGCAACCGCTTTGAAGTGACGGTTCATGCTGAATATCCTGACTTGCCGCCCGGCTCTTTTGCTTGTACGGCAAACATGAGGTATTTTGAGAAAAACATTCCTCTGGCCGTTTATGACTTGAATGCGGGCAACTACGAATACAGCATTAACGGCGGTGACTACACTGGCACATTCACATTGGCCAAGGATAACCGGTATCCGTTAACCAATCCCAACCTGTTGCCGGTTGAGCTCGCTCAATAATAACCTGTTACGTTAAACCGGGATAATAATCCTAAACATTGGCAGGCCTGCCGTAACTGCGATAGCCCTGCCAACTTTTCATCTTGTCGAATTTCCCTTCACTTCTAAAAGCCGATACCTGCTTAAGCTACAAGCCTATGGCCTTTCCAGCCGTAATAAGCAATATATAAATAGCAGAGAACGGGAATGAAGAAAGCCTGCTGGATGCCGACCCGGTCGGCGAACAGGCCCTGCACAACGGGAATGATAGCGCCGCCGACGATGGCCGCGCATAAAATCCCGGAGCCCTGGCCGGTGTGCTTTCCCAAGCCGTTGACTGCCAGAGAAAACAGGGTCGGGAACATGATGGAGTTGCACAGTCCTACGGTCAGAATGGACCACATGGCCAAAGGGCCGGCGCCGACCATGCTGGCTACAACCAGGACGGAGGCGGCCAGGGCATTGAACGCCAGGACTTTTCCGGGCTGGATATTGCGCATGACGATCGCGCCGGCGAAACGGCCGACCATGGCGCCGCCCCAGTACAGCGACACGTACTTCGCCGCCTCGTGCTCGGCCAGTCCCGAAATATTAGGCTGAGCCAGATAATTGACCAGAAAGCTGCCGATAGAGACTTCCGCGCCTACATAGACAAAAATGCCGACCGCGCCCAGGACCAGATGCCGATAGCCCCAGGCGCTTTCGCGAAAGGCGCCATCGGTGATATCCAGCGCATGGGCTTCGGCGGGCTCCACCTCGGGCAGTTTGATCGCGGCAAAGGCGCCGGCAATCAAAAACAAAACTGCGGCCAGCAGCAGATAGGGATGCTGCACGACGGCCGCCTGCGCGGCCTGATAGGCCGACAGATCCCCGGCGTTCAACAATTTGATTTCATCGGCCGTTTTGACGGCGGCGGACAGTATGAACAAGGCGCCGAAATAAGGCGCGATCGTCGTGCCCAGGGAATTGAAAGCCTGCGTCATCGTCAACCGGCTGGAGGCGGTTTCCGGTTGGCCGAGAATGGTCACATAAGGGTTGGCCGCGACCTGCAGCAGGGTGATGCCGGAGGCCAGCACGAAGAAAGCTATCAAGAACAATGGATAGGAATGTTGGCCGGCCGCCGGATAAAAGAGTAGGCAGCCCAGGCCGGCTATGGACAGGCCGGTAATGATGCCGCCCTTGAAGCCGATCCTTTCAACCAGATGGCCGCTGGGCATCGAAACCACGAAATAAGCCGTAAAGAAGCAGAACTGGATCAGCATGGCCTGTGTGTAGTTCAGCGTGAATACCGCTTTCAGATGCGGAATCAGGATATCGTTCAGGCTGGTGATGAAGCCCCAGATGAAAAACAGCGATGTCAGTACGGCCAGGGAGCCGAAATAAGGGTTTTTGGTGTTGTCTGTCAGTTTGTCGGATGCCATTGGGGTATGGGGTATGTTCGCCATGCTTGTATCCTGCTTGTTAATAGGTACCTGTTATATAAGCTTAAAGGATTTGACCACGAAGACGAGAAAACATAAAGCTTCGTGTCCTTCGTGGTGTTTTCTAATATCAGCTGCAGCCGGACGGGGCATGTTGCCCCGTCCGAAACGTTTGATGCTGGTTAAGCGCATTTCCTTAACCCTGACATTGCAGAAACGCTAGGGACGGGGTAACAAACCCCGTCCCGCTTGAGAGTTGCGGAGCCGATAAACGTCGAAGAAGGTACGCAATGCGTACCCTAGGGCCTATTCCGTTACGAAAAAACTGGCCGTTTCATTGCCGACCATCACCTTAAACTCGCCCGGCTCGACGATGCGCTTCATGTCGATGCCGATAAATGACAGATCGCGCGGCGTCAGGGTAAAGCTCAGGCTTTGCTCCTGCCCCGGTTCCAGCTCGACCTTTTTGAAGGCTTTGAGCTGTCTGACAGGCCGCGTTACGGAGGCCGCGACATCATTGAGATAAAGCAGCACGGTTTCCTTGCCTTTCAGCGTGCCGGTATTCTTGACGCTGACATGGACAGTGACGTTTTCGCCCATTTTAATCTGGTTCTTTTCCACGCTCAGGCCGTGGGTCTCGAACGTCGTATAGCTCAGGCCATGGCCGAACGGATAAAGCGGTTTGTAGGTGTTGAATTCAAACGCTTCGATCGGCTTGTGGTCGTACGGCACGATGCCGTTGGTGTTTCTCGGATAGCTGATGGGCAGCTTGCCGTTGGGATTGTAGTCGCCGTAAATAATGTCGGCGATGGCTTCGCCGCCTTCCATGCCCGGCAGGAAGCCCAGGATCACGCCGGGCACTTTTTCGGCAATGGCCGTGATGACGCGCGGGCGGCCGCTCAGCATCAGCAAAATGACCGGCTTGCCGGCCTCGATCACGGCATTGGCCAGGTCGATCTGCTTCTGGTCGAGCATCAATGAGTCGATATTTCCCGGCGTTTCCGTATAGGGTTTCTCGCCCAGGGCCAACAGGACATAATCGTGATTTTGAGCTTCGGCGACGACTTTGTCGACATCGATCGGGTCGTCAAACGCCTGGCCGCCGACATAGGTCACTTTGCCGGCCGACTTTGTTTGCAGGGCTTCGAAGACGGTCAATTTGTCCTGCGGATACAGGCTCTCGCTGTCGCCCTGCCAGGTAATGGTCCAGCCGCCGTTCATGACGCTGAGCAGATTGGCGGTGGGCCCCGCGACTAGAATACTGGCGTCTTTCTTCAACGGCAGTATATGGTTGTCGTTTTTAGCCAGAATGATGGCTTCGCGCGCGGCCTGCCGGTTCGTCTCCACGGCCTCGGGCGTAGCGAAGTTGCCTTCAGCGGGCAAAACCGGCCTTTCCGGATCGAACAGCCCGGTCTGGAACTTGACGGTCAAAATCCTCGACACGGCTTCGTCTATGCGCGACATCGGCACTTCGCCGGATCGGGCCAGCTCAACCAGTAAATCATAAAAGGTAAAATCGAACGGCACCATGCTCATGTCCACGCCGGCCATCACGGCGATTTTGACTGCTTCTTTCGGGGTCGCGGCCAGCTTGTCGCGCGTATAAAGGCGCTTGATGTCTTCCCAGTCGGAGACGGTGAAGCCCTTGAAGCCCATTTCGCCGCGCAGGATCGTCGTCAGGTACTGATAGTTGGCGTGGCCCGGAATGCCGTCGACTTCAGCCGAATTGACCATGACCGTCGGCGACCCGGCCTGTACGCCGGCTTCGAACGTCGGCAGGAAGTATTCGCGCAGCATGCGTTCGCCGATCCAGGCCGGCGTCCGGTCCTTACCGTTGATCGGAAAGCTGTAGCCGACATAATGCTTCAAACAGGTCGGCAGTTTATCGGGCGCCGAGAAATCGTCGCCCTGATGGCCTCTGATATAGGCTGTGCCCATGACAGAGGCCAGATGCACGTCCTCGCCGTAAGTTTCCCACAAGCGTGGCCAGAGCGGTTGCCGGCCGATATCCATGACCGGCGAGAAATTCCATTGCAGGCCCGATGCGCGCACTTCGCGCGCCGTTATCTCGCCTTCCTTGAAGCTCAGTTCGGGATTGAAAGTCGCGGCCATGCTGATGGCCTGCGGAAACAGCACGGCGCCTTGCGTATAAGTCGCGCCGTGAATGGCATCAATGCCGTAGATAACCGGGATTTTCAGGCGCGTTCTCTGTGAGACTTCCTGTATCGCGGCCGTTATTTTCCGCCAGGTCCCGATCGGAGCCGCTCTGTTGGCGGGCGTGAAAGGTACGTTCAGGATGGAGCCGACATGGTGGTTGATCACAGCATCTTCCAACCTGGGCCGGTCGATCGGGGGCTCTTCGCCTGATACGGCAGGCGTGCCCACGACGCTGAAGTCGATCTGCGTCATCTGCCCGGCTTTTTCTTCCAGCGTCATTTGGGACAGCAGTTCTTTTACTTTATCTTCAATGGCTTCGCTTGCGGCATGCGTATTCATGGAGCACTCCAATAGGGCAAACAGGGACAGGATTAGAATACTACGTTTTGCTTTCAACATTTTCCTTGCTAATTCAGTTGATTAAGCCGCTATAAGGCGACGGCTTGCTTTGGGAATGAACGCCGGTCATGGACGGCAGTTCGGGGGCAGTAAAAGTCGGGTGGTGCACCCATCAATTTTATTGTAACCGATGTTATGCATGCGCGGTTTATCCCGTTTGCAGTGAACGCCACCGTTTTTTCGGCGTCCGCAGTACCATGGCTGTTAACCAGCCAATAAACGGCTCACACAGCTAGCCATAACCGGCGTGAGGGTAAGGGAGTTTTGAGACGTCTATTTTTGAACAGAGAGGGCTGCATTGAGGCGCAGCTTATCCTGCGGATGCACAGGCGATCGCTTTGATCGAACGACTGCAAAAGCAAGGCTTGAGCTCAGAGACGTGAGTGGTATTTAATAAGCCAACAGGGGCGAACTGTCGGCCGCCATAAGTGAAAGCAGGGCCAGAGTTTTTGATATACTGCTCAAACTCATACTGGACTTTTTTGAACAATCATTAATCTTCACCTTTTACAAGGAGTTTCGTCTATGGACGTGCTAGAAGTGCTTGCCTACTTGCAGGAAAAAGATATTGCCGTCAGCGCCAATGATGCCGAATTAATCGTGCGCGCACCGCAGGGTGCCCTCAATGAAGGCATAATGGCGCTCCTGCAGCAGTATAAATGGGAGCTGCTGCTCCTCCTTCAGGACGATCAAGACAATCAGGCGGCAAGCGAAACTGACGCACAGACAGCGCAACCGGCCATAATCACGCCCGACATGCTGACGCTGGTCAATCTCACGCAGGACGAGATCGATCTGATTGTCGGCAGCGTGCCGCAGGGCGCGGCCAATATCAAGGACATCTACCCGCTGGCCCCGTTGCAGGAGGGCATCCTGTTCCATCATTTGCTCGAAACCCAGGGCGATGCGTATCTGACGCGTTCGGTCATCCTGTTTGACGACCGCCCTAAGCTGGATGATTTTCTGAACGCCTTGCAGACCGTTATCGACCGGCACGATATCCTGCGCACATCCGTGCGCTGGACCGGACTGTCCAGACCCGTTCAGGTCGTGCATAGCCGGGCGCCGCTGCCCGTTGCGGAACTGACGCTGGCCGCAAATGCCGACATACAGCAGCAATTGCTCAGCCATACCGATCCGCGTCACCTGCGGCTGGATTTGCAGCGCGTGCCGCTGTTTGCCGCCTACATCGCCGCCGATCCGCATTCGGCTGCCTGGTGGCTGGTGCTGCTGAACCATCGCATGACGTGTGACAGCTACACGCTACAGCTGATCATGGCAGAAGTTCAGCGGGTGTTTCAGGGACAAGGGGATCGTCTGCCGGAACCTGTGCCCTATCGCAATTTTATCGAACAGATACAGGCGACTTCACGGGTTGGACACGAAATCTACTTCAGGCAGCAACTCGGCGATATCGATGAGCCGACCGCGCCTTTCGGCCTGTTGGACACAAAAGCGGACGCCGGACAGGCCGGCGAGGCGGTTCTGGCCCTGAGCGACGATCTGGCCCAGCGCATCCGCGACAGCGCCCGACAGCACGGGGTCAGCGCCGCGGCCCTGTTTCATGTGGCCTGGGCGCAGGTTCTGGCCCGGTGCAGCGGGCGCGATGACGTCGTTTTCGGCACGGTGCTGTCCGGCCGGCTTCGGGGTTCGGCCGGCGCTGACCGGGGCATCGGCATGTTCATCAATACCTTGCCGGTACGCATCCCGCTCGCCGGCGCCAGTGTCCGGCAGCTGGTCAAATATACGCACCAGTGCTTGAATGAACTGCTGCTTCATCAATACGCTCCGCTCTCGCTTGCGCTACGCTGCAGCGCCTTGCCGCCGTCGGTGCCGCTGTTTACCGCATTGCTGAATTATCGTCATGCCATTATCGCGGCCGCTCCGGATAAATCCGACGGCATGCGCGTCGTCAGCTGCGTGGAACGCACCCATTATCCTTTTACCGTTTCGGTAGACGATTTGGGGCAGGGCTTCACGCTGACTGCGCAATGCGTGCACGGCATCGACCCAGCCCGCATCAACGATTATCTTCACACCGCCATCGCAGGGCTGGTCGAAGTATTGACTCAGGCCCCCTGGCGCTTGGCCATGGATTTCGACATCCTGCCCGCAGCGGAGCGGCGTCAGCTTCTGGTCGATTTCAACGCGACGGCGGCGGTTTATCCGCGACACAAGTGCCTGCATCAGTTATTCGAGGAGCAAGTTGAAAAAACGCCTGATGCCGTTGCTGTCGCGTTTGAAGAACAGACCTTGACCTATGCCGAACTTAATGCCCGCGCCAACCAGGTGGCCCATTACCTGCGATCGGAGGGCTGCGGCTCGGAGATGCCGGTCGGACTCTGCGTTGAACGCGGTCTGGAGATGATGGTGGGCCTGCTGGGCATCCTGAAGGCCGGAGGGGCTTATGTGCCGATCGATCCTCAGTATCCCGAAGCGTGCATTGCCCACATGCTGGACGACGCGCGCATCGCTTTGCTGCTCACCCAGGCGCGGCTGGCGGCGGCATTGTCCTGTTACACACAGGCTATCGTTTATCTGGATAGCGACTGGCCGGCCATTGCGCAATACCCGGCCGACAATCCGTCGCTATGCAATCATCCGCTCGATCTGGCCTATATCGTCTATTCCTCCGGCTCGACGGGCCAGCCCAAAGGCGTTATGGTCGCGCACCGCAACGCCGTGCATGCGGCGACTGCGCGGTTTGCGGCCTATCAGGCGCCGGTCAGCGCTTGCCTGCTGCTGTCCTCGTTCGCGTTCGACAGCGCCGCCGGCATATTCTGGACCTTGGGGCAGGGTGGGCGTCTGTGCCTGCCGGGCGAATACAGCAGTACAGATCCGTCAGCGTTAGCGGCGCTGATCGAAAGGCACCAGGTCTCGCATGTGCTGGCCTTGCCGCATTTTTATGCCTTGCTGCTCGATCAGGCCCGGGCGCAGTTGCATTCCCTGAAAACGGTCATCGTTGCGGGCGAATTCTGTCCAACCGAAGTGGTCAGGCGACACTACGCGGTGCTGCCGCATATAGCGCTATACAATGAATACGGGCCGGCCGAAGGCTCGGCGTGGAGCAGTGTCCACCTGGGCGATCCGGACGGTCTGGAACGGCCTTTGCCGATCGGCAGACCGATCAACAACGTACGGCTTTATATTCTCGATAAAATCGGCCAGCCTGTGCCGCTGGGCGCGGCCGGTGAGCTCCATGTCGGCGGCGAGGGCGTGGTCAGGGGCTACCTGAACCATCCCGAACTGACCGCGGAAGCGTTCGTTCCCGATCCGTTCCGGAATGACGGCGGCCGGTTGTACAAAACCGGCGATCTGGCGCGTTACCGGCCTGACGGCAGCATCGAGTTTTTAGGCCGCATCGACAATCAGGTGCAAATCCACGGCTTCAGGATTGAGCCGGGGGAAATCGAGGCAAAGCTTGTGGAACAGCCCGGCGTGGATGAGGCCGCTGTTCTCGTGCGTGAAGACCAGTCCGGCAACAGGCGGCTGGTTGCCTATGTGGCCGCTCGCGACAGTGGGGCATTGATCGAGGATGGCCTGCGCAAGGCTATCGGAGAGCGCTTGCCTTACTATATGCAGCCCTCGGCCTATGTATTTATGGAGAGCTTGCCTTTGAACGCAAACGGCAAAATCGATCGAAAAGCGCTGCTTACGCCTGAAAACTATATCACGGCTATGGATAAGCGCGGCGATAGCCTCAGCGATTCCATAGAACAGGACTTGGCGACTCTCTGGATGGAAATCCTCGATACCAAGACTGTAGGGGGCAATCAGAGTTTCTTTGAGCTGGGCGGCCGTTCGATGCTGGCTATGCAGGTCATCGCGCGCATTCAGGAACAGTTCGGCATCAAGCTTGCCATAGATGACATTTTCCATAAACCGACCATAAAGGAACTGGCGGCGCTGATTGTGCAAATGCAGGTCGAGCAATTGACTGTCACTGACATATCGGCGCTGTTGGGGGATATACAGCAGCTTGTTTCGGAAAGCGACAATGAAGAATTCGACGGCATTGATCCCATAGGGCAGAGCGAACACTTGACCGAAGCTGATGCGTCGGCGCTATTGGCGGAAATAGAGCGGCTGACCCATGAGGAAGTGGGCCTTATGCTTAAATTTTAAGAATGTACCCGATCGCCGCCGGTTAGATAAAATCGGCGGCTTGGCGCGATATCGGGCAGGTGGCAACATTGAATTTTTAGGAAGGATCGATGTGTGCTGCTAAAACGCCGCCAGCTCTGCTTTATGAGTAGCGGTTTTTTGAGTCGCTCGTAGCAAGCAAGATCATCAGCAAATAATTCCCGACTGGCCAGGTGAGGATATTGCCTAGTCCGCTCGTCTACTTCCCAATGATGCGGGATAAACGCATCAGTTAATACTAATAACAAAGGGGAGACCATGATAGACACTGTGATAAGTGCCGATGACGCGTCGGCCATGCGAAACCGCGGCCAATTACCGGCCGGCGAACCGGCAATTAATTCACCCTTCCTGAGCGGAAAGCAGGCAGCGGGTCTGGCCTTGATGCTGACATTATGTCATGCCGTGCCGGGCCAATCCGCAGAGCATGATAAAAATAAGGTGTTCCGCTTCGACATTCCGGCCGGGAACATGGCTTCAGCCTTGAGAGCTTTTTCGGAAACGACTGACATGCAATTGAGCTATCCGTCCGTGCTGGTCAGGGATGTTAAAGCCAATGCGTTGACCGGCCGTTATACGCCCGAGCAGGCGCTGGCAAAGCTGTTGGGTAATTCCAACATCACCTATCGGATTGCCGATGACCAGGTCATCGCCCTGGCTCAAGCACCGAAAGAAAATTCCCCGGGTAATCCTGCTCCTGAAAAATCGGTGGAGTTGGCGGTTATGACAGTGAAGGCCGATAGCTTGGCTCCTGATGACATCAGTCCTTACATCAAATCCGAATCGACGGCGGGCTCAAAAATCCCAGTCGAAGGTACAGTGGAAACAGGCTTCCTGACGCATCAGATCTTCCTGGGCGGTGATTACACCAAGTCGCATTTCGGAACGAGCTCGATCAATCTGGCCGGCGTGCCCGCCATTGACGCCCTTAATCCCGTTTATCTGGGTGCACAACCTGCGGCAGGGCCGGCTCGGCTCGGCAGTCACGGCACTTCGGAACTGGGTTCGTTTGCGTTTCAGGATATCATTTCGATCACTCAGGAATTTGACTTGACGGGAAGCGTGCGCCAATCCACCTACAGCGCGAAACGACTCAATATCGCCAACGGCGTAACCTCGGAAATAGATACCGACAACACGTCCTATCAGGTCGGAGGTACTTTTCACGCCACCGATTCTATCCACTTTTTTGCGGGCTACGGCGAGGGATTTTCGCCTATCCCTGCGGTTGCGATGGCCAACGGCGCCTCGCTTGAACCGGGCTAATCCGCACAAGTGGAAGCCGGCGTCAAGATTAACTTTCCTTCCGGCCTGAGCGGGACGGCCTCGTTTTTTGACATTACGCGCAGCAACGTGACTACGCCGGACAGATTCAATCCGGGCTTTCAGGTGGCTACCGGCGAAATTCAATCCCAGGGCGCGGAGGTGGAGCTGGCTTATCAGGTGACCGAACAATGGTACGTTCAGGGCGGCTATGCCTTCATCGATGCGGAAATCACCCAAAGCAACGCGAACGATGTCGGCAACCGGCCGGAAAAAATTCCGGAGCACCAGGCCAATATCTGGACCCATTACAGATTCGACAGCGGCATCCTGAAAAATCTGACCCTGTCCGCAGGCGCCAATTATGTCGGCAACCGCCCGTTCGACAATGCTAATATCGCCAAGCTGCCCAACTATACGACGCTGGATCTGGCTACGTCCTACCTGGAAGAACATAAAACTGGAACTGTTCGCGAACAATGTGCTGGACAAGCACTATTTCGTCTCGGCCGATTTTGGCCCGGCCGTGTTCCCCGGCGATCCGAGGACCATTTTCGGCCGGGTATCGTTGAAGTTTTAACCGCTTAAGCCGGAAGCGTTTTTTCGTAATCTGACTGTTTGACGGGAATGCAGGCTATGGCGGCGGCTTGTCACCCGCCATAGCTTGCAAGGCTGCAAACAACAACCTGCTAGAAAATACCATGCCTGAAAATACTCAATTCATTCTTGACCGCAAGAAACCGATACGTCTGTCATGGCTCAAAGCCGGCCGCAAATTGTGGTTGGACGTGCATGTCTATATCGCCCTGTCGCTAGGCTTTATTTTTGTCTTGCTCGGGCTGACGGGTTCTTTCAATGTGTTTTATTTCGAACTGGAAGAGGCGGGGCTTCCCGACGTGCACAAAGAAGCCCGCGCGCAGCCGCTTCCGCTGAATGACATCATGCAGATCGTCAGGACCGCTCATCCGCAAAGGCAGGGCGTATGGAACCTGCACATGCCCGGCGAGAACCGCGACTATTTATGGGCGACTTTATGGGCGACGTATGCAAAACCCGAGGAAACCGCCGGTGAGCTCTTTGCGCCGCTGCAAATAATGGTCGATCCGTACACCGGCAGAATCGTCAATGAAACCTTCTGGGGACGCACCGTATGGAGCCTGGTTTACGAAGTGCACGCCACTTTGCTGATGGGCAAGGTCGATGCGGACATTGCGAAGGTGATTTTTAAAATCATCTGTTTTCTCGGCGTTTTTATGTTCATATCGGCCTTGTCCGGGCTTTATTTGTGGTGGCCCAGGTCCGGCAAATTCAGGCAGGCCGTCACTATCAAGCCCGGCGCGAGTTCGGAGCGGCTTTGCTTCGATCTGCACAAAACGGCCGGTTTTTACAGTTCCATCGTATTGCTCATTCTGGCATTCAGCGGTTTCTCGTTCGGCTACCGCGATCAGATCAAATCGGTGGTCAGTTGCTTTTCAGACGTCAAGGCGGAGCGTTTCAAAACGCCGGCAGCGGTTAAATCCGACTATCAGGGGCAAACCGAAACGATTTCCATCGACCGTGCCGTCGCAATAGCCGACCGGATTTTCCCCGGCGCGCCGGTGCGCTGGCTGGCAACGCCCAACGGCAAGGAAGGCGTCTACGTCATCGAGAAGCGGCAGGATGGCGAAGCCAGCCGCAGACGGCCGCGCAGCAAAGTCTGGATCGATCAGTACAGCGGCAAGGTGCTGGGGTTCGAAGATCCCAACCGGTTCACGGCCGGCGAAACCTTTTTAAATGTGATGTGGCCGCTGCACAGCGGCGAAGCCTTCGGATTTGCCGGCCGGGTTTTATGGAGTATAGTAGGCGTGATGCCGCTGGTTCTGTACGTTACGGGCCTGATTCGCTGGCTGCAGAAGCGCAAGGCGAAGAAATTGAAGGAAAACCGGGCCAACCCGCCGGCGCTGACGGGACGCGGAATCTGAAAGAACCGAGCCGGTAAAAATAATAAAGAACAAAGAGCGCCTGGAAATACAGGCGTGGCACGAATCGATCTCTGTTCTGTTTTAGTGTTACTGCGGCAGTGCAGGTGCGAATTCATTTATGCCCTTTGGGTACTTGTGCCCCTTGCGGGTACTTGTGCCCTTTGGGGGTATTCGCACTGCCTGTCCATCTCGGGTTGTCCCGGGTCGAATACCCACAAGGGGCACAAGTAAATTCGACCTTACAATTGCACAATATCAGTTATTAAGACGGAGCCCATCAAATGGACGGTAAAAACATTGATCTATGGCTTGAACCATTAGCCGCAGCCGAGGATGCCTATCAACGATACTGGACGCTGCTCGATGAAGAAGAGCGGGCCAAAGCCCTGCGTTTTGTCCAGGAACAGCACCGCGTCCGGTACGTTGTCAGCCACGGTAAAGTTAGGACGATACTGGCGCGCTACATAGACAGGCCGCCTGAAGCCATCCGCTTTGCGCAGGAGGCGGCGGGCAAACCCTATCTGGTCGTCGACGGCAACCCGCACGAGGTCAGATTCAATCTGTCGCATTCAGGCGATACCATGATTCTGGCAGTTAGCCGTCATGAATCTGTCGGGGTGGATATCGAGGAATGGAACCACAGACTCGATTTTGCCGCCATTGCCAAGGAATGTTTTGCCGAATCCGAGCAGGCGTTCTGGCAGGCGTTGCCGGCGCAGGAAAAAATCGACACATTTTTCCGTCTCTGGACACGCAAGGAGAGTTTTGTAAAGACGGTCGGCGCCGGTCTTTCGCTGGATGTCTCGCAAGTCGAGACCTCGCTGGATGGGACTTCCCGATTTGTATCGTTGCCGGATCGCTATGGCGCGGCCGGGCAATGGCAGCTCGTGGACCTGGATTTGGGGCCGGGCATCAGCGGCGCCTTGGCAGTCAGGGCCGGCGGCATGGAGCGGCTTTGTTTCAGGGGGCTGAACGCCCCCATCTCCTGAGTCCATGTAGCCATAATCTGTATTAGTCCGGACCAGCTGCTATAGGTCACAAATTGCTCGCTGAACGTAAATGTAAAGGATGCGCTGCCAACGCATGTTTAACGAAGCCGGCGAACCAGATCCAAAAGCAAACTTTCAAAACCGCTAACGAGCGGCGCGTCCCTTTGACCGCTGTGTTAGGCCAATTGTCAAAGCAGCGTATAGAATGGCCGAAGGCCAGCATGCGGCGCAATACGGCTAGCGCCTATTGCGCCCTATGAATTGCGCCTTATCGCGTTGTTCTTGAAATGGCTTCCGTCAGAGGGCGATAATTCAGCTTTTTTATCATAAGGATTGATAATGTCCATAATAGATAGCTTGTTTGCCTTCAGCCATCGTTCAGGATGCAGACTAGCCAGGCATTTTTCATATCCCGCTCTGAAGCGACGAGGCGGCGTTTATCTTCTTATCGTTACTATGGCATTGATGTTCCTGGCTTTGTGGATACGTCTGGCTATGGCGCCTATCAATGCCGGCCTGCAGTATGTGACATTCTTTCCTGCGGTCGCTCTGGCGGCTTTTATCGGTGGGTTCGGTGCAGGGCTGCTGGCAACAATCGTTGGATTACTCTTCGCTACTTATATCTTTACACCGCCTTATTACTCTTTTTCAACCGAGGTCCTGAAAACCTCTTTTTGGTCAAATATGGTGTTTTTCATTGACGGCATCCTCGTCTCCTCGTTACTTGAGGCTATGCATCGCTATCGCCAGCAATTAGCCAGAGAATTGAAGCGAACGATTGATGTGAATAGCGACTTAGAGGAAAACACCCAGCATTTAAAAAGCCTCATCGATAATCAATTTGCCTATGTCGCCTTGTTAGATACCCGTGGAGTCATTCTGGAAATTAACAAGGCCGCATTGGATCAGTTTGGTTACCGCCGAGAAGATGTCATTCATCATTACTTCTACGACTTGCCGTGCTGGTCTTATGACGAGACGGTCCAGACACAATTAAGGACGGCGATGGCCGACGCCCTGCGGGGGAAAACAGCGCGTTATGACGTGGCCGTGAAAAAAGGCGATGACTCCATTATGGTCGATTTCCAGCTATCGCCGGTACGCAACGGCGAAGGCAGTATCGTAGGGTTACTGCCCATGGCAGTCGATATTTCAGAACGCATCCATGCCGAGGAGGCGCTAAAAAAATCCCGTTCGCAACTGAAAACTTTCATTCGCCAAGCGCCCATTACCATGGCCATGTTCGACCGGGACATGAATTATCTGGAAACCAGCGGCCCCTGGCTGCATGATTATGGCCGCGGTTACGCCGATTTGCGCGGACTCAATCACTATGATGTGCATCCGGACCTGCCGGACAGGTGGAAATTGGTCCATCAGCAGTGCCTGGCTGGCGCTATGCTGAGAAATGAAGAAGACCTATGGGTCCATGAGGATGGCAGCGAGCATTGGTCGCGTTGGGCAGTAATGCCATGGGTCGACGAGAATGGCACCATTGGCGGTATTATCGTCTCGGCTGAAAATATTACCGACCGTAAGCAAAACGAGGCGCATTTGGCCGAGCAAGCGCAACAGTTGCAGGAAGCCGACCAGCGCAAGGACGAGTTCCTCGCCATGCTGGCTCACGAACTGCGCAATCCTTTGGCGCCGATCCGTAATGCGGCGCAAATTCTGAAGCGGCCCGATCTGGACGAAACACGGCTGGCCTGGTGCCGTAATGTCATCGACCGTCAGGTCGACCACCTGGTCCAATTGGTCGATGACCTGCTGGATGTCTCGCGCATCAGCCGCGGCAAGATCGAGCTCAAGAAAGAAATTCTCGAGGTGTCAGCTATCGTGCAGCGGGCGGTGGAAACCACGCAGCCCTTGATTGAGGCTCGCCATCATGCCTTTATGGTACAATTGCCATCAGAACCTATCTATGTCGAAGGCGATCTGGTGCGACTCTGTCAAGTCGTGTCGAACCTGCTCAATAATGCCGCCAAATATACCGATGAAGGCGGCTGCATTGATCTGACCGTTGAGCAGGCAGGCAATGACATCTTGCTCCGAGTGCGCGACAATGGCCGGGGCATCGCGCCTTCGGCGTTACCGGGCTTGTTCGAATTATTCTATCAGGTAGACCGCACGCTCGACCGCTCGGAAGGCGGGCTGGGCATTGGCCTGTCACTGGTTAAAAGCCTGGTAACGATGCACGGCGGCGAGGTCTGGGTCAGCAGCGAAGGCCGCGGCCAAGGCAGCGAATTCGGCATTCGTCTACATCGCGTGCAGCCAGCGCCGGCCGTCCCGATCGCCCATGCAGCAAAGCCGAAATGGGCGGCGGACCTTTTGCACATTCTGGTGGTCGATGATAATCGCGATGCGGCCCAAAGTCTGTCCCTGCTGCTGACCAGCGAAGGGCACGAAGTATTGCTGGCTTATGACGGCTACAGCGCCTTGGAAGTCGCACTGGCTGAACGGCCGCAGATCGTGCTGCTCGATATTGGTCTGCCTGGCATGGATGGCTACGCAGTGGCTCGGGCGCTGCGGCAGCATCCTGACATGAATAGGACGCAGCTGATCGCCCTGAGCGGTTACGGACGGGAGGTGGATCGTGAGCAGGCGCGGGCAGCCGGATTTAACGGTTATTTGACCAAACCGGTCGACTTTGACGAACTGCATTGCGCCTTGACTCAACCGTCATTTGATCATTGATGCCCCGTCTGGCTGCGCAAGCTCAACGGACGCATATCCGTCCAGACATCCTTGATGTAATCGAGGCATGTCTGTTTGTCGCCGGTTTTATCAACTGTCTTCCAGCCGTCGGGAATTTCTTTGTAATCGGGCCAGATCGAGTATTGTTCCTCATGGTTGACTACGACCCGATAGATAGTGTTGTTTTCTTGGTTATTATTAGCCATTGTTGATGCCTTATTAAAATTCTGTGAGCTGATGCTCTTCAGTCATGAATCAGACGACTGACAGGCCATTTAACCTCAGTATTATTTTTATCCCGCTGCCGTTTTTTATCTGCCTGCAGGTGCGCCAGGCTTCCATTAAAAATAACCGTGGGAAACGCGTAAAGGGCGCTTTACGTTCTTTTTAGAAACTGATGTTACACCGTTGTAGGATCGAATGCGCCTGGAGCGCCTGCTGGGATTTGCCCCCGCATTGCTTGCGGTCAGCCTAAAATTAAAAAAACTATGTCATATAACCTATCGAGTGCGGCATATGACATAGTTTTTATGACTTGTCACGAGACCTCTCTAACTGATGGAATGAGCGCCAGGCCGCATAACTTAAAGGTTTGGCCGTAATTGGCACTGTATTTGCTAAAAATATTTAAGGGGATTTCCCCTTCTTAATTTCCATAGCAGCATCATTCTTGAACATCAAAGGAATTGATTTGACGATGAATTTATTTCCCGATCAGAGTTTGTCATCGTGTTTTCTTCAGCATCAAAAGGATTTGATGCAATTTTTGACGTACAAGGTACAGTGCGCCGAAACCGCAACGGATTTAACTCAGGAAACTTATTTGCGTGTTGCCCGCCATCGAAAAGCGGACACTATCGAAAATATGCGCGCCTATTTATTTCGGATTGCCAATAATCTTGCCCTTGACCATCTTCGCAGCCGGGCACGGCTGCTTCAGCGCGAAGCCGGACCGGTTACGGACGATTTCATCTGCGAGGCGCCCGAGCCGGAGACCGTATTGGCCAACCGTCAGCAATTGGAGATGCTTGAACAGATCATTTACGGTCTGCCGTCGAAATGCCGCGAGGTTTTTTTGATGTGCCGCGTGGAAGGCAAAAGTTATACGGAGATCGGCGATGCGCTTGGCATTTCGCCCCGTACCGTGGAAAGTCACATGCGCAAGGCTCTCGAACAGATCCGCAAACAGATTGACTGATCCGCTCCGGATGACAGAACAAAAATAGTTCCTCCATAATAAGGGAAAGGCGCTTGTCAGACGTCTTATTGACATGTCCTTTTCTGTTTATTGAGGTACTACAATACCCGGCCATGCCCATCAAGAACCCTTCAGAGCAGCCCCCATGTGTTTCCGAGCAGGCGTCCGTCTGGTTTGCGCGCCTGCAGGCAGATGACGTGACGGCCGAAGAACAGGCCCGCTTCAAAAGCTGGTATCGGGCAAGCCGGGAACATGCCAGGGCTTATGACAGGATGCGGGTGCTCTGGGACATGCTGGAAGTGCCCGCGCAGCGGGTGCAGGCAAAAGTCGATGCCGAGCAGGTGCCGCCGCCTTTGGCGAATAAAAGTCCCCATTCCCGGCGCTTCATGGCTGCTTCCTCGCTGATTTTGGGGATTGCTGTGCTGCTGTCCAATCAATTGTCGATACTCTACCAGAACTGGCAAAGCGATTATCACACAGGACCGGGCGAACGCCTGACCGTTGCGCTCGATGACGGCTCACGGATCACGCTGAACACCGATACGGCGCTGAACGTGGATTTCTCGGCGGCGCAACGGCGGATCGAACTGCAGCGCGGAGAGGGCTATTTCGATGTAGCGCCGAATAAAAGCCGCCCGTTTATCGTCACTAACGGCACAGCCAGCGCCCGCGCCGTAGGCACGGCTTTCAGCGTCAGGGACTTTGCCGACACCATGCGCGTGATCGTCAGCGCAGGAACGGTGGAAGTCTCTTCAAACAATGCCCATCAAGCCGTTCTGGTGCATCTGAATCAGCAGGTCAGTTATCAACAGGGCCGGATCGGGCCGGTCAAGCCGGCCAATATTCTGGAAGCGCTGGCCTGGCAGCGCGGACAATTGATTTTTAACCGTCAGCCTTTAGCGACGGTGGTCGATGAAGTCAATCGTTACCGGCGCGGCCAGATTCTGCTCATCAACCCGGAACTGAAAGAACGCATCGTCAGCGGCGTGTTCGATACCAATGAGCCGAACGCTGCGGTTGACGGGATCAAGGCAACGTTAAAGATAAACGCCCTGAATCTGTCCGAGCGTCTGGTTCTGCTTTATTAGGCGCTGATTGGGTGTATCCGGATAAATTAAGCGGTTCAGCTGCCAAGTCATCTTCCATAAAAAAATTTCAAACTTCCTTGCATTTTTTTCAACTTCGGCTAAGGGAAAATCCAAGACTCGTCGTCTTTAGTCATAGGTAACGCTTGATAACAAAAAAGAGAAATACAGCATGAAATTATCAAAAGGCCGTAAACAGAGGCAAAAAACTATCAAAGCGGCAGGGGTTCTGGCCATTCTGCTTGCCGCGGGACAAGACGGCTATGCCGCCGATGCCGGCAAAGCGGTGCAATTCAATATTCCGGCGCAATCTTTATCAAACGCATTGATCCGCTTTTCCGCCGACACCAAGCTGCAGGTACTTTATGACAGCGCGGTCGCGGAACACTTGCAGGCGCCCGCGCTTAACGGCAGTTATACGCCGGAACAGGCGCTGGGGCAGCTGCTGAAAGGCACCGGGCTCAATTACCGGTACAGCGATGACAAGACCATCACTTTGGAAGCGCCAAGCTATCAGGGCCAGGTGCAGAAGGTGAATGCGACCACATTGCAGGCAATGACCGTAGTAGGAAAAAACGAGACGGACGATCCCACGGCTTATACCGTCACCCATGCGGCCACCGCCACCAGAACCGATACGCCGATCATGGAAACGCCGATGTCCATTCAGGTCATCCCAAAGGCCGTGACGGATGACCAGCAAACCATTACGGTGGAAGAAAGCTTGCGCAACGTGAGCAGTGTTGTGCCGCGCCTTTCAACGGTTTCTCCCAATTTTGAACCTACCCTGATCCGCGGGTTTGCGGCCCGGCAGTTCATCGACGGCTTTAACCAGTATCTGAATGCCGGCGATCAGGGCAGCATGGTCAATATCGAGCGGATTGAAGTGCTGAAAGGCGCCAATGCGGTGCTTTACGCCGGCGGCAACGGTTCTCCGGTGGGCGGGATGGTCAACCTGGTTTCCAAGCTGCCGCAAAAAGAGGCGTTTTATGAGATAGGCGTAAAAGCCGGCCTGTATGATTTTGCCCAGCCGTTTGTGGACTTGAACCAGCCGATCAATGACAACGTCCTGTTCCGTTTTACGGGCGAATACACGAACAGCAGCAGCAATATCGACGTGCTCGACACGGACCGGTTCAATGTCAATCCTACCCTGACCTTCACTAACAACGACGATACCACTTTCACTCTGCAAGGCAAGTTTTCGAGATGGGAGCAGCAGGACTACCAGGGCTTGCCGGCGACCGGCACCGTTGCGGGCAATTTCAGGATCCGGCCGGAACTGTTCATCGGCCCTGAGGATATCGCAAAGAGCAACTCGGAATTCTATGGCGTCTGGGGTACGCTGGATCACAAGTTGAATGATATCTGGTCGTTTACCGCCAAAGGACGCTATTCTCATTCCAAATTCGATACCCTGGCGCAGAATCTGCTCGGCAAGGGCTTTAGCTTCGGAGCCGATCAACCGCTCGTTCCCCCGTCGACATGGGGGCTGGTCAACAGCGAGCTGGGCCAGGAGCAGGAAGAAAAAAGCGTGCAGGTTTATGGAACGGCTAAATTCGATCTGGGCCCGACCAAGAATACGGTACTGCTGGGCGCCGATTTCAGTGAGCTGGATGACGACGGCTTCATGGATTTCGACATGATGCCCGTCGCTTTTGTAGACCTGGTCGCTCCGTCCTTTCCGGTTCCGTACAGCCATCCGGGCACGCGCCAACAAACTCAATTTACCCGAAACACGACTTATGGCGGCTATGTGCAGCTGCAAAGCACGATCTATGACCGCCTGCACTTGCTGGCAAGCGTGCGCAGAGCCAATGTCACGACCGATTTCGTCAACACGGCTAGCGGGTCAAAATTCAATTCCGATGAAGGACGTTTCCTGCCTAACGTCGGCGGGCTTATTGACATAACGGATGAATTTTCGCTGTTTGTCGACTACAGCGAAGGCATGCGAGGCCAGGGCGGCGCCAATTATGCTTCAACGCCCAAGCCTGAGCTTTCCAATCAGATCGAAGCGGGCATAAAGTTTGATATCGCCGAGCAGTTGACAGGACAACTGGCGGTCTACCAGATTGAGCGGGAAAACGTCAGGGTCACCGATTTCACAGATGCTCAATTCCGGTCGGTCACTAAAGGGCAGCAGCGTTCGACAGGCATCGAGACCGATGCGACATGGCAAGTAACAGAAGGCTTAAGTTTGTTGGGAAATTATGCCTTTACCGAGGCGGAATTCACCGACAGTCTGGCGGGAGTGCCTGACGGCAACCGTCTGCCGGGCGTGCCGAAGCATTCCGGCCGTTTCTGGGCCAATTACGCTTTTCAGGACGCGATGTTGAGAGGATGGAGCATAGGCTCCGGAATCTATGCCCAAACAAGCGCCTATGTGGACAAAGCCAATTTATTCAGCACTGAGAGCTTTTACACCATAGATGCGGATATCGCTTACAGGACAAAAGCCTACAAGCTGGGCGTCTCGATCAAGAATTTGACTGACAACGATTATTTTCAGCGGCTGAATTACTTCGATACCCGCGTGACGCCTTCCCAGGGCACGACCGTCTATTTCAGCGGCTCAGTGATCTTCTGACGTTTTCGGCAATTCCCGATGGCTGTTTAATCTGTCCATCGGGATTTACATTAATACAACGAATCAGGACTATTTTATGGATCGTCGACAATTTACCAAGCTGGCATTATTTGCCGCTTTTCTCGCTCCTTTGGGCAACAGCGTTAAAGCGGCCGAAAGCGATGAACAGAGGAAAATCAAGGCTCAAGCGGATTCCATGCAAGCGCATAAAGCGTTCATGAGCGATCCGGACGTAAAAATGATGGGGAATGAAAAAATTGCGATGCTTTTATACCCCGGCTTTTATGCGCCGGATCTGATTAATCCGCAGTTTTTATTTACCGCCATGATGGGCGCCGAAGTATATCTGATTTCTCCCACCGATGACCTGACGCCGGTGTCTTGCGGTAATTTTTCAATTGTTCCTACGCACAGGCAGAGCGAATGTCCGGAAAAACTGGATATTTTGTTTGTTCCGGGCGGTGCAGCCGGGACGTTGGCGGCCATGAAAAACAAACCGTTTATCGACTTCATCAAAACCAAAGCGGCCAATTCCAGATACATCGCCAGCGTCTGCACCGGCAGTTTGCTGCTCGGCAAGGCCGGCCTGCTGAAGGGCAAAAAGGCCACTTCCCATTGGACAACGCTGGAATTATTGAAAAAGTTCGGAGCGACGCCCGTGAGCGAGCGCGTGGTCTGGGACGGCAATCTGGTGACCGGCGGCGGCGTTACCGCCGGGATTGATTTGGGCCTGCAAATTGTCGGCGCTTTGCGCGGCAAGGAATATGCTGAAGCCATTCAGCTGCAAGCGGAATATGATCCGGCGCCGCCCTATAACGCCGGCTCACCTGGAAAAGCGCCCGCTTTTGTCCGGGATAGCGTCAGAGGGATGTTTGCGCCGCTAGTGCTGGATATGGAACTGGAAATTTAGATAGAGCCTGTTTTTCAGGTTTCGGGCGGGGCACAGTCATGCCCCTGTCTCTGATCATTTCCGGCATTGGCGCCTGCCTTAACAGCGGGTAGACCTCATGTTGGTTATTGGCCGGCAAGCGGTTCTCTTGCGATAGGCGTTTCAGCCGTATTTTTATTCCGGCAGCCGTTTCTTCATCTGCTTGCGGCAGTGCAGCAAGCCTTTCATGATGTGTTTTTCGACGCCGCTTTCGGATATGTTTAGCGCCTGAGCTATGTCGCGATAACTCATGCCGTGGATGTTATGCAGAATGAAAGCCTGGCGGCAGCGGAGCGGCAATTCGGCTATGGCCTGCCTTAGAATATGCAACCTTTGGGCATCTGATACCAATTGTTCGGCCGATGGCGATTCGGTCGCCGGAATCAGGGCCGGATCTTCGGACTGCGCGTAGCTTTCCGTCACCTTTGCGTGCTTCAGGTAATCGAGCGCCAGATTATGGGCGATGCGGAACAGCAGGCTGCGGGGATGTTCGATCTTTTGCCTTTCGGCTTCGCGTGACAATTTGATGTAACTTTCCTGAACAATGTCCGCCGCGATATCGCGGCAATGCAGTATGCCGAAAACATGGTAAATCAATTCGTCTTGATGTTGCTGGTAAAGAGCTTCTATGTTCAATTTTTCTTCCTTGGTCGTTAATAGCCAGATAAAGATCGCCCGGAAAAAATGAGCGTTTAACGATGCGCGATTTCACGTCTGCGCTTGAAAGCTGAAAAGCATTTTTTATGCCTAAAATAATAGAAACGGTAGACATAAAAAGGTTATTGCGGCGCCGGGCTATGCGTTTCAGGCGGGTATGAGATTTGATTCTGTTTTTTTTCGGGCGAAAATGATGCTGGCATAGCTTATACACATACTCATCAATAAGTGATTTCACGCATCATAATGCGCTAAATAACATAGTTCAGTTAAAAAGGCGGCAGGCTCTGCAAGAAGCCCTCTAATCTATGTATCTCAAGCCTGCTCAGGGGAGGCAATTCGGGCGCAGCGGAAGAAAATGCCCCTATTTTCTGACGGCTGCCTGGAATTACACCCGCCTTATACCGGTCTATAAATCGATATGGCCCAAACTGTCGATAACACAGGGCCCGAAGTTTTACAGGCCTGCATTTTTGTGACCTTCGTGGTAATTTTTGCATAACTTTAAGAAGGCATAAAAACCGGAACATTCATGCAACGAATTCGAAAACTACTCCTTTATTTCCTGTTCACGCTTTTGGGCCTGAGTATGCTTGGGCTAGGCGCGGGCTTCCTGTTCCTGGAACGGTCGCTGCCGCCGCAGGACGGCGAGTTCAGGGTGCAGGGGCTGTCCGCACCCGTCACGGTAGTGTCCGACAGCCACGGCATTCCCGTGATCAAGGCCGGCGATCGGGCCGACGCCCTGCGGGCGCTTGGCTATGTCACGGCGCGCGACCGCCTGTTTCAGATGGATCTGATGCGCCGCAAGAATGCCGGCCGATTGGCCGAGCTGTTCGGGCAGATCGCCGTCAATAACGACATCAGAGCGCGAACTTACGGATTTTCCCGCGTCGCAAAAGCAGTCGTGGCCAAACTGCCGCAGGCTCACCGGCGCTATCTCGAAGCTTACGCCGATGGCGTCAACAGTTATATCGATAACGCACGGGCCTTGCCTTTCGAATTCACGGCCTTGGATTACCGTCCTGAACGCTGGAAGCCGGAGGACAGCCTGCTGGTGGCTTTGGGCATGTTCGATAATCTGACGTCCGGGTCAGAGAAAGAAGAGCGCATGCTGACGGTCATGGAGAAAAGCCTGCCGGCCGATGTCGTGTCTTTCCTGACGCCGGATACCGATCGTTTCACCGATAGCCTGTATGGCGACGCCGAACCTTACCGGCCTGCCCGACCCATCCCTGTGGCTTCGCTGGAGACTGCGCTTGCGCGGCATGCGCCGGCGGCGCTGAAACTCACCGAAGCCGTGCAGCTGCGGGATATGGTGGCCGGCTCCAATGCCTGGGCGGTCAGCGGCGCGAAAACGCATGACGGGCGCGCCATCCTGGCCAACGACATGCATTTGGGTATTTCAGTGCCCAATACCTGGTACCGCGCCGAAATGGATTATGGCTCCGGCCGCACGGCAGGCGTGACCTTGCCCGGCATGCCCGTGTTCATCGCCGGCGGCAATGACCGGCTGGCCTGGGGCGGAACCAATCTGACGGGCGATTTCCTGGATCTGGTGAGCCTGGAGATTAATCCGCAAAATCCGGACCAGTACCGCGTCGGCGATAAATGGCGACCGTTTGAACAGATCAGCGAAACCATTCGGATCAAGGATGCCGCGCCATTGCAGGTGACCGTCAGGCGCAGCATCTGGGGGCCTGTGGCCCAGGAGCCGCTGCTGGGCAAGCCGGTCGCCGTGCACTGGAGCGCGCTCGACGACACTGTCGTCAATCTCGGGCTGCTGGATCTGGATCAGGCTGAAACGCTGGAGCAGGCCATGGCGGTCGTCAACCATACCGGGGGCCCGCAGCTGAACTTTCTGCTGGCCGATAACCATGGCCGTATCGGTTGGACGGTCATGGGCCAGATTCCCAAGCGCGTCGGTTTCGATGGCTCGGCCAGCCGTTCCTGGGCTGACGGCAAGGTCGGCTGGGACGGCTACGTCGATGAGCGCCAGCTGCCGCGCGAGATCGATCCCACCGCCGGCATACTGGTATCGGCCAATGACCGCCGCCTGGGCAAAGCGTATCCGTACGTGATCGGCCGCCAGTTCGCGAGCGGCTACCGCGCCTACCGCATCACCCAGCGGCTCAAAGAGATGCCGGCCATCAATGAAGGGGGCATGTTCGGGCTGCAGCTCGATACCGGAAACGAATTCTACGGGTTTTATCAGCAACTGGCGCTGGACGTGCTGTCGCCCAAGACGATTGAGCGGCAGCCGGAACTGCGGGAACTGCGCGACACGCTGCGGGCCTGGAACGGCAGGGCAGATACGGACAGCCTTGGCTTTGCCCTGCTGGAGCGGTTTCGGCGGCAGCTGGCGATAAGCGTGTTCAGTCCGTTCCTGGAAGCCAGCCGAAGCATGGATAAAAATTTCAACTATGCCTGGTCTTATATCGATACGCCGCTGCAGGCCATGCTCACCGAGAAAGTGCCGCAGCTGCTGCCGGACCCGGCCAATTACCACAACTGGGATGACTTCATCCTGGGCCAGTTAAAGCGCTGCGCCCAGCAACTGAAGACCGACTATCCCGATACGGCGCTGTCCGAACTGACCTGGGGCCAGGTCAACAAGGCCCGAATCGGCCATCCTTTCTCCACAGCCATGCCGCTGCTCGGGGTTCTGTTGGACATGCCGGCCGACGCCCTGGCCGGCTGCGCCAACTGCGTGCGGGCGGTCGGTCCGGCTTTCGGCGCTAGCGAACGACTGGTCGTTTCACCCGCGCATCTCGACGAAGGCATCATGCACATGCCCGGCGGCCAGTCGGGGCATCCGCTGTCGTCTTATTACCGCGATCAGCACCGCCACTGGGTGAATGGCCTGCCCCTCGCGCTGCTGGCCGGCAAGGCCGAGCACAGGCTGACGCTGAAACCCGAAGTCGATTGATCCGTTAACTGGCAGGGATTGAGCTTTTGAGGACGGGGCGCCAGAACATTAAGCAGTAAATAAATGAGGAAAAATAGCATTATAATCGTCTATTAATATAAACAGGGACTTACACTGTTTATCTGTTCAACTGCTGAAACAAGTGGTTTAAAACCTGTGGGGGCGACTTCGCCTACCAACAGGCTTGCGTAAGTCCTGATAGTAGTTTAGGTATGCCGAATATGAAGCACGATAACGATTTTAATGAGGAATCAGGGAGCGAGGCTCTGGTCGACGAACAGGCGGCCGCCTGGTTTGTGCGGCTGCGCGCGGAAAATGTCGGCTATGAAGAAAAAGCCGCGTTTGCACGCTGGCTGGCGTATAACCCCGCGCATCAGCAGGCGTACGATGATATATGCATGCTGTGGGGCGATGCTGCTTTGAAGCAGGCATTAAGCGAGGCCGAAACAAAGCCGCCAGAAATTTCCCGTCAGAAAAAAGAAGCGCGCCCTAGACAACGACTGCTGCTGGCTATGGCCGCCTGCCTGGCGCTGGCGTTTGTCTTTCGCGTTGAACTGACCGTGTTGCTCCAGGCCGACTATGCGACGAAGGTCGGCCAACAGAAAACCGTGCGCCTGGAGGACGGTTCCGTCGTCACGCTTAACACGGACAGCGCACTGGCGGTTACGATGCAGGGCGACCAGCGGACCATCGCGTTGCTGAAGGGCGAAGCTTTTTTCGATGTGCAGCCCGATGCCCGTCGGCCTTTTGTCGTTCATGGCGACCATTCCATCACGCGCGTATTGGGCACCCGGTTCTTCGTGCACGAAAAAGGCCGCAGCGATGAGGTCAAAGTATTGTCGGGCCGCGTCGAAGTGACGGATAGCCAGCGCTGGCGGCAGTCGGTTGTCCTGCGTGACGGCGATGCTGTATCGGTTGGCCGGGATGGACACAGCGCAACCGGCAGGCTCGATACGAAACTGACGACATCCTGGCTGAACGGCTATCTGGTCTTCGAAGACATTGCCCTGGGCGATGTCATTGAACAAGTGCAGCGCTACAGAAACGGCGTGGTTCTCTTCAAGGACAACAGCCTGCGCCAATTGAAAATCAACGGCCGCATCGATCTGCGCGATCCGGCGCACATCCTCGAAACACTGGAAAAGAGTCTGTCAGTCAGGATGACACATCTGAGCGACTGCCTCGTCATCATCGGCTGATGCCAAAAGCATCAGGCCGCCAAACTCTACAACCCGCCTAAAATAATTTTTTATTTTCGGAGTGAGGGATTTTCACGACTGAATCGTCTTTTAAGATGAAGTTCTGAAATAGCCGTTATTCCCTCCCAAAATACGGCTGTTCGGAACTTCTAGCACCCCAAGAAAAACGTCAGGCATGACGTCCAGAATCCAGGGATGGATTAACTGAACCACAGACATTGGCTGTCCGTGACTTGTGGGACGACTTAATGTTATTGCTGATATGCATTTAGAGGACTGCTCTGTCTTAATGAAGAAAACCGGTAAGACCGATAACATCGAAGCGGAAGGACGCATGACAACACCAAAGCTGGCGCAAGAACGCAAGAGAAGCTCCAAGCCCCCCAAGATACCCGAAGAGCGCAGGGTTCAAGAGGGTGATGACTTGCTGGATCTGTTTCCGTTGCCTCGGTATTTTCAGGTTCATTTCCAGCATGTCCATGAGAATGCCAACGATATTCAGGCGCAAATGATTCAGCTCAGGGAATATGTAACGCAAGTGGATGTGAAACTGGACCGGCTCACGGCGCTTTTAAACACGCTTTCCTGCAAACGGCAGGACGAGTGAGAAAGGCCGATCAGCCTCAGCAGGCTGCAGCGGCAATTTGTACCAATACAATGAGGTTAAGAAAATCCATGACATGCTTTGGTGGAACCGGCTTCGACAATGTTTAACGACGCCGTTCGCACCTGCGTTACCTTGACTAACCAAATAATAATAAAGCGCCAGCAGGCTGGGCCGCCGTTATCGGGCATAGTGGTGAACAACACCTGGCATTGGGGCAAATTAAGGAAGGCATATTTCCCATGTATTTATTCAATAACCACGAACAGGGCTTGATCGGGCAGAGTTTACCGCTTCTGGGCGGTGCGGCGCCATCGGTCGCGCGCAAAAAGCGAACCTTGTTTGAAGCTTTAACCGGAGAAGAAAAGCCTCGCTCGATCGGCAGTTTACTGCTTGTTCTGGTGATGCTGCTGCACATCTGGGCCGCCCAATGGTTGTTGCAGCCGAAGGAACCGGTCACGATGGCGCAACCATTGATGATGGAAGTGTCATTGGTTTCAGCGCCGGGCCCAAAAGCCGTAACCGCGCCGTCGGCACCGCCCAAACCGGCTGAACCGCCCAAACCGAAAAAAACGCAGGTCAAAAAACCCTTGAAGAAAAAAGCGCCGGAAAAGCCCAAACAAGCGAAACCGCCAAAAACAGAGGCGATCGCCGAAGAACAGCTGCCTGCGCCTTCACCTGTGGCATCGGCAGCGCAGCCGTCGAATTCGCAAAACTCAAGCGCAGCTCCCAGAACTACAGCGTCAGCAAGCAAGGCACCGAGTAATGCAGTGCCTTATACCGAAGCCAGCGTCAACGCCAACTACGGTTTCAATCCTCCGCCGAAATATCCGGCCATTGCCAAAAGGCGAGGCTGGCAGGGGACGGTACGGCTACGGGTAAGCGTGTCTGCCGAAGGCTATAGCGAAGCCGTCGCCATACACAGCAGCAGCGGTTACGAGGCGCTGGATGAGTCGGCTGTCGAGGCAGTCAAGAAATGGCGGTTCAATCCCGCCAAACGGGGCGATACGGCAGTAGCCAGCTCGGTGATCGTACCCATTAATTTTACTTTAGAACGTTAGGAGAAAAGAAGGCATGCCTTACCATATTGCTCCCCAATTGATTGTCGACGGGACTTTGTATGCATTATTGGCTTTTTCAGTGATCACCTGGACGCTGATTCTGTTCAAGCTCTGGCAATTCGGCAAGAACGGTTATTACAACCGCCGCTTTAACAGCGCGTTTTGGGATGCGCCGAATCTTGCTACCGCCCGGGCCTTGCCTGAAACGCTGGCCAGAGGGCCGCAAGCCCGTATTGCCACAAAAGGCTTCACCTGGCTGGACGGCAGCCAGCAGGCGTCAGGCAAACACCTGAAATATCAGGGGGAGCCGACCGAGCAGCTGGAACAATCGCTGCTTATTCACATGCAGCAGGAACAGCGCGCGATGGAAGCCGGCCTGACCATGCTCGCCAGCATAGGCAGCACCGCGCCCTTTGTCGGATTGTTCGGCACGGTTCTGGGCATTATGCACGCCATGCATGAAATTACCCAAAGCGGTTCGACCAGCCTGGATGTGGTCGCCGGCCCCATTGGCGATGCCCTGATCGCCACCGCCATCGGCATTGCCGTTGCCGTGCCTGCGGTACTGGCCTACAACTTCTTCATGCGCGGCGTCAAACAGCACCGCGCCGACCTGGAAAACTTCGTCGCCGGCTTCATGCACATCGTCTTTAGCGCCGACAGGCAAGGCAGGGCGTAACCATGGCCTTCAAAACGCAATCGGACAGCGAAGATGCGATGAGCGAAATCAACGTCACGCCGCTGGTAGACGTGATGCTGGTGCTGGTGATCATTTTATTGGTGACCGCACCGTTACTGACTCAATCCGTGCATGTGGCGTTGCCGAAAACCGCCGAGACCACGGCGGATGTGAAGGAGCAACCGTTGCAGCTGGGCATCGATGCGCAAGGGATCATTACGCTCAACAAACAGCCTATGGCGGACCTCGCCGCGCTGGAAACCGCGTTAAAGGATGAGATAGCGAAAAATCCCGAGACCGGCGTGCACTTATACGCCGATCAAGCCGTGGTTTATGCCAAGGTGGCCGAAATAATGGCGACTGTTCAGCATGCGGGCATCACCAAAATAGCTTTTGTAACGGTAGAACAGTAGTTTGCTTGACTTATGGAAGACCTATAAAGTCCAAAGCGAAATAGTGGATAGGCGTAATCATCTTCAGCGTTCCTATGGACTGCGACAACGATAAATGTATAAAGGAGATCATTGTAGGGTACGCATCGCGTACCTTTTTATTGGGGGATAGGAAAATGGTACGCAGTGCGTACCCTCTACATGATTTGCGCGGCATCGGTCTGTTATGCCGTGTGGAGAGAGTTTTCCAACCCGGTCAGCCGATGTCGAGCAAAAAAGTTAGCAATGCTTATCCAGCCATTCGAAAATTTTCTTCAGGACCTGTGCCCTTTCATCGGCTAGATGGTTCAAAAGCTCATGCTTTAATCCATTAAAAATAATTAACGATTTATCGTCGCTGCCCAATTTTTCATACAGTAATTCTGCGCCCGCAGCTGCCGCAATAGGGTCAGCATCACCATGACAAATTAAGGTGGGAAGTAAAATCCGGTTGGCATTGAGCAAAATATTTTTCTGTGTCAGCTTAAACTCGTGCAGCCAACTGAGCGAAACGTCTTTAACTATATAAGGATCATGCTTAAAGGCTTCAATAACTAGTGGGGCGTCCGTCAACTCATCGGGATCTATCATATTGGGAATCTTGACTTGCGGGGCTATTTCCGACAATGCATCGGCAAGAAGACCACCAAAATTGGCAAGCCAGTAGGCAAATTTTAGTGGGCATGAAGAAATCACTAATCCGCGTATTTTCGTTGAATATTGCAAGGCATAAGCCAGTGTGACAAGCGTTCCCATGCTGTGGCCAAATAAGAAGACCGGCATTTTTGCGTCTTTATTAACAATTTCATCAATAAATCGGGCTAAATCATCGACGTATTCTGTAAATGAATTGATATGCCCTCGCTCGCCGTCAGATTGCCCGAAGCCTCGCTGATCAAAGCCGAAACAGCTATACCCTTGAGCCGTAAACGATTGAAAAATGGCTTCATAGCGGCCGATGTGTTCACCCACACCATGTAGAAACACAATAGATGCCTTTGATGAAGTGCTGGACAATGTATTAAAAAAGAGAGAAAGATCGTCTCTCGTCTGAAAAAATCCTGTCATTTTAAAATATTGGTATTGATGCCCGCTGTTCACGGATTAATAAATTGATGTCCGGTTTAGGGTTCCTTTTCGGTCTCATCTTTTTTGTCTTCCTTCTCTTTTTCCTTCGTTTTATAAAGATCAATCGAGATTAAAGCAAAAACAGCAGCCCAAAGTTTGGATGCGATATTCTGTCCATATTGAAAGAAAGCGAAAGAGTCCTTGACGCCATAAGGTAAAAAGATAAAAAAATACTCCAAAACAAACCACATGGGAGGAAAAATGCCCCAGATTATCAGCAACAGGTATTTGGTTTTTAAGGTGTTTTTTCTGTACAAGATCCATAGCGTTACTACTACGGCAAGCAGGGCGAAGATTATAAAAGCGTAAATTCCATCCCGAAGTGATCCTTCATAAACGATCCGCAATCCAGGAGCATCATTATTCATTGATTTTTTCCTCCGAATGCCTGCCAGCTCTGGTCAGAAATAATCATTACCCTCATGCATTAAGTCCGCAGGGACTTTAAGTCGGGATCAGGCTTTAATTTCTGTTCAATAAAAAACCGTCAGTAACTCTCACTTTCTGCTGTTTAATAGATGATGTTCAATAATGTTATGAATTTTAAGTTCTTCCATAAGTTTTTTAACCGAAGGCAGCGATTGGGTTTTTTCATAACTCCGAGGCCAGCTATCCCATCCGTAACCCCAGCGCCATGGGGTTGGCAACCAGGGCACTCCGCCTATACGGGTGCCGACATAAATAAGACTGCCCATAACCTGCGCTTTGTTGTTCACGCATCGCCTGAGCATCTGATCAGCTTCTTGGCGGTCCTGCGCGCTGCCTCCGCACCAGTAGGCAATATCATGCGCAATACAACAGGCTGCCCATGAGTCGTCAAGCCACCGAGAACAGCCATCGGTAGTAAAAATAAAGTCAGGCTGCATCCCTGAGCCAACAGAGTCTGGACCTGCACGCTTTTTTCGGCAATAAGCTTCCGCAACCGTCTCAAGCTCATCCCGCATCGGCTTGTTTTTGGTATAAGGTTCGATAGACAGCCGGGATTCCAAAGTGGTACACCCCGTAAATAGACCGTTCATCAGCAAACACGCCAGAAATCTGTTTAGCAATGATATGAAGCGGCTATTTTTCATATGAGATTTAATGCATGATCATCGGTAACTTTATATGGGTTTAGTCAGATCGAGGCGACAATGTTTCTCGGCCTGCCTACTAAATCATCATGCGCCAATAAGCAAAAGTCAGAGCAAAATTAACTATCTGATTTGCGAAAATGGTCTGAACTTCTGAGTTTTTCCATCAGTCTGCGGACCAGCAGCCGGGGGCCGGACAGCCGGATTTTAAACCATTCCTTCACGGACTTAAGCCGGGCGATGATATGCCGATGGATGGCGCTGGACTTGATCTTGTGTATGGCCAGCATCACCAGTTCGTAAAGCCGTCTGAACCAGCCGAAGGTCATGAGTTTTTCCTTCGAGATGTTAAAGAGCCAGAAGGTGAATGCGGCGATGGGAATTTTGCCGGCATACAGCAGCGTACCGGCGATGATCTGGCCTGTGGCCATCAGCTTCAGCGCGACGATGCCCAGCAGTTCCACCTGCGTGAATAACGCCAAAAAGATGATCAGCAGCGCATGACGATCGAGCCTGGAAATCATGGCTTCGACTTTCTGTAAAATTTTGAGTCCGTGTATAAAGTTATAAATCGGCTCGGCAATGTTGTCCCAGACCAGCTCTTCCAGAACGATATAAATGCCCACCAATAATCCCAAAAAGAGGTCGGCGGTTTTGGCGATGAATTTTTTCAGCATAATTATGATTTCCATAACGCTCATTATCAGCGATTAATTGTATAGCAATTAAATGCAATCAACACAGGAGCTGGGGCAGCGGCAGAGGAGGCATCGGTATTCGACCGTACTTATCCGCATTGCGCACTGAAAAGCGCTTCGGCGCGCCTGCTGATCTCTTCATGCGACAGGTCTTCGATGCGCGAAGCCAGATACCAGATATGCCCGAAAGGGTCTTGCAGGACGCCGGTCCGGTCGCCGTAAAACTGATCCAGCAAGGGGCTGATGACTTTCGCCCCGGCATTGACGGCCTTCGCAAATTGCGTATCGACATCTTCCATATATAAATACAGGCCGACGGATGAGCCGCCCTGCGCTTGGGGACTGAGCAGCTGGCTTCGGCTGCAGGCTTCGGACAACATGAAAGATGAGTCGCCGATCCTGATTTCCGCATGCCCGATCTCGCCGTCTGGCGTAACTAGCCGGAACACTTCGGCCGCATCGAACGCGCGCTTGTAGAACTCGATGGCTTCAGTTGCGCCTTCAATGCACAGATAAGGGGTGATGCTGTGGTAACCGTCGGGGATGGGGCTGACTGTCATGACTATTCTCCTTCCGAAATGAACATACCGGACCGCTTGATATGGCCGGAAGCGGACGAGGGCAGCCTACGCCAACTCGTCATTATTAATGCCTTAGACCTCATTTCCGGGCTTTGTTGCCTTTAAGTTCGCAAACAAAGGCTACAAGTGATGCAGTGGCAAGACGGTCGTATCGATGGCCTTGCGTAATACGAAACTGGATTGTACGCCGCTGACGCCGTCGATGCGGGTCAATTTGCCGAGCAGGAATTCCTGATAATGATCCATGTCCGGCACGATCACTTTCAACAGATAATCCGCGGACTGGCCGGTGATCAGGTAGCATTCGAGCACCTCGGGCCAGGCGCTGACAAGTGCTTCGAAGTTTTCGAACCGTTCCGGCGTGTGCAGGTCCATGCTGACCTGAACTACAGCGGTCAGCTTCAGTTGCAGCTTGGCCTGATTGAGCAGGGTCACATGGCGGTCTATGAAGCCGCCGTCTTCGAGCTGCTTGACTCGCCTCGAGCAGGGCGAGGGCGAAAGCCCTATCTTGTCGGCCAGCTCCAGATTGGAAATGCGGGCGTTTTTTTGTATTTCATCCAGAATGCGTCGGTCTGTTCTATCTAGTTTCATGGCAATTCAGCAGGGTCGTTTTCGGATTTAGGCAATGGCGGAAATGATTATACAAACAGATGACGATCAGTAAGCAATAATTGCTTAAAAAGCTGTTTTTGCCGGCATATTGGCAATCATTCGCTCAAGCCTTTTCCCTATACTGTGGCTTCATTTAACGATAATTGAGCGAGGAGGCATTATGAATACAGCACAGCGAGCGGTTTTCGATCATCATAAGTACGAGCCTTGTCCAGTCATCAGCCTGCCGCAACGGCAGTGGCCCGACCGGCGGATTGAACAGGCGCCCATCTGGTGCAGCGAGGATCTGCGCGACGGCAATCAGGCGCTGATTAATCCCTTGACCATCGAGCAGAAAACGGCTTTCTTCAAGCTCCTGGTCCGAATCGGCTTCAAGGAGATCGCCGTCGGCTTTCCTTCGGCCTCGCAGACCGATTATGACTTTATCCGCCTGCTGATCGAGCAGCAACTGATACCGGACGATGTCGCGGTATCGGTGCTGATGCCGGCGCGCGAAGCGTTGATCCGGCGCAGTTTCGAGGCTTTAAAAGGCGCAAAACGGGCCATCATGCATTTTTATAATTCCACGTCCAGAGCGCAGCGCGAGCAGGTCTTCAAGATGGACAAGAATGGCATCATCGCGCTGGCCGTGGACGGCGCGCGGGTGATGAAGGAATGCGCCGCGGCGCAGCCGGAGACCGCGTGGCAGTTTCAGTATTCGCCGGAGAGCTTTACCGCGACGGAACCGGATTTCGCCGTGGAAATCTGCAACGCCGTCGCCGATGTCTGGCAGCCGACAGCCGAGCGGCCGATTATCTTCAACCTGCCGTCGACGGTTGAAGTCTCGACGCCGAATGTCTACGCCGACCAGATCGAATGGTTCAGCACGCATATCCGGCATCGCGAGGCGGTCATCATCAGCCTGCATACCCACAACGACCGGGGCTGCGCGGTAGCGGCCGCCGAATTGGGGCTCATGGCCGGCGCCCAGCGCGTCGAGGGCACGCTGTTCGGCAACGGCGAGCGCACCGGCAATGCCGATATCATGGTCATGGCCATGAATCTGTACAGCCAGGGCGTCGATCCCGAGCTGGATTTTTCCGACCTGGGCTCAATCAGCCGCCAGGTCAGCCAGTTAAACCAGATTGCCGTGCATCCGCGCCATCCCTATGCCGGCGATCTGGTGTTCACGGCTTTCTCGGGCAGCCATCAGGATGCGATCAAAAAATGCCTTGAAGCCCGCCGGCCGGGGCAGCCGTGGAACGTCGCCTATCTGCCCATCGACCCGGCCGATGTCGGGCGCGATTACCAGGCGGTCATCCGCATCAACAGCCAGTCCGGCAAAGGCGGCGCCGCTTATATCATCGAGCGGGAGCTGGGCCTGCAACTGCCGCGCTGGCTGCAGATCGAATTCAGCCAGATCGTGCAGCGCCGGACCGAAGCAGAGGCCCAGGAGATAAGCGCGCAGCAGCTGGTGGCCTTGTTCGAGCAGACTTATCTCGCCGTGCAGCCGGTTTACCAACTGGCCGGATTTCATCTCGATCACGACCAGCATGAAACGATTGCTGCGCGTCTGGTTTCGGGGGCGGGAGAGATAACGGTGACAGGAACCGGCAACGGCGCGCTGGACGCGTTTGTCAACGCGCTGGAACGGCAGTTGGGCCAGGTTATCGAAATCACCGACTATCACGAACACGCCATAACGGCCGGCAGCGATGCCAAAGCCGCCTGTTATGTCCGGCTGAAATACAACGGCGGGGCGCATACCGGCATAGCCTGCCATGCCGATATCGTCAGCGCTTCGCTGAATGCCGTTTTAAGGCCTATCCGTTAGGCTTTCGGCTGCTGCCGGTATTCTGTCGGCGAGCAGCCGAAGCGCTGCTTGAACGCGCGGCTGAAGTGCGACAAATCGTTGAAGCCCCAGCGGAATGCGATGTCGGAAAGCCGATGACCGGCGTGGACTGGGTCAATCAGGTCTTTCCGGCAGTTTTCGAGCCGTCGCTGCCAGATATAGCGCATCAGGGAAGTGTCTTCGTCCTTAAACAAATCATTGATATAGCGCGGCGACAAGCCGACGCCGCCGGCGACCCGCGCGGTATCCAGATCCGGATTGGCAAGATGGCGTTCGATGAATGCCTTGACTCTGTTCAGCGCGATGGAACGGCTTCTGGACACGTTGAAGTTTGCCGGGCGCACAGAGGCCAACGCCAATGTCAGCAGATCAAGGGAATGATCGGCTAGCGCGGAAAATTCCTGCGCATTCAATTGGCCGGTCTGGCTCGCAGCAGTGCGGATGAAATTGGCCGCCACGGAACCGATGCCTTTATTGCCGGGGATACGCAGTGCCGTGCAATGCTCAATGCCGGCTATTCTGTCCCGGAGCATCGGCCTTGGGACCGAAACGATCAGTTTCGAAAAGTGCTGCGGGCAGTGTATGCGATGGGGCTGCGTGGCGTCGTAAAGCGTCATATCCCCCGGCTGCAGAACAACGGTTTTGCCGTTTTGCTCCAGCAGGTAGCCGCCTGAGAGCAGGACGACCGCAAAGTAGGCATCCTGACTGACCAAATGCGGCTCGCGCGGCAGCCGCTCCAGGCAAATGGCGCTCGACCGTATGGCGGACAGGCGCAAATTCTGCCACGGGTATATCGTCATCTCATTGAACAGGCTGCCGTCGGCCGGCGGTGTGACTTCGACATTGGCATATTCCCGCCCTATCACTTCGCGCAGCCATTCATGCCGCTCTCGCGCCGGGAGATCAGCGGTCGATAGCTTGATTTCCGGCGTCATGCCTGAATCTTTTGAGGACTCCGAGGCTATCGAGCCATAAATATCCATAATCAAAACTCCTGAGATAGAAACCGGCTTTTGCCAATAGTAGAGACAAGCGCGTTGTGTGTAAATGGACGGCCTATTGCCGTTTCAGTCAAACAATTGTTCCGTCCAAGGCAGGCGTGTGATCGGCCGTGTATTTATACTGAAGAGACAGTATGAATTCAAATGAATAGGGCAGAACATGAGGCAATTAGGTATGGATCAGGATTCAAGACATGCGGGCAATGTGCTTTTAATCAGAGGCGCCGCTTTATGGCTGCTGGCGGCGTTGGTGCTGGCGTGGTGCATGGTGGGCATGAATTTGGGCATGTCGCCGCTCAAGCTGGTTTTTCAGGGCAAGATCACGCGCTTGCTGCAGGCGCATCTGGATTTTCTGTTAATGAGCGCGCTGCTGTTCGGCTTTTATGCGGCCAAGGTGCCGCTGCCCTGGCATGTGCGCTGGGCCATGGTGGTCGGCGCATTCACCAATTCGAGCCTGTTTCTTCTGCAGGCCGTATTTCCGGTACTGGATGCGCCAGTTCCGGCCGAAGGACTGTTGCCGGCGGCGTTTCGCCTGTTTCTGATGATGAGCATCATCATCACGAGTTACGGGTTTGGCAGGGGCGCTGTGATTATTTTATTGTCTACATTCAGTAAGAATAGCCTCGGCTTGGAAAGCTCAGGCAGGGCTTCCGGGTTCAGTGAAATGTCAAACGAAGGCAAGGAAGCGATACTGGAGAACCGGTTGTCGGCCAGGTCGGAAAACAGCAATTTCTCTTAAATTATCCAGCTTCCGGGAACTCAACCTGAGCCAAGCATTGCAGGAACAGTTCCTGGCACAAGCCGCGGTGATGCAGCTCTTCGCGTAGTTTCTCAATGCGCTGGGCAGCGGCGCTGTTTTCGCAAAGGCGATAACTGACGATGATCAACAGTTTCGCTTCAGAGCGCCGAAATGCCAACAAGGCGATTAAGTCCAGAGTCGCTTGATCAACCCATTGCGCGTTATCGATAATTAGGATAAAGGTCGAACCGGTACTCAAATTCTCAAAAAATTCGGCGGCCTCTCTCAACATGCGGCGCGTATTGTTTTGGGAGACTTTTGGAATGATGGCTGCAAGTTTGTCATCGCTCAACAGATTCGACATTTGGAAGAGCCAGGTGGGAGCAGTCTGTTCCAGACGCTCAATCAATGTTTTTCCGGAGGGTTCGCGGCAACGACGTTCCAGAGCCTCCAATAAGGGCAGGAAGGGTTCCGCAGTCCCGTGCAGTTGCACGCCCCGGGCACGGAGTACGGCCAGGTTGGGGGATATGATTCTGGAAAGGAACATATCGATCAAGGTAGTTTTGCCCGCGCCGCGCTCACCGCTCAGAAAAAACAGGCATCGCTCTTTTCTAGCCGCCTGATGAAAGGCTCTCTGAAGCAGATCCAATTCCGAAAGGCGTTCAATCCAGGCCGGTGAAGGCTCAATTTTAGGTTGGTAATGCAAAAGGGTAACATTATCATGAGGCCGATTAACGGCGACATCGGCCAGAAAACGGTAGCCCCGCCTGTTGACCGTTGATATAAAACGTGGTGTTTTGTGGTCGTCCTGCAAAATATTGCGCAAGGAATTAACGGCCAGCCGTAATGCCGAATCATCGACAATCCGGCCATCCCACACCGCATTGAACAACTCTTCCCGCGATATTAACTGACCTGCATGCTGCAGAAAATAAAGCAATAAGCGGTAAATCTTGGGCGGTAAATTGACGGGTGTTTCACCTTCCCACAATAGATAAGTTGCTATTTCCAGGCGAAACGTTCCAAATTCATAAATAGAATCTTGATCCATTGACACAAGCATAAAAAGCCTGAATAGAATAATCCCAGACTCTAACACAAAAATAACAAATTGCTAACAACTTGCAGATGCGGCCTGAGTATACTGGCGTTAATTAAAAAAATTAAGTTGTTTTTAAGTTGTTTTTAAGGTGCTGTACGATCAAGGTACTGAAACCAGGTGGAATTGCTGGAATTGGAGAAGTAAAAAATGGAGACGATGTTGAAAAAGCTTTTCTCAATCGAGTTCTTCCATTGGCTTTACTTTGTGGCTGGATGCCGGAGACGTTAAAAAATATAAAAGCCAAACTCGCCGCGAGGCGGGGACGGAAAGCTACGGGTCTTTATTAAAGGTTAATGATAGAAGACGGCTGGGTTGCAAATTATTTTTCAACATAATTTGTAATATTTTGGAATTTATAATAATGAAAAAACAAGCTTATTTTTTGGGAGCCGCCGCATTAACGCTGGCATCTGTTACTTTTACCCCAAGCGCGGGCGCCGCGATCGTTAATGCTAACAGTGAAGGATATGGGCTCTTTGTAAATTTGGATGTTCTAAACTCAAACTTGCTGTCAGTAACAACACTTGCAGGTATATCGGGAACAGCTCCGGCGCCATATAGTCTGAATAATGCGCTTTTAGATCTTAATGCTGGCGCCACTATATTAGGAGTTCAAGCTCATGCCTCAGCCGATACAATTAATGGATCGGCGAATTCCAATGTTGATGGATCGGCCGGCAGTAAAACCACTGGCGCGTCCGGCGGCGTCGAAGATTTAAACATCAATGCTGATCTTTTATCGATTTTAGGCCTTTCAAGCCTGCTTGAGCTGGATAATGTTACTTTAAGCTCCAGCGCCGAGGTAACGGGGGATTATGGCAACCTGACTGCCTCAGGAGGTGCTAATATCACATCGCTAAACTTGAGCATATTGGGCCAGGATATCCAAGTTGACGCCAATGCCGGCGCAAATTCCATAATTGATTTAAATGCACTTGGACTCATTGGTGCCACTTTAATTCTCAACGAACAGATAGCGGATTGCTCCAATTCTTTTTGTTCAATGACGGTCAATGCGCTGCGCTTATCCTTAAATGGTCTAGCCGGCTTATTTGACACCGACATCATCATCGGACACGCCTATGCGGAAATGTCGGCTGAGAATATATCAGCCGTTCCCGTGCCAGCGGCAGTCTGGTTATTCGGTTCGGCAATGGTTGGGCTAGCCGGTTTCTCGCGCCGTAAAACAAGCGCTTCAGAGGCTTGATCCGGTCAATTAGAAATATCTCTAAAGGGGGCGCAATGCTCCCTTTTTTATTGCGCATCAACCTGATGAAACACGCTATAGCTTCTGATTACACAGTCTTTAAGCCCATTGGACCGTGATCATTTTGGGGCGGATTAAAGCGCCTACAGCGGTCCCGACAGTTCCAGCAGGCTGACCACGTTCATCCTGATGGCCAGACGGGTCAGTTCGATATCGCTGGCGACGCCCAGTTTCTTCTTGATCAGGTAATGGCAGTTCAGCACGGTTTTTGGGCTGATATGCAGCAGGCGGGCGATGTCTTCGGTCGGGCGCGCTTCGGCCAGCAGGCGCAGAATCTCGAATTCGCGCACGGTCAGGTCTTCCAGCGCGATGCGGTCGGCGCCCAGCTTTTCCAGGGCAAGCGCCTGGGCAATATCGGCGCTCAGCGTGTGGCGGCCGGCATGGACGTCGTAGACGGACCGGATCAGGACATCGGGGGCACTGCTCTTGGTGACGTAGCCTAATGCCCCAGCCCGCGCGGCCTGAACCGCAAATCCCGGATGCTGGTGCATGCTGAAAACCAGGATTCTGGCATCGGAGCGGCGCTGCCGGATGCGTGCGATAACCTCAAGCCCGCCCTGGCCGGGCAGCGAAAGATCCATGATGACCAGATCGGGATTGCATTCCTTAAAGCGGGCATAGGCCTCCAGGCCGTCAGCCGCCTCCGCGACGACCTCCAGTCCGGGTTGCTTTTCCAGCAGAGAGCGGTAGCCTTCGCGGACGATGGCATGATCGTCGACCAGCAAGATCCTGATGTACGTTGAGGTTGTCATGCCGGGGCTCCTGTCGCAGGCTGCAACGGCAGCCATGCCCGGACCATGAGTCCGCCGGTCTGAATCGGAGCCAGCGTCAGCTGGCCGCCCAGCGCCGTCACGCGCTCGCGCATGCCGAGCAGGCCGATGCCGGAACTGTCTTCAAACGGCAGTTTGTCGGCGATGCCGTCGTCTTCTACCTGCAGTTCTACAAGTCCATCAGACAGTTTGATCATGACTTTCGCGTTGGCGGCGCCCGAATGCTTGGCGATATTGGTCAGGCATTCCTGCACGATGCGGAAGATGTTGACAGGCACGGGCTCGGGCAGTTGGCCAAGATCGCCGTTGATGGTCAGCTGATAGTGAATTTTGCCGCCGTTTCGGGCATTCCAGCCGGTTATCAGGCTGTTCAACGCGACCGACAATCCCAGTTCATCAATATCCATGGGCCGCAATCGCAGCAGCATGCCGCGCAATAAATCCATCATGTGACCGGTAATGCGGGCGATGTTTTTGCCTTCGGGAACCAGCGCAGGGCAGTCCTGTTCCGCCGTCTGCATCATGGAGGCAGTGACGGCGTTGATGGCGGCCAGACATTGGCCGAACTCATCGTGCAGCTCGCGCGCCAGATAGCGGCGCTCTTCCTCCTGAACGGTCAGCAACTTCAGGGCCAGCATCCGGCGCTCGGCGAGCAGCTGCTGCTGGCTGGCCGCCAGTTGATTGATAGCTTGGCCGGTGCGCTGCCATTCGGCCAGCTCGAAAGCGGGCAGGCGGTCAGACAAATTTCCATTGCTCATGCTTTCCAGGCCGGCAACAATCACTTGCGCAGGCCGCAAGGCGCGGTTCACCGTGACATAAACCAGCAGGCAAAGGGCCAGCACGGTTGTTGCGGACAGTCCCATCAGGCCGCGAAGCTGTTGCCAAGTGCTGGCGATCTCGATTTCGGCGCTGGGCGCGACGACGACGGCGCCATAAACATGGTTACGAAAGGCAACCGGGCGCATAGTCTCAAAACCAGGCTTGAACGCCCACCGGTAAATGCTTTCGAACCAGTCCGGCCCGCTCTGGGCAGAGGTATTGCCGCCGCTGCAAACACTGCGGACCTGATCCCCGTCTGCCGGTATGAACCACACGCAAGCGCCGGAGATGGCGCCCATCTGTTGCCATAGCCCCAGATCAGGGAAGCGCGCCGTGTGATCGAAGCCCGCATTGATGCGCAGCAGCTGCAATTCCAGTTGTCTGCCTATTGAGTCAGCCTTTGAACGGGCCTCATGCCGGAATTCCTGATCGGCCTGATACAGCACCCAGCCTGTCGTTGCGATCAGGCAGGCAAAGCCGATCAGGATGATGCGCGATAGCAAATGAAGTTTCAGATTCATAGTAATGTCGGATGAGCTTTCTTGCTGACGATCAGGCGGTTTGAGGCACGGTGCGTCTTTGCTCGCATTTTATGCGTTTGTGGCCGGTATGGAAAGCTGTCTTGATAAGGTCGGGCAAATTGCCCGTTTTTAGCAGGCAACGATCAGGTTACTGGCATATGCATGCCTATTAATCTGGCAACTGCCGCCAAGGCAGATTTTTAAGAGGAGAAAGATGATGAAATTAATAAGTGCGCGTTTAATCCCAGCTTGGGTAGTGCTGAGCATGGGGCTGGTTTTCAACGGGGCCGCTCATGCAAGCGTCCGCATAGCGGTTTTGAATTTCGAACTGAACGATATCACTTCAATGCCCAATACGCCGGACGAGCTTGTTCGCACGGCTACATTCAGACCGTTGCTTGAACAGGCGATCAGCCGGGCCGGTGACTATGAAATCATTCACATCAATATCAGTGAACAGGCGGCTGCCAATGCCGGGTTCGGCTATCTTTTCAAATTCCATGACGATGCGGCCGCGCTGGCCAGGCAGTGGAATGCCGACTGGGTCGTTGTCGGGCAGCATAGCAAGCCCAGCTTCCTGTTTTCTTATTTGATGGCGTATCTGGTCAATGTGAAAAAACCCGATCTCTCAGCAAGATACGCTATCGAACTGAAAGGCACGCATGAGAAGGTGACGAGGCGCGGAATCGATGCGCTAGCGAAAAAGATTCATGCTTTGATCAATCGGATGTGAATGCCAATGGGCTGCGCACAAGATTAAGCTGACTCTGGCCGCACTCCTGATCTACGGTAACAAATAGCGGGAATCTGTCCGCTGAGCATTTTTGTGGCTCAGCTTGACTATAGGCCAAACTGAACTATTCTCAGATTAACCCGATTAACTTGTCCGTAAGATCACAGGAGTGTATCTCAATGTTAAAAAAGATTTCCCCTTTATTATTGCTCTGCTCATTTGAGCTGTGTGCCGATCCTGGGCCCTTAAAGGCGCCCGGAGGCTCCACTGGTTCCGTAGATCCCGTAGCACCTGTAGAAGCGCAGCTTGTGGCAATTGATGATAGTGTCACCGTAATGCCAAATAATGTTGATTCTGTGACTGGCGATGTGTTGGCAAATGACATGAATGGGACAACTGTTTACCTTAACAATTCGCCAGCCAGTGATTATGGCACTCTACTTTTAAATTCTGACGGTAAATTTACTTATACATTGTATAAAAATGCCCCCAGCATCAATAAATTGTTGGCTGGTGAAGTTGTTACTGACCCTTTTTCCTATACCCTTATCGACCAGTATGGCCAAAGCGCTACTGCGAAATTGAATGTTACTATTATCGGCAACCCGGTCGGTGCTGATGGCAATACCATTTTTGAACAGCCGAAGGATGAGCTTTACGACAATGTGGATGTTGAATTTAATGACCGTTCTGCCGATGCAACACCTCTTAATTCCACCAGAAACATTAAAGGGCATTTGCTTCATTCGGATGATAAAGATTGGTTTTTCCTACACAGTGCCGGTAACGAAATTATCAAGCTTGCCGTTTGCCCACAGGGCAGCAGTTGTTTCGGCAAGAAAAGCTGGGTGTTGTATGTATTTGACAGCACTTTGCTACAGCCTGAGATGGAAGAGCTGAGTTTTCCGTTTCAACGTTGGGTGACCGAGACTGGCACTACCAAAGACATACTTGGAAATACAATTCTGGATAATGCTTGGGCGGGTAGCTCAAACCACATGTATCTGGCTTACAGGTATGGTCTCTTCGATGGAGCTCTCATCGGTATAGTCGATCCTTGTTATGATACCACTAATTCTGTTGAAATCGGTGTTCCTCCAGGGGAAAGAGATTACTTGATTGCTATTTCCTCACCTCTAAAAGGAGATGCAGACAAAGAAGCCGAATGTGGTCAAGGGTCGGTTGTTTTACGTAAACCTGGATTTCCTGTAGTTGGTTTAGATTCAAAAGGAGTGGCTAAAAGCTATGGAACTACACAGGAATATGTCACAGCTTTCCCTTTTAGTGATGATCAATACACTATCAATGTAACTGGCACTGGTCTCGATCCATTATCATCATCACTCCATCCCTTATTATCAACATCGGCAGTTGAAAAATCGTCGACATTCGATGGCTCTGTCGGCGAACTGGATATCCCTAAAGTCAAGGTTGATGGCAAGTTCTATGAGGCGCGCTTAGTAAGGCAAGGCCCATCATCAGGTGATACTTATAATTTCGCTCTATCAGCGCTTAATGAACTTGGCGCTGGAGAGGTTGCCGATCCATTCCAGGCCACGTATAACCCGGCTAACCAACAAGTGTTAATCCCTCGCGTGACCGATGCCGGCAGCGGCAATGCTTTTTCTGTCGTTATGCAATATCATCCGCCGGTTAACGGTATTGCCGAATGGCTGGAAGCGATTGCTATTACGCCTATCAAGTAGCCTGTAGACGGACGATATAGCCCCTTGCCTCAGCAGTTTTCTAAGATGTCTCGGAGAGACTGTTTTATTTGACTGCTTGAGGCAATTGCCTCAAACAAAAGATAAGCCTGTTTTTACTGGCATCCACGGTTAGCATAACGGCGGGGACGCCGGCCTTCTGCTATTTCTTGCCACACTGTCTATATCATCTATAATCACACCTCTAGCTAATGCTGATCCATATATTTCCAGTAATTACAAAAATTGCATTACTTTGGCTTTTTCTAGTGCGCGTATAGCTTAGCGGCCGATGTTTCCGGTTAGGGTCGGCAAGAATGTAATGCCGCACTGGGGATCTATGGAGCGGGATCGTCAGGGCTCGAAGTAGCAGAAGAGGAGCATCATGTTATGAGTTTACACTTTTTATGCTCAGGCATGCGCAAAGACCCTGAATGTCAGGCCTGACCCGCGCTTCCGGCTGGTTGTCAGTATTTGTCGACGATTTTATTTGTTACTGGAGATAGACCTATGAGCGATTTTCCCGCTTACGATGAGATTCATGTGATCTCGGACATCCACATGGGCGGCAACAGACCCAATTTTCAGATCCTGAAGGAGGCCAGGAGGCTGGCGGGTTACATTGGGTGGGTGGCCCAACAGTGCCCGGCAGGCCATGTAGCGCTGGTGCTGAACGGGGATGTCTTCGACACGCTGGCCGAGGAACTGCCGGGCTACGTGGCGGTCGAGCAGGCCGTATCCGTGGTTGAGCGGATCATGAAAGACGCGTCCTTCGCCTGCATCTGGGATGCGCTCGCGGCTTTCGTGGCAGGCGAACGGCGCACGCTGGTTTTTATCATCGGCAATCACGATATCGAAATGGCTTTCCCGACGGTGCAGCGCCTGATCATGAAACGATTGGCAGGCGATGACCTGGTCAAGCGCGCCCGGATCGAGTTCTCGACCACCGGCGCCGGCTACACCTGTACAGTCGGCAATGCGCGTATCTACTGCACGCACGGCAACGAGGTGGATGCCTGGAACTACAACCGCTACGAGGATCTGGCCAAGGTCGGGCGGCGCCTGAATGCCGGCCGCTCGCTCGATGCCAAGGAATGGTATCCGAACGCCGGCACGCGCATGGTCAAGGAGGTCATGAACGAGGTCAAGGAAAAATACAAATGGATCGATTTGCTGAAGCCGGAAACCCAGGCCGCGGTTGGCACGCTGATCGTGCTTGATCCGTCCCAGGCGAAAAAGATCACCGACCTGGTGTCAATCGTCGGCGAGAGAGTCGGCGGCGGCAGGGAAGTCAACCAACGCCTGTCCGCGGAAGGGTTTCAGCCGCGCGAACAGGTGACGGATGCCTCGGCGGTGACGGTCGAGCAATTGCTGGGCCCCAATCTCAGAGAGGGCATCAACACGCATCCGCGGCAGGATTCGCAGGATGTGGACGCGATGCTGGCGCTGGCCGAGGCCAATCTCGGCAAGCCGAATGCCCAGATCGTCGAGCCGGCAGCGCCGCTGGGCACCTGGCAGCTGATTTTCGATCGGCTGACGGGCTGGCTCAGGGATGTGCCCAAGGACGAGGCGTTGCGCCGGGCGCTGAAAGACTGGCTGGCCGACGACAAGACCTTCGACCGCACTGACCAGGACGATACCTTCAAGGATGTCACGGCGGCGGTAGGGGCTTCCATCGATTTCATCGTCACCGGCCACACCCATCTGGAGCGCGCTATCGACATGGGCGGCGGGCGCTTCTACTTCAATTGCGGCACCTGGATCCGGCTGCTGCGCTTCACCGACGCCATGCTGAAGGACCAGAAGTCGTTCAAGCCGGTTTACGACGTCCTGATGGACGGCCGCATGGAACTGATCGACGAGGCGAAATTCGGCGGGCAAAGCTTCGTGATGAACCAGACCAGCGCCGTGTCCATCAAGGCGGAGAAAGGCGGCGTCGTCGGCTGCCTGAGCCATGTCGTCGGCGACGGCACCGGCGCGCCCCAGGTCATCCAGCAATTCGCGAGGAAGTGACATGATCGAAAAGTACACTTCGGAAATCCGCAACGTCAAGCTAGAGCTGTTAAGATCCGGGCCCGCCCACAATCAACTGTTGTCGCCGCTGACCAACTACATTGCCCTGTGCGGCTCCGACGGGCCGGTGACGCTGCAAATGCCGTTCGAGCATCGCCAGTTGCTGATGCGCCTGCGGCGGCTTAGATACCCCCAGGATAAGGACCCCGCCACTGACGACCAGCGGCAATCGGAAATCCGCGACATAGGCGAGGCCATCGGCCGCGTGCTCGGCCAGGTGCCGGCCCTGCTCTCCGAGCTCGGCAATGCCGGCGCCGAGAGCGGCAAACTCGTGCATTTGAGATTGGCCATGTCCGCGTTCGAACTGGGCCTGATGCCCTTCGAGGCGGCCGTGGCGCCGGACGGTTTCCCCGGATCGGGCTCGCCGCTGTTCCTGCAAATGCGCACGCCGATCACGATCACGAGGGAAATCCGCCGGGGCCGTCCGCTGCCGGTCGACTGGACGCGTCCGCCGCGCATTCTGTTCGCGTTCGCGGCGCCGGACGGGCTTTACGTGCCCGCGCAGGCCCATTTGCAGGCCCTGCGCGAAGCCATCGAGCCCTGGGTCAAGATCAAGGACGAGAACCGCATCGAGGAAGTCAAAAAGCTGCTGACCGTGCTGCCCAATGCCACGCTGGAGCAAATCCGCTCGCTTTGCGCGTCGACCGAGTTCACCCATGTCCACATCCTGGCCCATGGCGCGCCGTTCAAGTATTCCGGCGATGAGCGCTACGGCCTGGCCTTGTGCAGTGAAACCGGCGACAGCGCCGACATCGTCGACGGCGAGCGTCTCGCCATCGCCCTGACCTCGAGCGATTCGGCCGGCAACACGCGGTTTCGGCCGACGCTCGTGACGCTGGCGACCTGCGATTCCGGCAATATCGAATCGGTGCTGACGCCCGGCGGCAGCATCGCCCACGAACTGAACGCGGCCGGCATTCCGTGGGTCATCGCGTCCCAGTTTCCGCTGTGGATGAAGGCATCGGCCATCGCGGCCAAAGTGCTCTACCGCGGCTTGCTGAACGGCGGCGACCCACGCTGGGTGCTTTACGAGCTGCGCCAGCGGCTGCGCACGGATTCGCCGGAGACGCACGACTGGGCCAGCATCGTCGCCTACGCCACAGTGCCGTGGAATTTTGAACGCCAGGTCAACCTGTTCCGCGACCAGCAGACGCAGCGCAAAATCGAAGTGAAGTTTGACCGGATCGACGAACTGGTGGGAGCGAATCTGGACCGGGATCAAAGTGCCGCGCAGATTCTCAGTGATTCCCAAAATGTGGAATTGGCCGCACTGTGCGCATCGGTGCGCGAGGATCTGAAAAACTGGCGCGAGGAATCGCATGCCATCGTCTCGGCCAAGGATAGGGCGCAGCGCCTGGGCATCAGCGCCGCCAGCGAGAAACGCATCGGCATCGCCTATGCCTTGGCGGAAAATCTACCATTGGCCCAGAAAGCCTACGAAGCCTGCCGCGATTTTTATCGTGATGCCTGGGAAATCGACCCTTGCAATTACTGGGTGATCACGCAATATCTGTCGATTATCGCCATCCTGAACCGGGAAGACGACGGCCCCGTGCTCAAGGAACTGGCGCATAAATACAGCATATTGTGGAACGCGGCCAAACAGATTGTGCAATGGCAGATCCGCAAATCGTCAGGCGACGACCGGGCTTATGCGTTGAGCACGCTGGCGGAACTCAGCTTGTTGGGAGTGGTGTACGGCGGACAAGACAGCGATCCTAAATCGCTGGAAACCGAGATTAAGCAGCACTGCCGAGAGATGCTGAACGAGCTTTGCGCCGACGCGTTTCCAATCATTTCAACGCGGCGCCAGTTCAGGCGATATCTGAAAGATTGGAGTACGCCGCTATGGACCGGTCTGGCGCAGACGGCATTGGATGCGCTGGGGGATGAGTATTAAGCGCTGAGTCTGTGATGCGGGATAACGGGAAAAGGATGTCCCGATTCAGTGCGCTAGTGCACTGCCAACGCTAAGAATATGGGCTACCTAAAACTGTCTAATAGGCTTCTTTCCCAAACCGGAGACGAGACATGCCCAAGAAATACATTGTCCGCCTGAGCGATACGGAACGTCATCATCTTCAAGAGGTGATCAAAAAACTTCAAGGCAGCTCACAAAAAGTCCGGCGTGCGCAGATTCTGTTCAAGGCCGATGCGAATGGCCCGGGTTGGACAGACCAGCGGATTGCGGAGGCCTACGCATGCCGGATCAACACGGTCGAAAAGATCCGCCAGCGCTTTGTCGAAGAGGGCTTTGAACGGGCGTTGGAAGGCCGAAAACGCGAGTATCCGCCGACCCCGAGGTTATTGGACGGGGCACAGGAAGCGCGCATTATCGCCACGCGCTTGGGATCGCCGCCGGCAGGCTATGCGCGCTGGAGCCTGCGGCTGTTGGCCGGGCGCGTCGTGGAACTGGGGATTGTAGACGCCATCAGCCATGAGACCGTCCGCAAGCTGATTAAAAAAACGGCATGACGCAGCGGGCGATTGCCTATGGGGTGATTCCGCCCGAGCAGGACGCCGAATTTGTGGCTGCAATGGAAGAGGTGCTGGACGTGTATGCGCGACCGTATGAGGCCGCGCATCCGGTCCTTTGCATGGACGAACAACCGATACAGTTGATCAAAGAGACCCGTACGCCACGACCGGGGACGCTGACGCAGCCGCCACGGGTCGATTACGAATACGAGCGTGCCGGCACCACCAGCTTGTTCCTGTTTACCGAGCCGTTAGTCGGATGGCGCGAGGTGACGGCCCGCCCTCAGCGCACCAAAGCAGATTGGGCCAAAGAAGTGGCCCGCTTGCTGGAAAGGCGTTATGCCCAGTGTCCCATGGTGACGCTGGTGAGCGACAATCTCAACACCCATACCAAAGGAGCCTTTTATGAGGTCTTCGAACCCGAACGTGCCCGCAACCTCGTACGGCGGATCAAGTTTTGCCAGACGCCCAAGCATGGCAGTTGGTTGAATATCGCTGAAAATGAGTTGAGTACCCTGACCCGACAGTGCCTGGCGCATCGAAGGTTCGGTGACATGGAAACCTTACGGACTGAAATTAGCGCCTGGTCGAGCTCTGTTAATAGCAAACAACGCGGTGTCGATTGGCAGATGAAAGTGGACGATGCACGAACGAAACTGAAATCCATTTACCCTAAAATTAAGCTGTGACAATGCACTAGCCATGAATCAAGTATAGCGGAGAACGCAAAATGTTGGAGTGTGAGAACTGACCCTGTCGCTCCTCCGGGAAATGGGTCTTATTAATCAATAGCTTCCGTCTCCTTTGACAACATCCATTAATACCAACAGTAAATCAAAATCCCCAACACTCTTGCGATAGTTCGGAAAAAACAAGCTCCTTGCAGTCCAGGTCGATTGGAAAAACATCAGGTACTACAATGGATGAAACGCTTACACCTTTCGGCAGTGAAGGTTGATATTTTTCAGTTTTCGATTCCCCTGATGCCAATATATGGCGTTGAATTAATCGGGCCCGGACAACGTGTCGGCTCAGTCCTAGCAATCTTGCTGTTGCCAATTGATTTCGGCCAGTATGCTTATAAGCTGCTTGCAGCAAAGCTTGTTCCACACGAGCATACAGATCAGGATGTTCTTGTTCGCATAAAGCCTGAAATATATTTTCTAATTTCTCGAAATCTCCAAGATCGGGGTCTACTGCCTTGGGAAAATTTGATAATTGAGAGAGACTTAGATCAGTCGGCGTAATGGTAAGATCACGAGCTACCAATAAAGCATGATGTATAGCATTTTCCAGTTCACGAATGTTACCTGGCCAAGTATGTGCCACCAATGTTTGTTTTGCGGTTGGGGAGACAGTGGTTTCCGGACAACCAAGCCGCTGCCCATAAATTTTTAAAAAATGTTCAACTAATGGCAGAATGTCCCCAGTGCGCTGCCGTAAAGGCAACAAATTCAATGCTGCGACATTCAGACGGTAGTATAAATCTTCACGAAAGCGGCCGGCCAGGACTGCCTCTTCCAACTTGACATTAGTGGCCGCAATCAAGCGCACATCTATGGGGATTGCTTTATGAGAACCGACCCTTACCACCTCTCGTTCCTGCAGAACTCGCAATAGTTTTACCTGTACCGACTGCGGCAGATCACCAATCTCATCCAGAAAAATCGTACCGCCGGAAGCGGCCTCAAACCAACCGGCTTTGTCTGTCGTCGCTCCGGTAAAAGCCCCTTTTACATGGCCGAACAGCTCACTTTCAATCAATGTTTCCGACAAGGCGCAGCAATTGACCGCCATAAACGGCCCGTTGCGTCTTGCACTGAGTTCGTGAATGTGGCGGGCAACCAGTTCTTTGCCGGTGCCGGTTTCGCCAATGATAAGGACATTTAACTCGCTAGGCGCAATGCGTTTGATCCTATCAAGCAGTTCTTTGGATTTTGGATCTTCGAAGACTAAGGCGGACGCTCGAATTGAGAGTGCCAATTCGGCAGGATTGGGAAAAGCAAGTAAATGCATAAGAAAAAAACATATCCCTTGAAATTATAATTATCTCTAAAATAGCATACGTATTTATACTTACTAAAATGATTAAAAGTAATACTATTATGTGTAAATGAGATAGCTTCGATTGAGGATAAGGAAAGCAGGCAGGCCTTTGTAAAAACAGGAAAACTACAGATTTCAGCTTCTGCATTTCCTCAAAAACCTGCCTTGTAAAATTAATACGGTCGGCAATCTTATTTGTTAGTGCTTAACTTTCTCAAGACAAATTGTCTAAATTGAATAAATGTCCCAGCTTTTCGGATTTAGTGCGTAAATAGACGATATTCTCCCGATTGGGGACGGGTTCTAGCGGTATTCGTTCGACAATTTTCAGCCGGAATCCCGCCAGTTCGGTGAACTTGGCCGGATTGTTGCTCATCAGCCGCAGCGTAGTCACGCCCAAGTCAGTCAAGATTTGCGCACCTACATCATAGCTCCGGGAATCCACCGGCAAACCCAAGTCCAAATTGGCTTGTACGGTATCCCGGCCTTGGTCCTGCAGCTCATAGGCGCGTAGCTTATGCGCTAAACCGATGCCACGGCCTTCATGACCGCGCAAGTAAACCAAAACCCCACTGCCTGCCTGTTCAATTTTAGCCAAGGCCATTTTCAGCTGATTGCCGCAATCGCAACGCAGAGATTCAAAAATATCGCCGGTTAAACATTCGGAATGCACGCGCACCAGAACGTTTTGCTGCCCCGTCACCTGGCCTTTGACCAAGGCCAAATGCTCCGAGCCATCTAGCGTCGAACGGTAAACATGGGCGGTGAAAACTCCGATTGCTGTCGGGATCCGTGCTTCTGAGATGTGTTCAACCAAGCGCTCGTTACGACGTCGGTAGGCAATAAGATCAGCGATAGTGATAAACGGCAATTTATGTTGCTTGGCAAATGCCCGCAGTGCTTCGCCACGGGTCATGCTGCCATCGTCATTGACGATTTCGCACAACACTCCGGCAGGATACAAGCCGGCTAAGCGTGCCAAGTCCCCGGCCGCTTCGGTGTGACCTGGACGAACCAAAACCCCATGTTGCCTGGCCCGTAATGGAAATACATGGCCTGGCCGGGCAAAATTGTCGGCATCGCAGGCGGGATTAGCCAATGCGCGGATGGTGGCGCTGCGATCTGCAGCAGAAATGCCGGTGCTGGTGCCTTTGTTCAAGTCCACCGAAACAGTAAATGCAGTGCCATGCGCATCGGTGTTGTTCGCCACCATGGGGTCCAGCCGCAACGCATCAATGCGCTCACCCGGTAGTGAGACGCAAACGACGCCGCTAGTGTGCCGTATTAGAAAGGCCATGCGTTCCGGAGTGATTTTTTCGGCCGCTATGATTAAATCGCCTTCATTTTCCCTGCCGGCATCGTCGGCTACCACTACGAAGTCGCCGTTGCGAATGGCCTTCAGGGCTATTTCGATTGAGTCGTAACTCATTATATGATCCTCATGAGTAAAAACTCGGTGTCGGCGATTTGGCATTCAGAACCCATTCGCCAAGATCGAGCAGCTTATAATCCACCGGATCATGCAGCGAATGGGTACGCAGATTGCGCCAATAGCGGTCAAAGCCTGCTTTGGCACTGGTCGCCCGCGCACCGGTAACTTCAAATAAGCGCTGAGTCACGTCTAAACCGGCCCGGGTTGCCAGGACTTTAGCTGTCGCGCTGGCAATGGCAACACTGCCGCGCTCAGCCTCGGTTAACGCATTTTCCTGACGCCAAGCGGAATCCAGTAAACTTGCGGCATAATCGGTTGCCAGTGCGGCGGCATTGAGGTCAACCCAAAACTCACCGTATTTTTTAAGTACATAAGGGTCGCTGGTAGCGCTTTCCACGCCGGATAAAAACCAGGCTCGCGATTGGCTGCGGGTGTAATTTACGGCTTCTGCCAAAGCGCCTTCACCTATGCCTAGATAGATATTGGTCAAAACCAGCTGTGCAATCAACGGGCGTAATGAAGCAAATACACTGCCTAAAGGGCCAGGCTGACGTAAAATTTCATGATCATATATTTGTACCCCATGAAAATCCACCGTGCCGCTGTCAGTTTGGCGTTGCCCCATATTGTCCCAATCCGCATTGATCCGGATGCCTGCCCGATGGCTGGGAATTGCCGCTATCACTAATTTGCCGCCTGTCTCCGGCAATGCTGATACGATTAAATAGTCGGAATCTGTAGCACCGGAACAAAAGCTTTTTGTGCCATTCACCTGCCAATCTTTGCCGTCGGCCCTAATCTTGGCGCGGGTATCCAAAGGATTGAGGGTATTTCCCCAAAACCAGCTATTTTTAACCGTTTCACGATAATAATGCGGCCATTGATCTCCAAATAACCGCACAGTCGCCAGCAATAAATGCTGGAAACCGAACAAATGTCCCATTGAACTGTCAGCCCTGGAAATAATGCGCACCATACGCAAAGTGTCGTGCCAATCAAGACCGTGTCCGCCGTATTCAACTGGAATGATGAGGTTTAATAGGCCGCTTTTACGCAAGCTATCCCGTTCAGCTTTAGCCGTACCGCCAGTTCTATCACGTTCTACAGCGGTGGCGGCAAACTCTGCCGCCAATTTTTCGGCTTTATCGAACAACGCTTGAGACTTTACCTGAGCTTGTTTGAGAGGGTTAGCGGTGCTCATTATGCGGCCACTTGGTCAGCTTGTCGTGATTCCAATTCACGTACCAGAGGTAAAACCCGTTGCCCGAAATATTCGACTTCTTCTTGGAAATGCAAAAAGCCGGTTAGAATCAAGTCAACCCCCACCGCTTTTAAGGCCACAATACGTTCGGCGATCTGTTCGGGCGTGCCGATCAGATTAGTTTTAAAGCCGTCGTTATATTGCACCAAGTCTTCGAATGTAGACTTAGCCCAGTTGCCTTCACCTTCCGGCGATGCTTTGCCCGCTTGTTTAACTTCATGCCCAAACGCGTTGACTGCTTCCAAGTCGGCTTTTTCAATAATTTCATTGAGTACCGCCTGAGCCTCTTCCTCAGTATCCCTGGCGATAACGAAAGCATTGACGCCAATCTTGACCGAATGGCCTTCTTTGACCGCCTTAGCGCGAATATCGTCAATCTGCGCTTTAATGCCTTCCAGTGTATTGCCATTGGTAAAATACCAATCCGAGATCCGGGAAGCCATATCGCGTGATGCCCTGGAGCTGCCGCCCTGAAAAATTTCCGGATGCGGTTGTTGTAAGGGCTTGGGCTTTAAGGTGAAATTGTGGAAACGGTAGAAATCGCCTGAAAAGCTGAAGTCATCCTGTGTCCAAATGCCTTTGATAGCGCGGATGAATTCTTCGGAACGGCGATAACGTTCGTCATGCTCCAGCCACGGTTCACCGATGGCGGTGAATTCAGTTTTAAACCAACCACTGACTATATTGACGGCTATGCGGCCGCCCGTCAGGTGATCGATAGTAGCAATCTGCTTGGCTAATACTGCCGGATGCCAAGGTCCTGGCAAAATAGCAGCAATAACCCGCAGTTTGCTGGTGGCTGCCAACAAGGCATGGGTGAAAGCTACCGATTCGTGTTGATACTCGGCACCGTAACCGGCGGTGAAACGGATCTGGCTAAGGGCATATTCAAAGCCGTTTTGCTCCGCTATTTGCGCGAGCTTGCGGTTATAGTCAATATCCCAGCTGGTGCGTTGCTCGATTTTACTGATCAGCAGACCGCCGCTGACATTGGGCACCCAATAGGCGAATTTGATGGGGGAGGAATTAGGTAATTGACTCATGTGGTTTTTTTCCTTATGCAGCATAATTGGCTGGGTTGTTCAGAGGCGCTCCATTGAGTGTGACCGTACCGATCACCTCTACAGGCCTGGTCAGCGTATCAAGCACTGGGCAGTGCGTTTCTACAAGCGCAATGAGCTTTCTGATCGTTTCCGGGTCCGCAGGGCTTTTCAATGTGGTTTCAAAGCTGATTTTCTGGTAGCCGGCGGGCACCTCTTTCAAGCCAAAGAGCCCATGCAGATCAAGATGTCCCTTGGCGGTCACCGCTACGGCATCCAAAGGAATACCCAACACGGCGGCGTAAGCGGCATAGACGATTTCCTGACAGGTGCCGAGCGCGACCAGTATGAGCTCGACGGGGTTCGCTCCCGCGTCTTCTCCGCCCAGATCAGGGGGCTCGTCAATGATCAGCGGCGGAAAATTCCGCACTTCGGCGGAGCAGCGCAGGCCATTGAGCAGGCGAGTGTGCGCCTTAAATACCAAATGGGCTCCTGCCGGATTTTTTTGCAAGGCAGCAATGGTATTCTCCAATGCGGCTTTCAAAGTTTTCTGTGACATGTGGATCTCCAGCGTATCGATGCTAGGGCAATCGACAAAAAAGGATGGCTTTGCGATCGGCTCGTTAAATCGAACCGATACAAATGTTTATAAACCTGAACTTTCCTGCAGTTTCTACTCGCCGCCTGCCTCGAACAGTTCCAGCGGCAATCCAACCAGTGCTTTTCCAATCCATTCGCGAGCGATGTTGTTTGATGGCCCCATGCCGATGCCTGCACGGGCATCACGGAAGATGCGTTCGATAGGGCCTTTCTTGTAACCATAACCGCCGCTGACATCCAGGGCATTGCGTGCCGAAATGTTGGCCACTTCCGCTGCATGGATTTTGAATTCAGTCAACGGCAGCAGGATTTGCCCTTGCAGCTGGCCGGATGCCTGCAATTGGTCCAATTGCCGTGCCAGATCGTGCTGCCAGGGACGCAAGCTTTCCACCAATACCTTGGACTCACCCAATTGCTGGCGCAGCACTTGATAGTCAGACAGTTTGCGGTTGAAATCGCGATGAATGGTGCCGGTTAGATGATCGGCCGCTTTTTCCAAGGCCGACCTGGCTACGCCGTGCCAAACAGCGCCCAGGCCGATCAGATACACCGGCGATACGCCGTGGTAAACAATGTCTTTACCTTGACCTTCTTCGCCTAAGCGATCAATGCTTTTCACATGCACATTTTTATAACTGATTGGTCCACTGTGATTGCCGCGAACTCCAAGCGCTTCCCATGTGCCATGCGTAATGCCATCCAGTTTGGAATCGACGATGAAAAAACTGATATCGGTAGCGCTTTGGGCGCCAGGCGAGCGGGTTTGAAAAATATAATAATCCGCTTGGCCGGCGCTGGTAGTAAATGATTTTTCAGCATTGAGCAGATAGTTGTTGTCATCATCCCGTGTGGCTTCACTAAAATTAAACCACCAGTGTCCGCCGGAGGCTTTTTCGCTGGTGGAATAAGTGCCGATCAGACCGTCCCGGGCAGGTCTCAACCAGCGTTCTTTCTGGTCGTGGTTGCCAAATAAATTGATGGTCTGTGCGGCACCAGTGTGCATCACATACACCAGGCCGGTGGAGGCGCAGGCGCGGCCGACTTCTTCAGCCACTATGGAAAAAGCAACATGATCCAAACCCAAGCCGCCGTATTCCTTGGGAATCAGCACGCCATTCCAGCCGGCCCGACCCAAGGCTTCAAGATTCTCCCTGGGGAAAACGCCCTGGTCAGTTTGTTCGGCATTAGGCCGTATGACTTCGTCAACCAACGCGCGAATTTCAGATCGGATTTTTTCGTAATCGGGTATAGACATGATGCTCTCCTTAAGCTGCTTCGCATGATTGAGTTTGATCCGCTCGGATAAGCGCCGCGACAACTGCCTGGCGCGCTGCCGCATGGATGCGTTCATTGACGACGGCATCGCTAAAGCGTGAACCATCATAGTTCTGTTCGGTGGCGTAGATGCCGGAAGGGACGGTTTGCGCACCGAAGAAGCCGAATAGCGGCCGCAGTTGATGTTCGATAATCAGGGCGTGCTTTTCTCCGCCGCCGGTGGCACCAAGAATCACCGGCACTTCGTTTAGCGCCTTCACATCCAGAAAATCAAACAGATGCTTGAAGAGGCCGGTATAGGAACCTTTGTAAACCGGCGTAACCGCCACGAGGATGTCTGCCGACCCGATAGAATCCAACACCGTTTTGCCAATATCACTCAGCTCCCCAGGATGACGGGCAAGTCCGAAAACCGGAGCCAGATCAGCCAAGCTGTGGGTTATTACTTCAATACAAGCTTGCGGGTAAGCTTGCTGCTTGATTGCCTCGACTATTTGCCCGGCCAATGCTAGCGTCTTAGACGGCAGCCCTAGATTGCCCGAGACAACCACGACTTTTAATGTACTCATATTGATTGCCTTTGTACGGTTGAAAAATTCAAATGCCCAATGCCCACAAAGCATTGGTACTGTATTTAGCTGTAGCAGCGATCATGCCAGTTTATAATCTTTTGTTTTTAAACGAATTGTAGAAGTATTTATAGAGTTGAATGCCGCTTCCGTAGCAATAACAGAAAACAATTGCCGCTGTAGCGGCAATTGTTTTTGGATAAACAACCGGCAAATCCAGGATTAAGGCAGTTCCTAAATTTGGCACAATGACTGCTGCTTATGTGACTTGAACACTAGCCGAAGCGGAGGTCGCTTCAACACATTTCTGCATGATTTTTGGCGCAACGCTGGAAACACCAGAATATGAAATCCGCCAAATGGCTTAATCGTCGGCTGGGATCAAAACAGGACGATCAGATATTCTGGATGGGATTATTGAAGAAATTCGCAAAGCGGGTGTTGGCCACACAGTTGTCGTTGGCCGTGGCACACCCTGCATTAAGGTTGATAGTTCGTACCTGTTACGGGCGATGAGATGAACACTTGAGGATTTTCGTACGAAGGAGCACTGGATGCATCGAAACGCAAAGCGGCTGCTGCGGATTTGACCTACAGGCCGGATTTGCCGAATAATTCCACAGCGGACTATTCGGCATCCATCACTTAAAATTTGAAATTAGCCCCCGCACCCAATGCCCATTCGCTAGCACTAACATGATAATCGCCTAAAGCCAGTGTACTGCGATCTGCCGAACCTTCAAATGCATAGGCCGCAAACGCATCCAGCCTGAACTTGGGCGTAAAGGCGTATCCCAGACCTGCGGTAGCTGTATGCTGCCAAACGACCGGGCCTAAAGTAGTTTGTACGACTTTAATCAAATCGTTGCTATTAAGAACACCGGGAACACTAGTATTAAGAGGGAGTGTCCCTAATCCTTTAAAACCGCCAACCGTGCCATTCGGATTATCGCGGAGCAACTCCGAGGCATAACTGTAGCCTGACCGAAATTGCCAGTTTCCATGGGTATATTGGCCACCCAGCATAGCCAGGAACTGATCGTCGTAGACATCTTTATATAACGAAGAATTCGACCAGTTTTTCCAGGCTACGTCCGCCTCTAATAACAGATTGGGGGTGGCATTGGCTGCTATGCCCCAAGTCACCTCCAACGGTTGATCGAGCTTTACGCTTTGGTATTCTTGACTGCCGCCTACCGTGGTCGACAATACGTTCTTGTAGCGGTATTGCAAAGGGGATTTTAATGATGCGCTTAACTTCACATCCTGCGTGAGTTGATAAGTTGCTCCGAAAGCGCCACGGATCCCAATACCATGTACACTGGACGTAGTCCCTCCAAAATCACCTGTTAAACCGCTAAGTCCCGTCGTGTTGCCGGTTGTCCCGAATTGGCCTAAGCCGAATCCTACCGTTAGTGCTGCCCCTAACGACAAATCGGGTGTCACTTCATAAGCCGCTCCTACATTGGAACTTAATGACAGTAATTCCACAAGCAAAGGCAATGTAGCCGCACCACCGGCACCTGCACCGCCCAGCCCGAGTCCGGCCCCGCCATTGATTGGATGGGTACGATAATCGGCGCCTATGCCGGAGTCAACCGAGACACCGGCGCCGATCACAAAGCCGGGCAACACTTCGGCACCGAGAGCAATATCCGGCGCGAGGTAATTCTGGGCCAGACTGTGGGAGTGATTAGTGAAGCCGTTATTGCTTTGATAATTGTCCACATCGGGCTCGAGAATTGCCGCACCTAAGCTAAAATTGAAGCCTTTAAACTGAGTCAAGGCGGCCGGATTGCCAAATAGCGCCGCAGAAACTTCTTGCGGCCTGGTATAAGCCGCGCCAGCCATACCGCCGGCAATGGGTTTTAAAGACAGATTCAGGTCAGTTCCGGTATTTAGCGCCAATACGCCAGGCGATGCCGTACTCGCTAGCGCCAATAACAATACTCGCTGTAACCGCCATGAATTTATGCATCGGTAATCTTTGAGAGAAATTAATTCATTATTCATTTTTAAACTCCAATAAAACATTTTCATGTATCGGCTATATCCTTCAAACTTGTTCACATAGGGGTAATAGAAGGCAAATAGGTTATGCCTGAAAGTATCTATTGCGAGGTTTGTGCCAAGTTTAACTTGTTGTTTATTAGAGTGTTTTCTGTGATATCTTAATTGTTGATGCCGCACTGGCAGCAATGAAGCAGGAAAGTTGCCGCTCTTGGCGCAATATGAGATGAGTTTTAAGACTGAGGTGCTGATTGAGCTGAATTGTTACTGGTTTTCAGGTTTTTGTTGATGCTATCCTTTTCAGGACTTGCGCAGTTTGCCTGTTTAACCGCCGAAACAAGTGGTTTTAAAACCTGTGGGGCGACTTCGCCTACTGTTAATTAATCATCCGTAACGATGGTTACGGGCATCAGCTTAAATCCAGAACAGCCTAACGAATAGGAATTGTGGGACTATAGATCCAGCAGTATGGAAGTTTTAATTTTTTTCAGGTTGCTCATGCCATAGCTGGGTATATCTTGGCCTTTGGGCAAGAATGCGGAGAAGAGATACAAACTTCAAGAAGCCGGAGGGAGTCTCTCGTGCAAGACTCGATCAGCCGGTCTCCTGAGCTGCAGCCTGCGGCTTTTCATGACGGTGCGCCTTTATACCCGATGGCTTTTGAAGATTCGTATAAGATTCTGGAAAACAGAATGCAAAAGCGCGCTGATTTATCTCGGAATGAGCCAAAAGTGCAAATGCGGGTAAAGGTCAAAATCCTTATGAGTTAATGGATTTTAAAAGGCATGGCGCATGCAGAACACAGAACCAAAAATGCGGTTTTAGGGGATGTCATATGGCGCGCCCGAGAGGATTCGAACCTCTGGCCTCAGCCTCCGGAGGGCTGCGCTCTATCCAGCTGAGCTACGGGCGCGTAAGCGCGTATTTTAACCGATTGCGCGCAAAATTACGATAGCATTGTTTTTAAATGTGCAAGACTGGCCTTGCCGCGCTCCTTGATGACTTCCGGCGTCAATTGTTTCTTGTTGGTCCATTCCAGGTCGTCGGGCGGCAGTTCGTTCAGGAAACGACTGGGTTCGCATTCGCTGATCTCGCCGTAGCGCTTCCTGTGTGTGCAATAGCTGAACGTCAGCGTCCGCTGGGCGCGCGTGATGCCGACATAGGCTAGCCGGCGCTCTTCTTCGATGTTATCGGTTTCGATGCTGTTTTGATGCGGCAGCAGGTTTTCTTCCATGCCGATCAGGAACACATGCGGAAACTCCAGGCCCTTGGCGGCATGCAGGGTCATCAGGCTGACCTGGTCGCTGGCTTCTTCTTCCTGATTGCGTTCCATGATGTCCATCAGCATGATTTTGGAAACGATCTCGGACAGCGATTTTCCCTCGCTATCTTTTTCATTGATGCGCTTGAGCCAGTCGATCAGCTCCTGAACGTTCTTCATTTTGCGCTCGGCCGATGCCGGCGTCTTGCTGTTTTCGCGTAGCCAGTGCTCGTAGCCGATCTGATCCAGCATGGCTTCGATGACGGCGAAGGTGTCGCCGCGTTCGATGCGGTCGGCCGTATCGATGACCCAATCGCGGAATTTGGTCAGCCGCTGCATGGCTTTTTCGGGCAGTTTCTGAGTCAGGCCCAATTCGGAACTGGCCGCGAACAGGCTGATATGGCGCTCGTTGGCATAGTCGCCGAGTTTTTCCAGTGTGGTCGGGCCGATTTCGCGACGCGGCGTGTTGATGATGCGCAGGAAGGCCGCATCGTCGTCCTGGTTGACGAACAGGCGCAGGTAGCTGAGCACGTCCTTGATTTCGGAATAGGCAAAAAACGATGTGCTGCCGCTGATGAAATACGGGATGTTGTTCTCGCGCAGGCTGCGCTCGAACAGCCGCGACTGGTGATTGCCGCGGTATAAAATCGCGTAATCCTGATAGCTGCTGCCGGTCCTGAATTTATGGTGGATGATTTCAGATACGATCTGCTGGGCTTCGATCACTTCGTCCTTGTGGCTCAGTACGCGCAACGGATCACCGTAGCCCAGCTCGCTCCAGAGCTTTTTTTCGAACGCGTGTGGATTGTTCGCAATCAGATGGTTGGCTACTTTCAGGATGCGACCGGTCGAGCGGTAATTCTGCTCCAGCTTGATGACTTTCAGGCGCGCATAGTCTTTTTGCAGTTGCGCCAGATTTTCGGGCTGGGCGCCGCGCCAGGCGTAGATGGACTGGTCATCGTCGCCGACCACGGTAAACCGGCCTAGATTGCCGGCAATCAGTTTGACGAGCTGGTACTGCGTGATATTCGTATCCTGATATTCATCGACAAGCAGATAGCGGATCTTGTTCTGCCATTTTTCCAGCACGGCCGGCTGCTCCTGAAACAGCAGCACGGGCAGCAGGATCAGGTCGTCGAAATCGACGGCGTTGTAGGCTTTCAGGCTGCGGATATAGTCGTTGTAAAGCACGGCCGCCGGGTATTGGTCGGCCGTTGCCGTTGATACGGCCAGCTCCGGCGTGACGAAGGCGTTTTTCCATTGCCCGATCTGCCAGGAATAATGGTCGACTTTGTCGATATCGCAGTTTTTGCTGTCATGGCTGATCAGGTTGCGCAGCAGGGTAAGCTTGTCCTGTTCGTCGAACAGCGTCAGGCCGGCCTTGTAGCCCAGCGTTTTATGCTCAGAGCGCAGGATTTCCAGGCCCAGCGAGTGAAACGTCGAAACCCTGAGGCCGCGCAATTGCTTGTCGTCCAGCAGCTTGGAAACGCGGCTTTTCATTTCGCGCGCGGCCTTGTTGGTGAAAGTCACGGCGGCGATATTGCGCGCCGGTATGCCGCCTTGGGTAATCAGATAGGCGATTTTTTCGGTAATCACGCGCGTCTTGCCGCTGCCGGCGCCGGCTAGCACTAATAAAGGATGATCGATGGTTTTAACAGCAGCTTGCTGCTGTGGATTCAGTTTGGCCATCACTACTATATAAACTTAGGCTGAAACCGGCCTATTATACAGCTTGTCGGGCATCAATCACGCGCCGAGATACGCATCTCGCCATTTTCCTGCTTCATGTTGAATTGCTGCAGGACATTCATGCCGAGCAAGGGCTGGCTTAAGTTCGGCACGACCCTGGCTGGCGCATTTTTGACTACGAAATGCCCGAATTTGAGTTCCGAAATGACGGCTGTGCAGGCGTCGGTTTGGCCGTTGGCGGTATCCACAATGACTTTATCCTTGCAAGCCATCCCGGCATTGGAAGCGAGTGAAACCGGCAAGGAGACGACCGATGCGCCGGTATCGATCACGAATGTCAAGGGCTTGCTGTTAATGGAGCCTTCCAGAAAATAATGCCCATTGGCGCCCTGTTTGATAACGAGCTCTCGGTGAAGCTTTTTCTCCGGTTCTTTTTCGGGCGGTTTTTCCTTGATGACGGATGTCCATGAAGACACGGTTTTAACACTCTCCGAGCAGGCCGATTTCTGGTAAATGATGTTGCCTTGCTGATTCCTACATTTGAAGATCGTGTCATTGCTCCAGGTGTTCATGCTGAACGATGCCAGCCCTATGGACAACAACAATAAACTATTTTTTTTCATGATTCCCCTCTGGTGACTATTGCCGCTTATCGCTGGTAGACCGGGTTTGTAAACCCAACATTTTGAAGCCGCTTATGCTGGATTTACCAACCCAGCCTGCAAACTATATTAAAGAATAGCACAGGCGTTTCGGGTCGAATGCCAAAAGCAGGCGCTCTAGGCGAATTCGACCTTACAGAGTGGGTTAAAAGCCATTAAATACTTCTATCCAGTTTGCGATAACTGATTGCTTCACTCAAATGCGCGATTGCTATCTGTTCCGAATGGGCCAGATCGGCAATGGTGCGGGCGAGCTTGAGGATGCGATGATAGGCACGATGCGACAGGCCGAATTTGTCCATGGCCTGCTCCAGCAACTGATGGCCCTGCTCGGATAACAGGCAGAACTGTTTGACTTCCTTGGCCGTCAACGCCGCGTTGGCCTTGCCGCTGCGCGCGATGGCGACATTGCGCGCCGCCTCGACTCGCGCCCGGATTGTCGCGCTGTTTTCCTCGCCGTCCGGCGAGCCCTTGCGCAAGACCTCATGCGGAACCCTCGGCACTTCCAGATGCATGTCGATGCGGTCGAGCAGCGGGCCCGACACCCTGGCCCGGTAACGCATGACCTGCTCCGAAGTGCAGTGGCAGCGGCCCGAGACATCGCCCAGATAGCCGCAAGGGCAGGGATTCATGGCTGCGATCAATTGAAATCGCGCCGGAAAATCGGCTTGCCGGCTGGCGCGTGAAATCGTGATATGGCCGGTCTCCAACGGTTCGCGCAGCACTTCGAGCACCTTCCGGTCAAATTCGGGCAGTTCATCAAGGAACAGGGCGCCGTTGTGCGCGAGTGAAATTTCGCCGGGCCGGGGATTGGAGCCGCCGCCGACCAGCGCCGCTGCCGATGCCGTATGGTGCGGGGCGCGATAGGGCGGCTTCAGCCAGTTGGCCACATAGAGCCCCTGGTCGCTGATCGAGGCGATGGCGGCGCTTTCCTGGGCCTGCTGCTCGGACAGCAGCGGCAGAATGGTCGGCAGGCGCGAAGCCAGCATCGACTTGCCGGTGCCCGGTGGGCCCAGCATCAATAGATTATGCGAGCCGGCCGCGGCGATTTCAAAGGCGCGTTTGACATGATATTGGCCGTGCACATCGGCAAAGTCGATGCCGTCGGTCTGCATATCTGGTACAGGTTGCGGGAATTCCGGCTGTATCAGGTTCTGGCCGCTCAGGTGCGCGCAGACTTCCAGCAGATGGCCGGCCGGCAGGATCTCTATGCCTTTGACCAAGGCGGCTTCGGCGATGTTTTCTCTGGGCAGCAGCAGTTTTCTGCCGTTGTTGCGGGCCTGTATCGCGATCGGCAGCACGCCGCTGATCGGTCGCAGTTCGCCGCCCAGGGACAACTCGCCGATGCATTCGTACTGGTCGAGGCCTGCGGTTGGAATCTGGCTGGATGCCGCCAGAATGCCCAGCGCGATGGCCAGGTCGAAACGGCCGCCTTCCTTGGGTAGATCGGCAGGGGCCAGATTGATCGTGATGCGCTGGGCCGGAAACTCAAAGCGCGAGTTTAGGATCGCGCCGCGAACGCGGTCCTTGCTCTCCTTGACGGCGGCCTCCGGCAAACCGACGATGGATAGTGCCGGCAGGCCGTTGGCCACGTGTACTTCGACCGTGACCAAGGGCGCATTGATGCCGGCGCGGCCCCGGCTGTAGATGACGGCTAAGGCCATGGGTTGAAGTTTATTTCAGGAGGGCGACTAAAGTCGCGCCCACAGCACTGTGATATTTTACAGGTCGGCTTTGTCAAGGATTTGTGCCTCCATGGCCGCGACGCGTTTTTCCAGGTCTTCAAGCTTGGAGCGGGTTTTGGCTAAAACCGCTTTCTGCACTTCAAACTCTTCACGCGTGACCAGGTCCAGTTTGCCTAAGGCACCCTGCAAAATGGCGTGAAAGCTTTTTTCCAGGTCTTCTTTCAGATTGCTCAGACCCGGAGGGAGGGCGCCGGCCAGGCGGTTGGCAAGATCATCAAGGGCTTTGGGATCAAACATAGGATATCTCTCTCTTTACTTAAAGGTAAAAGGCGGCTAACTATGCCGGCCTGTTGTGATTAATCGTTCTCTGTTTCCACCGGCCTGTCAGCGGCTGGCTTATGTTCCCGGCATATTTTTTCGGTGTCCAGACGGCTTAACGGCACCTGGGCCAGATCGCACTGGTAATGATTGTCGATCTCGTCGAAATGGCTGCAGGAGTTGCAGACGCCAAATGTCCGGACATTGTTGGTTATCTGTAACGTCCGCAGCATGGAATTCAATGCATCGCCGAGGGTCGTGTATTGTTTGATCGCCAGGGCGTTCTCGGCCTGCGCGAACACATCGAGCGCTTCCAGTTCGTCCAGCAGGCGCACGCCGGATTTGGACAGGGAAAGATGCACGACGCGCCCGTCTTCGGAGTCGTTGCTGCGCTCGATATAGCCTTTACGCTCAAGGACCTGTATCGTCTGCGAAACAGTGCCCTTGGTTAGGCCCAGATAGTCGGTCACGGCCGCGGGCGTGTCACTGCACCAGTTGCAGCGGGACAGATAGTCCAGCACCTGGATGTGGATCGGCTGCAATCCCACTGCGGCATACTTTTTTCGTTCTTCCGAACGCACCAGGATGCTGATGCGTTCGATCAATTTAAAGGTGTTTTTTAATTCCTGCATTCAACTGACTACTTCAAACCAAGGGCTTTCTTGAAAAACTCAGGCTGGGCCAGTGAAGCCTTATGGATGTCGACATTGTAGTAAGTCGTGTCAAAATTTTTGTTGGCGGAGTCCAGTTCCCTGAATTTTGCCAGGCTGGCTTTGCTGGCGATCGTGGCGCTCCACCAACCGGACGGATAGATGGCTTGCGGGAAGAACAGCGTCTGCAGGTGTTCGAAACCGGCCGAACTCATGGCATCGCGCATCTCGCCGATCAGCTTCATGTGATACAGCGGCGATTCGCTTTGCTGCACGACCATGCCGTGCTCGGACAGGCAGTTGAAGCAGTCGCGGTAGAATGCCTTGCTGAACAGGCCTTCGGCCGGGCCGGCCGGATCGGTGCTGTCGACGATGATGATGTCCACAGAATTAGGCTCGGCATCTTTGACCCACTTGATGCCGTCGATGAATTTCAGATCGGCGCGCGGATCGTTATTGGATTCGCACAATTCGGGGAAGTAGATTTCGGCCAGCCGCGTGACGCGCTCGTCGATGTCGATCTGTACGGCCTGTTCGACGGACGGGTGCTTCAAGATTTCCCTCAAGGTGCCGCAGTCGCCGCCGCCGATGATCCAGACGCGTTTCGGATCGGGGTGCGTGAATAAGACCGGATGACTCATCATCTCATGATAGAGGAAGTTATCGCGCGTTGATACCATCGTGCAGCCGTCGATGACCATCAAATTGCCGAAATCCTCGGTTTCATAAATTTCAATAAATTGATATTCCGATTGCTCCTCGTGCAACTTTTGTTTAAATTTTAACGAAAAGGCGGATTCTGCACCTGGAGCTTGCTCGGTAAACCACTGAGACGGATTCATTATCTGTGTTCCTAAAAACGAATAAACAAATCAATATTATATTAGAATTCTGTCGTATTTAGGCGGAATGGAGTGAAAAAGTTGTATTTAAGTGATTCAAAGACGTGGACTCTCGAGGATTCGGCGCAGACCTACGGCATACAAAACTGGGGCGACGGTTACTTTGCGATCAATGCCGAAGGGCACGTCTGCGTAAGGCCGAGCTCCGACAAAGCCGTCGAAATCGATCTGTATGAAATCGCCGGATCGCTCAAGGACAAGCACCTGTCCCTGCCGGTCCTGGTGCGCTTCACCGACATCCTCAAAGACCGAGTCCGGCGCCTGCAGGCTGCCTTCGAGAAAGCCTGCGTCAACAATGATTACCAGGGCCGCTACACGCCCGTCTACCCGATCAAGGTCAACCAGCAGCGCAAAGTCGTCGAGGGCATTCTGGCTTCCGATAATGTCGGGCTGGAAGCGGGCAGTAAGCCGGAGCTGCTGGCCATCATGGCGCTATCGACGCAATCTGTCGTGATCTGCAACGGCTACAAGGATCGGGCTTATATCCGCCTGGCGCTGATCGGCCTGAAAATGGGGCTGAACCTGTTTCTGGTCATTGAAAAGCCTTCCGAACTGGAACTGATCATCGAGGAAGCCGCGCGGTTGAACGTCAGGCCGCAACTGGGTGTGCGCATCCGGCTGGCCAGCATCAGCGCCGGCAAATGGCAGAACAGCGGCGGCGAGAAATCCAAATTCGGCTTTCATGCCAATGAAGTGCTGGGATTGATCGAGCGCCTCAAACAAGCGGAACTGCTCGATACCCTCAAGCTCATGCATTTTCACATGGGCTCGCAGATCGCCAACATCCACGACATCAAGGTCGCCCTGAAAGAAGCCGGGCAATTCTACGTCGAATTGCACCGCCAGGGGGCTCCCGTAAAAATCATCGATGCCGGCGGCGGCCTCGGCGTCGATTACGACGGCAGCCGGTCGCGGCGCGAGTCATCGATCAATTACAGCATGGATGAATATGCGCAGAACATCGTACGCAGCTTCGCCGAAATCTGCGCCGAGAAGCAGGTGCCGCAGCCCGACATCATCACCGAGTCGGGCCGCGCAATCACGGCCCATCATGCCGTCCTGATCACTAACGTGACCGATATCGAATCGGTCTATACCAATGACTCGGCCAAACAGCCTCTGGCCAACGGGCAGAACATCGTCGAGCGTTACCATGACGCGCAATTCGCGCTGTCGGAAGCCCGCGCGCAGTTCAATCAGGATAAGCTGAGCATCGTAGAATTGGCCCAGGCCGAGAACGACTATGCGGTCATCTGCCAGCAGATTAAAAACAGCCTGAATCCGAAAAGCCAGAGCGAAGCCACGATATTGCAGGAGCTGAGCGAGAAGCTGGCCGACAAGGTGTTCTGCAACTTCTCGCTGTTCCAGTCCATGCCCGACATCTGGGGCATCGAGCAGATCTTCCCGATCATGCCCATACACCGGCTGGACGAGCGCCCTGTACGGCGGGCGGTAATTCAGGATCTGACCTGCGATTCGGACGGCCGCATCGATCAGTACATCGATGGGCAGAACATCGAAACGACACTGGCGCTGCACGAAATCGACTGCAAGGAACCGTACCTGATCGGCTTCTTCATGTTGGGTGCCTACCAGGAAATCCTCGGCGATATGCACAACCTGTTCGGCGACACGCATTCGATCAATATCGAGCTCGACGACAGCGGGTATCATTTTTACGATCTGCTTGAAGGCGAGCATGTCGGCGATCTGCTGGATTACGTTCATATCTGTCCCGAGGAACTGAAAGCCGCCTATCGTGAAAAGCTGGCCAGGAGCCCTGTCAGCGAACAGGAGCGGCAGGACTACGAGAAAGAGCTGGTCGCGGGCCTGACGGCTTATACCTATCTGGAACGCTAACTGAACGTAGGGTACGCATTGCGTACCTTCCCTGGATTTGATGCACTAACAACGTTTTGAAAATGGTACGCGATGCGTACAACTGGAGCGGTAACATGAAAGCAGGCATGATCGGACTCGGCGCGATGGGCGCCGGCATGGCCGGAAATCTCGCCAAGGCGGGCTATCTGACGGCCGTTTACAATCGCACGGCGGCAACGGCGCAAAGTCTGGCCGAAGGTCTGGGCGTAACCGCTTATGCAACGCCCCAGGCACTGGCGGCTGATGTCGATGCCGTGCTGATCTGCGTTTCCGCCGATCAGGATGTGCTGGATGTCGTCAATGCCGTCGCTGCCGCCATCAAGCCCGGATCGATCGTCGTCGACATGTCCACGGTCAGCAGCGAGACGGCCAGGAAAGCCGCCGCGATACTGGCCGAAAAACAGGCTGCCTTCCTCGATGCGCCGGTATCGGGCGGCGTCGAAGGCGCCAACAAAGGCACGCTGGCCATGATGATAGGCGGCGACGCCGATGCCCTGGAAAAAGTCCGCCCAGTGCTGGCGGCCATGGCGAGCCGCATCATGCACATGGGCCCGACCGGCGCGGGCCAGAATACGAAAGCCGTCAATCAGATCATGGCCGCCGGCATCAATCAGGCCGTGACCGAGGCGCTGGCCTTCGGGCAGACGCAGGGCCTGCCGATGGACAAAGTCATCGAAGTCATCTCCGGCGGCGCGGCCGGCAATTGGTTTCTTCAGCATCGCGGTCCGACCATGACGCGCGGCACTTTCGCGCCGGGCTTCAAGCTGGCGCTGCATCACAAGGATCTGAAAATCTGCCAGGCCATGGCCCGGCAGATCGGCGCATCGACCACGATGATCGACATGACGCTGGCCGATTATGAGCAATTGATGGCGGCGGGGCTTGGGGATGAGGATATTTCGGCGCTGTACCGGCTGAAAAACAAGCTATGAGTAGGGTACGCATTGCGTACCATTTTCAACGCATTGTAAGTGCATCAAAGCCAGGGAAGGTACGCGGTGCGTACCCTACGAAATCGGCCGGATCAGTCAGCCCCGCAACAGCGCTTGAATTTCTTGCCGCTGCCGCAGGGGCATGGCGCATTCTTGCCCTGGTTGGTCTGTAGCCCGACCTTGCCTATCGATTTCACGATGCCGTTCAGGTAAAACCAGCGGCCGTTGTTCCGGACAAAGCGGCTGGCTTCGTTCATCACATGCTCCTCGCCGTCCTGCAGAAAATACGCTTTAAATTCCACGATCCCCTTGCTGTCCTTAAGGCCGCCTTTTTTAGTGCCGGTGATCTCCAGTCTTTGCCATTCGGCTTTTTCCCTGGAAAAGTCGACCGCCGCCGGCCGCGTGCTCGCATCCCAGGTTGCCAGCAAATAAGCTTCATCCTGGCGGGCATAAGCGGTAAAACGTGAACGCATCAGCGCTTCGGCGGTGGGCGCGGTTTTTTCTCCGCGGTGATACTGGCCGCAGCATTCGGCATAATCGAGGCCGGAGCCGCAAAGACAATGTTGTTGATCAGTCATTTCAAGTCAATCGATATAGAAAAGAATTATTTGCCCCAGCAATTTGCAGCCGTGTCTGAGCCCGACTCGGTTTTGACGTCTGCTTGATTAATTTGTAGGGTGCCACATTTTGCATCGGTGAATGTAGGTGTGGCCGTAGCGGTATAGCCATTGGCATCGGCAGCGGTAATGCTGATCGTATATTTGCCGTCGGGCGAAGAAGTGCCGAGGTTTAATCCGGCATTGGTCAAATCGGTCGTGTAAGCTGCATGATTGGCCCGCCATTTCTCTTCGGCCAATTGCACTTGCAACAATCCCGCCTTCCCGTCTGAGCGCTTGGCGCGTGTCACGTATTCGGTATAGGAAGGATAAGCAATTGCCGCAAGAATACCGATAATAGCCACCACTATCATCAATTCTATCAGAGTAAATCCGTCAAATCGTTTAAACGTCTTCATTGATTCTCCTTTTAAATTTTTATTTCATTAAGAATAGCATAACCGGCCATATTTGCCCGCGTCATGAAGGCCAGCCGATTAGCGTTCCAATTCAGCCGATAAGCGGCGTCCAGCGCTCCTGCCAAAAACCGATACCCATCTATACTTACCACAAACAAAAAAAGGGGATCAGATATGAAAAAATTAGGGAGTTCAGGCTTCTCGCTGATTGAACTGATGATAGTCATTGCCATCATGGGCATTATTGCGGCGCTGGCTGTGCCTTCTTACCGAGACATGCTGGCACGGAACCGGCTGAAACAAGTGGCTGAAGGGTTGAAATCCGACTTGCAATGGATGCGCGCCGAATCCATAAAACAAAGCTGCAATCTTCGGGCTTCTTTTACCGAAGGCGCCAATTGGTCTTACAAGATCTACATACCGCCTGCTGCTGCCGGCAGCGCATGCGCTCTTCAGCACGTCAGCCATGGGTGCCCCGCCGCAGCCACTGCCAATTGCAATTTAAAAACCGTAAGCAGCGCACAGTATGCCGGAACCAAAATGGATGATCCTGATTTCTTTAGCGCGCCTGAAACCGTAGCAGAATTCGATTTTCGACGCGGTGAAGCGAGAAGAAGCAATAACAGCTTAAGCCATGGAAGTGTGGAAATGATTTCATCCAATTATGAAGTAAAGGTGGTCGTAGCGCCCGTTGGACGCGTAAGAATCTGTAATGAACAAGGTTCGACCGGATACCCGAATTGCTGATCAGGAGAAAGCCGACATGAAAAAACAATCCGGTTTTACGCTCATCGAGATAATGATTGCCTTATTGCTGGGTTTGATCATTGTGGGGGCAACCATTGCCATTTACATCGCCACGGTCAGAAGCAGTACCGATACTGTCAGGTCGGTGCGTCTCAATCATGATCTGGAATCGGTCATGACAATCATGGTCAACGACATCAAGCGCGCGGGCTACTGGCGCGGCGCGGTAATCAACAACTGGCATATAGCGTATGTGGCCAATGGCGGCGCTCCCGTCAATGATCCCAACCCCTTTACCGCCGCTGCAACCCGATTAAACATAATCGGCGGCAATTGCATTTTATATAGTTACGATGCAAACAATAATGGCACGGTCGATGCCAGCGAATTTTATGGATTCAGATTTACCAACAATTCCATTCAAATGCGCTCGGGGGGCGCTAACACTACCAACTGCGCCAATCCCGATGACAATTGGGATGGATTTATAGAAGGCAATCAGCTGAACATCACCAATCTTCAATTCAGTTTCGTTGCCATGGCGGCGCAGGCGGCCGTCGCGAATGTTAACCCCGCTTTGCCCGCATTGGACGGCACTTCGCGCTGCCTGAACATTACCACAGGCGCTGCGCCCAATACCGGCGTAACCTGCACCGTAGCCAATGCAGGCGATTACATTTCCGTAAAACGCGTGGTTGATATTCACTTAACGGGCGCGCTGGATGCTGATCCGACTGTTACCAAGACCCTGAGCAGTACGGTTAAAGTCAGAAACGATCATATCTTCAGACAGCCATAGAGAATCAAGGGAACCTTCATGAAAACGATAACGCACAGATTCAAGAGCCAGCAGGGCGCCGCAAGTTTATTAACGGCCCTCGTGTTGTTGATCAGTATCACCCTTGTCATTTTGCTCACTTCCAAAGAAGTGCTCGTAGAAACAAAAGTCACCGCCGACAATTACCGTACCAGTCAGGCGACGGCGGCGGCCAGTGCGGCCATGAATCAGGCAGAGGCTTATTTTATGACCGGCGGGCTGGATCAAATAGATAACGATACAGGCGACGCCGGGGCTGATGGGTTAGTTGATTACACCAGCGCCTCGCCATTTTCTCTTGATCCTGATGATCTGACCGCCGGCACGCAAACCACCTCCGCACAGTTTTATTTCGACAACAGCGATGACAATGCCTGCGACTGCCAGGCCGATGCTTCCAAGACGATAGACAGTGATGGGGATGGCGACTGCTTTGGAACGTTAGGAAAAAACATGACTCGCGCCCTGGTGACCGCCAAAGGCTGGAGCGACGATGGCACCGCCGTTCGCACGGTAACCCAATGCATGGGCACTTTTGATATTTTTGATAACGGCGACGGCCCCAAACAGCCGTTCGTCAGCAAGGCTTCGGTGGGCGTATTCGGTAATGCGACAATCATTAACCGCTACACCAACAGCAGCATCTGGACAGGAGGACCCAATGACATCAGCGGCGCGGCTTTTGCCACTTATTTAAGGCCGTCAAACACGGAAACCAGCGATTACACCAAGGCCGAGTTAAACAGTGACTGTGAAGTGGGGCCGTGCGGCGACCCCGAAAACCCCGGCCCGAACACACAAATGGTATCCAATAACGCGGCCGGCGCGGGCATCGATATCATCACCGATGACGCGACCTTATCCAGTAAAACCGCAGATCAATTTTTTGATATGTTCTTTGCGCTGACCAGGACCCAGCTCATGAAGGCGGCTGAAAACGTTAATCAAAAACTACCCAATGCGGCGGGAGTAACAAACCCCAATGGCATGACCGGGATTATTTGGATAGACGGGAATCTTACGCTGAATGCCGGCGATATAGTCGGAACCCCCACCAATCCTTCGATCTTGGTTGTAGATGGCGATTTAACTTTAAACGGGGGCGCGGCTGTTTATGGCGTGATTTATATAACAGGGGGCATACAGATAGCCGGCGGCGCGCTTGTAAAAGGTTCCGTGATAGGCGAGAGCAACACAGCCAGCGGCGGTGGCGGTACTTTGAAGCTGGTGTATGTGCCTATAGGGGGAGACGATCAGGCGCCGCCGTTTATAGTGGGTACCGGCATGATTGTTCCGGGTTCATGGAAAGATTGGTAATCAATAAATTAAACAGGATACAGCAATGAAATCAATTAACCCGATAAAAAACAGCATCGGTATCGGCCTGATAGAAGTATTGATTACCACTGTGGTCGTTGCCGTGGGCCTGCTGGCGATCGCGTCCCTGCAAGGCGACCTGATGAATGGCAGCGGTTTGAATAAAACCCGCGCGGAAGCCAAAGCGCTCTGCGACACCAAGATCGAGGAACTCAGGGACAGGATCGAAAAAACAGGCGCATCAGGCTATGATGCGATTGCATCTTCAGCCGCAAACGAGACTATTACAGGCACGAACGAAACCTTCAGCCGAGGTTGGGTCGTGCAGGACCTGACCGGTCCCGCCCGGAAACAAATCAGCGCAACCTGCAGTTGGGCCAAAGGGCAGGTGGTCGTGCAAAGCGTCGTGGCGTTTGAAGATGTGTGGGCATCAGGGATTGGCGCTCAAGGGCAAAACAGCGGTGTTGATACTGACGACCCCAGCACGAATGCCAATTCCTCAGAGGAAATTGATCCGGAGATCATCGATCTTCCTCAAGCGCAAACACCAAACAGCATTTATGACTACAATGGCAAAAAATATCTGGTTGGCGCCAGCGGTACGAAAGCTGCCCGGGTATATAGCTGTGGTATTTTAACGCCTTTTGAACACGACTTATATACTCGCCGTGTCGATAGAGACGGCGCGGTCGGTGACGAAGCGATTGAACTGTTTGAGAAATCTACAGTGGCTACCAGTTACTGCATTCCGAAAATCCGTTTCAATGGCGGCGTTATCATTCCGATCAGAGGCATTGTTCATTCAGCGGCGACCGATGCTAATAACAGTGCGACACTGCTGGATGTCAATTTATTTACTTTTAATGCGACGGAAAGCGGCACCTATTGCGTTTTTGATCCGATAGACGGAGCTAAAAGCGCGCCTTATGTATGTTACGTTGGCGGCAACTGTAAATTTGGCCCAGCCGGCACCGCAGTAAGTGGCACAGTGCCTGTTACGGAATGTCCTAATCCCACTTTTAGTGCAGCCAAGGTCGGCCTCGGCGGCTGGCGCGGCAAAGTGGGGTTGCTGGGCGTTGCTCCTAATGGCAAAAATGTCTGCTTTGCAGAAGAGCTGGCAGGGACTGCTACAACGCTTGATACGGCAAGAAATTACTATACGCGCAATAATGGCCTTAATGAGGGCATAAACAAGCCGTACAGTTGTCATGACTTTTTAATCGTCAATGGCCAGCAAAACGCAAAAGGCATGCACAATGAGTGCACTGCACAAGCAACTGCTATTGGTGGATTTAAGCTGGCATCTAAAAATATTCAGCGCGATATTACGGATAACAATGTCTTTGATCCTGCTAATGATACCAGTTATTGCGTAGGCAGTACTGCCACGAGCTATACGGTGGCCGGCACGGTAGAGAATGCCAACAGCGCGCCGACTGTCACTGTGCTCGGTGGTAATTGCACGGCCACAACGACTGCCTACACCTGCTACGTTACCACGGCTGAGACATCGCTCACCGTCAGTGGCAGCTATAATGGCGAAACGCAGAATTGCAGCTTCTCGCTGGATACGGCAAGCGGCTGTACCTTATCGTTTACACCTTCGAACAACCCGACTTATACCGTTACGGGAATTATTATGGGTGCAGCGGCAGGTTCAGTTTCAATCTCGCTTGATCCGTCAGGCATTCAGTGCCCTACAACGCCTAATGGCGACGGCAATTACACTTATAACTGTACTGTGACTGCAGCAGATCCCACTACTGCCACGCTGACAGCGACGACCTCAGTAATAAGCGCAGCGGTAGAGCCTGCCACGCAAGCAGTGACCCTGACGGGGGCGTCAGGTACGACGATCACAGTTCCGGGGCCTTTTGTTGCGAATGACGTCCCGACCTATACCATCAGCGGATCTATAAGTATTGAGGATAAAGTTGATAATTTAACAACGGTCACGGTAGCTGTTGATACCAACATGGGAGCTTGCACACTGACCGGAGGACACAGTGCGGGCATGGCTCCAACCTATAGCTGCATTGTTCCCAGCGGCGATAACCATCTCACCGTTGCCATCAGCCCTACCTGTTCAGCGGGTAATGGCAACAAGAAGCACCAACTGTCCGATGGCGCAACTACATCGCTAAACGGAAGTTTGCTCATCGATCTGGGCAATGTGAGCGGAAATGCAACTAAGAACATTACAATCACAAAATCAAACACTAATTGTTAATCCCTCAGGCGGGACGGGATTTGCAATCCCGTCCTTTTCGTTTCTGTGATGTTTGAGTTAAGTGGAGCCGTTAATCAACGCCTGACGTTTCGGAAGGGTTAACTATTCTGTAAGGCTGGAGAGTGCTTCGGGTCGAATACCCTCAAGGGGCACAAGTGAATTCGACCCTGCAGGAATTTTTGAGACTTTTGGAAAACCGGAACACGCTATCCTTAACGTATTCCGGTAAGAAGGAAGGAAGACGCATCCTGGCATCTGGAGCTTGCCTAACGCGCCACGCTGAGCGAGTGTGTGGTGATCGTGGTGGATTTTGCGTTGGAAGCCTGGAGCATTGTTCTGGAAGTTCTGATTTTACCCCCTGGATTCGCCAAATAAATTCCGGGCGAAAGCGCAAGCATGTGATTGGCGGATAAGCTCGGACAGCATTTAATTGTTGGGCTTCAGGCCGGCGATCCGGGAGTCGATTCCACCAACGCCGCCGCTATTGCTGTCTGATGCCGGCGTTTTGACGTCGGTTTGCTCGGTGAAGCTGAAGGTCTCGGGTTTTGTGTCTTCTGGTGCGGTATGGGCGTCATGGATGCTTAACGCCACGATCAGGCTCAGTAGATAAGCGAAAAAATAATAGTAGCGCTGCATAAATACTCTCGTGACAGATGGAAAGTCGGCCAAAGCCGGATTGTTGGTGTCGTTGGCGGGCGTCGCAGTTAGTCCGAGATCGGGCAATTGCCGGCCTGCTGCTTCCAAACACAGTCACTGATAAACATGGCAATTAATATGCCAATACATAGCTATTTGAATTGCTTGATTTTTTGTTGCCGGTTCCGGGCTTAATCAATAAAACTGTGTTATATGGCGCAATCGATATGGCATATGACTCAATGCGTTAAGCTGGCTATATAACTGATGCTGCGCAATAACACTAAAACAGCACAGAGATCGATTTGTGCGTAATATCAATTAGACAGGACTCACTCGGCCTGTCAGCCGGGTAGACGGGGTTGATAAACCCTGCATTCGGAGCCGCTTATGCCGGGCTTCCGCTAAAGCTCCAACCCAGCCTACACAGATCCAAGGCGGCCTGCACAGCTTGAATCATGGCCTGATCTGCCCATCGACAATGCGGATCTTCCGGCGCGCCCTGTCTCCTATATGCTGGTCATGCGTGATGATCATCAGCGTCACGCCTTGCCGGTTCAGGCTTTCCAGCAGATCGATGATTTCGCTGCCGGATTTGCTGTCGAGGTTGCCGGTGGGTTCGTCGGCCAGCAGGATTTCAGGACGCATGATCATGGCGCGGGCGATGGCGATGCGCTGGAGCTGTCCGCCCGAGAGCTGGTCCGGCCGGTGGCTGGCTCTATCCTGAAGGTTGACATCGGCCAGCGCTTCGGCTACGCGCCGTTTGCGTTCTTTTGGCGGGACGCCGGCCAGGATCATCGGCATTTCGACATTCTCAGCGGCCGTCAGGCGCGGGATCAGGTGGAAAAACTGAAATACGAAGCCGATGTTCTCGCGCCGGACCTTGGCTAGTTCATCGTCGCTGAGCTGGGTCACGTCGCGGTCATTCAGGCGATAGCGGCCCGATGACGGTTGATCGAGCAGCGCGATGACGTTCAACAGTGTCGACTTGCCGGAGCCCGACGGACCCATGACCGACACGTATTCCCCCTTGTCGATGGTGAGATTGATGTCGTTGAGGGCATGGACGGTCTGCTCGCCGACCTGGAAGTAGCGGTGGATGTTTTTCAGCTCGATCATGGCTGTTCGCGCACATGCGCTCCGGCCTTGACGCCCTCCTGGCCTACCGATAGCACGACTTTGTCGCCGGCCTTGAGACCCGACAGCACTTCGACATAATTCCAGTTGGACAGGCCTGGCTCGAAGGTCCATTCCTCAAGCACGCCGTCATCTCTTAGGACCAGGACGCGGTTTCCGTCCAGCACCGCTTCGGCCGGCACCCGGAGCGCCTGGCGCTTGTCGGACAGCAGCACTTCGATGTCGGCGCTATAGCCGGGCAGCAGATCCTGAAGGTCTCGCGGATCGGTCAGCTTCACTTCGACTTCGACCGTGCGCGCCTGTTTTTCCTTCTCCTGTACATACGGCGCGATGCGGCTGACGGTGCCCGAGCAGCGTTTCTCGCTGCCGAAGGCATCAAGCGACACGCAGGCTTTCATGCCGGTTTTGATTTTCGGCGCATCGACTTCATCGATCGGCGCTGAGACATAAAGACAGCTGACGTCGAGCAGATCGATGGCCGGCAGGGTCGGAATGCCGGGCGGCGAGGGCGTGACGTATTCGCCCAGCTCGACATTGATTTCGGCGACGGTGCCGTCAAAAGGCGCCAGCACGAGCGTGCGGTCAATGGATGCGCGTGTGAAATCAAGATTGGCCCGGCTGACGGTAATGGCTTCATGGGCAGCGGCACAGGCGGCGTGCTTGGCTTTGGCTTCAGTGGACTTGATATCGACCTGCTCTTCGGACACAAACTGATTTTTTTGCTGCAGACGGATCAAACGATCGGCCTCGCGCTGGGCGCTGGCCGCCATCAGGCAGGTTTGCTTGGCCGTGGACTGGTTCTCCTTGATCTGGGCCTGCTGCAATTTCATTTGCTCTTTCAGATCCTTGTTCCAGACTTCCATCAGTAATTGACCTTGCTTGACTTTATCGCCTTCCTTGACATGCAGTTCCGCAACCTGACCGCCGGTCGCAGGCGCCAGATAAGCGCGCCGGCAGGCCTTGATCGTGCCGACGCGGGTATTGGAAACTGTGGCGCTGACTTCGCCCCGCTCGACTACCGCCGTTTTGACCGTAACGGGTTCGGTCTTCCGCAAGGCAAAATAAGCACCGCCAATGGCGATGGCGATCAGAATGAAAATGAGGGTTTTCTTATTCATTAACCAAATAATATGCAGTAAAAATGTAGGGGCGAATTCACTTGTGCCCTTTGGGTATTCGCCATGGGCGACCTGCCAAAAGTAGGCGCTCTAGGCGAAGTCGCCCTACAATGGTCTCCCATTCCGGCATAAAGGCGACTGCCAACAACAGGAGCTCATGGGCGAATGGATTCGCCCCTACAAGTTTCGCCCCACAAGAGTATAGCTGTATTCATTGTTTTAAGCCGCTCTCCAGATTGCGTCGCAAGGTGTCGAGAAAGTCCTCGGTGTTCAGATAATGCGATTCATTAAGCTGATCGCCATGAATGCACAGCGCCAAATCCTTGGTCATCTGTCCCGACTCGACCGTTTCCACGCAGACCTTTTCCAGTGTCCGGCAAAAATCGATCAGGGCCTGGTTGCTGTCAAGCTTGCCTCGGAAAGCCAGGCCGCGCGTCCAGGCGTAAATCGACGCGATGGGATTGGTCGAGGTCGGCAGCCCCTGCTGGTGCAGGCGATAATGGCGCGTGACGGTGCCGTGCGCAGCTTCGGCTTCCATGGTTTTGCCGTCCGGCGTGACCAGCGTCGAGGTCATCAGGCCCAGCGAGCCGAAGCCCTGGGCCACGGTGTCGGACTGCACGTCGCCGTCGTAATTCTTGCAGGCCCAGACGAAAGCGCCGCTCCACTTCAAGGCCGAGGCGACCATGTCGTCGATCAGTTTATGCTCGTAGGTGATGCCTTGCGCGGCGAAGCGGTCCCGGTATTCGGCCTTATAGATGGCCTCGAAAATGTCCTTGAAGCGGCCGTCGTATTTTTTCAGGATCGTGTTCTTGGTCGACAGGTAAAGCGGCCAGCCGCGGTCGAGCGCGACGTTGAAGCAGCTGCGCGCGAAGCCGGCGATCGACTCGTCGGTATTGAACATGGCCAGCGCCACACCGTCCCCTTCAAAATGGTAAACGTCATGCGCCTGCCCGGGGCTGCCGTTATCGGGCGTGAAGGTGATAGTCAATTTGCCGGGGCCGTGCGTGACGAAGTCGGTGGCGCGGTACTGGTCGCCGAAGGCATGGCGGCCGATGCAGATGGGCTGCGTCCAGTTCGGCACCAGGCGCGGCACGTTTTTGCAGATGATCGGCTCACGGAAAACGGTGCCGTCCAGGATGTTGCGGATCGTGCCGTTCGGCGATTTGTACATTTTCTTGAGGCTGAATTCCTTGACGCGCGCTTCGTCGGGCGTGATGGTCGCGCACTTGACGCCGACGCCGTGCTTTTTGATCGCCTGTGCGGCATCGACCGTGATCTGATCATCGGTCTTGTCGCGATTCTCGATGCTGAGATCGTAGTACTCGATCGGCACCTCCAGATAAGGCAAAATCAGCTGCTCTTTGATGAAATGCCAGATGATGCGTGTCATTTCATCGCCGTCCAGTTCTACTATCGCATGGTCTACGGTGATTTTTTTCATCGGACTGTCCTCGCGCAGGGAAGTAATGGCCTGATCAATATAATCCATCCTTGGGAATTTGTATCTATAAGGATGGTAGGGTAGAGCCTGCACATGCTTCACAAACGGGCAGGGCTGCAAACTCTATCCTGCTTGATGAATTTGTATCTATAAGATTATTGCCGTGCAAAAATGTTAAAATCTGAACTTTCCGCTTTCATTATCCTGTCTTTTACTGACCGATGACTTATACCGAAGAATTTTTTGCCAGGGCCAAAGAGCTGATCGACGCCGGACGCTTTATCGACAACAAGGGCTGGGTGCCGGCCACCAGCGGCAACTTTTCCGCGTGCCTGTCCGACGGCACGATCGCTGTGACGGTTTCCGGTAAGCACAAGGGCCATTTGCAGCTCGATGACATCATGCTGGTCGACGCCGAAGGCCAGGCGCTGGACGGCAAGAAACCGTCGGCCGAAACCCTGCTGCATACTTCCATATACCGGCGCTTCCCCGAAGTCCGGGCCGTGCTGCATCCGCATTCGGTCAACGCAACACTGGCATCGCGCATTTTCGGCCAGGAAATCGTGCTGGAAGATTATGAGCTGCTGAAAGCTTTCAGCGGCATCGATACGCATGAGACCCGGATTGTGATCCCGGTGTTCGCCAACGACCAGAATATCGCGCGCCTAGCCGGCAAAGTGGAGCAGTATCTCGATATGCACGGTGCCATCCAGGCCTATGTTATCGCCGGGCATGGCTTTTATACCTGGGGCGGCAGCGTCGCTGAGGCGCTGCGCCATCTCGAAGCCCTGGAATTTTTATTTGAGTGTGAACTACGCATGCAAGGAGTTAGAAAACCATGAGCGCATTAACTATCTATGCCGACAATGCCCCTGAGCAAGGCTGGCTCTATACCGATTTTACCGACATTAAAGACCAGCTCGATGCCATAGGCGTGCAGTTCGAGCGCTGGACCGCCAACGGCGAACTGCCGGCCGATGCCAGCAACGAAGCGATAATTGCCGCCTATCAGGACTCGATCGCGCGCCTGAAGCAGCAGTACGGTTTTCAGTCCGTCGACGTGATCAGCTTAAGGCCGGATCATCCCGAAAAAGGCATACTCCGGCAAAAGTTCCTTGCCGAACACACGCACAGCGATTTCGAAGTGCGCTTCTTTATCGAGGGCAGCGGGCTTTTTTATCTGCATGTCGGCGATAAAGTCTATGCCGTCCTGTGCGAGCAGGGCGATTTGATCAGCGTGCCGGCCAACACAACGCATTGGTTCGACATGGGCGAAAACCCGAATTTCAAATGCATCCGTCTGTTCACGACGCCGGAAGGCTGGGTAGCCGAATTTACCGGCAGCGATATCGCTAAAAACTTTCCAACCTACGACCAGTATGTGGCGGTGCTATGATTAAAGCTATTGTTACCGATATCGAGGGTACGACCTCATCGCTGTCCTTCGTCAAGGACGTGTTGTTTCCGTATGCGCGCGCCCATCTGGCCGAGTTTGTGCGTAGCCATGCCGATGAGACCGACGTTAAGGCGCTGCTGGATGATGCGCGCGCCGAGGCCGGCGCCGACCTCGATACCGAGCAGTTGATCAAGCAGTTTATCCAATGGATAGACGAGGACAGGAAAATCACGCCGTTGAAATCGCTGCAGGGCTTGATCTGGGAAGCCGGCTACCGGCAGGGCGATTTTACCGGCCATGTTTACAGCGATGCAGTCCAAAACCTGACGAAATGGCACGCCGGCGGTATTGCTTTGTATGTTTATTCATCCGGTTCGGTCTATGCGCAGAAGCTGCTGTTCGGCTATAGCGACTTCGGTGATATGACGCCGCTGTTCTCCGGTTATTTCGATACGCATATCGGCGGCAAGCGCGAACAGTCCTCTTACGAGAAGATTGCTGCGCAATTGGGCCTGCCGGCTGACGCTATCTTGTTTCTGTCCGATATCAAGGAAGAGCTCGATGCCGCGCTCGCGGCCGGTTTCAAAACGATTTGGCTGACGCGCGACAGCGCGCCCGATGCGCAGGCCGAGCACCGGCAGGTTGCCAACTTCGACCAGATCGGTTTCTGAGCGAGTCGGACTGATAAACCCGGCATTTCAAAGTTTCTGATGCCGGGTTCGCGCCAAGCTAAAGCTCATCTTATCTGTATGATTTTTATTAAAAAATATATATTTTTTACGGAATGATTGCCGTGCCGTTGTGTCTAATTTGGTATGTTAGCTCATCGTGGCATTTTTATAGACGGTGGGTTTTCTACCAACTGAAGCGAGAAGTGACTCTGACGCTTGTTTATTTTAAACCCAACTAAATCAGGAGGTGAAAAATGCACGCGCGAGATCTGAAGCTGGACAAATTTGCGTTGTATTACGGCATTCTTTTCGTTGTTGTCGGCATACTCGGTTTTATACCCGGCCTTGTGACGGCGCCGCCGATCAATGCGCCTAAGGTTGCCATCGATACCGGGTATGGCTGGCTAATGGGGTTGTTTGCCGTTAACGTGGCGCATAACCTCGTGCACTTGGCTATTGGCGCTTGGGGCATTATGAGTGCAAAGGATAGCCATCAATCACTGATATTTGCGCGCGGCGTGACCATTATTTATGGTCTGCTCACCATTCTCGGCATGATCCCGGCCACCAGCACCCTGTTTGGTCTGGCGCCGATTTTCGGCCATGACGTATGGCTGCACGCCTTATCAGCACTGGTGGCCGCCTATTTTGGCTATGGTCCGCCCGCTCACGTCTATCATCCAACACTTCAACACTGAGTGTAGTACGCAATGCGTACCCTACAACATTGATATAATTAGGCCGCTTCGTTGTCTTCAGCATCGGAGCGGCCTAGTTGCATTCAGGCGTCAGTGAACTGCGCCAGAATTGCCCTTCTTTATCGAACAGGCGACGGCTCTCCGGCGGCCCCCAGGAGCCGGCCGGGTAAGTGGCGATATAGTCACGCTCGATGGCCCAGGTTTGCAGGATCGGGTCGATGATGCGCCAGGCGTATTCGACTTCATCAAAACGCAGGAACAATGACCGGTCGCCGATTAGCACATCCAGCAACAGGTCTTCATAAGCGTCATGGTTTGTTTCATGTTCCTGCCGAAAGCCGGCATCAAGCGAGCTCATGCGCGTGCGCATTTCCAGCCCCGGTTCCTTGATCGCCATCTCGATGCGGATGCGTTCCTCCGGTTGTATCCCCAGCAATATCCAGTTCGGATTCTTGCAGCTTACTTCTGTGCCGCGAAAAAACTGTAATGGCGGATGGCGAAAGCAGATCGAAATGACCGATTGTGCCTTGGCCATGCGCTTGCCGGTGCGCAGATAAAACGGCACGCCGCGCCAGCGCCAGTTGTCGATGTACAGCTTCATTGCGGCATAGGTTTCGGTAACGCTGCTGGGCGGGATATGTTCTTCCTGCAGGTAAGCCGCGACCTTTTCGCCGTTGATGCTGCCCTTGGCGTATTGGGCGCGGAACGCATGCGCGTGCACGGCTTCTTTCGGTATCGGCCGGATCGACTTCAGCACTTTGACTTTCTCATCGCGCAGGGCTTCGGCTTCCATGGATGCGGGCGGCTCCATCGCGACCAGCGTCAGCAATTGCAGCAGATGGCTCTGGATCATGTCGCGCAGGGCGCCGGCCGTATTGTAGTAGTCGCCGCGGCCGTTGATGCCGATGTCTTCGGCGTGCGTGATCTGGACATGGTCGATATAGTTGCGGTTCCACAGCGGCTCCAGCAGCACATTGGCGAACCGGAACACGAGCACGTTCTGCACGGTGCCTTTGCCCAGATAGTGGTCGATGCGGTAAATCTGCTCTTCATGCAGATAATGGCTGATGCGTCTTTGCAGCGATTGGGCGCTGTCCAGGTCGTAACCGAACGGTTTTTCGATGATCGCGCGCCGCCAGCCGTCTTCCTCGTCGAACAGGCGGTGATGGCTCAGTTGTTCCATCACGATGCCGAAGTCGGCCGGGCTGACAGCCAGGTAAAACGCCACATTGCGCGGAAACTGGCCGGAGTCGAGCCGTTCAGCCAGTTCTGCATAACAGGCTTCCTGCCGGATATCGCCTTTATGAAAATAAAGGCGGGCGCTGAAGCGCTGAAAAACGGCTTCGTCGAGGCTCTCGCTAGTCTTGGCCTGAATCATCGCTCTAACTTCGGCTTGCCATCGGGATTGATCCCAATCCCGGCGCCCGATGCCCAGAATGCGCGTGCCTTCGGGCAGGCGTTTTTCGGCATCGAGATGATAGAGGGCCGGCATCAGCTTGATCCGCGACAGATTGCCGGTCGCTCCGAAAATGACGTAGGTGCAGGGTTCGGTGCTCATGATGCCTGTTAAACAGTATAGGTTGACGCCGAGGTCTTGCCGCCGCGCCCGGTCCAGTCGGTATGGAAGAACTGCCCGCGCGGGTGGTCTACGCGTTCATAGGTATGCGCGCCGAAATAATCGCGCTGCGCCTGCAGCAGGTTGGCCGGCAGCCGTTCCGTGCGATAGCCGTCGTAATAGGACAGCGCAGCCGAAAACGCCGGGGTCGGGATGCCCAGTTCGATGCCCAGCATGATGGCCTGGCGCCAGTCCTGGTCGGCTTGTTTGATGGCATCGATGAAGAAGTCATCCAGCAGCAGGCTGACCAGGTCAGGGTCGGTATCGAAGGCGTGCTTGATGTCATTCAGAAAGCGGCTGCGGATGATGCAGCCGCCGCGCCACATTAGGGCGATTTCACCATAGTTCAGCGCCATCTGGTATTCGTGCGAGGCTTCGCGCATCAGGCGAAAGCCTTGCGCGTAGGAAATGATCTTGGAGGCGTACAGCGCCTGGCGGATGGCATTGATCATGGCATGCCGGTCGCCGCTGAAGGTATGGGCGTGCTTGGGCAGCAGCCGTGCGGCCTGGACGCGTTCCTGCTTTTGCGCCGACAGCGAGCGCGCGAATACCGATTCGACGATCAGCGTCAACGGAATGCCGAGCTCCAAGGCATTGATGCCGGTCCATTTGCCGGTGCCTTTCTGGCCGGCCGCATCGAGAATGTTGTTGACCAGCGGCTGGCCGTCTTCGTCTTTGTAGGCAAAAATGTCGGCTGTGATCTCGATCAGATAGGAGCTGAGCTCGCCCTGATTCCATACGGAGAACAGCGTATGCAGTTCGTCGGCTGTCAGTCCCAGCCCTTCGGACAGTAGCTGGTAGGCTTCGCCGATCAACTGCATGTCGCCGTATTCAATGCCGTTATGCACCATTTTGACGTAGTGGCCGGCGCCGCTGTCGCCGACCCACTCGCAGCAGGGCTGGCCTTCCACCTGCGCGCTGATGGCCTGCAGGATCGGCTTGACTCTGGGCCAGGCCGCCTTGTTGCCGCCGGGCATGATGGACGGGCCGTGCCGCGCGCCTTCTTCGCCGCCCGATACACCGGTGCCGATATAGAGGATGCCTTTTTCTTTCAGGGCTTGCGTGCGGCGATGGGTGTCCGTGAACAGCGAATTGCCGCCGTCGATGATGATGTCGCCGTGAGACAATAGCGGCAGCAGGTCGTTGATGTACTGGTCGACTACGCTGCCGGCTTTGACCATCAGCATGATGATGCGCGGCGTCTCGAGGCTGTTGACCAGTTCTTCGAGCGAGCGTGTGCCGATAACGGCGGAATCTTTGGCAGGCCCCTCCAGAAACTCATCCACCTTACTGGTCGTGCGGTTGTACACAGCGACTTTGAAGCCGTGGTCGTTAATGTTGAGGACCAGGTTCTGGCCCATGACCGCCAGGCCGATTAAACCGATATTCGCTTTCATGTCACCTCCGTTAAGTGCCAGTACTTGAGGAGTCGCCTGCGAGCTTAACACTCCGCTTTGTCCTGTGACTTAAGACGGCGGCAAGGGTTCACGGGTTTTAATCGGGAAGGCGGGCGCTAGCCCGTCTGTTCGGAACCGCTCTGCTTGATGCGGGCCCGGGCGCGTATCATGGCCGTAATGACGACAAACAGCAGCGCCGCAAGGGATAATTCCAGCAGCACAAAGGCGCCGATCTTGAAATAGGCGAACAAAGGGTGGCCGAACCGGACCAGCCAGCCGCCGGCCTCATCGGCTATCGCCGATGCATAAACCAAGCCGCTGAGCCAGATTTTCAGCCGTACCGAAAAGTCGGTCATCAGCATCAGGTGCGTCAGCGTTACGGCCAGCATGCCCATCGAAAACAGGTGGAAATGCGACACTTCCAGCATGCCTTCATAGCTTCTCGGCTGGGTGAACTGCTCCTCCGAGCCCAGGTAATAGGCAATGACAGATTCGGGCGTGAGGCTCATGCGGTGAAAGTACATCAGCCCGTTGCTTACCCACAGCAGGGCGATATAGCCCAGAAACATCAGGACCAGCGCATTCAGCAAGGCTTTGCGCTGTTGTTCGCCGGTGACGAAGTATCGCATCAGTCTTTACTCTTGTCTTTGATCATGACCTCATAAACCGCCAGTACGCGGCGGACCTTGTCCAGTGCGGCTCTTGTGCTCAGTGTGGCGCCGGAAATGCCCTGCACGCCTTTATTGAAATCCTGGTCAGGCAGCAGGCGGTTTTTCAATTGCTCATACCAGCGTTCGGGCGGCTGATATTCGGGCGGTTCGTGAAAGGCCAGGGTCACAATATTGCTGACGGCGCCGTCCGGCGTCAGCACGATCATTAAAGTCTCAGGCTTGGTTCTGACCGTGCCCGTTTCAATCGCCGCATAGCCCAGTAGCTTGTCCTGCTCCTTGCCGACATAAAACGTATACAAACCCGATTCCAGTTTGCTGCGTGAAAGCTGCTCGATTTTGGCTACTTCCTGTTCATCAGGAAACAGCGATAACTGCTCCACTTGGGCGTTCTTGCCGAATGCCAGTTCCATGGCTTCGTTCTTGCTGTAGAAAATCTTGGCGAAACTTGGGGCGGCGGCTGCGACCAGCATGAGCAGGAGCATATACCGCACGCCTTTTCTGATTACTTTCATTGAGTTCTCCAGTACCGGGCCGAAAGTCGTTGAATACGTTAAAAGGACGGGTATCTTAACAAAATTCCGGCCGAACAGCATGGCGAGGCGGGCTCAATCGGCCCGCCATTGATCCTTCACTAGAAAATGAAGCCCAATCCCAAGTTGAAGTCATCAGGCAGATTGCCTTTTTTGGCCGTGAAATTGCGGTAATCGGCCTTGATCACGACGTTCGGAATCGGCTTGTAGTTCAGGCCGAACTGGTAGATCTGACGGTCTTTGGTCTCGTCGTCAGCGAAGCCGGTCGGCGTGCCGGCGATCGTATCGAATTGCTCATAACGGAAGAACGGAGCCAGATACTGGGTCGTATCCTTGACCAGCAGCGGCAGGATGTCATAGCCGACTTCGGTGTACCAGCCGTAATTCGATGAGCCGATCGTCTGGCCTTTGGCGGCGCTGAGTACGTCCGCGTCGTCGATATGACCCCATGAGCCGAGTGTGCGGAATTCGAGGCCGCGGTATTTCCATTGCACGTGCGCTTCATACAATTGCGTGAAGGCATCGACCTGTTGGCCGCCAAAATCCTGGTTCTGGCCGGAATTGCCGGCGTAGGCCGAGCCGCCGACTGACAGCCCCGGCAAGGCTTCGGGCGCATAGTCCACGCGTCCGACAAACGCCAGATCCTCGGCCTTGGCCTGGCTGCCTTTCTGCCGGCCGGAACGGATGCCGTCCGAAGTGAAATCAGCCGCATTCAGGCCGTTGACGACATAAGCTGTATAGGTCAGGTTAGGCAGTATTTCACCGAACAGGCCGACGCCGATTTCGCGCCAGGTGCTGGGAATGATCTGTCTTTCCACTTCAGGACGGTTGTTGCCGAAGTAAAAGGGAGGCTCATGTATCGTGTTGATGAAGCCCATCGGCAGGAGCACCATACCGGCGCGTATGTTGGCCATCGGATCGATAAAGAAATCCAGCGCTGCGAATTCAACCGAGACTGAACCGCCATCGTCTGTTGAGCCATGCTCAAACTCGATCTCACTGTTGAACAGGATGCTGTCGGTAAATTTGTAACCGGCATATAACACGAGACGTTCAAAATCGGCGTTGTCTTTCTTGCCTTTTTCATTGCCGACGATGGCCTGGTAATTGGCTTCGCCGTAACCGCCGATCGACAAGCCCTTGCCGACCTGATAGACCTTGGATGCCGCAGGGCCCAGGCCATAGGCGCTCTTATATTTCGGTTCCTCAGGAATCACCAGTTCGGTGCGCAGTTTCTCGACTTCTTTGCTCAGCACATCGGTTTTGCGCTCCAGGCTCTTGACATTGCCGTCCGCAGTCGCGGTCGCGGTCTTGGCCGGCTGCGGCGAGGCAGTCATCTGCGCTTTCATCGAATCGATCTGTTTCTGCTGTTCCTGAATGATCTTCCACATGTCTTCCATGGTTTGCGGTTTTTCCAGCGCGTTGGCCGATGCGCTAAATGCAATCAGCGTGGTTAGGGCGCCGCCTTTAAAAAACGATTTGTTATTCATTGTTATATCCATTCCGTCGCTAAATTATCGATGAGCAAAGTATAGGGTAAATATTTATGTTATTGCAAATCATTCTTATTTAGATAAATAGTTGCTTCTGCCTGGTTTTCTTTGTAAGTATTGAATGACTGCCGATTGGCAACCTTTCGGATTGATTTTGAGCGAGAGATGACAGTGACAATAGAGACGAAAATGCCGGAGACTGATCGAGACATACTGAATGAAGGCGGGGATCAGTGCCTTTAGTTATCAAGAATTTGTCAGGCAACCCTTACATAGCTGTGTTGTAACAAAACTGTAATAAAACCGTCATGAAGCTGTCACGTCGCTGCCCTATTCTTGCGCCTTCAATTTCCTATAACAATGAGAGCAATAATGAAATTCTCTAGACTTACCTTGGCAGTGACGGCCGTTCTGGGGGCGGGCATGTCATCTGCCGCTTTTGCTATTGATCTGTATGTCGATCAAGATACACAACAGATTTTCGCTCAACCTGGTCCTAACCGTGTCAAGTTAGGGACTTTCGAAAAAGTGGAAGAGGCTTCCAAGCAAAAGGCAGAGCTAGAAGAAATTCGCAATGATCTGGCATTAAAAAACAACGAACTCAAGGCTCTGGATGAGCATATGAAGGAAGCTGAGCAAGTTAAAGTCAAAATGGATAAAAAAGGCTTGCAAGTCGAATCGGCTGATAAAAATTTCAAATTTAAACTGGGCGGTCGTATTCACGCGGATGCCTCATTTCATAGCGGCGACGATTTCACCAAGCGAACTGTAGATAGCGACACAGGAGAAGTCACTTTCCCACACGTCGAAGCTAATGACGGCACAGAAATCCGCCGTGCCCGTATGGAATTTCAAGGTACTTTCTTTAAAGACTGGGAATTTAGAACTGTTGCGGATTTCGCTGATGACAACGTCAGAATGAAAGATGTATGGTTGCGATATGCCGGTTTTGACTGGGTACATATCACGGCCGGTCAGCAAAAGCAAAACTTCAGCCGTGAGCTGTATGAAAGCTCTAATGATCTGATGTTTACAGAACGTTCATTAATGAACATTCTGAACAATCCGACCGTTGATCGTGCTATCGGTCTTAATTTGAACTCCAAAGGCGAAAATTGGACAGCGGCATTAGGTGTTTTTGGCGACTCGATCACGCCTAATAGTAATAGCGATAAGGCCGATGAAGGCTGGGGCATTTCATCTCGTGTCACTTATGCACCGATTCAAGAGAAAACCAAACTGGTGCATTTAGGTCTGGCTGGTAACTATCGTGTGCCGGACGATGACGGCACGGTGGCAAAAAATAGAAAAATGCGGCTGGACTATGAAACAACGAATATGTCCAACCTCAACCTGATCGATACAAATATTGATAAGATAAAAAATATCAAAATGCTCGGCTTGGAGGCGGCCGGTATGTATGGGCCTTTCTCTGCCGGCGCGGAATACACGCGTTCCTGGATAGATCGTGAAGATGGGGCTGCTAACGGTAATCTGGAGTTGGATGGCTGGTATGCTGAGGCGGCCTGGACCATAACTGGAGAATCTCGTAAATACAAAGAAGGCGTATTTAAATACCTGGAGCCAAACAAACCATTTAGTTTGAAAAATGGCGGCTTGGGAGCTTGGGAACTGGCGACCCGTTATTCGACAGCTGATCTGAATGACGGTGGTTTCCACGGTGGTGAAATATCCAACGTAACGGTGGCCTTAAATTGGTATATCAACAGCAATTTCCGTATGATGGCTGATTACACTCGTGTACTGGATATAGAAAACTCTCCATTAACTACACCGGCTGGTCTGCCATTGACCGGAGACAATATCGGTCTGGATACCTATATGTTGCGTGGCCAGGTAGCATTTTAAATGATTGTAAAGTCAGTTCCCTTCTAAATTGTTGTAAAATTAGGCTCCTTACGAAGCTGCCCTTTTATGAGGGCAGCTTTTTTTTTATACAAAATTTCATCTGTTTAGGAACAAGTCTGGCTAGCGGTTAAAATACCCGCTATTTAGTCTGGTTTTCCCATGAGGTTGTCGTTGAAAATTTTTAGCATTATTACCCTGGTTTCCACTCTTTTATTGTTTGCTTGTGTATCGGCACCGGTTGTACCGGCCAAGTGGGATCTGGAATCCGTCTCACTTTATTACTCAGGCTACGAAAAAGGCACCGAGATTGTCAGTGTCCAACAGTCTACACTGCGCGCGGTGCTCAGCAATTTTGAGACCGGCGAAGTCGATGTACTCGATATCAGTAAGCCTGAGAAATTGCGCAGGATAGCCCGTTTTTCATTAGGGCTAGGCCAGGGCGAGGAGTTTACTTCCGTAGCTTTTCACCCGTCACTCGATCTGTTCGCGGCGGTCGTTGATGCGGGTATCAAGCGCGGCCGGCTGGAAATCCGTTCTGCTTCAACGGGTGAGTTGATTGATAAGGTTGAGACCGGCTTCGGTTCGGACGCGGTAGTTATGTCATCCGATGGCCGTTTGGTTATGGTCGCCAATGAGGGCGAGGATTTCTGGTTTGATCAGCAGAAGAAACAGTTTTTCAAAGCCCGAGGCAGCGTTTCTATCATCCACCTGGACCAGAACGGCCAGGTCGAAGCCAATAATAATCTGAAGTTGGCTGATGTAACCACTCGTGAAGGTTTTGTCATCGAAGAGCAAGGTCATTATCTGGAGGTGGAAGTCGACTGGAATGGCGATGGAAAAATCAGCAAACAGATGGATTTTGACGGCAATGGCGTGATCAAGGATAAAAAAGTCAGCCTGGGCCGCTTTGAAGAGTCTGAGGTTTTTGGCAACGAGGCCAAAGGCGAGCGCAAAATATTGATCCCGATAGTCGGCCATGCGCCTACTTTGCTGGAGCCCGAATATATCGCTATCTCACCCGATGCAAGCTGGGCTTTTGTAACACTACAGGAAACCAATGAGGTCGCTGTCGTCAATTTGATCAACGAAAAGGTCATGGGTTATTACAATATGGGCGTCACGGCACATAAGGCTGACTTAAAGAATGACGGCTGGGTGCAGTTCGACCAATCCATTATCGCCTTGCGGGAACCCGATGGCATTGCTTTAACTAAGGACGGGCGCTTTTTTGTGACAGCGGATGAAGGCGATACGGAAACATCAGCCAAAGCCGAAGGCCAGACATTGAGCGGCGGCCGGACCATCAGCGTCTTCAATACCAAGACGGGAAAGTTTGTCGGCGATACGGGCAATCAGCTAGACGAGATGGCTTTTGCGCACCATCTCTATCTCGACAGTCAAAGCGGCCGGAAAGGCGCCGAGCCGGAAATGCTGGTTTCCTTTGATATTGAGGGTACGTCCTGGGTTGCGGTCGGAATGGAGAGAGGGGGAGCGGTCATGCTGATTTCCTTAGCCGATCCCGAGCATCCGAAAGTCGAGGCATTAGGCAAGATTCCGGGCGAAGACATCAAGTCGCCCGAAGGCATCGCGCATTTCATGCTCGGTGAGGATCATTATTTACTTACAGCCAATGAAATGAACGGCACCGTTGCCGCTTTTAAAATAGTCAGGACAGCGCCAGACGCCCGCCCTTGATAATCGCGGCCGTTGTCCAGCCATCAGTGCAGGTTGAACAGCGGCTTAAACCGCCGCAGGCCTTGCCAGGCATGGCACTACTTGAAAATTAGCGTTAATGGATTACCACTTAGACCTGCACGTGAATAGTTTTCGCTCACTGGAATTGTTTGTACTGGCTCTGGCCAATTACGGCCTGATGTATCTGGCCAATATGTTGCTGGCGCGATGGCTCAGTGTCGGCGAGTTTGACGGTTACAACGTGGCTGTGTCGGTGGTAACGTTGCTGTCAACCCTGGCGACTTTGGGCTTAGAGAAATATGCCTTGCGCGCAGTCGCTCTGTTGCGTGACCGTGAGGACTGGCAGAGGTTCCACGGTTTCTGGTTGTTTGCTTTGCGCGGCATCAGCGCTTTCAGCCTGCTGTTGGCGGCGATGCTGGGCGTCAGCCTTGAAGCTTTCTGGGCGCTGAACCAGGACGCAACACGCGTCGTTATTGTCACCTTCGCGGCGTTTTTGCCGATCATCGCCGTGACGCTGTTTCTGGTTGAAGTCATTGCCGCGCATGGCGCGCAGCTGCTCAGCGTCGCGGTCTACAGGCTGTTTCTGCCGGCGATTTATCTTGTGCTGCTGATTGGCTTGTCAATCAGCCCTGTCAACGTATCCGCTTTAGCTGCCGTGCTTTGTTTCGGCGGTGCCTGGACGATGACATTGGCTGTTATGTGGACCATAGCCAAGCTGTTGATGCCGGCAGGCATTAAGAAAATAGTGCCGCTCATGCACGGCAGAAAATGGCTTAGGGGCTCTTTGCCGCTGGTTATGAGCAGTCTGATGCTGACCGTTATGACCAGCGGCGGCGTCATCATTCTGGAAATACTCTTTCCTTCCGGCCTGGAGGTTGGCATCTATGCCGTGGCCGCCCAGACCGGCGGTTTTATTTCCCTGATAGGGACTTCAACCAATCGTTACTATCTGCCCATGATGGTCGTGCTGATAGGCCGCGGCGACAAACGGGCGATACAGGCTCTCATGACGCAGAGAACTTTAGCGGTCGGCAGCCTGATTCTCGCCTTGCTGGCCATTTTGATCTTCGCGGGACGATCAATACTGGATTTGTTCGGCGAGCAGTTCAGTGCCGGTTATCATCCTATGCTGCTTATTGCTTCCGGTGCCTGCTTCAGCGCCCTGTTTGCCGATGTGCCTTATTATCTGCAGTTTATGGGCTTGCATCGTATTGTATTAAGCCTGACTCTGGTTGCAATGATAGTAATGGTGATATTGAGTTTCGTGTTGGGAGCTCACCTTGGCTCTCTCGGTGTGGCAGCGGCCTATATGGCTGCGGTCATGCTGTTATTCGCCAGTTTGCGCATCGTGGCAAAGCTGCATTTCCGCCGGCTGAACGGATAAGCTTCTTGCGGCCCGGACAGGTTTACATCATCGTGTGCCAGAAGATCAGGAAGCTGGCGGCGGCCAGGCCAATTGCCACTATTTCGATCTTTTTTAGCAGAGAGGATTCTTGCCAATAAAGCCAGGCATTGGCTTTTTGCTGCGACCAGGTGATCCTGAATGCGTTGTACCAACGTTGTGAGAGACGCCACAGCTTGTAAAGGCCATAACAGATCAGCGAAAACAGCAAATAAAATACGATGATCTGTGTTTCATGGGTGCTGGTATGAAAGATATGCTCGACCAGCAGATCGAACCCCTCTTCAAGCACTTCAAAGAAGGCATGGGAGGCTTCGAGCAGTAAGCCGAATACCGTGTCGGGAATCAGAACCACAAGGCCGAGCGCGATCGAGATCAAGATGATTTTTAGATTATGAGGTGAAATCATCTGTAATCCATGCGCTTGTCACATCAAGTTGCTGTTTTATAGAAAAATAAATGGCCTAATGAAAACTGCTTTAGTTTGGTCTCGATATTATACGTCAAGCCGACTGTTCTGACTTCATCGTTTTGGGTTCGTATTAAAGATTGCCAAATGAAACAGTAACGCGCGTACCCCCTGCGGCGCTGATAAGGCTAAGCTCGAGCCGGGCTTTGTGCAGATCGGCAATTTCCTTAACGATCGCTAGACCCAATCCGCAGCCGTTGCCTGAACTGCCCGGTATACGGTAAAAGCGTTCGAAAATTTTATCCCGCTCAAGGTCGGGAATACCGGGACCATCATCCTCGACAATCAGGCTGGGTGTGGGAAAGCGTTTCAGTTTGACGATAATATTGCCATGCTCTTTGCCATACACAATAGCATTATCGAGCAGATTGCCCAGCAATTCCCGCAGCAATACCTCATCGCCGCGCACGTATACGGGCTGTTTCGGGCCTTCGAAGCTGAGTTCTATCTCTCGCTGCAGCGCTTTGGGCGCCCAGTCCATGCAGGTGTCCTTGACCAGAGCATCCAGATTGACCGGTTTTAATTCATTCATGCCGTCGATGGGGCCCGATTTCGCCAGCACCAGCAATTGCGTAATCGTATGAGATGCGCGGTCGGCGGAATTTTGCATTTGCTGCAGCGCCGGCTTCATGGCCGGCAGATCCTGTTCGCGCAGTGCGCGCTCAGCCTGCAGCTTCAGGCCGGCCAGCGGCGTGCGCAATTGGTGGGCGGCATTGGCGACAAACCGCTGCTGGGCGGCGATAGCTGCCGACAAGCGGGCCAGCAAGTCATTGATGGTATCGGTCAGGGTGCGGACTTCGAGAAAAACGTGCGTTTCAGCGATAGGGCTCAGATCACGCGGCGAGCGTTGGGCGATTTCATCGGCCAGCGTATGCAAAGGCTTCAGGCCTCGCTTTAATCCTCTCAGCAGATAAATGCCGGTAAACAATGTCAGGATAAGCTGCGGAACCAGGTCGGCGAGCAAAATATCGATCATCATGTACCGTCGCTTATTCACCGTTTCGGCGACATGGACAAAAATTTTCTCCGGCGTCTCATCGCGAATGATCAGCATGGATACGACCCGCACCGGCTCTCCGCGAACTTCGTCCTCAAAAAAGACCGGATGCGACCAGTTCGCGCCCGGATCAAATGATTCCGGTACGAAACTGTCTCCGACGATCATGCCTTGCTCGGAGGATATGATCTTGAAAAAGGTTTTATCGAACTCGTCCCATTTGAAAATTTCCAGCGCGGCGGGCGGCAGTTCCACCCGTATCTTGCCGTCTTTGACCTTGATTTCCTGAGTCAATGACCGGGCCGAGTCCAGCAGCCAGCGGTCGTAGGTTTCATTGACATAGTGCAGCGTAACAAAGTAGGAAAGCACGCTCTCGATCGCGACAAAGCAAATGAGCGGGATGATCAGCCGGAATAGAATTTCAGTTTTGAGGCTTCTGACTTTAGTCATCGGCCGTCTCCAGCAAGTAGCCCAGCCCGCGCACTGTCCGGATCACGGCATCGTACGGCTCTATGCGTTTTCTGACGCGATGGACATAGACTTCGATGGCATTGTCGGCGAGCGCCTCCCCGTCAGCCGACAGGCGCTGAGCGATACGGTCTTTACTGACGACTTTGCCGGCCTGTATCAGCAATATTTCCAGGACGCCGTATTCACGAGCCGACAGTTGCATCGATTGGCCATCGGCCAGTACCTGGTGGTTTTGCGTGTCCAGCGCCAGCCTGCCGATAACAATATCGTTGCGAAAGCCGCCATAGCAGCGCCGTATCAGAGCGCGAACGCGCGCTTCAAATTCCCGCAGTTCAAACGGTTTGGTCATGTAGTCGTCAGCGCCCTGTTCGATGCCTTCGATTCTGTCATTGATGCCGTCTCGAGCGGTCAGGATCAAAATCGGTAAAGGTATCTTGCGCAATCTGAATCTGCGCAGCAATTGCAGTCCATCCACATCCGGCAGCCCCAGATCCAGTACGATTAAATCGAAGCCTTGCGACAATAACAGTTGCTCGGCGTAGCCACCTGTAGTGGCGCAGGTGACCGAATAGCCATTGGCGCTTAACGTATGCATTAACCCATCCGCCAAAACTGCATCGTCTTCAATCAATAAAATTTTCATACATTCAAATTCATGTGAAAGGTTCTTGAAAGGTTATGCGCATAAAATAATTTCGAATCGAAATTGTTAAGGCGCTAATCGCCTTTCCTATAAAGTTGAAAGCATAACATTAATTATTGATTACGCTCTCATGGTCAATATTTAAGGGAATCGCTATGAAATCATTTGAAAAATTATTAAGTGAAAATAAAGCCTGGGCCCGGGAAAAGAAAGCGCATGACCCGGAGTTCTTTGCCCAGTTGGCTAAAACGCAGAAACCGGAGTTTCTCTGGATCGGTTGTTCCGATAGTCGGGTGCCGGCGGAAATTATCGTCAATGCGCAGCCTGGCGAGATGTTTATTCATCGCAACATCGCCAACCAGATGATTTCAACCGATTTCAACTGCCTGAGCGTGCTGCAATATGCGGTCACCGTGCTGAAAATCAAACATATCATCGTTTGCGGGCATTATGGCTGCGGCGGCATCAAGGCCGCTTTGGGCAGACAAAGTTCTCAACTGGTCCTTACCAATAAATGGCTCATGCATATCAAGGATGTTTATCGCCTCAACAGGGCTGAAATCGATGCATTACCGACTGAAGAAGCGCGAGTGAACCGGTTGGTTGAGCTGAATATTCAGGAACAGGTGCAGACGCTGGCCCATACCTCGATCATCCAGCAAGCCTGGCATGAAGAAAACCGGCCCACCTTGCACGGATGGGTCTATGGCCTGGACGATGGCTTGCTGAAGCCGCTGGTTACGCTTTATCCCGATACCGAAATTGATCCGATTTTTAAATACGATTATCACGAGGCGGACATAGCGTTACCGGCAATGAAATTTGTTTCCAGCCGAAGATGATTGACGGCTTGGGCTTTGCAAGTCTGAACCTGGATATACTGCCAGCGACCCGCTTAAGCGGTAGCATTATTTGCGCTATGGAAAAATCGTTCTCCTCAATCATTGCCCCTCATGCTGCCAACGGCCGCTTACTCTGCACAAGCGGCCCAGGAATATTAGTCTGGCCGATATGCTGATGAATCATAAGGCGTTGGTAGCACTTTTTTTGCTTGTGGGCGAGTGATGCGAGAGAAAAAATTTATCTGCAGGCGCGGAACTGCTGAAGCCGATTTTTTAATTTTCCAACCATAGTTTTGGAGTTCATACATGAACAAAGGACTAAAAATTCTTGTCCCCATCGATTTTTCAGATTTTAGCCGTAAAGCGCTGCCCGTCGCTCAGGAATTGGCGCGTATCTATAAAGGCCGGATCTCACCATTTCATGCCTATGATCTGTATTCGAACATGGACGGTTTTCACTATGACGTCGACAGTTTTCACGCCGATGGCGATCCGGCTACTATCGAGCAGGCCATAAAGACCAAACTCCGGCAGTTCGCCCTGGAGTCGGTGGACAACGGCATTCTGGATGACAGTGTCGCCGCGCAGGACCGCAAACCGGCCCAGGCTATCGTCGAGGCATCCGGCCGGTTTGACATGATCGTCATGAGCAGCCACGGCAGAACCGGCTTCATGCGCATGTTAATGGGCTCGGTGGCCGAAAAAGTGCTCCGTTTCGGCAATCGACCCATTGTCATCGTAGAGGACGAATCCGGCTTTACGCCCTTCCGTAAAATTCTTGTCCCTACCGATTTTTCTTCGAATTCCCTGGCGGCGCTGCCTTATGCGCAGGATATCGCGCAGGCTTCCGGCGCCGAAGTGCATTTGTTCCATGCCTTGTGCGGCGACTTGCACAATCCTGAACAATTCGAGCAGCAGAAACAGGAGCGGTTGGAAAAATTGCATGAAATCGCCGAACGGCATCTGCCGGATCTTGCCGGCAATTCGAAATGCTTTGTCGCCCATGGCGCCGACTCGGCTCACAACGCGATTCGCGAACATATCATCGGGCAGCATTACAACCTCGTCATTATGGCGGCGATAGGGCGGACCGGTCTTGACCATCAGCCCATCGGCAGCACAACGGCAACCCTGATCCGGGCTGTCCACACGACCTTCATGGTGATAAAGCCTTGATGATTTATAAGATTGACAATTACAGCGGACGGCTGATTTGGATAAGTCCAGCGAGTTCAGACCAGGATTCAATATAAAGTGCAGACCAGGATTCGATATAAAACTAAATACAACTCCAGCATAGGAGCGGGCATATGATTCACAAGCATCTCAGTTACTATTTAAAGCATCTGCATCACGATATACCGGCCGGGCTGGTCGTGTTTCTGGTCGCCTTGCCGCTTTGTCTGGGCGTGGCGCTGGCATCCGGTGCGCCATTGTTTTCCGGGCTGATCGCGGGCATGGTTGGCGGACTGGTCATCGCCTGGGCGAGCGGTTCCCAACTCAGCGTTTCCGGTCCGGCCGCGGGCCTGACCGTGATCGTGCTCAATGCCATCGATCATTTGGGCAGTTTTCAAGGCTTTCTGGTCGCCGTCGTGCTGGCGGGCATGCTTCAGCTCATACTGGGCTTTCTCAGGGCCGGCGCGATCGGCGCTTATTTTCCCTCGGCAGTCATTGAAGGCATGCTGGCCGCAATCGGTTTGATTCTGATCATGAAGCAGATTCCCCACGCCATCGGTTATGACGCCAGTTTTGAAGTCGACGAAGTGTATATCGGCGAAACTGTCCGGGAGACTGTCCAGTCCATGATGGGCGCGTTAAAGGCGATTTCGCCGGGCGCTGCCGTCGTCAGTTTCGTATCGCTGCTGATCTTAGCGATATGGGAGAGCAGTTTTGTCAAGCGGGTGGCCTTATTCCGGCTGATCCCCGGTGCGCTGCTGGTCGTTGCTTGGGGCATCATTTACAATATGGTGGCCTTACGCATGGCGCCGGAATGGGCGATCTCCAGCAAGCATCTGGTCTCGCTACCTGTCACGGAAAAACCGGAAGATTTTCTCAATCTGTTCACCTTCCCCGATTTCAGTTTTTTGGCTAAGCCCGAAGTTTATACGGTGGCTTTGACGATTGCGATCATCGCCAGTCTTGAAACCCTGCTGAGCCTCGAAGCGGCCGATAAAATGGACCCGCTCAAACGCGTGGCGCCGACCAATCGCGAATTGAAGGCTCAGGGCATCGGCAATATGGTCAGCGGCTTGATTGGCGGTATACCTATCACGGCCGTCATCGTGCGCAGCGCCGCCAATATTAATGCCGGCGCCCAGTCCAAGGTGTCAAGTTTTGTGCATGGTTTGTTCCTGTTGCTCAGCGTGATGTTTTTCGCGCGCTTTCTCAACAATATTCCGTTGTCCTGTCTGGCGGCGATATTGCTGCAAACCGGTTATAAACTGGCCAAGCCGAAAATCTTCGTCGAGTTTTTCCATAAGGGCTGGAGCCAATTGGTGCCGTTCGTGGTAACGATTGTGGCGATTCTGGCGACGGACTTGTTAAAAGGCATCGGGGTCGGCATTGCAGTCGGTCTGTACTATGTGGTTCGGGCCAATTACCATGCCGCCATTTCGCTGACTAAAACCGATGATCGTTATGTTCTCAGCCTGAACAAAGACGTCACTTTTTTAAATCGTGCCCGGCTTAGACAATACTTCAATCAGATCGAGGAAAACAGTACGGTGCTGATTGACGGCTCGAAAACGCAGTTTATCGATCACGATATTCTCGAAACCATTCACGATTTTATGCTCAGCGCCCAGGACAATAATATTAAGGTCGAGGCCAGGGCACTGGAAGGCAAGGGGCAAATTCAGGCCGAGCCCGAATTGAATGCGGTCATGACTAAAGGTAAAGGAAAAAACCAAGCCAAGCTTGATTCAAAAACTACCGGTGCTTTGAATAAAGGACAAATGCAGGCAGTGATCGGCTCAAAAGCGACTGGCTGATCGAGTACGCGGCAGGCTTATTTTCAATCCTGTAGCCTATAGAAATTATCAATCGCTGCAAGATTAAATCCTGGCTCAGTTTCTGAAAGGTCTCTGAAAGGTTGCGCAAATACAATCGAACTCATGTTCGAGAGAATTATGCAGGCCTCCGATTAAGAGAGCGGTTCTGGTTGTAGAAGCGTGTGCTATTGCCTGGCTCGAACAGGATTTAATCAGGAACGCTTGTAAGGATAGCGGCGAAGCGACCGTCAATCTGTCTTTGGCCTTGTTTCGTCCTATGCGGCATCGATGCCGGCAGAGAGGGGATTTATCCCGATGTTTACGAAATTCTGAGAATGAGGCATGAAGTTAAGAGCTCATCAAAAAATTATCGTACAGGCGGCTTTGATCGGCATCCTGATAAGCACCTACGATGTATTGCTTCATTCACTGCTTACGTTCGCGCATATTGCATTTGAATGGCTCGAGCTTGGGCTTGAAGAGTTGATTGAACATGTTTTCCACACGACGCGCCATCAGAGCCAGATTATTGTGTTCTATCTGCTCTTGTCCGCTATTTTGTTCGGGCTTTATCGACTGTGGCGCGTGTTGCCTCGGTTCTATAACTATCTGCTGGCTACGAGAATGCATTATGCGACACATATGAGCAGTTACTGGAGGGAGAGTTCTTCCGTTCAGAAAGCAAAATTGATAACGACTTGCTCGGCCGGTGTTGTCGGTCTGTGCTTCTGGATGTTTTTTTGAGAATAAAAGAGAAGGCAATGGGCGTGATTATTTATCTTCGATTCGATAGAAATTATATCGACGCAGAAACTCATTAAGCTTTTGTAATGTAAAGATTTGCAATCACATCTTTATTTTTATTAGTAAGAAGTAAATGGCATCGTGTTTTTGGATATTAAACATATAATGGTCCATTTGCATAGGCATCATTCGAGTATCCGATACTCCAAACAGGATAAGTAAAAACATGGGGATTCTCAGCATACTGCTTTGGACACCGGCCATTGGCGCATTTTTGTTGGCATTAACTCCGGGCCAGAATACTCGGATCATCCGGGGCCTCGGCAATGTGTTCACAACTTTCGTTTTGTTGCTGAGCTGCTGGCTGGCTGCTCAGTATGACGGGCATGACGCCGGTCTACAATTTTACGAATATTTTCCTCTGAATCCCAAGCTGGGCAGCGCTTATGCATTAGGCCTGGACGGACTCTCCATGCCGATGCTGGTACTGGCGACTTTGCTGACGTCCATCGCCCTGCTAGCCTCTTTCAGTATTACAAGCCGAGTCAAAGGCTATTATATCTGCATGCTGCTGCTTGAGTTCGGCATGCTGGGCGTGTTTCTGGCTCAGGACTGGGCGGTTTTCTATATTTTCTGGGAAGTGACCCTGATTCCGCTGTTTTTCCTGATCGATCGCTGGGGCGGCAAGCGACGCCATGCGGCCAGCCTGAATTTTGTCCTGTATACCATGGGCGGTTCGATCTTCATGCTGATCAGCCTGATCGCGGTTTATGAGTATGTGCCGGAACACGCGTCTTTGATGAGCGCGATGGTGCATGTATCGGAAAACATGCCGAAAGATCAGCAGGTATGGGTCTTGCTCGGCTTTTTGATCGGTTTCGGCGTCAAGATGCCGATCTTTCCACTGCATGGCTGGTTGCCGCTGGCGCATGTCGAAGCGCCCAGCCCGGTCAGTATCCTGCTGTCCGGCATCCTGCTGAAAATGGGCGCCTACGGTTTGCTGCGGGCGGTTGTCATGCTGCCGACAGCCGCACAGACACTGCAATCGCTGCTGGTTTTCCTGGCCGTGTTCGGCATGCTGTACGGCGGATTGCTGGCCTGGCGGCAACGCGATCTGAAAGCGATGGTCGCTTATTCCTCGGTCAGTCATATGGGCGTCGTCTTACTGGGCATCGCCACCCTGAATGAAGCGGGATTTCTCGGCGCGATCATGCAAATGACCGCGCATGGCCTGATCGCCGGAGCCCTGTTTCTGCTGGTGGGATTGTTGTATGAGCGCACGCATACCCGCAACATTCAGGATTACAGCTCTCTGGTTCAGGTAATGCCGCGTTTTGCGCTGTTTGCGACCATAACCTTGCTGGCGGCGATGGGGCTGCCCGGTTCGGTCGGCTTTGTGGCCGAATTGCATACCTTGATCGGAGGCTTCCAGCAATGGGGCGCGTTAATGGTATTTTTCAGCCTGAGCATACTGATCAGCGCCGCCTATGCAACACGCACCATCGGCATGCTGTTCACCGGACCGGTAAAGCCGCAGATGCAGCATATCGAGGATTTGCGTCCTTCGGAGTTAGTCGCTGCCGGCATACTGGTAACGAGTATTGTCGTGTTCGGTTTGCTGCCTGAGCCTCTGATCGAACTGTCATCGGCAACCCTCTTTGAAATGAATAGCCAGATCATTCATAGCCACTAGGTTATAAAGCGAGTTTTTAATCATGCAAGCATCACCATTAAAGTCCCGTGATATAGACCAGTTGCGCGCGCAGATTACGACAGCCCTGGATCATTTGGACCATGTGCTGCCCGGACAGGCGCCCATCCTTGATTTCGTGCATCACAATACGTTGCACGGCTTCCAGCACCTGCCGTTTGAAGAGGCGCTGGCCGCCTTCGAGGCCCTGACCGGGACCAGCGGTTATCTGCCTGAAGCGCGCAGCCGGGATTATTACAGAGCAGGGCGCATAGACGACAGCGACATCATGGCGGTACTTGATGCCGATTACTGGCTGCAGTCCGAGCAAATCATCTGTCATACCGATGATAAAACCATCAAGCGCAAGGAGATCTATCGCATTGCGCTATTGTTTGATCTGCCATCCATCACGGTCAGCCAGTTGAACTGGCAGATCGAGGAAATGGCCGCTCTGGAGGCCGTGCAGGCCGATGTGCCCGAGCCGGTGCGCAGCCAATTGTCGGCGAGCGATGTCAGGCCATTGTGGGAAAGCATTCTGGCCAAGCTCGAGATGGAACAGGCCAGCCTGCATCCCGAGGACTTGCTCGAATTATCCATGGAACAGGCCGAGGACTGGCTGGCGCAAGTCCGCTACAGCAGAAAAGGCGGTAATCATGCGTCCTTGCATCAACAAATGCAGTTACTGGGGCGCCAGGCTCTGGATGATCTGCTGGCTCAGTTGGGCGATAGCATGAGCCTGCGCGGCTTCATCATGACATTGACCGGCAAAGACATTCTCGATTTCGTGCGCCCGCAACTGATCCGCATCTGCGCTTCCGGTCTGGATGAAGGTCTGGCGCCATGGCCCATTCCCGAACGCAGCCAGCTGGGCCTCTATGGCGCCTGGCGCGCAACGGCCGCCTATGACGCCAATCCGTTTTTGCACGAATTGCCTGACTGGCAGCAGATTATGGCCGAACTGCCGGAGGATGCCGTCGACGCAATCATTCTGCAGCTGGCGCATCTGGAAATCCCGCAAGCGAAATGGAACGGTTATCTGGGCCGGCTGGCGCTGGAAATACCCGGCTGGTCGGGATTGATCAACTGGCGCCAGCACCACCCGCATTATCAAACGGTGAATGACGCCAAGCCCAAACTTGCCGATTACCTGGCAATTCGGCTGACGCTGGACAGGCTGTGGCTGAATCAGATCTGCCGCGAAACGTGGCTGATCGAGGCCAAGCTGAGCAGTCTCAAGTCCTATTTCAGCAAAAACCTGTCGGAATTCATCGTGCGCAGCCAGGTATACCGGGGCGATTTGCCGGAATATCTGACTGATCAGGCTGAATCACTGATGTTCCTTGCCGGTTCGGAGCGCCATTCGCGCGCCGATTGGCAGCAGCTTGCCGATATGATCGGGATCTGGCGCAGCAGTCCGCTGGCGATGCAGCAGGCGGAGCGCAACCATACCATTTATTGCAGCGGTTGGCGCCTGTTCCGTTTATGCCAGCACCTAGGGCTTAAGGCGGCGCATATAGAAACCTTGAAAAAGAAAGATCTGCGCCTGATGCTGTCCGTGCTGGATGAGTTTAACGAGACGGAGCGAGGCAAGGTCTGGCTTCAGGCTTATGAGCGGCACTATCGGGAAAACTTTTTTCATGCCTTGAATGCGAACCATAACCGCGGCCGCTGGGCCCGGCGCAATAAGCGCCCCGATGCACAAGTGATCTTCTGCATGGACGATCGCGAGGAAGGCATCCGCAGACATCTGGAAGAATTTAATCCCGCCATTGAAACGCTGGGCGCCGCCGGATTTTTCGGCGTGCCGATGAACTATAAAGGCCTGGATGACAGCAAAGTTTCGCCGTTATGCCCGGTCGTGGTAACGCCTGCCCATGAAGTCCGGGAAGTGCCCAGAGCCGGCAGCGAGAAAGCGCTGTCGAAACATAATAAAGGCCGGCGCTGGGTTCAACGGGCAACCAACCTGCTGCATCAGGGGCTGCGCCGCAATCTGTTGGTATCGCAGCCGGTTATTGATGCCATGGCGCCGGTTACTTTTGCAGGCCTGATGGCTAAATCGCTGTTGCCGAAACAGCAGAGAGGTCTGGTGGCAGGAATCGGCCGGCTGTTTTCGCCCAGTGTTGAAACCGAGCTGTTGTTCACGTCAACAGATAATACGACGCCGGCAACGCCAGAACAGCCCAAGCTGGGCTTTACAGATAATGAACAGGCTGACCGGACTGCGGCTTTCTTGCGCAATACCGGCTTGACCTATGGTTTCTCGGAATTGGTCGTATTGATGGGGCACGGTTCCATCAGCCAGAACAACCCGCATTTGGCCGCTTATGATTGCGGCGCCTGCAGCGGCCGTCACGGCGGGCCCAATGCACGCGTGTTCGCGGCCATGGCCAATCGCCTGGAAGTGCGTAAGCTGCTGGCCGAACGCGGCATCAGCATTCCGGACGATACTTGGTTTATCGGCGCCGAGCACAACACCGGCAATGAAGATATTATTTGGTACGATCTCAAGGACGTGCCTGCGGAACGGCAACCGGCACTGAAAAAACTACAGCAGGCGCTCAGTCATGCGCAGCAGCTTTCGGCGCACGAACGCTGTCGTCGACTGGCTTCGGCGCCGCGCAATCCGACGCCGAAACAGGCGTTGGCGCATATGGTTGGGCGCTCGGCCGATTTTTCTCAGGCCAGACCCGAGCTGGGCCACGCCACCAATGCCGCGGCCGTGGTCGGGCGTAGATCACTGACCCAGGGTGCATTCTTCGACCGGCGCGTGTTCCTGATTTCCTACGATCCGACCCAGGATCCGGACGGGAAAGTGCTGGAAGGCATCCTGCTCGCCGTCGGCCCGGTCGGCGCCGGTATTAATCTGGAATACTATTTTTCCACCGTCAATAACGAGCGTTTTGGCTGCGGCTCCAAGGTGCCGCACAATGTCACCGGCTTTTTCGGCGTCATGGAAGGCGCATGCAGCGACTTGCGCACAGGACTGCCCCGGCAGATGATAGAAATTCACGAGCCGATGCGTCTGCAGCTTCTGGTTGAAGCCAAAACCGAGATTCTGGAGCAAATCTACGCCCGGCAGGACAGCCTGCGCGAGTTGATAGCCGGCGGCTGGGTGCATCTGAGCGCGAAAGATCCGGACAGCGGTGATATTTTCATCTTCGAGCGCGGCACCGGGTTTGTGCCGTGGCGGGCTGAAGCCAAAGAATTGCCGGTTTGCGCGAGCTCGCCGGATTGTTACCGGGATCAAACCGAGCCGGTGGCGCCCGTCTTGATCAAACAGCCTGAACTGTGGGGAGTTTAAGCGCGTGGATTTAATCGTTATTTTAATTCCTTTATTGCCGCTCGTTGCCGCGGCAGTGATTGGCATCGGTCATTTGTTCGGCTGGCTGGAAGGCGAAGCCGGCGAAAACACGACGGCCGATATCGCCAATTGGGCCATTATTCTGTCAGGTCTGCTGGCTTTGGCGCTGCTGACCGGCGACTTGATGGGCAAAAATACCGGCTCATTCAGCGTCGGCCAGTGGCTGGGCAGCGACACGCTGAATATCCGCGTGAATTTCATCACTACGGGCTTCAGCGTCGTGGTGGCGGCGCTGTTTAGCATGCTGCTGTTTATCGTCATGCGCTTTTCGGTCAATTACATGCACCGGGAGGCGGGCTTTCACCGGTTCTTCTTTATTCTGAGCCTGTTTTCTGCGGGCATGCTGTTGCTGGTGTTATCGGGCAATGCAGTCGGTACGTTTATCGGTTGGGAAATTGCCGGGCTCTGTTCCTATTTATTGATTGCCTATTTCTATGACCGGCCCGTTGCCGCCCAAAACGCGACGCGCGTCTTTGTGACTAACCGTATCGGCGATGTCGGATTCATATTGGGCATCAGCCTTTGCTATGCCTGGACCGACAGCGTTAACTGGGCCAAGCTGACGGCTTTGCCGACGCCATTATCCACCGGCCAGGCCGTTTCGATCGCTTTTTGTTTCGCCGTAGCGGCTTTTGCGAAATCGGCGCAGCTGCCGTTTGCGCCCTGGCTGGCGCGCGCGATGGAAGGGCCTACGCCGTCCAGCGCCGTGTTTTACGGGGCGGTGATGGTGCATGCCGGCGTCTATCTTATGATTCTGCTGCAGCCGGTTCTCGAACAGGCGCCGCTGATTATGGCGTTGCTCGCGGTTGTGGGCCTGTTGACGGCGGTTTATGGTTTTGTCGTCGGCCTGACGCAAACGGACGTCAAGAGTTCATTGATTTTTGCCACATCGGGTCAATTAGGCTTGATGTTCCTGGAATGCGGCCTGGGCTTTTGGCAGCTGGCCAGCTGGCATCTTTGCGCCCATGCCGTGGTTCGCGGTTATCAGTTCCTGACCTCGCCATCGCTCATGCACAACGTACAGGGCAATCCGATCAGGCCGGTCGCTCCGGCTATTGCCAGGTTACGCTGGGCCTATGTCGTCTCATTGCAACGCTTCTGGCTGGATCAGATTACCGACTGGACACTGGTAAAGCCGATACGGCGCCTGGCGCACGATCTGACTTATTTTGACGATCATATCGTCGACCGTACATTCGGCGTGTCCGCGCCGGCCATTCGGGCAATATCGACGCTGGCGCAAATGGAAGAGCAAAAAATCGGAGCCCGGCTCGATAATGACGGCGACACTTTCGCGCAAGGCAGCGGCCTGGCCGGCAAGATTACCGAGTGGGCTGCGGCCGTCACCCACTGGTTCGAAGACAGCTTCGTGTTGCGCGGCATCGGCAAAAACGCGATCAATTATGGTCGCCAATTGGGCTATATGGCCAATAAGGTTGAGCTGCTGTTATTCAGCCCGCGCTATCTGGTGTTGTTCATCTTTATTACTTTGCTGATTGCATTTTGAGGACCCGATGGATATCAATGTAACTTTCTGGTCGGAATCGGCAGCATTCCCGTTATTAAGCGTACTGACCTTGGCGCCGCTGGCAGCCATGTCCGCGGCCGCGCTTTCGCGTTCAACGGTTGTCGCATTGCGCTTTGGTTTTGCCGGTACAGCGCTGAATTTATTGCTGAGCATCTATCTGCTGATGCTCTATGATGCCGAGAGGGCAGGGATTCAACTGGCTGAGCAGGTGCAACTGTTCGGCCTTAGCTATAGCGTCGGCGTCGATGGCATGAACGTGCTGTTTATTCCGCTGACAGCCGTGTTAACGCTGCTGGCGCTGATCTATTCCATCATTAACCGGCACGTTATCGACCGGCAGTTCATCGCCTGCCTGCTGGGTTATGAAGCTATATTAATAGGCGCTTTTGCGGCACTGAATGCGATGCAGTTCTGGTTATGGAGCTTGCTGGAACTGCTGCCTGTGTCTTTGTTGACCCTGCATGCCGGTACCGGACACAAAAGGTCCTGGATCGTAGCCGGCTTGCTGCAGTATTGGGGCTGCGGTTTGCTGATGACGCTGGCCGGCTTTTTATTGCTGGGCTTTGGCTTGATCGATTCGGAGCATCCGCTGACTTTCGATTGGCTCACCATCAAGCAGAACAATGCCTATTTGCATGATGAGATCCTGATTTTCATTCTGCTGTTCTACGGTTTTGCCATTCGCATGCCGCTGTTTCCGTTTCACGGCTGGCTGCCGGCGCTGGCCGAACAGGGCACCGTGGCGAGCGTTGCCATTTTTGTAGTCGGGTTAAAGCTGGGGATTTATGCCGTCATTCGCTTTATTCTGCCTCTGATTCCAGGCGTCGCCGAAGAATGGGCCGATTTTGTCGTCACGCTGGGATTGATCAGTATATTTTACGGCGCGCTGCTGGCGCTCATGCAAATCAATATACGCAGGTTGCTGGCCTTTGCCGTTATCAGCCATACCGGCATGCTGGTGATCGGCATATTCTGTTTCAATACGCAGGGCCTGGAAGGCAGCATCCTGTTGTCGCTGGCTTACGGCTTGGCAACGGCCGGCATGTTTTTCAGCGTCGGCCTGATTTACGAGCGCACCCGCACCGCCTTTATTCCGCGATTGGGCGGCCTGTTCGACACCAACGCCACGATCGCGCTGCTGTATCTGATTGCCGCTTTGAGCACGATGGTCATGCCCGGCACGCCTGGCTTCGATGCGGCGCATTTGCTCATCGAAGGCACGATTCAGGATCGCGGTTGGCTGGTGGCCGTCGCCATTTTGAGCGGCAACGTGCTGGCTGCGGCTTTCCTGCTCTGGACGTTTCAGCGCATGTTCATGACCAGCACCAAACGTTCCGTACAACCCTATGGCAGCATCCATCACCCGGTCATCAAGGAACGCATTATTACGATCGCGATCAGTGCAATGCTGATCGGCACCGGTTTTGATACGACGCCTGTTCTGAATTTTATAGACGATGAAGTGGCCGTTTTGAGTCAATCTTACCCCATGCATAGTGAGCAACGTGCGACTGAAACGCTGACAGAACCGGCTGAAAGCGGCGCTGCCGATATAAAAAGAGTGAACAATCATGAGTGAAACCGGTTTCCCTATATTAAGTCTGGTGATGGCGCTGCCTTTGTTGGGCGCGCTTGCCACCGGTGCGGCCAGTGACAGCAATTTGGCCAAAAAAATCGCGCTGTCGGTTGCAGGGTTTGAGCTGGCTGCAACGTTGTTCATCGTCTATCTGTTTAATCCGGGCGACAGCGGTTTTCAGCTGATCGAGCGGCATATCTGGGTGCCAACTCTGAATATCGAGTATCTGGTCGGAATCGATGGCATTTCCGTATTGTTTTTGCCGATGTCGGCGCTGCTGACGCTGGTGGCGGTTGTCGCTTCATGGAATTCGGTGCAATATTTGCCGCGTTTCCACTTTGCCTTATTGCTGGCTTTGGAAGGCGTCACGATGGGGGTGTTTGTGGCGTTGGATATGGTGCTGTTCTTTTTGTTTTGGGAACTGACACTGCCGCCCATTTTCTTCCTGATCGGTCTGTGGGGCATAGGCCCTCAGCGCCGTGGCGCGGCGATGAAATACACGCTGTTCATGCTGTTCGGCGGCGTGCCATTACTGTTTGCCATCATCATGCTGGCCGTTAACCATGCGGCCCAAATGCACGGCAGCGTGCCGCAGAATTTAACTTTCAGCTTGCCTGTCCTGCTGGATACGCCGATCTCCGACAATTGGCAGACCATTATTTTTCTGTTGCTGCTGGCTGGTTTTGGCGTTAAAGCGCCGTTAGTGCCCTTTCATACCTGGCTGCCAACGACAGCCATGGAAGCGCCTGCGCACATGACCGCCTTACTGACCGGCCTGAAGCTGGGCGCGTTTGGCCTGTTGCGTTACACCATGCCGCTGACGCCTGCCGCTTCGGTCGAATATACCTGGGTACTGGGTATTCTGGGCGCAATCACACTGATTTATGGTGCCATGATCGCCTTGCAGCAGACCAATCTGCGTCGCTTGTTGGCTTATGCCAGCATCAGTCATGTCGGTCTTGTGATCATCGGTATCGCTACGCTCAACATGCAAGGCCTTCAAGGCGCGATTTTTCAATTGCTCAATTTTACCTTGATTGCCAGCTGTCTGATGCTGATAGCGGGCTTCATCCAGCATCGCCTGGGCAGTACCGAAGTCATTCATTTGGGCGGTCTGGCAAAAGTGATGCCCCGATTGAGCGCTTTTTTCTTTTTATTTGCCATAGCCAGCATCGGCGTGCCGGGCGCCAGCGGTTTTCCGGCGGAACTGCTGTTGATCATCGGCGCGCTGAATGCGCACCCCAGTCTTGGCATTGCCGCCTTGATGGGTGCTGTCCTGGGGGCGTCCTATATGTTGTCCTTTATGCGCCGCGCGTTTTACGGACCTGTTGTGCATGTCAGCGTCAGCCAGTTGCAGGATCTGCGAAAACGCGAACTGGGCTTGCTATGCGTGCCGGCCCTGCTGGTATTGTTGTTCGGATTCTTTCCTAACTTGATATTGAACACCAATAAACTGACGGCAGAAGCATGGTTGACCCGGCTGACCAACTCATCGGTCGTGATCAATGGCGACTATGTGCGGCAAAATCAGGAACTGCATGAAACAGCGCATTTATCTGAACCTATTAAATAGCAAGATCGGGTACAATCTTTAATTTGCCTTAAATGAGCCCATCATGAAGCCGAACAGTGCCGATATCAGAAAACGCTATGACCGGATTGCTCCATTTTTTGACGGCATGGAGGCAGTCATGGAAGGCCTGTTTTTCAAAAGCTGGCGCAAAAGGCTATGGGATAGGGTGGATGGACACCATATTCTGGAAGTCGGCGTCGGCACGGGCAAGAACTTTGATTACTATCCGAAGGACGCCCGCATAACCGGCATCGATTTCAGCGAAAAAATGCTGAACGAGGCTAAGCGTAAACGCGGCAGGAAGCAGGTCAGCGTCGAGCTGGACTTGATGGACGTCCAGTCCTTGTACTTTGCCGATAACAGTTTTGATACCGTTATCGCCTCCTTCGTTTTTTGCTCGGTGCCAGCGCCGATAAAGGGCTTGAAGGAACTTTACCGCGTCTGCAAGCCGGGCGGGCAGGTGTTGCTGCTGGAGCATGTATTGAGTTCAAACCCCGTGATTGCCGGCGCCATGAATCTGCTTAACCCGATCGTAGTGACTCTGGTCGGTGCCAATATCAACAGGCAGACTGTCAAAAACGTGCAAGCCTGCCCGTTTAGTTCTGTGCGTGTCGATGAGCACAGCAGCGATATTATCAAGTTGATTGAAGCGCGAAAGTGATGGCCGGGCCTAAGCCTTTCAGAAATGCCCCTGCCAGATGGACTTTTGCCCCTCCTCATCGACATCCCAGAACGATGTGCTGCCGATAAAGTCGTCGACAAAGGGCTGACCGAAAACCGCGCAGCCGCTCAGGCACAAGTTCAGATAATGGGCCTGAGCCTTTGATGCCGATAAATAGCGGTAAGGCTCGAAGTCGCGGGCTTTGAAATAATAAGCGTCAAAGATATCCGCCTCGTCATGATAATGGCAGGCTGTGATCCGGCAGAAATCATAGCCTTTTTCCCGCTCCAGCAAACGATCCAGCGATTGTTCATCCATTTCGAAGCACGTGCCGTTCATGACCTGCTCCGGCTCGGCATCTTCGGCATTCAGGACACAAACGGCGGCCTGATGTTGCTCATCATAGCGGTAAGTCGACGCCAGATTGAAAACCCGCTGCAAGCCGCGCGTCTTCACAGGAGTGATATTGCGTGCCTCAGGTACGGTTCGGGTCAATGACTGTTGGTTGATTAAACTGCCGTAGGCAAATATTTTATAAATTTTGGACATGTTTGTTGCGAAGCTGATCAGATCGATATTATTAAGGTTGGCAAAAGAAATAAGCTCAGGAAAAGGGTGTTGGCGTTGGTCGGATAAATTAAAAAATAAACTTTAGAGATTTATAATATTCTAATTGCTAAGGCAGGGCTGCAACCTTGGTTGTGCAGATGACGCCAGTTAGAGACGCTTTTTAAAGCGCTGAAAAACAGGGCAAGACATGATAGCCGGCAAAACTTTTTAGCTCAATCGCAGTTGAATTGGGTAAAATATAAATTGTTATCAAAATTAGCTATATACGTGAAATTAAAACTAGACAACTTGGTACAAACCCGTATTCCGACCCGACACGGCGAGTTTATCCTGCATTATTACAGCAATAATATCGATAAAAAAGAGCATGTCGCCTTCGTTAAAGGCAGTGTTGCCGACAAGGAAAACGTGCCCGTTCGCATTCATTCCGAGTGCTTTACCGGCGATGTTTTGGGCTCGCGCCGCTGCGATTGCGGCGAACAGCTCGATATGGCGCTGCAACTGATCGACGAAGCCGGTTTCGGCATCCTGATTTATCTTCGGCAGGAAGGCCGAGGCATCGGCCTGCTGAAAAAACTGCAAGCCTATAACCTGCAGGACCAGGGCATGGATACGGTCGATGCCAATATACACCTGGGGCATCTGGCCGATGAACGGGAATACAGCATTGCAGCACTCATGCTGAATGATCTGCAGGTAAAGTCGATCGAGCTGATCACCAATAATCCGAAAAAGATTAATGAGTTAAAGAAGCTCGGCATCAATGTCGCCGGCCGCATTCCGATTGAAGCCGCAGCGCATGATGACAATCTGGAGTATTTAAAAACCAAAGTAAAAAAAATGGCTCATATGCTGTCTATGTCGAAACAGGATGATCAGAAGTAACTGATCGATTGGATATTAATGTTATCTATATTAATTTTTATATAAGCCGTTTATCTAATCCGCATTAAAAGGGTTGATAAAAAATCCGATGGTGTTTTAATTAAAACATCAGTATAAGATTGGGCTTAATTAAAGAAATATATGGATGCCGATTTAGTCAAAAATTCCCGGATTTCTACGAAATGGTTTAACAGCGTCTTGGAGTCTTTAAACGCTGTTGAGAGTCCCAAGCAATTATTCGATATAGCCCTTGATATCAAAAAGCAATTCGGCTTTAAGCATATTGCTTATGGCATTGTTATAGCGAACGATTTCAGGAATGAAATTTACTACATCTATTCAGATGAATCTGAGGAATGGAAACAAACTTATATTCAGAATGAATATTGGAAAATTGATACGCGCATTATTATGGCGCGTAAGCAGATTGCTCCTTTTTACTGGAGCAGACTCCCTCAAAGATCCAGTTTTATTTCTGACGAAATGATGAAAGGCGTTTGGGACGGCATAACGATACCTGTACACGGGCCTAAGCATTTTTTTGGATTTCTCCATTTCACTTATCGCGCTGAGCAAAAAAAAATCAGCAGTTGGCTACAATATATTAAACCTTTTGTCGTTTATTTGGCTCAGCGCATTATCGAAGCTAATTTTGCTTTGATAGGAAAAGGATTGTTGTCACCGCTGCTCCATAATTTTATACAAAGCAATACTACCCCCTTTACCTTACAACAGCGTCGATGTCTGGCATGGGCCGCCGAAGGAAAAACAACTGAAGAAATCGCGCTGATTCTTGATATTTCTGTCTCCACTGTCAATAAGCATCTTGATTCAGCCGCTGAGGTGCTGAATGCCAATAACCGCACTCATGCCATTGCGAAAGCGGTTGATGGAAATTTGATCGCTTTAGCCTACAAGAAAAAATCGACTATTTTCTATTTTTAAATATTCGAATTCCGCCAATAAATCCACCTAAGTATTTCTGCTTATATTTCAATTAAGTAAAAATACTTATTCCCGTCAAATTTAAAGCCGCAGGCTATTATTGTGCCATTGTTGCTGCACAATAATGCCGTTAGAATTTAAGCGAAATTTAAAGGCTTTTAAGCACTTTTTAAGATTAAAAATTATTGATACGCGCTGTTCTTCTGGAGCTGCTTTTTCTGAAGACTCACATTTAACAAACATAAATGATTAAAAAATACTCATGAAAAACCGAGTAGCAGCGATTTTAATCGGCGTTTTTGGAATTATACCCTTTACTTACGCCGAGTCAGATGATGGCAATCTTGCTTCGATTGAACAGGTCGGGACTGCTTATCAAGGAACTATCAATCAATCCGGTGACAATAATATTGCGCGCATTCGGCAGGTGGCGGTCAATGCAGAGCTTGACGAGCAGTTAAGCGAAGGCAATGGTACGGCTGAGATTACTCAGACAGGAAGCCTGAATTACGCTGAGCTAAATGATTTTGGCAAAAGTAATGATATTGCTATTCATCAATGGCAAAGCGATAACAACGCTCTGGTTAGCTTAGATGGCAACAACAATCAAGTCAATCTTGATCAGAACGGCATAGCGCAGGATTTCATTGGCAGTATTTACGGTAATAACAACGAGCTAATGGCGACACAGTCGGGTAGTTATAACCGTGCTGTTGCAGATATTGATGGCAACAGTAACGAGGTTAGCATGACGCAACTAGGCGACAGCAATAGCGCAAATATTCAAATTGAAGGCGACCGTAATAGCGTAGCGGTATTACAGGACGGCAACGCATTGAATTACAGCTTGGGGGTTAATGGGAGCAATAGCAATATTACCATTACCCAGTATTAGGAATTGAGGCAGAAGGCTTCAGCAGGATGCAGAGCGGCAATGATCAGTTTATTTACGAGCTCAGACTGATCAGGTAATGAGACAGGATTTCCTGCCTTAGTTATTCATTTTTAAATAAGAGGATACCACATGAAACAACGTATATTAACTGCTGCGATTATGGCCGCTCTTTATGGGGTGACTGGCGCTGCACTTGCAGGTAACACTGCAACGACTTCACAAACGGGTTCCGCCAACGTTTTGGCAGTAGGTCAGACTGGTAGCGACAACTCTACCAATGCTACGCAAAATGGTACGAGCAATGGAGGTACTATTAATCAATCAGGCTCTCTTAATTCAACAACAACAGCTCAAAACAATGCCTCAAATACTTTGAACGTAACTCAAAGTAATACAGGCAATAATGCCGCCGTCAATCAAGGAGAGTTCGGCCAAGGCAGTAACGAAGCTACGGTAAACCAAACTGGAGCGAATAATAATTCCAGTATTACTCAAGCTTGGGATAATACTGCAACTGTTACTCAATCAGGTGATAATAATACTGCTACGGTTGAACAAGACGGCGATCAAGATTCCGCAACCATTAACCAGACTGGTAGTGTTAACACGGCGACTATTGATCAAAATAACTGGGATGCAGATAATGTTTGGGTTGCTAACAATGAAGCAACAGTTACTCAATATGGAAACAACAACCAAGCTGGTGTAACTCAGAGCGGCGATGAAAATACCGCTACTGTAACGCAATATCAGGATAACCAGGCGACCGTTGATCAGAGCGGCTTTACCAACACTGCCACAATCCAGCAGTTATATTATTCCGGCGAAGCGGCAGTCAACCAATCAGGCGACAATAACCAAGCTACTATCAAGCAGGATGGTTATGTCGGTCTTGGCGATAAAGGAACCATCGATCAATCCGGTAATAATAACGTTGCCACTATAGATCAGAGCCAATGGAACGGTGATAATGTCTGGATCGATGGCAATATCGCGGGCGTAAATCAAGCAGGTAACGATAATAACGCGACGGTAAACCAGTTTGGTGATGACAATAACGCTACGATTGGCCAAAACGGTGATAATAATGTTGCTACTGTAAACCAAGTTCAAACTAGCAATGTCAATGCAGCTTCTGTTGATCAGGCTGGCAACAACAACGTCGCTACAATCGATCAACCGCAAGATGGTAACTATGCAAGTGTGAATCAATCAGGCGATTACAATGATGCTGATGTCAAGCAAAACAGCAATGATAACGATGCAACAGTGAGTCAATCCGGCATTGGAACAGACCTTGCGTTAAACGATGTTGATGTGACTCAAAATGGCGTTGGTGATACCGCGTTTGCTACACAATTAGGTGGTGCCGGTAACACGCTCTATATTACTCAAGGCGGTGGTGGGCAGTTTGCAAATGTGACACAAGATGGCGCATCTAATACTGCTACGGTAACTCAAGCGCCGTAATTATTTGACGCTGAGTTTTATCGACTAAAGCAAAGACAGAGAGTAGTATAAAGCTACTCTCTGTTTCTCTATCTTGTAGTGTAATATCATGAATATTAGCAGTTGTTATTTGCGTTTATTGATAATAATAGTCGATGTATTGATTTCATTACATTTCAAATCATTACAAGCAGCCTGTCTTGAACCGACAAATCCATTGATAGGTAACGCTATGCAGAAAAATAACCGTCAAACCATCGAGCAGCATGGCTTGCGCAATGAAAAAAATATTAGCCAAAATGGTGAAAATAACGCTTTGGCACTAAAGCAAGCAGGTCAGGACAATAGTGCCGTTATTCAACAGAACGGCGACTGCAACGATAGTTCCGTATCGCAATCGGGCGCCAATAACCAGGCGATAGTTCGACAAAATAGCGGCAACAACCATACGGTGATACGCCAGGGTAATCGGTGAAACGTTACATTTTTGCTATTTTATTGCTGCCGCCGTCTCTAGCAGTAGCGGTCGAGCCGCAGTTTGAAGTGGGCGGGCTGGTAGTCGACCAGACCATGTCACGTATCGGCCATTTATTTTATGAAGAGTTGATCAATGGCTGGGAGGTGCCTGATGATATCGGCACGATTACTGTCTATGAGCGACCCGATATATTCGCGGGCAATATTATTTGGGTAGAAATTAACGACAACATCGTGTTTCAGGATCGGGTGGGTACCCGCCCCAACGGTATTGAAGAAAAAGCCCTGGCAGCGCGGGCTTTATTAGAATTGTATATTCAGCAACGTAAGGATGCGCTGCGTGGATTGGAGATATATTAGTATGCGATTATGGATTTATCTTGGGCTGCTGGCTGTTTTTATAAAGCCGCTATCGGCTACGGAACTCGTTTATCGTCCCGTCAGCCCTAGTTTTGGCGGCAATCCCCTGAACGGAAGCTTTCTGCTGAATCAAGCCGCCGAACAGAATAATTTCAAAGATCCTGCCGCTGTCAACAAAGCAACGGCTCCACAAAAATCCGAACTGGAGCGCTTTAAAGAAAATTTACAGCGAGCCATTCTCAACCAAGTGTCACGGACGACCACGCAAAATCTGTTTGACGAGGACGGCAATATTCAGCTGGGATCTGATCTGAATTTTGATCTGGATGGCGACGGCCAAAGCGATTTTGCGGTCATTGTCGATGAGGCTCCGATCAACGGCAGCGTCAGCATTAGCATTTCTGACGGTATTTCCGATACCGTATTGACTGTTCCTTATATTAATACCCTAAGCAATCCATGATTCCTGTTTTTCGCAGAGTGTTGTGCGGCGTATTGGCCGTGTCAACCTTAACGTCGTGCTCCAGTGTTTTTCAGCCAGTCAGCTCCAGCAAAGCAACCACTGATTACCGCTCGGGTCTTTCCGATATGCTACGCTCATTGCCGCCGCCGGCCGAACCCATCGTCGTCGCGGTGTATAAGTTCCGCGATCAGACCGGTCAGTACAAAAGCAGCGAAAATCTAGTGCAGTATTCCACGGCCGTGACGCAAGGCGCCACGTCCATGTTGATACGCGCCTTGATGGAGGCCGGCAACGGCAAATGGTTTACCGTGCTGGAAAGAGAAGGCCTGACCGATCTGATGAACGAGCGCAAAATCATCCATCAAACCCGGGAAATGTATTCCGGCGACAAGAATAAGACGGAATCGCGTAATCCCAGCCTGCCGCCGCTGCTATACGCGCCCATCCTGCTGGAAGGCGGTATTGTCGCCTACGAGACCAATCTGTTGACGGGTGGAGTCGGTGCACATTATTTCGGCCTGGGCGGCTCTACGGAATTCAGGCGGGATACGGTGACCAGCATGCTGAGAGCTGTTTCTGTCAAAAACGGCTCGGTACTAAACCATGTTGATGCTAGAAAAACCGTGTTCTCCATACAACTGGATTCCGGCTTGTTTCGTTATGTGTCTTTCAAGCGGCTGCTGGAAGTCGAAGCGGGCATTACCAGCAATGAACCGCCGCAAATGGCAGTTATGGAAACCATAGAAGCCTGTGTTTATGCAATGATCATGGAAGGGCTGATCAACAACTTATGGAGTTTTAAGGATCAGCATTTGGTCAAGCCCTTAATCGAGGATTATTTGAAGCAGCGCGATTCGGAAATGCTGGCGGAATTTGATGAGCAGGGCCGCTTGCTTAACATGACACCTAAAAATAAAGAACTGCCTGAAGCCATTTCCCAAAAAGACTGATCAGGCGAAGTCTAGCCCTGCCCGGTGATTTGAGCTCAAAAGCAAAAGTCTAAAACCTTAATAAAACTATAGAGGCAATACCGTCTCAACCAGCTTGACCCAATAAGCTGCACCAATCGGCAGGATCTCATCTTTAAAATCATAGTGCGGGTTATGGAGCAGACAGCCGTTTTCGGCGGGGCCGTTGCCCAGCCAGAGATAACAGCCCGGCTTTTCCTGCAGCATAAAGGCAAAGTCCTCAGAACCCATGCTGGGCGTCGGCTGAAGGTCGATGCCATCCTCTCCGACTACCGCAATGGCGGCGTTCAGCGCCATCTGTGTTTCTTCTGCCGTATTGAATGTGATCGGATAACCGGGATTTTCCGGATTGAATTCAATCTCTGCCGTTACATTGAAGCCCTGGCAGAGGGCGTGGGTTAGCTGACGGATCTTGTCGGCAATGGTTTTTTGCGCACGATCGCTGAAACAACGGAACGTGCCGCGCAACATGACCGATTCCGGCAAAGCGTTCCAGGTCTGGCCGGCATGGATCTGGGTAATGCTGACGACGGCCTGTTCAGCCGGATCGACGGTTCGGCTGATGATCGTCTGCAAGACGGTGATCAATTGGGCGGCCGCGACGATAGCGTCACTGCCCAAATGCGGCATCGCGGCATGGGTAGCCTGGCCCGTCAGGACAATCTCGAAACAATCGAACGAAGCCATCATCGGCCCCTGCTTGACGGCAAAATGGCCGAGCGGAACGTCGGGAAAATTATGCAGGCCGAATACGCGGTCGGCCGGAAATTTTTCAAACAGGCCATCCTGAATCATTTGTTTGGCGCCGGCCCGGCCTTCTTCAGCCGGTTGAAAAATAAAATACACGGTGCCGTTAAAATGGCGATTACGCGCCAAGTAGCTGGCCGCACCCAATAACATGGCGCAATGCCCATCATGGCCGCAGGCGTGCATTTTGCCTTCATGGCGGGATTTGTACTCAAACGTGTTCTGCTCCTGTATGAACAGCGCATCCATATCGGCGCGCAGGGCGATCTTCTTGTCGCTGTTTCCGGCCGACAAGGTGGCGACTACGCCGGTTCTGCCCAGTCCCTGATGCACGTCCAGACCGAAGCCGGACAGTTTATCAGCGATGAACTGGGCCGTTGCGGTTTCTTCAAACGCGGTTTCCGGAAACTGGTGCAGATGCCGGCGCCACTGGCGCATGTCGTCGTGGAGTTGTTGAATATCGCTGGGTATGGGCATGGCAGAATAGTTAAACGTGATTCATAGGCGGCTCGATGAAGCTATCATAGCCAGAAAGCCGCTTGGCAGCTAATAAATTCGATAACCTGCATGATCCGGCCTAATGCTCAGCAGGATCGTCAGGCTCGCCTTTATACTCGCGGATGATGCGCCGGACATTGCCCATTTCAAATCCGTAAGTCCTTTTCAGAATGCCGAGTCTCTGGTCTTTACTGATTGAATCCGGCAGATTCAGCGCCTTAAGAATATGCTCGGCCGGTACGCCGGTTTCCTGCTCCAGCTCTGCCAGCGTCATTGATCCCCTGATCTGGATGTCCTTGCCTCTGGTCAGGGCATCTTCGGATACTTCGACAGGCGTTATGATCGGCGCGAAAGCCAGCGCAATCAGCGCCAGCAGGCCAACCAGGCCGAGCCCGGCTCTAATCTAAGCCCTGATTTTTCGCTGGGCCGGCCCGTTATTGTGCAAACGATCCAGCGCCAGTGCAGCAGCAGGTGAACGGCAAGCACGCCAAGGAAAGCCGCCGATATCCAGAAATGTATCGTTCCCCATTCATGCCGGTTCAAGCCCCATAGGCTCGAAAAACGGCCACTGCCCGGCGGCAGGATATAGCGCATCAGCACGCCGGTCACAGTCAGAAAAAGAAACCCGATAAACGCGATGACATCAATTATAAAATTCAACGTGGCTTTCACTGAGACCTCCATGCAGAGTGGTTCATAATTTTTGCACATTCGCTGACAATAATACGGCAACAGCTTAACGGGTATCTTTGTGCATAAATCAATCCGGTTCAAACTCTTTCTGACATTTTTGCTGACGACGAGCCTTATCGTTTCGGGCATGTATGTGTTCATGCGCTGGTCGCTGGATCGCGGGTTTAACGCGTTCATCGAAAAACGCCAGCAGGAACGCATCGGCGCGCTGGTCGAGGGCCTGAGCGAATACTATGCCGGCGATCAGGATTGGCTCGCATTGACCGGCAACAAGCGGAAGTGGATGGAGCTGTTATGGCAGGCCAACGAGTATCGGCATTACCGGCCGGCGCAGTGGTTCAAGCAGGCATTGAGCGAGCCGCCCGACGTCTGGCCGCCGGCGTTGCCCGAACCGCAAGCCCGCTGGCGCTTCAAGCCGCTGGAACTGAGCGTGATGCTGTTGCGCGCCGACAAATCGATCATCTTCGGCCGCCGGGAATCGTTGCAGCAGTTGACTCTCTATCCCATACGCTATCAGCAGCAGACGGTCGGCTTTCTGGGCGTGCTGCCGGGCAAGCCAGTCAATCAACCGCTGGAGCTGCAGTTTATGGAGCGCCAGTCGCAGGCCTTTATCTGGATTGCCGTATTTATGGTGTTGCTGTCGGCAGGACTGGCCTTGCTGTTGGCTTACACACTGGGGCGTCCGCTCAAGCGCATTACGGCCGCGGCCAAGGCGCTGGCGGTAGGCAGTTATGATACGCGCCTGCCGGTCGAGTCTAGCGATGAGCTGGGCCAACTGGCGCGGGACTTTAACGAGATGGCGGCGGCGCTGGAGCAATCGGAGCAGACGCGGCGGCGCTGGGTGGCCGATATTTCGCACGAGTTGCGTACGCCGCTGGCTGTTTTGCGCGGCGAGCTGGAAGCGCTGCAGGACGGCATCAGGCCGTTGACGCGGAATGCCGTCGATTCGCTGATGAACGATGTCATGCGGCTGCATCGCCTGACTGACGATCTGTATCAACTGTCGTTGTCCGATCAGGGCGCATTGAGTTATCGTAAAACGCTGGTCGATCCGGTCGCGGTCTTGAAACAGGATCTTGCCGCGCTGGCGCCTGAATTCGACAGCAAGCAGCTCCGCGTGCATCTGGCGGACAAGCTGGCGGCTGCCGCCAAAATTCACGCCGACCCGGACCGCCTGTCGCAGCTCTACCGGAACCTGCTTAACAACAGTCTTAACTATACGGACCGCAGCGGCCAGCTCGCTATTACCGTTTCCCGGCAGGGGAACAGGCTGATCATGGTTTTTGCCGACAGCGGGCCGGGCGTGACGGAGCAGGAACTGCCGCGCCTGTTTGACCGCTTTTATCGCGTGGAAAGCTCGCGCAGCCGGCATCATGGCGGCGCAGGGTTGGGGCTGGCGATTTGCAGCAATATCGTGCAGGCCCATAACGGCACGATAAAGGCGCAAGCCTCGCAGTTGGGCGGCCTTGCCATTCATATTGAACTACCGATTGAGTCATGAACCGTATCCTGATTGTAGAAGACGAAGAAAAACTGGCGCGTCTGGAAGCCGACTATCTGCATAATGCCGGCTTTGAAACATTCTGCCTGGCCGATGGGCTGGCCGTCGTGCCGTGGCTGAAGGAAAACGCGGCAGACCTGATACTGCTGGATCTGATGCTGCCGGGCCGCGACGGCCTGGACCTGTGCCGGGATATCCGCCGGTTCAGCACCGTGCCGATCATCATGGTGACCGCGCGCATAGAGGAAGTCGACCGCCTTCTGGGACTGGAACTCGGGGCCGACGACTATATCTGCAAGCCGTTCAGTCCGCGTGAGATGACCGCGCGCGTCAAAGCCGTATTGCGAAGGATGCAACCTTTGGCAATGGAGCCGGTCTCTAATATGTTAAAGCTGGACCCGCAGAGTTTCAGAATATCGGTCGGCAAACTGGAAACGGAATTAACCGCGGTCGAATTCCAGTTGCTGCAAACGATGTACCAGCAGCCGGGGCGCATTTTTTCCCGCGCCAGGCTCATGGACCTGATGTATCAGGATCAGCGCATCGTATCCGACCGGACCATTGACAGCCATATTAAAAAATTGCGCAAAAAACTGGCCGATCTGTTGCCCGGCCAGGAATTGATCCATTCGGTTTACGGCGCCGGTTATCGCTATGAGATGCCAAGCAACAACGGCGATTAAAATTCCTTATTTTTTACACAATCGTTGCAAATTACTTGCCTTTTTTATCGATATAGTAAGACCCAAGAACGAAGATGTACCGTTCGAATACCATAACCTTACAGAAATGAGAGAATAACTATGAACAAGAAAATCATAACGATCGCAATAGCCCTGGCTCTTCCTTTCTCCGCATCGGCTGGGGCCGGCGCCGAAAAAGAGGGTTTTGAAGGCGGATATCGGCACGGCGAGAAAATGGAGCGTATGGCCAAGGAGCTGAATTTAAATGAAGAGCAAAAAACCAAAATGGATGCCTTATTCAAGGAACAGCATGAGAAATATAAAAGCCTTCATGAAGAAACCCGCACGCGCCTGAAAGAAATCCTGACGCCTGAACAAATGCAAAAGATGGATGAAATCAAAAAACGCCATCACGAACAATGGAAAAGCAAGAGAGGCATGGAAAAACAGAAGTAATGCCTGCAAGGACAATCTAACTCATTCTTGATCCAGGGAAGGATCAGTTTTCCCGATGTTAAATACTGCGCATGACCGGCATATTCTATTGCCAGGCATACAGGCAGCCTGTTTTATAGATTTGATCGGCAAACAGGTCTTGCTTCCACGGTGCGGCCGTCCGCGCTTAAGGTTGCCGGCGTTGAGCATGACAGCGGCATTCCTCGTCCGCGGGCGATCCGTCAAGATCAATTCCTCAGTAAAATTCAGCTATTTTGCGCGGGCATCATCGCTTACAATGCCGCGCATGAGCAGGCTTGTTTCTCAGCCTGAAGATTAAGCGGAGCGGCAGCTCCAACTACTACCTGAGGATATTTATAATGAAAACAATTCACCTTGCCTTTGTGGCGCTGTCGCTTTTCAGTTTTATCGGCAGAGTCGTGCTGTCAGAAGTCAATCCCGAAATGCTGAAACAGAAAGCCTTTAATATTGGCCCCCATGTCATCAATACAATATTGTTGCTCAGCGGTATCATTCTGGTTTTTCAAGGATCATGGCTGTCAATGGAGTACGGCTGGATTATCGGCAAGCTAATAGGCCTGTTAGGCTATATCGGTTTAGGCATAATGGTACTGCATAATCAGGGCACTACCCGTTGGCTGGCGTTTACCGGCGCGCTGGTCTGCTTTGCCTATATCGGCATGGTCGCAGTGACCAAGGATGCGTGGTTCTTTTTATAAGCCCATAAAAATCACGAAGGGCACGAAGTTTTATATTTTTCTTCCTGCCCTTGTTTATAAACAAAAATCTATTTTGCCGATCTGTTGATCCAGCCAGCGCAAAACATCCTTCCCGCGCTTTAGGTCGGTTCCGTCAAACGCCAGTTCTCGATGATCCGTCAATACATCCCAACGGCATAGCAGGTTTTTTAGCTGGACACGCTCGCTGGCGGTGAAGTGGTATTGTTGAACCAATTGGCTGAACAGGTGCGGTTCGGCTGATGTGATCAGCTTGGCCAGGGCGCTCATGTCGGTCAGCAAGGCTTCAACAGCCGGAATATGGGCCGCTATCAAGGCCGAAACCTGCTTAGGCTCAATGTTTTCCGCTGGCATTTGTTTGTTGTCCGAGACCACTTTCAGGCACTGAGTCAATTCCGCACAGGAAAAACGCGTTGCGGTCTCGTAAAATGCCGAGGCTTCCATGTCGTACAGGTGTGGAAGGTCGTACTGAAGTTGTGGCCTTGAAGCGGTTTGCAAGTTATCGGTGAGGCAATGCTGATTACACACTAACGGCGGGTAATAATGCTTTCCGCTGTCGAGATCGATGATTTTGTCAATTAGACGCAGCGTCCCTAAGGCATGGTCTCTATGTCCGGCGATGCCGATATTGAGCATAACCGGATTTTCTGCCGAGGCCAACAAGGCTTGCGTGTAGGCCACGCCGGCTGCCATGGCGCTTTTGCCGGGGCCGGTCACAGTCAGGCAGATGTCCTGGTTCAGATACACGGCAAACGGCTCAACAGCCGTATCTTTCTTCAGTTTAAAATGGGCGGTCAGCGGTTTCGCTTCGCAGGGCAGAGCGGTGTAGATAAAAGTTTTGTATTGGTTGGCTTGATTCATAAAGCGGAGTCTTGGGGCGGCTAAGGATAGATAGCCAGCAGTGGGGAAGGGCTTTAGCCGTAACTAAAGCCCTTCCAAAGCTGAGCGCCTGCTACGGCGCCGTGGTCGGCGCTCGTTCCGGCGGCTTGGCTGTACCGGTGCCGCCGACTTCGCTGGCTTCCTTATAGTAGAGATTTTTCAGGCGGCTGAAGGCGCCCCATAAGGTCGTATCCATGACGGTATGGTTGCCGATTGAAACGATAACGCGGGCCAATTCCGGAATTCTGTTTCGGGTAGACAACATATATACCGGTTCGACATACAGCACGGTATTGCCCATCGGCAGAATCACCATGCGGCCCAAGGCAATTTGTGAACCCCGCTGATCCCATAACGTGAACTGTGCGGCAATGTCCGGATTTTGGGAAATCAAGGCTTCAACCTGTGCAGGACCGTTAACCTGGATGTCTTTCAGGAACTTGAAGACGGTAATGTTAGGCTTATAGTCCAGGCCGCAGCCGGCTTTATCCAGTATGCTGGCAACCCCGATCATGCTCAGATTGGTTCTGTTGACAGGCGTCATCGGGTTGATCAGGACCAATTCTTCCTTATGGTTGCAGTAGCCGAAATCCATGGTCTGATAGTACGGCATGACCGGTTCTTCACGCACATTGGCAAATTGCCAGGTTTCGGCTTGCTCGTAGAACAGCTCCGGGCTGCGCTGGTGATATCGGGCAAAAATTTTCATCTGCGCGTAGTACAGATCGCGCGGATAACGCAAATGGGTGCGTAATTCAGCCGGCATCTCCTCGATATTCTTAAACACACTCGGATAAGCGTTGCTGTAGGCGCGAATGAGCGCATCCGATGGATCGGAAACGTAATAAGCCACTTCGCCGTCAAGGGCGTCGACGACGATCTTGACCGAGTTGCGGATATAGTTGAAGTCTTGTGGGTCGTTTAGAAAATCATCGGCCGCCGGTTTGGAAACCGGATACGACTTTGATAAGGTATAGGCGTCCTGTATCCAGAAAAAACGATCTTTGCCGATCACCAGATAAGGATCCTTGTCCAGATGCAGGAACGGCGTCAGCTTGCGGATACGCTCCACGATATTGCGGCGTATCAGAAGCTTGCTCTGGTCGGTAATATTGGTAGAGAAGAATATTTTTTCGTCTTTGAAATAAAAGGCGAATAATGCTTTTCTGAAAAGCGACGGGATCGGAATGCCGCCTTTGCCTTTATATTCAGCTTCCACTCCCGGATCAGTCAGCGAGCCGGAAATGCCGACAACGTTCAGTCTGTTAGGTATGACGGCATAAGTGTAGTCTTCCTGGCCATAGTAAATATCCGGGTATTTGACGCTTAAGCCGACCGGCGAATACATGTTCAAGTCGCGCAAATACCAGACCAGTGGCTTACCTGCATCCTGTGCGGCCGGCGAAACGACGGCGCCATAGCCGTGCGTATAGCGCAGGTGCATGTTTTCCCACGTTTGTGCAGATTCCGGTAGCTTGGAAAAGTTGAGCTCGCGGGCCGCCAGATTGACCTGGCGGGTATGGTCCAGGATGAAATAGCGGTCTTCATCGACATGCGGAAAGCTGTAATAAGGCCGGATGCCCTGCAACTGGCGGTAGCCGTCTATCAGCAGTTCTCGGTCCCAGACCGGAATATTCTCGAAGAATTTCTGCGTGCTCCAGGCATTAATGTCATCCGTGGCATCAAGCTTAATCGGCAGTTCAACGACATTGATACGTTTTAAATCATACGCGTCCAGCGTCGCTTCAATGTTGTTCTGCATGAACGTTTTTTCAGTCCTGACCGGATTCGGATTGACAATGAATTTTTGTATGGCGGCCGGGATCGAATCAATGGTTGGAATGAACATAACCAACAGAAACGCGCCGAGCGAGATCAGGAACGGCGTTTTAATGCGATGTTTTTCCGAGAAAATAAACAGGCTGGCCGTAATGGCTGTTGCCAGAAAAGTGATGATGCTGAGCCAGATGAAGGGCAACCGGTAACGGATTTCTACAAAGCCGGGACCATAGAACACAGGCTCGTGCGATGTATTGTAAAGCAGCGAAAACCGCTCCAGCATGAAGCCCCAAATGACGAACAACACGACGAAACCGATCAGAACGCCTAAGTGAATCTTCGCACCAAGCGGGAATTCCTTGCTCTGATCAGGCACAAACACATGCTCGAGCCAATACAGCGCTCCGACCGAGAAAAACAGTAAAATGGCCGTTAGCAGCAATTCCTTCTGGATCAGGATATAAATCGGATAGGACAGCATGTAAAAGCTGACATCGTTGCCGTAGACCGGCTCGGTTACGCCTGAATCACTACCGAAAAAATACAGTAATGCGGTTTCCCACTGCTGATAGAACGGTATCGCAATAAGAATGGCCAGCAACAGTGAGATCAATGTATAGATTCTCATCGAGCCGCTCATGAACATGTCGGCGAAGCGCTGAAAGCGGCGGCTTTTGTCTATATTATTAAAAACCTCGTCGGGCGGATTCAGGCCCAGGTAACGCGAGGCAATCCAGAAGTGAAAAAAGAAAATCGCAAAGAAAACCAGCGTAACGCCGCCGGACAGAAAGAATTTATAGAGCAGCCTTAACCAGAAGTAGGCCTCGAATTTTAATTCCCGAAACCACCAGAAATCGACGATCAGATCGAGAAAGATGAAATAAAAGGCGGCATACACAATGCCTGCGACGACCAGGATCACTCCTATCGAGGCGAGTAAAAGCTTCCAATTCCGCATAGTGTCCTCTTTTTTTTATAGATTATGCTTTTGACAATGCTTAATTTGCAGGCATCGGCCATTATTTGCTTAATGTCTGCATGAATGACTTTATTCTAGCACCCAATAGAGGTTCGTAGCGATTCAGACGCTTATTTATTGCTCCTCTTCGAGGCTTGGTAGCCTTTGGGCCTGATGGCAATGCGGGCCTTGACTTCCGTGCACAAAGTCCCGTCGCTTTGATAAAAAGCATAGGTAAACTCAGGCGTGCTGCGGCTTTTGCGTTCAAGCTCCTCGCGGATTTGCTGCTCCTGGTCGGCGGACAGGGTGAAGCGTAGTTCCAGGTCGGTGCGCCCTCCATGCCTGAAGTCCAGATGCAGGGAGCGGGCCCAGACAGAATAGCCGGGAAACACCTTGACGCAGCACATGGCGGCAATCGGATCGGCCAGGCAGGCTTGGAAACCGCCAAACAGGCTGCCGCCAGTATTGGTCGCGATCCAACTGTGCCGCAGCAGGATTCTTACCGTACGCCAATCCGGTGAAATTTCCAGCACTTTCAGGCGCATCAACCAGAAGGCCGGATACCATTTTATGCGTTGCTTGTCGGTCAGCCAGCGGCTGTTCCAGATAAGACGGCGCAGGTTCATTGGGGAATTTCAGAAAGAATTTTTTCGGCGGTGGAGAGCGCGAGCCTATGAGGTTCGCGCTCTTGGTCGTGGAGCTGGTTAAGCCAGGCTTTTGCTCGCTACTTCGTAAACATCCTTGGAGATGTTTACGGTGCCCATGATTCTTTCGAGCTGCGCTTTCATGAGCGCCTGCCGGCTTTCGTCATAGCGCCGCCATTGCGTTAAGGCGCTGAGCATGCGCGATGCGACCTGCGGGTTGATCGTGTTCAGCGCGATGATCTGATCGGCCAGGAATTGATAGCCCTGGCCGTTGGCGGCATGAAAATGCAGCTGATTGGCCTGGCTGAAGGCGCCGATCAGGGATCTGACGCGGTTCGGATTTTTCAGATCAAAAGCGTCATGGGCCATCAAAGCCTGGACCGTGGCAAACGTGCCGGGCATCGGACTGGATGCCTGCAGGGCGAACCATTTATCAATCACCAGCGCCTCATTCCGCCATTGTTGGTAAAAATCCGTCAGGCACTGCCGGGTGGCCGGGTGCGGGTTGTTGACGATGGCTGTTAAGGCGGCCATCTGGTCGGTCATGTTGCGGGCCGTCTTGAACTGCTGCTCGGCCCAGTTTTGAATGTCCGCATTTTCAAGCTTGCTCAAGTAGCTCAGGCAGGTGTTTTTGATGCGCCTGCGGCCTATGGCGCCGGCATCGAACTGGCCTGACTCGTCACGATGATTGGTCTGGTATAACACCTGGAACTGCGGCTGCAACTGCTGAGCCAGCGTCCGTTTAACGAATTCCCGCGCCTTGTGGATGGTTTCCACATCGACCACCTGCATCTGCTCGGCCAGATAAGTCTCCGACGGCAGGTCCAGCAACAGGGAGAAATAGGACAGATCATCCCAGGGCTGCTCCAGCACTTTTCTGAAAGCCTCGACGATAATCGGGTCAAGCTGCATGTTCCAGCCGTTTCGGCAGTCTTCGATGAGTCGCATGATAATGGCGCCGGCCAGTTGTTGCCCGGCTTCCCAACGATTGAAGGTGTCGCTGTCATGGCTCAATAAAAACGCCAGTTCTTCAAGACTGTAATCCATGGCCAGCTTGACCGGCGCCGAAAAGCCTCTCAGCAAGGAGACGACAGGTTGCTGCGTCAGGTCCTCGAATGTAAACGACTGTTCTGCTTCGGTGACAGATAAGGTCACTTCATCGCTGGCTTGATCGCTGTCTTTCAGTTTGCATGAAGCAACAGAGCCGTCGCGGTTGATCAGCCCGACTTTGACGGGAATATGCAGCGGTTCTTTGACGGGCTGGCCCGGCGTCGGCGGGCAGCTTTGGGCGATGGTCAAGGTCAGCGTTTGCCCGGTCGGCTCATAGTGCTGCCGGACCGTCAATACCGGCGTGCCGGCCTGGGAGTACCAGCGCCGGAACTGGGCCAGGTCGGCACCGTTGGCGTCTTCCATGGCCTTGACGAAATCGTCGCAAGTGACGGCCTGGCCGTCATGGCGTTGAAAATACAGATCGCTGCCTTTTCTGAAGCCTTCGGCGCCCAGCAAGATGTGAATCATGCGCACGACTTCGGCGCCTTTTTCGTACACGGTCAGGGTATAGAAATTGTTGATTTCCATATAGGAGTCAGGCCGGATCGGGTGCGCCAGCGGGCCTGCATCCTCGGCAAACTGGCGCGTGCGCAGCATGTTGACGTCTTCAATGCGCTTGACGGCCTTGGAGGTCCGGTCGCCGGTAAATTCCTGGTCGCGGAATACGGTGAAGCCTTCCTTCAGGCTGAGCTGGAACCAGTCGCGACAGGTGATGCGGTTGCCGGTCCAGTTGTGGAAATATTCATGGCCGATGACGCCTTCGATGTGCTCGTAATCGGAATCGGTGGCCGTGTCCGGGCGCGCCAGCACATATTTGGTGTTGAAGACGTTGAGCCCCTTGTTTTCCATCGCGCCCATGTTGAAGTGGCTGACCGCAACGATCATGTACAGATCCAGATCATACTCGCGGCCATAGACTTCCTCATCCCAGCGCATCGCGTTTTTCAGGGACTGCAGCGCGTGGTCGCATTTGTCCAGGTCATGCGGCTCGACGAAGACTTGCAGGCTGATGTTCCGGCCTGATTGCGTGGTGAAGTTGCCTTCGACGCAGTGCAGCTGGCCGGCGACCAGCGCGAATAAATAGCAGGGCTTGTCGAACGGGTCTTCCCAGGTGACCCAATGACGATTTTCGGACAGTTCGCCATGACCGACTTTATTGCCGTTCGACAGCAGTACCGGATAGCGGTTTTTGTCGGCGATGATGGTGGTCCTGAACCGCGCCATGACGTCGGGGCGGTCGAGATAGTAGGTGATTTTCCTGAAGCCTTCCGCTTCGCATTGCGTGCACAGCATGCCGTTGGAAAGATACAAGCCTTCTAAAGCGGTATTGGCTTTCGGATTGATCAGGTTTTCGATGGTCAGCACAAAGCGTTGATCTTGCGGTACTTCATGGATGACCAGGGAATCGGCCGTTTGCTGGTAGTCAACTGCGGTTAAATCATCGCCGTCATTCAGGTTGACGCGCAGAAGTTTCAGGTTTTCGCCGGATAAAGTCAGCGATTTGCCGGCGGATTGGCTGGCCGGATTGCGGCGCATGGTAAGCCGGGAGATGACTTGGGTGTTCTCGTCATCGAGCGTGAAATTCAATTCAACGCTGTCGATCAGGTAGTCAGGGACAGTGTAATCTTTTAAATAGATGGTTTGTGGATTGGCATCACGCATAGTATTTTCGGGAATGTTTATTGATTAAGGTCAGGATTGGGTTTTGACAGCAAAAATGGCGATAAGTAACCATGCGCTTAAAAAAGCAACGCCGCCTATCGGCGTAATCATGCCCAACCATTTCAGATTCAGGATCGTCAGCAGATACAGGCTGCCGGAAAACAGCAGTATGCCGGCGAACATGAGCCAGCCGGCCCAGTGCACCAGCGCCGACGCACTCGGTATGAAGGCGATGGCGACCAGGCCCAGCGCGTGCCACATCTGATAGCTGACCGCGGTTTTGTAGACTTCCAGCATCTCGGGGCTCAGGACGTTTTTTAAGGCGTGAGCGCCGAATGCGCCCATGCTGACGCCCAGAAAGGCGCTGAGCGCGCCAAGGCACAGAAACAGTGAGTTCATATTATTTTTCCAGCAGTCTGGGTATGAGTTGTACGAGATTGCACGGGCGGGTGCGGAAATCAAGCTGCTCCTTGATTAAATCATCCCAGGCCGTACGGCAGGCGCCCGATGAGCCGGGCAGGCAAAAGACATAGGTGGCATTGGCGACGCCGGCAATTGCTCTGGACTGGATCGTCGACGTTTTAATGTCCTGATACGACAGCATCCTGAAGATTTCGCCGAAACCGTCCAGAACCTTGTCCAGCAAAGGCTGTACCGCTTCCGGCGTGCCGTCCCGGCCCGTCACGCCGGTGCCGCCCGTGGTCAGGACGACATTAATGTCGTCATCGGCAATCCATGCCGAAACAGCGGCCCGGATTTGATAGATATTGTCAGGGACTATTTTCTTTTCAATAACCTGGTGCCCTGCTTCCTGGGCGCGTTCCACCAGCGTTTTGCCGGATAGGTCATTGCTGTCGGTGCGGGTGTCAGAGACCGTCAGTACGGCAATATTCAACGGTATAAAGTGTTTTTCAGCTGTCATAGTTTAAAAAAGGCAGAAGCGGCCGTTTAGCCGCTCAGGCAGCGCTTTTGCGCGTGGTAAAAAGGGCGGCCTGTCGGCCGCCCTCAATTAGACTTTGGTCTTATATTACTGCAATACCAGGAAGAATGCTTCCTGTCCGCGCTGAATATTAATCAGCAGCGGACCTCTCGGATCAATGACCTGGTTAAACTCGTCAAGATTATGAATGCGGTAGCGGTTCGCCGTCACAATCACATCGCCGGGACGCAAGCCTACGCGCCATGCTTTTGACGATGTGTCGATCTTTTCGATTAAAACCCCCTCGACCTGATCCTTTTGCGTGGCGCTTAATATCGTGCCCTGCAGGGCCGGATGCAGTTTATTGCCCGCCAATTGCGGTCTTTGCGGCTTGCCGATCGTGGCCGTCGTTTCCCTTTTCTCGCTGCCTCGGAAATATTGTATGTCTACATTGTCGCCAATTTGCATCAGGCCGATGATGTTGCGGATGTCATGGCTGTTTTTAACGGATCGGCCATTGACTGACACGATAATATCGCCCGGCTCGAGGCCCGCTCTGGCTGCTGGCGAATTGTTTTCGACCCGGCTGACCACGGCGCCGTTTTTGCTTTCAAGATTAAACGCCTTGACCAGGTCCCCGCTCAGATCCTGGGTCGTTACGCCCAGCAGGCCGCGTCTGACTTCGCCGTGTTTAACCAGCGAATCCTTGATCGTCATGACCATATTGGCCGGAATCGCAAAGCCGATGCCGACGTTGCCGCCGGAAGGCGCCAGAATGGCTGTGTTCATGCCGATAAATTCGCCGCGCAGATTGACCAGTGCGCCGCCAGAATTGCCGGGGTTGATAGAGGCGTCGGTCTGGATAAAGTCCTCATAGCCTTCTATGCCCAGGCCTGATCGGCCCAAGGCGCTGATAATGCCCGATGTGACGGTCTGTCCCAAGCCGAACGGGTTGCCGATAGCCACGACGAAATCGCCGACTTTGAGCTGGCTGGAATCGGCAATGGGCAGCTCCGTTAAATTGTCGGCCGGAATCTGGATGACGGCGACATCGGCTTCCGGGTCTGCGCCGACTAATTGCGCGTTGAGCTGGCGGCCGTCATTCAAAGTCACCACGATCTTGTCCGCTTTGTCGATGACATGGTTGTTGGTGAGGACATAACCGTGCTCGCTGTCAATGATAACGCCGGAACCCAGACTATTCTTTTGCTGCTGCCGCGGCGGTTGATTAGGCAATTCGAAGAAATAGCGGAAAAACGGATCCTGCATCAGCGGGTTTTCCCTGGTCTGGATGTTGGTGGTCGTAGAAATGTTGACTACGGCCGGCATGCTGCGCTCCAGCATCGGGGCCAATGACGGTAATGGTTGTCCTTCTGCGTAGCCCGGCAGTGCAGCGTGCGCGATCGATGGAGCTGTCAGGTAAACAGGCAAAAGAGTCATCAATAACAACTGTTTTACTAATTTATTATTCATCATGGATTTCCGGGTATGGGTTAATCGTGTGCCATAGACAATATAGGTCCAAAAATGTTTAATACAAGGTTGAGCGGTTCAATAATAATTAATCGATGGCTCTTTGGCGAAAAACAGGAGGTGCTTTTTCCGGTTTTTGAGGACCGGTTCATTTTTTGGAAATTGCTTGCCTGTTAAAATCAGGACTGACAAGTCAAGTTTGAAAAATGGACTATTCTTCATATGAATCCCACTTAAGGATATCCTGATGGCTATAGACGTCAATTCTGAAGATGGACTGATCATTCGCAAATTGATCCCGCTGGGAACATGGCCGGGCGCTCAATTCAATGCCTTATGCGAAAGCATAACCACCGAAGAAGTTCGAGGCGGGACATTATTTAAAAAAGGGGACATGGACCCGCGTCTCATTTATCTGTTAAGTGGCGAGGTTACGCTTCAGTCGGAAGGGCTCATTATTGAAGTGATAGCCGCCGAAAGCGAAGCCGCCAGATTCGCGTTGGCTCACCAGATACCGCGGAAAATTGACGCCGTCGCGAATGGCGCCGTGCGTTTTCTGCGGCTGGATGCCGATATCGTTAATAATCCGACGCCCTTGGTATGCAAAGAGGACAATAGTTATATGGTAATTGAAGAACCTGAAGACGATCCAAATGACTGGATGACAGCATTATTGAAGTCACCTGTTTTTCAGCGCCTGCCGCCTGCCAATTTACAGAAAATCCTGATAACGCTGGAAGAGGTCTGTTTTGAAAAAGGTGAAATCATTATCAGGCAGGGTGATATGGGTGATTACTATTACCTGATAAAAAGCGGTCATTGCCTGGTTTCGCGCAAGCCTTCGTCCCATGCGAAAGATATTAAACTGGCGCAGCTCGGCAAAGGCGAGGCTTTCGGAGAGGATGCATTGCTTTCCGGCGAGCCAAGAAACGTTACCATAACAGCGCTGACGGATATGGTCTTGCTGCGGCTGGATGAACAGCACTTTTTGTCCTTGATCAGAGAGCCTTCTCTGAAATTTATTGATCAGGAACGGATGCAGGACGTTCTGAGGCAAGGAGCCGTGCTGCTCGATGTTCGTTCCCAGGATGACTATAAAGCCGGGCACTTGCCAGGCAGCATCAACGCGCCTTTTTTCTCATTAAGGATGCAGCTTAAAACCTTTAATCGCGAACAGCCTGTCGTTGTGGTCTGCGACAACGGCAGGATCAGCGAGGCGGCTGCTTTTTTATTGCTCAGGCACAGATTTAATGCCCTGATCCTGAAGGGCGGCATGAATGGCCCTGCATCCAGGCCGGAAGCGAAAGCGTCGGAGCCGGAGCATGAAACAGCCCATTTCGCTATAGATGATGGTGTTGAAACATTGATTAATCTTGTTGATGAGCCTCATCCGCAAAATAAGCAGGAACAATCCGATCAGATCTCATCCTTTGCAGCCAGCGGTCCGCTGGAAGACCAGCTCAGACTGATGAAGTCGGAAAATGAGGCGCTCAGGAGAGTAAATCTTCAGCTCAATGATAAATGTCTGAAGCTGGAGGTTGAGAGGGAAGAGGCGTTAAGGCAATACCATATCCTGCAGAAGCAGACGGAAAAGCTGATGCAGATGCTGGATAAAGCCAAAGGCGATCAGGGCGTCGTCTGAGACGCCAGCAAAACCACAGCTGGGTCAGCTGTGGTCAGCCGGGCGACTTGAAAGAAGTTGTCAAACCAACGATTACTTGATTTTGGCTTCTTTATAGATAACGTGCTTGCGAACAACGGGATCAAATTTTTTGATCTCCATTTTTTCAGGCATTGTACGTTTGTTTTTGGTTGTGGTATAGAAATGACCAGTGCCTTCGGTAGAAACCAGTTTGATTTTATCGCGCATTTTCTAACTCCTTAAGCGTTTTCGCCGCGTTTACGCAAATCAGCCAGAACAGCGTCAATGCCTTTTTTATCGATGACACGCATGCCTTTAGCAGAAACTCTGAGACGAACCCAGCGGTTCTCGCTTTCTACCCAGAATCTGTGGTGTTGCAGGTTCGGGCTGAAGCGTCTTCTGGTTTTGTTGTTGGCGTGCGATACGTTATTTCCGGTAACGGGGCGTTTGCCTGTTACTTGACATACTCTGGACATGATTAACCTCTTAGTGTGCCTTTAAATTCAAAAGTTAGCCGAGCTTTATACCAAAAAATCTTTTCAAGGTAAACAACAATCGATAAAATGACTGACGTAAAACCATTCACCATTTGTTTTTCAAGTAATTACAACAGGACCCACATGCCTATCAAACTCGGCATGGTCATGGATTCCATCGGCCATATCAATATAAAGAAAGACACCAGTTTTGCCATGCTGCTTGAAGCCCAGTCCAGAGGCTGGGAACTGCACTACATGGAACTCAACGATCTGTACCTGAGAGACGGCAGGGCTTATGCCAGAACGCGAACGCTGAGCGTTCAGCGCGACGAAAAGCAGTGGTATCAATTCCTGGCGGAGCAGGATATTGCCCTGGATGCGCTGGACGTGATCCTGATGCGCAAGGATCCGCCTTTCGACCAGGAATACATCTATGCGACTTATCTATTGGAACGCGCGGAAAACATGGGGGTTTATGTCGTCAACAAGCCGCAGTCGCTGCGCGATGCCAACGAGAAGCTGTTTACGGCTTGGTTTCCGCAATGCTGCGCACCGACGCTGGTAGCGCGCGAGCCTGCCAGAATCCGGCATTTTCTGCAGGAACAGGGAGAAATCATTTTAAAGCCGCTGGACGGCATGGGCGGGACGTCCATTTTCCATTTGCGCCAGAACGATCCCAATCTCAGCGTGATCCTGGAAACCATGACGCACTATAACAGCCGCTATGTCATGGCTCAGAAGTATCTGCCGGAGATTAAAGACGGCGATAAGCGTATTCTACTGGTTAACGGCGAAGCTGTGCCTTATGCGCTGGCGCGTATTCCTGCCCAGGGCGAGACGCGCGGAAATCTGGCGGCCGGCGGCACTGCCGAAGGGCGCAAACTGACGGAAAGGGACTTGTGGATTGCCAATCAGGTCGGGCCGACGCTGCGGGAAAAAGGCCTTGTTTTTGCGGGCATTGATGTGATCGGCGATACGCTGACCGAGATCAATGTCACCAGCCCAACTTGCGTGCAGGAACTGGACCGGCAGTTTGGGCTTAATATTGCCGGTCTGTTGATGGATCATATTGAAGGTAAGATACAACGATGAATGCGGTAGCCATGTTCGATCCTCCACCCTCCCTGTCCAATAACGACTCACTATTGATAACGCTGTTTCTGGCGGCTGTCGTGCACATTGTCCTTATTTTAGGCATTAGTTTCGACATGCCTAAACCGGAAAAAGTGCACCGGTCCATTGATATCGTTCTGGTCAATGCGCCGGCGAAAAAGGCCCCAAAAGAGGCAAAATTTCTGGCGCAGGAAAATCAAATAGGCGCCGGCGAAGAAACCAAAAAGCCCGAGCCGCCCCAGCAGCAACTTCCCAGCCAGGGTGCGAGCGAAGCCAAGCCAGTCGCCAAAAAAGTGGCGGAGGTCGAAAGCAAGCCCAAGGCAGAGAAGAAAGTGGTCGTTCAAAAGGTCGCCGAGAAAAAAGTGGTTGCGGCCAGCAAGCCTGAGGAAGGTGAAAAGGAACAGCAGCCGCGCCCGCGTTTGTCGGCCGCAGACCTGCAGCAGCAAATCGCCCAATTAGGCACCGAAATAAGGCAAAAGCAGGAAAGCGCCGATAATGCAGGGATAAAGTTTGTCAATCAATTGAGCGCTCACAAAGCGATCGGCATGCAATACATGAAAGACTGGGAAAACAAAGTGGAGCGGACCGGCAATCTCAACTATCCGGAAGTGGCCGCCAAGAAAAATTTCTCGGCGACGTTGACGATGGATGTCGGCATCAGCGCCGACGGCAGCATCTACAGCATGCGCATCAACCGGTCCTCGGGCAATCCCGCGCTTGACGAGGCCGCCAAAAACATCGTCAAAATGAGTGCGCCTTTTCCGCCATTGCCGGCGGAAGTGCTCAAGGAAACCAAAGTACTGGTGATTCCTAGAGTCTGGAAATTCTCCGATGAATCCGGCATGACTTCACAATAAATATTTGCAGCGCCAACCATAACCCGGGATACTACGGCATATGAACGGAGCAACCTATCTAACCAATCAATTCATTATCGCCATGCCCAATCTGGCCGATCCCAACTTTTTTCATACGGTGACTTACTTGTGCCAGCATAATGAAGAAGGTGCTTTGGGGATCGTCATCAACCGGCCGGCGGATATGAAGCTGGGCGAGATTTTTAAGCAAATGCAAATCCATGTCTCATCCGGGACAGCGGCCGATGCGCCTGTTTTTATCGGTGGCCCGGTGCAGATCGAGCGCGGCTTCGTGATCCATAGCCCCGGCGGCAATTGGGATTCGAGCCTGGCGGTATCCGACACCATTGCACTGACGACTTCGCGCGATATTCTGGAGGCTATCGCCACTGATAAAGGCCCTGAACAGTATCTGATCGCTTTAGGCTATGCGGGTTGGGGCGAAGGCCAGCTGGAAAGCGAAATGATGGACAATGCCTGGCTGAACACGCCCTGCGGCAAAGAAGTCTTATTCGACACGCCGGTCGAGCAGCGCTGGAGCGCTGCAGCCAGCCAGATCGGCATCAACATCAATTTGCTGACGACGCCGGCCGGGCATGGCTAAACAAGACCCGCTGTTAGCGAAATCGGGGTCCGATACCTATCTGGGCTTCGACTTCGGCAATAAGAAGATCGGTGTCGCCGTCGGGCAAACGGCTACGGGAACGGCAAGCCCGCTGCAAACCATCCGCTCCATCAATCAAGCGCCCAATTGGGACGTCATCGGCAAGCTGATTCAGCAATGGCAGCCTGCCGGGCTCGTGGTCGGCATCTCCAGGCAGGCTGACGGTTCGGATAATCCGGTCACGCCGCGCATGCTAAAATTCTGCCGGCAGCTGGAGGGGCGTTATCTCCTGCCTGTTTACCAGCAGGATGAAAGCCTGTCGACATTCGAAGCCAAACAGATGCTGTTCGATGATGTCGGCGTCAATGCGACCAAACTCTGGGAAGTGCAGGATCAGCTGGCCGCCCAGCTGATCCTGCAAACCTGGCTCAATGACCCTATAAATAAAACATGACTACGCATAATCTGGAAATTCCCGCATTACTGAATAAACTGGAAGCCGAGCTGAAAAGCGTCATCATCGAACGCCGGCTTGAAAATCCCTTGATAATCGGTATCCGTACCGGCGGCGTTTGGGTGGCCGAACGCATGCATCAGTGCCTGGGGCTGAGTGAGCCGCTGGGGCTGCTGGACATCTCGTTTTACCGCGATGATTTCTCGCAAATCGGCGTCAATCCGAACGTCAAGCCGAGCCATCTGCCGCCCACTATCGAAGGCCGCGATATTATCCTGGTGGATGATGTGTTTTGTACCGGGCGCACGATCCGGGCCGCATTAAACGAAATTTTCGACTACGGCCGGCCTAACCAGGTAGTCCTGGCCGTGCTGATCCAGCGCGACGGCCGGCAGATTCCATTGAGCCCGGATTGTGCCGGCGCCGTTATCAAGCTCAATGCCAATGAGCGCATCAAACTGACCGGCCCCGAGCCCCTGGCGATTCATGTGCAAACGATTGAGGAAGCATTGGCATAATATCCATGGTTGATAATCTACAGTTAAATTCGGAAGGCAAGCTCAAACACTTCCTGACCATTGAAGGGCTAAACAAAAACCTGCTGACGGAAATTCTCGACACCGCCGAGTCTTTTGCCGGCATGTCCGAGCAACAGGTCAAAAAAGTGCCGCTGCTGCGCGGCAAGACCATCGTCAACCTGTTCTTTGAAAACAGCACGCGCACGCGCACGACCTTCGAACTGGCCGCGACGCGCCTGTCCGCCGATGTCCTGAGCATGAACATCGCCACCTCGGCAACCTCGAAAGGCGAAAGCCTGCTCGACACCATACGCAACCTGGAGTCGATGTTCGTGGACATGTTCGTCGTGCGCCACGCCATCAGCGGCGCGGCCCATTTCATCGCCCAGCACACGGCGCCGCATATCAGCGTCATCAACGCCGGCGACGGCCAGCACGCGCATCCTACACAGGCCATGCTGGACATGTTCACGATCCGCCAGATCAAACAGGACTTCTCGCGGCTGCGCGTGGCGATCATCGGCGATATTCTGCATTCACGGGTCGCACGCTCGCAGATTCTGGCATTGAATACCCTGGGCGCAGCCGAAGTCCGCGTCATCGCACCGAAAACGCTGCTGCCTGCGCATGTCGAGACGCTCGGCGTGACCGTATCGCACAACTTGAACGAAGGCCTGAAGGATATCGACGTCATCATCATGCTGCGCCTGCAGAAAGAACGTATGACCTCGGCACTGCTGCCCAGCGAGAGCGAGTATTTCAAATGCTTCGGGCTGACCGAAGACAAGCTGAAAATCGCCAAGCCGGACGCCATCGTCATGCATCCGGGACCGATCAACCGCGGCGTCGAGATCGATTCCAAAGTCGCCGACGGCCCGCAGTCCGTCATCCTGAAACAGGTCAGCAACGGCATCGCCGTGCGCATGGCGGTCATGTCCATGGCCATGCAAAGACAGGGAGCCTTATCATGAGCCGCATAAAAATCAGCCAGGGCCGCATCGTCGATCCCGCCAACAAAATCGACCATGTCGGTTCCGTCTATATTGCCGATGGCAAGATCGTTTCCGTGCTCAACGAACCGGACGGCTTCAGGCCCGACCGGATTATCGATGCATATGGTCAAATCATTTGCCCGGGCTTCATCGACCTGAGCACGCGCCTGCGCGAACCGGGGCAGAGCCGCAAGGCGACGTTCGCCAGCGAAACGGCGGCCGCCGCCAGCGCCGGCGTCACGACTCTATGCCTGCAGCCCGATACCGTGCCGGTCATCGATACGCCGGCGGTAGCGGAACTGGTCAAGGACCTCGCCGAGAAAGCCGGCTATGCCCAGATCTATCCGATCGCGGCGCTGAGCCAGAAACTGGAAGGCAACGAACTGAGCAACATGCTGTCGCTGAAACAGGCTGGCTGCATCGCGGTCGGCAATGCCAATCAGCCGGTCAAAAACCTGCTGATTCTGCGCCGCGCCATGGAATACGCCGCCAGCCACGACCTATTGCTGATGTTCCGGCCCAACGATTACTGGCTGGGCCACAAAGGCTGCGCGCATGAGGGCGCGTTCGCGACGCGCTATGGCCTGCCGAGCATCCCGGAAGCGGCCGAAACCATCGCCTTGGCGCAATGTCTGGAACTGGCCGAGCTGACCGGCTGCCGCGTGCATTTCGGCCAGCTCAGCGGCAAGCGCTCCGTCATCCGGATTCATCAGGCGAAGAAATACGGCCTCGATGTCAGCGCCGACGTGGCTATGCATCAGCTGCATCTGACCGAAAACGACATTGCGCCGTTCGACAGCGCCTATCATGTCCTGCCGCCGCTGCGCACCGAAGAGGACAAGGAGTACCTGCGGCAGGGGCTGGCCGGCGGCACGATCAACAGCATCTGCTCCGACCACCAGCCGCACGATCTCGACGCCAAGCTCGGCGCCTTCCCGGAAACCGAGCCGGGCATGTCGACGCTGGAAACGCTGCTGCCTTTGATGCTGACGCTCGTCGCGCAACGGGCCATCACGCTGACGCAGGGCATTGCGGCCCTGGCTGAGAAACCGGCGCAGATCCTGCGCCTGAGGAGCGGAGCGCTGACGCCGGGATTTTCCGCCGATGTCTGTGTGTTTGATCCGGAACTGAACTGGCAAGTCAATCAGGACAGCTGGAAAAGCCAGGGCGCCAATACGCCGTTTTGGGGCCAGACCCTGAAAGGCCGCGTGACGCATACCTTGCAGGGCGGCCGGATCATTCATGAGCTGGTGCAGGAAGCCAGTCATGAACAATAAGCTGGCCTTGATCGGTGCGGCCCTGCTGATAGCGGGCTGCACAAGAGACTATATGCCCGAGTCCGGCGCCAGCGGCGAGCTGATCTTCAAGGCCGCCTGCGCCGAATGTCACAACAAAGGGATAGACAGCGTGCCAGGCAAGCTGTTTACGCTGGACAGCGACAAGGCGACGCCGACTTATATCGCTCACAAGGTGCATGCCGGCTCGCTGATGATGCCGAAATTCCCCAATATCAAAGACCAGGACATGCGCGCGCTCAGCGCATATGTCCTGGACCACAGTCTGAGGGAGTGAAGCGATGGACTGCTGGAAGAACCATTATGATGCCTCGGGCATTATCGAGGATATGAAAGGCGACCAGTCCTGGCGCATCTTCAGAATCATCAGCGAATTTACCGAGGGCTTCGACAGGCTGTCCGGCCTGTGCGACGCCGTGTCGATTTTCGGCTCGGCGCGGCTTGGCCGCGATCATACCTATTATGAGAAAACGGTCGAAGTGGCCGAACTGCTGGCGCAAAACGGTTTTGCGATTATCAGCGGCGGCGGTCCCGGCATTATGGAGGCGGCCAACAAGGGTGCTTATCTGCAGGAGCGTTCCTCTATCGGCCTGAACATCAATCTGCCGATGGAGCAGCGGTCCAATCTTTATCAGAGCGTCACGCTGGATTTTCGTTATTTTTTCGTGCGTAAAGTCATGTTCGTGCGCTATTCGATGGGCTATATCTGCATGCCCGGCGGTTACGGCACGCTCGATGAGCTCTTTGAGGCGCTGACGCTGATGCAGACGCGCAAAATATATCCGATGCCTCTGGTGCTGTTCGGCACCGAGTTCTGGGGCGGCCTGATCGATTGGATTAAAACGACCCTGATCAAGTATGAAACCATCTCGCCGCAAGATCTGGATTTAATCAAGGTGACCGATGACCCGCAGGAAGTGCTGCAGGTCATGATCGAGCACCGGGAGTGGAAAAACAGGCAGCGCGCGCGGTCGATCAAGGAATCGAGGCGAGAGGCTGAAGCGTTCAGCTAATGCTTCGCGGCCTGTGAGGGCGATTTTAGCCGCCTTTATAAGTTTTCAAATGTGGCATCCTGACCGGCTTCATCGCTTTCCAACCCAGCCTGCTCGGTAATGCTTTTAGGAAAAGTCTTCTTGACTTTAACGCCCAGGTCGACAAAGCTGCTGGCCTGGCGGATCAGGTTGCCGTTGCCGCGCGTCAGTTTATTCATGACGCTGTCGTAGGTCGCGTTGACCGTGCTCAGCTGCCTGCCCAGCCTGTCGAGATCATCGACAAACCCGCGGATTTTGTCATAAAGAATGCCGGCTTTGTCGGCTATGGCCCGGGCATTCTCGTTTTGGCGCTCATAACGCCAGATATTCTCGATCGTGCGCAAGGTCGCCAGCAATGTGGTCGGCGTGATGATCACGATCTTGTGCTCGAGGGCATCGGTGAACAGGCGCTCATCGCCCTGGACGGCGGCGATGAAGGCCGGCTCGATCGGCATGAACAGCAGGACAAAATCCAGCGACCGCAGGCCCTTCAGGCTGGCGTAGTCTTTCTGGCTCAGGCTCTTGATATGCTCGCGCACGGCGTCCGTGTGCTGCTTCAAGGCCAGCGCCTTTTCCTGGTCGTCTTCGCTGGCACAGTAGCGCTCATAGGCCAGCAGCGACACCTTGGAATCAATGATGATGTCCTTGCCCTCGGGCAGGCGGATGATGATATCGGGTTTGAACAGCCGGTTGTCCTCATCCCTGAACGCGCCTTGCGTCTCATACTCGATGCCCTTGCGCAGACCCGACTGTTCCAGCACTTTTTCCAGAACCATCTCGCCCCAATTGCCCTGGGCTTTCTTGTCGCCTTTCAGGGCGCGCGTCAGGTTCAGCGCTTCCTGGTTCATCTGCGCCGTATCGCGCCGCAATGAAATGATCTCCTCGCGCAGGGAAATGCGGTCTTTGTTTTCGTTGTCGTAAACCGTTTCGATGCGCTGCTTGAACTCGCCCAGCTGCTCGCGCAGCGGCGTCACGATGTGGTCGAGGCTGGCTTTGTTGTGTTCGGTAAACTGCCGGCTGCGCTCATCGAAGATTTTGCCCGCCAGATTCTCAAACTGGGTTTTCAGCCGGACTTCGGCATCCTGCAGCAGTGCCAGCTTTTCAGCCGCATGCTTGGCCTGCTCGTCCATGCGCGCCTGCAAGTGGGCATTTTGGGCCTGGGCCTGCATCAGGAGCTGCTGATACTGTTTTAATTCGGCTTCACGGCCTTGCAGTTGCTTTAATTTTTCTTCGGCGACAGCCAGATCGGTCGACAGTCGCGCGATAAGCGTTTTATTGCGGCCATTGGCCAGGCCCATCACGACTGCGCCTATTAAAGTACCGATTAAGGCAAATACCCAGGCGGGTATGCTATTGAGCAAATCCATATTACATCTCGGATTTCAGAGCGGGGCGATAGATAGCGCCGGGTTCGTACTCAGATCTGGGCACGAACCGCGAGCGGTTATCATTCTATTATAAACGTTTGAAGATGGCCTCAGCGGTATCAAGCGTCTGATTCAGGTCCTCGCCCGTATGCGCAATGGATACAAACCCGGCTTCAAAAGCCGACGGCGCCAGATAAACGCCTTGCTCCAGCATGGCATGGAAGAAGCGCTTGAACAGGTTCTGGTCGCATTGCATGGCCTGGGCAAAGCTCGTTACCCGCTCGGCTTCGGTGAAAAACAGCCCGAACATGCCGCCGACGGCATTGGTGGTCAGCGCGATGCCGGCCTGTTGGGCGCGCTGCTTCATGCCCGTCGTCAGTTTTTCGGTTTTTGCCGTCAGTTCTTCGAAAAAGCCAGGGCGAGAGATCAGTTCCAGCGTCTTCAAGCCGGCGGCCATCGCGACCGGATTGCCCGACAGCGTGCCGGCCTGATAGACCGGGCCCAGCGGCGCCAGGCATTCCATGATTTTCCGTTTGCCGCCGAAGGCGCCGACCGGCATGCCGCCGCCTATGATCTTGCCCAATGTGGTCAGATCGGGAGTAATGTCATACAAACCTTGGGCACCGTGCAGGCCGACCCGGAAGCCGGTCATGACCTCATCGAAGATCAACACGCTGCCGTATTGGTCGCAGACCTGGCGCAGGGTTTCCAGAAAGCCCGGCACCGGAGGAATGCAGTTCATGTTGCCGGCGACAGGCTCGACGATAATGCAGGCGATCTGCTCGCCGATCCCGGCAAACAACGTTTTGACCGCTTCACTATCGTTATAGGCCAGGGTAATGGTGTTTTCGGCGAAGGCGGCAGGTACGCCCGGCGAGCTCGGTACGCCCAGCGTGAGCGCGCCGGAGCCGGCCTTGACCAGCAGGGAGTCGGAATGGCCGTGATAGCAGCCTTCGAATTTGACGATCTTGTCGCGGCCGGTATAGCCGCGCGCCAGCCGGATCGCACTCATGGTCGCTTCGGTGCCGGAGCTGACCATTCTGACCAGATCGATGGACGGCACCAGCTCGGTCACGCGTTCGGCCATGCGCGTCTCGATTTCGGTCGGCGCGCCAAAGCTCAGGCCCTTCTCGGCAGCCGCCTTGACTGCTGCAATGACTTCGGGATGGGCATGGCCTAACACCATAGGACCCCACGAGCCGACGTAATCGATATACCGATTGTCCTGGCTGTCGTATAGATAAGGACCGCTGGCCCGGTCGATAAAAACAGGCGTGCCGCCCACGCCGCTGAAAGAACGCACGGGCGAGTTCACGCCGCCCGGAATGACGCGTTTGGCATCGGAAAATAAAACAGCTGCTTCAGTCATAATTTTTCAGTTAAAGTTAATTTTGAATGGCGTAAAGGATAGGGGAACTTGGCCGGGATTGGAAGGGGTTATCACGATCAAGATGCGTATGCTGCCGCACAGACCCGCTTTTTTGCCTGGATTAGGCTGGTAGCGGCTGCCGATAGACAGGCTCGGCTTTAAAACCGATGAAGACTGGCTTCAACAATTGAAAAGGGAGAATCATGCGCAGGCTTTTGCTGTCACGTATTCCAAGAACGATCTGCCGGCGGGGTTTACTGCCGATAACCGTCATGTTTATGACGATGGGATCGGCTCAGGCGCATGGGCTGATTGAAGAAACAGGCCGCGCACGATTACCGGTCATAGTCAGCGGGCTGTTGCTGGCTGCGCTCTGGTTGGCCTATTGCATCGGAGCCCGGCGCGTGCGGCCCGCAACAGGCCGATGGCTGACGTTTCAAGGCGCCAGCCTGATCGCGGCCTTGACCACGTTCGGATCATCGCAGCTCTGGCTCGGAAGCGGCTCGGCCGCGCACATGATTCAGCATCTGTTGATCATGGCCGTGATCGCGCCGCTCTATGCGCTGGCGCGGCCATTGCCGCAATGGCTGGCGGCAACGGGGCGGACAGGCCGCTGGTTCTTCAGGCCGCTTTTGCATTTAAGCCGTTACCCGATCTGGGCAGGCGGCTTGCAGGGCGCCGCGATCTGGTTCTGGCATGCGCCAAAGTTTTATAACCTGGCCTTGGCTGATCCCAAATGGCATTTCCTCGAACATGCAGGCTTCGCGCTGGGCGCCGGCCTTTTCTGGTGGTCGGTATTGGGTCGGCACAGCGCAACGGCCTTGCCGGCTCTGCTGTTTACGTTTATGCATATGGGCATGCTCGGCGCTCTGCTGACTTTCGCGCAGACGCCCTTATACGACGATAGGCTCGATCTTCAGGATCAGCAACTCGCCGGCCTGATCATGTGGGTTCCGGGCGGGCTGCCGTATCTGATCGCCGGCGCCTGGTGCGGCTTGCGTTGGTTCCGGCAGTTGACGCTGAGGTCTGAATGATCACTGCCGCAACGTCTCGCGCAGCAACGAAACATCGCGTGTTGTAACCGGCGATGCGGCATTGCCCCAGCTGTTGCGGATAAAGCTCAGGACTTCGGCGATCTGGCGATCAGACAGTTTTTTGGCAAAGCCGGGCATCTTTTCTGATTTCGAGCCGCTTTGAGTCTGCGCAATCTCGCCGCCTTCCAGCGTCAGGTGGATCAGCGACGTAGGGTTGTGGGCGAGCACGGACGGATTGCCGGCCAGCTTCGGAAATTTGCCCGTTTCGCCCTCGCCGCCCGCTTTGTGGCACTTGGCGCAGAATGACTGATAAATGCCGACGCCCGGCCGCTCGATTTCGCCGGTCACGATCGCCGACAGCTCTACAGCGACGGCCGGCGCATCGGGCTCGTAGGAAGCTTTTTCGCTCCGGGCCGGCAAAGACTTCAGATAGTGGGCAATAGCCTTGAGATCCTGGTTGCGCAAATACTTCGTGCTGTTCTCAATCACCTCCACCATGTTGCCGAAAACCACGCCCACATCGCTGTGGCCGGTTCCCAGAAAGGCCGCGATGGCTTCTTCCGAGAACCGGCCCAGGCCCGAGGCCGGCGCTCCGGTCAGATTGGCGGCAAACCAGTTGTCGACGACCGCGCCGGTCAGGTAGTAAGGCGAGGCTTCCGTATAGCCTTTTTCCTGGAAGGCCAGCCCGCGCGGCGTGTGACAGGCGCCGCAGTGGCCCAGGGACTGCACCAGATACGCGCCCCGGTTCCATTCTGTATCGCGGTCCGGGCTCGGTTCAAAGCGCTCATGGTTGACGAAGAGCATATCCCAGAATAACAGCGTCCAGCGCTGGTTGAACGGGAAGGGCAGCCGGGTTTCGGGCGGCCGATGCTTGACCGGATTCACTTCCTTCATGAAATAGTCGTACAGGGCGCGGATATCGTCGTCCGTTATGGCCGCGAACGAGGCATAGGGCATGGCCGGATACAGGCGCTTGCCGCCCCTGGCGACGCCATCCCTGAGCGCGCGGCTGAAATCTTCCAGCGTGTAGCGGCCGATGCCGGTTTCAGGGTCCGGCGTGATGTTGGTCGAATAGATGATGCCGAAAGGCGAGTTAATCGGCAGGCCACCGGCAAAAAGCGCGCCTTCCGTTCCGGCCGTATGGCAGGCCACGCAATCGCCCGCCCGGGCCAGGTAAGCGCCGCGGCTGATGGCCGCATCGGCCTGGGCTATGGCAAGGCCCGGCAGCAGCATCGCATAAAAGCAGATTAACAGCCTTGCCATGCGATTCAATGCCAAGGGCTGCATGGTGACACCAGGAAGACTGCACAAGCCGTAAACAGCACCGCCATAGTGAAGATGAAGCTCGACATGACGCTCAATTTGGCTAGAAACTGGTCTCGGTCGTCCCGCTCTTCCAACAATGGCGCATGCGTCTGCCGGCACAAAGTCCAGGCCATGAAGTCCGACAGCAGGGTCATTGCCAAGCAGGCGCCGCTGATCATGACCAGCGTGGCCGGCAGCCCCTGCCAGACCGGTTCGGGCAGCGGCATCTGATAGGGATAGCAAGCCTGGGCGGCCAGCGGCTCGCTTAACGACAGCTGCGCCACCCAGGCGACCGGCGCGCCGAGCAGCGCTACCAGCAGGCGCAGGGCGCTTACCCGGCCGGGTCGTTTAAATGAAGCAGGGGCATTGGCGTACACGGCATCTCCTAAAAGAGGTAGGGCGTCAGATACAGCGTGGTGAAGACGAACAGCCAGACCACGTCGACGAAATGCCAGTAGACGCCGCCGATCGTGACGGCGGCATAACGCCGATCATCAAAATAGCCGAGCGCGGTCCAGAGCAGCAACAGCAGCAGGATCACCAGTCCGACGGCGACATGCAGCAGATGAAAGCCCGTGATCGTGAAGTACAGCGAATCATACAGATTCGCCGTCATGTCATAGTGCTTGTGCCCCCACTCACCGAGCTGAACCATGACAAAGCCGGCGCCCAGCAGGATGGCCACGGCCATTGATGCCAAGCTCCACTGTAATTGCCGGCGCCGGAGGCTGCGCTCGCCGGCCCAGACAAAAACGCTGCTGGCCAGCAACATCGCTGTGTTCAGGCTGGCTATGCCCAGTTGCGGCAGGCCTTCCGGCGGCCAGTGCTGCTGCGTTTGCGAGGCCAGATAGAAGTAGGAAAACAGCAGATACCCGAACAGCGCGCCTTCGGTCACGATCAGGGCTAACAATCCCCACCAGCCGCCTGCGCGCTTGCCTTCACTGCCGATCGGCAGCGGCCTGTCCAGTTGAATGATTTCAGACATGGGCGACTCCTTTATCAGGATTGACGGCCGGCACGCGCTGGGCCAGGGCCTTGCTCGGCCACAGCCAGGCAATCAGCGACAGACCAGATGCCATGATCATCAAGCCGGCAAAATCCCAGGCATGCAGCAACAGGCCGGCGAAGATCAGGCTGCTGAACAGCCCGAGAAAGAACGGCGCATAAGAGTCTTCCGGCATTTTCAGAATGACGTCCGGCCTGGCATCGAGCGGCGTCGTGCCCAGCGTTTCGCGCCCTTCCATGAGCAGATAGCCGGTCTCGAGACTGGAGCGGCCTGCGCCCTCGTCCAGCCAGTCTTCCCATAAAGGATGGCGGCTGGCGACAACAGGGATGACGGCAAAATTGTAAGCCGGCGGCGGCGAAGGCATGGCCCATTCCAGCGTCGGCGCCTGCCAGGGATTTTCCGCCGCCGGCGCGCCGCGTCTCAGACTGACTAAGACATTGATCAGAAACAGCAGCACGCCGAGGGCAAACACGAACGAACCTGCCGTTGTGATCAGATTGACCGTATTCCAGCCCATATTGGGCGCATAGGTATAGATCCGGCGCGGCATGCCCAACAGGCCGGCGATGTGCATCGGGAAGAAGCCTGCATTGAAACCGATGAACATGACCCAGAAGCTCCATTTTCCTAATGTTTCGTTCATCATGCGGCCGAAGAACTTGGGGAACCAGTAATAGATGCCGCCCACGACCGGGAACACATTGATGCCGAGCAGGACATAATGCAGATGCGCGACGATGAAGTAGGTCTCGTTGAGCTGGAAATCCAGCGGCACGGCCGCGGTCATGACGCCTGACAGCCCGCCGATCACAAACAGCAGCACGAAGCCGGCGAAAAACAGGAACGGCGTATTGAAGACCGGGCGGCCCAGCCAGATCGTCGCGATCCACGCAAACACGGCGACGGCGCTGGGGATCGAGATGACCATGCTGGTGGCGCCGAAAAACGACAGCGCCAGCGTCGGCAGGCCGGTGGCGAACATGTGATGAACCCAGACTCCGAAGCCGAGCAGCATGGTCGCCATCGTGGACAGCGCGACAGGGGCGTAGCCGACCAGCGGTCGGCGGCAGAACGTCGGCAGCGCGTCCGAGACGATGCCCATGGCCGGCAGCACGACCACATAAACCCAGGGGTGCCCGAACATCCAGAACAGGTGCTGCCACAGCATCGGCTTGCCGCCATTCACGACATCGAAGAAGTGCGTGCCGAACTGCCGGTCCAGCCAGAGCATGAAGAAGGCCAGGCTGACGACCGGGACGGCGAAGACATTGGCGACCGACGCCGTCAGCGTGCCCCAGACCAGGATCGGCACGCGGTCGATCGACATGCCGGGCGCGCGCAACCGGAACAGCGTGACGATGAAATTGATCGAGCCGACGGTGGTCGAGATGCCCAGCAGCACCATGCCCAGTGCATAGACATCGATGTTGGGGCCGGTGTCGTACAGGCGGCCGGTCAGCGGCACGTAATTGAACCAGCCGCCATTCGGCGCCTCGCCTATCGGAAAGCTGGCGTACAGGAACAGGCCTGCGAACAGGAACAGCCAGTACGACAAGGCGTTGAGGCGCGGGAACGCCATGTCCCGCGAACCGAGCATGAGCGGCCACAGATAGTTGGAAAAGCCCGACAGCACCGGCAGTGCGTATAGGAAAATCATCGTCACGCCGTGCATCGTGAACAGCTGGTTGTACTGCTCCGGCGTCAGCAAAGTCTGGTCCGGCTGCGCCAGTTGCAGGCGCATGATCAGCGCCTCAATGCCGCCCAGTAGCAAAAACAGGAAAGCCGTGACCAGATAGCGCAAACCGATGGTTTTGTGGTCCACCGTCGACAGCCAGCCGCGCCAGCCGGGCTCCGTTTCCCACAGGCCGGCCAGGCGTATTTCGGCGTCCGAACCGAGCGGGGCGCAGCCCATTTCGGGTACGCGGATTAAAGGGCTGTCGGCGCTGTCTGTCATAGCAGGCTTCCTTAATCAAGAGTCGATAAAAACGCCGACAGCGCAGTCAGCTCGGCCGGCGGCAAGACCATGCTGGGCATGCGTGCGCCCGGTTTGATTTCCTGGGCGTGGGTGATCCAGCGCTCCCGGTGCTCGGGCGTATTGGTCAGTGTGCCGGCGGCGATCAGGCTGCGCGATTTCAGGTGCGTCAGATCGGGCGCATGGGCGCCTATGGCTTCGGTGCCGCGAATCGAATGGCAGCCCGAGCAATGCTCCATAAACACTTTCCAGCCGGCATCGCTTGCAGGCGACAGGGCTACCCGTCTATGTTGAGCGGTTTGCCATCGCTGGAATTCGGCGGGATTTTGCGCAACCACTTCCAATGCCATGTGCGCATGCTGAAGCCCGCAGTACTGCGTGCATTCGCCGCGATAGACGCCGGAAGCATCGGCCTGTAGCCACTGCCGGTTGATCAGGCCCGGAATCATCTGCGTCTTGCCGGCCAGCACGGGCACCCAGAAGGCGTGTATGACATCAGCGCTTTTCAGCTTCACCAGAACGGGCACGCCGACCGGGATATGTATTTCGTTGGCCGTTACAAAATTGAGCCTCGGATCATCGTATTCATACTCGACTTTCCACCACCAGTCGTAGCCGGTAACGGTCAGCGTCAAGGCCGGCGCCTGCGGCGGCCTGGCGACCGTGTTCAGCGTGATCAGCGCGTAAACAGCCATGGCGAGCAATAGACAGGTCGAGATGCTGGTGCCGATATAAACCCACCGCAGCCCTTTGTCGGCATCGTCAATTTTTCCGCTGTTCTGCGGACGTTTATGAAGCAGAGCGCCTGCCAGGAGCCCGGCAACGATAAGAAAAACCACGACCACGATGGATGCAAAGATCCAACCCAGATGCAGCGTCGGCATTGAGGCAGGGCCGTAGCTGTGCAGGAAATAGTTAAGCGGCGCTATTTCCTTTTCTGACAGGGCGATGCTCATGACTGGCGCGGTTTATATTAGGAGCTTCAGTCGTCTTTGAGCAAGGCGGAGCAGGGGAGCTGCAAGATTGTTCATGTCTATCACTCCGTTGTTAAAGCCATCAATCTGTGTTCTATGACCATAACGCGGTTCTCGCGTTCCGAGATGGACACAGGCCTCTATGAGAGCAGTTTTACTTGGCCGAGGTCGCTTATGTTCGACATCGAACTGACAACAGCTGATTTCGGATCTAGAGTTAATTAAATCATGTATTAAACCCAGTCTTTAGGCGGGCCGGTTTGCTTTTCTGTCGGAATAACTGATTCTTTTGGAGATGGCTTGCTCTTAAATCTGAACAGAATGGGCCGTTATATCGCTAATTGATAGCTCAGATTGATGCACGGCCTCTGCCAGGCAATACATTGCCGTTTCATTCCAAAAGCCTGTGCCGCCTAAGATTCGGGTATAAACCATGATCAACTCTCATCATTAATCGTTTCATCTGGAGGATTAGTTATGAAATCAATCAAATCTTGTTCAGCATTTGCTCTAGCTGTGATATTGACATCAATAGCCGGTTATGGGGCGGCAATGGCGGCTGAAAGAATGGATATGGCAGCCGGAGGAGGGGAAACTGCCGGCGAATATGTGGATGACGCCATGATTACCTCTAAGGTGAAAGCGGCTATAGTCGGCGACTCCAGACTGAGTGCTTTTGACGTCAATGTCGAAACACATCAGGGCGTAGTGCAATTAAACGGCTTTGTAGACTCTCAGGAGGCTATCAATGCGGCAGCAGAGGTTGCGCAACGCGTTGAGGGCGTCAAATCAGTAGACAATAACCTACAACTTAAAAACCCACTGTCTAAATAGGTTTCGCTAGGAAGATGGGCGCATGAATTCTGGGGATGAAGCCAGGATACCCGAAAGCCAAGCGACAGATAACAAAGCAGCCGCCGCGGCGCGCAGCACAAGCGGATTTCTGACCAGACGGACTTTAATCATTGCCGCTGTCGGCGCGGCGGTTGTTGCGTTGCTGCTGATGCTCTGGCAAGTGGCCCAGATTCTGCTGCTGGTTTTCGCGAGCCTGTTGCTGGCGCTGTTTCTGCGCACTCTGGCTGACTTCATCAGCCGCCGCACGCCTTTGTCCGAGGGTTGGTCGCTGACGTTGGTGGTCGCGGTGCTGCTGGGGCTTTTTGCGCTGATTCTGGCGCTGTACGGCCCCAAGCTCGCCGATGGCTTCTACCGGTTGTTCAAAGAATTGCCGTCGGCGCCGGAGCGGCTGCGCCGTGCGCTCGAACAGTACGAATGGGGGCCGGCGTTCATGGACACCCTGTCCCGGGCGGGCAGTTCCATGACCGATTCCAAGCAACTGGCAAAAATCGCCGGGATTTTCTCGACCGCATTCGGGGCGCTCGGCAGCGCCGTGGTGGTGATCGTGCTGGGCCTTTATTTTGCGGCTGATCCGAAAACCTACATCGACGGCACGGCGCATCTGTTTCCGCAGGCGCGCAGGGAGCGCGTCTACGAGGCTTTTGACCGGCTCGGGCATACGCTGCGCTGGTGGCTGCTCGGCCGGATCGCGGCCATGCTCATCGTCGGTGTAATGATCGGCATTGGGCTGGCGGTGCTGGGCGTGCCTTTTGCCTTCATCCTGGGCCTGGTTGCCGCTATCCTGGATTTCGTGCCTAACATCGGGCCGCTGATTGCCGCCATCCCGGCGCTGATGGTCGGGCTGTCCCAGGACGGAACGACCGTGCTCTATATTGCCCTTCTCTATTTCGTGGTGCAGTCTCTGGAAGGCTATCTGATCACGCCTTTTATCGAGCAACGGGTCGTCGATCTGCCGCCGGCCCTGCTGCTGATTGCCCAGCTCGTGCTGGGGGCCGGCTTCGGCATTCTGGGGTTGCTGCTTGCCTCGCCCTTGGCGGTCGTGATCATGGTGCTGGTGCAGATGCTGTATATGCGGGACGTGCTGGGCGAGCCGGTGAAATTGCCCTGAGGAAAAAAGCGCATGGCAGAAAAGCAAGCCGGGCCCTTTAACCGATCATACAATCGACTCACACGCCGGCAATAATAAGGCCGCGCTGCCGGCCCACAACACGCCGAAAACCGACAACAGCGCCATGAGCCGCATGACGCCGGTCAGAAACGACTGGCTGATTTTCTGTGCCGTCTCATATCTGACCAGGCGCTGTATGATCTCGGGCTTGAAGACGACCAGCAGTAACGCTATCAAGGCTACAAGGGTGGCCGCAATGATAGCCGACTGCGCCCAAAAGGCCGCGCTGTTGCCTGTCAGCAGGCAAATGAAGTGATGGAGGGCGTAGACCATGCCGAAATGCACCCCCCAGATAAGAGGGCCGACCAGCGTGATCAGCAATACGCCGACCGATTCTCCGGAAAAAGGATGCTTCGATGCCGTCATAAAATCATCCTCGGGAAACCATGAATCAGCAGATGGCCGACCAGCGCCTGCCCTGCCGTGTAATAGAGCAGCAAACTGGTGTTTTCCAGCGTGGCTGCGCGCACCCGGTCGAGCTTGCCGGTAAAGTGCCTGGCGATCACAAACAGCGACATAACCAGCACGGCAAACACCAACTGCCCGTCTAAAATGCCGCCCATGTAGACCATGGCGCCATAGCTCGATGTCGTGGGCCTTAAGCCTGCCTGCCACTGGCACCAGAATTCCAGATACACGGCCAGCACGCTCAACAGCGCGCCGGACAAAATCAGCAGCGGCGTCCACAGCGGCTTATGGCCCGGCGCCGCCAAGGTCCTGTTCGCGATGGCAAACACGGCCGCGCTGGCTATGAACAGCGCGGCGCTCAAGGCTGGCCACTGTAAATCGGGCATAGCCTGCACGCTGTCAGGCCAGACCTTGGGCGATGCGCTCCAGATATACAGATAGGAAAACACATAAGCGAAATAAAGCGAGGCTGCGACCAGCATCAGAATCACCATGGCCCACCAGCCGTGGCCGATGGGGCCGGTGACGTAGATGGGCAGTTCAATTCCGCCGCCGATAGGCACCGGCCCCTTGCCCGGTCCTTTGTCCAGCTCCCACACCCAAGCCAGGCAGCACAGGATGGCCAAAGCTCCGCAAATGAGCGCCGGCACCACCACTTTGATAGTCAGCAGCAGAAAACAGGCCGCGGTAAAGACGGCGGTAAAGAAATGCATCCAGCCGTTGCCGGGCATTTGAATGATATATTGCGGCTTGCCATCAATGGTCGAAGTGATAATGGTTTCGCGGAAGCCAGTCGGGGCATCGGGCAGGTAATGCTCACCCGCCTCGACCTGCTCGGACAGGTTGGGCTGCGTCCATAAGGGCTCGCGGCTGGTCACGTGCGGAATGGTGCGCGTGGAATACAGGTCGGTCGGCAGCCACTCCAGCGTGCCGGCCTGCCAGGGATTGGTTTCCTCGCTCTGTCCGACCCGGAAGTTACGAATCAGATCGATGATGAAGACCAGCACGCCCAGGCCGATCAGGTAAGCGCCCAGTGTGGATACCATATTATAAGAACCCCAGCCTGATGCCTCGGAATAGGTCCAGACGCGGCGGGGCATGCCCAGCAGGCCGGAAATATGCATGGGCATGAAGGCGACGTTGAATCCGATAAAGAACAGCCAGAAGGACCATTTCCCCAGCCGCTCAGACAGCCTGCGCTTGCTGACCATGGGCGCCCAGTAATAAAAGGTCGCGAACAGCGGGAACACCATGCCGCCGACCAGGACATAATGCAGATGCGCGACGATGAAATAGGTGTCATGCGCCTGCCAGTCGAACGGCACCATGGCCACCATGACACCGGTCAGCCCGCCGACCGTGAAAATGAACAGCATGCCCAGCACATAAAGCGACGGCGTGGTCAGCCGGAACCTGCCTTTGGACGAGGCGATCGTGGCGATCCAGGAAAACACCTGGATGCCGGACGGCACGGCTACGGCCATGCTGGCCGCCGAAAAAAAGGCCAGACTCAGCGAAGGGATGCCGGTGGCGAACATATGATGCACCCACAGGCCGAAACTGAAAAAGGCCGTCGCGATCAGCGCCACGACGATCAGCCGGTAGCCGACCAGCGGCGTGCGCGCCATGGTCGGCACGATCATCGAAACCAGTCCGGCCGCCGGCAGGAAAATGATGTACACCTCCGGATGGCCGAAAAACCAGAACAGATGTTGCCACAGCAGCGGATCGCCGCCCTGTGCGGCAGTAAAAAAAGGCCAGCCGAACGAACGCTCGATTTCCAGAAACATAGTCGCGAGAATTACGGACGGGAACGCCAGCACGATCATGCCGGCAAACACCAGCATGGACCAGCCGAAAATGGGCAGCTTGTCGAGCGACATGCCGGGCGGCCGCGTCCGTAACGTGCCGACAATGATCTCGATAGCGCCCGCAATGGCCGAGATTTCGATGAACCCGATGCCTAACAGCCAGAAATCGGCATTGTCGCCGGGCGAAAAAGCCGTCAGCGTCAAGGGCGGATACATGAACCAGCCGCCTTTGGGCGCCAGGCCGTAAAAAACTGTGGAGAAAAACACCGAGCCGCCGATGATGTAGGCCCAGATGGCAAACGCGCTCAGGCGCGGAAACGGCAGGTCCCTTGCGGCCAGCATCTGTGGCAGCAATAGCACGCCTAAGGCCTCCATGGCCGGCACCGCGAACAGGAACATCATCGTCGTGCCGTGCACGGTGAACATCTGATTGTAGAGATCCTGGCTGACCAGCTCATTCTCGGGCACGGCCAGCTGCGTGCGCATGACCAGCGCCAAAAGTCCTGCCAGCACGAAAAAGGCAAAGGCGGCGCCCAGATAAAGCAGTCCCACGACGGTATTATTGACCGCCGTAATCCAGCGCCAGCCGGGCGGGGTTTCCCAAATGCGCAGCAGTTCTTCCTTTTCGCCCGGCGGCCGCGGCGAGCGGTTGGGCAGTGCAATTTCTTCGTCACTGATATTTGCCACTAACTCCCCCTCATGGAATAGAGCAAAAACATGCCGCCGGAATAAGCGACGAGAATGGCTGCCGAATCTATGCCCATACGCAAAAACGTGCGGTTGGCCCGCTCGACCAGCCCTACCAAAAACATGCCCGTGACCGCCAGCCCCAGCAAAGTTCCGATCGCGGTAAAATGCCCGACGCGCGACAGCACCGGCCCGCCATCCGAAAGCGCGTCAACGCCTAACAGCAGCGCCACATTGAAAGCGGTGGTGCCCAGAATATCGGAGATAGCCATTGTGTAGAGGCCGCGGCGCACGCTGGCAAATACCGTGCTCGCTTCCGGCAGCGACGTTGCGATAGACACCAGGGCAAAACCGACGAACGAGACTCCCAGTCCGGTCTGCCCGGCAATCACGTCCCCGACGGTTGCCACGATGAAGCCTGCAAACAGGATAGTCAGCGCGCTGATGAGAATTTTAACGATGAGCCAGGCCAGACTGTCGTCTATGAGAGGACGCTCGCTCTTCCCTCCATCAGGGCTGTGTTTCCTGCCGGAAATAATGTTGTCAGGATCATTGATCACCCAGGGGTGGTGTTTGTCGGCTTCATGGACTTTAATAAAACTGTAAATGGCCACTGTGAAAATCAACCACGACCCGACGCCGGCGCCGAGAAACGGCACATCGCCGACGAGAACGGTGATTGCGACGAAAGTCAGCAGACAGACATTAAACGCGCCCTGTAGCATCACCATGGGATTGGGGACGACCGATGTCAGCGCATCTTTACCGATAATAAAGTCGGCGACAGCCAGCAGCGCTACCTGCATGGCGATGCCGCCGAGCAGATTGTTGACGGCCAGCTCGGGATAGCCGCTGTAGGCGGCGGTAAAGCCGGTGGCAATCTCAGGTAGCGAGGTCACGCCGGCAAGCAGCAGCAGGCCCAGCATTGCCCGGCTAAGGCTGAAGCGCTCGGCCAGTTCATCGGCATAAACGGCGATTTTTGTCCCGGCGATCCAGACCGCGCCGGCGGCCGCTGCGAAGATCCACAGGTTGGTCGTCAGGTCGTAGCTACTGAAATTAAACATGGCGCTTACTCCAGACCGTTCAGATAAGCCGCCAAGGAACGAAGCTCATCTTCGGAAAAAAAGCCGAACGGCGGCATCAGGTTTTCCGGCTTAAGCTGCTGGTGCCAGCCGATCCAGCGGGCAAAATTTTCCGGCTTTTTCGGCAGAATGCCGGCGCCGAGCGACAGCCGGCCGCCGACATGCGTCAGGTCCGGCCCTACCGTGCCATTGGCTTGAGTACCGCGAACGGTATGGCAGCCGCCGCAGCCGCTGGCCAGGAACAGCCGTTCGCCTGCCTTGTCGGGTGCCGGCCTCGCATCGGCCTTTTCCTTGGCGAGCCAGGCATCATAGTCAGCCGGCGTCATCGCCATGGCGTAAAAAGCCATCAGCGCATGGGCACCGCCGCAGTATTCCGCGCACTGGCCGCGCACGACGCCAGGCTTGTCGGCGATGAAATGCAGGCGGTTGGTGTGGCCGGGGATCATATCGACCTTGCCTGCATAGGCCGGCAGCCAGAAACTGTGGATCACGTCCGCTGTCGTCAATTCGATTTCAACAGGACGGCCTGTAGGGATGCGGATTTCATTGGCGCTTTCCGTCGTGCGGCCATCGTCGTGCCGATAAATCACACGCCACCACCATTGCTCTCCGACCACGGCGATGCGCACCGGATTTTCGGCCTGAACCAGATCCTCCCCGACGCGCAATACCGAGAAGCCGTAAATCAGCAGCGCGCTCAAAGTCACGACCGGGAAGGCGATGCCGCCCAGCACCACGGTTTTTTCCCGGGTCAGCGTTTGGCGCCAACTGCCGGAGCCGGTGATGGCAACGAAGACCAGCGCGCACATGAGCACCGTGATCAGTGCGGCGGCAATGAACATGATCCACATCAGCAGTGAAATGCGCGATGCGACCGGCCCGAGGCCGACGAAGGCCGACTGCTCGCCCGCGCAGCCTGCCAGCGCCATCAGCACTACAATCACAAACGATTTTACGATGATCATGGCCGCGCCGCCTCTTCTGCGCTGCCTGAAAGGGCGTGCCCGCTCTGCGGCGGTTGGTTCGCGAAGAACGCCGCCGCAGCTTCAATCTGCTGATCTGTCAGCCGTCTGGCCACGACGGACATCATGGCGCCGTGCGGCGTCTGGTTGCGGCCGCCCCGGCGCCAGATCTGCAATTGCTGCCTGATATAAGGCTCGGACTGGCCGGCCAGGCGCGGATAATCTTCCCGCCCCTTGTCGCCGTGGCACGAGAGACAGGCCGGAATCCTGCGCTCCCGGTCGCCTTGCTCGGCCAGCCGGCGGCCCAGTTCGCGCAGTTCCGGAGAAGATGCTGCTGTCCGCTTGTGAGGAAAAGGCTTTAAGGCGGCGTAGTAGGCGGCCAGACGATCAATCTGCTCATCATCGAGATCGTCCGCCACCGGTTCCATGAAGCCGCTCTGCCGGAAATCGTCCCGATATTCCTGCAGCGCCCTTTTCAGATAAGCTTCATCCTGGCCGCCGAGGCGCGGTATGTGCAGGCTGGTAGGTGATGCGTCAGCGGTATCGTGGCAGCGGTTGCATGCAGTGAGATCGAGCCTGGGCCGGCCCTTGTGCACAAACTCCTGAGCGGAAGCGCTTGGTGTCTTGCTGTGGCCGCTGGCGTAGCGGTGGTAATCCGCTTTGGTCATTGACGGCATGGCTTCCAGGAAGGCTACCACTGCCCAGACTTCATCATCGCGGTCTCCGCCGCTCCAGGCCGGCATGCCGGTGAACTGAAGGCCGTGGCGCGCGATCCAGAACAGTTGTTCGCGGTTCCAGTAGCGCACATGCTTTTGCAGATCGGGAGGCGACGGCAACATATGATCGAAAACCGGGTTGACCGGCTGCCCCGGCGCGCCATGGCAGATGGCGCAGGTGCCTTGAAAGTGCGCGGCGCCCAGCGGCACCAGTTCGGCAAAGTCAAGCTCTGGTGGCACAATAGGTCTGCTGTTGACTTTGACCGAACGCTCCTTGCCAAACTGCAGAAACCATTCCATCCAGGCGGGATGGCCTGCGCTCGCCGCGATGTTGAAAATTCCGGAATAAGCGATAATGAAGGCAAGCGCAACGCCCGCGGCAAAAAGTCCGAGCCCCCAAAGCAGAAGAGAACGCCAATGTCGGGTTATCCAGGCCATCATGACATCCTTTCCGAAGCTGATGCCAAGGTCGTCAGCACCGCCGTTGGCACGACAGGGCTGGCCATGCGGCGCGAAAAAATTCCGTCATGGCAAAGTGCCAGAAATGCCGGCAGCGACAAGACCGCGAGTTCTACAAACGTAAACAACTTTGTGGGCTTGGCATGCATTCGTTGTTCCCCTTGTATCCAGGATTTTTCGCCGCCAAGAGAATACTGTTGTCTTTTCAAGGCCGGATTTTGCCGGCTCAATCAGTCCTTAGGCAGTTGGCAGCAGAGCATCAGGGCAATTGCATTGTTTTTTATATGACAATGGAAACGAGCCAAAGTGCGCCAGTTTGATCATCAGCTCGATATAGCCGGCTTGGGATTTACTGAACGCTTTAGCATCTGCTGGTCAATACAGCTAGGTAGATACCGTCTTGTTGCCCATTATGCAAGCGCAAAATTGGGGTCGAAAGGTTTATTCGATTTCAGGATGGCAAAGGCGATATGGACGAGTTTGCGCATTGAAGCACAGGCGATGGCCATGCCATTCTTGCCGCGTGCAGCCAAGCGTTCGCGGAAAAGGCGGATGACGGGATTGTGTCTTCCCGCGACCACGGCGGGCATGTATAGCTTCGCGCGCAACATCGGATCACCCATCTTGGAAATGCGGGTTTTGCCTTTCCACTTGCCGGATTCGTTCAAGGCGGGATTGAGTCCAGCAAAGGCGACAGCTTGCTTGGCGGTGGTGAAGCCGTAGTGATCGCTCAAAGCGACCATGAGGTGGGCAGAGGAGGCTTCGCCGATGCCAGGAATCGTTTCCAGCAAAGCGCGCCGGTGCCTGAGATCAGGGTCTTGATCGATAAGACGTTGAACGCGTTCGCGTGTGGTTTTAAGCGCCTGCTCCAGATGTGCCAAGACGGCTCTGATGGATTCGGCAATCGTGGGGTCAGCCGTATCCAGTCTGTTTTTCTCCATTTGCTGCATTTCCAGCAGGTCTTCGATCCGGCGTAATAAGGCTTGCAGTTCGCGGATATTGGCAGGTGGCGGCGTCCACAAAGGCGGTTTCTTTTCCTGGGCATACCGGGCGATCAGCTTGGCGTCAGCCTTGTCGGTCTTGATTCGGCTCAATTCGCTCTTGGCGAATCCCTTGATTCTGGCAGGATTGACGACAGCCACCGGATAGCCTGATTGGGCCAGGCATTCGGCCAGAGGGATGCTGTAGGCGCCAGTCGCTTCCATGCAAACCGAGGGCTTGACGCCGCCGAACGTCGTCAGCCAGACGATCAAAGCGGCAAAACCTTCCGGCGTGTTGTCGAATTTTTTATGCTTGTATTTGCCGTTCTCCAGGCGGGCAACATCGAATTTATGCTTGGCAATATCCACACCAACCGTCACTTGGGACATCTTTAAACACTCCAAAAAACTATATAAAATCAATAAGATCAATTTTAAGGCATACGCCTGGTTCAGCCTTAGATCATACAGGCTCTCCCGGCGAAACGGGAGCCTACGCATACCGTACGAACTTATGAGGCGGATGAGGGAAACGGAGAGCGAAATCTACGCAGCAGGCTCGAAGCCTCAGGGTACGCCCGGCTTCTCCGCTTCCCGCCCGGTGATCAGCCGGGGATTTTATCCCTAATTGGGTAAAATCGAGATATAAGGGTACGCACCGCGTACCTTTTTAAAAATTGAAAATTGTTGGTATTGAGTAAGGTACGCGATGCGTACCCTACAGAGCCGCTTTTAAAAAATTTGTTTCATGGAGGACTTGATAATGTCAACCGAATCCGGGTCGCCCTTCAGGATAGCCGAGGCATAGGCTTTGGCTTGCTTGAAAGTGATGTGCGGCGGCAGAGGCGGCACGTCGGGGTCGGCATAGGCTTCCAGCACGACCGGACGGTCGGCGCTGAGCGCGCGCTCCCAGGCATCGGCCAGCTGTTCAGGCTGATCGACGCGTATGCCCATGAGGCCGATCAGTTCAGCCAGACGCGCATAAGGGAAATCGGGCACGTCCTGCGAGGCTTCGAATTTCGGATCGCCTTCCATCGCACGCTGCTCCCAGGTTACCTGGTTCAGGTCGCGGTTGTTCAGGACCATCACGATCAGGCGCGGGTCGCGCCAGCGCTGCCAGTATTTGCCGATCGTGACCAGTTCGTTCATGCCCAGCATCTGCATGGCGCCGTCGCCGACCAGCGCAATGACTACCCGATCGGGATGAGCAAATTTGGCCGCCATCGCATAAGGCACCGCGCAGCCCATGGTCGCAAGGCCGCCGGACACCGAAGCCATCATGCCTTGGCGGATTTTCAGGTTGCGCGCGTACCAGTTGGTGACGGAACCGGAATCGCTGGTGAGTATGCAATAGTCGGGCAGGCGCGGCGACAGCTCCGAAAAGACGCGCTGCGGATTGATCGGGTCCGCTTCCTCCATGGCCCGCTCCTCCAGCGTTTCCCACCATTTAGCCACATTTTTCTCGATCCGCTCGCGCCAGTCGCGGTCTTCTTTGCGATGCAGCAATGGAATCAGCAACCGGAGCGTCTCGGCGCTGTCGCCGACCAGATTCACTTCCATCGGGTAGCGGATGCTGAGCATGCGGCCGTTGATGTCGATCTGCACGCCGCGCGCCTGGCCTTCCTCGGGCAGGAATTCGGAATAGGGAAAGCTCGAGCCGACCATCAGCAGCGTGTCGCAGTCGGCCATCATCTCATAGCTGGGCCGGGTGCCCAGCAGGCCGATGGAGCCGGTCACATAGGGCAGATCGTCGGGTACGGCGGCTTTGCCCAGCAATGCCTTGGCAATGCCGGCTCCGAGCAGATCGGCCACCTCGACGATCTCGGCCGTGGCATCCAGCGCGCCGGCGCCGACCAGCATCGCGACCTTTTCACCAGTGTTCAGAATGTCGGCGGCGCGCTGCAATTCATCGGCTTGCGGCACGGTGCGCGGGGCCTGATAGCCGAGTCCCGAATAGACGGTGCCATGCGCGCGCGGCGGTTTTTCGGCATCCATTTCCTGTATATCGTTAGGGATAATGAGACAGCAGACGCTGCGTTCCGATTGGGCGATGCGCATGGCGCGGTCGACCATGTGGCGTATCTGCGCCGGTGTCGACACCATATGCACGTACTCATGCGCGACATCCTTGAACAACGATACGAGGTCGACTTCCTGCTGGTAATTGGCGCCCAGGGCGGTGCGCTTCTGCTGACCGACGATCGCGACCACGGGCTGATGATCGAGCTTGGCGTCGTACAGACCGTTCAGCAGATGAATGGCGCCAGGGCCCGAGGTGGCGACGCAGACGCCGACTTCGCCGGTGAATTTGGCGTGTGCGCAGGCCATGAAGGCGGCTGTCTCCTCATGGCGCACCTGGACAAAATCCATCCAGTCCGAAGCCCGGTTCAGGGCGCCGAACACGCCGTTAATGCCGTCGCCCGGATAGCCGAAAATGCGTTTGACGCCCCATTCGGACAAGCGGCGCAATAAAAAATCGCTGACGTTTTCTTTCATGTTCCCGCCTCTGCATGGGGATGGGGTTTGCAGTCGGTATGTCCGCAGCCGCAGACATCGGAGCCGACGATGTTTTCGCAAAACTCGCTGCAATATTGTTCGCCCGGCCGCGCCGGACAATTACAGCCGGGATGGGCGCATTTGCGGGGCGTATTTTTATCGGGCTGGTCTTTCTTGGTCGTGGTCATGTCATTCTCCTGATCGCTTTTGTTTTTTAATAGCTTACGTATCGACTTTGCGCAGTTATGTGCGCTAGCGAGCTTATGCCAATATTTTTTTATCTGGCATGCGGCCGGCCGGCTGATTAAAATGCTTCGGATTAGGTTTGAACGATAAAAAAACTGCCGCTTACAAGAAAGGTGAATGCCATGAAAAAATCAGTCCTGCAGTTGTTTATTCCCACATCGTGCGTTCTTGCGCCGGTTTCTGCCTGGGCGCATATGGGCGTCCATGAAATGATGGGGCGGGCTTCCGGCTTCATTCATCCTATAACTGGCGCCGATCACGTGCTTGCCATGGTTGCGGTGGGATTGTGGGCCGTGCAGCAGGGCGGGCGGGCGCTATGGGCCGTGCCCGTCGCGTTTGTAGCCATGATGATGGCCGGCGGCATGCTCGGCCTTGCAGGCGTAGCCCTGCCTTATGCTGAGCAGGGTATCCTGATGTCGGTGCTGGTTCTGGGCGCGGTGGTTGCTGGTGCTTTTGAGATGTCTCTGGCGTTCAGCGCGAGCATGGTCGGTGTTTTTGCGCTGTGCCACGGTTATATGCATGGCGTTGAAATGCCATCGGCAGCCAATGCGGTTCCCTATAGTCTGGGTTTTGTGTTAGCGACGGTATTGCTGCATGTTGCCGGCATGTCCATGGGCGTTATCCTGAGAAAACTCAGTACAGAAAAAGCGATGCGTTTGGCCGGCGGTGCAATAACGCTTGGCGGCATTTACCTGAGCATTGGCTGAATCGCACTCTTTAACCGATGATCAGTAGAACGAGGCTGCATAAAATGATAAAGTTCAAGATTTATCGTGGCCAGCCTTAAGGTTTTTCCGGTTGCCTGAATAGCCGATTAGAAATTTAACTATTACGACTCAAATTTATGAAAACGTTTATCTTCACAAGAAATCTCTTTTTTGCGGCCCTGACCGGCACTGTTCTGGCATTGTCTATGGCGGGCTGTTCGGATGATAAGGAAGAACAAAAGCCGGCCAGCGCCGAAGTGCATAATCCTTTTGACCATTCGCATGATGTGGTCGTGACCGATGTTCAGAAACATACTTTCGAGCATCAGTTTGCGGACCAATGCGTAGAGAGAGAGCTGAAAAATTCAATCAATAAAGAGTCCGACAAAGGGCGGCTCGAAGATGCCTGCATGTGTATCGCGACTTTCTTAATGAAAGACTTGACGGCCGATGAAGCCAAGAAATTTATCACCGAGCATAAAAATACCCAGTCTTTGGTGATCAAGTATGAAAGCGCAGCTTACCACTGTCTGCAGGAGAAAGCCCAGCCTAAAGGACCGCAGTTGTTTAATAGAAAACAGTAAAAGGCTGAGATTGATGGGGCGGATTGATCCGCCCCTTTAATGCTATGTTTTAGGCGATTATCGTAATAATCGTTTTTTCGGCCCATTCTTTCAGGATTGTCAGGCCGCCTTCCATGATCAGGGCCGGATCGGGATGATTGGCTTCCTGAACCACTTGTTTTAAGTAATCTTCAGCATTCAGCCCTTCATTTTCCTGAATCAGTTGCAGCAGTCTGTAAGTGATGCCCGTGATCTGGGAGAAATGCACCTCATCGTCGATATTGCGGTAAACGATCAGAAATGTTGGTTGATCCGGCGGCACCGTCGGCAGGAAATCGGGCGATATCTGATGGACCGGGTATTGATAAGCCAGTGGCCAAGCCAGCGGAGACAAGGCGATGCGCTTGTAGAGCAGCGCGTCGATGTCATCGCGGCTATTGGCGACCACCTCCACTTTGGCTATCGCCAAGGCGGTTTCCACCCATTCGTAATGCGCCAGTTCGAGCAGAAATGGCAAATCTTCAGGATTGTCGCGTTCGTTCTGCAAGTAATCGAGAAATTCTTCCGGGATTTCGGAAAAATAGGGTGACTGGCAGCGGTGACTGGCGAAAAAATCCTGCGCCAGGGCGAACCATTGCTTGTCATCAAGAATCTCGCGCAGAACCGGAAAACTGCTGGACAGAAAGCTCTCGACATTGTTGAAGAACAGCTCGCGGTACATGGTCATGCGCTGAGCCTTGACATCGGCCGGCGCGGGATTGTTTTCGGGGTCCCTGATATAAGCCGCAAATTCCAGTTGCTTGGCTTTGAAGTCGACGCGGCCGGCAGTTTCAGGCTGACTGTTTTTCATGCTGACTTTTCCAGGCGTTTTGTATCAACCGGATGGTGCGGACTTCCTTTACCAGTTCTTTTAAAGGCGGAATGTTGAAATCCCGCTCCAGCAGCGTTGGGAATACGCCGTAAAGCTCGTAGGCTTTGCCCAGCAGCTTCCAGACCGGATCGATGATGTCGGCGCCATGCGTGTCGACCAGAAAATCCTCGGCTTCGACATAGTGCCCGGCAATATGCGCATAAGCGATGCGGTCGGCCGGAATCGCTTTCAGGAACGATTCGGCGTCATAGCCGTGATTGACGCTGTTCACATAAATATTGTTGATGTCGATCAGCACGTCGCAGTCCGCTTCAGCAACGACGGCATTGAAAAAGTCTATTTCAGACATTTCCTGGCCCGGCGCGGCGTAATAGGAGATATTTTCGATGGCGATTCTTTGCTCCAGAATGTCCTGAACGCGCCGGATGCGCGACGCGACGTGCGAGACGGCTTCCGAGGTGAACGGCATGGGCATCAGGTCGTACAGATGACCTTCGTTGCTGCAGTAGCTCAAGTGTTCGCTGTAGAATTTGATCTGGTGCTCGGCCATGAAGTTTTTGACTTCACGCACGAATTTCTCGTCGAGCGGATCGGTGCTGCCTATCGATAAGGACAAACCGTGGCAGACAAAGTCAAAGCGTTCGGTCATGGCCCGAAACTGCTTGCCCAGCTTGCCGCCTATCGTGATCCAGTTTTCCGGCGCGACTTCATAAAAGTCGACGGCTTTGGGCGGATTTTCGACGATTTCAGTTAAAAAGGATCGGCGCAGGCCCATGCCAGCGCCATGCACGAGATTTAGCGTTGTGTCCATAAGAACACCTGTGTATTGGATTAAAGCGGGAGGGCATGACGGTTGGTCATGCCCTCTTTTGGCAGTCAGGGCAGGGTTGTGCCTGCCTCAAGGCTTATTCGCCGGCTGCGTCTTTAGGGCTGACTTTTTGCTGGCCTGTGCCTTTAGCGTCAGTGCCTTTTTGCATGGCGCCGCAAGCGCCCTCTTTGCCTTTCATCATAGCGCCGCACATGCCTTCCATGCCTTTTTTCATTTTGCCGCCTTCCATCATGCCGCCGCACATGCCTTCGCCGCATTTGCCTTCTGCCGCCTTATTGGCTGGCTTTGCAGCGGGTTTGTTGCCGGCGCAAGCACCTTCCACAGTTTTAGGCGCTGCTTTCATGGCGCCGCCGCATTTGCCTTCGCCGCATGAGCCTTCTTTCATGCCGGACTTGGCAGTGTCGGCTGCAGCCAATTGCATGTAGCCGCTGTTCATGTCGTTCATGGCGAAAGGGCTGGCTTCTGCATGAGCCGCTGTTACAGCCAGAGTGGACAGGACTGCGGTCCCCATAGCCGCGGCGAAAGGTGATTTATTAATTTTTTTCATATTGACTCCCGTGTATTATAAAAAATGAATCATAAGCATCGAGTGCAGCTTATGATATCAAGCACAAATGAACAAATGATGAATATCGGCTTGTCCAAATTTTGAACATCTAGAGACTATACAGCCTTATCTAAGTTCCTGCCACTGAGTTTTTAGCTAATAAGTCGTTTTATGCGGATATTCGCACAAGTCCTGAATGACACAGTTGGGGCAGAGCGGTTTTCTGGCGATGCAGGTATAACGGCCGTGCAGTATCAATAAATGATGGGCATCTTTTTTATGTTGCTTGGGTACCCATTTTTCGAGCTTTTGCTCCACTTCCCGCACATTCTTGCCAGGCGCGATGCCGGTGCGGTTGGCGACGCGGAAGATGTGCGTGTCGACCGCAATGACGTGCTGTCCGAAAGCGGTGTTCAGCATGACATTGGCTGTTTTTCTGCCGACGCCGGCCAACGCTTCCAGTTCCTCGCGCGTTTGCGGCACCTGACCTTCATGCCTCTCGAGCAGTTGCTGGCAGAGCGTGATGATATTGGCGGCTTTGGTTCGGTATAAGTTGATGGTCTTGATGTAGTCCTTCAGTTCCTCCACGCCCAGCGCCAGGATCGCTTCCGGCGTATTGGCGACAGGAAACAGCTTGGCCGTGGCTTTGTTGACGCCTTTGTCGGTCGCTTGGGCCGACAGTACGACCGCGATCAGCAACTCGAAAGGCGTCGTATACTGGAGTTCGGTCTTGGGCTCGGGGATGGCTTCAGCCAAACGATCAAAAATGGCGCGGCGTTTTTCAGCGTTCATAGCTTGGCCGGTTTCAGTTTGAGTAAAGCTTCTTTTTTCTTGCGCGCGCGTTCGGCTTTTTCTGCTTCGTCCTGGACCAGGCGCTGACTGCGCACTTCATAGCGCCGCATGGCTTTTTGCGCCTGCGCGGATTTCTGCTCCAGCGTCGGCTGCGGCTCTACAGGCTTCATGACGATGCAGTCGACCGGGCAGGGCGCGATGCAAAGTTCGCAGCCCGTACATTCCGAAGCGATGACCGTATGCATGAATTTTGCCGCACCCAAAATCGCATCGACCGGGCAGGCCGCGATGCATTTGGTGCAGCCGATGCAGTCTTCTTCGATAATGAAGGCGACCTGTTTGGGCTTATGGCGGCCAAATTGCGTATTGAGCGGCTTGGCCGGCACGCCCAGCAGACGCGCGATCTCGACGATGCCTTCGTCACCGCCGGGCGGGCATTGGTTGATGTCGGCCTGGCCGCTGGCGATAGCTTCGGCGTAAGGCTTACAGCCTTTGAAACCGCATTGGCCGCATTGGGTTTGCGGCAGTAAAGCGTTTATTTGGTCAATCACGGTTTTGTTTAATTACCCTCCAACATCGCTGCGACATCGTTTTCGACCTTATCTATGCCTTTCAGCGCAAATTGCTCGACCAGCCAGTCCTTGATTTTGGCTGAGAAAAACGGCGGCAGAGTCGGGCCCAGACGTACGTTTTTAACATTCAGCGCCAGCAGACCCAGCGTCATCAGGATGGTTTTTTGTTCATACCAGGCGATATTGAAAGACACCGGCAGCGCGTTGAGGTCGGCAAAGCCCAAAGCCTGCTGCAGATCCTTCAGGAATACGACCAATGAATAAAAGTCATTGCTCTGGCCGGCGTCCAGCAGGCGCGGAATGCCGTTGATATCGCCGAAAACCAGCGTGTTGAAGCGGTATTTGGTATCGCCCGCGGTCAGGATCAACGTATCCTGAGGCAGCAACTCGGCAATCTGCGCGTAATAGCGGCGCTCCTTGTGGCGGCCATCGGCGCCGGCCAGCACGACCAGGCGCCGGATGGAACCGTCCTTGATGCCGGCGGCGATCGAGTCCAGATAGCTGTGCAGCGATTGATGTGCATAACCGAGCGTGGTCGTGTTGTCGCTGAGCTGGCTGGGCGGCTCGCACTGCCGGGCCTGTTCGATCAGCGCGCTGAAATCCTTGCGCTGGCCGGGCTTGCGGTCGGCGATATGCGGTATATCGGGCCAGCCGACCATGCCGGTTGTGTAAATCTTGTCTTTGTACTTGTCTTTCTGCTGCTGGATGCTGTTGGTCGTGATCAGGATCGGGCCGTTGAATTTCTGGAAATCGGTCCGCTGTTCCTGCCAGGCATCGCCGAAGTTGCCGGCCAGATTGAAGTATTTTTTCAGCGCCGGGTAAGCGTGCGCGGCAATGGCCTCGCCGTGCGTATAAACGTCGACGTCGGTGCCGGCGGTCTGTTCCAGCAAGTCTTCGATATCGCGCAGATCGTGGCCTGAAACCAGGATGCCCGGTTTGTCCCAGCTGTCGAAATAGACCTTGGTCGGAACCGGATCGCCGAAGCGCGCGGTATTGGCCTTGTCGAGCAGGGCAAAAGCGGCCATGCCGAGTTCGCCGCATTTCAGGTTCATGGCCATGAGGTCGTCGAAAGAACTATCGGCTTTCAGGCTGAATGCCAGCGCCTCGTGCATGAAGGCATACAATTGGTCATCGGAAAAATCCAGTGCTTCGGCGTGTTCGATCAATGAGGCCAGGCCCTTCAGGCCGTATACCAGCAATTCTCGCAGGGCATGGCAGTCGGTATCCAGCGCGGGAATCTGCGTGACGCCGACGGCTTCACCTTGCGCCACAAAAGCCGCTTCCGAAACGTCCGTATACTGCCAGGCCGCCTCTTCAGGCACGGGCTCGCTGAAAGGCGCGCCGTTCTTTTCTTCAAACGCAGCGTTAAACTGATGGCGCAGATGGTTACGGCGCTGCACGGTCTCCTGTATCAGGGATACGAAAACGGCCGGATCGAAATTGACATTGGTTACAGTCGAATACAGCGCCCGGGCCGTGAACCGGTCGTTTCTGGCATCGCGTATGCCCAGTTGCCCTGCGTGATGCGCATAAAACGACAAGCCTTTCAGCACATACACCAGTAAGTCCTGGAGACTGGCCACATCCTCTTTCTTGCCGCAGATGCCGGCCGAATCGCAGGCAACGTTTTTTTTGGCTTCCTGACAGTGGTAACAAAACATTATCTAACTCTCTTACTCAATTACTTAACGCGCATGCCCGGCTGCGCGCCTTCGTCAGGGTGCAGCACCCATATGTCTTTGCCGCCGGGGCCTGCCGCCAACACCATGCCTTCCGAGACGCCGAAACGCATTTTGCGCGGGGCCAGGTTGGCGACCACGACCGTCAATTTGCCTTCCAGGTCTTCCGGCGCATAGGCCGACTTGATGCCGGCGAAGATATTGCGCGTCTCATCGCCGATATCGACGGTCAATTGCAGCAGTTTTTCGGCCCCTTCGACAGGGGCGGCTTTGACAATGCGCGCAATGCGAAGATCCAGCTTGGCGAAATCGTCGAACTCGATCGTGTCGGCGATCGGCTCGCAGGTACGGGCTTTGGGCGCTTCGGCGGTTTTCTCCAGGCTTTCCTTGGAAGCCTCGATGATGGCCGCGATTTTATCTGGCTCAACACGCGTCATGAGCGGTTTGAAGTCGTTGATGGCATGGTCTGTCAACGGTTGCACATCGGCTGGCCAGGCTTGCGAGGCGATGTTCAGGAACTGCTCGGCTTCGGACGCCAGCGCCGGGATGACCGGTTTCAGATAGGCGGCCAGCATACGGAACAGGTTGATGCCCATCGAGCAGACCTCATGCAGCTCGGCGTCTTTGCCTTCTTCTTTGGCGATCAGCCAGGGTTTTTTCTCATCGATGTACTGGTTGGCTTTATCGGCCAGCGCCATGATTTCGCGCATGGCCTTGGCGAATTCACGCGCTTCGTAAAACTCGGCGATTTGCGCATGGGCTTTGGCGAATTCGGCGAACAGGGCCGGTTCCGAACAGTGTGCCGACAGTTTGTTGTCAAAGCGTTTCTTGATGAAACCGCTGCAGCGGCTGGCGATATTGACGACCTTGCCGACCAGGTCGGAATTCACGCGCTGGCTGAAGTCGTCGAAGTTCAGGTCGATATCGTCGACGCCGGCGCTCAGCTTGGCGGCGAAATAATAGCGCAGGTATTCGGGATTCAAATGGTCCAGATAGGTCCGGGCTTTGATGAACGTACCGCGCGATTTGGACATTTTCTCGCCATTCACAGTCAGGAAGCCGTGCGCGAAAATGGCGCTGGGCGTCCTGAAGCCGGCGCCGCTCAGCATGGCCGGCCAGAACAGGGCATGGAAGTAAATGATGTCCTTGCCGATGAAATGGTACAGCTCGGCGTCGCTGTCCTTGCTCCAGAAGGCGTCGAAATCGATACCCTGCTTTTCGCACAGGTTTTTGAAGCTGGCCATGTAACCGATGGGCGCATCGAGCCAGACGTAAAAATATTTGCCCGGCGCGTCCGGAATCTCGAAGCCGAAATAGGGCGCGTCGCGCGAGATATCCCATTGCTGCAGGCCGGCTTCCAGCCACTCATCGAGCTTGTTGGCGACTTCCGGCTGCAAATGTCCGGATTTGGTCCAGTGCCGAAGCAGCCCGACAAAATCGCCGAGTTTGAAGAAATAATGGACAGAGTCTTTTTCCACCGGCTTTGCGCCTGAAATGGCGGAAATGGCGTTTTTCAATTCGGTTGGTGAATAGGTGGCACCGCAGGCCTCGCAGCTGTCGCCGTATTGATCGGGCACGCCGCATTTGGGGCACTCGCCTTTGATGAAACGGTCCGGCAGGAACATGTTCTTGACCGGGTCGTAGGCCTGCGTAATCGTGCGCGAGGTGATGTGTCCGGCATCACGCAGGCGTGCGTAAATCAGCGATGAAAAAGTCTTGTTCTCGTCGGAATGGGTGCTGTGATAATTGTCGAAAGCGACGCCGAATTCAGTGAAGTCGGCCAGGTGTTCCTTGCCGATCCGGGCGATCAGCTCTTCCGGCGTAATGCCTTCGCGGTCGGCTCTCAGCATGATCGGCGTGCCGTGCGTGTCGTCCGCGCAGACGTAATAACATTGATTGCCGCGTTGTTTCTGAAAACGTACCCAAATATCCGTTTGAATGTATTCAACCAGATGCCCAAGATGAATAGGGCCGTTGGCGTAGGGTAAAGCGCTGGTGACGAGAATTTTTCTATCCGACATAAAATTAAATACCAAGCAGTACGAAGACAAAACGAACCGTGTATTATGGCATAAAATAGCGCCGCTACCGAATAACGCTGCGCTAAAATGTGCATTATATGAGAAAAGCGGTAAAATGGCTTCTATTCCAGAGTAAATTACTTGGTTATTTGCTCGTATCCTTACTTTCCTAACATGGAGCATAGTATGTCAAGCATCGAAAGGGCTGATGTAGAAAATCTTCTGAGTACGTTTATCGATCCGAACAATGGCACCGATCTGGTTTCCGCAAAAACGGTGAAGGCGATCGCAATCGATGGAGCCAATGTCAGCGTTAAACTGGAACTGGGCTATCCTGCCAAAAGTTATATCGACGAGCTGAAGACGGGCGTCGAGCGGCACCTGAAAGCACTGGACGGCGTAGGCAATGTGACCGTCGATGTTTCGGTAAAAATCATTGCGCATGCCGTACAGCAGGCGTTGAAGCCGTTGCCCAATGTCAAAAACATCATTGCCATCGCCTCGGGTAAAGGCGGGGTCGGCAAATCCACGACCTCGGTCAATCTGGCGCTGGCATTGACGGCTGAAGGCGCTCAGGTCGGCATTCTCGATGCCGACATCTACGGCCCCAGCATTCCGACCATGCTGGGACTGTCCGGCTATCCGGCCAGCGAGGACGGCAAGACCATGATGCCGAAAGTCTCTTACGGCGTGCAGACCAATTCCATCGGTTACCTGGTCGATGCCGACCAGCCGATGATCTGGCGCGGCCCGATGGTGACCAATGCCTTGCAGCAACTGCTGAAGGACACCAACTGGAACAACCTTGACTATCTGATCATCGATCTGCCGCCCGGCACCGGCGATATTCAGCTGACTCTGGCGCAGCAGATTCCGGTCAGCGGCGCGATCATCGTCACGACGCCGCAGGATATCGCCCTGATCGACGCCCAGCGCGGTCTCGGCATGTTCGAGAAAGTCAACGTGCCGGTGCTGGGGATCGTGGAAAACATGAGCATACACATTTGCAGCAACTGCGGCCATGAAGAAGCCATTTTCGGCGAGGGCGGCGGCGCGGCCATGGCCGAGAGAAACCGGGTCGACTTTTTGGGCTCGCTGCCGCTGGATATCACTATCCGCCAGTTCGCCGATTGCGGCCGGCCGACGGTCGCGGCCGATCCCGACGGACGCCCGGCGCAGATCTACAGGGAAATTGCCCGCAAGGCCGCTGCCAAACTGGCGCTGAAAGCCAAGGATTTCAGCAGTAAGTTCCCTAATATTGTCGTGCAAAATACTTGATTAGGCAGTGCAAGGCTGAACACTGGCTTGGCGTTGGCAGTTCTGCAGGGTACGCACCGCATACCTTTCGGATTTTCTCGACTCATCGCGGCTCTGAAAAGGTACGCAGTGCGTACCCTGCGGCTGAATGCTGGCTTGGCGTTGGCCGTTGGCTGGCTGTTTCCGCCTTGCGCCCGACTATCTGTCTGTGTGAAAATTAGTCTTTTTAAATCAATTAGGTATTTGGTAGTTCATGAGCATTAAGTCGGACAAGTGGATACGCCGCATGGCGGAAGAGCATGGCATGATCGAGCCGTTTGAACGCGGTCAGGTCAGAAATGCGGAGCAAGGGCGCGTCATTTCCTACGGCACATCCAGTTATGGCTATGATGTCCGGTGTTCTGATGAATTCAAGATTTTCACCAATATCAATTCGGCCATCGTCGATCCGAAAAACTTCGATTCGAACAGTTTCGTCGATGTGAAGTCCGATGTCTGCATCATCCCTCCGAACTCGTTTGCGCTGGCGCGCACGGTCGAGTATTTCCGTATTCCGCGCGACGTCTTGACAATCTGCCTGGGCAAGTCGACTTATGCCCGTTGCGGCATTATCGTCAACGTCACGCCGCTGGAACCGGAATGGGAAGGTCATGTGACGCTGGAGTTTTCCAATACCACGCCGCTGCCAGCCAAAATCTATGCCAATGAAGGCGTCGCGCAAATGCTGTTCATCGGCAGCGACGAAGTGTGCGAAACCTCTTACAAGGACAGGGGCGGCAAGTATCAGGGGCAGACTGGCGTTACCTTGCCGAAAACTTAAGATTGCGGTTGGTTTTGGGCGTAATCCTATCCCCATCAGCTTAAGCAGATTGATTATTCACCAAGAAGGGCGCGGGTACGTGTTCTCCGTGTTCTTCGTGGTTTTATACGCTTACTGGACTTTTAACGGTGCCTCTACCCTGGTCGGCGGCATTTGCACGAAGAAACCTTTTTCCTTAAGGCTGGCTATGACTTTACCGGCATCTTCCCGGGCCAGCTTGCGTTCCGGCGTCAGTTCGAGCTCCATGACGAAAGCCATTCTTCCGAAGCTGTTGAACAGCATTTCCGGCACTTTCGAGAAATCGTCTTTTTTATCGATGTACAGATAAAGGTCTTCTTTTTTGAGGCTTTTATAAATGAAACACTGCATGGCATTAAACGAAAATGAATCAAGACAGCTATTTTAACTATTTTTGGTTAGAATGGCTTATCCTTAATTCATAATCGTACCGATGGCTAAAACCTCTTTCAATCCCGATACTTTCTACAAACAGGCCTGTTACTTTGAAGCGTCGCTGATCATAGTCGCGGTCATTCTGGGCTGGATTGCCGGTATCGATCCTTTTGAAAACCTGCGCTTTTCGGAAAGCGCGATCGCTTACGGCATATTGGGAACGCTGCCGTTATTTATTATGTTCGCGGCGCTGGAACAGTTGCAGATAGACTCTCTGGCGCACATCAGACGATTGTTGGTTGAAACGTTGGGGCCCGGGCTGCACCGTTATCACTGGGCCGATGTGTTTATGCTGGCGGCGATTGCCGGCGTATCCGAAGAGATTTTGTTCCGCGGCGTGATTCAGCCCTGGATAGAGTCGTCGTGGGGCATGACCGCGGGGTTGATCGGCAGCAATATCATTTTCGGGCTGGTGCATGCCGTGACGCCGCTTTATGCGCTGTTGGCGGCGTTGGTGGGGCTTTATCTGGGCTGGTCTCTCGATTACGGCGGCGACAGAAACCTGGTGACGCCGATCATCATTCACGGGCTCTATGATTTTCTGGCTTTTATGGCGCTGATTCGCGCGTATAAGGGGCGTCAATAGTCACATCGATAAAAGATTCGGCGATATACGGGGTCTCCAGCGGGACGGGCTGGCTGATCCAGTAGCCTTGTGCGTAATCAATGCCTAAGGCTGCGATTTTGTCATAAACATCCTTGTTTTCGACAAACTCGGCGATCGTTTGCTTGCCCATCAGATGGCCGATCTCATTGATGGACTTGACCATGGCCAGATCGATTTCATCGTTGCAGATATCCTGGACAAAAATGCCGTCAATCTTCAAATAATCGACCGGCAGGTTTTTCAGATAAGCAAATGAAGACAGGCCGCTGCCGAAATCATCCAGCGCAAACTGGCAGCCGCTTTCCTTTAGCGTGGTAATGAACGTGGTCGCCATGTTCAGATTGGAAATCGCCGCCGTTTCGGTGATCTCAAAACAGAACTTATGGGCCGGCAGGGCGTAATAATCCAGCTGCCGCGTGATGGAGCCCAGAATGCCCTCGCTGCCCAGGGTATGGCCGGACAGGTTGATCGTGCACAGCGACAGCTGGGCCAGTTGATCGGGGTTATCGGCAAGCCAAGCGAACGTCTTCGCGATAATGTACTGATCGATTTTCGGCATCAAGCCGTAGCGTTCGGCGGCCGGAATGAACGCGCCGGGCGGGATCAGTGCGTTATTGTCTTCTATTCTGACCAGGATTTCGTAATGCTCGCCATCCTGTTCGCGGGTGCTTTTGATGTGGTGTTTATAGATCCGGAAATGATCTTTATCGAGCGCTTCATTGAGCTTGGCGATCCAGTGCATTTGCCCGGAGCGTTGCAGGATTTCCTCGGAGTTCTTCTGATACACATAAACGCGGTTGCGCCCCGCATCCTTGGCTGCATAGCAGCAGGCATCGGCGATCATGAGCAGGTCGTTGAGCGAGTGGAATTCCTCGTCGATAGCGATTAAGCCGATGCTGACGCCGATGCGGAAACTTTGGCGCTCCCAGCTGAACCGGTAATTGGCGATGATTTCGCGCAGCGAGTTAGCCAGCCGCTCGCCTTGTTCGATCGTGCAGTGCTCCATCAGGATGCCGAATTCATCGCCGCCCAGCCTCGCCAGCGTGTCGCGTACTCTGACTTCATGTTGCAGCAAGGTCGTGACCTGCTTGAGCAGTTCATCGCCGGCGGTATGGCCGCAGGTGTCATTGATGATCTTGAACTGGTCCAAATCCAGATAACAGAAGGCAAAATCGCCTTCGCCGTGGTTTCTCGCTTTCAGAACACGGTTGAGCCGGACTTCAAATTCACGGCGGTTCACGAGTCCTGTCAAGGGATCGTGCGCGGCCTGGTAGGCGAGTTCTTTCGACAGGCGCCGCGATGCCGTGACATCGCTGAATACGAGGACAACGCCTTGTATCTGGCGGTCCTTGTCAAGGATCGGGGCGGCGGAATCCTGAATCGAGTATTCAATGCCGTAGCGGTTGATCAGCAGCGTATCGTGGCTGACGAATTCGGTCTCATGGGTGGCCAGAACGCGAAAGACCGGATTGGGCAACGGTTTCCGCGTGATGTCATTGTAGATATTGAAGACTTCGTCGATGACGCGGCCTCTGGCTTCAGCTACGCGCCAGCCGGTCAATTTCTCGGCAACCGGGTTCAGGAATTCGATAATGCCGTTTCTGGAGGTGGTGATGACGGCGTCGCCTATGGACTTTAACGTAATCAGCGCGCGTTCTTTTTCCCGCCTTAGTTGCTCTTCAGCCTGCTGGCGATCGTTGATTTCCTGGCGCAGTTCAACCGTGCGTTCCGAGACCAGGTTCTCGAGCCGGTTGCGGTAGTCATCCAGCTCCTTTTCAGCCGCCTTGGCTTTTAAAACATTATTGATGGTGACCGATATCAGTTTCAGATACTGGCCGCTAAGATCCTTGGTCAGATAATCGGCGGCCCCCATCTTGAGCGCCCTGACGGCAATATCCTCGCCGCCGCTGCCGGTCACGAAAATGACCGAGGTCGTCTCGGGGATGAAGGCAAACAGGTCGAAGGCCGTGCCGTCTCCCAGGCCGTGATCGGCCAGGATGATCTCATAGTCGTTTTTTTGCAGAGCCTCGATCGCTTCTGCCACGGAGCCGGCAATGTCATAGTCATAAGGCAGATGCTCGCGTTTGACAAAGCGCTCGAAGCTCATCTGGTCGGTCAGGTCATCTTCGACTAATAACAGTTTTATGTCCGCCATGAGACTTATTTTTTTAGGGTCCAGTAGGAACTGAGTACCTGAATTGCGTCGATGAACTGATCGTACTCGACAGGTTTCAGAATATAGCCGGAAATCCCGAGGTCAAAGCTCTGGTTGACATCCTGCTGCTCCAGCGAGGAGGTCAGCATCACCACGGGGATGTTTTTGAAGGCGGGATGGCTCTTCAGTTGCTTCAGGCATTCGTGACCATTCATTTTGGGCATATTGATGTCCAGCAGGATCATGCAGGGCAGCTCTTCGTCCGAAGTTTCCAGATAATGCAAGGCTTCTTCACCATTATGGACCGTAACCAGTTTGTTGACGACGCCGAGTTTTTTTAGACCGCGCTTCACGGTCATGATGTCGACTTGATCATCTTCAACGAGCAAGATGGGTTGCATGCTATTCATATTCTTTTCTTTTAGGTATGGTAAAAATAAACGAGCTTCCTTTTCCTACTTCCGACTCAAGCCAGATTTTGCCGCCCCATGTCGTGACAATTTTCTCTATCACACTTAAACCAATACCTGTGCTTTCTGACTGGTCTTTAGGTTTTAAAGTTTGAAATAATTGAAATATTTTTTCCTGATATTTTTTATCGATGCCGGGACCGTTGTCGGTTACCGAAAATTGCCAGTCATGATCTTGTTCCATGCAGGTGACCGAGATAATACCTTTGTCCTTATCGTTATATTTGATGGCATTATCTAACAAGTTTTGAAAAACCTGAAACAGTCTCAGTCTTTCGCCGATGATGACCGGCAAATCGGCTTGAATATGCACTTCGATGTGCTCGGGCGGAGCGATCAGGCTGATTACTTCGGCCAGCAATTGCGAACAATCGATTCGCTCCTCGGGCTCCGCAACCCGGCCGACCCTGGAGTATTGCAGAATGCCGTCAATCATGTCGTGCATGCGTCTGGCTCGATCGCGCAGCAGGGCCATTTGCTCGCGGCCGTCTTCGTCAAAAGCGTCGGCGTAATCCTCGCAGATCCAGCCTGAGAGCTGGTTGATGGCCCGCAATGGCGCTTTCAGATCATGAGATACGACGTAGGCGAAATGCTTTAATTCTTCATTGGCGCTATTCAACGAGGCCGTGCGTTCTTCAACGCGCTGCTCCAGATCCGCGTTCAGGGATTGTATCTGTACCTGGCTGCGCTTCATTTCCTCAATCAGCAGGGTATTTTCCAGCGCGATCGCCGCTTGCGCGGTCAATAATCGGGTCAGTTCGATTTGTTCGCGCGTGAATGCGGAGGTGATCAGGTTGTTTTCCAGGTACAAGACACCCAGGGCATGCTGTTGCTTCAATAACGGCGCGCACAGTATCGATTTAAGGTGTTGATGTTGTACCGTATTGTCGGCTATGAAATCGCCTTCGCTGGTAGCATTGTCGATAACCAGCATTTCAGTGGTGCGAAAGACGTAGTTGACAATGGCCATGCTTAAGGTATCAGTGCTCAGGTTTGGGTCGCCTCGAAGTTGTACATCGACGAAACCATGTTTGATGCCTTTGGCCAATACAACCAGGTCTTGCGGTTCAGCGATGAGCAGATAGCCGGTTTTGGCCCCAAGCCGCTCCATGATCGATTGCAGAATGGCGCTTAGCAAGCCGTTCAGGTCCTGCTGTTGCGTGATGGTGCGTGTCGCCAGCAGCAAATAATTGACATCGAGCATCTGCGCGAGCGAGGTATCGGCGGACAGGCCTTCATCGGGCTGAAAGGTAATGGCGTAGTTTTCTATCAGCTGCCTGACTTTGACTTCCGCGCCGCAGTCATGGTAATGGCCCACTGCCCGGTTTAAATAGTAAGTGGCGTAGCTATGCTGGGTCTCTATCAGTATCTGGCCCAGCCGCTCATTCAGGAAGCCTTCCAACAAGGTGAAATGCTGTGGTTTGCACAGGTCGATCGCATCGAGACAGTGGCGGCGCGTTTCGCTGAAATCGCCGGCATGATTGGCCTGCTCCATCAGCATGAAGGTCAGGTAAGGCTTTAAGATCGGCCCTAGCGCGGCCCAGGTTTGCACCTGTTCCAGGCAGAGATCCAGCATCTCTTGCTCTTCGGCTGGAATGACCTTATGAAGTCTGAGTCCGTTGACATAGCGAAATACATACCACAGGCGATTGAGGATGTTGTCGCTCAGGCCGCGCAGATAAGGTTCCGCCTGATGCAGGTAGTCTGCCGCCTGTTCGTAATTGCCCAGGTAATGACTGCTGATGCCTTTCAGGGAGTAATAACCGCCTATCGAAACGACGTGTTTGTCGCTCTCCCATTTGTTGAGCTTGGCGGCTATGACCTGTTCACTGAAGGGCGTCCGCCCCGTATTCATCATATCCGCCCAGCCGGCCAGCGCGCTTTCGGCCAGCCCCAGGGACAAGGATAAATTGAATTTGTTGGAAAAATGGATGCATTCTTCGGCCACGTCGATCACTTGCCGCAAGTGAGCGCCTTGATGGATCAAATGCCAGATATACGGGCCGTAGGACAGGCCTGCATTGTATAAGTCGCCGCAGTTTTTGCCGCGGTGAATGTTTTTCTGGCACTGCTCGATAATATAAGCCGAATCGCTGCGGTTATGCATATTGGTCCATAAAATGCCGTTAATGCCTTTGGTTGCGCCAAACGTGTCGGGATAGCGGTGCGCCAGCGCCAGCCCCAGGTCTTCATAGCGGAAAGACAGCTCATACTGACCTTGGCGCTGCAGATACAAACCCACCATCGAGAAACCGTAAATGACCGATTCATCAACGCCGCCCGCCAGACAGTTCTGCGTCGATTGAATGGCCGACAAATAAAGCTGCGGCACCATGCCGGCCAGATAATAATCGGGGATCAGCTCGCTGTAGATGCCGGTTTCAATTTGAGTAGCTCTATCACTGCTGGGTTCAATATCGAGGATTTTCTGCCAGATATCCGTATCGCCCTGATGGATCTGTTTGATGATCGCGGCCGCCCGCTCCAGCGCTAGCTCATCATTTTCGGGAATGGCGCGGTTGAAATAGGCCAGGCCGCGATTGCCCAGGGCGATGGCCTGCTCGAATTTGCCCATCGAGGATAGGCCGGTCGTCTGTTCATATAAACAGTCGATGCGGTCGATATCGCTTTTTGCACGACTGATCAATGTATTAAGGATCTGCTCCGATTCCGGCTGGTTGCCCAGCGCCATTTCCGTCCTGGCCAGATATTTGTGCAGCGAGAACAAACAGCCATAATCGGTATCCCAGCTTTCTTTAGGGTAAAGACTCTTGCTTTGATGGAAAAAATAGTTGGCGTTGTCCATCGCCAGTGCTTTCATGGCTGCGATGCCGGCGTAGTAATTGAACTTCGCCTCTTCAATACGGCTTTCGGTGCTTTGATCGGGCTCCCGGCCGTTAGCCAGGTGTTCGACAATGGCGAACAGATTGTGCAGGGTCTCAAGGTCGGCGTTTTCGGGAATGGCGCTGATGAGCGCCTTGGCAATCTGTAAATGTACGCGCTGTTTCTTATCGGCATCAAGAAAGCTGGCGGCCGCCGCCTGGACCTGGTCGTGGAAAAACAGCAGCTGGTCCTTCTCCCTGAGTAAAATGTTGCTGTTGAATGCCGGCGTCAAGGCATGATAAAGAACCGGCAGCGTCATGGCCGTTGTCAACGCCAGATCGGATGCATCAAACCGCGCCCCAAGGCTGGCGGCAATGCTCAATAGTTCTCGAACGCGCTCCGGTAGCTTGGCAATTTTGTCCTTGAACAAGTCCAGCGCCGAATCGGGAATGGCGGTATGGCGCAGTTGTTCGTCATCCCATGTCCAGGCGCCGTTCTCAGTCAGGTGCAAATGCTTGTAGGTATGCAGCCAGCGCAGACTTTCATTGACGAACAGCGGATTGCCGGCCGAGGTCTGGTAGATGATTTTCGATAAGTCTTCGGTTCTGGACGGATAGGTGTTCAGGATATACGCGGTCATCTGGTTGACCTCGTTAAGCCCCAGCGCATCCAGACGGATTTCCTGCAGCGGCCGGCGCGCCTGTTTGACTCTGTGTATCAGGCGCATCAGCCGATGACTGCTGTCGACTTCGTTGTGCCGGTAGGCGCCTATCCAGAACAGGTATGGATAGTCCGTGGCATTGTCGAAAATCCGCTCGAGCAGATCGAACGTGGCGCCGTCGCACCACTGCAAGTCATCGATAAACAGGGTTAAGGGATGCTCTTTTGAAATCAGGCTGGCCAGGAATTTTTCGGCCGTGTCATTGAACCGGTTGCGCGCTTCAATCGGCGGCAGATCCGGCACTTCAGGCTGAGGGCCGATGATCAGATGCAGTTCGGGAACCAGATCGGTGATCAGCCGGCCGTTATCGCCCAGTTGCTCGCTGATGCGCTGGCGCCAATAAGCGATGCGCTCCCTGTCTTCGGTCAGGAAAGTTTTTATCAAATGGCTGAAAGCCTGGGTCAGCGTGCTGTAAGGGATGTGCTTTTTGAACTGGTCGAACTTGCCGGACGTGAAATAGCCGGCATGGGCAACGATTGGCAGCTGCAATTCCTGAATCAGCCGCGTTTTGCCGATGCCGGACAAGCCTGAAATCAGCGATGCGCGGAACACGCCGGCACAGACTTTGCTGTACTCGTCGAGCAGTTGTTTTTTTTGCGTCTCACGGCCGACCATTAACGAAGGAATCGTAATGCGGTTGCTGTAATCCTTCTGCTTCAGGATGAAACTGTTGATGTTCCGGTTTTGCTGTATTCCCCGTAAACAGTATTTCAGGTCCACTATCAAGCCGGCCGCGGTTTGGTAACGTTTTTCGGGCGCTTTTTCCAATAGCAGGGCGACGATTTTGCTGATGATTTCGGGGACGGCCGGGTTTAATTCGTGCGCGAATGCCGGTGTTTCCGCAAGGTGTGAGTGAATGATGGCAATCGGGTCCTCGAACAGGAAAGGCGGTTTGCCGGTCAGGCATTCGAAGAACAGCATGCCCAGCGAATACAGATCGGTCGTATAATTGACTGAATGCTTGATCCTGCCGGTTTGTTCGGGCGATAGATACGGCAGCGTCTGTACGCGAAAATGATCTTCATAGATAAAATGGCTGAGCTGGTTAATATCCAGCACCCTGATGTCATCGATGATCTGGACGGCCAGCGTTTCCGGTTCGATCAATATGTTCGTCGGTTTTATGCTCTTGTGTATATGTCCGGCCTTGTGGATGGCTTCCAATTGCTCGGCGATGGCGATGATAATGTTAAGTGTCGTCGTCAGATCGGGAGCGGCATGGGTTTCCAGCCAGCGGCTCAATGGCTGGGCCTCAATATACGGCTGTATCAGGCACAGGGTGTCGATAGCGGGATGATAGAGTTCGGGAATAATGCTGCGAGGCAGTTCAAGTTCGCTGAGCTGGTTGATCTGCTGGCGTATGTAGGAGGCTGCATCTTCGTTGCAAAATTGCGGCCTGATTTTCTTAACAGCCAGCAGTTTGTCCTGATCATCCAGGGCATACGCTTTGAACACGTCGGCATGCATGCTCTCGCCCAGTTTATCGAGGATTTTATAATTTAATAATGTTTTCATTGCAGCGGACTTAGCCAGAAAAATTACGTATAGGGACTATAGCACTTTTTCTGGAATGTAAGCGTGTGTTAGATACAAATGTAAGCCTATGTAGTAGGGTTTGCTATCATATTTGCCATTTATTGACCTAATCGGGAAACAAAATGCTGGACCGAGTTGAACGCGAAAAATCAAAATCCGATCTTATCCTGCCTTGGACGGTAGTCGCCATCATGTTTGCCATGCTGGTGGCTTATATCGTTGTCTGTCATAGCTTCGGAGAACAACTGCAACAGCCTCTGCCGCAAAATCAACGGGAACTGATCAGAACGATTTTATATGCCGTCGCCATCATCACTTTTCCATTAACCAATCTGATACGGCATATTCAAGTGCGGCTGAATCAAACCATGCCCGGCGATGATTCTAGCAAAAACCGTTATCTGCTAACTGTTATCGTTTCAATGGCATTGATTGAAAGTGTGGGAATCTTCGGTTTCGTCATGTTCATGCTGGGCGATGATTTCAATACGTTGTATATATTTACCGGCCTGTCGGCATTGGGCATGTTCTTGTACCGGCCGAAACCGGATGAGTACTATGCCATTATTGAGGAAAGAAACGCGCGAAAACATCAATAATTTACCGGCTGATACGGCGCGCCTGTACTAAATGCGGCTTATGTCTTTTTCGGCACGCTGGCCTAATGCTTCAGATGGCGGCTTTTAAATTCAAACAATATGAGTCAAGCATAACGGTCATGTCCGTTATTTCTGATATTTGAGCGGGGCTGGCCAGGATTAGTTCCATGCGATGGTTAATGAGGCGCATGGAGCATGGGAGGGGATGGCGCTAGCCGGCAAGGGCAATCGCCCTTGCCGGCCATCGGAATTATGGCTTGATTTCGTCGTAGTTGCGCTGGAAATTGTGGCCGTAAAAGATTTCGAACATCTCTTTTTGCAGCTTTTCCTGGATCTCGGCTTTCTGATCGTCCGATAAATCGCTTTCCTTTTCGAACAAGTAATTTTCCAGTTCGGTTTCCTTCAGCATCATCTTGGTGTGGAAAATATTTTCCTGATAGACGTTCACATCTATCATCTGATAGCTTTCCAGCGTGTCTTTGGCAATATAGTTCTGGATCGACGTGATGTTGTGGTCGATATAATGTTTCTTGCCGGAAATGTCGCGCGTGAAGCCGCGTACTTTATAGTCCATGATGACGATATCGGACTCGAAGCTGTGGATCAGGTAATTGAGCGCTTTCAGCGGCGAGATCTGGCCGCAGGTCGACACGTCAATATCGGCGCGGAACGTACTGATGCCGTTATCCGGGTGGCTTTCCGGATAGGTATGTACGGTGATATGGCTTTTATCCAGATGCGCCAGCACGGTATCCGGCAATGGCCCTGGAGACTGGCTGTTCATGCTGGGCGGCGGCGGAAGGTCGCCTTCCGAAATCAGCATCGTCACACTGGCGCCTTGCGGTTCATAGTCCTGATGGGCAATATTGAGGATTTGCGCGCCGATGATTTCCGCAACATCTTTAAGGATTTGCGTCAGTCTATCGGCATTATAGGCTTCATCAATATACTCAATATAAGCCTGCTGCTGCTCGGCGGGGGCATAACATACATCGTATATATTGAAACTTAGAGACTTCGTTAAATTGTTAAAGCCTTGTAATTGCAACTTTTTCAAAATGGTTAAACCTCGATAACTTCAAAATCATGGGTGATTTCCACCTCCGCCTTGCTCAGCATGATGGATGCAGAACAATATTTCTCCGCAGACAGCTTAACTGCCCGCTCGACCGCCGATGGCTTTAAATCACGACCTTTTACAACGAAATGCAGATGAATTTTGCTGAACACGCTAGGTATGGCATCGACCCGTTCAGCGGAGATTTCCGCCACGCAATCAACGATGTCATGCTTGCCTTTCTGTAAAATCTGTACTACATCAAATGATGAGCAGCCGCCCACCCCCAGCAGGAGCATTTCCATTGGCCGTATGCCCATGTTGCGCCCGCCGTGATCAGGCGGGCCGTCCATGACTACAGCATGGCCGCTGCCGGATTCACCGACGAACATCACTCCGTCAACCCATTTGACTGTCGCTCGCATTTTTTTCCCCGGTTAAAAAAATGTGGCATAGAGTAGCATATAATATGCAATTGACAGAGCTTCAATGTTGATTTTTTTGTTAAAATCCTGCACTGTTATTAAAGGCGTACATACAACATGGATATTGAATGAGTTTTTAATATGACACTAATTTCCCAAGAAAACTCCAATAAAAGGGCGTTGGAGCAGTTTTTAAATCTTTGCCACAAAAAAAAGTACCAGAGCAAAGCCACGATTATCAGGCCTGGAGATCCGGGGGATCGGCTGTATTATATCGTGGAAGGATCGGTCAGTGTCTGCGTGGAAGATGACGATGGGCATGAGCTGATTCTGGCCTATCTTAACAAAAATGAATTTATAGGAGAGATTGGTGTTTTTAAGGGAGTAGAAACGAGGAAAGTCACTATTAAAACGCGCAGTGAATGCCGGTTGGCTGAAATAGGCTATGACCGTTTCCGCCTGGCGCTGAAAAAAGAACTGCTCGAGTATGCGCCTGATCTGCTTTTCATGTTAGGCGAACAATTATCAGGCCGGTTATTGGCCGCCAATCGCAAGTTCTGCGATTTAGCCTTCATGGATGTGGAAGGACGAATCGCCCGGACTCTGCTGGATCTTTGCAAGGAGCCCGATGCCATCACCCATCCCGATGGCATGCAGTTGCACATCACGCGTCAGGAAATCAGCCGCATCGTCGGCTGTTCAAGAGAAATGGCCGGGCGCGTGTTAAAAGAACTGGAGGATAAAGGACTGATCAGCGCGCACGGCAAAACGATTGTTGTGTTTGGTACGCGCTAAGGCGCGAACAAGCAAAGGCGGCTCGGCAGGCCGCCCTTGCAGCAAGATTATTTAGCCGCTACGGAGGCCGCAACGCCTTTAAGCCGGGCTCCGGCGACCGGCTCTTCAGCGTGCCCCATGCTGTTCAAAAAGACAAAAGGCACGGAAGCCAACGTCATGCCTTTATTAATCTGTATGGCAAAATGCAAATGCGGGCCGGAAGTAAAGCCGGTGTTGCCGGAATAACCGATCAATTGCCCGGCAGCCACTTTCAGGCCCGGATAGACCTGGGCTTTATCCTCTTCCAGATGGGCATAAACCGCCATGGAGCCATCAGTGTGCAAAATCCTGATGCTATTGGCTTTTGAGTTATAGGTTTCGTCAATGCCGCCTTTATAGAAGTCATTGTCGACTTCCATGACCATTCCTGCTTTGGCTGCGTAAACAGGCGTGCCTATCGGCATGGCGATATCGACGGCATATTTGTTCTGCGCATCGGTATGGCTGAAACTGCCGCCAAAGGCCTGCGAGATTTGAAACGAGGCATCAGGCGCAATCGGCGGTAAATAGCTTTCCCTAGCCGTGTACTGTGGCAGAGGGCTGCCGGGCGTGTAACGGTATTGAAGAGCATATCCCGAGGATTCTTTTTCATTGATGCCGCCTACTTCAAAAAGTGTATCCGATTCTCCCGGCGCAATAACAAAACGCTGAGGCAGTTCAGGCATCGCGCGGACGTTTTTCTGTTCGGCAAAATTGACTTCGACTTCCACGGGACCTGCATAATCGTTGCGAACATAATATTTTGGCTGTCGTCCTTCGCCGGACTTCAACAGCCAGACCCGCTGCTTGCTCGCCACCTTCATCTGCCTGACAGTTACCTGTTGGCTGGTCTTGGGCGGCTGATCAGTAAAATGCCACGTACCTTGCTCATCCTGAAATTTATAAAGTTTTTTGCCGGCGACATTAAATGAAATGAGCGCTGACAGTATTAAAATTGGTAATCTAAATCTCATTTTTTAGTCGGGGTCAAAGTCTATTCTCTGTCCATAAGAGTTCTGTAGTTTTTGTAAGTTTAAAAATGCAGGGTCCATGACTCAAACAGTGGTTCGACCTTCGCGGCCGCAAATACTTTATTGGCCTGAAAAATCAATAATTATATGTACTTATATCTGTTTTTTAACATAAAAATGTTGGGCATGAATAAGCAATAGTACTGATTATTTTGTTGATAAGTTTCAGCTATGATCGCTATACACAAGTATTCCCAGCTGAGTTCGGGTGAGCGCAAACATAACACATGCAAAGGATAGTTATGATGGAAATCAGAGTATTTTCTGAATTGGCATGTCGATTTTATTTTCGTACAAATTTGTTAATGATTCCCAGGCAAACAGGTTAATTGGGCCGTAGCGAATTGAGAGTCCAGCAAGTGCCGGGTTTATTTATGAGCATCTCTTTTTTTGCGTTGTTATTTGAAGCTTAGTAGTAGAGCGAAAGACATGTCAGTCTTTTTCCATAAGTATCTGAACTTAAAGATAGTGAAGTGGCTTTAACGAAACGTGAGATTAAATATGAATGCAAATTTGCAAATTTTGTTTATTAGTACGGATCATTATTATCGGGGCTTGCTGAAAGGCTACTGCCATGCGCAGCAATTTACTTTTCTTGAATTGGCCGATGCTGTAACCATCAATAAGGAAGTCTTTAGTAATCACTTGGATCTGATTATCCTGGATATGCAGTGGGCTGTATCTTCATTGAAAAAAGAAGACTGGTTAGTATTGCAAGCGATGAGCTTCGCTCACCAGATACCCGTGTGCGCATTAGGGGACAAGGACTATAGTGATGCACTTGAAAGTAAACCAGACTCATGGATAGAGGCTTTTTTTGATGAGCAGCTCATTGTTGAACAATTGGATGGCTATCTGCTGAAGAAATTCATCCAGCATGCTCATGTGCACAGTGAAAGAAGGACTCAGGAAAGGCGCTCCACGGCCGATCGAAGGGCATCTTATCGGGATGCATCAGGGCATCTGTTAGAGGCGGCACAATATGAACCGATGCCGAAAAATGGCAATGGCGATCACGGCACAACAGTCGGTCCTTTTCAAATTGATCGTCGATTTAAAACTGTCTCATTGTATGGGAAAAACATTGACCTTACCCGCAAGGAATTTGAATTGTTCGAGCTGCTGTCCAGGGATGTTGATCGCGTACTAATGGCCGAAGAAATCATTCAGCATCTCTGGCCTGGAAATAATCGCGCGACAAAGTCGGATCTTTATCAATACATGCACCTGCTGCGCAAAAAGATTGAAAAAGACCCTGATAACCCGCAATGGATTCTGACCGTCAAGGGCTTCGGATACAGGCTTGATGTGAGCTCTTCTGCTGAAACAAAAGCCCCGGAAGAAAATTATGACAATCTGGTCGCATGGCCAGGGACAGCCATTGCCCCTGTGGCCCAATAAAAACCTGCTGAAAATTAAATTGCACGGCCATAGCATGTGCTGCCAGCGCATTTATCTGTCTGATAGACTGGGCTCAGGATAAATATTAGCCTGCGATCGAGCATCATATTGCTCGAGAGACAGGCTGGATAATGAAGCGGGTTCGTCGACGACGCTAAATCATGTTCAATCCGGCAGAACCTTTCAAATAGGCCAGGCCTCACCCAGCGATCCTCGAGATCAAATTGCTTGCCCTTATCATTGATCGACTTCCTCTATTCCTTTCATTTACGGCAAAAAACAATTTAATTTCAACCACCTGTCTTCGAATTGAGGCGGGCTGACAATTTGGGGCGCAAGAACTCCTTAAGGGTACATCATGCTCAGCACAGCCTGCAATATATGAATGAGTGATAAAAGCGCTTATTTTTCAGATTGCAAAAATCATGGCGCTGATTGAGCTGAATATCGAACGAAAATGAACCATCAATCAAACGAACAATGAAACTGATTAGCCGCCCATTTTAAAATCCAGCTGATTTTTGTTTTTTATTTATTAAAAAACGGGCAAATTCGCGATATCTACCATTTTCCTTCTTATTATCATCAAAGAGAACTCCAAAACCGAAGAGACTCTCTGATCCTTAAATAAAACGCCGGAACAGGTCTATTAACTTGTTCGCTTCTTCCGGATATATAAGGTATTCGGTTTGCGCCAATCTTAAATTTAAATATCAAACAATAATGAACCTTTTATCAATGCATAAGTATTTTTTCAGATTATGAGTATTTTTTGAGATTGGTTTTATGGAAATTTAAGGTCAGCTTGATCAAAACTAAAGCCGTGGTTGAGCTGGTAACTTCGCCGGAGCAGCATCCGGTTTTTCTGGCTGATCCAAGTGCATCAGAGAAAGTCTGATGATTTTTTATCTCATATGGAGCTGGAACCCCATCCAATAAAAAACCTTAGCAGCAAGAAAAAGCTCAATTGCTTCAAGCGTTTCTTCAGGTTTTGGGTATTGTTTGAATCGGTTCTATGGAAATTTAAGGTTAGCGTGAATGAAATTAAAGTAGGTGTTGAGCTAGAGGGATTGCAAATGTCATTCTGATTTTTCTAGTTCATTCAAATACATCAGAAAAATCTGATGATCTTCTATCTCGTAAGGAGTCATGACATGAAACATTTCAATAAAAAAATCTTAACTGCAGGCATCCTGTTGGCTTTGGGCTCAGTTTCAAATGCATGGGCGGACCCTGCTCTTATTGGCGTGAAAGCGCAATTGCCTTCAGCCGGTGATGGTTCTGTTTCAGCTATAGACGGAAATGCAACCTCTAACTATAAGGTTAATGACTCAACCTTGGCCGGTTCTGTTACCGGTACAACTGCCATTTCTATAACTGCGCTTGCTTCTGTTACACCTAACAACAGCATAGCCGGTTCATTCGTTAGTACAGCCGGCATTAACCAGAGCGTACAAAACCTTGGCGACAACGCACTGGTTCAACAGCAGATTTCTGTTCAAGGCAACGTAAACGTCAATCGGTAAGAGGGCTGTTTAAGCTATAGCTTAGCTTCATTTAATGAAGCCTGCCGATGAGTGAATGGCTGCTTACCGGCTTTTACTGACACAGTGAAAATAACGGAATCAGGAGAATATGATGGACACGATTTTAAAGGGTGGCTTATTGACTCTCCTTGTCGTAATGATCTCAAGCCAGGCAGCGGTTGCCGGCTCTGCTGAAGACCGGAATGGGCTGGCTTTTTCGCAGGCCGAAACTGCAATGCAGGATGAATTGGACAATGAGCGTGGAAAGGGCGGTGTAGATTACCTAACACTTAATGGCATGAACCTGAAGGCGGAGTTAAGCGGCAACGAAGCCAATAATACGGTCACCGGTTACAATGTTATTGACAGTGGCGCATTTGCTAACGCTGTCGGCATAAACTCGGTTATTCAGAATACAGGCAATAATGTTCTTATTCAGGATGCGACTATCGTGAATGTGACAATCATGCCTTGAGCTTTTTTATTGAGAAGGATGCGGTATGAAACGATTGATCGTTATGTACATCTTTTTTATGCTGCCTGCGTTGAACAGTTATGCCGGATCTATCGATTTTAACGGTCTCGCGGGAGCCGGAAACTACAATATACCGGTGACGAGTTTTGCAGAGCGCCGGTTCAAGACCGTTTACAAGCAGCAATATGATTTCAGCTGCGGCTCGGCAACATTGGCAAGTTTGTTGACTTATCACTATGACGATGTGGTCGATGAACAAAGTGTATTTGCCGATATGTATAACAACGGCGATCAGCAGTTGATACAGAAGAAGGGATTTTCGTTATTGGATATGAAGTTTTATCTGGAGAGACGGGGCTATCAGGCTGACGGATATAAAATCAAACTGGATCAGTTGATCGCAGCCAAGGCCCCGGCAATTACTATTATCGACAATAAGGGCTATCTGCATTTCGTGATCATAAAAGGGCTCAATGAGCGTGAGGTTCTGGTTGGTGATCCAGCCGTAGGCGTGAAAACGATCCCTCGCGATGAGTTCGAGGACATGTGGGGCAACCGTATTCTCTTTGTAATCCATAATCAACCGAATAGGGCGGCGGCACGTTTTCAGGCTCAGGAAGATTGGGAACTTCAGATTAAAGCGCCATTAGGATCGGCAGTCGATCGAGCCAGCTTGGGGGAATTCAATCTGCTGCAGCCGGGGCATTGGGATTTTTAACAGCTTGATTCAGGAGTATTTAAGATGAAAGCTTACCGATTTAATCGTTACCGAAAACTCCCCGCAGCTGCAGTTTGGCTATTGATCGGCTTCACCTCTCAAGCGCCGGCATCTGATCTGACGGCAGAGGCGGACAGCCCACTTGCTAATTGGGAAGCCGCATCCGATGCCGAGCTGGCCGAATCACGCGGCGGCTTCACTTTGCCGAATGGCATGATGATTGATGTCAGTCTGGAAAAAACAATTTATCTGAATGGCAAGGAATCTTTTTCCTCTGTATTTCAGTTACCGAGCAACGTTGCGCTTTCTCAGAGCGGTTTACAAAACTTATCACAAGTATTGACTGATTCTGGGCTGCACTCTGTTATCCAGAATAATCTGGACAATCAGATCATCAACGCTATTACTGAGATTAACATCACCTTGCGAAACCTGCCCTCAAATATCTCAACACTTGTTCCCGGTCTGCCAAACACCATTTCACTCATCGCAAATTAATAACCGATGTTGCGCGGTTGCAGGGTCGAATTCACTTGTGCCCTTTAGGGTATTCGACCCGGAACACTCGAGATAGACAGGCATTGCGAATACCCGCAAGGGGCACAAGTAAATTCGCGCTTACACGGCATATCGAATTCTCCTGAAGCGCTTACCGTTGGCATTTCATCAGCCAATAAGTAAATCTACTTAGGTAATATCACTAATTGTTCGTCTATATATTGTTCGTCAATATGTAATGAAATATAAAAAGAAAAACATATTTTAATAATAATAACTATTTAAAAATTGGTTTTCACAGTCTGCTCAACGTTTCATAGATAAACGTTAAGCCGATCTCCAAGGGGGCTCATTCCAGTCGTAGTTTTAGTCAGACAGTTCTTCATTAATTACCGATTGCAGTTTTTAGCGCTTGAAGTGGTTAGCCGTTTATTAAATCAGGGAAGGGCTGTTGTTTATTCGTGTCAGTGAAATAATGGAAATGAAGTAAATGAAGCTAGATAAAATTGGGGGTGTGGGATTTTCTCTCGTGGGAGTGCTTAACGGATTTGTCTTTAGCTCAGGTGTGCTGCTTAATAGCGAAGCTTTTGCCGAAAACGCAAGGCACCAGGAGAGTTCCATCGAGGAATACCGAAAACTTTTTCTGGAGCAGCAAAAAGAATTCGAGAAACAGCGGCGCATCATTACTGAGCAGGGTAAGGAAATCGAGATGTTAAAGGCGCGTCTCGATTCTTTAACAAACCCGGCAGCCGGAATTAAGCCGGCGCCGGTCAATCAGGCGGCCAAGCCGCCTGTAGTGGCCGCGAAAATGAATGCCGGCATGCAGTCACAAAATCCGCTTCCTTCCAAACCTGTTGGTGAAGCACCTCCGCAAACAAAAGAAAAAGCTAGACCACCCGAACTTCCTCGTTTGAGCGAGACTGTCGGCGGCGTGTTAACCAGAAAGGGAAATCTCGTCTTCGAGCCTTCATTGGAATACTCTTATATCGATAACAACAGGGTTTTTCTTGATGCATATACTTTCCCCGCTATTACTGTCGGCCTCATCGATATTCGACAGATTAAACGGCACAGTTTTATCGGCAATTTGGGCGCGCGGTATGGCATTACGGATCGCCTTGAACTGGAGTTCAAAGCACCTTATGTCTACCGTGAAGACACGCAACGTTCACGTCCTGCGGACAGTGGCGCAGGTATTGATGAAACATTCAATGCGACTGGAACTGATATAGGCGATCTGGAATTCGCTGCCCGCTATCAGCTTAGCGGCGGTTCCGGCGGATGGCCGATTCTCGTAGGCAACTTGGTGGCAACGGTTCCGACAGGAACAAGCCCGTTTGACGTGGAATATGCAATGGCTCAAGGCGTAGCTGGAGCGCAATTTCCGACCGAGTTGCCAACAGGCGTAGGCTATTTCAGCATTCAGCCCAGCATCACGGCGATGTACCCCTCGGACCCGGCCGTTTTTTTCGGGAATATCAGTTACAGTTATAACGCCGAGACGAGCGAGGCCGTTGGCAACTTTGATCCGGGCGATGCGGTAGGCTTAAGCTTCGGTATGGGCTTTGGCCTTAATGAACGCTCATCATTCAGTCTGGGGTACTCGCACAAACATGTCTTCAGATCTGACATTAACGGTGCGTCAGTGAGTGACAGCGAACTGGATATAGGACAACTCTTGGTTGGCTATTCTTTCAAGTACACTCCCAAAACGACTTTAAACTTGTCGCTCGGAATAGGCACGACAGACGATTCGCAGGATGTTAAGCTGAATGTCAGGGTGCCGATGACTTTTGATTTATTCTCATCAGGCTCATAATCCCGTTATTTATGGCATAGAGGGAAGGCAGGCTCTGACGCCATTGAAAAAGACAAAAATGTCTGGTCTCCGGGCGCCGCATTAAGGATGCGCTGGTTGAGAAAGTGAATAATGCTTCGTTCAAATCAGACAACTTATTTGATCCGTTGCCGATCATGGTCACGCTCTGCGTGTTGTCTTGATATTCTCAGGGCATTTCAGACAAATACATCTTATGCATCCGTTCACGGATTGGTTATCATGGGGGTTTTCCAGGTCTGTGGGTCGAGCATGTCGTTTATCAATCATCTTGAATCTGAACTTGAAGCATTACCCGAAGCGTTAAGCGCTAACGTAACATCATCCCTGAGTGCATGGTGTGGACGGCTTTCCGAATTGGAACTAACTTTTCAGGCAGCGCCGGAATTCGTGGCTTCACTGGTCAAGGTCTGGGGATCGAGTGATTTTGTTGCGGAAAGCTGTACGCGCCGGCCGGAAATCATCGTCGACCTGGTGAATTCCAACGATCTGTTCATCGCCTATGACGAGCAGGGCTATCATAGCCGAATGGCACAGCTGGCGGTCGATTCCGAAGCCTCGCTGATGTCTGAATTGCGCCGTTTCCGTCGGCGGGAAATGATCAGGATCGCCTGGCGCGATCTGGCCGGCTGGGCTGATCTGAATGAAACGTTGCTTGAATTGTCGCTGCTGGCCGATGCCTGTATTCAATATGCGCTGGACTTCCTGTATCAGAAAGCCTGCGACTTGCGCGGCACGCCTTTGCTAGCTGACGGCAGTCCACAGCAGTTGATCGTGCTGGGCATGGGCAAGTTGGGCGCCTACGAGCTGAATTATTCTTCCGATATTGACCTGATTTTCGCCTATGCCGAAGACGGCGTCCTGCCGGATCGCAAGGAAACCACTTATGGTGAGTTCTTTACTCGTCTGTGCCGGAGTTTGGTCAAGGTGCTCGATGAAATGACCGTGGACGGCTTTGTGTTCAGGACGGACATCCGGCTCAGACCGTATGGCGACAGCGGCCCCATCATCATGAATTTCGATGGCATGGAGATCTATTATCAAACCCAGGCCCGGGAATGGGAACGCTACGCCATGATCAAAGTCCGCCAAGTTGCGGGCGACTTTAAAACCGGCGCGCAACTGATAGCCATGCTGAAGCCTTTTGTGTACCGGCGTTACCTCGATTACGGCGCTTTCGAGGAATTGCGTTCGTTAAAGTTGCAGATTATGCAGGAGCTGAAACGCAAGGACCGCATGGAAAACGTCAAGCTGGGGCCGGGCGGCATACGCGAAGTCGAGTTCATCGGCCAGGCTTTTCAGTTGATTCGCGGCGGCAGTGAACGGTCGCTGCAGAAGCGCGGCATTCTGGATATTCTCCAGCGGCTCGGCGAACTGGAGTTATTGACTCAAAGGGACGCCGAGCAGTTAATTGCATCCTATCGTTTTCTGCGCCGGGTGGAAAACCATATTCAGGCATATCAGGACCGGCAAACGCATGATTTGCCTACCGATCCGATCGTGCGGGAAATACTGGCCTATTCGCTGGATTATGCCGACTGGCTTACATTTAAAGCCGATCTGGACCGCGTCAGAGCTCAGGTGCATGCCGTGTTTGGTCTGGTCTTCTCGCTGTCGAAACAGGCTGATGCCGACAGCATCAGCCAGAAAATCTGGAACTGCACAGCCGATGACGCCGAATTGGCAGACGACCTGAGCAAGTACGGTTTCGAGCGAACCGATGAGATGCTGGTCGCTATCAAGGCGTTTAAAAATTCGCTGGCCGTCAGAAAACTGACAGCCAAAGGCGCCGGCGTCCTTGACCGCCTGATGCCGCAATTGATAGAAGCCATGATGCAGGTCGACAATCCCGATGAAACCTTGATGCGCATTCTGAAGTTATTTGAAGCTGTCGTCGGACGGAATGTTTACTTGTCGCTGCTGGCTGAGAATCCGGGCGCGCTGGCTCAATTGGTCCGCCTGTCGTCGGCAAGCCCCTGGATCAGCGATTATCTGGCGCATTATCCCATTTTATTTGATGAGTTGCTTGATGCGCATTCGCTATTCGAGCCGCTGAAAAAAGCCGATCTTGATGCGCAACTGAGGGTTTTGCTGGCGCAAATCGAGATTCAGGACCTGGAGCAGCTGATGATCGTGCTGCGGCAGTTCAAGCAGTTGAATGTGCTCAGGGTCGCGGCGGCCGATATTATGGGCGTTATTCCGCTGATGGTGGTCAGCGATTATCTGACTTATATCGCCGAAAGCATCGTCGAACATGTTGTCGAGCGTGCCTGGCTGATGCTGACCGAAAAACATGGCTACCCGCCCGGCAGCAATGACAAGGCGATAGGCTTTGCCGCGCTCGGGTTCGGAAAGCTGGGCGGTATCGAGCTTGGCTATGGCTCCGACCTGGACATGGTGTTCCTGTATGACTGTGCAGACGGCAATGCGCCGACCGACGGCCCGAAGCCGATTCCGTGCACGCAGTTTTACGGGCGCCTGGGACTGAAAGTCCGGCACATTCTCGATACCAAATTGTTGTCGGGCGTGCTTTACGAGGTTGACATGCGGTTGCGGCCCAGCGGTCATTCAGGGCTTTTGGTTACCCATGTCAATGCGTATGAAGATTATTTACGAAACCAGGCCTGGACCTGGGAGCATCAGGCGCTGGTCAGGGGGCGCTTCATCGCCGGCGATCGGCGGCTGAAAGAGCAGTATGAAGCGATCCGGCGCCGAATCCTGAGTTTGCCGCGCGATACCGAGCAGTTGAAAAAGGAAGTCCGCGAAATGCGCGAAAAGATGCGCGCCGCGTTGGATTCGAGCGAAGCGGACAAGTTTGACTTAAAACAAAGCAAAGGCGGTATTGCGGATATTGAGTTTATAGTACAATTCGGCGTTTTAGATCAGGCGTCGAAAAACGTCGCATTGACCACCTATACGGATAATGTCAGGCTGCTGGACGGTTTGCAGGCGCAGGGTTTTATGACTAAGGACCAGGCGGAAACGCTTAAAGCCATCTACTGCGCATATCGTGATTATGGTCATAAACTGGTTTTACAGGGCGATCGCGCCATTATCGATGAAGCTGAAATTGCCGGAATGAAGGCGCAGGTCGAACAGATGTGGCACGATTTTATGGAATAATTATTAAGCAATTACAAACACTAATGGTGGAGAATAAACAATGACGATGGACGATAGAGACGGCGTTATTTGGCTGGATGGGCAATGGGTTGAATGGCGGGAAGCTAAAGTCCATGTGTTGACGCATACCTTGCATTACGGTCTGGGCGTATTTGAAGGTCTGAGAGCCTATCATACGAAAAGAGGCACAGCGATATTCAGAATGCAGGAACACACGGATCGCTTGTTCCGTTCGGCGCATGTCATGAACATGAAAATGCCTTTCGGCAAAGACGAAATCAACCAGGCGCATCGCGATGCGGTCGCTAAAAACAACCTGGACAGCGCGTATATCCGCAGTATGTGCTTTTTCGGTTCGGAAGGCATGGGGCTTCGGGCCGACAACCTGAAAGTCCATGTCATGGTCGCGGCCTGGTCATGGGGCGCCTATCTGGGCGCGGAGAGCATAGAAAAAGGCATCCGTATCCGCACGTCTTCCTATACCAAAAACCATATCAACAGCACCATGTGCAAAGCCAAAGCCAATGGCAATTACATCAATTCCATCCTGGCATTGCAGGAAGCGCTGGCTACCGGCTACGATGAGGCTTTGTTGCTGGACCATCAGGGTTATGCGGCCGAAGGCAGTGCCGAAAACCTGTTCATCGTGCGCAACGGCAAGATTTACACCCCGGAAACCACCTCGGCGCTGGAAGGCATTACCCGCGATACGATTATCGCGATCGCCAGAGAACAAGGCTTCGAGCTGATCGAAAAACGCATTACCCGCGATGAAATTTATGTCGCCGATGAAGCGTTCTTTACCGGTTCCGCTGCCGAAGTCACGCCGATCAGAGAACTGGACGGACGGGCTATTGGTACTGGCAGCCGCGGTCCTGTCACAGAAAAACTCCAATCCCTGTATTTTGACTATGTGCATGGCCGTCGGGACGATCATGCCGAGTGGCTGACTCCCGTTGCCTAAAAGTAACATCACAAAGATCCTGGTCGTCGGTCCCTCATGGGTCGGCGACATGGTCATGGCGCAAAGCCTGTTCATCACGCTGAAACAGGCTGATCCGCATTGCCAAATCGATGTATTGGCCCCGGCATGGACATTTTCATTGTTGGAACGCATGCCTGAAGTGACAACGGCCATCTCCATGCCGCTGAAGCGCGGGCAATTCGGCCTGATAAATCGCATAAAACTGGGCAGGCAGCTGCGTTCGGCAGGTTATGATCAAGCCTTTCTGTTGCCCAATTCCTGGAAGTCGGCCTTAATACCTTTCTTTGCCGACATTCCCAGGCGCACAGGATACATTGGGGAATGCCGCTGGGGATTGCTCAACGATGCCCGCAAACTGGATAAAAAACGGCTGACCATGACCGTTCAGCGGTTTGTGGCGCTGGGCTTGCCGAAAGCGGCAGTCTTGCCGCCCGAATATCCGGCGCCGCGGATCATGGTTGAACCGGACAGGCGGCAGCGCGTTATTGAAAAATTCAACCTTACCCGCTCGGAGAAAATCCTGGCCTTGTGCCCCGGCGCCGAATACGGCCCTGCCAAGCGCTGGCCGGCCGGCCATTATGCCGAGGTGGCGCGGCAAAAAATCGCTCAGGGCTGGCAGGTCTGGCTGTTCGGTTCCGACAAGGACAAAGACGTTGCGGAAGCCATCAATCAGGAAGCCGGCCGACTGTGCACTGATTTCAGCGGCCGCACCTCGCTGGCCGAAGCGGTCGATTTACTGTCGCTGGCCAGTACTGTCGTGACCAATGATTCGGGACTGATGCATGTGGCCGCCGCGCTCGACAGGAAAGTCATCGCGATATACGGCTCTTCGGACCCCGGCTTTACGCCGCCGCTGAATAAAAAAGCCCAGGTTGTCTCGTTGAATCTCGATTGCGCGCCCTGCTTCAAGCGCGACTGCCCGTTGGGCCATACGCGCTGTCTGACTGAAATCCGGCCCGACCAGGTGCTTGATCTGATCGCAGTGGATTAAAGGTCAGATATAGTGAGAATCGCCATTGTCAAACTGTCCGCGCTGGGCGATATTGTCCATGCCATGGTGGCGTTGCAATTCATCAAGGCCGCCTTGCCTGACAGCCGGATAGATTGGGTCGTGGAAGAGCGCTTTGCCGGCGTGTTGAAGGACAATCCCGATATTGACAACGTCCTGATGGTCAACCTGAAATCCTTGAAAAACAACAAGATGTCTGTTTTCAGACAGCTTAAAACAATTCGCGGTTATGCTGTAAATAACTACGATCTGGTTATTGATGCACAGGGTCTGATTAAATCGGCGGTTACGGCCAGATTCCTGGGCAAGCGCGTCGCCGGCTTCGATGCCGACTCGGTCAGGGAGAAAGCAGCCTCCTGGTTTTACGATGTCAAAGTGGCCTGCGCCTATGATGCTAATACTATCGACAGGAATGCCACGGTGCTGTCGGAGCCTTTAGGCATCCGCATCAGCAGGGAACAAATCCTGACCAAAAAGCCGTTTTTGTTTTTCGATCATGAAGATCAAAGCCTCTATACTTATTTGCGGCAAGATCGGCTCAATATCGTGCTGGTCATCGGCTCAACCTGGGAAAGCCGAAACTATCCGGCCGACAGATTTATAAAGATAGCCGAGGCGTTACAGCAGAACTGTCTGGTGATCTGGGGCAGCGAGCAGGAGAAAAACACCGCCGATTCGATGGCCTCGCAGTCGCGCTTTATCAACGTCATGCCGAAACTGGATTTAAACAGCCTGAAGGCATTGATCGCCAAGGCCGACCTGCTGATCGGCAATGACACGGGGCCGACACATATGGCCTGGGCCTTGAATAGACCATCCATCACGATTTTCGGCCCGACGCCGGTCAGCCGCGTCTATCAGACCGATATCAACAAAGTGGTGAAGTCGGCATCAAGCGTCAATCCTTATAAACTGAACAAGCAGGATTACTCGATCAGAGAGATCAGCGAGCAGGAGATTATCGGCAAGGCCAGAACTTTATTGAGGCTGTGACTCAATCACAGAAATAATAGTGCAGTTGTGGAACTAAAGGTTGAAAACCGAGTCACAGTTGGTTTATAAGAAAACCTATAAAGGTGCCAGGTTTAGTTAATAGCAAGGCTTTATTCTCGCAAGAACAGGTGGGATAGGCGGCAGATGGAATTTATATGACAGAGCAAGCAACCGCATACCATGATTTATTGAAAACGTTACAGACCAGGGACAAACTTTCGTCCGGTGAACTGAACAAAGTTGAGCGCATAAGAAAAACGGCCATTTCGGAAAATCTGCCTCAACTGCTAGTGAAGCTGGGCTTGTGCTCGGAACTCGATGTGGCCGACGCATTTGTCGAGTCAGGCGGGTTCGAGAAGATTACAGCCGATCAGTATCCGTTGGAGATGCAATTGCCGGAAAACATCTCATTACGTTTTTTAAAACAGAACCATGTGATCGGCATCAAAAACAGCGACGAGGCCATCACCATCACGATGATGGACCCTGAAGATCAGTTTGTGATCGATGCGCTGAGGCTGGCGACTGGCAAGGAGATCATTCCCAAGGTCGGCCTGCTGTCGGAAATCGATGCGGCGCTGGAAATCCAGTACGGCGAAGGCCGGTCGCAGATGGAAAGGATTGTCGATAATCTTCAGTTCGAAGATACCGGCGGCGAGGAAGATCTGGAGCATTTAAAGGATTTGGCCAGCGAAGCGCCGGTTATCAAAATGGTCAACCTGATCATGCAGCGCGCCATCGAAATGCGCGCCTCGGATATCCATATCGAGCCGTTCGAGCAAGCCCTGAAAGTCAGGCTGCGCATTGACGGCGTTTTACAGGATATCAATGCGCCTCCCGTTAAATCGACAGCTGCCGTCATTTCCCGCATCAAGATCATGGCCAAGCTGAACATTGCCGAACGCCGGCTGCCGCAGGACGGCCGCATCAAGGTGCAAATGCTCGGCAAGGAGCTGGACCTGCGTGTGTCGACCATACCGACGATGTACGGCGAAAGCGTCGTCATCCGTTTGCTCGACAAGGAAAGCACCGTATTCGATTTCGAGTCCCTGGGCTTTTCCGGCAGGCATTCGAAACAGTTCATCGATGTTCTGGCGCAGCCGCATGGCATTATCCTGATTACCGGTCCGACTGGTAGCGGTAAATCAACCTCGCTATATGCGGCGTTGAAGCTGTTGAATACGTCCGAGCGCAAGATCATCACGGTCGAAGATCCGGTGGAATATCAGCTGGAGGGCATCAACCAGATTCAGGCCAAACCACAGATCGGTCTGACTTTCTCCGCGGCGTTGCGCTCTATCGTTCGTCAGGACCCCGATGTCATCATGATCGGTGAGATGCGTGACCTGGAGACGGCGAAAATTGCCGTGCAGTCGGCGCTGACCGGGCACTTGGTGTTATCGACATTGCATACCAACGATGCCGCCGGCGGTGTAACGCGTTTGCTGGATATGGGGCTGGAAGAGTATTTGCTCACTTCCACCGTGAATGGCATATTGGCGCAACGGCTGGTCAGAAAACTGTGCCCGGAATGCAAGGAACCTTATGTCGCACCACCTCTCGTTGTCGAGGACAGGCATTTGCGGCGTTTCATGCCGGAAGGCGATATCGTACTGTACAAACCGGTCGGCTGCTCAGCCTGCGGCGGGCTTGGCTATCGCGGACGTCTGGCTATCATCGAATTTCTGCTGATGACGGATCCGATCCGTAAACTGATCATGGCGCATGAAGAAGCCGGCACCATTCAGAAACTGGCTATCGAACAGGGCATGGTCACGATGAGCGATGACGGATTGCAGAAGGCCTTGCAAGGCATCACGACTATAGAAGAAGTGATGCGCGTCACAACGGAAGGCTGATATGGCTTTGTTTTCTTATAAAGCCATCAACAGCCTGGGCGAGACTGAGGAAGGCGTTCGCGATGCCTCTGACGAGCAAGGGCTGATCGCGGCCCTGCAATCGGAAGGTTACATACCGATCCGCGTGGCGCCGGCCACCGCCAGATCGTTCCTCGGATTCAATCTGGGAGCCAAACAGTCGCGCCTGTCCCAGAAAGAGATCGGCCTGCTGACCAGCGAATTGGCGACCTTGCTGGAGTCCGGCCTGCCTCTGGACCGGTCGCTGTCAGTATTGATGGATTTGACGGCTGACAACGAGCGCCTGAACAAGCTGCTCGGACGGGTTCTGGAAAGAGTGAAAGGCGGCTCCTCCCTGGCCGATGCGCTGGAGAAGCAGGCCGGAGTCTTCAGCAAGTTTTATATTAATATGATCCGTGCGGGCGAGGCGGGCGGCAGCTTGGGCGAAGTGTTGACGCGGCTGGCGGATTATCTGGAACGTTCGCGCGAATTGAAGGATACGATCAGCACCGCGTTGATTTATCCGGTCATCTTGTTGGTGATGTCATTGGCGTCGTTGTTTGTGATGCTGACATTCGTCGTGCCGCAATTTACCGAAATGTTTGAGAGCGCCGGCAAGGCTTTGCCGGTGCCGACCCAGATCGTGGTCGGCCTGGCTGAATGGCTGCAAAGCTACTGGTGGATACTGGCGCTCCTCATGGTTGTCGCCTACGGCTATATGAATTTTCAACTGGCCGACCCGGTCACCAAGAAAGCATGGGACAGGCGCTTTCTGGCCATGCCTTTATTCGGCAGCATCATTCTGAACAAGGAAACCGCCAACATCAGCCGCACGTTGGGAACTTTGCTGGGCAATGGCGTTTCTATACTGACTGCTTTGGCGATAGCGCGTGAAACTGTCGACAACTTGGCCCTGGCCGAGGTCTGTGCCGATGCCGAGGAGCAGTTAAAGCAGGGCAGGAACATGTCGGACGCTTTATTGGAAAAAGGCGTACTGCCCAAAATGGCCATGCAGATGATAAAAATGGGCGAAGAAACAGGGAAGCTGGAAGAAATGCTCCTGCGCGTGGCAACTATTTATGATAAACAGCTTAGAGTAGCGATACAGCGTATGCTGGCATTGCTTGAGCCGGCTTTGATAATCACTCTGGGCGTTATGATTGCGGGTATTATCGTGTCGATTCTGCTGGCGATTTTGAGTGTTAATGACTTAGCTTTTTAATGGAAATTTTTTTTACGATGAAACAATATAGAAAACTTACAGAAACTGGCTTTACCTTACTTGAATTATTGGTCGTGCTGGGCATTATCGCCCTGTTGGCCGGCATAGTCGGGCCTCAGGTCATGAAACACATGGGCGAATCCAAAACCAAAGCGGCCCGCGTTCAAGTTGAAGATCTGTCCGCCGCGCTTGACATGTATAAGCTGGATCTGGGCAATTATCCGACAACCGAGCAGGGATTGAAGGCACTCATCGAATCGCCTGAAAGTGCAAAACGCTGGAACGGTCCTTATCTGCAAAAAGCCAAAATGCCGCTGGACCCTTGGCAGCAGGAATACCACTATGTATTTCCGGGCGAACACGGCAAATTTGATCTTTACACGCTAGGCGCAGACGGTAAAGAAGGCGGCGAAGGCGAAGATCAGGATATCGCAAGCTGGGAATGATGCATAAAACTGAAGGCTCAGGGTTGAGCTCAAAAAGAGCGGCGGGCTTGCGTCTCCCCGCTCATTGGGCATTGTCCAGGACTCAAGGATTTACGCTGCTGGAGCTAATGGTTGTGCTTTTTGTCATCATTCTGGGTTTTTCAATTGTCGCGTTCAATCTGTCATCAGGACGCGAATCGACGCAGCTTCGCGCCGCGGCAAGGGATATTGTTTCGGCGCTGCGTTATGCAAGAGGACAGGCTTTGCTCGCCCATCAGCAGACTACCGTCACCCTTGACCTTGGCGATAACAGCTATCAGGTAAGCGGCCGGGATAAGGTTTTTACGATTCCCGAGTCCATCGATCTCTCGCTGGTCACGGCCCAGGACGAATTAACCGGCGAAGGCCAGGGTAATATACGCTTTTTTGCCGACGGTTCGTCGACAGGCGGAAGAGTTACACTGGAGCGGGGCGGTTCCAAATGGCGCATCGATATCAATTGGCTGACCGGCCAGGTTGAGCTTGAAGATGCCAGCGAAGGTGCGCATGGGTAAACAACGAGGTTTTTCCCTGCTGGAAATCCTGATTGCGTTTTCAATACTGGCGCTTTCGCTGGGGATTTTACTGAAGATTTTTTCCGGGGGCGTCAATACGGCGTCTGTGGCCGATGAATACACGGCCGCTGTGCAGATCGCCGAATCGTTAATGGTTCAAACGGGGGTGGAAACACCGTTGCAGCCAGGAGAAAGGTCGGGAGTGGAAAATGAAAAATACCGTTGGCTGGTTTCAGTAAGTCCTTTTACGCCGACGATTGAAAATTTTGATCCGGCAACGTTACCCATATTGCTTTTCAAGGTTAACGTCATGGTAGCCTGGGGCGATGATCAGGCGAGCGAGCGACAGATTGAATTAACCAACCTAAGACTCGTCAATAAAGCATTATGAGAAGCTGGAGGCAAAAGGGAGCTTTTTCTGGTGATTCGCCATGTAACTCATCACATGGGTTTACGCTTATCGAAGTTCTTATCGCAATGACTTTGCTAAGCGTTATGGTTGTGCTACTGTTTGGCAGTCTGAAAATTTGTGCCCAAAGCTGGGAAATGGGCGAAAAGAAAATCGCCGAAGTCAATGAAGTGGCTGTCGTCTACAATTTTTTTCAACAGCATTTATCGGCCGCCAAACCTTTAAAGGATGACTTTGCGAAAGATGAGTCATCTTTACAGAATGACTTTACGGAAGAAGAGAGTAAGTTGTCTTTTCAAGGCGATGCGCAATCCTTGCAATTTGTTTCCGTATTTCCCGCCAGTGCCGGGCGGGCGGGCTTGCAGCTGTTTTCCCTGGCAGTGCAGGATGAAGGGCCGCAAGGGAACAGTAACGACGGCGCTGAAATAAAAGTGACGTTGACGCCGTTTTTTCCGCTTGCCGAAGGCGAGGAATGGCAAAAGGAGGAGGCTGTCCTGATAAAGCATGTGAGTCATTTTGCTTTGTCTTATTTTGGTCCGGATCAGGAAACCGGCGAGAGCCAATGGCGGGACGAATGGCTCAACAAAAATGCCTTGCCGCGCCTGGTAAAAATCCAGATCGAGCGGGAAGATGAAGTTTACTGGCCGGATATGGTCATCGAACTTAAGGTGGGCGGTGATTCGAGCACCTTAACAGGCGGTGCAGAAGATTCAGGGGTAACAGAGTGATACGCATCAGGAAGCAGGTAAGGCAGAAGGGATTTGCGCTGGTTCTTGTTTTGTGGATATTGAGCCTATTGACTATCATGGCAGGCAGTTTTGCGCTGACTATGCGCAGGGAAGCTGCCATTATTGAAGGCATCAAAAATAACGCGCAGGCCATGGCCGTGGCGGAATCGGGGATTGCCATAGCGGAAATGATGATGTTGATTCCCGATGCGGGCAGGCGTTGGCGGGCAGACAGCAGTGTTTATCAAATAAACTTCGAGAGTGGCAAAGTGCGCATACGGCTTTTATCCGAAACCGGCAAAATAGATCTGAACACGGCCGATCAGGCAGTGTTGCAGGCACTGGTAAGTCATGCCCCCATTGATGAAGGTCAGCAGGCTGGGCTCGTCAATGCCATTCTCGATTGGCGCGATGAAGATGACCTGGTGCGCGAGGACGGCGCGGAAAAGAAAGAATATCAGGATGCCGGTTTAAACTATCAGCCCCGAAACAAGCCTTTTCAGGACATCGAGGAATTGCAGTTGGTGCTGGGCATGAACGAAAGCGTTTATGATTGGTTGCAGGGTTTGATCACCGTTTATTCGAGAGGGTCTACGGTCAATCTGCAGTTGGCGTCTCCGGAAGTTTTGCAGGTGTTGCCGGACCTGGACGAAGCGGCGAAAGACGAATATATGCAAGCCAGGCGAGAGCGTTCAGTCGATGCTTTAAAGTCGGCATCACCTTTTAATGAATCATCTTCTTTGGACGAGACTGGAGAGAGTGCTGCTCCAGCCGCAGACAGCGGGGCGGTGACCATTATTTCCGAAGCGCAACTGGATGACGGCTCAACCGCTGTAATAAACGCGATAATAGCAAGATCAAACAGTGAACAACCATCCTTTGGCCAACAGCCTTTTGGCCAACAACCCTTTGGTCAACAATCCGCGGGACAGCAATCCATGGGCCAACAATCCTCGCCGTTTCAGATTTTGAAATGGCAACGCAACTACGCAGGCAATGACTCATTATTCTCTGATGAAATGAGCGAATTATTAGTGACAGAATATGCTGAACCTCAATTCGACAATTGAACTGGATTTCAAGAAGTTTTTTCGCTGGTGGGCGCGAGAACTTAGTTTCCTGGTACCGGAAAAAATCAAGCAGCTCGTCAGCGAGAAGCGGGGCATTATTCTGGTTAGACCAGACAACCACCACCTGGAAATGACCTATGTCCTCAACGGAAAAGTAGAGCCGATAGCCACGCTGGAGCGAAATGAACCCGATATGGCGGAAGTCAAGGCGCTATTAGCCAGAGACGAAAGATTTGCCAAGGCTGATGTCGTTATCAGGTTGACCCGGCAGGATGCTATTCAAAAAGAACTGACCCTGCCTCTGGCAGCAAAGGAAAACTTGGCTCAGGTTGTTTCCTATGAGCTGGACCGTTATACACCGTTCAAACCGGAGCAGGTCTATTTTGCCGTTAAGCCTCTGGCAGACGCCCATGAGCCCGGGCAAATCAATGTCATGCTGGTGCTGACTCCGCGGGAAGTACTTGAGGCGCTCTATGACGATGTAAGCGCGCTGGGTCTGTCGCCCAAAATTGCCGATTATGAGGATGCTGCCAATGATCTTGAGCAGGACTATGATTTTTACAATTTGCTGCCGGAGCAGTTCAGGGAGAAAACCAACAAAAACGCTGCATTGGTTCATGGAGCCTTGATCAGCGCGGTATTTGTCCTGTTGATAGCCGCTATAGCTTTGCCGGTCTGGTTTGAATACCGGGCGGTCAATGCATTAAGCGAACAGCTTGGCGGCATAGAGAAAGAGGCGCGTAAAATCGATGCCTCGCAGTCGGAAATCGACGCACTGGTGGAAGAGTCGCGCCGGCTAGTTGATGTCAAAAGCTCGGCGCCATCGGTTGTAGTCATGTTGAATGCGTTGAGCGCTTTAATAAAGGATGACACCTGGCTGACCTATGCGCAGTATTCGGATGGGCATCTGCAGATACAAGGAGAGTCACCGTCCGCTTCTGCCTTGATTGCCGTTCTGGAAGCCTCGCCATTGTTTGATAACGTCCGGTTTGTATCGCCGGTTACGCAAGACAAAATCAGCGGGCTTGAACGGTTTCAGATCACCGTGGATGTGACCAAAGCAGGAGGCATTAATGGCGGCGTATAACAAAACCCAGCGCTGGATTGCGGTAGGCCTCCTGGCGGCTGTGATAGTGATTTTTGGTGTTGTTGTTATTGCGCCCATTGTCAGCAAGGGTATGGAACTGCATGAAACCAAGAATGCGCTGGTTTTCAAGCTCCAGAAGTACCAGCGGATTTTAGCCAGGAAAGACGCCGTCACTGAAGGCATGGATAAAATAAAAGCCCAGCATTTGTCCCAAGGTTATTTTAATGCTCAAGGGACTGGCGCTCTGGCGTCCGCGGATGTACAGGAGTTTATTAAAAAGGCGATTGTCGATGCAGGCGGGCAGTTGACCAGTACTCAGGCGCTTCCTGTCAGCAATAAGGATGGCTTCAGCCGCATTATGGTCAAAGTCAGAATGACCGGCACTATTGAAGAGCTGCGCTCAGTGTTGTACAAAATGGAAACGTCGGTGCCGCTGATCATCGTCGATCAGATCGATATAAGGCCGGTGCGAGGCATAAGAAACAGGAAAACCCGACAGATTGAATCGAGCAATGAATTGAATGTGAATTTTCAGGCCGTTAGTTTCATGAGAATACCGCCAGGATGAATGTTAAATTAATTAAATTATTGGCCTCCGTTTGTACCGTCTTGCTGTTGATTATTACTGCCGAGTGGTTATATGCGAAGCATTCCAGAAAGCAACTGCAGAAATCGATTACATCCGTTGAAACCCAACCCTACAAAGTAGGCGACTTGCCAAGTCTGGTGCTGACGAAACAACCGGAGGACAAATACGCCGATCTGGTCACACGGCCCTTATTCATCAAAGGGCGGAGACCTGTAGAAACGGTCGAGGTTGAAGAAGCAACCGCAGTTGGAGGTTCCGATAGTTTTGAATGGCAGCTAACGGGTGTCTATACGAAAGGCAAACAGTTATCAGCCTTATTCAGCCGTGATAAAGCACCAGCCACGGAAAAAAAATACCTTAAAATAACTGAAGGCGATGATATCAGCGGCTGGACACTGGCCGAGATTCATACAGACAAAGTCGTACTCAAGCAAGGAAGTCATCAAAAAGAGCTTATGCTAAGAAAACCAAAATTAAAAGAATTACCCAAGAAAAAAAGCATACCCAACGCATTTACGCCTAAAGCAGAGGCGCCCAAAGCGGAAGACACGTCAGGAAATAGCGAAAATGAAGAATAATATAAAAAAAATAAAAAAAGCTTCCTGGGCTGTTGTTCTGGGGCTTTCGCTGTCAAGTTGCGAATTTATGGGGCCGCCGGTAGCCGTTAAAAAACCGCTGCCGCCAGTGCTCCCAGAGCAGCCGGAGGAACAGGAAGGGGCCGTTTTTAAACACTTGCAAAACAAGCCGCATCCTAGTGAAAAAGTGCGGCCGGCGGCGGAACTCTATCCTGGAACGGAACGGTTCGTGTCGCGGACGTCAACGCAGCCGGGCAGGGGCGCAGCCCGTGGCGAAGGCGCATACAGCCTGAACTTTGATGAAGCCGACCTGGGCGAAGTAGCGAAAGTGATTCTGAGCGACATACTTGGTGAAAACTATGTATTGAGCCCCAAGGTGGCCGGCAAGGTGACGCTGCAGACCACCCAGGCTTTAACGAAAGAAGAATTATTGCCTACCCTGGAGATGTTGCTGCGCATGAATAATGCGGCGCTGGTCAAGGACGGCCGCGTTTATCATATCGAGCCCGCGGCAGAGGCGTTATACAGCACCGACTTTGCAAGAGCAGGCGCGGCCGGTTACCAGGTGAAGGTCATACCGATCAGGAATGTGGCCGTACAGGATATCGCCGAAGTGATCAAGCCGCTGGTGCAGGAAAAAACCATCCTGCAAGTCGACGGCATGCGCAATCTGCTGGTTGTTTCCGGAACGGCCGATGAACTGGCGCGCATCATGGATATGGTCGCCACTTTCGATATCGATATCTTGAGGGGGCGTTCATTCGGTATTTTTCCTTTAGTGCATGCCGCGCCGGAGCAGATTATTGAAGAGCTGGATGCGGTGTTTAACAAAACTGAAAAAGATGAGAGCACCTTTTTCCGGTTTATAGAAATCGAGCGGTTGAATGCCATCCTGGCCATTACGCACCAAGCCTCTTATTTGCGAGATATTGAAAGCTGGATACTGCGGCTGGACCGGTCGACTACGGCTACCGGCGGCGGTGTGAATGTCTATAAGGTTCAGAATGTCGATGCCGTGGAATTGGCGGCGACATTGAATGAAATTTTTACCGGCGCATCGACAAAGAAAGATAAAGGCGCAAAGGTTGCTCCCGGAAAAAAAGCTGCTGAAATCACCAATAAGCAGGGGCAAGAGGCGGCAAAAGCGGCTTTCAGCAAACCCGCGGGATCGGAAGGCGGCGGCGTTGCCGAGGTGAGTAAGGAAGTCAGAATTATTGCCGATGAGATCAATAACTCGATCGTTGTTGTCGCGACGCCGGAAGAATATGAAAAGATTCGCGGCGTTATCGTTCAGCTCGATGTTATGCCGCTGCAGGTCTTGATCGATGCGACCATCGTATCGGTGAGCCTGACCGACAGTTTAAAGTACGGTATTCAATGGTTTTTAAGTCACCATAATGTGGGTGGCGAGCATGTCATTACTAATACTAACACGAGTGGATCAAATATAAGAGGATCATTAGCGGAAGCGCAGGCGGGAGGGACATCGCTCAGGGATATTGCCGCAGGTGCAGTATCAGGTGGCTTTGGCTATGCGTTCCTCAGTGATTCGGGCGATATACGCGCCGTATTAAATGCATCGGCCAATGACAATAAGCTTAATGTGATTTCTTCGCCATCGTTGATGGTGCTGAATAATCAGGAAGCCTCGATACAAGTCGGTGATGAAATACCGTTGAGAACGTCTCAGTCATCTGCTCTTCCCACTTCAGGCCAAACTTTCGACGCTAATAGTCTCGTGCAAACCAGTGGCATTCAGCAGCGTAAAACCGGTGTGAAGTTGAAAGTTAAGCCCCGGGTCAATGCCAGTGGTCTCGTGATTATGGATATCGAACAAAGCGTTGAAAGACCGCAGAAGACGACGGCCAGTAATATCGATTCGCCTACGATACAAAGCCGGGAAATTACCAGTAACGTAGCCGTACACAGCGGAGAAACGGTTGTGCTGGGCGGCTTGATCGATGAGAACGATACCTATAATCAAGATGGGATTCCCTTTTTATATAAGCTGCCTTTAATAGGCCCCTTGTTCGGCGGGACGACAAAAGAGAAACTTAAGACAGAACTGGTTGTGCTGATTACACCGCGCGTTGTTACAAGCAGGCAGGACGGCCGACTGATTACCGACGAGTTCAGACGCAAATTGACCGGCATTTATGAGATACCGCAAACTGAAGAGGTAACGAAAACGTATTAATGACTATAGCCAGCGCACCTTAAGTGGATAGTATGGGATAATAACCGGGTTAAAGAAGACCTCAGCCCATTTTCAAACATGCCGATAAAATACATAGAAAAAATATTACGCGCCAAAGTTTACGATGTTGCCATAGAAACGCCTCTGGATTTCGCATCCTCGCTGTCGGAGCGCCTGGGCAACAACGTCTATTTGAAACGCGAAGACTTGCAGCCGGTGTTCTCGTTTAAACTGCGCGGCGCCTACAACAAAATGGCCTTGCTGAACGAGCAGGAGCGGGCGCATGGCGTGATCGCCGCTTCAGCCGGCAATCACGCCCAGGGCGTTGCCCTAGCGGCCAAAAGATTGGGCATTAAGGCATTGATCGTGATGCCGAAAACCACGCCCGAAATTAAAGTCCAGTCCGTGAAAGCCAGAGGCGCCAAAGCGGTGCTGTTCGGCGATGCCTATGATGAGGCTTATGCGCATGCCAAGGAATTGGCCGAACAAAAAGACATGGTGTTCATCCATCCCTATGACGATCCCGACGTCATCGCCGGGCAGGGTACGGTAGCCATGGAAATCCTCCGGCAGCAGACCGACGGCTTGGATGCGATCTTTGTGCCGGTCGGCGGCGGCGGCTTGATTGCCGGTGTCGCGGCTTATGTCAAATTCGTGCGGCCGGAGATCAAGGTCATCGGCGTGGAGCCCGATGATTCTGATTGCCTGAACCGGGCTCTGAAAGCGAAGCGCAGAGTCACCATTAAACAAGTCGGCCTGTTTGCCGATGGCGTGGCGGTCAAGCAGATCGGCGAAGAACCTTTCCGCCTGGCGCAAAATTATGTTGATGAAGTCGTTACCGTCAATACCGATGAAATCTGCGCCGCGATCAAGGATATTTTTGACGATACGCGCTCGGTTGCCGAACCTGCCGGCGCCTTGGGTATTGCCGGCCTGAAGAAATATGTCGAGCGCGAGAAGATAACCGGGCAAACACTGGTCGCCATCGACAGCGGCGCCAATATGAATTTCGACCGGCTGCGCTATGTGGCCGAGCGCGCCCAGGTCGGCGAGCATCGCGAGATCCTGCTGGCCGTCAGCATCCCCGAAACGCCGGGCAGCTTTTTGCGATTCTGCCGCATGCTGGGCGGACGTAGCATTACCGAGTTCAATTACCGTTATTTCGATCCCAAACTGGCCCAGGTTTTTGTCGGCATCTCCAGCAGCGGGCTTGAATCGGATCGGGCCGATTTAATCCTGCAATTACAGGATCAGGGCTTTTCGGTTACCGATATGACCACCAATGATCTGGCTAAAGAGCACGTGCGTTATATGGTGGGAGGCCATGCGCCGCGTGAACTGAATGAGGTTATTTACAGCCTGGAGTTTCCGGAAAGGCCCGGCGCGCTATTGAATTTCCTGACGGCGCTGGGCGGGCGCTGGAATATCAGCCTGTTCCATTACCGCAATCATGGCGCCGCATTCGGCAAAGTCCTGATGGGCGTGCAGATGCCGAAAGCAGAGCGCAAGGAATTCCAGCAATGCCTTGATGGGCTGGGTTTTGCTTATCAGGAGGAAACCGATAATCCCGCCTATCGCCTGTTCTCGGGGGGCAGCGAGGTGAAAAACAAACAATCGGATGGTGCTGTTATCGAGGCATAGCTAGCACGGGCGGTCAGTGGCCGCCCTGTGTCGTCACTGCCGGTTATTCCAATGAGCGTATAAAATCCCATTGCTGTCTGGAGACCGGCATGATCGATAAGCGATTGCCGCGTCTTACCAGCGCAAGATCGGTCAACTCCTGCTTTTGCTTTAATTCCTGGAGAGTAATGGTGCGGGACAGTGTTCTGACATGCCTGACGTCAACCATGAACCAGCGCGGCTGGACCGGATCGCTTTTAGGGTCGAAATGTTTGTCATCGGGATCGAAAGCGGTAAAGTCCGGATAGCCTTCGCGGACCACTTCCATAATGCCGACAATGCCCGGCACATCGCAGTTGGAATGATAGAAGAAAACCTGATCGCCGAGTTTCATCTCATCGCGCATCATGTTTCTGGCTTGGTAATTACGCACCCCGTCCCAGTGTTCGGTCCGGTCGGGTTTGTTGCACAGGTCATTGATGCCGAACGCATCCGGTTCGGATTTCATTAGCCAGTAATTCATGGGGATTTTTATAAGAAAAAGGCATCTCCCGCCTGCGCCGTAATGCACTTTCGTCCTTGAACCAACGGTTCAAGTGGGGACGTGATCGGTAAATCAGGCTTCCCGTATAGAGCGGGCATGCACACCATCACCGTAATCTGCCCCCTGGGTAAAAATAGGTTCAGGAAACACCCAGTACACTCTCGAACGCTGCAGGAGATGCAAACTAATATTTTACTGTATTTCAGGATTTTCTAAAACGTTTTCTATTTTATGACGCATATTAGCCAGATTTTCATTGAGGCTCTGAGTCAGCATGGCATTCTGGTTTCTCATCACACGCAATTCGTGCGCCAGGTTGAGCGCTGCCATGACGGCGATTCTGTCCGCGCCGCTGACTCGTCCGGAATCCCTGATTTTGCGCATTTTTTGATCAAGTTCCTGGGCTGAATGGATCAAATCGTCCTTCTCATCAGGATCGCAGGCAATCCTATAGTCTTTACCCATGATAGTAAGCGCTACCGGTTGAGGATTTTTTTTCATGAGCCTTGCTCCATTGCTTTCAGACGAGTAATCATAGCTTCAACCCGGGTTCTGGCCAGGGCGGTTTTTTCAAGCAGTTTGGCTTTTTCCCGGACCAGGGACTCCTGCTTGATTTTAAGGGAACTGTTTTCGTTTTTTACCGAATTATATTGTTCGATAAGCTTGTCCAGTTTATCTTCGAGCTCTTTTAATTCTAAGGATTGAGTTGTTTCTGAATTCGTCATAGTAGTTAACTACATCATTGCAAATAATCAGCCGCGTGTTTAGTTAGGATTATCGGCGATATGTTCTAATACTGCTCATAGTCAGTCGCCCTGGAGCCAAGAAGAACAAATGTTATCCAAGTCGGGGATCAATGGTAGCATAAGCAGTATTTTTTTTTTAGCAGTAGTGAAATTATTATGTGGGTGTCATGGTTTACCAGGTAATCAATACGATATTAGAGCATAACGACGCGGATGTTTCCGCTGCCGAGGCTCATGGCATGGCGACAGGCATATTGTGCGTCAATGGCCAGGCCGAGAGCGCTCCTTGGCTGAAGGAACTGTTTAAGGACGATACCGATTTGAGCGATGAAGACAGGGCGGCTCTGATGAAGTTATTCGAGCAGACCCGGACATTGCTGGCTAGTGAAGCGTTTGAATTTGACTTGTTTTTGCCTGACGATGACGCTTTCCTGTATGAGCGTGTTCAGGCATTGAGCCGTTGGTGCCAGGGATTTTTATTCGGCATTGGTTCCGTGTGCACCGCAAAAGGCTGGCCCAATGATGTTTCCGAAATATTGAAGGATATTACGGAATTTACCAAGCTGGACGAAGAGGCCGAAGGCGAGGAAGACGAGAATGCCTATATGGAAGTTACTGAATACCTGAGATCCGCCGTTTTATTACTGCGGGATGAGTTAAATATCAATACCGACGGCACTGTTCATTAGGCGGTGGAACAAGCAAATGAAGCAAAGCGAATTCAAAAAAAGAAGAAAGCAATTAATGCAGCGGATCGGCAAGGGCAATATCGCGCTGATAGGCAGCGCCCCGGTTCGAACCCGTAACCGCGATGTCGATTATCCGTTTCGGCAGGACAGCGATTTTTATTATCTGACCGGTTTCAATGAACCCGATTCATTGGCTGTCTTTATACCTGGCCGCGAGCAGGGCGAATACATTCTGTTCTGCCGCGAATACGACGAAACCAAAGCGTTGTGGGAAGGCGCCCATGCCGGGCTTGAAGGCGCCACCCAGCACTATGAGGCCGACGACTCTTTCCCTATCGATGATCTGGGCGAGATCCTGCCGGGCCTGCTGGAAGACAAAGGCAAGGTTTTCTATCCGATGGGCCGGGATTCGGATCTGGATCATCGGTTGCTGGAATGGATCAACCATATCCGCAGCCAATCAAGAACCGGCGTGACAGCGCCGGGCGAACTGGTTTCGCTGGAGCATATACTGCACGAAATGCGCCTGTTCAAAAGCCCCGAAGAACTTAAGCTGATGCGCCGCGCGGCGGAAGTATCCGCCCATGCCCATGTCAAAGCCATGCAGAATTGCAAGCCTGGCCTGTATGAATATCAGATAGAAGCCGAACTTATTTATCATTTCATTCAGGGCGGCTTGCGCTCGGTGGCCTATCCCTCCATTGTCGCCGGCGGCAGAAACGCCTGCGTGCTGCACTATACCGAAAATTCGGACAAATTAAGAAGCGGCGATCTGCTGCTGATCGATGCCGGCGCCGAGTGCGATCATTATGCGGCCGACATTACGCGCACATTCCCGGTCTCGGGACGTTTCAGCGAGCCGCAGAAGCAGCTTTACCAGCTGGTTCTCGATGCGCAGGCGGCCGCTATCGAACAGATCAAGCCCGGCGTGCCCTGGCATCTGGCGCACGAGGCCTCGGTTGAGGTGCTGACGAAAGGTCTCGTATCTCTGGGACTGCTGAAAGGCCGCGTGCCCACGCTGATCAAGAACGAAAAGTACAAGCAGTTCTATATGCACCGGATAGGCCATTGGCTGGGCATGGACGTGCATGACGTGGGCGACTACAAGGTCGACAAGGAATGGCGGTTGCTGGAGCCCGGCATGGTGCTGACCATAGAGCCGGGGCTGTACATACCGGCGAACTGTGAAACTGTCGATGAGAAATGGCGCGGCATAGGCATCCGGATTGAGGACGATCTGGTGGTCACGGCGCAAGGACACGAGATTTTGACGGCCGGCGTGCCCAAAACCATAGCAGAAATTGAAGCGTTGATGCAGGCGGGCTGATGCAACAGGATTATGATTTACTCATTGTAGGCGGCGGTCTGGCCGGCAACAGTCTGGCGCTGGCGCTGAAAGACACCGGCTTGCGCATGGCCATTATCGAAGTGAATACGCGCGAACAGCTCTATGCCTCCCCGGCCGGCGACAGAGCGCTGGCCTTGGCCGGCGGCACGGTAAAAATGCTGGAAGCGCTGGGCATCTGGCAGGGCATACGCCAGGCGGCCACGGCGATAAAAAACATCCATATCTCGGATCGCGGCCATTTCGGCAAGACCCGGCTGTCTGCGCAACAGGAAAATGTCGATGCGCTGGGGTATGTGATTTCGGCGCGCGACATTGAAACGCATGTGGCCCGGCTTGCCGAAATGGCCAATATCGAGCTGATTTGTCCGGCCCGCGTTGTCGGCTTGATGTCCGGCGAGGATGCAATTCATGTCAGCCTGAAACGCGGCGATGAGTCGTTCAGCCTGTCGGCTAAATTGCTGGTCGGCGCCGATGGCGGCCAGTCATCGGTGCGTAAACTGTTGGACATCGACCAGAAAGCCACTGAATACGGGCAGACGGCGCTGGTCACTACGGTTAAAACCTCCGTGCCGCATAACAATACCGCCTATGAGCGTTTTACGGCTTCCGGGCCGCTTGCGCTGCTGCCGAGCGGCAACAGCGGGTGCGCTGTGGTCTGGACAAGAACCGATGAAGATGCGAAGGCGTTGATGGCCGGCAGCGAGAAAGACTTTCTGAACGAGCTTCAGGAATGCTTCGGTTACAGGCTGGGCGAGCTTGCTTTAGCCGCGCCCAGGCGGACTTTCCCGTTGTCGCTGATACGTGCGGAAAAAATGGTTTCAGGGCGGGCGGTCATTATCGGCAATGCCGCTCATCAATTGCATCCGGTGGCGGGTCAGGGATTTAACCTGGGGTTGCGCGATGTTGTGGCGCTGGCTGAAATGATTATCGAGCAGCATGGGGATGGTCAGGATATCGGCGCGGCCGATTTTTTAAATCGCTACGCTAAGGTCCGGCAAAAAGACCACAACCTTGTTATCGGCTTTACCGACAATGTCGTGCGGATTTTTTCCAATGAATGGCTGGCCCTGGCCTTGGTCAGGAACATCGGCTTGACGCTGCTCGATCATATACCGGCGGCCAAGGCGCTGCTGGCCCGGCAGGCGATGGGGCTTGTCGGCCGCATGCCGCGATTGGGCAGCAGGAGATAATCATGACTGAACGCTATGAAGTGATCGTCGTCGGCGGCGGCATGGTGGGTGCGGCGGCGGCCTGTGCCCTGGCGCACGGCGGCATCAGCGTGGCGCTGCTGGATAGGCGCAATCCTGAACGGCACTGGCCGAAAGAGCCGATCGATAACCGTGTTTCGGCGTTGACGAAAGCCTCGCAGAATATTCTAGAAATGCTCGGCGCCTGGCCGGGCATGGTGCAGCGCGGCGTATGCGCCTACCGGGATATGCGTGTATGGGATGCGCGCGGCGACGGCGAATTGCATTTTGACTGTGCCGATACCGAATTCAACGAACTGGGTCATCTGGCCGAAAACAGAGTGACGGTCGCGGCCTTATGGGACGTGCTCGATACGTTGCCCTCGGCTGATTGTCTAACGCCGGCGGCAGTCGCCGACATGCAGCTGACCGATAACGGCCGGCTGATCAGGCTGGAAGACGGCCGCCGCCTTGAAGCCGAGCTGGTGATTGCCGCCGACGGGCGCGAATCGGCGTTGAGAAAAATGGCCGGCATAGACGTGACCGGTTGGGATTATGATCAGGAGGGACTGGTCGCCACGGTCACGACCGAAAAAAGCCACCAGGCAACGGCGTGGCAGCGGTTTCTGGAAGAAGGGCCGCTGGCTTTTCTGCCGCTGGACAACGGCCAAAGTTCGATTGTCTGGACTTTGAGCACGAAAACGGCAAAAAAGTATCTGACCTTGAATGACGCCGATTTCCTCCAGGCGCTGGAACAGGCCTCGGGCGGCATTCTGGGCAAAATGCTGGCAGTAGGGCCCAGGGCCGCGGTTCCGTTGCGGTTTCAATATGCCAACCGTTATACCGACCGGCATCTCGCATTGGTTGGCGATGCCGCCCATGCCATGCATCCGTTGGCCGGACAGGGCGCAAATGCCGGCCTGCTGGATGCGGCGGCGATTGCCGAGCTAGTGATTGAAGCCAAACAGCAGCGGCGGCCATTGTCCGGTTCCGCTTATTTACGCCACTACGAACGCTGGCGTAAAGGCGACAATCTGATGATGATGGCGAGCATGGATGCGCTCAACAAAACCTATAAAGTGTCATCGCCGCCCTTTATTGGCCTGCGTTCGGCTGGCATGAACTGGGTAAACCACACGGCTGTCGTGAAAGCGTATTTCAACCATTACGCCATGGGCTTGCGCGAGGATTTGCCCAAATTAGCGAAAGCCCAGGCTTGCTGGCCAGTCGTTCAGAGTTAGCGACAAGTGCCGAAAAGCCCGCGTTTATGCGTATTTGGTATTTACCCTGCTCGCCGGCTTCTGGTATATTCCGGAATTAGCGATTTGGTTTGCCCGCCTACAGGCTGCGCTTATTTCAGGGCAATAAAATAATAAAAATTAACTTAAGAGGTGGAGAGGTGTTATGGCTGAAGTGTTGTTTATATTAACTACTATTTTCGTGGCTTATGTCGTTTATGCGGTTGTAAACGATCAGCGGGCTACGGCTAAATCGACAGTGCCGCAGGTAAAATCTGAAAAGCAGGAAGTAGCGGCGGTGCAGCCACAGGCCGCGGCGGCGCCCCAGAAAGAAGCGCCGGCGGCGAGAAGGGCGGCGGCCAGAAGAGCAGCTCCTGCGAAGCCTGCTGCTGCTCCAGCACCAGAGGCGGGCAAAGGCGAAGTGCGCAATCCGGCTACGGGAGAAGTCGTTTCAGCCCACAGCAATTACCGCTTTACCAAGCGTTGGGTAAAAGAGGCGCTGGTGGCGGAAGGTTTGCTTGATAAAATTTACAAGAATAATGAATTGGATGCCGCTGCCGAAGCGAAAATAAAAGGCGCTATGGCGAAGCTGGCATCCATGGATAAATATCAGGCTTAACACCGCCTGGGCTAACCGGCAGTGGTTCAGTTGCCGGTTAATTATCCAGATCCAGTTTCTTCAAACGATAGCGTAAGGATCGAAAAGACAGCCCCAGCTGTTTGGCGGCGGCCGTCTTGTTCCATTTGTTTTCTTCCAGGGCGATGACGATCGCCTTGCGTTCGATTTGCTCCAGATAATCTTCCAGCGATCCCTGAGCCGGGTCATAAGCCGGCGAGTCGGCGATGACATGCGCGCCTACCGGCAGGTTCAGGTCGTCGATTTCGATGCTTTTGCCGTCATACAAGGCCAGAGCCCGTTCCAGAATGTTCTCAAGCTCACGCACATTGCCGGGGAAATGATATTGCTGAAGTGCCGACAGGGCCGAGGCCGACACTGCAGGTTTGTTCAGGCCGCCAGCTTGCGTGAGCTTCGTCAATATGTGGTCGATAAGGATGGGTATGTCTGTGGCGCGCTCCCGCAAAGGCGGCACATACAGGTCGATGACGTTGATGCGGTAGTACAGATCCTGCCTGAACGTGCCGGCCTGGACCATATCGGCCAGGTTGCGGTAGGTGGCGCTGAGCAGGCGGACGTCGACGGGGATTTCCTGATGTTCGCCGACGGGGCGTATTCTCTTTTCCTGAATGGCGCGCAGCAGTTTTACCTGCAGGGATTGAGGCAGTTCCGCGATTTCATCGAGAAATAAGGTGCCGCCTTCAGCAGCCTGGAACAGGCCTTTCTTATCACTGACCGCGCCGGTAAAACTGCCTTTTTTATGGCCGAAGAACTCGCTTTCCATCAGTTCATGAGGAATAGCGCCGCAGTTTATGGCCACAAAAGGCTTGTCGCTGCGCGAACTCTGCTGATGGATGAGCCGGGCGACCAGTTCCTTGCCCGAGCCGGATTCGCCGCTGATATAAACTGGAGCCTGGCTGAGTGCCAGCTTGGTTATTTTGCTGCGGATGGCGCGCATGACCGGCGATTCGCCCAGCAATAGATGCCGGGTTCGCCTGTCTTTGGCGGGGTATGTCGTGGCGTTGGCAAGTTTCAGCGCGCTGCTCACCATTTGCCTGAGCGCCGATAAATCGACCGGTTTCGAGACAAAATCAAAAGCGCCTTTCTTCATGGCCTGAATCGCCGTATCCATATTGCCATGCGCGGTAATAACGGCAACCGGCATCGGGGCGCAATTCGAGTGTATATGATCCAGCAGATCAAGGCCATTGCCGTCGGGCAGCTTCATATCGGTCAGGCAAAGATCGAACGGATGCTGTTGCAGCAGGGCTTTTGCTTTGCCGATATTGTCGGCGCAGTGTGTCTGGATATCCATGCGGTTAAGGGTTATTTCCAGTAACTCGCAGATATCGGGTTCATCATCGACAATCAATGTCAGTGGTTTTTTCATATTTCTATTAACTTATTTTCCGCATCGGGCAGGCAGAGCTTGAAGCAACTCCGGTTTTTTTCCGTTAAATAATAGCTCAATTTTGCCTGGTTGAGTTCGGCCAGCTCCCGAGAAATATAAAGGCCTAGCCCGGTGCCGCTGGACGAAGTCGTGAAAAAGGGCTCAAAAAGATGACAGATCTGCTCAGGAGACAGGCCGGAGCCGTTGTCGATGATTTCTATGCACGGCGCCTGTCCGCTGATGCGGGCCTGCAGTATGATCTTTCCCAGCTCCGGCTTGCCGTACCGGAGGGCATTCAGGCACAGATTGTCCAGAATCTGCTTTAAGTGATCGGGGTCTATTAGGGCGTATAAAGGTTCAGTACTTACAGAGAGCTTGAAGGTGTCGGCAGCGATAGCCTGATCGAGTATAAAATTGTTCAGGTAATCGATCAGCCAAGGCTTCAACTGGATTTTTTTTCGCCTCGACGCGTTCCTCCTGGAAAGCTGCAGGATATCTTCAATAATGCGATTGACGCGGCCGGCGTGGGTCTGAATGATTTCGGTCAGGCGCTTGTCCTGGGCCGATAACTGAGGGTTTTCCGACAGCAATTGTCCGGCATGGCTGATGGCGCCCAGCGGATTGCGTATTTCATGGGCGATGCTGGCCGTGAGCCGGCCCAGGGATGCCAGTTTACTTTGCTGCAGGCGCTGATTATAAAGCGCGATGTCTTCAAACATGATCAGGTACAGGCATTCCTGCTGCGTCGGCAGCGGCATGAAACGGATATGAATTTCGGACCGGTTCGGCAGTTGCAGCTGTGCAATTGCCTGTTCAGGCTCGTTGAGCCAGATCTGAAAAGCCAGCCATAACTGTTCCGAAATATCGGCCAGCGTGGCCGGCATGGCTTGCAGATTGGCCAGGCGCAAGGCCGCTTCGTTGACCATCTGGATAGCCTGTTTTTTATTGGCGATGATGATGCCCGACTGCAGATGCTGGATAATGTAATGGTTCAACTCTTCCAGTTGCGTGATGGTCTGTTTTTGCTGATGAGCCAGTTGCACCGTCTGTTCACTGCGCTTCGCCAGCACATAGGACAACAGGGCGATCGTGAAGAACGAGGCTCCCAGCATGCCGGCGTATATGTAAGACGTTTTTTCAAAAAGGCCGGCCTGATCGGCATAAATCTGTTCGGACAGGACGGCCAGGCTGGCGACAGCGGCAAAATACATCGCGCAGCGGCCGCCGATCAACAGACCGCCATAGGCGATGGAGACGGCGAGCAGTATGCCTATGCCGCTATTGATGCCGCCGCAGGCATGCATCAGCAATGTGAGAATGATGATGTCGGTAAAAATAAGCAGCTGTGCCTGCAGCGTATAGCCGGTCAGCCGCCAAGCTATGCAGATGCTGGAGACGGCAGACAATATGACATAGCTCTGGCTGCTGTAAATATAGAGTTGGCGGTCGTATGATCCAAGCGAAGAGGGCCCTATCTGGCCTTGAAATAACACGATAAACAGCGTGGCCAGAATAAAACGGTAAGTCAGGAAAACCTTCAGCAGCAGCCAGGCTTGCTTGGCGGGAATGCCGTAGCCTTTGGAGAACGGGCAGGGGAAAATGGTCTCATGCGTATTATCTGACATGGGTGGTTTTAACAATAGCGTTTTGCAGGGACTTGGTTAGAATAGCAGATTTCCCCAGTTTTACTGGCGGATCGGATTGAACTGAACCATCATAGCATCGATGCAAAGGCTTGAGAAAATACCCTCCGGTCGTTGCCGGTCAAACCAGGAGCGATAAATGAACATTCATGAATACCAGGCAAAAAGGTTGTTTAGGGATTACGGCATCGCCGTCCCGGAGGGCCATCAGGCCGATACCCCCGAGCATGCCGGGCAGGTTGCCAGAGAACTGGGCGGCAGCGGCTGGGTTGTGAAGGCTCAGGTGCATGCGGGCGGCCGCGGCAAGGCTGGCGGCGTAAGATTGGCCCATAGCCATCAGGAAGTCTTGGACTTCAGCCGCGATATGCTGGGCAAGCGTCTTGTAACCGCGCAGACCGATAGTGCCGGTCTGCCGGTCGAGAGGCTGCTCATCGAGAAAATCTATCCGATCAAAAGCGAATTCTACCTGAGCGCCCTGGTTGACCGCGTCAGCAGCCGCATCCTGTTTATCGCTTCCGCGGCCGGCGGCATGGATATCGAAGCTGTCGCCAGGGATACGCCGGAACAGATCATCTCGCTGCAAATCCATCCGGCAGCGGGCCTGCAAAGCTATCAGTGCCGGAAAATTGCCTTCGCCCTGCAACTGGCCGGCGAGCAGATCAAGGCGCTGGAAACCATCATGCGCGGCATGTATCAGCTGCTGCTGGCTAAGGATGCCAGTCAGATTGAAATCAATCCCCTGATACTGACCGAGCAGGGCCAGTTGCTGGCGCTGGATGCCAAGATTAATTTCGACGACAACGCCGTCGCCATGCACCCTGACATTTTGGACATGCGCGATCCGGGCCAGGAAGACCGAAAAGAAAACAAGGCGCAGCAATACGGGCTTAATTACATCACGCTGGACGGTACTATCGGCTGCATGGTCAACGGCGCCGGCCTGGCCATGGCGACGATGGACCTAGTGAAGCTGAATGGCGGTGCGCCGGCCAATTTTCTCGACGTCGGCGGCGGTACGACGCCGGAAAGAGTCGCCGAAGCGTTCAAGCTGATACTGTCCGACGACAAGGTGAAAGCCATACTGATCAATATCTTCGGCGGCATCGTGCAATGCGACATTATCGCGCGCGGCATTCTGGCGGCGGTTAAAGAGGTGCATGTGACGGTGCCGGTCGTGGTCCGGCTGGAAGGCACCAATGCCGAGGCGGGCCGCCAGCTATTGGCCGATTCCGGCCTGAATTTGATTGCAGAAACAGATCTGGCGACCGCCGCAGCGCAAGTTGTCGCCTTAGCGGAGGCCGCATGAGCATTTTGATCGACAAGCATACCAGAGTGATTTGCCAGGGCTTTACCGGTAAGCAGGGCACGTTCCATTCCGAACAGACGCTGGCGTACGGCACGCAACTGGTTGGCGGCGTGACGCCGGGCCGCGGCGGCGACACGCATCTGGGCCTGCCGGTCTTCGATACCGTCGAGGACGCCGTCAGGCAGACCGGCGCCGATGCGACCATGATCTATGTGCCGCCTTTCTATGCGGCCGACGCCATTCTGGAAGCCGTCGATGCCGGCATCAGGATCATCGTCTGCATTACGGAAGGCATTCCGGTATTGCATATGCTGCGCGTCAAGGCCGCCATGGCCGGCACCGATGCCTTGCTGATCGGGCCGAATTGTCCTGGGGTGATTACGCCGGGCCAATGCAAGATCGGCATCATGCCGGGCCATATCCATCTGCCGGGCGCCATTGGCATCGTCTCGCGTTCCGGCACCCTGACCTATGAGGCCGTCAACCAGACGACCAAACAAGGGCTGGGGCAGAGCACCTGCGTCGGCATAGGCGGCGATCCTATTCACGGCATGAACTTTATCGACGTGCTCAGCCGTTTCGAGCAGGACGAACAGACTCGCGGCATCGTCATGGTCGGGGAGATAGGCGGCGGCGAGGAAGAGGATGCGGCCGACTATATCAAGGCGCATGTCACGAAACCGGTCGTATCCTATATCGCGGGCCAGACGGCGCCGCCTGGCAAGCGCATGGGCCATGCCGGCGCCATCATCACGGGCGGCAAGGGCACGGCCGCAGGCAAAATCGCCGCGCTTAAGGCGGCCGGCATCGAAGTCGTCAATTCACCGGCCGACATCGGCGTGGCGATGCAGCGCTGTCTGCAATAACGACCGGACGGATGATAGACAACACGGTACGCGAAGCACGCCAGGACAGCTTATGAACCGATCAGTCCGAAGCTTTATCGTTCTGTTCACTATTATCGCGTTGATTGCGGTTTTCACGCTGGTGCCTAAGATACCGCAGGATCTGAATTATCATGATTTCGGTGATCAGAAGCAGATTCTGGGCATTCCCAACTTCTGGAATGTCATGACCAGCCTGCCTTTTTTGATCGTCGGTTTGGTGGGCATGCGGCGGGTCACGGCTAGCCGGCTTGATGGCGGCTTGCCGCAATTGCGCTCGGCTTATTTGATGTTTTTCATTGGCGTCGGCCTGACTGGTCTGGGATCGGGCTATTACCATTTAAATCCTGACAACGGGACGCTGGTTTGGGATAGACTGCCGATGACGATAGCCTTTATGGCGCTGTTTTCAGCCATAGTCGGCGAGTTCCTATCCATTGAATGGGGCAGGCGGCTGCTCTATCCGCTGATTCTGATCGGCATGGCATCGGTAATTTACTGGCACTGGAGCGAGCAGCAGGGACTCGGCGATTTGCGCTTTTACGGCCTGGTTCAGTTTCTGCCTATGCTGCTGATTCCGGTCATGCTGATCTTCTGTCAACCGCGGCTTTCCGGCAATGGTTATTTGTGGGGCATCGTCGGCATCTATGTTGCAGCCAAACTGGCGGAAGCCGGTGATGCGGTCATCTACGAGCACCTGCGCTTTTTCAGCGGGCATTCGCTCAAACATCTGCTGGCTGCAGGCGGAGCCGGGTTGTTTCTGATTGCATTGCAAAAGCGCGTGCCGGTGCATAGGGCGGTTAAGTCAGAAACCGGTGTCATTGCCAAATAAGGTTTTGTTATGATCAGTCTATAGGCCTGATTTCGTACGTCTACAGATTTCTTTGCCGTTTTTGCAGTCAAATATTCAACCTCAGTTATTGTTAATCCATACATGTCTTTAAAAATAGCGCTTGCTCAAATCAACCCACTGGTCGGCGGTATCGATGCCAATGCCGACAAGATTATCGAAACGGCCATTCATGCCCGGGACCGGCTGCATGCCGACCTGATCGTCTTTCCCGAGCTGTCCGTGACCGGTTACCCGCCCGAGGACCTGTTGCTGCGGCCGGATTTTATCGCGCATGCGGCCCATGCTGTCGAGCGCATTGCCGCGCAGGCGACTGGCATCGATGTCGTGCTGGGCTTTCCCGACAACTATCAGGGCAAGCTCTACAATAGCGCGGCTGTGCTGCGCGATGGCGCCGTGCTGACTCGTTACAGAAAGAATGCCCTGCCTAACTATGGCGTGTTCGATGAAAAGCGCTATTTCTTCGAAGGCGATCAGACCGCTCTGTTTACATTAAAAGGCATCACGATCGGCATCACGATTTGCGAGGACGTCTGGCATCCTGGCATCCTGGCCCGGAACAGAGGCGCCGGCGCCGAGCTGGTCCTGACCCTGAATGCCTCGCCTTTCCATGCCGGCAAGATCCATGAGCGCGAAGACATCATCGTCAATCAAGTTAAGGCGCTGCAGCTGCCGCTGGTCTATGTCAACCAAGTCGGCGGACAGGATGAACTGATCTTCGACGGCGCTTCGTTTGTGGTCGACAGCAGCGGCGAAGTCGTATTTCGGGCCGAGGAATTCAGCGAGCAAGTCAGTGTGGTCGAATTTGAAGGCAATCGGCCCCTGAAAAGCTCTTGCGCGCCGCTGTACAACGAGGTCTCCAGCGAATACCGGGCCCTGGTGCTGGGCATCAGGGATTACGTCGCGAAGAACGGCTTTCAGGGCGCCATCCTGGGCCTGTCAGGCGGCGTCGACTCGGCGCTGGTGCTGGCTTTGGCCGTCGATGCGCTGGGAGCTGACAAAGTGGAAGCCGTGCTGATGCCGTCGCGCTATACGCAGGCCATGAGCCTTGAAGATGCGGCGCTGGAGGCTGAAGCCCTGGGCGTCAAATATCATACGATCCCGATAGAACCGGCCGTCAGCGCCTTCACGGACATGCTGGCTGGTGTGTTCGCCGGCAGGGCCAAGGACACGACCGAAGAGAACATCCAGGCGCGCTGCCGCGGCGTGATTCTGATGGCGATGTCCAACAAGTCGGGCAAACTGCTGCTGACGACCGGCAATAAAAGCGAAATGAGCGTCGGCTATGCGACTTTATATGGCGATATGGCCGGCGGCTTTGCGCCGATCAAGGATGTGCCGAAATTGCTGGTATACGAGCTGGCGCACTATCGCAATTCGCTGTCCAATGTGATTCCGGAGCGCGTGCTCACTCGACCGCCGTCGGCCGAGCTGGCGCCCGATCAGCTCGATGAGGATTCCTTGCCGCCGTACAATGTGCTGGATCCGATACTGGAGCGGTACGTGGAACAGGATCAGTCGGCTGAAGAGATTATCGCGGCCGGTTTCCGGCGCGAAGATGTCGAGAGGGCCATACGTCTGGTCGACAGAAACGAGTACAAACGCCGGCAGTCGCCGCCCTGCATCCGAATCACGCCCAGAGCGTTCGGCCGCGATAGGCGCTATCCGATCACTTCGGGTTACCGCGGGATTTAAAAACTTTCATCAAACTCGGTAGACGCTCTTATTATTGGGAGAACAAGCATTCATAGGGCGCCTAGCATTGATTGCCAATTGGCGCACTGTACTTCATTAGGAGGGACTTCTGACATGACAGCATCAGATCAGTACACTGCAAGACTGCGCGAAGACATCGGACGGCTTGCCCGTGATATCGGTGCGCGCAACGTCTACCATTATCCGCAGCTGGTTGAGGCCGCAGGACTCATTGAACAATGGCTGCGCGAAGCGGGCTATACTCCCGCGCGGCAGGAGTACGAGGCGAAGGGAAGATTATTCGCCAATATCGAAGTCGAAGTGCGCGGCCTTATTGCTCCGGAAGAGGTGATTATTGTAGGAGCTCACTATGATACGCATCGCCGATCACCGGGGGCTGACGATAACGGTTCCGGCATCGCCGCGCTGCTCGCGCTGGCCCGTGCGTTCGCGCATGAGACGATTGGCCGTACGCTGCGCTTTGTCGCCTTCACCAATGAAGAGAAACCGTTCCTGCGGACCCGGCAGATGGGCAGCCGGGTGTACGCGGCACGCTGCCGCGAGCGCGGCGAGAGCGTGGTCGGGATGATCTGCCTTGAAACAATCGCCTACCGGTCCGAAAAGTTCGGCAGCCAGCACCTGTCGCTGTTCGGACTGCTGGCGCCGGCCCGCGGCAATTTTATCGCGCTGGTCGGCAATCGCCGCTCGCGCGAACTCCTTGCTGACGCCGCGCAGTCGTTCCGGCGAAATTCACCGGTTCCTTGCGAAACGTTCACGCTGCCGTCCAATTTTCCCGGCGCCTGGAGTTCGGATCATTGGTCCTTCTGGAAGGAGGACTATCCGGCGATCATGGTCACGGATACAGCCCCGTTGCGCTATCCTTATTACCATAAGTCCAAGGATACCATTGAGCGCCTGGATTACGAGTTTCTGGCCGCTGTGACCGGCGGCCTGCACGACGTGGCCGCCGATCTGGTCGGAAAAGTGTAAAAAAATAACAAAGGCGACTTTGGAATCGCTGGGAGTCCGGCTCAAGGCCGGTCCAGCAGGAATACGCTGGCCAGCCCCAGGAAAATAAAAAAACCCATGGCATCAGTGATGAAGGTGAGCATGACGCTGGTGCCGACTGCGGGGTCCTTATCGAACTTGTGGCGCAGCAAAGGGATGCCGAGGCCGACGAAGACGGCGACTTGCAGGTTGATAAACATGGCGATGCCCATGACCAGGGCAAGGTCCTGGTTCTGATAGAACAGCCAGACCAGTCCGCCGACCAGGCTGCCCAGCAGCGTGCCGTTCAAGATGGCGAGGCTCAGTTCCTTCATGATCAGATGACGGACATTGGCCCGGGTAATCTGCCCAAGCGCCAGTGAGCGGATGATCAGCATACTGGTTTGGTTGCCGGTATTGCCGCCTGTCGAGGCGATGATCGGCATCAGCGAGGCCAGCGCCACCAGATGCAGAATCGTGTCTTCGAATAGGCCGATGATGCGCGTTGCGGCAAAGGCCGTGGCGATATTGATCAACAGCCAGCCCCAGCGGTTTTTGGCGCTCTTCCAGACACTGGAAAATATATCCTCCTCTTCTTCGACGCCGGCCTGAATCAGCAGGTCTTCGTCCGTTTCCTCTCGGATATAATCGACGATGCTGTCGACGCAAAGCCGGCCCAGCAATCGGTCTTCATGGTCGACGACCGGCGCCGAGATAAGGTCGTAACGTTCGAAAGCCCGGGCGGCTTCGGTGAGATTTTGATCGACTGAAAACGCGATAAAATCGGTCACCATAATGTCCGCTACTTGCTGGCTGGGCGGATGGGTCAATAATCGCTGCAGCGGCAAAACGCCCTTTATTTTATTGCTTTGGTCCACGACGAACAATTTGTCGGTATGGCCCGGCAGTTTGCCGCGCTTGCGGATATAGTCGGCTATGGCTTTCAGGGTCAGATCGTCCCGGATCTTGATTGTGCCAAAATCCATGCGCGAGCCGACTTGATCTTCCCGGCAGGCCAGAACCGCATCCAGATCCTTGCGTTTTTTGCGATTAAGGGACTTCAGAATGCGCTGCATGGCATTTTGAGGCAGGTCGGCAGCAAGGTCCGCGATCTCGTCGCTTTCCAGTTTACCGGCGACGATGGCCAACTCTTCGGGCCCCATGTCTGCAATCAGCGTTTGCCGCACCGCGTCGGAGACTTCCAGCAGCACTTGCCCGTCAATATCGGTTCTGATAGCGTTCCAGATTGTACGGCGATGATCCAGCGGCAGCGACTCAAGAATATAGGCGATATCGGCAGGATGAAGCTGGGCAAATTCTTCCTGTAAAAGGGCCTGCTGCTGCTTGTGCCGAGCGATTTCGACCAACGCCTGCCGGGTTGCCGGGCCTTTTTGCACCAGGGATTCTTCCCGATGCTGTTTTTCGAGCAAAGTGATGACACGCTGCAGGAGCTGCTGAAGAAACTGCTCGGAATGGCGTTTGTCAGGGGATTCCATGGTTAAAAAATAGTTTAAAGGCCGTAAGATTTGTTTTTATTAAAATATGCTTTTTACAGAGACAATAAGCCTAATTAAAATTTCCGGCTCATTTATGAAAAACATGGAAATGAAACGCTGGGCGATATTTTTATAGTATATGAAATAATATCTTAATTAATGCGGGTTATAATTAACGGCTAAAACCCTATCTATTTATCGACGTTATATAAATATATGATGAATCAATTCAGTTTGATAATACGTTTTTTATCAGTTGTATTATTGGTGTTGTCGCTTGCCGGCTGTGCGGGAAGCAGAAGGCATGAAAGTACCGGCGAATATCTTGACGATTCTGTGCTTACGACCAAAGTAAAAACGGCCATATTCAATGATCCAAGCCTGGAAGTGCTGGATATTAACGTGAAGACATTTAAAGGGGTCGTACAACTGAGCGGTTTTGTCGATTCCGAAAAAGCCGCTAACAAAGCAGTTGAGCGGGCGAGAGCGGTAAGCGGCGTTAAAATGGTCAATAACAGCCTGATCGTTAAGTAGCTGAAACGAAGAGATTGAAATCAGGCAGGCTTTATCTCAATTGAGTCTGTAGCACTTCCACCTTGTTCCAGACGGCATCGACAAAAGCCTTGTCCATTTCCGGCATGCCGTCTTGAATCCATTGAACCAGTATCTTGGCGGTATTGGGATAAGTGACCTGGACGGCATGATCATCATGCAGCCAGCGCTCAATTACCGCCGGTTCCATATCGTTCATGACATAGCCGTAACCCAGTTGCTGCAATGCGGCGGCATTGGAAATTTGCTCCATTTGCGCGTGCAGCGGTTTCGCCAGAATCTTTTTGCCCAATCTCAGCGATTCACTGGCGAGTTCAAAGCCGGCATTGCTGATGATGCCGGCGCAATCCAGTAAATTCTTCTGAAAGCCTTCGCGGGAGAGCGGATGGCAAATGATATGATTGAATTCAGACTGCACGGTTTCCGGCGCATAGACATGAAAGATAAAATGTCTGAAAGGTGATAACAGCCTGATGACTTCGCGTTGGTCTTCAAAAGGCAGATAAACAATAATTTTATTCTGGATAGTATTGGCGGGCGTCCCGGTCGTGTCGATAATGGGAGGCAGAATGGGTTGGCCGAAATGGTGCCAATGCAGGCCGACGCCGACATCGGCCGGCGCGAAATATTTCATGATCTCTTTGGCGACTGGATTGGAACCCGCCTTGGGGATTTTGTGGTTGAACGCATATTGATGGCCGATACCCAAAACGGTCTTTTTTTGTTTTTTTGCCGCCCAGGCAGTAACTGGCTCAAAATCGCTGATCACCAGGTCGTAAGCGCTCAAATCCAGTGACGCGACATCCTTGATGAAAGTCAGCGGTTTGGCTTTGCAAGCGGTCTTCAGGTAATTGACCTGGCCCTTGTCGGTATTAAAGGTCAGGCCGGTACGCACCTGATAGTCGTTGAATATCGCCATTTCGAAATATTTATCGGCAGGACGACCGGTAAACTGAAAACTAACCTCCATGCCGACCGCATAAAGTTCCTTCGCCATGACGCGTGCGCGAGTGATGTGGCCGTTACCGGTGCCCTGTACGCCATAGAAAATTCTCATGGAATAATTTGCCCCAGACTGAAAAGCGCCGTGCTGATGCCCAGCATGGCGCCGACCAGCGTGTCGGTCGGGAAGTGAACGCCCAGCACGACGCGCGAGAAACCGACCAATGCCGCCCAGCAATAAAGCGGAATCATGAGAGCGGGAAAAAAATAGCCGATCAGCGTCGCCATCATGAAGGCAGCCGAAGTATGGCCGGACGGGAAGCTGAATTGATCGGACGGCGTGATGACGCTACGGAAGTTTTGCAGTGCGGCAGCCGGACGGTTGCGCTTGAGGCTGTTCTTGAGTATGAAATAGATCGGCCTCTCGAGCAAAAAGCCCAGCAAAATAGCCTGGAGCAGAAGACTTTCAATACCTTGTCGCCAATACAGCAAACAGGCGATCAACAGATACAGTGGCCCATCTCCGGTCTTTGAAACGTACCGGCTGAATTTTGCCAATGAGCCGTGCATTTTGACATTGATCAGCCAGATGAGCATGAACACATCGTACTTATGTATCGAATAGAGCAGTTTCATTTTCTTGTCCTCTCGGCGTTTTGCAAAAGTCGGCCGCGGTCGGCGCAGAGCCGAACGATCGCGGATTTTCCTTTTGAATTAATTCCTGCCTTCGGGGCAAAGACTAAAACTCTTTTGTGACAAAAAAATGAAGGTTTGTTTAAGGTTTTGTGACAGAGGCTTTAGCAGGGCTTTACTTGAAAGGGCTGCCAAAGCCTGAGATAGAAAGGTTCAGGTGCGAATGAATCCGCACCTTGCAATATGCATTGTTGGAGGCGCCAGAAAAAGGCGCATCCGAAACAGGCGTTAAGTCTTAAGGGCGCTTGATTTTGAACAGGCGATTGTTGTAATTGACGACAAGGCTGTCGGGCCGTATATCCTTGAGTTCCAGCTGGTCTTTGATGAGTTGGCCCGGTGTATATTTGACCATGTCGATCATGACAAAACGTTCGGCTGGCACCGGTGAATAGACAAAGACATTGATAGGCAGCTTGGGTACCGTGCGGCGAAATTCGGCAGGCAGCTCATTTAAGAAAGGCAGGTCGTCCTTTGCCGGCAGCGCGGCCGGGGCCGGTTTTGCAACAGCAGTCACGACAGGCTCGATCGGTTCTACAGGCGTCGGTTTACTCACTATGACAGGCAACGGCTCAGGTTTAATGACCGCGTTTTTGACCGGTTCGGCTTTTTGCGGAGCCGGCTTCGGCAACGCAACCACCGGCTTAACAGGCTCAATGGCGGGGTTGTTTGCGACGACAGGTTTGGCCGGGGGCTGAGAGGCCGGCACAGTTCTGGCTTCGATGATCTCGGCAATCGATGCGTCTTTAGGTTCCGGCAGTTTTGTCTCGGGCTTGGGCGCCATTATTTCAGCCGGCGGTGCTACGGGCGGCTTAACCACGGGCACAGCAGGCTGTGTATCGGCTGGCGGCAGGGCGGCGACAGGCTGTGTTTTCTGTGTGAACCAGAGGAAACAAGCCAGAATAATCAGGTTGCTTATGATCAGCGCGGCGATCAGTTTGGTGGAGCGCTGATGTTGCGGCGGCTGGGGAATAAGGATTCTGTTTGCTACCGTATCGGGCTCGATGGCTTGCCGTTCCCGCTCTGATTTTCGCAGTGCATTCAAGATATAAGACATATTAATCCATGATCTCCAAGTGTGGCGAGTCTTTGGCGCCGATGCTGTTGTCCAAGTGAATCAGGGTGCGGGCGCCCGCTATGCCGTCAGCCGTTAAATGATGCAGGCGCTGAAAGTCAATCACCTGCTTTTTAAGCGCCTCATCAAAGAACATCGGCTCATTAACACTGGTGCGGGTTCCCGTTACGGCGCTTAACTGCTGGCGCAGCCAGAGCACGTTGGCCGACGTCTGCTGCGGGACGATGTCCGCCATATCCGGGCGCGGCGGCTGCCAGAGCATCAGATAATAGCCGTCCCATAGGCTCAGTACATCGGCCAGAGGAAACGCCAAATCCTCATTAAAGCGGATGACGGGCTGTCCCTTGCGGATACCGGTCAGCAGGGCATAGCGTTTTTTCTCATTGGCTAACGAGAACTCCAAAATAGCAGGGCGGTCAAGTTCCAGTATATCCTTCCAGTTGGCCTTGTCGAACAGGCAGCGAAGGCCCACCGTTTCCATATAATGGCAATCGGCCCGGTTATTGGCCGGCACGGCTTTTTTCCAGGCTTTGAGCGCCTGGATCATGGCCGAGTTCAGCGACAGCGCCGGATTTTCAAGCCAGGCGTTAAAAGTCTTCGCTTCGGCTTTCGGCGCTACGGGTTCAGGTTTGAGCGCCGGTTGCGGGCTTTTTATGGCCGGCTTTGAAGCCGGTGCCGGAAATTGGCCTGACAATACGAGCTTGGCCTGATGGTCTGCAGGTTGATGCTGGCTGAAAAAATAAATGCCTGCGGCAATGCTGCTGAAAAGCGCCAGCGCTATCGCTGCTTTAGCTTGGCGATGAGGGCTTTCGAGCGCCAGCGTCTCCCGGGCGGCTCGCGTAATGATGTCGGGCGTAATGGCATGGGCATTGGTCGCGTAGGCGCCGAGCAAGGCGCGATCGCAGAGAATATTGATGAGTCTGGGAATGCCTGAGGAAAATTGATAAATTTTGCGAACGGCGCGGTCCTTGAAAAGGTCGGGGTTGCCGTTGCAGACGGCCAAGCGGTGATGAATATAGGCCCGTGTTTCATCAAGCGACAGCGGCAGCAAATGATAACGGGCTGTAATGCGCTGGTTGAGTTGGCGCAAGTCCTTCTGGCTCAGTAACTGCTTCAGTTCGGGCTGGCCGACCAGAATGATTTGCAGCAGTTTTGTCTTGCTGGTTTCCAGGTTGGTCAGCAGCCGGACCTGCTCCAGAACTTCCAGGCTCAGGTTCTGGGCTTCATCGATCAGCAATACGGTGCGCCTGCCGTTGGCATAGGCTGTGAGCAGGTATTGATTGATCTTGTCGATGAAGTCTTTCAGCGTTTGCCGGTTTTTGTCATAGCCGATGCTCAGCTCATCACAGATCGTGGCCAATAATTCGACGGCATTGAGTTTTGGGTTTAAGATCAAGGCGATATCGACATTGACGGGCAACTGCTGCAGCAGGCAGCGGCACAGCGTGGTTTTGCCGGTGCCGACTTCACCGGTCAGGGCAACGAAACCGCCGCCCATATTGATGCCGTAAAGCAGGTGCGCCAGACCTTCCTGATGGCGCGCGCTCATGAACATGAAGTGCGGATCAGGCGCTATCGAAAACGGTAATTCACTAAAATGAAAGTATTGTTGATACACGATTCTGACTTCTTGGGCACTTTAAAAAAATTGTCAATTATTCTAACCCACAACTGAAAGAAGGTCTTAACTATGGGGCGATACGGCCAAACTAAACCAAAAAAATCCAGCAACATCCTGATCTGGCTGGTGCTTGTTTTGATTATCGCTGCGGGCATGGGCTGGTTTTATTTCAATCTGCAGCAACCTGCCGATATTACTGAGCCGCAAACGCAAACGCAACCTTTGGCGCTGCCGCCGGTTTCCGATACCAAAACAGATACACAAAAGGCGCCGATTCCGACAGGGCCAGACATGGAGGCGCCCGATGCCGACATCGTGCCGGACATTGCCGAAGAGTCCCGACAGGGAAAGGGGGTTATCCTGCCGGATCTCGCCAATAGTGACGGACAGATACGCGAGGACATGATCAGGATTTCGCCGGGGCTTGCCGAATGGCTCAGTACCGACCAGCTGATCAGAAAATATATCACAATCGCCAACGATTTCTCGCAGGGTTTGAGGCTTGAGAAGCATATGCGTTTCCTCAAGCCAGGCGAGCGTTTTGCTCCCGATGAGAACCTGTTCATGAGCCGGCAAAGCTATCAGCGCTATGACAAGCTGGCGGCGGCGATTAGTGCGCTGGATGTCGAGGCGGCGCTGGCCGTTTACAAGAAGTTCAGGCCGCTATTTGTACAGGTCTTTGCCGAGTTCGGCTATCCTGCGGAATACAAGCTGGAAGATATTCTTGCCAAGGCCGGGGCGGAAATCCTGGCGGCGCCAGCCATAGATGCGCCCATTCCCCTTGTGCAGCCTGGAGTGCTTTACAAATACGCCGACAGCGAGCTGGAAAACGCCAGCCCCGTGCACAAGCAAATGCTGCGCATGGGGCCTGAAAACACACGCATCATTCAACAGAAAGTGCGTCTTCTGCTCGAAGGGCTAGTTAATCTGAAAGATTAGCCAGCTTTTCGGCATTATAAAATGCGGATTAATTAACCACGAAGAACACGAAGTTTTTCTTTGTGTTCTTCATGGTTTTATATCTTAAGCTGATGCGCGGGCAAATTTTGTTGTCCTGCACTATTCAGAATTCACTTTACTCATCCTCGCCGGTTGCCATTATGGCCGGTTTCCCTAGACCGGCAGGATGAGTCAAATCAGGCGAACGCCGATATGGCGTGCCGCGCCAAGCCTTACGCGAAAAAACACGATCTGATTGCGTCGATGGCAAGGCGGTTTTACAGTCAGAATATGGCTCAGTCTGTGTATAATGGTCGGGATTCATGACTGGTAAAAATTCCCATGTTCATCCTGCACAGCTCCAATAAAACCGAGAATCTGGTGGCGCATCTGAGCGCTGTGATCGGAAACGCGCCGCTGTCATCGCCTTTTGCCAAGGAAGTTTTTCTGATCCAGAGCCAGGGCATGGAGCGCTGGCTGTCACAACAACTGGCGACTGAATTCAAGGTCTGGGGCAACTATGAGTTTCTGTTTCCGAACCGCTTTTTCAGCTCATTGGCTCAAAAGGTCAACCTGTCGCTCAGCGATACGGTTTTCGAGCGTAACGTCATGCTCTGGCGGTTTGAAGCCTTGCTGCGCCGGTTACAGGATGATGCCTTTGGGCATGAATTCAAGGCGTTAAAACAGTATCTGACCGGGGAGAATCTCGCCGTCAAACGCTATCAACTGGCGCAGCAGTTGGCGCAGATTTTCGACCAGTACCAGATGATGCGGCCTGATATGCTGGAGCTCTGGAATCAGGGAAAACTGCTTTACCAGTCCGAAACGGAGCGCTGGCAAAGAGCGCTCTGGCTGTTGGTCACCGAGCAGACCGGCGTCAGACACCGCGGTTCGCTGTGGCTGGATGTGATCGAACGTTTGAACAATGCCGGGGAAGATGCTTTCGGCGATGCCGTGCCCGAGCGCGTGTTCGTGTTCGGCGTCAATACCATGCCGTCTTTGTTCCTGAATTATCTGCAGGCGTTGTCCAGGCATTGCGACGTGCATTTTTTTCTGCTGAACCCGGCACGGGAGTATTGGGCCGACATCGAAAGCAGACGTCAGCGCGTCGGATCGGAAACGTTCACCGGACACCCGTTGCTGTCAACGTTGGGCCAGCAGGGCCGCGAGTTCCAGGACATGATTCTGGAGCAGATGCAGTTCGATTTCGAACCAGCCAGTTTTGAGCTCAACGACGCGCGCACAAATCTGCAGCAACTGCAAAACGATATCCTGAATAATGCGCCGGAAAAGCGAGCGCTGCAGAAAGACGACTCGATCCGTATCCATGCCTGCCATTCGCGTATGCGTGAGATCGAAGTTCTGAAAAACGAGCTGCTACTGGCGCTGGAGCAGGACCCGACGCTGGAACTGCGCGATATCGTGGTCATGGCCCCCGACATTCAAGCCTATGAGCCGTTCATCGCGGCCGTGTTCGACGACATCCAGCACGCCATCGCCGACCGCAGCCTGCGCGTGAGCAATAATGCCCTGGAAGCGTTTATTCGCTTCCTGAGCTTGAGCCAGAGCCGTTTCGGCTGGCAAAGCGTACTGGACCTGCTGGAACAGCCGGTGGTCTATCCGGGCTTTGGATTGTCCGAAACCGATCTGGAGCTGATAAAGCATTGGGTGCGCGCTACGGAAGTGCGCTGGGGCAAATCGGCCGGCCACCGGCAGGAACTCGGACTGCCCGAGCTGGGCGGCAACACCTGGCAAGCGGCGCTGGATAGGTTATTAATGGGCTATGCGGTCGGCAGCGATGACGATTTCATCGATGAAGTGCTGCCTTATTGCGATATCGAGGGCTCATCGGCGCAGGCGCTAGGCGGCTTGTGTGAATTCATGCAGCTGGCGTTTCAAGCCAGCGCGGAGCTGAAGCAGGCCAAAACGCTGAAAGCCTGGAGCGCGCAGCTTTACTATTATGCCGATCAGCTGCTGCAGGGCGCCGATCCGGTTGAGCGCCAGCAGCTTAACGAGCTGCTGGTCGAATTGTCGGCCGATGTGGCGGCCGTCCATAATGACGATGTCGAACTGCAAGTCATTATCAGCTGGCTGGAGGGCACGATTTCCGAGCGAAAATCCTCGCACGGCTTTTTGCGCGGCCAGTTGACGTTCTGCTCGATGTTGCCGATGCGCTCGATTCCATTCAAGGTCATTGCGCTGCTGGGCATGAATGACGGCGAATTCCCCAAAATCGACCGCGCCCCGACTTTTGATTTGCTTGGCCAGCATTTCCGCAAGGGCGACCGTTCGCGCCGGGCGGACGACCGCTATCAGTTTCTGGAAATCCTGCTGTCGACACGGCAACGCCTGATTATGACCTATATCGGCCAGTCGATCAGCCAGAACGATGCCATTCCTCCATCCGTCATCATCAGCGAACTGCTCGACGTGCTCGAGGACGGTTACGGGCTGACCGAGCTGGTAACGAAGCATCCCTTGCAGCCGTTCAGTCCGCGCTATTTCGACGGCGCATCGGAGCTGTTCAGCTTTTCGGCGGCCGACTGCGCGACGGCCAGGGCCTTGTCGGCGGCCCGACAGGAGCCGCAATTATGGTGGCAGGGCGCTATTGAAGCCGAAGCCGGCGAGGTGATCGATCTGGGCGATCTGTTTGCCTTCTTCCAGCATCCGCAGCGCCATTTCCTGCGGCGGCAGCTGGATCTGCGCTTTGGCGGCATGGAAGCCAAGGCCGAAGAGCGCGAACCCTTTGAAATCGGCAAGCTGGACGGCTATGCCATCCACCATGACTGGATACAGCAGCAGCTAGGCGGCGCTTCCGCATCGCTGAAAAAACTGCAGGCGCAGGGCCGCTGGCTGGCCGGCAGTCCGGGCGAGCTCGAGTTTGAACGGCAGCAGAAATTGATCGCTGAGTTCGTCAAGCGCATCGAGCAGAAAAATCTGGGCCCGGCCTTGGACGATTTGCCCGTCGACATCAAAGTCGGCAGCTATCGCCTGATCGGCAAGCTGGGCAACCGCTATCAGAATGGCAGCCTGTTCTATCGTTACGCCGATCTGAAAGGCAAGGATTTCATCAACGCCTGGCTGCATCACCTGATCATCAATCGCCTGGAGCCGCAGGCGACCTGTCTGCTCAGCACCGATGAAGATCTGCTGTTTCTGCCCGAACATTGCCAACCCGAATATCTGCCCGAACTGATAGAGATTTACCGGCTGGGCCAACAGCAGCCTGATGCGTTCTTTGTCGAGCCGGCTCTGGCCTACGTCAGGCAGGCGCATAAGTTGAATACCAGCAGCCGCACGACCAAATCGGCGCTCGATACGGCCATGGAACAGTTGGCCAGAGCCGTTGAACAGCCTTATGAGCCGGAGCTCAGAAGGTTTTACCACAATGCCGAGGATATGGCGCGGGTGCTGGGCGAGTCGTTCGAACGGCAATGCCAGGCGCTGCTGCAGGATGTCTGGGCGGCAACGCATGGCTAGTGATTATCGGATAATGAGAATGCATGATTTCAACCCGGTGCAAACCGAACTGCTCAAAGGCGTCAATCTGATAGAAGCCAGCGCCGGGACCGGCAAAACCTATGCCATCGCCATGCTGGTGCTGCGTTTTGTCGTCGAGCAGGACATGAAGATCGAAGAGCTGCTGGTCGTGACCTTTACCAAGGCGGCGACTGAGGAGCTGAAATCGCGTGTGCGCGCCAGGCTGGCCGAAGCCAAAAGGGTCCTGGACGGACGCCTCGATGACGTGGACAGCAATGTAGTCGCGTGGCTGGATAATCTCGACATAGAGCCAGAATTGGTCAGGCAGCGCCTGGAGCGGGCATTGCTGGATATCGATCAGGCCGGCATCTTCACGATACATGGTTTCTGTCAGCGTATCCTGAAAGAGCATGCGCTGGAAAGCGGGCAGTTGTTCGACGCCGAATTGACCAGCGACCTGGCCGACATTAAGCAAGCCTGCGCAGACGATTTCTGGCGCCGGCAGATCTACAAACGTTCCGCTTGGGAAGTTTCCGTGCTGACTGCGGACTATAAAACGCCGCACGACCTGCTGGCCAGCGTCGATTTCATTCCGGCTCATGTCGACATTTATCCGTCAGGCGCTTGTCTGGATAATCAATTGGCCGAATTGAAGCAGTTGGCCGCGTCCGCCAGGGATGCGCTGGATACTTGTGCGGTATCGCTGAGGGATAGCTTTGCCGACGGCAAATTCAAGCCGAGTTATTGCGATAGCTTTGAACAGCATATCCAGGCGCTCAGCGACTGGCTGCACGGCAGGACGGCGCAGTTGCCCGATGCCGAAACTCTGGCGATTCTGACCGAAGACGGGCTCATGGAAGGACTGGACGGCCGCAAGCTAAGGGGCGATAAGAAGGCCGGCTATCTGGCCGACCTGGCGATCGATAACGCACCTTTCAATGTGCTGGCCGAGGCGCAGGGCGTTATTACCCTGACCTTGCGCCGGAGCCTGCTGGAAACCTTGCACCTGGAACTGGACAAGCGGCTGCGGCAGATGAACGTCATGTCGTTCGACGATCTGATCACGCGCCTGTCGGAAGCTCTGCATGGCGACAAAGGCGAGCTGTTGATCGCCGAACTCCGGCAACGCTTCAAAGTCGCGTTGATCGATGAATTCCAGGATACCGATCAGGCTCAATGGTTTATTTTCTCGTCGCTGTTTGCATCGCCCGATCATTACCTGTATCTGATCGGCGATCCCAAGCAGGCGATCTACAAATTCCGCGGCGCCGATATTTATTCCTATCTGGCGGCGCAAAAACAGGCCCGGCATCAATTTACGCTGGGCAAGAACTGGCGTTCGCACCCCGAGCTGGTCGATGCCGTAAACACGTTGTTCAAGCGCGAGCGGGCATTTCTGCTCGAAGATCTGGCGTTTAATGCCGTCGAGGCGGCCGTGCCGGCGGCTGAACGGACGCTGTATCAGGCCGACCGCGCACTTGCGCCGATGGTGCTGTGGCAGTTGCCGCCAAGCGATGCCAAATCGGGCTACTGGACCGCCGGCAAGGCTGCCGACGAGATCAGAAACGCGGTCGTCAATGAAATTCTGCAATTGCTGAACGGCGATTATACGCTGGCCAGAAAAATCAATGACGACGTTATGGCCGGTAAGCTCGAGCCCAGGGATATCGCGATTCTGGTACGGACCAATACGCAGGCCCGCGACTATCAGGCGGCGTTGCGCAGTGTGGGCGTGCCGTCGGTATTGAACAGCACCGAGTCTGTTTTTGCCTCACAGGAAGCCCTGGATTTATATGCGCTGTTGCAGGCCGTGGCGCATCCGGGCGAAATGGCCCTGCTGAAGCAGGCGCTGGCCTTGAGCTGGTTCGGTCTGGACGGCAGGGCGCTTTATGAGCTGATCAACAGCGAGACGGAGCTGGATGCGCGCATGGCGCGGTTTCTGGGCTATTATCAGGACTGGCAGCAAAAAGGCCTGATGGTCATGATGCAGCATCTGCTGGCGCAGGAAGCCATCCGGACGCATCTGTCCGCCACGGTCATGGCCGAAAGGCGTCTGACCAATCTGCATCATCTGGTCGAACTGGTGCAGCAGGCCGCCGTCGACGAGCATCTGGGCATCAATAAAACGCTGGATTGGCTGCAAACGGCCATTATCAAGGCGGAACAGGACAAAAGCAGCGCCGACGACCAGCAGTTGCGGCTCGAGAGCGACGAGGAAGCGGTCAAGATCATCACCATGCACCGCTCCAAGGGGCTGGAGTATTCGGTTATTTTCTGCCCTTATCTGTGGCAGCGCAGCGGCCGCTTGAGCAGCGAAAAGCAGCTGATCAAATGCCATGACAACGGCCGAGTGATCGTCGATCTGGGGTCGAAGGATTTCGAACGGCGCAAGGCGCTGGCGCTGGCTGAAGAGCTGGCCGAGGATTTGCGCGTGTTTTACGTGGCCGTGACGCGGGCCAAGTCGCGCTGCTACATCGCCTGGGCCGATGTCAGGACTGAGAAGGCCGCCAATGATTCGGCCATGGCCTGGCTGCTGGATTTTGCCGACGCCGACTTTGCTGCGCAGCAGGCAAAATTTGACGCCTTATGCGAGTCGAGTTCGTTTGACTATCGATTACTGGAGCTGCCATGCCTGACAACCGGCAATTATCAGCGGCGATTTGCGCCGTGCGATTTGCTCCCCAAAAAACGGAAAAGGTCGTTATACACGAGCTGGCAAATGAGCAGTTATACGGCCTTGTCGAATTTAAGCCTGCACGACGCGCCCGAGTTGCCTGAAGACAAGGCCGGCGAGGCGCAACGGCCGGAGGCCGAAAAGGACAAGCTGGCATTGCCGCGCGGCGCGCATACCGGTAATGTCGTACACGAGTTGCTGGAAAATGTGGCGTTTGCCGATCTGGCCCGGCGCAAGGATATCTCGAAGCTGCGCAATCAGGCCTGCCAGCGCTACGGCCTCAGGCTGGAAACGCCGGAGCTTATTGACGAGTTGCTGCAAGCCGTTGTCACGACGCCGCTGTCCGATACGGATGCGGCTTTCTGTCTGATGAACCTGAAAGAAAGCCGCTGCCTGAAAGAGATGCCGTTCTATTTGTCCATGCAGCCGGTCGACGTTAGCCGGATCAATAAAATCCTTCTCGATACGCCGGTTTTTCAGCCATTGAACAGCAAGCAGATGTGCGGCTATCTGACCGGTTTTATCGATCTGGTTTGTGAGCATGACGGCCTTTATTACATCATGGACTACAAGACCAACAGCCTTGCCGATTATGAGAATGAAACCTTGGCCCAGGCCATGCTCGAGCATAATTATGGGCTGCAATACTGGATTTATACCGTGGTGCTGCATCGCTATCTGCAAAAACGCCTGCCGGATTACAGTTATCAGCGTCACTTCGGCGGCGTCCGTTACTTATTTGTGCGCGGCATGCAGCCTGAGCAGGCCATGAGCGGGGTTTATCAGGACCGGCCGGATCTGGCCAGGATCGAGGCCTTGGCCGCATTGTTCGGAGAATAAGATGCAGGATCAGGAAAGAGTCTATAGCCGGCTGGATATTGCTTTCGCCCGTTTTCTGGGGCAGCGGTGCAAGCTCAGCACTGAGGAAAAGCCACTGTTTGAAAGCCTGGTCAGGCAGTTGTCGCATGAGCAAAGCCAGGGTCACAGCTGCATTCAACTGGCAGAAAGCGACTGCGCATTGGTGCGGGCTTCGGGGTTGGCGGCCGTATCAGGCCAAGCTGCCGGGACGCTGCCTCTGGTGCTTGAGCACAACCGTCTGTATCTGCATCGTTATTGGGATTATGAGAGCCGGTTGGCAAAACAGATCAAGGCGATGGCGCAGGCAAAGCCATCCATAGAAGGCCTAGAGGCCGCGCTGGACCGTTATTTTCCAGCGCTGTCCGATGAGATCGACTGGCAGCGAGAGGCTGCTAAGATGGCGCTTACGCGGGGATTTTGCATTATTACCGGAGGACCCGGTACGGGCAAGACGACGACAGTGGTCAGGATTCTGGCCTTAATGCAGGAACTGGCCTCAGAGCCTCTGCATATCGCCTTGGCGGCACCGACTGGCAAGGCGGCCATGCGTCTGCAGGAATCGATAGGCGCTAACAAAGCGTCGCTGCCGTGTGATGAGTCCGTCAAGCAGTTTATCCCTGAAAAAGTGACAACGCTGCACCGCTTGCTGGGCGCCATGCCGCCATCTCCGTATTTTCGCCATAATGCCGACAAACCGTTGATTCATGATCTGGTTGTGGTCGATGAGGCGTCCATGGTCGATCTGGCGCTGATGAGCAAACTGGCCGATGCGCTAAAGCCCGGCGCCGGCCTGATTTTGCTTGGCGATAAGGATCAGCTTGCTTCGGTCGAATCGGGAGCCGTGCTGGCCGATCTGACGGCGATTTTGCCGGACTGCACGCTGGAGCTGAAGAAATCGCACCGGTTTGACGAGAATATCAAGAAGCTGGCGACCGCCGTAAATCAGCAACAGGCTGATGGCGCCTGGCAGGCGCTGCAGAGTGGAGATAAGAATATAACGCTGCTGGACCAAGACCCTGCCGATTATGTGGCGGGGCGGCAGGTCGACTATCTGCAGCTGGTTAAGGCCGCAGCGTCCTTTGACGAGATCTATCGCGCCTTCAGTCGCTTTCAGGTGCTATGCGCCAACCGGCATGGCAAAAACAGCGTCGCCGAGATCAATCATCTGGTCGAGCAAAAACTCGTTGCGCAAAAATTGATCAGTGTATCCGGGCTTTGGTATGTAGGGCGGCCAATCATGGTCACGCAGAACAACCCTGCTTTGCAGCTTTACAATGGCGATATCGGCATCTGTCTGCCTGACAATGATCAGGACGGAAAACTGATGGTTTTTTTCCAGCGGGCCGATGGCGGCGTCAAAAAATATCTGCCCGCGCGCGTGCCGCATTGCGAGACCGTGTTTGCGATGACGATACACAAAAGCCAGGGCTCCGAGTTCGAGGAGGTGCTGATTGCTTTGCCTGATGCGGTTAATCCAGTGTTGACGAAGGAATTGCTTTACACGGCTATCACCCGGGCCAGAAAAACCGTCAAACTGCTAGCTGATGAGGCAGTGTTTGCGGCGACTGTCGGCCGGAAAGTCGAACGTATCACCGGTCTGGTCGATAAATTCAAATCTGACCCATAAGACTGACAGACTGCATGCGTTAAGACCAACTGGAATTTCGTTTATGGAATCAAGAAAACATGCGCCTGACGCTGTGCTTAGAAGCTAAGCACAGCTCTGCCATTTCTGGCATTAATAATTGCGTTGAACGGAAAATTTAGCCAGTAGAATCAGTGCGTTTTTGTATTCCGAATCCGGCAGGATGTTTAACGCATCGATCGCTTTTTGCGCTTCTTCATCGGCGCGCTGCTCGGTATAGTCAATCGCTTTAGTGCTCTTTACGACGGCGTAAACTTCACTGAAGGCATCGCGATTGCCGTTTTTGACCGCATCGATCACGATGCTGGCTTCACTGTCATCGCCGTGCTGAATGGCATAAATCAATGGCAAAGTCGGTTTGCCTTCGGCCAGGTCGTCGCCGAGATTTTTGCCTAATTCCTCCTGATTGGCCTTGTAATCCAGCGCATCGTCGATAAGTTGAAAAGCGATGCCGAGATGTTGGCCGTACCTGGCCAAGCCCTCCTCCACTTCTTCGGAAGCATTGGAGATAACGGCGCCCAATCGGGTTGCGGCGCTGAACAGGATGGCTGTTTTTCTGGAGATGACTTCGAGATATTTTTCTTCGGTGGTTTCGGGGTTATTGCAGTTCAAAAGCTGCAGAACCTCGCCTTCGGCAATGGCGGTTGTCGTTTTGGACAGAATTTCCATAACGCGCATATTGCCTGTGCGCACCATCATTTCAAAGGCGCTGGAGTAGAGGTAATCGCCGACCAGGACGCTGGCGGCATTGCCCCAGACCGCATTGGCTGACTCTTTGCCGCGCCGGCGGTCTGAATCGTCAACCACGTCATCGTGCAGCAGTGTCGCGGTATGGATGAATTCAATGACGGCGGCGAGCACCAGATGATTGCTATTGACATCGCCCAAAGCCTTGGCTGCAAGCAGCAGCAGCATCGGGCGCAGTCTTTTGCCGCCGTTGCCGATAATATAATGGCCGACCTGATTGATCAGGATAACATCGGAACTTAACTCGTTAATGATGAGCTGGTCGACCGCCTTGGCTTCAGAGATGGTTAAATTCTTGATCGAATTAAAATCAATGGGCGCTGATGCGTTCGATGTGGATTGTGATGCCATTATTTAGTGCTGCGTGTTTAGGTTATTTTTCATGATGATAGCTATGAAATACAAAGCCGTTAAGCTATTATAACTTAATACAAAGTTAATCGCCCATGCTATTGAATAAACTATAGTGGTGTCAATAGCCTTCTTGTGTTATTTTATTGCGAGAATATTAGGGGTCGGTTGATTTTAAATTTGACTTGACTTAGTTTTAAAAATAAAATTATCTGTTCACTTTAAACAGATTAATGCTTGATGGAGCTTGCGCAGATGTATGCGGTAATTCAAACAGGTGGTAAACAGTACCGAGTAGAAGAAGGTACGACCTTAAAAATAGAAAAACTTGAGCTTGGAACAGGCGACAGCATTGAATTCGATAAAGTGCTGATGGTTCAGTCAGGCGGTGATGTTAAAGTTGGCTTGCCTTTCATCGAAGGCGGCAAAGTGACAGCGACTGTTTTGTCTCAAGGTCGGCATAAAAAAGTTAAGATTATTAAATTCAGAAGACGTAAGCACCATATGAAACACATGGGGCATCGTCAATACTATACAGAAGTCCAGATTACTGGCATTTCTGCTTAATATTTAGGAGTTACAGATGGCTCATAAGAAAGCGGGCGGTAGTACGCGTAACGGACGCGACTCTAATGCGAAAAGATTGGGTGTTAAACGTTTTGGCGGTCAAGTCGTGACGGCGGGCAGCATTATTGTGCGCCAACGTGGAACGCATTTTCACGCAGGCGATAATGTCGGTTGCGGAAAAGATCATACATTGTTTGCAACAACTGACGGTAAAGTGCTTTTTCAGGTTAAAGGTCCTAACGGCCGTAAATTTGTCAGTGTAGTTGCTGCATAAAACTTACAAGCCGCACAGAGCGGTAGTATGGTTGTCTAAAAAAGCTCCGCTCGTTAATAGTGGGGCTTTTTTTGTTTTTATCGGTAAGTAAGTTTTTAAATGCGGCGGCGTGATTTATGAAATTTGTTGATGAGGCGGAAATTCGTGTAGAAGCGGGTGATGGCGGCAATGGCAAGGTCGGCTTCCGTCGCGAGAAATATGTGCCGTTAGGCGGGCCTGATGGCGGCGATGGCGGCGATGGCGGCAGTGTCTATCTGGTTGCGGCTGAAAATGTAAATACGCTGGTTGATTTTCGCTATCACTCAGTGCACAGGGCGCAGCGCGGCGAGAATGGCATGGCTCGCAATTGCACGGGTAAAAAAGGTGATGATTGCTATGTGCAGGTGCCTTTGGGCACGCGTGTCTCCGATGCGGAAACGGGTGAGGAGATGGGGGACCTGACCGAAGTCGGCCAGACGCTGCTGGTGGCCAAAGGCGGCTTTCATGGGCTCGGCAATACCCGTTTTAAAAGCAGCGTTAACCGCGCTCCGCAATATGCCAGCAAAGGTACTGAAGGCGAGCATCGCAGGCTGCATTTGGAGTTGACGCTGATTGCCGATGTCGGCTTGCTTGGTATGCCTAATGCGGGAAAATCCAGCTTGATCCGTGCCGTATCATCAGCTCGGCCTAAGGTCGCTGATTATCCGTTTACTACGTTGCATCCTAACCTTGGCGTGGTCAGGATTGATGATCTGCGCAGTTTTGTGATTGCCGATATTCCGGGTGTGATTGAAGGGGCGGCTGAAGGTGCGGGGCTGGGTTTGCAGTTTCTCAAGCACTTGTCGCGGACGCGCCTGTTGTTGCATCTGGTTGATGTTGAGCCTTATGAAAGTTCGGATTTGCCGGTTGAGGCGGCGCGCAAGATTATCCGTGAAGTCGAGAAATGGAGCGATGATTTGGCGCATAAGCCGCGTTGGCTGGTGCTCAATAAAGTAGACAGGTTGCTTGATGAGGAAGTGGGTGAGCATTGTCAGGCAATTATTGATGAGCTTGGCTGGTCGGGGCCGGTCTTTAAAATCTCGGCAATTAACGGGGATGGTACTAGAGAATTAATGTTTGCCATCATGGAATTTTTGGAACAGCATCGGCGAGAAGAAAGTGAGCAGGAGTGATTTTGCGAAAGCCAAACGAATTGTCGTCAAAATAGGCAGTTCTTTGTTGACGGATGGCGGCCGAGGCCTCAATAAGCCGGCTATTGCGGCTTGGGTTAGGCAAATGGCTGCGCTAAGGCGGCAGTCAATTGAAGTGCTGCTGGTTTCCTCGGGTTCGGTGGCTGAAGGCATGTGTCGTCTAGGCTGGAAAACAAGGCCTAAAATATTGCATGAGCTGCAGGCGGCGGCATCGGTCGGTCAGATGGGGTTAGTGCGCGTTTTTGACGATAATTTTCAGCAACACGGACTGCATGCGGCGCAAGTGCTGCTGACGCACGATGATTTATCGGATCGTCAGCGCTATTTGAATGCCAGAAGCACTCTGCTGACGCTGATCAAGATGGGTGTCGTGCCGGTCATTAATGAAAATGATACGGTCGCAACCGAAGAAATCCGCTTTGGTGATAACGATACGCTGGGCGCCTTGGTGGCGAATCTGGTGGAGGCGGATCTGCTGATCATTCTGACGGACCAGAAAGGGTTGTTTACGGCCGATCCCAGTCTGTATCCTGAGGCAGAGCTGATCTCCGAGATCAGTGTTAATGACAGTCGTTTGGATGTGGTGGCTGGCGAAAGCCGTAGTGGGTTGGGGCGAGGCGGCATGTTTACCAAGGTTCGTGCGGCGCGCCTGGCGTCCAGGTCGGGGGCTGCTACCGTGATTGCGGCAGGTGTTGTTGAGGATGTGATTACGTCGGTGATTGCCGGGGCTAATCTGGGGACGTATTTATTGCCGGACATAGAGCCTTTGGCGGCCAGAAAGCGCTGGCTTGCCGGGCAGTTGCAGGTCAAAGGAAAGCTGGTTCTTGATGCAGGCGCAGTCAGGGTTTTAAAAAGTGACGGCAAGAGCTTGCTGGCTGTTGGTGTTAAATCAGTGTCGGGCCGGTTTGAGCGCGGCGAGCTGGTTTCGTGTGTGGATGAAAGCGGTCAGGAAGTCGCCCGGGGGCTTGTCAATTATGGCAGGGCGGACGCAGAGTTGATTGCCGGCAAGAGCAGTTCCGAATTTGAAGCTATTCTTGGCTATGCCGATGATTCGGAAATGATGCACCGCGATAATATGGTGCTGCTGTAAGGCGGCCAAATAAAAAGGCCGCAACTCGTGGGAGTTCGGCCTTTTTATTTAGTAAGACTAAAGCTTTTATTAAGCGATAGATTTTACTTTTGAATTCAGTCTGCTTTTGCTGCGTGAGGCTTTATTCTTGTGGATAAGGCCTTTGTTTACTGCTGAATCGATAATGGGCACAACGGTCTTGAAGGCGGCTTGCGCTTTTTCTTTGTCGCCCGCGTTAACTGCGGCAATAACTTTTTTCACGAACGTGCGTAAATTGCTGCGTTGTCCTGCGTTGCGAATACGGCTTTTTTCCGCTTGTCGCGCACGCTTTTTAGCTTGTGCTGTATTAGCCATAATTTCTCGATTTTTGCTATGTGAGTTAATAAGACCGCATATTATCTTTTTAAATGGTATCATTGTCAAAAAAATAATGAATTAACAGCGAGGAGCAGTATTGAGCGGACAGCTTTTTAAATCAACTGCCGTTGTGGGCAGTATGACCATGATTTCGCGTCTATTGGGGTTTGTCCGGGACATGCTGATAGCGCGGCTTTTCGGCGTTAATCCGGCAACCGATGCATTTTTTGTCGCCTTTAAAATTCCGAATTTTCTGCGGCGCCTGTTTACTGAAGGGGCTTTTGCCCAGGCTTTTATTCCAGCGCTATCAGACCAAAAGGAGCGCGGCAGCCAGGCGGCGTTAAAGCAATTCGTCGACAGGACGGCCGGAAGCTTGGTACTGGTTTTAATGCTGGTCACGATTCTCGGCATGGTTGCTGCACCTGCGCTCATTATTTTGTTCGCTCCCGGCTTTATCTGGCAAGGATCTCAGCATGAACTGGCCGTGCAGATGCTGCGGATTACTTTTCCATATTTGTTTTTTATCTCGTCGGTGGCGTTTGCAGGCAGTGTCTTGAATGCGCACGGCAAGTTTGCCATTCCGGCCTTGACGCCGGCTTTGCTGAATATCTGCATGATCGCTGCCGCAATCTGGCTGGCGCCTCTGATGGCCGAGCCGGTTGTGGCATTGGCGTGGGGAGTCTTCATAGCCGGCGTAGTGCAATTGTTGTTTCAGATGCCGGCCTTGATGCGCTTAGGTCTGCTCCCGCGGCCGAGATTCGATTTTAATGATGTAGGCGTCAAGCGCATGATGGGGTTCATGCTGCCGGCGATTCTCGGCGTTTCAGCCACGCAGATCAATTTGCTGCTGGATACATTGATGGCTTCGTTTTTAGGCGCCGGCAGCGTTTCCTGGTTGTATTATTCAGACCGTCTGGTGGAGTTTCCGCTGGGTATTTTCGGCATTGCCGTGGCTACAGTTATTTTGCCGAGCTTGTCGAAAAATCATGCCGCCGACGATGCGAGGGCTTTTTCGAATTCATTGGATTGGGGGCTGCGCCTGGTTTTATTGATCGGCATGCCGGCCATGGTCGGGCTGCTGATGCTGGCCGAACCGATTTTATCGACACTGTTTCAATACAAGGAATTTGGCGCTGACGATGTGCAGTTGGCCGGGCAGAGCCTCATGGCGTATTCAGCCGGATTGTTGGCATTTATTCTGATTAAAGTGTTGGCGCCTGGTTTCACTTCCCGGCAAGATATGAAAACGCCGGTCCGTTATGGGTTATATGCTATTGCCGCCAATATCATTTTAAACGCTACGCTGATGTTTCCTATGGCGCATGCGGGGATCGCTTTGGCAACATCCCTGAGCGCGTTTTTAAATGCTTTTTTACTGCTTGGCAAACTGTTGAAAGAAAAGGTTTATCGGCCGGCCGAAGGATGGGCATTGTTTTTGGTCAGGATACTGTTGGCAAGTGCGGTAATGGCGGCCGCCTTGTATTATTCTGTTGACGTCAGTCAATGGGGGCAATGGGATTCCATGGACAGAGTCATCAATTTGATCGTATGGATTGCGATAGGGTGTGCAATTTATGCGTCGACATTAGTCATGACCGGTTTAAGGTTCAAGCATTTAGTCGGCTGGCATGACAGTAACGTATTGCAATAGCGCTTTGCTGAAATCCTAGGGTTTCTTGTCGGATTCATGCATTTCGCCGGATTTATGTTTTGAGTTCTCATGAAGTTACCCATGATAGAATAAAGAATTTTGATTTGTCACATTCATGCGTTTAATTAGAGGCCTGTCTCATTTGGAACCGTTGGAAAACGGTTGTGTGTTGACTATCGGGAATTTTGACGGCTTGCATTTAGGCCACAGGGCCGTGATTGATAATCTGGCGACGCGCGGTAGGGCGCTGGGTCTGCCGGTTATCGTGATGATTTTCGAGCCGCAGCCGCTGGAATATTTTCTGGGAAAAAATGCGCCGTCCCGATTGATGCGCTTGCGGGAGAAAGTGATCCAGTTTTTAAAGCTGCCCGTTGATGATTTACTAATATTGCGCTTTAATCAACAGATTGCCAATTGTGACGCCGAACAGTTCATTTCGGATATTTTAATCAAAAAACTGAATATCAAGCATTTGGTTGTCGGGGATGATTTTCATTTCGGCAAAGACCGGCGCGGCAATTTTGCCATGCTGAAGAAAGAAGGCCAGGCGTTCGGTTTCGAAGTTGAAGATACCGGATCTTATTATGTAGACGGTCAGCGCGTAAGCAGTACCCTGATCAGGGACGCGCTGGGCGCCGGTGATCTGGTTAAAGCCGAGAGACTGCTGGGACGCTGTTATTCCGTATGCGGACGGGTTGCGCATGGCGACAAGCGGGGCAGGACGATCGGCTATCCGACCGCCAATATACGCATGTTTAGAAAAAATACGCCTGTGGTCGGCGTCTATGCCGTTACCATGACCGGCATAGACGGCCAGGAATTCGAAGGCGTGGCGAATGTCGGGACGCGGCCTACGGTCGATGGCGGTTCAAAAGTGATACTGGAAACACATTTATTTGATTTTAATAAAGAAATTTACGGGCGTTATGTGGAAGTGCATTTTAAGCGAAAAATCAGAGATGAGATGCGTTTCCGGTCGCTGGATGAACTTAAGGCTCAGATCGTAAAAGATGTGGCGAATACTAAAAAGATTTTTGCTGAATTAAGAAACGTATGACGATGGACTATAAAAAAACACTGAATCTACCTAAGACTGCCTTCCCGATGAAGGCCAATCTGGCGCAACGCGAGCCGGAGCGGTTAAAGAAATGGCAGGAGGCCGGCCTGTATCGCAAAATCAGAGAGCAGTTTGCCGACAGTCCCAAATTCATTCTGCACGATGGCCCTCCCTACGCCAATGGTGAAATTCATATCGGCCACGCAGTCAATAAAGTCCTGAAAGATATCATTGTCAAATCGAAAACGCTGAGCGGTTTTGATGCGCCTTATGTGCCGGGCTGGGATTGCCACGGCCTGCCTATCGAATTGATGGTGGAAAAGAAAGTCGGCAAGGCCGGCGTTAAAGTATCTCCGGCGGTTTTTCGCAAGGCCTGCCGCGAGTATGCAGGCAAGCAGGTCAATATTCAGAAAGAAGCGTTTGTGCGTCTCGGTGTACTGGGTGATTGGGATAACCCGTATTTAACGATGGATTATGCCTTTGAAGCCGATACCGTGCGTGCATTGGGAAAAATCAGCGCCAAAGGGCATTTGACCAAGGGCGCCAAGCCCGTGCACTGGTGCACCGATTGCGGCTCGGCGCTGGCCGAAGCGGAAGTCGAGTACGAAGACAAGCATTCGCCGGCCATCGATGTGCGTTTCCAGGTTATTGATGAAGAAGCGTTTATGGCGAGCTGCCATCATGTCCCCGAGCATGAAGGCGAGGGGCCTTTATCGGTCGTTATCTGGACCACGACGCCGTGGACACTGCCGGCCAACCAGGGCGTTGCCTTGAATCCCGATCTTGACTATGCCGTGGTTCAGTGCGAGAAAGACAGCAAAAAAGAGCGCCTGGTCATAGCTGAAGTCCTGCTTAAGGATGCGATGTCGCGCTATGACGTCGAAAACTACCATGTTATTGCCTATTGCAAAGGCGCGTCGCTGGAACATCAGTTGCTGCAACATCCTTTTTATGACCGTCAGGTACCGATTATCCTCGGCGACCATGTCACGACCGATGCCGGTACCGGCGCTGTGCATACGGCACCTGGGCACGGTCAGGACGACTATGTGGTCGGTCAAAAATACGGCTTGCCGGTCGACAATCCGGTCGGCAACGATGGCGTTTTCCTGCCTAATACCGAACTGTTCGCCGGCGAGCATGTGTTCAGTGCCAATGATCATGTGGTAGCGGTGCTCAAAGAAAAAGGCAAGCTGGTGCATGAGGAAGCCATCCTGCACAGTTATCCGCACTGCTGGCGCCATAAAACGCCGATTATTTTCCGGGCCACGCCGCAATGGTTTATCTCCATGGATAAAAACGGCTTACGCGAGCAGGCGCTGAATGAAGTCAAGCGGGTAGCCTGGATTCCGGAATGGGGTCAGGCGCGTATTGAAAGCATGATGGAAAACCGGCCTGACTGGTGTATTTCGCGCCAGCGCACCTGGGGCGTGCCAATTGCCTTTTTTGTCCATAAAGAAACGGGCGAACTGCATCCGCGCACGCCTGAACTGATCGAGCAAGTGGCTCAACGCATCGAGCAAAAAGGCATAGAAGCTTGGTTTGAACTGGAGAAGGAGGAGTTGCTGGGCGAGGAAGCTTCATTATACGAGAAAATGACCGATACGCTGGATGTCTGGTTTGATTCCGGCGTTACCCATGCCTGTGTTCTGGAGAGACGCCAGGAATTGGCTTTCCCGGCCGATCTGTATCTGGAAGGTTCAGACCAGCATCGCGGCTGGTTCCAGTCATCGCTGCTGGCTTCGACGGCCATGAATGATGTGGCACCTTATGAAGCCGTGTTAACACACGGTTTTACTGTGGATGCGGAAGGCAAGAAAATGTCCAAGTCCAGAGGCAATGTGATCGCGCCGCAGGAGGTCATGAAGGAACTGGGCGCCGACGTCTTGCGCTTATGGGTAGCGTCGACCGATTATCGCGGCGAAATGTCTGTGTCCGATGAAATCCTTAACCGGACCTCGGACGGATACCGTCGCTTGAGAAACACGGCCCGGTTCCTGCTGTCGAATCTGGACGGCTTCGATCCTGCCCGGCATCTGGTCGAGGCGAAGGACTTGCTGGCCCTGGATCGTTGGGTCGTGGATAGGGCCTATGCGCTCCAGGAAGAAGTTAAGGCTGCTTACGAAAGCTATCAGTTTCAGCTTATTTTCCAGAAAGTGCACCATTTTTGCGTGATCGATCTGGGCGGCTTTTATCTGGATATCATCAAGGACCGTCAATATACGGCCAAAGAAGATTGTCTGGCCAGACGTTCTGCTCAAACGGCCATGTATCATGTGCTGGAAGCGCTGACTCGCTGGCTCGCGCCCATCATCAGCTATACAGCCGATGAAATCTGGAATTATATGCCCGGCGAGCGCAGTGAATCGATATTTCTGGAAACTTGGTATCAAGGCCTGTGCAAACTGGACGACGAGGCTGCGATGAACCGCGAGTTCTGGCAGAAAGTCATGGCTGTCCGAACTGTCGTCGGTAAAGAGCTGGAAAAGAGTCGGGCGAAGGGAGAGATAGGCGCTTCGCTCAATGCCGAGGTCGAACTGTATTGCAATGCGGATTATTTTGATGCTTTGAACCGCTTGACCGATGAGCTGCGCTTTGTTTTTATTACTTCAAATGCCACGGTAATGGCCGATCAGGTTTGTCCTGATGATGCCGTTCAAACCGAGATTGACGGCGTCAAGTTAAAAGTTGTTGTGTCCGGGCATAAAAAATGCGTGCGCTGTTGGCATCAACGTCAGGATGTGGGGTCGCATGCCGATCACCCTGAACTTTGCGGTCGCTGCGTTGAAAACGTGGCTGGCGCTGGCGAAAACCGACAATTTGCGTGAGTACTATGTTGAAATGGTTATGGTTGTCATTATTGGCAATAGCTCTGGATCAGGGCAGTAAGCTCATCATCGATAGTTCGATGCAGCTTTACGAGTCTATCCCGGTCATGCCGTATTTTAATCTGACTTATCTGCATAACCCCGGAGCGGCTTTCAGCTTCCTGAGCGAAGCGGGCGGCTGGCAGCGCTGGTTTTTTGCAGGGTTAGCCATTGTGATCAGTGTAGGCATTACTGTCTGGCTGGCCAGATTAAAAAAACATGAGACCTTGCTGGCTGCCGCGCTGGCGCTGGTTCTGGGTGGTGCGATCGGTAACTTAATTGACCGGTTGTTGTATGGTTATGTTATCGATTTTCTCGATGTGTATTATGATTCTTGGCACTGGCCGGCCTTTAATATCGCCGATTCGGCCATTACGCTGGGCGTGGTTCTGATGCTTGCCGAATCATTTGGCATTGGGCAGTCCAAGCATGCTGAACAGGCATAGATCGCCGCCGGGCTATTAGGTATTCAATAAACTGAACAGTTTCTGCCAATCAAACGATGCGCCCGGATCGGTTTTTCGTTCGGGCGCAATATCGCTATGTCCTGTAATGCGATCTGTCGATAGCTGCGGATAGGTCTCAAGCAGCAGGCGAATCACTGCCGCCAGTTGCAGGTATTGTGCGTCTGTGTACTCGATCAGCTCGGTGCCTTCAAGTTCTATGCCGATGGAGAAATCATTACACCTTTCCCGGCCTTCATAAACCGATTTCCCGGCATGCCAGGCGCGCTTGTCAAAAGGCACATACTGCACGATTTCTCCCGTCCGCCTGATCAATAGATGTGAGGATACCGTCAGCTGATAGATGTCTCTGAAATAGGGATGCTTGTCCGGGTCGAGCTGATTGCAGAAGAGCTGGTCAATATAAGGCGTGCCGAATTCGCTCGGCGGCAGACTGATGCAGTGTATGACCAGTAAGGAAATATCCGTAGCATCGGTTCTTGCGTCAAAGTTTGGCGAAGGGAGACGGGTAATGTCAGTCAGCCAATGACTATCTATTTTCATGAGATTTATAGAGGAAAAAACGGAAATAGAGCACAGAATTCACGATAAAAATGCGTATTATCTGTCAAAATAATAATTTAGGTATAGTCTTGGTTTGGCAAAGACTGATCATTTATTTTGCGGAAGAAACATGGCTATGAACATACGGCAATACACAGACATTAGCAAAAGCACATCGAATGATGCCGAAATTCTAGCTAAATTCAGATCGATTTTTTATCAATACATCGAGCCATTGGTGGATGATTGCTGTATGCGGATTGATTTCGAATTCGGGCTGCAATCAGGAAAAGATCGCGAGAAAACGGATTATAGAAAGCAGTTGGAGCACGTTCAGGCGGTTCGAAGAAAAATAAAGCAAAATTACTTACTTAAGGTGAGCGATGCTTTCCATTTTACCTCTCAAAAGACGGTAAAAAATCCGGATCAGAAAATAAATATGGCCTCTGCCTCGCTGGCTAGCGATGCTATGGTAGAGGAAAGTCATGTAGTTGCTTCCATTATCCGCGACTGCGAGCATTCTTTTCAAGGGCAGTTGCATCAGATGAACAGGCAACTCTCAATCAAGATGGGAAAACAAGTCTTTTCTGACCGTAATAATCCGGCTTCACCGGCAAATCTGGCTCATGCTTTGGCCGAGGTGATTAATCCATTGAAATTAACCACCAAGTTTCGGGTTGCTGTCTATAAATCATTTGAAGATCATGTGTTTAGCCAGCTAGGCTTTATCTACGGCGAATTGACCAGGCGGCTCGATTCAGAGTGTGAAATAGTCTCATACGATGTCAGTGAAATTAGGGAAGCGTCTGAACCTTCTATCGCAAGCAGTGAATCGATAAGCCGAGATTTTCAGATATTACAGAAAAAACTGGATCGGTGGCGTTCAATGTACACCCCGTCAGCTTATGATTTAATTCCGAAATCCGAAAGTGCAGCCACCTATGAGCATTTTGAAATAATACACGCGCTGGAAATTCTTGGTCAGCTTTATGCTTTCGAGGATGCTGATCGGGAGATCGGGAGCCCGCTGAAATGGCGAGTCATTAAAAAGCTTGAAGAGCTAAATTTCAGCGGTGATATCAAGGCATTGGCCAAATGCGATGAAGATATTCTGGATTTAGCGGCTTTGATTTTTGGAGAAATTAACAGTGACGATACGCTGACAAGCACTGTAAAGTCCGCCTTGCTCCAGTTGGAAATACCTTGGGCTGCGGTTACATTGGGACAATACAGCGTCTTTACCGGTATAGAGAATCCTGTCAGGCGCTTATTGAATGATTTGTTTGCTGCCGGGCAATTTTTAAATCCGGCTGATCATAGTGACCGCCTGGTTTACGAGCGCATTGTCGACGTCATAAAGCTTATAACCAGAGAAAATGGATCTGGGCATGTTCATTGGGCAAATGAGGCAAGCGATTTTGGGCGTTATCTGGAAAAACAAAAGCAGCGGGTTCAGATTCTTGAAGATCGCTCCAGACAGTTAATGCAAAATAAAGAATCGCTGGAGCTGAGCAAAAAAGTCGTAGCCAAGACTATTGATGACAGCATACAGGGAAAGGAATTGCCGGCAGTCATAGCCGACTTTCTGCATGATGTCTGGCAACATGTTTTGCTGGTCGATCACGTGCGTAGAAATGAAGAGCCGGAACTTTGGATAAAATCGGTACGGGCCATGGAAGAGTTGATCGTCAGCGTATTGCCTCCGAGAGATGATGATGAAAAAAAACGGATATTAAAATTTTTGCCCGGCATGATCAAAGAACTGAGATACGGACTGGATCGAATTTCATACGATAAAAACGCACAGTCACGCTTCTTTAAGGATCTTGCGGTACGGCATATCATTCTGATGGATAGTAAAGATAGAAAAAGAGAGCTGGGCAGTGTTGTTAAAGCCAGTCCGGTTGTGGAACAGGGCGCGAGCATCAAACCCGAAGTCATCGTGGATGAGTGGAGCGAGCAGGTAAAAGATATACTTGAAAACAGCTGGGCAGCTTTCGGTTCCGAGTTGGAACGGCAATGGGGCAAGCTGATATGGAAAAGTGCGGAAACGGAAAATATGCTGTTTGTCGGCAAAAATGGCGCAAAAATGCTTGAAGTTAAAGTCCAGGAATTGGCTGAAAAATTTAGACAAGGGCAGGCGGCTATTGTAACCTTGGATGAGAGATCCATCGTAGAACAAGCGCTTTCCAAATTAGACAGGTTATGACAGAACAATCAAAAATCGCAGAAGTAAAACCTTTTCTTGATGAAGATATCGGTTCGGGCGATATTACAGCGGAAATCATTCCCGAAACAACGCATGCAGAAGCCGAGGTCATTACCCGGGAGGCCATGGTGCTCTGCGGCCGTGCCTGGTTTGATGCGGTATTCAAGGCATTAAATCCCGGCGTCAACATTGATTGGCTAGTGAGTGAAGGCGATAAGGTCGATAAAGACACGCTCCTTTGCAGGCTCAGCGGTCCGGCCAGAAGCCTGTTAACGGGAGAACGTACCGCGTTGAATTTATTGCAGACTTTGTCAGCTACGGCAACAGTCGCCAAGCAATACGCGGAAGCTGTCGCCGGCACCGGCTGTAAAGTGCTGGACACCCGCAAGACCATGCCAGGACTCAGGAATGCACAGAAATACGCGGTTGCCTGTGGCGGCTGCCATAATCATAGAATTGGGCTGTATGACGGCGTATTGATCAAGGAAAATCATATTATGGCGGCAGGCTCCATAGCCAAGGCTGTTCAGAGCGCGCGTGCCAAAACATCGGTTCCTGTCGAAGTGGAGGTCGAATCCATGCAGGAGCTGGAAGAGGCTATCGCGGCCAAGCCCGATCGCATTATGTTGGACAATTTTACTCTCGAAGACATGCGGGCAGCGGTAGCGCTGAATGCCGGGGCTATAGAGCTGGAAGCGTCGGGTAATATCGGCCTTGACAATATACGCACGATTGCCGAAACGGGAGTCGATTATATTTCCATCGGCGCATTGACTAAAAATGTCCGCGCCGTTGACTTGTCGATGCGCATTAAACTGGTAGCCGGCAATGATTGAAGATCCTGACAAGCTGTTCAAGCAAATCAGTCATGGCATCTATGTCATAGGCGTCAGTGACGGAATACATCAAAACGCCTTTACGGCGGCTTGGGTTATGCAGGTTTCTTTTGATCCGCTGCTGCTGGCGTTGAGCATTAATCCCCAGCATTATTCCTATAAGCTGCTGCAGGCGGGCGGTATCTGTACCGTCAATGTTCTGGGGCAGGATCAGCAGGCCATTGCCGAGCATTTCGGCCGCCCCGGCCTCAAAGACAAGATGGCCGGTTTTCAGTGGCTGACAGGTAAAACCGGAGCGCCGATATTATCCGAAAGTCTTGCTTATTTTGACTGCGAAGTCAGTCATTATACTGAGGCGGGCGATCATAAAATCGCGGTCTGCAGAGTCATTGACGCGGCGATGCTGAATCAAGGTAAGCCGCTATTGTATGTCCAGACCGGCGATATGGACGGCAGCAGCGCGCTTTATGAGGAAAGCGCTGAATAAAAGTTGTAAGGCAGATCAGTGACAGTAGTGCGCCGAGCGGCTAATTTTGTGGTATTGGTCCAGCGCCGCGTTAAAGCCGACGGCAATCGTCTCAGTCAATATATTCATATTTTGTGACGATTTTTCTGACACCAGCGGTCTGCCGGGCCGCTTCTGTGGCTGCCGCGCCTTCATTCTTGTGCACCAGCCCCATCAGGTAAACTACACCGTTTTCGGTGACTACTTTGACTTCTGTGCCGTTGAATCCGGGTATCGTATTAATGGAAGCCAGTGCTGCTTTCAAGTTTGCGGTAATCATCGCATCATTAGCGCGTGCTTGCTCTGAACTGGGCTTGGCAAGTAGTACGGCATTGTGTATCTGTTTTATGTTAGGAATGGTTCGGACTATGGCAATGATTTTATTGCGCAAGCCCGCGCTAGGGGCTTCACCCGTAACCAGGGCTATGCCATTGTAAGCTGTGACATTTACGTGGCTGTTCTCTTCTATTTCTTCATCGGCTCTTAATGCTTGGGATGCATTGGCTTCTATGGATTGATCCATCAATACGATATCGCCATGGCGGCGTTCATTGATTGGTTTGCCGGTGGTTGCGCAACCGTTCACGGACAGGCCGATAACGAGCAACAGAGATAGCAACAGATGATTTTTCATGGATTAGCCGCCGAAGAGTTGATGGTCGATTAAGTCGCACAGGCAATGCGTAATCAGCAGGTGTACTTCCTGTATGCGCGCGGTTGAGCTTGACGGTACACGGATTTCTATATCAGTTTCATTCAGTAACGGTGCAATCATGCCGCCGTCATGGCCGGTCAAGGCGATGACTGAAATATCTTTATCATGTGCAGTAGTGATCGCCTTGGATAAATTGGCCGCATTGCTGGCGTCGGTGTATGCGACCAGGATATCGCCGCCTTGTCCAAGCGCCCGGATTTGTTTCGCGAAAATTTCATCGAAATGATAAGCATTGGCTATGGCTGTAAGGGCAACCGTGTCCGTGGTTAAGGCAATGGCCGGCAATGAGGGGCGTTCGCGCTCAAACTGGTTGAGCATGGCCGAGGACAAAAACTGGGCATTGGCCGCCGAGCCGCCATTTCCGCAGGACAATATCTTTTTGTCATTCAGTAAGGCGGCGACCAGGCGTTGCGAGGCAAACTCGATAAGCTCGCAGAGGCCGGCCATGGCATCCTGTTTGGTCTGAATGCTGTCGGAGAAATGATTGATGATTCGGTCTTGTAAGCTCATTGAAATTGCAGGGTTAAAAGGCGTTTTGTATCCAATCTATAGTGCCATTGCCTGAAATGGCGATAACATCAAAACGAATAGGCCTGTCTGTCTTATTGGCTGATAAATAATGATGAGTTGCCGCTATTATACGGGATTGTTTCTTTTGTGTAACACTCTCGAGCGCGCTGCCGTATTTATCGGATGTGCGAAATCTGACTTCGATGATCACCAGTGTCTGCTTATCGAGCATGACTAAATCGAGTTCGCCCTGCTTGCAGCGGAAATTGCGGCAGACCGGTTCGAGTCCTTTGTCGAGCAGAAAGCGATAGGCCTGCTCTTCGGCATTTTCACCGCGGATTAAGTGAGTTGCTTTGGCTTTGATTTTATTCAGCATGCTCGTCCATCGGCAACAATGCTTGCGCGGGCTGATTTTCATGCGTGGGAGATGTATTGATAGTGTCGATCAATTCAGGCCGCCCATCCATGAATTTGGCGCAAGCCAGTTCGCGTTTAATGCGCCCGTCAGGCATCAGTGACAAGATTCCGGTGGCTCCGGAGTAGGGAGCGATGTCGAGCTTATCCAGTTGGCCAATCAGGCTATAGGCATCTATACCCATGGCGATCAGGCGCAAATAAGGACTGGTAAATTGTCTCCAGATGTCTTGCAGAGCGCTCATGCTGAGGCCGTCCTGACCGGAGCTGAGCAGCCAGGGCGTATCGCAAAATGTTATCTTGTTGAGGTCCTGGTCCAGCGCCGGATCGGGCTGGCCACTGTAGACAGCCGGCAACGCGTAAATGGGCAGATTACCGGCTTGATAGTATTGCAATTGCGGATTGATCAGGCGCGCTTCGCCGCTATAAGCGCTTAGCAGGAGCGCATCGGCATCCTGCCGCTGTCGAGGCGTATAGGTCAATGAGGGCACCAATTGGCTAATTTTATGATAGCGGCCCTCGCTTTCATCGATATTCAGCAGCTTTTTGATGGCTGGGGAAAAGTCGGTGGACTTTGGATTATAGCTTTGCAACTCAAGAATTGAGCCGCCGACTCCCTGCCAGTTTTCTGTGAAAAAATTGACTATGCGTTTGCCCTGATCGTTTTCCGGAATCAGCAATAAGGCTTTTTGGCGGCCGTCCAGCCAGGCCTTATGGGAAATCTGTTCAACGTCATCCATCGGGCTGAGGCTGAACTGGTAGAGATTGTGTTTCAGCAGTCCCGGAATATGGTTTAAAGCCAGTACGGGAACGTCAAATGCAACAGAGTCCGCAAGGCTTTGAATGTGTTCTTTGTTTAGCGGGCCGACAATGAATTCCGCTCCGTCAGTGATCGCCTGATTATATAAGTCGGCTGGGGTTGACTGTTCAGTATCGTAAAAGCGGATAGTGGGTTTTGAGCCATTGCTGTCCTGGCGAGCGTAGGCGGCCATAAAACCGGCGCGTATGGCCTTGGCGGCTTGAGCGAAAGGGCCTGATTCGGGAAGTAAAACGGCGATCGATAGGGACTGTTTGTCTGCGTTTTCGGCCCTGTTTTTCAGTAAGTAAGAGTTGGCCGGATGTCCTGGAAAAATTTCGCGCCATTTTGCCAATCCGGCATCAAAAGCGGCTGGGTCTTGCTCCTTTAGTTTTAATACGCTGGCCAAGGATAGCCATCCGGCCAGTTCATCCTTTGCCTCATGCGATTGCGCCTGCAAGGCAGGCTCCGGCATTAGGCTTAATGTTTCAAGAATGGCGGCATGGTTGTCATCGCGCTCATCAGGCGAGCTTAACAATTTGTTCAACTCGATTCTGGATTTAACGCTGTCCAACAGGCGGCCGGTTAATGAAAACGCAAAGGCCTGTGATTGAAAGTATTTGATTCTATTTTCCGGGCTTAGCTGCTGGGCTTGAATTAACTCCAGTCTGCCGAGGGCCTGTTCGGCCTCACCGACATTGAGCGCAATCTGGGCATAAATCAGATTCAGCTGGCCGCGTTGCTGGACAGACAAGGCGGCAGGATCAAGGTCATCGGCGAGTTTTTGCGCTGTATCATGATTGCCGGCTTGAATCAGGGCGTCAATAGCCTGCAGTTGGTGCTGGCTTTGTTCGGGAGACAGTTCGCTGGCAGGTTGCTGGTATAATGGCGGTGCCGGTTCGGTTAGGGGGGCTTGCATGAGAGGGGTAGTCTGCCCTTGAGGCTGGACATTATTGTCAGGCAGCATGGCGCAGCCGGAAAAAAGCCATAAGACCGGAAGCGAGACATAGAGTAATAGCGGCTTATACCTTGGCCGTATCTTAAAATCAGAAGTTTTCAAGTGAGAAAGTCCAATGTCAAGTCAATGCGGCAAATTATATGTTGTTGCTACGCCAATAGGTAATTTAGCAGATATTACCTTTAGAGCGGTGGAAATATTAAAACAGGTTGATTTAATTGCCGCGGAAGACACCCGGCACGTCAAAATGCTGTTACAGCATTATGGCATCAGCAATAAAGTGGTGTCACTGCATCAGCACAATGAGGATACGGCTTCGGCCGGTCTGCTGGAAAAAATGAGACAGGGTCAATCAATCGCGCTGGTTTCAGATGCCGGTACGCCGCTGCTAAGCGATCCGGGTATGCCGTTGGTGCGCATGGTGAAAGACGCGGGGCTGGAAGTGTCGCCGGTGCCGGGCGCTTGCGCATTGATCGCCGCATTGTCGGCGGCAGGACTGCCGGTTACAAAATTTTCTTTCGAAGGCTTTTTGCCCAGAACTTCATCGGCGCGGCAGGCGTTTTTTTATGAAAAACTGATGTGCCCGACCACCTGGGTATTTTATGAGTCCAGCCATCGGATTCTGGCCTCGTTAAAAGACATGGCAGAAGTATTGCCGTTGGACCGTCAGATCGTCATTGCCAGAGAATTGACCAAACTGCATGAAACCATTGTAAAGACTCATTTGGGCAAGGCGTTGGAGTTGGTCGAGAACGACGAAAATATGAGAAAGGGCGAGTTCGTTGTCATTGTCGATGGTGCGGTCGTGGATAAAAAAGAACAGATTATTACCCCAGAGCAGCAGAAACTGCTGGCTGTGTTATTGCGGGAATGCTCTATTAAAACCGCCGTCGCGATGGCTGTGGAAATCACCGGCGTTAGAAAAAAATTGCTATACCAGGCCGCGCTGGATATGCAATAAGTAAAAACGCTTAGTTTATCCGTTAATGGTATTCGTCAAGGTACTGGTTGAATAAGTGTGACAGATTAAGCAATACGTAAAAGCACTTAGGTTGTCCGTTAATATCATTCGTCGAGGCAGTCAGCGAACAAGTGTGGTAAACTATGCATTGAAAGAGTCGGCTGAACAGTCGCTGTTTTATCGCAAGATAAAATGGAGGAAAGTCCGGGCTCCATTGGGCAGGGTGCCAGGTAACGCCTGGGGGGCGCGAGCCTACGGAAAGTGCCGCAGAAAATATACCGCCAGCCTTCGTGGCTGGTAAGGGTGAAAAGGTGCGGTAAGAGCGCACCGCGCAACTGGTAACAGGAGCGGCAGGGTAAACCCCACCCGGAGCAAGATCAAATAGAGGAACAGACGCGTGGCCCGCGCGGTTCCTGGGTAGATTGCTTGAGCTGCAAGGTGACTTGCAGCCCAGATGAATGGCTGTTCTAGACAGAACCCGGCTTACAGGCTGACTCTTTCTTTTGTTTAAGCCTCAAATTTTCGAGAGGTTGAATTCATAAACATTTTTGAAGTTGAAGTTGTATGAAAATGTTCGGTAAATATTGCCGCAGTTCCTTGCCATTTCTTCCCGCTATCACCGATAAAGCCTGCCGAGCTTAAGGTGTCTCACGTTTAAAGTATTACTGCCATAATATCAATTAACTTTCTGATAAAGCATAAGATTTATTTGAAGGTATTTTATGCGTTTCAACCTGTCATTCAAGGTTACGTAAGTCATTGTCAAAAAAGAAAGATTATTAATGAAATCCTCCTTGACTCAAGCTGGTTTGAAAACTATAGTGAATTATAGTGGTGAAAAGTGGAAAAAAATGGTTTTTTTGGGAATTCGAGGTAAATCTTGTTTCGAGGTATCAGTTCAATCACGCTTGATGATAAAGGGCGTCTTGCCATTCCAACACGTTATCGTGAGGAATTGCAGGAGTGCTGCGATCGTCAGATGGTTGTGACAGTTGCCGTGGATGAGCGATGTGTCGGAGAACACGGCTGTTTATGGCTGTATCCACTGCCTGAATGGGAAAAACTCGAACAAACGATCAGTAAATTGCCCACCTTGAATAAAATGGCCGGCAAGTTAAGACGTTTCGTTATTGGCAATGCTTCCGAGTGCGATATGGACGGGCAGGGGAGGTTGTTATTGCCGGAAAAACTCAGGACGTATGCGCGCATGGACAAGAAAATTGTTTTAGTTGGCCAGCTTAATAAGTTTGAAATTTGGAACGAAGAGGCATGGACGGCAAAAGAAAATGAATGGCTCAATGGCGATGATGACGAAGGGTTGGAAGATCTAGGGTCATTATCCTTTTAAGACGGGAGATTTGTTAGTGAAACATTTGCCCGTTATGTTTGCGGAAGCTCTGCAACAGTTGGCGATTAAACAAGACGGCATTTATCTGGATTGTACATTCGGTCGAGGCGGCCACAGTCAGGGGATCTTGGAACAATTAGGTCCATCCGGACGCTTGCTGGCTTTTGACCGCGACGCTGATGCGGTTAACTCCGAATATGCAAAGGCCATGCTTCAAGATAAGCGATTTCAGTTGATACATAACTGTTTTTCCGAGCTGGAAAACATAATTACCAGCGAAAGTCTGGCGGGGCATGTCGACGGGATTCTGATGGATTTGGGTGTGTCATCCCCTCAACTGGACAATCCTGAAAGGGGCTTCAGTTTTCTGCGCGACGGACCGTTGGACATGCGCATGAACGGAAATGCCGGAGTATCGGCGGCGCAGTGGTTGATGACTGTCGATGAGCAGGATCTCGTCAAAGTTTTGTTCGAATATGGCGAGGAACGCTTCGCGCGACGCATAGCCAGGGCTGTCATCGAAAGACGAGCCCAATCGCCTGTGGCAACCACCGGACAATTAGCCGCGCTTATTGAAGAGGCCGTGCCGGTCAGAGAAAAGCATAAGCATCCTGCAACGCGTACCTTTCAAGCCATACGCATTGAAATCAACCGGGAATTGGATGAGTTAAAAGACGTCCTGCAGCAATCGGCGCGGGTTCTGAAGCCGGGCGGACGATTGGTAGTGATCTCTTTTCATTCGCTGGAAGACAGAATCGTAAAGCGTTTTATCAGGGACGAGTCCGGGGCTAAATATGATCCCGGCAAGCTGCCTGTCAAGGAAGCCGATATTGATAAAGGCCTTTTTAAAAAAGTAGGCAAGGCGTTAAAAGCCGGTAAGCAGGAGACTGCGCAGAACCCTAGGGCGCGCAGTGCAATCATGCGGGTAGCTGAGAGAATTTAAGTGGCGACGAATCGGATTGTAGGTATGGCGGTTCTGCTGATAATGCTTCTGGTATCGGCGCTGGCGGTGATTTATAGCAAATATTACTCGCGACTGATCTTTATCGAGATTCAGAAACAGGAAAGAGCTTTGGATCAGTATGAAGTGGAATGGGGACAGTTGCAGTTGGAACTGACGACTTTAACGGAACAGAATCGGGTTGAGTTAGTCGCGCGGGAGCAATTGAAATTGGTCATGCCGTTACGGGAAAAGATTATTTACATAAAACCGTAAATGTTAGATTTTCAAGACAACAGGAAAACAAGCGCGCAAACCGGCGATTTCTCCGGCAGAAGAAAGTTCGTCATGGTTTTCATGATGAGTTGTATGGCGGTATTGGTCGGGCGAGCGGTTGATCTGCAGGTACTGAATAAACAGTTTCTGAAAGACCAGGGCGATATGCGGCAGGTGGATGACGTATCCGTATCGGCCTATAGGGGCATGATCAAAGATAGAAACGGCGAACCTTTGGCAATCAGTACGCCTGTGCAATCCATATGGGTGAATCCTAGGGAGCTTAAGTTCGCTGCGAAAGATCAAGTCCGGCAAATGGAAAAACTGTTGGGCCTGTCGGATGGCAAAGTAACCGAACTGCTCAAAGAGGATACTACGCGGCAATTCGCGTATATCGCTCGCCGGATCAATCCCGGATTGGCGGATCAGGTAAAAGAGTTAAAACTGACCGGTGTGTATTTCGAGCGCGAATTCAAGCGTTTTTATCCTACGGGCGGCGTTTCGGCGCATTTGGTGGGCTTCACCAATGTGGACGATATCGGGCAGGAAGGGCTTGAAGCAGGGTATGAAAAAGCCTTGAAAGGCACTCCGGGCAGCAAGCGGGTCATCAGGGATGGGCAGCGTCGCATTATTGACGACATTGAAAACATTAAAGAACCGGTTTCGGGAAAAAATCTAGAGTTAAGCATTGATCAGCGCATCCAGTATCTGGCGTATCGGGAATTGCAGCTGGCCGTTGACATGCATAAAGCCAAATCAGGCACCTTAGTGGTATTGGATGCAAAAAACGGAGAAATTCTGGCGGCAGTGAATCAGCCGTCTTTCAATCCGAATACCCGCAAGAATCTAAAAGAAAGCTTATACAGGAACCGGGCAATGACGGATGTCTTCGAGCCGGGTTCGACAGTTAAGCCTTTAGTAGTCGCGGCGGCTTTGGACGGCGGTTACGTCCGCCCCGATGAGGTTTTCGAAACCAACGGCATGTTTCGGGTCGGGCGCCATCTGGTCAAGGATGTGCATAATTACGGCACCATGACTTTGACAGACGTGCTGAAGAAGTCCAGCAACGTGGCGGTTAGTCAGATGGCGTTGGAAATGCCGCCGGCCTATTTCTGGGGTCTATATGACAAACTCGGGTTTGGGACGGCGACCGGAGCCGGTTTTCCAGGTGAAGCCAGCGGTAGTCTGCTCGATTATCACAAATGGCATCCTTTTGAGCAGGCGACCTTGTCGTTCGGTTACGGTTTGAATGTAACCGCTGTGCAATTGGCAAGAGCTTATACGGCACTGGCCGACGATGGCATTCTGCATTCGGTCAGTTTATTGAAACGGGATGAAGATGAAGATATGCGGCGCGTGTTCTCAGCCAAGACCGCCAGGCGCGTCAGGGCGATGATGGAAACCGTAGTTACGAAAGACGGCACGGCTTATGAGGCCAGGGTCGATGGCTACAGAGTCGCCGGTAAAACCGGAACGGCAAAAAAAGCCGGGGCCGGAGGCTATGTTGATAAAGCCTATCAGGCTGTTTTTGCTGGCATGGCGCCGGCTAGCGACCCTAGGCTGATTATCGTGGTCATGATTGACGAACCTTCCGCCGGTCAATATTACGGTGGCATAGTTTCCGCTCCGGTGTTTTCCAAAGTCATGGCTGGCGCATTGAGAGTGCTGGGCGTAGCGCCAGACCAGGAAGACACCATGCCGGTGCTGCTGACGCAGAAAGCCTCATGAACATGAAGCTGAAGGATTTATTAGCGGGGCTTTCGCTCGTCGACGATGAATTGACGATTACGGGTTTGGCGCTGGATAGCCGAGCGATAGTCAAGGGCAATGCATTTATTGCCCTGAATGGGTCTGCGCAGCACGGATTGATGCATGTCGCTCATGCTATTGCAAATGGCGCTTGTGCTGTGATTTTTGACCCGGCCGGGCAGGGTAGGCAATTGGCGGAAGGGGTCGGCGATATTTCAGCCATTCCGGTTGACAATCTGGGATTGCGGTTGGGTGAGATCGCCGCGCGTTTTTACGGTGATCCATCGCAACGGCTCGATGTTATCGGTATTACCGGAACGAATGGAAAAACCTCGTGCAGTCAGTTTTTAAGTCAGCTTATGGATGATTGCGGCATTATCGGGACACTGGGTTGGGGCGAGTGGGGCAAACTCAGCAAGACGCTTAACACGACGCCCGACGCCCTGGCCGTTCAGCATATACTGGCTGAGCTGGCAAAGGCTAAAAAACAAACGGTTGCAATGGAAGTGTCCTCGCACGGTTTGGAGCAGGGCCGCGTTAACGGTGTACGTTTTAAAGGCGCCGTCTTTACCAATATCAGCCGCGATCACCTCGATTATCACGGTTCGATGGAGGCTTATGTCGAGGCCAAACTGGCATTATTGCATAAGCCGGGACTGGCTTTCGCGGTAGTGAATCTGGACGATGAGTACAGCAAACAAATTATAGCCGCTGCGCCTGATTCGGCCGCCGTATGGGGATTTAGCGCCAAAGGGAAAACAGAAGGCTCCGGCGAAAACGTGAATGCAGAGCACATCCTGCATCAAGCCGGCGGCATCGAGTTTGACGTGCGTTGGCGGCACGAGCAGCGGCGCGTCAAGGTGCCGTTATACGGCGATTTCAATGTAGAAAACGTCCTGGCTGTGTTGACCGTCATGCTGGCGATGGGGCTTACATTGACAGATGCTGCTGACAGGTTGAAGCGCCTCGAGCCAGTGGCTGGACGCATGGAGCGCCTAGGCGCAGAGGGTGAACCTCTGATTTTTGTCGATTATGCCCATACGCCGGATGCATTGGACAAGGTGTTATCCAGCGTCAGGAAGCATTGCAAAGAGGCTTTATGGGTGGTTTTCGGTTGCGGCGGCAACAGAGATATCGGCAAGCGTCCGCAAATGGGAGCCTGCGCAGAACGTCGGGCAGACTATGTGATTGTTACGGATGATAATCCGCGTTATGAAAATGGACTCGATATAGTAAATGACATATTGGCTGGTTGCAGTTCAGGTAAGGTTGAAGTGATCCAAAACAGAGAACAGGCGATACAAAAAGCGGTAGCTAGTGCGGGCGCAAACGATTGTATCGTGATTGCCGGTAAAGGCCATGAGCAGTATCAGGAGATCAATGGCGTAAAAATACCGTTCAGCGACAATCAAGCGGTGATTGACGCATTAAAAGCGAGAGCGGCGCAATGATGGCGATGAGATTAAGCGATATTGCCCGCTGTGTGCACGGACAACTCGTCGGGCAGGACACAGCCATCTCATCGGTCAGTATCGATACCAGAGCCATCAAGCTCGGACAGCTCTATGTGGCAATCAAGGGACACAACTTCGACGGCAATGATTTCGTCGATCTGGCCGAGCAGGCCGGAGCCGCCGCGGCCATTGTGAATAAAGGAGTCGCGGCGACAATGTCTCATATAGTCGTCGATGATACACGTCTGGCATTGGCTGAACTGGCCGGCGCCTGGCGCCGGAAGGCATCAGTTTCGGTAGTCGGCCTGACCGGCAGCAATGGCAAAACGACGGTCAAGGAAATGGTGGCAGCCATATTGGGCGTCAATGATCCGGTATTGTTTACTCAGGGCAACCTGAACAATGAAATCGGGGTGCCTTTGACTTTGCTTCGGCTCGAAGAACGGCATCGCTATGCCGTGGTCGAGATGGGGGCAAACCATCCCGGAGAAATTGCCTATACCAGCACCCATGCCCAAGCCGATGTCGTGATCATCACGAATGTAGGTGCGGCACATATAGAAGGTTTCGGCAGTCTGGACGGTGTCGCGCGGGCGAAAGGCGAAATTATCCAGACGCTTAAAAATGACGGCATTGCCGTGTTGAATCACGATGATGCCTATTTCGACTATTGGAAAGCCATAGCCGGAGCCAGAAAAACCGTGTCATTCGGTTTAAATGACGGAGCCGACGTGACTGCCCGGGCAATCAGGACGGAAATCCGCACTAATGAGAGTTCCGATTCGAGTGGTACAGCTTCTGCCGAGTTTATAACCGGTTTTGAGTTAGTCACGGCTCAGGGTTCTCTGAATGTGAACTTGAAACTGGCAGGACGGCACAATGTCCTTAATGCGCTTGCGGCGGCGGCCGCCTGTCTGGCCTTAGGCGTAGGCCTGCAACAGATTAAACAGGGGCTGGAAGGCGTAAAACCGGTGACGGGCCGTTTACAGCCGCTGATGGGCCGGCAGCGCAACATCATCATCGATGATACCTATAATGCGAATTTTGCCTCACTGAAGGCGGGACTGGAGGTGCTGAAAGGCATGCCAGGCGAACCCTGGGTTGTCCTGGGGGCTTTTGGCGAATTGGGGCCGGAGAGCAAAAAAATACATGAAGAAATGGGCGAACTGCTTAAAGCCAGTGGAGTCGTGCGTCTGTTGGCTACAGGTGCCGATACCCGAAATACTGTGCGGCTTTTTGGCCCGGGAGCTACTTTTTTTGAGACCCAGAATGAGCTGATCGATGCATTAAAACAAGAACTTAAAGGCAACGAATCGGTTTTGATCAAAGGGTCGAGAGCGCAGCGCATGGAAAATGTAGCTGCAGCTCTGGTTGAAAATTTCAGGATTTAGAAGATGTTAGTTTATTTGGCAGATTATTTAATGACATTCGAAGGCGGCTTTCGGGTTTTTCATTACCTGACATTTCGCGCCATTCTCGGAGCATTAACTGCGCTGATGATTTCCTTCATCGTCGGGCCGGTGATGATCAGAAAACTAAGCCGCAACAAGATCGGGCAGAGTGTTCGTGAATGCGGTCCGCAAACGCACTATGAAAAATCGGGCACTCCTACCATGGGCGGAACCCTGATTTTGGTGGCGATTGCCATCAGTACTTTGCTGTGGGCCGATCTCGGCAATCGCTATATCTGGGTCATCATGCTGGTCACCATGGGCTACGGCGTTATCGGATTCGTCGATGACTATCGGAAAGTGGTTCGCCGCAACAGTGACGGCTTATCGGCTAAAGCTAAGTATTTCTGGCAGTCCGCCATCGGGCTGGTGGCCGCAGTTTTTCTGTACAAAACAGCCGTGCTGCCGGCGGAAACGCAATTCATCGTGCCTTTTTTCAAGAGCGTCATGCTCGATATGGGCTGGATGTATGTGGTGTTGGCCTATTTCGTCATTGTCGGCAGCAGCAATGCCGTTAACTTAACCGACGGTCTGGATGGATTGGCCATTATGCCGACCGTCATGGTGGCTTCCGGGCTGGGAATTTTTGCCTATCTGTCCGGGCATGTGACGTTTGCCGAATATCTGGCGATTCCTTATTTGCCTAATGCCGGGGAATTGATTGTATTTTGCGCCGCTTTGGTGGGCGCCGGATTGGGCTTTTTGTGGTTTAACGCTTATCCCGCGATGGTGTTTATGGGCGATGTAGGCGCGCTGGCGCTGGGCGGAGCTTTAGGCGTATTGGCAATACTTGTTAGACAAGAAGTTGTGCTGATGATTATGGGCGGTGTTTTCGTCATGGAAACGGTATCCGTGATTATCCAGGTTGCCTCTTTCAAGACGACAGGGAAACGCGTTTTCCGTATGGCACCGATTCATCATCATTTTGAGTTGAAAGGTTGGCCCGAACCTCGGGTTATCGTACGTTTCTGGATCATCACCGTGATCTTGGTGCTGATCGGTCTGGCAACTTTGAAATTGAGATAAAGAAAATGGATAAGACAGCGATTACAGAATTGTTAAAAAAGAATTTTGCGCTGGATCCACACAGCGCCAAGGTTTTAGTGGTCGGCCTTGGCGTAACAGGAATTTCAGCGGCACGTTATTTACAAAATCTGGGCATTAAGTTCGCTATCGTCGATAGCCGGGCTAAACCGCCGCTATTGGAGGAATTCTCCCAGCAGATGCCTGACGCCGCGGTTTTTACCGGCGGATTTGATGAAGCGGCTTTTAAGGTGGCTACGCATCTGGTCGTCAGTCCCGGTGTGTCGCTTAATGAGAACGCTATTGTCAAAGCCATTGCCAATGGCGCGAGAGTCGTCAGCGATATTGATCTGTTTGCCTGCTCTGTTGATGTGCCAGTTGTTGCGATTACCGGTTCCAACGGTAAAAGCACCGTGACAACCATGCTCGGCGAAATGGCGAAAGAAGCCGGCAAACGCGTGGGCGTAGGCGGAAATCTCGGGACGCCGGCTCTGGATTTGCTAGAGCAGGATGCGGAACTGTATGTGCTGGAGCTTTCAAGTTTTCAGCTGGAAAGAACCACTGTTTTCAATGCAGCGGCTGCTACCGTGCTTAATGTATCGGCGGATCATCTGGACAGGCATGCCGATATGGCCGGCTATGCTGTGGAAAAGCGCAGGGTTTTCGACGGCAATGGCGTTATGGTCATTAATGTTGATGACCCTGTTGTCAATGCGATGAAAGATGCAAACAGAGAAGTGCTCACATTTTCTATCAACAGCATGAAGGCAAATTTTTACCTTGCAGCAAAAGACGGCAAGGAATATCTGATGCACAATGACACGACACTGATGCCTCTGGCCGAATTGCCGCTTGAAGGTCGGCATAATGCGGCAAATGCGCTGGCCGCTCTGGCATTAGGCGTAGCTGTCGGATTGGATGAGCAGGCCATGTGCCGGGCATTGCAGAAATTTAAAGGGCTGGCGCACCGCATGCAGCGCGTCGCTGAAATACGCGGCGTCACTTGGGTCAATGATTCAAAGGCAACCAATATCGGTGCCTGCGTGGCGGCTTTGCAGGGGTATGACCGCAAAGTCATTCTGATTGCCGGGGGCGATGCCAAAGGCGCTGATATGAATGAGCTGATGCCCGTCATCAAAGAAAAAGCCAAAAGTGTCGTGTTGATGGGTAAGGATGCGGGACTGATCGAGCAGGCGCTCAATGGCTGTGTACCCGTTTATTCTGCTGAAAATATTTTTCAGGCGGTGCAGATTGCCGCCAATCTTGCAGACGCCGGTGAAAGCGTATTGCTTTCTCCAGCCTGTGCCAGTCTTGATCAGTTTAAAAATTATCAGGATCGCGGCGAGAAATTCACTAAAGCGGTGCTGGAGCTGGTTGCATGAGCGATCGCGCGAAAACGCCGCGGACCAGGCGATTGCATTTTGATCCGTTGTTGCTAGCGACGTGTACGAGCCTGTTGCTGATCGGTTTCATAATGGTGACGTCATCATCATTGCATTTAGGCGTAAAAATGGCCGATGACAGCCTGCATTATCCGATCAGGCAGCTGATACACATCGGCCTTGGATTATTCCTGGGTGCCGGTGTTATGGCGGTGCCCATGCAAACCTGGGAAAAATGGGGACCGTGGCTGTTCATAACGGGCTTGCTGTTGCTGGTGATTGTGCTGGTGCCCGGCCTCGGCATAAGGGTCAACGGCAGCGTACGCTGGTTGTCATTAGGCGGTTTGCGCATACAGGTGTCGGAAGTCGTTAAATTCTTCGCCGTTATCTATATGGCGGGCTATGTTACTCGGCATGAGCAGTCTTTGCGCGAGTCGGCTTACGGGATTGTAAAACCTTTGGCGCTGTTTTCGTTGGCTTGCCTATTATTGCTGATGGAGCCGGATTTTGGTTCGTCGGTAGTCATTTTATGCATCGCCATGGGCATTATGTTTCTAGCCGGCGCCAGATTGTCGCAATTCATTATTCTGCTGGCCATAGTGGCCTTGCTGGCCGTCTTGCTGGTCTATTTTTCGCCTTACCGTCTGGTCCGGGTGACCAGTTTCATGAATCCTTGGGCCGATCCGCTGAATACGGGATTTCAGTTGGTGCAGGCGCTGATTTCTTTTGGGCGCGGCGAATGGTTGGGCGTGGGACTCGGCAGCGGCATACAGAAATTATTCTATTTGCCGGAAGCGCATACCGACTTCCTGTTTTCAGTGATTGGCGAAGAGTTGGGGCTGCTGGGCGTAGTGACTGTCATCGGTTTGTTTTCGTTACTGATATGGCGGACTTTTCAGGTGGCTGTCGAGGCAGAAAAGGCAGGGCAAAAATTCTCGGCTTTTGTTGCCTATGGGTTGGCCATCTGGTTTGGTTTTCAGTCGTTCGTCAATATGGGGGTCAACATGGGCATTTTGCCGACGAAGGGGCTGACTTTGCCGCTGATGAGTTACGGCGGCGGCAGTATGATGATTATGTGTTGCGCGGTGGCGCTGCTGTTTCGCGTGCAGAGCGAAGTTTATGAAATTAATGCCAACAGGCCTAAAGGAAAGTCGGAATGGGCAAGCGCATAGTCATCATGGCCGGCGGGACCGGCGGTCATGTGTTTCCGGCCTTGGCGGTCGCACAGTCGCTGGCGGAAAAAGGCTGGCAGGTCAGCTGGCTGGGTACGCGGAAAGGCTTGGAAAGCCGTGTCGTTCCCGAGAATGGCATTGAGATTGACTGGCTGTCGGTTTCGGGCGTGCGCGGCAAAGGCATAATGGCCAAATTAAAAGCCGTATTGACACTGGCAAAGGCTTGCATGCAGGCATTACGAGTCTTGCGGCGACGTAAACCCGACGTGGTGCTGGGCATGGGCGGATTTGTCGCAGGGCCAGGCGGCCTGATGGCAAGATTGCTGGGCATACCTTTGGTCATTCATGAGCAAAACCGTGTACCCGGTACGACAAACCGGCTGTTGGCAAAAATAGCCAATCGCATACTGGAGGCTTTCCCCGACAGTTTTAACAAGGAGGTGAAGGCTGAATGCACAGGCAATCCACTTCGGAAACAGTTTTTAAACCGGCTCGATGACCGCGGCAGGCGGAGCAATCAGGCTGTCCATATCCTGGTCGTGGGCGGCAGCCAGGGTGCCCAGGTATTGAATGAGGTTGTTCCGGAAGCGGTCAGGCAACTGAAAGATGCGCAGATCAAGCACCAGACCGGCACGGTCATGTTCGAGCAGGTCAAAAGCCGATATGAAGCTTTGGGCATTAATGCTGACGTAAGCGCTTTCATAGATGATATGGTGGCGGCCTATCAATGGGCTGATATGGTGATTTGCCGGGCCGGCGCGATGACCGTCAGTGAAGTCGCCGCCTTGGGGGTGCCGGCTATTTTTATACCGCTGCCGCATGCCATTGACGATCATCAAACAGCGAATGCCCGCTATTTAACTGATGCCGGCGCCGGAATCTGCTTGATGCAGAAAGACTTGAATGCCGCAACGCTGGCAGAACAAATAACAAAAATGCTGAAACAACTGGATGTAATGAGTAAAACTGCAAAACAATGCGCCCGCCTGGATGCGACTGAAGTCGTTGCCGGCTATTGCATGGCCGAGGCCGGCTTATGAATTTCCCTAATGTACAGATGCCGACCCAGGTGTTAGGCAAAATCGACCGGATACATTTTGTCGGCATAGGCGGTACCGGCATGAGTGGTATCGCAGAAGTTTTATCCAATCTGGGCTATAAAGTCTCAGGTTCGGACATAAAAGAAAGCTCGGTCACGCAAAGGCTGGCCGGTTTGGGCGTAACCATCAATATCGGACATAAGCGCGAAAATGTTGCAAAAGCGGATGTGGTTGTTGCCTCAAGCGCCATAGACCGCAGCAATGAGGAAATCGACGAAGCGTATCTGAACAGGATACCGGTGATTCCGCGGGCGGAAATGCTGGCGGAGTTGATGCGCTTCAGGTTCGGCATTGCCGTAGCGGGCACGCACGGCAAAACCACTACGACCAGCCTGACAGCCAGCATGCTGGCCGAGGGCGGGCTCGATCCGACTTTCGTCATCGGCGGCCGGCTGAACAGCGCGGGCAGCAATGCCAAGCTGGGGCTAGGGCATTATCTGGTTGCCGAGGCCGATGAGAGCGATGCGTCATTCCTATATTTACAGCCGATGATGGCAATCGTCACCAATATCGACCAGGATCATATGGCGACTTACCAAGGCAGCTATCAGCGATTGAAGGAAACGTTCATTGAGTTTCTGCATCATTTGCCTTTTTATGGTTTGGCGGTCATGTGCATGGATGACGAAGGCGTCAGAGAAATCCTGCCGCACATCTCCAAGCCGGTGACTACTTATGGCGTACATGCCGATGCCGATGTGCGAGCAATCAATATTAAACAGGAAGGCATGCATACTTCTTTTAAAGTGATTCGCCGGGGCGATCATCCGCCGCTGCAGGTCACCTTGAACATGCCCGGCTGGCACAATATGCTTAATGCGCTTGCGGCCATCAGTATCGCGACTCATCTTAGTGTCGATGATGAGGCGATCATCAACAGCCTGGGCGCATTCAAAGGCGTCGGCAGACGGTTTCAAATTCAGGGCGATCTGGAGGTAACCGGCGGGCAGCTGACGTTCGTTGATGACTATGGCCATCACCCGCGCGAGATTGCCGCAACGCTGGAAGCCTTACGGCAGGCCTGGCCGGACAGACGTTCGATTGTTATTTTTCAGCCGCACCGCTATACGCGTACACGGGACTTGTTTGAGGATTTTGTCAAAGTCCTTTCTACCGTTGATGTACTGATTCTGATGGATGTTTATGCGGCAGGAGAAGCGGTTATTCCCGGCGCAGATGGAAGAGCATTAAGCAGGGCTATTCGCTTGCGCGGCCAGGTTGATCCGGTATTCGTTGAAGACTGGGAAGATCTGCCGCAAATACTGGCCGGCATCGTAAAGCCTGATGACGTGATTTTAACAATGGGGGCCGGCAATGTGGGGCAAGTCGCCACGCAATTGCCGCAGCTGCTATCGGACGCTTTCGGGTCAATAACTTGTCAGGATTGAAAGAAGAAAGATTGGATCTCGCGATGAAAGGGCGATTGTTAAATCACGAAAAACTGGCGAAATATACCAGCTGGCGAGTCGGCGGACCGGCTGACCGGTTATATATGCCATCTGATCGACAGGATTTGATAAATTTCGTAGCGGAACTGTCTAATAAAAACAGCACAGCTTCAGGACCAGTATTCTGGATGGGCCTGGGCAGCAATTTGCTGATCAGGGATGGCGGTATACGCGGCACAGTCATCAATACCAAAGGCCGGTTGAAAGAAATGAGATTGACCCCGGACGGGTCGATTTATGTCGAGGCCGGCGTTCCTTGCGCGCATGTGGCGCGCTTCTGCGCGGAGCAAGGACTTGTCGGTGCCGAGTTTCTGGCAGGCATACCAGGAACGATGGGCGGCGCCCTGAAGATGAACGCCGGCGCCTTTGGCGGCGAAACCTGGAATATTGTTAAAAGCGTGGACATGTTGAATTCGAAAGGCCAGGTTCATATCCGGCTGCCTGAGGATTTCGAGATTAGCTACCGTTCGGTGAAAGGCTGTGACGATGAATGGTTTTTGGCGGCGCATCTAACGCTGCAGCAAGGCGACACAGCAGAGAGTATGCAGCGCATAAAAGGTTTGCTGGAAAAACGGGCGCAAACGCAGCCGACCAACCAGCCGAGCTGCGGATCGGTATTTAAAAATCCGCAAGGCGACTATGCGGCAAGGCTCATAGAGCAGACCGGTCTAAAGGGCTATACCATAGGCGGCGCCTGCGTGTCGGAAAAACATGCGAATTTTATTATTAATACCGGCACGGCGACGGCTGCCGATATCGAAGCCTTAATTAATTATGTTCAGATTAAAGTAATGGAAAGTCAGGGGGTTGAGTTGCAGACTGAAGTTTGTATGGTAGGCGTAGCATTATGAAGCCGTTGAAGATTAAAGAGGCGCGAGAGTTCGGCAGGGTTGCCGTGTTGATGGGCGGGGCCGCCGCTGAAAGAGAAGTTTCATTGAAAAGCGGCGCCGCCGTGTACGACGCTTTAAAGCGCCAAGGCATTGATGCAATCGCTATTGATGTGACAGGCAATCCCATAGAAGCACTGGCCGGGCTTAAGGTTGACCGGGTATTCAACATCATTCATGGACGGGGCGGTGAAGACGGCGTGCTTCAGGCGGTTCTGGGTGTGATGGGCATTCCCTATACCGGCAGCGGCGTTCTGGCTTCGGCACTAAGTATGGATAAGCTCCGAACCAAGCTGTGCTGGCAGGGGTACGGATTGGTTACGCCCAAATGGTTATTGTTGAAAGATGAACATGATCTGGACGATTGCATAGCACAGCTGGGCTTCCCGGTTATTGTGAAGCCGGCTCAGGAAGGCTCCAGCATAGGCATGAGCAAGGCAACCAATCGTGACGAGTTGCAAAGAGCGTTAAAAACCGCGGCAGAATTCCGCTGTGATGTCTATGCGGAGTCTTGGGTGACAGGTAAGGAATATACGGTTGGTATATTGAATGGCGAAGCATTGCCGGTCATACGCCTGGAAACGCCGCATGCGTTTTATGATTATGAAGCGAAATACAAGGCCACCACGACTCAATATCACTGTCCATGCGGCTTAGGCCAGGATGAAGAGTTGAGGCTGCGTGATCTGGCCGTGAAAGCCAGCCAAGTGCTAGGCGTTAAGGGATGGGCAAGACTCGATGTGTTTGTCGATGATGCCGGACAATATCAATTGATTGAGATTAATACCGTACCGGGCATGACGGATCACAGTCTGGTGCCGATGGCGGCTAAACAGGCCGGCATTGATTTTGATGAATTGGTTTGGCGGATATTGGAAACCAGTATCGGCTAATGAATAAATACGCGGTAAGAATTCTGGCGGCCGCATTATTGCTGACAGGTTTGATCTGGCTGTATAGGCAGGATGTCAAGAGCTACGGCTCCGACACAATGCCCATTAAATACGTCAGGATAGAAGGCGTCTTTCAATACCTTAGTAAGGATGAGATAAAAATGGCGCTGCAGCCACTGGTCATGACCAGTTTTTTCTCAGCGGATATGCAGGCGATACACGAAGCTGTTGCGCAGCTGCCGTGGGTGCAAGCCTCTACGGTTAAACGGGTTTGGCCGGACGCGATTGACATAAAAGTATATGAAAGGAAACCTTATGTACGTTGGGGGCAACACAGCCTGTTAAATGAAAGAGGCGAATTGTTTACTCCGAAGAATGTAGAACAATTTCAGACATTGCCTATGCTTGTAGGACCAGAGCAGCAACACAGGAAAGTTCTGGAAATAATGAAGGGCATTAAAACAGTGCTGGCGGATCAGTCTATGGAGTTGGCCGAGTTTAGCATCGATGATCGGTGGTCATGGAAAATCAGGCTGGCAACCGGTATGGAGATACTGTTGGGACGAAATGAGCCGTTAAAGAAACTGCAGCGCTTCTTGAAGACGCTGGCCGTATTTGGGCCAGAGCAGGTTGATGCAATGGCTGTGGTTGATCTGAGGTATCCCAATGGTTATGGAATTTCATGGAAACCCGGAACCGCTGAAATTGACTGGAAAAAAATTGCAAACCCCGAAAACGAAACAGATGGGCGATTAGAAAAGGCGACACAGAGTAAACAAAATGGCGAAAAAAACAGAGCGTAATTTAATAGTCGGACTGGACATTGGGACTTCCAAGGTCGCTGCTATTGTGGGTGAGCTTACCGGTGAAGGCAGAGTAGAAGTCATAGGCATTGGCTCAACAGCGTCGCGCGGACTGAAAAAAGGCGTAGTCGTTAATCTTGAATCGACCGTGCAATCCATACAGCGGGCCGTGGAAGAGGCTGAATTAATGGCAGGGTGCCAGATCAGGTCCGTATTCGCAGGCATTGCGGGCAGCCATATCAGAAGTCTTAACTCTCATGGCATCGTGGCGATCAAAGACAAGGAAGTGACTCAATATGATATCGACAGGGTCATTGATTCCGCCCGCGCAGTCGCTATCCCTGCCGATCAGAAGATTATTCATATTCTGCCGCAGGAATTTGTCATTGATCTCCAGGAGGGCATTAAAGAGCCTATCGGCATGTCAGGCATACGTCTGGAAGCGAAAGTTCACATGGTCACGGGCAGCGTCAGCGCCGCCCAGAATATCATCAAGTGCATCCGCCGTTGCGGGCTTGAGGTTGAGGATATTGTGCTGGAACAGTTGGCGTCATGCAATTCGGTGCTGACCGAAGATGAAAAGGAACTGGGCGTCTGTTTGATTGATATCGGCGGCGGGACGACGGATATCGCTATTTTTGTCGATGGCGCGATCAAACATACGGCCGTCATTCCGATAGCCGGCGATCAGGTCACCAATGACATTGCCGTTGCCTTGCGCACGCCCACCTTCAATGCGGAAGAGATCAAGCAAAAATATGCCTGTGCATTAACGCAATTAGCCAATATTGATGGCGTCATTGAAGTGCCCAGCATCGGCGACAGGGCACCGCGCAAGATTTCGGTGCAAAGTCTGTCAGAGATTATAGAGCCACGTTATGAAGAGCTGATGCTGCTGGTACAGGCGGAACTGAGGCGCAGTGGATATGAAGAATTGATTGCCGCCGGAGTTGTCTTGACCGGCGGCAGTTCAAAAGTGATGGGATTGATCGAACTGGCGGAAGAAATTTTTCATATGCCGGTCCGCATGGGTATCCCGCAAAATGTGACTGGACTAACCGAAGTTGTGAGAAATCCAGTTCACTCAACAGGGGTCGGTTTATTAATGTATGGAAAAGAGCATCAGAGCGGCGACAGAATCATTGATTCCGAGAGTTCTGGATTGTTTTTAAAAATAAAGAGTTGGTTTCAGGGTAATTTTTAGTATTCGTAGGGTTTATTTAAGGGGCAGCGAAAATGAAATATGAATTAATGGATATGTGTACTGAAACGGCCAATATCAAAGTTATTGGTGTTGGCGGCGGTGGCGGTAATGCGGTCAATCACATGATTGACAGTCACATTGAAGGTGTGGAGTTTATCTGTGCGAATACCGATGCGCAGGCTTTGAGAAGATTGAATGTCGGTACGATTATCCAGCTGGGCGTTGAGTTGACTAAAGGCCTTGGCGCAGGCACCAATCCGGATATCGGAAGACAGGCGGCGGAAGAAAATAAGGAACGCATCAGAGAAGTGATTGAAGGCGCGGACATGCTGTTTTTGACTGCGGGCATGGGCGGAGGTACCGGTACGGGCGCTATTCCGGTTATTGCAGAAATTGCCAGAAGCATGGGCATTCTGACTGTGGCAGTCGTAACCAAACCCTTCCTGTTCGAAGGCAAGAAAAAGTTGGCGGTTGCGGAAAAGGGCATTAAAGAACTTGAGCAATATGTCGATTCATTGATCACGATTCCGAATCAGAAGCTGTTGCGCGTGCTGGGCAGCAGCGTTTCCCTGGTCAATGCATTCAAGGCTGCCAACGGCGTATTGCTGGATGCGGTACAGGGCATTACTGAGCTTATCGTGCATCCGGGCATGATCAACGTGGACTTTGCCGACGTAAGAACCGTCATGGCCGGCATGGGCGCCGCGATTATGGGCACAGGCTCGGCGACAGGCGAGCATCGTGCCCGCGAAGCGGCTGAAAAAGCCATTGCCTGCCCATTGTTGGAAGATATCAACTTACAGGGCGCAAGAGGCATTCTGGTCAATATTTCTGCCGCCGATATGGGTATTGCCGAGTTTGACGAAGTCGGTAATATTGTCCATGAGTTTGCTTCCGAAGATGCAATCATCAAGATCGGCACCGCTATTGATCCTGAGCTGGGCGATGAAATTAAGGTCACTGTCGTCGCGACAGGCATGGGATTGGCGGCGTCATCAGCTAAAGGGGGGCCGGTTAAACTGGTACAGAAAGCGGCGGCTGGCGAGGTCGACTATGGCGTACTCGATAAACCGACCGTCATACGCCAGAACAGGCCTGAAACCAGGGAAAATCGGTTCGGAGCGCAACCTAAAAAAGATATCGATCTGGATTATCTGGATATCCCGGCTTTCTTGAGACGGCAGGCCGACTAGACGGAAAGTCGACTTAATCTCTTTTTTGGCCTGGTTGTGGTAGAATTCCTGTTTTGCCCCTTAATTCGGCGTCCTTTATTTTATGATTAAACAGCGAACTTTAAAAAATACAATCAGGGCTACAGGCGTAGGGCTGCATACGGGCGATAAAGTGTATTTGACTTTACGCCCTGCAGAACCGAATACCGGTATTAAATTTCGCCGCGTTGATTTAGATGAGCCGGTTGTCATTGATGCTTCACCGGAAAATGTCGGCGAAACAATGCTTTCAACAACGCTGGTTGCAGGTGACGTAAAAATTTCAACCATAGAACATCTGCTTTCGGCGTTTGCCGGATTGGGCATCGATAATGCGATTATCGATGTCAGTGCTGCGGAAGTTCCTATCATGGACGGAAGCGCCGGCCCTTTTGTGTTTTTGCTACAGTCGGCCGGGGTTGAGGAGCAGGATAGTCCAAAACAGTATATTCGCATAAAGCGCAGCATCAGAGTTGAAGACGGTGATAAATGGGCGGCTTTCGAGCCATTTGAGGGCTTTAAGGTGACGTTTACCATCGATTTTGAGCACCCGGCATTTGATGAGCGCGTCAAAACTGCAACAATGGATTTCTCGTCCACGACTTTTGTAAAGGAAGTAAGCCGAGCCAGAACCTTCGGTTTCATGAAAGATATCGATATGCTCCGGCAAAATAATCTTGCGTTGGGAGGCAGTCTCGATAACGCCATCGTGGTGGACGACGATAAGATTCTCAACGAGGATGGCTTACGTTGTGCGGATGAGTTCGTTAAGCACAAAATTCTTGATGCGATCGGCGATCTGTATCTCCTGGGGCATAGTTTGATCGGTGCCTTTACCGGTTATAAGTCCGGGCATGGACTGAACAACAAATTATTGCGTACTTTACTGAATGATAAAGACGCGTGGGAAATGGTTACGTTTGATGAAGAAGAAGACGCGCCGATTTCCTTCATGCGCTCCGCGCAATCACCGCGGTCCGCTGCTTAAATTCCGCTTCGGGCTATTCGGCATCGTCGGATAGCCGCTGCAGCGTTGCGCTTAACTTCAGCAACGCTTGTTTCAACTGATTATCCGGAACATTTAGACCCAGGTTCCGGATGATTTCAATTTTGTCCTTTGCCGGCACATTGGCTTTCCTGATTGGTTTTTCATAAGGGCTTTTCTGCTCGGTAAGAATTTTGACCTGCATAAGGGCGACAGGCTCACGCGTGATTGGCACAACAGCGGCAAGAATGGCTTGGCTATAAAAGCGCAACTGTGATGCCCAGGCCGCGGAATCCGTATAAATCAGCAATTTCTTATCGTTTACTACGCAATAGCGCGCATGTTTTGCCAGAGCTTCCGGCAGTGCCTCCCGAATGTGTTGCAGAATCTGACGCTGTTGCTCGATCCGGCTGTAAAAATGGGCAATGGCCCGGTTTGGAAACGATAGCGCCGCTTTAAATGCGACTGGTTTTTTAGCCATGTACGTGTGAAAAGGTTCTTACAGGAATGTTGGATTATTTAAGAAATTATCATATAGTGACAAGGAAGTTCATTTTCTCATACTGTAAATACGCAACCAGGCGGATAAAATGAAACAATTCATTCAGGATCTTGCAGAAAAACACAACAACCAGGAAAAACAGCTGCTTCAGATCCTGCGAGAGATTCAGGCCTGCTACCATTATATCCCGGAACAGGCGATAGAACAGTTATCCGGATTATTGTCCATCCCCCGAACGCGAATCAGCGGCGTAGTCGAATTCTACAGCTTTTTGCACTTGACCCCCAGGGGGCAGTATGAGCTGTTGATCAGCGATTGCATTACCGACCACATGCGGGAAAAAAAAGACCTGACCGGTTATTTGGCAGATAAGCTGAACGTGGCTGTCGGCGCGGTGCGTAAAGACGGCTTGGTTAGCCTCGATAACACCTCCTGTACGGGCATGTGTGATCAGGGCCCTGCCGGCATGGTTAACGGCTATGCCTTAACCCGTCTGGACCGGGACCGGATTGACCGGATCGCTGATTTGATCAATCGCCGGGAGCCATTGGCGGCGTGGCCGGCTGATCTGTTCTATGTCGACGACACTGTAGCCAAGCCAGGGCTTTTATTAAAACAGCCCATTATGCAAGGCGCCGCGCTCAGAGCGGCCTTTAAAAGAGGTCTGAAAGCCACTCTGGCGGAAATTGAGCAATCCGGTTTGCGAGGCCGAGGCGGGGCCGGTTTCAAGACGGCTATGAAATGGGCGTTTTGCACCGGTGAAGCTCAGAGCGAGCGCTATGTCGTCTGTAACGCCGATGAAGGCGAGCCCGGCACATTTAAGGATCGAGTGCTGTTGAATTCCTTTGCACATCAGGTCTTTGAAGGCATGACCCTGTGCGCAGCGATTACCGGCGCCAGGCAGGGCTTCCTGTATTTGCGCGGCGAGTATCTGCACCTCTATGACCGTTTACAGGAAATCTTGCATCAACGCAGACAGGCCGGCCTGCTAGGAAGCAATATTCTCAGGGAGGGGCTGGATTTTGATATCGACATCCACCTCGGCGCTGGCGCTTATATCTGCGGTGAAGAATCGGCGCTGATCGAATCGCTGGAAGGCAAAGCGGGCATTCCGCGCAACCGCCCGCCTTATCCCGTTACGCACGGGTATCTCGGCAAGCCGACGGTAGTCAACAATGTCGAGACATTTTTTGCCGCGAGCGCGATTGCCGTCAATGGCGCCGACTGGTTCACACAGGTTGGAACGGAGAAATCAGCGGGTACGAAAATTCTCAGCATCAGCGGGGACTGCGCCAGACCCGGCATCTATGAATATGCGTTCGGCACAACCATTCAGACGGTATTGAATGATTGCGGTGCGATGGATGTGCTGGGTGTGCAGATGGGCGGTCCTTCCGGCACGTTTATTTCCAACCAGGAATTCGACCGCAAGCTGGCTTTCGAGGATCTGGCAACCGGCGGATCAGTCATTATCTTTAACGAAAGCCGTAACATTTTCGATATCGTCCATAACTTCACGCACTTTTTTGCGCATGAAAGCTGCGGATTTTGCACGCCATGCCGGGTTGGAACTTCGTTATTGAGGAAGCAGGTCGATAAAATTCATGAAGGGCATGGCTCGGCCGGCGATGTCGCGGCCCTTGAAGAATTGGGCCGGCTGATCAAGGGCTACAGTCACTGCGGCCTGGGGCAAACGGCCGCCAATCCGGTGCTGACGACTTTGGAGCGCTATCCTGAGCTGTATCAGAACAAATTGAAGAAAATCAGTTACGAGCCGGGATTTGATCTGGATGGCGCGCTTGATATCGCCAGACGCCTGGCGCAGCGCGATGACGCTGCGGCTCATTTATCCCAGGTGGGTGATCATGACTAAAACCATTACGATTGACGGCAAGACCATCCCCTTCGAAGAGGGGCAGACCATTATGGAAGCCGCGACTGCGGCCGGCGTTTATATCCCGCATTTATGCCATCATCCGGAATACGCACCGCACGGCAGCTGCAAGCTGTGCTCGGTCACCGTAAATGGCCGGTCCTGCACAGCCTGCACATTCCCGGCCTTGGAGAGTCAGGAAATACTCAATGACACTAAGGAATTGAATGACAGCCGACGCAGAATCACACAAATGCTGTTCGTGGAGGGCAATCATTTATGCCCGGGCTGCGAAAAAAGCGGCAATTGCCAGTTGCAGGCCGTCGGCTATTACCTGAATATGCTCGACAACCATTTCGTGCACTTCTTTCAACCGCGCGAACTGGATGCTTCGCACCCCGATGTGCTGGTCGATCGCAACCGCTGCATTTTCTGTACGCTGTGCGTGCGCGCCAGTCATAGAGACGGCAAGGACGTGTTCGCGATCAGCGGCCGCGGTATCAACAAGCGGCTAATTTTCAATTCCGAGAGCGGTCTGTTAAAAGACACCGATCTGGACGTCAATGATCGGGCCGCGCATATCTGTCCTACTGGGGCCATTCTGATCAAACGCACCGGATTTACTGTCCCGATCGGCGAGCGCCTGTTTGACGACAAGACCATCGCCGAAACCAGCTTGGATTATGAGCGGGGTGATCATGGCGGATAAAGTCAAAGTAGCAACCGTATCGCTGGCAGGCTGCTTCGGCTGCCATATGTCGCTGCTCGATATTGATGAACGTATAGTGCAGTTGGCTGGTCAGGTTGAATTCATCCGCTCGCCGCTTACCGATATAAAGCGCTGCACCGATTGCGATATAGGCCTGATTGAGGGCGGGGTGTGCAACTCGGAAAACGTTCATACGTTGCGGGAATTCCGCAAGCACTGCAGGATTTTGGTAGCTGTCGGCGCCTGCGCCATTAATGGCGGCCTGCCGAATTACAGAAACTATGTGCCGCTGGAAGAATGCCTTGGGGAATCTTATCTGGACGGAATCGGCGTCGAGAATCCGCATATTCCCAATGATCCCGAACTGCCTTTGCTGCTGGACAAAGTGTATCCAGTGCATGAAGTCGTCAAGATAGATTATTTCCTGCCGGGCTGCCCGCCTGCGGCTGATGTATTCTGGAAATTCCTGACCGATCTGCTGGAAGGGCGCGACCCTGCACTGCCTTATGAATTGATCCACTACGACTAGATGCCTATGTACGAGTACTTGGAAACGGCCGAAAATCCGGAAAACCTGAAGCGCGTTGCCATCGATCCGGTTTCGCGCGTTGAAGGGCACGGCAAGATCACCTTACTGCTGGATCAGGACAACAAAGTCAAACAGGCCCGGCTGCATATCGTCGAATTCCGGGGCTTCGAGCGTTTCATGCAGGGCCGGCCTTACTGGGAGTTTCCGGTTATCGTGCAGCGCCTGTGCGGCATTTGTCCGATCAGCCATCAATTGGCCGCCGGCAAGGCCATCGATCAACTGGTCGGTGTTGATCCGCAGAATTTGCCGCCTGCCGCAGACAAGCTAAGGCGCCTACTGCACTTCGGGCAGGTGCTGCAGTCCCATGCCTTGCATTTCTTTTATCTGGCCAGTCCGGATCTGCTGTTCGGCTTTGAAAGCGATCTCAATAAGCGCCACATTGTGGCCGTACTGGAAGCCTATCCGGATATCGGCCTGCAGGGCATCAAGCTGCGCAAATACGGTCAGGAAGTCATCCGCATGATCTGCGGCAAACGCATACATGGGACGGGGGCCATTGCCGGCGGCATGAACAAGTCCTTGACTCAGACAGAGCGTGACTACCTGCTGCAGGATATCGATCAGATAATAGCTTGGGCGGCAGGCGCGGTAGAACTGGTTAAAAAGGTGCACGGCTCCAACCTGCCGTATTACGATCAGTTTGCCGCGATACGCAGTAATTATCTGGGCCTGACCAGGCCTGACGGCGCGCTGGAGCTTTATCATGGCGGCTTGCGCGCCAGGAACGATAAAGGCGAGACCATCATCGATCATGTAGACTATTGCCGATATAACGACTATATCCATGAAGAAGTACGTTCATGGAGCTATATGAAATTCCCTTATCTATTGGCGCTGGGCAAGGAGAACGGTTGGTATCGCGTAGGTCCTTTGGCTCGCGTCAATAACTGCGATTACATCGATACGCCGTTAGCGGAAACTGCGCGGCTGGAATTCAAGGCGTACGGCGGTGAAGCCATGGTGCACAGCACGCTGGCTTATCATTGGACGCGCATGATCGAAGCCCTGCATTGCGCCGAACGCATCAAGGAACTGCTGAACGATCCTGAAATCATGAGCCACGATCTGGTTGCGAAAGGTGAGAAACGCTGTGAAGGCATTGGCGTGATCGAGGCACCGCGCGGCACATTGTTTCATCATTACCGTGCCAACGAAGACGGTCTTGTCACCAAGGTGAATCTGATCGTTTCGACCACTAGCAACAATATGGCCATGAATGAGTCCGTGCGACAGGTCGCGTCAGAGTATCTGTCCGGTCAGGAATTGACGGAGCCGTTGTTAAATAATCTGGAGGTCGCCGTTCGCGCCTATGATCCCTGTTTGTCCTGCGCGACGCATGCCGTCGGAAAAATGCCGCTGCAACTGGAATTGATCGATGCGGAAGGCAAGCTGATCGATAGGCTGGTCAGGCACAGCGACGGCGAATTCGAGCATAACCTGGATGGTTAAGCCGGTTCTGCTGTTTGGCTACGGCAATCTCAGTCGCGGCGATGATGCTTTGGGGCCGCTGTTGCTGGAGTTCGTCGAATCCCATTTGAGCCTGGACAATATCGATATATTGTCCGATTTTCAGCTGCAGATCGAACATGCGCTGGATCTTGAGAGCAGGGCCTTGGTTTTGTTTGTCGATGCGTCCGTATCCTGCGCTAAAGCATTCGATTTTGCCGAACTCAGTCCGGTACGCGACAAAAGCTATAGTACACACGCACTGAATCCTTCCGCGGTTCTGGCCGTGTATCAGGATGTCAAGAAACAAACGCCGCCGCCGTGTTTCCTGCTGAGCATTAGAGCGCAGCAATTTGAACTCGGCTCCGGATTGAGCCTGGAAGCTGAGGTTTGCTTAACGCAGGCCAGTCAGTTTGCGGCACTGTTATTGAATAATCCGGCGCTCGATTTTTGGCGGCGGCAGGCAACATCATGCAAGGAAGAGAGTCATGCATGAGATGTCATTGCTTGAAAAATGTGCGGGAAATGCTGGAAAAAACATGCTAAAAGCCAGGCCACCAGGATGATACTGGAAATCGGCAAGTTGTCCTTTTGTAGATCCGGCCGCCTTGCGGTTTGGTTTCAATATGATCATGAAGGGCTCGCTCAATATGCCGGACAGATCAATTCTGTCTTTCAGATCATCAAGTTATCGGCGGCCAAAGGCGGTTATTTCTTCGATCGGCTGGCCCGGAATATCAAGCCGGCGTCGTAAGCGGCTGACTATTTGGAAAAAGGTTGATTTAATAAATTGACATGCCTGGAATGCCCATATAGAATGACCGTTAGCTCGAAATACGATTTACCGCATGTTTATCTTTACGAAGTTCTTCTGTAGTTGCTCGTCCTGTTTATCATTAAGTAATTCTTCATTTCCCAGCTCCACCGGCCTTAACAGGCTAAATTACTAATTTTTATTTTAATAGGATTGCAATTATGGCTTCCACTACTACCGGTACCGTTAAATGGTTTAACTCTGAAAAAGGCTTCGGCTTTATTCAACAAGAAAACGGCCCTGATGTATTTGTTCATTTCCGTAACATTAACGGCTCCGGCTTTAAATCCCTTGATGAAGGCCAAAGAGTACAGTTTGTTGTGACTCAAGGCCAAAAAGGCCCGCAAGCAGAAGAAGTAACTATCATCTAATTTGCGTAAAAGCCGTAGCAGTCAAAAGGCTGCTACGGCTTTTTTTATGCCCGTTTATTAAAGCAGCAAGCTACTCATATCTCCTGCCGTTATAGGTTAGCCATCCTCCTTCATGCTGGCCTTGCGGATCATGATGCGTCCAGTGAATGACGCCGCCTTTATTGTTCCACTCATACTCGCCGGAGAAACTGAGCATTGATCCTTCGCTGATGCCCTCGACTTTGGGCGCTAGATCGATGTTATGCGCAATCAATACGGACTGGCCGGAACTTAACCGCACGATAAAGCGCTGATGCCGCGAGCCGTTGGTATCGTCCGGCAGTATTTTGACAATCGTGCCGGCTTGTCTGACTTGTATGTTGCTGCGCTGGTTTTCGAAAGCGTCAGTTAGGGTATTTAGGTCGGTAAAGTCTTGAACATCGCTTTGTCGGCTTTCAAAATCACCTGTTAGGCTTTTTAGACCAGTAAGACCGTTTTTATCAGTTGAGGCTGGCTTATTTTCACAACCGGGCAGCAGCATGCCTGCGCCGCCGGCAATCAAAAAAGCCAAGGCTGCTTTTCTGATCAAGGCTTTAGTCGAGCGCATTACAACTTTCCCTCAACGATATCCTTAAGCGTTTCCAAGTAGAGATCGCCTTCCGTTGCCTGTACGCGGGCACGCAAAGAAGCGACCGTGTCGTCAGGCAAAACCGGTACATGGCTCTGCTTGAGTACGGGACCTTCGTCATAGCGCTCGTTGATCAGATGCACGGAGGCGCCGGAGACCGTGTCGCCCGATTTCAGCACGGCTTCATGGACGCGATCCCCGTAGAGGCCGTGGCCGCCGTGTTTCGGCAATAGCGCCGGGTGTATGTTCAGGATATGCCCGTTAAAGCGCGCCAGCGTATGCGGGCCGATTTTTTTCATATAGCCCGACAGCACGACCAGATCGGTCTGGGCCTCAGTCAGCGTGTTCATAATCGCCAGGTCTTCGCTTTCCGGATCGGGATGCGTTTTGGCATTGATCAGATGCACGGGGATATGCTGTTCCTGACACCAGCGCAATATGGCTGAATCTGAATTGTTGGTGATGACCACGCCCAATTCGGCGGCCAAGGCTTTTTGCTCAATGGCGGCGATGATATGTCTGGCGGAAGAGCCTCCGTGCGAGGCGATAAAACTGATTTTCATGAGTATTAGTCGTTATTAAATTAATCAAAAAAGTAAGTTCGGCATATTCTAAGCAATTGTTCGCCGCTTAATAAGTCCAGAATGCAGCGGATGTTCAGCATCGTTATCAGCGCAGTCAGACCTTGTGCGTGTGCGCATTTTGCCTGTCCTATGTGGCAGGACGGGTACTAACGGATGGCTGCGCAAGCTCGCCAGCGTTTCTTCTGCTTGCGCTTTGGCCATTGGCATTGATGGGTATGCGGTCTCGCTGGTTTCGAAATGCCGCCCAGTTGTCATAGCTAATTCTATCAGGACTGGTCTGACCTCTGTGTATTAAAAGATCGGCATCGGCAGACGGGCCGATAATTTGGCCGGTATTTTTCATGGTTGTTGCCGGTGCATGATGCTATATCCAGGGCCGCAGTGGCAGCAGCGGGTGAGCGGATGAGCGATGAAATCGGCTGGCTGAATCGAAAATATACCGCACGTAATCCTGATGGGTCGCGATACCGGGCAGCGATTTTATTTCGGCCAACGGCAGTCTGATGCTTCAGATTGTGCAGGAATGTCTGTTGCTGTTAGGGAGTGCCCTCAATCGCTATGGTTAAGCTCCTGCTGGTATTGGCAATCCCCAGCCTTCTGGCTCGTGCTGCCGGGTAAGGGGCGCAACAAAAGGGCGGAATCCCGGCACTTGAACGAAACCTTTTAGATCAATCCGTAAATGTTCCTTGTTGATATTCAAAGTTTTGACCCTATAGTTTAAGGGTGTTTTTAACTGTAACTAAAAAATTAGACAGTATATAATCCAACGCTTTGAATCAATTTTTTACTAAATACAACACCGGAAAAAAATATGCTCGGTAAGCTGGTTAGATTAGTTGTAGGGAGCCGTAACGACAGGCTTATAAAGAACAAAAGGAAGTTGGTCAAAAAGATCAATGCATTAGCTTCTGAATACGAAAAATTATCTGATGAAGCCCTAAGAGGCAAAACGCAGGAGTTTCGTGACCGTCTGGCGCAAGGCGAAAAGCTCGATAACCTGCTTCCTGAGGCATTCGCAACAGTCAGAGAGGCGTCCACACGCGTCTTTGGCATGCGTCATTTCGATGTACAGCTGATCGGCGGCATGATTCTGCATGACGGCAAAATCGCTGAAATGAAAACCGGTGAAGGTAAAACCCTGATGGCGACTCTGGCAGCTTATTTGAATGCGTTGCCAGGACGCGGCGTGCATGTTGTGACCGTCAATGACTATTTGGCCAGGCGCGACTCCGAGTGGATGGGGCGCCTATACGGCTTTTTGGGATTGACGACCGGCGTCATCGTTAGCCAGCTTGACAGCCGTGAGCGGCGCCAGGCTTATGCATCCGATATCACCTATGGAACCAACAACGAATTCGGCTTTGACTACCTGCGCGACAACATGGCGTTCAGCCTGGAGCAGAAAGTTCAGCGCGATCTGCACTTTGCCATCGTCGACGAGGTGGACTCGATTCTGATCGATGAAGCCAGGACGCCGCTGATCATTTCCGGCCCTACCGAGGAAGGCACTGAGGTTTATGTCAAAACCAATGAGATCATACCGTTCCTGACCAAGCAGGAAAAAGAGGGCGAGAAAGGCGATTACTCGGTCGATGAGAAAGTCCGCCAGATTTATTTGACTGAAGAAGGCCATGAGCGCATAGAGCGTTTGATGGTCGAACATGGCCTAATGGCCGAAGGCAGCAGTCTTTACGATGCGGCCAACATCCGCCTGATGCATTATCTGAACGCATCGTTGCGAGCGCATGTGCTGTTTCAAAAAGACGTCGATTACATCGTCGCCAATAACGAAGTCATCATTGTCGACGAATTCACCGGCCGTATCATGCCGGGCCGGCGCTGGTCCGAAGGTTTGCATCAGGCGATTGAAGCGAAAGAGCGGGTCACAATCCAGAATGAAAACCAGACGTTGGCTTCGATTACGTTCCAGAATTATTTCCGTTTGTACCATAAGCTTTCGGGCATGACCGGTACGGCTGATACGGAAGCGTTCGAGCTGAACAAGATTTACGGCCTGGAAGTGGTCGTGGTGCCCACACACAGGCCTATGGTCCGTAAGGATCTGGGCGATGTTGTCTATCTGACTGCACGCGAAAAATATGAAGCCGTAGCCAAGGATATTCAGGCTTGCGTCGAGCGCGGACAGCCGGTTCTGGTCGGCACGACGTCGATCGAGAACTCGGAACGGTTGTCGGGGTTGCTGAAAAAGCAGGGCATCAAGCATGAAGTGCTCAATGCCAAACAGCACGAACGCGAGGCGCATATCGTTGCGCAGGCAGGTATGCCCGGCGCCGTCACGATAGCGACCAACATGGCCGGACGCGGTACCGATATCGTGCTTGGCGGCAATCTGGAGGCGGAGCTGGCCGCTTTGGGTGAGGATGCGGCTGAGGACGAAAAGGAAAGCATACGCGGTGCCTGGCTGGACAGGCATGAGCGGGTTATTGAAAGCGGCGGTCTGCACGTGATCGGTTCGGAGCGTCATGAATCGCGCCGTATCGACAATCAGTTAAGGGGGCGCTCCGGACGGCAGGGCGACCCGGGGTCAACACGTTTTTACCTGTCGCTGGAAGATGATCTGATGCGTATTTTCGCCTCGGAGCGTGTAGCGGGTCTGATGCAGAAATTAGGCATGGGCGACGGTGAGGCAATCGAGCATCCCTGGGTAACGCGTTCCATCGAAAATGCCCAGCGCAAGGTCGAAGCGCGTAACTTCGATATTCGCAAGGAAATTCTTGCCTATGACGATGTCGCCAATGACCAGCGTAAAGTAATCTATGAACAGCGTAATGAGCTGATGGCGGCGGCAGACGTTTCCGACATTGTTTCAGCGATACGCGAAGATGTCGTCAATGACGTCATTACACAGTATATTCCGCCTAAGACTATGGAAGAGCAGTGGGATATAAAAGGTCTGGAGGAACATTTGCATCAGGAGTTCAACGTTCAAATTCCGGTGCAAAAAATGCTTGATGAAGATAAGGCTCTGCAAGAAGCAGCCTTGCGCAATCGCATTATCGATATTCTGGAACAAAACCATAAAGAAAAAGAACAGCAGATTTCCAAGGAAGTCTTACAGCATGTTGAAAAATCAGTCATGCTGCAAGTACTGGATAACAGCTGGAAAGAACATCTGGCCGCGATGGACTACCTGCGTCAGGGCATTCACTTGAGAGGCTATGCGCAAAAAGATCCCAAGCAGGAATACAAGCGTGAAGCCTTTCAGATGTTCACTGCGCTACTCGATCATATAAAGCATGAAGTCATCACTATTTTGGCAAAAGTTCAGGTCCGTCAGGAAGAAGATGTGCAGGCTCTTGACGAACAGATGCAGGCGCCGAAAGAGATGCATTTCGAGCATGCGGAGGCTTCGGCTCTGGAGGAGCCGCCACTGGAAGTTTCGCCAGAGGAGAAGCCCGCACAGCCTTTCGTTCGTGCCAGCGATAAGGTTGGTCGTAATGATCCTTGTCCTTGCGGGTCAGGCCTGAAATATAAGCAATGTCATGGCAAGTTAAGTTGATTCTTTAGATAAACCGCTTCCGGCAGTTAGGCAAACTGGCCGGAGAACCCGGGATAATGTGTTCGAATAACATATTACCGGGTTCTCCGGCCATTTTGTTATAAATAGCTAAGCTCCTGCTGATCTGAAAAATCCCTTAAAAATAACCATGCCCATGAGGCCGAGGCTTGATCAGGGTGTGTTTAATGGTTAACATCGATTTCATATAAATTCCTCAAGTATTAAGAATTATGCCGAATAGAAGTTTCAAGAAAAGTAAACCCGCTCCCGCCATTACTACGCTTCCGGACTTAGGAATGGATAAAGAACACTTGGTGGCCGATTTTAAGCATTATTACGGGCACAGGCTTGGCAGAGACGAGCATTGCAAATCGCCGCATTATGCCTATGAAGCGCTGGCTATGGTTGTCAGCGATCGGCTTATAGTGCGCTGGAAGGAAACCTATAATGCATACAGGGATGAGGATTGCAAAAGAGCGTTCTATTTGTCCATGGAGTTTTTGATGGGACGTACATTAAGCAATGCCATGCTTAATCTAGGCATTAATAATGCAGTCGATAACGCCATGTATGAATTGGGGCTGGAGCTTGAAGAACTGATTGACAGCGAACCGGATGCAGGTCTCGGCAATGGCGGCCTGGGGCGTCTGGCGGCGTGTTTTATCGACAGCTGCGCGACATTGCAGCTGCCTGTGACCGGATATGGCTTGCGTTATGAATATGGCATGTTCTCCCAGGATATCGTCAATGGAGAACAGGTGGAAAAACCGGACCATTGGCTGCGTAACGGCAATGTCTGGGAGATTGAGCGTCCTGAGTATACACATCGCATCAAATTCGGCGGACGCACTGAGACCCATACCGATGAGCTCGGCAATAAAAAGGTTTATTGGGTCGATACCCATGACATATTGGCTGTTCCGTTTGATACGCCGATTCCCGGCTACCAGAACGGCACAGTCAACACGCTGCGTTTATGGAAGGCCACGGCAACGGAAGAGTTTGATTTGCAGGAATTCAATGCCGGCGATTATGCGGAATCGGTTGCGGCCAAGAATACGGCCGAAAATATCACCATGGTGCTGTATCCGAACGATGCCAATGAAAACGGCAAGGTTCTGCGTTTGCGCCAGCAATACTTGCTTGCCTCGGCAAGCTTGCAGGATGTGATTGCCAACTGGGTCGGACGGCACGGCAACGATTTCTCGGAATTTGCGACGAAAAATTGTTTTCAATTGAACGATACCCATCCGAGCATAGCGGTTGCGGAATTAATGCGTCTGCTGATCGACATGTACGGCCTGGACTGGGATGAGGCCTGGCATATTACCCGCAACACGATGGCATACACTAACCACACGCTCTTGCCGGAAGCGCTGGAGCGGTGGTCGGTTGATTTGTTCAAGCAATTATTGCCCCGCCTGATGGAAGTCATTTTTGATATCAATGCCCATTTTCTGGCAGAAGTATCGGCACGTTGGCCCGGCGATATAGATCGGTTGGCGCGCATGTCGCTGATTGAGGAAGGCCCTCAACAGCAGGTCAGAATGGCCTATCTGGCGATAGTCGGCAGCTATTCAGTCAACGGTGTTGCCGAGTTGCATTCAAAGTTGCTGCAACAAGGCTTGTTTCGGGACTTTTATGAGCTCTGGCCGGAGAAATTCAACAATAAAACCAATGGCGTAACGCCGCGCCGCTGGCTGGCGGGCTGTAATCCGGAACTGGCGCAGTTGATTACGGGAGCCATAGGCGATGGCTGGTTGACCGATTTGTCTTTATTGAAAAATCTGAAGCCGTTTGCCGACGACAAGACGTTCCGCGAACGCTGGTATCAGGTCCGGCAAAATGCCAAGGAAAGGCTCATCAATTATAAAAAGCAGGAACATGATATCGATCTGGACGCGGATGCTTTATTTGATGTGCAGGTAAAGCGAATTCATGAGTATAAGCGTCAATTGCTGAATGTACTCCATGTCATTCATCTGTATGACCGCATTAAACGCGGTGACACGGCAACCTGGACCAATCGCTGCGTGTTGATCGGCGGCAAGGCCGCACCGGGCTATTACATGGCGAAAAAGATCATAAAGCTGATCAATAATGTTTCCCATGTCATCAACAGCGATCCCGATATTGGCAATAAGCTGAAGCTGGTCTTCATGCCTAATTACCGGGTGTCGGCCATGGAAAAAATCTGTCCGGGTACTGATTTGTCAGAGCAGATTTCAACGGCCGGCAAGGAAGCCTCGGGCACCGGCAATATGAAGTTCATGATGAACGGAGCTTTGACGATTGGTACTTTGGATGGGGCCAATATCGAAATTCGGGAAGAAGTCGGGCATGAGAATTTCTTCCTGTTCGGTTTGACAGAAGCGCAGATTGAAGAATTGAGCCATCATTATGACCCTGCTTCAATCATCAGCCAGGATGAGGATCTGCAGCGTGTTATGAATCTGCTGGAGTGCGGGCACTTCAACCAGTTCGAACCGGGCATCTTTGACGATATCATTGCATCGGTTAAAAGTCCGCACGACCCGTGGAAGACTGTTGCCGATTTCCGCAGCTATGTCGATGCCCAGAACCGTGTGGAAGATGCTTATCGGGATAAGGATCATTGGATTCGCATGAGCATCCTGAATTGCGCGGCCAGCGGTAAATTTTCCACGGACAGGACGATTGCCGATTACAATGACAATATCTGGAAACTGACGCCGGTCAGCGTAGGCAATAAAGATTAAGATGTTTCATATCGTCTTGTATGAGCCGGAAATTCCTGCGAATACCGGCAATATTATTCGTTTATGCGCGAATACGGGCGTTCAACTGCATTTGATTAAACCGCTGGGTTTTGAATTGGATGATAAAAAACTGCGCCGTGCGGGTCTCGATTATCATGAGTGGGTTGATGTCAGGGAACATGATTCCCTGGCCGCCTTCATGGATAGCGTCAGGCCTGAGCGCTTGTTTGCGCTGACTACCAAGGGGCGGCAAGTCTACAGTGAGACGGCTTTTCAGTCCGGGGATGTTTTTTTGTTCGGGCCTGAGACAAGAGGTTTGCCTGAGGCTGTTCTGGCGGGACTTGCTGCCGACAGGCGCCTGTATTTGCCTATGAGGGCGGAAAGCCGGAGCCTGAATTTGTCCAATACCGTATCAATTGTCTTGTACGAGGCTTGGCGGCAGATGTCTTTTTCAGGCGCGCTGATAAAGTAGAGGTCCCTGCTCAGCCGATGAGCAGGGCGATGCGATAAAAGTCAGTGGATGAACTGTCAATTGATTTTTAATGCTGTTCCTGTGAAGGCGGCATTAAGACTCGGATTTTTGTTCGCGCGCCAGCAGATTCTCCACTGCCGTCAGTGGCGGCAATCCTTCGTATAAAACCTTATAGGTCTGTTCAGTGATAGGCATCTCTATGCCATATTTTTGAGCCAGCAGGAACGTTTCCTTTGCGGCTGAAACGCCTTCAATTTCCTGGCCGATTTCCCGGGTTGCCGTCGCTCTGTCTTTGCCTTGACCCAAAGCCAGGCCAAAGCGCCGGTTTCTGGACTGGTTGTCTGTGCTGGTCAGAATAAGGTCACCCAAGCCAGCCAAACCCATGAAGGTTTCCTGTTTGCCGCCAAGTTTGACGCCTAGGCGGATGACTTCGGTGAGGCCTCGTGTAATCAAGGCCGCCCGTGTGTTGGCGCCAAAACCAAGACCATCGGCAATGCCGGTGGCAATAGCCAGAACGTTTTTTACAGCTCCCCCTACTTCCACGCCAATCAGATCGGAACTGGTATAGGCACGGAAACGGCCGCTGTGCAGAATATCGGCTAATTGGTTGGCGAAGTTCGGCTGAAATGATGCGATCGTGACGGCGGTGGGCAGATCGGCGGCAACCTCGCGGGCAAAGGAAGGGCCTGAAAGGACGGCTGCAGGCGTTTGTGCAGAAAAGACTTCAGCCACTATTTCATGCAGTAACGCACCTGTTTGCGGGTTAAAGCCTTTGGTAGCCCAGGCAATTTTTACATCATCGGATACATAAGACTTGAGCTTGATCAACGTATCTTTAAAGGCATGGCTGGGCACTGAAACGAGTATCAGGTTGCTGAATGCAGCAGCTTCAGCCAAGTCCGTTGTCACGGAAAGCGTTTCCGGAAAAGGCAAGCCAGGCAGATAGCGGGCATTTTGCCGATCTCTTGCCAGATTTGCGATATGATCCGGATTGTGGCCCCATAACAGTGTTTGACAACCGTTTCTGGCAGCCAGAATCGCAAGCGCCGTTCCCCAGGAGCCGGCGCCCAGAACAGATATTTTTTTATTCATATTCGGCTTAGTTGACGGACTCAGAGCTGGGGGCTTGATTTTGTACGTGTTGCAGGTGTTGTGCGTACAATGCGTCAAAGTTTACCGGCGCCAGCAGCAATTGCGGAAAACCGCCTTTTGCCACGAGATCGGAAACGACTTCCCGCGCATAAGGGAAAAGGATGTTGGGGCAGAAGCTGCCAACCATCGGGCCCATTTCCTGGTCGTTAAAGCCATTCAAGGCGAAAATGCCGGCCTGATTGACTTCAACAAGATAAGCTGTTGTATCGCCGCTTTTAACGGTGATGGTAATGGTAAGCGCTACTTCATAAAGCGAATTCTCCAACGTTTCAACATGCGTGCTGAGATTGAAGTCGACGGAAGGCTCCCATTTCTCGATAAATACTTTAGGTGAATTTGGGGTCTCGAAAGAAATATCCTTGGTATAGATCTTTTGAATGGAAAATTGTTTTTCTACGGTTTTATTTTCTTCGGCCATGAGGAATTATTGGTTAGTTTTATAGAGTAATCGTGAAATTTACGAGTTTGCACAAGCCGTTTGCTTAAAAAATCAGGCGGCAGCCTTATTTTTGCCGGGTATCTTTATGGGTAATTTATAATCGCCTTCCCAGGACTGCATGCCGCCGGTAATGACGAATACCTGTTCAAATCCTGCCTTGCTCAGTATTTTGCCGGCAGAAGCTGCGCGTGCGCCAGTTTGGCAGGCTATAAGAACAGGCTTTCCCTTGTGCGGCGCCAATTTTGAGAGATGTTCCGGCAGTTTGCTTAAAGGCGTGTTGATGGCGTTCTCAATATGACCTTGAGTAATCTCGTTCGGTTCGCGCACATCGATAACAACAGCCTCGCCGTCATTCATTTTGGCGACAGCCAATAAAGGCGAAATGTACTTGAATTTTTTGAATGCCGTGTCAAAAAATTCCTGTATTAATAAATAGGTCACTACAGCCAGCGCAAGAGATAAGATGTAGTGATTTAAAATGAATTCTAAATAGCGGTCCATAATAAATCGGTGTTGAATAAATGAAAGGAAAATAAATCAGTTGATGGAACAGAAGACGTCTTGCATCATTTTGATAAGCTGCAGCATGCGTTCGTCGTCGATGTAGTAATAAACACGGTTGGCTTCCTTTTTATGGCCGAGAATGTTTTTTTCCCGAAGAATGGCCAGATGTTGGGAAATATTGCTCTGGCTGGTTCCAACCTGTTCTACAATATCTTGCACGCTGACTGAATTAGTGCCAAGCACGCACAAAATTTTCAAACGCAATGGATGCGACATTGCCTTTAAGCAGCGCGCCGCTTTGGTGATGTCGGGGTCATTATATAAAATGTACTCGTCTTTAGTTTCCATAGGACTGCTTAATGTTGCTGGGTTGTCTGAGTCTAATTCTAAAAAAAGAACCCACGAAGAATTATTTATACACATCTATTAACGTGTATTACTATAATGACGACTTGCTTGCGAATTTTTATCAAGTTGCCAAATCAAAAAATTAGTAAATCTAACAAAATGATACCCCATTTTCAATCATTTTGGGTAATGAAGAAACAAAACAACATTTCCACTGATTGCGAGTCTAAAAGCAGTCGGTTGCAGTGAGTTTCTGCTTAAGCGTACGGAGATAAATAAAGAATGTTAAATCGGCCAAAGCCTTTGGTATTACTGATCCTTGACGGGTTCGGTTATTCGCAGGACAAAGAATACAATGCGATTGCAATGGCTAATACGCCCTGCTGGGATAGACTGCAGCGCGATTATCCCATGACTTTGCTGAATTGTTCCGGAAATGTCGTGGGACTGCCTGACGAGCAAATGGGAAATTCGGAAGTAGGGCATCTTCATATCGGAAGCGGTCGTTATGTGCCTCAGGATTTATCATTGGTCAATAATGCCATAAAAGACGGCAGTTTTTTTTCAAATCCAGTGCTTTGTCGAGCCGTAGATATCGCTAAAGAGTCAAACAAGGCGTTACACATCCTGGGTTTATTGTCTCCAGGCGGCGTACACAGTCACGAGGACCAGATTCTGGCGATGGTTGAACTCGCCGCTAGGCGCGGCTTGAGTAAAATTTATATGCACGCATTTTTGGATGGGCGGGATGTACCGCCTAAGAGTGCCGCGTCATCGTTGCAATTGCTGGAAGCAAAATTTGCTGAATTGGGCGTGGGACGCATAGCCTCGATTGCCGGACGGTTTTATGCCATGGATAGAGATAATCGTTGGGAGCGCGTAAAAGGCGCCTATGATTTAATCACAAAAGGCGAGGCGAGTTTTTATGTCGATTCGGCCATGGAGGGTTTAGAGTCGGCTTATAGCAGAGGAGAAACTGACGAGTTTGTTTCCCCGACTGCTGTTTTGGGGGGCAATCATCAGCCCATAGTTCTGGACCCTGATGATTCCATTGTTTTTATGAATTTCCGTGCGGATCGTGCGCGTGAAATCAGCCGGGCTTTAACGGAAATAAATTTTGATGCTTTTGACAGAAGCCATGAACCTCATAAAGGCTATTTCGCAACTTTAACCGAGTACCATCAGGATTTTGATTTCGACGTGGCTTTTCCTTCCATTGATATAAAGAATAGCTTGGGAGAAGTGCTGTCCAATTTAGGCATGAGACAGTTAAGGTTGGCTGAAACTGAAAAATATGCACATGTCACCTTTTTCCTGAATGGTGGCATAGATACGCCTTTTTCTGGAGAAGACAGAATATTAGTTCCGTCTCCCAAGGTCAAAACGTATGACCTGCAGCCTGAAATGAGTGCGCCGGCGGTGACCGATCATTTGGTGGAAGCCATTACGGGCGGAAAATACGATGTGATAATCTGCAACTATGCCAATTGCGACATGGTGGGGCATACCGGCGTGATCGACGCAGCCATTAAGGCGGTTGAAGCCGTGGACGCTTCATTACAGCGCATAGTGGACGCATTGCTGACAGTGGGCGGACGCCTGTTGTTGACTGCTGATCATGGCAATATCGAACAGATGGTTGATAAAGAGACAGGGCAGCCTCATACCGCTCATACTACCAATCCAGTGCCTCTGGTCTATGTGGGCGGCGACAAGCCATTAGCCTCTGGCGGCAGTTTGTCTGATTTGGCGCCGACTATGCTGGCTATTTTAGGCATTGAGCAACCCGTTGAAATGACTGGTAGATCGCTTCTTAAATCTGTTTAACCTGTGAATGAGAAAAAAGATAGTTTTTTGTTTTTTGCTGAGCGCATTTATAAGTCAGGCTGTAGCCGATGTTTCGCAAAAAAGCAAGGAACTGGATGATGTTCAATCTGATATCAGGGCCGTCGAGCAAAATATGGAACGTATCCAGCAGGAAAAAGATACGTTAAACGCTCAATTGGCAGACATTGAAAGAAAATATGGAGAGACAGTCGCTTTATTGAAAGAGCTGCAAGAACAAATTGATCAGAAGCGGCAAAATCTGAGTCAGACCCAGCTGAACATACAGAGCTATCAGGACGAAGTAAAAAAACATAATAAAGAACTGGCAGGTCAGATAAAAGCAGCCTACGCGATGGGGCAAAAAGAAAAGCTGAAGCTAATGCTGAATCAGCAAGACCCCGCTTTATCAAGCCGGATGATGATATATTACAATTATCTTAATAAGGCTCGCTTACAGAAACTGGCGGACATCGACGAGGCCTTGAGGCATCTGAGTCAGCTGGATAAACAAAAAATAGAAGAAACTGAACTTTTAGAACAAAAACTGGAACAAAAGAAGGCAGAGCAAACAGCTTTGGCTGATGTCAGAAAACGGAGAAATGATGTACTGACGCAATTAAGTCGGGATTTTTCCTCAAATGAACAGCAATTAAATAGCTTGAAAGAAAGCGAAAATGAGTTGATGGCTTTGATTGCCTCATTGCAGGGAGAAAGAACCGATGAGTTCGCTCTTGATGCCGACCAGGCAGGGTCTGCCAGGAATGAAGAAGATCTTCTGGCTCTTAAGAGCGATTCGGTTGACGACCAGGATGGAGCTGCTGAAATTAAGGCGGATTTTTCCAAACTTAAAGGTGACTTTTCCTTACTCAAAGGCCGATTGCCTTGGCCAGTCGAGGGGAGGTTGGCGCAGAAGTTCGGCAGCCCGCGCTCGGAGGGGCTTTGGGATGGCGTATTGATCGAGGCTCGAGAAGGCACCGAAATACATGCCGTCACCAAAGGAGAAGTCGTTTATGCGGAATGGCTCCGGGGTTACGGTTTGTTGACTATCATTGATCATGGCAAGGGGTATATGTCCCTTTACGCTTTCAATCAGAGTCTTTACAAGCGTGTCGGTGAATGGGTGGAAGCGGGTGAGATTATCGCTTCTGTAGGGCAGAGTGGCGGGCGTAGCCAGCCTGGGTTATATTTTGGGATACGCAAGCAAGGCAAGCCGGTCGATCCTCTTGAATGGTGTCGGAAAGTAAGCCAGGATCAAGTTAGTTAATCATTGGATAATATTTTAGGAAATCGTATTCGGAGTTTTAAGATACATGCTAAAAAAGAAGAGCGTTTTTATATTGTTCCTGGGCATTATGCTGGGTGTTTTTGTAGGCACCTGTGGCAGCGTCTTTGCTGATCGGGATAATGCAGAGGTTGCCACTGATACTGAAGCACTGCCATTCGAAGATTTGCGGACATTCACGGAAATTTTTGGTCGGATCAAGCGGGATTATGTAGAACCTGTTTCTGATAAAAAATTACTGGAAGATGCGATTCGCGGCATGTTATCTGGGCTTGATCCTCACTCGGCCTATCTCATTGCAGAAGAGTATCAGGAGTTAAAGGAAGGTACTACAGGGCAATTTGGCGGCCTGGGTATAGAGGTAACGATGGAAAACGGCTTCGTTAAAGTGGTTTCGCCAATTGACGATACGCCTGCTCAAAGAGCGGGTATAAAAACCGGCGATCTTATTGTTCGGCTTGATGATCAGCCGGTTAAAGGCATGTCTTTGAATGATGCAGTCAAAATCATGCGAGGTGAGCCGGGCAGCAAGATTTTACTCACGGTTGTGCGAGAAGGGGAGGAAGCGCCTCTGAAAATAACCATAACCAGAGACATAATAAAAGTTAAAAGTGTAAAAAGCCGGATGCTGGAAAAAGACTATGGCTATGTGCGTATCAGCAGTTTTCAATCCAGAACCGGAGAAAGCCTTAAAGAAGCTATCGCCGACCTGAAAAAGGAAAATGCGAGCAATTTAAAAGGATTGGTGCTGGATCTAAGAAATAACCCCGGAGGCGTATTGAATGCGGCTGTGGAAGTAAGCGATGCGTTCATTAAAAGCGGGCTTATCGTTTATACAGAAGGGCGTATTGAGAATTCTGAGATGCGATTCAATGCTTCTCCTGATGATATTATCGAAGGCGCGCCAATTGTCGTGCTGATTAACGCGGGTTCTGCGTCGGCTTCTGAGATCGTAGCCGGAGCCTTGCAGGATCAAAAACGAGCGGTAATCATCGGTGAGAAATCGTTCGGTAAGGGATCAGTTCAGACTATATTGCCTACAAGCAATGGCGCGGCAGTTAAGTTGACTACTGCGCGGTACTACACCCCTTCAGGAAGATCTATTCAGGCTGAGGGTATTGAGCCGGATATTGCTTTGGCTCGTGTAAAACTGGAGTCAGTGGATAAGTCGGAATTCACGCCTGTGAAAGAATCAGATTTGTCGCATCATTTAACGAATGGCAACAAACGTAAAGATGAGAAAACGAATGTAGAGCAGACGGAAAAGGTTAAGGAAGAAATCCTGGAGCTCAAAGATTATGCAGTACATGAAGCACTGACCTTATTGAAAGGCATCAGCATCATGCATAGATAATCATTAGTCTGGTTTGATATTCTGATAAAAAACCGCCCTTTAGGCGTTGCCTAAAGGGCGGTTTTTTTATGCCAAAATTTAAAGCCATAAAAATTCTGAAAAATTTTGCCAGTACAGATTGGCGGCGCTCAAAGATACGCTGGCGATTTTATGTTTGAACGAAGCGTATTCGCAGCATAACACCCGGATGATCGAGTCGGTTGGCGGAGGGCTGGATGGGGCCGAGGATGTGAAAAGGCCAGGTGGGCATGATGATGCCCACCTGGCTATATTTTAATTGGTGGATTTTTGATAAATGACTGTAAAGTCATTTAGCGTAGACAAAGCTGCAGGCAGGTCTTCAGTTTTTTCAAGACTGAATGCATTGATGCCGACACGCGATAAATAAAATACCTGGTCCGGCATATAGTGTCCTGTCGCTCTGATTTCGCCTGTATATCGATAGCGATTTCTAAGCAGCCATGCATGAGAAAATGCGCGCCCGTCAGCAAAAGCAGGAAAGTTCAGTTCAATCAATTCAATTTTTTTCAGGTCTTCGGCAATGTTGTCAACCGAGTCAGAGGGTTCTAGCCTAACGCCTACCTTTCCATCATGATGCAACAGCTGCTGCTTGTCTTTATTCCAACGAGCCAGTGAAACGCTGATGTTGCCGGCCTTCAGTTCGGCGTCATCAGAAATATAATTCCAGCTTTCATCAATGATCTGCTTGTCTTTAATTATCTGCATAGACTTCTTCTTTGAATGGGGTGATTCCGACCCGTTTTACCATGTCCAGGAATGATTCATCGTCCAGGCGCTGTTTGACATAGACGTCAAGAATAGTCGTCACCACTTTGGCTACCTGGTCTTTGGCAACAGCGGGACCTAATCTTTCGCCAATTGCGGCTTCATTTTCCGAAGATCCGCCTAGCGTCAATTGATACCATTCAACGCCTTTTTTATCAACGCCCAGGATGCCGATGTGTCCGACGCTTTGGTGCGCGCAGCCGTTCATGCAGCCGGACATGTTAATTTTTACATCGCCTATGTCATGGATGTAGTCCATATCATCCAAGGCCTCATTGATTTCTTTGGCAATGCCGATGGAGCTGGCATTGGCCAGTGAGCAAAAGTCAAGGCCCGGGCAGCAGATCATATCGGTCACAGTGCCAATGTTAGGCGTGGCCAGTTTCAGCGCGTCCAGTTTCTGCCATAGCGAAAACAAATCCGCTTGTCTGACATCGGCGAATACCAAGTTCTGTCTGTGGGTGCTCCGGATCAGTCCGAAACTGTATTGATCCGCCAGGTCTGCAACCGCATCAAGCTGCGTATCTGTCATATCGCCGGGAGGTGAGTCCGGGGCTTTAAGCGACAGGAAGGTAATGCGATACCCTGGTACCCTATGGTTAAGGGTGTTATGTTTAACCCAGGTGGCGAAGGCTTTGTTTTCCTGTTGATGCTGCGCAAAGCTGGCGTCTTCCGCGGCGTTGGAATCGTAGGCAGGCGAGGTAAACTGGGCTTTTATCGCTTCAATCCGCTCGGCGCTAAGTTCCAGATTGTCCCTAATCTGCAGCCATTCTTCCTCAACTAACTTGGTAAACTTTTCCAGTCCGGTTTCTTTAACCAGAATCTTGATGCGCGCTTTATATTTATTATCGCGGCGCCCATATAAATTATATATGCGCAATATGGCTTCCAGATAAGACAGCAAATGCTTCTTTTCCAGGTAAGGCCTTATCACTTGGCCGATAATAGGTGTGCGGCCTAAGCCGCCGCCAACGAGCACTTGAAAGCCTACTTCACCTGCATCGTTTTTGACTAGATGCAAGCCTATGTCATGAAATTGAGTGGCGGCTCGATCAAGTTTGGCGCCGCTGACTGCAATCTTGAATTTGCGCGGCAGATAGGCGAATTCAGGATGCAAGGTAGTCCACTGCCGAATGATTTCACAATAAGGGCGAGGATCTTCAAGCTCGTCAGTACAAACGCCGGCCAAGTGGTCTGAAGTCGTGTTTCTCAGGCAGTTGCCGCTCGTTTGAATGGCGTGCATCTGAACACCGGCCAGTTCTTTGAGAATGTCGGGAATTCTTTCTAGTTGCGGCCAGTTAAATTGGATATTTTGACGGGTCGTAAAATGACAATAGCCTTTGTCGTATTCGCGCGCAATATGCGCCAGTTTGCGAAACTGTTTGGAGGAAAGCAGGCCATAGGGTCCGGCTATTCGCAGCATTGGAGAGTGAGTTTGAATATAAACGCCATTCATTAATCTCAATGCGCGAAATTGATCGTCAGATATTTCGCCTTTTAAAAAACGCTCTGTTTGCCTTCTGAACTGGGCTACGCGTTCTTCAATAAGAGTTTGGTCGTCTTCGTTATACTGATACATGGATAGTGTATTTGTTATGCCTGTCGGGCCCGTATTCAAGAATGATTATCATATACTGCGAGCCATAAAATGACAAAGTTTATTATATGGTGGTAGTATTACCGGTTAAGATTCGGTCAGTGTTTATTAACTACTAAAAAATTAGGGGGTTATTTTGTTGCGGTTTTTCTTTCTTCTATTATCGATACTGGTATTGCCCGAAATGGCGATGGCAGCCGAAAAAATTGAAACACTTGGGCTGACGGGGACGGAGCGTGGCATTTACACGGTTCTGATCTTTATTATCGCCTATGGGTTTGTTATGGCTGAGGAATTTACGCATATGCGTAAGTCCAAGCCGGTCATTCTGGCAGCTGGCATTATTTGGGCACATGCTGCTGTTTTAGCGTCTCAAGCAGGCGTTTCAGCACAAGATATGCACGAAGCTTTCGAACACAATTTGAAAGAATACGGTGCATTGATGTTATTCCTTTTAGTTGCGATGACTTATATCAACGCAATGACGGAACGGAATGTGTTTGAAGCCTTGAGGTCCTGGCTGGTAAGAAAACAGTTTGGATACCGTCAACTGTTTTTGATTACTGGCGTGATTACTTTCTTTTTGTCCGCTATAGCGGATAACCTGACGGCCGCATTATTGGTCGGAGCGGTAGTTATGGCGGTAGGTGCTGATAATGCGAAGTTTGTCAGCCTTGGCTTCATTAATATTGTTGTTGCGGCTAATGCGGGCGGCGCTTTCTGTCCTTTCGGCGACATTACTACGCTGATGGTCTGGCAGGCAGAATATGTCCAGTTCTTCGACTTCTTCAAGCTTTTCATACCTTCAATGGTGAACTACGGCGTTCCAGCGGCATTTATGTATTTTGCCGTGCCCGATGAGCAACCTCAGGCTACCAGTGAACAAGCGGTGCAGTTAAAGCCCGGAGCGATCCAGGTTTGCGTATTATTCTTGCTGACGATTGTTACAGCGGTAAGCTTTCATCAGGTTCTGCATTTGCCGCCTTTTATGGGCATGATGGTTGGCCTTTCCGCATTGATGATTTATGGATACAGCATCAATATCATGTATTCATCACAGGGCCAGCGGTTTGATATTTTTAATAAAGTCCGTGATGCTGAATGGGATACCTTATTCTTCTTCTTCGGCGTTGTGTTCGCTGTAGGCGGATTAGGATACATCGGTTATCTTGAACTGCTGTCAGGCGCTTTATACGATGGTTTGGGACAGACAACTGCCAATATCCTGGTCGGTCTGATTTCAGCGGTTGTCGATAACATCCCTGTCATGTTTGCAGTGCTGAATATGAATTTGGATATGAATCTTTATCAGTGGTTGCTGGTTACCCTGACTGCAGGCGTAGGCGGTTCCTTGCTGTCAGTGGGTTCAGCTGCGGGCGTCGCCTTGATGGGGCAATCCAATCATAAATACACCTTCTTCAGTCACTTGAAATGGACGCCAGCGATTGCTGCCGGTTATGTCGGAAGTATCGTTGTTCATTACTTGATTAATGGCTGAAATTTCTAACATGCACCGCATGAAAATGCGGTGCTTTCTCGCTGGCAAGGTCAATGGCAGCTGAAAAAAGTTGGCGGTCGGCCTTTTCTGTTTATGCTCAGCCGCGCGTGCTGAGCATGATGCTTCTCGGTTTTTCAGCCGGGTTGCCTTTTCTATTAGTCTTTTCCACGTTATCTGCCTGGTTAAGGGATGAGGGCGTGACTCGTTCCGTCATCGGTTTTTTTAGCTGGGTGGGGCTGACTTATTCAATAAAAATATTCTGGGCTCCTGTGATCGACAGGCTGCGACTGCCTTTGTTCACTAGGTTATTGGGTAAAAGGCGAGGCTGGATGTTTCTTGCTCAATTGGGAATCATGGTTGGTCTGGCAGGTATGGCGAGTTCGGATTCGCACACGCAATTACAACAGATTGCTTTATTTGCCGTATGGGTGGCATTTTGCTCGGCTACGCAAGATGTCGTTATTGATGCCTACCGCATTGAGGCTGTCAAACCGGAATACCAGGGGGCAATGGCGGCAACTTATGTGTTAGGGTATCGAATTGCGTTGCTGGTATCTGGTGCGGGCGCTTTTTATATTGCGGATTATTCGAACTGGAAATTGGCTTACTTTGCCATGGCGGCAGCAATGCTTGTCGGCATAGTCACGACGCTCTGTTTAAGCGAGCCTGAGCACAAGCAAGCTAAAGCCGTGGAAACCCTTGAGAGTAAGCTTGAGATGGCATTGGGCGTGAAAAAGCGTCAGAATGTCTGGCAGCGTGTGCTGGCAAGTATTTCCGATGCTGTTTTGAGTCCGTTTGTGGAGTTTTTCAGCCGCAACGGCGCCGTTGGTCTGTTGATTCTGACGCTTATTGCAGTTTACAAAATGAGCGATATCACAATGGGGGTAATGGCGAATCCGTTTTACCTTGATTTGGGTTTTAGTAAAAAAGAGATTGCTGAAATCAGCAAGGTTTTTGGTTTTTTTATGACCATTGCTGGCGCAACCTTGGGCGGCTTATTAGTGGTCAGATATGGTGTTATGCGCCCCTTGCTGTTAGGCGCCATTATAGTGGCGAGTACTAATCTGCTATTTGCCGTTTTGGCGATCAGTGAGCCTAGCCTATGGTTGTTGGCAGGCGTAATAAGTGCCGATAATTTAAGCGGCGGTATAGCGACCTCCGTTTTTATTGCGTATCTTTCCAGTCTGACAAACACAGCCTATACCGCCACACAGTATGCTTTATTCAGTTCCCTGATGACATTGCCGGCGCAGCTTTTGGGTGGTTTATCCGGCATTATTGTTGATACTTACGGCTATTATGTATTTTTTATTTACGCGTCAGCCGTAGGTTTGCCAGCTATTATTCTGGTGCTGGTACTGATGCGTTATCAATATTTGACTCAAGCTCGTAATCATAGTCCATAATAAGCGGTGCATGGTCGGAGAAGCGTTCTTCTTTATAGATTGATACGGCTTTCACTTTGTCTTTGAGGCTGGCGCTAATAATCTGATAATCAATACGCCAGCCTACGTTTTTCTTCCAGGCTTGGCCTCTGTGCGACCACCAGGTATATTGTTCGGCTTCTTGATTAATCAGTCTGAAAGCGTCCAGCCAGTGATTGCTGGCGAATAACTGGGTCAGCCAAGCTCTTTCTTCCGGCAAAAAACCCGAGTTTTTCTGATTGCCCCGCCAGTTTTTCAAGTCGATCTCTTTATGGGCAATGTTCCAGTCGCCGCAGATAATGTAATCTCTCCCGCTTTGCGCGCACTCTTGCAGATAGGGCTGAAAGCGATCCATGAATTTAAACTTTATTTGCTGTCGCTCTTCTCCAGAGGTGCCGGATGGCAAGTAAAGTGATATCACGCTGAGTTTGCCAAATCGCGCTTCGATGAAGCGGCCTTCTGCATCGATGTCGGGCCAGCCTATGCCTCTTATAATTTTATCGGGTTGTTTTTTGCTGTAGATCGCCACGCCGCTATAGCCTTTTTTCTCCGCGTCATGATAGAAGCAGTGATAACCGGCCGGGCAGAAGAGCTCGGGGTTTAGCTGGTATAGTTGGGCTTTTGTTTCTTGTATGCAGATGATGTCGGCATTTTGTAAGTGCATCCATTTGAAAAAGCCCTTGCTCTCTGCCGAGCGAATGCCGTTGGCATTTAGTGTAATAATGCGCATGCGTATAAATTGAGTTGCGGTTTTAGTATGAAAAACGTATTATACGGGGTTCTTCAATAAGTATGTAGCCCGTCCATGGGTAATGTGAAAGTGATATGAAACCAGAAATTCATCCTGAATATAAACAAATTACCGTAACATGTGGTTGTGGTAATACATTTGAAACGGGTTCTGTACTAAAAGGTGACTTGCTTATAGAGGTTTGCTCCTCATGTCACCCTTTCTATACAGGCAAACAGCGCGTTGTTGATACAGCGGGTCGCGTTGATAAATTCCGTAAAAAATACGGCAAATAACTTTTTGGGTTTTTTGTTCCTGCAGTCTATAGATATAGCTCAGCAATTTCAGAAAACGCTGGCTGTATCTAAGCTTTAAAAAAGCTGTTCAATTAAATATATAGCAGCGGCAGAGATAGTTACACATCAAAAAAGCTGGGGTTGTTCTTATGGCCCCAGTTTTAGTTCTCAATATTTGTATGCTGTACGTCAGCGTATTCTAAAACAGGGCTTCAATCGGTTTCTCATGAGGCTGACTATAGTCACTGGGTAAATTTTCAAACACTGGCGCGGATTGATTCGGGGCGTGCTCGGCCTGAAAAAATTCCCATATTCCATTTCGGCTTCCTTCGGGCGTCAGCAGACCTGTCTGAGGATCGATAAATGCTTTTACTATGCCTTCAGGCACATCAAAGGGAATTTCAGGTGTGTTTTTCAGCGCTGTCTGCATAAATTCTATCCACATCGGCAAGGCAGTGGCGCCGCCTGTTTCAAGATTTCCTAATGACGCATAGTTGTCAAATCCAACCCATGCTGTAGCTGCGATCGAAGGGGTATATCCATTGAACCAGGCGTCGCGCTGTTCGTTGGTTGTACCCGTCTTGCCGGCCAGATCCTGCCTTTCCAGAACTTTTGCGCGAGTTGCCGTGCCATGTTGAACAACGTCTTTTAACAAGGAATTCATAAGAAAATTAATTCTTGGTGAAATAATCCGCGGGGCATAGGTTTTATTCAATTCCTGGTTGCTATCGCACGACGGGCAGGCAACTCTGGGTTTTGCCTGATAGATGACTTCGCCCTCATTGGATTCAATGCGTTCAATGAAATAGGGCTTAATAAGAAAACCGCCATTAGCGAATGCGGCGTAAGCTCTTGCCATTTGCAGCGGTGATGCATAGCCGCTGCCTAATGCCAGAGAAAGGCTTTTGGGCAATTGCTCATGTGTAAAGCCAAAACGCAAAGCCGTGGAGACGGCTTTTTCAATGCCTATTGCTTTCAAAAGGCGAATGGAAATAATGTTTCTCGAGTGAGTTAGAGCTGATCTAATGCTGGTGGGGCCAAAAAACTTTCGGTTGTAATTTTCAGGGCGCCATTCCTCGTTTTCCTGGCTTTGATCCTCAACGACAATGGGGGCGTCGTTGATAAAGCTGGCCGTGGTATAGCCTTCCTCTAGCGCCGCGGTGTAAATGATGGGTTTAAAGCCCGATCCCGGCTGTCTTTTGGCTTGGGTGGCGCGATTGTATTTGTTGTGAGAGAAGTCGAAACCACCGGATAATGCCAGGATTGCGCCATTGATGGGATTTATTGAAACAAAAGCCCCTTCCGCTCCGGGAACTTGAGTTAAAGCCCAGGTATCGTTTTTCAATTGCCGAACCCGAATGATGTCTCCGGGCTTTAGAAAGCTTTTTACAGTATTCTGAGCCCATTTGATATTTTCCCAGGGAATTTCAATGGTGACGTTATTTTGAAGTCTGGCAGTAGCCGTGCTTTTATCGACGCTTACAATATAGGCCGGCAGGGTATCGCCGATAATGGGAATGTCTCTGAAATTGTTGACTGTATTGATGCTTGCATGAGGTACTGAATGATATCCGTGACGCTCATCATAAGCGTGTAATGTATTTCTAAGCGCCTGATCAGCCGTTGTCTGCAATGATGAGTCGATCGTTGTGTAGACTTTAAAACCCGATGTATACGCTTCTTCACCGTATTTATCGAAAAGCTTTTGTCTGACCATTTCAGCTAAGTAGGGCGCTGAAAGCTCAGGCAATACGTATTGCAGTTTTGCGGTTGAAGGCTGGTTAGCGGCGCTTTCAAATTCCTGCTGAGTTATATAGTTAAGCTCAAGCATCCTTCGTAAAACATAATTGCGCCTTTGCAGCGCCCGAGTCTCATTGGTGATCGGATTATACGCCGATGGGGCTTTAGGCAAGCCGGCGATCATGGCGTGTTCAGCAAGCGTCAGCTCATTAAGGGCTCTGCCGTAATACGTCTGGGCGGCGGCTGCAATGCCGTAGGCTCTATGGCCCATGTAGATCTGATTCAAATAAAGCTCAAGGATTTGCTTCTTTGAATATTCGTTTTCTATTTTTAGCGCCAGAATAATTTCTTTTATTTTCCGGATATATGTTTTTTCCCTGCCAAGCAGAAAGTTACGCGTGACCTGCATGGTGATCGTACTGCCGCCTTGTCTTTTTTTTCCGGTCAAAGCCAATTGTATGGCGGCTCGCAATAAGCCCTTATAGTCAACGCCGGGATGCTTAAAGAAGCGTTCATCTTCGGCTGCCAGAAAAGCATCAATAAGCTGCTTGGGAACCTCATCAATTTTGATTGGAGTGCGCTTTTTCTCTCCAAATTGAGCAATAAGAAGATTATCTTTGCTGTAAATGCTGAAAGGGATCTGATACTGAACATTGTGCAGGGCTTTTATGTCCGGCAGTTCCATTGATAATTTTTGATACAGCAAATAGCCGGCGAGCGCTAAGCAGGCGCTGATCGCTATAAAAAAAGCAATCAATCCCATCAAAATTTTTCCGCACAGCATTTTTATAGTCACAAGTAAGCCTGAATAAAATCTACGTTATAGAGGAACTACAGCTTATCAAGAATAACAAGATCTTCCAGTCAAATGCCGATTGCAGCAATCTTCGCTCGAGTATAGTGGAACCGGTCACACAAATAAATTGGATATTTTGCGCATCAAAATAAAAAAATAAAAAACACTACTATACTTCTGACAGTGATTAGTTTTTTGACTGCTGAACATACGAGAGACAGGCTTTCAATTTATGCAATACATTCATAATCAAGTTTTCCGAGAGTTAATTCATGAGCTGGTTTAATCAAAAACAGAATGCTGTTCTTGGTGTTGATGTAAGTACAGCTGCAGTAAAGTTACTGGAATTGAGCAAGGTCGGGGCTCGTTACCGGGTCGAGAATTATGCGGTAGCGTCTTTGCCGCAAGACGCCATCATTGATAAAAATATCGCCAATATCGATGTTATAGCTGACGCCATAAAAGTTGCATTAAAGCAGTCCGGGTCAAAGCTCAAGCAAGCGGCTGTAGCAGTTGCCGGTTCGGCTGTCATGACAAAAATTATAACCATGCCTGCTTCACTATCCAGCGATGAAATGGAAGAGCAGATCATGGTTGAGGCTGATCAATACATACCTTATTCCCTTGATGAAGTTAATCTCGACTTTGAAGTGCAAGGCGAAAATGAAAATAATCCGGACATGGTCGATGTGCTGCTTGCCGCCTCAAGAAAGGAAAATGTGGACGACCGGGTTGAGGCATTAGCGAAAGCCGGTTTGAAGGCCAGAGTGGTCGATGTAGAGGCATTCGCAATGGAAAACGCATTTACATTGCTCGCCGATCAATTGCCGGATTCATTAGAAGGACGAACCATCGCCATCGCCGACATAGGGGCAACAATGGCCACCTTAAACGTTCTTCATGATTGCCGCACCGTATATACGAGGGAGCAAGGATTTGGAGGGAGGCAGCTGACTGAAGAAATTCAGCGCAGATATGGTTTGTCTTATGAAGAAGCCGGTTTGGCAAAAAAACACGGCGGATTGCCGGACAATTATGCCACTGATGTACTTGAGCCGTTTAAAAGGGCTATGGTGCAGCAAATTGCTCGGTCATTACAGTTCTTTGTCTCGTCAAGTGCGAATAGAGGCATCGACAGCATCATTCTGGCTGGCGGTTGCGCTTCAATTCCCGGTGTGGAAAAGCTGGTTGAACAAAGCTTAGGCGTGCCTACCTACATTGCCAATCCTTTCATCAACATGGCCTTATCCAATCGAGTGAAACCACAGGTATTGAGTAATGATGCTCCGGCAATGATGATTGCCTGCGGGTTGGCATTAAGGAGCTTTGACTAATGACAAAGATCAATTTACTTCCTTGGCGCGAAGAGCTGCGTAAGCAAAAAAAGCAGGATTTTATAAATGTGATTGTCTTATCAGTTCTGCTCACGATTGCTGTTCTTGGGCTGGTTCACTTCTATATTGAAGGGCTGAAAGAATACCAGGAGCGAAGAAATAAAATGCTGCAGGATGAAATCGCGTTGCTGGACAAAAAAATTCAGGAAATCAAGGATATTGAAGAGAAAAAAAGCAAGTTGCTGGCCAAAATTGATGTGATTCAGCGACTGCAGGAAAGTCGCCCGGAGATCGTACATTTATTCGATGAAATCGCTCGAACGACACCTGAAGGCGTCTTTCTTACCAAATTCACCCAAACCGCATCCGACCTAACTTTTGATGGCAAGTCGCAATCGAACGCGAGAGTTTCTGCTTTCATGCGCGCGATAGATATATCGCCTTGGCTGCAAATGCCAAAGCTTGATGTGATTCAGTCGAAGGACAAAACCAATTCTGAACAGTTAAGTGATTTCACAATGCATGCGAAGCAGGGCAAGCAAAAGGCCGAAGACGTGAATGGGGAGGTGACCAATGAATCTGTCAGACATTAATTGGGATTTTAACGCGGCCGGCACATGGCCATCAACCATCAAGGCGGCAATCGTTTTACTGATATGTTCTGTAGTGGCCGGCGGAGGCATTTACTATGACACCGTTGACCAGTTAGAGGAGCTTGAAAATATTGAGCAGCAGGAGAAGGACTTAAGGCTCACGTTTGAAACGAAACAAAAAAAGGCGGTCAATCTCCAGGATTACCGGGATCAGTTAGCGCAAATTGAAGTTTCATTACATGAAATGCTCAGGCAGATGCCCACTAAGGAAGAAGTTGCAAGCCTGCTCATTGATATTTCACAGACAGGATTGGCGAGCGGCCTGGAATTCAGATTGTTTAAGCCGGCCGCTGCCGTGAACAAAGATTTTTACTCAGAGTTGCCGATTAATATTGAGGTAATAGGGAAATACGAGGAATTGGGCTTGTTTGTAAGTGGGGTGGCTGCTCTGCCCAGAATTGTGACCGTGCATGATGTCAATATTGTTCCTATCGATAAAAGCAAAGGCAAAGATAAAGACAAGTATGAAGCGGGAGACATGTTGATGAATGCGACGATAAAGACCTATAACGAAAACGTTGATAAAGCGGTCTCCAGCGTCAAGAAGAGAAGGGGGAAAAAATAATGGGACGCAAAGGTTTGCCATTATTGATTAGCAGGCGGACGGGTATACAGATAAGCTGCACCGTTTTTCTCATTCTATTGGCAGGGTGCGGAAATGACGATTTTTCAGATCTGAATCGTTATATCTCCGAAGTGAAAGCCAGGCCTAAAGGTCCGATTGAGCCATTGCCCGAAATTAAAGTTGTTGAGCCATTCATCTTTAAGCCGGAGGGGTTGCGTGACCCATTCAGGCCGCTGGAACAGACTGAGCAGGCGGATGGGGCGGATGTTGGAACAGGTAGCGGTATAAAACCCGATACTTCCCGTCGTAAAGAAGAACTGGAGGCGTTCTCTCTGGACAGTTTAAGAATGGTGGGCACTGTGGTTATGAAGTCAGGTTTGTGGGGGCTGATAAAAGCAAGTGACGGTACGATTCATCGCGTTCGGGTTGGGAATTATATGGGAAAAAATTATGGAAAAATTATACGGATATCCAACGATAAAATTGAACTGACGGAAATCGTTCCTGACAAGCCGGGATCATGGCGCGAACAATCCGCTTCATTAGCTTTGTCAGAGTGATTTCGAGGATAACAAAATGAATAATAAACATAGTGACATTATGTTGAATAGAATGGGACGTTCCCTATGGGCGCGCATCGGCTTAAGCTTATTTTTATTTATATTCCAAATTGCAACCGCGCAAGCCGGTGGCGTATCCGTTCAGGGTATAGATATCGCGACCTTGCCCGGCGATAAACTGCAGATACAACTGGAAATGAACGGTGCAGCCGTTGAACCTAAAGTCTTTCATACGGATAATCCTGCCAGGATTGCCCTGGATTTTCCTGGAGTGAAAAATGCGTTGGATAAAAAGGAATATCCGATAAACCAAGGGGCCGCACGTAACATTTACGTGGCGGAAGGGGCCGATAGAGTGCGTATCGTACTCAATCTGGTTGAATCCGTGCCTTTCGATACCAAAGTGATCGGCAATAAAGTGCAGCTTACTTTAACCAGCGCAAAAGCAGTTATGCCTGAACGGTCTGCTCCGGTTGTTCAAAAGCCTGCAACAACTTTAGTATCCAGTTTAATGCCTGAGCAGGTTATCAGAGGACTGGATTTCAAGCGCGGAGAGAGGGGCGAAGGGCGCATACTGGTTTCTTTGGCAAATCCCAATACCATCGTAAACAGCAAGGAAGAAGGCGGGAAAGTTGTTATCAGTTTCCTGAATACGCAATTGCCGGGTAATCTGGAGAAAAAACTCGATGTATCCGATTTTGCAACACCGGTCAGGTCTATCGATGCTGTTTCGTCAAACAATGACTCCGCCATTACAGTGTCGCTACAGAATAGTCTTTATGATTATTCACTTTTTCAGTCAGAAGGATTATTGACTGTTGAGTTCAGACCAATAACTGCTGAAGAAAAAGAAGCGGTTGATAAAAAGAGAGCGAAATACACCGGTGACAGGTTGTCTTTGAATTTTCAGGAGATCGATGTTCGTAGCGTTATTGCGGTCTTGGCTGAATTTACCGGGCAGAATGTGGTTGCCGGCGACGACGTTACTGGAACCGTTACCTTGAAACTGGATGATGTGCCCTGGGATGAAGCTCTGGACTTCATCATGATGACCAAGGATCTGGAAAAGTATGAGACAGGCAATGTCACATTGATTGCACCACAAGGCAAGATTAAGAAATATAAGGAAGAACAGCAAAAAACAGAGACTGTCGTTGAACAGTTAGAGCCTTTAGTAACCGAATACCTCAAAATTAATTATGCTAAAGCAGAGGACTTTAGAAACTTATTGTATGGGCAAGATGCCAGTGCCGTAGGTAGCTGTTCCCGTATTACCAAGTCAGAGCTTGAATCATCCGGCGGCAATCAAAGCCAAAATCAAGGTCAAAATCAATACCAAAATCAATTCCAAAACCCATTCCAGAACCAAGGTCAAGACCAAGGTCAAAATCAGGGCTTCGGAGACCTGGGAAATAATTCAGGCTCTAATAATGATCGCTTGGTGTTGCTCTCCGCTCGAGGATCTGCCGTTGTAGATTCAAGAACCAACACGCTGATTGTGCGCGAAACAGCAAAACGTCTGGAAGAAGTAAAAAAATTGATACGCAAACTGGATATTCCGGTGCGTCAGGTTATGATTGAGTCAAGAATCGTCATTGCATCCAATACATTTGCGAAAGAACTGGGAGTGAGGTTTGGTGTGGCAAAACAAGCCGAAGCCGGTTCCGGTAAGGTATTCGCTGTTGGCGGCCGGGGAACCCGAGGCAACGGCAATGCTCAAGTCGATGAGGATGGCAACATTGGTACGCTAAATGATGCGCTGGTGGATCTGGCTACAACGTCTAATCCTTATGGCGCTTTAGGCATGACCTTGGCAAGAGGTGCGGATTATGTGTTAAATCTTGAATTGTCGGCGTTGCAGGATCAAGGGCGCGGCGAACTCATCTCCAATCCGAGAGTCATGACCTCTGACCGCTGCCTGGCAGTGATTCAACAGGGCGCCAAAATTCCTTACTTGTCTTCAAGCGCTAATACCGGAACAAATACCGTATTCGTTGATGCTGTGTTGCAACTGGGCGTATTGCCTCAGATAACGCCTAACGGTAGCGTGATCATGGGCTTATATATCACTAAAAACACGCTGGGCGAAGAAGCGACAGAACTTGGCGACCGTATGATTGACAAGCGGGAGCTTAGAACCAGTGTGCAAGTGAACGATGGCGAGACGGTTGTGCTCGGCGGCGTCTTTGAAGAAGAGATAAATAACGATACTAACAAAGTGCCGTTTTTTGCAGACCTGCCTGGCATAGGCTTCCTGTTTAAGCGTACATTCAATCAGGATGATAAAAGGGAATTGCTGATTTTCGTAACACCAAAAATTGTCAAAGACGCATTATCATCTTATTGATAGCTTCTACTTGGAGCAAAAAGGGGGCATAATGCCCCCTTTTTTTATGCTTAAATCTTAAAGAGTCAAGTAACTCATGACGCAATCAGAAAATATCTATTTAATTGGTCTCATGGGTGCCGGAAAAACCACTATAGGCCGGCAGTTGGCGAAGGCGCTCAAATTGCCTTTTTATGACAGCGATAAAGCGATTGAAGAAAGCACGGGCGTAGACATCTCTACTATTTTTGAATTTGAAGGCGAGGAAGGATTCAGGGATCGCGAACAGAAGATGATTCAACAGCTAACGCAAAAGGAAGGCATTGTGCTGGCTACCGGCGGCGGTGCAATTTTGCGGGAACAGAACCGCAAGCTATTGAAGGAAAATGGTTTTGTTGTTTACTTGCAATGCTCGGTGGAAAGAATTCTGGAAAGGACACGCAGAGATTCCCAACGGCCGTTATTACAGACTGATAACCCTAGAGGACGGCTAGAAAACTTGTTTGCACAGCGTGAGCCTCTCTACTTGTCATGTGCCGACTATAAAATTGACACCAGTGTGATGCAAAGCAAAACAGTTGTTAACCATATACTGGAAAAATACAGATCTGTTAATCGTTTACGTAAATGAAAAAATTACTTGTACAGTTAGACGACCGTAGTTATCCGATATATATAGGCTCCGGTTTATTGAACCGTCCGGAACTCTTAACTCAGCATATAAAATCCAGGCAGGTTCTGGTTGTTACTAATGAAACCATAGCACCATTATATCTGGATGCGATTTTAAAGAATTTGCAGAGCTATATTGTTGAAACGGTGGTTTTGCCGGATGGCGAGCAGTATAAAACTTTAGATTTTGTCGCCAGGATCTTTGATAAGTTACTGGCCGGCAAATTTAGCCGAAACGCGACCTTGATTGCTCTGGGAGGCGGCGTCATAGGGGATATGGGCGGCTTTGCCGCAGCCTGTTACCAAAGAGGCATTCCTTTCCTTCAAATACCGACAACCTTGCTGGCGCAGGTTGATTCTTCAGTGGGCGGAAAAACCGGTGTCAATCATGCGCTGGGAAAAAACATGATCGGTGCTTTTTATCAGCCGCAGTGCGTTATTGCCGATGCCGATGTATTGGATACACTGGATGACCGTCAACTGTCAGCGGGTTTGGCGGAAGTGATAAAATATGGCTTGATCAGGGATGCGGAATTTTTTGTGTGGCTGGAAAATAACATGGATGCGCTGCTGGCAAGAGATAAGCAGGCGCTTGCCTTTGCTATTGAACGGTCCTGTATCAACAAAGCTGAAGTTGTCGCTGAAGATGAAACAGAATCAGGCGTCAGGGCCACATTAAATTTGGGTCATACTTTTGGCCATGCAATTGAAACAGGCGTAGGCTATGGTCAATATTTGCATGGCGAAGCCGTAGCCATCGGCACCTGCCAGGCGGCCGACCTTTCCAGAAGAAAAGGCTGGCTGAATGACGAGGATGTGGCAAGAATAATGGCGCTTTTCAAAAGAGCCAAATTACCTGTCAATCCACCGGAAGAAATTGACTCGCAAAGATTCCTTGAATTAATGGCGGTTGACAAGAAAAATGTAGACGGTCAAATAAGGTTGATTCTGCTGAAGAAAATTGGTGAAGCAACCTTGCCGACAGACGTAAATCAAGAACTATTAGAAGTAACGCTTAAAACCTATGGTAGATAATGATACCTTTACGTATCATCTGAAAAAGTCGGCGGACAGACCAGTCGATACGACCGCTCGCTCTTTGATAACGCAGGAACGAACTCAGAAGCTTGAGTTACTGACTCATCTGCTTGCCAACTTAACACAGCCTCTTATCATCTGCGGGCCGGAAGGCATTGGTAAAACAACTTTGCTGAGAGTCTTGCAAGAGCGCAAGGTGGACTCCTGGTTGTATTGTCCAATACAGGGCAATGCTGATTTAAGTTTTGAAAAAATTCAGGAGCACATGGCAAAGGCCATCACGCAGGATAAGTCTGACAAGCATGGTCTGGCTTTGGCGGCCGCCTTTGACCAGCATGAAAGCCAGAAGAGAAAGGTAATCCTGACCATTGATAATGCAGGTCAGCTAGTACCAGGTCTGGTAACGACAATTATTCAATATGCTGCCTTAAACCCTGCGTTAAGGGTGGTTTTTGTTTTGACGCATGATGAACTGCACATAAAAAGCAGATCGGACCGGGCTATTGATAATTGCTATTTTATAGAAATACCGCCTTTATCGGAAAAACAATGCGGCGAGTTTTTGCAGCATTTATCAACACAGCCCCGGGCGCAAATTTCATTTAATGCCATCAATGAGAACATGGTGGAGGCCATCTATAAGGAAACGCACGGCATTCCAGGGAAAATTATCGCTGAATTGCCCGCTTTGGCAAGCAATCCCAAACCTGGCAGTAATGCCAAATGGATACTGCCGGCTGCCGTAGTCGCATTGATTGCCGTAGCCCTCAGTGTGCAGTGGATGAGTTCGCTACCGCGTAAAGAAGATAACGCCTCTACCAGTTCTTCTGCTGGCCAGAAGATCGCTATTGAAATAGCGCCGCCATCAGCTGTAACTTCGACTGAAAGCGCCAAAAACGGACAGTCTGTGCAACCAGTGCAAACACAGCCGCAACAGCAGAAACCGATCAATGAAAAGATTATGACGCAGCCTGAAACGGAAGACGCGCTAGACGATCCAGACGCATTAGATACGCCAGAGGTGGCAGAAGATGTCTCTGAGGAAATGGATGCGGTTCCGTCCGACCATGACATGAAAAACAGAGGCGTTGCCAATGAGATTCAGCCAATAAACGACAAGCCTGAAAAGCCGGAAACAGATAAAATTACTAACAGTGCCGAACAGATTGAATCTAAAAAACCGGAAATCAGTGATAAGAAAAAAAATGTAGAGGATGCTATTGTTGCCCCTAAAGAGAAACAGGCAGCAAAGCCTGTCACTCAAGAAAGCGAAAAGCAACCGCCAGTCACCCAGATGGCTAACGGTTACACGCTGCAGCTCATGGTTTTATCCAAACAACAATCGGTAGCGGATGTGCTGAAAAAATACCCGTCGTTGGGGATTAAACAAAGCCGGAAAATAACCAATGGCAGGGAACTCTATGTCCTAATGTACGGTTCTTTTTCCAGTGCGGCGCAGGCGATTCAGGCCCGGAATTCACTGCCGCCAGAGTTTCGCAAAGCCATACCTGTAAAAGTGAGTGCAATTAAATAAAGACCTGTGAACCTCGGCGGACAAGAATTGAATAGTTGAGTGGCAGATCTTTCGAATTTCTATGCTTCAGTGTGTTTAGGATAAACAGCATTCCTTGAGTGTTAGTATCTTGTGACTGAAGATAAATCTAAACCGGAAAAATCGATATAAAGCAATGACAGAATTAAAAAACGACACCTTGATCAGAGCTCTTTTAAAGCAACCTGTTGATCGAACGCCGGTCTGGATGATGCGTCAAGCGGGACGATATCTGCCTGAATATAGAAAAGTCAGGGAGCAGGCCGGCAGTTTTTTAAATCTGTGCACCAATCCTGAGCTGGCGTGTGAAGTCACTCTGCAACCGTTGAGGCGGTTCGATTTCGATGCGGCCATTCTGTTCTCCGATATATTGACTGTTCCTGATGCAATGGGGCTGGGGCTTTATTTCACGGAAGGCGAAGGCCCTAAATTTAAAAATCCGGTAAGAACGACTGCAGATATCAACAAATTGCCGATTCCAGACCCGGAGATGGAACTGCGCTATGTGGTGGATGCTGTTCGACTGATAAGAAAATCGCTGCAGGGCAGCGTGCCGCTCATCGGATTTTCGGGCAGCCCTTGGACACTAGCCACTTATATGGTTGAAGGCGGCAGCAGCAAAAGCTTTCAAAAGGTCAAAGGCCTGATGTATGAGCAGCCCAAGTTAATGCACGTCATGCTCGATAAATTGGCTCAATCGGTAGCAGTCTATTTAAATGCCCAGATCGAAGCGGGCGCCCAGGCTGTCATGCTGTTTGACACATGGGGAGGAATGCTGACTTCCGAGGACTATGCCGAATTCTCCTTATACTATGCCAAGCAGGTCAGATCATTGCTGAACACCACTATAGACGGGCAGTCGATTCCGACAATCTTATTTACCAAAGGCGGAGGCCTCTGGTTGGAAACCATGGCTGAGGCCGGTTATGATGCGCTGGGTCTGGATTGGCAGACAGATATACAGCAGGCTCGCGCCCGAGTTGGTGACCGGGTTGCTCTGCAAGGCAATATGGACCCAGTTTCACTTTATGCGACTCCTGAAATTATTACTGAAAAAGTAAAAGCTGTTTTGCAAAAGTATGGTTCGGGCTCAGGACATGTGTTCAATCTGGGGCACGGAATTCTGCCCGATATTAACCCGGATCATGTTAAAGCAATGGTGGATGCCGTACGCAAGTACAGTCCAGCCTATCATCAATCATAATTTTTAAACGGCAGCGTTTTTACCGGATTGGCCGATCTGCTTGACTGAAAAACGACAATTTCTTCAAGCTACCGGCAACAAGATGGATACAAAAAAAATTCGTTTGGTCTTAAAGGTTAAGATTTTCTTCATTGCATGAGATTCTTAATGAGATACTTAAAACAGAGGACTTAAAAAAGGATTTTTGAATTTATCCGCTATCCAGGGCTCTGTTAGTGTAATAAAGATGCAGATCGCTTAGGGAAGGCTTGTTTTTTGAAGAACCGAAAAAATTATTTGGCAGGCCAACAAAAAACTATGTTCAAGCTTATCGGTAATGAAGTTAGAAAATTAAGAGGTTATTCTATGAAGTTGTTAAATATGTTGCTGGCAGTAGGGTTACTTAGTGTAAATGCCGGTGTGCAGGCTGAGAATGCCGAATCGGCCAAGCCTGTTGACATTGTGGTTTACAGAAGCCCTACATGCGGCTGTTGTGGAAAATGGCTGGAACATCTGAAACAAAATAACTTTAATGTCAAAGATATCGTTACCAATGAAGTTCAGGCCATAAAAGACAAGTATGGCGTGCCAAATGAAATGGCTTCCTGTCATACGGCTCTGGTGAATGGCTATGTTATTGAAGGGCATGTGCCAGCCAATGATATCAATGCACTTTTGAAAACGAAACCGAAGGTGGTCGGCATAGCGGTTCCAGGCATGCCGGCCGGTACGCCCGGCATGGAAATGGGCGGCAGAAAAGACCCTTACCAAGTGGTAAGCTTCGATAGCGAAAAACATTACCAAGTATTCAACAGTTACGAGAACAAGTGATGATCCTCGCCGGCGATATAGGTGGCACCAAAACAATCCTGGCATTATATGAAGTTGAAGGCGGCAACTGGCGCTGTATCAAAAAAGAACAGTTCCCCAGTTCCGCCTATCAGAGCTTCAACAAAATACTGGATTTATTTTTAAGCGATGCTGAGCCTATTCAAGTATCGGCAGCTTGTATCGGCGTGGCCGGCCCCATAGTGGACGGTAACTGCACAACAACCAATCTTCCGTGGGTATTAATTAAAACCGAAATCGGCACCCAATTGCGTACCCAGAATGTCAAATTGTTAAATGACTTGGAGTCCACCGCATGGGGTGTGCTGGAAATGCCCGAACATAATTTCGTCGGGCTTAATCCACATGCAGAGCCGCGAGAAGGCCATCTAGCCATTGTTGCGGCAGGCACGGGCTTGGGTGAATCAATAATTACATGGGATGGTGCAAAGCATTATGTAATGGCAACAGAAGGCGGCCATACGGATTTTGCACCTGGCACGGAGCAGGAAATAGCGTTACTCCATTACTTAAGGGAAAAATATCCCGAGCACGTCAGTTATGAAAGATTGTTGTCCGGCGAAGGACTGATAAATATTTATCAATTTCTTAAAAAAAATGATTGGGCATCGGCTCAACCCAATATTGAGCAACAAATGACCGAGCGCGATCCGGCTGCAGTTATCGGTGAAGCCGGAGTTACTGGAAGCGATGCGTTATGCGTGGAAGCATTAAACATTTTTTGCAGGATATACGGTGCAGAGGCGGGTAATCTTGCGCTTAAGTGCCTGCCCTATGCCGGCGTTTATCTGGCCGGCGGAATAGCATCGAAAATTTTACCTTTTCTACAAAAGGGAGCATTTATGCAGGGTTTTCTGGCTAAAGGGCGATATTGTCCAGTGCTGGAAAAAATACCTGTTAAAGTTTGCACCAACCCTGAAGCGGCTCTTTTAGGCGCGGCAAGCTATGCCATAAAACAGCTGAACGAAAATAATTGATAAACAATGAAAATCGGCATTCCTAAAGAAATTAAAGAAAAAGAAAGCAGGGTTGCTATTACGCCTGAAGCTGCTAAGCATCTGATTCAAAAAGGGCACTGTGTTCTGGTTGAGGTCGATGCCGGCTTGGGGGCCGGTTTCAGCAATGCGCAATATGAGCAGGCAGGCGTGCAACTGGTTTCTACCGCTACTGCCTGGGCTGCTGATATGGTTGTAAAAGTCAAAGAGCCTCTGGAGCCAGAATATCAGTATCTGGATAGACAAATTGTCTTTACCTTTTTTCACCTGGCCGGCGTGTCGCCTGCATTGACTTTGGAGCTATTAAAAAAAGGCACAACCGCAATTGCCTATGAAACGCTGGAAGATGAACAAGGGCGATTGCCAATCCTTGCGCCGATGAGCGCTGTGGCCGGTAACATGGCGACATTGATGGGCAGTTATTATCTTGCCAAATTCAATCAGGGAAAGGGAATACAGTTAGGCAAGGTATTGGGTAGACGGCATGGCAAGGTTGTCATCGTTGGCGATGGTGTGGTTGGCCAACATGCCGCGCAAGTTGCCTGTGCGATGGGGGCTGATGTATTTGTTGCGGGCATAGAATTAGCGATGATGCAGAAACTGAAAGAAACCGTGTTGCCGGAAGTGAATTTTTTTCTGTCCAATAAAGAAAATATCGAGAAGCACATTATAGACGCCGATTTAGTGGTAGGGGCTGTGCTTTGCCGTGGAGCCAAAGCGCCTAAAATAATCAGCGAAAATATGATCAAATCAATGGCCGAAGGGACGGTTGTTGTCGATGTCAGCATTGACCAGGGTGGATGCATAGAGACATCAAGGCCTACAACGCATTCGGATCCGGTCTTTATAAAACATGGCGTGATACATTACTGCGTGACCAATATGCCTGGCGCTTATCCAAGAACATCAACTATCGCGTTAGTTGATGCTACGCTACCGTATATTGCAAAGATAGCAGATGCTGAATTGTCATCTTTAAAGTTTGACAGAGAACTCGCCAAGGCAATTAATGTGTTTGATGGTAAAATCACGTGCAAAGCAGTGGCAGAAGGGCTGGGAATGATGGACCAGTATCAGCCATTAGATTAGCTTTTAAGTTTCTTTATAATTTTCTTCCTAAAGCCGATGTAGCTCAGTCGGTAGAGCAACTGATTCGTAATCAGTAGGTCAGGGGTTCGAATCCCCTCATTGGCTCCATAAAATCAATAACTTAGATATAAACTGAACGCCTTGTTTATTGCTGGTGCTACGCTGGTGCTACGGTCTTGTGAGCTTGCGACCTGTTTATCTGCTCAAAACCTGCCCCACTGGTTGCCGATAACCCAACTTTGGGCGCTCCTAACTCACCCGGTTATTCCCATCACATCAACCAAGCCTATACCATGGTGATGTGTTCGGAATGGTAAACAATCATTTCCTTAGCTGGTTTTTGTGCCAAATCCATATAAACCACGCTAGATAAGGGCTACAGGCTGGCATGGTTCTTGATATGGGTATCGTTTCTTATTAGTTGCACATGACCGCGCTTGTTTGCTATTCACGAATACCGAAAACGGATTCACTGAACAATCACATATAGGCGAAATAAGGCGGTTTCAGGGGCATTTCTTCTTGGCGGTAGGGGATAGCTGTAAGGGCTTGCGTTTGAAAATGGCCCGGCTCACAATAGCTAAAGCTGAGCTTGCATTTCATTGTCGCGGGCCCGCTTTAATTGCGAATGTAAAATTTTCCTGATTTCGTCTCGTTAGGATCTAGGCCTTCAAATAAGACGTCTCAAAAATCTAAATTACACCTTATCGATACACAAAATTTATCTCAATGCTTCATCTCATACGAATACTTTGATATACAAAAGCAATTCCTTACCTTCATGTTATGGAAGAAGAAATGACTCAAGAAGAAATTATAAGCGCTATTAATGTAGCTGCTCTATTTGTGGTAGCTTATTTAATAGTCCATTTCAAAAGTTATTTTAAAAGTTATCTCAAGAAAAAAGCCGAGAACTTAGCAACAAAAGAAGATTATGAGTCAATTCTCGCGCAACTTAAGAAAACAACAGCAGAAACAGAAGGAATTAAAGTCGAATTAGCGAAAGGAAATTGGCTGCATCAACAAAGTTGGAATTTAAAGGAAAAATATTACTCCAGCCTTCTTGAGGCTCTTTATAATCTCGAGATGTCTTTGTCTGTCAGACTGGACTGTTATATGTATCCCGGTTCTGAGCAGCGTGATGAAGAAATAGGAAAAAGCGAATATTACATAAATCAGTCAAAAATTGGTTATGAGGCACTTAAGAAAATTCAACAACTGCATGGCCCAGCTGAAATAGTTATTTCAGAACGGGCGGTTGAAGCTTTAAAAGCGTTGTATATTTCAAATTGGGAAGCAGACAATTTTAGTTCATGCAATAAAGAATATCTGGATAAAGTATATGAGTCTGTTGAAGAGGCACGTAAGATAATTCTTGAAGAGGCACGTTCAGAACTGATAAGTACCTTTGTATAATTATTCAGTCGACAACATCAGCTATATATCTGTTTTTATTGACTACTTTTCGCAAGCAGCCCTAAAAAATACCAGGTTTATTTTGCACATGTACTTATGAAGCTCTCTCGAATCTCTCCTTTCGCTACATGTAAGTACTCTGAATCTGCGAAATATAATAACTTGATAATCGACTAATGAATCTCTACAGTAGTTCTTTGATTAGCTGACTAACTGTAACGCCTCGCGTTTGAAAATAGCCAGGCTCAGATTATCTGCTAGAAAAAGCTAAAAAAGGCACTGTATGGGTAAGATCATCTTATATTTATCTTCAATTCTCGTATTGATTATTACATCTCCAGCACAAGCAATGACATGCGGGCATTTCAATACATTAGGGGGCACAGCAAATACTGTGGATCAAGCTCTTAATTCGCCAGCTACTGAAGCGCAAGCAGCAGAATTTAAAGAAATAATTGCTTCCCATGTGGGCGACTTAGCTTTTAATAGTTTTTCTGCAAAAGCTAAAGCGCTTCAGTTTGTCAGAAAAAATAATCAGCTCACGATGCTTTTAAGAGAATCATTAGCAATGACTCGAGCATTCTGCATCGATCGAATAAACGACCCTGTGAAAAACGTAGCCATAGAGCAATTTGACTATTTATTAGATGCTATAGTCAAGAAACAATCAGAAGATTGGGGCTCTTTTGAGCATCTTAGTGCTATTGCTAGCAATTTAAACAAAACCCTTCCAATGATGGTTGACAAAATAACAGAGTGTTTTGTTGTCACACCACTTGATCATGAACTCGACTTTTCATATAGGGTAACAACATTAGAAGCTGCGCAAATTAATATAGACGCTAATGATTTAAAAAATGAACGTACTAATTACGCGTGTTCTCATCCAGACATAAGACCTTTAATTGATAGAGGTATAAGTATGCGTTATTCTTATTTTGATAAAAATAGGAAATTTGTTATTAGTGCACTTATAAGAAAGTCAGATTGTAACCCGTAAAACAGTTTTGGGTAACGTTAGTAAATAGACTAACATAAATATTGAATGGCAGATTTTGACATATTGTTGCCAGCTGATCTGATAATAATTCGATAGATAAACAAGGAATTAAATGAGATTATGGGAAAAAGAAGAATATATATGACCTTCATTTTTTCTTGCCTTTTTTCATCAGTAACGTACGCAGGCTGGTTAGGCGGTCCTTCAGATTATGATGAATGTATTTTAGAAAGCATGAAAGGCGTCACAAGCGATGTTGCAGCCAAAATGATACGGCAGTCATGTCAAAAGAAGTTTCCAAAAAAAACACCAGAAGATAATAGTGTCGAACTACCAAGCTCCGTAATTGAAAAAATTAAAGGTAATGCGAGAATGACAGATTACGGGTACTACGAGGGTGACATATTCAATGGAGACAATGAGTGGCATATTGCCTCGCTGACAGTCCGTATTGTTGACAACAAGACCAAACAATACAGAGATTACAAAACTAGGGCAGGTCTAGTTCTAGAGGTGGATTCACCAATTCCGCCTTTAACAAGTGGTGTATTTTCTTTTAAGCCTTTTGAAATGCCTGCGGACAGATCCTGGTATATCTTGGACGGGCGTGGTTATAAGAAATAGCTGCTTAAATTTTTACCTAGTTGGCAGACGTATTGTGCATTGCTCACATTATTAAGCTTGGCTTTGTTCTGTTGGGGTATACCAATATGAGATGAAGCATTGATTCAAATTTAGTGTATCAATAGGGTTAAATTTAAGTTTTTGAAACATCCTGATGAAGTCCTGCTCACTATAGCCCTGTTGCTTCATCGCCAGAAACTCTGCCCGGCTTGGTATGTGGTCTTGTGTGTTCATGGTATATCTTATAATTCGATTTAGTTGATTTTTTCATCTAAATATAAGTATTTTATTCAGATAAGCCATTGATTATTATTGCTTATTTTAAGCATACGTATTGCTTATATCTAAATTTTTCTATTATAGAATTGGCTTTCATCTGTATATCAGAATTACTGATTGGTAGTTGTTTTATTATCATACTTAGTGATAATGATTGTTATTTCCTTGTTAAAACAAGCGAACATAAAAAGGCCAGCATTAAGCCAGCCTTTTCTATATCGGGAATCAATGGCGGTCCTGTTATTTCTCTGTTATATCAGGGAATTTGTCTCTATCTTTTCCCATTTGCACTTTCCCTCACTTTGCAAAATCAGAACACTTGCTCATTCTGGATAACTTCCGCTCCAGCTTCTTCTGATCGTACTCTCGTTTACGCCTGTCCTGCTCCACTTCGCGATACTGGGCTTTAAGCTCGGCAAGTGATTTATAAGTCTGCTTAATCATCGTTCAATTCCTCATTGATTCTGTGTTCAATGGCATATTGGCGCGCCTGAGAAAATACTCCAGCGCCTCACTATCCGCTCGGCATCTGTTCAGAGTGTCCTCGATGATTTCCGGGTCGGTTTCGCCAATGGATGCAAGCCAATCAAGAATCTTCTGTTCTTCCTGTAGCTCGCTGATAATCTCGGCTCTGTGGGTTTTCAGGAATTTCCGCTGTTGCTGGTTTAGCTGGTCTGCCGGGCTTACTTCAATAAAGCCATCAACCAGCGTTAGAGTGAACCCGGCATGACTGATCTGATTTAGTACACGCATCAGAAACGCTCCTTGTTATCGTGTTTTTTTACAGATAAGTTTTTCCCGACACATAGAGCACCTTCAGCACTGGCGCGGGTTTGATAGAGCACTGATAGAGCACTTTTATCATTTGATAGAGCACTGTCATTAATATCAGCCTTAGTTACTGGCGTTTTATCGGTATGCCAATCACGCCGGATTGCAAGCCCCTTGATAAAGCGGCCTTGTTTGTTTCGGCCTTTTTCAACGGGAATTTTTATTTGCTCGCATACATCGGCTAGATTATCCGTGAATCTATTTTGTGCTATTGGATGGGCATTGCTTTCATAGCACCATCGCTCATAATTGGAATAGAGCTTTTCGTTTATCAGTTCTTGCCGTATATCGGCATCAGTTTCTTTTGTCGTGCTAACTCCTATATAAGTAATCGCCTGGCTATCAATGACCACATTATCATCCAACCAAGCGGCTATTTTGTTCGTGCTTATCAAGTGCTCCCGCTGCGCCTTGGTCATGCCGCCATTAATGCCGCCAATAGCCGCCCTCATTTCGTCATCGGTCATTTCCAAAACCCAGTTAAGCAAACCTGCCAGTTCTGATTTCATGGCCGTTTCAATTCCGCCAACACTGGCCCACTTTGCCTTATCTTCATCAGTAATTTTCCTCCTGAATGGAACCGGCATCCTCCGCCTGATCAGGCCGCTTGTGTAATCTGATGACTGTATAGGCTCATTGGCAGCGATAACGACAACACCTGCATAAATAAAAGACTCCCCTTGCTGCTGGTTCTTTTTTTCGTGCCGTACCGGATCGCCCCCGGTTATTGCTTTCAGTGTGGGAACCTCACCGCCATAACGGGCCGAGTCGTTAATTACAACCAGCTTCTTGCCGTATATGTTCGCCACTTCAAACCTATTGTTTTCAAGATTTTTTAAATCGGTTGTTGCTTGGTTCTGCTTTCCGATAAACGATTCAAACAGCCTTATTAATGTTGATTTACCAGTACCGCCCGGGCCGATCAATTCAAGGAATTTTTGAACATCACCCCCCACTAACGCCATTCTGAAAAATGCACGAATAATGCTGATTGCTTCGGCATCATTGCCGGTTGCATCTGATAGCCATTCCTTGATGACTTTTATTTTTGCGCTGGAATCATAGTCATAAGGCAGTTGCCAGTTGAGCCTGTGCCTGTGGGTATAGGGCACCAGTTCCTTTGTTTGAATATTCAAAATGCCATTCTTGAGCGGAAGCAGGTTTTTATCGGCCTGCCACCCGTCTAAAAGCAAGTGAATTGTCAAAAAAGCTTCCATGCTGTTAAGTTTGCTCATTGAGAAGCCATGCGGCAGCGCACCATAAAGCGAACGGCTAATAATCTTTACGGCTCGCTTTTTGCTGACGGGCCTCCATACCCCTGACTGCTGCAAATGCCAATCGCCGCTCACATCATCAAAACATAAGACATTCTTTAAAACAGTCGCCAATCGAGCTGCTAAAATCGAATCTTTTTCGCTGCCGGTGTCGCTGTTTGATTCGTCATCAACATCATCTGATAGAGCATTTTTTGAGAGTGATGCTCTATCAATGTCGGTTGGAGGCCGCGCCAGTGCTGAAGGTGCTCTATGTGCTCTATCATTGCTAACTTCATATATTTGCTGTTCATCATCGAGCAATGGATTTATTAGCCGGTTGGCTCCGCCGGATTTTTCAAAGTCCAAGTCATTCATTGCCGCCCCCAAAAACATCATTCCAGTCAGAGTCCGGTTCTTCTGGTATCGTGTATAAGCCACCGCAAGCAATCGCGGCGGCTCTCGCGGCTTTCTGCCCTACGCCTGATGAATCGTTATCGCCATAAACAATTATTTCAACGTCCGGGTATAGCTTGCGTAAAACGATAGCGACCGGCTCCAAGTTGCCACTATCAAACGCCACAAAGGTAGGGCAGCCGGTATGCTCATAAACGGAAGCGCCAGTGGCATAGCCCTCAACGACGCAAATCCTTTCTGTCGGGTCGATAACATTGCCCATCTGGAAAAAGCAGCCCTTTTTCTTGCCGCCTGAAAGGAAACGCTTACCGCCTGCCGCATCGATAAACTGCAAGTTCACGATCTGGCGCGACTTATCGAACAACGGAATGATTAAATTCCCGCGACCTGCCCGGATGCCATGTGGGTTTACTTTCTTTCTTCTGAGATATGAATGATTGGATTCAGCCGGTTTTGATTGGCTCCAAATAGCATTGGCTTTGCTGGCTGCTGCCCGGTGTCTGGCGCGCTCTTCCTCTCGTTTGCGCTGGCCGTATATCCGCGCCCGTTCCGCTATTGCTTGGCGCTCTAAGTCAGAAAGCCGATGATTGGAATTGAGCCTCCAATTCTCCTTGATACCTTGTTTCCAATCCTTGAACCATCCGGCAGGGGGCGTATCAAGATGCAAAGCGTATGAGCCGTTTAGCTTGTCGTCTATTTTGAAGCGATGAAGCGCGCCGTCAGCAATTATATGTTCTGGAGGCACGATGCCAGCATCAAGCATGGCGCTTTTGAATTGGCTGATAATGTCGAGAGCGTTCATAGCGCCCCCAATATCATGACCAGCCAATAAGCGATTACCAGCCCATAAAATAGATTAAGCGCACTAAACCTTACCGTGATACAATCACCATGCAAGTGTTTGTTTCTTTTGGCTTTCCCGAGGATACCCCCTCGGGTTGGCTGTCTAATCGCTTTCATTATTCGCCTCCTTGCGTCCGTGAAAGCAAAAAGGCTTCTAAGTCAGACTTCCTATATCTGACCAAACGACCAACCTTTATATAAGGAATGTGATACCGCTTTGTTGAGCGCCAAACTTCTAAAGTTTTATAAGTGACGCCCAGATACTCGGCGGCTTCCTGAGAAGTGATAAGCTCAGTTAATGCTAATGCGACTTGGTGAACAGTTGGGCGGGGTTGAGTGTTTGTAGCCATGTTGTGAACCCTCCAATGGGTATTGATTTAACATGGCATCATGGTATGAAATTGGACTTTGGACAGTGGCCGGTTTCTGTCCAAAATTGTTACGTGGGGTTTTCAATGCGATAAAACTTCTTATAGCTGACCTTTTCACCCAGCACTGATTCTGATTTTTCCGCTGCTCGTGTGTATACCGCATGGGGTTTAAGGTGCGGGTTACTTTTGCGAATATCCGCCATTAATTTCAGGCATTTACGGCGCATAATCTCTTTTTCTATCGGGTCTCCATGCGTCTTATTATGCCCGCGACTTGCCGCCAGTCTTACTTTAGCCCCGCGCCTTGAATCATCATCCATGTTTAAGGCTATATTCGTTAATGCGGCATGTTCAGCACGTTGATGGACATAAGACTTTAATTTTTTACCGGCTGCTTCAAACTTGCCATTTGCCGCCAATCTAACGGATAAAAACAGCGTGTCGAGTTCACTGCTTACGTTGTCATCAGGTAGCTTTTGTGTGGCCTCTACAATGATTCTCGCCGCTTCTTGTGGGATATTCTGCGGGTCAATGCCGCAAACCTCGGCCCTGTTCATTATCCATAAGCCAAGAATTAATTTGCCTAAATCTTCATCAGGTAAATCAAAATGATCACCCCGTAAGGGTAGTATTTTTGTAATCATGTTCGCACTCCATCAAAGTGCTGTCATCACGAGAAGATAACCGGAAAGCGGGGTGATGAATCCGCCTTGTCAGCCCGTCGGCCTATCCGGTTAAAACCATTATACCTTTCTTTTTAAAGGCAGTACCTGTGCCGTTTCTATTAATCCGCCAGCCTCAAGCATGGCATCAACGGCCTTATTGACTGATTCTCTAACCGGGTCTTGGTCAAGCCTTGCATATATCGCCGTGGTGCTGGGGCTTTGATGATTCAGAGACTTGCCGATGATAACCAGTGACGCGCCGCTTTTCGCCTGCCAACTGCCTAACGTCCGCCGTAAGTCATGAATCCTTAAGTCCTCAAGGCCAGCCCGCTCTAAAACGCGCTTCCAAGCCTTTTTTGGCTCCATGATATGACCTGTCTTGCCAGTGCCGGGAAATACCCAGGCATCATCACAGCCAATCCGCTGCCGTAATATCTCGACCGCTTGAGGCGATAAGGTGACAGTCTGCGGTGTTCCGTTCTTGGTGGTTGGTATGCGCCACTCCGCCCGGTCAAGATTGATTTCCCGCCATTGCATAGCCAATACATTTGAGCGGCGCGCCCCCGTCAACAGTGAGATTAAAAAATAATCCCTGAATGTTTGGCTTGGTTCTTCCGCCAGTGATTGAAAGAAAGCCGGTAATTCATCAGACTGCAAGAACCTGTCGCGCTTGTTCTCAGAAAACTTCCTTATCCCCATTGCCGGATTCGGCCCCTTAAACAATCTCTGTTCGCCTGCATAGCTGAATAAACTGGATGCCAGCGCAATAACTCTATTAGCGGTTACAGGGTGATGCTTGCCAATTTCAGCATGGAGTCGCCCAAATTCAGTGTCTTTAAATTGCGATAGCTTCCGGTTTCCCCATTTTGAAAGGTAAAGCCCGAAGTCATACCTATACCCTTGCTTTGTCCGTTCGGATAGATAAGCCCCTCTACGGTTGCGCCGATGTTCAAGGAAGTTATCAAACAATTCCTGCAAGGTGGTCTCAGTCTTTAACGCCCTGACATCATTAAGCGGGTTTATCCCCTGTGCAATCAAGGCCGTAAGTCTTGCCGCCTCTTTTCTGGCGTTCTCTATCGATACATCAGGGAAACGGCCTATGGTCATACGCTCGGGCTTGCCGTCCATGCGTCGTTGAATAAAGAATGTCTTGGCCGTGCTGGTGCTTCTTAACTGCAATCCTGCGGCGTTCTTATGGGTATCATGGTAGGTGATACGTTCGCCAGATTCAGGGCAGGGCAGGCTTTCAAGCTTGGGCTTAGTGAAGTTGAAGTGGTTGGTCATGGTGCTACTCCGGTGCTACGCTGGTGCTACGCTTTAGGTCAAATTTCGTTAAATTTCATGTAGCACCGTTAAGCTCATAATACGCCTAACCGACTGTTCCGTAAAGCTTCATTAAGTTTTATTAATCAGTAGACAATTACGGGCTTTCAAATTCGTAATCAGTAGGTCGCGGGTTCGAATCCCGCCATTGGCTCCATATTTCATGCGGTCTTTAAGTACACACTCAACAGGGACGCATTAGCCCCACCTCAAGTAAAAATCTCAAGTTTAGATCTCAAGTCATGGTCCAAGGGACATGACTACGCAAAATGTCCCTTGATGATCTGCACTTAACAGGGCAACACCAAGGTATAGTCATTTCTGGTGTATGACTTAGAGAAGGATGCGGTATAACTTGTTGGTAAAAAGATCTCCGCAGATCCACCAGCATGAGGAAAACACCACCATGACTCATATAATGTCATTAACCTGAGCAAGCCAGAACAGAATGATTTTTGCTATCCTTTAGATACTTGATGCACTGCTATGCCAAGTAAGCAAGATGGCATACTTTCAACGGCAGGGTCGAAGCGATGAATAAGAAATTCAAGACGAAATACTGTCAAATGCTTTCATTATGGTGGAGTCGAAGTACACAAACAGCATCCAGGCGCCTACTTGATGAATTACAGCTTCAATCCTAAGGTACGTGCCATCAGCCATGTCTCATTTCTATTTGTCTGGCATAAAAAATTGCCCGCTATTTTTGCCACTCTTGGCAATTTAATCATGGGAGCTAGACAACTTCGGATGTTTATTAAGTGCATTTTCTGTTCCATTGCGCCTTAAACTTATGTCATTCTTGTTTCCTCTAATGTCGCTATCGATATTTAATCACCCTTATGACTAAACCGCTTTCAACCGCTGTGGACCTGGTCAGGCAGTATGGCGGCCCCGTGTCGCACGTTGCTCTGGATCCCTCGCGCAGCACCTTTCGCACTCCTGCCGTTGACGGGCTGATTAACTTTTTACTCGTGTGCAGGTGTGCTGTTGTGCAGGGCGATCCGATCTGTGCACCGGAAAATAAAGCCTGCTTGGCTGATGCTTTTGCAGACTATTGCGCAGGCAAAGGCTGGTCGATCTTGTATGTCACTGCAACGGTCAGCATGCAAGCCTATGCCCATGAGCGCGGATATGCCTCGATGGAGTTTGCCAGTCTGCTGATAGCCGATCCTCAGAACGATCCTGAGGCAGGCCCACAGGCCCGCCATCTGCGCCAGCACCTCAATCATGTGCGGCGAACGAGCGTGACCGTGCGCGAGTACTTGGGGGAACCTGATGCGCAGATGGAAGCACAGGCAGAGGCAGCTTGCAAGGCTTGGCGGCGGGCTCGCCATGGGCCTCAGATGTATCTGGGCCAGCCACGACTTTTCGATGATAAAGTGGGCAGGCGCTGGTTTATTGCCGAACAGGCGGGCGAGGTGGTCGGCTTTCTCTCCATGCTGCAAGTGGGCTGCACTGAGTGCCAGCGCCTGATCAACCTCGTGTTTTCCACGCCTGCTGCCCCACTCTATACCAACGAACTTATGATAGTCACTGTCCTGCAGGCACTACGAGAAGAGGGTATTGGTTCGGTCTGCCTGGGAGTTGGGCCGCTGGAAAAACTGGGGCGGATTGAGGGTTGCAGTGCCATGTCTGAGTGGATGTCTCGCAAGCTTTACTACTTGTTTGCGACTAAGCTAATTCACCAGTACGGCAAGACGGTATTCTGGGAAAAATTTCGCGTGGCGCAAAGAGAGCCTTTATATCTGCTTTTCCAATCGCCTCGCATCGGGCTAAGGGAACTTTACGCTTTATCGCGGGCTGTTCATTTTTCCTTGACTGGATAAGCTTGCGCCACGCGGATGGTGGCCTGGTTGGGCGTCGGCATTGGCAAAGCCGGTCCACCCTGGAGATGCTGGAGGAAAAAACCAACAGTCGCGCGCCTTGCCGTGATGCGCACTTGGCGCGAATCCGCCGTGCCGCTGCGGCATATGCCGTAGCCGAATCGGTCCGGTTCGTCCAGCATCTGCACATGGTCAGCATCCCTCAGCGTCAGTTCGATGGTTCCAGTCGGCGCCCGTTCGAAGAATCGCAGGTAATTAGTCGCTAGCGGCGCACAGATACTGGATGCGCGCCAAGCGACTTCCGCGCCGATTAGCAGTAAAGGGGCCTTCAGGCTGGCAAGCGGGCCGTGCACTACCGAGACGCTGCCGTTGTCGTCGGGATCGATGGCCACCACGCCAGCAAATCCGCCGTATTGTGCGGCGGCAAGCACCGCATCTTTGCCGCCCATTGAATGGCCGGCGATGCCGATTTTTTCCGGATTGACTCCTTGAGACTGGACTAGCCAGTCAGCGATTACTTTCGCATCGTGGGACAGTTCGAGGTCGCTTCTGAACAGCGAATACCAACTGCGCACGGCCACGACAAAGCCACGGGAGGCGAGTGCACGGGCGTAACTTTCATACTGGTTGTCAGAAGCCATGCGGCCTGGCAGGAAGACAATAGCGGGCGCCGGTTGTTGTGGATGGGCGGGTTTGTACAGCACGACTTCCAAACTCTCGCCTTGATGCAGAACTTCGACCCGCGAGGAGTCAACCCGCTGCAGGCCAGGGCCGGCCAAGTCGTTTTCTGACAGGCCTACCGCATCGGTTGCAAGCGTATCGAATGATGGGTGTTTCCAGAAGACATTGCTGTTGGCGGTCGACAAAAGCAGGCTTGTGGCAAGAATAAGTAGGGAAAAACAACGGTAGTGGAGCATCGTTGATGAGTATATATGAATACCCGATGAGGAGGAAGAAATATACAGAGACACCACAAGGCAGAGTGCGCTCTTTACCTGTCGCCCTTGCAATAATCTTCTCGCGGACGTGCCCGGCTTCGAACGGGTGCTGTTGGGCGAGGCGAACTGACAAAGAGGTCGTGAAAAGGGCATAAACCTTCCGTTTCATGGATTTCTGTTCCAGATTATTTTCTTCATAAAATTCATTAATTTCGCGAACGTCGGAAGCTTCTCGAAAATGGTATGACACAGCCCTTGCATGGTGCCTGAAGCGAATTGTCCGGCGGAGGAGATTCGGCCCAATCGGCCTTGTCTTTTACGTGCAGATCTATTGTATTTTCTAATCGAACTGTAAGGCTGTATCCGATCCACAAGTGAGAAGCTTTTATAAAATTTTCAGGCTGAATCTAACCCGACAGACACTGCTAGTAAAGTCAGCGTCTGTCAGATTCTGAACCTTTAAATACAGCAAGATTTAATTGTCATCTATCAATCACCAGAGAAATGTCATCAATCTGCCATTGGCCTGCTGGAGTAGGGATCATTCGGACTCGAAGCTGATGAACTCCGGCTGTAGGAACTGTATAGGTACATTGCGTAACAGCGCTCACCCATCCATCAAGTACATTAGGGGTGCCATTGCCGGATACGAATACATTGTTTGAGCCAGACGGCGGGCAAACAGTTGGGCCAGTTGGACCAGCGGGATCTATAAAAATCGTGGAACCCAGCGTGGCCGAAAAATTGCCTAGCCTTGCACCAACGGCATTAAAAATGACGCGTATCAGCGTGTTTGGGCGTGATGTATTAAAGGTGATTGTTTGACCGCCAGCCTGCGGGCCATTGAGGTCGAGATCTCTTGCTGCTGCGGCATTTTGTGGGCTGTTGTTCTGTGTTGCGAATAAAAGGTCGGCATTAGCCGTGTTGGCTATAAGCCCGAAACCCAGGATCGCCGTTAAGCTACCTAAGTAACGCATTTTCTTATTTATTGATCGTATATTCATGTTTTTACCCTCATTGTTGTATAAAAAGTAAAACAGCGTGATCAAAGTTTTCTCCTTCCTGATCGGTTACTTATCTAGCCTTGTCCCTGTAAGTCTTACTCGGCGTTTTGCGGTATCCATTCGAATTGAGTATCCATCTTCGGATTGAGTATCCATCTCTTCCTGATCAGCTACTTATCGAGCCTTGTTCCTGTAAGTCTTATTTGGCATCTTGCGGCATCCCTTCAGGTTAAGGAGGCATCGTTTGTTCTTGAGATTCCTGGGATTCCTGTTCGCTTGGCTGAGCGGAGGGCTCTTCCAGAGATTTCATGAGTTGTGCGGCAAGTTCTGATACTTCCGGATCGTCATCTTTTTGAGCAGTTGCTAGAGTATCCAGGATATCAGATGTTCCGATTGAACCGTTTACGGAGCGGTCGAACAAGCCAGCAAGGGCAATAGAGCGGATTTTCGCAGAAGCATCGTTTTGAGCCAGATCTTTGAGCGTATCCGGCGGCAAGTCTATCTGAGCCCGCAGAGCGGCATCCAATGCTTGAATACGGATGAGTTCATCAGGGTCCGTCAGTGCGTTTTTTGCAATTTCGGTTGCAGCGCTGCCTTGCTGCTCAACCATATTGGTAATAGCTGAGGCCCGCTTGTTGATTGAGTCTGCATCCGTTATGTCTTGTATATTCTCATCGGCGCGCGTTGCAATTGACGGAGAAACTGGCGCCAATTTTTTTCCTTGGCCTTGCGGATAGACCCAAACAGTTGCCAGGCGAGCTGATTTGGCGTCGTCTCGGGTGTAAAAGAAAAAAATATCATAATTCTCAAAAAGCCGGTGCAAGCCCTGCTCTATAGAAAGATCGTGAAACTGGATTGTGGTTGTTGGATTTGCTATGGCCTCGCTCATTACAATAGTAATCCCTGATTGTTGGGCGATTTTATACCCAATGTCTTGAAGCGGATGTCCGGAGGCCTCAAGGCTTAAGTGGTTAGATCTGAATAGAACATAAAAGGGCGATGGATTGGCCGGTTGATCGGTATTGTTTGGGATCTTATCTTGAACTACTGAGCCCGATGCAGAGTCAGAATGAGGTAGGGCGGACACCCGGGAGGAGTCGGCGGCACCAGATTCTCTCTTCGTTTGTTCTGTTACCGGGCTTGGCAGATTTGGCCACAGCCAAGATATGAAGCCAATGGTCATGGCCGATATGATCACAATCTTTATTGTTTTCATAAGGAAACCTCCATCTAACAGGCGCGGGGTCAAATTCTCCTTTATTTAACGTACCGCGTAGCCGACTGAATGCGGGCGACACACAGGTTGCAGTCCGAGTTGATGTGATGGTTAGTTATTGATGTCGTGCCAAGTTAAATTCCTATGCTTTTATGGCTATTATTCATGTTTTTAAGTGGATTTCTATTCGTGCTTTTACTGTCTAGCTAAGCAAATAGTTAGAACGATAGGCTTATCAACTTAAAAAGTGGTCCTTACCATTTGCAAATAATGGTGGGCTCCGCTAAATGCTGAAAGGGCAACCATGATGGTTCTTATCGGGTATTCGAGCATCCAAATACCTCGATGGGGTGTTATCTGAAATATTAAATGAATCTTATGCTTCCGAACTATGGATAAACAAAATTTAGTCTGTTCTGTTTGCGGCGGAGCTTGTTTGTTACTCGATGTCGTGGACTTCAATAAATCCTGTGAGGAAGCAAGAGGTAAGTTTCTCAGTCTTGCAGGAATTCCCGTTTACTATGCTCTCTGTAGCAAGTGTGGTTTTTGTTTTAGTCCAGAGCTATACGTATGGACGTTAGACGAGTTTGAGGAAAGGATATACAACGGTGAATACATCTTGGTGGATCCTGATTATATCGAAACCAGGCCTCGAGCAAATGCCGCTACGTTGCTTTCCATGTTTAGCAATCTTCCTCATCCTATTAGGCATCTTGACTATGGCGGGGGAAATGGGCTTCTCGTGAAGCTCCTGCGCGAATCAAATTGGGAGTCCATTTCCTACGATCCTTTCGTAGACAGGAACATTAGCATTGAGCAGCTCGGAAAATTTGAACTAATTACTGCATTTGAAGTTTTTGAGCATGTTCCCGATGTTCAAGAGTTGATGTCGAATTTGCGCTCACTGCTTTCTTCGAATGGGCTTATATTATTTTCGACATTGTTGTCAGACGGAAACATTTATCCCAACCAACGGATAAGCTGGTGGTACGCATCCCCCCGCAATGGGCACATCAGCCTGTTTTCAAGAAATAGTCTCGCAATTCTTGCGCAAAATAGCGGATTCAATTTTGGTAGCTTCTCGCAAGGTTTGCATGTTTTCCTCACAAATGTGCCGCCTTGGGCCGCTCACATTATTCAGATGGGTTAAACCAGCAATTCACTGATCTGCACTAAAAGTTGTCAAGATCAGTGATCCCAAACGTTCATCGCCATCCAACCGGTATTTCGCCAGTTTAGCGTCTGTTAAAGTTATTCTCGATGCCTGCAATAAAAAACGGAAGCTGGTCGCAGACGGCCATCGCAGTAGAGATCATCGCCTGGTTGATGGATTTCAAAATAGCGCCTTTAAGTTATCAGTGAATTCTGAGTATAGAAAAATTCCAGATAAATATTGGTGCTCTTTCTGGGGCCGAAAGAGTTGATAGCAAATACCATTCCTCACGGATTCATGGGCGCAATTGTTCGGTTCATACAGGCCCAAATGAGTATATCGGACGAATGGTTGGGAATTCTGCTTAAGGGTGATGCGTCCTGATTTGATCCTTTCCAGCAAACTCTTGGACCTAACCTGGATCTGGGGATTAACGGACGGCCTATCGGCAGACTCGGTGTGTTTATAGTGAAGAAGCCGACGAATGCGGTCCGCGTTGATTACGATGGTGCCTACAATTTCATTGTATTGCCAAGCACTTGCATCATTAGGCTTCGAAATAAAGCTTTTTTGCAAGCATATAGGACGACTTCAGCCGCCAGTAGCTTATTCAAGCATAAAAAGCGACAGGAGTTGCTCCAGTGGTTTTTAAGCAGATGCCATCTTTTTTAGATTTTTCTCTTTTTCACTTAGCCGACAATCGTTTTCTGCGTTGCTTTGGCTCTTTCTGTCCTGCAATCATCTGCAACAGCTAAATTACAGGGATGAACGAATATAGAAAATGCATAAAGCCATAAATGGCGTGTAATAAAACATTGACAATGGTTGCTTTAGGCAAAGCAGGAGCGATCGTTGAGGAGCTTTTTAGCCTTGTCGCCCTATACAGCCTACTTCCTTGTAGGCTTCCCGGTGAAGGAAAGGCAAAAATTGTGTAAATCCGGACAATTTAAGAATAAATTAGGTGAATAAGTTCTAGATATCATCTAAACCAGACAGTCCGTAGACAGACCAGTTAGCAGAATCAACGGCACCTTCCTCATTGTCTTTATTATTGTAATTAATTCGGCATACATATCTTTTGGTGGCGGTAGATGAGTCGCTGGTTACATCGACTTCAGCGTTAATCACATACTGATAATCACCAAGGCTCCAGGCATTAATAGGTTTTTCAGGAAAGTTAATTGTCACATCTGAACCGAGCTCTGATTTAATGTAACTGTTGCAGTGTGTGAACGCGAGATCTGTAAGAGAATTGGAAATAGGGGAAGCGCTACCTTGATCTTTGGTGTCAACAAGAAATAAATCTGACTGAATAACTTTGTAGATCAAGGGCATGATGAATTCCCGCTGAATTAATATCAGCCCAACCAAGCCGACGGCGAGGACTAAAATAGGGTGTTTTCTCAGAAATAAGATAAGATTTTTTTTCATAAGATTTAGAAGTTACATCAGAAAAATAGAAAGGATGGACAAGAATTTTAACAGAAATCAAAGTTTTAACAGCAAGGAAATTTATCGTGAATGAAGTGAATATGAGACAAACAAAATTCAGAATTGTTTTTGACTTGACAAGGGTAATCGAACTGGTAGACTGAGCGCTCACTAAATAGACTTGGTGACATCCTGATTCTAGAATTAGAAGTAGGGGTGAGAAAATGGAGTTGTAACAATAGACTCCCGGCTAATAAACCGGGGATTTGATAATTTTTAGGAGGTAGAAATGGCAGCTACAACTGAATCAGTGAAAGCTGATGCTGCGGAAGCACCGCTGTTAAATAAAAGAAATATGTTTCTCGGAGCAGCACTCTATATAGTGTTCTACGGTTGGGTTCGTTGGTATGAAGGAATTTATGGCTGGTCAGCTGGTCTGGATTCATTCGCACCTGAATTCGAAACATATTGGATGAACTTTCTGTACACCGAGATGATTCTTGAAGTAGTCACCGCATCAGTTCTGTGGGGTTACATCTGGAAAACTCGTGACCGCAAAGTGATGTCAATCACTCCAAGAGAAGAGTTAAGAAGACACTTCACTCACTGGACATGGTTGGTAATGTACGCTATCGCTATTTACTATGGTGCTAGCTACTTCACTGAGCAAGATGGTACATGGCACCAAACAATCGTTCGTGATACTGACTTTACTCCAAGCCACATCATCGAATTCTATTTGAGCTATCCTATCTACATCATTACTGGTTTTGCTTCATTCCTGTATGCAAAAACAAGACTGCCTACATACCAACAAGGTCTGGCATTACAGTACATGGTATCAGTAATTGGTCCTTTCATGATTCTGCCAAACGTTGGTCTGAATGAGTGGGGTCACACTTTCTGGTTTATGGAAGAGCTCTTCGTTGCTCCTTTACACTATGGCTTCGTATTCTTCGGATGGGCTGCTTTGGGTGTATTAGGTGTTATCAACATCGAAGTTGCGGCTTTCTCTAAACTGCTGAAAAAAGACTTAGCTTAATTTAGAGTCTCGGTTGTAATAACTATCTCCTGGCTGTTTTGCCTCTTTTCAAGGCAAAACAGCGTAGTGAAGATGGTGTTAATAAAAATAATTTAAATCCTTTAGGAGGTAAGCTAATGAGCGCATCTCAATCAGCTGTTCGTTCGCGTGCAGAAGCGGTAAAAGCTTCACGTACGTTAGACTATTTGATTCTCTTCACAGCGTTTTTCGTTATTCTGGGTGGTTATCACATTCACTACATGTTGACCGGTGGTGACTGGGATTTCTGGACTGACTGGAAAGACAGACGTCTGTGGGTGACTGTTGCACCTATCGTTTCAATCACTTTCCCAGCTGCTGTTCAAGCATGCTTGTGGTTCCGTTACAGACTGCCTTTCGGCGCAGTTGTTTGCGTACTGGGTCTGCTGTTAGGCGAATGGGTTAACAGATACTTGAACTTCTGGGGTTGGACATATTTCCCAGTAAACTTCTGCTTCCCTTCAAACCTGGTGCCAGGCGCTATCGTTCTTGATGTTATCCTGATGTTGTCAAACAGCATGACATTGACAGCGGTTGTTGGCGGTATGGCATGGGGTCTGTTGTTCTATCCTGGCAACTGGCCAATCATTGCTCCATTGCACATTCCTGTTGAATACAATGGCATGATGTTCACTCTGGCTGACTTACAAGGTTACCACTACGTAAGAACAGGTACTCCTGAGTACATCAGAATGGTTGAAAAAGGTACACTAAGAACTTTCGGTAAAGACGTTGCTCCAGTATCAGCATTCTTCTCTGCTTTCGTGAGTATCTTAATTTACTTCCTGTGGCATTTCTTCGGTAAATGGTTCTCAAAACCTGACTTCGTTCAGTCTGCATAAGAATCGTTTAACAGAAAACTACACATTAAAAGGACTAGAGGCAACCGTATTATTTCAGTTGCCCTAGGATACTCGGAAAAACAATAGACTCTCTATTACAGAGGAGGATATATGAAATTGATTAAAGACAAAGTTGCGAAACTATCCTTTGTCGCACTGCTGATGACTGTCACAGCAGCGATGTTCTACACGCCAACTGCATCTGCTCATGGTGAAAAGTCACAGGCTGCTTTCATGCGTATGCGTACTATTCACTGGTTTGACTTGAACTGGTCAAAAGAAGAAGTAGCAGTTAACGATACAATGACAATTTCTGGTAAATTCCACGTTTTTGCTGGATGGCCAGAAACTGTTGATAAACCAGAAGTCTCATTCTTGAACATTGGTATTCCAGGTGCTGTATTTATTCGTGCAGGATCATGGATCGGTGGTCAATTGGTTCCTCGTTCAGTTACTCTGGAACTGGGTGAAACTTATGAGTTTAAAGTATTGTTAAAAGCACGTCGTCCAGGTGACTGGCACGTTCATACTATGATGAACGTTGAAGGCGGTGGTCCAATCATCGGTCCAGGTAAATGGGTAACTATTACTGGTACAATGGGATCATTCACTAACCCAATCACAACTTTGACAGGCGAAACAATCGACCTGGAACACTTCAACCTGGGTAACATCTACTTCTGGCACGCTTTCTGGTATGCTCTGGGCTTAGCTTGGTTGGTATACTGGGCTCGTAAGCCAATGTTCGTTCCACGTTCAATTGCAGTTGAATCAGGTAAAGCTGATTCTTTAATCTCTGCTACTGACAAGAAAGTTGCTATGGCTTTCGGAGCTGGTACTATCGCTATCGTTGCTTTCTCAATGGGCAGCACTAACGAACAGTATCCTGTAACTACTCCTCTGCAAGCTGGTTTGATGCGTGGCATGAAACCAATTGAAATGCCTGCACCAACTGTAAGCGTTAAAGTTGAAGATGCTTCTTACCGTGTACCAGGTCGTGCTATGCAAATGACACTGACTGTTACTAACAACGGTGATTCAGCTATTCGTTTAGGCGAATTCGAAACAGCTGGCGTACGTTTCTTGGATCCAGCAGTTTCTGAAGATACAACTAACTATCCAGATGACTTGTTAGCTGAAGAAGGTCTGACTGTTAGCGATAACAGCCCACTTGCTCCAGGCGAATCAAGAACTGTTGAAGTTACTGCTTCTGACGCTGCATGGGAAGTTTATCGTTTAGCTGACTTGATCTACGATCCAGACAGCCGTTTTGCTGGTTTGCTGTTCTTCTATGATGAAGCTGGCAACCGTCAATTGGTTACTGTAGATGCTCCATTAATCCCAACATTCATCTAATGAATAATTAGCTGATAACACTGGTTGTCAGTTAAGGGTTAAGACCCCCGTTACCGAAAGGTAACGGGGGTTTTTTGTTTGTGAAAAATAAAAGAAAAGATATAACAATTAAAGATTGAGTAGTAAATTTAATAAATGGATTGAAATCGCGTAAGGATGGAATTAACGTAAATCAACAGAAATCGATCATATTTTGAATGATTTAACATGCTTATTAAGTATATTCAAAGCGATAATGACTTTACATTGGGATAAGGATGGCCATAAATGCGGTTGAAGTAATTTATGCTGAGACTGTCTGTAAAATGAAAATTTCAGAGAATAAGCTGGCTAATACTTTAAAAACATTAAATTTCCGGAAATAATAAATAAGGCTACAGTTATTACGTGTATTACGAGCAGAAATCATCATGGAGCACAATGTTTGTGCAGAAAGATTGTGTATGGGCTGGATTTTTTCACTAATATTGCACAGGTTGTGAGGCGCAGGCGGAGCAAGGCAATTGTTGTTCTGGATAATAAAAAGTTGGACAAGACGAAAATAGACAGTACATTTTTGCTACTTGAAATTAACGGCGCTGTTAAAAATGCTGGAATTGAGCAATTTTTCAGAAAAGAATTGTGTAAAAATTGATCATTTTTAGAAGGTTGAGGCGCGAATTGAAGACAGGTTAGAAGTGAACGCGACGGGAGAGGTCAATGTATCGCCCTGTCCTCGTGTCAAAAGCGCAGCAATTAGGAAAATCGCCAGCGACTTTTAGATAAGCCGGTCAGTGGCAATTGGTTGTATGCTTTTGGCCTCTTCCTATGGTGATGCCATAACGGCGCTACGAGTTATTTAATGATGTTTAGAGAGTAAGCGGAGTTGTTGAAAGCATACTTGCTTTAACCGTTTGAGATCATTAATGATGAGTTTATTCACCAGAAACTGGGCTGCTGTCATAAAGGCGGTTATTGCTGACGGTAACAATGCGAGAATGTAATTAACCTGAGTTCGGGGTAAAGAAAGGAAGCGCATTTTTGTTATATAAAGAAAAAAATAAGTTTTCGACGCTCGCTAACTTTCTCAAACTAAAACTAGCTACTGACGAACACTCTTATTCTGCGATGTGGACGATTTTTTAGGCTGAATGGCAAAAAATTAAGGCTCATAATGGATTCCGGGAGGGGATAGCTGATGATCAGCTCCAGCAGTGAACTTAATAACGCTTTACCGCGTTTTCTGGCGTTATGCACAAATTCAAAAAAGCCTAAATAAATGGGCAGATGCGCCTGGGAAGCCTCGCGATGCGGGCGTAACCAGAGGAGCGCAGCAGTGACCAAAACCCTTCCATGGTGCTCACATGCACTTCATAAAACCCATCACCCACCCCTGAAAATCTGGGTGCTGTGCTTGTATTTTATGGGCTTGAACTTATCGAACGCGCAGATTGCCCGCGAGCTGGACTTAAATGAATCGGACGTTCAGTAAATAACTCGCCAGTTGCGGTCAAGGATCGTCAGCAAAAGACCGGTCGTGGTACTGGAGGGCGAGGTCGAATGCGATGAAGTTTATGGGGGGGGGGGGGGGCTGGGCATAAAGGCCAACCGGAAGCCGTAAAAAAAGGCCGAAAAGGTCGGCGTAACCGCTTAAAAGGCGCTCGTGGACGCGGCACGCTGGACAATGTTCAGCAAGCGACCATCCAGCCCGTTATATCCAAAGCATCATAGTGCCGGGTACGCTCATTTATATCGATGAATAGGCAATTTATGACCGCCTGGCGTCATGGGGATGCGCACGAAAAAGTGTTTGCCATGGTGTCGGAGGATATGCTTGCGATGAGGATGGTGGCCCGCGAAAATCGTACCGGTTAAATCGTCGAATTTGCGCTGACAAGCCGTGCAACTATAGCGCTGTCGTTCAGGTTAGGTATCATCCTTGCCTGCTTGGTAATGGCTTCTGAACCGTAATGGGGGCAAGACACTTTACCTGAGCAGCGCAAGGGCGCGAACTGTTTCAAAGCATTTGGCATTATCTAATAGCTGAGGTAAGGCAATCATCCGTCCTATCTGGGGATACTGAACCTCAAATTCAAGACTTGCTTTAAATAGGCTTGGGTATTTCCCCGGAATCCAATAAGAGCCATTAAGAAATGTTTCTGAAAAAAAATTTTCGTTTATACAAAAAACCCAGCATAAAGCTGGGTTTTTTGGTTCTTTGATCTCTATTGATTAAAGAGAGATAGAGCTAGAAACTTTTTGTTTAGTGCCATCTGGATCATCGATGCAACCAGTTAAACCAACGATCATCAATGCCATAGCTAAAAGTGATAATACTTTCTTCATAATAATATCCTCCATAGGGGTGTAAATTATTTTTATATATTTTTTGCGCCAGTTTTTAAGCACAAGCAATTTATATCACGACTGCATGGATGATGCAATATAAAATCCCTCGAATTTTTTAGGATCATTATAGTTCATTGATATTATCGGGTAGATCAAAGGTGATTACGCCATGATTCCATTTGGCAGTGCCAATAGTGCTCCATGGTGAAGAAAAATTCTTGTGCAATTGATCGTAAACCCAATAAGAAGGCGCATCAATTTTCTTGAGTTTTATATGAAACACCGTTTCGTCGAGCTTTAAGTCAATTTTTTGTCCCCAAAAAGCAGTGACCTTCATAATAAACTTATGTAAACGCTTGTTATCAATATTGGGCGTAACAGCAATGTTAGCCCACATGGAGTGAACTCTGCCCCAATTTGGAGCCAGTAATCGACCTTGCTCGTTAACAAATGGCAGCCAGCGTTCAACATTATTCTGATCGATATACGTAATGGCTAAGATATGGTCATAGCCGGCAAAATGATCATGCAGGTATAGGGCATGGGGTATGATGCCTAAAAAGCTCTGAGAGGTCATAAGGAGTGAATTGCTGGCCTGAGCGAGAGCAACGCTGAATGCATTTTGCTTTGTGTCCAGCTTGAATCTATAGATGAAGCCATAATGTATAGTGCTGTTTAATTGCAGAAATAATATGGCAATAAGAACTTTTGAGACTCGCATTGCAAAAAGCTTAGGCGAGCGAGCAGCGAATTGTTCAAAGATGCGATGATAAAGACTATTATCAGGCAGTTTTGTGGCAACAATGCATTCAGATGAACAGGTAATACGAGTGCGAGAATCTGCAATGGTACGGTATTTATTGGCTGCATATTGATAAATGCCGGGCAGGCGCATAACCAGACTGACTGGCAGCAAATAACCCATTTTGGCAAATATTTGAATGTAAGTATCGATGCCGGAATAGATGCGGTTGTCATTATCCAGCGCATATAAATCGGTGAGTAAGGTCTTGCTATCTATTGGTGCAAGAGCCGGATATGCGGAAGCGTATTCTTGCGCTGATTTAAAATCGATGCGCTTGAAGATGTCAAAATGGTTGAGGGTGAGGACAGTTCGATTACAAAGAGGGCATTGTTGATCATAAAATACAGTAAGTGCTGGTTGCTTCGAAGTGATCAGTTCGCCAATAGATCGCCACCAGCTGAAAGGGATGAGCAGCGTATAAAACGTAAGCATGCCCATGCCAAAAGGATAAATATTGAAAGACAGGGCAATGCCTAAGTGAAGTCCAATCCCGATGAGAAGGTAAACTATACGTAAGCAAGGATTGGAGAAGAAAAATATAAAAGTAAACTGAAAGACCAAAATAGTGTAGCCAATGGTTTTTTCCAGAAGCTCGTTGTTCAGCAAGGGGGTCATGTCAATTGCTGAAACATAATAAGGCTGTGTTGCCGGCAGCCAGGACCCGAGGCCATTGCGCCAGTGTTCGGCAAACATTTTATGGATAGCCGAATCAAAGTAGAGAAATCCAAGACAGATAGCGACAGGCAAATAATAAGCAAGCGCTGAAACAGTTGGTTTGGAATAAGTGCTGTAGTGCACAAAGGGAGTGCTGAGCTTGTATCTGAGGCTATCTATGGAAAAAGCGCGATTGCCGGGCATAAAAAGCAGGAAGAATCCTGCTCCTATCATGAATACATCAAAGCCTCCGTCAAAATCCCTTTGCATAGGGGTAAAGTTAACGAAAATGATCCAGAAGATATAGTTGCAAATGATCGCGAGTTGATAGCGATACCCGGCAACAATAAAAATAGCAATAACTCCCCATAGGCACAGGAAGAAGGGAATCATAGGAAATTCCACATCCAGATAGGGGATTGGATCAAAAATTAAGTGGTTGAAATATAACAGGAAGATAATTTCCTGCAGTGTGACCAATCCGTAAAAAATTCGGAATAAACCAACGCCTGTTGCAGGTGCGCGTTTGGAATGGAGGCTTGAAATCTTGGAAGAGAGTAATTTATACATTTTCTAAATTCGAAAATTCGAAACAATCAATGTATAAATTATAAAATAAATCTCAATTTTTAGGGGGGAATTATGAAGGAAACTGAGGCCGCCGCGAAAACACAGACTGATGCGATACGAGCGGCCAAAGTAGGGACGGAATTGTTAAATCTTACTTTTCGTCGTCTGGGTGCTCAGCGAATACCCATTTTACAAGGAAGTAGCCAGCAGCAATAACAACTACTGCGCCGATCATGCCAGCTGGTGATTTTAACATTTCGGTGATATCTAAGATCGCTCCCATGAGTGTCCTACCTATAATTTGTAATTTAGAAACTGCTAATGATATAGCAAACGGAAATCGTATGATACTTTAGGTGAAGTTAAAGTCAAGGCTTAATTATCACATAACTTTATGAAGAGATTGATCAAGAGATATTGCTCCGAGCTGAAATTTAAAGCTCGAAAGCGGGTGTGTTATACTTTAAAATCTAAAGCTTGAAAGCTGATATGTCGAGATAAAAAGATGAAAAAATACGTTAAGATGTTACCGCTCGTTGCGATTTTCTTTACGCTTTCTGCAAATGCTGATGTCCAATTGAAGGATAAATCTGAGATTTTGGGTAAATGGGATTTATATGCGGAAGCGATCAAATTGAATGGAGAAAAGAAGAAAATCACTGTTGAGTGGGATTTTAAGGAGGATGGTACGCTTGAAACAACAGCGACTGACTCTGTCGGTCGAACCCCTGAGTTTAAAGCTAACCTGAAGTACTTCGTGGAAGATGGCGTACTGAAAAAACAAAGCACACCTGGACGAGAAAAGTATGAATCATGTAAGGTTGTTGAAAAAGACAATTCCCAAATGGTTTTAAAATGTACATATCTTTTCTTCTTCCTGACAAAAAAATGATAATTAAAACAGAGGTATAACGATGATAGGCGGTATTGTAATGATTATTGCGGCTCTCTGGGTTTACCAGTCGGCCATGAGAGCAAAAGTAAACAATGTATTGATGTGGGTTGGGATTTGTGCAGTGGCTTTTTTTATTGTGCAAATGCTATTGGTTCAGTTCAACATCTATATTTTGGAAGCGGTCAGAGGCAGTGAGTCCAGCAGTGGATATGAGCGTGATTTATTGACCATTGGCGACAGAAAGAATGAGGGCGGCTTTCAAGGAGTTGGCGGTATATTGTTATCAGTATTTTTTGAATTGATGCCACCAATCGCTGGCTTTTTAGCAGTTGCGGTGATTCGCAATAAATTTGTTCTTAAAGAAGAATTTAATTTAGCTAATTTATTCAGCGGCATTAAAGAAATGTTTCAAGGTATAAAACAAAGCTTTAAAACCACAGAAAAGTAAAAGATAAGAGTAGTCATAAAATAAAGCTCAAGCGATGCTTGGGCTTTTTTTATGACTATTGCATGCTGATTCCTAAAGCACATGGATGAATTTTATTCGAGACAGTATTGGGTATATTTATTCAATATATCAAAGACTTAATTCTGGAAAATATGAAGGCTCCAAGTTGTTGGCCGAAGTTAAGTTCACGTCAATGCTGCGCCTTGTTTAATCGGAGGCAGAGAAGAATCTTCTAATGAGACATCGGAAAAGCGCAAACTTAGTCGCCAACGATAACTGAGACAAGTGAGATGAGACCAAACACGAAAAGAACAATAAAGATTGCCCCTACAATAACATAAGTTGAAAGCGAGCCCTGTTCAAAGTCCTTTTGTCTGTTCTTTTCACTCCGTACACCGACGACGGCAGACAGAACGCTCTTAATTACTTGAATTACTGTTGGTTTCGACATGTCCTTCTCCGATAGAAATATTAAAATAATAGTGGTTGATTGCTCTTTAAGCAATGTTTATATTCAAGCCGATTATCGCTATCAATCTTTATCCTAACTGATACCACCTTGGCAGTGTCAATGAGCAAAATACAATTATTAAAGCAGCTATTATCCCAGAGAATCTTATTTCTTGATGGTGCGATGGGTACAATGATCCAAAGCTACAAGCTGGAAGAAAAAGACTATCGGGGTGAGCGTTTTGCCGACTGGGCTGTGGATCTTAAAGGTAATAACGATCTGCTATCGATAACTCAGCCCGACATTATCAGAGCCATTCACCAAGCCTATTTTGAAGCCGGCTCTGATATCGTTGAAACCAACACGTTCAATGCGACCAGCATCGCCATGGCCGATTATGAAATGGAATCGCTGGTTTATGAGATCAATGTTGAATCAGCGCGACTGGCAAGGCAAGCCGCCGGCGAATTCACTGCAAAGACGCCGGAAAAGCCGCGGTTTGTCGCTGGTGTTTTAGGACCCACCAATCGCACGGCCTCCATGTCGCCCGATGTCAACGATCCGGGATTTCGCAATATTTCCTTTGACGATCTGGTTGAAGCGTATACGGAAGCGACACGCGGCCTTATCGACGGCGGCGCCGATATCATTCTGATCGAAACTATTTTCGATACGCTCAATGCCAAAGCGGCCATTTTTGCGGTCGAACAATATTTTGAACAGATTGGTTATAAGCTGCCTGTCATGATTTCCGGCACGATTACCGATGCCTCGGGCAGAACGCTTTCCGGACAGACTGTAGCCGCCTTCTGGAATTCGCTCAGGCATGTCGAGCCGATAGCGTTCGGTTTTAACTGTGCCTTAGGTGCAAAAGAACTGCGTCAGCATATAGATGAACTTTCAACCATTGCAGGTACTTACGTTTCCGCGCATCCGAATGCCGGTCTCCCTAATGAGTTCGGAGAATATGACGAGTCGCCGGAGGCGATGGCCGAAGAGTTGGCCGATTGGGCGCGCAGCGGCTATCTGAATATTATCGGCGGCTGTTGCGGTACCACGCCGGCGCATATCAAAGCGATAGTCGAAGCCGTAAAAGAATACAGTCCGAGACCTATTCCCGTCATCGAGAAACAGTGCCGGTTAGCCGGACTGGAGCCCATGAATATAGGTCCGCAGACCCTATTTGTAAATGTGGGTGAGCGCACTAACGTAACCGGTTCGGCCTTATTCAAGAGATTGATCGTTGAAGGCAATTACGAGGCCGCGCTGGACATCGCCAAACAGCAAGTTGAGAACGGCGCCCAGATTATCGATATCAACATGGATGAAGGCATGCTGGACTCCAAGCAAGCGATGGTGCGCTTTCTTAATCTGATCGCGTCCGAGCCTGATATCGCCAGAGTGCCTATCATGCTCGATTCGTCCAAATGGGAAATTTTGGAAGCCGGCTTGAAATGCATCCAGGGCAAAGGCGTCGTTAATTCCATTTCACTCAAGGAAGGCGAAGAAGCTTTTATGCAGCACGCCAAGCTGATCCGCCGCTATGGCGCAGCTGCTATCGTCATGGCTTTTGATGAAGAGGGCCAGGCCGATACCAAAGACAGGAAAATCGAAATTTGCCAGCGGGCTTATAAGATTCTTACCGAGCAGCTCGGCTTTCCTGCTGAAGACATCATTTTTGACCCGAACATTTTCGCGATCGCGACCGGTATTGACGAACACAATAACTACGGTCTGGATTTTATTGAAGCCACAGGTGAAATTAAACGCACCCTGCCGCATGCGCTGGTCTCAGGCGGCGTGTCGAACGTGTCGTTTTCATTCCGCGGCAACAATCCGGTAAGAGAAGCAATCCATGCTGTATTTTTGTACCATGCCATCAATGCGGGCATGGACATGGGCATCGTTAATGCCGGCCAGCTCGCGATCTATGCCGACATTCCTGAGGATTTGCGCGATGCGGTCGAAGATGTGGTATTGAACCGTCACGCGGGCGCAACGGAAAAATTGCTGGAACTGGCCGAGAAATACCGTGGCGAGGGCGGCAGTGCGGTAAAACAGGAAGACCAGGAATGGCGCAGCTGGCCCGTCAATAAACGCCTGGAGCACGCACTGGTCAAGGGTATCGACGAATTTGTCGAGGAAGATACCGAACAGGCGAGACTGGAAGCCGAAAGGCCTCTGCACGTCATCGAGGGCGCGCTGATGGATGGCATGAATGTGGTTGGCGATCTGTTTGGCGCCGGCAAAATGTTCCTGCCGCAAGTCGTCAAATCAGCTCGGGTCATGAAAAAAGCCGTCGCTTATCTGATGCCTTTCATGGAAGCTGACAAGTCCGGAGAAATGAGAACCAACGGCAAAATCCTGATGGCGACAGTTAAGGGCGATGTCCATGACATCGGTAAAAATATCGTCGGCGTCGTGCTGCAGTGCAACAATTATGAAGTCATCGATCTGGGCGTCATGGTGCCGGCGGAAAAAATCCTGCAGACTGCGCGCCTGGAAAACGTCGATATTATTGGCTTGAGCGGCCTGATTACGCCGTCTCTTGACGAAATGGTGCATATGGCCAAGGAAATGGAGCGTCAGGGTTTCGATATCCCGCTGATGATAGGCGGTGCGACTACATCGCGCGCGCATACGGCGGTCAAAATCGAGCCCAATTATCATGGACCTACCGTTTATGTAACCGATGCATCCAGAAGTGTCGGCGTCGCCAGCAATCTGCTGAGCACTGACCTGAAAGACGATTTCATCCAGAAAATCCGTTCAGAATACCAGGAGGTCAGGGACCGGCACAAAGGCCGCGAGGCAAAAACCAAGCAACATACCCTGGCTGCGGCAAGACGCAATAAATACGTCTGGGGCAACTATGAGCCGGTCAAGCCAACGTTTCTGGGCACCAACGTCATCGATCATTTCCCGCTGGACACGCTGGTCTGGTATATCGACTGGACGCCTTTCTTCCAAACCTGGGAAATGGCTGGCAGCTATCCGAAAATATTCGCTGATAAAGTCATCGGCAATGAAGCCAGAAAGTTGTTTGACGATGCCCAAGTCATGCTGAAGAAAATCATTACCGAGGAATGGCTGTCAGCCCGTGCCGTTATCGGCTTTTTCCCGGCCAATAGCGAAGGCGACGATATCATTGTCTATGCTGATGACTCACGTCAGCAAAAGCTCGAGACTTTGCATCATTTGCGGCAACAGAATATAAAGGCGCCGGGCCGGCCCAATTATTGCCTGTCCGATTTTATTGCGCCGGTAGATAGCGGCAAAACCGATTATATCGGTGCATTCGCCGTTACAACCGGTATCGGCATAGAAGAAAAACTGCGTCAGTTTGAACGGGATCATGACGATTACAGCGCCATTATGCTGAAGGCTCTGGCCGACAGATTGGCCGAAGCATTCGCTGAATACATGCATGAAGCGGTCAGAAAGGAATACTGGGGGTACGCCAAAGACGAGGCTTATGCTAATGAGCAACTCATTAGTGAGGACTATCAGGGCATCAGGCCGGCGCCTGGCTATCCGGCCTGTCCCGACCATACCGAGAAAGCGAAGCTGTTTGAAATGTTGAATGTGACTGCAAACACGTCAATAGAACTGACCGAAAGCTACGCGATGTATCCGGCTTCGGCTGTCAGCGGCTGGTATTTCTCCCATCCTGACGCCCAGTATTTCAATGTCGGAAAAATCGACCGCGACCAGTTAGCGGATTATGCGCAGCGCAAAGGCATCGCCGAAGAAGTGGCCGAGCGTTGGCTGGCAACACATTTGCATCATTAATATCAAAAATACCAAGCATGACAATCAAAGAGAAGACGGAACGACTAATAGAAAGGCTCATGTACGCCAGTCGCTGGATTCTGGCGCCGATGTATGTCGGCATGAGCCTGGCTTTGTTGGGACTTTCAATAAAATTCTTTCAGGAGCTGTTTCACTTCATCCCTCATATCCTCGAAGCTGACGAATCCGAAATGATTCTGAAATTGCTGACCTTGATCGATATGACGCTGGTGGCAAGCTTGATCGTTATCGTCATGTTCAGCGGCTATGAAAATTTCGTCTCCCAAATGGATCTGAGCGAGGAAACTGAGAAGCTCGACTGGCTGGGCACGCATGATTACACGTCCCTTAAAATGAAGGTGGCCTCATCGATAGTTGCGATTTCCTCAATCCATCTATTGAAAATTTTTATGAACGCACAGACGACCGATAATGACAAAATCATGTGGTACGTCCTGACGCACCTGACCTTTGTGATATCGGCCCTGTTTATGGGGTATCTTGAAAGGCTCACCAAGCACTGATGATAAAATTACTACTGTTAGGTACGGCGGGCTGCCATCTGTGCGAAGAGGCGGAAGCCATCGTTGCTGCATGCAGAGCGCAAGCTACCGATCAACTGACTGTCGAGACGGTAGACATAGCCGAGCAGACCCAATGGCAGGCGGATTACGCGGTACGGATTCCCGTTTTATATCATCCGGCAACTCAACAAGAACTGGGATGGCCGTTCGGCCGAAATGATGTTAACGAATTTATTAGTGGACTAGCAATGACTGAACATTACAGAATTGAAAAAGACAGCATGGGCGAATTGGAAGTGCCGGCCGATGCTTTATACGCGGCGCAAACGCAACGCGCGGTCAATAACTTTCCGGTCAGCGGCTTGACCATGCCGCCGGCTTTCATTAAGACCGTAGCGTTGATCAAGCAGAGCGCGGCCAAGGTCAATATGGAACTGGGGGAACTTGACGTTGCTATGGGTCAGGCCATCGTGCAGGCCGCCCAGCAGATCATCGATGGCGGCCATAGCCAGCATTTTCCGATTGACGTGTTCCAGACCGGCTCCGGCACCAGCACCAATATGAACGTCAATGAAGTATTGGCTAATCTGGCCAGCCAAATTGCTGGGCAGCCGGTCAGTCCGAATGATCATGTCAATATGGGGCAGAGCAGCAATGACGTGATTCCGACCGCGATCCATGTCAGCGCCGCAATCGAATGCCGGAAAATATTACTGCCGGGGCTGGCGCATTTGGCTCAGACACTGGAAGAAAAAGCAGCCAGCCTCGATCATATTACCAAAACCGGACGCACGCATTTAATGGATGCGATGCCCGTGCGCCTGAGCCAGGAACTGGACGGTTGGGCGCTGCAGATTCGCAATGGCATCGATCGCATCAATTCTGCGCTGCCTCGGGTCTATAAATTGGCTCAAGGCGGCACGGCAGTCGGGACGGGCATCAATGCTCATCCCGAGTTTGCGGCAAAGTTCGCACAGACGCTCAGCAAAGAAACCGGTTTGCCGTTTGAGCCAAACGCATCGTTTTTCGAGAGTCTGAGTGCCCAGGACGCCATGGTTGAATTGTCGGGCCAGATGAAAGTTGTAGCGGTCAGCCTGATGAAGATCGCTAACGATTTGCGCTGGATGAACAGCGGGCCTCTGGCTGGTCTGGGAGAGATCGAACTGCCGGCGCTGCAGCCTGGCAGCAGCATTATGCCCGGCAAGGTCAATCCGGTTATTCCCGAGGCGACGGCTATGGTGGCTGCCCAGGTGATCGGCAACGATACAACGGTCACTATTGCCGGCCAATCAGGCAATTTTCAGTTGAATGTGATGTTGCCTGTGATCGTACACAACATTCTGCAAAGCATAGAACTGCTCGGGAACGTCAGCCGTTTGCTGGCCGATAAAGCGATTGCCGGTTTCACGGTCCGGGAAGACAATCTGCAGCAGGCTTTGGCGAAAAATCCGATATTGGTGACGGCCCTGAATCCGATCATCGGCTACCTGAAAGCCGCCGAAGTCGCGAAAGCCGCTTATAAGCAGGGCCGTCCGATCATTGACGTCGCCGCTGAAATGACCGAACTAAGCCGGACGGAACTGGAAAAACTGCTAGAGCCCGCGCATTTAACTCAAGGCGGCATAAACGAGTAACCCGTATTTGGCAGGCGGACTGCAAGTTCCGGCCTCTGAACGGCGCCGGATGTCGATGCTTTCCATGAGAGATTCGCGCCTGTCATTTGCCAGAAACAGACACCGGTCAGAATAGGGGCAATGATATTGCCCCGACTCAATCTGCAATTTTCTTTTACGGATTATAATCCCGAACAAACGGCCTGCTATATGCGCCGTTTTGATCGGATCTATCAAGGAAGTGGCGGTTAATTTTTAGGTGGCTCTGCCGGTTGAACAGGTGCTGCCGGTTGAGTTGGCACCACAGGTTGGGCAGGGGGCGCTGGTTGAGCAGGTTCTGCCGGTTTCGCCTGTTCCGCTGCCGCTTTACCGTCTTCTTCGGATTCTGTGATAACGGCCGCAATGCAGTCCATCATGCTTTCGGTATAGTTGTTATGAGCATCGGCAAGCGCCTGGGGCGAACCAAAGTCATTGCGTAGTTCTTCCAGCGTCTTTTTGGGATCTTTCGAATCCATCAGAGTCAGCATCTTGGTATAGTTGCGGTAAGCCGTCATGCGATTAGGATCGCCGGGGAAAATACCGGGCATGTTTTTCGTCGTCAAGTCAACGACGCAATCAGCCATATGCTGAGGGTCAATTTTATAGTCCTGGATGTCTTTTTCTTTCTTCATTTGTTCCAGTACAGCCTGTTCATATTGCTGTTTGTCAGCACAGGCCGAAAGAAACAACGCGGATATGGAGATCAGCAGTAGTTTTTTCATGGATACGTTACCGTTATTTATTTTTTTAAATTGAAATGTCAAATCCATCATTATACGCATATTGCCCGCTATACGGTTCATGATTGCATCAGATAAGATACAGGACGTTTCTTAACGCGTGCTGATGTCCTGCATGGCCTGCCTGATCCAGGCTTCGGCCTCGGCATTGATATCGGCGGCTTTGCGGCCCTGGCTTTCAATGGGGGGGCCAATTTTTACCTTGATCGTTCCCGGATATTTTAAAAAGCTGTAACGAGGCCAATACTCTCCGGCATTAAGCGCAATAGGTATGACCGGATAACCTGATTTTTGCGCCAGCATAGCACCGCCGGCGCCGAATTTCTTTTCTTCGCCGGGCGCTGTACGCGTGCCTTCCGGAAAAGTCACGACCCATAAACCTTCCTGCAGGCAAGCGGTGCCTTGGTCCAATAGCTTACGCATGGCGGCACGTTGATTTTCGCGGTCTATTGCTATCGGTCTGAGCGTCGCTAGTGCCCAACCCCAAAGCGGCATCCAGAGCAATGAGCGTTTTAATAAAGTAGTTTGAGGCGGAAGAATATGTCTTAACGCCAGCGTTTCCCAGGCTGACTGATGCTTGCTCAGTACGATGGCCGCATCCAGTTCCTTGATATGTTCCAGTCCTTCAACCTCATAGCCGAGACCGCAGAAAAATTTTGTCATCCACACAACAAGGGAACACCAGGCAGTGGCGATTTTATAGCGCACGGAAAAAGGTGCCGGCATGCACAAAAGAATTAATATGCCGTCGATTGTCGCGGTAGTGAAAATGCTGATAAATAACAGGGCTGAGCCGAGATAAAGCCTGAGTTTATTGCCTTGAAACGAGGTACTTTGCTGCGTCATAGAGATTTTCAAAAACAGGAATATTGAGGTTGGGATTATCCGTCAGGGTTTTTTGGCCTTTGCCGGTCTTGACCAGCATCGGGCTGGCGCCGACAGTCTGAGCGGTCTGGATATCGCGTAGCGCATCGCCGATAAAAGGCATGCCTTGCAGGCTGACTTGTTTGTCAGCCGCAAATAATTCCAGCAGGCCCGGTTTGGGTTTTCGGCAGGCGCAACCGTCATCGGGGCCGTGCGGACAAAAATAGATGCAGTCGATTTCGCCGCCTTTCTCGGCAGCCAATCGGCGCATTTTGGCATGGATCCGATCCAGCGTGGCCTGATCGAACAAGCCGCGCTGAAGACCTGATTGGTTGGTGATGACGGCGACCTTGTAACCGTGCCGGTTGAGCAGGGCGATGGCCTCAAGACTGCCCTCGATCGGCCGCCACTCTGCCTCTGATTTGATATAGTCATCGGCGTCATGATTAATGACGCCGTCACGGTCTACCAGAACGTATCGATCCATGCCTGACGTTTATGATTGCAGTCTGGATATGTCCGCACAGGTCAAAAACTGTTCGGACACCAGCGTCAGCAGGGCCAGGCGGTTGGCGCGCAGGTCCAGATCATCGGTCATGACCATGACATGATCGAAAAAGGCGTCCACGTCGTTTCTGAGTTGAGCCAGGCGGTTAAGCACGGCTTGGTAATCGCGTTTCGCCAGCAAAGGCTGGATATCCTTGGCCGATTGCGAGGCAGCGGCCAGCAGTTGTTTTTCCTGCGCATCACTCAAATTACCAACGCTGTCGGCTGCTTTGGTGTCCGATTTTCTCAGAATATTACGGATACGTTTGTTGGCTGCCGCCAGGCTTTCGGCTTCCGGCAACAGCCTGAACGCCTTGACGGCCTGCAGGCGCTGAACAAAGTCCAGCGGTTCTGCCGGCGTTACCGATATCACGGCATCAAATTCATCGGCGGTATAACCCTGGTCGAGGCAGTAACCTCTCAGGCGGTCAAAGACGAAATCGACTACCAGCTTATAGGTTTCATCGTGCTCGAATTCGTGCGTGAATTGTTTCAGCGAGAACGCGATCAGATCTTTGATATCGAGATTCAGCCGATTCTCGATAATGATGCGTAATGTGCCGAGCGCGGCTCTGCGCAAGGCGTAAGGGTCTTTATCGCCGGTAGGAATCAAGCCGGCGCTGAATATGCCGGTCAGCGTATCGATTTTTTCCGCGATAGCCAGAATCTGGCCGGTCTTGCTGCCCGGGGTCGGGCTGCCGGACTGTTTCGGGAAGTATTGTTCCTCAAGCGCCCAGGCGACTTCGGTCGGCTCGTTGTCGGCCAGCGCATAATAGCGGCCCATGATGCCTTGCAGGTTGCCGAATTCGCCGACCATTTCGGTCATCAGGTCGGTCTTGGCCAGCAAAGCCGCGCGCTTGGCCAGTTCGACGTTTTCGTTGAGCTTGTCGGCAATGTATTCGGCCAGCGTGACGACGCGCTGGGTTTTATCGGCCAGCGTGCCCAATTTTTCCTGGAAAACGATGCTGGACAGCGTCAGCAGGCGCTCTTCCAACGTCTTTTTGCGGTCCTGTTTCCAGAAGAATTCGGCGTCGGACAGGCGCGGCGTTACCACGCGTTCATTGCCGTGCTGTATCGATTGCGGGTTGCTGCTTTCGATATTGCTGAAGGTGATGAAATGCGGCAGCAGACCGCCGGCGGCATTCTTGACCGGGAAATATTTCTGGTTGGTCTGCATGGTCGTGATCAGCACTTCGGCCGGCAGTTCCAGAAAGCGCGGGTCGAAATTGCCGGTGATCGGTACCGGCCATTCGTTTAAGGCCGCGATCTCTTCGAGCAGGTCTTCTTCGATGTGCGCGGCACCGTTGACGGCGGCGGCCGCCTGCTCGGCGGCGTTTCTGATAATGGTTTTGCGCTGCTCGAAATCGGCGATGACTTTGCCCTGTTCGAACAGGATTTGTGCATAGTTTTCGGGCTTATCGATGGTCAGCGGCTGCGGCGCATGGAAACGGTGGCCGTGCGTGGCGGCGCCGGTCTTCAGGCCTAGAATCTCGGTATCGATGACGGCATCGCCGTACAGCAGCACGGCCCAATGCACGGGCCTGACGAATTCGGTCGTGCCGCTGCCCCAGCGCATGCGTTTGGCGATCGGGAGCCCGGCAATACTGTGCCGGATGATGCCCGGAATCAGGCTTTCGGTGGCCTGGCCCTGGACGTGCTGCGTGAAGGACAGCCATTCGCCTTTGTCTGTCTTCAGGCGCTCCAGCTGGTCGAAAGTCGTGCCGCAGCTGACGGCGAAGCCCTGGGCCGCCTTGCTGGGTGTGCCGTCCGGCGCAAAGGCTGCCTGTACGGCAGGGCCGCGTTTCTCGACCGTTTTATCAGGCTGCGCCGTGGCCAGATCTTCAATCAGCACGGCCAGGCGGCGCGGCGTCGCATAGAACCGGCTGCCGCTGAAATTCAGTTCGGCGTCTTTCAGTCCTTGCGTGATGCTGTTCAGCAGAGCGGTCGCCATTTTCAGCAGGGTGGTCGGCGGCAGTTCTTCCGAACCCAATTCGAACAGTAAATGTTTGCTTGTCGCCATTATTGTGCTCCTTGTCCTGTCAGCATCGGGAAGCCTAGCGATTCCCGGCGTTGGTAATAGGCTTCGGCTACGGATTTGGACATGTTTCTGACTCTTAAAATGTAGCGTTGGCGTTCGGTGACCGAAATGGCATGGCGCGCATCCAGCAGATTGAACGCATGCGAGGCTTTCAGCACCATTTCATAAGCCGGCAGCGGCAGGTCCAGATCGATCAGTTTGCGGCATTCCTGTTCATAGGTATCGAAGCACTGGAACATGAACTCGACGTTGGCCTGTTCGAAGTTGTAAGCCGACATTTCCACTTCATTCTGATGGAATACGTCGCCGTAAGTGACCGTACCGAATGGACCTTTGGTCCAGATCAGGTCATAAACGCTCTTGACGCCCTGCAGATACATGGCGATACGCTCCAGGCCGTAGGTGATTTCTCCTAGGACCGGCTTGCATTCGAGGCCGCCGACCTGTTGGAAGTAGGTGAATTGCGTGACTTCCATGCCGTTCAGCCAGACTTCCCAGCCCAGTCCCCAGGCGCCCAGGGTCGGTGATTCCCAGTTGTCCTCGACGAAGCGGATATCGTGTTCGAGCAGATCCAGGCCCAGATGCCGCAGCGAGTTCAGGTACAGTTCCTGAATGTTGTCCGGCGACGGTTTTAATGCCACCTGAAACTGGTAGTAATGCTGCAAGCGATTCGGGTTTTCGCCGAAACGGCCGTCCGTAGGGCGGCGCGAGGGCTGCACATAGGCCGTGTTCCAGGGCTCGGGGCCTATGGCGCGCAGGAAAGTGGCTGGATGAAAGGTCCCGGCGCCGACTTCCTGATCCAAAGGCTGCAATAAAATACAGCCCTGACTTGACCAGTATTTTTGTAGGGCCAGGATAAGTCCCTGAAATGTGGATACATCGTTATTTATACTCGACACGGCAGCAAACCTGTTGGGCGATAAAAAGGCCGTCAATTATAGCTTAAAAATGTCGGCTGAATAGGCCCTGATTGCTGAGGTATGACACATATCAATTGCAGGCATGCCAAGCTGGCAGACGGGAAATTATTCCGCCGGTTCTTCTTCCTCTTCTTCCTTGTCGATGGCCTCCAGCGCAAAGCCTGACAAGCTGCCGGCCGCATCGGACGTCTGCGCGGGCGAAACCGAACCGAGTCCTTCAGACAGATTGATTTTCAGCTTGAGGTTATTCGGCGAGTCGGAGTTGTTGAGCGCTTCTTCAAGCGAAATCCTGCCTTCTTTGAAGAGCTTCAGCAAATGGCTGTCGAAAGTTTGCATGCCGACTTCTTCGGATTTCTCCATGGCTTCCTTGATGGCGTGAATTTCGCCTTTCTGTATCAGGTCGCGGATCAGTTGCGTGCCCAGCAGAATTTCAATCGCGGCCGTGCGCTTGCCGTCGACAGTAGGCACCAGCCGCTGCGAGACAAACGCCTTCAAATTCAGCGACAAATCCAGCAGCAATTGATTGCGGCGTTCTTCGGGGAAGAAGTTGATGATGCGGTCCAGCGCCTGGTTGGCGTTGTTGGCGTGCAGCGTGGACAGGCACAGATGGCCGGTTTCGGCGAAGGCCAGCGCGTGTTCCATGGTTTCCTGACTGCGGATCTCTCCGATCAGAATGACATCAGGCGCCTGGCGCAGCGTGTTTTTCAGTGCATCCTCGTAGCTCAGCGTATCGACGCCGACTTCCCGCTGGTTGACCAGTGATTTTTTGTGCGGATGAATGTATTCAATCGGGTCTTCGATGGTAATGATATGGCCCGATGAATGGCCGTTGCGGTAATCGATCAGGGCCGCCAGCGAAGTCGACTTGCCGGAGCCGGTGCCGCCGACGAACAGGATCAGGCCGCGCTTTTCCATGATGGTTTGTTTCAGTACGGGCGGCAGTCCCAGTTTATCGGCATTGGGGATGTCGACTTTGATGTTCCGGATGACCAGCGCCAGATTGTTGCGCTGCTTGAAAATATTGACTCGGAAGCGGCCGATGCCGGGTTCGGAAAGCGCCAGGTTCATCTCAGGCGCCTGTTCGAACGCCTTCCGCTGCTCTTCATCCATCAGGTGGTAGGCGATTTCCTTGATGCGCTCCTTGGTCAGTCGGATGTTTTCCAAAGGCTTCAGCGAGCCTTCGAATTTGGCGGCCGGCGGTGCATCCACGGTCAAGTAAAGGTCGGAGCCGTCTTTGAGAACCAGAATTTTAAGGTAGTCTTTGAATTCCATATTGCGATAAATCCCGGGAATAACGATTAAACGCCAAAGTTTAGGCGATAACCGGAGAAGTTGAAGTCGCATTGCCAAATAAACGGGTATAATAGACTCATTTTTGAGCATTTTTTTAAGCGTTATGAGTCAACAAAGAAAAGCGGTGGCGTTGATTTCCGGGGGACTGGATTCGATGCTGGCGGCGAAGACAATTCAGGAGCAGGGCGTTCATGTCGAAGGCATCAACTTTTTTACCGGTTTCTGCGTGGAAGGCCACACGCATGCCATCAGGGCCCGGGACAAGGCCAAGCCCAAGCCCAAGCGCAATAACTCGCTATGGGTCGCCGAACAGTTGGGCATCAAGCTGCATATCATCGATGTGATCGAGGAATACAAGGATGTGCTGATCAATCCCAAGCACGGTTACGGCGCCAACATGAACCCGTGCCTGGACTGCAAGATTTTCATGGTCAACAAAGCCAAGCAGTGGATCGCCGAAAACGGTTTCGATTTCATCATTACCGGTGAAGTGATCGGCCAGCGGCCGATGTCGCAGCGCAAGGACACCATGCCGGTCGTCGCGCGCGAGTCCGGCGCCGACGACTTGCTGCTGCGGCCTTTGTGCGCGAAAAATCTGCCGACTACGCTGCCTGAACGCGAGGGCTGGGTAGACCGGGAAAAACTGTACGGTTTCAGCGGCCGGTCGCGCAAGCCGCAGATGGCACTGGCCGAGCAATACGGTTTCAGTGAGTATTCGCAGCCGGCCGGCGGCTGCTGTTTTCTGACCGATGCCAATTATTCAGCCAAACTGGTCGATTTGTGGAAGGCGCGTGACGACAATCGAGCCTATGACCTCGACGATATTATGTTATTGAAAGTCGGGCGCCATATCCGGCCCCGGCCCAATTTCAAGATGATCGTCGCCAGGGAAGAAGGCGAAGGCCGCTTTCTGCAGGGTTATAAAAAGGAATTCATGATGATGGGCTGCACGAGCCATAACGGACCTTTGGTGTTGATCGACGGTTCGCCTTCCGATGAGGATCTGCAGCTGGCGGCCGCGATTACCGCACGCTACGGCCAAGGCCGCGATGCCGATCAGGTCGATGTCAGCATCACGGGCAAAGACGGCTCAACAAAAACGATTCAGGTCAAGCCGTTGCCTGCTGATCAGATTCCCGAGGCGTGGTTCATATGATTAGAGAGACGTTAAATGCGAGGCGTCTGTTGTGCCCGTTGCCGGTTATTCGTACGCAGGACAAGGTAAGGCAGCTCAAGGCCGGCGATGAGCTCGAGGTGATCGGCACCGATCCGGGAGTCATGCAGGACATTCCGGCCTGGTGCCGCATCAACGGCCATAAGGTGCTGGAAACCCGCGCCGATGATGGCGAATATATCATTGTGCTGGAAGTGGGCGGGTAATGGCCGAAGTCTGCGATGCGGCAACCGCCGATAAGCTGAAAGCCAGGGCGACCTATGTCGGAGCGCTGGTCAATATTGTTCAGACCTGCATCAAAATCGGTTTCGGCATCCTGGGACAATCGGCGGCATTGATTGCCGACGGCATTCATTCCCTGTCGGACTTGCTGAGCGACCTGCTGGTGATTATCGCCATCAAACTGGGCAGTCGCGAAGCCGATCACGAGCATCCTTACGGCCATCGCCGCTTTGAGACGATAGCGACGGGTATTCTGGGTGTCGGCCTAATCGCTGTCGCCGGCGCCATTGTCTGGCATGAGATGGAACACATTGCCGTACCGGAAACCTTACATGTGCCGGATGCCCGCACTTTGGGCATTGCAGCTCTCTCCATCCTGATTAATGAATGGCTGTACCACTATACCAAGCGCATCGCCAAAAGGACCCGCTCGAAATTGTTGTTGGCCAATGCCTGGCACCAGCGCAGCGATGCCTTCTCTTCAGTGGTAGTGCTGGCGGGTATTGCGGCTGTGCTGCTGGGCTATCCTTTCGCCGATGCTATTGCCGCTGCCGTGGTCGCGCTGATGGTGGGCAAGATTGGCTTGAGCCTGGTCTTTGACAGCATCAAGGAGCTGGTCGATACGTCCCTGCCGCCCGAACTGGTCGCTGAAATCCGCGCTGCAATCCATCAGATCGACGGCGTCGAGGGCATCCATCTGCTGCGCACGCGGCAAATGGGCGAAGATGCCTATATTGATGCGCATATCGTCGTCGATCCGCGCATCACGGTATCGGAAGGCCATATGATCGGCGATGCGGTCAGGGATGATTTGATCAGGCGCTTCGATGACGTCATGGATGTGCTGGTGCATGTCGATCCCGAGGATGACGAAGGGATGTCGGGCCGGTCCAGGCCGCTGTTGCGCGGCGACGTGCAGCAGCTGTTGGAGCATTATCTGGCCGACTTCAAGCAGGCGATCGAGGATTTCAGGATTCATTATCTCGACGGGCAGATTGAAGTTGAAGTTATTCTGCCTTTTGCCCTCTGCGAGCAGCCGCAGCAGCTGGAAAAAATCAAAAAACAGTGCGCGCTGATGAGCGCCAGTGTTAAAAGAATTGATCGAGTTTTCGTATTTTTCAAAACCTAGAAGGATTAAACCATGGCAGTACTCCCTCAGGGATACCACTTTCCGGTCATGCATGAAGTAGCGGGCATTATGCTGGGCACCGCCTGCGCGGGCATCAAGCAGACCGAACGCGATGATATTTTAGTGATACAGATGCCTGAAAACGCAAGCTGCGCGGCGGTGTTCACGCAGAATGCCTTTTGCGCTGCGCCCGTGCATGTGGCGAAGGCGCACCTGACCCAGGCGCCGCGCTGGCTGCTGATCAATTCAGGCAATGCCAATGCCGGTACCGGCGATCAGGGCATGCAGGATGCCTTGGCGACCTGTACGGACCTGGCCGAGGTGGTGGGCGGCGGCGCCAGTCAGGTGCTGCCTTTCTCGACAGGGGTTATCGGTCAGCCCCTGCCTGTAGGGAAAATCAAGACCGCCTTGCCGGCTGCCGTGCAAAAGCTTTCGGCCGCCAACTGGGACAAGGCTGCGCGCGCAATCATGACGACCGACACCTTTCCTAAAGGCGTATCCAAAGTTTTTACGATTGCAGGCCAATCGGTCACGATCAACGGCATTTCCAAAGGCGCCGGCATGATTCAACCGAACATGGCGACGATGCTGGGTTTTATGGCCACAGACGCGAAAATAAAGCAGCCGCTCTTGCAGCAGTGTCTGGCTCAGGCCGTGGAGCAATCGTTTAATCGCATCACGGTCGACGGCGATACATCGACCAATGACGCCTGCGTCCTGATGGCCAGCGGCTGCTCGGCGGCGCCGGAAATCGAGGCAGGCAGCGATCATTACCGGATTTTTGCCGAGGCCGTCATGGAAGTCTGCAAGCAACTGGCTGAAGCCATCGTCCGGGACGGCGAGGGCGCCACCAAGCTGATGCGCATCGTGGTCAAGCAGGCGGCCTCTGATGAGGAAGCCGTGCGCGTCGGCAAGACCATCGCGCACTCGCCGCTGGTCAAGACTGCCTTCTTCGCCAGCGATCCCAACTGGGGACGGATTCTGGCCGCTGTAGGGCGCGCGGGCGTGGAAAACATGGATCTGAACAAGGTGCAGATTTATCTGGATGAGGTCTGTATCGTCAGGAACGGCGGCCGCGCCGATGACTATACCGAAGAAGCCGGCCAACGGGTCATGGATCAGCAGGAAATCACCGTGACCGTGACACTGGGACGCGGCGATGCCTGTCAGGAAGTTTTGACCTGCGATTTCTCCTATGATTATGTCAAGATCAATGCGGAATACAGAACTTAATCGACGGTATTGGGTATGAAACCTCTTCAGGTTGCCGTTGGCGTGGTAAAAAATGCGGCCGGGCAGATTTTGATTTCATTGCGCGACCGGTCTTTGCACCAAGGCGGCTTATGGGAGTTTCCGGGCGGCAAAATCGAGCCTCTTGAAACGGCTGAGCAGGCGCTAAGCCGCGAGCTCAAGGAGGAGCTTGATATTGCTGTCGAGAATGCCAGTCCGTTGATCACCATTGAGCATCAATATCCTGATCTGGCGGTGCAGTTGCATGTGTTTCTGGTGGAGCAGTTTTCGGGTCATGCCAGAGGCTGTGAGGGCCAGCTGTTTAAATGGGTAGCTCCTAATGAACTGGATCAGCATGAATTTCCGGCCGCCAACCGGCCTATAGTCACCGCGGCCCGGTTGCCGGCTTATTATGCCATTCTGGATGATGCCGATGAATCGCAGTTGCTGGCCAATCTGCAAAAAATATTGGACCGGGGCGTCAGGCTGATACAGGCGAGGTTGAAGACGGCGCCTCGACAGGCTGTCGAAAAGTTTATCGAGCGGGCTTATCCTTTGTGCCGGGAACGGGGCGCTTTATTGCTGGCGAATTCTGCCGTGGAAGCAGCCTGTGAGCTTGATGTAAGCGGCATTCATTTAACCAGCCGACACTTGATGGCTCTCGGCCAGCGGCCCGGCAACGTCAAATGGCTGGCGGCTTCCTGTCATAATCTACAGGAATTGCAGCATGCGCAGGCCATTGGCGTCGACTTTGCCGTGCTGGCGCCCGTGCTGCTGACTCAAACGCATCCTGGAGCACAGGCATTGGGTTGGCAGCAATTCGCCGAACTGGTTTCCAAGGCTAATTTACCGGTTTATGCCTTAGGAGGCATGTCTCTATCTTGTCTATTGAAAGCACGACAGGCCGGCGGGCAGGGGATTGCGGCGATCAGGGCATTTCTGGATTGAGCTAATGCCAGTCGTTGTTTTCGTCACCGTCCTCTGACAAGGGCTCGCCGGGAATCTTCTTTTCTTCCATGGCCCATTCTCCCAGATCGATCAGTTTACAGCGCTCACAGCAGAAAGGCTTAAATTTCTGCTCGGGCGTCCAGGGCACGGGGCGTTTGCAAGTGGGGCATTTGACGACAAGCGGCTTGTCCGATGACGGCATTAGAACAAACAGCAGGTCAAGGAAAAAGGAATATCATCCGGCGTTTGTGTCGGACGCTTATCATCCGAAGGCGGCGTCATGAATCGGATAGTGCAGCGGTGTTTGCCGCCGCTGATTTCCGCAAAGCAATGGATGGATTTGTCCACGCTCACTTTCAGCAATTGGAACGGCTGGCTTCGGTCCAGGGATAACTGAAAAAAACCGGCTTCGGCGACTTCTTGGGTCGGCGCATTACTGTTGCGTATAAAGCTGAGAATCAGATCAATGGCCGTGCGGATATCCGTAAACGGACTGCTCCAGTGCTCCAGGTCCTTCAAACGGACGGACTCATCCTGTTCCAGCCAGTAATGAAATTCAGGCAGATCGAAAGAGCAGGTGCCGCCCGGTATTGAGCTGCGCTGGGCGATGCTCTGGAACAAGTCGCTTTCCATGACGTTAATGCCGATTTTGCCGCTGACGGCATAGAGCCGCTTGCTGGTCTGGGTGACCTGGCCCAGCAGCTGCATCAGCTTGTCGGTATCCACATTGTCGCTGCTAGCAACCTTGTTCAGTACCTTGGCATGGCGATCCAGTTCTTTCAGAATTTCCGATTTCAGGTCGTTGCGCCTGAAGATCATCATGATGTCAAGCAGACTGCTGAGTGCGGCGCGTTTGTCGGCCACTGTCGGCCCAACTAGAAAATGATTGAATTGTTGAAACAGTTGTTCGAGCCGTATGAAAACCCGGATTCGTTCATTGAGTGGAAATTCATAGGTGATAAAGTTGTTCACGAATAAGTATATCCTAGCTGGCGCTTAATGAGAGATACAAATTGTGCAGTTTTTTGACTTGTTCTGCAAGTCTATAATCCGATTCCGAATTATCGATAAGATCATCGGCATGCGATTTTCTAAAGTCCCGTGACACCTGGCTGTCGATGATCGACTGGATTCTCTCAAGCGTAAGCTGATCGCGCTTTCTGACGCGTGCTATCTGTATTTCGACCGGGCAATCCACGACCAGCACCCGGTCAACAAAATGGGCCATATTGGTTTCAAACAATAAGGGTATCGCGATGATGCAGTAAGGTGCATCCATTCTTTCGAGTTCTGCCTGAATGGACTGATAAACCAAGGGATGGATAATGGCTTCAAGTTTTTGCTTTTGGGCCGGATCGGAAAAAACGACTTCCCTGAGCCTGGTCCTATCCAGTGAGCCATCCGGAGCGAGTATGTCGGCGCCGAATTGCAGTGCTATCTGCGCGAGTGCGGGTTGTCCTTTGGCGACAAGCTGATGAGCTATCTGGTCGGCATCGATGACGGGGCTGCCGAGTTCGGCAAACAAGCGCGCGACAGTCGTTTTGCCACAGCCGATGCCGCCGGTCAGGCCGATTTTAAGCATGTTTTTATAAGCCTACTTGGGTCAGATAAAGCTGGTTGATGTCATGGCCCCAGAGCAATGCGATCCAGCCTGCCATTGCCAGGTAAGGGCCGAACGGGATGGGAATTCTGTGGTCGCGGTTGACGAGAACAACCATGGCGATGCCTATGACCGAACCCACCAGGGATGACAACAGGATAATAACGGGCAGGCTCTGCCAACCCAGCCAGGCGCCGAATAAAGCCAGCAATTTGAAATCGCCATAACCCATGCCCTCTTTTCCCGTAACCAGCTTGAACAGATGATAGACTGTCCAGAGCGCCAGATAACCGGCAATGGCTCCTATAATGCTGGCGTGCGCATCAGTAAAGAGCGCAAACAGGCTTAAAAATAATCCCAGCCATAATGCCGGCAGCGTGATGGAATCCGGCAGTAAGTGATGGTCAATATCGATACCGCTTAATGCGATCAGCGACCAAGTCAGCACCAGCGCAAAGGCCGTTTGCGGTGTATAGCCGAAATGCCAGGCCACGATGGCTGATGCGAGCGCCGTGAAAGCTTCTATTATCGGATAGCGCGAAGAAATAGGCGTCCGGCATTGCGCGCATTTACCCTTTAAAAATAAATAGCTGATAACGGGTATGTTTTGATGCGGCTTGATGGGCGTATTGCAGTTTGGGCAGTGCGACAGCGGAAAAGCCAGATTGAAAGGCTGTGCTGCAGGCGTTTCTTCCTGGCTAAGCTCCAGGTATTCCATGCAGTCCTTTTTCCAGTTGCGCTGCATCATGATCGGCAATCGGTAGATGACGACATTGAGAAAACTGCCGACCATCAAGCCGATAATGCCTGCCAGTGCGGATAGAATATAGGGGGAATTTAAAAGGATACTCAGCTGTTGCATCATGTGTTTTGGAAAAGAAACGCTCCATGTTATTGGAGCGCAGGTTGAATGATTAATAATTTTACCGCTATTTTAACGGTTTTAACCGACGGCCGCGCCGAGTTTGAAAATAGGCAGATACATGGCAACGATCAGGCCGCCGACCAGGATGCCCAAGATTACCATGATAATGGGCTCCATCAGGCTGCTTAAATTATCGACCAGATTGTCGACTTCTTCTTCATAAAAATCGGCCACTTTGGCCAGCATTTCATCGATAGAGCCCGATTCTTCGCCGATGGCAAGCATCTGCATGACCATGTGAGGGAACAGTTGAGTTTGCTGCATGGCAAATTGCAGGCGCTGTCCCATGGCTACTTCTTCACGCATTCTCAGAACCGCGTCGGCGTAAATAATGTTGCCGCAAGCGCCGGCCACTGACTCCAGCGCTTCCACCAGCGGCACGCCGGCTGCGGACATCGTTGATAGGGTTCTTGAGAAGCGGGCGATGGCCGACTTGTGCAAGATCATACCAATTATGGGTATTTTCAGGAACATTTTATCCATGAAGTGGTTGAACGGCCGCGAGCGTTTCTGGAAGAAAAGATAGGTATAGATGGCCACGCCGATGCTGCCGAAAAATAGCCACCACCATTCCTGCATCCATTCCGATATGCCGATTACAAACATTGTGAACGCCGGCAAGTCGGCGCCAAAGCTCTGGAAAAGTTCTTGAAAAACAGGCACGACAAAAAGCAGCAGAATGGCCGTGACGATGAATGCGACAACCAATACCGCAATAGGATAAGTCAGCGCTTTCTTGATTTTCTTTTTCAGGGATTCGGTTTTTTCCTTGTAAGTCGCGATCTTATCCAGCAGCGTTTCCAGTACCCCGGCCTGCTCGCCCGCCTGGACCAGGTTGCAGAAAAGTTCATCAAATTGCTGCGGCCGCTTGTTAAGGGCTTCAGCCAAAGTGGCGCCGCCTTCAATATCCGCTTTAATTTCCAACAGCATTTTCTGCATGCTGGGATTATCGTGGCCTTTGCCGATGATGTCGAAAGACTGCACTAAAGGCACGCCCGCTTCCAGCATGGTCGCCAATTGCCGGGCAAAGACCGCTATATCGCCCGGCGTGATTGATTGCACTCTGGCGCCGAATAAGGGCTTGGGTTTTTTCTTGAGTTTGGTGACGCGTATGCCCATGCGCCTTAAATCGGTTCTCGCGATCATCTCGCTCTTTGCAGTAATCAACCCCTTGGTTTTTTTTCTGCTTTTGTCGACGCCTTCCCAAATGAAATCCAGCTGTTCGGTTTGTTCTGCCATAATTATTCCTTCGTTACGCGGTCAATTTCTTCGAGAGTCGTAATACCCATGCGCACCTTGTTCAAGCCCGATGCCCGCAAATCATTGATGCCTTCGGACTTTGCCTGCTCTGCGAGCTGCATGGCATTGCCGCCTTCAAGAATGAGCGAGCGCATTTTTTCGCTCAATGTCATGACTTGATAGATGCCGACCCGGCCTTTATAGCCGTTCGTACAATGCTCACAGCCTACAGGACTGAAGAGTTGCAGATTATCCAGCTCTTCCTCTCTAAAGCCTGCAGAGACCAGGGCCTTGGCCGGATAGTCGGCCGGTTTCTTGCAATGCTCGCACAGGCGTCGCGCCAGGCGCTGAGCCATAATCAGGTTGACGGCCGAGACGATATTGAAAGGCGGAATGCCCATCTGCATGAGACGGTTCAATGTTTGCGGGGCGTCATTGGTATGCAGGGTCGATAACACCAAGTGGCCTGTCTGTGCCGCTTTGATGGCGATTTCCGCCGTTTCCAGGTCGCGGATCTCGCCGACCATGATGATATCGGGGTCCTGGCGCAAAAAGGCGCGCAGGGCCGAAGCGAACGTCAGGCCCGCCTTGGGATTCATATTGACCTGATTGATGCCTTCTACCGTGATTTCAACAGGGTCCTCGGCCGTGGAAATATTGCGCTCGATACTGTTGAGGATGTTCAGGCCTGTATAGAGTGAGACTGTTTTACCGCTGCCGGTTGGTCCGGTAACGAGGACCAGGCCGTAGGGCTTATGAATCGCTTCAAGAAACAGTTTTTCCTGTTCCGGTTCAAAACCCAGCTTTTCAATGCCGATTTGGGCGCTGGTGGGGTCCAGAATACGCAAGACGACTTTTTCGCCGAATAAGGTAGGACAGGTGTTGACTCGAAAGTCAATCGCACGATTCTTCGATAAGGACATCTTAATACGGCCGTCCTGCGGAACCCGACGTTCGGCGATATCCATCCTGGCCATGACTTTGATGCGCGAGATAATGCGGTTCGCGGCGCTAGTCGGCGGACTGGCGACTTCATGCAGGATGCCGTCAGACCTGAACCGGATACGGAAGTTTTTTTCATAAGGTTCCAGATGAATGTCGGAAGCGCCTTTTTTTATCGAATCCAGCAGGATTTTATTGACGAAACGCACAATGGGGGCATCGTCAATTTCAGAATTGATATCCTCATTCGCATTTTCATCGCCGCCGGTAATATTCAGTTTTTCCAGATCTTCGTCGAGCAGAAGATCTTTCATGGACGTATCGGATGCCGCTTCTAAAGAGGTTTCTATCGCCTTGACGAGCTTGTTTTCCTCGACCAGTATGGCTTCGGGTTTAAGCAGGCTGTGAAACTTGATGTCATCGAATGCCTGGAAATTGGTCGGATCGGAGACCGCTACAAATAGGGTTTTGCCGCGTATAAACAGCGGCAGCACATGATGCTGACGAATCAGTTTTTCGCTGATCACTTTGACGGGCAGGTTGCGGCAGTCTATCGCATCCAGATCGAAAAAAGGTATGCCGAATTCAGTGGAGGCTTTGGTTGCTGCGGCTCTGCTATCAACAAAATTATTGGCGACCAGATAGGAAATGAGCGGGATTTTTCTTTTTTGCGCTTCCTGAATGTGGATTTGGGCATCATTTTCAGACAGCAGGCCGCCTTGAATTAAGCATTTTGCGAGACCATTGAATTGTAGATCGGTTAATACGGTAGCCATGCGGTAGTCATGCGATTAGTTTAATGCAACTAAAGCAAATATAGATCAAATAGGAGGTTTGTCCAATGAACTGGACAAAAAGGGGATAGGTGCAGGGGGAAAACGTTTTCCCCCTGTGTTTGGGCGCCTTTATAAGGCCTGGATTTTGCGGTGCTGTTCTTCGAGGTTGTTCAATGACGAACGCAAATCGGCCAGTTTGGCTTTTTCCTTATCGATTACATCGGCCGGCGCTTTATCGATGAAGGCCGGATTGCTTAATTTGCCTTCGATTCTGGGCAGTTCCTTGATGATTTTCTGAATTTCCTTGTCCAGCCGCGCCAGTTCGGCTTCCTTGTCGATCAAGCCGGCCATCGGAATCAGGATTTTCATGTCGCCGACCAGCGCTATCGCCGATTCGGGCGCCGCTTCATCGGCGTCGAGCCAGTTAATCGATTCAAGACGGCCGAGTTTCAGCAAATAGACCTCATTGTTGGCCAGGCTGTTTTTATCGGCGGCGGAACCGTTTTGCAGCAAGACCGGCAGCGGTTTGCCCGGCGCTATGTTCATCTCGCCGCGGATACGGCGCACGCCCAGGATGAAGTTCATGACCCAGTTGATTTCGGCAATGGCAGTCGTATCGATCTGAGCTTCATCGGCTTTCGGGTACGGCTGCAGCATAATCGTTTCAGCCTCGATTCCGGCTAATGGCGCAACGCGCTGCCAGATTTCCTCGGTGATGAACGGCATCAACGGATGTGCCAGACGCAGCACGTTTTCCAGTACTGTCAGCAACGTTCTGCGCGTACCGCGCTGTAGCGCCTCATTGCCGGATTGCAGCGAAATCTTGGCCAGTTCCAGATACCAGTCGCAGTATTCGTTCCAGGTAAATTCATAAATGGCCTGGGCCGCCAGATCGAAACGGTAGTTGTCGATGGCATTGCTCGTTGCGGCAATGACCTGATGCAATCTGGCGGTAATCCAGCGGTCGACCTGCGTATATTCGCAAGCGCCTGACAAACCGTTGTCCTGGCCCTCGGTATTCATGAGCACGTAGCGCGCGGCATTCCAGAGCTTGTTGCAGAAGTTGCGATAGCCTTCGGTACGAGCCAGGTCGAAGCGGATATCGCGTCCGGTCGAAGCTAGCGAGGCGAACGTGAAGCGCAGCGCATCAGTGCCGAAAGACGAAATGCCGTCCGGGAACTGTTTGCGCGTGGCCTGCTCGATCTTTTTGGCCAGATGCGGCTGCATCATGCCCGAGATGCGTTTGGCGACCAGGGCTTCCAGGTCGATGCCGTCAATGATATCGATAGGGTCCAGCACGTTGCCTTTGGACTTGGACATCTTCTGGCCTTCGGCATCGCGGACCAAGCCGTGAATATAGACTTCCCTGAACGGCACGTCGCCCTGGAATTTCAGCCCCATCATGATCATGCGCGCGACCCAGAAGAAGATGATGTCGAAGCCGGTGACCAGCACGCTGGTCGGGTAATGTTTGGCCAGTTCGGGCGTGTTGTCAGGCCAGCCCAAGGTCGAGAACGGCCATAAGGCGGACGAGAACCATGTGTCGAGCACGTCTTCATCCTGCTTCAGCGCATAGTCGGCCGGCAGGTTGTGGATGGCGCGGACTTCCTGTTCGGAGCGGCCGACGTAGGTGTTGCCCTGATCGTCATACCAGGCCGGAATCCGGTGTCCCCACCAGATTTGTCGGGAAATGCACCAGTCCTGAATGTTGCGCATCCAGTCGAAATAGGTGTTTTTCCAGTTGTCGGGCACGAACTTAATCGCGCCGGTTTCAACGGCTTCTATCGCCGGCTTGGCCAGCGGCTCGACTCTGACGTACCATTGGTCGGTCAGCAGCGGTTCGATGACGCTGCCGGTACGGTCGCCACGCGGCACCATCAGTTTGTGGTCGACGATTTTTTCCAGCAGGCCCTGGGCTTCCAGGTCGGCGACAATCTGCTTGCGCGCTTCGAAACGGTCCAGGCCGATGTATTTTGCTGGGATCAGGTCGCCTTCCGCGTCCAGATTGCCGCGCACAGTGGCATCGACCGTAAAGATATTGATCAGGCCGCCGTGCGGCAGTTCGTTGATGGCTGAGGCGTTGCGGTGCCGCGTCCAGACCTCGTAGTCGTTGAAGTCGTGGGCCGGTGTGATCTTGACGCAGCCGGTGCCGAATTCGGGATCGACATACTCATCGGCAATAACGGGAATGCGGCGGCCGGTCAGCGGCAGCTCGACAAATTCGCCGATCAAGTGTTTGTAGCGCTCGTCATTCGGATGAATCGCAACGGCAGCATCGCCAAGCAGGGTTTCCGGACGCGTCGTGGCAACGATCAGATGCCCCTGGCCATTGGACAGCGGATAGCGCATATGCCACATTGAGCCGTTTTCTTCTTCCGACAGCACTTCCAGGTCCGATACGGCCGTGTGCAGGACCGGATCCCAGTTTACCAGGCGTTTGCCGCGGTAGATCAAGCCTTCTTCGTACAGGCGGATAAAGACTTCCTGAACGGCTTCGGACATGCCTTCATCCATCGTGAAGCGTTCCCGGTTCCAGTCCAGCGAAGAGCCCATGCGGCGCAATTGGCGCGTAATCGTGCCGCCCGACTGCTCCTTCCATTCCCAGATTTTTTCGATGAATTTTTCGCGGCCGTAATCATGGCGGGTTTTGCCCTCGGCATTGATCAGGCGTTCGACGACCATCTGCGTGGCGATGCCGGCGTGGTCGGTGCCGGGCTGCCATAAGGTGCTGCAGCCTTTCATGCGGTGATAGCGCGTCAGCGCATCCATGATCGTGTCCTGAAACGCATGTCCCATGTGCAGGCTGCCGGTGACATTGGGCGGCGGAATCATGATGCAATAAGATTCGCCGTCATCTTTGGCGGCAAAATAGCCTTTTTCTTCCCAGATTTTATACCAGCGTTGTTCAATTGAATGGGGAGCGTATGTTTTATCCATGGATGTGTTGTGTTCTTGTAAAAGTTATGCGTTTAAGAAGCAAGGTTATCGGTTGTTGCGCCTTATATCTCAAATTTTCATGCTAAATCTTGTGCGTGGCAATGGCTAGCCCCAACTGCTGATACTGGCGGTAGCGTTGCCGGCCGGCCTCTTTGGTTTCCTCGCTGTCATCGAGAATTTCCAGGATGCGTTCGATCTGCTCGAGATCCTGCGGGCATTGCGAAGAAAGGTTGATCACGGTTTTCTGCCAGTTTTCAGGCGCCTTCTGCGTGCCGATCAGAATGACATGGCGCTCCCATTCCGCACGCGGGTGCGAGAATGTCTCGCTCGTATAGCGTTCGTGCGGGATGAAACTACCTGCCCGGAAAGTCCAGAGCAGGTTGTCCATGACTTCGCTTTGTTCGGCCGAATCGGTCAGCACATAGCAGAAGTGGCCGCTACGGTAGGCTTTTTCTATCAGTTTGCAGGCAAATAGATACCGTTCCTGTTGCGAGCGTGACGGCAATAGATAAAAGCTGACTTCCGGCATGCGCTGTTAGGCCTTGGGCGTACGGTTAATCAGATATTGGCACAAGAGCGGAACGGGGCGGCCGGTCGCGCCTTTGGCCGGGCCGGTACGCCAGGCCGTGCCGGCGATATCCAGATGCGCCCAGCGGAAGTTCTCGGTAAAACGCGACAGGAAACAAGCCGCCGTAATGGTGCCGGCATCTTTGCCGCCGATATTGGCCATGTCGGCAAAATTGGATTTGAGCAGTTCCTGATATTCTTCCCATAACGGCAGGCGCCAGAGGCTGTCGGTGGCCGTCTCGCTGGCCGCAATCAGTTCATTGCACAGCCTGTCGTCGTTGCCGAGCAAGCCGCTGGGCACGCGGCCTAAAGCCACCAGGCAGGCGCCGGTCAGGGTCGCCAGGTCAATCACGACATCGGGGTTGTAGCGTTCCGCGTAGGTTAGCGTGTCGCAAAGAATCAGACGGCCTTCGGCATCCGTGTTCAAGACTTCGATCGTCTTGCCGGACATGCTGGTCAGAATATCGCCGGGCTTGTCGGCATTGCCATCGGGCAGGTTTTCCGTCGATGGAATCAGCCCGACGATATTGAGCGGCAGTTCCATTTGCGCGGCGGCCTGCAGAGTGCCTAGAACGGCCGCGCCGCCGCACATGTCGTATTTCATTTCATCCATGCCCGCGCCGGGCTTCAAGGAAATGCCGCCGGCATCGAAGGTGAGCCCTTTGCCGATCAGGACAATCGGCTTGCCGTTTTTATCGCCGCCCTGGTATTCCAGCGTGATCAGCTTGGCGGGCTGGCGGCTGCCGCGCGCGACGGCCAGCAAAGCGCCCATGCCCAGCTTTTCCATGTCGGTTTCTTCCAGCACGTTCACATTGAGCTTGCCGAATTTTTTGCCCAGCTCGACCGCTTGTTCGGCAAGATAGGTTGGGGTGCAGATATTGCCCGGCAGGTCGGCCAAGTGTTTGGTTAAATTGACGCCTTCGGCGATGGCTCGACCCTGCTCCAGTCCCGCTTGCGCCAGGGCGCTTTCGCTTTGCGGCGCGCAGATGCTAACCTTCTCGATTTTGCTTTCCGTTTCCTTGTCGGATTTCAGGTGAGTGAATTGATAGACGGCATCGCTGAAGACTTCGATGATTTGGCGCGTTTTCCACTGCCAATCGCCGGTTGTTACATCACATTCAGCCAGACAGCAGGTGACGGATTTTATTTGCGGCTTTTTCAGGCTATTTATAGCCGCTGCCAGCGCCTTGCGGTAATTTTTGCCCGATAAAGGCTCTTTTTTGCCCAGACCGACCAGTAAAATGCGTTCGATGGCGCTGTCGGGCACGACGTTGATTAGGACGGTTTCGCCGTTTTTTCCGCTGATATCTCCACGGCTGACGATGTTGCTGATGATTCCCTGAGTACTGGCGTCGAGGGCGATGGCCGACGGACTCAGTTGCTGATCCTCGTAAACGCCAACAATAACACAGTCAGATTGCAGTTTTTCTAAAGGCGTGATTTCTATAGAATAGTCCATAATTTTTTATCGTGTAGTTGCGAGAGAATGGTTATCTTGAGCAAGCCGTCTTAGACGGCCGCTGCCAAGATGGGCTGTTTGTTTTCGGATTATACAACACAAATATATTTTGATGGGGAGACAGGCTTTTGGGAGCAGATTGGCCGCAAGGCTATAAAATGGGACGGCGTCCGTGGATCACCGTTCTGGATAAGATGATTATGCGCGATTTGATCAAAACATTGCTAGCTGTTTTGACCGTGATTGTCGTCATAATCGTCAGTCGGAAATTTATCAGAATCCTGGATAAAGCGATTGAGGGGCAAGTCTCCAATGAAACATTGCTGACCATTCTGGGTTTGAAAATAGTCACTGCCAGTATCGCTTTCCTGCCGGCCGCTTTATTCATGGCCGTGTTGATGGTATTGGGCCGCATGTACCGCGATCAGGAAATGTCGGCAGTTTCTTCCGCCGGAGGAGGCGCCAGCACAATTTATCGGGCGGTATTTCTGCTGGTTTTTCCGTTGAGCGTAGTGTCTACGGGGCTCTCGATGTATGTGTCGCCCTGGGCTGAGGCCAGGACAGAGGCTTTGATGCAACAGGATGAGCAATCCGCCGATATCAGAGGCGTCGCAGCGGGAAAATTCAGCGAATACAGTCAGGGCGATCTGGTTTTTTATGTGGAAAAACTTGGCAAAGATAAAAAGATGCACAAGATTTTTGTGCAACACAGGCAGCGTAATGGCAAGCTGGCCATCATTAATGCTGAAGCAGGACGGCTGGAAGATTTAAAAGATGGCCGTTACATGATTCTGGAGCAGGGCGAGCGCATACAGGGGCAGCCGGGAGCGGTAGATTATGTGATTGAAAATTTTGCCGAATACGCTGTCAGGCTGGATGAGAAAAGCTCGGTCATCAATATGAGCCGCGAGGCGATCCCGATGAAGGTGCTGAAAAGTTCTAACGCCATACGCGACATTGCAGAATTGCAGCGCCGCTATTCCATTCCTTTGAGCATGATTTTTCTTACGCTTCTTGCCGTGCCGTTGGCGCAGAGCGCCCCCAGAGGCGGCGTTTACGGCAATATGATGGTCGCCTTTTTAATCTATTTCAGTTACGGAAATCTTATCCGCGTCAGCCAGAGCTGGGTCATTAACGAGACCATTCCTGCCTGGCTGGGCGGTGTTGGGGTTTATTGGATATTGTTGCTGGTCGGCATTGGATTATTGATCAAACTGTACGGATGGCAGTGGGTTATGATGAAAATCAGGGAAAAGGTGGCAAGGTGAATGTATTAACGAAGTATATCGTCAAGGAGATTTTAAAAGGTTCGCTGATTGCGATTCTATTGCTATTGACATTGTTCAATCTGTTCACCTTTAGTGATGAGTTAAAGGATCTGGGAAAAGGGCATTATGGCTTAAAGGAAATCTTTTCCTATCTGGCGCTGACTTCCCCCCGGGTTTTTTATGAGTTGATGCCGTCATCGGCGTTGCTGGGCAGTTTGTTCATATTGGGCGCCATGGGCAATAATCGCGAATTGATCGCCATGCGTGCGGCTGGACTGTCCGTTCTGGGCATTATTAAAGCAGTGATGCTGGCCGGTGCTATTTTAGTAGTGATTTCCATTGCCGTTGGCGAGTTTGTGGCGCCTTTGACTGAACGCACGGCGCAGATGATCAAATCCACTGCCCAGAATGAGCAAGTTTCCATGAATTACCGGTATGGCCTTTGGTTGCGGGAAGGCGGTAAATTCATCAACGTCAGGCAAATCATCGATGATGGGCATCTCGCTGACATCAGTATTTATGAACTGGATGACCAGCGCCGGTTGCGCCAATCTGTGCATGCGGACAAGGCGACTTTTTTAAAGGATCAGCAGTGGAAACTGGAAGGCATCAGGCAATCACAGATTTCAACAGAGCAAATGGCCGCCAGTGCACAGAGCGAGCAGGTCTGGAAATCATCGATTGCGCCGGATTTGCTGAAGGTTGTTGTCATAAGCCCTGATAATATGTCCTTGTATGATCTGGCGATGTACATTGATTTTCTTAAGGAAAATCATCAAAAATCCCAGTCCTTTGAATTAGCTTTCTGGGGACGCGTGGTTAATCCGCTGGTCACCTTTATCATGCTGCTGGTTTCGGCGCCGTTCGTGATAGGCGTTAAACGAGGCGTCAGCGTCGGCGGCAGGATGATGGTAGGGGTAATCATCGGCATGGGCTTCAATATTTTCGACAAAATCGTCGGGCACATGGGGTTAATTTATGACCTTAATCCTCCGCTGATGGCGTTTCTCCCCAGCCTGATAGTCTTGGGGCTGGCTCTGTTCGCCATGCGGCGCGTGCAATAAACGGGCAGGGCAGAATCTAAATTCCGCCCTGCTTAATTCCATCCTCAATATTTCTTCAATATTTTAAAAGGACGCTGAAGGGTTAAAAATATAATGAAAACGCTACTGTACTGAATGCCACAGTCAGCGCTACTTGTATATTTATTGAGGAGGACAATGGACAATTCAAGATTCAGGATGGTGTCGGATCTAAGCGATTATAAAATTCCATTTGCGCTTAACAGGCAAGCGCTCACCGACTGGCTGCGCGCCTTGTCCATAAAGCGGGATTACAATTCGGGCAAAGAAGTTTTCTGTCTCTTGCAAGCTTTCACCCGCATTGAGACCGATCCTTAGCAGCATTTGGCTTATTTGCAGGAAATCGATACTTGCCTGGAAGATCTTGTCGGCCAGTTGGAAAAAAGCTATCTGGACGCTGGATTTCCTCTCGGTATGGAAGAGCGGGCGCATGTCGATATTGTTACATTTGCCTACGCGATGCTGGCTGAAAATTATTCACTTTCAGAAATCTTTATCAGTTATTAAAACAGGAAGTGGCCGGTCATGATGTGTTAAAGCCAATAAACCGGCCACTGTCCATGCGCGTGGTCAAGTCTTTGGGCCTGGCGCAAAAAAAGAAAATATACCCGAATTGCCGAACAGAGGGATGGCCTGGGCATTATTGGTTTTAATAATTTAATAAGATTCCTGTGCAAGAATAATAAAAACGAAACGGAAAATTTAATTCCGCTTCAAAAAAGATTCCAGAATTGCCGGGAAACTGGCAGGTTCCCGATTGGGAACTGGTGCCGGAGGGCTGTGGCTGGATGCATCAGATGAAAATGCATTACGGGAAAGAGCATCAGGGTTCAGCAATAAACAGAATCTTGAAGTTCAGCAGGGAAATCTCATACGATAGCCGAGTCTGGAAACCGTCGGATATTGAGAAGAGCAAATTGCTTGAAGATGTGTTCGTTGGCGCTTTTGAAATAATTAATAACAGCGCCCAGGGACTGTACATATTATGGAAATCCGCTGATTTAAAGATTAGGGTCGGCGATATTTTTGCGCTGATTTCGGCTAAAGATAATAGAGTAGAGACAGGCTTGATCAACAGGGCGTATGGGAATCGAAATGCTTGGCTTTGAATCCGAAGTGATCGGCTTGATGCCGCCCGGCCAGAAAGAATCGTCTTATCGGGCTGTTTTTCTTCCGGGCATTAAGGCATTAAAACAGCAAGACGGTATTGTCTATAGCTCGAGCGGTTTTTCTGTGGGTGAATTTGTTAATATGCGGCATGGAGAAAAAGATATCTCATGCCGGTTACATAAATTAATAAATTCCGCTTCCGCTGTCAGTCATGTGGAGCTGTTGTTTTATGTTACAGATTCAGTCTAAACCAGTTGTTACTGGTCGGTATTATAGTGTTTATGAATACCATCTATATTCCGAATATAGACTTTATTGGAGAAATAATTTTTTGATTATTAGCTCTAGTAATCTCTATGTTAAAATAAATAATTACTTGTAATTTTTTGCAGGTAAGGAAAGTGCGTTAATAACCATATAATAAGAAGGATATGCAATGAAAACTAGAGAAATTATCGCAGTAGGTTTATTCGGTTTGGCTTTATTGACTGGTTGCAATAAAGGAGAGGAAACTACTACGCCTGCAACAGGCAGCTCATCAGAGTCGGCTCCTGCAGCGACTACTCCTGCACCAGCAACTACAGCACCTGCTGAATCAGCGCCAGCAGAACCAGCACCAGCAGCACCTGCTACTGAAGGCAAATAAATAGAAATAACCGGAAATGCGTCCTGCATTTTCGGCGGCTCATTTTTGAATGAGTGCCGGGTATGGTTTATGCCCGGCAAATCCCCTCGCTTAACTCACCGGACATATCACGCAATGATATGAATTCTGCAGTTTTAATCGGCAAAGTACTTTCCGATAAGCGAAACTACGACTTCTAATAATTCAACTCCCAGGCTCTTGTCCGCGTAATCGGATGGGGATGCGTCAGTATAATCCCGAGTCATTTTGTGACGACCTGTTCTTTTCTCGACTTGAATTGTCCGCTCATGCAGTAGCTGGCCGCCGGCCTTCTTCCATTCCATAAGATGGGTTATTTCGCCGCTGTCGAGCCAGATGCCATGGTTTTTGCAGCGGTCGACAACCACGCCGCTGCGATGGCCGAATACGCGCCGGTTCATAAGGGTGCGGCAGACAGGACATTTGATGTATTTGACTTTTTTATTGGCTTGATGGCGATCCTTATTGATATTGTCCAGATATTGCTGATTTGCATCGGAAACGTTCGGGACAGTGCTTTCAAGCAGGATGTCTATTTCTCCGGGATCAAAAAACAATCCAAAACAATATTCACAGCGCTCAATCAGAACGGTGCCGTTGATATTGATGGTTTGTAAGGGTTTCTCGCAATGAGGGCACAGTCGGTCAGGCCGTCTCTGGATAGCGGTATATGAATGCCTGTTGTTCAGATCGACATCATTGTATGAGCCGCAATATGAACATTTGTTGGTGTTTGCCGGCAGTGGTGCTGCACAGCTGATGCATTTAGCCATAATTTCATGGTTTATCTATGAAGATGATCTGCCCGCATCGCCTTTGATGTATCATGTTTTAATATGCCAAGCCGGAACACGGTGCGTACGAGCATCAATTAGTCTTTTTGCATATGCATTTAAAACATAAATTATAGTCAACAATCAGGAGGTAGTGTGGCAATCAGAAAATTCAATGATAAGCAGCCTAGCATCGGCAGGTCCGTCTATATCGATGACAGCGCCGTGGTGATTGGTGATGTGGCGATCGGCGATGACGTGTCAATATGGCCGATGACGGTGGTCAGAGGCGATGTGGAAAGCATCACGATCGGCGAAGGCACCAATGTTCAGGATGGTGCCGTATTGCATGTATCACACGCCGGCAAGTTTTCGCCGCAAGGGCATCCGTTAACGATCGGCAAAGGCGTGACGATCGGGCATCGGGCCGTGGTTCATGCCTGTACCGTCGGGAATTATTGTCTGATAGGTGTCGGCGCCATCATTATGGATGATGCCGTGCTCGAGGATTATGTCATGCTGGGAGCCGGAGCGCTGGTGCCGCCCGGAAAAGCGCTGGAAAGCGGTTATCTCTACGTGGGCGCGCCCGCCAAGCAGGCAAGACCTTTAAAAGAGTCTGAAAAAGAATTTCTGGAGTATTCTTCTCAGCATTATATGCATTTGAAGGACCAGTATTTGAAATAGGTCAGAATAAAGCGCAGGCCGATTGATTGGGCGCGTGTTTCTTTTAGGCCTGACGCTCTGAGTTGAGCAATTCAATAACGGGCCGGGCTTCAGGACGAACGCCGCGCCAGATAAAAAATGCCTCGGCCGCCTGCTCGACCAGCATGCCAAGTCCGTCCAGACTTTTTGCCGCGTTTTGCCTGAGCCCCCAGCGCACGAAAGCCGTCGGTTCGTTGCCATAGGCGAGATCATAGCAGACGCCGTTTTCAGCCAGCAGGCCATCGGGCAAAGGCGGCAGCTGGTCGCTTAAACTGGCCGAGGTCGCGTTTAAAATCAAATCAAATTGCCGGCTCTGCAAGTCGTCAAACCCGCAGCCGCTGACAACTCCCTTGTGATGGAAAGCCTGTGCCAGATCGACGGCTTTTTCGACAGTGCGGTTGGCGATGACTATGGAATGCGGGGCCTGCTCAAGGAGAGGGCCTATGATGCCTCTGCCGGCGCCGCCCGCGCCCAGGATTAAAATCCGGTTTCCTGTTAAGTCGATGGCATGGTTAGCTGTCAGGTCCGTTACCAAACCTTTGCCGTCCGTGTTATCGCCGAGAATAGAGCCGTCTGCCTGTACGGCAAGCGTATTGACCGCCTGGCTAAGCTGAGCCCGCTCGGTTTTGCTGTCGGCAAAAGCCCAGGCCAGTCCTTTCAGGGGTACCGTACAGTTCAGTCCTTTGCCGCCTGCGGTGAAAAAGGCCGTAGCCGCGCTCTGGAATTGTTCGGCAGGCACATCCTGCGCGGTATATTCAAGCGATTGGCCTGTCTGCTCGGCGAAAAGCCGATGGATTCTAGGGGATTTGCTGTGCTTGATGGGATGGCCGAAAACGGCATAGCGATCTGTTGTCATCATGGTTATTCTCTTTTTTCCACCCAGTATTCCCACAAGATCGTCAGCAGCACAATGCCGATGGCAATCAGTATTTCTATCCACAGAAAGTGTTCCGTGTAAGCGGCAACAACGGCGGAAGTGCCCATGAACAGCCCAACCAGACTGAAGCGCCAGCCTACCCGCAGGCCATCGAGGATAGTCGATAGCGACAAAATCAATAAAATGACCAATCCCGCGCTTTCAGGATCAATGCGGCCGGATTTTTGCACTAAGAAAGCGCCGCCGACCACTATCAGGGAAGTGAGCCAGTGAATGGACTGCTCGCGCACTATTTTCTTGAAATCGTCGATATTATGCTTGGATTGCAGCCAGCCGATCAGGATCCCGAACAGGCCGAACACGAACACCATGATAATCCAGTAACCCAAACCATCGGCAGGAGAAAAATCGTTGATGCCGATGCCTACCAGCGACAGGATCAGCAGCAGGACCAGGATGGCTTCTTCAAAGTGAAACCTTCGCTTGGGGGGAATTAGATAATCTTCTGACATGGTACGGATTCCAGATTTAGGGTTATGAAAAATGCTTGTTTCAGAGCGTTAAGGCAACAACTGATTAGTCCCGCAACCATTGCGCCACGGATTTGGCAAAATAAGTCAGAATCGCATCGCTGCCGGCGCGCTTGAAGGCCAGCAGGGATTCCAGAACAACCTGTTTCTCATCCAGCCAGCCGTTCATGGCGGCCGCTTTGAGCATGGCATATTCGCCGCTGACCTGATAGGCGAAAGTCGGCACGCCGTACTGGTCCTTTACGCGGCGGATAATATCGAGATAGGGCATGCCGGGCTTGACCATGACCATGTCGGCGCCTTCCTGCAGATCCAGTTGAATTTCGCGCAGCGCCTCATCGGAGTTGGCCGGGTCCATCTGATAGCTGTATTTATTGCCTTTGCCCAGATTGCCGGCCGAGCCGACGGCATCCCGGAAAGGGCCGTAAAAGCTCGATGCATATTTGGCGGAATAGGCGAGGATGCGCGTATTGATATGATTTTGGGCTTCCAGCGCTTCTCTTATCGCGCCGATGCGTCCGTCCATCATATCCGAAGGCGCGACGATATCGGCTCCGGCTTCGGCATGGGATAGCGCTTGCTTGACCAGCACGGCTATCGTTTCGTCGTTCATGACATAGCCGTCCTGATTGATCAGGCCGTCCTGCCCGTGAGAGGTGAAGGGATCGAGGGCGACATCGGTGATAATGCCCAGTTCCGGCAAGGCTTTCTTTAAAGCCCTTACGCTACGCTGAGCCAGGCCGTCAGGGTTGTAAGCCTCGGCGGCGGCGTCGGACTTTTTATCCAGAGGCGTTACCGGAAACAGCGCAATGGCAGGAATACCGAGATCATAAAGCGCATGCGCCTCTTCCAGCAACAAGTCCAGGGAGAGCCGCTCTATGCCCGGCATCGAGGTGATGGCTTCTCTCTGATTTGCGCCTTCAGTAACAAACATCGGGTAAATCAAGTCATCAACGGATAAGCGGTGTTCGCGCATTAAACGGCGGGAAAAATCGTTATAACGCATTCTTCTCATGCGTGTGCGGGGGAAATTGATGTTATTATATGTCATCTTATCCATAGTCATGGGTTTGGAAATTATCAGAACCTCTGGCTTGAGTCATGCAGTCCGTCAAGTCAGCTTGACGGACTGTTTGGCTTGGGATTTATTTTATCAGGGAATATGGGTCGCTGATATTCGAAAATAGAAAGTATTCGCTAGTTTCAATTCTTAGAGGGTTTTATGAAGGCTAAACAATATACGGTATTTGTTTTATTTGCAGTGTTGCTCGGCTTCATGCCGATGACAAGAGGCATGGCGGCTGATCTGTTGCCTCCACAACAAGCGATTGAAGATGCCTCGACAAAATTACACGCCAAATTGCAGGACAAAACGTTCGCCCAGGATTTTGTCCAGGTTACGCGATTTGTCAATGAAGTCATTATGCCGCATACCGATTTCGACAGAATCTCCGCACTGGTGCTGGGCCCGATCTGGAAAACCGCGACCAATGATGAACGGGCGCGTTTTAAGCAGGAATTCCAGACGCTGCTGATAAGGACCTATTCCAGAGCCTTCGTTGAGTTCCGCGACTGGACAGTACGGTTCCTGCCGCTGGAAATGGAACCCGGCGCGACAAAAGTCGTCGTCAAAACCGAAGTTCTGCAACCCGGCATTCAGCCTGTTGCGGTAAATTACCGGATGGTGCAGAGCCAAGGCAACTGGAAAGCCTATGATATTATGATTGAAGGCGTCAGCCTCGTGACCAACTACCGTACGACTTTCACTAATGAAGTCAAAACCAAGGGGTCACTGGCCGCGGTGATCGACGGATTGGCCAAACGCAACGCTGAAGCGCTTGCTTCAGGTTCAACATCCGCCAGGTCTTAATTGCCCGGCTCTCGTCTTTTAGTTTTGACTGCCACGAAGCTTACAAGCTTCGTGGCAATGCCCACTAGCTCCGACCTGCACAATTCCCCGTTTTTTTCAGTTAATGCTGTGCCCGGACGCGGACAGCGCATTTAACTTACCTGAATGATCGATTATCAACCTTTAATTGAAACGCTGCTCGAGGCCAAGGCCGATGCTTGGGCTCAGATATTGCCGCAACAGCTGGCCCGAACATTCGAACCGGCGAATCACGGCACATTGGCCCAATGGCAGGCGCTGATCGAGCAACTGCCGAAACCGGAGCATACTGGCGCATCGTTAGATGCCGATGCCGTACGGATAGGCTGCCCTGAAGATCTGACTGATGAAGCTTGTCAGCAGTTAAAAGACCAGCTCAAGGTTTTGCACCCGTGGCGCAAAGGTCCTTATGATCTGTTTGGCATTAAAATTGACACCGAATGGCATTCGGACTGGAAATGGGATCGCCTGAAAAACCACATCGCGCCATTAGCCAATCGCCTGGTACTGGATGTCGGCTGCGGCAATGGTTATCACTGCTGGCGCATGCTCGGGGCCGGAGCCCGCATGGTAGTCGGCATTGACCCGTTGCTGCTTAACGTCATGCAATTTCAGGCGATTCGAAAACTGCACGGCGAGGCGCCTGTTTATGTGTTGCCGATTGGCATGGAAGAAGTGCCTTATGGCCTGAAACTGTTCGATACGGTCTTTTCCATGGGCGTGCTGTACCACCGCCGTTCGCCTATCGATCATCTGCTCGAATTAAAAGAAAGTCTGCGGCCGGGCGGTGAACTGGTGCTGGAAACGCTGGTCATAGACGGCGGGCCGGGGCAGGTGCTGGTGCCCGAAGGCCGCTATGCCTGCATGCGCAATGTTTGGTTCTTGCCGACTTGCGATACGTTGGTCGGCTGGATGAAGCGCTGCGGTTTCACCAATATCCGCATTGTCGACGTGACTGTGACCAGCACGGAAGAACAACGCACGACAGAATGGATGACTTTTCATTCGCTCAAGGATTTTCTTGATCCCAACGATCCGAACCTTACCCGCGAAGGCCTGCCCGCACCCAAGCGCGCCATTATTATTGCAAATCCGGCTTAACCCGGCTGTTTAACATTATAGAGATTGAAATGACTGCCTCAAAGACTGCCCCACATATCGGTTTTATTAGTTTGGGTTGCCCGAAAGCCCTGGTCGATAGCGAAAGGATTCTAACCAAGCTGCGTGCCGAAGGTTACACCATCTCGCCGACTTATCAGGACGCCGATCTGGTAGTCGTCAATACCTGCGGTTTTATCGATGCCGCGGTCGAGGAATCGCTCGACAGCATCGGTGAAGCGCTGGCTCATAACGGCAAAGTCATCGTGACCGGCTGCCTGGGCTCCAGAGAAGCTGAAATCCGCGCCCGCCATCCGCAGGTGCTGAAAGTGACCGGCGCGCATGCCCTGGAAGAAGTCGTGGCTTCAGTGCACGAGCATCTGCCGCCGCCTCACGATCCGTTTACCAGCCTGGTGCCGCCGCAAGGCATCAAGCTGACGCCGCGTCATTATGCTTATTTGAAAATTTCCGAAGGCTGCAATCACCGCTGCACGTTCTGCATCATTCCGTCCATGCGCGGCGACCTGGTCAGCCGGCCTGTCGACGATGTCCTGTACGAAGCCGAACGCTTGGCCAATGCCGGCGTCAAGGAACTGCTGGTCGTATCGCAGGATACCAGCGCCTATGGCCTGGATCTGAAGTACCAGAGCCGCGACTGGAAAGGCCGTTCCGTACAAACGCGGTTTTATGATCTGGCTGAAGCGTTGGGCGATCTGGGTATCTGGGTGCGCATGCATTATGTGTATCCGTATCCGCATGTCGATGACGTGATTCCGCTCATGGCCGAAGGCAAAATCCTGCCTTATCTGGACATACCGTTTCAGCACGCCAACAGCCGCATACTGAAGCTGATGAAGCGCCCGGCCGCCAGCGAAAATAACCTGGAAAGAATTCGGGCATGGCGCGAAATCTGCCCCGATATCACTCTGCGCAGCACCTTCATCGTCGGCTTTCCGGGCGAAACCGAGCAGGAGTTTGAAGAATTGCTCGACTTTTTGACCGAGGCGCAAATGGACCGGGTCGGCTGCTTTGCCTATTCGCCGGTCAAAGGCGCAGTTGCCAATGAATTGCCGGATCAGGTGCCTGAAGAAGTCAAGCAGGAGCGTTTAGCGCGCTTCATGGCGCATCAGGCCGAAATCAGCGCCGCACGCCTGCAGCAGCGCGTAGGCCGCATTGAGACTGTGCTGATCGATGAAGTCGTTGAGGAAGGCGCTGTCGCCAGAAGCAAGGCCGATGCGCCGGAAATCGATGGCCAGGTGTTCATCGATGGCGCAACGCATCTGAAAGTCGGGGACTTTGTTGAAGTCGAACTGGAAGAGGCCGATGAGTACGATATGTGGGGGCATCTGGTTTAACATTCCACATATCAAGTTGTAGGGTACTCACCGCGTACCTTTTTAGAGTGCGGAGCCGATAAACGTCGAAAAAGGTATGCGATGCATACCCTACAACTTTTTATTTTCTTTCGGCAAACCATTTCTGGGCAAAGAATCCGGCATAAATCGAAGCGACCATGACCAGTGCTTCCAGTGTGCCCAATCCCAAGCCAGATACAGCAGGCCCCGGGCAATAGCCGGTCATTCCCCAGCCTATGCCGAACAGGCCGGCTCCCAATAGTAAAGGTTTATCGATCTCCCGGCGTTTGGAAACGTGAAAGCCGTCGTCCAGTATGGGAGCCGGGCGCTTCAGCACCCACCTGAAAGATACAAACGCCACCGCAAGAGCGCCGATCATGACAAACATGAGGCTCGGGTCCCAGTTGCCGGTGATGTCGAGAAAGCCCAGCACTTTATCGGGATTGACCATCTGCGACAGCGACAGCCCTATGCCGAATAGAATGCCGCTTAAGAGAGCGAGCAGGATTCTTTTCATGCAGTCAGCTCCAGGACATGGCGGATAATGTATACAGTCACAATGCCGCCGGCCATAAAAGTCAGGGTGGCCAATATCGAGCGCGGCGATAAATTGGCGATGCCGCAAATGCCATGGCCGCTGGTGCAGCCGTTGCTCATACGGGTGCCGAAACCGACCAGGAATCCACCCGCTGCCAATAGTCCCAAAGGATAGTTTTGCCGCATTGCAATGAAGTCAGGCGCAATCAGGCTGAATAAAACTGCGCCGATGACCAGGCCGGCCAGGAAGGCAAGCCGCCAGCTCATTTCGCTTCCGGACGAGTTGAATACGCCGTTCATGATGCCGCTGATGCCGGCCATGCGGCCATTGAACAGCAGCAGGAGGGTTGCGCTGATGCCGATCAGCGCGCCGCCCGTTAAGGCAGAAACAGGGGTGAAATTTTCCACAAAACAAACTCCGGTTAATAATGAATTGGGAATATTCTACTATTTTCCTGCTCATTCTGCTGAGCTAGGTAGAAAGTAGCCGGGTCTTTTTTGCTTTCCCATCTGTTTAGAATAGCAATATATGCCTAAAGGCCGGTTGCAAGCGGAAGGTTCAATGGCCTGCGCATCTAACGGCTCTGAATCCACGCGGCGCTGGTTGCGATGACTTCATCCATGACTGACTGCTCGCTGCGGTTAAACCGCTTCAGTACCTTAAAGGAATGATCGCCGCCTTCGATGATATGCAGGTCGGGATGCATGGGCAGCGTCTTTAAAACCATCTGCAACTTATCGAGATCGCATAAGGCGTCGCGCGTGCCTTGAAAAAACAGCATCGGTGCCGAGATGGCCGGCAAATGCTCCGTGCGCAACTTGCCGGTTTTACCTGCCGCGTGCAATGGATAACCGTACAGAATGACGCCGCCGAATCCCGGACGTTGCGCCGCTACCATCGACGCATAACGTCCGCCCATGCTTTTGCCGGACAGTATCATTTTTTCCGGCGCAAGCCTGGCCTTTTCCAATACGGCATCGATGACAGCCTGCCAGGCAGCTTCCAGGACGGCAGGCCGGTCAGGAGCCTTGCGGCCTTGCTCCATGTAGGGAAAATTGAATTTGACGGTCAGTATGCCGTGTTCGGCGATGCCTTCATGCAGGGCGCAGACAAATCCGGACTGCATGTCATTGCCGGCGCCATGCGCAATAATCAACGCGTGTTGGTATTGTTCAGGGATCAGCCAAACGGAACTGATTTCAGTGCTGTCGTTGACTTGAATCCGATGATTTTCCAGTTTCATAGCGAATAAGCTTGACGAGTTAGTAAAATGTTGTAGAATACGCGCTCTGCAAACGGAGCGGTAGTTCAGTTGGTTAGAATACCGGCCTGTCACGCCGGGGGTCGCGGGTTCGAGCCCCGTCCGCTCCGCCATTCATGCAAGTGACACTAAAGCCCTCAACCGGGCTTTTTTATGCCCGGCGTTCAGGCCGGGTTGTCGCTGTCGATAAAAAAACAGTCCATATCAAATTGCTCGCGCGTTTTTTCCATCAGAGCCTGTATGCCGAACTGTTCGGTGGCATGGTGTCCGCCCGCGAACATGTGTACGCCGTTTTCCTGACTTTCATGCCAATCATGCTCGCTGATTTCCCCGGTTATGTAGGCGTCCAGTCCTTCTTCCGCCGCCAATCGCCATTCGCTGTTCGCGCCGCCCGTAATGATGCCGACGGATCGGATTAGGGCATTGTTGTCCGGCGTCGCCAAAATAACGGTATGTTTGAGAACTTCGGCCAGCTTTGCCTGCAATTGCGGCGCCGTCAGAGGCGATTCCAGCACGCCTTTGATGCCCGTTGCCGAGCCCTTGTAATCGCCGAATGGCTGCTGTTGCCCGCAGCCGATCAGCCGGCCTAAGACGGCGGCATTGCCGATGCCGGCATGGCCATCCAAAGGCAGGTGATAACCGAACAGGTTGATGTTATGCCTGGCTAGCGGCAGCACGCGTTGGGCAAAGGCGCCGGTCAAAGGTCGGGCGCCATGAAAGCTCCAGAACAGGCCGTGATGCACGACCAGGGCATCGGCCCGGTTGTCGATGGCCTGCCTGATCGAATCGCACGTTGCGGATACGGCGAAGGCGATGCGCCCGATTTCGCCGGTTCCTTCTATCTGCAGACCGTTTGGACAATAGTCGGCATAGCTTCGCGGATTCAGCAGGCTGTCGTAAAAATCGTTGAGTTGTTGCGGCGTAATCATGAGCTTAACCTATAGTGCCGCCAGATCGTTTTAAAAGTCTCGGTCAGCGTCTGATCATCGGCGGCGATGCGCGCGGACAGGTCCTGCTCAGAGAACCAGTCGCCGGCCTCGATTTCCTCAGGCGCCAAGGTAAACGGGCCGTTGTGCCGGCAGCGGTAAACCTGGATGAACTCCATGCCGATAGCGGCCGTAGCTGGCAGCTTGAACAGAGGTTCCAGCCCGTCGCCTGCTTTGATGCCCAATTCTTCCTCGGTTTCGCGGAGCGCGCAGCTATCATAATCTTCGCCGGCATCGACATGACCGGCCGCCGAAGTATCCCACAGGCCGGCATTGAGGTCTTTCAGCAGCGATCTTTTCTGCAGAAAGAGTTGGTTCTGATCGTTGAAGACCAGGATATGTACAGCGCGGTGGCGCAAGGATCGGGCATGGACATAGTGACGCGGCAGCGTATCGATCACGCAGTCGTTTTCATCGACGACCGGGAGCAGTTCGTTGTACATAAAGAAATCTGACAGTGAGAAAACAGGCTATGGATTTTAGACTGTTATGGCGGGCATGCAAGCTCGCTTTGAGAAAATTGCCCGCCTTGCAGGGCGGGCAGGGTAGCGTTTACCGAGCTTTGCCGGCTTCCGTGGCTGCCGGGACTTCGACCAGCCGGCCGGATTTTACGTCGTAAATATAGCCGTAGACGGGAATGTTGGACGGCACCAGCGGATGATTCTTAATGCGTGTCACATCTTCGAGTACGCTTTGTTCCTGATTCTTGATGGTCAGCCAGTCGATATATTTGCCTTCGCAAGAACCCGGGCCTTCGCAGCAATCATGCCAGCCGTTTTCATCGATGCTGGCGGTTTTCAGGCTGCTGCTCAGCAGATCACGCATGATCTCGTCGTTAAACGTCTCCATGCCGCAATCGCTGTGATGAATGACAAACCATTCGCGCGTGCCGAGCAGTTTGTAGGAAATCACCAGCGAGCGGATCGCATCATCGCTGGCCCTGCCGCCGGCATTGCGGATGACATGCGCATCGCCTTCGGAAAGCCCGGCATATTTGGCCGGGTCCAGGCGCGCATCCATGCAGGTCAGGATCGCGAAGTGACGGCCCGGCGGCATCGGCAGATCGCCTTTGTCGCCAAAATTATTCACATACTCTCTGTTCGCTGACAGCACTTCATTCAGAATTTTGCTCATGATTTCCTCTCATCATCATCATTATTATCGGCTATAAAAAAACCGTTGAGCCTTAACATGATGTTGCATGTATAAGACTCAACGGCTCTAAACTATCTCCGTTTTGAAGTCTATTCCAATAAACCCGTGTTTTAAATAGAGATAAAAATTTATACAATATAAACTGATAGTTTATAATTGAAATTCATGGATAAATTAAACAACATTCAAGTTTTCTGCCGCATCGTAGAATTGGGCACATTCGCCGCTGTCGCGCGCGAAATGAATCTCTCGGCCATGATGATCAGCAAATACATGGCTCAGTTGGAGGAGTCTTTAGGCGTGGCTTTGCTGAACAGGACCACGCGTCAGTTGAGCTTGACGGAAGCCGGCGAAATCTATTATTACCGCAGCAAGCAATTGCTCGAGGATTTCTCGGAACTGGACGATTACACCGCACAACTGGGGCGGCAGGTGAAAGGCACATTGAAGATCAGCGCGCCGATTGATTTTGGCGGCATTTATATGGTGCCAGCCATTGATGCCTATCAGCGCGAACATCCGGGCGTTAGAATTCAGATGACTTTGCATAATAGTCGCGTCAATTTGAGCGAAGGCAGTTTTGACCTGTCCATTTTGGTTACCGATAGCCTGGATCCGGGCGTCGTAGCCCGGAAAATAGCCGAAACGCGCCTGTGTACATATGCCTCGCCCGCCTATCTGGTTGAGCACGGCGAGCCTGAACAGATTGATGCGCTGCATTCACACCGTTGCCTGCATTATATCGACACGCCGCACAAAGATTATTGGGTGTTTAATATTGATGAGGATGAGGTTAAAATCAAAACCAACTGGCATTTCGCTTCCAACAACGGCAGAGCCTTATGCCAGGCGGCGGCTTTAGGCATGGGCATCACGCAGGCGCCGGAAATATCGGTCGCGAATTATTTGGCGCACGGCCAGCTGGTAGAGATCCTGCAAGCGTATCGCATGCCTTCACTGGCTGTCTATGCCACTTATTTGCAAAGGCGCTTTTTGCCGGCCAAGCTTACGACGTTTGTCGATTTTTTGATTAAATACTTTGCCGAAAATAACAACTACAACGACGACAAGCTTAATACAAGGGAAAAGACTACAACTTAATATAGGGAACAGTTAACTATGGCAAGACGAAGCGAACACAGTCTGGAAGAAATCAAGGAAATGGTTCTGAAGGCCGCCGAGAATATAGTGATCGAGGAAGGCTACGAGGCGTTGACCGTGCGCAAAATCGCGTTGGAGATAGGTTATACGGTAGGCAGTATTTACATGGTATTCGCCAATATGGCCGATCTGGGTTTGCACATTAAAGGGCGAACGCTTGACGACATTGCCGCGCATCTGGAAGTGGTTGATGATGACCCGGCGGAACAGTGCATAGAAGTGCTGGCCAAGGCTTATCTGCGCTATGCGAGCCAAAACTATAACCGCTGGCGCATGATTTTCCAGCAGCGCTTGCCGGAGCAGGCAGAGATTCCGGACTGGTACCAGGCGAAAATCGATCAGGTTTTCAGGGAGATGGAAGCGCAGTTCGCCCGACTGACACCGCAATGCGACGAAGGGCAACGAAAGCGTGCGGCCCGTGCATTATGGGGCGGGATTCACGGCATCTGCGAGCTGTCGCTGACCGGCAGAATGGATCTGGTCGGCGTTCATGATGTGGAAGAGAGTGTCGTGTTGCTGGTCAGGAACTTTATCCGCGGCTGGGTGGCGCAGGCGCATTAACTGGCAACCATGTAGGGCGAATTCATTCGCCCTGGGCGGACTTTATGAACAATAACCAAAAACAGCCCCCAGCCGATCAGAACAATCATGCCATAGATTATGCAGGGCGCAGGGAATTGCTGGCCTGGGCGTTGTTTGACTTTGCCAATTCCGGCTATACCACGGTCGTGTTGACGACAATATTCAGCACTTATTTCGTCGGGGTAGTTGCCGGCGACCTGCCCGGTTCAGCCACATTGCTATGGTCTCTGTCTGTCGGCATCGCCAATTTTGTGGTTATGTTCAGTGGGCCTGTCATTGGCGCGATTGCCGATGACCGGGCCAGCAAGAAACGCTTTCTGCTGATTTCCACGTTGGGCTGCATCCTATCGACGGCCTTGCTGGCGCTAGTCGGGCCTGGCGATATTTTGCCGGCCATGCTGCTGGTCACCGTTTCGGCCATCATGTTTTCCAGCGGCGAGAATCTGATCGCGGCGTTCTTGCCGGAGATCGTGCCGGAGCGGAACATGGGCAGAATGTCCGGTTATGGCTGGAGTCTGGGGTATTTCGGCGGCTTGCTGACGCTGGGGATTTGCCTGGCCTACATCACCTGGGCCAAACAGCGAGGCATATCGGAAGCCCAGTCCGTGCCCGTGACGATGCTGATCACGGCCGGCATATTCGCATTGACGGCGGCGCCCACTTTTCTGTGGCTGCGCGAGCGCGCGGCGCCAGCGGTCCATGATCGGAGTCGTTCCGTGCTGGCTGTCGGCTTCAGGCGTCTGGCGCATACGTTTAAAGAGGCGGCCCGCTTTCGCGATTTGTTCCGCTTCCTGATCACGCTGGGCGTGTACCAGTCCGGCGTCAGTACGGTCGTGGTGCTGGCCGCCATTTATGCGCAGGAGGTCATGGGATTCGACACGCAGGCATTGATTATCCTGATCATGGTGGTCAACGTGACGGCGGCGGTCGGCGCGTTTATCTGCGGGCATCTGCAGGACCGCATAGGTTCGGTGCCGACCCTGGCCATAACGCTGCTGGTCTGGATCGCGGCCGTGGTCGCGGCGTTATTGGCGCGCCAGCCCGCGCATATGTGGATAATCGGCAATATGATCGGCCTAGCCATGGGCGCAAGCCAGGCTGTCGGGCGGGCTTTGGTCAGCAAATTCTCGCCGAGCGGGCGCAGCGGCGAGTTTCTGGGTTTGTGGGGCGTCATGAACCGGCTGTCGGCTATCGCGGGGCCTTTGAGCTATGGCCTGATCAATTACTGGAGCGGCGGCGACCATCGACTGTCGCTGGTATCGACCTTGCTGTTCTTTATTGCCGGCCTGCTGCTGCTCGCCAGAGTCAACGAGCAGCGCGGCAAAGCCGCCGCTCTTGATGCGAGCCGGTAGCACTCGCCGGATCGATCAGCCGGGCTGCTGCAGTGGCTGACGCTTGGGCAGGCGCAGCGATACCAGAAACGTGGCCATGAAAAACAGCGAGCCCAGCGTCAGCATGGAAGCCACCGGATCAGCGTTCAGAGAGGCCGCATAGGTATAGCCGCCCACCGCGGCCAGCATGGACAGGTTTTGAAAGAACCCCTGCAGGGCCACGGCGCTGCCGCTGCCGATGCTTTGCTGTCCCAGCTCCTGCAGGGCGGCGTTGATGGGCACGATGAACATGCCGCCCATGATGCCGATAGAAAGCAGTGCGAAACGCGCCGGCCAGAGGCTGTCAGCCAGGCTCAGATCGAAAATAAACAGCGCCATCAAATAAGCCGGGATTCTGACGCGGCGCAGGTGTTCCAGCGGAATCAATCTCGGCACCAAAGCCGAGCCCAGGACGATGCCGATGGCGAGGAACAAGGTCAGCTCGGCGATTTCGGTCGCATTCTTCGACATTAAAACCAGCGGCGCCCAGGCCACGAGAATGACTCTCAGCGTTGCCGCCGCGGCCCAGAACATGGACGCGCCGATAATGGCGAAGCGCGAGCGCGGCGTCGTGAAGAATTGGCCTATCTGGCGGCTGAATTCGACCATTCCGGAGCCGGCATCGGTTTTGTTGCTGACGCGGACCGGCAAAGACAGCGTGACCAGGGCGGACGCGATAAACAGCACAATAGTGCCCGCGAGCGCCCAGGTGATCGAGTAATCGGCCACGCGGGCGCCGATCACCATGCCCAGCAAAATCGCCAGAATCGTTGAGCCTTCGATCCAGCTATTGGCCTTGACCAGAAATTCATGGCCCGCCAGCTCGGGCAGAATGCCGTATTTGGCCGGGCTGTAAACGGCCGCGCCCATGCCGACCACGCAGTAAGCCAGCAAAGGCTCTACATGCAGCAGCAACAGGCCGGCGCCGGTAGCCTTGATCAGGTTGGCGATAATCAGCACCCTGGATTTGGCGTGATTGTCGGCAAATCCGCCTACCCAGGGCGCAAGCACCACGAACGCGACCAGAAACACGCTTTGCAGGGCCGGCACATACCAGCTGGCCAGATGGGACGATTGCATGACCATGGCGATGACCGTAAACAAAATGGCGTTATCGGCAAAAGCGGACAGGAACTGCGCGATCAGTAGCGGATAGATGTTTCGGTTCATGACACTTTGTTGGTTGCGGGATCAGGCTTGGCGACGGGCATGAGCTTTGCGGCGGCAAGCTCTGTCGCCGCTGGATAATTGATTTTGCCGGACGCCATGACCGGCACCGCATTGACCACGAGAATTTTCTTTGGCAGGGCAATGTGCGCGACGCCTTCCGCGACAGCAGCCAGATCATGGATATGGGCATTCTTATGCGTCGTCAGCAGGATGACCTGTTCGCCCTTTTTGGCATCGGGCAGGCTCACGGCGGCATGGTGCTCTTCGGGCCAGGCTTTGGACGCCAGTTGTTCCACCGCGGTCAAGGAAACCATTTCACCGCTGACTTTGGCAAACCGCTTGACACGGCCGCGGATGCTGATGAAGCCGTCCTCGTCGACCTGCACGATATCGCCGGTGTCGTACCAGCCTTGGCCGTAAATGGATTCAGGCGGCACCAGCCGGCCTGGATTGTCGGCCAGCAGATAGCCCAGCATGATGTTAGGTCCCTTGACATGCAATTGCCCTGCATCCTCGATGCCCGGTATCGGTTCCAGCCGGTACTCCATGTCGGGCATGAAGCGGCCGACCGTGCCGGCTTTGTAATCCATCGGCGTATTGACCGAGGTGACCGGCGCCGTTTCGGTCGCGCCATAGCCTTCCAGAATGCGGATGCCGAATTTGTCGGCCCAGATCTGGCGCGTGCTTTCATGCAATTTTTCCGCGCCGGCTACGACATAGCGCATGTTGTAGAAGTCGTAGGGGTGGGCTTTTTTCGCGTAGGCCGCAAAAAACGTATTCGTGCCGAACATGATGGTCGCGTTGATCTCGTAAGCGATTTCAGGGATGACTGCGTAATGCAGCGGCGTCGGATAGAAGAACGCCTTCATGCCGCTCAGAATCGGCAGCAGCGTGCCGACGGTAAAGCCGAACGAGTGAAACATGGGCAGGAAATTGAGTACGACATCCTGCGCATTGAAGTTGATGCGCGCTTCCAGTTGTTTATGATTGCCCAGAATATTGACATGGGACAGCACGACCCCCTTGGGCGTGCCTTCCGAGCCGGACGTGAACAGCACCACGGCCGGGCTGTCAGGGCTGTAACGATTATGCTGATACCATAAGTTGGCCGTTTTGCTTTGCACCAAGGCCTTGAATTTGTCCAAAGACGTAATTTGCGCAGCCAGATCTTCCAGATAGACCAGCTTGACCACTTTCTGCAACTGCTCGGCTTCATCGCTTAAACGGGCCATCTCTATAAAGCGGCGCGACGTTAACACGGTCTTGACGAGCGCCGTCCGGCAGGCTGACACCATGCCGGCCGAGCCGGTGGAAAAATTCAGCATGGCGGGCACGCGGCCGTGCAATTGCAAACCTAGGATCACAAACAGCGTTTTAGTCGAATTGGGCAGGAAAACGCCGACATTTTCGCCGGCTTCGGTGATTTTTTGCAGTGCATCGCCGATCGCAATCGTGCGCGTGATCACGCTGTCATAGGATAACGGGATGCGCTCCAGGTCTTCGACAACCTTATGTTTGCCGCCGTGTATCTTGCGCGCCTCCAGCAAGGCGGCGAAAATGGTTTGCCGGTAATGGCTGGTGGCGAACATCATGTCGGTCATCATGTCAGCCAAGGCATGTCCGCTGTGCTTGCGGCGGGTTTTGCCCCGCATGTCTTCGGGTGCGGAAATCTTGGTCGGCGGCAGAATCTGAATCGTGATCTTGGGAAACAGGCGCAAGCGCACGATATTGCGCAAGCGCGAGAAGTGCGTATATTCGGCGCCATCGATGCGGATCGGCAAAATGGTCGCGCCCGATTTGTCAGCGACCATGCCGGTGCCGTCGTAAATCTTCATCAGGGAACCGGTTACCGTAATGCGGCCTTCCGGGAATATGACGGTGCGGGTATCATGCTGCAGATGGTGAATGACATCCTTCAGCGACATGGGATGCGTCGGGTCCATCGGGAAAACGCGCGACAGGCTTAGAAAAGGCCTTAGCCACCAGCGCTGGGAAATATGCGTATTGATTGCAAAAGTGATGTCGTCGGGCAGGAAAACGCCCAGCAGCAGCGGGTCCAGAAAGGACGTATGGTTGGATATGATCAGGACGCGGTTCCCGGCCTGTTTATAGTTTTCCAGGCCTTTGACTTCAACCTTATAGATCAAAGTCAGCAGCCAGCGTAAAATTTTTTTCAGCATAATATTCCTCCTTGCACCATCTTAGCAGACATTGAGAGATGTCTTGATGACGTAATTCTAAATTGTAATTGAACAATGTTCAATTAAATATTTACACACTTTTTACTGTCGCTTGACAATTCTCTTTTTAATCCTGCTCAAAGCATAAAAAAGCTCGGCAAGGAAAAAATAATGACAAGATGACAATTAACATCTAAGTTTAATACGTCATTGACTTTTGTAGAGATAAGCCATGCAACGAAATACCTCACGAGTCGGTCATGCGCTGGCTCTCATCATCGCCGGCCTGTTTGCCTTCGGATCGGCGCACGCGGACAAGCCGACACGATTCAGCGATCACCCTGACGGTAAGAACAGGCAGAAAGACAAGCATGACCGTTATGTGAATCAGCGGCCGGATCATAACGCGAGGGCAGGGGGCAGCATAGGGAGAAACGATTATTTTCTCGACCGGCACAGAACCGTTATCCATGATTATTACATTCAACAGTCCCGTTCCGGGCATTGTCCGCCAGGGCTGGCCAACAAGCGGAACGGCTGCCTGCCGCCCGGCCAGGCCAAAAAGTGGCAGATCGGCCGGCAGCTTCCTAGGGACGTGATTTTTTATGATTTACCGCCTTCGCTCGTTCAGTCCTTGGGGCCTGCGCCGAGAGGCTACCGCTATGTGCGCGTGGCGTCCGACATTCTGCTGATAACGATAGGAACAGGCATGATCGTGGATGCCATACAGGATTTGGGCAGGATGTAACTGTAACCCTGCGCAAATCCGGGACGGTTTTAATCGCCCGGCCAAGGCTGTCTGTCAGGTTTATCAACTTTAACAAGCAAATGTTGTCGCAGTAATTATTTATCCGTAAAGACGAATGAAGCAGGCCGACAAAACTCTGCTGGAGCAGATGGCGATCACTGAATCGGACGCCGAGCGCCGCAAGTCATTGTTATCGTTCAGCGCGGCCGATGCCGCATGGCTGGCCCGTTGCCGGCCGGTCATCGAGACGAAAATAGATGCCCTGGTAGACGAATTTTACGAAATTCAGATCCGCATACCTGAAGTTGCGCAGATGATCGATGGCGCCGATACCTTGGCGCGCCTGCGCGGTATGCAGCGCCGCTATGCCCTTGATCTGTTCGGCGGCTCGTACGGCCTGGATTATATAAGCGACCGGTTAGGCATAGGGTTGGCCCATAAACGCATCGGCGTCGAACCCAAATTCTATCTTGCAGCCATCCACACGCTTAAAGGCCTTTTGGCCAGACTGATAAACGAAGCGCTTCCGGAAGCCGGCGCTCGCCAGGCCACGCTGGCGGCGCTCGATAAATTATTGCTATTCGATATAACGCTCGTGTTTGAAACTTACATCGGCAGCCTGGTTTCGGAAGTCAAAGCCGAAAAAGACAAATCCCTGACTTACGCGCGGACACTGGAGATCAAGGTCATGGAACGGACGCAGCAACTGGAGAGGTTGGCGCGCACAGATCCACTCACAGGGCTGTTGAATACGCGCTTTCTTACTGAAACGCTTGAGAAAACCCTCCATAGGGCCCAGCGCCATTCCGACCCCGTGACGTTCGTCTACTTTGATATTGACGATTTCAAGAAAATCAATGATATCGAAGGTCATCAGCGCGGCGATGACGTGCTGCGCATGATAGGCGATGTCTTCAGAAAAGTATCGCGTGCCGAAGACTGCTGCTTCCGCTATGGCGGCGATGAATTCTGCATCATTCTGACTAACTGCACCGAATCGCAGGCCAGCGAAATCTATATGCAGCGCTTCAATGACGCTCTCAGGCAATACCGGCAGGATGTCACCTTAAGCATTGGCATCTTCCAGACAGGCCCCGATCATTATGACGATCCCGAAACCGTCATCCGCTGCGCCGACCATAGAATGTACGAGGCGAAAAGAGCCTTCAAGTCGGCCCGGCAGTCATCGGATGCCTGATTCGAAGCCTTGCCGCACGCGTTCGACTGACAGGCCTCAGCGCCGGTTATAAAAGACAAAGTCTGAACAGGAAAATATTGCCTGACAGCGCTATAATGCAGGGATTAAAAAAATCTTAATCCTTGCCGGGCAGAGTCGTCAGTGCATGAAAATACTCAATATCCATTTTAAAAATATCAAATCATTAGAAGGCGAGAACCGGATCGACTTTGATCAGGCGCCGTTTGATACCGGTGTTTTCGCCATTACCGGCCCTAATGGTTCCGGCAAATCCGCCATTCTCGACGCGATCACGCTGGCTTTATACGGCGAGACGTTCCGCTTTGAACGCCCGGCCCGGCATGTCATGACCAAGCACACGGCCGACTGTTTTTCCGTGATCGAATTTTCGCTGGGCGCTGACCGATACCGGTCAAGCTGGCATGTCGAGCGAGAAGGCGGCCGCCCCGATGCGGAACTGACGCCGCCGGTCATGACGCTGACCCGCCTCGGCGAAAACGAGGAACTGCTGGCCGAAACCCCGCATTCGGTCTGTGCCTTGATTACCGAAATCACCGGCATGAATTTCCGCAATTTCACGCGCTCGATCATGCTGGCGCAAGGCGATTTCGCCGCTTTCCTGAACGCCCTCGATACCGAGCGCATGGATATCCTCGAGAAAATCATCAGCAGCGATATCTACGCCGATTACCGGAAAAATGTCATAGACAAGGCCGAGAGCGCGCAAAGACAGCTGGATCAGTTAAGGCAGGATCTGGCGATAGTGCAAGTCATGCCGCCTGAAAAACTGGAAGCGTGCGAGCATGATTTGATCGACTTCAGCGAGCAGTACGCCGAATTGCGCGCCGATCACAATCAATTGAAGCAACAGCAGGCCGCGCAAAGACGCATAGCGATGCTGAAAGCCGAAATCGCCGGCCAGGAAAAACAATTGCAGGACGCCCAAAAACAGGCCGAAAGCCAGCAGGAAAGCCTGGCCAAACTGGCCACCGCCCAGGACGCGCTGCTCTTTCAGGACGATGCCACGGTCATTGCCGACAAAAATCAGGCGGTTCAGCAGGACAAAGCCGCGCTGGCCGCCTACCGCAACGAACTGAAACAGCTGGAGGCCATGTTCGCTGCCTCGAATATCGACAGGAACGCCCCGGTCGATCTGGCCAATAAATCCGTTGCCGAGCAGAAGGAGGCCATCGACAGCACCAAGGCGCAGATCGAACTGCTCAATATGGATCGGCAGTCGGAAATGGGTTTGCGCCAGGCTTTGGGAGCACAGATCGAGGAAAAGAAAGCCGTGCTGGAGACCGTCAATGCATGGCTGGACGAGCATGCCGCCGATGAAGCCTTGCTGTCCGACTTCCCTGAAACCGGCCGCCTGAAAAAACTTAGGACAGAGCTGGTCGAGTTAAGGGAAAAACAGAAGTCCTTCGCCAAATGGACCAAGAACACGACCGCTTCGCTGAAAAACAACAAGTCTGCGATCGAACAGGGCACCAAAAAACAGGCCGAGCTAAAAGACCAGATAAATGAAGAAGAGCAGGAACTGGTATCGCTGGCGGAAGGCCACAATCCGGATGAAATTGAAGAGCTGCGCCTGGAACAGCAGGAGCGCGTCAAGGCATTCGATGAATTGAACAGCCTTGCGCGCGCGCATCAGAAACTGAATGATGCGGGCTTGGGTTTTTTCGGCAGCCTGCTGGGTAGAGAGGCGCCGGAATACGATATCGACGCCTTGAACCGCGATCTGGAACAGACCCAGCAGGAAATAAGCCGCGAGGAGAATATCAAACGCGCATTGGAAGAGTCGGTCGTCCGCGAAGCCCTGCTGAAAAAAATGGAAGCGGACCGGCAGCATCTGGTGGAAGGCAAGCCCTGCCCGTTGTGCGGATCTCTGACGCACCCGTATGTCAGACGCCCGCCGGCCGTATCCAACTCCCAACAGGCGTTAACCGATCAGCGCGCCAAACTGCAGGCGCTGACGGCGACGGTCGGCAGACTGACGCAGCAAATCAAGGCCGCGCAACGGCAGGCCGAGAAGAGAGAGGCGACCGATAAGCAGCTGGCGCAGATCAAATCGCAATGGACGATGTTGTGCAACCGGCTCAATGTCGCCAGCAGCGAACTGGATATCGACAACACCAAGCTGATGAAGCAGCTGCTGCAGGCCGAAATCGATGAACTGAAAGAAATAGGCACGCTGGCCTCGCGATACCGAAGCAAGCAGGACAGTATCGAAAAGCTGAAATCATCGCTGGCCAAGAACGAAGCCGCGCTCGAACGGCTCAAGGACGGCACCGAGAAACTGGATGCCGAATGGCAGGGACGTCCGCAGGACCAGATCGACACGGAAGCGGCGCTGGTCAAATATCAGCAGGAAGAAAAAGAGCTGGTCGCCAAAATGACCGAACAGCTGGCCCGGCTCGGAGAAAAACTGCCGACCAGCGGCAAGGAAGACACCCTGTTCGACCGGCTCAACAGTCGCCGCCAGGATTATCAGGGCTACGTATTCCGTCGCAGATCCTTAACCGAGGAGATGGATTCGCTGGCCGAAAAAGAGGCTGCCGCCCGGGCCAAGATACAGGAAGACAATGACAAGCTCGAAGTATATGGCCGCCGTCTGCAGCAGGAAGAAACCGTCGGCCTGCATCTGGCTTTGATCGAGAAGCAGAAGATGATTGCCGACAAGGAACGGCAGATCGCGCAACAGGAAACCGAGCTTGCGGGTCTGCGGCAGGCGCTGCTGCAAAAACTGCAGGGCACGCAGTTCACGAGCCTGCAGGCGCTTGAGTCCACGCTTGACCTGATGCAGCATCAGCCGGAGCTGGAGCGGCAATTGGCCGCGCTGGAGAAGGACATCGAAACCATGGCGGTACAGCTGGAGCAGCAGAAAGCCCTGCTGCAGGCCGAGCTGGCCCAGGCAGACATGGCGTTAAACAGGGAAGAAATAGAGGTTCAATTAAGAAGCCTGGCCGAAAAAATGGACATTGCGCAGATGGAAGTACAGCGTCTGGAAAGAACGCTGAAAGAGCAGGATCAGCAGAAACAGCGGCATGATGCGATTCTGGCTCAGCTCCAGGATCAGGAAGCCATCGCCAGCCAATGCCTGGCGGAAGCCCAGCAGATTGCGGCCGAAAGCGGTGTGGAGTTCCGCCGCCGCGTGCAAAAGCAGGTCGCTGAAAGGCTGCTGGCACAAACCAATGAAATACTCGAAAAAATCAGCGGCCGCTATTACATCCGGCAAGCGCCCAGCGAACAGGGGCTGGCGCTGGAAATCGAGGATACTTATCAGGCCAATGTTCGCCGCCTGCCCCGGACCTTGTCCGGCGGCGAGAGCTTCATCGTGAGCCTGGCGCTGGCCCTGGGACTTTCGGAACTGGCCAACAACGGCAGAGCCGTGGATTCGCTGTTCCTGGACGAAGGCTTCGGCAACCTCGATGCGGAAAACCTGTACACGGTCATCAGCACGCTGGAAAGCTTGCATACGCACGGAAAAGTCGTCGGCGTCATTTCCCATGTCGAAAGTGTGCAGAAACGCTTCAAGGCGCAGCTGCAAGTGGTCAGGAAGCCGAACGGCATGGGCGAACTGAGGAAAGCATCTTGATGACAGCCTGCTACGGACTTAAGCCGTAAAAGCCCGGCAGGCATCCATCATGCCGGGCCGACTCCCATGCCCCGCAGGCAACGAAAGCATTGCATCGATTAAAAGATGCAGTTAACGCGACGGTTATCTGAATCGGGTTTATCGCACCCGAAGGTGAGTTACTCTCTTTTGTGCCCTGTAGGCTATTTCCGCCGGAAGCGGCGCTGCTCGCCGCTTCACCCGCCGCCGGCACCCTGCCTGAACAGGAATGCCCGGCTGTATCAAAAAACCGGTTAGTCTATACTCATAGACTGTTTCTACATTTCATAATTAAGCTAGGCTCCCACGATGAATGAATGGTTTTTTTCTTTTAACAATACAGTCAGCGGCCCCTATACATTGGATTATGCAAAAGTTTTCGCCCGTGAACACCAAGGCGCTTATTGCTGGTGTTCGCGTTTTCCCGACTGGATTCCCATTTTCGAAGCGGCTGAAATCAGGCCGATGAAGAAAGACGGCGTCACGCCTTTTCCGCCGCCGCCTGCGCATATGATGTCGCCCAAACCGGCGGCGTTGCCTGCCGGCGCTCAGCCGGTCAATGCGGCTAATGCGCAGCCGGATGCCCAGTCTTCCGGCGGTTTTGGCCAACAGGCGGTCACGGACGGTATCGATTATAAAATCTACGGCCATGAAATGCAGTTTGTGGAAATCGAACTGGACCCGCAAGAGAGCGCAGTCGCCGAGGCCGGCGCGATGATGTACAAAAGCGCGGGAGTAAAAATGGAAACCATTTTCGGTGACGGTTCGGCCAATCAGCAATCCGGTATTATGGGGCTATTGCTGGGCGCGGGTAAGCGCCTGCTGACTAACGAAAGCCTGTTTGTTACCGTATTCACGCAAAACGCACACGACAAAGGTAAGGTAGCGTTCGCAGCGCCTTTTCCAGGCACTATTCTTGCCTTGAATTTGAACGACTACGGCCAAAAACTGATTTGCCAGAAAGACAGTTTTTTGGCGGCCGCCAAAGGCGTGCAGATCGGCATTCATTTCCAGCGCCGTATTTTAACCGGTCTGTTTGGCGGTGAAGGTTTTGTCATGCAAAAACTGGAAGGCAATGGCTGGGTGTTTGTACATGCCGGCGGCTGCCTGCAAAAAATAGAACTGGCCGCCGGAGAAATGCTGCATGTCGATACCGGGTGTCTGGCGGCGATGACGGGCAGCATTGATTTTGACATTCAACAGGCCGGCGGCATTAAAACCATGCTGTTTGGCGGCGAAGGCTTGTTTTTTGCCAAGTTAACCGGTCCCGGCACCGTCTGGCTGCAAAGCCTGCCGTTCTCGCGCCTGGCGGGCAGGATGATGTCATCGGCGCCGCAAGGGGGCGGCAGACAACAAGGCGAAGGCTCCATTCTGGGAGGACTGGGGAATTTACTCGATGGGGACTGATGCGGCCACGCAGAGAGACCGGTCTTTAGCAACGCGCATGCGCAACCTCTTTAACTGTGCGGATGGGTTTCCGATGCAGGCGCGCGAACGGATTCGCACCGGCATCGAAAAACCCGATTCCAATAACTGTCGCGCTGGCGACGCTTTAACTCAGTCGATCTGAATTCAGCTTGCCGGGCAACCTGCATTAAGCGGATACAGCGTCTAAGGCTTGACCGCAACGCCCCACGGGTAAAGCCCGACGCCCACGGATTTGGTGACCTTATGGGCTTCCAGATCGATCAGGGAGATGTCATTGCTGACGCCGTTGGTCGTATAAAGCCGTTTCTGGTCCGGCGAGAACGCCAGATTCCAGACCCGCTGGCCCACTAGCAGATATTTCTCCGGCTCAAGGGCTTGAGCATTAACCACGGCGACTCGGTTGGCCGGTCCCAGGGCCACATAAGCCGACTGCCGCTTGCTGTCGATTACTACGCCGACCGGCTGAATCTTGTCGTCTGTGACGCCCGTAACGGCGAACTTGATCTGCTTGATGATTTTGCGCGATGCCACATCGATCACTGTGACCGTTCCGGCCATTTCCGAGGTGACCCAGAGCTGCTGGCTGTCGGCGGTAAAGCTCAGTGCGCGGGGCCGGGGATCGACCAGCGTGTTGTCGACGACTTGAAGACTTTTCCTGTCGATCCAGTGCACCATGTTGGTGGCTTCCGAAGCGCTGGCGACCCACTTGCCGTCCGGGCTGACGGTAATGCCTTCCGGTTCGACGCCGACCGGAATTTCCTTGACGGCCTTGCGCTGCCCAATGTCGATGGCCGTCACCCGGCTGTCGTCTTCGTTGGAAACGTAGGCGAACTGGCTGTCGGGATCGAGCGCAAACGTTTCCGGGTCCTTGCCGGAGGGCAACTGCCCTTCCTCGGCAAAGGTTTCGCTGTTGATGATGCGGATCGTGTTGTCATCGCTGGTGGCGATGTAAAGATGCCGATAATCCTTGCTGATGGCGATGCCGCGCGGACGCTGGCCGACACTGACCGTTTTCAGCAGCTTGCCTTCAACCGGATCGACGACCGCAAGGGCGTTGTCTTTTTCCAGCGTTACGAAAACCGTTTCGGCATGAGCCATGCCGCCTGCTATCAACAGGACAGCCGTTATAATATGTTTCATAAATACCCGTACGAAAAAATAGGCAACATATCATTGTTGTCAAGAAGATAAATAACGGCTGCAAAAAAAAGAATTTTTCCTATAGGAGGAGAGGAATCTGGACACCATAATTGAAAATTTAGGCGAGCCGAAGATGAGTTTACGCTACCAGATCAACATTAGAATTCTGCTTACCAGTATCGCAATCCTGATTTTAGGGGGAACCGTGACTGTCTGGCAGGCGCGTGCAGCTGTCAGCAGGGAAATCGATTCGTCGCTCAATCTGGCCGCCCAGCTCATTCAGCTCAATTTTCCGCAATCACAAAAGGCGGCGTTTGATGTCGATGTCTGGCTGCCCCGGTTCGTCTCGCTGAAGCAGACCCGCCATCTGAACATTCAATTGAAAAAGCCTGTCGGCGAGGTGGTCAGCTATACAGCCAAACAGAAAGGCGATGCCGATGCTTATACGCCGCCCCAATGGTTTATCCATCTGGTTTCGGCAGACTACCCGCAACTGGAGCAACAGCTGACTACCGCTGACGGCGAACGGATCACGCTGATCATCCAGGCCGACCCGCTGGACGAAATCGTCGAAGTATGGGAGGAAAGCTGCTCATTTTTCATTTCCCTGCTGGTGATGACATTGATCACGTTTCTGGCCGTCAATCTGGCTTTCAACAAGGCCTTCAAGGCGATAGCCGTCATTGTCGATGCGCTGAAAGCCATCGAACTGGGCCAGTACCAGCAGAAACTGCCTGATTTTTCCATTAAGGAATATGACCGCATTGCTAAGGCCATCAATCACATGACCCATGTGCTGGACGACACCCAAAAGGAAAACAGAGCCCTGACGCTGCACTCGCTGGAAATCCAGGAAGAGGAGCGCCAGCGTCTGTCGCAGGAATTGCATGACGAACTGGGGCAATCATTGACAGCGATTAAAGTCATGGCGGTCACGGCGAAAAGCAACAAAGCCGAAACCGAGCGGATTACCGATGCCATTACCGGTATTTGCGATCATCTGATCACGGTCGTGCGTTCCATGATGCGCAATCTGCATCCGCTGAGCCTGACCGAACTGGGCTTGAAGGCGACTCTGGAGGACCTGATCAATCAGTGGGCAACCCGAAATCCCGAATTAAAGCTGAACCTGAGCTGTTCCGATGAAGTTGACGGGCTGGAGCAGAAAATCACCATTCAGGTCTTCAGAATCGTGCAGGAGTGCATCACCAACATCGTCCGTCATGCGCAGGCCGAACAGGCTGTCATCTGCCTTGAAATCGTGCCTCAGGCCGCTTCCGGCAGAGAACTGCGCCTGCAGGTGACCGATAACGGCAAGGGCTACGCGCCGGAACAGGTCAAAATGGGTTTCGGGCTGCTGGGCATGAGAGAAAGAATAAAAAGCCTGGGCGGTGAATTCCGCCTGCAAACCCGGCCTCAACAAGGTATGAACATCATCGCAACCATTCCCCTGAAATGAAAGAAAAAATAAAAGTTATTCTGGTGGACGACCACGCCGTCGTCAGGGCGGGCTTCCGCCTGCTGTTATCATCCGTGGACCACATAGACGTGGTAGCCGAGGCTGAGCGGGGCGAACAGGCCTGCCAGCTTTACCTGGACAAAAAGCCGGACGTCATCGTGCTGGATCTGTCGATGCCCGGCATCGGCGGGCTGGAGAGCATAAGGCGCATTCTGCTGCGCGACAGCGCGGCCAAAATACTGGTGTTCAGCGTTCATGACGAGGCGGTTTACGTCAACCGGGCGCTTGCCGCCGGCGCGAAAGGCTATATCACCAAGAACACCGCGCCGGCGATTCTGGTGGAAGCGATAGAGAAAATAGCCGCCGGTGAAACTTATATAGAACAGGGCTTAAGGGAAAGCCTGCCTGAGCGCAATAAGGATTCCGACTACCGGGCGCTGATCGATTCATTGTCCGCGCGGGAATTCGACGTCTTCCGGTTGCTGGCTAAAGGCTTGACCATGCATAAAATTTCCGATGAGCTGTGCCTGGGCTATAAAACCGTGGCCAATTACGGCACGCAGATCAAAAGCAAGCTCAAGGTATCGACAACCGCCGAACTGGCGCATATCGCCATGGTGCTGGGCATCATGAAAAACTGAATCGTCCCGAAGGCTTGGCCGCTTGTAGGCTTTCCTACATCACCCTCCAGAGCCAATCCCCTATAAAACAAGCGTTTAGCTTAATTAAGGCGCTGGCATCCATTTTGCTCATAGTCTGTTGTCATCAACTTCAGCGTCATCATGAAACTCTTTCTCGATTGGTCAGCTTATCAGGACGCCGGCATGGGGGACGCCTATGCCGACATTCCCAGGACCGGCGGCGACTTCGCCAAGGCGGTTGCCGTATGCATCGGCAGCCGCGCCTGCGAGCAAGCCGGCAAGGGCGTTATGTGTCCCAGTTTTCGCATCAGCGGCAGCCCCGGGCTATCAACCGGCGGCCGTGTCAAATTGCTGAAAGCGGCGCTTAACGGCGAGTTCGGCAGCGCACCGTTCGAGCATGATGAACTGGCCGAAGCGATGGACCTGTGCGTCAGCTGCAAAGGCTGCAAGCGCGAATGCGAGAACGAAGTGGATATGGCGCTGATTAAAGCCGAATTTCTGGCCCAGCGATTCAGTACCGCCGGCATACCGCTGCGCAACCGCCTGTTTGCGGCCGTGCCAAAACTGCTGGCCCGGTTTCCCCGGCTGGGCCGGCTGATGATCAGATGGCGCAACCGCCATAGGATGCTGGCGCAGTGCACGGATCGATTGCTGGGCATCAGCGCCGAAGTGAAACTGCCGGAACCCGCCGGGCAGCCGTTTAACGCGGCATCCGTGCGGGACAAACTGAAACATGACACCGGCATGCCGGAAGTCGTGCTGTTCGTCGATACCTTCAACCGCCATTTCAATCCGGCCGTTGCCGAGGCGGCCGTCTCGGTGCTCACTGCTGCGGGCTACCGGGTTCATTTGCTGGATGAAGATGAGCATGCCGGTGCGGCAAAGCGGCCTTTATGCTGCGGGCGAACCTATTTCGCCAACGGCATGATCGACGAGGCCCGTCAGGAAGCGCATCGCTTGCTGCAGGCACTGACGCCGCATCTTGAAGCGGATCGCTGGATCATCGGCCTGGAGCCATCCTGCATGCTCAGTCTGCGGGATGAATATCTGTGCATGGGCCTGGGCGAGCAGGCCAGGCAATTGGCAGCGAAAGTGTTATTGCTCGAAGAGTTTATCGCCAGGGAACAGGCGGCCAAACGCTGGACCCTGGCGTTCAATGCGCTGGGCAGACAAAAACTGCTGATACATGGCCACTGCCATCAGAAGGCGGTCGGCGCGACCAAGGCGATGCGCAAAGTGCTGAAGCTGATCCCGGAACTGGATAGCCGACAGATTGAATCATCGTGCTGCGGCATGGCGGGACAATTCGGCCTGGAGTCCGAACATGCCGGTTTCTCGCGCGAAATGGCAGAGCAGGGGCTTTATCCGGCCTTGCGGGCGGAGCCCGATGCGGCGGTTGTCGCCAACGGCTTTTCCTGCCGGCAGCAAATCCTGAACGGCGGCCATGCCAAGCCGCTGCATATTGCCGAGATCTTGTATGCTGCGCTCGGCCGATGACCGCGGGCTATGGCAGTGAACACGCTACAATGGGCCAACCCCTGGCTGCACCGGCCGCCGTCATTCTGCCAGCGGGTTGAACCGACGCCAGTGGCCTCGCCTTATTTCGTGCATTGCAATGCACAGGCCGCGCGGCTGTTGGGATTAAAGGCCGAACAATTAAGCAACGATGCGGCACTGCGCTGTTTTAGCGGCGACGAATTGTTGCCCGGCATGCATCCCATTGCCACGGTTTACGCTGGGCATCAGTTCGGCATTTTTACCTCGCGGCTGGGCGACGGCCGCGCCATTACCCTGGGCGAGACGCGGGGCGCAAACTGGGAGACTTACGAAATCCAGCTGAAAGGCGCGGGTTTAACGCCTTATTCGCGCACGCTGGACGGCCGTTACCCGCTTGGCGCCGCGATCCGGGAATACCTGGCCGGCGAGGCGCTGGCGGCGCTTGGCATTCCCAGCACGCGAGCGCTCTGCCTGCTGGGCAGCCGTACGGAAATACGGCGGGAACGCAGCGAGACCGCCGCCATTCTGGTCAGAATGGCCAGATCGCATATTCGTTTCGGTCATTTCGAATACTTCCATCACCGCGATGATGTCGATGACCTGCGGGAATTGTTTCTATTTGTTATCGAACACTATTTTCCCGAATTGCTCGATGAAGCGGCGGAAAAACGGCCGCTGCGGTTTCTGGAAACGGTCATCGAGCGGACGGCCCGCTTGATTGCCGGCTGGCAAAGTGCGGGGTTCGTCCACGGGGTTATGAATACCGACAACATGGCCCTGAGCGGCGAAACGCTGGATCTGGGCCCGTTCGGTTTCATGGAAGCGTATGATCCCGGCTTTTCGCCGAATCCGGCCGACGACCAGAATCGCTATCAGTATGATCAGCAGCCCGACATCGGGCGCTGGAACTGTCTGGCGCTGGCCCAGGCGTTTGCCTCGCTGCTGCCCTCGCCGACCATACCGGCCGGCTTGCTGCGCCTGTACCGGCAAACCTACCAGCTGCATTATCTGCAAGCCATGCGGGCGAAACTGGGACTGCAGACGCAGCATCCCGGCGATGCCGATCTGGTAAGCGGCCTGTTGTCGATACTGGCCCGTTCCGGCGCCGACTATGCCTGCTTTTTCCGCAGCCTTGCCGGCTTTGAGCCAGGTCGAGGCTCATTCGATTCCCCGACATTTACCGCCCCGCTGCAAAACTGGCTGGACAGCTATCAGGATCGTCTGGGACTGGAAAAAGCATCTGCGGACCAGCGCTTGGCACGCATGAACCGGGTCAATCCCTGCTATATCCTGCGCAGGCATCTTCTGGATCAAGCCGTACAAAAAGCCGAAAAAGGCGACGTCACTGAATTGGACAGACTATTGACGCTGCTGCAAAACCCGTATGAGGAGCAGACGGGCATGGATTTTTACAGCCTGCCACAGCAGAAGGCATCGGCCGCAGGCGGGGTTGTTAAACCCAGCATTGGAGCCGCCCATGCCGGGTTTCCGCTAAAGCTCCAACCCAGCCTACCAACTATTAAAGAGGCATCAGAAAATGAAATTGCAGATTGAAAGAAATTATGTTGATGCGATGGTGGCGGAATTTCCGGAACTGATGCCGCTTAAGGACCAACTGCGCTTCGGCAACAAGGCGGAAGTGCCTTTTAACCGGCTATCCAGTTCCGAGCTCGGCTATCTTAAGAATCTCTACCAGCAGGCCGGCTCTGACATGCGCAGCCAGGCGGCGATGATCGCCACACTGCAAAAAGCGCTCAATGACGACGGGCAGAAGTATTCGGCCGACGACCTGGAAAGGCTGGTGCCGGCGATTGCCGGTTATCTGGTTGAGGATGCGCTGCGCGGCTGGCTGTTCCGCGTCAGCGCATCCGGCAGAACCACGGCTTATCTGATCACCCGGCTTGACTATACGCCGCCCGGCGAAGAAGAGGCCGGCAGAATACTGATCGAGCTGAAAGCCAACTCGCGCGGCAAAATCGCCATCGAAAACCTGATCATTCGGCAAAAAGACATCGACGGGCAGTCGATCAGCGAAATCCTGGCCATGAAAGGCTATCTGAAGGAAACACCGGAGCTGATCGCGGCCTACGACGAATCCGCGGCGCGTTATTTCGACTGGCGGGCGCGCTACGGCGAACAATTCTCGGGCAAGGGCACGGGCATCTATGCCGAAGACCCGACCGCCAATCATCGAAGCAACGACTGGACCCGCAAGAATGTCGTCGTGCTGTCTTCCGGCGGCGGCAGCACCCGGCTGGTCAATGATGAAAATATTCTCGGCGATCGCGTGTTAACACTGGATGCGTCCGGGGATATTCTGGGCGGCTTTCTGCGCCGGGCCGGCAAAAGCGCGCGCTACGACAGCAAGGTGGAACAGCAGGCGGAAGCTTCCAGGGCGTCCATTCCCAAGGGCTTGTTCACCGAGTTGCCGGTGCACGGCTACATGCTGATGTTCCATCTGGAACTGCATCACCATGTCTGGGTGCATGTCGACAAACTGCAGCCCTACCGCTACCAGCCCGAATTGAAGCAAAAGCTGATTCTGCCGCCCGAGCAGACCGATCTGATCGACATCCTGACCGCCGAGATGGACGTACTGATGGATGACATCGTGGAAGGCAAATCCGGCGGCACGACGGTACTTTGCGCGGGCCCTGCCGGAGTCGGCAAGACGCTGACCGCCGAGGTTTACTCGGAAATCATTCAGCGCCCGCTGTACCGCGTGCATTCCGGCCAATTGGGCTTGAACGTCGCGGAAATGGAGAAGGCGCTCAAGGACACCCTGATCCGCGCACAACGCTGGGGCGCCGTGATGCTGATCGACGAAGCCGATGTCTACATCCGCCGCCGCAACGACGATTTGTCTTCGAATGCCGTGGTCGGCGTATTTCTGCGCGTGCTGGAATATTTCAACGGCCTGCTGTTTCTGACTACCAACCGCATCGATGACATCGATGAAGCCATCATTTCCCGCTGCATCGCCCTGATCCGCTATTATCCGCCGCAACGGGCGGACCGGGTCAAAATCTGGCAAGTCATGACCGAGCAGTTCAACTTGCCCGTAGCCCCGGAACTGATCGAAGAACTGGCGGATGCTTTCCCTGATGCGACCGGCCGGGAAATCAAGGGACTGACCAAACTGGCCGCCAAGTTCTGCCAGCAAAAACGGGTGGCGGCGACCCTGGACGTGTTCAACCGCTGTTCGGTGTTCAGGGGCATGGACAAGCCGGCCAGGCGGGAAGATGTGCGTACCTGAGCGGTAGAGTCAAAAAAGGAATTGTCCCTGCCGGCATCGGGAAATTTGCCCGATGCCTTTAAGGCGGATTCATCGATACTGTGCCCTTTTAAATAAGGCATAGTATTGATATGAAGTTCACACCCGCAGCATTAATCGCTTTTCTGTTATTTCCCGTAGCGTCCCTGGCCCACGGGCCGACGCCGCAAAAAGCCAAGGAGAGCGTGGTCATCAATGCGCCGGTCGATGCGGTCTGGGTCGCCATCAAGCAATTCGACGGCATTTCGGGCTGGCATCCCGACGTCAAGGAAAGCACCGGCGACGGCAAGCATGAATCCGGCGGCACGCGCACGATCACGCTGCAAAACGGCGGACAGCTCGTGGAAGAGCTGGATTTCTACAGCGACAAGGATCACGAATACAGCTACCGCCTGAAAACCGAAAACGTGCAGGCGTTCCCGACCAGTTCCTACTCCATCGCGATGCAGTTGACTGCCGGCGAGACGGCCGACAACAGCGTGGTCACGCTGAAAAGCCGATTTTACCGCGGCGACACCAGCAACACGCCGCCCGAAAATCTCAGTGACGAAGCGGCCGTCAAGGCCATGAACGCGTTTTTCAAAAACGGCCTGAGTGGTCTTAAGCAAAAGCTGGAAAAGTGAGCTTTCCGGATTCTCCGGCAAGCGCCGGGCGACAGCCAGGCTTTATGCCGCGGCATGGTCCATGGCTCTTGGGATTCGGTTAAAAATAACTTTCCGATTTGTCAATGAATGTAGGGGCGAATTTATTTGCCCTTTGGGCGTTCGGCCCGGAAGGCTTACACAGCCATCCAGCCAGGGCTTCAAGCAGGCTGGACCGGGCTGATACAGCCGGCATTTCGAAGCCGCTGGGAGGTTATGCCGTTGCCGGCGGTCAGCAATGCCAGCCGAAACTCGAAAAAGCGTTTCCGGAATAAACGGCCCAGGTATGGTCTCTGAGCAGTTGATAGCCCTTGCCGTGCACGGTCTGTATGTACGAATGGCCATTGTTCCGATGGCCCAGCTTCTGCCGGATGCTGCTTATGTGCATGTCAATGCTGCGGTCGAAGCGCGCCAGCGGCCGGCCCAGGGCTTTTTCCGATAGTTCGTGCTTGCTGACGGTACGGCCGACATTAAGGGCCAATGTTTTCAACAAGTCGAATTCGGTACTGGTCAGCTCCAGTTCCTTGCCGAGCCAGACGGCCTTACGCTTGTCGCTCCATATTTTTAGCGGTCCGGTGTCAATCGGCTCATCCGGCGTCCTTTTATCGACAGCGGCTTCGGCGCGGCGCAGAAGGGCTCGGGTGCGCACCGCCAGTTCGCGAGGCGTGCAGGGTTTGCAGAGATAATCGTCGGCTCCATCTTCCAGCAGACCGATCGTACAGTCGGCATCGTAATCCCCGGAGGTGAGCATCAGGATCGGAATTTGGCTTTCCTGGCGGATGCGCACCAGAATCTCACAGCCATTGATGTCGGGCAGTATGGTGTCGAGAATCACCAGGTCGTATTGGCCCGACAGCGCCAACTTCATTCCGCCCAAGCCGTCATGGACGGCCGTCACCTTAAAACCTTCCCGTTCCAGGCCGTCTTGAAATAGTCCGGCCTGTTCCGCGTCGCCGTCGACGATCAAAATACTTGTCACTGCTTTTACCTCATTACCCATTGCAGCCATTCAGTTTTATGCGGCCATTATAGTACCGCTTGTCGCCGCGAGCCAAAAGCCGGAAAACGGTTGCATTCAAGTTGAAAGCCTTGCGGAAATCCGTCAACCTGCTTCATAAATAGATGTAAATTTTTGTAAAAACAAATGTTTAAGCCAATTGCCCTGCGGTCAAAATGGTATTATGGGATCGGCCAGCGTTAGCCAAGGCAGACAGGGCTTACGCAAGCTTTGCATGTGGGGGCGACCAAAGCCGCCCCCACATGCACTACTCCTGCCGGCGAGAGAAAGGAAAATACGTAAGTCCTCAGCAGAAAATTATTAATGCCATTCATTTATGGATTTGTTTAATAACGATACGAACAGAGAATGCTTTATGTCCACAACCGACACCCTTCTAAGAGCCGTGCGGGAAATCGAACCGATCATCCGGCAGCACGCCCCCGAGGCCGAGCGCGAGCGGAAACTGGCCGCCCCTGTGGCCAAGGCGATGCATCAGGCGGGGCTTTACCGGCTGTGGCGACCGAAGGCGTTCGGCGGCTTCGAGCTTGACCCGATATCCGGCTTCCGCATCATCGAGGAAGTCTCGCGCATCGACAGCGCGGCGGGCTGGAACCTGCAAATCTCCGTTGCCCACGACATGTTCGCGTTGTGGTTTAGCGACCAGGGCGCTCGGGAGATATTCAACTTCGACGCGATTCCGGTCGGCGCCTTCAACCCCGCGCGCAAGGCCGTGCCGGTCGCGGGCGGCTACCGCATCTCGGGGCGCACGTCATACGTGAGCGGCGCCCACTATGCCACGGTTTTTATCGGCTTCGCCCACATCCATGACAGGAACAAATTGCGCGTCAATGCCTATGGCATGCCCGAAACACGGCTGATCGCCGTTCCCGCATCCGAGGTTGACATCGTGGACAACTGGCACACGATGGGCATGCGGGGCAGCGGCAGCCATGATGTCGATATACGGGACGTGTTCATCCCCGAACACTGGGTCGCGCCGTGGGAGCCGTCAGTGAAACCGGGCAGCGCCTATCAGGGGCCGCTGTACCGGCTGACGGTCTGGCCGGCGTTCGCGATCCTCGTCGCGTCGGCGCTCGGCATCGCGCGCGCGGCTATCGATGAAGCCATAGACCTCATCATCAACAAGACACCGGCCTATGGCGCGAAAACGCTCAAGAGCCATGCCGTCGTGCAATCGCAGCTCGCGCAGGCCGAAGCCAAACTCGGCGCCAGTCGCGCTTTTTTGTTCGGCGCGTTCGAGGAAGCCTGGCAGGAAGCCGTCGCCGAAAGACCCATCACCCTGGCGCTGAAAGGCCACATGCAACTGGCCATGACCCATGCCACGCTCGAATGCGCCAAGGCCGTAAGCTTCATCCACGAGATCGCCGGCGCTTCGGGCATTCGCCAGGAGTATCCGTTCGAGCGGTACTTCCGCGATATTCACGTCATCGCGCAGCACGGCTTCACGAACGCGAACAAGCTGGAGTCGGTCGGGCAAATCATGCTCGGGCTCGATCCCGATTGGATGTTCTTACGGTTCTAGGATGAGGCAGGGCCTTGCCCTGAAATCGGTCGGGGCGCGGCCAGATGCCCAACGCGGAAGGTTCAGGAGGCGATTTGCCGCCCAGGCAATCCGCTTTTGTTATCGCGGTAATTACCGGAAAGCCGGCTTGACTTTAGTTGATAGCGCAATAACCCGTTGCCTGGTCGACAAGCAAATGTAAATTATTGTAAAAACAAGTACTTAAAGCTATTGCCTTATGGTGAAAATGGTATTATTCGGTTGAGGCTGACGTTAGCCAGACCCAAATAATAAAAATTATTAATACCGTTCATTCATGGGTTTATTTATGAGAAAAACAACAATTAAAACCATCGGCATCCTCGGCGCGGGCATTTCCGGCATCGGCGCGGCCAGATTATTGAGCCAGGGGGGCTTCGACTGTGAGATCTTCGAACAAGGGGAGCGCGTTGGCGGCGTATGGACGGCCGGTTATCACACTTTCGGGCTACAAACGCCCAAGTCGCTGTACGAAATCCCCGATTACCCGATGCCTGACAGTTACCCGCGCGTTCCCAGCGGCGAGGAGCTGCAAGCCTATTTCGAAAACTATGCCAGGGACACCGGCGTGTACGACAAAATCCGCTTCAAAACCGCCGTTGACCGCCTGGAACAGCAGCAGGACGGCCGATGGACCCTGCAGGTGACCGACAAAGCCACCGGTGAGTCAATGTGGAAGACATTCGATTTTGTCGTGGTGGCGTCCGGGCTTTATTTTGACCCCTACATCCCTGAATTCCCGGGACAGGAAAAATTCAAGGGCAGAATCATGCATTCACAGGACTATGCCGGCCCGGTGCTGGTTACCGGACGCAAGGCCGTGGTGGTCGGTTTTGGCAAGAGCGCCCTGGATGTGGCGGGCGAAGCGGCCAAATTCGCCAAGAAGCTTGACCTGATTTACCGCAAGGCCCATTGGCCCGTTCCGATGGACATCCTGGACATTCTGGATACCCGGAGAATTTGCCTGACCCGCTTTTTCAGCGGCTTCCTGCCCCTGTATCAACGCCCCGATCGCTGGTCCAAACTTCTGCACAACGGTTTTCCCTGGCTGGTGTCCGGGTTCTGGCGTTTTTTCGAAGGGCTTATCAAATTCCAGTTTTCCCTCGAGGCTTGCGATGCCGTTCCCGATGAACGCATGGAAATCGATATCTTCAATCTGGACTTTGTGCCGCGCAGGGAGGTCTACGCGCTGATGCGGGAAGGAGGCATCAACAACCGGCGCGCCACGATCAAGGCGTTTACGGAAGACGGCGTGATCCTTGAGAACGGCGAGCACCTCGAATGCGATGTGGTGATTTTCGGGACCGGTTACAAACCCCGGTATGATTTTCTGCCGGACGTGTTCAAAACCGCCCTGGAAGATGACGGCGTTTATCTTTACCGGCATATCGTGCATCCCAAGCTGTCCAATATGGCATTCATCGGCCGGGCGGCGACGTTTTCCAATTCGTTGACCTCGCATCTTGCAGCCGTCTGGCTGGTCAACCTGCTCAAAGGCAAGTTCCAATTGCCCGATCACGCGGCAATGCTGGCGGAAATCGACGCCATAAAAGCCTGGAAGCGCGGCTTCATGCCGGCAATTTACAGCCGCGCCACGGTAATCAAACTGCACATGTGGAACTATCACGATGAGTTGCTGCGGGATGCGGGCATCGATCCCCAGCGCAAAAAGAACTGGTTGTCGGAATGGTTTTCCCATTATTGTCCTGCCGATTATCGAGAAGTTTTAGCCGGAATTGATCCATCCTAAGGCTTTGGCAATCAACGATTGCCTTGTGAGAGCGATGCCTACATCGCGGCTTGCGGCGGTTTTTAGTCGCGATGAGGGCATCGCTCCCACGAGGGTTCAATAACGCGAAATGGATATCAGGAAGTGATTTCGAATCCAATGCTGAGCGCGATACGAGTCGCTGTCGTCGGCCATGCGCAAACACAAGGCGGTGTTTCCGGACATGGCAGTGAATCTGGTGGTCGCCGGGGAAAGCAGCGGCGATCTCGGCGCCATCATGGAGCGGCTGGCCGTCCATCTCGATAAAAAGGCGGCGCTGCGCGCGCAGATGATCAACGCCATGATTTATCCGGCCGTCGTGCGCGCCAACGGCCTGTTTATCGTCGGCGGCCTGATCGCTTTCATCACCCTGATGCTGCCGCTCTATCAGACCCGCATGGGCCGTTTGTGGATCGACCATATCCTGCTGCGGATACCCGTGATAGGCAGTCTGCTGGTGACCGGCTCGATGGCGCAGCTGTCCTGGGCGCTGTCGATCCTGCTGCTCAGCGGCGTGACGGTGTACGACGCGATGAAAATCACGGCCAGCCTGATCGGCAACCGGGTGTATTCGGACAAGCTGCAGGCGGCCTCGGTAAAAATTCTGGAGGGCCGGGAGGTTTCCCGCAGCCTCAGTCATCGGAAAATACCGCCGCTGGTGCTGCAGATGATCGCGGTGGGCGAGAGCACCGGCAATCTGGACAATGTGCTGCAGGAGTTGGGCGTTTATTACGAAAAATTGCTGGAGATTGCGATCAAGCGGCTGTCGGCACTGATCGAGCCGGCGATGATTCTGGTGATCGGCAGCATGGTCGGTTTTGTTTATTACGCGTTTTTTCAGGCGTTGTTTTCGCTGGTGTCGGGCGGGCGTTAGGTATGTCTGGTTCCCATGCTCCTGCGTGGGAACCCGTACCGGCGCTTGAATTCGGTATGCATTCCCAAGCAGGAGCGTGAGAACGAGGCGCTCGGGTCAGGCTTTAGGCATGTAGGTCGGGTTAGGCTTTAGCCGTAACCCGACAGTTGCGATTTGGAATCAGGATAAAACGAGTTCAATATTGATCCGTCACAGCCCCAGAACGCGATCCGCGTCGATAAAATCACGCGTCTGAGCGTGACGGTCGAAACCGGCATGCTCGGCTCGATCCGGGTTTTGAGGTGATTCCTGAACAGGCGGAAGATTTTCCGGCGCACAGTGCGAATCAATTTGCACCTACACTTTTAATTTATTCCATGCTCATCACTCACTTAAACAACTCGGGAAAAGAACTGTCTATTAGTGCATGCACCGAATTAACCTGATCAATGATTGCATCGTGAGGCCAAGTTCAATTTAACACTATTGCTGATTTCCAGAGCGATCACATTGCAATGCATATTTATCCTGTCGGAATGGCTCGCATGACTAGACGAAACGCGCTTTTTATTTCAAATAAAAAAAGCGGCAAAGCAGACAATGAGCTTAATGGCGCCATCGAGGTGCTTAAAGATTCGGGCATCAGCCTGATCGAACAGGAATCCGAGGACCCTGCCCGGATTAACGACCTGATTCGGCAATACTGCGGCAAAGTCGATACCGTTATCCTTGCCGGCGGTGACGGCACCATGGGTTCCGCGTCGGGGGCGCTCTCGGAATGCGGTCTTGCTCTGGGTATCCTGCCGATGGGCACCGCCAATGACTTGGCGCGTACCTTGAAGATACCGGAATCCGCCGAGTCAGCCGCCGCCGTCATCGCCGACGGCCGTCTGCATGCCATAGATCTGGGCAAGGTGAACGGCCGCTGGTTTGTCAATGCCGCGCATATCGGGCTGGGGGTCAAAGTAAACCGCGCCCTGACCAAAGACCTTAAATCCCGCTGGGGACGGTTCAGTTATGCAAGAAGCCTGATTGAAACCTTTAACTCGATGCGGCCCTATCGCGCCGATATCGTCTGCGACGGAGAGGGCTTCAGCGTGCGCTCGATTCACATCACCGTTGCCAACGGCCGGTTTTACGGAGGCGGCATGGCTTTATCGAAGGAAGCTTCGGTCGATGATCATAAACTGAGGATTTTCAGCCTGGAACCGCAAAGCTTCTGGCGTTTCCTGAGCCACTCAGTAGTCATTCTGGGCGGCCAGTTGAAAGGCCGCGAGGGTGTCTGGCTGCGTAGCGGCGAAAGCATCAGGATAAATACTTCGAGAAAGATGGATATATGGGCGGACGGGGAATATGTTTCCAAAACGCCCGCTTGTTTCGAGCTGAATCCGAACCGTTTGCAGGTGTACGTGCCGGATGAATATTTTACCTGGGAGGGGCGCAATGCTGAGAACTGAAAAACAGGTTGCCCTTGATACTGTCATCAACTCAGGCCTCAGATCGATCGATCATTACTGTCGGGTCGGGGAGTCCATTCAGGATGAACAGACCGGAACGTTGCTTGATAAGCTGGTTAGGGAGCGCAAAAAGCTTATCGATAAGCTGGCGCCAAAGATGTATAAGCTCGGCGATATGCCTTCATCGCCTGACCCCGAAAAACTGGCGGTCGAGGAGATTTTTACCCGGATAAAAGCCGCCTTTTCAGAGGATGAAAAGAATGAACTGTTGGCTAGTCTGGACGAGATCGACTCACAGCTTATGCAGGACATTGACGAGGCTTTCCGTCTGGATTTTGACGAAGAGACGATGGTCATATTGCGGGAACTGCAAGCCTCGGCAGCCGGCGCAAGGAAAAAGCGGGAAAGGATCTATTGATAATGGCGGGTTCAATGCGCCGCGGCCTTTGGCTTTAGATCTGCCTTATGCGATAAGGCGCACGGTTCAGCAATTATCTATAGCGGCGGTTTCGCTGTAGGCATTGAAAAATTGTCTGGCGGTACGTCCGCTTTTAGACGCGTTTTGATGGGCAAAATCCAGCGCCGCCTTGTGCAGAGCCTCGCGGTCGCCCATGAAATCGGTAAAATGGCTGTCGACAATCTCAAGATAGGTCTGGGTTTGCTGCGGGTAAAAGGCCAGCCGCAAGCCGAACCGGTCGGCGAGCGAGATTTTTTCCTCGACGGCGTCGGAATAATGCACTTCGCCATTCACCAATTGCGTCTCCAGATTGTCGCGCATATGTTCAGGCAGCAGATGCCGGCGATTCGAAGTCGCGTAAAACAGCACGTTGTCCGGCGGCAGTTCGATGGAGCCTTCCAGCACGCTTTTCAGCGGCTTGTAGAGACTGTCGCCGCTTTCGAAAGACAGGTCGTCGCAGTAGATGATGAAACGGTAACCGTGTTCACGGATGTCATCGACGATTTCCGGCAGGTACAAAAGATCCTCCTTGTCCACCTCGATGACGCGCAAGCCTTTGTCTTTATAGTTATTCAGCAAGGCTTTGACCAAGGACGATTTGCCGGTGCCGCGCGCGCCCCAGAGCAGGGCATTATTGGCAGGCTTCCCCGCCAGAAAGCGTTCGGTATTGGCTACCAATTGCTGTTTTTGCGAATCAACCCCCAATAGCTGATCCAGGCGAATCGGGTCTGTCTGCCGGACCGGGCGCAAATAGGCCTGACGCTGGCGCCAGATGGCCGCATAAGTGGTGTTCCAGTCGATCATCGGTTTTTTCAAAAGTTGCTGAGAGTGGGTTGGATTGTATGTGATTCAACTCCTCGAACGCAATCCGAAAGCGGAGCCGGGCCGGCAGAGAAGTAGGGTACGCACCGCGTACCATTTTTAAACGGTTCAGATGAATTAAACCTCCAAAAGGTACGCGGTGCGTACCCTACGGGGCTGCTGACATTAGGAGGCACATCGGTCGCGATTGATGCGCTTCACTGCGTTCAGCGCATTATCGGGCTGCATAACATCAAGGGATAACAAGACAATAAGCATAAAAAACAGTTTCCGGATAGTTTCGGAAGATAGCTCGGCATTTATATTGATCCGCTGGTTCGAATCCATCGAGTTCGACCGCAACAGGTACATCAACCCTCATTCCACCTCATGCTCCAAAATCCCCTGCCTGCCGGCCAGCAAAGTCAGTTCGGCGATCGTGGTCACGCCCAGTTTTTCCTTGATGGCCGTGCCGTGGTTGCAGACCGTCTTGTAGCTCAGGCAGAGTTTTTCGGCGGCCTTGTGCGTGTTGTAGCCCCGTGCCAGCAGGCAGAAGACATCGAATTCCCGGGGCGACAGCAGCCTGAGCCTTTCCGATTCGTCATGGCCCGTGCCCATCGTGATCGCCAGCTGCTGCGCCAGTTCCGGGTCCACATACGTGCCGCCGCCGGCAATTTTGCAGACCGCCGTCACCAGCGTCTCGGGCATGCTGTTTTTGGTGATATAGCCTCTGGCGCCGGCCTTGATGGCGCGCGAAGCGTAGGTCAGCGCGTCATGAATGCTGAACACCAGTATCTTGCAATTCGGCTCCCGGCTGAGCAGCCGCCTGATGGTTTCAAAACCGCCGATGCCCGGCATCGACAGATCCAGCACCACGATATCCGGCTGATGCTGGCTGAAAAGCTGACAGGCCGTTTCGCCCCGATCCGCTTCATAAATTTTCCCGATGTTATCGGATAACGCCAGATAGGTCTTGTAGCCTGCCCGGACGACGGCATGGTCGTCCACCAATAATACATCGATCTTGCGTGACACTCAGTTGCTCCCCTACAAATTAATTCATGATGCGTCGTTTTGACGGACAAGGCTATGGGAGCTTTTCCTTTTTATTGATGCGGATCAGATAGGGGAAAATTTCATGGGTATTTGATGCAATTTTCCCGGTCATTTCGGGGCTTATTCCGTAACCCGGGCACAGCCGCCTCCCGTATCATTCCCGTCCAGCATAGCCTTGCGCGCCGGTGAACCATTAGGCATTTCGTTTTGATCAAGAAAGCTGACTGCTGCAAGTTCTCACAAACAAACACCATCGGCGCGCATGGCTAGGCCTTATTAATCAGTGCATAAAATAACCTGGAGGAAGTATGCGGATTTCGAAATTTGCTCGTCATGTGGGGACGACTACGGCGTTGATGTCGGGCATCCTGTTGGCGTTGTCGCAACCGGCGCAGGCCAATAAAGAGCTGGACAAGATGTCGCGCCAGAACACCAATTGGGTGATGCAGACCAAGGACTACGGTTCCACACATTACAGCGAGTTGTATGACATCAATATCACCAACGTCAAGAACCTGAAGCCAGCCTGGAGTTTTTCAACCGGCGTGCTGAACGGCCACGAAGGCGGGCCTTTGGTCGTTGACGGCATCATGTATGTTCATACACCTTATCCGAACAACGTTTTCGCCATCGACCTGAACAATCCTGACAAGATCCTGTGGGAGTTCAAGCCCAAACAGAATCCGGCGGCCCGTGCGGTAGCCTGTTGCGACGTGGTCAACCGTGGTCTGGCTTATGCGCCGCAGGGCAAGGATTATCCCGCGACGATCTTCCTGAACCAGCTTGACGGCCACATCGTCGCGCTGAACGCGAAAACCGGCGAACAGCTGTGGAAAATGGAGAACTCCGATATCGCGATGGGCTCGACACTGACCGTCGCGCCGTTTGTCGCCGAGGACAAGGTCATCGTCGGCACGTCCGGTGCCGAACTGGGCGTCAGGGGCTACGCGACGGCTTATAACATCAAGGACGGCAAACAGGCCTGGCGCGTTTACGCGACCGGTCCCGATGAAGACATCAAATTGTCGAAAGACTTCAACAAGGCCAACCCGCATTACGGCCAGTTCGGCCTGGGTCTGAAAACCTGGGAAGGCGACGCCTGGAAAATCGGCGGCGGCACCAACTGGGGCTGGTATGCTTATGACCCCGATTTGAGAATGTTGTACTACGGATCAGGCAACCCGGCGCCATGGAACGAAACCATGCGTCCCGGCGACAACAAGTGGACCATGACCATCTGGGGGCGCGACATCGATAGCGGCGAAGCGAAATTCGGCTATCAGAAAACGCCTCATGACGAGTGGGATTACGCCGGCGTCAACTACATGGGCCTGTCCGAGCAGATGGTCAACGGCAAAATGACCAAACTGCTGACCCATCCTGACCGCAACGGACTGGTCTATACCCTGAACCGTGAAAACGGCGATCTGGTCAACGCCTTCAAAATCGACAACACCGTCAACTGGGTCAAGCACGTGGACCTGAAAACCGGTCTGCCGGTACGTGACCCCGAATATTCGACGCACATGGACCACGAAGCCAAAGGCATCTGTCCTTCGGCCATGGGCTATCACAACCAAGGCATCGAGTCCTACGACCCGACCAAGCAACTGTTCTTCATGGGCGTGAACCACATCTGCATGGACTGGGAACCGTTCATGCTGCCTTACCGCGCAGGCCAGTTCTTCGTCGGCGCTACCTTGAACATGTATCCGGGACCTAAAGGCACCTTGGGCCAGGTCAAGGCCATGAATGCGGTCACCGGCGAATTCGAGTGGGAAATCCAGGAAAAATTCGCGGTCTGGGGCGGCACTACGGCAACGGCGGGCGACCTGGTGTTCTACGGCACGCTGGATGGTTACATCAAGGCGCTTAACTCCAGAACCGGCGAAGAGCTGTGGAAATTCAAGCTGCCTTCCGGCGTGATCGGCCATCCGATTACCTATAAACACGACGGCAAGCAATACGTCGCGATTTATTACGGCGTAGGCGGCTGGCCCGGCGTCGGCCTGGTATTCGACCTGAAAGACCCGACAGCCGGTCTCGGCGCGGTCGGTGCGTTCAAAGAACTGGCGCACTACACGCAAATGGGCGGCGGCGTCATGGTGTTCTCGCTTTAAGTATCTGAAAACGTAGGGCGGGCGGATGATTTCCGTCCGCCCTTACCACGAGGACAATATGTCATTTAAAGTAACTATCTTAACTGCTCTATTTCTGGCGCTGGGCTTTGCGGCATCCGGCGCTTTCGCTCAGGAACCGTTGAAAGTCTGCGCTGCGGAAGACGAAATGCCGTACTCCAATAAAAAAGGGGAAGGCTTCGAGAACAAGCTGGCGCAGCTGGTCGGTGAGGAACTGGGCCGGAAAGTCGAATACGTGACCTGGACCGATCCGCGCTTCTACTTGCGCGATTACCTGGACAAAGGGCTTTGCGACGTTTCCATCGGCATGGACACGGGCGATCCGAGGGTACTGACCACGCGGCCTTATTACCGGTCCGGCTACGTGTTCATCACGCGCCAGAACGACAATCTGGACCTGCGGAATTGGGACAGCGAAGTCCTGCGCAAGGCTGAACGCATCGCCTATGTGCCGGGTTCGCCGGCTGAAGTCATGATGCGGGCGATCGGGCGTTACAACGACATGTTCAATTACGAGCAGGAACTGGTGGGCTACAAGTCCAGGCGCAACCAGTACGTCAAGTACGACAACGCCAAGCTGGTTTCCGAGGTGGCCTCGGGCCGTGCCGAAGTCGCCGTGCTGTGGGGGCCGGCCGGCGCCCGTTATGTCAAGGAGTCTTCGACACCGCTGAAGGTGACGGTGATCCCTGACAACAATACCCGCGCCGACGGCGAGAAGGTAGGCTTCCACTACAGCACCTCCATGGGCGTGCGCAAAGGCGACGAAGCCCTGCTGGCGCAGTTGAATCAGGTCATCGAAAAACGACAACACGATATAAGGCAGATTCTGGAAGCAGAAGGGATTCCCCTGCTGCCCGAACAGGAGCCTGCTTTAGCCATGCAAAAACAGGATTAACAACAAAATGAAATATAACAATTTAACAGCCGCCGTACTCGCGACCCTGGCTTTGTCCAGTCCTATCGCACAGGCGGACATCACGCTGCACCATGCCATCACCGGCGAAGTGCTGGACATGAGCGTCGCCAAGTCCGGCGGACACACGGATGCGTTCAAGCAGTTCATGCAGACCGGCAAAAACCCTTATAACGGCGATAAGGAAGCGGTCGAGAAGGGTAAAAGCCTTTACATGACGGGCTGCTCCGGCTGCCACGGTCATGAAGCGGAAGGCAAGTTGGGTCCCGGTCTGGCAGACGACTACTGGACTTATCCGGCCAACGCTACCGACAAGGGCTTGTTCGAACTGCTGTTCGGCGGCGCCAACGGCATGATGGGGCCGCAATACGTCAACTTCAGCACCGATGAGATGCTGAATATCATGGCCTTTTTGCGGGATATCTACAAAGGTGACCCGAAAAAGGCCAAATGGTTGAAAGACTGACGTTACGGCATCTCCGTTATCTATCCCGTTTGCCGCGCCGGGCGCCGCCGCTTTTAACCGGGGTAGGCTGGGTTGATAAACCCAGCATTCGAAGCCGCCCATGCCGGGTTTCCGCTAAAGCTCCAACCCAGCCTACACGTGCTGTAGGGTACGCATTGCGTACCTTTTCAGCTAAGCACTAAATAACGAGGACACGACAATGAAAAAATTACTTTTACTCGGCTTCGCAAGTCTTATGGCCACGCTGTCATTTTCCGCATCGGCCTATGACGGCACCAACTGCAAGGAACCCGGCGTGTGCTGGGAACCCAAGCCGGGCTATCCGGAAAAGGTTGCGGGCAGCAAGTACGACCCGAAACACGATCCCAACGAACTGAATAAACAAGCGCAGTCCATCAAGGAAATGGAGGCCCGAAATGAAAAGCGCTGGGAGCACTTGAGTAAAACCGGCAAGTTTGTTTATGACGTAGAGGAAATCAATTAAGGATTTCCATAGGGACAGGCATGTGGCCCCCTGTATGTCTGTTCTGCACCGAAGCCTGAAGCGAGGCTTTGCTCCAGGCTTCATTCCTCATGAATTTTTGATACTTAAACCATGCTTACTCCGTTAAGACCTCCCCTTAACGGAGCTTTTTTATAGCCAAACATGACAGACAACCAGCTCAACGACTGGCGCGCCAAGGCGCTGCAGTTCGAACAACAGATCAACGGGATTGTGATCGGTCAGCCCTCCGTGGTCCGCAATATCGTCCTTGCCGTGTTCGCGCGCGGCCATGTATTGCTGGAAGGCCAGGTCGGCGTCGGCAAGACGACGCTGCTGCGCGCCATTGCTCATGGTCTGGGCGGAGAATACCAACGCGTCGAAGGCACCATCGATCTGATGCCCGCCGATCTCGTCTACTACACCTACCTGGACGAAGCCGGCAAGCCGCGCGTCGATCCGGGCCCCCTGCTGAAGCAGGGCAGCCGGTTGGCGACTTTCTTTTTCAACGAAATCAACCGCGCCCGCCCGCAGGTGCATTCGTTGCTGTTGCGTGCCATGGCCGAGCGCAGCATCAATGCCTTCAACCGCGATTACGAATTCCCGCACCTGCAGGTGTTCGCCGACAGGAACCGCGTCGAGAAAGAGGAAACCTTCGAAATGCCGGCCGCCGCAAAAGACCGTTTCATGTTTGAAATCGGCATGGCGACGCCGACGGATGATGCAGTGCTGGATGAACTGATGTTCAACCAGCGCTTCCATGACGTCGACCGGCTGATTGCCGGCATGGAAACCGGCGGCATCGCTTATTACGAACTCAACGATCTGGCGGTCATGCTGCAGGAGAATATCCAGGGCACGCCGAAACTGCGCGCTTATGCCCTGGCGTTGTGGAAAGCCTCGCATTATCCGCAGGACTACGGGATCGAGCTGGCCGATGTGGACATGAGCGCGCTGCTGCAGGCCGGCGCCAGTCCGCGCGGCATGAGTTATTTCATCCGCGCCGCCAAGGTCCGTGCCTGGCTGGAAGGCCGCAATGCCTTGCTGCCCGAAGACCTGCAGGCGGTTTATCAGGTCACGATGGCGCATCGCATCTTTTTGAGCCCGATGTACGCCTACCGGAAGGATGAACTGATGCCTGAGCTGATCAACGGCATTCTCAACCAAATTGCCGCGCCGTGATTGAATGGATGTCGGAGTTGAAAAGGCAGGATACGCATTGCGTACCTTTTGCGGCAGGGCAATTGGAACGCCCGGCAAGGTACGCAATGCGTATCCTGCAGTTCTTAACCAGCGCCGCACTACATGAATCTGGCGATTCATGCATAACATCGGCACTTATCCAGGTGAGCAACCCATGAGCGTGAAAAAATACTTTGATTTAATCAAACCCAAAACGGATCTCGGCGATTTGACCGAACAATACCTGACCTGGGCCGGCGTCAGTTTCATCTGCTTTTTCATTGCCGACGGCTTTGACCATCTGGCGGAAGCGTCCTACGCGGCTTATTACACAGGCGCCATCAACGAGGCCGTCAGCACCCGGTTCTGGGTGTTGCTGGGCGTCACCGGCCTGTTGCTGTTCTGCATGGCGCTGCCTGCCGTTTTTCTGGCGCGCCGGCTGCCCGCGCTCGTTCAGGTTTCGTATTACCTGCGCCGCATCACACAGGCCTTCTGTCTGATCGCGTTCAAGATCGGCGCCCTGATTGTCGGCATATGGGCCGCGCATTGGCTGCACTTCAGCGACAAGGACCACATGCTCGCCTCGAAATCGCTGCTGATCGACGATATCGGCTTTTTCTCCATACTCGGGCTCGGTGTATTGAATACACTGTACTGGCTGGTCGGCGAGGGGATTTACAACCGCGACGACCGGAGCTATTCGGGGCTGGTCGGACTGATCCTGGATTGGCCCGTCAAGTACAGCCTGCCCGCCTACACCGTATTCACCGGCGCGGTCATGTATCTGATAGCGAGCCAGCAGTAAACGCCATGACAACCGCTCCCGAAACCTTCCGCTACCGGCTGGCAGGGCCTGCCGGCAGTGTTTTTCCCGGCGCGCATCCGGGACAGATGGTCAGCAGCGGCCAGCTATTCAAACGCCATGAACCGCTGATCGCGGCGCCCGACCCCCGGCGCATCGATCTGCGCGCCAGCGTGCTGGACTCGTTCGGCAGCTATCAGGTGCGCGTCTACCAGCAGAAAAGCACGCTCGATGTCTACCTGATCGCCGACCTGTCCGCGTCGATGTCGTTTTCCGGCAGCCTGAACAAACAACGGATACTCATCGATTTTTTATTGTCGGCCGCCAGCTCGGCTTTCAGCTACGGCGACAGCTTCGGCTTTATCGGCTGCGGACGACAGCTGGAACAGCGCTGGCTGCTGCCGGGCTGCCGGCAAATGGGACGCGTCCGGGCGCTGGCGAAAAATCTGGAAAATCATATCCCGGCACAAGGCTGCGAAAGCCTGCCGCAAACAGCGCGCTTGCTGCCCGCGAGCCGGGCGCTGGTGTTTCTACTGTCCGATTTCCATTTCGGCACGGATCGGCTCAAAACCCTGATGCAAACGCTCAACCGGCACGATGTGATCCCGCTGGTGCTGTGGGATAGCGCCGAATATCTGGACCTGCCGCCTTGGGGGCTGATCAGATACCGGGACATGGAAAACGGCGCTATGCGCACGCTGTTCATGCGTCCGGCGCTAAAGCAGAAAATCGTCCGCGCCTTTGATCAGCGCCGGCGGCAGCTGCAGCAGGCATTCCGCGCCTTCGGGGCCGAGCCTTTGTTTATCGACGGGCGCTACAAGGCCGAACACATCGATCATTATTTTCAACAGAGGGCCGCATGAGAACCCTATTGACCGGCATCCTGCTGTCGCTGGCGCTGCTCGGTTGCTCGGACAGGCCGGCCGTCAGCGATGTCGAACTGCTCGCGCCGCGCCCGTTCGGCTATGTCATCGGCGACGAGATACAACACCGCGTCTTGGTCGAAACCCGCAACGGGGTCAGACTGCAGACGAGCAGCCTGCCACGGCAGGGGGCGCTCAACCGCTGGCTGAATCTCAATGACATCAAGGTCGAAGAAAGCCGGATCGGCGGCGGTTTCCGCTACACGATCGACCTGACTTATCAGGTTTTCTATGCCCCCAATGAAGTCAAAATGCTGACTATTCCGGGCTTCAACCTCGTACTTGGGCAAGGCGGCAAAACCGCCGAACAGGCCGTGCCGGCCTGGCCTTTTACCCTGTCGCCCCTGCGCGAGCTGGCGGTAAGGCTGGACGACACCGGCGAATACAAGCGCCCCGACGCCATGCCGCCCGCATTGCGGACCGACGGTCCGGTGCTCGGGCTGCTCGTCGCCGGGCTGATCGCCTTGGCTAGCGGGGCGGGTCTGGCCTATTTGTACGGCTATCTGCCGGGGTTGCCCCGGCGCAGCCTCTTCAAGCGCGCTGGCGGAAAACTGGCGCGCCTGTCCGGCCAGGAATTGGAGCAGGGACTGACGGTGTTCCATGAGGCCCTGAACGCACTGAATCGCCAGCCGCTGTTCAAGCACAAGCTGGCCGGCTTTTACCGGCAGCATCCGCAGTACCGGCAACTCGGCGACCAGCTGGATTGGTTCTTCAATTGCTCCAACCGCTATTTCTTCGCCGGCAAAGCCGAATCCGGCGCGGAAGCCCTGGGCCGGCTCAGAAAGCTCTGCGCGGCCTGCCGCGAGATCGAGCGGGGCAGCAAATGAATTTTGCCGTCGAAACGCCGTGGGTCTTGGCAGGCCTGCTGTTTATGCTGTGGCCCCTGTTCGATGACGGTGTGCGGCACAGCCCTTATCCGTGGCTGGATATACTGCCGCCCGATGCCGTCTCCGCCGGACTGACCGTCCTGCTGCGCATACTCGGCATGGCGACGATCGCGGCGCTGGTGCTGGGCTTGGCCGGCCTGCACCGGACCGAGCAAAGCATCGAACGCATCGGCCACGGCGCCAACATCGTTTTGCTGCTGGACCGCAGCAACAGCATGGACAACACCTTCGCCGGCAAGGCGCCGGACAGCGCAGAGGAATCCAAGGCCGCGGCGGCGCGGCGCCTGCTGACCGAATTCGTCACCGGGCGCCCGCACGACATGCTCGGCATCGCCGAATACAGCACCTCGCCGCTGTTCGTGCTGCCGCTGACGGAAAACAAACAGGCGATCCAGGCAGCCATCAACGCCACCGCCGCGCCCGCGCTCGCCTATACCAATATCAGCAAGGGCCTGGCCATGGCCATGTCCTTTTTCGACAACCGGGAGCTGACCGGTTCGCGCATCGTGCTGCTGGTGTCCGACGGGGCGGCGGCCATCGACCCGGACAGCGAACTGCAGCTTCGGCAATGGTTCAAGCAGCAGCAGGTCCGCCTGTACTGGATTTTTCTGCGCACGGCCAACAGCCCCGGCATTTACGAGCGGCCGGCCGACTCGCGCAATGACAACGCGCAGGCAATGCCGGAACGCTATCTGCATTTATTCTTCACCAGCCTGAACATTCCCTATCAGGCGTATGAAGCGGAAAGCCCGGATGCCATGCAGAAAGCCATTGCCGACATCAATCGGCTGGAGCACCTGCCCCGGCATTATCGCGAACGCATCCCCAAACAGGATTTGTCGGCGCTCTGTTACCAGTGGGCCGCCGGGTTGATACTGGTGTTGCTGGCTTTGAAATTGTGTGAGGTAAGAAGGTGACAAGAACCTTGAGGAACGCCGCGCTGTGGGGCGTGCTGGCGGCGAGCAGTTTCGCCGTTTTCTATGAACTGTGGGCGCTGTACCGGATCGACCGGGAAAACGCCTGGATGGAGCAACTGGCTTCGGGCCATGACATCGATATCGAAAAACTGGTCAGCGCGAAACCGGAAGTCAGGCTGGCGAGAGCGGTTTACTTCAAGAGCAAGCACCGTTACGACGAGGCCCTGGCGACGCTGAGCCTGATCATGGACGCGGGCGACCGTGCGCTGCAGGCCAAAATCCGCTACAACCTCGGCAATGTCTATCTGGAGCAGGCGGTTGAACAGGCCGAAGCGAAGAATTTCAATGAAGCCCTGCCGCTGGCGGGGCTGGCGAAGCAGGCCTACCGGCAGGCGCTGGCGCTGGACAGCCGGTTCTGGGACGCCAAATACAACCTCGAGGTCGCCATGCGCCTGCTGCCGGAAATGGACCGGATCAACATCCAGGACGACAGCCCCGACAACCGCAAATCGCAGCCGTGGACGACCGTGCCGGGCTTTCCGAGAGGACTGCCTTGATGAGCTTTTCCGGCGTACACAAGGATTACCGCTTCTGGTGCCTGATTCTGGCGCTGGCCGCCATGCTGGCGCTGTTCATCCATCCCCGGGAGCGGCAGAAGCGTCCGGTCTATAACCTGGCCTTCATCGTCGATATTACCCGCAGCATGAACGCGCAGGACTACCGGCTGGAAGACAGCCCCGTCAGCCGTCTGCAGTATGTCAAACAGACACTGCGCGAGCTGCTGCCGAAATTGCCATGCCAGTCGAAAGTCGGCCTGGGCGTGTTTACCGAGCGGCGCTCGACCCTGCTGTTCGAGCCGATCGAAGTCTGCTCGGGCTTTGCCGAGCTGGATGCCGCCATTGCCGAACTGGACTGGCGCATGGCCTGGGCAGCGGACAGCCGGATCGCCGGCGGCCTGCTCAGTGCGCTGGAAATCCTGCAGAACGGCGATTCCAAAGTGGTGTTCGTGACCGACGGACAGGAAGCCCCGCCTGTCAATCCGCGCTATCTCAGCGATTTTTCCGCTGTCAAGGGCAAGCTGGACGGCATGATTCTCGGCGTCGGCGGCCTGCAGCCCGTGCCTATCCCGAAATTCAACGCCAACGGCGAGCCCGCCGGATTCTATAGCGCCGAGGATGTGCCGCACCGCTCCTCGTTCGGCGAATCCAACCTCAATCCAGAAAAAATCGAAGGCTACGATGCCCGCAACGCGCCGTTCGGCCGGGAGGCGGCGACGGGCAGCGAACACCTGGCTTCCCTGCGCGAGCCGTATCTGCAACAGCTGGCGTCGGAGGCAGGCCTGCGCTATCACCGGCTGACCGATATCGATGCCTTGAACGAGGCCCTGCAAACGCCCGATTTCGCCGTGCAGAAACCGGTGGACGCCGATGTGCGCTGGAAAGCGGCCGTCGCGGCGCTGGCGCTGCTGCTGCCGATCTACGGCGGCCTGTTTAAACGATATTTAAATAGAGCAATAAAGAGAGTTTGACTATGCAAAACTTAACAAAGACCTTTACGTTTTCGTCACGAATGATCCTGCTTGCCTCAGCCCTGATCAGCAGCCCGGCCTGTTTTTCAGAGCCGCAAAAAGAAGATATCCCCAATCTGGTCGGTGTCTGGACCGGAGAAAACACTACTTATTCAGAGCAAAAAGGGCATTCAAGCTGGGCCAAGACTGTCGAGATTTCCGAGCAGAAAGGGCGCATATTCAAAGGACACTTCACTTTTTCGGGGGGAACCAAGCACTTTTTCGGGGCTATTTATCCTGACAACGCCTCGTTTACCTGGGTTGGCGCGGACAGCAAGGGCTACAATCATGGCCGTATTTTCAGCAAGGACCATGTCAGCGCCTGTTACGTTGAGTCAGGAGCGGAAGCCACCGTCGGTTGTGCCGATCTGGTAAGGAAAAAGCCATGAAACTTCAATCAAACTGATGATCGTCCGGTAACATATCAGCTTAAGCCGCTAGGCAGGATGGGCTAGGAAGGTGTAGATATGGCAATAGTCAGGGCTGAAAAAATTACTCGAACGATGTGCTTCGTGCCTCAGCGCATCCCATAGCCCTTCTTGCATAAACCGCACGGATGTGGTTTATGCCGATATTGCGGGAGCAAATATCTGCCCTTGCAGCATGACCTCCACCATTCACTAACAGCAAAAGTTCTTACAACGTATTTATAAACAGAGGCAAAAGAGATGGCAATACGCTTAACGGATATCAATGAGAGCAAGCTGGAACAGCTGCAGGGTAAAGTGATTGGCGACGTAGCCGGATCATTGGGCTTGCTGATAGCCTATATCGGCGACAAACTTGACCTGTACAGCGCTTTGGCCGAGATCAGTCCGGCAACCAGTCAGGAACTGGCCGACAGCACTGGAATGGACGAACGCTATCTTCGGGAGTGGCTTTCTGCCAATGCGGCGGCAGGGTATGTGAATTACGATTCCGCTGCCGGCAGATTTTCATTGTCGCCCGAGCAGGCCGTCGTTTTTGCTGCCGAGGGGCATCCGGCCTGCATGCAAGGCTTCTTCCAGGCAGTCATGTCCGCTTATATCGATGAACCCAAACTGACTGAAGTTTTCCGCTCCGGCAAAGGGTTGCCCTGGAGCGATCATAGCCCATGTTTGTTCTGCGGCACCGAGCGTTTTTTCCGGCCGATGTATGCCATGAATCTGATCGATTCATGGCTGCCGGCACTTGATGGCGTCCGGGAAAAACTCGAAGCCGGCGCCAAAGTTGCCGACGTCGGCTGCGGGCATGGTTCCTCGACCATCCTTATGGCTCAGGCATTCCCTAATTCGACTTTTCATGGTTTTGACTATCACGAACCGTCGATCGAACACGCGCGGGAGCGGGCTCGCGCCGCAGGTGTCGCGGGCAATACGATTTTCGAAGTTGTGGCGGCGAAAGAATATCCCGGGAAAAACTACGACCTTGTGACGATGTTCGATGCTCTGCACGATATGGGCGATCCCGTCGGCGCGGCCAAGCATATTGCAGGCACGTTGTCTGATAGCGGAACATTTATGCTGGTCGAGCCTTTTGCCGGAGATAGTCTGGAAGAAAACCTCCATCCTTTAGGCCAGATTTATTATTCGTTTTCAACGATGGTTTGCGTGCCCGCCTCCAAATCTCAGGAGGTCGGACTTGGGTTGGGCGCCCAGGCCGGTCAAAAAAAGCTTACCGAAGTGCTCAATGCGGGAGGCTTCGGCCAGGTAAGGCGCGCTGCAGAGACACCAACCAATTTGGTGCTTGAGGCTAAAGTTTAGCTGCCTGTATAGATATTGCTATTGTCGCCGGCAAATTCGATCATCAGACAACAAATTCGCCGCTAACCGATGGTGCCAGTTTTCAGGGTTACTGGCCAAATTCGGCGATGGCGAGAGGGATAAATCCATCGCCATCGCCGCTGCTGCGCATCAATGTATCCTGACTGGCTTCTTTGTACGCATCTTGTATTCATATAACTTCCGAGCGTGATGAGGAACTCACCCCATCCTGCAAACGCCAGAAGCCTCATAGTTGCGAGCATAACCGCGCTTGCATAAGTGCGAAGCCGAAGAAGCCTATACGCGCTTCTTAACGGGCAGCGGCTTCGCGCACTTTCTGTATTGCAGGCAATAGCAGGCAGGCTTCAGGTGACGTATCTTTGGCGGACAATACCACGTCATTGCCATCGCCTCCCAGGTAGGAAATGTAGAGACCAACGTTGTCATCCGTGCAGCCGGCCAGTGCGCCTTCGGGCAGACCGCGGAACTGGTCGACCAGCCGACGGTTAGCCGTAATGATCTGGAAACTGTCGCCGTCTGCCGGTCTGAAGCCGTAGTGTAGCGACAAGAGCAGGCCGGGAGGCAGTTGCCCGATGAGGCCGGTAAGGTCCTGGCTGCTGTTCAGCACGACTAAATCCGCTGTCAGGGTGGCGTAATGGCCTGCGCCGTTTTGCACCCGGACAGACCCGTCAGCCCCGGTAGTCAGGCTTGCGGGTTCGAGTCCGCCCAGGCCGAACTGCAAGGTGGCGCTGGTTTTTAGAATTACATCGCGGTGGCTTTGGGTCGATGGATTGAGCAGCGTCCCGCTTTGGCCAAAACCCCAGCCAGCCGCAGGGTCGGGCGATGCCGAGATGATGAGCGTATCGCCTTCCGAAGCGCTGCTGCGGTGGATCAGCTGCCCCTGGTCCTGCACGATCTCGTCGCGCGTGATGAGATGCGTGTCCGGCAAGGTTTCCAGGCGCGCCTTGCCGCGTATCGTGAGATCGCGGACCTGCACCGGCATGCGTCCCAGGGCCGGATCAATCACCACGTTGTCATCGGCATCCAGCACTACGTCGTCCTCGGCGCCGGGCACGCGGCCGGAGCTCCAGTTGGCCGGATTGAACCAGTTGCCGTCAGTGCTGTTGAACAGAACGGCGCCGGTGCTGGTCGATTCTGCCTGGACCGGCAGAGATAATATTAAGGCAATGGTGGAAAAAGTTTTGGCGAGTTTCATGCCGGTACCTCTTGAAAATATTGATGGTAAAAGTTCCGTCAGTGTTATTGATGCCGTCTTAAAGTTCAAACTGAGAGTCAGCAGTTATAATATAGAGACGTAAGCCCGCAGGATTGGCATCTTGTAAAAATCCAGTCTTTCGGCAGCCTGATTCGGGACATTTTTCTGCAATCGCAAAGTGGCGTCTTATCTCGCCGATTTAATTTTTCGCTATCAAAAAAAGAGCGAGAGAAATCAAGGCTCTCGCTCATTGGTAGACACCAGGCTTTAAACACCATGGGTAGAGATAATGAAGGAAGAAGCAAAAAAACTGCAAAAAATCGCTCCATACATCGTAATGCGAACCAATGCTATCGATGCTGGGCGTTAGCTATTTAATCCGTTCGGCTAAAACTGAATTTCGGGCAGCGGTCTGGCCAGGCAGTCGCCGTAGACGTCGTAAGTCACATCGGTGGTTTGCGAAACCTTGATTTGCATCCTGGCGAAACCCAAAGAACCCAGGCCGACTACCAGCTTTTTGTACGCGACACCGTCCAGCGCTTGTTTCTGGCTATCGAAGCCGAACCAGCCGGCGCCATACCGAACCTTGATTTGCGCCCCGACCGGCGCCTGGAAAAAAGCCGTGCCTTTGGCGTTCCAGAACGATTCAACGGTGCGCCAGTCGCCGCTGCTGATGTGTTTTCTTCTGACCATGAGATGCTCCTGTGTTGTATTTATATTTGTTTTTGATTCTCTGCGCGAAAATAAAGCTAATAAGCCCAAGTTGGTAAAAATGGCCACCAACTTGGGGAGCAAAGAAGAGCGCATACCTTTTCTTTAACAACGGGGTTATTTTGGCATCAGGCGTTTTTAAATTCAGTGAAAAATTAACGTTTTTTTTGTTACAAAATTCACTATTAACAATGATTAGCTTGCCGGATAATTCGCCTAGTTCGAGAGCCATGCGACGGGAGCACGCGCAACGATTGCTTCCATTGGCTTTTGATCTTGATGTATATCTCGTCCATATGCCAACTCGTGCCGACTGGGCGTATCTTCCCTCTCCGGAAAACAGCCTTCAGATAGGGCGTGAACTTCAAGCCCCTGCGCTTAGATGTTGGAATGATCGAACGTTACGCCATCATCTCCTCCAGATTCCGGTAATTGCGCGGGTAAGCCGGATACACTTGGCGCAGAGCGCGATAATGTATTTTGATACGGTGGCCTTTGAAGCCGGTCATGTGAGCATCCAGGCAGTGTTTAATTGGGTATGATCACTAAAACCAATGCTTCCCTGCTAACGCAATAATCGCATGAATGCCCCAGAAGGGCATCGCGAGCCATTTTTAAAAAAATGGCTCGGGTGAATTAAATCTCTAAAGGGTAACCAACATACACACTAGACTAACGGATTGTCTGGGCCGATTGTTTGTGGTAGTCTTCTCGCGCCGAGCGCTATGCAAGTTGTTTAATTTTAAAACACAAATAATAGAAATAATTGAATTGTCGCAGGCAGTCTTCGCTCGGCAATTTCATATAACTAATCTACTTAATTAAGGGAGTAAAAAAGGACCATGAAAACAAAAAAAACAAGGGTATTTTTAACGGCTTTGTTCGTAACAACTATTGGCCACGCAGCAGACACCACCTATGATCCGGCTACCGGCACGGTAACTATTCCGGAGGTGGCGGTTAACGGTAAGGTTGAGTTTGTCAATGTCAAATTGAAGGCCAATTCGGATGGTACATTCAGCATTCTTTCTACTGAAGCTCCCAAGGCTTCCCCTTCTACCACCATTTATGATCCCGCTGCTGACACCGTAATTATCCCGTCGGTGGTGATTGGCGGCAAGGTTGAGCATACAAATGTCAAACTGGCGTTAAATCCAGATGGAACACTTAGCGTTCTTTCTACTGAAGTGCCTCCAGTTCCCGATAGTTTAAGTTGTTCCACTTATGTACCCGGAACTAATATTTGCGATGAGGGGAAGTATCCTACTTGCCTGGTTACTCTCTCTCAAGCAGCTCAGATCAAGGACGGGATGACCTATGATCAGGTTGTTGGAATTATAGGTTGTCATGGAGTTCTCGAGAATGTTGGTTCAGGGGGCTACACATCTTATCGTTGGGGTACTGATTCTGTATACTCTGCTGACGCGAGTTTTCTTGATGGTAAGCTTGCTCAATTCATACGTTTTTAATTTCCTACATTATGGATCTTGAGCTGTTGTCCAAAAATTCACGGCCATTTGAATAATATTCAAATACTCTGGCAAGAGCCAAATAACAGAAAGCCGCTTAAACAGCGGCTTTCTTATGGGCGACCCTTGATAGGGCGACTTTTGCTTGGTTATTTCCAGATAGAGTTTTAATGCTCGTATTAACGCAAGCAGCCGCGCCAGTTGGCTGCTTGCTGAAGAGGTCAGCATGGTTAAGACGTTTCATTGCGTTCAACACATTCTATCCAGCTATGAAGTACTACGAAAAGTCGGATCGGATGGTTAACGCCATCGTTCACTGGCACGTTCTCGATTTCAAACAGTTTGACAGACGCTTTTCAGGCAACCGACATTATAGCCGTACTGTTCGCGATTAGATCGGCGCTGAATGCTCTTAACAGTATTGCGTAATATTTTCCAAAAACTCAGATGAATTAAACCTTCAAAAGGTAAGCGATCTATATACTAGACTAACGGATTGTATAAGCCGGTCATGTATAGTAGTCTTACTGCGCCGAGCGCTATGCAAGTTTTTCAATTTTAATAACACAAATAATGAAAATATTTGAATTGTCATAGGCCGTCTTCGCTTGGCAATTGCAAGCAAATTTTTAAGAACTACATAACTGATCTACTGGGATTATGGGGGTAAATGGACTATGAGAACAAAAAAACTGGGAGTATTTTTAGCGGCTCTGTTCGTAACCATTGTCGGTTACGCGGCAGATACAACTTATGATCCCGCTGCCGGCACGGTAACTATTCCGGAGGTGGAGATTGACGGCAAGGTTGCGTTTGTTAATGTCAAATTGGAACGAAATTCAAATGGAACATTTAGCGTTATTTCCACTGAAGAGCCTCCCGTTTCCAGGACTGACACTACTTATGATCCCGCCAGCGGCACAGTAACTATTCCAACGTTGGCGCCTAGCCGCGATGTGAGTGTGATTAACTATGCAAATTTCAGATTGAAGGAAAATTCAAATGGAACATTTAGTCTTCTTTCTTTTGAAAAACCCCAGGTTTCCGATATTTTATACTGCTCCACTTATGCGGCCGGAACCGATTACTGCATTGATGGAAGCTTTCCCACCTGTCCCCCTGTCCAGCCTCAAGTAGATAAGATCAAAGCAGGGATGAGCTATGATGAGGTAGTTGAAATTCTGGGCTGTCATGGGGTTCTTGTGGTGCGAACTGATCAATACGGAACTGAAGTCGCATTTTACGCATGGTCTGCTAGTTCTGACACTTTTCCTGAGCGGAATGTGAATCCGCGTACATTCGCTACTGTGGGTTTTTACAAGGGTTCGGTTAAATTTATCAATCAGCTACTGGCCATTCACCGTAAACCGTCTGATCTAGTCAATGATTCTGACCAGAACTGAATAATAGAAAGCCGTTGTTTAAGCGGCTCTTTAATTGGCGGCACTTAGCGATGATTAAACTATCAATTTACCCTGCATACCAAGCTTTAGCTTACAGGCTTCTTCATTCGCAATTGCGCGCAAATTTTTTAAGAACTACATAACTGATCTACTGGGATTATGGGAGTAAAAGGACTATGAAAATAAAAAAACTAGGGGTATTTTTGGCGGCTCTGTTCCTGACAACTGTCGGTCAAGCGGAAGACAGGGTAAACCCTGTAAGAAATAATCAGTACACGGTAAAACGTGTAAACGATCAATATTATTTTAATAAAATAACTATTCCTAAGGTAATGGTTAACGATAAGCTTGAGTTTGTAAACGTCAAATTGGAGCGAAATTCAGATCTATCATTCAGCGTTATTTCCACTGAAAAGCCTTCCGTTTCCAAGACTGCGACTACTTATGATCCCGCTAGCGGCACGGCGACTATTCCGACAGTCGTGATTGAAGGAAAGGTTGCGTATGCAAATGTCAAATTGAAGTTCAATCCGGATGGAACGCTTGGCGTGCTTTCTAGTGAAGAACCTCGGGCTGACGATATTACAAGATGTTCCGTTTATGCGGCCCATTCTGTTATTTGGGGGTCCCACGACAATTATTGCGCCGCTGGACGCTTTCCCACTTGTACGCCCGAACAATCCCAAATAAGTAAGCTCCAGGAAGGGATGACCTATGACGAAGTTGTTGAAACTCTAGGTTGTCATGGTGTTCTTCTGGCGCGTGTAAATTCAGGAGGACCTACGGCATTTTATGTGTGGGGCACTGGCTCTAGCACATCACATCATACTACTTTAACCTTTTCGGCTGGAGAGCTTAGGTATATCAATAGTTCTTTTAGTTTTTACACTTATGGTCCGAATGGTATAGAGGATGAATATTTCAATAGTCCTGGGGAGCTAATGGACGATTAGAATGAACCAGAGTCGAGCAAGGCCTGGGCGTTACTGCTTCGGCCTTGCTCGGCCGATAGTATCTGCGGGAACTGTATAACGGAAAGCCGCTGCCTAAGCGGCTTACTTAATCAGGCGACCGATTTATCAATGTAAGAGGGTGTGCTAATCGATAGGATGCACATCAATATTGCCTCGCCACATTTACCGGACTATAAAGCGCCACGATCAGCCGGATGGTTAACGCCGTCGTTCGTCGGCACGTTCTCGATTTCAAACGGGTTGACGCCTTCCAGGCAGCCAACGTTATAGCCGTACTGTTCGGGATTCGACCGGCGCTGATGATGGGTGTAAATGCCGCAGATGGAGCAAAAGTAATGCTTCGCGGTCATGGTGTTGAACTGGTAGAGCCTCAACGCATCCTGGCCCTGGATGATCCTGATGCCGGAAAGCGGAACCGAGGCGACTATCGCACCCTTTCTCCGGCAGATCGAACAGTCGCACCGGCGAGGGTCAACGATGCCGTCAGGCAAGTCGAGTTCCAGCACGACAGCGCCGCAATGGCATGTCGCCAAGTGTTTTGGATTGATAACGGTCCTTCCAACCTGCCTGATCATGATGATTCGCCTTTTGACTTCATAATGTAAAGCTAACCGGACAGAGCGTCCGGAAAGTAAAAATATTATCGTGTTATAGCCATGCTCCGGCTAAGCGACAACCTTTCATGTCTCATCTTTTTCCATCCACTTCGTAACAGCCGGCGGCACATAACTGTCGAACCGGTCGAGTAACGCTTCCGGTTCACGCTCAACGATCAATATCGAATGATGAACTTGTTTGATGAACTGTTCCGCTACGGCATGATCCAGAAACGCGGTCAGCGCATCGAAATAACCCGCTATATTCAGCAACCCGCAGGGCTTTCTGTGCAATCCTAGCTGCGCCCATGTCCAGATTTCGAAGAGTTCCTCAAGCGTGCCGATTCCGCCTGGCAGGGCAATGAACCCGTCGGACAGCTCCGCCATCAGCATCTTGCGCTCATGCATGGACTGCGTGACGTGCAGTTCGGTCAGATGCTTGTGCGCGACCTCCCTGCGTACGAGGCCTTCGGGGATTATACCCACCGCTTGGCCGCCGAGCTCCAGCACCGTATCTGCCAGCAGGCCCATGATGCCGACGCTGGCGCCGCCGTAGACCAGTCTTATGTTTCTATCGACGAGCGTCCCGGCAAGGGCGCAGGCGGCGTTGGCATATGCTTCCAGCCTGCCAGGGCTGGAGCCGCAGTATACGCAAATACTTTTCATAACTTAGACCTTTTCTATTGATGACATTCTGCGCCTTGGATCAGGTAGGCTGGGTTGATAAACCCAGCTTTGGCGGCTCCGAATGCTGGGTTTATCAACCCAGCCTACAAACTACAAACTTATGACATTCAGCGATTGATAGCAAGAGCCGTCCGGTAAGATGAAGCCCTGGCGGCGCAAGGCTGCCAGCGGCGCAAGCAGAGGCTCAGGCAGATGGGACCAGTCAAACCATTCCCAGCCTTCGCACTTTTCCGGCTCTCTGGTTTCGACAATGCCCGATTCCCGCTTTGCCAGCACGAAGACAGTCACATAGTGCTTCTGCTCGGATTCAAATACGCTGTTTGTGAAAGGACCATACTGCAGATCCCGGATGCTGATGCCGGTTTCTTCCAGTACTTCACGTTCAGCGCAATTTTCGATCGATTCGCCGTACTCAAGATGGCCGCCGGGAGCGGACCACGTTCCGGCGCCGTGCGATCCCTTTCGCTTTCCGAGCAGTATGCGTCCATTTTCAATGACGAGTACTCCAACTCCGATTTGGGGTGCGAGCATGGTTTGTCCTTTTAATATAGATTAATGGAGAGTCCGTAGAGTCGTTATTAAACCATTGGCTTCCTGGTTTTTCACGCTTTTATACACATGCCGGCCAGAAGCCCGGGTGCCTGCCTGTTAGGTTTGCTGAAAAATGCGACGCAATCCATTTATTGCGCTATCGCCCGAAATCAAAAATGTTTGAACCAACTTGGACGGGTTCAGCTCTAGAGAGAACGCTGACTACATTGCGTAGTTTCAGCGACAGATGGCACCTGTTTTAGATAGTTTCCCCAAATTCTTCTATAAGGAGCCGAAAATGAAAGCATCTTGCGTCCTTGTACAAGGCTGCTGTGTATCCTTGGTGCTTGCGATGGTTCTCGTCGCCACACCTGGCGCCTTTGCCGCTGCTGCCAAGGGGAATTTTGCCCAGTCTACCGCGCCTGCAGAGAATGGCTCTGCCGCGCCTACGAGTCCGGCCCAGAAACGTTTTGCCCCAACCACCATATCCAACAGAAATTTTTCTGCATCCACGCCACCTAGCAGGAAATTTTCTGCATCTATCATGCCTAGCAGGGACTTTTCTACATCCCCAGTCCTTTCTCCTCCTAATGGGGGAAGCATTGCTGCGCCTTCTACAACCTCTACCGGAGGAAATTTTGCTGCCTTCGTCGTGCCTTCCAATGGAAGTTTTTACCAATTGAACTATATATCCGATGGCTTTACTCCGAGCGGCTTTCCTCCGCCAATTCATACCGATCCTAACCTGGTCAACAGCTGGGGGCTTGCGTTCAATCCATTCGGTCCCGCATGGGTGGCAAACAACGGCACGGGGGTATCCACGCTGTATGACGGCGTAGGCAATGCCCGGCCCCTGGTAGTCCAGATTCCGTCGCCAGGCAATGACGCTGGCGGCGGAAACCCGACAGGCATCGTTTATAGCGGCTCGCCATCAGATTTCGTGGTGTCGAAGGGCGCGGCTTCCGGGCCGAGTCGCTTTATCTTCGCGACGGAAGACGGTGTAATCGCGGGCTGGGCACCCAATGTCGATCAAACGCACGCGATCCGCGTCATCGACAATTCGACATCCGCCGGCGCGGTTTACAAGGGGCTGGCCATCAGTGCGGGCGGTCGCGGCGGCCTGCTTTATGCCACCGACTTCCGGAACAGAAAAATCGATGTCTTTGACAGCTCGTTCAAGCCTGTGGCCCTGCCTGAGGGGGCGTTTACGGACCCGGCGGTTCCCCCAATCGGCGCGCCGTTTGGCATACAGGCAATCAACGGCAACATTTACGTTACCTATGCCAAACAGGACCCCAGCCTGCGCGATGACGAGAAAGGCGAGGGGCTCGGCTTGATCAATGTGTTCGACTCCAACGGCGTCTTGCTCAGACGTCTCGTGGCTGTCGATTCAGCATCACGGCAAAATCTGAACGCGCCTTGGGGAATGGCTCTGGCACCGGCAGGCTTCGGCAAATTCAGCAACCGCCTGTTGGTGGGCAATTTCGGCGATGGCAGGATCAACGCCTTTGATCTGGCGACGGGTGAGTTTGTAGGCCGGCTCGAATCTGCCAGCGGCACGCCCATCCAGATCGAGGGCTTGTGGGGACTCGCCTTTGGTAATGGCTTCGAGAACCAACCGGTCAACACTCTGTTCTTTACGGCAGGGCCGGGCGATGAGCAGCACGGGGCTTTTGGTCGCCTTGACGTGCAGTGACACCGGAGACAGCCGCAAAGTGGGAGGATTTCAATGATCTGCTATCGGTTTGATGACAGGATGCATAGGAGGGCCAGATTCAACGGAATGATGAACTGGTGTTCAAGGGAACTGTTTGGCTTTGAGTTCTTTAAACTGGAATAGGTTTCCTATGCCAGGTCGGCTTTGGATGGTCGAGTCTGCGCTGTGTTTTTAACAAAATCAATGGTGAAAATGCGATGCTCCGTAAATTGGTTGCAGGGCATGTTTCATAGGCTCATCTGATTGAGGTTAAATAATGAAAAGTAGAGCTTTTTTTATTGCAATTGCCTTTGTCTCCACTGTAGATGCCGGTCCTGCTACTGCCGCACCTTATGTGTTACGTGATCCTAGAGCACCTACACTTCCTGAATCCAGGGTGCATAACTGGGAAGGATTCGCTACAGAAGAGTCAATAACTATTGCTCCCGGAGTCAGCCAGCAGCTATGGACATTTAACGGCACAGTACCAGGGCCTGTCGCTAGAGTGCATTTAGGGGATACCATTAGGCTTCATTTGATCAATCCATCTACCAACAAGCATCCTCATTCAGTTGATTTTCATGCCAGTCAAGTAGCTCCCAATGATGCAATGGCTTCAATTAACCCTGGGGAAGATAAATATATCGAGTGGCATACGGATTATGCAGGCGTATGGATGTATCACTGTGGAACAAACCCCGCATTACATCACATTGCCAGCGGCATGTATGGCATGGTCATTGTCGAGCCTAGAGGCGGTCTGGAACCCGTAGATCATGAGTTCTTTATAGTGCAAAGCGAGTTTTATACTGGAAAGCCAGGCGGCAATATTGATTTTAATCACGCTGGCATGGCGAGTGCCAGCCCGGATTTCGTGGTTTTTAATGGTGTGGCGTTTCAATACAAAGATCATCCTATACAAGTAGATACAGGTAAAAAGGTGCGCATATTTGTTTTAAATGTCGGTCCTAACCAAGACAGTACTTTCCATATCGTCGGCACAATTTTTGATCGCGTCATTAAAGAGGGGGTTGAGTTATCTCCAGGAAATGCAGGTGGTTATGGCTCGCAGGCAGTCGATTTAGCACCCGCTCAAGGCGCTATTGTGGAATTCACTACAAAAGAAGATGGGCTCTATCCTATCGTGACTCATGCCTTTAATTACGTCGGATTAGGTGCATTGGGATTGATTAAATCAGGCGATGGTGATCCTAATAATTGACCTGAATGACAGTGAGGGAGTTGACCCAGCGTCACTTAGTCGTTTGGGTATTTCAGGCCATGCTTTGGCTCTTGTATGACGGGCTTTTTGAGCATGTCGCGAATTTCAGTTAATTGTAGATAGCATCAATGTTAAAAGCAAAAAGCAGAGCCCCTCATTCAGCCAGGCGTCGTTGCTGCGAGGCTCTGCCCTTGCTCATACAAATACGTTAGGCGAACGTATCTCCCATCAGCGTGTTGAACCAGGTCAACATATCCTGGTAGTTTCTCGTGCTGGCTGTGGGGGCGGAAATAGCCGTGCCATTATTATGCTGCGTGGGGATTACCATTTTCTTAGTGCCTGGATCATATTGATACACTGCAGCAAGCCAAGTGGCTGTGCTCGCGGTGATCGGAGTGAAACAAGCTGAATTGGTAACCGGCGATGGGTCCGGCAACTGGCCCTGAAGCATGCGCAAGATAGCATCCACGCAGGTCTTGGCCTGCTGGTTGCCTATATGGCCGGCCTTAGGCATTGTCGTACTGCTCGCATCGCCGAGGATGTGAATGCCTGGGATGGCCGTCGATTCATAGCTCAAGACATCCACCGCTGCAAAGCGGCCATCCGGGCTGTTAAGCAGGCCGGCGTCTGCCAATAGTTTTGGCGCTCGCTGTGGTGGAATCGGATTAAGGACGCCGGCTTCGACCACGTTATCAAGAGATAAGCCTTGATTATAAGTGACAACCCGAGTGGCACTGTCTACATCGGTTATCGTACAGCCAGGGCGGTAATCGATCACGCCGGCATGTGTCACGGTAAAGGCATAGCTGAAATTGTCTTTTTCAACCAGGATATCCGCATTGGCATCCAGCACAATGACTCGACTATTCGGTTTGTTCGCTTTTAACCAGTCAGCGATAACGCAGGCCCTCTCGTAAGGTCCGGGAGGGCAACGGTAAGGCGCTTTAGGAATCGTGATGACCACGTCAGTGCCATCGGTCATGTTGATGAGTTGATCGCGCAGTAAAGTAGTCTGTGGCCCCGCTTTCCAAGCGTGCGGAATGAGGGTGTCATATTCATCCAGGTTGGTCATGCCGGGCATTAAATCGAATTCAACCCCAGGCGCAATGACCAGTCTATCGTAGCCGCCAAGTGTCGTACCGTCAGCGAACTGGATGGAAGCAGCATCAATTGCCGCTACCTCTTTATTGATTAACTTAACACCGTAATGGTTCTGCAGCGTATCGTAATTATAGGCGAGATTGGCCAAGGTACGCTGACCCGTCAGCACTGTATTGCTTAAGATGTTGGATGTATAGGCTGCGCTTTTTTCCACGAGCGTCACTTGCACGCCTGTGCCGCCCCATAGCCGCAGATATTTGGCAACGGTGGCGCCCGCCATGCCGCCGCCTAGCACAACGATATGGCCGTTGATCCCGGTACTGGTAGGGATCGCGAACTGAACAGGGGCTGTATTTGAGTCGCGTGCAGCAAAGGCGGAAAATGAAGAGAGCGTTAAAAGTCCCAATCCGCTGGCAGTCACGCCTAAAAATTTTCTACGATTCATTATAATGTCCCCTTCTTAAGGATTAGCAAAGTAGTCAGTTATGGCTTGCAATTGTTCTGGCGTGTAGCCCTTTAAATGCGCGGCCATGATGCTGTCAGAATTTCCGCTAAGGTACTTGGTCAATGTGCTGGAGACATTGCCCTTGCCGAGCAGCGGATAAAAGCCGCCGCTGCCGTAAGTGCCATGGCATTGGAAACAGTTGCTCGCCAAAAGCCGGCCTTGGGTATTGCCTGTTACGGTCGGTGCTGTAGCAGCCCCTTTAGTAGGTGGTGCCGCGTCGGCAATCGTTGTCATAAGCATCAATGACACGGCTGCTAACCCTTTTAAGATTTCTTTTATAGTCATAAACATTCTCCTGAGACGCTGTCGTGCCGAGTGCAGACTAAAACCTTTCACGCGCTGCCAAAAGCTCATCATTCGGGCTCATCATTTTTTGATGCCATAGGGATCAGTTACAGTACAGGCAGTTGTCGCAGCAGACTTGCGTTGCCAGGCGAACTAATGGAAAGGGTATCAGTCGGCTTTTCTCGGTTATTTTTCTAATTGTTCTAAATATTAGATATTCGCCATATTTTTATTTTCCTATATCGTTACTTTGTCATATTACTAAGTAATAATATTTAAAAATAATAGAAGTTCAAGATTAAGCCTCAATTAACTGGAGGGGGGTGGTCGAATTTATTAAAGAAATAAAGGAATTTTGTGAGTGTTATCACATTTTTTTGTTGCTCTGATTGCCTGGGCTTTAAGTAGCAATCAGGTGTGGCTGGCTGATGCAGGAAAGGGAATTGCCATTCGATAGCGCTAGAAATAATATTTATATATCTTTGAACCTATCCGTTGTTAACGGTATTTACAAGGTGAAATCTTGACTGTTTTTGAATTAGCCGCTTCAGAAGCATGGCTGAACTTTTTTACTCTATCATTATCTGCCCAAATGGAACGACAAATGAATGCAGAACGTATAAAAAGAGCATTACAGGCTAAGAAAGCCCTTGGTGGCATATTAGGCAGGCCGATCGGCGTGTGTTGCATAGATGATCAAAAAGCCGACATTATCGAATACATTGAGAAGGGATTTAATATTATGGAAGTGGCAGTATTTATCGGCTGCAGTTGCCAGACACTTTCTAAATGGCTTGTACAGAATAAAAACGATCCTGATATTCAAAGGGCGCTAATCAAGGCATTAATCAAAGAATCCAAGGCGGGCTGGCATTGAGATGACACGATGCCGCTATATGTAGAGATTTCGGAACTATAAAGTATCTGCAAAATGAGTTATTGATACCATTTTAAGATTTTCAAATAACCGATCTCACAGATACTGCAAATGGCTCTACCTGATGGCGGGAAACCTTTCGGCCCTAGTTAGGGCTGGTGTGCTTATCTCCTGAGGCCGCATTCAGCGCATGCGCTGTCAATAAACCTGATTCGCTGTTGAGGTACTGTTTGAGGTCGCTGGCCTGCCAATCAGGATGAAGCTGGAGCAGCAGCGCTATGACGCCGGCAACATGAGGCGTGGCAAAGGAACTGCCGGTCATAAAATCATAAGATTCATGAGGAACAGTCGTGAGAATGTCCTGGCCGGGAGCGACAAAGCTCGGCTTTTTCGACTCCCCGCCTCGCCCTACGGCCAGCACGCCAGGAATATCGGCAGGAAAGTTTCCGATTTGCTCTTTGCCTGGCACAGCGGCGATGACGATGATGCCTTCGCTTAACGCTTTATCAATCAGCATTTTCAGCAAGGGATCCTTAGGGCCGCTCAGGCTGAGATTGATAATACGGCTTTTCAAGCGAATGGCCTGATTGAGCGCCAGAGCCAGAGTGAAGCTGTTGCAACGCGCAGCCAGGGAGCCGGGCTTATCCGGCCAGCAGGCGCGAAAAGCCAGAATTTCGGCTGCCGGCGCGATGCCGGCAATGCCAATCCCGTTATTCGCGCGCGCCGACAATACGCCGGCCACCGCCGTTCCGTGAATCTCTGCCAGGCTATGATCACTGGGTTCCGGCGCCACATTTTCGGAATAGCTGATCTGGCCTTTCAAATCAGGGTGATCGACATCGACGCCGGTATCGATCAATGCGATGCGGACCCCTTGACCGGTGCTGTATTTGTGCAATTCCGCTATGCCTAATGATTGAAAGCCCGTTTGCAAATGCAGATACGGATCACTGTAGGATTTGTCTGCCGGATGCTTATCGTTCAGTACATTGAAGGTCTGCATTTTTTGCACTGAAGCGACATCCTGATCTTTTTGCAAAGCCGCCATTACCTGTGGCAAAGGCAATGTTTCGGGCACTTCGTAAACAACGCAACTGACGCCTAACTCTGTAACCGGCCATTGGGCGACAAATTGTATTTGATAACGCTCGGCAAGCTGGCGGGCAATGCGTTCACTCCAGTTGGAGTTCCCGTATTGGCCGCGCGACCGATAATGATCCTGGGCATTGCCGGGCAACTTACGATTGATGGTCCGGTCGACAAAAGTCACCAGCAGGCGCCTCTCGTCACCGTTCGGGCTGTCGCCCAAGCGCGAGTAATCGGTATTGTTGACGCAACCGGTTATCAATAGCGCGGCCAGTACAACCAATAGCGTGAATCGAATGAGTTTCATGGCTGCGTAACAGGTTCAGCCAGCAGCACATCCTGACGGCCGCGTAGCAAGGCGACGGCTTCCTGCAAGCGAGGACTGCTGCCGGCGGCTTCTAACCGTACAGTTAAGGCGCCGACGCTGTTGGGTCCACCGACAAGCTGGCCATGTATTTCTGCCAGAACCGCAGCGATTTCTGCATCGGATAACGATTTGGTAAAAACTACCCGCAATTCTTCGCCGCGGGCCGATTCGGGTTTTGCTGCCGACAGCGTGTAGTAATCACCTGTCAGGTTTGTTTGCACTGTATGCAGCGTTAACGGAATAACCATCAATAATAAGGAAGCCGCTATTGCAAAACCCACGCTGGTTTTATTTGCAAACTTGCTGATTCTGCCGGGTAGCGTGGTCTTTACCGATGCGGTTGATTGTGCCCTTGCCGGCAGCTTTGCCCGCAGGCTTGCGAAAGACGTTTCTGCAGCCAGATCCTGATCGGAAACTTGCGCTGCAGCTTCGGCCAATTTGCGCAGGCTGTCCAATTCCTTGCGGCACGGCAGGCAATAACGGATGTGGTGCTCTACCAGACGATGTTCATGCTTCAGCAGGCTTTGATTTACGTACCAAGGCAACAAGAGCTGGACCTGTTGATGCTGATGTTGATGTTGGCTGGCTGTTGTCGATTGATTCATGGCTTAATTCTCCTTTGCTTGCGCAAATGCCTGAAGTTTTTTACGGGCATGGAACATACGGGTTTTGACAGTGTTTTCCGGACAATCGAGGATTTTGGCAATCTCTTGATAAGGCAGGCCGTGGTAAAAGGTTAATTCGATCACGGCGCGCTGATCGGCAGGCAGAATGTCGAGCGCGCAATTCAGCCAATCTTGAGTTTCGGCATTTTCGGCCAGGTTGGCCAAAGGATCGGCTATGATTTCGCAGAATTCATTGACATCCAGATTGTTGTTTCTGGCTGCTCTGGCTATCGATTTAAGCGCCTTGTGATAGGCAATGCCAAATACCCAGGTCGAAATTTTACAACTGTGATTGAAGCGCTCCGGCTTCTCCCAAACCAGCAGCAGGGTTTCCTGTATCAGTTCTTCGATGTGGTCAGGCTGCCGGGTGATGCGCAAAATGAACCGAAACAATCTGGGGTAGTAAAGCTTGTAAAACTTTTCAAATGCCAGCGTATCGCCTTCGACTATACGCTGGAGCAACGCATATTCATTGTCATCGCCTGCAGCCTTGTCGGGTGCGGGAGGCTTTGGGTTAGGCACTAAACGCAGCATGGTTTAACCTTTTTCCTTTGATAACCGGTGTCTTGCAACTGTATTCCTTAAGCAAAGCAAAAGGTTCAATTGTTTTGAAATATTTTTAAAATCCCAGCGTAACGGAGAACAGGTATTTGTTTTCCTGCTGCCGAGGATAAAAATCATCATAATGGTCTTCGAGGTGCTGATGGGGAAGATCAACATCTATATAACGAAAGTCTACGGATAAATAGGATGTCGCGAACCACGACACGCCGGCATTCCAGTAGAAGTAATCATGCCCAAGCAATGCGCCGGCCTGGTTGTAGCCTAAGCCGGCGGAAAATTGTACGGTATCCAGAATATCACGGCGATAGGTGATTTCATAATTTGCGGCATCGGCGCGGCGTTGATAGGCATCCGGCGCAATGGATGCTGTGGCGCTTAACCAGTCCTGATAATGCAAGGATGCGTAAAACTCTGCGTAATCGGCGGCATGATTGAAGATTTTATTGTCATAAATATAACCACTGACCGATAACTCCGCCCTCCAATCCGCGGAGAGGGGCAGGCTCCAGCCTAAGTAGGGTTTTATTTCAATCTCGGCACGGTCAGAGAATTGTTGATCGTCAAAGCGAACCTGGGATACGCCTAATCCGGCAAACCATCCGCTGTTGTCCTGATAGTCAATATTTCCTTGAACGACAGGCTTGCCTCGACTTTTAGAATAGCCTCGATAGACGTAGTCGGACAGGAATTTTATATCCCCATGCCAGTCCGCTTGTGAAGCCGGGAGCCAAAGAATGAAGGATAAGCGGACTAATCCTGAAAAAATTAACCGAAAAAGGTCACGAAAAGGCATGCGTAATGTAATACATGGATTGTTTGTGGCGTTGAATCAGGGCGGCTTCTTTAGCTCATCAATGCTGAAATAAAACCACTAGATTGAAACGAAGTCCACAAAAATCCGCATATCCCTCGCGAATCCGCAGGAGAATGCAATCCCGGCCGACTGGTTACATTACTTTTTTATTATCAATCTATGTATTAAATTTTTGATTAAATATGCATCGCAAAATGGCCGGATTTCGTTAATCATACAACAGTAAAAACCGATCATTTTCGATCATAAAGCCGCTCAGACTAAAAACAAAAGCCTGAGCTTCCGGCAAATGGATTTAAATTGTTGCACTCAATACGGGGCTCCTTCGTAAGTCGAAAGAGTCATAATCCTGGTGAATAATCGCCACGCCTTCTTTGCTGTCGATAATCAATATGATTTGCCCTAAATCGGAGTGATGACATCGGGCGATGATTATTTCTGTATGCTCTATACGTTCCGATTCCTCCAAGCATCCTAAGTAAAGTTGATTAAACTGATCCAGAGTTAGCCTTATCATTTCGTGAGTAGTCTAAATGATTGAGTAAAAAATTAGCTCAATTCAAGCACAATCGATGCCATTATTCAAACCAATAAATTTGGCTATTTTTAACCCGTAGTTGAGGCAGAGTGCACAATGATAGTGCGTTGATGGCACTAAATGCACCAATTAAATGCGCGAATTAAGGCAACTGTGAACGTCATTACACTGTCCAAAACGGAAAATAATGTCCAAACAAGCAATGGGAGGTGCTGTTTCATGATGAAATCAATGAAAATACTGCCAATTCTGTGGTTGCTTACCGGCTGTGCCGCGCTCTCGTCGATGCCCGCGCTATCCGGGCTGATTCCAGCGCCTGCCGGAACGCAGGTATTAACGACCACTTCGGTCGATTTATCGAGAAAGAATTTCAAAATTATAAGAGCGAATGCGTCTGGCCACAGTGTCGGTTTTAGCCTTCTCGGGCTTATTAATCTGAAGTCTCCGAGCTATGATAAAGCAATAACCCAACTTTATAAGTCCGCTGGAATTACCGAGGGAAAGCCGCAGGCGCTTGTCAACGTAATGCATGAACAAACATCGACTTATTTCATATTATTCGCTTTGCCCAAGATCTCAGTTCGTGCGGATGTTGTCGAATTTATCGATGATGCAGCGCCTATAAGCCTCCAGGACATCCGGGACTCGCACCAGGAAGACACTTATCTAAAATAATCGATGACGCAGATAATGGCATGTGCTTGATGTAGTAACTATATAGCCAATCCAAATCAATCATGCCATCGATCACCTAAAATTAATTCCGGCGCTCCAGCCAAAACTCCAGATAGCTTTATGGCGTGAATTCCCGCGGCATTGTTAAGCAATTCTTATGTTCCCTAGGCCAATACTTATCTGTAAAATCCGTTATTTTTTAATTATTGCCATTGGAGCAACAGCAAAATGGGTAGAGCCTACCAAAATCGTAAAGTATCTATGGCCAAAACGGCTGATGCCAAGACAAAGGTCTACAGCAAATATGGCCGTGAGATATATGTAAGCGCTAAATCGGGAGGTATTGACCCGGCTGGAAATTTGGCATTGCGGGGATTGATTGAGCGTGCCAAGAAAGACCAGGTTCCTGCCCATGTTATCGAGAAGGCCATCGACAAGGCTAAAGGCAGCGGCGGCGAAAATTTTGAGCCGGCGCGTTACGAAGGCTTTGGTCCTGGCGGCTGCATGGTGATCGTCGACTGCCTGACCGATAACCCTAACCGTACTTTTGGCGACGTGCGCCAGTGCTTTACCAAAACAAAATGTAAAATCGGCACTCCCGGCACAGTCAGCCACATGTTTGACCATGCCGCCATTCTGGCGTTTCACAATGCTGACGAAGACGCTGTTCTTGAGGCGTTGCTTTCAGCCGATGTCGATGTGACCGATATTGAAAACGATGAGGGGAAAATCACCGTCTTCACGCCCCAGGCCGACTATTTCAAAGCCAAGCAAGCGTTAATGGATGCTTTCGGCGAGATTGATTTTGAGGTGGACGAGATTCAATTTCTGCCCAGAACGGCCACGACGATCAGCGGCGATGATCTGGTACTGTTTGAAAAGTTCCTGGATATGTTGAACGATCTGGATGACGTGCAGAATGTTTATCATGATGTCGAGCTTTGACGGCCTTATCGCTTAAAGCGATGGCACACTACGATGCGTTTGGGCTATATAACGGCATTGCCGCCAAAGACGACTTGGCTAACTTTGCGACAAGCCTTTAAAGTATCAACCTCTGTTTCGATACTAAAAAACCGCCTTTGCTTTTGCCAAGAGGCGGTTTTTGAAGCAGGTCAGTCGGATGCGCTACCTATTATTTTAAAACTTGCTATACGTTAGTGAATATGTACTTCACGGGATTTCACGGTATCGCTTCTTCGTAAGGCATAGTCGTCCCCATCTTGGGTTCTCTTGGTTCCATCCTCATTGAACTCAATGAGCGTCCCTTCATCTTCAATATGATAGCGCCGTGTTTTCGTTCCTCCTTTTTTGGGCGTTAAAACAACGGTCTGAATTTCATCATTCCAGCTGTATTTGCCTTTTTCATAATACTCCCTTGAGGACTCTCTGGCATACTGAGTCACCAACAGATAATTGTTATTCTGTTTTAAAGACAGCGTCGTTTTAACTCCAGCGCAATCGTCGCAAGGGAGATAGCCGTAAAACACGCCGCGAAATACTTTGCTTTCATCGACGTGGTTTTGGTGCGCCGTGTGATCTACTTCATCCTGGTGGATCTTTGCACGCGCTTTGGCGAACTCTTCCTGAGCTTCAAGGTCTGTTGCCGCCATTGCAGGAACCGCAGTAATCAGACTGCTAAAAAGTAAAAAAGCCAGATTGTGTTTTAATTGTTTTTTCAATGTTCGCATGATGACCTCCCAGAAAATTAACGATGGTTGTGCTGGTGGAAAATTTACCAGATTTACCAAAGATTTACCAAAAAGAGCTTCTAATCAATCCAAATTTTCAATCGGCTGGTTAGTGGCTCAATACTGACTGCCGTTAAGATAAGCAGGAACTGTGGACACACTTTACGGGAAGATAGAGTGCTTGCTGCTCGAGCTGTGCCGGTATTGGGCGGGTACATCAGGTTCACACTTTTTATGTGCTGCCTGATTGTACGCCCGCAGCAGAAATTTCGGTTTTTTCAGAAACGGCTACTTCGCCCAAAATGGCGGTTTTGTCAGGGTTGCCTTTAGTTGACCAGTGTATGGCCGCGCTGACGCATACATTTTTTGAATGATCGTTTAAAGTCCTCGTTGGCTTCATAACCTTTCCACAATCCGGCAGGGATAGCCAAAATAGCACCGCCCGCGGCGCCTGTCGCAGCACTGCCCGCTATAGCGCCAACCGCAGCGCCGCCTGCTGCACCCGTAACAGCGCCAACACCAGCGCCCATCCCGATTTCTTTCGTAACATCCGATGCTTGATCCGCCAGTGTCTTGCACTCCAGCATGTCGCGCTGAACGGTTTCAGGATGCTGGTCCATGCGAGGATCGACAATCGGACGCCAGCCGCTCACGGATGCGCAGCCGGTGGCTAATGCAGAAAGAACCAGTATTGTTGATAAATTACTTCTTTTCATGTTTTTCTCTAATAAAAAAGGGCATATTTTAATCGTTAAAGGAAATTTTATAATTTTAAAATTAGCGCAGAGTTAAATAATTGCTTTTAAGTACTTGGCGGATAGTGAAGCGATCTTGCTGATCGACCGCTTATGGCGGCGGTAAAGCCTGACTCTATGACTGCTGTCGACTTTGTGATTGTGCGATTTAAACAGGCCGAAGGAAGTTGGTCTGTCACCCGCGTGGGCCAAAGGCCTAAAGATGTCTGAGCATAGCGGTTTCATTCGGCTTGTTCGACGCCAACTCAATCAATCCCTGAATATATTCCAATGCCACGTCTTCATGACGGGTCGCCAGATACATGGTTTTTGTTAACGGCAAATTTTTAAAGCGCAGGCTGTCCAGCGACAGTTTGCCGGCCTTTTCTGCCAGCAGCCATTCCGGCAGCAGACAGACGCCGCGCCGGCTGGCTACCAGCTGCAGCATGATGTCGGTTTCCTCGACAGTGATGTGGTTCAACGGCTCAATGCCGGCGGGTTGCAGGATTTTCCGGAACATGTCCAGGCGTTCCCGGTCAACTGGATAGGTCAGAACGACCTCCTGTTGCAGGTCCGAGGGCTCGATAAAGCCGCGCCCGGCCAGGCGGTGCCGGCTTGCGACGATGAGTACCAGTTCAAAATCGAACAAGGGCTGATAATGCAGCACGCCGTTAAAGGCGGGATCGGACGTCAGGACCGCGTCCAGCTTATATTGCCCGATAGCTTCAAAGGAGTTGAACCGGTAACGGGACGTGACTTCGACAGCCAGATCCGGCCAAGCCAGCAGATAAGGCTGGAGGATGGTGCGGAACCATTCATAGCAGGCATGGCAGTCGATGCCGACGGTCAGTTTGCCGGTTTTTCCGGCACCCAGCAGGGCCAAGTGCTGTTCGGCGGAATCAACGGTGGCAATGACTGATTCGGCGACATCGGAGAGGTATTTTCCCGCCTGGGTCAGCATCAGCATGCGTCCCTGCTTCCGCCACAGGATGACTCCCAGGCGCTGTTCCAGATTTTTCATTTGATGGGATAGGGCTGACTGGGTCAAGTGCAGCTGTTCGGCGGCGGAGCTTAATGTCCCGCTCCGCTTGAGCGCCAGCAGGATGCGCAGATGGATCAGTTCCATTTATGAATTTTTCTCATCAAATGGTGAGAAACTATCAATATTTATCATGTTACGCAAGCCCTACAATGCGCTTGTCCCTTAAATACACGACGAGAGCAATAACAATGATAAAAATTCACAATCTGGGCTTTCCCCGTTTGGGCGAAAACCGTGAACTGAAATTTGCCTTGGAGCGCTACTGGCGGGGCGAGATTGATCAGCCGGCCCTGGACGAGGCTGCCGCCGAAATCCGCCAGCGTCATTGGCGACTGCAAGCCGGCTGCGGGCTGGATCTTATCCCTGCTGGTGATTTTTCCTACTATGATCATGTGCTGGATACCAACGCCATGCTCGGTGTTGTGCCTGAGCGCTTCGGGCCTTTGACACAACCGCTGGGCCTGGATACTTATTTCAGAATGGCGCGAGGCCGGGCTACCGATGGACAGGCGTATCGAGCCTGCGAAATGACCAAATGGTTTGATACCAACTACCATTACCTGGTCCCGGAACTGGAGCCGGACCAACAGTTTGCCTTGTCCAGCACCCGATTATTCGATGAAACGGGCGAACTGCAGGCGTTGGGCTTCAATCCGAAACCGGTTCTGCTGGGGCCGTTGACCTGGCTATGGCTGGCAAAATCGAGAACCGATTTTAACAAGCTGGACCTGCTGGATCGCCTGTTGCCGGTTTATGGGGAAATCATTCAGCGCCTGGCCGGACAGGGCGTGGAATGGATTCAAATTGATGAGCCCATCCTGGTGCTGGACCTGCCCGTTGCCTGGAGCAGCGCCTTTGAAACCGTTTATCACCGCCTGCAGAACAATGCGGTCAAAATCCTGTTGGCCACGTATTTTGGCGAGCTGAACGCACATGCCTCATTGACCTGTAAATTGCCGGTGGCTGGACTTCATATCGATCTGGTCAAGGGAATCGAGCAATTGACGCACGTCCTCGATAATTTCGCCGATCACAAAGTGCTGTCGCTGGGGCTGGTTGACGGGCGCAACGTCTGGCGTACCGACCTGGATTCGGCGCTGGCGACTGTCGCCGGCGTACGCGAACGTTTCAAGGGCGAGCTCTGGCTGGCGCCTTCCTGTTCATTGCTGCATGTGCCGATTGACCTGGAGCTCGAGACTGCATTGGATGAAACGGTTAAATCCTGGCTGGCGTTTGCCCGGCAAAAACTCTCGGAACTGGCGGTTTTGCGCCGGGCTGTCGAAGAAGGAACGGCGGCGGCCGAGCCGGAGCTGTCGGCATCAAGCGCTGCTATCCGTTCTCGCCGGAAAAGCGGTTTGGGGCATAATCAGGCCGTTCAGGCCCGGATTGCGGCCATCGATGAAGCCATGGGCCGGAGGCGGAGCAGTTTTACGGTACGGCGTGAACAACAGCAAATCAGGCTCAGGCTCCCCAGCTATCCGACTACGACAATCGGCTCATTTCCGCAAACGCCGGAGGTCCGCAGGGTTCGCCACGAATTCAGGCAGGGCCTGCTCAGCGAGCAGGATTATAACCAGCTGATGGAACAGCAGATCGAGCACTGCATCCGCGAGCAGGAGGAACTGGGCCTTGATGTGCTGGTGCATGGCGAATCGGAACGCAACGACATGGTGGAATACTTCGGGGAACAGCTGGACGGCGTCCTGACCACTGCCCACGGCTGGGTGCAATCCTATGGAACGCGCTGCGTCAAACCGCCGATCATTTACGGCGATATCAGCCGGCCTGTGCCTATGACGGTGCGCTGGATCACTTATGCGCAAAGCAAGACCGGCAAACCGATGAAAGGCATGTTGACCGGCCCGGTCACTCTATTGAATTGGTCCTTCGTCCGAGACGATCAGCCTCGTTCGGTCACTGCCTATCAGCTGGCGCTGGCCTTGCGCGATGAAGTGCTGGAGCTCGAAAAGGCCGGTATCCCTATCATTCAGATCGATGAACCGGCTTTCCGGGAAGGGCTGCCGCTGCGCCAGTCGCAATGGGCCGAGTATCTGGATTGGGCGGGGCGCGCTTTCCGCATCAGCGCCAGCGGCGTCCAGGACACTACGCAAATTCACACGCACATGTGTTATGCGGAATTCAATGACATCATCGAGGCCATTGCCGGACTGGACGCCGATGTGATCACCATCGAGGCCTCGCGATCCGATATGGAACTGCTGGATGCGTTTATCGATTTCCGTTATCCGAACGACATAGGGCCGGGCGTCTACGATATCCATAGCCCGAATGTCCCGACGACGGAAGATATTGTCTCGCTGTTGAAAATGGCCGGCGAAAGAATCAGCCACAAGCAGTTATGGGTCAATCCGGATTGCGGCCTGAAAACGCGGCAATGGGATGAAGTCCGGAAAGCGCTGGCTAATATGGTTGAAGCTGCAAAAATATTGCGTTCTGCTGAAATGGAAGGCGGGGTTTTGCCCTGAATGAGCGGCGCATAGCGAACGGGTAGTACAGAACCTTAAATATTTTGCCGGGCTTTTCGGAGGAAAAGCCCGGTTCGGGTTGCTTTCGATTTCCACGGACAAGACGCACGAAGTAACGCTTGATTGCGGAAGCGGGTCCGCCTCACGTTGCCCGGCACTTTTTTAGAGATGCCTGCCAGTCCGCTGCGGCGATAGCGGGATTCAATCCACGGGGATGAAAGAAACCCGATGGTCAGAGTAATTGCCAGATAACGCTCGCTCTGAACTTAATAACCCTATCGTATGGAGAATTAATAAAATTAGCGTGAAAACTTATGAAACGATTGGATTCGGAAAGCATCTAAATTAAAGCTGGCTCTGAGACTGGCTCTATGGGGGGCGAATAGGTCCGGGCCGAAGAAAAAGAGGGTTTGTTCAAGCCGAAGTGGATAATAAGGAACAACTGGAGTATTTCATAATGCACAGAGCCATTACCGCGATCTCATTTATGTTGTTTGGGGCTTCAATCTTGATTTTTATTTCGGCACTATTAATTCCCGTGCTGAGCGAATCGACTTCGCAGAAGGTAATCAGTAAAACAGAAGCCTATAAACCGTCTGGATCTCCTGAAAAGATTGTCAAAAAATCGGTGCCTGAACAAACGCAGGGACCGGTTGCTCTTAATAAACCGGCCTTACCCATAACGCAGTTGGAAAGCAAGGTAGAGCCAAACGATAACGCAAATGATCGAAATCGAAAGGATCCGATCGTCATGCCTTCGAAGGATCCCAACATCGCGCCTTCGAAGGATCCCAACGTCATGCCTTCAAAGGATCCCAACATTACGCCTTCGAAGGATCCAAATGTTACTCTTTCTAAGGCTCAGAACGCCATGCCTTCACCACAGGCTTCTCCTGAACCCGTTGTTGCGCAAATTCATGCGAAACTGCCAGAGCCGGTAAATCCAATGTCTGCAGAGGAAAAACGCCCTGCTGAGCACAAGCCGGCGCGCCTGCTTGTGCTTGATGGAAGCTCGTTTCCTCCGGGGGAGGTAAGACCCAATGCAAAAGCACAGAGAGCGATTGATGCCATTGTCCCGCTTATCAGCGCGCAGCCTTTGGATAAGGTCATCGTTGAAGGACATGCCGACAAATCGACACCGATCGGCTTTAGTTCTGCTCAGGCCCTTAAATGGAACAAAATCGTCTCGATGCAGCGTGCAAAGGTAGTTGCCCAGCTGCTGAAGCAGAAAGGAGTCGCCAGCGACAGAATCCTTGTTAAAGGTCTTGGCGATGCCGTTCCGCTTGCTTCCAACCTCACTTGGGAGGGGCGGTCGAAGAATCGTCGCGTAGAGATAAGACTAGCGCCTGCACGACAGTAGTAAATTAAATTTGCTTTGCCTGGAAGGCATTTGTTCAGAAAGTTTGTCGTATGGATGGATAGGCCATGGGCAGAAAGAGGGCTTAATGGCAGAGGGGCGATTGGTACGGAAAGAAGTACTGGAGTTAAAAAACTCTTGATGCCTGTACCCGAAAAGACCGGAATGATCCGGTTGGGCGTGCCGCCGAATACAAGATGAACTGTTACTTTTTCTCACATAGGAATTGCATATCAACCCTGAATTGAAAAGTTAAAGGTATTTAATAAAACTTCACAAGGACGGCAATCTCTGCCGGGTGATTATGGATGAAGTACATAATATTTCAGACGCTGTGCTGAAGCGTATCCGTCTTTTGAACAATCTGGAACGAGGTGGTATGTATACAAATCATTTTTCATTACAAAGCCTGCCGTTTGAAAACGTGTCTGATCCGGCATGTTTTTTCGAACGAGGCGATTACAGTCGCGTGCTCAGCCGCATAATTGATAGTTTATGGGCGGGAAGAGGCTTGATGGTAGTGGTAGGGCCCATCGGCACAGGGAAAACCACCTTGAGCCAAAAGCTCATAGTATCCATCCCCGAGAAAACCAGAATAATCTGGTTGGGTGAGCCGCCGGATACCAGTGATGAACTGTTGCTTTTTCTCACACAAGAATTGCGGATCAGGACTGAGCTGTCCGGCAGAGTTTTTGTTTTAAGAGATCTCAAGGACTATTTGATAAAGCTCCATAGCGAAGGCAATCGTTGCCTGCTGATCATAGATGAAGCGCACAAGATATCCGACGATGTGCTGGAGTGTGTTCGGCTTTTGAATAATCTTGAACACGGCAATATCAAACTAATACAGATGCTCCTGATCGGACAGGAGGAATTTCTTGATAAATTGTCCCAGCCTAACCTGGAGTCGTTCAAACAGCGCATCGCTTGGCTAGAGGCCATTGGCAGAATGACGCCTCTGCAAACGCATGAATATATCATGCATCGATTGAAAATCGCGGGCTGCCAGTCAAGAATTTTTACCGACGAGGCTATTGAAACGCTTATAGGCGCCGCCCGGGGCACGCCTCGTCTGGTTAATACATTTTGCGACAGGGCGCTTCGTGTCAGCTATGAAGCCAACAAAACTTTAGTTGATCTGGAGAGCGTCAGGCGGGCAGCCGATGAAATAGGGCTAGGGAGTGAAGTCTATTTATCGCTGCCGAGCCGTCAACGGGAGAAACCGGCGCAAAATGCCGCACCGCAAGCTTCGCCTTTAAAGAACAATTTCAGCCAGGCTGCGCCCACTCCAAGAAGAAGCCCAACCAGACCGGCCGACAAAATCCAATCGGCACGTGCGCATCAGGGCAATTCTTCCTGGACGTTTCCGATATTGCTGCTTTGCGGCTCTATTTTATTGTTTGCAGCGAGTCTTTGGTTTTTTTTGTCTTATAGAGCAAACCTGTGAGCGGGAGCTCGACATTTTAATTTCAGAAGTCTGATAACGTTTTTCTATAGTTGCGGGTCATGGAAGAAAAGATATTATGACGGAAAGCATATGGTCAGGATAGAAACTACAGCATTTGCAGAAAGATGTGATATTGCCAGTCAATCAAACAACGTGAACTGATTGACGAAAATGCTGTTGAGGCCGGCGTGCGGATGCTAATCTACTCCCGATTGCACGCTATAGGAGAAAGCGATGAATATTGCCCACCAACACTCTTCCGACCCCGTACGGACGCGGCTGCTCAAGGCTGCTTTGGAATGCTTTTTAGCTGACGAATACCACAAGGTCACTACCCGCCTGATTGCCGAGAAGGCCGACGCCAACATTTCCATGATCCGCTACTACTTCGGCAGCAAAGAGGGGCTGTACGAGGAGATGATCCGGGATACGCTGGGCCCGCTGCTGGATGTGCTGGACGGTCCGATGTTGTCATCGGCAGAAGGTCTTTCGAGCTTCTTTCGTCTCTATTACGACACGATGACCACACGGCCGGAATTCCCCAAGCTGATCCTGAAAGTGCTGGCACTGAACCAGGGCCCGGGGCGGCGTTTTATTCAACAGCTGCTGGAACGCGGGCGCACACGGGGCGCGCGGAAAGTGGCCGACTTGAAAACGCAAGGGCAGATCGCGCCATCGGTAGATCCGGATATCCTCAGGATGGCTTTCGTCAGCCTGGCCATGACGCCGATGCTGTTGAAAGACATTTTCGAAGAACAAATGGGCCACGCGATGGATGACGCTTTCATCGAAGATCTGGCCAGCTTCAACGGCCAACTCTTTACGGCGGGCCTTGCGCCGGCAACGCACCGGTAACGGAGGGGCTATGCCGTTGCAGAAAAATGCCGGAGCCGTTCGGCGGTTCTCCAAATTGATGAAATTCGCCGGTTGGCTGCAAAACATCCCGAACAGGATTACACCGCCGCCGTTCCGCCTCATGCAGATCGGCTCGGCGTTCTGGCAGTCGCGGGCACTTTACGTCGCCGCACGGCTCGATATAGCCACCGTGCTGGGCAGCGAGCAGCTCGCCGCAGACGAGATTGCCGCTCGCGTTTCCGCGGAACCTGATGGCATCTACCGATTGCTCCGGATGTTGGCGGCACTGGGCGTTTTCGAGGAGGTGTCGCCTCGCGTGTTCACCAACAATAGCCTTTCTGCTTATCTGAAGGAGGACAATCCGAAAAGCGTACGCGCAATGATTCTGATGCATAACTCAGAAGAGATGAGCCGGCCGTGGTACGAGCAACTGGAACAGGGCATGCAGAGCGGACATGTTTCGTTCCAGCTCACGCATGGGCAGGAACTGTACGGTTATATGGATAGCCATCCCGAATTCGATCGCCTGTTCTCGCTGGCGATGGACAGCGTGGAAGCGCTGGCCGGCGACAGCTTCGCGCTGGACTTCGATTGGGGACGCTTCGAGCGCGTCATTGACATTGGCGGGTCAAAAGGCAGTAAATCCCTGGCAATCCTGAAACGGCATCCGCACCTGAAAGCCCTGGTGATGGATCGTGCCCAAATTGTCCGTGAAGCGGAACACTATTGGCTAAGGCGCGAGGCTCCGGCTCTGCTGGCGAGGCTGAGCTTTCAGACCGGCGATCTGTTCGAATCGATTCCTGAGGCGACAAGCGACAAAGACATCTACTTGGCGTGCGCTGTTTTACATGGCATGGATGATGAAGACTGCGTCAAGGTTTTACTCAATCTCGTTATTGCAATTGGGAACACCGGCGCCCGGATTGCGCTCATGGAATTGATTGTTTCGGAATTGAAGGCCGATTATTCCAGTGCGGCTTTCGATATGCAGATGTTCGTGAATACCCGAGGCAGGGAAAGAACGCTTGCTGAATGGCAAAACCTTTTCGATCAGGCCGGACTGATGCTTGAGGAGGTGATAGGCCTTCAATCAATCGGGAAGATACTGGTGCTGAGGACTGGAACTTAACGATTAGGAAAAGGCAATCCATATCATCGGCCAGGGTCGATTTTGCGTGTTGATTGCCGGAAAATCCGAACAATGGCAGACTTGGCAATTTATAATCCAGCCTTCAATTAAGCCGGATAACAGTAGGCACGAAGCTAAGCGCAGCCCGATAGCGCTTATAGCGCAAAGTTGTTTGAGCACCACTAGACAGTCTAGAAGAAGCTGATGAAGCAGCCACAAACTCCCGCCAACAAGTACATTCCAGGACATCGTACCTGACCGAAGCTATTGCCAAGCAAAATGAGGCCAAGCTGCCTTATGAGAATATGCGATACGTTTATCTAAATATATCGTTTTATTCAATAACGATAGCTCACTAAGATAAAACCTAAGCAGCGGGCTGGGCGCGGAACAATGAAGTTACATGCCCTATTTCTGAGCTTTTTATTTCAAAAAGCACTGGATCAGTGCGTCCCTTATTTGGCCTTATGGCTTTATTAGACTAAAGCACCAGATTGGCACGACTGATTAACATGGGCACGATATATGCTAAGTTAAAGGTCGGGCTATCAGATGCATGCTGGGGCATTGACCAGACGGGAAGCGCTGCCCTTTATCAGTTGAGATGAAAATGGGCTCAACTTAACAAGCCATTTTTTTTCGTTATCGACTGAGGGAAGCTTGTCATATGATCGTCATATAGTTAGGTTACAGTATGGTCAATGTTTTAAGAAAAGCTTAAGTTTTTGTACGAGAGGGCGAGGATTAGCCCGGATATAAGGATATAGGGAAGCGCCATGACAGGAAAATATGGCCGGATTCCCAAAAGAGACACCTGAACGGTCGGCGGCGCCTTAGGCATCCAATGGATACTTCGATGGCGACGATCGCAGAAGGAATTTACCGAGTGCTTTAGGGAGTTTGAGGAAACGCTACGGTAAATAATCTCTCATTCTGATAGGTTCAGGATGGGTTATGTTAATAATACTAAAAATAGAGATAATTAATTATGAAAAATAAACTGATGAAAACATTGGTAGCGGGTGTTCTTTTAACTGCAACGGGTTTGGCTTCTGCTGAGCCTGTAGCTTTGACTGATGCTCAGATGGACAATGTTTCAGCTGGCGCGCTTTTGGGTTTGGATTCTGTGCTGAGCAGCACTCTGACTCTGGTAAACGGTCTTCTGGGATCAGTAGTCACTACAGTAGACGCAGTATTGCCTGAAGTAAGTTTGCAAGCCGGCGCGACTGTTACTGTAGGCGCTGGTTTGGCATTATCTTTATAAGCCAAGCCCTTGCGCATGGAGTACCCCAGGCTTTCAATGCCTGGGGTACTCCAGTACAAATGTCAAAAAGCCATTGCAAAAATTTAATGACGGAAAGGAACAATTCATGAGCCAGGGCAAGGAAGATGATTGGATGATCTATAAGGTCGTTGTTAACCACGAACAGCAATATTCAATCTGGCCAGACTTTAAGGCTATCCCGGACGGTTGGCAGGCCGTCGGCAAGGCCGGGAGTAAAGAAACCTGTCTGACATATATCAAAGAGGCATGGAGCGATATGCGGCCTTTTAGTCTCCGCAGCAGGATGGATGCTGCCAGGCAGTCAGCGGCAGCGGGTTGAGAGTCAGTTCAGCTGACCCAGGAGCGGGAGCATGTGCCTGGTTCCCGGTTGCAAGCCGTCAGTCGGCAGTAAAGGTACTGTCTATTTTTCACAAACAGGGTAGCGGGTTCCCTCGTCTTCAAGAGTAATCTATCTGCGACGCCAGGTGCGCGAGCTTGGATCGGCGATAGCGCCTCATTTTTGCCTCTACTAAAAATTCAGTGTTGAGCAAAGCGATTCTGTTGAGTTGAATCACTAAGGGTTTTTTGCAATTTCCAAGTAAAAATATTCTGCTTTAAGCAATAAAAGCCGTGATTGTGGGCAAGTTTCTTCTGGCTGGTATCATTGCTCCGATTCAGCCAATTGTTGCAGGCCCATGATGACTTCGGTGAGATGGTGCTTGAATTGCCGCAAATCCTGCTGGTTGACGGATCGATTCTTCAATTGTTCATAAAGCGCTACACAGCTGTCATTGACGCTGGAGATGGATAGATTGGCGCAAATACCCTTCAGCGCATGCACCCAGACTTCAGCGGCGGTCCAGTTTTTTTGTTCCAGATGGTCTTCCAGCAAGGATTCCTTGCCCTGATAGCTTTTATAGAACAGCACGAGCAGCTTTTTGTATTTTTCTTCATCGTTGCGCAGCCGCGACAGGCCGCTTTCGACATCTATACCGGGTAATCGATAATTCGAGAGCGTGAGGCCGGCCGCATGATCTTCGGTTGCAAATTTTGTTCGTCCTTTGCCGAGCTGGTCGAATATTTTCTTTAATTGGTCGATGTCGATCGGCTTAGTCAAAACGTCGTTCATGCCGGCCTGATAGCATTGCCGGCAGTCGCTTTCGGCTGCAAAAGCCGTCATGCCGATGATCGGCAAAGCTGTGAGATGGAGTTGGCGTCTGATCTGTCGCGTCGCCTCGAAACCGTCCATTTCCGGCATTTGAATATCCATTAACACCAGATCGATTTTTTCTTTTTGCAGAATTTCCAGCGCTTCGCGGCCGTTGCCGGCCTCCAGAAAATGCTCTACCTGATCTTGAAGGATGTCCATGATCAGCAGGCGGTTAATATAGTAGTCATCGACAATCAACACGTTGAATAACTTAGGTGTCTGGGTTGGACGGGAGAAATGAGGCAATATTTGCGGTTCGGTTTCTTGCTGGTTCTGCAGCAGATGCCGACAAAGCAGTGTCCGATCGAAAATGGGCGTTTTCAGGTAATCCACCTGTGTAACCGTTTCGGAGAACTGTTTGACGGCCTGTTCGCCCAGCAGGCTGTCCATCAGGGAAATCGAAATGTCCGATAATTGAGGATCGGTTCTGATTTGGCGCACCAGGGCAAAGGCGTCAATATCCGGCAGGTTCCGGCTTATCAGCAAATGGCGGTAGTGGCGCTGCGCCAGCAAAGCCAGCGCTTCATTGCCTGTTTCGGCGCCGTCGACGCTGCATCCCAACGATTGCAGCAGCTTGAGCAGATGTTCCCGGCTTTGTTGGCCCGATTCGACGACTATGACGGCCGGCATCGACGCAGCAGACCGGCTGATAATAGCATCATCATAGTCGGGTAGTGCTGATTTGATCGGCAGCGAGAAGGAAAATCGGCTGCCTTGCCCTGGGTGGCTGTCAACGTTCAGATTTCCTCCCATCAAGGCGACCAGTTTTTTGGAAATGCTGAGCCCGAGCCCGGTACCCCCATATTTGCGTGTGATTGATACATCAGCCTGGCTGAAGACCTCGAATATCCTGGTGATGGTTTCGCGGTCCATGCCGATGCCAGTATCGCTGATGACGAAAGTCACCTGCGCAGCTGAACCCATTGCACTGGCAGAAATGGACAGGCGGATTTGCCCCGCTTCGGTGAACTTTATCGCATTGGTCAATAAATTGATCAGCACCTGTTTTAAACGCAGTGAGTCGGTCTCGATGAATCGGGGCACAGTCTCAGAGATGTCTATGATGAATTCAAGCCCTTTTTCTACAAATTTGGCGGTCAGCATTTGGACGATGCTGGTCAGGATTTCAAATAAATTGCAGTTCTGATAGTCCAGTTCCATTTTGTTGGCATCAATGCGGGAGATGTCGAGCAGGTCGTCGATCAAGGCCAGCAGCAAATCGGCCGATTCAAGCGCCCGCTTCAGTTGCTGCTGCTGATGGGGGGATTCCGATGCCTTGAGCGCCAATTTGGTAAACACGACAATGGCGTTCATCGGGGTTCGGATCTCATGGCTCATATTGGCCAGGAACGCCGATTTGGCCCTGGATGATGCCTCAGCCGCCTCTTTGGCTTCTTCCAGTTGACGGGTTCGCTGATAAACCAGGTCTTCCAATTGAAAACTGTATGTCCTCAATTGGTGTTGAGCATGATCGCGCGCCGATATCGCACGGTGGATCTGCTCCAGCAGCTGGTTGAAGGCGGCCGCCAGCTGTTCGATTTCGGCATAGCTTTTATTCTCCGTTCTCAATTCATAATTTTGCCCTTCGGTAACGGTGCTGACAAAGCTGGCCAGCGACTCGATCGGTTTCGAGATAAGCTTTTGCAGGATGTAAGATAAAAATAAGGCTACGAACAGCGCGAGAACGATTACAAAGGCTACTACCAACGCCGAGCGGGTCAGCAACTGCCAATAACTGGAAAAATCGGCAAACAGGATTACATGGCCGATCTTATTGGCATGCGAATAAATGGGGCGAGTATAGGCCAGATAGCGCTCGGTTTCGCTAGAGGCCGGGCTTTCGGTCAAGAATTCGCCTATAGCCTCTGTCGTAATCGGCACATCGCTGCCGGGGCGCTGATAATGGGCAAGAATCTGTTTTTCGTCGTTCAGTAATAATGCATAGATGACCTGAGGGTCGTATTTCAATGAGGCTAACAAGTTATTGGCCTCATCCTTATCGCCAAACACAATGACGGCCTGGGCGTTATCGGCTATGACGCCGGCCTGGATGGTCAGACTGTTGTTCATGTCCTGCTTCAACTGCACCATCCGGAAGGTTATGAACAGCAGGCCCGCTATCAGGAGCACGATAGTGCTGGTCAACATGATGACGAAGAAGAGCCGGTTTTTGATGGAGCGTTTGTTCTGAATCATGGTGGCTGATCGGCTAAATGCAATAATTGCGCTCTTAATTCCAGACCGGCCTTTTTGGCCGCCTGTTCATTGATAGCGAAGCGGATTCTGTTTTCCTTATTGTAAAGATATATCATTCCGCCCTGTCGGTAAAATGCCTCGGTTTCTCCGACAGTCAGGACCGGATGGGAAACCACTGCTTGTAAAAAGGGCTTCGGCGTCTGGATGTGCCTGGGCAAATAAAGCAGATGACAGGCAGACAAATCGTCACGCAACTGTACCTCGGCCACTTCTATTTTATGCTGATTGATCGATTTGTCGGCCAAGGCTGTTTTTAGGGCCTCGCTCATGCCTTGATTGCCGGCAACGCAAAAAAGCATCGGCTCAGAGCCGGTTGGACTGAGCTTGGACGGCGGCCATTCCACGAACAGCGATAACCTGAAAAGATAAGCCGCCTTAATCGTCAGCTCCCGATGATCCATGGCCCAGCCTTGGCTCAACAGCAGCGCCGATATGAAAACCGACTTCGTTAGCAACTGCAAAAAGCGCATAATCGATTTTATCTTTTCAATTTATCAGGCTGACGGAAGAGAGCGGGCATCATCAATACTGATAGGACAGTTTCAGCATGATTTCCCGAGAGGGGCCGGGCAGAGCAGGGTGGCCGCCATTGTAAGGCTGGACGTATTCGTATCGCTCGTTAAAAATGTCATAGAAGCCTAGTCCGACTTCCAGTCCTTTGGTCAGCAGGTTCTGATAGCGGAAATAAACGTTGGCTATCCAAGCTGGTTCGTGATGCGTAAGGAGGTCGCCGGTATAGCCGAAACGGTCGCTAATGAACATCAGCGTCGGATTAATGGAAAACGACGGCGTGACATTGGCATGGGCGTTGAACGTCACTTTGTGAGTGGGGAAGCCAACATTGAGCTGATCGTGGAGCTGGGCTTCCTGGGCATTCAGGATTTTGTATTTGTCCGCCGTGTTGCGGGTCGCCCGATAAAAGGAATAGCCCAGTTCCAGATAGCCCCAGTCCTCGTCGCTGTAGCGCAATCCGGTTTCGATGCCTTGGGTGTTTTGACCGGGGGCATTGATGTAATAATCCGCTTCCCTTGGTTCTCCGTTTTCATCTAACCGGTGGTCTATCTGATACAAGATGATGTTGTTGCTGCGGATATCGAACAGATTGATGGTCAAATCCAGGTTGTCGAGCAATTCATAGCCGAGCTCTATTTCGGCAGTGTGGGTTTTCTCAGGCCTGACCTGGCCGATCTGATCGGCCTCCGACAGGCCAGGGGCGCCCTCAGCGATATCCTCTAGCAGACCAAGATTGTATTCCTCGTTCTTTTGATAATTGCCGCCGGTCGGTATGCGGAATGCCTGGCTGTAGAGGGCCTTGAAGTGAAACCGGCCGAAATCCTTGGTCAGGGCAACGCGCGGCGCCAGATTGGTGCCGTATTCGTTGTAGGCATCGAAGCGCAGTCCGGCCAGCACGTTTACCCAGGGGAACGCGTAGCTGGCTTCGGCGTAAGCGGTGTAATCGCTGAAGGTCGGCAAGGGTGAATCCAGGCCTCCGTCTTCGCTCTTGCGGATGTCGAATTTATCGAAGGAGAAGCTGTTGCCCAGCACCAGATAATTGCCTTCTTCCGATGCGAACGTGGTTTTGGCGTCGAACTTGTAGAAATCGACAAAGACGCGTTCGCGCAGCAGTGGCGATTCCCCATCGAAATACTTCCGGGTTCGCTCCCAGGGATTCTGACGGGAAAATTGGGCGTTGAGATCCAATTGAATGGCCTCGGTAAAGTCGTATTGATAGTTTAAGTTGCCCGCGTATGTGGTGAACCGGTTGTTCAGGTAGCGTTCCTGCCCGGTCGTTGTGGTGGCGAAACCGTCGCGGCTGTCGACGCTGTAGTCGTCAACAAGGAAGCGGAAGTCAATATCCTTGTATTTGATATCCAGGTTGATCATCCTTGACTCCAGTTCGTTGCTGTCGGACATGTCAAAGCTATCTCCGAATGCATCCCGGTAGATCCGGTCGCTCCGATGGGCCTCGCCGTTTTTGCCGGACAGCGTCACTTCCCAGTCGCCCCATTTTTTACCGGCGACAAGTTCCATGTTTTTCCGGGCTTCGCCGCGCTCAAAGCGGCCGTAGGCTCCGCTCACTTTGACGCCGTTTATCTGGGTGGCGGTTTTGCTGATGATGTTGATCACGCCCATTTCCGCGAAATTGCCGTGGATGATGGAACCGGGGCCGCGGATGATTTCAATGCGATCGATTTGTTCGACCGGAAAATGACTGCCGAACTGGGTCGTTCCAAACCGGTGCTCATTCAGATTGATGCCGTCGATGAAAACCGCGACCTTGCCTTCATGAGCCTGGATGCCTCGAATGCCTAAGCCGACGACATTGGACGTGTCGATGCCGAAACTGAAACCGGGCACCAGTTGCAGTACGTCGACCAGATCCCGGGCGCCCATATTGCGGATTTCCTGGCCGGAGATCACGGTTACAATGCCGGCTGCCTGCCTGGTGCAGGTCGCTTTTTGATTGGCGGACATAAAAACCGGCACTTTGCCCAGTTCCGACAGATCCAGGTCGACAATATCGGTTTCGGCGATTGTGTCGCAGGACAATTGTTCCGACGCTAAAGCGCTCTCGTGCAAAGAAAAGAGCGCGAATAGACAGCTTGCCAAGTTTTTTATTGTTTTACCTTTCATCGCTTTATATACGCCTCAAAACGAGGAACAGCTGTGAAGTATTGCCAAGCGCTGCCTGGGTTATGAGCCAAGCAGCGCTTGGCAAGAGTGTCCGACCGCCTGATCAGTGTTTCATTGCATAAATTGTCATTTAGAACGATTTGATCGGCTGCCGCGAAAACAAAGGCATTTCCTGCCGATACACGATTCAGTTACGTTCTGGGGCGTGCTTTTACTGGATGGATATGGGCACGATTTCCTTAGCTCGTAGTCTGGGTTGCTTTTGCGGAAACTCCGTTTCTTCGTTGCCGCAGGCCGGGTTCGTTCCTCAACCCGGCCTGCGGATTTTTGCTGCTAAAAAATTATAGAACAAGTAGGCCGGTAATAGCGATAACAAGCCGGCTGCGTCGCCTTTTTATTCGCTTTTGTTCTTTAAATTGCCGGCATGCAAACCGCATTCTTTTTTTGCTCCCGCTTCCCACCACCAGCGGCCGGCTCTCTCGTGCTGATTAGGCAGGACGGGGCGTGTGCAGGGCTCGCAGCCTATGCTGATGAAGCCTTTTTCGTGCAGCTCATTATAGGGCACCTGCCAGGCCTCTATGTAATCCCAGACCTGTGCCGAACTCCAGTTGGCCAATGGGTTGAATTTGACTAGCGTGTGCTCGGGCGTTGAGAACGCCGTGTCCAGTTGCACTTCGGGAATGGCTTGTCGGGTATCGGGGCTTTGGTCTTTCCGCTGGCCGGTGATCCAGGCGTCCAGATGCGCCAGTTTGCGCTTTAGCGGTTCCACTTTACGGATGCCGCAGCATTCCTGGTGGCCGTCTTCGTAGAAGCTGAACAGGCCCTTGCTTTTCACGAAACGGTCCAGTATGTCCCGGTCCGGCGTCAGCAGCTCGATGTCAATCTGATAATGCTTTCTGACTTTCTCGATGAAGCGGTAGGTTTCAGGATGCAGGCGGCCGGTATCGAGAGAGAAAACCGGAATGTCTTTCCTGATCTTGACGGCCATGTCGATCAGCACGACATCCTCGGCGCCGCTGAAGGAAATGGCGATGTTGTCGAAAAGCTCCAGGGCTTTTTTGAGAACGGCGCGCGGGTTTTTCTGTGCCAGCTCGGTTTGTAAAGTATCGATGTTGAATGCAGTCATGAAGGTCAGTGATATAAAGTCAGCTTTGTGCGAAATACTGTCTTAAAAATTCGTCAAAAGGCAGTTGATCGCGGCTTTCGATTTCTTTTTGTTTGGCCAGCGATTGCTCGGCGAGTTCATTAAACTGTGCAGTATTCTTGTCATCGAGCTTGTGTTGCCGGAAGTACTGTTCATGCTCGGCCGATTTGTTCAGGGAGAAGCAGCCGAACTGCTGTTGCTGATGTCCCATGTGCTCCAGTATGCGCGCCGATGCGGTCAGGTCGGGGTTGCCGACGATTTCTTGCTGTTGCTTGAGAGCCTGGCTGTAAGGTTTGCCGGCATCGTTGCCGTTCAGGATATCGCAGACCGGCCGCATGTCGGCGAGAATTTCGGCGGCCCAGTCCTGTAAAAGTATTTTCTTTCCACCCTTTTCAAGTTCCAGTCCCGGCTTCCTGCCGAATTGTGCGACGGCCAGCTGATTGGCATTGTTGATGCGGAGGTCCTGCTCGGAAATCAAGGGGCTGTCTTTCAGCAGGCAGGTCAGCAACAGCGCTTCTATGAAACGGGCTTTGCTCTCATCGATGCCGATAGGGGTGAAGACATCCAGGTCAAGCGAGCGCATTTCCACGTAGCGCACGCCTCGGCGTTTGAGAGCCAGGGTCGGCTTTTCGCAGGACTCGGCTATCTGTTTAGGCCGCATCGTGCTGTAGAATTCGTTTTCGATCTGCAGGATATTGCTGTTGAGCTGCAGATACTGCCCGTCCACGACCGTGCCGATTTTTTCGTAGTCCGGATAAGGCGTGGCGATGGCCTTGCCCAGACTGGCGACATAGCCGGACAGCGAGTTGTAATCGATCCGCAGGCTAGCCTGATTTTTGCTTTTATAACCGATATCGCTCATGCGCAAAGAGGTTGCATAAGGATGGTACAATGTGCCCGGATCGAATTCCTGAAACCCGGCCATCAGCGCCGGACGGCTTTTGAAGAAATTCTTGCAGATGGCAGGCGAGGCGCCGAACAGATATAGGATCAGCCAGCCCAGACGCTGAAAATTCCTGATCAATGCGAAATAGGCATCGGCTTTGAACTGTTCCGGACTAACATCCGGTTTTTCCAGTGCGTACAGGACGGGCCAGAGGGCCTCGGGCACGGAGTAATTGAAGTGTATGCCGGCAATGGCCTGCATGGTCCTGCCGTAGCGGTGCCATAAACCGTGCCGGTAAATGTGCTTCATGCGGCCGATATTGGACGAGCCGTATTGTGCAATCGGTATGCTTTCATCGCCGTCGATGCCGCAGGGCATGCTCGCGGCCAGCAGCATTTCGTTGTCCAGATTGTCGTAGACGAACTGGTGGGTATTGTGCAGAAATGACAACGTGTCCCTGACATCGGCGAAAGGCGGCGTGATCAATTCAATCAGGGCTTCGGAATAATCCGTCGTGATATAAGGATGGGTCAGAGCGGAGCCTAGCGCTTCCGGGTGAGGGGTCTGGGCGATAAAGCCGTCCTTGGAAATACGCAGGCTTTCTTTTTCAATGCCTTTAAGGCCCTCACGGAGCAATTGCTGCTGACCGTGTTCCTGAAGGTGATCGAGGCATGTTGAAAGCTTATTATTATTCAAATGAGTCATAGATTGGGCGTTTGTACCCTGTAGTCCTGTATAATTTGGTCTATTATAGAAGGTATTAACTGATTGAAGAAATATTATCGCAGTGAAGGAAGCCGTGCACAGCAAGCCCATTGACATACTCAAAGCGGTTTTCGGCTATGACAGTTTCAGGGGACAACAGCAGGCTGTTATCGAGCAATTGCTGGCCGGACAGGACGCGCTGGTCTTGATGCCGACCGGCGGCGGCAAGTCGTTGTGCTATCAAATTCCGGCCCTGATCAGGCCCGGCGTCGGCATCGTCATTTCGCCGTTGATTGCGCTGATGCAGGATCAGGTCACCTCCCTGCTTCAGGTCGGCGTAAAAGCCGCCTTTCTCAATTCGACGCTGGATCAGGGTGAAGTGCGCATCATCGAGCAGCAACTGCTGCGCGGTGAACTCGATCTGCTCTATATTGCACCGGAAAGGCTGACGTCGGCGCGCACGCTGGCGCTGTTCGAACGTCTTGAAATCGCCCTGTTCGCGATCGATGAAGCGCATTGCGTCTCGCAATGGGGACATGATTTTCGCGCCGATTATCTACAGCTTTCGATGCTGCACGAGCGTTTTCCTACTATTCCGCGCATTGCGCTGACGGCCACGGCCGATGAGAAAACGCGGCAGGAAATCATACAGCGCCTGGGGCTGGAACAGGCCCTGCTGTTCCAAAGCGGCTTTGACCGTCCCAATATCCGCTACCGGATCGTGCAGAAGCAAAATGCACGACAGCAGTTGCTCGATTTCATTCGTGCCGAACATGCCGGCGATGCCGGTATCGTTTACTGTCTGTCGCGCAAGAAAGTCGAGGCGACAGCCGAATGGCTCAGGACCAAAGGCATCAATGCGCTGCCTTATCATGCCGGCATGACCGCCGATCTGCGGCAGCAGCATCAGCACCGGTTTCTGATGGAGGACGGGCTGGTGATTGTGGCCACGATCGCTTTCGGCATGGGCATCGATAAGCCGAACGTGCGCTTTGTCGCGCACCTGGATTTGCCTAAAAGCGTCGAGGCGTATTATCAGGAAACAGGACGGGCCGGACGTGACGGATTGCCCGCCGATGCGTGGATGGCTTACGGCCTGCAGGATGTCATCATGCTGCGGCAGATGTTGGCTGATTCCAATGCCGATGAGGCGCACAAGCGGCTCGAATACCACAAGCTCGAATCGATGCTGGCCTTGTGCGAACAGGTGCATTGCCGTCGGCAGGCGCTGCTGAGCTATTTCGGCGACACCTTGGCGCAACCGTGCGGCAACTGCGATACCTGCCTGGAGCCGGTGGAGACCTGGGATGGCACGCTGGCCGCGCAGCAGGCGTTGTCGTGCATTTACCGCACCGAGCAGCGCTTCGGCATCAATTATCTGATCGACGTGCTGCTCGGTAAGGACAATGAACGAATCAAAAGCTTTGGCCATGACCGGCAGTCCACTTTCGGCATCGGCAAGGAATTGGACGAAGGCCAGTGGCGTTCGGTATTTCGGCAACTGGTGGCCAGAGGGCTGGTCGCGGTCGACTTTGAAGGCTTCGGCGCCTTCAAGCTGACCGAGGCGTGCCGTCCGATTCTGCGCGGCGAGCAGCAACTGATGCTGCGCAAGGATCTGCAGCCCGGCAAGATTAAACGCAGCAAAGGCGAAAGCCGGCAGTTTGCCGGCAGCCAGGATGCGCTGCTGTGGAATGCGCTGCGCGCCAAGCGCCGCGAACTGGCCGATGCGCAGGATGTGCCGCCTTATGTGATCTTCCATGATGCGACCTTGATGGCCATGCTGGAAGCCAAACCTGTGACGCTTCAGCAGATGAGTCTGTTATCGGGCGTTGGTGAACGCAAGCTGGCGCTTTATGGCGATGAATTTCTGGCTGTTATCAGCGAATTTGTCGCTATTGAAAATAACGGGCCGATCGGTTTATCTGATACCATAGCCGAATCACTGGCTTTATTCAGGCTGGGCTACAGCGTGAAGCAGATTGCCGGACAACGGGAAATGCAAGAGACAACCATTTATGGCCATTTATCTCAGTCTCTGGAACAGGGACTATTGGCACTGGCCGATGTGGTTGAATTGCCGGAGCCGGAAATCAGGCTGATAGAGGATGCGTTTATCAGTCTGCCGGAAGACCAGAAAAATGCGCTCAAGCCTGTCTTTGAGAGGTTCGGCGGCCACTACAATTACGGTATTCTGCGTTGCGTCAGAGCCTCTTTGCTTTATCAGTCGCTTTTGTAATGCCTTAGCCAATAAACCGGGCGCGCTTGTGACCAAGCTAAGTTTTTGATAGATTTGTCGCCTATTTTAATGTCCTTCCCTCATCCTGACCTTATGATAGATCCAACAGCTCCACATCCATTGACCAGTAAATCAACCATTACGTGTGAAAACTGTAACCTGGATAACATATGTATTCCAAAAGGACTGACCAGTGCGGAGATTGGCGAATTGGGCTTACTGGTCAACAGGAACAATATCCGCCGGAAGGGCGAGGCTATCTATCATGCCGGCAGCCCATTCAGAGGCATTATCGCCTTGCGCTCAGGCAGCGCAAAACTGCTCAGTTTCGACCAAAGCGGCAATGAGCTGGTCGTTGATTTTATCCTGCCTGGGGAGCTGCTGGGATTTGACGGCCTGTCGGCACAAATTCATAACTGTACGGCTATCGCTCTGGAAACGGTGAATTATTGCCATCTGCCGGCCCATAAAATTGAAATGCTGGCCCTTAAAACGCCAGGCCTAAGTCAAGCGCTGCTACAGCGTTCCTGCGATCAGTACGATAGCCAGGTGCAAAAGATGATGCTTAGCCGAAGGTCGGCGGAAGCGCGCGTGGCTTGTTTCATTCTGCATATTTCGGAACGGCTTAGGATGCGAGGTTATTCGGAAATGGAGTTCCGCCTGAGCATGTCGCGCGAGGAGATAGGCAACTACCTGGGGATCGCGCATGAAACGGTCAGCCGCATTATCCATCATTTTCAAGCGCTGCAGTTGATTGAAGTGAAATCCAAACAATTGAAAATCATCGATAAAAAAAGGCTGTTTAGCTATTATTCGGAATAATCGCCAAACAGCCCGAAAGCTCGTTGGATTTAAAAATTAGTAATTCTATGTAGGTAGAACTTAGACAAATATGCTGCGTGAGAGGAATTTTCAGCAATTTTGCGCTAAGAGCGAGGCTATTTAAACAAACTTTGCGATATTAAAGTTGAGCCAGATCAAGAAATGTTTGTTTAATAAGCCGAGGCGCCAGATTCCCAAGGCAACTTGTCCGATTAGAGCCAGGCCGCTCTCAATAACGCGGCGGCAGTTTACTGACGGCTGGCAAATCCCACAGCAATGGATCAGCGCTGGCTTCCATGACATTTTCGATTTTGTCGTCCAGATCGGGAAAAAAGTCCAGACCGGTTTGTGCTTCTAAATGGTCGATAGTAGTTACGAATTGCATCAGCGGTTCTTTGCCTTTAACCGTTTGCGGTATCAAAAATCCCAGTGCAATAGGCGATCTATTAGGATTGGGGTGCGCTATATAGATTTTATAAAACGCATCCGGTACTTCCACTGTCCAGTCTGACGCCAGGCGTTCGACAGTGCCGCTGAATACCGGGCCTGTAACAACCCAGACTTTGCCGAATCTTTTAGTGAAATGCTGGATTTCGACTTCCTCCAGGCGTTGCCATACTCGCTGGTTCAGTTTGGATTTCTGCGGGCTGATGTTGGTCATTAAGAAGCTGTCGGCTTGCCCCTCTTTGCCGTAAAGGCGACTGATCGCATAATTCGGCGCCATGTGTCCACGGTCATAACCGCTCTGCTGGTAGCTGTCATGGCTGACGCGGTTGATGCTGCGCCAGTCCGTTTCAAAACGGTTGGGGCGTTTTAAGGACGGGGCATTGTCGGAGAGCGGGGTGAGCGCGTACTCTACCCAGAGAGGATTGCCGCGCAAATCCGAATAACCCAGAATAAATCCGTCATTGCGCAATATACGAAACCAGGTCTCATAGTTTGATGCATCGCGGGCTTGAGGGGCGCCCTGAAAAAGCAGGGTCGGACGGGCAATCTTAATTTCATATGCATAATCGCCGGCTCCGATTAAGATCATCATCAGCAGCAGTACGGGATGCTTGCGGCCAATGCGGAACAAGCTCAGCAGTAGTATAAGCCAGTTTAATGTACGGGGTTTTCTGCGCATGGCAAGTTTATGGCGGGCGAAGCTTGGGGCTGCTTTTAGCTGATCTGGCAGGGTTTCATGCCAAGGCTTCTATCGATGGTTTATTGCTGAATTGGTAGTGATGTTTTAAACAATGGTCCAGCCATTTTTGCAGAAAATAGTTCAGACGCCATTTGTAATTCATGATTTCAATGCTCAAGCCCGGGTCTTTGAATGTGCGCGGCACGCTTTCCCGGGCATGGTCGCTAAGCACTTCCGCCAGCTGCGCATCAAGATAGATCCTTATTTTTACGGCAGGCTCCAGAAGTTCATGGCGGTTTTTTTTGAAGCAATGGCTTAGATCCACGGTCATGGTATAGGGCGTGCGCTCAATGACTTCCAGGTGCAGCGTGGTTTTGTCAGGTGCAAGACCGATGGCTTGTTCTCTGAAAGCCAGCAGGTCGGGAATCAGCTGGAATAGCTTGTGGTAGTTGGACGCACAGACTTGTTCCAGGCAGAATGACTTGTTGATCGGATTAAGAAGGCCCATAGCGGATATCAGTTCTCATTGTAGCAGGCATTAGCGCTGGCCGTCTCCCATAATACGACCTGAGCAACATTAAAACCTGCCTGTTTCAGATGTTGATAAATCATTTTGCTTAGCACTTCGGCGGTAGGGTGTTCGGCCAGCGCGAGAAAACGTTCATTGTTTTCAATTAGCATGGGAATGATCGGATCATCCTGGTGCAGCAGAAAATTATGGTCAAGGTGCTGATCAATATAGCTTTCAACACAGTCTTTGATCTCGGAGAAATCACAGACCATGCCTTGCTCGTTAAGTTGCGCCTGCTGTATCGAAATCGAGGCTTTGACGCTATGGCCATGCAGATTCCGGCATTTGCCCGGATGGTTCATTAACCGGTGGCCGTAGCAGAAATAGACCTCTTTGGTAATTGTAAACATAATTAAAGTAAAACAGCTTTGTGGTTTTTAACAGTAAAAGCGATTAATTCCCTTTTATGCTTTGTATGGTAGCGGCAATTTCGTAGCGATCATTTTCACGTTTTGTACTTCTGACTACTTCAATAAAAGCCGTCATCGGCGGTGTAATGGCATTGTGAGGGATCACATTGATCTCCATGGCTTTACCGGGTTCAAAAGAGCGGTCGGCAGTGAATGATACGCTGGCGCCGCTGATCGATGTACAGCGCCCCCGATAATATTCACTCGAGCCAGCGAGTTTATAGATGATATCGCAGTTTACTTCGGTGCGAGCATAGCTGCGTTTTTCATCATATTCCATCATATGATTTCCCCTGCCAAATATTGTTCGTTATCGCGTTTACTATGAGCCGTATCATTTTAGCGGCGCAGTGTACTATAAAAAGTACACGGATGGGTGATGAATTGCAGCAAGGTTATTAATTGAGTGTGCTACTGGATATTAGCCTGAATTTATGTAATATGGTACACCAAACACAACCGGACTTGAGTATTATCGAATGACCAAAGCAACAATTTTAACGGGAATTACTACCACAGGTACGCCTCATTTGGGCAATTATGTAGGCGCCATCAGGCCGGCGATTGCCGCCAGCAAAGATGCGCATGTTTCGCCATTTTACTTCCTTGCCGACTATCACGCGCTGATCAAATGTCAGGAGCCGGAGCGGGTTCGTCAGTCCAGTCTAGAAATTGCGGCAACTTGGCTGGCCTTGGGACTGGATACCTCGAATGCCGTGTTTTACCGGCAATCTGATGTGCCCGAGATTATGGAGCTGACCTGGTTGCTGACTTGCGTGACGGCAAAAGGCTTGATGAACAGGGCGCATGCCTATAAGGCGGCGGTTGCCGAAAACGAGGAGGGCGGCGAGAACGATCCCGATAGAGGCGTGACCATGGGACTATTCAGCTATCCGATTCTGATGGCTGCCGATATTCTGATGTTTAATGCCCATAAAGTGCCGGTTGGCAAGGATCAGATTCAGCACATCGAAATGGCCAGAGATATCGCAGGACGCTTCAATCATATTTACGGCGAGCACTTCGTATTGCCTGAAGCGGTTGTTGATGAAAATGCCGCAACCCTGGCGGGGCTGGATGGCCGAAAGATGAGCAAGAGTTATAACAACACCATTCCCTTGTTCGAGCCTGAGAAAAAATTACGCAAGCTGATCAATAAGATCAAGACCAATTCCCTGGAGCCTGGCGAGCCCAAGGATCCGGAAACCTGCACGTTATTCAGCATTTATAGGGCGTTTGCTACGCCATTGGAAGTGGCCGAGATCCGTCAGCGCTATGCGGACGGCATAGGCTGGGGGGAAATGAAACAGGTCTTGTTCGAGCATATCAATGAGCAAATTGCGCCGTCAAGAGAGCGTTACGAGGCATTGATGCAGGCGCCGGAGCACATTGAACAGCAATTGCAGGAAGGCGCTGAAAAAGCGCGCGCGATCAGCGTGCCTTTTATCAAGGAATTGCGCCAGGCCGTTGGTATTTCGCGGATCTCGGCGTGAAGAGGACAAGCTTCAGCGGTTGGCTCAGTCAGGCTTTCTGGCTGATCGGCCGTGAGCCTCTGGTGTGGATCGGATACATGCTGGTTATCGGCCTCCTGTTAGGCGTCGGGCGTGTATCATTGGCTTTGGGCGTCTTTCTGGCGGTGACGAGTCTGTTCGTCGGTGTCGGCGTGGCAAAATACACTGATTTGAAAAGTTCGGCCGGGCATTCGGTCAGTCTTTACTGGGCGATCAGTAAAAGTTTGCCATTAGCCGTGCTGGCGGCTCTCAGCATCGTGCTTTGCTGGTTTGTCTTCAGGCTGGCCGCCAATATTTATAGCGAGGAATGGGAAAAAATTGCCCAGTTTTTCTATTATTGGGAGTTGACGCCTGAGAATATGGACGACAAGTCCTTGCGGCAACTGGCTGGCTGGCTTTATTCATCGGCAATCGTGGCGCTTATTTTCGTTCTGTTAATGCTGACTACGTTCGCCAGCTGGTTTAGTTACCCGCTGATGCTGTTTAAAAGCTATACCTGGAGTCAGGCAAAGGAACAGGGCAATAAGGCTGTTACCCGACATCTGAGCGCCATCTATAAACTGCTAGGCTTTGTCTTTGCCGTCGTATTCATCGGGGGCGGCATGATGCCGTTGCTGACGCCGGTCTTATATGCGCTGATTTCAACATTGATGTATGTTTCCTACCAGACAATTTTTGAGCCCGGCTAAGGGTTGTCAAGCATTTCCCGGAAAGCTTTGTAACAATAGGTCCACGTTGTCAGCCGGCAATTGAATCAGCAGTTTGATTTGCTCGGCAAAATCCTGTTCTACGATCTGGCCGTCGAGTTTTTTCAATTGGTACTCGAGCGGCTGCATTTGGTTGTAATCCAGCGTTAGCCGGACGCTTGCCAGTTCCACAAACGGGTGAATGTCCGCCGCCTCGATAACGCTTTTGGCGGTGTTGCCATAAGCACGCGTCAATCCGCCTGCGCCCAGCTTGACGCCTCCGAAATAGCGGATCACGGCAATGAGCAGATTAATCAGTTGTTTGCCTTCGATATGCTGGAAAATGGGTTTTCCGGCCGTACCAGTGGGTTCGCCCGCATCATGGAAACGGCTGACAAAGCCGTGGTCGGTCCTGATGCGGTATGCGAAAGCGATGTGATTGGCATTGGGATGTTCGGCATACAGTTGTTTAAGATTCAGCAATGCCTCGCTTTCACTGATGCACGGAACAATCATTCCGATGAAACGGGATTTTTTAATTGTGTCTTCTATTGTCAGTTTCGATTTGACACAATGCATAGTTGACTCTCATTTATTGACGATGACTTATGATAACAATTCAGCCGCACGCATCGGAAACAATTCAGCATCAGATTGACCGCAGGGTGTTGATCAATGAATTTAAAACGTTTTTACCCCAGGCGGCCATTATTTTTGACAAGGAAGCCTTGAAGCCATTCGAATGCGATGGTTTGTCGGCCTATCACTGCGTGCCGTGGCTGGTCGTATTGCCCGAGACAGTCGAGCAGATTCAGCGCATTGTTCGGTTCTGCCATCAGTTGGGTGTGCCGATAGTCGCCAGAGGAGCCGGGACAGGCTTGGCAGGTGGGGCGGTGCCGTTGGCGAACGGTGTCTTGCTAAGTTTGGCCAAACTCAACCAAATCCTTGAAATCGATAGCGCCAACCGTCTGGCCGTCGTGCAGCCGGGTGTGCGCAATTTGGCTATTTCACAGGCGGTTGCGCCTTTTGGGCTTTATTATGCGCCTGATCCTTCATCACAGATTGCCTGTACGATAGGCGGCAATGTCGCCGAAAACTCAGGGGGGGTGCATTGCCTTAAATACGGGCTGACAACCCATAATATTTTGCGCGTTAAAATGCTGACGATGGATGGCGAACTCGTCACTATCGGTTCGCACGGTCTGGATAGTGCCGGTTTGGACTTGTTGGCATTAATGGTTGGGTCGGAGGGCATGCTGGGCATTATTGTTGAAGTAACGGTCAAGTTGTTGCCTATTCCTGAACTGGCGCAGGTTTTGTTGGCAGCTTTTGACGATACCGAAAAGGCCGGGCAGGCGGTCGCGGCAATTATTGCGGGCGGTCTGATTCCCGCTGGTCTGGAGATGATGGACAAGGCGGCGATTAAGGCGGCTGAAGATTTTATTCATGCAGGTTATCCCGACAATGCGGAAGCAATATTGCTGTGCGAACTGGATGGCACGAGGGAGCAGGTCGAAGAGGAACTGGATAAAGCGATCGCTCTGTTAACGGACAGCGGCGCGACAGATGTCCGAGTCGCCCAATCGGAGCAGGAGAGACAAAAAATGTGGGCAGGCCGCAAGGCGGCGTTTCCTGCGGCCGGGCGCATTTCGCCGGATTATTATTGCATGGACGGTACGATTCCCAGACGTTTTTTGGCAAAAGTGCTGAAAGATATTAGTAGGTTATCCGAAAAATACGGTTTAGCGGTGGCGAATGTCTTTCATGCCGGCGACGGCAATTTGCACCCGCTGATTTTATATAATGCCAATCATGAAGGGGAACTGGAAAAAGCCGAACAGTTTGGCGGCGACATTCTGAAATTGAGCGTTGAATTAGGCGGTACGATTACCGGTGAGCATGGGGTGGGCGTCGAGAAGATCAATCACATGTGTATTCAGTTTAACGATAACGAGTTAACCCAGCTTCATGCCGTGAAGAGAGCATTTGACGAAAAAGGCCTGCTCAATCCTGGTAAGGCCGTGCCGACGCTGCACCGCTGCGCTGAATTAGGGGCGATGCATGTGCATCAGGGCGAGGTGGCGCATCCCGAGCTGGACCGATTCTGAGGCTGGCAAACGGCCGCTATATGATCTGTGCCAGGGCGAAAGCACCGCCGTAAGTCACCATGAAATAAAGGAAGGATAAAACCAGAGCGGCAACAAGATTAATGGACAGAATGCGCTGGATGAGGTAAGCGATCAGCGCATACTGCCATAAAGCCAAGGCGGCAAATGTGTAATAGCTTAAAGCATCATCGGTAGTGGTCAGCCAGACAATCACCGGTACGACAAAAATAGCGACGACATTTTCACAGAATAGAAAAGCGGTTGATGCCTGTATAAATACATACAGAGACCTGTTGAGGATCAGCATGATCCCTATAAATAAAAAGGTTAGCGCTGTTTCCAGACTAACCTCATAAAACGATTCTACAGGATCATCCACCATGTTCACCTGTATGAAATATTCAACAATATAGTAGAACCAGAAATTTTGTTTGAAAAAATCAACTGATCTAGGCAGCGTCAGCGGGTTGCTTTGAAACCAGCAGAGCGCCAGATATTGCTTTAAAATAGCCATATAGCCACAAGATGATGCAGAGTTGACTTAACGGTTCGATTAATTTGCTGAATTTAGCGAGTCCAAATAATTGCTTGATGACCGGTCATTGTAAGTGCCAAAACTATCATTCAATAACTGAACCAGTTCCTTGGTTTTGTTTGATAATTGAGATAGACGGGCTTTGGTTTTTTTGTTCCAGCCGGCAGGCTCGGTAAACGGCATTAACATGCGTGAAAAAGTCAGATTTTTTTCAAAGAGTTTGGCCAGGTTTTCCATTAAGTGAAGTTCTTTCTGTCTGGCAGTTAGCTGTTTAATGATTAATTTGGCTTGTAACTTGCTGATGAGTATATGCAGCGGAACGATTATGGCTAGCAGGACAATCAGGATAGCTGGGCCAATGATCGGGTCTATCAATAGATCCAGAATCCCCATCTGTATTTCGGCGAAGAGGGCAAACGTGATGATGAATCCCAAAATCAACAGCGTGGAAAAGTTGACGCGGTCTTTCCAGATCGCAATGCCTTTTGTGACTTCCGGGACCACGGTGTTATCAATTTCACGGATGCTTTTTTCCAGCGAGTGCAGAACACGGTATGACCGGTCGTAGCCCACATTGACCATGCGTTGATCTATCGCGGCAAAAGCGGCCTGGTTTTGAGGACTGATTGTATTTTCTACGGTAGATAGAACAATAAATTGTCCGGTATTCAGGCCCAATCCTGACAATTTTCTTTGCCAGGAAGAAATGATCTCATTGTTAAGAGCCGGATTTAGTGCCGCTGCTGGTTCATTGATGATATAAACAAATTTGTTGGAATCCTGATGGCGAATGATGGTTTCAATCAATTCATCAACCGGCGCGGCTGAATCAAAGGCGTCCGTAAAAATTAAAACCAGATCCGAACATTCAATTGTATGCCGCATTAACAGCGAGGCAACCGAGTTAGACGATACGGCGCTGATATTGGGTGCATCAATGAATAGTTTGCCTTTTAACCGATCGCTGCTGATGGTTTTCAATTCCAGATAAGAATTGATGCGGTCGCCTTCGCCCGGCTGTTGCTGTTCAATTTTGCGGCTGATCTGATAGAACGGGTACCGGTGATCAACATCCAGAGCGGTACCTGGCAAAATGGTAGGGGTGGTTTGACTGCTATGCAGCAGCACAGTAAATTTGTGGCTGGACGGCTGAAGCCCGGAGAGCATGTACTCTGAGCCTAAATAGCTGTTAATAAACCCGGATTTCGCGGTTGAGTTGCCGCCGATCAGGCTGATGATCGGCCACCAGGAATCCTTGCAAGCCGTCGTCTCATCATCGCCGAGCAGCCCTAGATCGAATTCAATTTGATCAAGCTCATGGAAGACTTTTGCCGCTCTCTGTAATACAGGATTGTCACTGGCAAAGTTCTTTTCAAGGTTGAGCAAATATTTGCTTACTGTTTTTTCAGCCATCAGATCGAAACCGTGTTTGTTAGAATTATAATTATATTAGAGCTGGGAAAAGTATACACTCAGATAAGCTGGATGATACAAAAACAGTAAAAATATTAAAAGAATTTTATTGTTTCCAAAGGTCCTATGTTTGACAGCTTTCTTTTCTGCTCGAGCGGGCTGGATTTATAGTATATTGAAAAGATTAAATGAACTCTTTAGGCGAAGTAAAAAATCAGATGGCAAAATGGAATAAGATCTCGGTTGATTTTCATGGCTGCATACTGATTTTTATGGTGATAATGTTATCCGGGTGTGCAACGCCTTTTGGCGTTGGGTATGGCGCAAACAGGCAGTCAAGGGAAGAGTTTGCGCGTTATGTAGAAGATGTTTTCCGTTTACAGAACAGCATGACGAGTGAGGTCATGATGTTGACGGAAAGTGAAGGGGATCCGGGGAGTCATGTGACTTTAATCAGAGCGGAGCAACATATGCACAAAATATGCGCTCCTCTTAATGAATATGCATCCCGCGACAGCGACGGGTTAAGTGTCGGGCTTCTGTTGAGTCGCGATGTGGAGAAGTCCGCCGTAGACTGCGAGCAGGCGGCGCGTCAAGTCCAGTCGCTGTTAAAGGAATTGTAACGCGCCTATAGGTTAGTTATGGCGACAGAATAGTGTTTTGGGCTGGCTTGCTGTTGTCTGTCTCCGGATAATCCAGCGTGTAATGCAGTCCCCGGCTTTCCTTCCGCTGTTGAGCGCAGCGAATTATCAGTTCTGCGACTATGACCAGATTGCGCAATTCCAGTAAATCGCTGGTAACACGGAAGTTGCCGTAATATTCAGCAATTTCTTTTTTAAGCAGTTCCACCCGGTTCATGGCTCTGTTCAGGCGTTTGTCGGTTCTTACGATGCCTACATAATCCCACATGAAATGACGCAATTCGTCCCAGTTATGGGATACCACTACTTCTTCATCTGAATCACTGACTTGCGATTCATCCCAGTCAGGAATATTGGGGACGGCCGGGATAGCGGGAAGCTTCCGCAAAATATCCTCGCTGGCGAGATCAGCAAAAACCAGGCATTCCAGTAATGAGTTGCTGGCCATGCGGTTGGCGCCGTGCAGACCTGTGCAGGCAACTTCCCCTATGGCGTAGAGATTGTCGATATCGGTACGCGCATGGCTGTCCGTTAGTACGCCGCCGCAGGTGTAATGCGCCGCGGGTACGACAGGAATAGGCTCTTTGGTGATATCGATACCGAATTCAAGACAGTGTTGGTAAATGGTAGGGAAATGCTCCCGTATAAACTGTTCCGATTTATGGCTGATGTCCAGGTAAACACAGTCAATGCCTCGCTTTTTTATCTCGTGGTCTATGGCTCGGGCAACGATATCGCGAGGCGCCAGTTCGCCTCTGGGATCGAAATTTTGCATAAAAGGCGAGCCATCCGGCAGAATCAGCTTGCCACCTTCGCCTCTGACGGCTTCACTGATCAGGAAAGAGCGGGCTTGAGGGTGGGGATGGTAAAGGCAAGTCGGATGAAACTGCATAAACTCCATGTTGCTGACGCGGCAGCCCGCCCGCCAGGCTAAGGCAATGCCGTCGCCGGTTGAGCTTTGCGGATTCGTGCTGTAAAGATATACCTTATTGGCCCCCCCTGTTGCCAGCACGACGACTCGCGCGGCAATGGTCTTGACTTGATGTGTCTGGGCATCCAGTACATAGGCGCCTATTACGCGCTTGGCAGAAGCGGCGGAGTTTGGTACCGTGATTAAATCGACGACATTATGATGCTCGAACAATTCGATATTAGCATGTTCTTTGGCGCGTTCAATGAGCGATAAAGACACTGCTTTACCTGTTGCATCATTGGTATGTACAATACGGCGATGGGAATGACCGCCTTCCCGGTTTAAATGCAGTTTTGTTTCGCCGGACTGCGTTTGTTCTTCAGTAAACAGCACGCCTTGTTGGCGTAACCAGTCTATAGAACTTTTTCCGTGCGTAACGGTAAGTCTTACAATTTCAGGATTGCAGAGTCCCGCACCTGCATCCAGCGTATCTTCAATATGGGATTCAATAGAATCCTCGGCATCAAAAACTGCGGAGATGCCTCCTTGGGCGTAATAGGTACTGCCGGACGTCAAGGCAAATTTTGAAAGAACAGCAATTCGCATGGGGTGCTCGGCCAATTTAAGCGCTAAACTCAGGCCCGCGCCGCCGCTACCGATAACAAGGACGTCATAATTTGTGGAATAAGGCATAAAAGAAGCTGTCATTGAATCAAAGAAAAATGTTTTACTGTGCTAATGTTACGTTAAATTAGCTCGCTGCTTGTTATTTATGGATAATAAAGCTTTTTAGAGTGATAGCAATTTTTTTGTATCAAAAGAACTTATGCGGTTTAATTCTGTCTACTTCAACAATTAAAGAGCTGTAGTGAATAATCAAACAAGGACAAGCGAACAACTAGATAAAGAGCTGGTGCTGCGTGTGCAACACGGCGATAAGTCAGCGTATGACCTTTTGGTGGTTAAATATCAGCATAAGATCATTCAGCTGGTGAATCGTTATGTCAAAGATCCAAGCGAAGCTCAAGATGTGGCTCAGGAAGCTTTTATAAAAGCCTACCGCGCATTAGGAAATTTCAGAGGCGATAGTGCTTTTTATACCTGGTTGTACCGCATCGCTATTAATACAGCAAAGAATTACTTGGTGTCCCGGTCAAGAAGAAGCTTTGATTATCAGGTGGATATTCAGGATGCGGAACAAATTGAAAATGTACCTCAATTACAAGGTATGGAAACGCCGGAAAGACTTTTATTGAATCAGGAAATAGTTGAGGTCATTAAAGCAGCAATTGATAAGTTGCCTGAGGAAATGCGCACAGCAATTATGTTGCGGGAGTTCGAGGGAATGAGTTATGAAGAAATTGCTGTGGCAATGGATTGTCCGGTTGGTACGGTGCGATCGCGTATTTTTAGAGCGCGTGAGGCAATCGATAATAAATTAAACCCCTTGCTCGATTAAATGGTGATTTTCGATGCATGAAGATTTGAATCAAAAAATCTCTCAATTCCTTGACAATGAGCTTAGTGCTGACGAATCTTTAAGTTTATTACAAAAAATACAACAGAACGCCGAGTTAAGAGACAAGATGAACCGCTATGCGGCGGTAAGTCATGCTCTGAAAACTGACACATTTCTGTCGTCAAGATCCGATTTCGTTGAACGGATCAGTCAGGAAATCCAACATGAACCTGTTTATATGTTACCTCAGCATAATAAATTTAAGCGGAGCCATAAAATCAGCGCCTTGGCGGCATCTATCGCTATTATTGCCGTGATAGCGAGCCAAAGCATGGATCATCAGGCTGAACAATATCAACCTTCGCCGATTGAAGTGGCTCAGTCGCAATTGCCGGAACAGTCTTCCGACTCGATAGTCTATAGGGATCAAACTAGACAGTATCCGGTAAATACACGATTTAATGATTATCTTCAGGCACACAACAGTAGTGTTTATACCAATGGCGAGGTCAATTTTCAGTCCTTTGCCAGTGTTACTGTTTACAATCGGGAATAATTAAAGTGGTAAAACGTTTTTTTCTTGTGTTGCTTTTATCAACAAAAACGGTTTTTGCAGCAGATGTTGAATTAAATGCTCGGCAGGCATTAACAAAAATGACTGACGCCATGCGGGTCCTGAATTATCAAGGCACTGTTGCCTTTTTAAGAAACGGCAAGCTGGAGACCATGAAATATTTTCATGCAGCCGAAAAGGGTATTGAGCAAGAACGCCTGCTATCGCTAAATTCTCCGCTGCGCGAAATTATCAGGGATGCTGACAAAGTCAGTTGTTTATTCAAGTCCACCCAGCAGGCGGTGGTCGACCATCGACCCGTAGGGCACTCTTTTTTGGTCGATGTGCCTCAGGACTTGGATGAACTGAGTGCTGTCTATGATTTTAAGATGGCCGGCGAGGAAGATGTGGCCATGTTGCCGGCCTATGTTATTGCCATTCAGCCTAAAGATGATTTTAGGTATGTCAGAAAAATATGGATAGAAAAACAGCAGTTTCTGCCGCTGAAAGTGGCCGTATATGATCTTTCAGGCACGGTTCTGGAGCAGGTTGTTTTTACGGATTTAGAGGTTAAAGAAGCGTTGCCTTTTGTCGAGGCCAAGTTCGGGGAAGCGGCTGAGAATGTTAAGCATATCCATCAATTACAGGCTCAGGCATCGGATCAGGCAACTTTTGTTGTAAATAATCTGCCGCCTGGTTTCGAGGAAATATTTTTTACCCGCCGGCCCATTCATAATTCTAATCAGCCGGTTGATCATCTGCTGTTAAGTGACGGTTTTGCCGCAGTTTCAGTTTATATGGAAAACAAAAATACAGCTATGCAGCAAGGACTGCAATCGGTAGGCGCGGTTAATTCTTTTAGCCGAACAATAGATGATTGGCAGCTTACGGTGATGGGCGAGGTGCCGGCAAAAACAGTCAAATTTATTGCTGAAGGCATTAAGCTTCGGCATTAGAAGGTTAATAAAATATGGTTGTATGACAACAATAAACAGCAACCATACTCTGAACATCACTGATATCCTCATGCCCTAGATAGAGCGTCATCATGCAGCGGTCTATAAGTCTGACACCCATTCAGTCGCTCCGGAACATACTTTAATACAACCGCATGGCACTCGTTCCCGATTCCACCGCTGAAACAGGAGGCGGGGAAGTGCGTAAGAAAGGCGACGAGGTGTTCTGATTTAGAGCCTCAGTAAGTAATATCCTGACTTTACGTTTTTAATGTCCGGCCCGTTTTCTAAATCCGAATATAAGTGTGCACCATCAGCTTCTTCTTTTTTTCGGAGGCATGACTGATTTTTATAAGTACAAAGTCTTTGGCTTATGAAGTATTTTGTAACAAATTGCTAGTTCCTTAAATTATAAGTTATTCATTATTAATGATTAGAAATGGAGTTTTTATGCTCAATAAGCTTATCTGGTCTTTTTTTCTGGTTCTTTTATGCAACCAAAATGTTTTAGCACAATTACCCGATTTTACGGAAATGGTAAAGAAGGAGGGAGGGGCTGTGGTCAATATCAGTACCACGCAGAAAGCGCCCGTGGGAGCTGATGATCTGGCGCAAGAGCCGCAATTGCCCGAAGGTATTCCTCCTGAGATGGAAGAGTTGTTCAAGCATTTTTTCAATGGTCAGGGCGGTGGATATATACCGAGAGAGACTAAATCCTTGGGATCGGGCTTTATTATTTCCCAGGATGGTTATGTGTTGACTAATCATCATGTAGTAAAGGATGCCGATGAGATTGTGGTGAAGTTGTCTGACCGCCGTGAATTGCTGGCCAAGCTGATCGGTTCCGATGCGCGTACCGATGTGGCCGTATTAAAAGTTGATGCTAATGATTTGCCAGTGGTTGATATTGGTGATCCTAATAAGCTGCAGGTCGGCGAGTGGGTTTTAGCTATTGGTTCGCCTTTCGGATTTGAGCAGTCGGTAACGGCAGGTATAGTCAGTGCTAAAGGTCGCAGCTTGCCTGGCGGGAATTACGTGCCGTTTATACAAACGGATGTGGCAATCAATCCGGGTAACTCGGGCGGACCATTGTTCAATATGGACGGCAAAGTTGTTGGCATTAACTCCCAGATTTACAGCCGCACGGGCGGTTTTATGGGGCTTTCATTCGCCATCCCAATGGATATCGTCATGAACGTCGTCGACCAGATAAAAGCCAGCGGCAAGGTCGCTCGTGGCTGGCTAGGTGTGCAGATTCAGGATGTGACCCGTGAACTGGCTGAATCATTCGGTATGAAAAAGCCGCAGGGAGCGCTGGTGTCCAAGATAATTGCCGGCAGCCCTTCAGAGAAAGCCGGAATACAGATTGGCGATATTATTACCGAGTTTAATGATCAGCAGATCGAGACATCCGGTGAACTGCCGCCTTTGGTAGGGATGACGCCTATTGGTGATAAAGCAACGGTTAAAATCATCAGGCAAGGTGAGACTAAAACGCTGCCTGTGACCATCGGGCTCTTGCCGGAAGAAGAGGAAAAAGTAGCTGAAGCTAAAGTGGAAGCTAAACCTGATAATCGCTTGGGCGTCAGTGTTACTGATCTGACTAATGAACAAAGAGAACAGTTGCAGGTTATTCAAAACGGTGTTCTGGTGCAAAACGTTGTGAAAGGTCCTGGCAGAGAGGCAGGCATACAGCGTGGCGATGTGATTTTACGAATTCAGAATAATATCGTTCGCGATGTGGCTGATTTTGATAAAATAGTCAAAAATCTTCCGGTCGGTAAATCAATCGCTGTTCTGATTCAGCGTCAAGGCAGTCCGGTCTTTTTGGCACTTAAAATAGAAAAATAACACGTGGATTTAAAGCATATAAGAAACTTTTCCATTATTGCGCATATTGATCATGGTAAATCGACACTTGCGGACCGCTTCATTCAGATATGCGGCGGTCTTACCAACAGGGAAATGTCGGCGCAAGTGCTCGATTCAATGGATATCGAGAGAGAGCGAGGAATTACCATCAAAGCGCAGAGCGTCACGCTCGACTATAAAGCGAAGGATGGTGAAACGTATCAGCTTAATTTCATTGATACGCCAGGACACGTGGATTTTTCTTATGAGGTCTCCAGGTCGTTAGCCGCCTGCGAAGGGGCGCTGCTGGTTGTTGATGCGGCGCAGGGTGTTGAAGCGCAAAGCGTCGCCAACTGTTATACTGCAATAGAACAGGGACTGGAAGTGCTCCCTGTTCTGAACAAGATAGACTTGCCTTCCGCCGAGCCTGAGCGCGTCATTACGGAAATAGAAGATGTTATCGGCATTCCGGCCGACGATGCGCCGAAGATCAGCGCTAAAACAGGCTTGAATGTAGAGGAAGTGCTTGATCAGCTCGTCACTAAAATTCCTGCGCCTGAAGGTAATCCGGATGGCCCCCTGCAGGCCTTGATTATTGATTCCTGGTTTGACAGTTATCTGGGTGTGGTATCTTTAGTCAGAATCGTTCATGGCAGTATCCGCAGAAAGCAGAAGATTACTATCATGTCGACCGGCAAATCTTTTCTCGTTGAAAAAGTCGGCGTATTTACGCCCAAACGTCTCGAAAAAGAGATTTTAAATACCGGAGAGGTAGGTTTTGTCGTCGCTGGCATCAAGGATATTTTCGGAGCGCCGGTTGGCGACACAATCACCTGGACCGACAAGCCTGCAGGCGAACAATTGACTGGATTTCAACGTGTTCAGCCGCGAGTTTTTGCCGGTCTCTATCCGGTCAGTTCCGATCATTACGAGGATCTGCGTGAAGCGCTGACTAAATTGAATCTGAATGATGCGGCGTTGCAGTTTGAGCCGGAAACATCGCAAGCGTTAGGTTTTGGTTTTCGTTGCGGATTTCTTGGCATGCTGCATATGGAGATTGTGCAGGAGCGCCTGGAGAGGGAATACGATGTCGATCTGATTACCACGGCGCCGACGGTGGTGTATGAGGTTGTTACTCATGGCGGGCAGGTTCTCATGGTCGACAATCCGGCCAAATTACCTGATATCGGCACCGTCAAGGAGATCAGGGAACCGATTATTAAGGCCAATATTCTGGTGCCGCAGGATTATCTCGGCGCCGTCATGATGTTATGTGTAGAAAAGCGCGGCGTACAGAAAGACATGCAGTTCGTTGGCCGACAGGTGTCCATCCATTATGAGATGCCGCTGAGTGAAGTCGTGCTGGATTTCTTCGATCGCTTGAAATCAGTGAGCCGGGGATTTGCTTCGTTTGATTATGAATTTTTACGTTTTCAGGAAGCGCCGCTGGTTAAGCTGGATGTATTGATCAATGCGGATAAGGTCGATGCCTTATCAATCATCGTGCATCGGGATCAAAGCCAGAACCGCGGACGCGACCTGGTTGAAAAAATGAAAGACCTGATTCCGCGGCAGATGTATGAAGTTGCGATACAGGCAGCCATCGGTTCTAAAATTATCGCCAGATCGACCGTTAAAGCCATGAGAAAAAATGTGACGGCCAAATGCTACGGCGGCGATATTACCCGTAAGAGAAAACTGTTGGAAAAACAAAAAGCAGGTAAAAAACGGATGAAACAGGTGGGCAATATTGAGATTCCTCAAGAGGCATTCCTGGCTGTTTTGCAGCTCAATAAAGAATAACTCAATTTTTTCACCTTTATCACACAACATATTATGGATTTTGATTTTTCCTTTTTTCTTTTGATCGCCACTGTCATTACCGGTGTCATCTGGGGCGGTTACTTGCTGATGCGCAGACCTGATGCAGATATTTTCGTCGATAAAAAAGAGCCTTTAATTGTAGAGTATGCGCGTTCTTTTTTTCCTATCGTCTTGATCGTTTTATTGTTGCGCTCATTTCTGGCCGAGCCTTTCCGCATTCCTTCAGGCTCCATGATGCCGACATTGCTGATCGGCGATTTTATCCTGGTCAATAAGTTTACTTACGGTATACGCCTGCCGGTTATAAATAAAAAAGTTATTGAACTGAATGAGCCGCAGCGGGGCGATATAGTCGTGTTCCGTTATCCTAAAGATCCTTCTGTCGATTATATAAAACGCGTAATAGGCTTGCCGGGCGACAAAATCGCTTACTACAATAAAAAATTGTATATCAACGACGTGCCTGTCAATCAGGTCACATTAGGGGCTTATCAGGGCATCGGGCAAGGCGAGGAAATGACAGGAGCCGAACACCGGTTGGAAAATTTGTCCGGCATCGAACACAGCATTCTGATCAGGAACGGATCGCCTACGGTTGAAGGCGTTTTTATCGTGCCGGAAGGAAGTTATTTTGTGATGGGCGACAATCGAGACAACAGTAATGACAGTCGCTATTGGGGTGTCGTTCCTGAAGAGAATCTGGTGGGCAAGGCATTTTTTATCTGGATGAGCTGGGATTGGCAGCATAAAGGCGTAGGTCTTGATCGTATTGGCACCGTGCTGAAATAAACTACACTTATATGGGTAATTTATTTAATTGTTCGGAGGAAATATGAATTTTTCGCCTAAACGCCAGCAAGGGCTCACTTTGATCTCTATAGCCTTTATTCTGGGCCTGATCGCTTTCTTTGTATTATTGATTTTAAAAATTGCGCCGATCTACATCGATCACAGCAAAGTCGTCAATGCGCTGGCCGCCCTTGAAAAGACGACGGATATTCAAACCAAAAGCGAACAAGAAGCCAGAACTATCCTCGATAAACGATTCACTATGAATTATGTCTATGATGTTACCCAGGATGATATAAAAGTCACCAAGCGTGGCAATTATCTGAAAGTGGAAATCGAATACGAGACTGTCGTGAAAATTTTCGGTAATCTCAGCGTATTAGCCGAATTCTATGACTTTATTGAGGTTGGTCAGGAGTGATAAGAAAGCCTGCCGTATTATGTAAAAAACTCGGACTGGCATTTGATAATCCGCAGCTTTTTGCCAGGGCTTTAACCCATCGAAGTGCCGGAGCTCATAACAATGAGCGTTTGGAATTTCTAGGCGATTCGATATTGGGCTTTGTCATTGCCCAGAAGCTGTATGAATTATTTCCTGATGCTAGCGAAGGTGTGTTGAGCCGGTTAAGAGCCAGCCTGGTCAATCAGAGCTCATTGGCGGATCTGGCCAGGAAGCATCAGGTCGGCGACTATTTGCTGCTGGGTTCAGGGGAATTGAAGAGCGGTGGTTTTCGGCGAGATTCCATTTTATCCGATGCTCTGGAAGCCATTATGGGCGCATTATTCATAGATCAGGGCATAGAAACCTGTCAGCGCTGGATACTGGAATTATTTGCAGAGAAATTGGCAAATTTATCGCTGATTAACTGGCAGAAAGATCCTAAAACCCAGTTGCAGGAGTTGATGCAGTCAAAGAAAATGGAATTGCCCGAATATGTTTTAATGACTACATCCGGACTCGCACATGAACAAACGTTTAAAGTTAAATGCACAATCCCTTTAATAGCCGAGGCTTGTATCGGCACAGGGATTTCCCGAAAAAGAGCAGAACAGGCGGCAGCTGAAAAAATGCTCGAATTACTGAGTAAAGACACTAAATGAATTGCGGTTACGTAGCGCTGATCGGGCGCCCAAATGTCGGCAAGTCCACATTGATGAACCACTTGCTGAAACAAAAAATCAGCATTACATCCCGTAAGCCGCAAACCACTCGGCATCGGATTCTCGGCATCAATACGACAGAAGCCGGCCAAGCTATCTATATGGATACGCCGGGCATGCACGACAGTGAAAAAAGGGCGCTGAACCGGTACTTGAACAGGACGGCCGATACGACTCTCCTGGGGGTCGATGTGGTCGTCTGGCTGATCGACGGTTTATCCTGGCATGAGTATGACGAAGTCATCTTCAAAAAACTGGAGCAGGCCGGCTTGCCGGTCATTCTAGCTGTCAACAAAGTTGACAAGGTCAAGGACAAGGACGCGATTTTGGCCTTCTTTGCCGAGGCGCAGCACCGTTTTCCATTCGAGCATTTGATTCCTATCTCTGCACTGAAAGGCACAAACCTTGATCAGCTTGAAAAAGCGGTTATGGAGTTGCTGCCCGAAGGGGAGTTGATCTACCCTGAAGACCAGATTACAGACCGCCCTGAGCGTTTTTTGTGCGCTGAAATCGTCAGGGAAAAACTGACTCGAAGATTGGGCGATGAATTACCTTATGCGTTAACGGTCGAGATTGAACGCTATGAAGAAAAGCCTGGGATCGCCAAGATCTATGCCATCATTTGGGTGGAGCGGTCAACCCAGAAAAATATCGTCATTGGCAAAGAGGGCGAGATGTTGAAGAAAATCGGTACGGACGCCCGGCATGACATCGAAAAACTGATCGGCCAGAAAGTTTATTTACAGCTTTGGGTTAAAATCAAAAAAGGCTGGTCGGATAATGAGCGCGCGCTGCAGAATTTAGGGTTTAATGACTGAACCAGCAGTTTATCTACAGCCTGCATTTATTTTACAGCACCGCAAGTACCGGGAGACCAGCCTGATCATCGATGTGCTGACCAGAGATTTCGGCAGGCTTTCTCTGGTGGCGAAAGGTGTAAAAAAATCAAAGTCTAAAACAGCCGGGACGCTGCAACCCTTTATTCCGTTGCTCATTTCCTATGTCGGAAAGGCAGAGCTAAAAACACTGACGGATGTTGAAATTGCTCTGCCATTCGTGCAACTGGGAGGGCTTGCCTTCTATTGCGGCTTCTATGTTAATGAGCTGATCAGTCGCTTTTTGCATAAATACGATCCGCATCCTGAAGTATTCAACGATTATGCAAGCTGTTTATCACGCCTGGCGGATGGCGATAACATAGAAGCAACCTTGCGGTCGTTTGAATTAAAGCTGATGGATCATGTCGGTTATGGACTGCAGTTGGAACACGATGTCAATGGCGCCTTAGTGAGCCCGTTAAAGTATTATGCCTTTGATGCGCAGCAAGGAGCGGTTGAAGCGGCGGATGGGCGTTTTTCCGGAAAGACTCTGCTAGCGATAAAGTCCAAAGAATTCGATGATCCTCACGTCCTGAGCGAAGCGAAAATACTGATGAGAGCAGTCATCGATTCTCATCTGCAGGGTAAGCCGCTTAAAAGCCGGACGGTTATCAATAAAATATCAGGCATATTAAAGAATGAATAAGAACTTAATTTTATTAGGCGTCAATATCGACCATGTCGCTACCTTAAGGCAGGCGCGAGGCACAATGTATCCGGAACCGGTGCAGGCTGCATTGATAGCGGAGCAGGCCGGCGCCGACGGGATTACGGCGCATTTGCGCGAGGATCGCCGCCATATTCAGGATAGGGATATTTTCCTGCTGAAAGATATGATTCATACCCGGCTCAATATGGAAATGGCAGTGACTGATGAGATGATCGGCATTGCAAGGCAAGTCAAGCCTTATGCCTGCTGTCTCGTGCCTGAAAAGCGTGAAGAACTGACTACCGAAGGCGGCCTGGATGTGGCCGGTAATCTGCCGCGCATGCAGTGGGCCTGTGAGCAATTGGCGACGGCTGGGGTTGAAGTATCGCTTTTTATTGATCCTGACAAAGCCCAGATTGATGCCGCCGTTAAAGCCGGGGCACCGGTTGTGGAGTTACATACCGGCCGCTATGCCGATGCCAAGGATTCAAGGCTGCAAAACGAAGAACTGGAACGCATCAGGCAGGCTGCGCGCTATGCCCATGGTGCGGGTTTGCAGGTCAATGCCGGCCATGGTCTGCATTTTTATAATGTTGAAGCGATATGCGCAATCCCTGAGTTGGTCGAGCTGAATATTGGGCATTCGATTATCGCTCAGGCAGTATTCTCGGGTTTAGCTCAAACGGTTAGGGATTTAAAGCGTGTCATGAGAAATGCAAGGCTGATGAATTCTGATTAGGAAAAATAAGTGGATCTGGACGTCCATCAATTAACTTTAGTTGGTGATCGAGAAGTCAATCAGGACTTTATGGCGTATATCGTCGATGATGCTTATGCGCTGTTTGTAATGGCCGATGGTTTGGGAGGTCACCTTGCAGGCAATAAGGCTTCCCGTTTTTTCTGTGAAGGCATGTTGCGATTTGCTAAGGCTTACAGCGGGTTACTCGCGCGCAATCCAAATCCTTCCACAATGATTTCGCTCTGGATAACTGATGCTGTTAATGAAATGAAACAGTTATTTGGTCAAGACAGCGATGTCGAACAAGCATGCACAACTTGCGCCATTCTTTATATAGATAAGTGGTTTGTGCTAACGGCTCATTGCGGCGATACGCGCATCTATAGAATGAATCCGCAACAGATTTTGTGGCGTACTCAGGATCATTCAGTGGTACAGGAATTAATAGATCAAGGCGAGATTGCCGAGCAGGAGATGGCGCAGCATCCCTGTCAGAATCAATTGACGCGCTGTATCAATGCGCTGAGAGCGCATGAGGCGGAGATCCGCTTATATCCGGCCATGGAAAAAGGAGAAACGTTTGTTCTGTGCAGTGATGGTTTTTGGGGAAAAGTAAAACAACACGAGCTATTGCAACTGGCTCAATTGGACAGCGGCGAAGCAGAGCTGAGCAAACTGGTGCAGTTGGCGATGTTGCGAGGGAATGGCAAAAGCGACAATGTTACTGCGCAGTGGATAAGGTGCCTTTGACAGCGTTCAGATTGATGCCGTGGGATATCAAGCGGAGCCGGCATATTCGCCTGAGACGATTCCCGGCTCCTCGAATTAATGATTCAGGCTTGCCTTAGTGTGAGGCATACCCATGCTTTTGCATGCGGTAGAGCAGTGTATCTCTGGAAATGCCCAGCAATTTAGCCGATTTGCTGCGGTTGCCTTGGGTTCGGCTTAGTGCCTGATGGATCAGGTCGGCTTCCAAGGCATCCAGTTGCAGACCGACTTCAGGCAGTGTGAACGGTGTGGCTTTGGGATTGCGGCTGTAGGCGCTGAATTCATGCGGCAGGTTTTCCGGTTCAATGGTCTTGCCGGCCAATAAAATGCTGAGCCTTTCGCACAAGTTGCGCAATTCACGGATATTGCCGGGCCATTGGTAGCCTTTCAGGATTTTTAGGGCCTGTTTGCTGAATTTAGGCGCTGTGATTGAGTGCATGTCGGCAAAAAAAGTCAGGAAATGCTTGATGAGGTGCTCAATGTCCTCGGTGCGTTGTGACAGCGGCGGCAATTCCAGAGGCACGACATTCAAACGGAAGTACAAATCCTGTCTGAATTCGCCGGCTTCGATTTGCTTGCTCAGGTCGGCGTTGGTCGCCGCAATAACGCGGACATCAACCTTATAAGATTTAACATCACCTACGGCCAGACATTCTCCGGATTCCAGGAAACGCAACAGTTTAGCCTGGATGGAGACGGGCAATGAGTTGATTTCATCAAGAAACAAGGTGCCGCCATTAGCGGCTTGAAACAGACCTTGCTTGTTGGCGGTGGCGCCTGTAAAAGAGCCTTTTTTATGGCCGAACAGTTCGGATTCAATCAGGCTCTCTGGCAATGCAGCGCAATTCAGCGTGATAAAAGCCTTGTTGGCTCGAGGACTGGATTTTTGGATCGCGGTGGCCAGCACTTCCTTGCCCGTGCCGGTTTCGCCTTTAATTAGTACCGTTACATCAGTGGCCGCAACCATTTTGGCGCTACGGATTAAAGAATCTAATGCAGGGGATTGCCCAATGATCGAATTAAAATGACCCATACTTGCCTCTTAGTGATTTCTTAGATGTATTGTTAGTGCATAGGGGTTAAGCCATGGCATCGCAGCAATTAGCGCCAGCGCAATCATCAGCAGCCCGACAATCTGCTTGAAATATTGCATTCTGGATAACCTTGCTAATATTCCGGTCATTATACCCACTCCCATTACGGCAGGTAAAGTGCCCAATCCGAAACACAGCATTGTCAGGGAGCTTTTAGCAATATCGCCGGTCGTCGCTGCCAGCGCCAGCCCTGAATAGACCAGTCCGCAGGGCAGCCAGCCCCAGACCATGCCGAAAAAAAAGGCTTGAGTGCGGTTCTTTACCGGGATGAGCCTGCGGCCAAACGGTTCTATTTTTTTCCAGAGATAGGTTCCGGCTTTTTCGATATAAGCGAAACGGGGAAACCAACCCGCAATATAAAGCCCCGCGCCGGTCATGATGGCAGCAGACAGTAATTGCAGCACTCTGTGCCCCTGTCCATGACTAAGCGGCATGGTGAGTATCATCTCTACAATGCCGGCTAGTGCCCCGGCTATTGCGTAACTGAGGATGCGCCCGAGGTTGTAATTAAATACAAACGGAAAAAGGCGCGTCTTTTTGTTGCGGATTTCAGGGCTGAGGCTTAGTGTCAGCGTGCCGATAATTGAGCCGCACATGCCTATGCAGTGCATGCTGCTGAACAGGCCCATCGTAAAAGCGACTAAATAAGAAGCATTAAAAGCAAGATCAAATTCCATAACTGATCAACAATACCACAGAGATGGATATACACAAATAGTCAGCATTCAAAAATTGTTCTTTATAAATCGGTTAATTCAAAGGTGATACGGCGGATCAATTGGAATCGGGCCCGGACTGGCGTGCAGCTTTGCCGCTCCTTTTATGTGCCTTATTGAATTGAAATGCATCGTAGGCGCGAAAGTTATTCAGGCTGCTGGAACTGGGCAAGGATTTGGTCCTGAATCTTCTCGGCCATGGCTTTGCGATTCTCGGCGTCGCGTATGGGCCGGCCAACGACGATATAATCGGCTCCGTTCCGGAACGCATCTTCCACGCTTACCACGCGCTTCTGGTCGTCTTCAACCCGGTTGTCGACCGGCCGTATGCCCGGCGTAATGATCAGCAGGCGATGGTCCAGCTCTGTTCTGAGCATGGGCGCTTCCAGCCCTGACGAAACAATGCCGTCACAGCCGATCTGCAAAGCCCGCTTGGCGCGCGACAATACCAGATCCTTGACATCGCATTTAAAGCCCAAATCATCCAGATCGCCTCTGTCCAGGCTGGTCAGGGCTGTGACGGCCAACACCTTGAGATCGCCTTTTTCCTTGGCGGCCGCTTCCATGATGGCATCGTTGCCGTGAATGGTTGCCAGATCCACGCCTTTGCTGCTCAGCGCTCTGATAGCGCGGCCGACCGTGGCCGGCACATCGAAGAACTTCAGGTCAACGAACACTTTCTTATTGCGTTGCTTCAGCCACTCGATAAAACCAAAATAATCGCCGGACATGAACAGTTCCATGCCGACCTTGTAGAAAATCACCGAATCGCTAAGTTCTTCCACGATAGCTTGCGCTTCGGGTATGCTGGGTACGTCCAGCGCCATAATCAGGCGTTCGCGGACAGGGATAGGTTTGGTTGAAAGGAATGTGGTCATAGGTTCAGGGCTCGCAAAAGGCGCAAGATAGTGTAAAGGGCGACTGATTGGCCGGCCGGTTAGTCGGACTATATTACCGGAACTTGTTTTGGCGGGGAATGCTAAAATTGGCAAAACACAATAATTCGCGGACTATGAATTCGACATTGATACAAATGACCTTGCTGATCGCCTGCGGTGCCGGGTGGCGCATCATAAAGCCTGCCGGGATGCTGGCAGAGCAGATCAGGCCGGCATTGACCATGGTTGTTTATTATTTATTGCTGCCGGCCATGGTTCTGGACGTGTTGTGGTCGGCTGATATCGGCGTGCATTCGCTGCAATATACGCTGCTCGGAACCAGCAGCATTGTTTTTGCCATGGTCAGTATCTGGCTTATCGGGCGTGTGTTTAAATTCGAGGACAAGCGCTTGGGCGCAATGATACTGGCGGCGGCTTTCCCGAATGTGACTTATCTGGGCCTGCCGGTGCTGGAGCAGACGTTCGGCAGTTGGGCTCGATCGGTCGCTATACAGGTTGATTTGTTTGCAACGGCGCCCATGCTGTTTACTATAGGGATCATGATCGTGCGCCATTATGGAGAAGATGATACCGAAGGTCAGAAATCGATGCTGTCGTTTCTGAACGCGCCGCCATTCTGGGCAGCCGCTGTCGCCGTCGGGTTGAATCTTAACGGCGTAATCGCGCCGGCTTGGCTGACTGGCGCGCTGCAGAAACTGTCCGCTGCGGTCGTGCCATTGATGCTGTTTTCGCTGGGCTTGGCGTTAAGCTGGAGAGCCGTAACCGTGCGTAATATTCCTTATGTGACCCCGGTGATTCTGATAAAAATGGTGCTGATGCCGTTGTTTGCGGTCGCTCTGATTAGCCACTTGAATATGGCAGAGAGCTACCGAGCGCCTGCCGTTCTGGAAATGGCCATGCCGAGCATGGTGTTGGGTATCGTATTCTGTGACCGTTATCGTCTGGACAGTTCATTGTACGCAATGGTCGTCACCGTGACGACGGCCTTAAGCCTGTTGTCATTGCCTTTCTGGCACAGTCGGCTGATGGCCGGTTGAGGGAAGGGCATGAATCCAATACTGGAAATCTTCTCGCAAGGCGAAGAAATCGTGACCGGTCAGACGGTCGATACGAATGCGGCCTGGCTGTCCCAGCAGGCCGTACAGATGGGTTTTACCGTAACGCGGCATACGGCCGTAGGCGATAATCTCAATGAGCTGATCGTGCTGCTGCGCGAAATCGCCCGGCGAGCGGATTGCTGTATCTGTACCGGAGGGCTCGGGCCCACCAGTGATGATTTGACCGCCGAAGCGGTAGCTAAAGCGTTCGGCCTGGAGTTGCAATTTGACGAGATTGCCTTTGCGCAAATCAAACGGTTTTTTGACAACAGAAAGCGGCCGATGCCCGAGTCGAACCGAAAACAGGCCATGCTGCCGGCAGGGGCTGCACGCATCGATAACGAATGGGGCACGGCGCCGGGATTCTCTCTACTCTATGGCCGCTGCTGGTTTGCGTTCCTGCCGGGCGTGCCGTATGAAATGCGCCATTTGTTCCTTGAGAAAGTCAGACCGGCGCTGGCGGACCGGTTTGCCTTGCTGCCCGGCCGGCTCATTACGATCAGAACGATAGGCATCGGTGAATCGGACATTCAGCAGCGCATAGCCGCGATCATTATCCCTGATCAGGTTCAATTAGGCTTTCGTGCCGGCATCGACGACGTCCAGACCAAATTATTGTTTCCTTATGGTTACCCGGAAACTGAAATGGCCTCGTTAGTGTCCAATATCGTTGAACAATTAGGCAATGCGGTTTTCGGAATTGACGGCCTGACCGAAGCCTCAGGCGATCTGGTGACTGTCATAGATCGGCTGATGCAGGCCGGCGAGGGCACATTGACTGCGATAGAAACCGTCAGCCAGGGCTTGCTGGCGGCCAAATGCATCGGCATGCCCTGGCTGCTTGGCACGCTTTTCGATCGCTCGCTGGACAGCCTGGGACAACGGTTCGCCGTGCCCGTCGATCGAGATGACCTGATGGCGACGGCAAAGAAAATCGCCGCCGCCGCGCAAAAGTCCGCCGGCGCGGATTTTGCGCTGGTCCAGCTTTATGCCGGCGATGACGACATATTTCGCGATAAGGATCAGCCCATTGTTTTATATAATGTACTGCTGACCGCAGACGGATTTCATCAATCGACACAGACAGTGGCCGGGCCCATCCGGCGCAAGCAAAACCAGGCCGCGCTGCTGGCACTGGATTTATTACGACGCAATTTACAACATCAAGAAATTTAACATGCCTTTACTACGATTAACCAATATCTCCATCGCCTACGGCACCCATGCTCTGCTCGAAAATGCCGACTTCCAACTGGATGCCGGAGAAAGAGTAGGTCTGTTAGGTCGCAATGGGGAAGGCAAATCCACATTGATGAAAATCATCGCCGGCTCTGTTCATGCCGATCATGGCGAGATCTGGCGTCAGCCCGAACTGAAACTGGCCTGGCTGGAGCAAGCGCCCGAACTGCCCGACGAGGCGACGATCTATGATGCCGTGGCCGGCGGCCTGGGCGAACTGGGGCAGTGGATCACGCGTTACCATACGCTGTCACTAGCGATGGCTCATGACGACGGCAAAGCGCTGCAGGAACTGGGCGATCTGCAGCACAAGCTGGAAGCGCACAACGGCTGGCATTTTCAACAGCGCGTTGAGACCACTTTGAGCAGACTCGGCCTGCCCGGCGAGCTGAAAATCAACGGTTTGTCCGGCGGCTGGAAGCGGCGCGTCGCACTGGCCAGAGCCTTGGTTATCGAACCGGAAGTCCTGTTGCTGGACGAGCCGACCAACCACCTGGATTTTGAAAGCATCCTATGGCTGGAAGAGCAGATCCTGAATTTCCAGGGCGCCGTGCTCTTCGTCACGCACGACCGATCGTTCCTGCAAAAGCTGGCGACCCGTATCATCGATCTGGACCGCGGCAAGTTGGTTTCCTGGCAGGGCAACTATGACGATTACCTGCGCCGCAAGGCGGCCGCGCTGGAAGACGAAGCCAACCAGAATGCCGAGTTCGATAAAAAGCTGGCCGAGGAAGAAACCTGGATCAGACAGGGCATCAAGGCCCGGCGCACGCGCAACGAAGGCAGGGTCAGGGCGTTGGAGCGTTTGCGCCAGGAGCGCGCCCAGCGCCGCAATGCGCAGGGCACCAGCAAACTGGCGCTGGAGCGTGGCGATGCGTCCGGCAAGAAAGTCATCGAAGTCAACGACATCAGCTTTGCTTACCAAAACAGACAAGTTATTTCGCATTTTTCCACGCTGATTCAGCGCGGCGATAAGATCGGCCTGATCGGTCCCAACGGCGCCGGCAAATCCACACTGCTGAAATTATTGTTGAAACAACTGGAGCCCGACAGCGGCATCGTCGAGCAGGGTACCCGTCTCGAAATCGCCTACTTCGATCAGCTGCGCGATCAGCTCGATCCCGAGATGACCGTTGCCGATACGGTCGCCGACGGCAACGACTTCGTCGAGATTGCCGGCAGCAAACGGCATGTCATGTCATACTTGGCCGATTTCCTGTTTGCGCCGGCGAGGGCCCGCTCGCCGGTCAAGAGCCTGTCGGGCGGCGAAAAAAACCGCCTGCTGCTGGCTCGTCTGTTCACGAAACCTGCCAACCTGATTGTCATGGACGAGCCGACCAACGACCTGGATCTGGAAACGCTGGAATTACTGGAGGAAAAGCTGGTCAACTATGACGGCACCTTGCTGCTAGTCAGCCATGACCGGGCGTTTCTGGACAACGTCGTGACCAGCGTGTTTGTGCTCGACGGCACCGGCCGCGTCGACGAATTCGTCGGCGGCTATACCGACTGGATGAATCACTGTCAACAGACAAAACAGGCCGAAGTAGCTAAAAAGGCGCCGGTTGTCAAGCAGGAGAAGCCGACCGCGAATATTGCCGAGCGTCCTGCGACGAAGAAAAAACTCAGCTACAAAGAGCAGCAGGAACTGGACAGATTGCCGGACCTGATTGATGAGCTGGAAGCAAGACAGGCGGAACTGAATCAGCAAATCAACGGCGCCGATTTTTATAAAAACGACAAGGAAACCATTGCCAAGGCGCTGTCTGAACTGGAAAAAACAACGGCGCAGTTGGAGCAGGTTTACCAAAGATGGGACGAACTGGAAGCACTGGCCGGATAAAAAGTCGTTGCAACAAAACGCAATCTCGATTATCCTTGCCGGCTTCCCAGCCTCTTGGGTAAAAAGATAGCAGGAGAGATGGCCGAGCGGTCGAAGGCGCACGCCTGGAAAGTGTGTATACGGCAACGTATCGAGGGTTCGAATCCCTCTCTCTCCGCCATATTCAATAAAAAAGCCCCGTTTTGGGGCTTTTTTATTGAAGTTCGATATTCTTCTGAAGTTAAAAAATTATCTAAATTGTTGAAAGCGATTTGTAGCGACATTTGGCATATCTCCTGCAAAGGAAAGTAAGAGGTTGCAATATGAAATTAATTTTCCTATTTGTTATCTAATTTTTCGTAAACCATATTCATAGCTGAGTATATGTGAGGCCAGATTGATTCTGATCGTATGGCTTATAGATGAATTGGCTTAAATAATCAAAAATTAGACCAAAACCACGACATAAGCCGATAAAAAATAGTATTCTTGGCAGAGAGGGATTTTATTCAACAAGAGGTACATCAGTTAGAAGAAATATCATGGCTAGCTCAGAGCAAATAAAAGCATTATTGCAATCATATATTGAAAAGGACGATGATAGATTCCTATCTATCGCCTTGCAGGTTGCTGCCCACGAAGCTCGAAGCGGTCATGGACGGATTGCCCAAGAACTGCGCGATATAATTGAACGTGCAAAAAAGGCTGGCAAGCAGAATATTCCTATTTCAATCGCGAAGAGTATCAAAGATAGCAGTGGTTTACTTGCTACAAGTTATCCCAAACTCCGATTGTCCGATCTAATTGCTCCAGATAACCTTAAACAACAGCTAGAGAGACTGATAAATGAACAACGACACATGATGATGCTCAGGAATCATGGTCTATCACCTCGTAGACGGCTTTTACTTGTAGGTCCACCTGGAGCCGGTAAAACCTACACTGCTTCTATTCTGGCAGGAGAACTTAATTATCCACTTTTTCAAGTAAGGCTTGATGCTCTCATTACAAAATTTATGGGGGAGTCAGCTGCTAAATTGCGTCAAGTTTTCGATGCTATACGGGATGTGAGAGGCATCTATTTCTTTGATGAATTTGATGCTTTGGGATCGCAAAGATCAGCGTCTAATGATGTTGGAGAAGCTCGTCGAATTCTCAATAGCTTCTTGCAAATGATCGAACAAGATGATTCTAGTAGTGTAATTGTATGCGCAACGAATCACGTTGAGATGCTTGATCATGCCTTATTTCGGCGTTTCGATGATGTCATACGTTATGAGCTTCCCGGAGAGAATGAGATAGTTACTTTGTTCCGTAACAAATTGAAGCCATACGTTGCAAAAAACTTTCCATGGAAAAAACTTCCAGAGAGAGCGCAAGGGCTTAGTAGTGCAGAAATTACACTTGCTTCGGAAGACGCTATTAAAGACTTATTGATACATAAATACGATAAAATAACACTTTCTATATTAGATAAAGCAATTGCTGATCGAAGAAACATTAATCATCATCTGGTTAAGTAATAAGGATATTAAATGTCAAAAAATAAGGAGGTTAAGCCTCATATCTTTCTTGGCCAAAATGCTAAATCAGCGAAATATACCTATCCTGGTACTGTAGTAGTAAATAGAAATGTGCCTGCGCAAAATCGCCAACAACATGGTAATCAGCTTAAATCTCAATTAGATCAACTCACTCAAGCACAAAGTGATATTAGCGAATTAGCTGAAAATTACGATCTAGAATCAAGTCTTGGCATCCAGGTAGCATTTGAGAGTTTTCCAGGCGTAGAGATGGCCGTTGAAAGCCTTGCCGACGCTCAGCAAGGTATTGAACTACTAAACGTTCGTTATACAGGAAACCAAGTATGTGCCACGATTTTTGTACCACAGGGCAAATTAGCAACGATAGATAAAAAGCTTCAGGCTTACCTCGAGCATAAAAAAGATATAAATGGTAGACCGATAGATAATCAAAAGTTGATTGATGCCATTCAGACATTTAAGGTTGCGGCATTGGATGCTCTGTGGACTGATGATAGCGACCAGCTTCCAAAAGATATTAATGAGACATTTTGGTGGGAAATCTGGTTGCCGGTTTTGGATGATAGGCAAGCGGTAATTCATGATTTCAAATTGCTCGCTAAAAGTGCAAATATTCAAGTCTCTGATCAAATACTCGAATTCCCGGAACGCTCAGTTTTGCTTGCTAAGGGATCGAGACGGAGTTTTTCTAGTAGCGTTTTATTGTTGAGCAAAGTGTCCGAGTTGCGAAGAGCCAAGGAGACTGCGGCATTTTTTGATGAGTTACCTCCTGAAGAGCAACAAGCCTGGACTGAAAATCTGCTTATGCGATTATATGTTCAGGACGACAATACGCCCTATGTGTGTATTCTTGATACGGGAATTAATATTGGTCACCCTCTTATAAAACCCTTTATCACCGAGCAAGATCAATTTTCAGTTGATTCCGAGTGGCTCCCCACAGATGATGACGGTCACGGTACTGGAATGGCAGGGCTAGCTATATGGGGGGATTTGGCTGAGTCGCTAAGCAGTTCGGAACAAGTTCAAATTAATCACAGAATTGAATCGGTCAAACTTCTTCGATATTCAGGTGATAACGAAGGAAAACATCATGGAATAATTACTGCTGATGGCATTTCTCTTCCCGAGATAGCAAATTACGCTCGTACACGAGTTTTTGCAATGGCTTTGTCCTCCATTGATGGAAGAGACCGAGGGAAACCTTCAGCATGGTCAAGTACTGTTGACAGCTTAGCCGTAGATTATTTAGGTGAAAATCAAAATCGAAGGCTTATTACCGTATGTGCAGGGAATACAGGCCAAGATCTGACTGCTCTAATGGGATAATACCCTGCTTATAATGAACTTCAAGATATTCATGATCCAGCACAAGCTTGGAATGCGCTTACTGTCGGAGCATATACACATAAAGCTCTTATTACAGAAGTTACAGGAGGTGTTTATAATCCTCTAGCTCCTTTTGGAGGTCTATCACCCTACAGTACCACTTCTGTTTTATGGAATAAAAAAATGCCAATAAAGCCAGAGGTTGTATTTGAAGGAGGTAATGTTGGTATAGATCAATACAGTTGTGCCGGATTTGCTAGTTTAAAATTATTAACAACACATTATCGCGCAATTGAACGGCATTTCTCTACTTTTGAAGCTACTAGTGCAGCTACCGCTCTAGCAGCTAAATTTGCAGCAGAAATCTACGCACATTATACAGCATTATGGCCAGAGACTGTCAGAGCATTGATAGTCCATTCCGCGGAGTGGAGCGATGCTATGAAGCAACAGTTTAATAATGGTTCTACGGATAGACAGAAAGCTCAGCATCTGGTTCGTTGTGTCGGATTTGGTATTCCTAAATTGGAAAGAGCGTTGTGGAGCACGAATAATTCACTCGCGTTGATCGTTGAAGACGAGCTCCAGCCTTATCAGAAAGAAAATGGTAAGTCGCCAAGCACTCGGGATATGCACTTGCATGAGTTACCATGGCCAAAAGATAGTTTACTGGAGCTTGGTGAAGTTGAAGTCGAAATGACGGTCACATTGTCGTATTTTATTGAGCCCAACCCCTCAAGCCGAAACGTTACGGGTAAGTACAGCTATCCCAGTCATCAGCTACGGTTTGATGTGAAGCGCCCCAGAGAATCTGTCACAGATTTTCAACGTCGACTTAGTCGGCATGCTCATGATGAGGAAGAAGGAACGAGCAGAGCACCAAGTGACCCAAACTGGCTATTAGGTGACTTTCGGCACAGAGGTTCAATTCATAAAGATGTATGGAAAGGTACAGCAGTTGAGCTTGCCGAACGTGGACAAATAGCTATTTATCCGGCAATGGGGTGGTGGCGTACACGAACTAAACTGCAAAGATGGGATAAAAAAGCTCGATATGCATTGATTGTGTCTATTGCAGTGCCTGAAGTTGACGTAGATTTATATACAGAAATTACACATCAAATCGAAACGGTAAATTTAATTACAACTTAAATAATAATTATAAAATTACCATATATCGTTCCTACTTTTGATATTAGAGGCAGGAAGGTTGCGATGTTGGTGCGGTAGGTTTACTACTGATATATATCCTGCTCAAACTCTAATTTATCAGTATTCCTACTTATAGAAATCCGACCAGAACTATATACAATGGCCGCCTACATAAGAAATCCAGCTTGGCTCAATATCAATAAATAAATATCGCATCAAGTCAAGCCGCCCTTTACACTAGCGCTCCGCTAGAAGCCGCTTATTTTGGTAGTTAGTTAATGGTAACGAGAAGAGAGACGATGTCTTGGATTGCCTGAGTTTCAGGATATTGGTGTAAAACGCTTCGTTTTATGCCTTTCTATCTCATGGAGGGGACAATTTGTTTCACTTGTGTCAACTTAACTTAAAAGGAAAAAAGCAATGAACAAACGTATTAGTTTCGTCCCTGCATTAGCCCTTGGTATGGTTGTGTTATCAGTTCCCACCCTAGCGACTGCGGTGACGACTATCGATGTGGTAGATGAAGCTCGTCTTGTCGGGAGGGCCGCCGTCATGTCAGTTGAGATCACTTGTGATTTAGGTGCCAATAGTTTCCTCGCTGGCACAACTGGGATAATCATTCAACGTACTAGGTCTAATGTTATTATTGGAAGTGGCGATTTGGATCAGACACCAATAGATTGCGATGGTACACCTCAGACATTCCAAATCGCTGTATCGAGCGCCAGATTCCGTCCAGGTCCGGCCACCGCGCAAGCGTCTACCATCGTCTGCAATCGCACTCCTTTCACTTGCGAGTCCGCACAAGACTCAGAAGAGATACAACTTGTTGAATAATTAGGATAACTAAGGAAGGGGAGATAGCGATATTTCCTCTTTTAAACTGTTGCTTAATTATGACCTTGCCGCAAGTGCATTGCTTCAGTATCTAGCTGAGCCTCGCATCTATGTTCAATTTTCTTCCAACTCCACCCAGTCAATCTGTTTTTCAACGATTGTGCTCAATTCCTGCTGTCCCAGCGATTCGACCATCTTGAGTTCCGAACTTATTTGTTCCAACTGTTCCAGATGCGCCACCAACTCGAATAGATCGGTTTGATTTGTATTTTTCTTGCGTTTCCTCATGTTTCTTCGTATCAACACCCGGTGTAGTATCAGGGCGCTAATCTTACTGCCAAATCGCTTTTGAGATAAGGGCAAAGAGCAGAATTGATCATTCTAAATTTCAAACAGGCTTGCGTAAGTCCTGGTTATTTAAGGTTTCGATTAGCCGCTATCGGCCAGAATGAGCCAGTTTCAACTCTCGAAATAACGCTGGAGTGATTGCTGAGCATCTGAGATCAGGCTGAAATGCAGAACTGTAAAAATATTTTGATGGCCGAGATGGAGTGACTGTCCCCATCGTCGCTGTCAGCCATTGCTCATGCTTATAGTCATCATTTATTGACACTGTGTCATCGGGTGCCCATAATCGGCCGCCGCTGGGCGTAACGGACAACTGAATTTTTTATTTTCCATCCTCCAAGCATTTCTGCTTCAGATTCTGGACTCGTTTGTCCGCCATGCTTCGTATGGCTCTTGACAGATTTCACATGATCGAGGATCAAACATGCAATTTCATAATTTTAAAATCGGCCTTTTCGCCGCATTGCTGTCCGGCTTAGGCCAAGCCGGAGTTTCGATTGCCGCGGTGGATGATGCAGGTAAGGACAACCATAACCTGAATGCCCCCTTTTACCTGAATCAAAACTGGAATGACGAAGAACGGCGCAGTTTCTATTTCACGCCGCAAGGATCTTACCTTCTGCCCTATGAGTGGTTTCTGGCGCTGGAACAGCCCGATAAAGACGAGCTGTTCATCAACCCAAAATACATCGAGCAGTTCGGTTATCTTGCCGATGACGAGCCCTATACGCCCAGCAATCCAGATGGATTGCCGATCGGATTCGCCAGGGAACCGGTAGACAATGGCGAGGATTGGGTCGGCATGACTTGCGCCGCCTGTCATACCGGCGAAATCCGTTATCGGGGCCAGACTATCCGCATCGATGGCGCGCCGACGCTGGGCGATTTCACTATGTTTTTGAAGAGCCTGATCCAAGCGTTGCGTGTGACACTGGAACAGCCGGAGAAATTCGATCGTTTCGCCCAGGCTATATTGACCGATCCCACAGACGCTGCCAAGGCTGCATTGCAGGCGCGAGTATCCGACCAACTGACCTGGCTGGGGCAGTACGACGCGCGCAGCACGCCCACGCATCCATACGGTTATGGCCGCGTCGATGCGTTCGGCATCATCATGAACGAAGTCTTTGGCCGCGATCTGCAACAGCCGGACAATGTCCGCGTACCCGATGCGCCGGTCAGTTATCCATTCCTGTGGACCTCGCCGCGGCTGGACTGGGTTCAATGGAACGGATCGGCCAATAATCCGTTTGGCCGCAATGTCGGGGAGGTGCTGGGCGTATTCGGGCACGTCAATCTGACCGGTCCGCTTGACGGGCTGGGCAAAAGCACGGCAAGGCAGAGAGAGCTGTTTGATCTCGAGAAACGGGTAGGCAGCCTGACATCGCCTAAATGGCCGGTATTGGCGCTGGGCCCGATCGATAGCGAAAAGGCCGCCCGCGGGCGCGTGTTGTATTCGACATCGCGCGGCGGCGAGCCTAGCTGCGAGGCCTGTCATTCATTACCGGATGCGAACGGGCTCTATCCGATGACGCCGGCGGACGAGAACTTATTCGGCGTCAGCTTTATCGAAACGCAAATGACCCCGCTCGATGAGATCGGCACCGATCCGGCAACGTCGCTAAACTTTGCCACCCGCAAAGCGAACACCGGCAGTCTGGCGCCGTTACTGCCGGCGCCTTTCACCGGGGCAACGGAGCTTCCAGCGCCGGTGTTATTGTCGACACTGGTCGGCATGGCCGTATCCAACGGCATCGCCGATGCCTATCCGCCGTTCAGCCCCGCGGAAAAAGCTGAGCTGATCGGCTACCGGCTCAAGGCGCAGGGCTTGCCTCCGTATAAGCCGAAAAATCTGCTTGCCTATCGCGCCCGCCCGCTGGGTGGCATCTGGGCAACCGCACCGTATCTCCATAACGGCTCGGTGCCGAATCTGTACCAATTGCTGTTGCCGCCTAGTGAACGTCGGAAAATGTTCTATGTAGGAAGCCACGAGTTTGATCCGCAAGCAGTCGGTTTTCGTTCGAAACCGGGCCAGCATGCCTTCAAATTCGATGCGAGCCTGCCCGGCAATCTGAACGCGGGGCATTATTATGGAACCGATCTTACCGATGACGAGCGCTGGGATCTGATCGAGTTTCTGAAGACTTTATAGCACCTCAGGGAGCGACATGCAGGTACCGTCGGGCCTGCATGTCACTGGTGTTGTCATTGGCGCAGGTGCCTTGTACCGAGTCGCAGTGCGCCCGGTCCAAAAAGAGCCAGCACGGTAAGGACATTGTTCATAGCCTTTTTCATGCCATTGCACTCAGGCCGGTCCGCATGAGCCATGTTTTCCGGAAAAATCAGGGAGGATCGAGGCCGTGCTTTTTGTGCATTCGGCAAATCTTGCCTTCAAACAACCACGCGAGATCAGGACATCTCTTTGTTCCAGCACAAAAAGCTTTTTACCGGCACGATTTTCATTAAACGGTCATATTCACGCTATAGCATTGAAATTTTGCAACTTACGTTTTTGACTAGAAACCTATGGTTTTAGATTAAGGACTTGCACGGTTGGCAGCTATCGGCAGATAACATCCGGGAACTTTATGACATTGAGAATTGCGTTTATCAGCGATGCATGGCATCCACAAATAAATGGCGTTGTGACGACCATCTCAAACACCTGCGCAACCTTGGAGCGATCGGGACATCGGATCAAGCTCATTACCCCGGATCAATTCAAGACAGTTCCCTGTCCGACTTATCCTTCCATCCGGTTGGCGCTTGGCTGTTATAAAAAATTGAAAAGCCAGCTGGATGAATTCAAACCTCAACGCATCCATATTGCCACGGAAGGGCCATTGGGAATCGCGGCGAGGCGATATTGCCTTAGCCGGAATCTGGCGTTTACCACATCGTTTCATACCTTATTTGCAGAATACGTCAATTTGCGCTTTAAAATCCCTGTATCGTGGGGTTACGGCTTTCTGCGCTGGTTTCATGCGCCGGCAAGAAAGATCATGGTGGCTTCGCCCTCCGTAGAATCGGATCTGATTGCCAGGGGATTCAAAAATAGCATGGTCCGTTGGTCTCGCGGCGTGGATACCGATCTTTATTACCCAAGGAATAAAGCTTTCTTATCACTGTCTCGCCCCATATCGATGTTTGTCGGAAGAGTCGCTGTTGAAAAGAACATCGATGCTTTTTTATCCGCTGATCTTTCAGGAACAAAAATTGTGGTGGGGGATGGGCCGCTGCTGAAAGAGCTCAAAGCCAGATTTCCCGAAGCGGTTTTTGTCGGGTTTCAAACTGGCGAATACTTGGCCAGCTATATGGCGGCCGCGGATGTATTTGTTTTCCCTAGCCTCACCGATACTTTCGGCATTGTTATGCTGGAGGCGTTAGCCAGCGGCATCCCTGTTGCGGCTTTTCCGGTAAGAGGGCCTATGGATGTGATTACCAGCGATAAGGTAGGGAGGCTTGATCATGATTTAAAAAAGGCCATTGCTGAGGCTTTGCAATTAGATGCGCAAGACTGTCGAAATTATGCCTTGAACTATTCCTGGGCTAATTGCACCGAGCAATTTTTTAATAATCTTGTCCCGGTTTCGGACTAGTCCGAATAATGAATGTTGGCGAATTGGACTAACATCATTGCTGCGTTGCTTTTCATGCCAAAAGCAGAGAAGATACGCGGAAATTTTAAAAATATTATTTAAAAGGAATTTGCATGAGCATAGAGACAAAACACCTTCTCATTGAGGAGATTCTCTCGGAGTGGAAGAGCAGGATTGGAGATGACTACCTCGGCTATAGAGGGCATGTATACCGCGTATTCAATTTCTGCTTGGCGCTTCATTCCTGCACAGAAGAAGAAAAATCAAAACTGGCTATCGCGGCATGCTTCCATGATATCGGAATCTGGTCAGACCATACGATGGACTATATCTCGCCATCGGTCGCTCAGGCAAAACAGTATCTATCCAATGCAGGGCTTCAGGCCTGGTCTGATGAAATTGGCTTAATGGTCGAATTTCACCATAAAGTACGCACTTATGGCGATGAGCGTTATCCCCTGGTTGAGCTGTTCCGAAAGGGCGATCTCGTTGATTTCTCACTTGGCTTCTTCACATTCGGACTTCCGAGGCGCTATATCAGGCAGGTCAAGAAAGCCATACCGAACAGTGGATTTCATAAATTTCTCATGCAAGGGGCAACAGACTGGTTCTCCGAGCACCCGCTAAGTCCGCCGCCTTTTATGAAGTGGTAGCACAGCCAAGTCATTCAAGCCGATACTGCTTTGCGGTTCGGCTTAATGTCGAATATTATTTCCTTTAGGAGAATCTCTGTGAGCCGTACCAACTCTATCTGCCTGATGGCGGAGTACAACGAATGGATGAATGCCAGACTGTATGAGGCTGCCATAAACCTGCCCATCGAAGCGCTTAATGCCAATAGAAACGCATTCTTCGGCTCCATTCTCGGAACACTTAACCATTTGGTCGTTGCAGACACCATTTGGCTGAAGCGTTTCGCCGCCCATCCTGCCAACTATGCAGCACTCGATATGATACGAGATCTGCCAACCCCAGTAAGCCTTGATCAGATGCTCTTTACAGACATTCAAAGCCTTTCAAAACACCGGAAGTTGCTTGATCAGACCATCATGGAATGGGCGCATTCGATTGCCGAACACGATCTGGGCTACGTCCTGAGTTATTCAAATATGAAAGGCATACCCGCGCAGAAGAACTTTTTCAGCCTTGTCATGCATTTCTTCAACCATCAGACCCACCATCGCGGCCAGGCAACGACTCTTCTCTCGCAAGCCGGTGTCGATGTCGGCGTCACGGATTTGCTCGCTCTCATTCCCAATGAAACCGTGGCATAATTTATTTACGAATTCCTGGATTAATCATTAAAAAAGCCGGCAATCATTTAGGGCGATTGTGTTTGGGCTGGCAACATCTTCCTTCGCGCCTGATTAAAACTCAGTCCGCTAATTTCGCCTTTTTGCATGGATTGCCCCAGGGAATAGGCCAGCGCCGAAGCCAGTACGCGCGAATAGAAGGGCAAGGCCGCTATGTAAACAGGCAGTATGTCGTCAATGTATTCAGCCGTTTTCAGTTTTTGATCGAAGTGCTCCCGCTGCTGCGTGATTTCCACCATGAGCTGCCGGTCGCCCCGGCATTGCTCCGATAATTCCAGCGTCCAGGTCAGATCCGTTTGCAATTTGCAGGCGCCGATAAACTGACCGTATTTTGAAGGCGACCACTCTTCAGGCGCGATCAGAGAAAGCCCATACATCCCATCCTTCCGGTATAGCCAGTAAGTCCGGCCGACAACCGGTTTGAATTTGATCCGGCTGTTCAGCACGAAAAGCGAGGTGAACAGTTCATTGGCTATCTGCAGGATGTCCTTGGCAGGTACGGTCAGTCCTTTTTGGATCTGCATCAGGCTTTCCAGAGTCGGAACGAGCCCTTTGCCCTGAGGGTTCGGAGATTTGGCAGTCATAGGTTATAAAGCAGTCATTCAGTGATGTTGAGTAAGGTTTTTTACCACGAAGATCACGAAGAAAAAATAGATAACTTCGCGGCCTTCGTGTTCTTCGTGGTTTTTAATGATTGCCGTAACGACATTTCAAGCTTGTTTGCGGATGTCCTGCAGGCTGTCCCTCGGCGGCATGACGACGCGGGAGCAAGCGTCGGTCAGTTCCTGGTAAACCGTTTCGGGATTGGTCTCGTAACGCCTGGAAAAATGGAACGGCACCAGTTGTCTGACATCGGCGGCGGTTGCGATCCGGCCGCAGGCCTTTGTTGTCAGATGGCCAGTCCTGCGCGCCTGTTCGCGGTCGGCTTCGAGGAAAGTGGATTCGCAGAACAAGATGTCGGCATTGCGGGCCAAGGCGGTCAGGGCGCTTCGATTAGCTTCCGTGTCGGCCAGATCGGTCGCATAGACCAGTTTTTCGCCGGGCGTGACGGTCACGAGCCGGGCGCCGAGTTCTGCCGCCTTCCGGCTGGTATGGTCGGGCAATAGGATCTGCGCCTCTTTATCGCCTTCGGCCAGGCATTGCTTGAGCCGGTTAAGCCAGGGGCCGGCGCTCAGACCATGAGCTTTCAGAGCATCCTGATCCACATTGAGTTTTGCTTTGCTCTCAAAGGCATAGGCCTGCACCGGCGTGCCGTGATCGAGCGTGATTGTGCGGACGCTGAACAGCGGATCGTCGACGAGCAGGCCGTCAGTGACGCGGATTTCCGGCAAATCTTCACGGTCTTGAAAACCGGCCTGAATGCGTGCCTGCTTCAACTGATCGCCATGCACCTCGGCGATTTCGAAAGCCGGTCCGGTCATCCCGATCCTATCCCAGAGAAATCCGCTGATCAGTCCCTGAATGTGGCCGATCAAGCCGGGCGGACCGAACAGCCGGCAGGCAGGAAAGTCACCGACGCGGGAGCGCAACAGCCAGAGGAAGCCGCCGATATGGTCGATATGGGCATGGCTGATGAACACATCGCTGATTTGATGGGCGATTCGGGCCGGCAGCCTGCCCGAATCGCCCAGGTCGAACAGCAGGCTCCGTTGTTGTTGGCGCAACCGCAGATGCAGCAGCGGATCGTCGAAGACGCCATTGACCAAGGCGGCGTACGCACCGTTCAGCTTGGCTACCGGGCGTGGGCCGCCGCTGTAGTTGGTTGTCGGATAAGGCAGGGCATCGGTTGGTGGCAGGTATTGCAGCGCACTGGATGAAAACGGTTCGGCGCTGCCGAGCAGGCCGCTTTTTTCAGTACGTGCATCGCGCACCAGCAACACATCGGTTGTCGCCGAGGCTGCAGGCAGTCGGACATTTAGCTTCCCGCTCTGCAGGGCGACGATCTCGCCGATGGCCACGGTACGGTCGGCATCGATGAAGGCGCATTGGCGGCCCGGCCAGGCATCGGGCACGTCAACGGGCGGCGGAGCGCCGATCAGCCGGATGTAAGACAGGTTTAACGTTTTTTCATGCGAGGTGTCGAGATAGGCCCGCCATGTCCTGGTTCTGTTTCGGGTCCGGGCCTTTTTGCCGGGCCGGCGGGCTTCGGGATGGGCATGAACCGCCATGACGCAAACCGGCAGCGCCAGCAGTTCGTTCAGCAACGGCACCTGCTTGGACTGCCGCCCCAGCATCAGTACGGTATCGATGTTCAATAATTCGACCATGCCGGTCAGCAGCTCCGAGCCGGCAATGCCCCGGATCACGCCCGGCGCATCGATCAGCAGCAAACCGGGCGGCGCTTGATTGGTCAGCCTGTTTACGGCCGTTATCAGCGGCAGGCGGAAACGGCCCGCATCGAGCGTGCACAGGGCTTCAAAAGCCAGCACGCGCCAGCCGGCCTCCTGCCATTGTCCCAGAGACACGGTGCCGGGCAGGCCGAAGCCGGGCGATCCGGGATCGGCAGTAATGCAGGAGCAGGTCAGGCCATGAGAGACGATGATGCGCGCCAGTTCGGCGGTCAGTGTGGATTTGCCGATGCCGGTTTCTCCGCACAGCAAAATCCGCTGTCCGCCAGCCAATAGCCGGTCGGCGAGCTCTGAAGGTTGATAGGGCAATAACGGCAATGAATGGGGCATGGCGATTACCTGTGCGGGATCGGTTTGGAGCTATTGACAGTGGAGGCTGCCGTCCGTTCTAACGGCAACCTTGGCATCGCCGACTTTCATGTAGCGCCCCAACCGATTAAAACTATTTTAAGCGGCAAGCCTTAAACTCTGCGTATTTTGCTGACGGATGGGCTTGAAGACCGGTGATAAACAAAGAAGGCAGAGTGTTTCCGGCAAATAATTCGGTAAGTGCATGAGGCCAAACTGGTCTATAATATCCCTTTCTTCAAAGAAGGAAATGTCGAAATTCAATGATATGGCACAGGCTATCACGGGCAATCAGCCCTCTCGCTACCTTATCGTTATTTTGGCTATTCTTTATTTTTTCCGCGCATGGTCTGAAGTTACCAGACCTGCCTGTCCTTGAGTAAGCACCTTTGATTAACATTTTTAGCGCTGTGGATTATGCCAGAAAATTATTCTTATGACCGTGATTACGCCCTGGATGCCCTGAAAGTCCCGCCCAATTCCATCCAGGCCGAGCAGTCGGTGCTGGGCGGATTGATGCTGGATAATCAAACCTGGGATTCAGTCGCGGATAAAATAGTAGAGACTGATTTTTACAGGAAAGATCACCGGCTGATTTTCAAGGCCATCGCGCAACTGGCCGAAAAACAGATTCCTTTCGATGTCATCACACTGTCCGAAGCGCTGGATGCCATAGGCGAACTGGAGAACGCCGGCGGTTTGGCCTATCTGGGCATGCTGGCCAGGGACACGCCCAGCGCCGCCAATATCGTCGCTTATGCCAACATTGTCAGAGACCGCTCGGTATTGCGGCAGCTGATCCATGTAGGCACCAATATTTCCGATTCGGCGTTTAACCCTGAAGGCCGCGATACGGCCGAGCTGCTCGAAAACGCCGAGCGCCAGGTCTTCGAAATCGCAGAACAAAAGCAGCGCGGGCAGGGCGGCTTTCAGTCGATCAAGACCTTGCTGGCGACAGCCGTCGACAAGATTGAAACGCTGTTCGAACAGGAAGGCAACATCACCGGCGCCAGCACCGGCTTTGCCGATTTCGATGAGATGACGTCGGGCCTGCAGTCGTCCGATCTGATCATTGTGGCTGGTCGGCCGTCGATGGGCAAGACCACGATCGCCATGAACATGGCCGAGAACATCGCCATCAAGGGCGACAAGCCGGTGGCCGTGTTCAGTATGGAAATGCCCGGCGATTCATTGGCCATGCGTATGATGTCGTCCCTGGGCCGCATCGACCAGCACAAGGTCAGAACCGGCAAGCTCGATGACGACGAATGGCCGCGCCTGACTTCCGCGATCAATCTGCTGGCCGAAACCAAACTGTTCATCGACGATACGCCGGCCCTGACGCCGACCGAAGTCCGCTCCCGGGCCAGACGACTCGTACGCGAGCATGGTCCGCTGGGCCTGATCGTGATCGACTATTTGCAGCTCATGCAATCGCCCGCCAGCGGCGACAACCGCGTGCAGCAGATTTCCGATATCTCCCGAGGGCTCAAGGCCCTGGCCAAGGAACTGGAAGTGCCGGTCATCGCCCTGTCCCAGCTCAACCGTAACCTGGAACAGCGCCCGAACAAGCGGCCGGTGATGTCGGATTTGCGTGAATCAGGCGGTATCGAGCAGGACGCCGACTTGATCGTGTTCGTATACCGCGATGAAGTCTACAACCCGGACAGCCCGGACAAAGGCATCGCCGAGATCATTATCGGCAAGCAGCGTAACGGACCTATCGGCACGGTCAGATTGACCTTCCTCGGGCAATATACGCGTTTTGAAAATTTCGCCGGCAATCCCTATGGCGATGACGATTATGAATAACCCTATAGATAACTTGTACCCGGGAGGGTATGAATGACAGCAGCAGCCTATGCGGTACTTGATTTGGATGCGTTTCAGCATAATCTGGCGAAAGTGCGCAGCTGCGCGCCCGGCGCCAAGGTCATGGCGGTCGTCAAGGCCAACGGTTATGGTCACGGCGTGCTGCGAATCGCTGAAGCTCTGCAAAGCGCCGATGCTTTTGCCGTGGCGCGCGTCGACGAAGGCATTCGCCTGCGCAAGGCCGGATTCAGCAACAGGATCGCCGTTCTGGAAGGCTTTACCCGCGCCTCAGAGGTGGATGATCTGCTGGAGTACCGGCTGGAACCGCTGCTGCATTCCCTTTATCAGCTCGACATCCTCGAAAACCGGAAAGAGCAGGAAGCCCTGATAGCCTGGCTGAAAATCGACACCGGCATGAACCGGCTGGGTTTTAAAGCCAAGGATATTATTGCTGTCTACGAGCGCTTGCAGCGTTGCGCCATTCTCCGGCACCCGGTCAATTTAGTGACGCATCTGGCCAGCGCCGACGATAAAAATGACGATAAAACGCTGAAACAGATCCGTCTGTTCAATGAGACCGTGGCATCCTTGCCCGGCCAGCGCAGCATCGCCAACTCGGCCGGCATCTTGGGCTGGCGAGAGTCATTGGCCGACTGGGTGCGGCCGGGCGTCATGCTCTATGGTATTTCGCCGTTTCCCGACAGCACGGGGCAGGAATTGGGGCTCAAGGCGGTCATGAGCCTGCACTCGCGGTTGATCGCGGTCAAGCCGGTTCTGGAAGGCGAAACCGTCGGTTATGGCGGCAATTGGATGTGCAAGAGGAACACGACGCTGGGTGTGGTGGCTATCGGTTACGGCGACGGCTATCCCCGCTATGCCAAACCCGGAACGCCGGTGTTGGTCAACGGCAAGCGCGTGCCGCTGATCGGCCGGGTATCCATGGATATGATTACCGTCGATCTGTCCACTCAGCCGGACGCAAAACCCGGCGATCCAGTGACCCTGTGGGGCGAGGGATTGGCTGTTGAGGAAATCGCCCGATGCGCCGATACCATTCCTTATACGCTGGTGTGCGGCATTACGCCGCGCGTACAGATTATCGAGGGCGCGCCGGACCATAAAAAATAGCTGGTGCTGCTCAGCTTCGGGTCGAATACACTAAAGGGCACAAGTGAATTTGACCCTACACGCGCATCATGCGGCCGGGCGATTTTAGGTTTTGACATTGAGGTTGCGTCAAGCTGCAGCTTGGCTGGATTGGAGAAGTTCGCTATATCGCCGAAAAATTGATTCCTTCATAATATCGCTTCTTAATATCAAGGTCGCGAAAGTCGGCATGAATTACTCATCCTATCCGTTAATCCTGCATCATGGCGCCGTTACCGGCGTGACGGGCTCCTGCCATGAGTTGCAGATCGACCGGGCCAATTCCGTGCTGATCGACTGCGGCTTATTCCAGGGCTTGGAAGCCTCGCCGGGCGGTGCCAATTACAACCGCCTGGCCATTGACTATCCGATTGCGTCCGTGCGGGCGTTGCTGGTCACGCATTGCCATGTCGATCATGTCGGGCGGATTCCCTATCTGATGGCGGCGGGTTTTCAAGGGCCGATTTATTGCTCCGAATTGACGGCCGAGTTATTGCCCCTGGTGCTGAAAGATGCCGTGGAAGTCGGTTTGGCGCTTGATAAAGAGCTGGTGCGTCAGTTTCTGGACGTGCTGAAGGCCCGGATCGTTGCCGTGCCTTATGGCGGCTGGCAGACGATTCTGTTAGCGGGAGACGGCAGCGTCGGTCTCCGGGTCAGATTCAAGCCGGCCGGGCATATTCTGGGCTCGGCTTATATCGAATGCGATGCCGAAACGCCTTCCGCCAGACAGCGCGTTGTCTTTTCCGGCGACCTGGGAGGCCCCTACACGCCTTTACTGGCGGCGCCGAAGTCGCCTTATCAGGCCGACGTGCTGATTCTGGAAAGCACCTATGGAGACAGAAAACACGTCAATCGCCGCCAACGGAAAGCCCTGCTGAAGCAGCACATCAAGCGCAGCCTGAAAAACAGCGGAGTGATCCTGATACCGTCCTTCAGCATCGAACGCACACAGGAGTTGCTGTATGAGCTTGAAGACATCATTTATCACAGCCGGAATGAGCCCGTGGCGAAAGGATTGGCCTGGGGCGAGATCGAAATCATTGTCGATTCGCCGCTGGCCAACAAATTCACGCAGGCCTATAGAAAGCTGAAAGCCTTCTGGGATGCAGAGGCCCGCGCCAGGATCGACGCCGGCCGTCATCCGTTGTCGTTTGAACAATTAACGACCATCAACAGCCATCAGGATCATCTGAATGCGCTTTCATATTTAAAACGCACGGCCAATCCATGCATCGTGCTGGCAGCTAGCGGCATGTGCAGCGGCGGACGCATGCTCAATTATCTGAAAGCCCTGATCGAAGACCCGCGAACGGACATTCTGCTCGCCGGCTTTCAGGCCGAGGGCACGCTCGGCAGAACGATTCAGCAAAACGGACCGGCGCACGGTCAGGTCGAGCTGGATGGTCATAGTTATAAGATCAATGCCGGCGTTTATACGCTAGACGGCTACTCCGCGCATGCGGATCAGGATTCGCTGGTCCGTTTCGTCACGCGCATGCGCAAAAAGCCGCAGGAAATCAGGCTCGTGCATGGCGAACCAGAGGCCAAGCAAACCTTGCAGCGTTTGCTGCAGCAGAAAGTGCCTGACTGTCGGGTCATTATTCCTTAATATGCAGGCATGAATCGCCGTCATTTCCTTCAATGCCTGGCTCTGCTTGGGCTGTCGGGTTGCACTGGCCGGCCTGCCGATCTGTATGATCTGCCCGAGTTCGGCAATGCGACACTGCTGCACTTTACCGATTGCCATGCCCAGCTGTTGCCGGTCTATTTCAGAGAGCCTGCGGTCAATATCGGCGTCGGCGAAAACAGGAACAAGCAGCCGCATTTGACCGGCCGGCAATTTCTCGATTTTTACGGCATCAAGCCCGGCAGCGCCGAAGCTTATGCCTTCACGCATCTGGATTTCGCTGAAATGGCTGCTGTGTACGGAAAAATGGGCGGCTTTGCGCATCTGGCGACATTAATCAAACAGATCCGGCAGGCGCGCGGCCCTGAAAATACCTTGCTGCTGGATGGCGGCGACAGCTGGCAGGGCTCGGCCACGGCTTTATGGACCAAAGGACAGGATATGATCGAAGCCTCGAATCTGCTCGGCGTCGATATCATGACGGGGCATTGGGAGTTTACATACGGCAGCCGGCAGGTATTGGACAATATTGCCCGGTTCCGGGGCGAATTCATCGCGCAGAATATCGCCCTGACCGAAGAAGCGCAGTTTGCTGGCGATGCCGAAACCGATGCCGTATTCAAACCGTATGTCATCAAAGCCTTCAGACAGGGCAGGGTTGCCGTTATCGGACAGGCTTTCCCCTATACGCCGATTGCCAATCCAAAGCGGTTTACGCCGGACTGGCAGTTCGGCATTCAGGAGCAAAAGCTGCAGCAGACCATCAATCAGATCAAGGCCGCCAAGGAGGCCGACGTGGTCGTGCTGCTGTCCCACAACGGCACGCCGGTCGACCTGAAACTGGCATCGCGCATGTCAGGTCTTGATGTGATTCTCGGCGGTCATACCCATGATGGGCTGCTAAAGCCCATACCGGTCAGGAATGCCGGCGGGACAACCTGGGTTACAAATGCCGGCAGCCACGGCAAATTTCTGGCTGTGCTGGATTTGGATATTCAGTCCGGCCGGCTCAGGGATCTGCGTTACCGCCTGTTGCCGGTATTCTCGAATCTGCTGGCACCGGACAAGGACATGCAGGCGCTGATTGACACTATCAGGCGGCCTTATTTGGCGCAATTACAGCGGCCGCTGGCGGTCTCTGATGAGCTGCTTTATCGGCGCGACACGTTTCGCGGCACATTCGACCAGCTGATTCTGGATGCCCTGCTTGCCGTCAATGACGCGCAGATCGCCCTGTCACCGGGTTTCCGCTGGGGCGCAACGTTGCTGCCTGGGCAGACCATCACTTTCGAGGATGTCATGAACCAGACCGCGATTACTTATCCTGAAACCTATGTCAGAACCCTGGCGGGGCGGGAGTTGAAAGCGATTCTGGAAGATGTCGCCGACAATTTGTTCAATAAGGACCCTTATTATCAGCAGGGCGGCGATATGGTCAGGGTAGGCGGCATGACCTTTGCCTGCGATCCCGAAGCGGAATTCGGCCGGCGAATTAGCCGCATGCGTCTGGCTAACGGAGAGGCTTATGCGGCGGATAAATCATACAAGGTCGCCGGCTGGGCCAGCGTAGGGCAGACTGATGTAGGAAGGCCGGTCTGGGATGTGGTTGCTGACTATTTGCTAGATAGAAAGACGGTCGGGGTTTGATTAAGGAAAGGCCAACCTTGTTTTAAACACTCAGCATAAATGATCAAACAAAGTACTCCTATCGACACAAGACTACAATCATTGCTGATCATTGAAACGTTCGGGCCGGGGCTCAGCTCTCTCAAGATGTCGCAATTTAGCCTGTAGAGTTCGTCTTTAACTCATTGTAATGTGATACTGATTTTCCCGAGTATCTATCGAAACCGACTCCATTGATTTCCCCATTGATTTAATTCTCAAATAATCTTATACAATTGCTTGAGAATGAGTTATTTTTGCCCCAAAATCATAATAAAACCATCAGCTCGCCAAAGTAACTATGCCCAAACTCGCCCTACGACGCATACGTGAAGCAAAAAAAAAACGCCTCACTCGACTAGAACTTGGCAACTGCGCTTTAATTGAATTGCCTGATGAACTCTTTAAATTGGCATGGTTAGAAGAGTTAATATTGAGCGATAATTGGTATGAATATACTAATGAAGAATTGGCACGGAGAAAACCTGAATCTCAGATCCATTACAAATCTAATAAAATTGAATCGCTCAGTCCAAATATAAGGGCACTTAAGAATTTAAAGAAACTGAGTGTAAACAGTTTTGCAGAGCTTCATGATTTAAGTCCCTTGAGAGACTTACAGCACTTGCAGGTGCTTGATGTCTCCCGAACACAAGTAAGTGATTTAAGTCCCTTGAGAGACTTACAGCACTTGCAGGTGCTTGATGTCTCCCGAACACAAGTAAGTGATTTAAGTCCCTTGAGAGACTTACAGCACTTGCAGGTGCTTGACGTTTCAGGAACACAAGTAAGTGATTTAAGTCCCTTGAGAGACTTTGAACCGCCCCGGATTTTTCGGAGGCCGATGGTTGTGAGTCATGCCGCCTGAGCAGACTCAGTCAGTCGTTGATAATACTTTTCTTCAGCCTCTGCCGGTGGAATGTTACCGATTGGTTCCAGCAAGCGTCGATGGTTAAACCAATCAACCCAGGCCAGTGTCGCCAGCTCCACGGCTTCCCGGTTTTTCCAGGCCTGTCGATAAATCACCTCGGCTTTATACAAGCCATTAATGGTTTCGGCTAGCGCATTGTCATAGGAATCGCCTACGCTCCCTACTGAGGCTTCGATACCGGCTTCGGCCAAACGCTCGGTATAGCGGATCGACACGTACTGCACGCCTCTGTCGCTATGGTGAATTAAACCACCTGCCGGTCTCCTGGCATAGACCGCTTGTTCGAGTGCATCCAAGACGAAATCAGTGCGAGCGGAAGCGGAAACCTTCCAGCCGACAATAAACCTGGAAAAGACGTCGATCACGAAGGCGACATAGACAAAACCTTGCCAAGTGGAAACATAGGTAAAATCGGCTACCCACAACGCATCCGGACGCTCTGCCTTAAATTGCCGATTGACGCGGTCCAATGGATAAGCCTCATCAGGGCGGCTGATCGTTGTCTTGACTGTTTTGCCGCGCACCACGCCTTGTAACCCTAGCTGGCGCATCAAACGTTCCACTGTACAACGAGCCACGTTTTTCCCTTCACGCTGCAATTGTCGCCAGACCTTACGCGCACCGTACGCTTGGAAATTGTCCTCCCAAATCCGGCGGATCTGATGGCCTAAACTCTCATCCTGTTTAGCACGGGCTGATCGCAGATTAGGATTGGCCTGACACACCGCATGCCGATAATACGTCGACGGGGCAATCGGCAATACTTTGCAGATCGGCTCGACCCCATAGACATCACGGTGATCGTCAATAAAGGCTTTCATCGTTTGAATGGGCGGTCGAGCTCCGCCTGGGCAAAATAAGCGGACGCCTTACGCAGAATTTCATTGGCTTGCCGGAGCTCACGTACTTCGCGTTCCAAGGCTTTCAACCGCTCTCGCTCTGACGTTGTCAGCTGTTCTTGTGCACCACTCGTTTTTTCGGTTTCACGTACCCAGCGACGCAGGGTTTCAGCGGTACAGCCGATTTTAGCGGCAATTGATTGAATGGCGGCCCATTGTGAGGCATATTCGCTTTGATGTTCATGCAGCATTTGAACTGCGCGCTCACGGACTTCCGGTGAAAAGTTGGTGTTGGTTTTCTTGGTCATAGCTCCATTTTCTCATAAGTTGGAGCCTCCGAGAAAATCGGGGCGGTTCAAATGGTTTTCAAATATCACCTATGAGGAGCGTGCTCCCTGTAATTGTGAACATTGTAATAATTCAACTATCCCTACATTTTTTGATTGGAAAAAGCTTATTCAACGCCTCGAAGAGGGTCGCCAGACAATCGAGTGTGATAATGTTAGAGTCAAAGATGTCCCGGTTTTGCCGTTATTGGAAGGTTTTACAGATGCGGCGCGCATTAAGAGATCTGTGAAGCCTTTAAAAAGAAGCAGGGGTGACCAGCGTGACGCATCTATTATTGTCAACATTACGCCCCCAATAACTCATGCTCCTTCAGTATCAAAGCCTGAATCGGAAGAAAAATCAATCAATCAAGACCTAGTAATGACTCATCCACAGAAACCGAGACCGGATATTTGGAAAAAGATGAAAATAAAAGCATTAATGTTTACGGGTTCAATTGCCATAGTATGGGTTTTTTTAGCATGGGCAAAACCTGGTAGCGAACTTAAATTTTTAGAATTGTTCGAAGTAAAACAGGGAGAAGAACAAGAAACAAATACAAAAGACAAAGTTGCTAAGAAGTGGACCCCACCAATTGGACAGCCATTTATCATTCTTAAGTGATAACCCTGCCAGGTTATGCGGCCTTTTGTTCATCAAAAAGGTCAGCGTCATAGACTTCATCCGGCGTTTTTCCCGCTAAACCCTGATGTCGTCTTTTTTCATTATAGAAGCGAAAATACTTACCAATTTCTGATTCAGCTTGCCGCGGCGTTTCGTATGCCTTCAGGTATATTTCCTCGTATTTGATGCTGCGCCAGAGCCGTTCTACAAAGACATTATCGACCCAGCGGCCCTTGCCGTCCATGCTGATCTTGATGCCATGGGCGTTGAGCATGCCAGTAAATTTGTCACTGGTAAATTGACTGCCCTGGTCGGTATTGAACATTTCCGGTACTCCATAACGCGCAATGGCTTCTTCCAGGGCTTCCAAGCAAAAGCCGGTATCCATCGTATTCGACAGGCGCCAGCTCAGGACCTTACGACTATGCCAGTCCATGACCGCGACCAGATAGAGAAAGCCTTTGGCCATCGGAATATAACAGATATCGGTTGCCCAAACTTGATTGGGACGGTCAATGCGCAAGCCCTTCAGCAAGTAAGGGTAGATTTTATGGCCCTTGCCTGGCAGGCTGGTCTTCTTTTTCGGATAGAGCGCGACCAAGCCCATTTGCCGCATCAGCCGTTGCACTTTCTTGCGGTTGATATAAGCGACAACCTTTTGATCCAGCAGCTCATCTCGAATCCTTCTGCTCCCTCTGAACGGCTGCTCCAGATGAATGGCATCGATGGCTTTCATCAGTCTCAGGTCTTCATCGGACGCCTCGACAGGCCGGTAATAGATACTGGATCGGCTCAACGCCAGCAGTTTGCATTGTCGGGTCACAGATAGCTCCGCCTGGGGATCGATGTTTTCTTTGCGCTGGGCCCGATCTAGCGACCGAGCACTTTGGCTAAAAAATCGTTTTCCACCGTCAGCTGACCGATCTTCGCATGCAGATCCTTGATGGCCTCATCGGAAGCGGATGAATTAGGCTTACCCTTGCTGAACAAGTCACTGGCATTGTCCAGCAATTGCTGCTTCCACTGCGTAATCTGGTTCGGGTGGACATCAAACTCAGACGATAATTCGGCTAAGGTTTTATCGCCTTTAATTGCTGCCAAGGCTACCTTGGCTTTGAACTGCGGAGAGTGATTTCTTCTTTTTTTGCTCATTGTTTTTTCCTCATACGTTGAGATCACAATAGAGCAGTTTTGTCACTTAAGCCACTGTCCAATTTTCTGGGTCCATTTCTCTAATCTTACTTTAACTGTCATAGGTAGCATAAAACTCAACAACCGTAATGCAACAGCCGATGAAATAAAAAAAGTATATATCAAAGGCAATACACTGACTGCTCCAGCAACATTAAGTGGGAGTGCGTTTAAATTGCGAGATGTAGATATACCTCAAGACAAAATAATCGAGATTGCTGTTGATTTTAAAGATGGCTCATCAGCATCAGCTCTTTTCACGTTGCCAACAGCCAATACAAATAATGTTTCCGACTTAGGGGAGGTGCTGATTGAAACCAAAACTAAGCAAATAAGCGGTAATAAGTCAAATATTAGAAATAATAACCCTGTTAACGTTATCATTAATAACTTAAATAAAATTGAACATCAATGATACGTAATAGCTCATACATAGCTTGATGGTTGCTGATTTTTAAAAGTATCTATTCAGAGCCGGAGTGAAGAGGAGTCCATATCATCATCCTATGGGGCTCTCAATCCGTTATACGAACCACCCTCTTTAACGGGTGGTTGTTAAGTTTTATCCCCAAAAATGAAATAGATCGTCGATCATTTCTTTATCTTTGTCCGTAAGTTCTTCGTAATCCTTACTTTCATTGGTGTATTCAACGAATTTTTCGTATATATACCTGAACGTTATCGTTTTTTCTTTCCTGCATTTCTCTAAATAGCCTAGCAGTTCTTTTTTTCTAAAGTCATTTTTAATTCGACGATTAAAGAACTCTGCTAAATCGTTTAGAGCTTCGTTATACGAATAGTTATTCCTAAATTGCATTTTGTTTAGCAGAAATCATTGGAGATAAGCTACATTGATTTTCAGTATCAATTGAAACTGTCGCCATTGATTAGAACCGGGTAAAAGCTGAGCCGCTTTTCTACATACTAATACTCATTCATAGAATTTGGCAGCTAGTAACATCTCTGCAATAGTTTTCCAAGTCGGATGGTCAGGAATTGGTAATTTATTGTTTAGGTAGTAGCCATCCATATCCTCAACCCATGCTGATAACGCTTCAAGAAACTCTGGCAAAGAGCCATTTACCCAACTTTCTGGATCGCTTTTCAGGTTTTTTTCCAATAATTTAATAAATACCACTAAGTCCTCATGAGAGGAAACAATCTCCGCTTGCGCTTTTAAATCCATATTTTATTCACCTCTGATTCGAATCGATGTGCCATTATTCTTTGTTGTAAATTTCCAAGACTCCGCAGCTGCTTCTTGTGGTGTAGCCATCTTATAGGGAACGTCTACTCCTGCGCGCCGAAATGCTTCCAAGCGCCGATTATCCAATGTAAACATTTGTCCGTCCTTCTCGACTAATCGAATTGGAGGAATAGCGCTTGACTCTATCGTTCCATTTTTCAATCCGGCAACTAAGTCATCGATGGAACTACCATTACTAAAATTACCCTTAATACTGCTTTGGCTGAAGCGAATATTTGCCGGATTGGTTACACCACTTGTCTCATTGCATGTCAATCCCAACGGATCAATCCAATTCACCGGATTAACCGCATACTGGAACAGATTCACGCCACCGGCCAGGCTAATCGGGTCCTGGTGGATGAACCGCCCCGCCTGGGGATCGTAATAACGGTACAGATTGTAATGCAAGCCGGTTTCGCTATCGTAATACTGCCCCTGAAACCGCAGCGGATTGTCGATTTCGGCCACATCGGCCAAGGCCAGCGCGCCATAAGCGCGGTAGCGGGCCGACCAGACGATTTTGCCGGCCGCGTCGGTCAGCTCGCGCGGCGTGCCCAGGTGATCCAGATGGTAGTAATAGACCTGTGATTTTGCACCGCTGGTCTGATCGATGCAGGCCAGGGGCCGGAAGCTGTCAGGCTCGAACAGATAGGTGCGCTGCCGCGCCGCCCGGGTTTCCTGCAGCAGTCGCGCGCCATCATAGACGAAGCGCGTTTCACCGTCGGGCGTGAGCTTGGCGAGGCGCCGGCCCAGCGGATCATAGCGGTACTGGCTGGTGCCGTGCGGTGTTTCGGCGCGGATCAGGCGATTGTCGCTGTCATAGGCGTAGCGCGTGACGAGCCGGCCCTGCTTGCCGCGCCGTTCTTCGGCCAGGTTGCCGGCCGCATCGTAGCTGAAATGCCGGTCGCTCAGCAGCATCAGGCGGTCGCCTTGGACCCGACCGCCGCGCTCCTCGTTGACGCCGATCAGGTTGCCGGCCGGGTCGTGCACGAAACGTTCCGGCGTCAGGCCTTCGACCTCGATAAGCCGGTCGGCGGGGTCGTAGAGATAGCGGCTGGTGCCCTGGCGCAGGTCGTCGACGGCCGCGAGCTGGCCGGCGGCGTCGTAGCCGTAGCGCCGGCCGAGCACGTTGACTTTGTCCTTCAGGCCGGCCTGGTGCCGGATCAGCCGGCCCATCGGATCGTAGGCGTAGCGGCTGACCAGCTGGCCCTGCTGGCGGGCGGTTTCCAGGCCCTGGTCATCGAACTGGTGCCGGCTGAGGATTTCGCCGTCCAGGCTGACCGTTGCTAGGCGGCCTTGGGCGTTGTACGCGTAATCGATACGCTGGCCCGTGGGCGTGACGGTGGCCGTGCGCCGGCCCAGGGCGTCGTATTCGTGCCTGACCGCGGCGTCGTTCTGGCTTTCGCTGACGACCTGGCCGAGCGCGTTATACTGGAACTGCAGCTGCGCATGGCTGTTGCGGGCGCGGCTCAGGCGGCCGAGCGGGTCGTAGGCGAAGTCGCTGACGGCGCCGTCCCCGCCGGTCTTTTTCAGCAGACGCCCGAGCGGGTCGCGTTCAAAGCGCGCGACCTGCCAGACCTGGTCGCCGCGCTGGGCGTACAGATCCAGTTGGCCGGCGGCATCGTAGTGGTAGCGCTGGACGCGGCCGTCGAAGCCGATCTCTTCGATGAGATTTTCGTCCTGGTCGTAGTTGAGCTGGTAGTGCTCGCCTTTGGCGTTGGTCAGTCCAATCAGGTTGCGCTCACTGTCGTAGTGATAGCGCAGCACCTGGCCGGTCGGATCGATGCGCTCGGTGAGCTGTGACAGGCCGTCGCCGTAGCGGTACTCGGTCGTGCGCCCGGCCGCGTCGGTGTAGCGGGTCAACAGGCCGGCTTCGTTGTAGTCCAGCTTGACGACGGCGCCGTCGGGGGCTTTGACGGCAATGACGCGGCCGGCAGCATCATATTGATACTGGCTGATGCGCTGGTTCTGGCTGGCGGCGACAATGCGATCCTCATCATCGTAACGGTAATGCCGACGGCTGCCGTCGAAGCCGATCTCGCCGACCAGCCGCGCCTGTCCGTCCCAGAGCAGGGTGCGGGCCTGGCCGACGGCGTTGACGATCTGCGCCGGCAGGCCCTGGTCGGTGTAGGCGATGCGCGTGACGCCGCCTTGCGGGTCCTCGGTTTGGATCAAGCGGCCCTGGTCGTCGTAGCTGCGGCGCCAGGTCTGGCCCAAGGGATCGGTCAGTGAGGTTAAGTGGCCCGTTTCGCTGTAGGCTAGCTGCGCCGTGTGGCCGAGCGGGTCGGTCACGGCGGTCAGCCGGCCTTCGTCATCGTAGGCGTAGACGGTGCTGTGGCCGGCCGCATCGGTGACGCGGCTCAAGAGGTTGTGCTCGTTGTAGGCGTAGTGCGTGCGACGGCCTTCCGGGCTGGTCTGCCAGAGCAGCAAAGCGTTGGCGTCGTGCATGTATTCGCTGACGCCGCCGCGCGAGTCGATGGCGCGGCTGAGGCCGCTGTCGGTCCATTCGAAGCGGTAGTCGTAGATACCGTGGTCGCCGACGTTGCGCAGGCAGCGCCCGCTCGGGTTGTAGGCGTCCCACTCGAAATAAAAGTTGAAGCCGGTGGCGAGCGTGCGGCGGCTGATCATATGGTTGCGGTAGGCGTAGGTCTCGCCGTGATCCAAGGGATCGAGCGCGGCGGTCAGATCGCCGTGCTCATTGTATTGGTAGCGCACGAACGGCGCGGACGCCAAGGCCAGGCCCTGTTCGCCCAATTTGGCCGGGCCGATGGCCGCGATATGCGCGCCGTCGCGCTCGATCAGCAGCGTTTTGCCCCAGCTGGCCTTTAGAGCCTGGACCTGGCCTTGAAGGTCGTAGACCAGTTCGATGAACGGGCCTGATGCGTTCTGCCAGCGCTGCAGGCGGCAGCGGCCGTGCTCGCCCTGGAAGAGGCGATCCGGCTGATTGTCGCTGACTAACCGAAAATGGCCGGCTTCGCGGTACAGGCGCAGCTGTTCCGGGAGATTCAGGCTGTAGTCGCCGGGTTCGGGCAGGGGCAGTTCGAGGGTGCGGCCTTCGCGGTCATGGAAGGCGACGGCCGTATCCGAGACCTCCAGCCATTCGTCCAGCGGCGTCAGCCAGCCGTGGCCCAGCTGCAGATCAGTAGCACTCTGGCCGCTGCGGTAGAAGCGTGTCCAGGGCAGGCTCAGCGGGCCGTCCCAGCTGAAGTCGGTCAGCTCCAGCAGTTCCTCGCCGGTGGCTAGGCTGATCGGGCAACCGCTGGTACAGGTGTCGGCGTTCTTCAGGGTGGGTTTGCCGGCGGCGGATTGGCCGGCCTTGGGAGAGGTTTTTTTCGCGGCCGGGTTGTCCGGTTTGCCCAAGGGACACAGGACTTTGCTGCTGGGCGCCTGCTTGGGCAAGGCCTGCCCAGCTTGGATGGCCTGGGCCGCGCGCTGTTCGGCGCCGGCCGCCGCAGCGACTTTCTCCAGTTGGCCAGTGCCGGCGAGCATTTCCCCCGCCTTGCCCAGTTTGCCCAGCTTGCTGACCGGCATGAACACGCTGCCGATTTCAGCCAGGCCGCGGCCGGCCGTCTGCCCGTCGAACTCGGCCAGACGGCCTTCAGCGGCGGCCTGGGCTCTTTCTGTCTGATAAGCATCCCAGGCGCCGGACGCGCGGTCTTTGATGCCGGCGAGGGCGCCGGCAGGATCGTCTACGGCCTGGCCGATGCCATTACCCACCTGTTTGGAGATCTCTTTGGCGGTTTCAAAGGCCTGTTCGCGGTAGGCTGGGTCGGTGGCCAGGCTGTAGCCGGCTTGGCCCAGGTCGGCGACGCCCTGGACGGTCTCCTTGCCGAAGTCCCAGATGCCTTTACCGAAACCGGTGCCAAACTGTGTTGCCTCTTCAATCAATTCTGCCATTTTTTAATGTCCTATAACCAAAGGCCGGCATCCAGCGCCAGCCGCACCCGGAGCAAGGCGGTTCGGGCCTGTGGCGTGAAGGCCGGCGTCAACAATTCCTTAGCCCAAGGGGCTTGAAGCTCGAAGTCTTCTCCGTAATGCAGGCAGCAGGCCGCGAAAACAAACTGGGAGTCTTCCGTTAAAAGGCCCAGGGTTTCGGCGCGTGTGAGCGCACGCTGCACCAGGGCCTCTGAAGGGGCGGCAATGGCCGGCAAGGCGTTGGCCAGAGCCAGAAGGATGCGGGCATGACGGTCAAGCTTGAAACCGTCTTTGTCGAGAAACCAGCCTATCGTGCTGGCTGTGTCGGCGGCTTCTGTCCAACCGCCTATGGGCAGCCGCTCAGTCAGGCTCGCGATGCGTTTTTCGGCAGGCAGATCGGCATTAGCCAAAATCGAGTGTATCGCCGGATGCAGGTCAAAATTCGGTGCGACGGCAGCCATCAGGTAAACGAACTGGCCCAGGCTGGATTGCCAGGCGAATCCGTAACTGCGCGCCCGGGCCAGGCCGAAGCCGATCAAACGCGTCAGAATGGCTGGCGAAACCTGGGCATAAGCCGGGTATTCCTGTTGAATGTACTTGCGCAGAGTGACGCGGAATTGCTGCTCTTGATGTTGGTCGAGCAGCTTGATTTGGCGGGGATGGAGAGTCAGCATGCAGGCTTTTTGGTAAGGTTCAGGTCCGTTGATTGTTTGAATTCTAACTCAAACTGTGCAGATTAAAAAGAGCAGCTGTGTTCGCCGTGCAGATGCAATTAAGGCCAAACACAGAATTCGGCGCATCACTTTTGCTCGAAGAGTTGAAAGTAATCCAGCGTAAGGATATTGAGATACTTGGGCCTCAAACAAGTAGCGGGTGTGAAGAACGGCAGTTGTTCTGGCGGCGTCTCACCGCCTTTTGCGGATTTCATTCGACATGTATTTGGCGACCAAACGTTTCCGTAACAACCGGCTCAGGCCGAAATCAGTGCCCCGATTCGGCTCTGTAATTTATAACCTCAAGCCCTGTTCAGGATCAATTCCAAAACCATTTTACTGCCGAAATAAGCCAGAAGCAGCGATATAAAGCCGATCAGCGTCCATTTTATCGCTGTTCGGCCCCGCCAGCCGTAACGGCTGCGGCCTATTAGCAGGCTTGAAAATACAATCCATGCCAGTATCGATAGCACGGTTTTATGCACCAGATGCTGCGCAAACAAATCTTCTATGAATATAAAACCGCTGATCAATGAGATCGTCAGGAAGACAACGCCGGCGGCGAGCATTTGAAACAACAGCGATTCCATCGTCTGCAGTGGCGGCAATGACAAAATAAAGGGTTTTGGGGGATGGCTTTTGAGCTGCTGGTCTTGAATGGCCAGTAATATCGCTTGCAGAGCGGCGATGTTTAATAGGCTGAAAGCAATGATGGACGTCAGAACGTGAATGCTCATCTGCCAGTTATGGTTGTGAAGAAAGCGGGGGCGCTCCGGAAAAGCCAGCTCCAGGCCGAGCATAATGGCGGCAGCGGGAAATATCGCAATGCCTAGTTTTTCGACCGGTTTACTGAGCGTCGCAGTTAATAACATCAGGGTGACAATCAGCGAAACCAGTGAGGCGGTGCTGATAAAGCTGAAATTAAAGCCATTCTCATTGTGGAAGTTAACGGTGATATAGGCGAGATGCGCGCATGCTGCAAACCAGGCAAGATAAAGCGGAGTTTGATTGCCATCGCCACGGCGAAATTTACGGGCAATAAGCAAGGTGCTGCCTAAATAGGCACAGATTGAAAGAGCGGCAAAAAAGGTGGCGTTCATTTGGCTGTATTTTCTTTATGTATAGTAGAACCTTGCTATCTATTGTTACAGCTAAAGCTTTTCAGCCCAATTAAAATTTAGGGTTGTTGGTTTAACAGCGGCTGATTAAATTTTCATTCAATTGCTAATGTCTAATTTAATCAATGCATTAAAGCTGAGAAGTACGATTTAAAGTTATTGCTTCAGGACTTGACAGCGAGTGGTGCAAAGGTCTTAATGGGTATGTTAATATAACCGGCTAAATAGTTCTAACGCATTTGCGTTAGGTAGTGGTTTCCATGTAAATATTCAGCCCCGGCATAATTTTGATCTGACAGGGTGGGCTTCGGCTACGATTGAAGATCTTGCTGCGCATAGAGAATCTGAATAATTACGTTTCCTTGATTACAGAATAAAGACGCAGATATGTTTGATAATTTAACCGATCGACTAAGTAATACTCTTAAGAAAGTTAGAGGCCAAGGGCGGCTGACTGAAAGCAATATCAAGGAAACGCTACGCGAAGTGCGCATGGCCTTGCTTGAGGCGGACGTGGCTTTGCCGGTTGTTACGGATTTTATTGAACGCGTTAAAGAAGGTGCGTTGGGTCAGGAAGTTCAGACCAGCCTTTCGCCGGGACAATCATTAGTCAAACTGGTTCAGGCCGAACTGGTCAAGGTGATGGGTGAGGCGAATGAAGAACTTAATCTGAAAGCCGTCCCGCCAGCCGTCATTTTGATGGCCGGTCTGCAAGGTGCCGGTAAAACCACAACGGTTGCCAAATTAGGCCGCTGGCTGAAAGAAAATCAAAAGAAAAAAGTCGGGGTTGTCAGTGCCGACGTCTATCGTCCTGCCGCTATCAAGCAGTTGCAGACACTGGCTGATGATCTTGCCCTGGATTTCTTTGAAAGCGATATTTCTCAGAAGCCGGTCGATATCGCTAAGAATGCGATCGAAGCGGCGAAGAAAAAATTCCTCGACGTCATTATCATCGATACCGCCGGTCGTCTGCATATCGATGACGAGATGATGGTCGAGATCAAAGAATTGCATGCCGCCATCAATCCGGTCGAAACCTTGTTTGTCGTCGACAGCATGACCGGTCAGGACGCGGCAAACACAGCCAAAGCCTTTAACGATGCGTTGCCGCTGACCGGTGTGATTCTGACCAAAGCCGATGGCGATGCGCGCGGCGGTGCGGCATTGTCCATCCGTCATATTACCGGCAAGCCGATCAAATTTATCGGTGTGGGTGAGAAAGCCACGGCTTTAGAGCCATTTTACCCTGATCGTCTGGCGTCCCGTATTTTAGGTATGGGCGATATGCTGGGTCTGATTGAGGAGATCGAGCAGAAGGTTGATAAGGAAAAAGCCGAGAAACTGGTCAAAAAGATACAGAAAGGCAAGAGCTTTGACCTGGAAGACTTCCGTGAGCAATTGCAGCAAATGCAGAGCATGGGTGGAGTCGGCTCCATGCTGGACAAACTGCCTGGCATGAGCAGCATTCCGCAGGAAATGAAAGACAAAGTCAATGACAAGGAGCTGGCGCGCCAGATTGCTGTGATTAACTCCATGACCATGCAGGAGCGTCGCTTTCCCGATTTGATCAAAGGCAATCGCAAGAAACGTATTGCGGATGGCTGCGGTCAGCAGCTGCACGACGTTAACCGGATTCTGAAGCAATTCAAGATGATGGAAAAAATGATGAAGCGTTTCAAGAAAGGTAATATAACCAATATGATTCGTGGCATGAAGAGCAACATTCGCGGTATGAGAATGTAATTTTTGTTGCCGCAGATGCGCTACATTTTTTCGTGGGTAACTGCGGCCGTTTTATATTTCTCACGGTCTCTTAAGTGATGCTGTAGGTAATGAGTGAATTTGTGCTTCACTTATGCAGAAAATCGCGTAAAATAGACAGATTAAATTTTGACTTAATGTTTTTTGAGGAACTTAAATGGTAACCATTCGTCTTGCTAGAAGCGGCGCGAAAAATCGTCCTTTTTATCATGTGATTGTGACTGACAGTAGAAACAGCCGTGATGGTCGTTATATCGAACGCGTTGGTTTTTTCAATCCGGTAGCGCGTGGCAAAGAAGAAAAATTACGTCTGGATTGCGCTCGCGTTGAATATTGGAAAGCTAATGGCGCGCAGCCTTCTGACCGCGTTGCGAAATTAATTAAAGACGCACAAAAAGCAACTGCTGCGTAATTTGGCTTGTCAGCGCGGAAAGATATAAACGTTGGCAGGATTTCCGGCGTTTTTGGTGTAAAAGGGTGGCTTAAGGTCTTTTCTTTTACCGATCCAAGAGAGAATATTTTAAGTTATTCTCCGTGGCTGCTGAAAAAAGGCAGCGAAATCAAGCAACTTGATGTCATTGATGGAGCTCTTCACGGCAAGGCGGTAATCGCTCAGCTTGATGGCATCATTGATAGAGAGCAAGCTGCAGGATTGATTGGGTGGGATATTTTTATAACCCATAATCAATTGCCGGAAACGACTGAAGGCGAATATTACTGGTCCGATCTGATCGGGTTGAAAGTTGAAACCGTTGAGGGTGTTCAGTTAGGCGTGGTTGATAGTCTGCTGGAAACCGGAGCGAATGATGTATTAGTCGTTCAGGGTGAGCGGGAGCGGGCCATTCCGTTTTTACAGGGAGAGATCATAATTGATATTGATCTGGATACCGGCACTATGATTGTCGATTGGGATCCGGAATTTTAATTATGCAGTATGCGATTTGATGTCGTAACGTTATTCCCGGACATGGTGACAGCGGCTGCTGGTTACGGTGTGACAGGTCGAGCTATTGAGCGAGATATAGTTCGTCTATCGGTCTGGAATCCGCGCGATTATACGCACGACAGGCACAAAACGGTCGATGACCGGCCTTATGGCGGCGGCCCGGGTATGGTCATGAAATACCAGCCATTGCATGATGCTGTCTGTGATGCCAAACAGGCCGGCACTGGCTCTGCCAAAGTGGTTTATTTGAGTCCGCAAGGCAAACCGATTACGCAGGCTTTGCTTTCAGAGGCTTGCAATGTTCCTCAATTGATTTTAGTGGCAGGGCGTTATGAAGGAATTGATGAGCGCTTTGTCGAGTTGGATTGCGATGATGAATGGTCTATCGGAGACTATGTCATCAGCGGTGGTGAGCTGGCGGCGCTGATAGTGATCGATGCGGTGACCCGTTTGTTGCCCGGTGTGCTCGGGGACGAGGATTCTGCTCTGCAGGACTCTCATATGAATGGCTTGCTGGATTATCCGCATTTTACAAGGCCGGAACAGCTTGAAGGACATTCGGTGCCGGAGGTTTTACTGGGCGGCAATCATGCGGACATAAACCGCTGGCGGATGAAGCAGGCATTGGGAAGAACCTGGCTGAGGCGGCCGGATTTATTGAAAAAAATGAATTTAAATGCAGAGCAGGAAAAACTGCTGAACGAATTTAAAATTGAAGTTGAAAAATAGGGTGTGGCAATGAGCAATATTATTGATGTTTTGGAAGCAGAACAGCTGAAACAGATTCCTGACTTTGGTCCAGGCGACACAGTTGTTGTACAGGTTAAAGTAAAAGAAGGCGAACGTGAAAGAATTCAGGCGTTTGAAGGCATAGTGATTGCAAAACGTAATCGCGGTTTAAACTCTGCTTTCACAGTAAGAAAGATTTCTCACGGCACAGGCGTTGAGCGTGTTTTTCAAACTCACAGTCCTATGATCAGCGAGATCAATGTTAAGCGTCGCGGTGACGTTCGCCGTGCTAAATTGTATTTCCTGCGTGATCTGACCGGTAAAGCGGCTCGTATCAAAGAAAAACTTTAATCGGTTTTTTGATGCACGTTATAAAAAAGGCAGCTTTGAGCTGCCTTTTTTATGCCCGAGACATGGATGTTTGTCTATTTGCAGGGCCGAATTCATTCGGCCTAAGCGCTATTTAACCAATTCAGGTTTAACTATGCCATTCATCATTCATTGGGTTGAAAACTGCTCAGAGGATGAGGAGATTTTTAAAGTTCAAACACCTGCCGGTAATCTGATTTTATTTGTTCATGGCGATGTGTTGTTTCAGGCTGACTGGGAGTTTGCCGGTAGTCCGGCTCAAACTATTAGCACTGCTGGTGAGCATGACATACAGCGGCAATTAAACCAGTATTGGCTGACTCCGGAAAAACCCATTCACCTGAAGCTGTTAAAGCAGGGCAGCGATTTTAGAAATAAAGTCTGGGCTGAACTCTGCCGCATACCATTCGGGGAAACAATTACTTATTCGGCTCTGGCCCGCAGAATAGGATCGGCTGCGCGGGCTGTCGGGAATGCCTGTCGGGATAACCCTTTCCCGCTAATCATTCCCTGTCACCGGGTGGTGTCCGTTTCCGGCATGGGCGGTTATTCGGGTCAGACAGAGGGTGATTTCATGGCTATAAAATCCAAGTTGCTGGCATTTGAAGCCGCCCATAAAAAATGAATTCAACGGCTTTCATAGATCAATTTCTGGATGCGGCCTGGGTCGAACAGGGTCTGAGCGAAAATACGCTGTCGGCCTATGGCAGTGATTTGAGGATTTTTGCCCAGTGGCTGGCAGGAAAGTCCATGCTGGACGTCGACGGTAGCGATATATCAAGGTTTCTAGCGAGCCGTTATAAAGACGGTATAGGCAACAGGTCATCGGCGCGCATTTTATCCAGTTTGCGGCGCTTTTATGGCTATTATCTCAGGGAAAACAGTATAACCATCGATCCTACGGCATTGATAGAATCGCCGCACATCGGCCGGCCGTTGCCGGTATCGTTATCTGAGAACGATGTCGAACTATTGCTGAATGCGCCTGAAGTAACGCATGCGCTCGGGTTCAGGGATAAAACCATGCTGGAAATGCTTTATGCCACGGGGCTTAGGGTATCCGAACTGGTTAGTTTAAAGTTTGAGCAGGTCAGCTTCAGGCAGGGCGTGATCAGAATCACCGGCAAAGGCAATAAGGAGCGGCTGGTGCCGGTCGGCGAAGAAGCGATGAGCTGGCTGGAAAACTACATGAGTGAGGCCCGAAAGACCCTTCTGGGGGAGCGGCAATGCGACTATCTGTTCGTGACCAACCGTGCCACCGGTATGACGCGGCAGGCCTTCTGGTATATCATCAAGCGCCATGCCAAAAAAGCCGGCATTAAAAAAGAGCTGTCACCGCATACGCTCAGACATGCCTTCGCGACACATCTGTTGAATCACGGTGCGGATTTGCGCGTCGTGCAACTCTTATTGGGGCATTCCGATTTATCCACTACGCAGATTTACACGCATATCGCCCGCGAACGATTAAAAGATTTACATTCAAAATATCATCCAAGAGGATAATTAAAATGGCACAAAATATTCACCCGACTGCTTATATTGCACCGGATGTATCATTACCCGAAGATGTGACGGTAGGCCCTTTCGCCGTTATTGAATCGGGTGTTGAGATGGGGCGGGCATGTCAGATTGGCGCCCATGCCGTCGTGCAGCAGTATGTGAAAATGGGCGACGGCAATATTTTACATCCCCATGCCGTTCTGGGCGGATTGCCGCAGGATGTCAGCTTTAAACCCGAAACGGTCTCCTGGCTTAAAATCGGCGACAACAATGTGTTCAGGGAAGGCTTTACGGCGCATCGCGCTTCCAAGGAAAACGGAGAGACGCGCATAGGTTCAGGTTGTTTCTTCATGAATAACAGCCACGTCGCGCATGACTGCAAGATCGGCAGCAATACCATTTTTGCCAACAATGTCGCCATTGGCGGCCATGTTGAGGTCGGCGACCGGGTTTTCATGGGCGGGTCCGTGGTTGCACACCAGTTCTGCCGGATCGGTTCATACGCGATTGTACAGGGTACGACAGGGCTAAATATGGATGTCATTCCTTTTACGCTGGTCGGCGGACGTCCGGCCCGGCATTATAAATTGAATACAGTCGGTTTGCGGCGCGCCGGCATTACCGGCGACCGCTATAACGTGCTTGCGGCGGCGTTCCGCTTGCTAAAAAACAAACAAAGCCTGGATTCGCTGGAGGAAACCGAAGAGCTGAAGCAACTGAAAGAATGGCTGGCGGTTAAATCCAAGCGCGGCGTGCATGGGTTTGTCGATATTTCGATTTAATTGCCTTAACCTCATTAAGATCTGCTCCGTAAGCGGGTCTATCAACAGCAGATATCTGCGCCGTTGGTTGCATTGGGCGGGATGGTATTTTTTCAAGCCAGATGAATGCTTTCCCGTCCATTGACAATAAAATGCATTTGATCTATTTCAAAGCACATAACTAACCTTATCAGGTCTGGCATGCCCGGATCTGTTACCATAGTCAATTCAACGACGGCATTTCCGCCGTCATTCGCGTTATAAAGAGTCCTTGTGAACACTGCCGAATTTTCAGCTTTACCCTTAAAACCCGCCTTACTTGCTAACATCGAATCCCTAGGCTACAGCAAATTGACACCCATCCAAGCCGAAAGCCTGCCGCATATTCTCGAAGGCAAGGACGTCATCGCGCAGGCTAAGACAGGCAGCGGCAAGACTGCTGCCTTTGGCATTGGCCTGTTATCTCGATTGGATTTGAGCAGTTTCAGAGTTCAAGCCTTGGTTGTTTGCCCTACCCGGGAACTGGCCGATCAGGTTTGCAAGGAAATTCGCAGGCTGGCTCGCTTTACTCAGAATATCAAGGTGCAGGCCTTGTGCGGCGGTGTGCCGTTTGGTCCTCAAGTCAGTTCGTTGGAGCATGGCGTGCATATTGTGGTCGGCACGCCTGGACGATTACAGGAACACCTGCGCAAAGGCAGTTTGCGCTTGAGCAATCTCAAGGTACTGGTGCTGGATGAGGCGGACCGGATGCTGGACATGGGCTTTGAAGACGCCATATCCGATGTGATTTCGTATGCGCCGAATCATCGGCAAACCTTGTTGTTTTCCGCAACTTATTCCGACCCGATACGGGAAATGAGCCGGCATTATCAGTATAAGCCGGTTACGGTCAGCATCGAGGCCCATCATCATGACAGCGATATCGAACAACGCTTTTATCAGATAGAGAGAGCGGGTAGAGCTAGTGCGCTGGGCTATCTTTTGGCTTACCATCGGCCTGAATCGACAGTGGTTTTCTGCAATACCAAAAAAGACTGCCAAAATTTGGCGGACGAACTTGAATCAAGCGGTTTTTCCGTTCAGAGTCTTCATGGCGATCTGGAACAGAGGGATCGGGATAAGGTGCTGGTGCGTTTTGCCAATAAGAGCTGCTCGATTCTGGTAGCCACTGACGTGGCTGCCCGAGGCCTGGATATCAAGGATCTGCAAGCGGTGATCAATTATGAACTGCCATGGGATCCTGAAGTGTATGTGCACCGGATCGGCCGAACGGGACGCGCCGGGAAAAAAGGTTTGGCGCTCAGTTTATGCGCGCAGCAGGAAACCAGTCGGGTAAAAGCCATTGAAGACTACCAAAATAAGCCCGCGATTTGGGATGAAGTGGCGCCTTTTCAGATCAAGCATGAGCAGCGGTTCGCGCCGCCTATGGTGACTTTGCATATTGACGGTGGACGCAAGCATAAAGTGCGCCCGGGCGATATTCTGGGGGCATTAACCGGTGAAGCCGGTCTGGCTGGCAGCGAAGTGGGAAAGATTGATATTTTTGATCTGCAATCTTTCGTTGCTGTCCAGCGGGACAGCGTTGAAAGAGCGCTGGCGAGATTAAAGGCAGGGAAGATAAAAGGGCGCAGTTTTAAAGTGCGCAAAGCCAGCTAGGCGTATGGGCGCCTACCCAAAGTAGGCGCTTCGACTACCGCATTTTTAATCAGGCATAGCTTCTGGCACGGGATGGACTTTTTGGCTGAGCGCCTGCAGGTCTGCGTGGCTGGCTTGAGTTTCTGCGCGGCTGGTTTGAATTTCTGCCGGGACGCGGTCCTCGTGGTTGGGCAGGTGGTTCCGGCGGCGCGACTTCAGACGCTTCAAAGCCATTGATCTGTTCGCGTTTAATGGACTTGCCGATCAACTTCTCAATGAGTCGCAGGGCGCTGTATTCGTCATGCGAGACTAATGATATGGCTTGTCCTTCTTCGCCGGCGCGCCCCGTTCGGCCGATCCGGTGCACATAATCGGCTGGTGAGCGGGGCAGTTCAAAATTGACTACATGCGGCAGCTGCGCGATATCGATGCCGCGCGCCGCTACATCGGTCGCAACCAATACGCGGAGTTCACCGGCTTTAAAGCCTGCGAGGGCGCTGGTTCTGGCTCCCTGGCTCTTGTTGCCATGAATAGCGGCGGCCTTGATATCAACTTTGTTGAGTTTTTCAGTGAGCCGGTTGGCGCCATGCTTGGTGCTGGTAAACACCAACACCTGCCGCCAGTCATTTTCCTTTACCAGGTGGCAAAGCAGTTCGGCTTTCTGGGTTTTGTTGACGGTATAGGCAATCTGCTCAACCAGTTCGGCGGCGGTATTGCGCGGGGCCACTTCGATTTTCACGGGATTGACCAGCAGGCCGGTCGTGAGTTTGCGAATGTCGTCGGAAAAGGTGGCTGAAAACAACAGGTTTTGACGTTTTTTGGGCAATAATGCAATTATCTTGCGGATGTCTCGGATAAAGCCCATGTCCAGCATGCGATCAGCCTCGTCGAGCACCAGTACTTCCACTTTATCGAGTTTAGCCGCATTTTGACTGACCAGGTCCAGTAGGCGGCCCGGCGTTGCCACCAGAACATCCACGCCGCCTCTTAAGCGCATCATTTGCGGATTGATTTTGACGCCGCCAAAAACGACTTCCGATTTTAATCGCGGATGCAGATGAGCGCCATATTTAGTAACCGATTCTCCAACTTGGGCGGCTAATTCGCGAGTCGGGGTCAGGATCAAGGCTCTTATCGGCCGGTTTGCGCCATAAGACTTTTGCGATAAACGCTGCAGGATAGGTAACGTAAAACCTGCGGTTTTTCCGGTGCCGGTTTGTGCGGCAGCCAGAAGATCATGGCCTCGCAACACGGCAGGAATCGCCTGGGACTGAATTGGCGAAGGGTTGGTATAGCCTGCATCAGCAATGGCGCACAATAGCGGATCGGATAAACCGAGCGTGGAAAATGACATAATATTAAGGTCTCAAAAAAGCTGATGTTGACGGGCATGCGTCTTACAGCACAGGGTAAAAGGAATAATTCTAATAAAAACGCGTTAAATTAATAATGATCACAATCAGGTTGTTATTGGCGTTTTTAGTGACGAGATTGATGGAGTACCGCTATGGCGATAGTCATTGCAGTTAATGGCGCCCCGAGGCGGATTTGAACCACCGGCCTGTCCCTTAGGAGGGGACCGCTCTATCCTACTGAGCTATCGGGGCAAAATAAAAGCAATTTTACCATAAGCGCGGGATTAAATTCTTTTTTGTTTTTTCCAACGTAAAAAAAACATGGCTCTGCAGTCTTGGGATGAGAAGCTGGTAAAACTTCGGCAAGCGTTCATTAAAAAATTATTGAAATTGAGGCCAGGCAGGAAACCGATGCTGACAATGTTTTATTCACGCAGTTAGCGGTATGCGGCGAAAAAGGGTGGCGGTCGTGTTCCAGTTGTTGGTTATACCACGCTTGATAAAGCCGGAATTTGATGGATTCAGAAAATCATCCGGATCAAACCCCGGCTTCCCGGGAAAGCTTATTCAGCGGCAGGGAATATAACTTTGGGTTGGAAGTTTGCTGCCGGGTATTTAGGGTCGAACTCGGATTTCTTTCTCTCAGGCTTCGCTGATGTTTTCTCGTCACACTCTTTTTTGGCAGCCTCTTTTTCGAGCTTGACTGCCTCCTTATCGATATAGACGACCTTAGGCTGGAAATTAGCGGCAGGGTATTGCTCGCTGTCGCCAGCTGCCGATGAAGTTAATGGGCTTAAGGCAAGCGCTGCTATGGTTGATCCCAGGATAATTTTTTTGTTCATGCTTTGTCAGTCTCCGGTGGTTATATGGCAAGCCCGGCTAAGGCTTAAAAAACCTTAAGTATCTGATATTTGATCGTTGATTTCAAGGTTGATGCCGGTTATAAAAGCTGCCTTATTTCAGGGTGCTCCTTCATCAATTGCTGCCTGTACGATTCGATCAATGTCTCGTTATGGCGTTCTTCCCGGGCGATGGGTACAGTGATTTCGCTCAACACATGCATGGGGGATGAGGACAGGAAGACCAGCCGGTCGGCCAGTGCAATGGCTTCCCGCAGATCATGCGTGACAAACAGAACCGTATGTGGGCGCTGCCGCCACAATTTCAGCAGCAGGTCCCGGACCTGTCTGGCCGTGGGCGCGTCAAGCGAAACAAAAGGCTCGTCCATCAATAGCACGTCGGGGTCGATGGCGAACGCGCGGATAATAGCCGCGCGGCGGCTCATGCCCAGAGACAGGCGTTCGGGGTAAACATGTTGTGCCCGGGTCAGCTGCATGGTTTCCAGGAGCGGATCGATCAGCTCCGGGGATTGATGGCTGCCCAGCGCCAGTTCAATGTTTTCCCTGACCGTACGCCACGGCAACAGGCGCGGATTCTGGAATACATAACCGATTTTGGGTGACGTATGCAGCGAGCCCAGCATAATCTCGCCGTCGTAATCAGGGTCCAGGCCGGCAATAATGTTCAGCAGCGTTGTCTTGCCGCAACCGGATGGGCCGACTAGGCAGACGAATTCGCCGGCTCTCAGCGACAGATCAAGATTGGCGATGGCCTGGTATTGGCCGGCCTGGCCTATGGCCGGATAAGTCTTGCTATCGATGCGGATGCGAATGTCGGTCACCGGCGCCACCGCTGCGATTTTCTGTCCAGAGGCTTCAGAATCATCAGTTCTATCAGTTGAATAACGGCCACGAAGGCGATGGTATAAGCCAGAATGCCAGCGACATCGAACAGCTGGAAAAACAAATGCAGTTGATAACCCATGCCGTTGTTGCGGCCCAACAATTCAACCACCAGGATGATCTTCCAGATCAATGCCAGGCCCGAGCGCGTGGCGCTCATGACGAACGGATGCAATTGCGGCCAGATCACATGCGCCAATGTCTTGCGCCGGCCGAAATGATAACAGCGGGCCATTTCCAATAAGTCCTGATCCAGCGCCCGCGTGCCTTCGCGGATCGTTACGACGACGTTAGGCAGCTTGTTGATGACGACGGCCAGTATCGCAGCCGATTCGATCAGGCCGAACCAGACGTAACACAGGATAATCGTGACCAGCGCCGGAATGTTCAGAAAAATGACCAGCCAGTTGTCGAAGAACGCATCCAGTTTCTTATGCCGGCCCAGGACGATGCCGATTGCGCAGCCGAGCAGCATGGCAACGGCAAAACTGACTACAAGCCTTAGCAAAGTAACGCCCAGGTGATAGGGCAGTTGTCCTGACAGGGTTTCGCGCCAGAAAACATGGGCTACCGCTTCCGGCGTCGGCAACACGCTGCTGCTTAAATAGACGGCCAGCCCTTGCCAGAGCGCCAAGAAGGCCAGCAATGACAGGGCAGGCAACAGTTTTTGACGACTACTCAAATGTCCAGGCCTATTGTGAAATCGACCAGAAGGTGCCGGGCTGCAGGGATTCGGAATCGCCTGTCAGTTGCTTGTTGCTCAATGTGCGCAGCATGGAATAGATGCGGCCGGCCGCCTGCTGCTCCTGTTCGCCCCATTGTTTAATCTGGCCTTCGCAATAACGCTGCCGCATTTTGTTTTGAGTGGACGCATCTTCCGCCTGAGTTAATGGAATAATTTTTTGCCAGACGGCATCCGATGTGCAGATTTGGTCTTTGGCGCGCTGGCTGGTTTTCAGGAAAGCGTTGACGGCGTTTTTATGGCTCGCGGCCCAGCTCTGCTTGAACACGTAGCCGAGAGTGGGGACGTCTTCGTTAATGCCCAGCGCTTTGACGATGCCTTTGCCGTCGATGATCTGCCGGTAACCCTGCGCCTCCAGCCGGGCCGCGAAATGCCAGTAATTGAGCACGGCATCAATGCGGTTTTGCTTGATCTGCTCATTCAGTAAAGGGGGCGCGCCGAACACCTTGTCTACATCCGCGTTCAGGTCAAGCTGCTCTTTTTGCGCCAGTGCCTGCAGCAATAGCCAGTTCTTGTCCAGTTCGCCGCCGACAATGCCCAGGCGTTTGCCTTTTAAATCCTTGATTGCTCGGATAGGGCTTGCATCGGCCACAATCAGCGCACCGGACGTTGTGGAATAAGGGTAGAACGTGAAATCGGAGCCGGTCGCGCGCAGTTTCGACACCCAGATCCAGTCCGAGACGATCATATCGACAGAGCCCGATTGCAATGCGATTTTGCCGGCTTCAGGATTGGCCAGTTTCTGCACGTCCAGTTGAAAATCCGCCGATGCGGTTGCCGGATCGTTTTGGATGACCGACAACTCCCAGTCGGCTGTGCCAAACGCAAGCACGCCGAGTCGAATCTTAGTTTTTTCTGTAGCGAAGCTGTGACTGGATGTCAGCATGCACAGGCTGATAAACAAGGCTTTGAATTTCATGACGTCTCTCCCTGCATAAGTTTAAAAAGCCTTATATTCTAACTGTATGCGGGTTTTCGTGCGAGGATTTAGCTTGATGAGTAAAATGCGGTAATTCATTTGCCGCAACCTGATCTGACGGGACAATATCGGGCGCCTGTGGAATAATATCCCTATTTCTTCTACGGCAATCTATCTACCCATGCACCGCATACTGACTCGGCAAACCTGGCTCAAGGTTCATCTTTATCTGGCGCTGACCGCAGGATTTTTCTTTGCCCTAATGGGCCTGACCGGCAGCATCAGCGTGTACCGCGAAGAGATTGACGCACTGCTGAACCCGCTGCTGGTCATCGAGCAGCCGCAGGGACAGTATCAGTCGCTGGACCGGATCATGGCGGCGGTGCGGCAGGCGCATCCTGACCGTTACGGCGCCTGGACGCTGGAAATGCCAAGATCGCCTCACGGCATGGTGACGGCCTGGTACGACAAGCCGAGAGAGACGTACTTCGAGCTGTATGCGCCGCTGATGGTGTCGGTCAATCCCTATACGGCGGAAGTCGTCGGCAGCCGTTTCTGGGGGCAGACCGTGACTACATGGTTGCTGGATCTGCATACCCAGCTTCGGCTTGACCGCTTTGGCTGGAATGCCGTGGGTCTTCTGGGGCTGCTGCTGATGGTTTCTATCGGCACCGGGCTGTATCTGTGGTGGCCCGGTAGGCGGCAGCTCAGGCAAGCGTTCACGATCCGCCTTAATGCCGGAATGATCCGGCTGGCTTTCGATCTGCACCGTTTTATCGGGCTGATCAGCGCCGCTCCCTTGCTGGTGCTGGCAACTACAGGGTGTTTGCTGAGCTATCCTGCGGTGCTGGAGTCTCTGGCCGGGGCATCGGGCATGGCGCATGGCGAAACGGGCCGCGACATCATCAGCACGGCAGTTCCCAACAACCACCCCACCGGTTTGGCGGCTGCGACCTTTATGGCTCAGGGGCCTTTTCCGCGCGCCGAACTCAGGCGCATTACGACACCGGTCGGCGATAACGGCATCTACCGCGTCAATTTGCGCCAGCCAGGCGAAATTAATCAGCGGCATCCGTATACGACAGTCTGGGTGGACCGCTGGAGCGGCCAGATCAAGGAAGTGCGCAACCCTTCTGAATTTTCGGCAGGCGAGACGCTGGCGACCTGGATATGGCCTTTGCATACCGGCGAGGCATTGACTGGTACCGGCCGGTTTATCTGGTTTCTGGCCGGCCAAAGTGTTTTCGTGCTTTATGTCAGCGGCTTGTTGCACTGGTTGTATCGGCACGGCAAAATCCGGGACAGAAAAGTCGATCTTGCTGCACTACGGCCGTTTCTTTACCAGCAGGTCCAAAATAGTCACCGCATCGGCTTGACGCTGTTCCGACACCTGGCTTTGCTGGCGCAAAAGGCCAAATCGTTCCTTGCAACCGGATTTGCCTTGTTACTACAGCAGCTTAACCGATTGCGCGTAGCCATCATGGCGAATCGGCAGAAGCGCATAGGTCATTAAAAAAGCATAAATGCACAGATATCCGGATAGATCGGTTGCTTGGCTGTGTCTACAGCGTATTGTATTTTCGAAACGGCTGACAGCGTTTGCGGGGACAATATGGTAATATAACCGGCTTGGATTTATTTACCCTAAGATAGTATGAATTCTTCTGATCCCGCTCAATTGATCGACCGCTTCGGCAGAAAAGTCGATTACTTGAGGATTTCCATTACCGATCGCTGTGATTTCCGCTGCGTCTATTGCATGGCGGAAGACATGACGTTTTTGCCGCGCACGCAGATTCTGACGCTGGAAGAGATTTATACGCTGGCCAAGGCGTTTACCGAACTGGGCGTCAAGAAAATCCGCGTGACGGGCGGCGAACCGCTGGTCAGAAAAGGCGCGCTGGGTCTATTGGAGGACATCGGTAAAATTGAAAGTTTGAATGAGCTGGTCATCACGACGAACGGCTCACATCTGGCATCGGCGGCGGCTTCATTAAAGAAGGCCGGCATCAAACGCATCAATATCAGCCTCGATACGCTCGATGCCGATAAATTCAAGGCCATAACACGAACCGGTAATCTGGAGCAGGTGCTGAAAGGCATTCAGGCGGCCAAAGCGGCCGGGTTTGAGCGGCTGAAAATTAACGCGGTCATCCTGAAAAATCGGAATCATCTGGAAGTCTGCGATCTGGTCCGGTTTGCCGTCGATAATGAGATTGACATCAGCTTCATCGAGGAGATGCCGCTGGGCATCATCAGTCAGCATGACCGCTCGGAAGCGTATTGCTCCAGTGATTTGATCAAAGCCGATCTGGCGCGCGAGTTTACCTTGATAACTTCAACTGAAAAAACCGGCGGGCCTTCACGCTATTTCAAAGTGGCCGGCAGCCGGACGCGCGTCGGCTTCATTTCGCCGCACAGTGAAAACTTTTGCAGTACCTGCAACCGCGTGCGCCTGACTGTGGAAGGCCGTTTGCTGTTGTGTCTTGGCAATGAGCATTCGGTCGATTTGAAAAAAGTCATGCGAGCGCATCCCGGAGATATGGCCGTTCTGAAACAGGCCATTATCGATGCGATGTCGATCAAGCCCGAAAAGCATGAATTCAATATCCACGAGCAGCCCATCATCTTGCGGCATATGAGCGTAACAGGCGGATAACGATCATCTCGGTTAAAAATAGCTTTCCGGTTTGTCGATGAATATAGGGCGAATTCATTCGCCCTGGACGACTTAAGCCGCCCCGCACCTGCTGCGCGTCAAAATTCAGAGGATTTATTTCTCGCCATCCTAAGCTGAAAATCTTCTGCCAAACACCAAATCTAACTGGCCTCATTAGCCGAAACCGAGCTTTGTTGTGGTTGTTCTGGAGTTATTTCCAGCCAATCATTGACTTCGCGGATGTTTTCATCGCTGATCATGCCTATCGCGCGCAAAAAACGGATACGGTTTTTGATGTAACTGTATTTGGCTTGTGACAGGTTTCTTTCTGCCAGATATTCGTCTTCCTGAGCCTCCAATACCTCCCTGACCGTAGCTACGCCGTAGTGAAACGCACGCTCCATCGCTTCCCGGGATTTGACAGCCGATTCGAGCGCTTTCCGCGAGGCCATGATGCGTCTGACATTGGCATTAGAAGTTAAAAATGAGTCGCTCGTTTCCTTAATCAGAGCACGTATTTGGGCGTCAAGCTCTTCTTTACTGATTTCCAATCTGTGTTGCGCTTCAAACAGGCGATGCGTCGTGGTGCCGCCCGTGAAAATAGGCACATTGACATTGACGGCGGCTACCTGGGTTTCCAGTTCGGGTATTTGGGCGCTCTGATAGCCGGTATTGGTGTTGTAGTAATTGAGCTGCAAATCGACTACCGGCAGATATCGGGACTTCTGGACCGCTACGTCATCGTGTGCCGCTTCGATTGCGCTGAGCAGGGCTGATAATGTCGGGTTTTCGCTTTTGGCTACTTCTAGCCATTGCTCCAAGGGGCCTTCTAATTCCTGATAGTTAATTTGCTCCCTTAATTTTTGCAGTCGCTGCGGCATGGTATTGGTTAATTCCCTCAGGCTTTCCTTGGCCGTCACCAGGATGCTTTCGGCTTCAATTTCATCGGCAGTTATCTTGTCCAACCTGGCTTCCACTTCATATAAGCCGGTGATTTTGATTAATTGTTTGGCATACTGCTTCTGGACCTGCTGCAGTTGTTTTTGGGTCAAGGCTTTTTGCCGTTGCAGGAAGTAAAGTTGGTCTTCCGCTTCCAGCACGCTGAAATAGCGGTCCACCACGTTAAACATCAGGGTATGCCGAGCCTCGGTATGCTCCGCTTCATATTGATGTTTTACTTCGGCCGCCCGTCTCCAGTTCCAGAATTTGGCGAAATCGATTAAAGTCTGGCTCAGGGACACAAAATAGCGCGTGCCGTGATAACTGTCCGAACCGGCATTTTTAACGCGTTGATCGTTGACTGACCAGTTGCCGCTGGCACTGACTTGCGGCAGCATTTCGCCCAGCGCCTGGCCTTTTTGGGCTGAACCTATTTCCACCTTCAATGCCGCCGTTTTCAGCTGCGGGTCAGCTTCCAAGGCTTGTTGATAAATTGTTTGGAGATCTTCGGCATAACCGGCTGATACCGGCATTACGATCAATAAGGCCGTTAATAATGCTGATGTCCTCATTATTCAATCTTCTATAAATGCCCGCGCGAAAGCATTGGTAACCGGTTGCGACAGATACTCAAACAGCGTTCTTTCCCCGGCATTGATCAGGACCTCAGCCGGCATGCCCGGCAAGAGCTGCAAATCGCCGAGTTTCTGGAAACTCTCCGGTGTTAATTCAACGCGCGCCAGATAATAAGGGTTGCCAGTTTTTTCGTCCGTGAACCGGTCAGCCGACAGTTGGATGACTTTGCCTTCCATGACCGGTGTCAGCGCTTGCTTGAAGGTGCTAAAGCGCACTTCCGCCATCAAGCCTACACTCACGCGATCGATATCCAGCGGCGATACTTGCGCCTCAATAATCAACTCGGCATTTTGAGGAACGATGTCCAATATCGGCTTGCCAGCGGCAATGACGCCGCCTTCGGTATGAACCGACAAACCCAGCACCATGCCGCTCGCCGGCGCTTTGATCACTGTGCGGTTTAATTTATCCTGCGTTGCCGTCAAGCGTTCAGAAGCATCGTACAATTGCGCCTGCGCTTCGCTGAGTTTGTTTGCCACTTCCTCCTGAAACTGCTTTTGTATTTGCAGGATTTGCAGTCGGTTTTCACTGATTTGCATCTCGCTACCGGCAATTTCTGAACTTAACTCGGCAATTTCGCCGCTAATCAATGCATAATTGCGTTCCAGATCACGCAAGCGCAGCTTGTCTGCGAAGCCTTCAGCCAGTAATTCTTTTAAATCGTGTATCTCTTCGTCATAAGAGGTTATCAGTTCTTTTTTGCTGCGGCTTTGTCCTTTCAGGCCGTCTATTTTGCTGGAAATCTGACTGATACGTTGCTTAAGGACCGCTATTTCTCCTTCATAAGTGTTTTTTCTCGCCATGAAGATATGCGATTCGGTTTGTTTTGCTTCCGGTATTCTGGGATCGGCCTGGTCTTGCAGCTTTTCCGGATAGCGCACTTCCTGTGCGTTGTCCCGCTCCGCCTGCAAGCGCGCGACTTGTGCCATTAAGGTTATGTATTGGCTTTTGATAATTTCCAGTTGTGCTTTGGTTTGGGTGTCATCAAGCATCAGCAGCGGCTGGCCTTCGTTAACCAAATCGCCATCCTTGGCCAGTAGTTTGGCCACGATGCCGCCATCCAGATGCTGTACGGTTTTCTTGTAAGACTTGACTGTTACTACACCCAATGCCAGTGCGGAACTATCTATAGGAGCAAAGTAGCTCCAGACGCCGAAAATACCGAATGTAATTAATACGATCGTAAAGCCGATATTGCGAATCGGCCGGTCGTCAGTATGCAAGTCAGCTATCCTGACGATATTGTGCTGCTCAAGTTTTCCTTTCATCATTAATCAGCAGGTTATACAGAATGTGCGGCTGGTGAGGTCGAAATGGCCGATGACTGCTGTGGCCGTGGCACCGGCTGAGCGTTTTGCTTCTGTAAATGGGCTATGACCTGATCGCGCGGGCCGTATACTGCCAGGGCGCCGTCTTGAAGGATTAGCAATTTATCGACTTTGGCCAGTACATTGTGGCGATGCGTGATTATGATCACGGTTGATTTTCTTTCCTTGAGTTTCTGGATGGCATTCTCCAATGCTTTCTCTCCCTGTTCATCAAGATTTGAGTTCGGCTCATCCAGCACCACTAAAATTGGATTGCCATATAATGCCCGTGCCAGGCCGATTCGCTGGCGTTGACCGCCCGACAGATTACCGCCGTTAGCGCCAATAAACGTGTCATACCCTTCCGGCAAGCGCAGGATCAATTCATGTATGTCTGCCATTTTGGCCGCTTCCACAACTTTTTCAGGGTCAACAGCGCCGAAACGGGCAATATTTTCGCCGATGGTTCCGTCGAATAGCTCGATGTCCTGGGGCAGGTAACCAATAAAATTGCCTAGCTGCTGGCGATTCCAGGTGAAAATTTCAGCCCCATCCAAGCGGATGGTGCCGTCAGCCGTTGGCCAAATGCCCAATAAAGCGCGCGCGAATGTCGATTTACCGGCGCCGCTGGAACCTAAGATGCCGACGGCATCACCCTTTTCAATTGACAGACTGATACCTTTGATGGCCGGTAATTTAGCGCCTGGCGGAACGACCACGGCCGCTTCCGCTTGTAAGCGGCCTTGCGGATCGGGGAGCGTCATCTTTTCCTGATCCACAGGGTTTTGTTTCAGCATTTCATTAAGACGCTGGTATTGGCTGCGAGCGCTGATGAAACCTTTCCAGGTGGCAATCATTAAGTCAATGGGCGCCAGCGCCCTGCCCAATAAGATTGATCCGGCAATCATCAGGCCGGGAGTAATTTCATGGAGGATAACCAGATACGCGCCCAGGCCCAAAATTAACGATTGAGACGAAAGGCGTATGATCTTTGATAATGATGTCAACAACCCTGCTCGAGAGCTTGCTACAGCTTGCAGTTCCAATACCTTGAGGGCGCCGTTGAACCACCGTTTTCGGATATTGCTTAGCATACCCATTGATTCAATAACTTCAGCGTTTTTAAGATTCCTATTGAGTTGGCCACGGCCTGAAATAGCCAAATTATTCGCTTCCGCTAATATCTTGCCAGTAGTTTTTTCAGTTACTACCGCAATGATAGCCAAAACAATAGCTGTGAAAACGGCTGCCCAGCCGTACCAAGGATGAAAAACAAACATTAGGGCGATATACACAGGCATCCAAGGCACATCAAAGAAAGCAAACAGTCCATTGCCGGTCATGAATTGCCTTAAGCCGGTTAAGTCATCTAACGCCTGTGATGACGCCCTTTGTCCACCTGAATATAATGATTGCTTAAAGGCGATATGAAATAATCTTTCATTAAGCAGGGTTTCCAATCGGGTACTGACCCTGACCAGGATCTGAGAACGCACCCACTCTAATGCCCCCAATGTGATAAACAGCACTATCATGATCAGGGTCAGCATGAGTAATGTCGATTGATTGCCGGTTGGCACCACGCGATCATAAACTTGTAGCATATAAATAGAAGGAACAATCATCAGAAAATTGATGATCATGCTGAAACCAGCGGCTGATAAAAAAGCCCCCTTGCACAGACTTAAAGCTTTTTCCAAATCCGATTTAGTAGAAACTTCCATTTTGCACAAAGTAACATCAAAAAAGATCAGTATTGTGACATAAATTCAGGAGAAGATATATAAATTGGCCCTATCAATATAGGGTAATGGTATTAATTATCATTTGATAAATGAGGTTAAATCGACTGCGTATTCTTACTAGAGACATGGCTCCACATATTTTAGGCGGGAAGTATAAGTTAAATTTATTTTTAGCAGATGCGCAGTTTGAGTAAATCCGTTAGACTTATAGTGCACTATAGGTTATATAGGGTGAAATTTTTTCAATTTTTGTATTCAAAATTATTATAGCGATAGATCAGTATCTTTCAGAAAAATATTTCCCCATATTTAAAGAATTTACTTATTGCGCCGATAAGGCTGTAATTATCTTAGAAACTGTTTAATTATTCTGAGATGTTTGATAATTAGGGATGTAATAAAAATCTGGCCAGTGCTATGGAGTGGCAGCTTGAAGTGATCAGGAACTGCTCGAAAGTATTCAAGAAAACTTGGTATTACACTGTCGTCTTATATTATTCCCATCTAAGCCGTTATATTTTTACGATAGGGTAGTCCTGACTAATAAGGATTACAGCTTTAACAAAGCCGTATGTTTCCAAGCAAGAAGAGAGTAAAACTTTTGTATCTTTCAAATATTATCTTTAGGGTACGTCTGTAAGAATTGGAGCTTAATTTTAGAAAAGCAATGCAGAAAAGAGCCGCGCTTTTATAGGAAAGGTATAAGCTCAAAGAAAATAGTATTAGCGCCTGACTTCTATCTCTGCTCATATAGGTTAGGGCTAGGCAGTTAATTCTACTTCAAAAGTGAGAGTCACAGATGCTTATGTTTCTTGAAATATTTTTACATTTTAGTTTTGAGGAATGGAGATGATCTATCTGGTGGATAAGAGGATATAACTTCATTCTTGTTATTTGTAATTAAATATGAAGTTAATGCTTCATAAGATTGGGAAATTTTGAGATGGAGGGCAAAAAACAAAAACAAAAAACAAAAGATGAAAAATAAATATGCAGACTCTGCTGATGAATTTAATTTACTGTCGAAATAAAATTTATGAACGAAACAACTGAGACAATAGAAGTATACGATTCCTATGGCGTATTAATTGGCTATAACGTCATTACTAATTACGATGACGGTCAGGGCAACACTGGCAGCAGCACCAGCTATTACGATGTAAACTGGAACTCTCTGGGCGGCACTTCCACCTCAACCGATAGTCAAGGCTATAGCTACACCTCCGATTGGAGCAACAGCACCAGCACCGACAGCGCCGGCAATACTGTTCAGACCTACACCAGCAACTGGTCGGACAGCAACGGAGGCAGCGGCTCTAGCGAGTTGGCTTCCATCTACGACGCAAACTGGAATCAACTGAGCGGCAGCGGCACCTCCAGCTACAGCGACGGTCTAGGCTATAGCTACACCTCCGGTTGGAACAATAGCACCAACGCTGACAGTGCCGGCAATACCGTTCAGACTTATACCAGCAGCTGGTCAGACAGTTACGGCAATAGCGGCTCCAGCGAATCGACCTACGGCTACGATGCTAACGGGAACTCCTGGGGCAGCAGCACCTTTACCGATGGCCTGGGCTATAGCTCCACCTCCAACTGGAATAGCAACACCAGCACCGACAGCGCCGGCAACACCGTCCAGACCTACAGCAGCAGCTGGTCGGACAGCTATGGCAACAGCGGCTCCAGCGAGTCGACTTCCACTTACGACGCGAACGGAAACTCCTGGGGCAGTAGCACTACTACCGACAGCCAAGGCTACAGCTACACCTCAGACTGGAGCAACAGCACCAGCACCGACAGCGCCGGCAATACTGTTCAGACCTACAGCAGCAACTGGTCGGACAGCAACGGAGGCAGCGGCTCCAGTACGTCGACTTACACCTATGACGCCGGCGGCCAGTTTATTGGCAGCACATACTCTGACGGCATCACTACCACGGTATACGACAGCAACTGGAACATCGTGAGCCAAAGCGTCGATGTTTCACAGCTCACGCCGGACGGCCAAGGCGGCTATTTCCATGATGACGGATACGGCAATATCACCACTTATGACGCGAACGGCGTGGTAACCGGTCATAGCAGCACCTATAGCTACGATGACGGTTTGGGCAACAGCTACAGCAGCACCAGCTATTACGATGCGAACGGAAACTCCTGGGGCAGCAGCACCTCTACCGATAGTCAAGGCTATAGCTACACCTCCAATTGGAGCAACAGTACCAGCACCGACAGCGCCGGCAACACCATCCAGACCTACAGCAGCAGCTGGTCGGACAGCAACGGAGGCAGCGGCTCCAGCGAGTCGACTTACACCTATGATGCCGGCGGCCAGTTTATTGGCAACACGTACTCTGACGGCATCACTACCACCTGGTACGATAGTAATGGGCAAATTATTGACCAAGTGTCTTCAGACGAGACTGCGCCGACACTGCAGTTCACCACACCGCAGGATGATGCGCTTGATGTGGCGGTCAACAGCGATATTACCCTGACCTTTGACGAAAGCATCAAAGCCGGCAGCGGCAATATTGTCATTAGTGATGGTCTGGGCGATGTGCGCACTATCGACGTCAACGACGGCAGCCAGGTGAGTTTTGGCTTCAGTAAGAACGGCACGACCAATACCGTCACCATCAATCCGGCGGAAGATCTGCTGACAGACAGCAATTATTTCGTCCAGCTGGACGCGGGCGTAGTTACGGATCTGGTAGGCAATGCCTTTGCCGGTGTGAGTGATGAAACCACGCTGAACTTTGTGACAGCGCCGCTCGATACGGTTGCGCCGACACTGCAGTCCATCACGCCGCAGGACGATGCGTTTGATGTGGCGGTCAACAGCGATATTACCCTGACCTTTGATGAGAGCATTCAACCCGGCAGCGGCAATATTGTCATTAGTGATGGTCTGGGCGATGTGCGTACTATCGACATCAACGACGGCAGCCAGGTGAGTTTTGGCTTCAGTAAGAACGGCACGACCAATACCGTCACCATCAATCCGGCGGAAGATCTGCTGACAGACAGCAATTATTTCGTCCAGCTGGATGCGGGCGTGGTTACGGATCTGACCGACAATGCTTTTGCCGGTGTGAACGACGAAACCACGCTGAACTTTGTGACAGCACTTGGTACGACAGAGTCAGTATCGCAGACCAGCGTTCCGTTAGACAGTGCGCCTGTAGTTCCGGTTAACAGCGGTATCACTGTAACTACCCCTGTCGGTCGAGATATTACCGTAACTACTCCAGCCAACAATGATATTGCCGTAACTACCCCGACCAGCAGCCATATTAACGTTCCAACTCCAGCCAGCAGTGATGCTGCTGCAGCCGCTCCAGCGGCAAGAGTTAATCACGGAAGCGCATCGGGTAATGGCGATGCATTGGATGTGCACAGAGATACTGGTGATGTGACTTTCTCCATTGAGAATGATGCAGTTCCTGAAAATCCTATCTCGCTTGTAGGAGTAACCGATATAGCTGGTAATCAAGCCGGTGTTTTATACTCAGTTTAGTAAGGTTTAAATTTATCATGATTGAATTGAGCCTCAGTTTAAGATCAGGCTCAACGAGAATGATATTTTTTAAACTTGCATGATAAGAAATACCCATCAGGAGGTTAAATCCTGGTGGGTATTTTCCAGTCGCCTCAATGAAAAGGAGTGATAGTGGTGGCAGCGATTGTTTCAACGGTTTCGTTGTCGGATGCCTTGAGAAAGATTGTCGGTTATCTGCAAGCAGGACAATTTGAAAAAGCGGAAACATTATGTCAGCGAGTAAATGCAAGTTATCCGAATCAGCCGGATGCCTTGCATTTACTCGCTATTATTTATGCGCGAACACGGCGTTACGAAATAGCTAATGAGTATTTCATTAAAGCGATAACCAGTGCTCCTAAGCGCGCTGACTTTTATGGGAATTATGGTAATGCATTATTGGAGCAGGAGCGTATTGATGATGCTATAAAGTATTGCAAATATGCTTTATCGTTGGACAGTACCCGCTTGGAAGTGTACAACACGCTAGGCAATGCTATGTACAGAATGGGTAAGATAAGTGATGCCATTGACTGTTATCGTAAAGTGATCGATTTGCAGCCAGATAGTCCAGACGCTTATAACAACTTAGGGCAGGCTCTGAAAGAACAATATAACGCCATTGAGGCACAAGAATGCTTTCGTAAGGCGTTAGAGCTACGGCCTGATTTTGATAAAGCGGCTTCTAATCTCGCTGAAGTTGACCCGATATGGCTTGAATCGCTCTATGGGAAAAGGATTTGCCTAAAGCGTTTTTGTGAAGATGATGCTGCGTATCTGTGGCGCTGTTCTCAAAATCGTGAGTTTATGGCGCTATACAACTGCTTTATTCCTCGCAATAAGGACCCGGAAAGTCTGGCTTTAAAACTTCAAGAAGAGGAGTTGATTCATCCTTGTCGAAAAAAGTCGATGAGCTGGGTTATTACCAGGATATCTGATTCGCACACCAAGCGTTCTATAGGCATTGCCAATCTTGTTGATATTCAGATGGATCATAGAAAAGCCGAGTTTCTGATTGGTATTCCAGATCCTGTAGATCGTAATGGCTCTATTGGCGCAGAGGCTACTCTTTTAGTAATGGATTTTGCGTTTAATAAAATTCGTCTTAATAAATTAGTGACCTTCGTATACAGCTACAATTTGGCATCTCAGAAAAACACTTTAAAAATAGGTTTTAACCAGGAAAGTTTTTTTCGGCAACACCTTTGGTTGCCTGAAACCAGAGAGTTTATCGATGTGTACGGTAACGGTATGACGCAGAATGATTTTCGCATGAACAAGCGAGCGGCTAAGCTCTCACAGCGATTGCTGGGGAGAGATATTACTCGGGCGTAAAGTCCGGGATTCACTTCATAAAGCTACTCACAAAGGAAATGAGCCGGAGCGTATATGCAGGGCTTAATTATATGGAATTTTAGAAATCCACATTTTTCTTTCAATATGGAAAGGGTAGTATCTTAATTTATTATTCAATTATGATATGACGATTAAGCGCAATACTCTGCCAAGTGATCAAGAAAGTGGATAATCTGAGATATGCTTAAACATAACTTTTTATATGCAATCTAAATTTAAAAATACTGTTTGTAAAATGTTAATGTTTTTTCTTTCGCTATACACTTTTTTAGAAATTGAAATTATGCATTATTAATAAGGCGACTATTAAAAAGCAGCGTTTTAATTGCAACAAAGAAGTTATTTATTTGAGAAGCTATATAATTTAAGGACATATTATGAACAATGAATTGAGTACAAAAGCGCTTAATGACTTACTTGAGGTTCAAAAAAAACAAATTGCAGAACTGGTTATTCAACAGCGAAATCAGATGTCTTCTATACTGAAGCAACAGCAGATCCAAATAGAAAACGTAAAAAGGCAACATGAAATACAAATGGAAAGCCTTAACAGGCATCATCAGATTCAAATAGAGAATTTAAATAAAAACGCCAATTCATCTCTAATGCAGGAAGTCAGTTCGGCAAACACTCATTGATTAAAGCCGCAGGAGTGAGGATGTCGTAGAATTCTGCGCCACAAATTGCTTTCATATGCAGGTTCGGGCCTGATCTGGCCGTTTCTGGCTTTCTGGAAACGTCTGTCAAATTAAATTTGGCGTAAAAATTATCGCTCCATATGGATTTGCCAACGTGCAAGTTAGCTGTTGATATCAGTCGCAGCGCCTTGCGCTGATAGGCCCATTCATTTTTAGCGATTGTTTGAAGGCAAGCATTAGATGTAATCACTCAATAAAGCTCTCCAGCGTCAAACCTAACAAGTTATCTGCCCGCTCGAATCACTGCCTAACCTAATGGCCAGAATAAGATCCAGCGGGCTGCCCGGTATCTCTGTCTCTATGCTGGCATGAATTTTAGTAGTAAAATTATTCTTTAAGCGCCATAAGGCACCGCTCAGTTAGTTGTTCTGCCAGTCGCTCCGGCAGCGCAGGCATATCACAGGTGTTTGCACTATCGATCGAGACTTTCCACACCTGGGCATTGACTGCAGTCCGTATGCAAAAAACTTCCCTACTTCATATTCCCAACAGTGTAAAAAACGTTTGAAATTCAAATCCGTTCAACGACTATTGGTTAAAAATTTCATTGTTTTTATCGGCTAGTTTCGTTCCGCTATTCATCTGTGCTCAGGATGGGCAGAGATTTTGTTGGATTTTTATGAAATGTCGACAGAACCTAAACCATTTTCTCTTACTAAGAGGTATCTAATGTCATTTGAACAACTCGGTTTAACCGAGGAACTCCTTAAAGCTGTTGCCGATCAAGGCTATGCCACACCTACACCTGTTCAGCAGCAGGCTATTCCTTTGATTCTGGAAGGTCGCGATGTGCTGGCTGGCGCTCAGACAGGCACCGGCAAAACGGCGGGTTTCACGCTGCCTTTGCTGCAGCGTTTAATGGTGCATTCAATGCGCCCGCAAAAATCGCGTCCTGTGCGTGCGCTGATCCTGACGCCGACCCGCGAACTGGCCGTTCAGGTCTATGAGAGCGTCAAAACTTACGGAAAATATTTGCCGCTTCACGCACAAGCGATTTACGGCGGCGTCAACATCAACTGGCAGACGCGCAATTTGCGTAGGGGGTGCGATATCATCATCGCCACGCCTGGCCGCTTGATCGATCATGTACAGCAGAAAAACGTCGACTTGTCGAAAGTGGAAATGCTGGTGCTCGACGAGGCCGATCGCATGCTCGACATGGGATTCATGCCCGATATCCGCAAGATTATTTCGTGGGTGCCTGCTGACCGCCAGAATCTCCTGTTTTCAGCCACGTATTCGAGCGAGATAAAAGCGTTGGCTGCATCGGTGCTGAATGATCCGGTCGAAGTTGAAGTCGCAAGGCAAAATGCCACGGCGGACTCTATTACAGAGAAGGTTTATGGCATCAATCGCGAGTACAAACGGGAGTTGCTGTCCTATCTGATCGGCAGCGGCAACTGGAAGCAGGTTCTGGTTTTTGTGCGAACCAAACATGGCGCAGACAGGCTGGAAAAACAACTGCAAAAGGACGGCATTCGCGCCGGAGCACTGCACGGCGATAAGACGCAAGGCGCGCGCAACAAGGTGCTGGAGTATTTTAAAGCCGGCAAGATCGCCGTACTGGTTGCAACCGACATCGCCGCGCGCGGCCTCGATATCGACCAGTTGCCGCATGTGGTTAATTTTGATTTACCGCAGGTGGCCGAAGATTATGTGCACCGTATCGGACGTACCGGACGCGCCGGCTCAAGTGGCGAGGCGTTGTCGCTGGTATGCCCTGAAGAAGCCTATCTGTTGGCGGAAATAGAAAAACTGCTGAAACGCCAGATCCCGCGCGTTGCCGACACCGGCTATGAACCGGTGTCGTTAAAGGTTGTCGATATGCCCAAAAAGAATGCGCCGAATAAAACGACCGGTAAAAAGGATTATCGGCACAAGAAAAGCATCGACAGGCGCCGGGCCAGTACCGACAAGGAAGTTAGAAGAGGCCCAAGAGGCAAGGCCAGGGCCGCGCGATAAGCACTAGCCCTGGACCAATATCCAGGGCTTGACCACTACGCACCAAACCTGAGCGTCCGCTTCAAACCAGCTGAGGGCCTGCTGATCCGATACTAGGCCCAATTGGTTGTTTTGAAGCCATTGCTCGACCTGAGCCTTGTTATCCATTGAAAACTGATAGGCCACTTCAACCAGATCTAATTCCGGCGCCACATAGACAGCCGTGCCGTTGGCGAAGAAGCGTTGCAGTTCTTTCCAGGCTATTTGCGAAGTTTCCAGATTGACTTTTTCCCTAGCCAGATCGGTTTCAGTGTGACTCATTAAAGCGCTCTCATGGTTGTGTTTCAGTCATGTGTTTATTGACACATTGAATCCGGACATTAGAATGCAAGGTTGCTGTATCAATAACCATAATTATAACCCACTAGATGAGGAGATAGGCGCATGTCGTTATTCGGAGCATTTGCAAAAAGAGCCAAGCTGAATTCAGCCATTAAACAGACAGCGGAGGCGCGTAAAAGCGAAGCCGGCAAGGCTGACCAATTGTTTAAAAGGGTCTATCAGGGCTATGCCGAAGTCGTAAGCGACCATCCTATGCTGGCCGAAGCCTTGTACAACTGGGGATTTGCCTTATTGCATCATGCCAAACTGAAATCTGGCGAAGAAGCCGCCGCTCTTTACCAGGAAGCCATATCGAAATTCGCTTTTTGCCTGACGCTTGAGCCTTATTACCTGGGCGCGGCCATAGATGGTGGCGTGGCGTATATGGATCTGGCCCGCGTTAAAGGCGTCAAGCCCGAGGATCACTTGTATGACATGGCTGAAGAACAGTTTGAAAAAGCCAATGCGATTCAGGCTGGATCGGCTTCCTATAACCTGGCCTGTATTTATGCCTTGCGCGGCGATGAAACTGCTTGTCTGAATGCCTTGGAGGATTCCAGAGATAGAGGCAGCTTGCCTAGTGTTGATGACGTAATGAATGACCCGGATATCGCAGCTGTCAGAGAACAGGGCTGGTTTGTTGAGTTCATGGAAGCGGTGAGGGCAAAAAAAGAAGCGGTACCTGAAGAACCTGTGGCCCCTGAAACTAAGGCCGGCGAAGAACTTCCGGTTGAAGAAGAGGTTAGAATGGAGGGGCATGAACCTCTTGCCAAGGAAGAGACGCCTGCAGAAGAGGAAGCAAGTAAGGAAGAATCCCCCTCTACTGACGAAGAAGCCAAATAATCTTTTCAGAACCCCGGCAGAAGGCGTAAGACATCGCTTACGCCTTCTGCGCTGTTTTTTATCGGCCTGCTTCGGTGCTTTATTGCCCCGCTTGATGGCAGGCCGCTAACAAAGCCTGCATTTTGGCCAGGCCTAAACGCCGCGTCAGTTCGATATTGCGCTCGGGAATATTTTCAGGATGCGGATAGGCGGCCACGGCCCGCTCAATGCTTTCTTCCCGTATCAGGTGCAGCATCGGATAAGGTGAGCGGTTGGTATAGTTGGCGGGATCATCCGGCGCCGAGCCATCGAAGCAGTAGTCGGGATGAAAGCTCGCCAGCTGATAAATGCCTTCATAGCCCTGCTCGATCAGCAAACGTTCGGCGATGTCCAGATAGTCCAGATAATCAGCAAATGTCACGAAAGCCTCCGGGTAAATCAGCAGCGTGGTTTCAATGACGCCATCGCTGTCCAGCCGCTCGCATTCCTGTATCAGCTGCTCCAACAAATATTCAATGTCCGCAGTGCGTTTGACCGTGTAATAAATGCTGCCGCGGTCCCATTCGCGTTTCGCGAAAGGGCAAATGCTGTAGTCGATGATGAATGATTTCACCCAGGCCTGGGTGGTGCTGATGGCTTGCTGATCGGTAAGTAATTTAGGCATTATTCATTGCCGCTCATGGTTTGCGCGTGGTTTTCATTGGTTTTTTCGATTGTTGAGAACACCCGGAGAATATCGGTTGTCGACAAAATGCCTACCAGTTTGTCGTCCTTATTGACGACCGGCAGTGCGCCGACTTTGTTATCAGCCATTAAGGCGGCAGCTTCCGAAGCATAGGTGTCAGGAGTGACGGTCAACACGCCGCGGCGCATGATGTTCTGCACTTTTTTCGGAATCACATGCATTTCGGTAACGCCCGTTTCAATGACGTTGGGGTTGTTTTTGGGGCCGAGCGCCTTGTACAGGTCGCGGTCGGATACCATGCCGACCACTTTGCCTTTTTTAACGACCGGCAAATGGCGGATTTTCTCGTAGTGAATCAGGAAAAAAGCCCGATCTATTAGGTCCTGTTGTTCGACGGTAAATACTTTTGAGGTCATCAATTCTTTAACGCGCATCGAATTTCCTCCTAAAAGATAAGGATTACAGACAAGAATAGGGATTCATGCGCATTTTTACAAGAGATTTAATGGGTTGTGTTATAAAATAGGCGATTCTAATTTTATCTGGCCATAAAATCAGTGCTCGGTTTTGTGGCGGCACATTTGGAGAATTTATGCGCATCATCCTTTTAGGGAGCCCCGGTTCAGGCAAGGGAACTCAAGCTCAGTTTATCACTGAAAAATACGGCATTCCGCAGATTTCCACCGGCGATATGCTCAGGGCGGCAGTACGGGCAGGCACGCCTCTGGGCCTGGAAGCCAAGAAAGTGATGGATGCCGGCGGCCTGGTGTCCGACGACATCATTTTAGGATTGATCAAAGAGCGCATAGCTCAACCTGACTGCGCCAATGGTTTCCTGCTGGACGGCTTTCCGCGCACGATTGCCCAGGCCGAAGGGCTGGAAGCGATGGGCGTGACCATCGATACCGTCATTGAAATTGTCGTTGCCGATGAGGAAATCGTCAAACGCATGGCCGGCCGACGTGTACACTCGTCTTCAGGTCGTACCTATCATATCGAATTCAATCCGCCCAAAGTCGATAACGCCGATGATATTACCGGTGAGCCTTTGATTCAGCGTGACGATGACAAAGAAGAAACCGTGCGTAAGCGCCTCAGCGTTTATCACGAACAGACCAAACCGCTGGTTGGCTATTATTCCGCCGAAGGCCGCCCGGTCAAGTTCGCATCGATCAGCGGCATTGGATCGGTTGAAGACATCACTGCCAAGGTTTTCGAGATTTTAGGCTGAACAGTCAGGACACTTCATATTAATACAGCCGTCCGGGCGGACGGCTTAACCCTACCAGAGAGTTATGCCAGGTAAAACTTTATACGACAAATTATGGGAAGACCACGTCGTTTGTACTCAGGACGACGGTTCTTCGCTGATCTATATCGACCGCCAACTATTGCACGAGGTCACTTCGCCGCAGGCTTTTGAAGGTTTGAGGATGGAAGGCAGAAAGCCGTGGCGGCAATCCCGCAATCTTGCCGTGGCCGATCATAACGTGCCGACGACCGACCGCCATAAAGGCATCGCTGATCCGGTCTCGCATCTGCAAGTTGAAACGCTGGACCAAAACTGCGCCGAGTTCGGCATTACCGAATTTGACATGGCCGACGAGCGCCAGGGCATTGTCCATGTGGTTGGTCCCGAGCAAGGGGCAACCTTGCCCGGCATGACGGTCGTATGCGGCGATTCGCACACCTCCACGCACGGCGCTTCCGGCGCGCTGGCTTTCGGCATCGGTACCTCCGAAGTCGAGCATGTGCTGGCCACGCAATGCCTGGTCCAGAAGAAAGCTAAAAACATGCTGATCAACGTGAACGGCCAAACCGGCCCCGGCGTGACGGCTAAAGACATCGTGCTGGCGATTATCGGCAGGATCGGCACGGCCGGCGGTACCGGTTACACGATCGAATTCGCGGGCAACGCCATTCGCGCCCTGTCAATGGAAGGTCGCATGACGGTCTGCAACATGGCCATAGAAGCCGGTGCGCGCGCCGGTCTGATTGCTGTCGATGATGTCACGATCGACTATTATCGCAACCGGCCTTATTCACCTAAAGGGTCGGATTGGTTTATGGCCGAACGCATGTGGCAGCGCCTGCATTCCGATCCCGATGCCGCGTTCGACAAAGTGGTCGAGATCGATGCGGCTACTATCAAGCCGCAAGTGACTTGGGGTACTTCGCCGGAACTGGTCGTGGCTGTTGACGAAAGTATTCCCGATCCGGCGCTGGAAACCAATCCGGTCAAGCAGCAGAGCATGATCCGTTCGCTCGAATATATGGATCTGAAGGCCGGCCAGGCCATTACCGATATCAGGCTCGACAAGGTCTTTATCGGCTCCTGCACCAATTCGCGCATTGAAGACCTGCGTGCCGCGGCTGCTGTCGCCAAAGGTAAGAAAGTGGCCAGCAACATCAGGCAGGCATTGGTAGTGCCGGGCTCCGGTCTGGTAAAAAGTCAGGCGGAATCGGAAGGCCTAGACAAGATTTTTATCGAAGCGGGCTTTGAATGGCGCGATCCGGGCTGCTCCATGTGTCTGGCCATGAATGCCGATCGACTGGAACCGGGCGAGCGTTGTGCATCAACGTCGAACCGTAATTTTGAAGGCAGACAGGGTTACGGCGGCCGCACGCATCTGGTCAGCCCTGCGATGGCTGCCGCTGCGGCAATTGCCGGCCATTTTGTCGATGTCAGCACCTGGGAGGGTCAGTAATATGAAAGCCTTTACTAAAATCACGGCGCTGGTCGCACCGCTGGATCGAGCCAATGTCGATACCGATGCGATCATTCCGAAGCAATTTCTGAAATCGATACAGCGTGCCGGTTTCGGCCCCTATTTGTTCGATGAATGGCGCTATCTGGATCACGGCGAGCCGGGGATGGATTGTACAAATCGCCCGCTCAACCAGGATTTCATTCTGAATAAGCCGGAATACCAAGGCGCCGAGATTTTGCTGACGCGCGAGAATTTCGGTTGCGGCTCTTCTCGCGAGCATGCGCCCTGGGCGCTGGAAGATTACGGCTTTCGGGCCATTATCGCGCCCAGTTTCGCCGACATCTTTTATAACAACTGCTTCAAGAATGGTTTGCTGCCGATTCACTTGCCGGCCGACGTGGTCGACAGTCTGTTCAATGAATTGACGGAAGGCTACCGGCTGACTATTGATCTGGCTGCACAGAAGATTACAACGCCATCCGGTCGGGAAATTGCTTTTGACGTCGATGAAAACCGCAAATACCGTTTGCTGAATGGCCTCGATGATATCGGTTTGACCTTACAGCAGGCTGATGAGATTAAAGCTTACGAAGCGGCGCGCGCGAAAAGAGCCCCTTGGCTGTTTGCTGACTAATGGCAACGGTTTAAACGTATTCATAATATAAAAAGAAGGTTTTAAAGTTAATGACAAAGAAAATTGCAGTGTTGCCCGGTGATGGCATAGGCCCTGAAATTGTCGCGGAAGCGGTTAAGGTGCTGGAATGCCTGAATGCCGAGATGAATCTGGGGCTGGTTTTTGAAAATGGTTTGATCGGCGGTGCAGCCTATGATGTGCACGGCACGCCTTTCCCGCAACAGACGCTCGATCTGGCCAAAGAAGCCGATGCCGTGCTGTTGGGCGCGGTCGGCGGCCCGAAATGGGAGTCGCTGGATATTTCGGTACGTCCTGAGAAAGGCCTGCTCGGAATACGTTCGGAATTGCAGCTGTTCTCGAATCTTCGTCCGGCCATTCTGTATCCGCAACTGGCCGATGCTTCCACCTTGAAGCCGGAAGTCGTGGCAGGCCTCGATATCATGATCGTGCGCGAACTGACCGGCGGCATTTACTTCGGTCAACCGCGCGGCATCAGAATGCTTGAAAACGGCGAACGTCAAGGATTCAACACGCTGGTCTACAGCGAATCGGAAATCCGCCGCATTGCCCATTCCGCATTCCGCATCGCACAAAAAAGAAATCGCCGCCTGTGCTCAGTCGACAAGGCCAACGTGCTCGAGTGCACCGAGCTGTGGCGTGAAGTCGTGACCGAGGTCGGCAAGGACTACCCCGATGTCGCGCTCAGCCATATGTATGTCGATAACGCGGCCATGCAGCTGGTGCGCGCGCCTAAGCAGTTCGACGTGCTTGTGACCACCAACATGTTCGGCGATATCCTGTCCGATGCGGCTTCCATGCTGACCGGTTCCATCGGCATGCTGCCGTCTGCCTCGCTTGATGCGAACGGTAAAGGCATGTACGAGCCGATTCACGGCTCAGCCCCTGACATCGCCGGCAAAGGCATCGCCAATCCGCTGGCGACCATTTTGTCGGCCGGCATGATGTTGCGTTACACCTTTAATCAGGCCGAGGCGGCCGACCGTATCGAGAAAGCGGTCAATGCTGCGCTGGATGCCAAGGTTCGTACCGCCGATATTTATTCCGAAGGCATGAATAAAGTCAGCACGGCACAGATGGGTGACGCCGTGGTTTCAGCTTTAAGAGCGGGAGCATAGTCAATGAGCAAGCTTTATAACGTTGCAGTCGTGGGCGCGACCGGTGCGGTCGGCGAAGCGATGCTGTCCATTCTGGAAGAGCGCAATTTTCCGGTCGGCGAAGTGTATGCCTTAGCGAGTAGCAATTCGGTCGGCAAGCGCATTCCATTCAAAGGCGGCAATTTGGTGGTGCAGGATCTGGCCGAGTTTGATTTCTCTAAGGCGCAGATCGGCCTGTTTTCACCCGGCGCTTCGGTATCGGCCATTTATGCGCCGAAAGCGGCCGCTGCCGGCTGTGTCGTAATCGATAACACGTCAGAGTTCCGTTACGACGACGATATTCCGCTGGTCGTGCCCGAAGTGAATCCTGAAAAAATCGCCGAATACAAGAACCGCGGCATCATCGCGAATCCAAACTGCTCGACGATTCAAATGCTGGTGGCGCTGAAGCCGATTTACGATGCGGTCGGCATCGACAGGATCAACGTCTGCACGTATCAGGCCGTTTCTGGCACCGGCAAGGACGCTATCGAGGAGCTGGCCAAGCAGACAGCGCAATTGCTGAACGGCAAGCCTGCTGAGTCCAATGTTTACCCGAAACAGATCGCCTTCAATGTATTGCCGCAAATCGATGTCTTCCAGGACAACGGCTATACCAAGGAAGAGATGAAAATGGTGTGGGAAACGCGCAAGATTCTCGGCGATGACAGCGTCAGGGTCAATGCCACGGCAGTGCGGGTGCCGGTTTTTTACGGCCATTCCGAAGCCGTGCATATCGAAACACACAAGAAAATCGATGTCGCGACCGTCAGGGCGCTGCTTGAAAAGGCGCCAGGCGTCAAAGTGATTGATGAGCGCAAGGACGGCAGCTATCCGACGGCAGTGACCGATTCGTCAGGCCACGATGATGTGTTCGTCGGCCGCATCAGAGAAGACATCTCGCATCCTCAGGGAATCGATTTATGGGTTGTTGGCGACAATGTCCGCAAAGGAGCCGCATTAAATAGCGTGCAAATTGCAGAAGTGCTGGTAAAAAATTACATCTAGTCTAAGCTTATCTGTAATTTGATTGTTCACGGTAAGAGACTGTGGTAAATATTTGTGGAGGAGGCAATGTGCGCAATTTAACTAAAACTTTAGCGGTTGTTTCATTACTGGCGCCAGTTGGTGCTCATCCGTTAGGGATTGGCGATATTAAATTGCACTCAGCCCTTAATCAGAATCTGAATGCTGAGATCCCTTTGGTTGTTTCGGCAGGTGAAAACGCTGCTGATATCAAAGTAAATTTGGCCCCACCTGATAAATTTGATGAAGCAGGAGTACCGTGGTCGTATTTCCTGTCAAAAATCAAATTTGAACCGGTTGTTGGCTCTAATGGTTCGGTTGTTATCAAGCTCAGTTCAAGAGAAGCATTAAAAGAGCCCGTTCTGGATCTGCTGCTCGAAGTAAGCTGGCCTAAAGGCAATCTATATCGGGAATTTACCGTACTGGTGGATCCTCCTGCCGCTTATAGCCAAGCCACGATCCCTGTCTCGACGCGCATCGAAAGCTACGAGCCTTACGAGCCGGAGCAAGATATTACCCCTCAACGTCAACAGGCGCCAAGACCACAGGCAGGACCGCAGCGTACTGCAGGCATTGAGAAAGGGTATGTCATCGTCAATAGGAATGACTCGCTCTGGAAGGTAGCCAAGCGCGTGAACAATCATCGTGATGTGTCCATGGAACAGATGATGGTGGCGTTGTATCAGCAAAATCCTGCTGCATTCTATAAACAGAATGTAAACGCCTTGATCGCCGGGAAAAAACTGAAAATTCCGGAAAAAGAGGCCATTCTGAAGTTGTCCAGGAAGGATGCCTTGGCTGAATTCAACCGGCAAAAAGAGGCTTGGAAAAATCGCGCCGATGCGCCAGCTCCTGTCGAGAAAGCTGTTCCTGCTGAAAAACCGGCACCGGTGGAGAAGGCTGCTTCTGTTGAGAAGCCAGCTTCTGTTTCGGCAGATGCGGCTAAGGAAACGGCCGGCGATAATCATTTAAAACTGATTGCGCCGACCGAGGCAACAGTGACAGAAAATGTGGCAATCGCTGCAAAAAGCGATCAGCCTACAGCCGATAAATCAGCAACTGACGCACAACAGACGAAGGTTGAGACGGCGGCTGCCCCTACAGGCACGAGCGGGGCAGCGGCAACCGATGCGGCGGCCCAACAAAAATTGGCTGAGCTTGAAAATCAGCTGGCTGAGACGCAAAGATTGCTGGCGTTAAAAGATGAACAGCTTGCCTCATTGCAGAATCAACCTGCAAGCCCGGCTGCACAGCAACGGCCTGCGCAGCCGCCGGCCGCTGTTGAGTCAGCCAAGCCGGCGGCTCAGCCAGCACCTGAGCCTAAGCCTAAGCCGGTTGTTCATCCGGAGCCTGAGTCCGATAATTATTATCTGGCCGTTGGTGGCATGGGGGTTGGCGTTTTATCCTTGCTGGGTTGGCTATGGTGGCGTAAACGCAAGATTGATGAGGAAATGAGCGCGGAGAGCATGTTCGCATCGTCCAGCTGGAGGAACAGAACGGAGACTTCTGAAAATCTCTCTGTGCCGATTGTTGATGACAGCATGGCCTATAATGTCGGCACAGTTGGCGAAAGTTCTTTCTTAAGCGAGTTCACGCCCAGTGATTTTGGCGCATTCGACACGGATCAGAATGAAATTGACCCGATTTCCGAAGCCGATGTTTATCTGGCCTATGGCAGATATCAACAAGCGGAAGAACTCATGCGGCATGCCATTAAAGAGCAGCCGGACCGTGATGAATGCATGTTGAAATTGCTGGAAATTTTCTATTCTAATGAAAATAAACAGGCTTTTGAGACTTATGCCAGCGAATTGGCAGCGGCAGGAAAAAAAGATGAGCCTGATTTCTGGGCAAAAGTTGTTGAGATGGGTAGTGAAATCTGCCCTGATTCCGCGCTGTTTTCTTCTGAGCCTGTCTTGAATGAAAGTGCAGTCGTTGAAGAAAACAGGCATGTCGATTTCACAGAGGCGCATAACGTTGATACCGCGGAATCGGACGATGTCGGTGAAATGGATTTTGAGATGTTTGAGTTTGATTCATCACCAGCTCAAGATGTAATCGAGACAGAGGATAAACTGTCAAATTCCGATGCGATGGCTTTTGACGTTTCTTCTGATCAGGAAGCCGCCGAATACAAGGATGCTGTATTGGATTTTGACATGACGGCTCTTGAAGTTGAAGACGATCATGGAAATAATGGCAGTCTTGATTTTGATTTAAATCTATTAGCACAAGACTCGGCCGGCGCAGAATCACTTGGCGAAAGCATAGACGATGCACGTGAGCAGGAAATTGAATCGTTTGATTTCAAGTCAAATGAAACCGAAGCAAAAGAGGACGGTGAATTTGATTTAATTACTCTGGACGATAATGATGCAACTTTAAATTTCCAGGATTTCGATTTTACTGTCGATAATTCAGCGGATGCGGATAAGGATGCCCACGATGATTTTGAGTTCAATTTTGATCTGGATATGCCGGTTTCAGAAGGGAAGGACGGCGAGTCTTATGTTTCCGAGTTGTCCGATATGGACGAATGGGCGACCAAGCTGGATCTGGCAAAAGCTTATTTTGATATGGGCGATGCCGAGGCGGCCAGGGATATTGCTGATGAGGTATATGAAAAAGGCTCGTCGGAGCAGAGAAAGGTGGCGCTGGAATTGCTTGATGAGTTGAAATAATCCTATCCTGCCAGTCTTGCCACAATAAAAAAGCCCGTTAAGGGCTTTTTTATTGTCTTGAATTATCGACAAGCTCGGCGATTATGGCAGTCTGATGACTGGTAAAATTCAGGACGCATCGCCGCAATACTTGGAAATGCCGATTAGCTGACTCGTAATCATGATTCAATAAATTGCTTTCCAGAGTGCATGCCGGTTCTTGTATATCGTTTAAGCCGCAAAAACTTGCCGAGCCATGCAATTTATGGGTGATTTGCTGGGCAACTGAGTACTGTTGGCTATCCAGTGCATCCTTGATGGCATCGATTTGTTCAGGAAGCTCTTCAAATAGTTTCTTAAAAATGGTTAAAGCAAGAGAATGATTGCCGCGTGTTTTATCCAGCAGGATCTTGATATAACTGGCGGCCTGCTTTGTGGATAGCATCATAATGGATTTGGGTAGATTGCATTAAAAATAGTGATGGTTTTCTGATGAGTATTTCTTAAGCCTCAGATTCTTCGTAGTTGTTATATCTCGTGTGCTGGCCTGTGAGATATAACCAACAGTCTAACGGCGTACTGAAACAAATTCAATGGCACTGGCTGACTGTTGCACAGATTCGTTATCTGGGTGAATCGATATGTTTAACTTCATCTGTGAGGTGCGAGGCTGCGCTAGTATCAGAATTATTAAGCGTACGGCTCATGACGAGGCGGCTTAATTGGTCCGCCTGCGGGCTGTGAATGCAATAGGTATTGTGGCTAAATTGCTCCGGGATGAGGCGATTGCTTGTCTGGCGGCCTTGGTTTTTCCAATTGACGCCCGAATTCATCCAGTTGCTTTTCCAGTTCCTGGCCTAAAGACTCAATTTGTTTTTTAATCAGTGGGAGTTGTCTTTCCAGCTCCAGACCGAAAGACTCGACTTGCTTTTCAATAAACGGGAGTTGCCGTTCCAGCTGTTTGTGCAAGACGTCACCAATCTCCTGCAAGCTCCTGAGAATAACATTGAATGGCAGGCTAGAAATATTAATCAGAGTTTGCCGGTAGTCAATCAGCCATTTATCGTGTTCCTTTGCCAGAACGGTGTTAAAAGTTAAGGACTTGCCGGTTTCTCCATTGCTTGCCAAGGTAACGATGGTCTCTACCGACGAGGTAGGGCCATCGATGGATATTTGGCCAGTTTCCACTGACGCATCTTCGAGATACGGCTCTTTTTCGATCAGATCGCGGCTTGCCGGCGTGGCATAGGTTTTGGCGGTCTTAAGGTTGCCGTCTATCAAGGCTTCCCAGAATGCCGCCGTTACCTCATCGGGCGTTTTCGCAGTCTGACAGCCTGCAAGTAACAACAAAATAAAAAGTCCGGCCAGATAAGCCGGACTTTGCTTCGCACCCTGGATAAGGGCGGCAAGGGACACTTTAGTCGTCGCCACCGAAAACACCCAGCAGTTGCAACAAGCTTAGGAACAGGTTGTAGATGGAGACGTACAGCGATACGGTGGCGGAAATATAGTTGGTTTCACCGCCGTGTATGATGGCGCTGGTCTGGAACAGGATCATGCCGGACATCAGCAGAATAAACATGGACGATACAGCCAGGGATAGACCAGGCATGGAGAAGACCATTGCGCCAATACCGGCCAGAAACGCTACCAATATGCCGACCATCAGGAAGCCGCCCAGAAAGCTGAAATCCTTGCGCGTGGTTAAGGCGTAGCCTGACAGGCCTAAAAAGATGACGCCGGTTCCGCCTAATGCAGTCATGATCAGCTCATGACCGTTGCTGAAGGCATGCAGGTACATGTTCAAGATAGGGCCCAGCGTTAAGCCCATGAAACCGGTCAATGCAAAGACAAAAACCAGACCCAAGCCGCTGTTCTTGAATTTTTCAGTCAGGAACAACAAGCCGAAATAGCCCACTAAGGTGATGATCATGCCGGGGTGGGGCAGATTCATATACATCGAAACACCGGCAATCAACGCGCTGAAAAGCAATGTCATTGACAATAACAGATAGGTGTTTTTCAGCATTTTATTGGTCGCCAGAATACTGGCTTCCGGACGGGAAACAGCGGTATTTAATCTCATTTTATTCAGATTCCTCAAACAAAAGGTTAACAAAACAGAAAGACCTTTAAATCTTACAAGAGTTTCGAGATGTTGGTAACAAAAATTGAGTAAAATATGGGCTTAAGCGCAGTAATTTTAGAGTTAAATGATGACAGAAATTATACAGAAGACGCCTTATGAGTTTATCGGCGGTGAAAAAGCGTTATTAAGTCTAGTCGATCGTTTTTATTTTTTTATGGATACGATGCCGGAGGCGGCCGGCATTAGGGCCATGCATGCAAAAAGCCTGTCAGGGGCCCGCGATAAGTTGTTCAAGTTCCTATCGGGCTGGCTGGGCGGTCCTGATCTGTTTATCCAGCAGTATGGACATCCACGTTTGCGGCAACGGCATTTTCCTTTTGCCATAGGGCCATCTGAAAGAGATCAATGGATGTTATGCATGAATAAGGCGTTAAACGAAATGCCCATGGATGCCGTTTTCAGGGAAAATCTAAGCCAGGCTCTACAACAATTGGCTACTCATATGATTAATCAGCATGAATAAAATCAGCTGATCCATGCAGAACGCACAAGGCTAGCCGCTCTTTATCCCAATAACTTCATCCAGATAAAGAGCTCAAACGGGTTAATATGGATACTATATTTGTCAATGGTATGCTACATTGAGTGCTGAAAATTATTGGATGACACCGCTTGAATTTCTGGCTGTCGGCATAGATGATAGGGTAGGATTACTCCATCATGTTGCTTGTTTACAAGTCTGACAGCGCCAATTCATGGCAGGCTAAAGCCGAAGGCGCTGGGCAATCGTTTTGACGGTTCAGCTTGGCCAATTTGGGGGCTGGGCTTAAATTAAGGAAAATAGAATAATTTGTTGTATTAGAGAGCTGTTATTTTTAATCTACCTTTTTCTTATCACATTCGCCACAGTCAGCGTGCCACCAGAGTACGCATTGTTGTAACACCCGGCAAGGTTGAAGTTGTAGCGCCCGTGAAAGCTTCGCCGCTGCGCATTGAGCAATTTGTTCTGGAAAAGCAGCAGTGGATCGTGCAGACCTTGGCGAACATGGAAGCCAAAAGTCATCTGTTTGGCCGTCGTGCGCCGTCCGATTATAAACATGGCGTCGACATCCCTTTTCAAGGAAAACAGTATCAATTGGCGGTCAAACCTTCAGCATTAAAAAGGGTCAAAATAGAGTTTTCGGATACATTCGTTGCTCATGTCCCTGAGGCCCTGGTTGCCAGGGAGCATGGCGAGGATATCAGAAAAGCCTTGATACGCTGGATGAAGACGACATCAAAGCTGCATGTGGAGCAGCTGGTAAACACCCATGCTGACAAAAGGCAGCTGTTTCCGCGGTCCATCAAGATCAAGACCCAAAAGAGCCGTTGGGGCAGTTGCGGCATTCACAACGATATCAATATCAATTGGCTGTTGATCATGGCTCCGCCTGAAGTGCTGGAATATGTGGTTGTTCATGAACTTTGCCATATTCAGGTTAAAAATCATTCCCGGCATTTCTGGGCGCTGGTGGCCGAGCATTTGCCCGATTATCAGCAGCGAAGGCATTGGCTGAAAAAGCATGGCAGCCATCTGATGATGGGGTTGTAGTTTCTAACGCAAGCTTCCTCAGGCAGAGAAGCTAATAGGGTAACTGGATTGCAGTCACTAAATAATTTGATAAGCGAGGATGACGGTATTTTCTAGGTTTTGATATCGTCTTAATCAACATGAGCAAAAAAAACAAAATAGCGTTTGTTTGCGATCAGTGCGGAGCGGATTTTCCGCGTTGGGCGGGGCAATGCACGAGTTGCGGCGCATGGAATACGGTCAAGGAAGTCAGGCTCGGGGCGGCGGCTTCCGGTCGTCCCGGCCGCATGGCAGGCTACGCCGGAAGCCGGTCGGAAGTTAAATTGTTGTCTGACATCAATCTTTCGCAGGCCGAACGCATTTCCACCCGGATTTCGGAGTTTGACCGCGTTTTGGGCGGCGGGATTGTCAGGGGCAGTGTGGTTTTGATCGGTGGCGCGCCAGGGGCCGGCAAGAGCACTATCTTGCTGCAGGCTATTGCCAATATTGCCAACGATGGCGTGAAAGTGCTGTATGTCTCCGGTGAGGAGTCGCTGCAACAGATTGCCGAAAGAGCGCACAGGCTCAAGCTGCCGGTTGATAACATCATGATGCTGGCCGAAACTTCGGTGCAAAGCATATGCGATGTGCTGGACGAAGTGCAGCCGCAGATTCTGGTGATCGATTCGATCCAGGTTATGCATACGCTGGATACGGACTCGGCACCCGGATCAGTTTCTCAGGTTCGAGAGTCAGCCAGCTACCTGACTCAGTACGCCAAAAAACACAATGTGTCCATCTTTATGGTCGGTCATGTCACCAAGGATCAGTCGCTGGCTGGCCCCATGACATTGAGCCATATCGTCGATACGCAGGTGATTCTGGCTTCGACGGATGACGCCCGGTTCAGGGTTTTAAGGGCCGATAAAAACCGGTTTGGCAGTGTCGGCGAGCTGGGTTTTTTCGCCATGGACAGTTCGGGGCTTAAGGAAGTCAAGAATCCGTCGGCCATGTTTTTGAACCGGGCCGAAAAACCATCGTCGGGCAGCGTTGTGACCGTGCTCTGGGAGGGTACGCGGCCTTTGCTGGTGGAAATCCAGGCGCTGGTTATTGAGTGCCAGTATGGCAATCCGCGGCGCCTGGCCGTCGGTTTCGACCAGAACCGTCTTGCCATGCTGCTGGCTGTACTGGCGCGGCACGGCGGCATTTTAACCGGCAATGACGAGATTTATGCCAATGTGGTCGGCGGCATCAAAGTCACGGAAACAAGCTCTGATTTGGCTATTGTCGTCGGGATTGTGTCCAGCCTGAGGGATAAAGTGATTCCGCATGATGCATTCTTTTTTGGCGAGATTGGTCTTAATGGCGAGATCAGGCCTGTTGCTAACGGTCATGCGCGCCTTAATGACGCGGCAAAGCACGGTTTCAAAAAAGCGGTTATTCCGAAAGCCAATGCGCCGAGAAAACCGATTGAAGGACTGGAGATCCACGCGGTTTCCCATGTTTCCGAAGCACTGGAAATTTTTTCGGATCTTTAATGGTGAAGATAGGCGGATAGCTGTGTTTATGGTTATTGTGTAATTTAGTCTGCCGGCTCTTTAGCACAAAAAGAACTGCAGGCTTGTACCGTCAATAACGATTACATCATTGTTGCTCAGTTTGAGGGAGTTATCATCCAAAGGTTGGTTATTGACTGTGATCTGACTCTTATTTTCCAGTGCGGCGATGAAGTAGCCTTCCTTTCTTCTCGATATGACGACCAGACCGCTACCGCTATGGCCAAGCCGCGTCATTGCATTTTTCAAAAGCAGGATTTTGCCTATATTCGGGCCATCCATAACCTGCAGATTAGCGGCAGTTATGGGTGGATGGGCGCCGGTTTTATGATCAGTTGGCTTGTTGTCCTTGTTGCTTGCGGCGTTCTGTCGAACCTGCTCTGATGCCGATTCAGTTGTATTGTAGATGATGTCATGCTTGCCGACAGAAATCGTGTCATTGTTATTGAGATGGCATTCTTTAACTTTTACACGATTGACGATTAATGGAAAATCATCATTCAACTGCTTGATGATGCAACTGCCGTCGCGAATGACAAGAGCCGCATGAGCCGGAGCCACTGCGAGGCTATCGATAGTTAAATCATTAGTCTCATCGCGGCCAATATGTATAACGCCGTTTTCAAACAGGTCTGAGTGGATCGCTTTATCTTTAAAGAAAACAGTGAGTCTTGCCATTGCTGCCGTAAATTAACTCCTAAACGGTTTTAATTATAGACGGATTCTTTTAGTTAGCCAAAAAAACACAAGTTTTTTGATGGGACTTATCGGTATGAATGCAACTGTCTATTTTTGCGGCAGAAACTTAACCAATTTAACGGTATTTTCATCGCGCTTTAGAATTTCCAATGGATAGCCGTGTAATTTTATACTGGTGCCCGGCTCCGGGATGGTTTCCATGAACTCAAGGATAAGTCCGTTCAGAGTCTTTGGGCCTTCAGTCGGTAGCGACCATTGCGTGACACGGTTTAATTCTCTTACAGTAATGTTGGCATCCACCAGAAAACTGCCGTCGCTTTGTTCTCTGACGGTGACATCGTCGGTAATCAGTTCGCCTACTATTTCTTGCAGCAAATCGTCCAGAGTAACGAGTCCTTCCACATCTCCGTACTCGTCAACAACCAGCCCGATGCGTATTTTCTCGATTTTAAACCGGTGGATCTGCTTATGCACAGGGGTGCTTTCCGGGATGAAAGAAGGCTTGATCAGCTGATTGATAATAGTTTGTTTGTCAAAATCCTCATTATTGACTACCATGAGGATTTTCCTTAAATGCAGGAAACCGATTACTCTATCGATGCTTTTTTTATAAACAGGCAGACGGGTGTGCGGGCTGGCCTTGATCTGCCGGATGATCTCTTCGATCGGCAATTCGAGGTCAATGCCGACAATTTCATTGCGCGGCGTCATGATGTCTTCAACCGTCGCCGATTCAAGATCAAGTATGCCCATCAGCATTTTCTGGTAGCGTGAAGGCATTAGGCTTTCTGCTTCAGCCACGATGCTTTTCAATTCTTCTTTATTGAGCAGGTCATGGTTGTGCTTTTTAACATTGATGCCGACCAAATTTAGTAGCTGGCCGGTAATCAGGTTGACGGTCCATACAATCGGATAGAAGAGCTTCAGTAAAGGGGTGAAGACCCATGCCGCCGGAAAGGCGAGAAGTTCAGGCTTGACCGCAGCCAGTGTCTTCGGCGCAACTTCTGAGAAAATGAGAAGCACGATAGTTAAAATCCCGGCGGCGATGGCAATGCTGGATTCGCTTTCGCCATATAAACGGATGGCAATGACTGTTGTTATTGATGAGGCAACAACGTTGACAAAGTTGTTGCCCAATAAAATCAGACTGATTAGGTGATCGGGTCTTTGCAGCAAATGATGAGCTTTTATGGCGCCGGAATGCTTGAGCTTCACTAAATGCTTCAAACGGTAACGGTTCAGGGTCATTAGAGACGTTTCGGAACCGGAGAAAAAAGCCGAAATAATAAGCATTAAAGCCAGTATGCCAAAGAGCATACTAAGGGGTATGTCGTTCAAAGAAGGATTGCTCTGAGTAGTGAAAACTCCTCTAGTGTCTACAGTGGGAAATTTTTGTCAAGCCTGAATGTAAGCTGAATGCGATCTTTATGCTTGCGTTTATTTTTAAATTATTTAGAAAAGTTATAAAACACTTTGAAAATTAAGGTTATTTTAACATTGGCCAGGTTTCTGTCCGTTTTTCGAGTTGTTCATGGCATCCTGATTTTCGCGCCATTGATGGCTGCGAAGATCATCAATACTATAAATATCGTTCAGTTTTGTCGTTTGAGTCTCTTACTTGAGAATCTTCAAGCAATGAGAAAGTTTTCTGCAAACTAAAGCCGATAAAAAATTAATATTGCTGATTTTTTAATCAGTTTAGATTCACTTTTGCCTTGATGTTTGTGTTTGGCCTTTCCAATGTTTTAAAAAGCCCCTATAATAGTTGGTTCTTTGAGGCATTCGGCCTCTCCTTGCTTTACCATTTTATTAAGAGAGATGGAAGGCTTTAAACCGTAAGGAAAAATTATGCGACATTATGAAATTGTCTTTTTAGTCCATCCCGACCAAAGTTCTCAGGTTCCTGCGATGATTGATCGTTATAGATCAACTATCGAAGGCGCAGCCGGCAAAATCCACCGTTTGGAAGACTGGGGTCGTAGGCATCTGGCTTATCCCATCAATAAAATTCATAAAGCTCATTATGTGTTAATGAATGTTGAATGCGATCAAGCTACATTGGAAGAGCTGGAAAGCGGCTTTCGTTTTAACGATGCCATTTTGCGTAGCATGACTTTGCTGCAAAAAGAAGCTATCACTACGCCATCCCCCATTGCCACAGCAACTGCTGAAGAAGGCAGAGCGGCTGAATCCAGAGCTAGAGATGCTGCAGCCAAAGAAGCGGCAGCAGAAGACAGCGACGAAGATGTCAGTCTGGACGATGAAGGTTTCGACATTGACGAAATCGCTTCTGAATAAAACTTTTAACACTTGGACAAGAGATTATTATGGCACGCAATGTAAGACGTAAAAAATTCTGCCGATTCAGCGCAGACGACGGCACACAGATCGATTATAAAGATCTGGATCTATTAAGCGATTATATTACTGAAACCGGCAAGATTGTTCCTAGCCGTATTACAGGAACCAGCGCTAAATATCAAAGACAGTTAGGTGTGGCAATTAAACGCGCGCGTTTTATTGCATTATTGCCTTTCTGCGACGCTCACAAATAATCAGTACCGGGGCCGTCAGTGAGCTTTTTAGCCGCTTACATCATGCGGGGACGGCTGCAAGCCATGATAGTGGCTTCCAGCCTCGCATTGCTATCGCTGATTATGCCTCCGGTAAGTATAGTAAGTTCAGCCTCCGTTGCTCTCGTCACATTGAGGCGGGGCGCTTTTGAAGGCTTGTATGTTTTAGTCTGTTCAAGTGCGGCGGCCTCATTACTGGGGCTCTTCCTGTTAGGCAGTTACCAGTTTGCCTTGCTTTACAGCATGGTGTTGTGGCTGCCTGTCTGGTTGATTTCAATCGTCTTGAGAGAAGGGCGTCATTTATCTCTGGCGGTTGAATTTGCGGTGTTGATAGGTGTGCTCGGGGTTGTTGGTTTCTACCTCTATGAGGCGGAGCCTGCGGCCATGTGGAAAGAGGCTCTTTCTCATATGGTGCCACCCAATATGCCTGTTGATGAGATTCAACGCACTTTGGATGTTCTGTCTCATTATATGACCGGAGTGGCGGCAGCAGGAACCGTATTCGGTTTGTTGTTTGGCCTGTTTCTAGGGCGCTGGTGGCAATCGGTGCTTTATAACCCCGGCGGCTTCAAGCAAGAGTTTCTGTCGCTGCACACGAAACCCCGGCTGGCAATGGGCAGTATAGTCGTTGTAGCGGTTGCCTGGGCAAGTTCCGGAGCGCTCTCCGAGGTTGCCTGGAATATGACTATTTTGCTGTTTGTGTTATACACCTGTATCGGAACGGCCGTACTGCATGCGGTTTTTGCTTCGATGAAACTCGGCCGCTATCTGGTGCCGATGTTTTATCTGACATTGTTTTTGATACCCCATGCCATGTTGCCCGTGGCTTTAGTGGGCTTAAGCGACGCATGGATGAACTTACGAAACAAAATTTCAAATCAAACTAACGCCTGACGGCGAAAAATAATTAGCTAAAACCGAAAGGTGAGGTATTAAAAGATGGAAGTTATTCTTCTTGAAAAGATAGCAAACTTGGGTAACCTGGGCGATAAAGTCACAGTTAGACCCGGCTATGGCAGAAACTATCTGGTTCCACAAGGCAAGGCTGTTGCTGCAACGGCTAAGAAAATTGCTGAATTCGAAGCGCGCCGCGCAGAGCTTGAAAAAATCGCCGCTGAAAAATTGGCCGCCGCTCAAGCACGTGCGAATGCGCTGAGCAAGCTTGAAGTCGTCATTACGCACAAAGCGGGGGACGAAGGCAAACTGTTCGGCTCTATCGGTACACACAATATCGCTGATGCGATCACTGCAGCAGGTGTTGCGGTTGAAAAGCAGGAAGTGCGCATGCCGAAAGGCGTTATTCGTCAAGTTGGCGAATACGACATCGACATCAACCTGCATACCGATGTCGTCGTAACGATGCCTATCAAAATTGCTGCTGAAGCGTAATAGTTAAAGGCAAAAGGTGCAAGGCAAAAGGTGAAGCGACGGCTTTTCAACCTTGCGCCTTGAGCCTTGCGCCTTTCTAGTATGCGTTTTTTCTATTCACTCCTTTTTTACCTGCTCGTCCCTTTTATACTGTGCCGCCTGCTTTGGCGGAGTGTCAAAGCGCCTGCCTACCGCCATCGATGGCTCGAACGGTTTGCCTATTATCCTAAACATTATGCGCCAGGCGTCATCTGGTTCCATGCCGTTTCAGTCGGCGAGGCTGAAGCCTTATTTCCGTTAATCCGGCAAATACAAACTCTGCATCCTGATGCGCGACTTTTAATAACGACCACGACGCCGACCGGATCCGCACGTGTCAAGGCGGTGCTGCAGGAAACGGTTGAGCATGTTTATCTGCCGTATGATACGCCCGACGCTGTCAATCGTTTTATGCATTGCTTTAAACCGGGCATCGCCGTGATTGTGGAGACGGAAATCTGGCCCAATCTGTTTGCCTGCTGCGGCAGAAACGGTATTCCGCTCTATATGATCAATGCCCGGTTATCTGAAAAATCGGCGCGCGGTTATCAAAAAATTCCCTCGCTGGTTCATCCAGCCTTGGCGCAAGTTAAATCAATTGCCGCGCAAACCCAGGATGATGCGGACCGATTCATTGCTATCGGCGCCGAAAAACGGCAGGTGACTGTCGCCGGCAATATCAAGTTTGACATTGACATCGCCAATGAAACGATAGAGCAGGGCCGGCAGCTAAAGGAGGATTTGTTCAAGAGTCGATTCGTCTGGATTATTGCTAGCACGCATAAAGATGAAGAAGCGATATTTCTTGAGATTTATAAACAGATAAAGCTGCAAATCCCCGAGTTGTTGCTGGTACTGGTGCCGAGACATCCCGAGCGCTTCGGCGAAGTCGAGAAATTGTGTAAGCTGCGGCAGTTGTCAGTAATAAGGCGCACATCCGATGAGAGCTGTCATCAGGACGTTGATGTATATCTGGCCGATACCATGGGGGAGCTGAAGATGCTGTATGCGAGCGCTGATGTCGCGTTTGTCGGCGGCAGCATGGTGGCGGTAGGCGGACATAATGTGCTTGAGCCTGCTGCAGTGGGCGTGCCGGTAATGTTCGGACCTTTTATGGCCAATTTTAAAGAGATTGCCGGAGGGATTCTGCAGCGAGGCGCGGCCATACAATGCCAGAATAAAGACGATGTTGCCAGAGCCGTCTATGCACTATATGAAGATGCCGGCTATAGGGCGTCGTTAATTGAAAAAGCCAAAGTATTTGTCTGCCAGAACCGGGGCGCGAAAGCCAAACTCTCTGACATGCTTGATCAGGCCATTACTCAAGTGGCGCGGTGAATCCATTCAACACCATTCAGGCTCTGGCGCATGCCCAGACGTCAACCCGACTGGCTCCGGCTTTTTTCAATAGCGCGGCAAGTTCATCGACGGTAGAGCCGGTCGTCATGACATCATCGATAATGGCTATGTGTTTGACCTGAATCGGCTTCATCAGCGAGAAGGCATTTTTCAGGTTTTTACGCCGCTGCTTGGCCAGCAAACTGGTTTGATGCGGCGTATTGCGATGTCTCTGGCAGGACGAAAGATCGACGGGCAGCTGTAATTCACGGGCGACGGTTCTGGCGATTTCAATAGACTGGTTAAATCCGCGCTGGCGGTAGCGGGCTTTATGCAACGGTACGGGCATGATGCAGTCCGGCCTTTCCGCCGACTCTTTGATATGTTCCGCCAGTAATTGGCCCAACAGGCGTGCATTCTTGTAATGGGCATGAAATTTTAGCGAGGTAATCAGGTGTCGCATGGCGCCCTGATGCACGAATGGCGCGTAAGTTCGATCATAGGCCGGCGTTCGGCTTTGGCAGCGGCCGCATAGAACCGTTATTGACGTCGGCGTTTCAAAAGGCTGGGCACAGCGATAACAGCACGGGTCGTTTCTGTGTAAATGCCGGTAACAGGAATGGCAGAGGTCGCGAGAGGAAAAGCCAGCGTTTCCGCATAAGATGCAGATAGGCGGAAGCAGGTAATCCTGTATAATATTGATCCAGTTGTAATCTATTTTCATTTGAATAGGTTGACAAGTACCGTGACTGTCTTCCTTAAAATAATAATGTAGCCGGAGATTAACAGAATGTCTGCAAGCCCTGCAATAAGCCCGACCCAACAGTCGACGACCATTCGTCATGACTGGCAATTGGATGAAGTTCAAGCGCTTTATGCGTTACCGTTTAATGATCTGATTTTTAAAGCACAGACGATTCATAGAGAGAACTTCGATCCGAATGAGATTCAGGTGAGCAGTCTGCTGAGCATTAAAACCGGTTCATGCTCGGAAGATTGCGGTTATTGCCCGCAAAGCGCGCGCTATGATTCGGATTTGACGCCCGAAGCGCTAATGCCGGTTGAGGTTGTTTTGAAAGCCGCCCAAAAAGCCAAGGAGCAGGGTGCATCCCGGTTCTGCATGGGCGCGGCTTGGCGCCAGCCGAAAGACAGAGACATCGAGCGCGTGGTCGAAATGGTGCAGGGTGTCAAGGCGCTGGGCATGGAAACCTGCGTCACGCTGGGCATGCTGACCGATACGCAGACAGCGAGGCTGAAGGAGGGCGGACTCGATTACTACAATCATAATCTGGATACGTCGGAAGATTATTATTCCGAGATTATCACGACACGCACTTATCAGGATCGGCTCGATACGTTGGCGCGCGTCAGAGAGGCCGGCATTAATGTCTGTTGCGGCGGTATCGTCGGTATGGGCGAAAGCGACGTCGACCGCTCAAAGCTGCTGATAGAACTGGCCAATCTGCCCAAACATCCTGAAAGCGTACCGGTTAATATGCTGGTGCAGGTCGAAGGAACGCCGCTGATGGGTACCGAAGCGCTGGATCCGCTTATTTTCATCAGAACCATCGCCGTGGCACGCATCATGATGCCTAAGTCGCGCGTGCGCCTGTCGGCAGGCCGCAATAATATGAGTGATGAAATGCAGGCTTTGTGTTTTCTGGCCGGCGCCAACTCGATCTTTTACGGCGACAAATTATTGACGACCGACAACCCGATGACCAACCATGATCGCCGGTTATTCGAGCGTTTGGGCCTGCATTCAGGCGGTTCCAGCTACGCAAATGACTGATGCATTCTCGGCTTTGCCCGGCAATCTCGAAGCCATTGCCGGGCAGGGACTATACCGTTCGCGACGTATTACAGAATCGTCTCAAGGCATCCATCTGCAGATCGACGGCAGGAAAGTACTGAATTTTTGCAGTAACGATTATCTGGGGTTGGCCAATCATCCTGCCGTGGTGCAGGCGTTTAAGGCAGGGGCTGATCGTTACGGGGTTGGCAGCGGATCGGCGCATCTGATTTGCGGGCACAGCGCCGCGCATCATGCTCTGGAGGAGGAGTTGGCAGCCTTTACCGGTCGAGATAGGGCTTTATTGTTTTCGACTGGTTACATGGCGAACATGGGCGTTATTTCAGCCTTGATCGGACGAGGCGATACAGTGTTCGAAGACCGCTTGAACCATGCTTCCTTGCTGGATGGCGGTTTGCTGTCCGGTGCCAGGTTCAATCGTTATGCCCATGGCGACATCAGTCATTTGAATGCCAATATCGCAACAGCAAAAGGGCGCAAGTTGGTCGTGACAGACGGCGTCTTCAGCATGGACGGCGATTTGGCGCCGTTGCAGTCATTGTCGGAAACGGCAAAAAGTCATGATGCCTGGCTGATGGTCGACGATGCGCATGGCTTGGGCGTGATTGGCGAGCAGGGCCGCGGCATCGTTGACTATTATGGCCTGGGCCAGGACGATGTGCCGATACTGATCGGTACGTTGGGCAAGGCCTTCGGCACGTTCGGCGCCTTCGTGGCAGGCTCTGATGTATTGATCGAAACGCTGATCCAAAAAGCCCGGACTTACATTTACACGACGGCATTGCCGGCGGCCGTTGCCGAAGCGACAAGGGCCAGCTTAAAAATAGTCGTGGCCGAAAGCTGGCGCCGGGACAAGCTCAAAATGTTGTCCGAGCGTTTCAGACAAGGTGTACAGCAGCTCGGTCTGCAGTTGATGCCGTCTTCCTCGGCCATTCAGCCTGTCTTAATAGGCGACAGTCAGCGCGCTGTTGACATCAGCAATGCCTTGCTGAACGCAGGGTTACTGGTCAGCGCGATACGCCCGCCTACCGTGCCGCAGGGCAGCGCCAGGTTGCGTGTGACTTTCTCGGCGCAACATGAAGAGCAACACGTCGACCGGTTGCTTGCCGCACTGGATAACTTGCGTCCATGATAAAACTCCATAGTGAAACATTCGGCCAAGGCGCGCCGGTTGTGCTTGTGCACGGCTGGGCCATGCATTCCGGCGTGTGGCGTGATTTTGCCAGGGCGCTGGCACGGCATTGCCGAGTCACTTGCATCGATTTGCCGGGGCATGGGCGCAGCGAAAAAATCAGTCCGTTTACACTGGAGCAGATTAGCGTTGCATTGGTCAATTCGCTGCCCGAACAGCCATGCAGTTGGCTGGGCTGGTCCTTGGGCGCGACAGTCGTGCTCGACATCGCCGAGCGCTTTCCCGAACGCGTTAGCTCGCTGGTGTTGCTGGCCGGTAATCCGCTGTTTATGCAAGCAGAAGCCTGGCCTGGCATGGAAGCGGGTTTGCTGGATGCGTTTGCCGATGGCTTGAATGATAATTGTCAGGCGACCTTATCACGTTTTCTGGCTCTGCAGGTGAATGGCCTGGCGGATTGCAAGATTATATTGAAAGAGCTGAGAGAATCCGTGTACGAATGCGCTATGCCGGACTCGCAGGTATTGCAGAGCGGTCTGGCTATCTTGAAACAGTCGGACCTCAGGCCGGTCCTGTCCAGGCTGAAATGCCCTGTATCGGCCATATTGGGCGGCAAAGATATGCTGATTCCTGTCGCAGTCGGTCGGCAGTTATCACAGCTGAATGCCGGTTGCGAAGTCAATATTATTGAACAGGCCGGTCACGTGCCGTTTTTATCGCACCAGCAAGAGGTTCTGGCTGTTGTTTCACGTTTTCTTGGTCAAGCATGAGTGCTGTTTCATGTTAGATAAAAGCAAAGTCAAGCGCTCTTTTTCTGCAGCCTGTGCATCTTACGATGCTGTCGCCGAATTGCAGCGCACGGTAGGCAGAGACCTGCTGACCCGTATCGAAACAGACAGTTTGACCGGTACGATACTGGATATCGGTTGCGGTACCGGGTTTTTAACCGCGGAATTATTGGCTTGGCCGGGCAGCAAGTACATGCTGGCGCTGGATATTGCATTGCCTATGCTGCAAATCACGCGCAGAAAATTGGCTGATGCTGACAATGTCATGTACTTGTGCGCCGATGCGGAATCATTGCCGGTTGCCAGTCATATTGCCGATCACGTGTTCTCGAATCTGGCTTTGCAATGGTGCGAAAATCTGGAGGAGGTTTTCACCGGTATCAAGCGCACGCTAAAGCCTGGCCGCCAGTTGATTTGTTCGACATTCGGCCCCCATACCCTGCAGGAATTGAAAAGCGCATGGGCAGAGGTTGACGACTATAGTCACGTTAACGAGTTTTATAATCAGGAGCAGATCGGTTGTTTTCTTAGAAGAGCCGGCTTTCGTCAGATAAAGATGGAAAGCAAGATGCACAGGCCGGCTTATGACTCCGTTTTGGCGTTGATGAAGGAGTTGAAGCATATCGGGGCGCACAACATGACGGTTGGGCGCAACAGGAGCATCACCACCAAAGCACAAATGCAGGGCATGATTGCGGCTTATGAAGTCTATAGATCCCAGGGCCTAATCCCGGCGACTTTCGAAGTTATCATGATTACAGCGCAGGCGTGACAGCATGAAGCAGGGTTATTTCATTACCGGTACTGATACCAACGTTGGAAAAACCTGGGCTACGATTGCGCTGATGCGTTATTTCAAGAGGCTGGGCAAATCCGTCGTCGGCATGAAGCCGGTAGCGTCCGGATGCCTGATGCAAAACGGCGTCTTGCGAAATGAAGATGCATTGCTGATTCAGGAAAATGCCTCATTATCTGTTGAATATGAACTGATTAACCCTTATGCCTATGAGGCGCCCGTCTCGCCTCATATTGCCGGTGCCGATAATCCGGTGCTGCTGCATAAAATTGTTGCCGACTTTAATACTTTGAAAAAAAAGGCTGACATTCTGTTGGTTGAAGGGGCTGGCGGCTGGATGTCGCCGATCAACGCTACTGAAGATATTACCGACCTTGCAAAAGCGCTGGCCCTGCCGGTCATTATCGTCGTGGCGATCAGGCTGGGCTGCATCAATCATGCAAAATTGACTTACCAGGCCATTCGCTCTTCGGGTATCCCCTGTGCAGGCTGGATTGCAATGTGCACTGAACCTGGCTTGTTGAGCCAGGATGAAAATATTCAGACTATAGCTACCTCCTTGGATTCGCCTTTACTAGGCGTATTGCCACACTGTGCTCAAGCTGACTTTGATGCATTCTCATTAAATCTCTCGGTTGATCTAAGCAAAAATTGATTTAGGTCAACATTTGAGAGAGAGTAAAAACTATAATTTTTGTGCGGTTATTAATTACTATAACAATTTTGAGGAGTACATTTATGGCTTTAATCACTTGGACAGCTGCACAATTCGGCACTAATGTAGGGTTTGCCGATGAAGAGCACCAAATTCTGTTTGATAAATTGAATAAATTATATGATCTGGCAACCGGTGGCGCTGACCGTTCCGCTGTGGGTGCCCAGCTGGACGATTTGATCTCTTATGTCGTAGGGCATTTTGCTCATGAAGAAAGAGAAATGCTGGCGAAAGACTTCAATAATTACACTGCCCACAAGGCCGAGCATGAGGCTTTAATCGGCATTTGTGCCGGATTGCAGACAAAATTTCATGCCGGCGAAGCTGAAGTTACCGAAGAAGTCGGTCAAATGGTGAAAGGTTGGTTGGATAATCACATCCCTGTATTTGATAAGGCTTATGCCGATGCATTGAATAGCTGAGGAATAGTCATTCCATAAGTCTAAAAAGGCTTGTGAAGCGACGTTTCACAAGCCTTTTTTATATCATAAAACAAAAACTCAATTGGCACACTTTGTGCAGAGAGCATATCATTATGCATATGTTCTTCAAATTATATAAAGTTCAGGCAAATTTAATTATATTTTTAGTTTTTAACCCCTTGTATCTGTTTTTTTGGGTAAAAACAGCTAAAATTCATGTAGAAAATCTTTCGCATGAATTTTGAGAGTTAATGCATGATTATTTGCCAGAAATTGATTACTTGCGGTGAGGGACAAAATGACACTCATGGATTCCACGAGTGGAATAATATTTTTCCGCCATCAGATTCGGATGCTTTTAGTTTTGTCGATAACGGATTACCTGATCAGGTCTTAAGAAATCTTGTTTTTCGCATTTCCAGAAAGCCCAGGCAATTAATTACTCATATTCAGCGTATCTATTATTGTTACCATGCAAATTTATCGGAACAGCTTTTTGCCGCGCTTGTTGATTTTCTGGTTATTTTAGAACGGCGCGGCGCGGACATTAGTCGGCGCATGATAATCGGGACAAGCTCCAAATTATCTCGGGAGCAGTATAAGTCGCTAAGGGCATTCATGATGAACGAAATGGATGTTGCACTGTTAGAAGGAAATCAATATTCCATTTTCACAAAAGGGCTGCTCGGTACTCAAAACCTAGTGCAGCAGGTCATCTCTTCAGATGAACAAGCCTATGATCCGTTGGATTTGGCGCGTGATTATATTGAATATAGTCAGCTATCCGAGGCAAAAGATGTGCTGGAAAACGCTATCATAAACGAACCGCACAGGCTGGAGTTACATCAGAGCTTGTTAGAACTTTATAAATCAACACAGGATATTTCAGGATTGAAAAAAATGGTTGAATTTTTCGCCAGCTTGAATATACCTAAACCTGATGGTTGGGATGAATTAATGACGCTTTTCATGAGCGCTAGCAATGAACGATAAACGCAAAAGCTCTTTAAAAGTTGCGCTCCACGGCATGGATGGGCGCACTTATAAAACAATGGTGATGTATCTTCAAGGTCCTTGCAAAGGAGCCGCGGCTGTCGTTGAAGATTTGGACGCTGAAGTCGATATAATTGATGCCGATTCCATCAATGCCAAAGCATTGCTTGAACAGAAATTGGCTGAGAATTCTAGCAGGCCCATTATTGTATTATCTTTGCAGGAACTGAAACTGGATAATGCATTGTATGTAAGAAAACCGATCAAGACGGTCGAGATGTTAGAGGCCTTGAGCAAAGCCGAAGCTTTGTTGGCTGTGAAGCAGAAATCGAATGAAAATGTTCAGACTAGCAAGAAGCTGTTTATAAATACGGATGAGCGCAAAAAGACATCCAAACATCAAACGGCGATGCATCTTGATGAAGGGAATTTCAATGCGTTTATAGGTTCCATTCCTGGTCTGGATGTAAATGATCCGAAGCAATTTCCCAATGCTTCTTATAATCCCAAAGAATATTTTCAGGGCTATTTTCAGTCCGCTTGCCTTATAGCGCAGACAAAAAAGCAGGTATTACATCTTAACTCTGGCTGGAAGTCGCTGATTATCTTCCCTCATAATCATGAAATCTGGTTCGATGCGGATGACAAACAGCTGAGGTCGTTTGCCGGCTTACCAATAAAAAGCCTGTCAGGCGCAGGCATGTCGCTTACTCCGGCCAGCGCACATGCCTTATCTGCCAACAGAGAGTTGGATAAATTCCACAATGTGGACGCCTTTTTATGGAAACTGGCCGTATGGTCATCCAGAGGCCGCTATCCGGTTGCCCTGGATATTGATAGGCCGGTTTTTTTAAAACACTGGCCGAACTTTACGCGTCTCATTGTTACGCCCCATGCATTAAGGATTTCGGCATTGCTTATAGCGGGGCCGAGAACCTTACCTGATATTGCTGAAACTTTAAAAATTAAACCTCAATATGTATTTGTTTTTATCAGCGCAGCGCATGCACTTGGCTTGGTTAAACAAGCTAAACGGCAATCCGATGAAATCATCCAGCCGCCAGCTATCAAGAAAAATACTGAGCGGCAGGGATTATTAACTCGAATTCTTAGCAAATTACGCGGAAACAAATCATAAAGTTAGGAACAATATGAGCCAATACAAAATCATCTTTACCGGTCCTGTTGGCGCTGGTAAAACAACAGCTATTGAATCAATAAGCGATGTGCCGCCGGTTAAAACGGACGCGGCTGCCAGCGATATGACAAAGAACAAAAAAGCATCAACCACTGTCGCCATGGATTACGGAATCATGAATCTCGCCGGAGGTGAGAAGATTCACCTTTATGGTACCCCTGGGCAGGAACGCTTTGACTTTATGTGGGATATTCTTACTACAGGCGGCATAGGACTGATTTTGTTGCTTGATAATACCCGAGCGGATCCTTTCCAGGATATGAAGTTTTTTTTGGATTCGTTTCAGTCGTTTATAGCAAAAACGAATGTAGCCATCGGTGTAACGCAGATGGATCTGAGCGATAAGCCTGCCATCAATGATTATCATGTCCAACTGCAAGGAATGGGGCTCAATCCGCCGGTGTTCTCTGTGGATGCTCGCGTTAAAAATGATGTATCTATTTTAGTGCAGTCTCTATTGTACTCCTTGGACCCTGAACTCGAGGAGTAACGTATGAGCAACTATGTCTTGACGGAAGGATTGCATTTGTATCCGACTCCAGCTGGCGCTTATTATGCAGCCTGTTCTGTCAATAAGGATAAAACCCGGCAGTTCTTGAGAGCCTTGTTATTACAGGAGAAAACCCCAGCGCTTAACTTAGCCAATTTGCGGAAATTAATGGACCAGCATGAAGAAGCAAAATGCCTGGAACTGTTGCATCATTGCCAAAAATTAGGTTGGGTTCAAGGAATTGATACTGCACTGCATTATCCGCAGGATGCACTTGAAGATATTCTGCCTGATCTATTAAGTAAAATTTCGGAAAATGGCAAGGTGCTCCTGGCGGACAGTCAAGGTTTCTATCTGTCCAGCCATGGGTTTCCGCATGAAGTTGCTGAAGAGCTATCGGCATTAAGCGCGGAAATTGCTACCATTCACGAGCGGCGGTCAGGTTTATTGATGAACAATATGGGGCTGGCCAGCAACGCATGGGCTGTTATTGATGCGTACGGTAATAGCCAGCTTGGATTTTGGCCTTTATTTATTGGTAATAATCGTTTTGTTATTGCTATTTCAGGTATTCCCCATTTTAACCATCCGGAATTCGTTTCTCTGGTTTGGGCATTGAGCATGCGTTATGCCACTAAATAACGCTTAATAATTTATCAATTAATTATCCAAGATAAGAGACAAAAATATGCGCGCAGATATGCTAGCTTCAATACTCACAGAACTTAATGGCACTTCAGCAGATATTGAAGCATCGGGAGTAATATCGACTGACGGTTTAATGATGGCTTCTGTATTGCCTGCTGGACTGGATGAAGATCGGGTAGGTGCTATGAGCGCCGCAATGCTGTCATTGGGTGATCGTACTGCTCAGGAATTGGCAAGGGGATCACTAGAACAGGTTTTAATAAAAGGCGCCAAAGGCTATGTCCTGATGGTTTATGCCGGAAATGAATCGGTGTTAACCGTTTTGGCAAAACCTAATGCTAAGTTAGGCTTGATTTTCCTGGACGTAAAACGGGCTGCGAGCAGTATTTCTGAATTGCTGTAGGGACTTTATTTAGCACAGAATTAACTGGTTTTAAATATCCTACAGTTATTTGTCTAAATAACTATAGGGTTTATATGATAAAAACGAATAATTATTGAAATATTGCCAATAATATTATTGAGGTAATAAGTTCAATATATTCAATGCCAGGAAAAATAAATGTCATTAAATTTCAACGAATTAATTGAATATGCCAAGGCATTTTCCGGTTTGACGCCTGAGCTTGAGGCATGCCTGAAAGATATCGGTCCGGAAATCACACCACAACTGCAAGCTGTCACCGATTCCTTTTATGACCAGCTAGCTACCATACCTGAGACCGCTAAATATTTGGAAGGTCGCGTGGCAACTTTAAAAATAGCCCATTTAAGATGGATGACAGGGTTGTTTTCCAGCAATATCGATGCTGATTTTGCACGAAGCATGTATCAGGTAGGTGATATTCATGTCAAAGTCAATTTGCCTGTTGAATTTATGGCGGGTGCTATGACTTTGATCAATAATGAACTCACCCGCATAGTTATCGAGACATTCGGACATAATAGTGAAAAATGCACGAAAGCGCTGCAAGCGATCGCTTCGGTTACGGGGCTTGCGCTAATGATAATGCAACAGTCCTATCAAGAATCCACACTTGCCGAAGAACTGGAGAAGTTTCTCACTATCTCTGGCATGAGCAGAACGCTATTTGCCAATCTTGCCAAGGCGTATAAATAATCAAAAGTTAACTCCCAGTATCAATACTCAACCATTTCTGAAAATGGTTGAGTATTGATACCCTTGATTCTGCAGCGAAACAGCAGCGTTTTTGACCTAGATCACAAGAAATAGTAACGACTCAATTATTCTATGCGTCTACATTGAATTATTTGCCCCATAAAGTTAAGGCTCAGTTTATCGGGACGCTACCAGAATGGAGATATGCAATGCTTTATGATATGAAACCTGAGGATATAATCGGTGATTATCAGGAGGTTACTCTGAATTTATATGGCGGTATAAAGCGTAAGGTTTTATATACCCAAATTGAGACACCCTATCCTGACGGTAAACTGATCGTTTCAACGACAGATCCGGACGGCATTATTACTCATGTAAATCAAGCTTTTATTGAAATGTCCGGATACAACGAAGATGAGCTGATCGGTGCGCCTCATTCGATTCTCAGACATCCTGATATGCCCTCGGTAGCGTTCAAGGATTTGTGGGATACTGTGCAGCAAGGCAATAAATGGCAGGGATTTGTTAAGAACTTGCGTAAGGACGGCGGTTATTACTGGGTTAAGGCTACCGTTATTCCCAATGTAAGAAAAGGCAAGGTCGTTGGTTATACCTCTGTGCGGCGTAAGCCTTCCCGAACTAAAGTGGAAGAATGCGCCAAGCTTTATCCGACCTTGTTTTAACTTATACGGAGCCTAGTTATGCCGAACATGTTCACAGTCAGCCCAGATTTTCCTCCTGACCATATTTCCGGCTGGTATATCTTTAATACCTGGCTTCAAAAACAGAGCGGAGAGGCCATTCACTTGGAAATGTATGACAACTTCCCCAAGCAGAGAGAAGCTATCAGCCAGGATAAAATTGATTTGATTTATGCTAATCCATTTGATGCCGCCATGCTGGTACGCGAAAAAGGTTTTTTACCTTTGGTAAGGCCGGCCGGTAAATCTGATGAGGCCATTATCGCCATTAATGCCCAAAATACTGTGGATGATGTCGCTCATTTGTCGCCGGGTATTCGAGTTGCCGTTACTGAAGATCCTGATGTTCATTTGATGGGCATGATAATGCTGGAAGCTGGGGATTTGGATGAAAGCAATATAGAGACAATGGTTTGCGATTCGTATGTTCTGATTGCAAAACAGTTACTGCGAGGGAACGCCGATGTCGGTATTTTCTTGGCTGAAGCTTATGATAACTTATCAAATATCATTAAAAGTCAGCTAAAAGTGCTGGTCCGCAGCCAGATTAGTGTTGTCCATCATTCACTGATGATCGGGCCGAAATTGGCCGAAAAAAGAGCTGTCTTACAAAAATTGCTGGTCGACATGAATAATGATGAGAAAGGGCGGGGTGTTCTGGAAAGTCTGGGTTTTGACGCCTGGATGCCTGTCGATGATGAGGAAATGGAATTCATGATTGATCTGATGGATACTTTAAATACATAAAGTATCCATCTTCTAGTAAAACGCTTGTAAAAGTCTGCTTCAGCCAGTAAAGTTCGAGGCTGTCAGTTTAAATCACTGTCATCATTTCGCTTTTGCGCGTTCGTCACAAGGGAGGGGCTTGGCGTCGAAATGAGTCAATTCTGCTTATTCTTAAGGTTATTTCATGTGTATTTCTTCTGCTGTGCTTGAAAGAGTGGTCCGTGAAGCCGGATCTGTCGCTTTGAATTATTTTAGAAATCTGAAGCATCTGGAAGTTAGCAAGAAAAGCCCGCGCGATTTTGTGACCGAGGCAGATATCGCTGTGGAAGCTTTTTTAAAAGAAGCGCTATCTAGAGAGTATCCGCAATTCGGTTTCTGGGGAGAGGAAAGCGGAGAGACTGAAAATCAATCCTCCCGCTGGATTGTCGACCCGATCGATGGTACGCATTCTTTTTCCCGAGGCCAGTATTTTTGGGCACTGAGTGTGGCGCTGGAAATTGACCAGGAATTGGTGGCGGGTGTGGTCTATGCGCCTGCGCTTGATGATTATTATTACGCTGAGAAAGGTAAAGGCGCATGGAAAAATGGCCAGCCTATCACCGTTTCATCTCAGGCTGAACTTGCTACGGCGATGGTGTCAACGGGGTTTGCCTGTGTGCGCAATTATCTGGAACACAATAATCTGGAGCGTTTTTGCCGTATTGCCCAGGCTACGACAGGGCAGCGCCGTTTTGGCTCCGCCGCTCTGGATGTGTGCCTGGTTGCCGACGGCCAGGTCGATGCCTTCTGGGAGCAGGAGCTGATGCTGTATGATATTGCCGCTGGCGTTGTGATTGCTAGAGAGGCGGGGGCCACGGTAACGGACTTTCAGGGGAATGAGGGAATTTTTCCAAAGCAGATTTTAGTCACAAACGGGAAGATCCTTGAGCAGATCCTCCCGCTTATGTAGAGTTTTAAACGCTTATTCCGCTTTGGCTATTTCAGCGCGCATGGCGTCGATCACTGCTTTATAGTCAGGCTGGCTGAAGATGGCCGAGCCTGCTACGAAGGTATCGGCGCCGGCTGCTTTGATTTCGCGGATATTGTCGACTTTGACGCCGCCGTCAATTTCCAGACGAATATTCAGGCCGCTGTCGTCAATGCGTTTTCTGACTTCGCGCAGTTTGGGCAATGCGGACGGGATAAAAGACTGGCCGCCGAAGCCCGGATTGACCGACATCAACAAAATCATATCGATTTTATCCATCACATAATCCAGATAGCTTAACGGCGTAGACGGATTGAATACCAGGCCTGCCTTACAGCCGCAGTCATGGATCAGTTGCAGCGTTCGGTCGACATGAATCGACGCTTCCGGATGGAAAGTGATATAGCTGGCGCCCGCCTTAGCGAAATCAGGAATTATGCGGTCCACCGGCTCAATCATTAAATGTACGTCGATAGGTGCAGTAACACCGTGTTTTCTCAGCGCTTCACAGACCAGCGGGCCAATGGTCAGGTTAGGTACAAAATGATTGTCCATGACGTCAAAATGCACCACGTCGGCGCCGGCTTTTAAAACATTGTCGACTTCTTCACCCAGCTTGGCGAAATTCGCGGACAGGATGGAAGGAGCAATCCAGTTTTCATTCATTGTTTTATATCCTCTTAATGTAATTGAAATGATTGAATGTCTGAAATAGAAGCCGCCTAAGCTTTAGACGGCTTCTATTGCGATCTATGGCGGGAACGGGCTCTGATGAGCCTTCCGGTATGAACCTTATAAAGTAACGACTTCGTTGCCTTTGCCAACCAGCACGATATCGGCGCCTCTCAGTGCAAACAGACCGACGGTCACAACGCCCGGAATATTGTTAATGATTTTTTCCAGTTCGACAGGATTGGTAATATTCAGGTTGCGGATATCAATAATCTCATTACCGTTATCGGTAATGAAATTTTCTCTCCAAACCGGCTGGCCGCCCAGTTTAACCATTTCGCGTGCAACGAAGCTGCGAGCCATCGGAATGACTTCGATAGGCAGTGGGAATGCGCCTAATACGTCTACGCATTTGGTTTCATCAGCAATGCAGACAAATTTTTCACTGGCTTCGGCAATGATTTTTTCGCGTGTCAAAGCACCGCCGCCGCCTTTGATCAATTTCTTGTCGGGATTGACTTCATCCGCACCGTCTATGTAGATTTTAAGATCGTTGACAGCATTCAGATCCAGAACCGGAATACCGACTTTTTTCAAACGTTCGGTAGTGCCAATGGAACTGGAGACGGCGCCTTCGATATCGGCTTTATAGTCGGCCAGCATTTCTATAAAGAAATTAACCGTTGAGCCAGTGCCGACACCAATGATAGGAATATCTTTAACATATTGCAGGGCGGCTTCAGCAACTTTTTTTTTCAGTTCGTTTTGAGTCATAGGTCGTTTTTAATATGAAGGGTTAATGGTGCCGCATATAGGCGGTTCGTATTTTTCGTATTTAAAGCAATAACCGATAATCGGCTCGTTTAACAGCAATGGTGGGAAATTATATAAAAAATAACACCGTTTGAGTAATGGTAAGTAAGGATAATAAGCATTTATCACTGATTATAAGTCTTAACGCTGATCGCCCGATTGTCGGGCATCATCTTATAATCACTAGGTCTATTCAAAATCTTCACAACCATTTAGGAGGAAAGTATGGCGGCAACCGCTTCAAACATGATGCCTTTAGGCACTATTGCACCGGATTTCGATTTGTTCAACCCTGTTACAGGTTCTTACAATAGTCTTCATGAACTGAAGGGGAAAAAGGGTACGGTGGTGATGTTCATCTGTAATCATTGTCCGTATGTGCAGCATATCAAGGATCAACTGATCGATATTGCCCGGCATTACGCCCCGCTTGGGATCAGTACTATCGCGATCAGTTCCAATGATATCGAAAACTATCCAGAAGATGCGCCTGATAAAATGAAGGATATGATGGACGCCTGGGGACACCCTTTCGCTGCCTATTTATATGATGAAAGCCAGGGTACAGCCAGGGATTATCAGGCAGCCTGCACGCCGGACATTTACTTGTTTGATCAGGAATTGGCCTGCGTCTACCGCGGCCGTCTGGATGGCTCAACGCCTAAGAACGATGTGCCGTTGACCGGCGAGGATTTGCGCAATGCGCTGAATGATCTGTTGGCAAACAGGCCCATCAATGAAAAACAGCTGCCCAGCATTGGCTGCAACATTAAATGGAAGGAAGCCTAGAAAAGGTTCGCTACAGGATACATCTGTATCCTGTAGCGGTTGGGGAAAACTTATTTTCTCAGCGCAGCCGCTTCAGTGGCGCGGCGTTTGATTTCGTCCCAATCTTCCTTGTCCACGAGATCGGCAGGCGCCATCCATGATCCACCGATACAGGCGACATTGCTCAACGCCAGATAATCGGCCGCATTTTTCAGGCTGATGCCGCCGGTAGGGCAGAAAGTCACCTGCGGCAGCGGGCCGCCGATCGATTTCAGCATCGGGATGCCGCCGGCGGCTTCGGCCGGGAAGAACTTCATTTCGGTAATGCCTTTTTCCATCAGGCGCATGACTTCGCTCGGGCTGATGACGCCTGGCAAAATAGGTACACCGGATTTAATTGCCGCATCGATCAGGCTTTCGGTTACGCCTGGGCTGACAATAAATTCAGAGCCGGCATCGATGGCTTTCTGCAAGGTGTCCACATTGATGACCGTACCGGCACCGACAATAGCGCCTGGTACTTCGGCTTTGATTCGTTTGATCGCATCCAGGGCAATCGGCGTGCGCAGGGTGATTTCCAGCACTTTCAAGCCGCCCTCAACCAACGCATGCGCCAGCGGTACGGCATGTTCCAGTTTGTTGATGACCATCACCGGCACGACCGGGGATGTGTACATAATATCTTTAATAGATACAGTCATTATAAATTCCAGTTTATAAAATAAAAGATAGCCGCTCAGGCTCTGTAAAGAGGCGGCCCGGAATAGAACCCGAGCCGCAATATTGCTTAGTCTTCAGCCCACAGGTTTGAGGCGCCTGTTTCTGACGATGATGCGCCGCGGCGGAAAGCGCCGAACAGTTCGCGTCCCATGCCGTAGTGATGGTTAGTGGCTGTATTGACGGCCGGCGTACGCGCATTGAATTCGGCTTCATCAACCAGCACATTGATTTCGCCGGTCTGCGTATTCAAATAAATCATATCGCCGTCGCGGACTTTAGCCAGCGGACCGCCGTCGGCACATTCAGGGCACATGTGGATCGCTGACGGCACTTTGCCGGAAGCGCCGGACATACGGCCGTCGGTGACGAGCGCGACTTTGAAGCCTTTGTCCTGGAGCACGCCCAGCGGCGGTGTCAGTTTGTGTAGTTCGGGCATGCCATTCGATTTAGGACCCTGGAAACGGATGACTGCAATAAAGTCTTTTTCCAGTTCGCCGCGCTTAAACGCCGCCATCATGTCGTCCTGATCATCGAATACGACCGCTGGCGCTTTAACGATTTGATGCTCCTCCGCGACAGCAGATATTTTGGAGACGCCGCGGCCCAGGTTGCCGTGCATCACGTGCAGGCCGCCGCTGGTCGCGAACGGCTTGGCAGCGGTGCTGAGCACTTCGGTATCCAGTGGGGCTTCAGGGCAAGGTTCCCAAGTCAGCTTGCCGTCTATCAGACGAGGTTCCTGCATGTAGTTCTTCATGCCGCGCTCGTCAGCGACGGTCAGGAGGTCTTCATGCAACAGACCGTTTCGCAGCAATTCGGCGATTAGGACGCCCATGCCGCCCGCAGCCTGGAAGTGGTTGACGTCGGCCTGACCGTTCGGATAAATGCGCGTCAGCAGCGGAATGATGCGGGACAGTTTGTCAAAGTCATCCCAGTTGATGATGATGCCGGCGGCGCGCGCAATAGCAATCAGATGGATGGTGTGGTTGGTTGAGCCGCCTGTAGCCAATAAGCCAATGATGGCGTTTACGATCGCTTTTTCGTTGATCATGTGCGCGATCGGACGGAAATCATTGCTTTGGGCCGTGAATTTCAGAACCTGTCTGGCGGCGGCTTTAGTCAGTTCGTCACGCAGTGGTGTGTAAGGGTTGATGAATGAGCTGCCGGGCAGGTGCAAGCCCATGATTTCAACCATCATCTGGTTGCTGTTGGCCGTGCCGTAGAAGGTGCAGGTGCCGGCGCTGTGATAAGACTGCGATTCCGATTCCAGCAATTCCTTGCGGCCGACTTTGCCTTCCGCATACAGTTGGCGAATGCGGACTTTTTCCTTGTTAGGCAGGCCGCTGGGCATGGGGCCGGCCGGTACGAACACAGCCGGCAGATGGCCGAAGCTCAGCGCGCCGATCAACAGTCCCGGCACGATTTTGTCGCACACGCCCAAGTACAAGGCGCCGTCGAACATGTTATGGCTCAAGCTGACTGCTGTCGCCATGGCGATTACGTCGCGGCTGAACAGGGACAGCTCCATGCCGGGCTGCCCTTGCGTGATGCCGTCGCACATGGCCGGCACGCCGCCGGCAAACTGGGCAACGCCGCCCGCTTCCTTGATGGCTTGTTTAATCAGCGCCGGCGCGTCTTTAAACGGCTCATGAGCGGATAGCATGTCATTATAAGAAGAGACAATCGCAATATTGGGTTTCTCGCTGCCGGCCAGATCGGCTTTTTCACCGGCCGCACAGGCGGCGAAGCCATGCGCGAGGTTGCCGCACGCCAGCTTCGCGCGATGCGGGCCTTTTTCAATGGCCGCGTCGATGCGGGCCAGATAAGCGCTACGTTTTTCACGGCTGCGCTCAATGATTTCTTCAGTAACTTTTTCTAATACGGGATGCATAATATTCTCTTCTTACGACAGCTTATAATGACGGCTTAACATTTAATAATACCTCAAGGCGCCCAATACAGTTCAACCGGCACTTTGTTCTGGCGCAGCACGGCGCGCACAGGCATGTCTTCTACAGGACCTTCGGCCATGGCCTTACGGAATACGGCGAGTTTTTCTTCGCCGGTCAATAAAATGATCAAGCGTTCGGATTGCAACAGGCCGTTCAGCGTCAATGTCAAGCGTTCAGTGTTAGGTCCTGTAACATCGCTCTGCTTGGCAGTGATGGGCGCGGTAAGCTGCTGATTATCTTCCGACAGCGCTTCCGCCAGGCCATTCGCATGCGGAAATAGGGACGCTGTATGGCCATCATTACCCATGCCTAAAATGGAGATGGCGAACGGTTTGGGCAACGCCTGATATAAGGACTCTGTTTCAGCACAGCCTTCAGCAGCGCTTTTGGCTGCCGTCTTCATGCCGGTGAAAGGCGCTTTAGCCGCATTATTGATCAGCAATGAACGGTAGATAAGTGCTTCGTTGCTGGCGCTGTGCTCTTTGTCCACCCAGCGTTCGTCGACCAGCGCGACATTGATGTTATTCCAATCCAGATCGGACAGGGACAAGGCTTCAAATAATGGGGCTGGAGTGCTGCCGCCTGAGACCATGAAGGTTGTGGCGCCTCGGTCAGCCAGGGCTTTTGCCAGATGCGCCTGGCAATTGCTTGCCAAGGCGGCAAATAAGCCGGCGCGGTCTTCATATAAAAATTCTTTAACCATGAAGTATGCTCTTTAATTCTTTATATTTATAGCCCTCTCCGTATAGACAAAGAGGGCGGCCTTTTATTTATAGCAAGGTTCTATCCAGGCTCTGCCGTCCCGGGCAAGCAGCTCGTCAGCTTCGGCAGGTCCCCAAGTGCCTGCCGGGTAAGGTTTAGGGGTTGCATCAATATGCTTCCAGGCGTCCTGGATGGAATCAATCCATGTCCAGGCCTGCTCAATTTCTTCACGGCTGATAAAGAGCGTAGGATTGCCTCGCATGGCTTCTAGCACCAGCTTTTCATAACCGCCGAAAAGGCTGCTTTTTCTGAAGGTTTCGTCAAAGCTCAAGTCCAGTTTGGTTTTGTGTAATCTGATTTGCTCATCAATACCCGGCACTTTGTTCAGCATGACAAAATCGATGCCTTCATTCGGTTGGAGGTGGATGATGAGCTTATTGGATGGCAGAACGTCGAAGCTGTCTTTAAAAATATTGTGCGGCAGCTGCTTAAAGTAAACGACAATCTCGGTGCGCTTGCCGGCCAAACGTTTGCCCGTACGCAAATAGAAAGGCACATCCGCCCAGCGCCAGTTATCGATGTCGACGCGTAGTGCGACAAAGCTTTCCGTTGTGCTGTCCTTGTTGGCGCCTTCTTCGTCCAGATAGCCTGGCACCGCGCTGCCTTTGATAACGCCGGTGGAGTATTGCCCGCGCACGGTTTTTTCTTCAACATTTTCGAGGGTGATGGGGCGCAGGGCTTCAAGTACTTTGATCTTTTCTCTATGGATGTTCTGTGCTTCCAAGTTGACTGGCGGATCCATGGCGACAAAAGTCAGAATCTGCAGCAGGTGGTTCTGCAACATGTCGCGCAATTGCCCGGTTTTATCGAAATACTCCCAGCGGCCTTCAATGCCGACTTCCTCTGCAACCGTAATCTGAACATGATCAATAGTATTGTGATCCCAGTTGGAGGTGAAAATGGAATTGGCAAAGCGCAGCGCCAATAAGTTCAGCACGGTTTCTTTGCCTAAATAATGATCGATGCGGAAAACCTGATCTTCACTGAAAACTTCAGCGACGACATCATTGATTTCTTTAGACGACTGAAGGTCATGGCCGATAGGTTTTTCCATGACCATGCGTGATTCTTTGTTTAAAACCCCTGATTGATCAAGCCCATGACAGATGCTTTTGAATAAAAACGGAGCCACGGCAAAATAATTGACCATAACCCTTGAATCTGGATCAAGGACGTCATGCAATTTCTTGTATTGATCCAGTTGAGTCAAATCGATTTGCAGATATGAAAGTCTCGCTGACAGCAGTTTCCATACGCTGGTGTCGATTTCTTCATTCAAAAACGCTTGCAGGCTTTTATAAGCAATATCGACATAGGTTGCGCTGTCTTGATCAACTCTATCTACGCCTATGATTTTCGTATCAGGCTCAATTAAATTGGCTTTTTCGAGCCGATACAAAGAAATGAGCAGCTTGCGGCGGGATAAATCTCCCATGGCCCCATAAATGACTAAATCGCAGGGTTTAAATGTTATTGTTTGCATTTTTATTATGTTGAGAAATAAGATGAAATTTAATGAATATCGTTGTTGCTATTGGGAATCAGGCTGACGCGCGCTATTTGCATTTGCTGATGAAAAAAACAAATATAGTGAAAACTCGGGAATAATTCCGGCACTGGCTGGAAAAAACTGAAAAGTATTATCGGCCCAGAATTTATTACCTAGAAGATAACTATTGCCTGTGCGTCGGGTAATGGTGGAAGATAGTTGCTTCATGGGCTTTTTGACAAGCAAATAGTTAATTATGTTTCCAAGGAATAGTTGACGTGTCAATACTTTTCTGCTCTTTGGTATTTCATGCCGTCCCGACACATATAATAGCGGACAGGCTCTTATCTACCGATTAAATATCCATAATCCAGGCAAGTGGATCATCCAGTTATTATACATGAAGGTCTTTATGCTGCTCGAGCCAGGTGTAATGTTCTTCTCTTGAAGGAATGCCCAGGCGAGCGCCTATCTTCGTGCAGCAAAGTGCCCCGGCAGCGCTGGCGTAGCGCAGTAGTTCAAGCCATTCCATGTCTAAAGCGACACCGGCGGCAAATGCGCCATGAAAAGCATCGCCCGCGCCGGTTGTATCGATTGCAGCAACTGGAAATGCAGGCATGGCGCCGCCGTGCTTTTTGCCTCGCCGCCAAAGCAGTCCTTTTTCGCCCAGCGTGACGACGACGGCAGGAACTGCTTCCGACAGGCGTGTTAAGGCTGCCTCTACATCGCCGGCAAATTGCCGGGCAAATTTTTCCGAACAGACCAAATAATCGACCTTGTTCATTAAGGCTAGTGTGCCTTCATGCAGGGAGCCGGCATCCAATACGCTGGGAATGTGATCGCGGCGGGCATGCTCGGCCAAAGGCACGGATAAATGCGGCTCATGGCCATCGAACAGAATGACTTTGGGTTTGACTGAAGAGAAGTCCACCGCATTTGACGGCAAGGCTTGGGTATCGCCTTTGTAATTAATCAAGGCTCTTTTTCCATCCGGCTTGACCAGTATTGTCGACAGCGGCGTAGGCGATGGGCCTCGGGCGATGAGTTGGGTATGCACATCGTACTCGGCGAACTCCTGGGCGTGCTTGTCTCCATAAAGGTCCTGGCCCAGATAACCGGCGAAGGCTGATTTGAGCCCCAATCGCGAAACCATTACCGCTGCATTAGCGGCCGGCCCTCCGCCGCAGCTGATAAGGCTGTCCGCGAAAATCTTTTCATCTTCGGTCGGGTGATGCGGAACTGAGAAAATCAGATCGTAAGAAGCGTGGCCTACGCACAGTACGTCCACTTGCATTGGGTAAGTCGTCATTAAGTCAAAGTGATTCGGTATCAAAAACAACCTGTATTAAGAGGGTAATTTTGCAGATTATCATTTCGCCGCATTTACTGGCAAGCCATTACATTAAGAGAAGAATAGTCAGGATTTTTGCCTATTTGATCAAATTGTTCTGATTTAATTATATTGAGTACGGATCTGACATCTCAACTGGACAGGATGATAAATTGCACGCTATTCTCCTGGTTCTCAATGTTCTGAATGGGAAACAGCTATGCAACTCACTCCTCAATTATTGCCTGACCTGATTCAGGTCATAGCCGATGCAATCGAAAATAACGCTGAAGAAGTAACTGCTCTGGATCAGGCTATTGGCGACGGCGATCATGTGTTTAACTTGCAGCGCGGCATCCAGGCCCTTAAGGCACAAAGCGCCGAATTAGGCCAAATGGATTGGGCTGCTGCCTGGCAGAAAATTGGCATGACATTGATGACAACTATAGGCGGTGCGTCGGGCTCACTATATGGCACCTTGTTTATGGCCATGAGCAAAGCCGCTCGCGATCGATCTTTGGATTTGCGCGCTTTTGCAGAGGTTTATGCTCAGGGCGTGGAGGCTGTTAAGCAGAGAGGAAAAGCTGATGTTGGTGAAAAAACCATGCTTGACGTTCTGGTTCCTGTGGCGGACAGCCTGCTTCAGTCATCAGCGGAGGCTGTTGAGTTGCCTGTGGCATTGGGCAAGCTGACGGATGTCGCACTCGCGGGCATGGAGTCTACCCGCGATATGGTGGCTACCAAGGGCCGTGCCTCTTTTCTGGAAGAGCGGAGCAGGGGGCATATTGATGCCGGCGCCAAAACCGCTCAGTTAATGATCTGCGCGATAGTCGCTTTGCTGGTCGAGCGTCTAGCAGCCCCAACGTAAAGCCGCGGTATGGACCGGCGCATCCCAGAGGCGAATCAATTCATCATCAAGCAGCGTCAGCGTGACTGAACAGCCGGCCATATCGAGTGACGTGGTATAGTTGCCAACCAGAGAGCGGCAGATAGTAATGCCGCGTTTTTCAAAGAAGCTGGCAGCCAAGTCGTAAACCAGATGCAATTCCATCAGCGGTGTAGCGCCGAATCCATTGATATGCAACAACACCGGCTGGCCTTTTTGCGGCTTCAGTTCTTCATCGATGGCATGTGCCAGATGCTCGACAATTTCGGTAGCGCTGGTTAATGCCATCGTTTCACGCCCTCGCTCGCCATGTATGCCGACACCCATTTCCATTTCATCGTCGCCAATGGTAAATGTAGGATGGCCGAGAGCCGGTACGGTGCAACTGCTCAGCGCCACGCCCATGGATGCCGTAGCCAGATTGACGCGCTCGCCGAGGGCTTTGCAGGCAGCCAAATCCGCACCGTTTTCTGCTGCCGCGCCGACGATTTTTTCTACAATCAATGTGCCTGCTACGCCGCGTCGTCCGGTGCTGTGGTTTTTAGGCAACGATACATCATCGTTTACCAGGACGGTTTCATGCGGGCAGTCCAGCATTTCCGAGGCAATCTCGAAATTCATGACGTCTCCGGCATAATTTTTGACTATGAACAAGACGCCGCCGCCATTCTCGACGGCCTGCGCAGCGGCCAGCATTTGATCGGGCGTAGGCGAGGTGAATATCTGGCCGGGGCAGGCGGCATCCAGCATGCCGCTGCCGACAAAGCCTGTATGCAAAGGCTCATGGCCTGAGCCGCCGCCGGAGATCAGCGCTACCTTACCCGCAAGGGGAGCACTTATGCGCCTGACAAAGTGAGGCTGAGTGTTGAATTGGATAATATCAGTATGGGCTCTGGCGAAACCGCGCAGGCTTTCGTCGAGCAACGTGTCAGTACTGTTAATGAATTTTTTCATGGCGGCGATTCCGGTTTTTTATAGTTTTGCTTATGGTAGCGTGCACTGATGAAGCGATCAATCGACTTCTGAGGCACTGGTGTTTGATTTATAGCTACAAGAAATATTCCGGTTGGCCTTGTAATGCCTGGGTTATGGTGCGGATATCGGGCATGACCCAGGTCGGCTGATAATCCGACTTTTGCAAGTCTTTTTCAGTAGATATGCCCGATAGAACCATAAGACTGCGTATGCCGGCGCGTACGGCGCCCAAAATATCCGTTTCCAGCCGATCGCCGATAGCCACCGTTTGCGATGGATCAGTTCCCAGTAAAGAAAGCGCTTGCTGATACATGATCGGTTCCGGTTTGCCTATGATGGTTGGCGTTACACCGGTGGCGACCTGAAGGGCGGCCAGAATGGCGCCATTGCCAAGTATGGTGCCGTGCTCTGTTGGCAATGTGGTATCGGCATTCGTGCCTATGAATGTTGCTCCTGCCCGGATATTCAAGGTTGCTGTCGCGAGTTTGTCCCAGGTCAGCGTATGGTCCTTGCCGCAGACGACAATATGCGCGCCCAGGTTGGACGTTTCTTTGCTGCTGTCGTTGACTTCATAGAGTCCTGTAAGCGTAAAGCCTTGATCCAGAAGCGGGCGCCTGAGACCTTCTTCACCGACAATAAATACCCGGGTTGCCTCGGGGCGGTTATGTTTAGCTAGATATAAGGCTGTAGCCGTGGCAGAAGTCAGGATATTATCCCGAGTTACCGTCGTTACGCCCATGCGTGTGAGTTTCGCAACATACTGTTCCGGCGTCAGGCTGGCGTTATTGGTTGCCAAAATAAACCGGATCTGATGATCATGCAGGGCTTGAAAAAAGCCCTGTAATCCTGGTTGCGGTTGCTCGCCGTGCCATAAAACGCCATCCATATCGATGATAAAGGCGCGGATATTATTAAAAGAGGCCATTAGTAAAATTTCTCAAATAATTAATTGTATTGGATTGAAAGTGTAATAAAGAATTAGGTGTAGTCTACCGCTTAAATGTGAGATATGCTGATTCAACGCATTGAATGCAAGGCCAAAGCTGTCTCTGATTTTCCTGTATTGGCCTAATTCACCGGCTATCGGTTAAGTCGTTTGCGCAGAGAGTAATAGGGTTGGTTTTACGTCGAACTGCGTTTTCAAGGTATTTTACTTCATTGCTTAAAGCCCTGTGCATTATGCTCATCTAGCTTGCTGGTATGGAAATGCATTAAATTTTTAGAGAGGCTGTTTTAGATCGAAGGATTAATGGTTTTCTTCGCAATGGCGGTTGTAACTGCTCAATTCCATATATAAAAATGCATAATTGCAGGTTTGAAAATGCCAGTTCCAATACATTCGATCAGTTCTCATCCTTGTATTGCCGTCGGGATTGGGCATTGACAGGCGTCCCCTTTCTAATTTACAGTTAGCATCGCATTAAATTTATGTAACCAAACTATAAATAAATAAAACATATCGGAGCACGATCATGGCAAAACCATTAATTCAAATGGCATTAGATTCATTAGATTTCAACGCAACAATTGCACTTGCAGAGCAAGTAGCGCCTCATGTTGACATTTTTGAAATCGGAACACCATGCATTAAGCATAACGGCATCAATCTGGTTAAAGACTTGAGAAACAGATTCCCAGATAAATTGCTGTTAGTTGACTTGAAAACAATGGACGCTGGCGAGTACGAAGCAACTCCTTTCTATGCTGCAGGTGCTGATATTTGTACAGTTCTGGGTGTATCAGGCCTTGCAACTTGCGCTGGCGTTATCAAAGCAGCGAATGCGCATGGTGCAGAAGCGCAAATCGACTTGATCAATGTTGAAGATAAAGCAGGCTGCGCACGCGCTACTGCTGAATTGGGCGCTCATATCATGGGTGTTCACACTGGTCTTGACGCACAAGCAGCTGGTCATACTCCATTCGGCGACTTGAACGATATCGCTAGATTAGGCTTAAACGTCAGAATTTCAGTTGCTGGCGGTATTAAGCAATCTACTGTTCAAGACGTTGTAAAAGCTGGCGCAAGCATTATCGTTGTTGGTGCAGCAATCTACGGTGCTCCATCCCCAGCAGAAGCAGCTAAAGAAATCCGTCAATTGGTTAATGCAGTTAGGGTATAAGTATGCATCAGCGACTTATCATTGATAAAATTTCCGGTATTCTGGCAGCTACAAACGACTCATACGACGTACAGCTGACTGAGATGCTTGATAAAGCGTCTCGCATTTTTGTTTCAGGCGCAGGCCGGTCAGGTTTGATCGGAAGATTCTTCGCCATGAGACTGATGCACAGCGGTTATGATGTGAGTGTCGTTGGTGAGATTGTTACGCCGAGCATTAAAAAAGGTGACCTGTTGATCATTATCTCAGGCTCCGGAGAAACTGAACAATTGGTGGCCTTCACCAAACGTGCTAAAGACATAGGCGCTCAAATTGTTTTAATCACGGCGAAAAGCGAATCAACCATTGGCGATATGGCAGATGCGGTATTCCAAATCGGCACTTCTGAACAATATGGTAAAGTTGTCGGTATGCCAATGGGAACGGTATTTGAATTGTCCACATTGCTCTTTTTGGAAGCCTTAATTTCTCATGTAATCCATGAAAAAGGAATTCCTGAAGAAGAGATGAGGTCAAGACACGCTAACTTAGAGTAGCGTTGAAAAGCGAGTGGCGATCGCCACTCGCTTTTAACCGTATCAGATGTCAGATATCGAAATTATGTCGTGACAAAGTTGATAAGGCTGATTAATTCATCATTTATACTCAACGCAGATCAAAATTCGGATAATTTTATTCTCTTTTCTATAACCGAAAATAAACGGTAAGAAGAGATATAATGATCCGGGTTTTGGTCTGTAAACATTTTAGAAACTTATCTCTAAGGAGAAGAATATGACTTCGCGCCGAGAATTAGCGAACGCCATACGCGCTTTGAGCATGGATGCCGTACAGAAAGCAAATTCTGGTCACCCAGGTGCCCCTATGGGCATGGCGGACATTGCTGAAGTTTTGTGGAATGACTTCATGCGCCATAACCCGACCAATCCAAAATGGTCAAACCGCGACCGCTTCGTTCTATCCAACGGTCATGGTTCAATGCTGATTTATTCACTGCTGCATCTGACCGGCTATGATCTGTCTATCGAAGATCTGAAAAACTTCCGTCAATTGCATTCTAAAACAGCAGGCCATCCTGAATATGGCTATGCTCCCGGCGTTGAAACCACTACGGGTCCATTAGGTCAGGGTATTACCAATGCTGTCGGTATGGCTATCGCTGAAAAAGCACTGGCTGCTGAATTTAACAGACCCGACCATAAAATTGTTGACCACCACACCTATGTGTTCATGGGCGACGGTTGCTTAATGGAAGGTATCTCGCATGAAGCTTGTTCTTTGGCGGGCACCTTGGGATTGGGCAATCTGATTGCGTTCTGGGACGACAATGGCATTTCCATTGACGGCCATGTTGAAGGCTGGTTCACTGATAACACGCCAATGCGCTTTGAATCGTATGGCTGGCATGTAATCCCTGATGTTGACGGCCATGATTCGCAAGCTATTCATAAAGCGATCGAGATGGCTAAAGCCATGACCGACAAGCCAACATTGATCTGCTGCAAGACAACAATCGGCTTTGGCTCTCCTAACAAAAAAGGTTCTCACGCTTGTCACGGCGCCCCTCTGGGTCAAGACGAAATCAACCTGACCAAAGCTGCTTTAGGTTGGGACCATGATGCGTTTGAAGTTCCAGCTAATATCTACGCCGGTTGGGATGCAAAAGCCAAAGGCGCTAAAGCTGAGCAGGAATGGAATGAAAAATTCGCTGCTTATAAAGCAGCTTATCCTGAATTGGCAGCCGAATATGAGCGTCGTATGTCTGGCGAGCTGCCAAGTAACTGGACAGCCGAAGCAGACAATTTTGTCAGCGCCGTTAATGCTGAAGCTAAAACTACGGCTACACGTCTTTCTTCACTGGCTTCAATTGAAGGTTATGCAAAAGTATTGCCTGAAATCTTTGGCGGGTCAGCTGATTTAGGTTGCTCTAACATGACTGAATGGTCCGGTTACAGACCAATGCGCGCAGATAAACCGCATGCCAATTACATCAATTACGGTGTACGTGAGTTCGGTATGTCAGCCATCATGAACGGTTTGGCGTTGCATGGCGGCGTTATCCCATTCGGTGCAACTTTCCTGATGTTCTCAGAATATGCACGTAATGCGATCCGTATGGCGTCATTAATGAAGATCCGTTCGATCTTTGTTTATACTCATGACTCTATCGGTCTGGGTGAAGACGGTCCGACACATCAGCCAATCGAACAGACCGCTACTTTGCGTATGATTCCAAACATGCACGTATGGCGTCCATGCGATGCGGTAGAAACAGCCGTATCGTGGAGATCTGCCATTGAACGTAAGGATGGCCCTTCAGTTCTGGTATTTTCACGTCAGAACCTGCCACACATGGCTCGCACTCAAGAACAAATTAGCGCCATTTCCCGTGGCGGCTATGTTTTGAAAGACAGCGATGGCCAACCTGAAGCTATCATCATCGCTACCGGTTCTGAAGTTGAGCTGGCAGTGAAAGCTGCGGAAGAGTTGACAGCTAAAGGGCGGAAAATCCGTGTGGTCTCTATGCCTTCTACTAACATTTTCGACGCTCAAGATGCAGCCTATCGCGAGTCAGTATTGCCATCTGCCGTGACCAAACGTGTAGCTGTGGAAGCGGGTGTGACCATTGGCTGGTGGAAATATGTGGGCACCAACGGCAAGATCGTAGGCCTTGATCGCTTCGGTGAGTCAGCGCCAGCGGGAGTACTCTTCAAAGAGTTCGGCTTCACCGTTGAAAACGTAGTCAAAAACGTAGAAGCAGTACTTTAATTTAAAAGTAATATATACACTATAAATTTGGCGAGGGTCCCCTTTTATATCTGGATGAATCCAATTGCCCGTCCAGCCTTAAGGGGGCCCGATCCGTTTATTATGACTCATAGGTGAACAACGTGAAAAAGAATAATTTGACGACAGGCGTGCTTGCAGCGCTGCTGCTGGCAAGTCCTATAGCGGGAGCAGAAACAGAATATCCAGCATCCGATTTCAAACCGAAAGTTCTGTACAAGGACGCTGAATATAAGCATCAGGCCGCTACTCCATCTGCATCGGCTGCGAAATCTAAACCAGTTGCTGCAGAAACTGCTAAACCAGATCCAAACTATCCTGCGGCAACCTTCAAACCGCAAGTTGTCTATAAAGATGCCGAGTATAAGCACTCTTCATCGGCTCCTTCTGCTCCAGCATCAAAACCAGCTGCTTCTGAATCAGTTTCTGGTGGCGAGTCAGAATCTACTGGCGCGGTAGCTACTACAGAAAAGAAAGAAGAACAGTCAATGACTAACTATTTAGTCGGTTTAGGCGCATTTGCACTGGCTGGGCTGTTTTTCTTTGGCAGAAAACCTAAAGCTCAAGCTGAAAGACCTGCTCCTGTATATACCAGAGACACTACTGGCGGACTTACCGGTGTTGCCAAATACCTGAAAGAACAGGAAGCCGCTTCAGCAACTGGAGTTACCAAATACCTGAATAGACAGGTTGCGTCTGAAGAAGTGGCAACTGCTGCGGCTCCAGTGACTGGTGTTGCCAAGTATCTGGATAAAAAAGCAGAAGCAGATGCAACGGGCGTAGAAAAATATCTGCGCAAACAGGGTTAATACATACCTGAAATCCGGGGCATATCCGCTGCCCCGAATCCAAGAGAACTAGGTTCCTACTCAAAGCAAGAGTGCTTAAGTGGGCTCGATTGGTGTGTGACTGCCCCCGACTATTCGAGGGCAGTGGCCTTTTCTTGACGAGAAGCGGAAAATCCGCGCTTAAATGGCATTTAGTTATCATTGACCAAATAACTGATTCACGCCAGCATCCTGATCACGGATGAAAAAATCGTTGCTGGATCGCTTGAAGCCGGAATGATTCCATTCCGGAGCAAAACGTCACAAAGAAATTACAATCCCCATATTTCTTAACTTAGGATTGAGGTAAGATATGCTCACGGATTTACTTCAATGGTGAGTTGTCCGCTCACAGTCTAACTAGTGCATTCTTTATTATATTTTGATTATAATGAGCGGCTCTGCGGATTTTTTTAATTTGAAAACGAAAGGTACCATTTATGGCAAAGAACTTACTTGAACAACTGAGGGAAATGACCGTGGTTGTAGCCGATACAGGCGATATCCAGGCCATTGAAACTTTCAAACCACGCGATGCTACAACCAATCCTTCATTGATTACTGCCGCTGCTCAAATGCCTCAATATCAAAGTATCGTTGATGATACACTGAAAGGTGCCAGAGCAACATTGGGCGGCAGCGCATCGGCAGCAGAGGTTGCTAATCTTGCTTTCGAACGTCTGGCTGTTGCTTTCGGGATTAAGATACTCGAAGTTATTCCAGGCCGCGTTTCTACTGAAGTAGACGCACGTCTGTCTTATGACATCGAAGCCACTATCGCTGTTGGCCGTCAGTTAATTAAGATGTACGAAGAACAAGGTATCTCACGCGAGCGAGTACTTATCAAAGTTGCAGCAACTTGGGAAGGTATTCAGGCTGCGGCGGTACTGGAAAAAGAAGGCATTCATTGTAACCTGACGCTGTTGTTCGGCTTGCACCAAGCGATTGCTTGCGCCGAGAATGGCATTACCCTGATTTCTCCGTTTGTCGGACGTATCCTCGACTGGTACAAAAAAGATACCGGCCGTGATTCTTATGCACCTGCCGAAGATCCAGGCGTAATTTCAGTTACTGATGTATATAACTATTACAAAAAATTTGGTTATAAAACTGAAGTCATGGGCGCCAGCTTCCGTAACATCGGCGAAATTACAGAATTGGCCGGTTGCGACCTGTTGACTATTGCTCCATCTTTATTGGGTGAATTGCAAGCTACCGAAGGCGAATTGGTACGCAAACTGGATCCGCAAAAGGCGGCCGCTGCATCAATTGAAAAAATCACTATGGATAAAGCCACTTTCGATCGCATGCATGCCGAAAACCGTATGGCTAACGAAAAACTGGCAGAAGGCATCGACGGCTTCAAAAAAGCCTTGGAAACGCTTGAGAAACTGCTTGCGGACAGATTGGCTGTACTTGAAGGCTGATCCTTGAGTTTATCCGACTGTAAGCAACTTATCGCACTAACAGTCGAATAAAATTTGTTCATCACTCCCGTGCTAAGCATGGGAGTGATGAACCATACTAAATCTGCATTCTCACCGTTGGCTAGCTCTAAGCATAGCATTAACTTCTTTATTGCATTTCCCGCAATCTCCACCTGCACCGAAACACCGGTTAGGCCGCATGTGACTGCAAATACTTATTCTCATAGTAACCTGAATATATGAGCCGGTTGCGGCTTGGCAAATGCCAATATGCTTTGTTGATTCGTGCTTCTAAGGTTGAGCGGATTCATTGATTCTACGCCGTTTAACCTGCGCAGGATCTGCGGTGATCTGACGATAGATTTCCACGCGATCGCCATCCTGAACAGTGGCGTCCAATTTGGCGATTTTGCCGAAAATGCCAACTTTCTGCTTGCTCAAATCGATCTCAGGGCAATGGACTAATAGCCCGGACAGATGGATGGTCTTTTCCACAGTACAGTTATCGGGCACTTCCAGTCGCAGCCATAATTGCCTATCAGCCTGTGCGTAACATACACCCACATTCATCGTATTTCCTCCGGTATCGCTTCGGATAATAATGTCGCCTGCGCCTTGTTCGCGACTCGTTTCCGGTCCAGTAACCGTTTGCCGGCAATGATAAACGCCAGCATAATGAAACCGCCCGGAGGCAGCGCCATCAACAAAAAACCTTTGTAATCAGGAATTAAAGTTAATTCTATAAACTTAACCCCATCACCGAGCAGCAACGATGCATTGGCGAATAATGTTCCGGCCGAGGCGATTTCCCTGGCTGCGCCCAAGGCGACCAGGGCCATGGTGAAACCTAATCCCATCATGAGGCCGTCCCATAAGGAGAGCGCAACAGGCTGCCTGGAAGCGAACGATTCGGCGCGCCCCAATATCGCACAATTGGTTACGATAAGCGGAATGAAAAGGCCCAGTACTTTATGCAGCTCATGCAGCCAGGCATCCATGAGCATATCCACGACGGTAACCACTGCAGCAATCAACAGTACGAAAATGGGAATGCGGACTTCCGAAGGAATAAGATAACGCGTAACCGAAACGATGGCGTTAGTGCTGATGAGCACCGCCAGGGTTGCCAGTCCCATGCCTAATCCATTAGTGGCTGTAACCGTAACAGCCAGTAAAGGGCACAATGCCAGGTACTGGCTAAATACAATATTATTGTCCCAGATACCGTCCCGCATTATTTTTCGATAGCTTTCGGAAATGAACATATAACCACCTTCTGTTTAAGAGCCGATTAATTCGTTACGGTGCCGGTTAAAAAACTGCAAGCCTCGATGAGCGGTTTTTACAACCGCGCGGGGCGTAATAGTTGCGCCGGCAAACTGGTCAAAAACGCCTCCGTCTTTTTTGACCGCCCATTGTGCATCGGCGAGGCCAAGCAGGGATTGGCCATTGAAATCCAGTATCCAGTTTGATTTCGCGATCTCGATTTTATCGCCCAAGCCAGGTGTTTCGGCATGATTGACGACGCGTACGCCTAGAATTTCACCATCGCGGTTTATGCCTATGACCATGTTGATTATTCCCGAATAACCGTCAGGCGCAGCAAGTTTGAAACAAACCGCGCTGACTTGTCCGGCTTTTCTGGCGATATAAACGGTCGTTTCATTGGCGCCCAGGTTATCCTCACCGGACGGGACAGTTACCGTATCCTGCAGCAAATCATTGTCATGCAATGTCGACGGTACAACTTCTGCCAGTGATTTCTGTAGATCTTCATTCAGCCGCTGCTGGATGGCATCGTGTGTACTGCAGTGGGTGACGCCGAGCAGAAAGCTGGCGATCAGGGCGAATCCGGCCAGAACACCGGTCTGAAATGCCAATCTGGGCCTCAGCCGTTCAAGGTTCGACGGCTCCAGCCAGCGTTTCAGGAATTCCTTATAGGCGACCGTTTCTTCGATCAGCCACTTGATGTGGTCCGAATCAGATTTCATTGCTTATGCTCCTGTACAGCGACTTTTTGCGCCAAAGGCTTTCCGTTGCGATAGCGGCCGTATATCCTGGGCCGCATGTAATGGTCTATCAGCGGTGTCGCCGCATTCATGAGCAGCACGGCAAAACCGGCGCCTTCGGGATAATTCCCCCAAGTGCGGATAACAAAGATCAACAGCCCGCAGCCTGCGCCGAAAACGAGCTGTCCTGCCGGTGTATTCGGCGATGTGACATAATCCGTGGCAATAAAAAACGCGGCGCACATCAAAGCGCCCGAACTCAAGTGCACCAACGGGGAAAGATAATGTTGTCCATCCATCAGATGAAAAATGCCTGACAGCACCGTGACAGTCAGTAACAGAGAAATCGGGATATGCCATTTGATCACGCCCTGACGGATCAGCCAGACCCCGCCTGCAGCCAGCAGCAGCGAGGAGGTCTCGCCCAGACTGCCGCGCGTCCAGCCCAGAAAATCCAGGAAAATGGAATGATCCGCCAGGATGTCAGGCAGCCAGTGTTTTTGCGAAAATTCGGTCTTGATATAGCCCAGCGTTGTCGCGCCGGTCATTGCATCGGCAGAGGCCATGCCACCCAGGCCGTAGAAGGTGATTGACCAGCTCTCGATAAGGCCGGGCGCCTGTGCTGAGAAAACAGGCGCGACATTGGGCCACGTCGTCATTTCGATAGGAAAAGAGATCAGCAGGGCGATCCGGGCCAGCATGGCCGGATTGAACAGATTCTGCCCCAGACCGCCGTAAACCTGCTTGCCCAGTATAATTGCAATTCCGGCACCGGCAACGCCTATCCACCAGGGCGCCCACGGAGGCAGCGTCATGGCGACCAGCCAGCCGCTCAAGAGCGCCGAGCCATCCATGATCACCGGTCTGGCAACCCTGCCTGCCAGACGCAGACAGAAGGCTTCAAACAGAACGGCAGACAGCAGGGTAATAATGAACAGATTCAGGGCGGGCCAGCCGAAACAGAAAAGCCCGAACGCCGTCGCCGGCGATATCGCCAGCATCACCTGCCGCATAATGTGCTGGACTGTCGTGTTCGCTCCTATATGAGCGCCGCTGCTGAGCTTGCTGTGTACAATCATGCCAATGTTCCTTGTTCGTTTTGTAAACGTTCTCTTTCGGCTTTGGCCGCCAAACGCGCCTGTTCTTCTTCTTGCTGCTGTTTTTTGATGCGGTCCATGCGCGCATTGCGTTCGTCCATCAGACGCTTAGTGTGCTCCGATTTGTGCTGTGCCTGCTGCCTGGCTGCGAGTTCGCCGCTGGCGTATTTGAAATACTGCACCAACGGAATGTTGGAAGGGCAGACATAAGAACAGGAGCCGCAACTGATGCAGTCCTTGAGGCCGATATCGACGGCCGCGTCGAGCTGGTTGTTGCGGATCCGGTTAGCCATCTCCAGCGGCAACAGGCCGGCCGGGCAGGCGCTGACGCACTGCGCGCAACGGATGCAGGGCTGCTGGGCCTTGTTTCGGATCTCCTCCTGAGTCAAGGCCAGGATGCCGCTGGAAGCCTTGACGATAGGCAGGCGGCTATGCGGCAGCGCATCGCCCATCATCGGCCCGCCCATGATGATGCGTTTGGCGGCTGTCTGATCAACGCCGCAGAAGGCGAACAGTTCATTGATCAGCGTGCCGATGGGCACTTCGATATTCATCGGCGAGGCTACGGCACCGCCCGAGACTGTCACGATGCGGCTGACCAGCGGCTGATTGAAGCGGACGGCCCGGTGCACCGCATAGGCTGTGCCGACGTTATGCATGATCACGCCCACGTCGGCGGAGCGCCCGCCGGCCGGCACTTCCCGGCCGATGAGGTAGCGGATCAGCTGTCTGTCCCAGCCCATCGGATAACGGGTCGGCACCTGTTCAACCTTGATGAACGGATAGGGCAGGCCGGCCTTCCGCATGGCTGCATAGGCTTCGGGCTTGTTATCCTCGATGCCGACAATCGCCTGTCCGGTTTCCATGCCATGCAGCATCAGTCGTATGCCGTCGATAATGCCTACGGCCCGCTCCTGCATCAAGCGGTCGTCACAGGTCAGATACGGCTCGCATTCGCCGCCGTTGATCAGCAGCGTGTGAATTCTGTTTTCACGGCCCAGATTCAATTTGACGGCCGACGGGAAGGCGGCTCCGCCAAGACCTACGATGCCGGCCGCACCGACGCGCAGGCTGACCTCTTCGGGCGCCAGTTGAAACGGGTCATCGACAGGCGGAGCGCTGATCCACTTGTCCTCGCCATCGGTTTCCAGCACGACCGTTCGTATCGGCAGCGCCGAGGGGTGCGGTGCCGGATAATCGTCGATATCGATGATCACTCCCGAACTCGATGCATGCACCGGTGCGGAAATCATCCCCTGGCTGTGAGCCAGCAATTGCCCTTTCAGTACATGATCGCCGACCCTGACTACCGGTTCCGCGGCTTTGCCGACATGCTGCTGCAACGGGATATAGAGTTTTTTTGGCAGCGGTAAATCAATCACGATAGGCTGGCTGGAGGTCGAGGCCTTATGCGCCTCGGCATGAACCCCGCCGCGAATGCGCGGCTCTTTAAACAGGGTGGACAGGCTCAGCATGTGGCAACTCCTTCGGCAACAGCCGGTTTGGGCCAGCGCCAGTTCCGCAAGGTGACCTCAACCGGATGCATTTGCAGACACTCAGTCGGGCAGACGGCTATGCATTTCTTGCAGCCGATGCAGGCGTCACTGATCACGGCATGAATCTGCTTGGGCGCGCCGACGATCGCATCGGTGGGGCAGACCTTGAAGCAGCGCGTGCAGCCAATGCAGGTATCTTCACTTACTCTGGCGACCAGCTGTTCTGGGTCTTGTACATCGTTCAGATCGATTTCCACGCCCAGCAATTTTGCCAGCTGCTCGGCCAGCGAACTGCCGCCGGGCGGGCACAGCGTGGGCGGCGCCTCGCCTGCGGCTAGCGCTTCGGCTGCCGGCCTGCAGCCCGGATAACCGCATTGGCCGCATTGAGAGCCGGGCATTAATGCTTCCAGTTCATCGACGATCGGGTTGCTTTCAACTTTCAGATACCTGGCGGCGATACCAAGCAGGAACCCTAAAATTAGCCCTAATGTCGTCAAACTTACAATGGCAGTTAAAATGTACATGATGTCCCCTCAGGCAGGCTATTTGTACAGTCCGGCGAAACCCATGAAAGCCAGCGATAAGATTCCGGCCGTGATAAAGGCGATCGGCGTGCCGGCAAACAGGCTCGGCACGCTCATCAAGGCCAGGCGCTCGCGCAGGCCCGCGAACAGCACCATGACCAGCGTAAAGCCGATGGCCGACCCAAAACCGAAAACCATGCTTTGCATGAACCCGTATTGCGCCTGCACGTTCAGCAGGGCCACGCCCAGGACCGCACAATTGGTGGTGATCAGCGGCAGGAAAATCCCCAGTATCTGATACAGCACCGGGCTGGTTTTATGGACCACCATCTCGGTGAACTGAACCACAGCCGCAATCACCAGAATAAAGGCCAGTATGCGCAGAAACTCAATATGGAACGGCGCCAGAATGAAATGCTCGATCACCCAACTGGCGATGGCCGCCAGCGTCAGCACGAAGGTGGTTGCCATGCCCATGCCTAGTGCCGTATCCAGCTTGTTGGACACGCCCATGAACGGGCAAAGCCCCAGGAATTTGACCAACACCACGTTATTGACAAGGGCAGTGCCTAATAAAAGTAACAAATATTCACTCACTGTTTTTTCCAAGCTGTTTTTGCTCAAAATACAGCATCAAGTGTGCCAGATTGACAAAAACAGCCATTCATAAGCTAAATGCCTAAAACGAGTGCGGATATGCACCTGAATGGTGCGTAAATCCTGTCGGAATTAGGACATAACCCCACAGCGCATAATTTTTATGTCGCAAACCTTACATTAAGTCAGGTGCAACCAATAAGGCGGTAGAGGTGATGCTGCATACGTGCCTTTCATTTTTTAATTCCCTTATAAAATTTGGCTTCATTTTTGCTTGAGTGGTTAAGCTATTGTTCAATTCCTGACATGACGTATGAAAAAAACATCGTTGCAATTTTTGTGGACTCACAGCAGTAAAGGCAAATGCATTAATAAAGAGCTTGAAGCCATTATGCTCGGAGAGGACATCGACAACCGGGGGCCATGTGGACTGTTTATCGAAACGGTCGAGCAGGCGCCTATCGCTATTTCCATTACCGACAAGAAAGCCAGCATTCTTTATGTGAATGAGGAATTCACCTTGGTCACCGGTTATAACCCGGCCGATATCCTGGGTCAAAACGAATCCCTGCTATCGGACAAGTCCACGCCGCGGCATGTCTATCACGATTTGTGGCGCACCATCAGCAGCAAAAAAGTTTGGCATGGCCGGCTGGTTAACCGGCATAAGTCAGGTCATCGTTATCTGGCTGACCTGACCATCACGCCCATGCTGAACAGCGAGAAGCAAATTACGCACTATATCGGCATGCATCGCGATGTGACTGCTGCCTATGAATCCGAGAAAAAAGTGCACAATCAGAAACTGCTGATTGAATCTGTGCTCAATTCATCGCCGATTGCTATGGTGGTGCTCGATGACCAGGATCGGGTCATTCTGGATAACCAGTTGTATAAAGCGTTGGTTACCGATCTTAACAAAGGCGAGCCGGCGCTGTTTTTTCTGAAGCTGCTGCGCGATGAGATGGGCGATTTATGGCAGCAGCTGCAACTCGCCGAACAGGGCTTCAATAACCGGGAGTTCAGGGTGGAAACCCGCGGCCAGGGCGTACGCTGGTTTTCCTGTGCCGGCAATTGGTTTGTGGAAAAAGAAATCAATGCCGATGCGTTTTTTGAAGACAACTCCAAACGCTATTTGATCCTGACCCTGACCGACATCACCAAGCAACGCCGGCAGATGGAAGAGCTGCATATCCAGACCCTGAAAACCATGATGGTCGAGGATGAGCGGGTGCGCGGCATTCGGGAGACGCTGCTGGGCGCCATGCACCAGATTCAGATGCCGATGAATCAGATCAAGGCCGCTGAGCAGATCATCCGGCACAAAGGCGACGCCCAGCATGACGGCCTGCTGCAGATTTTGCGGCAGATTCAGGCATCGGGCGAAGAGGCCGTGGCCATGATGAAAAAATGCATTCCCCAGATTTATCAGGCAGCCGTTGTGCCGGTCAATCTCAATAAAGTGCTGCATGAGATGATGATGCTCAGCGAGTCGCGTTTCCAGAGCCATGACATCGAAGTGCACTGGCAGCCCATGCAGGCCTTGCCGACGATTCTGGGTTCCGAAAATCGCCTGCGCATCCTGTTCAAGCAACTCATCGATAACGCCATCGAGGCCATGGTGCAGTCCGACTGCCCGGAGCAGCGGCTTAGAATCACCACCGATTCAGATGCCGATCTAGCTTATGTCATCGTTGAAGATACCGGGCCCGGCATTCCCGTCGGCAAACGTGCCAAAGTATTCGAGCCCTTCTATACCACAAGACCCATGGGCGGCAATCAGGCCGGCATGGGTCTGGTCATGGTCAAGGAAATCATCAACCAGCATCAGGGACTGATCGAGATAGACCCTAATTACCATCAGGGTTGCCGCTTTATTATCAGTTTTCCCATGCGCAGAGTTTCGGCATAGAGAGTCAATAGCATGATTGAGCGTACAGAGTTAATCGAAGCTGAACTGGATACCCTATACCTGATCAGCCAGGTACTGAACAGCACCCACGACTTGCAGGCCAAACTGCAAGGCGTGCTGGAAATTCTGCATAAAAGATCGGGCATGCGCTCCGGGATGATTACGTTGCGCGAGACGGAAAACGACGCCATGGTCGTCACGGCCGTACACAGCGACAGCGCCGTCAAGCCGGCCCAACCGGTCAGGTATCAGTCCGGCGAAGGTCTGATCGGCACCATACTGGACGCGGGTAGTACCCTCGTCGTTGAAAAAGTGGCCGAGGAGCCGCGCTTCCTGGGCAAATTGGGGCTTTATGATCCTGAATTGCCGTTCATAGGCTCGCCCATTTATGTGGAAAAAAGCGAGCTGGTCGGCGTGCTGGCGGCGCAGCCCACCAACAGCCTGTTCCTGGGCGAGCGGGCCCGGTTCATGGAAATGGTCGCCAACCTGATCGCGCAAAGCGTCAAGATGCTTCGGGCCATGGAACGCAAGCAGCGCGATCTGCTCAGCGAGCGCGATCATCTGAAGCAGGCGCTGATCAAGAATTACAGCTTTGAAAACATCGTCGGGCATTCGGCGCCAATGCTGAAAGTGTTCGATTCGATCCGCCAGGTCGCCAAGTGGAACACCACGGTGCTGATACGCGGCGAGTCGGGCACCGGCAAGGAAGTCGTCGCCAACGCCATCCATTTCAACTCGGGCTGCGCCAGCGGGCCGTTCCTGAAACTCAACTGCGCGGCCCTGCCTGATACGCTATTGGAATCCGAATTGTTCGGCCATGAAAAAGGCGCTTTCAGCGGTGCCCTGGCGCAACGCAAAGGCCGCTTCGAACTGGCCGACAATGGCACCCTGTTTCTCGATGAGATCGGCGAGATATCGGCCTCGTTTCAGGCCAAGTTGCTGCGCGTGCTGCAGGAAGGCGAGTTCGAGCGCGTGGGAGGCACCAAAACCATCAACGTCAACGTGCGCATCATCGCCGCGACCAACCGCAACCTGGAAGAGCAAGTCACCGAAGGCACGTTTCGCGAGGATTTGTATTATCGGCTGAATGTCATGCCAATCCACATGCCGGCTTTGCGCGACAGAACCGAGGACATCCCGCAACTGGCCGAATTTTTATTGGGCAGGATCTCAGCCCAGCAGGGAGGACGTTACCTGGAAATCAAAGACAGCGCCATCAGGATATTGATGAAGCACAGCTGGCCCGGCAATGTCCGGGAACTGGCCAACCGCCTGGAGCGCGCCGCGATCATGAGTCCCAACGGCATCATCGACAGGGATGTCATGGTCAATACCGGGCTCGAAGATGAAATTGGCCATCAAGTCGCGCTCAAACCCCAGAAAGTGCCTCCGGTCGATCTCAACGATGAAACACTCGATGACCGCGAGCGCGTGATCGCTGCGCTGGAGCAATGCGGCTGGGTGCAGGCCAAGGCCGCAAGGCTGCTTAACATGACGCCGCGTCAGATCGCCTATCGCATCCAGGTGCTGGATATCGCCATGAAGCAGATTTAGCAAGCCTTATCATTCCTACGCTCCAGCGTGGGAAGGATAAGACTCGCTTGGAATGCGGATTGAGTCCTTTCGTGAGACGATCTTTGGAATAACTGCGACCATTTCGTTGTCATGATTCTTATATGAACTATGGACGCCGGAAATCTATGGGGAGCAGTAATGACGACAGTGAACATCATATGGGCGTCTCGCTTTAATCGTGCCAGCCGTCAGGTTCCTCGGTGACCAAGCGAGATGATCAATGGATGGCCTTTCTGCAATGGGCCTTGCCGCGCCTGGAGCTGCGCTGGCCGGGATTCCGTAAAGTGCGGCGGCAGGTGATCAAGCGCATCACCCGGCGTATCGAGGAATTGCAGTTAGTCGATCTCGATGGTTACCGCCGCTATCTTGAGGCGCATGAACAGGAGTGGCTTCGGCTCGACGGTTTCTGCCGGATCACGATCTCGCGCTTTTACCGCGACCGTTGGGTTTTCGATGCTCTCGCCCAAGAAGGATTGCCGGAACTGATCCGTTTATGCCAAAACCGCAATAAACGCAGGCTCGACATTTGGAGCGCAGGCTGTGGTGCTGGCGAGGAAGCGTATACGCTGGCGCTGATCTGGGCGCTGCAAATCGCGCCGCAGGCTCCGGCTGTCCCGCTTGCGCTGACTGGCACGGACGCCGATCCGGTCCAGGTCGCGCGAGCCCGGCGCGGATGCTACCCGTCAAGCAGTCTTAGGGAATTGCCCGCACCTTGGCGCGACCTTGCCTTTACTGCGGAGCAGGGACAGTACTGCATCAAGTCGGAATATCGCCGGCCGATAAGCTGGGCCGTGCAGGATCTGCGCAAAGCCTTGCCGGACGGTTCTTTCGATCTCATCCTGTGCCGGAATCTGGCGTTCACCTATTTCTCGTCCGACCTGCAGCGGGCAATCCTGCGCCATCTTGATGCCCGACTGTCGCCGAGCGGATTATGCGTGATCGGCGTGCACGAATCGCTGCCGGAGATGCCGGCTGCGTGGAGTCTGTGGCGGCCGGGGCTACCCATCTACCACAAAGCCGGGTAAGCTGGGCGCATTCAGGCATCACAATCCTTGGGGCTGTTGTTCGATTAATTACAAAAAACTCATACATACCTGTTGCGTGTGCGACATCCTCCACATAAACAAAAGCAAAAAACAAATAAAAATCAGTAAGATAAGATATTGGCACGGCCTGTGCATTCATCCAGAGTAACAGCAACTTACCGAGGTCAATATTATGGAATTGCCAGTACTCAATGATGCACCAAAAGCAGGCGGATGTTCAGCAGGTTCTTGCGGTTCAACCGATGACCAGATGAATCAACTGCCCGACTCGATCCGGGAAAAAGTACAGAATCATCCCTGTTATTCGGAAGACGCCCATCACTATTTCGCCAGGATGCATGTGGCGGTGGCGCCAGCCTGCAACATCCAATGCCATTATTGCAACCGTAAATACGATTGCGCCAACGAATCGCGCCCCGGCGTGGTGTCCGAACTGCTGACGCCGGATCAGGCCGTGAAAAAGACCATGGCCGTGGCTGCCACGATTCCGCAGATGACCGTGCTCGGCATCGCCGGCCCCGGCGATCCGCTGGCCAACCCGGAACGCACGTTCGAAACTTTCCGCCGTTTAAGCGAGGAAGCGCCCGATATCAAATTGTGCGTATCCACTAACGGCTTGGCTCTGCCCGATGCGGTCGAGGAGTTGTCCAAACACAATATCGACCATGTCACGATCACCATTAACTGCGTTGACCCTGAAATCGGCGCGAAAATCTACCCGTGGATTTTCTGGAACAACCGCCGCATCAAGGGCGTCAAGGCTGCGAAAATCCTGATCGAACAACAGCAAAAAGGTCTGGAAATGCTGATTGCCAAAGGCATCCTCGTCAAGGTCAACTCGGTCATGATTCCGGGCGTCAATGACAAGCATCTGGCGGAAGTCAGTAAAGTCGTCAAATCCAAGGGCGCATTTTTGCACAACGTCATGCCGTTGATCGCCGAAGCCGAGCACGGCACATTCTACGGCGTCATGGGGCAACGCGGTCCTACGCCCGACGAGCTTCAAGACCTTCAGGATGCCTGCTCCGGCGACATGAACATGATGCGCCACTGCCGCCAGTGCCGTGCCGACGCCGTCGGGCTGCTCGGCGAGGACCGCGGCGACGAATTCACGATGGACAAGATCGAAACCATGGAAATCGATTACCAGGCGGCCATGGAAAAACGCAAGGTCATCCACGATGCCATTCAGGCCGAGATGGACAGCAAGCGTCTGGAGAAAGCGGCCAAGACTGAACAGTTCAAACAGGAGCCCAAACTCAATACGCGTCCGGTGCTGATGGCCGTGGCGACCAGCGGGCAGGGCCTCATCAACGTGCACTTCGGCCATGCCAAGGAATTCCTGATCTACGAAGCCTCGCCGGAGGGTGTGCGCTTTATCAGCCATCGCAAGGCCGATCAGTACTGTGGCGGCGATACGACCTGCGGCGAAACCGAATCGACCCTGATGCGCACGATCAGGGCGCTGGAAGGCTGCGAAGCGGTGCTGTGTTCGAAAGTCGGTTATGAGCCCTGGGAGATGCTGGAAACGGCCGGCATCCAGCCGAACGGCGAACATGCCATGGAACCGATCGAGGATGCCGTCATGGCCGTGTACAAGGAAATGGCCGCGGCAGGCAAGCTGGATGCAAAACCTGACGCAGCCAGAGCGAGTGCTTAGAAATCACAAAGTAGGGTACGCACTGCGTACCATTTTTTAAAGGTACGCAGTGCGTACCATTTTTTAAAGGTACGCACTGCGTACCCTACGATTAAGGAGTTTGTTTTATGGCAGTAAAAATTATTGAATCCTGCGTTAACTGCTTTGCCTGCGAGCCGGTGTGTCCCAGCAAGGCTATTTATGAAGCCAAACCGCATTTTCGGGTCAACAGCAATAAATGCACGGAATGCGAAGGCGATTATCCGGTTTATCAATGCGCCAGCATTTGCCCGATAGAAGGCGCCATACTCAATTCGCTGGGTGAGCCGATCAATCCGCCGGGATCTTTGACCGGCATTCCGCCGGAAAAAATGGCCGAGGCGATGGCCGAGTTGCAGGCGCATTAAAAGGACGGCAGCCGTGGCTACGGTTTACTTCTACGAAAAACCCGGATGCATCAACAACACCCGGCAGAAGCAAATGCTGACGGCGGCGGGCCATCAGGTGATCGCGCGAAATTTGCTGACCGAGCCCTGGCAAAAGGAATGCTTGCGTGCTTTCTTCGGCAGCGAACCCGTGCATCAGTGGTTTAATTACAGCGCACCGGCGGTAAAAAACGGCGCGCTTGACCCTAACCAGATCTCGGAAGAACAGGCTCTGGCCTTAATGCTGAAAGATCCGCTATTGATCCGCCGTCCTTTAATGCAGGTGGGCGATGTCAGGGTTGCAGGATTCGATCAGCATAAGGTTCATCATTGGATAGGGCTGACGGAAATCCTGGGGGCGGATCTGGAAAGCTGCCCCCGGTCATCCGAACCCAAGCCGCACGCCTGTCTGTCCAGCGCAACGGAAAAATGACCCCAATTTCAAGGAGCCGCTTTATGGTTTCAGGTATTTTTTCAATCTTCCATGCCGCGACCGGCCCGAGATTAGCATCATGTCCATAGCGCTCAAACTTCAGGACGACAGGATAAGCCTGTATGCCCGGCTGAAATCGCAAGCAATGGCCACGCCCAACCAAGAATGGCTGGCCTGCATGGTTTCCAGCTGGTGCCTGGGCAAGAGCGCCCTGCCCGATTGCCTAGGGCTGGAACCTGCGCAGTTTAAAAGGCTGGTCGGCCATTATTTTCCGGACTGCCGCATACCCGAACTGGCGCCTTCGGGCATTCGGCCGGATTTCAGCCGCATGCTGGAAAGAGACGACCTGGTTAATCTGCTCAAGCATTACAGCCAGTCCGACGGCTTCGAAAGCGACTGCATCATCGGCATTATCGTGGCCGGTTGCCTGGGCAACGATCACCTATGGCAGGATTTGGGCCTGTTAGACCGCGGTCAGTTGAGCGCCATGTTGCACTACAACTTTCCCGAACTGGCTGCCAAAAATGACAAGGACATGAAATGGAAAAAATTCCTGTACAAGCAGCTCTGCGAAGCGGAAGGGCTGTATCTCTGCCGCGCGCCGTCCTGCGCTGTTTGCAGCGATTACCCGAAATGTTACGGTCCTGAAAATTAAACAATAGATTGCGGGGGAATTGCGGGGGCGGCTTTGCCCAAGGAATGGGCAAAGCCGCTCTCACACTTTATTTCCATCACCAAAATTAGACCTTCAACAAAAGTCGTAATTATCGTAGACTTTTCACCCTTAAAGCCAACCTGGCACAGCAGGTTTGGCCTGCCATACCAGATCAATAAACCGTCCTGACTTTTTTGGAGTGGAAAATAGTGGACAGAGAGAATTTACAGAAAAAACTGGATGAATTGCTGCCGATGGTCGAATCCTTCCGGTTTGACGAACAATACGACAACGAAGAGCTTTATACCAAGCTCAACATTCTGGAAGCCGATATCCGGGCCATACTGAAAGTGCTGGCCAATCCCAAGCCCAATCCCTTCATGGTGGTTTAACTGCCATTCGCCGCGTAACGCGCCGGTAAATCGATGCGTTACGCGCTTCCCTTACAACCGCAACGGCGCGACCTGGCCGGTCATACGGTAATTGCGGTAATCATCCAGCACCATCGCATGATCGAACGCCAGCTCGGCGGGAAGATTGTCGAAGGTAAAAATGCCGCAGTTTTTGGCGTCATCGGCCGCGACAGGCATGCCATGCGCTTCGGCGATATAGCAGGCCGTCACGGTATGATTGCGCGGATCGCGCTTGGGATTGGAATAGATGCCCAACAAAGCCGTCAGCCTGATATCGAGGCCGATTTCCTCCTTCGCCTCGCGCACGGCGGCCATCTCCATCGTCTCGCCGACATCGACAAACCCTCCCGGCACGGCCCAGCCGTAAGGCGGATTGGCGCGCTCGATCAAAACAAACGGCCGACCGGGCAGATCGATCAGTTCGATCAAGGTATCGGCGGCGAGCAACGGTGTGACGGGTTTGAACATTCTGGCTCCTGATGATAAACGGTAGTGAAAAACGTCCGGTAGGGTCGTTTTGAGAAGCGCTGAGTATAAAGTATTTGTAACCGGGGGATAAATCTTATGGTTTCAGCGCGGGAATGATCCAGTCAGTTTTATTTTGTAGGATAAATACCTAATATAATGAAATTTTATCTAATGGGAACGACAGTATGGCTAAGAAATACAGGGTGCGCCTAACAAGGGCTGAGCGTACGTATTTGGTAGGGTTTGATCCGCAAGGGGAAAGCATCTGCTCACTAACATCCGGTCTAGCCCCGATTCAATAAAGCGTATTGTTAGAGTTCTTCGTCTTCTGCAGTTAGGAGCAGATCAATTTGAGCCTTAAGTCTTGCTTTATCCGCATCGTAAAAAGGAGTCGGAATGAAAAGCCAAGCTCGACGTCCGCCTGGAAGACGAACTGGAATTCGATCCAACTCGGCGTCATCCACCTCTACTTGAGGGATAGCTACTGCTGATGATGGAGTAGTTAGGCTTACTTTGCCAGCAGAAGATTGAAAATCATTTGCAACCAGAATTGAGTTGTCCTGGGCATCGTAAACACTCCCCTCAACTTCATCACTGGGTTCGCCACCGAAATAATCAGCAAAAATGACTGACCGTTTAAATACAACTAATGCAGATTCTGCGGCTTGAGGTGCAAAGCCTCGTTGTATCAAATCAAATTTTAAGTTTGCATCCGAAGGTAGCCCTGACTCATACTTCTCTAACAATTCACTGTATAGCGCCGGACGTTCGAGAAAACCTAGCAGCAAAGAACGCCTCAGTTTTTCATCTGGTGCAAAGTTGTATGACTCTACTTCTTTAGCCACAGCAAGCATTCCCTCTTTTGGGCGCCCCAATAACCCAAAATACCGAAGAGACGCTAAAGTACTCAATGCGCTTCCATTGTTGGCACTTTTATAGCCCAAATGCTGTGCAACAATTTCTATGGGGGTAGAATGCAACCTTTCACGATCATATACTTTCATGACTCGCGCAAGCGCTTCATCTAGAGACATGGACGGCGCACGTGGACTTTTTTTTCGTATAATCTCAGACATACTTACCTAGAAAATTTAATTAAGAGTAAAATTTATACGTTTAAATTTACCCCGTATAATTATGTTTATTCTTAATAACACATTTATCTATTGTTTTACAATGATTTTTTTATAGGTTTTTCTATAAGCCGCTTACAATTTTTATTTTTAATAAAGTTAAAAAGAGTTTAAATGCTGTTTTTAGTATTCGCGAATAGCGAATACTTGTTAAATTTTATCTAAAATGAGATGATAAATTTATTATTCTGGATTCGCGAATAGAGAAAACTCATGGTTAGAATTGTGACTCGACAAAAGCAACCAGTATTAAAACCACAAGACCTTCTTGTAGCATTAAAGATTGCAGTAAACGAGAACAGGATCATAACCTTTGCCGAATTAGGGCACGAGCTATCGATGTCAGCGTCAGAGGTATATGCCGCTACTCAAAGGGCTGTGATGTCTCGGTTAGTGATACGAGAAGATGGTCAATTACGAGCTGTTCGTTTATCACTACAAGAATTTATTCTGCATGGGGTAAAGTATGTATTTCCCGCCTTAGAGGGAGGTATTACACGTGGAATGGCAACAGGTATTGCGGCTCCTCCATTAAAGAAGTTCTTTGCGCAGTATGAAGCATTAAACCCTGTGTGGCCAGATCCCCAAGGTGAGGAACGTGGTTTAAGCTTACAACCCCTCTATCCATCTGTGCCATTCGCCGCACGTGCTGATTTCCAACTATATGAAGTTCTTGCACTAGTTGATGCTTTAAGAGCCGGTGCAGCACGAGAACGAGAGATCGCTGCATCCGAATTAATGGAGCGCTTGTCGTGATAAAAAATGACCCGAATATCGAAACGCTCGAATTGGCAGCTCACGCACTAAAGCCACTATTAAATGAGCTAGTGCTTGTCGGTGGCTGCGCCGTAGGCTTATTAATTACAGACCAAGCACGACCACCTGTAAGACATACGGTTGATGTAGACCTACTGGCAGAAGTTACTCCTCTCTCCAATTATTACAAACTATGCGATAAACTTAGAGATCTAGGGTTCAAAGAACAAAGGGATATTATTTGCCGCTGGATCAAAGGCGAACTCGTGATTGATGTTATGTCAACAGACGAAAAGGTTCTCGGGTTCACTAATATATGGTACAAACTAGCTGCGGAGATACCACTTACAAGCAAGTTACCGAGCGGAATCGAAATTCAGCATATTTCAGCTCCACTATTGATAGCGACAAAAATTGAATCATTCTATGGTCGTGGTAAAGGCGATTACCTTCATCATGATATCGAAGACATTGTTAATCTCGTAGATGGTCGGCCAGAAGTTATAGATGAACTCCGTGAATCACCTCAAGATTTACGAGAATTCGTTGAACAGGAAATTGACGATCTACTTGCCGATATACGTTTTATTGATAGCATCCCAATGCATCTTAATCCTAGTCAAGCAGAGCAGTCGAGAGTACCTATTTTAATACGGCGGTTGCGTCAAATAGCTGGGCTATAGTATCGAACAATCAGCTCGATAGGTTAGCTTGACAAACCCAGCAATTTACCGCTCCGATATGCTGGGTTTCCGCAAAGCTCCAGCCCAGTCTGCTTGGCTGAGCCTCGCGTTATGTATTAAAAAACAAATGGAGAATTATGTGAATCATCTCAATGGATCATGCCTGTGCGGAAAAGTTAAATTCAAGCTTAACTCTGAGATACGGAACGTCGTCAATTGCCATTGCAATTTTTGCCGCTCACATTCAGGGGCTGCATTTTCCACTTACGTAGCCTTGCCGCATTCTGCGCTTGAAATAACTTCTGGCCACGACAGCCTGCATTCCTTTCAAATCAGAGGGGTCAAAAAGCATTTTTGCCGCGAATGTGGCACTCCCATTTTCAATTTAAACGACAAATATCCAGGTGCATGTATGGTGTACTTTGGCACCTTTGAGCGGTCACGAGACATATTCCCCCAAGTAAACGTCTGGTGTGAAAGCAGGTTGGGATGGATTGATTCATTGCCATCGCTGACTTCTGTGGGCCGAGGGGTTGAAGAAAAAGCGCGGTTAGGCTGAAGCCAGGTAGGGTACGAGACTGTGAAAGTATTCAATTTAAAAGATTTAACCACGAAGGACACGAAGAGCACGAAGTTTTAAGCTTTTGATTAACTTAATTTTTTCTTCGTGTCCTTCGTGATCTTCGTGGTGAATAAGGCTTTTTATGACGTTTTTCACTAATTCTTTCACACTCTCGTACGCATTGCGTACCGTACCATTTTCCACATGTTCAGGTGACTGAAACTCCCAAAGGTACGCGGTGCGTACCCTACTTCTTTAAATTTGATCATACAAGGTTGGATTGATAAAACCAGCTTCACCGCTCCGATATGCCGGGTTTCCGCAAAACTTCCATTCAGCCCGCTTGGCTGCTGCATATATAAAATCTAAATAACATAAGCTATCATGTATTTGTAGTAGTTGCGTACTACATAGAACGGATTGTCGAAAATACGACGCCATATATTGCGTTAAACAATAAAAACAAAAGGAAAACAATGAGACAAAGACTAATAATATTGCTTGCGGCTTTAATGCCGTTTACTGCGTTAGCCGATTCGAAGGCGGATAAAGTCAAGACTTTAATGGATGCGACCGGGCTGACTGAAACATGGACTACACAGTTTCAGGCAGTGAAGGCTCAAACGGAGAAAGTGGGGCAGCAGACTCTGGATCAAGTACTGGCTCAGCTGAATCCTAATGAAGAATTCAAGAAACGACTCGCCAATGCTTATGCAAACTATACAAAAAAATTGGTAATTCCCTGGTCCGATCAAAAAATTGTAGATGTATGGGTGGGGTACTACGGCCCGAACTTTACGGAAGAAGAACTGGATAAGCTTATTGAGTTTCATACATCCGATTTAGGTAAAAAAGATATTGCCGCCAAGAAACAGGCAATGGGCAAGTTTATTGAAGAATATCAGCAAGCATGGCAGCCGGTATTAACAAAGGCAAACAAGGAATATGTCGAAGAGTTGAAAACTGTTGCGGCCGAGTGCAACTGTAAGAAGACGGCTCCTTAATAGGACACAGTAAGGCGGTGCTTCGTCCAGGTGGCGATTCATCCGGACCTGGCCCTTCGATCAATCGGGACCCGGCCTATGAATCTTAAGCCAGTTTTGCGCGGGATTGTTGTTTCGTGACTTCGGCCAGATTCATCCCTGGCCGGATCCGGTGATCTAGGGGAAACTGAAGCATGTTTGATATTCAGAACTACGCGAGCTTCATCGCAGCAATTCTCGTTTTTCAGTTAATCCCCGGGCCCGGCACGCTGACGATTCTCAATGCCACTGCGCACAGCGGCATCGGAGCTGGGTTCGGTGCGGTTATAGGCACTTTGCTTGGCGATTTCATATATATGGCCGGCGCTGCCCTCGGCCTGGCAGCCGTGATGCATGCGCACCTGCTTGTGTTTGAGATGTTGCAATGGTTTGGTTCCGTCTATCTGTGCTGGCTGGGCATCCAATTGCTCAGATCGCCTGTTTCCATCGATGCGAGTGCGTCCGATCAGAAAAAGAGCGGGCGGCTTTATTTTCGATAGGCATTTATGGTCAGCCTCACCAACCCCAAGGTCATCCTGTTCTTCATGGCTTTCTTTCCTCTGTTTCTGCGTACCGATGCATCATCCGTTGCCCTTGGCATCCTGATGGCGCACGTTACCATCATCAGCTTCTTGTATCAGGCTGGCCTCGTGTTCGTCGGCAACGCTCTGGCACGCAAGCTGTCGTCGCTGCCATCGGCGCGCAAAGCCGCGGCTCGGCTTGCGGGCATGGCGATTATTGGATTTGGCATAAAATTAGCCGTAAATAACCGATGAGGCTGCCGTTCAGCCCATTACTCCACGGGGCTCATTGCAAGCGGCGTTCACCAGTATCTCAATGATTTTCTTTACGATTGACGGGAATGGATTGCTGCCGTCATAATCGAGCGAAGTGCCTTGGCAGCCCCGCATGAGTTTTAGTCGGACAGGTTCAGGCACTTCATTTTTACCATCATCTGAATAGTACTATGGTTAACGATTACTTCCAGCCAATGGACGAGACGTCGTGTTTCTCACCATTCCTTAATGCATGGGGCTGAATCAAATTGTCAGATATCAACAAAAAAGGAAACATGCTGTGAACGAACTAACAGAAATAGCCGAGCGCCCAACCTCGATAACAGTCATCTGTGTGATTGGGTTCGTCGGCTCATTGATAGCACTGCCTTTGATTTTTTCACCCGTAGCTCAGCAATTGGGTTTCGGGTATCTGCTATACCTGGGCCTTTCGTCTTTCATAGGACTGGCGTGCATGTTCGGCTTGTGGATGATGAAAAAATGGGCCGTTTATACTTACACCGGTCTTACAGCGCTCAACCAGATTGTCCTGCTGGCAATGGGCTTATGGAGCGTCATGGCACTGCTTATGCCGGCAATGGTTATCTTCTTTGCACTGAAGCATGTTTCCAAGATGTCATGATCAGGTTACCCCTCAAGAAGCTCATTTCAGCCAGGTAGGGTACGCACCGCGTACCTTTTGGAGTTTCAGTCACCTGAATATGTGGAAAATGGTACGCAATGCGTACCCTACTTCCTACAACAATCAGCTCGGTAGGCTGATGATATGGACTCCTCTTCACTCCCACGGTGTCATAATGCACCCAAGAGTAACAACGGAGCAAAGAGGAGCCCGAAATGAATAATAATGTAGTTGGCCTGGACATCGCAAAGAACATTTTTCACTGCTATAGCCTGAGCGCCGAGGGCAAAGCGATCAGGAAAAAGCTCAAGCGAGCAGAATTGCTGGCTTTTTTCGCCAATTACCCCGCGAGTCTGATTGGCTTAGAAGCTTGCGGTGGCGCCCATCATTGGGGGCGGGAACTGACTAAGCTGGGGCATCAGGTTGTGTTGCTGAATGCCCGTTACGTCAAAAACTTCGTGGTGGGCAATAAGAACGACTTTAACGATGCGCAGGCGATCTTTGATGCCGTGACCCGGCCGAACAAGCGCGTGGTGGCGATCAAGACGTTGGAACAACAGGATGTGCAACTGGTTCATAACATCCGGCAGGATTTGGTGGACCAGCGTACGGCACTGGTCAATCAGCTCCGGGGCCTGTTGAGCGAAAGAGGCATTGTCATAGCCAAAGGGATCGATCGGGTCAGAAAAGAACTGCCCTTGATTCTGGAAGAGGCGGAAAACGGCTTGGCCCCGCTCAGCCGTGAAGTGTTGGCCGAACAATATAAACAACTGAAGGCGTTGGATCAAGCCATCAAGGACCAGGACCGACGGATCAGCCGGCTGTGCAATAGTAATGCCTTAAGCCGGCGATTTCTGGACGTGCCCGGCGTGGGGCCGATCACTGCCACGATCGTCGCCGCCGACCTCGGTCACGGCAAGGACTATGCCCGCAGTCGGGATTATGCCGCCAGTTTGGGCGTCGTGCCCAGGCAGCATAGCAGCGGGGACAAAGCGGTGTATTTGGGCATCAGCAAACGGGGCAATCGCTATATCCGCACCAAGCTGATCCATGGCGCCCGGGCGGTGGTCAAGTACTGCAGTGGCAAGACTGATCCATTAAACCGATGGCTGCAAGCCCTGGTCGAACGGCGGGGCTTCAATAAAGCCGCGGTCGCCCTGGCCAACAAGAATGCTCGGATCCTGTGGGCGATGGCGACTAAAGAGCAAGCTTACGAGCCTAAGGTAGCCTAATAGGCGCCGGGTTATCCACGCTTTGCCCACCGACTGCGTGAAAGTGAAGCACTGCGTCCGTGGGCAAAGCGTGGATAACCCTCTTGGGACATGTTTTAACCGAGTACACAAGATTACGGAGGCAAGTTAACCATCAGTGATGACAACAACAGGTCAGACCGGTGCTTTCCAAACCCGTTCAACCCAGAGAGTTCATTAAGAAACCGTTAGGCTGGTTGAGGTGAAAGCGCGCGGATAGATTCATCAGGAGTCCTGAGGTATGAAAACCTCTGTTGAGAGACCGAATATATGGCGGCAATCTTGATCTCTGTTACTGACATTACAAAATTGAAAACTTGGCTTGCAATAATCGAGGAGTCCATATATGGGTTGATAAACCCAGCATTTACCGCCCCCGATATGCCGGGTTTCCGCAAAGCGCCAGCCCAGCTTCCTCAATCGGACGGCCAAGGCCGCACTTTCGCCCCGGCCTTTTGTCTTAACGGTAACAATGATACTGAAGGCGGAACACAGAGTATGGTATTCAGATCAGGCTTACTGAATAGTGCTGCTTGCGGGAAACGCGCACAATGCGTATCGAAGAAAAGGTAGCCTTTCTTCGGCAACCGGACAGCTATCCGGACAGGCCTGCATATGTCGAAGTCATCAAAACTCACATGTCCTGGGTTTTTCTAACCGATAGGCTGGTTTACAAGCTGAAGAAATCCGTTCGATATGATTACCTGGATTTCAGCACCTTGGAAGCCAGGCACAAAAACTGCGAGCGTGAAGTAAATCTCAATCGGCGGTTGGCTAAACATATTTATCTCGGCACCGTGCCGCTCACGCTGGAAGCCGATGGCGGCATGAAACTGGGCGGCAAAGGGCGAGTGGTGGACTGGCTGGTGCAAATGCGCCGCCTGCCCGCCGACCGCATGCTCGATGTTGCGATTCGCGAAGGGACGGTCTCGGCCGCGGATATGCGGAAGGTGAGCCAGGTGCTGGCCGATTTTTATCAATTTTCGCCTTCCTTAGCCATAAGCCCGGCCGAGTATCGGCGCAGCTTCGAGGCGGATATTCGGAGCACTCTGATCGAATTGAGCGACAGCCGATACGCTTTGCCCGGCGTGCAGGTGGACGGGCTCATGGCGGCGCAAAGGCAATTTCTGACAGAACAGGGAGACCTTCTTGAACAGCGCGCAAGGGACGGGCGCATCATCGATGCACATGGCGACCTCAGGCCGCAGCATATCTGTCTGATCTCAGAGCCGGTGATCATCGATTGCCTGGAGTTCAACCGGCAGTTCCGCACGCTGGACCCCGTTGACGAATTGGCTTACCTGGCCCTGGAATGCGAGCGTATCGGTGCGCCCGTTATCGGCGACCAGATTCTGGCGTACTACAAGAAAGCCGTCCGCGATGCCTGTCCCACTGAACTGATCGCGTTTTACATGGTTTTCCGTGCCTGCCTGCGCGCCAAGATCGCTGTATGGCACACGGTGGATCATGACGTTGAGGATCATCAGCGCTGGCTAAGCCTTGCCCGAACCTATCTCGACCAAGCAGAGCGGTATGTGCCTCATTGATGAAGGCAGGGATGAAGTGTGTTTGCGCCTACAGGAACTCTACGCTGGAACCGCTGGTGTGAATATGCCGGATGGCGTCCGCGAATAGCGGCGCGACGTCCAGCATCGTCAGCCGGTTGCGCACGAGTTCCGGGTCGAGCCGAAACGGCGGCAGCGTATTGGTGACCACCAGGCTATCCAGGGCGGGATCGGCCACGACCTGATCGGCCTTGCCCACGAAAATGCCGTGGGAAGCGGCTGCATGGATGCTTTGTGCGCCCTGTCTGCGGCAGGCATGCGCGGTCCGCAGGATCGTGCCGCCGGTGCTGATCATGTCGTCGATGATGATGGCGACTTTGCCTTTTACATCGCCTACCAGCGCTTCGCCGCTGACGACCCCGGCGCTGCGCTGCTTTTCCATGAAGGCGCTGCCGGCAGGCCCGCTCAGCCGCTGGCTCAGCGCTTCGCGAAACAGTTCCGCACGTTTGACGCCGCCGACGTCCGGAGAAACGACGACCACATCGGCATCGGCAAACCGCGCTGCGAAATGTTCGACGAACAGTTCCTTGGCTTCCAGATGGTCCGTAGGACATCGAAAAGCGTTTTGAAAAGCGGCAAGGTTATGCACGTCGAGGGTCAGCACCCGATCCGTTCCCACGGCCTCCAGCAGCTGCGCCATGTAGCGGGTCGTCACCGGATCGCGCGACTTGGTTTTCCGGTCTTTGCGCGCATAACCGAGATAGGGCAGGACGGCGGTCACCGATCGGGCCGAGGCATCTTTCAGGGCGCCGATGAAAAACAGCAGCCGGCACAGCTTGTCGTTGACGCTTTTTCCAGGCTCGCTGTACAGCGACTGGATCACGAAAACGTCGCAGCCCCGCACGCTCTCCAAAGGGCGTATCTTGTGCTCGCCGTCTTCAAAGTCTCGTTCCTCGTGCAGAGCCAGCGGTATATTGAGAGCCGCTCCGATTTTTTCTCCAAGCACCCGGCTTTCGCTCAGTGCAAACAGGCGCATCGCGTCGAGATTCATGAGCCGGACAGATAGCGCAGGAACCAGTCACGGGTGAGCTTCGCCACCTGTTCCAGTTTACCCGGTTCCTCGAACAGGTGAGTGGCGCCGGGAACGATCTCCAGGCGATGCTCGGCCTGCAGATAGCGGGCCGCCTGTTGGTTGAGCCCGATGACCACAGCGTCTTCCCCTCCTACGATCAACAGCGTAGGCGCTCTCACCTTGGCCAGATGGCGTAGCGCCAGATCAGGCCGTCCGCCGCGCGAGACGACTGCGGCGACTTTCCTGGTGCGTGCGGCGGCAGCGCCCAATGCAGCCGACGCGCCGGTGCTGGCCCCAAACAGCCCAACGGCAAACCCGGCGGTCGTTGCGTTTTGGCTCACCCAATCGATCACGCCAATGAGCCGGTCGGTCAGCAATTCGATATCGAAACGGAATTCGCGCGTGCGCAGATCGATGTCTTCCTCATCCGAAGTCAAAAGATCGAAAAGCAGCGTGGCAAGCCCGGCCTCGTTCAGGATTTCGGCCACGAAACGGTTGCGCCGGCTGAACCGGCTGCTGCCGCTGCCATGAGCGAAGACTACCAGACCCTTTGCACGCTCAGGAACGGTAAGGCTGCCGTCAAGGGAGATGCCTTCAAACATCATGCTGACTTCAATGGGCGCCGGGGATGCGGGATGAGTCATGGCTTTTCCGTGTAGTTTGCGGAACTGAATTCCGTAGACCAGACGGATTCGAGGAGGGACTTGACGTCCTCATCGGTGGTCTGGGAAAAATCCCTGTACCAGCGGCCGACGGCTGAAAATGGCTCTGGCATGGCCAGGCAGATCACCTCATCGGCTTCCTCTTTCAGCATCGCTACCGTATCAGGCGGAGCTACGGGGATGGCCACTATGACCGAAGCGGGATTGCGTTGCCTCAAGGCGGCGACAGCGGCACGCATGCTCGCCCCCGTAGCCAGACCGTCGTCCACCAGAATCACATGGCGGTTCTCGACAACAGGTAGCGGATGATTGCCCCGATAGGCCTGCTCGCGCCGTTGCAGTTCCTGTTGCTCTCTTTTAATGGCGGCTTCCATGAGCTCCGGACCGATATGAAGTCGTGACACCAGCTCAGCGTTGAACACTGTTATGCCGCCGCTGGCGATTGCGCCCATGGCCAGTTCCTCATGGCCGGGCGTTCCGAGTTTGCGCACCAGCATGATATCCAGCGATGCGTTAATCGCCTGGGCGGCCTCGAACCCTACCGGGACTCCGCCGCGGGGCAAGGCAAGGACAATCACGTCCGGCCGGTTGGCGTATTTGGCCAAGGCCTGTCCCAGCAGGCGCCCGGCGTAGGCGCGGTCTTCAAATGGCAGTCTCAAGGCGGCTTCCTCATCTACACATCATAAGTTTGTTCCTATGACCGGAATACCTGGTCTATGTATCCATGTCAGGCGATGAAAACTTATAGCCATTTTTGCAAACTGGTATTCGGAGCTTTCGGATGGAATGATGGTCAATGGGACTATTAACCTACCTCTATTTGCCGGCGATGCGTGATTATCAGTTAAAACCGAGAACGCGAAGGGATTTCCTGAAATTAGCCGGGCTTACGGCGATCGCACTGGGCATGGCCGATGCGCGATCAGCGCCGGACAGGAAAGAAATGATGTACGATCAAGGCCTTTCAGCTCAGACGACTTCCCGCGATAACCGGACAGTTACGTTATTTCTGTGCGGCGATGTGATGACCGGCCGGGGTATCGACCAGGTGCTGCCGCATCCTTCCAACCCGCGGATTCATGAGTCTTATATGAACTCCGCCCGAGGCTATGTGCAGATCGCGGAGGAGGCCAACGGCCCCATTCCGGAACCGGTCGGTTTTGACTATATCTGGGGCGATGCGCTTGAAGAACTCCGGCGCACCGGTCCCGACGTCCGCATCATCAATCTCGAAACGGCAGTAACGACCAGCTCTGATTTCTGGCCTGGCAAGGGCATCAATTACCGGATGCATCCGAAGAACATCCCCTGCATTACTGCGGCAGGTATCGACTGCTGCGTGCTGGCCAACAACCATGTCCTGGACTGGGGCTATGATGGCCTGAAAGAAACCTTGACCACTCTGGCCGATGCCGAACTCAAGTGCGCCGGGGCGGGCCGGAGCCTATCGGAAGCCGAAGCGCCAGCGATTATCGAGGTGGCAGGGAAAGGGCGCGTGCTGGTATTCGGCTTCGGCGATGACAGCAGCGGCATTCCCTTGCAGTGGGGCGCCCGCCACGATAAGCCGGGCGTGAATCTGCTGCCGGATTTCTCAGAGCACACGCTGAGCCGTATCGCCGAGCGGATCGCGGATCTTAAGCAGAGAGGCGATTGCGTGGTGGCCTCGATACACTGGGGCGGAAACTGGGGTTACAAGATAGTAAATGCGCAAAGAGAATTTGCGCACCGGTTGATAGATCTGGCCCATGTGGACGTGGTGCATGGCCATTCATCGCACCATCCCAAAGGCATCGAAGTCTATCAGGGCAAGCCGATCCTGTACGGCTGCGGCGACTTTCTGAACGACTATGAGGGCATTTCAGGCCACGAAGAATTCCGGGGCGATCTCTCGCTGATGTACTTGGTAACGCTGGACCTGACGACAGGAAAACTGGTCAACCTGATGATGTCGCCCCTGCAAATCAAACGCTTCCGGTTGAATTACGCGACGCCTAAAGATGCTTTCTGGCTGCAGCAGGTGCTGGACAGGGAAAGCCGAGTGCTGGGCACGAAGATTGATTTGATCGACAGAGACCGACGTCTGGCTTTGTCGGTCAGTTGTTGATGACTGATTGCCCGACTGCCTGGGCATTATCGTTAAAATTCATGATGAGCGATGGCGGGATAACAGGTCAATGTTCCAACAATTTCATTTTGCTGGCATTGGCAAACGCTCTAATACCCGGATCGTTGATGAGGGGGCTGGACAGTTGATCAACCATATCAAAACTTAACGCAAAATCGAACCCGATATCGGACTCATCGTTGTCGGTCTCTTGATCGTTTAATCCCAGCAAGGTCATTTTTTCTCTGATCCAGTTCAGCAACATCTCTATACCTGTCGTTCTTTAAGTGGTGGCCGCCAGCATAGAGCAGTCAGATGACATTTGTATGACAGCTGGCTTAATGAGCCGGTCTTTAATTGAAAGACAGGCGTATCTGCCCGGCATTGGTTTGCTGTACAAGTATCGGATAATGCGGTAAAAATGATTCAATGACGTTAAAATATAAGGACTTTGGAAAGCCATAGGCTTAAACAAATCCTGTTAAATTCCATAACCTACAAGTCGAGTGAGAAATATGTCATCCGCATGGGCAGGTGGCACCGATGCCATCATGGAGCGAATGGAACAAATGACCACGCTCTTTATTGAAGAAACACGAAAATCAATGTATACCGGCGAATCGGCTATCGATTGCGAAGAATGCGGCGAACCGATACCGGAAAGTCGCCGAAAGGCTATCGCCTGCAAATATTGTTTGCCTTGCCAGACGGCATTGGAAAAAAATTCAAAATAAGGCGATAGGCGCACTTTGCCGCTGACGCCTGCAAGTATCCGGTTCGAGGGCACGGCTCAAGAACTGAAGACGGCGCCTGACCTGTCTGTTGACGGCCAGGCGTTGTGCCATGTGAACATTTTTCAGGTATCTTTCATGTCCGACTCGCTTATGCCTCCGTCTACTGATGCTTATAATCACTTTATTTCGACGCCGCTGGATGCGCTTCTGGCAGAGCACCAGACCGTCAATCCTGAAGACAAGGCGCTGGCCCTGTTTCGCCGGTGCGTAGCCGAGGTTCCCGCTTACCGGCAGTTTCTGGAGTCGCAAGAAGTAAATCCCGCTGAGGTTAACTCCTATCAGGATTTCCAGAAACTGCCGCTGATGACCAAGGCCAACTACATGCAGGCTTATCCGCTGCCGGAGCGCTGCCTGGGCGGCAGTCTTCGCGGAGCTGACCGCGTGGCGGTCTCTTCCGGCTCTACGGGACAGCCGACTTTCTGGCCGCGCTCTGCCGATTATGAACTGGCTGTGGCCCAGCGCTTCGAGCAGATCTTTCACGACAGTTTCCATGCCCATGAGCGCAGCACGCTGGCGGTGGTCTGCTTCGCGCTGGGCAACTGGGTGGGCGGTTTGTACACGACGTCCTGCTGCTGGCATCTGGCGCGCAAGGGCTACCCGTTGATGGTGGCGACGCCCGGCAACAACAAGGCGGAAATCTTTCGGGTCGTGCGCGAGCTGGCGCCCCATTTCGAGCAGACGGTGCTGCTGGGCTATCCGCCGTTCGTCAAAGACGTGATAGACGCCGGCGCCGCCGAAGGTATCCACTGGCCTAGCTTTAATCCCAAGCTGGTTTTTGCCGGTGAAGTGTTCAGCGAGGAATGGCGCAGCCTGGTGGGGCAGCGCATCGGCTCCGGTTCGCCCTGCTTCGATTCGGCTTCGCTGTACGGCACGGCCGATGGCGGCGTGCTCGGCAATGAAACGCCGTTCAGCATTGCAATCCGCCGCTGGCTGGCCGATCATCCCGAAGCGGCCCGTACCTTGTTCGGCGAATCGCGGCTGCCGACGCTGGCGCAATACGATCCGGCCCGGCGCTTCTTCGAAGTGCACGAAGGCACGCTGGTGTTTTCAGCAGAAAATAGCGTGCCCCTGGTGCGCTATCACATTGCCGACAAGGGCGGTATACTGGATTTTGATGAGTTGTGGGGTTTTCTGCAGGCGCAGGGCGTGCGGTCATTCAACGAATTAGGTCTGGACGAAGATTTTCAGCCTCGCCATTTGCCGTTTGTGTATGTGTTTGGGCGGGCCGATTTTACCGTGTCCTACTACGGCGCCAATATTTATCCGGAAAACGTCACGGTCGGCCTGGAGCAGCCGGAGATCATGAATTGGGTGACCGGTAAATTCGTGCTGGAAACAGCGGAAACCGAAGCGGGCGACAGTTATCTGCACATTGCCGTGGAACTGCTGCCCGACGTTGAGCCCGACGAAACCATGGTGCCCGTGATAGCCGAATCTATTCGCGCGCAGTTGCTGCGCTTGAACAGCGAATTCGCCAATTACACGCCGCAGGAGCGGCAATTGCCCCAAATCACTCTGCACACGTTTGCAAGCCCTGATTATTTCCCGGCAGGGGTGAAGCATCGGTACACCCGCCGTTGAAAAGAAGGCGGGCTAAAGCCGGGCAAGACTGGAATCTATTTTACGTTTTCGATCATCTGACAGGCCGGATTTCCGCAGAGCGCCAGCCCAGCCTGCACAAATCGCCCAAAGCCGCACTTTCACCTCATCCCCTTGTCTTAATGGCAATAATGACACTGGAGGCAAGCGATGAAAGACACGGCATGGTATTCAAATATGGCCAGACTGGCGTCACGGATCAGCGGACGCCCGATGACCTTTAGCGTAGCGGTAGGGTTTATTATTGTCTGGGGCATCACCGGCCCCTTTTTTGGTTTCAGCGATACATGGCAACTGGTCATCAACACAGCTACGACCATTGTGACGTTCCTGATGGTGTTCCTGATTCAGAATACGCAGAACCGCGACACCGAGGCCATTCAGATTAAGCTTGATGAGTTGATTCGGGCCACCCAGGGCGCCCATAACGCATTGCTGGACCTTGAGGAAATGGAGCAGGCTCAGCTCGATGAATTCCATGACCATTACGAGAAACTGGCGGAGGAGGCAAGGCGAGGGTTGAAGAAAGGGCATCTGGATACGAATAATCCAGAGCCCGAGCAAGCCGCCGCGGATAAAAGAATACACTGACCGAAGCGCCGGCTGGGGGATGCTAGGCCCGGCACTGACGGCTACATCTGCGACTGCAGATAATTTTGCAGGCCGATTCTATCGATCAGGCCCAGTTGCTTTTCCAGCCAATGGGTATGGTCGTCCTCGGTGTCCTCCAGCATGCCTTCCAGAATCTCCCGGGTGACGTAGTCATTGACCGACTCGCAATAGGCAATGGCTTCCTTTAACGCGCTGATCACCTGCATTTCCAGGGCAAGGTCGTTTTTCAGCATGTCAGGAACCGTGCTGCCGACAGCCAGAGGATTTCGGACCGACAGGTTCGGCATGCCCTCAAGAAACAGGATGCGCTTGATCAGCGCATCGGCATGGCCTGTCTCGTCCTGCATTTCATGATTGATGCGCTCGTACAATTTATTGAAACCCCAGTTTTCATACATGCGCGAATGAATGAAATATTGATCCATGGCGGTCAATTCGCCGGCCAGTAATTTATTCAGCCGGTCAACCACTTGATTGTTGCTCTTCATAGAATTACCTTGTGTTTAATTATTGTTGCTTATTTGCTGGGCGGGATGTGCTTTTTTTGCATCTAGTCCGGATTAGAGCGCATAAACCCAATCCTGTCAAAATACTAACGCGCCTCTTTGTTCCGTAAATGGTCATAAGGCGGCAAAGTCTGCAGCCGCGTGTCTTCCAGCGGCATGCCCACGGTGAAATGGTACAGGCTCTGGAGCCGGTCAGACTTGATGCCGAGAATTTCGTGGACGCTGTCATCGAAATAACAGCCGATGCCGGTGCCGCGCACGCCTGCCGCCTCGGCTTCCAGATATAGCGCCTGGCCGATCAGGCCGCATTCCCAAAACAGCCGGCGGTAGATCCAGGGTTGATCGCCGAAGCCGAATTCGGCCACCATGGCCAGGCTGAAGGCACTGTCGCTGGCGATTGACTGGTGGCAGGACAGCGTTTTGGCGATCTGCCGGCAATCGCCCATGTAGAGCTGATAAAGCGGCAGGATGTCCGATACGGGCTGCCAGTCAAAGTCGGCGAGTGTGGCGTTCTGCAGTTTATCAAGCGCTTCAGGATCGCGAGGCAAGGCATATATGCCCGGAGCCAGGCTTTCAATGCGGTGTACAAACAAAAACAGATGGATTTTCGCGGGCCAGCGCCACAGATCGAAAGGCGGTTTGCGAGCCGGCATGACAGCGCTCAGCAGTCGGTAGAAGTCGGTCAGCGGCAGGGTGGTTTTGCCGTCGAAATGCTGGGCGCTGCGGCGCTGGCGGATAAGGGCCGTTGCCGTCTGTCGGCTGGATAAGGTGACGACCGGCTGCGGGGCGGCCTGCCAGAGTGGTTCTCCGGTGCGCGGCTTGGCGGCGGCAGCGGAGACCTCGTCTATGATGGGCCATTTGTACATGTGATAGGCCTTCAGGTTGCTTGCCCGGCCTGACCACGCGGCTGATTGTAGGGTTTCCGACAAAGTTTCGATTTCAAAAGGTGTGCCTGTGCCGGAAGCCGTATGTATGCGGCAGATCAGGTCGGGCGATTCCCGTTCGTCCGGCTTGAAGTCATCCTGACGGTCAAGCCCCAGCAATGCGGCTATGTCATCATCGGCGCATTCGGCCAGCAATTCAACCGACCAGCCCAGCGCCGCCGCGGCGTAGCGCAAGGCGCCCAGCGCATGGCCGGTATCGTGCTGGCAGTAGCGGTAAGCCCGCTCGCCGTATTTCCAGGCTTCGCGCCAGTGTACCGAGCTCAATCCGATCAAAATGCCTGTATTATCCACATCATCGGCAAATCGGCAGCGCCGCTCCAGATGATGGTCATGGCTGACATAGTGGTAAACGCCCGGCTTCATCAATGAGCTGTCTGTATTGATCAGATAAGCCTCAGTCGGATGCAGATTGCCGCTGGACGGGTTGCAGCGCAATGCCCAGCGGTCAGGTCCGTACTGTTTCCAGGCCGCCAGGCCGAAGGACAGCTCCAGCAGCAAGCCCAGCGATTCCAGCGTCAGTGCCTGGGGGGCGATGGCCTGCGGGTTGTCCAGTTCGCTGAACAGGATGGGCAGCTCGGCGCCGGGTTTAGGCAGTGGCATCGATTCGCAGCCGGCGAAGCGTCGGAACGGATCGGGCTGGTCGTCCCAGTCCAGGGTTTCAGGTCCTTTTGCGTAGCGGTCCAGATGGTGCTTGGTGCGGTGGTGGTAGTCGATGACGGTCTGTGTTTGTTCGTTCATATTATGGTTATTGCTTGCTGTTGCACAGTGAGTAGGCTGGGTTGGCCACAAGTGGGACGGGGTTTTCAGCCCCGTCCTGTCTCAGATAGGGTACGCATCGCGTACCTTTTAAATCTTGACGGTTCATCACGACTCCGAAAAGGTAGGCTATGCGTAACCCTACGACTTCGTGGCGGTATAAGGTTATGAAAATTCAAACCTTCCCCAAGCATTCTCATGCCGGCTCTCCAGTCTCAAATCTTCAGGCCAGCACCCGATGGGGGTGCCCAGATTCATTTCCCTGTCTTCAAAGCGCACTATATAAACGCTGCGCTCCGGCTGCTCTTCCACATGGCCGATCATGGTGATGACGCCGCGAGCCCCGGCTTCGGCCAGCACTTGGCCGTGCATGCCATTCGGCATGGAGCCGTCATCGGTGATCGCGTGAGCTGCATAAACAACATCGCCTATATCAAGGTCTTCAATTCTCATGTGTTATCTCCTCAAAGCTTCCGATTGTTTTGTAGCAAAGCCTACAAAGTTTCAAGTGATTGTCTGTTTAGAACCTGCCCTGGCCAGTCCGTCATATTATTCCTGCTTTATTTCTTCTTTATTAAACAAGGCATTAAAAAAATAAAAGGGTGATGGCATACAGGTTGCTTTAAGTATTAACAAGAACGATGCCAACCCTATTCAGGAGACTTACATGATTACATTGACTGAAAACGCTATTAACGCTGTCGGGCGATTTATCGCCGGTTCCGACAAGCCTACAGCCGGCTTGCGGATTGAAGTAACCGATGGCGGCTGTTCGGGTCTGCAATACGGCCTGAAGCTGGAGGAAAATCAGAGCGCAGAAGACACCGTTATCGATTGCGGCAGCGTCAAGGTGTTCATCGATCCTAACAGTATGCCCATGCTGGACGGCATGTCCGTCGACTTTATCGACAGCATAGAAGGGTCGGGGTTCAAGTTCAGCAATCCAAATGCCGTTAAAAGTTGCGCCTGCGGCACATCGTTCAATACGTGTTCGTAAACAGCCCTAATCAATAGCTTCTGGAGGATTAAACGATGTGGGATTACTCAGAAAAAGTCCAAGAACATTTTTTCAACCCTAAAAATGCCGGAGCTGTCGCCGATGCCAATGCGGTCGGCGAAGTGGGCTCGATCAGTTGCGGCGACGCGCTCAGGCTGACATTGAAAGTCAACGAAGAAACCGAGATCATCGAGGACGCCGGTTTCCAGACCTTCGGCTGCGGTTCCGCGATCGCGTCATCCTCAGTGCTGACCGAAATCATCAAAGGCATGACGCTGGATGAGGCGCTGAAAGTCACCAACCAGGACATCGCCAATGAACTGGACGGCCTGCCGCCCGAAAAAATGCACTGCTCGGTCATGGGGCGCGAAGCCCTGCAGGCCGCTGTCGCGAACTACCGAGGCGAAGAATGGAAGGACGATCATGAAGAAGGCGCGCTGATCTGCAAATGCTTTGCGATCGATGCCGTCATGATCGAGGAAATGGTCGTAGCCAATAACCTGCGCACGGTCGAGGATGTCACCAACTTCACCAAAGCGGGCGGCGGCTGTGCGGCCTGCCATGAAGACATCGAAGGCATCCTGGCGAAAGTGCTGGCCGAGCGGGGCGAAAAATTCGATCCGAACGCCGCGCCGATCGAGGTGGCCGCATTGGCCAAGACCAAGGCGCCGATGACCAACCTGCAGCGCATCAAGAAAATCGAAGAGGTGCTGGATAATTTAAGGCCGCAACTGATGGCCGACGGCGGCAACGTGGAGCTGGTCGAAGTCATCGGCAACACCGCTTACGTCAACATGACCGGCGCCTGCAACGGCTGCCAGATGGCCGCCATGACCGTGGCCGGCATTCAGCAACGGCTCATGGAAACGCTGGGTGAATACATCAAGGTCGTCCCGGCCTCACAAATGCCTAAAGCCGCCGCGGCAGGAGCGTAAATCATGAACGCCATCTATCTCGATAACAATGCCACCACGCGCGTCGATCCGCTCGTGGTCGATGCAATGCTGCCGTATTTCACCGAACAGTTCGGCAACCCGTCATCGATCCACCGGTTCGCCGACGGTGTCGCCAAGGGTATCAAGCAAGCGCGCCATCAGGTTCAGGAACTGCTGGGCTGCGAGCACGATTCGGAGATCATCTTCACCTCCTGCGGCACCGAATCCGACTCGACGGCCATCCTGTCGGCCATCAAGGCGCAGCCGGACCGAAAGGAAATCATCACGACAACCGTCGAGCATCCGGCCATCCTGAACCTGTGCGAGCATTTGGAAAAGGAAGGCTACACGATTCATCGCATGCCCGTGGACAAAGTCGGGCGCCTGGATCTGGACGCTTACAAAAAACTGCTGTCCGATAAAGTCGCCATCGTTTCGGTCATGTGGGCCAACAATGAAACCGGCACGCTGTTCCCGGTCGTGGAAATGGCCGAAATGGCCCATGCCGCCGGCGTCATGTTCCACACCGACGCAGTTCAGGCGGTCGGCAAGATTCCGATGATGCTGAAGGACACCAAGATCGACATGCTGTCGCTCTCAGGCCACAAGCTGCATGCGCCCAAAGGCATCGGCGTGTTGTACCTGCGGCGCGGCACGCGTTTCCGTCCGCTGCTGCGCGGCGGCCATCAGGAACGAGGACGGCGCGCCGGCACCGAGAATTCGGCGGGCATCGTCGGCCTCGGCAAAGCCTGCGAACTGGCGCTGGCGCATATCGAGTACGAGAACACTTACGTCAAAGCCATGCGCGACCGCCTGGAGCAGGGCATCGTAGGGCTGATTCCGAACTGCTTTATCACCGGCGACATCGACAACCGTCTGCCCAATACCACCGATATCGCGTTTGAATACATCGAGGGCGAGGCCATCCTGATGCTGCTCAACAAAGCCGGCATCGCCGCTTCCAGCGGCTCGGCCTGCACCTCGGGATCGCTGGAGCCTTCGCATGTGATGCGCGCCATGAACATCCCGTATACGGCTGCGCACGGCACGATCCGCTTCTCGTTCTCGCGCTACAACACGATGGCGGAAGTCGACGAGGTCTTGAAAGTGATGCCCGACATCGCCGCGACCCTGCGCAAGCTGTCGCCTTACTGGGACGGCAACGGACCGGTGGTCAATCCCGAACAGGCGTTTCAGCCGACCTATGCATGACAGGAAATGTAGGGTACGCACCGCGTGCCTTAATTAAAACCCAACAAATGGTACGCGATGCGTGCCCTACGTAAATTATGAAAGCTCAATCTACGTAAATTATGAAAGCTCAATCTCGCACCATCATCATTGACGACACCACGCTCAGGGACGGCGAGCAATCGGCCGGCGTCGCCTTTTCGCTGGATGAGAAGCTGGCGATTGCCGCTAAGCTGGCGGCTTTGGGCGTGCCGGAGCTGGAGATCGGCATTCCGGCCATGGGCGAGCTTGAGCGTGACGAGATCAAGGCTATCGTGGCCCTGGGATTGCCCGCCAAACTGCTGGTCTGGTCCAGGATGCGGCGCGAGGATTTGCGGGCCTGCCTGAACCTTAATGTTGATAAGGTCGATCTGTCGATTTCGGCATCGGACCAGCATATTGAGAACAAACTGAAACAAAGCAGGCCGTGGGTCCTGAAGACCATCGCTTCCTGCGTGCGCGAGGCGCGCGATCTAGGCCTGGAGGTCTGCGTCGGCATGGAAGATGCCTCGCGCGCCGATACCGGCTTTCTGCTGCAAATGGCCGAAGCCGCGCAAGCGGCAGGGGCGAGCCGCATCCGCTTTGCCGACACGGTCGGCATCATGGAACCGTTCGGCGTGTTTGAAACAATCAAGCGCTTGCGTGCCGCAACCGATCTGGAAATTGAAATGCATGCCCACGACGATTTGGGGCTCGCCACGGCCAATACGCTGGCCGCAGCCCTGGCCGGCGCCATGCATCTGAACACCACCGTCAACGGCTTGGGCGAGCGGGCCGGCAACGCTGCGCTGGAAGAAGTCGTGGTCGGCCTGAAGCAGTTGTACGGCTTTGAAACGGGCGTCGATCTGACTAATTTCACAGCCTTGTCGGAGCAGGTCGCTAAAGCTTCCGGCGATGCCATCGGCAGCCGCAAAAGCCTGATCGGCAAGGACGTCTTCAGCCATGAAGCGGGCATTCATGTCGATGGCCTGCTGAAAGATCCGAACAATTATCAGGGCGTTGATCCGGCCATCGTCGGACGCCGTCACCAACTGGTCCTGGGCAAGCATTCGGGCACGCGCGGCGTCATGCATGCCTATCAGCAACTGGGCATACAGCTGACGCGCCTGCAGGCGCAGCAATTGCTGATGCAGGTCCGGCAGTTCGTCAGCCGTACTAAACGTTCGCCGACCGCTGCCGACCTGGACCGGTTTCATCAAAATCTCTCCGGAGGATATTGCTATGAATGATCAAGCCAAACAACCCTCAGCGGAAAAGACCGCGGACATGCCCGGACAAACGCTGCCGGCAGAGCCTCAAAGACGAGAGCAGGGCGATGACCGCTATCCGGGTTCCTTTTTCAGGATACCGGGCCTGGCGGTGCCGGGCAAAACCGGCTGGAGTCTGAGCTGATGGCTGCCGTGTCTATAGACGAGCGCCTGGAAGCGCCGCTGAGCCTGATAGCGCAATGGCGGGAAGACGTCCATTGCGTGTTCGCCCGCGATCCGGCAGCGCACAGTGTCTGGGAAATCCTGCTGACCTACCCGGGCGTACACGCGACGTTGTTTCACCGCGCCAATCACCGGTTGTGGAAGGCGGGCTGGAAATTGCCGGCCAGAATCCTCGGCTCGGTTGCACGGATGCTGACTAATGTCGATATCCATCCGGGCGCCACCATAGGCCGACGCCTGTTCATCGACCACGGCCTGGGCGTCGTGATCGGCGAAACCGCGATCATCGGCAACGACGTCACGCTCTATCATGGTGTGACGCTGGGCGGGACGACCTGGAACAAGGAAAAACGCCATCCCACGCTGGGCGATAACGTGCTGGTCGGCTCCGGCGCCAAGGTGCTGGGCGCCATCACGCTAGGCGACAACGTGCGCGTCGGCGCCAATTCCGTGGTCGTCAAGGACGTGCCGCCCTGCTGCACGGTGGTCGGCATTCCCGGCCGCGTCATCCAGAGCAAGGGCACCAAGATACAGAACCGGCACGGCATCGATCTGGACCATCATCTGGTGCCCGATCCGGTCGGTAAGGCCATCAATTGCCTGATGGAGCGCATCGACGAACTGGAAGCGCGGCAGACCGAAGTCAGCAAAGTATTGCACGAGCAGCATTGCGAGGCATGTGAAGCCGAAAGCCTCTGCGCGGCCGAGCAGGAAATCGTCATCAAGCGCGCGGTGGGGGAATAAATGGATCTGCTCGATTTTGAAGCCAAAGATCTGTACTTCGACCGGCCGGATGCGCCCGAGGTCGAGGGGCTGATTAAAAAGGCAGCCGAAAACTATAGCAGCGAGGCCGAATTGCCTTTGCTGAGGGCCTATTTCCTGGCGCCCGAGTCGCTGAACGTGCTGGTGGCCCTGAACCGTTTTTACTACTACCAGCACCGGCTGGAAGATGCTCTCAACGCGACCGGCAAGGCTTTGGACGTGGTCAGGCTCATGACCGGTTTTCCTGAAGACTGGCGCGATCTGCGGCAGAGCCATATCGATGCGGTTCCGCCCGATTCGCTGACAAGAGTCCGCTTGTACCTGTTCACCCTGAAAGCCATCGGCTTTCTGAACATGCGCCTGCACCGGCTAGATTTAAGCCAGGCGGTTTTCGAGAAGCTGGTCGAGCTGGACCGTATGGACCGCATCGGCGCCAAGGGGCTGCTGGAATTGCTGCAGCAATGCCGGGCTGAGGTTGTAGGGGCGAATTCATTCGCCCTAGGCGATTGAAATCGTCCCCACACAGCTTCGTGGTCAATTAACTTCGGAGCCATGATGAACCGGCACGCTTTAAAAGGTACGCGGTGCATACGAGACTGTGAAAGTATCGCAGCCGGACGGGGCATGTTGCCCCGTCCGAAAGTTTGGTGTCGGTTAAGGACGGCCACTTGGACAGGAGTGCACGGAAACGTTAGGGACGGGGGTTACAAACCCCGTCCCGCTTGGCGATTTCAATCGCCCTGGGCGAATGAATTCGCTCCTACACATGCGCTGATTTCATTAGTTGTAGGGTACGCATTGCGTACCTTTTGAGAGTCGTAATGAACAATCAAGTTTTAGAAAGGTACGCGGTGCGTACCCTACTTTGTGGTTAATTTGTTTAGGAGACGGTCATGTCGAAGTCAAACGAAAAACCCTATTCCATGCTGATGACCGTGACAACGACAGCACTGTTCGTCCTGCTGGCGTTATACCTGCTGTTTCAGGACACCTCATTAGTCGGGCCTATTTGAATGTTTGGAGAAAAACGATGAGTTTCGAAGAAGAAATGGAAGAGCTGGAATCAGCCGAAGACTTCCTGCAGTATTTCGAGCTGGAATACGATCAGCGCGTTGTGCACGTCAACCGCCTGCACATCCTGCAACGTTTCCATGACTACCTGCAAAAAGCCGGAGACAGCATGCCGGATGACGAGGAGGCCAAACGGGCTGTGTACAGCCGGCTGCTGATGCGCGCCTACCAGGATTTCGTCGAATCCGACGCCCAGACCGAGAAGGTATTCAAGGTCTTTTCCATGGGCCAGCCGCAGACTGCGTTTGTTTCACTGAGCGATATAAAAACATGAACCCCGAACGCTTTGACGAAGGCCGGTTTGAATACGGCGAGGCCGTGCGCGTAACGCGCAACATCCGCAACGACGGCACCTATCCGGGCCTGGAGGTGGGCCATCTGCTGATCCGGCGCGGCAGTGTCGGCAACGTGGTCGAGGTCGGCACTTTCCTGCAGGACCAGGTCATCTTCACGGTGCATTTTCTCAATCACGGCCGCATGGTCGGCTGCCGCCTGGAGGAACTGATCAGCGCCGACGATCCCTGGAATCCCAGCCGTTTCGAGTTCAGGGACCAGGTGGTCTGCGCAGTCGATCTCGGCATCCAGGGCCAAATCCTGTATCCCAAAGGCACGCAGGGAGAGATTTTCAAAGTGATCAGGGACAACGAGATGATTCAGTACCACGTCAATTTTACCGGACGGATGCTGCAAGTGCCGGAATCGGCGCTGGAACCCGCCCATCCCGAAACCTTTAACGAGCCGGAGGGTTGACTATGGAAACCGTTGAAAAAGCTGCCCGGACAGAACCCTATGCGTTGCTCCGCTCCTCGCTGGCGCTGTTTAGGAAAGCGCCGGACAAGCTGGACCCGGCCCAGTTGCAGCAGGCCGAAGCGCAGGCCAGGAACGAATACCGGCTGGAAAGCCGGGTGCTGAATGCGCCGGAAGCGGCTGGCGTGATCATCCCCGAGCGCGAATGGCAGGCGGCCTATCAGGAAATCCGCGACCGTTACGAAGACGAGAGCGCTTTTCTGCGCGAGTTGGCGAAAAACCGGCTGACCGAGGAGACCTTGCGTGCGGCATTGTACCGGCAATGCAAGGTCAATGCCGTGCTGGAGAAGATCGCCGCGCGTTCGCCCGAAGTCAGCGAAGTAGAAATCGGCATTTACTACCATCTGCACGCCGAGCAATTCAACCGGCCGGAGCTGCGCGAAGTCAGCCACATCTTCATCAGTATCAATCCGGATTTTCCCGAAAACACGCGCGAGAATGCTTGGGACCGCATTCAGGATGTCCGCGCGAGACTGCTAAAAAAGCCGCATAAATTCGCCGAGCTGGCCCTGAAGTATTCGGAATGCCCGACCTCCCTGAACGGGGGGACGCTGGGCAAGGTGCCGCGCGGTAAGCTGTATCCCGAACTGGACGCCGTGCTGTTCAGCATGAAGGCCGGCGAAGTCAGCCAGGTTCTGGAATCGGAAATCGGTTTCCATGTCCTGCTCTGTAAACAGATACACCGGGCGGAAACCATCTCATTAAAAAACGCGACGCCGAAAATACGCCAGCTGATGAAGGAGCGCTATAGACGCAACTGCCAGCGCGCCTGGCTGGCCAGTTTGCCGGTCGCCGAAACGGAGGGAAAAAGTTATGGCGGATAAAGAAACCAGACACTGTTCTTTTTGCGGTATCGAACAATCGGCTTCCGTGCCACTGATCGCCGGCGCCGAAGGCACCATCTGCGAGGCCTGCGTCTTGCTGTCCAGCCAGGTCATATCGAGCTGGAGCCGGCGCAAGGAGCTGGCGGAAATGCAGGGACCGCTGCCGATTCCGGCCAAGATCAAGGAATATCTGGATCAGTACATCATTGGCCAGCATCTGGCCAAGGAAATACTGTCGGTCGCGGTCTACAACCACTACAAGCGGCTCAAGCACGTCAGTGGCGATGCGGGCCTGGGCGAGTTCGACAAGGACGTGGAGATCGGCAAGTCCAACATCCTGCTGATCGGCCCGTCCGGCACCGGCAAGACCCTGCTGGCCAGCACGCTGGCCAAGATCGTCGGCGTGCCGTTTGTGGTGGCCGACGCCACGACGCTGACGCAGGCCGGCTATGTCGGCGACGACGTGGAAAATATCCTGGTCCGGTTGCTGGATGTGGCCAATGGCAATATCGGCAATGCCGAATGGGGCATCGTCTATCTCGATGAGATCGACAAAATCGCGCGCAGCCCGGAGCAGCAGACCGGCACACGTGATGTCTCCGGCGAGGGCGTGCAGCAGGCCTTGCTGCGGCTGGTCGAAGGCTCGCAGGTCAAGGTGCCGTCCAAGGGCCGCGGCAAGGACGGCGCCGATACGATCATCGATACGCGCAATATCCTGTTCATCGCCGGCGGCTCGTTTCCGGGCCTGGAAAGACACGTCGAGCGCCGCCTCGTGCCCACCGATACGGCCATCGGCTTTCATGCCGCCGTCAATAACCCGAACAAAAAGCCGGCTCTGGAAGAGATGCTCAATGCCACACAGCCCAGCGATCTGCGCAAGTTCGGCCTGATTCCCGAATTCATCGGCCGCTTTCCGGTGCTGGCGCCGCTGGAGCCGCTGGATGTGGACGCCTTGATACAGGTCTTGACCGAACCCAAGAATGCGCTGGTCCGTCAGTATCAGCAACTGTTCGCCTACGAGGGCGTGGAGCTGAAATTCGAGCAGGAGGCACTGGTTGAAATCGCCAACAAAGCCATCGAGCGGGAAACCGGCGCGCGCGGGCTGCGCAGCATCATGGAGCAGATTCTCAGAAAGACCATGTTTGAGATCCCCTCTCGCGACGATGTTGAGCAGTGCGTCATCGATGCGGCCACCGTCAGGGGCGAAGGCGAAATCAAAGTGATCAGGAAAGAAGCGGTCAAGATCAGGCAGCAGGCGTCATAACGGCGGCTTTACGAAGTTCGGGCGACTAAAGTCGCCCCCACAAAGGAAACACGGGAATACCATGAAAACCGAAGACAAAATCCGCCAGCAACTGGCATCCAACCCGATCATCATCTACATGAAAGGCATACCGGCCAATCCGCAGTGCGGGTTTTCGGCCAAGGCCATCGACTTTCTCAACAAGACCGGCGTCGCCTATGCCTATATCAACGTGCTGGAGGCGCCTTTCATCCGCGAAAAGCTGCCGGGCATCTCGCACTGGCCGACTTATCCGCAATTGTTCGTGAACGGCGAACTGGTGGGCGGCTGCGATATCATTGAAGCCATGGCCAACGAGGGCAGTCTGTCGCCGCTGCTGCGGCAGGCGGTCGCCAAAGACGCGCAGCCGGAAGGCGATACGTTGAGCGCCGCCGAGGTTGAAGCGCTGGTGCGTCAAGGGCTACCGGATGCGCAGGTTTTTATCGAAGGCGCCGGCTGTGACTTGTCCTTAGTGGTCGTCAGCAGGCAATTTACGGATCTGTCGCCGGTAAAAGAGCAGCAGCTGGTGCTGGCAACGCTGAAGGAACCCTTGGCCTCAGGCAAGCTGCATGCGGTCAGCGTCAAAGCTTATACGCCCGATGAGTGGCAGGCGAAGCAGACGCGCCCTGATTCAGGCCTGTTGCAGATACAGGGTTAAAGGGGTTGGCGGCCATGTAGGGGCGAATTTATCTCCCCAGGGAGATAAATTCGCCCCTATAGTACTGCCTCTCCAATACCAATTAATTGGAGCAAAACCATGATCGAAGAATTAGCCGTCGTCGTAAAAACAGAAAACCATCAGGTCTGGGTCGAAAGCCGGCAGGGCGGCGCCTGCGCGGGCTGCAGGCAAAAAGCTTCGTGCTCGACGTCGGCAATCGGCAGCGTGGTCGGCAAAAAAGCCGTTGTCGTCGACAGCCGGATCAATCTGCATGTGGGCGATGAAGTCATCGTCGCCATCGATGAAGTCTGGGTGCTGAAAGCCTCATTGTTATTGTATCTGTTGCCGTTGATAGCCATGTTCGCCAGCGCCGGCATGACCAATTGGCTGTTGCCCGATGCCAGCGCCGGCGTCGAACTGTGGACAGCCGGCAGCGCCTTGCTCGGCCTTTTGCTTTCGATGCGGCTGATCAACAGACTGCAGAGGCGGTTCTTGTTGAGCCACTGCACCAGACCGATCGTGCTGAAAAAGCTTTAGACATGGTCAACGTTTGGGCTGTCGATAAGGATATCGCGCTGAAGCTGTTGCTTCTGGAACTGGTGCGTCTGTACGGTGAGAACACGCTGGCATTGAAAGCCTCAGATCCAAACCGTCAGGCGGTCGAGCTTTGCCTGACCGATGATCCGGCCCTGTCTGTCTATGTCTACACGTTTGCCCAGAACCGCGGATGCTACGGCGTCGACTTGAAATACCCGATTCCGGAACACAATATCATCGGCGAAAATGAAAATCTGCCGCTGGACCGGACCTTGGAAATTATCGCCATCCATTTATTTTCTTAACAGTAACTGCATGAATCAGGAACCCTCGCTTATCTGCCGCCATTTCGTCAGCTACAGCGGCGTCAAACTGCCGTTAAAACTGGTCAATGAACTGACCGAAGCCGGCTTGAACAATCGCAACACCTTTTATCGTGGCTATTTCGATACTCTGGGCCGCCTGCGGGTCTGCCAAAAGATCGTGTACGGCGAAGTCGAATCCGAACACCGCTATCAATATGATGACAAAGGCGTGTTGAAACACGCGTTGATTATTGAAGACGGCGAGGAACGCGGACTTGATTTTAATGAACAGGTGTAGTGCGCACCTTTATGCCTTGAAAAAGTTTTGCGCGCCATTTTCGAAATTCCAGATGGATTGAATCCCAACAATATACTTAATGCGTATCGTAACAGATGATAGTCAGCAAATTTTTACTAGAGCATTTATCTGTTACCTAAGATCAAGCCGTATTGCTAAAATGGGGCTTCATTGAATGAGAATGACCGAAGATGCCCAAACCTTACTCAGAAGACTTGCGCTTGCGTGTCGCGAAGGCTGTTGACAGCGGCAAAACGACACGCGAAGTCAGCGCGCACTATCAAGTCAGCCCCTCCTTTGTCTCCAGAGTGCATCAACTCTGGAAAAACACCGGCGGCGTTCAGAGCAAGCCGATCGGTGGTTACAGACGGGCCCTGTTGGAACCCTATGCAGCCGCCATCAAGGAACAGTTGGCGAACAGCCCATCGATGACCTTGAAGGAACTGCAGGATTGGCTGGAAACTGAACAAGCCCTGAGTGTATCGATTTCGGCCATTGATAAGTTTATCCGGCACAAACTGGGCTATCGCTATAAAAAAAACGGTCGTTGCCAGTGAACAGCAGCGCGAGGATGTCGCCAGGGCTCGCGAGCAATGGCAAGCCTGGCAGCAAACCTGCGATCTGTCGAAGTTGGTGTTTCTGGACGAAACAGGGCTATCTACCAACATGATCCGTCGTTATGGACGGGCCTTGGGTGGTGCTCGCTGCCGGGATGCTGCCCCAGCTGGTCACTGGCAAACGCTGACTTTTATTGCCGGCTTGCGTGCCGACAAACTCACGGCACCCTGGTGTGTGGATCAAGCCATGACGGGCGAAGCCTTCAAGGAATACCTGCGTTCGCAGCTGGCGCCAACTTTGAAACCCGGTGATATTGTTATTTGTGACAACCTGCCTGCGCATAAGGTGGCGGAAGTCCGGGATATTGTTGAAGCACACGGGGCGACGATCAAATACCTGCCGCCTTACAGCCCTGATCTGAATCCGATCGAGCAGGTTTTCGCCAAGCTGAAGGCGCTTTTGCGCAAGGCAGCGGCACGAACTTATGACAATCTCTGGCGCACTGTCGGCCAATTAATGGAGCGGTTTCATCCCGACGAATGCCTGAACTTCTTCAGGCATTCAGGCTATGTTTCTGACTAAAAAATAAATGCTCTAACATATGGAGTTGAAATTGTCAATTGTGTAGTCTCGGGTTTTTCTGTGAACTTTCTCATATTTTTGAAAATATTCTGCTACTATACTCAAGCCCTGCATTAAGTAATGTGCAGTTGTGCAGCAGTCTCTTACAGGCTGCTAATGTTTTGAATTATAAACGGAATTAAAGGTAATGGTTATGAAGAAATTAGTTTTATTGAGCAGTATTGCACTGTTGGCTTCAGTGGGTTCGGCGAATGCCGCGCCGGTGCAATATGCTGGCAATGGCCACTGGTATGATTTTATCAGTACTGGAAATATCAGTTGGGATAACGCAGTGAACGGCGCTGCAGGCTCCCTTCACAATGGAGTGAATGGACATTTGGCTACTGTTTCAGATGCCGGCGAAGATCAGTTCATATCATCTATAGCGGGTAACGCTTTTGGTTATTTGGGCGCCTTTGATGCAGGACATGAAGGGATATGGGAATGGATAACCGGGGAAACGTGGTCTTATACAAATTGGGCAGGAGGGGAACCCAACAATTGCTGTGGCGGCGAAAATTATCTGATGAAATGGACTAACAACTATTGGAATGATATTGGGTCAGCTGACAGTTGGATAACCGGATATTATGTAGAGTATGAGAATGCTCCTAGTGCCGTACCCGTTCCTGCCGCAGTCTGGCTTTTCGGTTCAGGATTACTAGGTTTACTTGGCGCTAGACGTAAAAGTCAGCAGGGAATCTTGTAGTCTGACAGGATGCGCTGACCACTGCATCGGCAGGAAATGATCCCGTCATTTTCTCCGCATAAGCCACATCCATAGGGCTTATGCGGGGATAATCCAATAGGGCGCAAGGAGCAACGCAGCCAGAGGGGATGAGTTGAACACAGTGAATCGCATCAAGGGTGTCGATGGGTTCTTTAGGATATCAGCGCACACTGTCAACTAGAGCATTTATCTGTTACCTAAGATCAAGCCGTATTGCTAAAATGGGGCTTCATTGAATGAGAATGACCGAAGATGCCCAAACCTTACTCAGAAGACTTGCGCTTGCGTGTCGCGAAGGCTGTTGACAGCGGCAAAACGACACGCGAAGTCAGCGCGCACTATCAAGTCAGCCCCTCCTTTGTCTCCAGAGTGCATCAACTCTGGAAAAACACCGGCGGCGTTCAGAGCAAGCCGATCGGTGGTTACAGACGGGCCCTGTTGGAACCCTATGCAGCCGCCATCAAGGAACAGTTGGCGAACAGCCCATCGATGACCTTGAAGGAACTGCAGGATTGGCTGGAAACTGAACAAGCCCTGAGTGTATCGATTTCGGCCATTGATAAGTTTATCCGGCACAAACTGGGCTATCGCTATAAAAAAAACGGTCGTTGCCAGTGAACAGCAGCGCGAGGATGTCGCCAGGGCTCGCGAGCAATGGCAAGCCTGGCAGCAAACCTGCGATCTGTCGAAGTTGGTGTTTCTGGACGAAACAGGGCTATCTACCAACATGATCCGTCGTTATGGACGGGCCTTGGGTGGTGCTCGCTGCCGGGATGCTGCCCCAGCTGGTCACTGGCAAACGCTGACTTTTATTGCCGGCTTGCGTGCCGACAAACTCACGGCACCCTGGTGTGTGGATCAAGCCATGACGGGCGAAGCCTTCAAGGAATACCTGCGTTCGCAGCTGGCGCCAACTTTGAAACCCGGTGATATTGTTATTTGTGACAACCTGCCTGCGCATAAGGTGGCGGAAGTCCGGGATATTGTTGAAGCACACGGGGCGACGATCAAATACCTGCCGCCTTACAGCCCTGATCTGAATCCGATCGAGCAGGTTTTCGCCAAGCTGAAGGCGCTTTTGCGCAAGGCAGCGGCACGAACTTATGACAATCTCTGGCGCACTGTCGGCCAATTAATGGAGCGGTTTCATCCCGACGAATGCCTGAACTTCTTCAGGCATTCAGGCTATGTTTCTGACTAAAAAATAAATGCTCTAGACCATCCAGCCATCCCACCGATGACAAATCACCAGGAAGCGTCTCAATTTGTATCGTCATTTTCGGTACAGATGGTCATGTGACTGCACATCAAGGCGGCCATAGACTCCGTGCCGCTCATCACCCGGCCCTGCGGTAAAGAACAGGGTATTGACTGGCCGAGTCAGAAAGCCGTTGCCAAAGGTGAATCCATACAAGCCTTTAATCCGAACGGGAACATTATCGGTAGATTCCAGTTGGCCGATAAATTCCCGGTCGCCAGGTCAAAGGCATTAATCCTGCAATCGCCGAAATTGCCCACCAAAAGACGGTTGCCGAATTCGCCAAAGCCTGCCGGAACCAGGGCCATCCCTCAGGCGCGTTCAGTTTTTGCCGTGATGCCGCTCGACAGCCACGAGACGGCTGAACAATACGCCGTTGGGATGAACACATTGGCTAGGCCCGGCCCTTTTCTTTATGTATCTTAGTAAATCTTAAATTTTTCTTAAATATTTCTTAAACGTGAAGATGATCACGGCTTTTAACTAGCGTTTGAATTAAGGTGATTGCGCTCTTAATTGTTTGTCGTATTCCGGCTTATTTGCCTGCCGGCATATGTACCGGGCAGATTCTCCAGTAGATATCAATGATACTGGAGAACAAATAACTCAGAGCCCAGCGTAACCAGGGAACAAACCTGTTGGAAGATTCTGACTGTTACAAAGGATTTAGATGATGCTTAAAGTAACCTTTAACACGCTTTATTTTTTGCATTGCACGAAGGCGCGGTCTTTCGCTGAGCGCAAATTCCGGTCGGCGACTTTTTTGCTACTGCTGGCACAGAAGCAATCTTACTTAAACAAGACGCTTTAAGTAATGCTTAGTGAATTCGTCAAAAACCGATATGTATCTATGAATTATGAAAAACGAAAAAAAGGCCTATGAAAAATTAAAGGGTTCAGGTTTCACGTCGCTTGAGCTAATGATCGTAATTGCCATTATCGCCATCCTGGCGGCGCTTGCCGTTCCTTCATTCGGCACTGCTCTCGACAAACAACGCATCACCGGCGCGGCTGAAGCCATGTTAGCCGATCTGCGCTGGGCGCGGGCCGAAGCGATTAAGCGCAATAAAAAAGTCAGAGTCACTTTCACTCCTGGCAGTTCATGGAGTTATACCGTCCATGTCGATCCCGCCGGCAGCAACACGCTGCTTAAATCAGTTAACGGCGGCGATTTCCCCGCAATAACCTTATCATCGGCTAGTTTCGCCGGTGGCGTTGCCTATACCACTTTTGATCCGATACGAGGCATCAATCCCAATAACGGCACAGTCACAATCACTTCCAGCAACTTTAGCGCCGAAGTCAAAGTCAGCACGCTGGGTCGCGCACGGATTTGCGGTTCAATGGGAGGCTACGAAACATGTTAATAATCCATAAACAGCAAACCGGTGTAACACTGATTGAACTGCTGATCGGTATGCTGATCGGCCTGATTATTGTTGCCGCTGGCATCAGTGTTTTTGTCACTTCGGTCAGAGGGCAATCCGATAACATTAAACTCAGCCGTCTGAATCAGGATATGCGTGCCATGATGGATATCATAGAGCGCGACATCCGACGGGCAGGGTTTGTGACATCTGACCCTGCGACTAATTTGGCTTCGCTGCAAGACAATCCTTTTTTTGACGCTAACGCTGAACTGGCGGTTTATGATAGCAATACGTGTATTGTTTACGCCTATAACAGGGATGAAAGCGATGATAAAGATGATGATGGAGATGGTCGCATAGATGTAGTGTCAAGCGATAGACTCGGTTTTAGATTGGTTAGTGGCAATCTGGAAATGCGTACCAGTGGCACAACCAATGCAAACTGCACCGATGGCACTTGGGAGTCCATCACCGAATCGGAAGTGGAAATCACCGGGTTGACGTTCAATCTGATCTCAACAACTCTCAATGTCAGCAGCATGGCCAATGATGATGACGGCGATGGCGTCTCGGAAACCGCCGATACCGATGGCATTCCTTATGGGGATGACAATGATAACGGCTTTTGCGATAGCGGCGAGGTCTGCAACACCTGCGCCCGTGATGGTAGCCCCGATCCTGCCTGCCTATACGTGCGTAATGTCACTATTACATTGATCGGCCGTTTACGCGACGACAATGCCGTCACGCAAACCATCACCGAACAGGTGCGGGTGCGCAACGACAAGTATATGGCCCCGATTCCTTAACCGCTACGCTTTGTGGAGTCAATCATGACGTTTCCGAACCTCAACTTGAAAGCCCGCCAGCAGGGCGCCGCCACATTATTTGTTGTGATGATGCTGGCGATAATCATGGCCGTTATTTCATTGACCACGGCGCGAACCGGTCTTATGGAGCAGAAAGTTACCGGCAATGATCTGCGGGCCCGCGAAGTGCAGGAGGCGGCCGAGGCCGGGCTGGAATACGGCATAGGCTGGGCAAAACACAATAGCCTTCCTAATACCGTCACCTGTTCCTCAGGATCATTGCCGCCGGGATGCCCAACGGCCTTAACAACGGTGACCGGCTCATCGACGGGAGAGAGCTATTTCTACACATTGACTTACACAAAAGGCATCGACTCGATCAAAATCACCTCGACAGCGCAAGGCGTTAATGATGGCAGCATTGCCGCGACCTCGGAAGCCTTTGTTAAACAGGTCGCCTTAGAATTGTTCGAGCCCGGGTTGCCCATGCCGCCCCCGTGGGTGATAGCAGGGTGCATTACCGGTGCGCCAGTCGGCACGCCCGATACGTTTGTGCTCAATGCCTCAAACAATGCCGTTCTCAGTGGCAGTGCAGCTACTGAAGGCTGCTTGCCGCAAGGGCATCTGGATGTTACAGCCTGGAATGATGCCAATGGCAACGGCATCAAGGATTTCGGCGAGGAAGGTGCTGGAACGGCATTTAACCGCGGCTTTTTCTCCGGTTGCCCCGATGCTCACTGTGCCTGGAACAGCAGATTCAAAATGGATTTCATGGAAGCTTTTACAAGAGCCACCGATGCCGGCCATGTTTACTCTGGCCCTGACTCTATACCCTGCGGCCCCGCTATCTCTTCGCCCTCTATTTATGTGATCGATGACGATGGTCCAATCAATAATGGCAGCATGATCGGTACATGTTCCGACACGGGTGTTGATTCCCTCACGATAGGCGCACCCTATAAACCGATTCTTTTAATTATCCCCAGTACCAGAGGTTGCCCGAGATTTAATGGGACAATCACGATATACGGCATCATTTATTTTGAATCGGGGGCTGAATGCGATGCTAACGGCTGGGGGGGCGCAACTATTTACGGTTCGGTCATTTGGGAAGGCGACGTTAATAAACCCAATGCCAACACACAGTTTATAGAAGTTGATTACGGTACTGACTTAAATACTGTATTCAATATAGGCATGGACGATGCCACACGCATTCCCGGAACCTGGAAAGACTTTTAAAGGAAAATGACCATGAAAAAATTGCTGCATGCTTCTCAGGGAGGCTTTACCTTGTTAGAAGCATTGATCTCCGCACTGATCTTGGCGGTGGCGATGCTGGGAATGGCTAGATTGCAAGGCATTACGCTGATCAGCAGTGCGGATAGCCGCATGAAAACCCATGCCTTGAATCTGGCGCAAGACAAAATAGAACAACTGCGCGGCTTCGCCAATCAAAATTCTTATATCAGCTATTCGGGATCGGATAACGATACTGCCGTCGGTGCCAACAGCACTTTTACCCGGACCTGGACGGTTGATGACTGCGCCAATTCTGTCAATTGCAAGCAACTTAACGTCAAAGTGACTTGGACAGATCCGAGAAACGCTACACAAACCGTACAGCTTACTTCGTATATCGCCGAGGTCGATCCGGTTAAATCGGGCGTGGCATTATTGGTGACAGGTGGAGGCGCTGGCGGAGGTGGTGGTGGCGCTGGTGGCGCTGGTGGCGCTGGTGGAGGTGCTGGTGGTGGCGGTGCAGGTGCTGGAAATGGCAACGGCAATGGCGGTGGCAATGGCAATGGCGGTGGAAACGGTGGTGGTAATGGCGGTGGAAATGGTGGTGGCAACGGCCATGGCAAGTGATAACGACGCACCTACATTCACAACTGGAAGGAGGCAGCGCTCAGCTTATTGATCCAGTCCCATGATCTTTGAACCGTTCGGGCCGAGAGGGCCGAAGCCCTGCCGCCTTTCGACACGCTCAAGGCGAACGGAGTTAACACTTTCAAGGGCCGGATCAATAATAGGATGAGATGACCCAAAGCAGGCAATGCAGTGAAGCGCATCAACTGCGATCGATGCACACCTAAGAAGCCGCGTCGATCGCGTTCGATTAACCGGGCCTGTCAGCTCTTCTTAACAAACTCCGATTTCAGCTTCATGGCACCGATGCCGTCGATTTTGCAGTCGATGTTATGATCACCCTCGACCAGGCGGATGTTTTTGACTTTGGTGCCGACTTTGACCACTGAGGATGAACCCTTGACTTTGAGGTCCTTGATGACGGTGACGCTATCGCCGTCTTGCAGTATGTTGCCGTTGGCATCCTTGACCACCAACTCATCGGAACCGGCTTCGGCTGTCTCGCCTTTTGGCCACTCGTGCGCGCATTCAGGGCAGATGTACATATCGCCGTCTTCATAAGTGAATTCCGAGCCGCATGCAGGGCATTTTGGGAGGTTACTCATTGCTTTACCTTATACAGTTTGTTTCAACCTTGTGGAATACAAGGCATAGTGAGGCGGCATAATGCCAGATTCGGACGTTTATTGTCCACCATGGCGGGATAAATTACGGATTTTCTTGATATTTCTCAGTCCGACTGCTTGATGGCATTTTTAATGACTTCTTTAACATAAGCATAAATGGCCGGGCAACTGCTCTGTCTCGGGCCAGCCACATTCAGGACGGCAATATGATGGCTTTCGATGAAATCACAGATAACCTTTGATGCCAGGCCGCAACCCACCAGACTGATATCGATGAGCTTATAAGGCTTATGGAACTGCATGCAAAACGCCAGCGTCTGTTCTGTGCCGCCATGCGGCGCTGAATCATAGAAAATGACAGTGCCGTGCGAGATGTCGACATTTTTCCGGGTTCTCTGCCGGTACCCGCCGCCGAGTTCCGTCAACGGATACCGGGCATCGATTTCACCGTCTTCCGCCAGCCTGTCGGCCGGACAATAACCGCCAACCGGAAAGCCCAGTTCGATGCCGGCATCCAGGGCCGCTCTGTCGGCGCCTGTCTGTCCACCGCTCACTATTTTATTCAGCATGATTCTGCCCGCACGCCAGTTTTGATTTCAAGTTTAAGGCTGGTTCCGTAATCCTAAAAGCGGATACTGGCTTTTTATTTCCCGATACAGCAAGACCAGGTCATAGCTGAAACGAGCGTTAAACAAGTGCATAAAGACGGCTGACAGCCCTCTCGCATTACGTTAGAATCCGCTCATTTGTTACCACGATTGAGTTGATTTTCGATGAAAACGCAGCCGAAGCAAGCAAAACAACCTTCTCCCGCTGAATTGCAAGCCTTGCACCAGTTCTTTCAGGCCGGTCGTCTGCAACAAGCCGAAGCGACGGCGCAATCGATGCTAAGCAAGTATGCCAAAGCGCCCATCCTGTACAACATACTCGGGCTTTGCCAGCAAGGCCAGGGCAAGTACCGTGAAGCGGTGGCCAGTTTCCGGAAACTGCTGGCCATCGATCCGCGTATCGCTGAAATTCATTTCAATCTCGGCGTGCTTTTCACCCAACTCAATGATGTCAAAGAAGCCATAGCCAGTTATCGTAAAGCGCTGCAGCTCAAGCCGGCTTTGACGGTCGCTCATTTCAATCTGGGCATTTTGCTGCAGGGCCAGGGCCTGTTGAACGAAGCGGCACAGCATTATCAAGAGGCGATTGCCCTTGAACCCGGCTTTTTTGCGGCGCTGGGCAATCTCGGCACAATCCTGCAGCAGCAGGGCAAGCTTGAAGAAGCCGAGCAGTGTTACCGCAGGGCGCTGGCGCTCAATGCCGATGCGCGCGGGCATTTTAACCTCGGGGCGGTCCTGTACGGACTGGGACAGCACGAGGAAGCGGTCCGGCAGTTTCGGGAGGCCGTCGGTCAGGACCCTCAGTTTGCCGAGGCCTGGAACTCGCTTGGCGAAACGCTGCGCGACCGCGGCGAGATGGATGAAGCGATCCGCTGCTATAAAAAGGCCATTGAGGTTCAGCCTGATCATGACCGTGCCAAATACAACCTGGGCGAATATCTGTGCCTTGCCGGCCGGCTCAATGACGCCATCCCTTATTTCGAGGCCTCCGACTTTGCCGACAGCAAGGAGAGGGCGCTGCAATGTTTATACAAAACCGGGCAATTCGAACTGTTCAAGCAGCGCTTCGATGCGCTGACCGCTAATGCCCGGACAACTACCGTTCTGCTTGGTGCTTTGTCGACCCATTACGCCAGCAATTTTCATCAGGAAAACCCTTACCCTTTCTGCGCGGCGCCGATGGACTATGTGCGGCATACGCACATCAATGAATTGACTGATCCCGACAATCCGCTGCTTCAGGAATTGCTGCACGACATTCAGCATCTAGCTATCGCCGAAAGGAAGCAGGGACGGCTGTATTACGGCATACAGTCCGCCGGAAATTTACTGCTGCGCTCCGAGCGGTCCTTTCAGCAGCTTGCGGCCTTGATCAGCGAAAAGATCATCGAATACCGGCAGCATTACGCAGGAACCAGCGACCGATTGATCGTGGATTTTCCGCAGGAAATCGAGTTTACCAGCTCCTGGTATCTGCGCATGAAAAAAGGCGGATACCTGGGCTCACACATCCACGAGGAAGGCTGGATCAGCGGCTGCGTCTATCTCAAGCTGCCGGAGCGGATCACCGATCATGAAGGCAGTTTCGCGTATAGCACCGATGGCGACGATTATCCGAGACTGCATGACGACTTTCCGAGCCAGATAGTGGATGTGCAGGTGGGCGATCTGGTGCTGTTTCCTTCATCGCTGTTCCATCACACCCTGCCTTTCCAGTCCGACCAGGAGCGGGTCTGCGTGGCTTTTGACGTTAAGCCTGCTGCGTAGCTTGTGAGCTGGGTTGGATCTTTAGTGGAAACCCGGCGCGGATGGCTAATTCAGGAAGCAGGGTACGCACCGCCTACCATTTTTCAAAATATTCAGATGAATTAAATCCAAAAGGTACTCAGTGCGTGCCTTACCGGGCTGGGCGGGTAGCTTGGCGGAAGTCCGGCCTGGCCTGCCGCTGTTCAGTTTGAAATTTCAGCAAAAAACCAGAAAATCAAAGTCCTGCGGGATGCAGTATCAACAGAACCTGACGCCTTGTTAAGCATTCTTTAGGTGTATCGCGTGCTGTAGTTTTGACCGGGCAGATTAATTACACTATACTTGGTATCGATTCGATATTATATTAATAATAATCAGGGAGTATATTTATGTATAAATTTAAACCGATGGGGTTGGTTTTGGTTTTGGCAGTCGGCATATACGCACCGGTCAGCCAGGCTGATGATGAAAAAAGCTATTTTGACCAAGTAGGCGATAAGTTTTTAACAGGGTCTGCCAATCTTTTTACCGGAATTGGAGAAGTCCCCAAAAATATTGTCAATATGAGCAAAGATACCAATCCAATCGTCGGAGCGACCGGAGGACTGATATACGGTACTTTGCATACATTAGGCAGAACCGCATCGGGCGTATTTGACATACTCACCAGCCCGATCCCGACCAAAAGCATGGCCGAACCTAAATATGTCTGGTCCGACTTCGATCAAACCACGACCTACGGCGGTACTTTTGAATAATAGCCATTTTATCTCCCCGATAGTTCGGGGAGATTTTTTTCCTCCATCCCCGTTTCCCGCGCCCAGTCTATAGTCTAAGCTGAAGCTATGCGGGAATCCGGCCAGAGCGGTTGCAAAGGGAATGCACCGCTTACCATTGTTTTAGTTTCGTGTTCCGCGCGGACGTTTTATCAGGAAAGTTTTTTCGAGATTTCAGAACCGCAAATCCTCGTTTTTACAAAAAATTCCTCGGCTATTGCTTTATTTCCTTATTTGCCCAACGCACATTTCTAACGTTCAGACGGAGTTATAGTACTGACAAACTCCCGTTACAGGCATACATTCAAAACGCCGGATTTGTGAACTCAGCCCAGGTGGCTATAATGATATCCAAATGGTAAACAGAGGTGACTCTTATGGGCAACAATTCGAAATTACGCTGGGGCATTTTGGGTGCGGCGCGCGTCAATGAGCGGCTGCTGCCCGCCATTGTGGAAGCGCATAACTCTGAACTGATCGCGATAGCCAGCCGGCGGCCCGGCGCGGCCGCGCAAACATTGACGCAGTATGCGCCGCAACAGCAGGGCGTTCATACGTATGACGATCTGGATGAGCTGCTTCATAATCCCGACATTCAGGCCGTTTATCTGCCCATGGCGAATCACGAGCATGCGGAATGGGCATTGCGCGCCATCGAACAGGGCAAGCATGTGCTGTGCGAGAAGCCGATGGCGTTGACGGTGGCTGATATCGAAGCCATCGAAGCCGCGGCGCGCCGTCGCAATGTCACGGTCATGGAAGGCTTCATGTACCGCTTTCATCCGCAGCATGCGCGGGTTCTGGAGCTGATCCGCTCGGGCCTCATCGGCGAGATCCGGTCAGTGCGCGCCAGCTATTCGTTCATGATGCGGCCCGCGCGCATGTACCGGCTGGCCGAAAGCGTCGGGCGCGGAGGCGGCGCCATGTGGGATATCGGTTGTTACGCGATTCATTCCGCGCGGCTGTTTTTCGATCATGCGCCGCTGGCGGTAACGGCCATGGCCAGATATGTCGAAAGCGGGGCGGATATTACCACCAGCGGCATCATGGATTTCGGTGATGGCAGATTCGCTCATGTCGATTTCAGCTTTGAAAGGGCGCGCCGGTGTGAATACGAGGTGATCGGCACGAAAGGCGGCGTTAAATGCCATACGGTCTGGCAGCTGCCCGGCGATGTGCCGGTGCTTTCCTGGTGGACCGAAGATGGGCAGCAATGCGAAGAGCGCCTGCCGGCGGCCAACCATTTTCGGCTGGAAATCGAGCATTTCAGCGATTGCGTGCTGAACGGCAAACCGCCGCAGCTGTCGTTCGACGATGCCAAAATCAATTGCAAGACAATTGTCGCGGCCTTGCAGTCCGCCGCTCAGGGTCAGAAGGTGACATTGGCTTGAACAATAAGCCCTGTCTGTCTAAAAAAGGCAACCAAGCTTCAGTGGAAGAAATACGGCGGGTTTAATCGATAAATTTAAGAGAGGGTAAACATTATGCAAACGTTACATATAGTGGTCGGATTGGCTGCGCTGGCACTCATTCTTATATTCTGGGCTGTCAAACGCTACTTGATCAAACAAAAGGCGGCCAGAAGCAGTGCGGCAAAGCCAAGCCCGAAAAGACCCGAAAGCGCGCCTGCCGCCGCGGCAAGCCGGAAGGATGCGCTCAACGTACAGGCGGAAAGCAGTTTTCAGGTTTCAGACAGCGATCAGCCTTTCGTTGAGAGACGCCATCTTGGCGCCGAAGACAGGCGTCATCACACCCCAGAGGAACCAAAAGCAGAGCCTGTTCCAGTCGCTGTGCGCGAGACGGCTTCCGCGGCTGTTGCGGAAACAGCCAGAATAGCCGAAGCGCCGAAGGCAGAGCCGGCTCCAGCCCCTGTTCATGAGGAAATTCCTGCCACTGTTGCGGAAGCCCCGAAACCGGCACCGGCAACCGCTCGCGAAGAACTGCCGGCAGACTGGCTCCCGGAGGATTCCGTGCTCAGACGGCACTATCTGACGCATTTGCAGGCCGAGCGCGAGGCGCTGACCAATCCCTACCCGACCGATTCCACCTTGCGCCGGCATTATGACGCCATGGTGAAAATCCAGCTGGACGGCCCATCGATACAGGCGCGCGAAGAAAATGTGCCGACGCCGGAGGAAAGCAGGCTCACGGATGCCGCAAGCGGTCAGTCCGCCATTGCAAGCCTGCAGGAGGAAATCGAATCGGAGCGCGAGTCCTCTTCGGTGGCAACTTACGATGAGGTGCACGCCGAGGCAGAGTCGGCGAAAGAAGACTGGCTGCCTGAGGATTCCGTGCTCAGACGGCATTATTTGGCGCATTTGCAGGCCGAGCGCGAGGCACTGACCAATCCCTACCCGACCGATTCCACTCTGCGCCGGCATTATGAAACCATGATAAGAGTGGTGCTGGGCTGGCCATCGGCTCAGGCAGGCGGCGAAGAAGCGCCTGCGCCGCAGGCAAGCGCAGTTGCAGCGCCGGCAAGTAGTCAGCCCGTTGTTCAAAGCAGCCAGCCTGAAGCCAGAGTGCAACCATCACTGGCGGTCGTTCGCGAGGAAGTTCGCGTTCATGTCCCGCATAAAATGAGGATACCGGAAGATTCCGTGCTCAGACGGCACTTCCTGACCCATCTTCAGGCCGAAATTGAGTCCGAGCTGCCGGAGCGTCCGACTGATTCAGTGCTCAGGCGCCATCATGAGGCAATGGTGTCTGCCAGAATGGCTGAGCGTCTGGAGCGGTTGCAAGCCTAGTTGAACAGGGTGGGCGCAGGTCTTTGCGCCCACCTTGCCGTTATCCTGAATTCAAGTCCGCCACGGGTGCGCCGGCAGATCGGTAAGGCCAATGACCTCAACCCCGGCCTTGGCGACCTGATGGTCGTTTTCCACCGTACTGCCGCTGACGCCGATTGCGCCGATCAGAACGCCATCCTCGTCGACGATGGGGATGCCGCCGGGAAAAGTGATCAGGCCGTTGTTCGAGTGCTCAATGCCGTAAAGCTTGCCGCCCGGCTGCGACAGCTCGCCGATCTGCCCGGTATTCATGCCGAAGAAACAGGCCGTCTTGGCCTTTTTGATGGCAATATCCACGCTGCCGACCCAGGCATTGTTCATCCTCACGAACGCTTTCAGATCGGCGCCCGAATCTACTACCGCAATACACATCTGGGTGTTGATCCTCGTGGCTTCCTCAATGGCCGCCGCTATCGCCATTTCCGCCTGTTCATAGGTTACGTGCATGGTCTGGCCCTCCGGATATTTTCAAGCAAACGTAGCATGGCAAAAGCGATCAGGACAAGACGGGCAAATACTTAGTGGGGCAAGGCTCAGGTTTTTGCTTGAACAGTCGGCTAAAGCCGCCTCCGTAGGCTTGCGTATTTTCTGTGAGCCTTATCCGGAATAAAACAGTCAGAAAAGGCACTAAGTATTTGTATCCGGGGTGCGCCGTTATTCGGGGCCGGCATCAACGCATTATTTGGTTATCCAGGCTATTGTTTAATCGAGAATGGCTTGAGCGTTTAACGTTAATAAAAATGGAAGAGATCATATGGCTAATCACGTAAAAACCGATGCACCTGCTTTAAAGCCAAGCAGCATCCCAAGATCGGAGCCTTTGCCCTGGGAATTGCCCAAACCGGCCGAGGAAGATCCGGAAGCCCCGCAACGGCTTAAAAAAATTCTCGCCAGCCCCAGTTATCGCCCGGCCGATCACGATCTCGAGTTCCTCTATCAGGATGATCTGCGCTTTTTCCGGTTGCAGGTCGATTTTTTAAAAGCCGAAAGGCTGCTTCAGGAAAATCAAATCAAACATACCATTGTTGTGTTCGGCGGCACCCGCATCAAGGAACCCGGCGGCGCAAAGCGGAAAGTCGAAGCATTGCGGGCTGTATTGGAAAACAGGCCGGACGATGTGGATTTACAAAAAAAACTGGCCATCGCTGAACGCATCTATGCCAAAAGCGGTTTTTACAATGTCGCTCGCGAGTTTGGTCGTTTAGTTGGCGAATCCGGCGAGGGGCCTTCCGATTGCAGCTGCGTCATCATGACCGGCGGCGGGCCGGGCATGATGGAAGCCGCCAATCGCGGCGCTTTCGACGTCGGCGCCAAAACGGTTGGGCTGAACATTCATCTGCCCTATGAGCAATATCCAAACCCTTATATCACGCCCGATCTTTGTTTTCAGTTTCATTACTTTGCCATACGTAAATTGCATTTTTTATTGCGGGCCAAGGCATTAGTCGTATTTCCGGGCGGCTATGGCACGTTTGACGAACTGTTTGAAACGCTGACACTGATGCAAACCCGCAAGATCCAGCAGGTGCCGGTGATTCTGGTCTCCGAGGCGTACTGGAGACAGGCTTTCAATATCGATTTTTTAATTGATGAAGGCGTGGTTGATCCGGAAGATCGGCAATTATTCTGGTATGCGGAGACAGCCGAAGATATCTGGCAGGGCATTCTCGACTGGCATAAGGTCAACGGCATTCCACTGTTTTAAATACGCTTTATGATGAGAAAACTGAGCCTTCTGGCCCGAAGGTTATTGCCTCTGGCGCCGATTGCCGCGCTTTTAATCCTGATCGGGCATGAGCTGGAACTGCATCTTCCGGATATTGAGCACTGGGTGCAAACTCTGGGACCTTGGGCGCCGCTGGGCTTCATCGGTTTATTCGTGATTTTGACGCCCTTGGTCGTGTCTGTGGATGCGCTCTGCTTTGCCGCAGGTTTGCTATTTCCCATTGGCGAAGGCATGTTTTGCATCATTATTGCCACTTATCTTGCGGCATCGCTGATCTTTGTGCTGGGCCGTTATTTATTCAGGCAAAAGGTAGCCCGTTTCATCGCAAAAAGCGAAAAGTTTGCCGCGCTTAATACCGCTTTGGCCACTCAGTCTTTGAAATTGATGTTTTTGTTGCGGCTGACGCCGCTGCCGTTTGCAATGCTCAGTTATGCCTTTGCCATTGCGCCGGTCCGGTTCTGGCCTTATTTGACGGCGACCAGCGGCATATTTATCTACAATCTGACGCTGGTCTATATTGGCTACACGACCAAACATATAGCAGGCTGGGCCAGCGGCTCTCCGGCGCATCCAGCGGTGTCGTATCCGTTACTGGCGCTCGGATTGCTGTTTGCCTTGGGGATAGTGTTTTATATCTCGAAACTGGCCGGTAAAGTGCTTGATGATTTACATAGTTGACAATGCTTAAGAAAAGCAACGCGTACCTTTCGGATGCTTAAAAGCAGGGCCATGCTTAGGATAGGGCGAGAAATAACTTCCCTGAATCTTGACGAGCAACAGGTGTGGGGCGACTTCGCCTACCAACAGTAGGCGCTCTAAGCGAAGCGTCTACTGTTGGAAGTCGCCCAGGGCGAATACCCCAAAAGGCATAAATGAATTCGCCCCTGCATAAGCGCTGATTTCATCGACAAATCGGAAAGTTATTTTTAACCGAATCCTTAGATGCGCGAACTTATTCTTATCATTGTTGGTATAAGATCCAGACCGAGTAGAAATTTCAATCGTTAGGAGGCAGCAATGAAGTTCAATTTATCCAGTCCAGCCGGATTCACGCAATCGATGCTTTTAATTTCGGCCTTTGCGTTCCTGTCTGCTTCATGTTCCACTTTGGAGCCTAAACGGGAGGCTATGTCGGAGGAAGAGATTTGTACTCAACTGCACGGAATAATAGAAGCGCATCCTAATGAGTTTGTCGGTTATAAGAAAAACAAGCGTTTCACCAGAAGAATGACCATTTGGGATGCAACAGTATTGTTTCCTGAGGCCGATGACTGTCAGGTCTGGGAATGGAGCGACGGCTTGGACAATTACTTTTGTGAATGGAAAGCCGATGACATCAATGGAGCGAAGGCCGATTTTCAGAAAGCTGAAGGGATCTTGAAACGGTGTTTGGGACCGCAATGGACCCATCAGACAAATACGACCACTTCCGGCGGCGAACACACCCGATTCAGTAAAGAGGGATCCAAGACTATTGTCTCAATTCGTTATTTTAAAGATGAATATTGGCAGACTGCTTTATACATCGGCGATAAAAGTAATGTGAATACCCCGCTCCAATAAAGTTTATCGCTCAGCCGGCATGTACCGCATTTAACCTAAGGCCAAATATTTCAGACGGGGCAATATGCCCCGTCCGGCTATAGAATATTTGGAACCGATTCAAACAGCCGCCGCGTCAGCGATGCCTTATCAGCCCTTGTCACCCATGACTAAAGCGCACCCGCTCTTCGGCAGGGCGTCCCAGCGCTTTCGCAAACCAGGGCGGCGGCGCATCAAACACTTTCTGGAATTCTTTCAGCTTATCGGCCGCTTCGATGACATCAGGCACCTTGATCGGATAGACGTCGGCGCGGATGACTTTTGCGGCCGCAGGCCCGCCTATTGACTGCACGAACAGGACATGGCAATCCTTGATCAGATTGGCGCGAAACAGATTTTTGTCGTCGGCGCCATCGGCTTCGATGGTTGAACGGATATCGACCAGCTTGCAGTCGGTGCGCGACAACTGGTAAACCAGGAAACGGATGCAGGAGCCGAAATGCCCATTGAGCAGCGCGCCGCTGTTCGAGCCTATGGCGACGCGGATCGATTCGGGCATGTCGCCGTCCTTGTAGGGCTGGATGGCTGGCAGGCCTTCATCTTCCAGTTCATCGCCCCACAGGTAGCGTACCGCCAGTTTGATGTTTTCAAGGCCGATGCCGATGTCCTCGCCGTCTTCCTCGCCATCGAGGCTGCCGATGCCGGTTTTGAGGTTGGTGACGGTGATCGATTTCAGCTTTTCATCACTCAGCGGCGAGCCTACGCGCTCATGCAGAATGTCCAGCAATTTCGGCACGCCGATGCCGGGCAGGACGCGGGTCGCCAGGGCGATGCGCAGGGCTAGTTCACGAGGTAAGGGATGCATATCAAACTCCTGATCATTGTGTGCTTTGGGGTTGGGAGGAGGTAAGTAATAATTTCAGTATTTTTTTGGTCGATGCCAGTTCCAGTGCAGTGAAATCGTCATGAACTTTCAAATCGGGATTCGCGCCGGCTGCCAGCAGCCGTTCAACGACCTGCTCCCGGCCGCTGGAAGCGGCAAAGATCAAGGCGGTGGCGCCCGAATCGGGGTTTTGGTAATCGATGTCGATGCCGGCATCGAGCAGGGCATCAATACAGGCGATGTCCTGCGCACAGCAGGCGGCCCACAAGGCGTTATTGCCGTACTGGTCGGTGATATTTAAATCGGCGCCGTGCCCGAGCAGGTATTCGACGATGTCGCTGCGGCCCTGCTGGCAGGCTAAAATCAATGGATGCACGCCGGCTTCGTTCTGTTTGGCGGAAGAGCAACAGCTCCGCAGCCAGTCCGCAATCTCAGGCTGCATCGGTGGCATCCTTGCGGCGTTCCTGCCAGCCGGCATAGCCGCCTTGCAGGCTGTAGACATCCTTGAAGCCGAAGTCAGCGAAGAATTCAGCCAGGTGTTCGCTGGCATGGCCGTAATAGCAGTAAATCAACAGACTGCGCTGTTTGTCGCCGCGTTTGACCAGCGATTCCTTCAGGCCCTCGTGCACATGCAGCGCATCCTCCAGATGGCCGGCCTTGTAATCTTGCAGGCCACGGCAATCCAGAATCAGCGGCTGGGATTCCTTGATCAGTTTTTCAGATTCGGCAGCGGAGATTTTTTTATATTTCATCGTTATGTAATGACTGCGACAGTCACTCCTCGCAAAGGTACGGTTGTTTGTAGTAAAGCTGACAATTTGACCGTGTTTTTCGCGCCCGCGGAAAAACCTTGCTAAATGTTTTCAATCGCTTAGCCGGCGTCAGCAGGTTCTGTTGATTAATCATGCAAAACGTTTGCCAGTTTTTTATTGCAATCTGATGCAGGCTGTCTTTCGGGCAAAAAAAAGCGCCTTATCAAAAAGATAAGACGCCGAGCTCTGCTTCATGGGCAAATGAGAAGGATGATGAGAGAGGTAACACTTACGAACAGCAGCACTAATAGCGCCAGATTAAAAATTCCTGTTTACTCAATGGGTTGTTACAGTTGTGGTTAATTTCAAGCCCCTTCTTGCACCAAAATCGGCTTCAAGCTATCCAGTTTGGTGCGTCTGAAACTGGCTAGACCGCTCCGACCGCCGCTTCCTTGACCACAACAATGGTATTTTTTTCGGCTTCTTCAAAAGAAACGATCTCGGTATTCGGCTTATAGGCTTTTGCCTCTCTGTAAGCCGTCGCAACTTTGTCTTCGGCGGATTGGCCTTTCAAATCGTTTTTCTCTATATACAATTCGTCAAGCAGTTCATTCCAGACCAGGCCTTGTTTGTACGGGATGAGTTTATAAGTCACGCCTTCCAGCACCACTTGCATGCCCTTGCCGATATTCTCGACATAAATCAGGGCAATGCAGTCTTCGGCCAGGTCGTCTTTGTATTTTTCGACCAGCACGGGCAGCAAGCTCAGCTCCGGCAGCAGACCGTTGATGAATTTGATTTTGTCGTTTTCGATCAGCAGGGCGGAATGAATCAAAAGCGCTTCGGGCGGGTTGCGGTCGTTTGTATTGGTAGTGCCTTCGCGCAATTTGCCTTCCTTCAAAACCAGATCGCCACGGTAAGCGTATACACCGGCATCGCTGGTCTGGCCGTTTACCAGTGTGACCGTCAGTAATCCTTTCGCTTGATAAGTGTCGAGTAGCATTGTTTTTTCTCCAGAACTTTTAATATAGATAGTGGCTTTGTTTGGGTTTCCCCTTTTATCTGGAGAAAAGCAAAATGCTTGCCAACATCGTTGGGTGTTGTAGAAAACACAAGCAGAAAGCCGTCAAAGCCAGTATTGATACCGGATACAAGGCTTTTTTTCATTGAAAAATCGGTTGAACAAAATCAAGGGAAAACCGCTCAAAGGCGTAACAGTAACGGTTTTTTGAAGTAATGCGGACAAGATAATGTCGGTAATCTTACAAAAATACCGATTGGGGGTTTAACAGGTTGTTAGTGTCTAAAAAATAGCCTGTATTTGTTGTAGTTAAGCTGTGAAAAGGAGACATGACCATGTGGTTACTATTCCTGACACTGATTTTGTTCGTGATTCTTATCAAGGTAGAAAGAAATATGCCTTTCCTCAAGGACCCTCCTCGTAAAGTCCTTGAATCTTACAGGACCAACTTCAAGCTGTTCATGTTCAATGAAATAGCCCTGGCGATACTGTCTGTCGAATCGATCTATCTATTAGTCGATAAATTCTCCGGTTACGGGCTGCTGAGCGGCATGGCCGATGGACCGGTCAAATACCTGCTGGCTTTTGTGCTGATGGATTTGACGCTTTATTTATGGCATCGCTCCGAGCACATTTTCAAGTTCCTCTGGGGATTTCATCAGATCCATCATAGCGATGCCTGCGTCAACGTCACGACGGCCGTGCGCTTCCATACCCTGGCTCTGATACTGGTTGTCGCGGTCAAGGCGCTGTTTTTTATCGCGATGGGGCTGAGTTCTGTGCTTGTCCTGTATTTTGAAGGCATTACGACCGCGTTCGTCATTCTCCAGCATGCCAATCTCGTATTTCCCTATGAACGATACATCGGGAAGATCTTTATCGTGCCGCATTTGCACAGGCTTCATCATTCCCGGGCGCTGAGCCAGCGCGACAAAAACTTCGGCGTGGTTTTCTCTTTTTGGGACAGGCTTTTTGCCACGCATCTGGATGCCGTGCCTGAAGGAATAGGCCTGCCGCTCATGGAACGCCCCAGTTTCGTGCAATTGCTGAAAATGGGCTTTGTCAACGCCGTGGAAGGAATCGGTGGCTTTTTTCGCACAACCAGAAGGACCTATAGTGCGCTCAACCAGTTTTTGCACTTTAACAATTAGGGAATATGATGAATAATTGGCGCGGCCAATTGAAAGATTATGAATTAATGATAAAAAAGTTATGTTCAATTTTTACATTTAAATACTTGTTATTTATATGTGCATTGCTGCCGTTTTTACTAATGGCAGGCGATATCATTACCGACAATCTCGGGGCGAATCCGATAGAGGAGCTGTTGAACCGAAGCGGTTTATGGACCTTGCGTTTCCTGCTGATTACCTTGGCGATCAGCCCTTTAAGGCTGCTGTTCAGAAAATGGCCGATCATGAAATACCGACGCATGCTGGGCTTGTTCGTTTTCTTTTATGCCACCGTCCATTTATTGGTATTCCTGGTCTTTGATCACTCCCTCAACGGCACCGATATCGTCGAGGCGATTACCATAAGCCCGGCCGTTCAGATAGGTCTGATTGTCTATCTGATCTTGATTCCCCTGGCCGTCACCTCGACCAATGACATGATGCGCCGGTTGGGCAAGCGCTGGGCGAAGCTGCACAATTTTGTCCATACCGCCGCCTTGCTGAGCATCGCGCATTTCGCCTTCAGCGAGAAAGTCGATATTTCCATTCCGCTGTATTACGGCGCCTTTCTGATTTTTCTTCAGTTGACTCGCATCGTACTCAACAAGCGTAAGCAGATTGCCTTGCTCAAGCGTCCGCATTTGCAGCAAGATGGCGAATTTGAGGCTTAAAAAGTTCCTCCGTAAACCCTCCCCAATGCTCTTTCTTGATTAACCGATGATCACCATACGAACCGCCGAGTCTCCCGATGTTGCGCAACTGGCGGAACTCCTGAAAGAACTGTTTGCCATCGAAGCCGATTTTGTTTTTGACCGGGACAAGCAGGTCAGCGGACTCAAGCAATTGCTGGAAAGCGGTAAGGATCGTGTTTTCGTTGCCGAATCAGGTGGGCGCGCGGTGGGCATGTGCAGCGTGCTGACCCTGATTTCTACGGCTGAAGGCGGTCCGGTGGGACTGCTCGAGGATCTGATCGTTACGGCGGAGTTTCGCCGCCAGGGCATCGGCGAAAAACTGCTGGCTGCAGCCATTGACTGGGCAGAAGAGCAGGGCCTCAAGCGGCTACAATTACTGGCGGACAAAAACAACCTGCCGGCTTTGAAGTTTTATGAAAAACAGGCATGGCGCCAGACGCAGCTGATTTGTCTGAGAAAGTGTTAGAAGTAGGGTACGCACCGCGTACCTTTGGGGAGTTAGGGTGAACTCGGTAAGCCTTGAAAAGGTACGCGGTGCGTACCCTACAAAGCTACAAAGCTACAAAGCTACAAAGCTAAACCCAGCATTAGGATCTGCCCATGCCAGGTTTCCGCTAAAGCTCCAGCCCAGCCCGCGCTAGCTGAAAATTAAAAATGGATATTTGCCATCGACAAACTGGTCAATAAAAGATAGATAGTTTTTATCTATATGCATCATTTACTGAAAACCGAATCTTTAGGAGCTTAAGATGAATATGCCGGAACGAGTGAATGTGTATGACTCACAGGCCAACGGGTACCATCAGGTATTCCAGGTCTTCCTCGACCATACGGACCAAAAGTTGAGGACACAACAATGGCTCAACCAGCTCATAAAGACGCTTCCGTCACGGCATGTTTTCATAGACGCTGGCGCCGGTAATGGAAAAGTAACCACTTGGTTCATCGACTCGTTCGATCAAACGATTGCAATTGAGCCTAATGAGTCATTACGAGCGGAACTGAAGAAGAATTGTCCTCGGGTTGAAGCGCTTCCTGAAGGGATTTTGGATGCAAAAATAACGGTTGCAGGGGACTTCGTGCTCTGTTCCCACGTGCTCTACCATATCAGTGATACAGAATGGATGCGTGTGCTGGAACGGCTTACATCATGGTTATCACCGGATGGCGTTTTGGTAGTGGTGCTTCAACGCCATAAGTCAGATGGAATGCAGATGTTGCAGCATTTCTTAGGCCAAAGCTTTGACTTAACCGAATTGGCGCGTATATTTCAGTGCGAAAAAGGGGATTGCTATGAAGTAGCGATTGAAACCGTTCCCGCGCATGTTGCCACGTCGGACTTTAACGCCGCATACACGATTGCTGAGTTCATGCTCAATTCGCTTCCGATGCCCAATCCGCCCGCTCGCGATGATCTTGAGGCGTATGTGCGCAGATATTTTACTTGCCCGGACGGAGGGTTTCGTTTCTCTTGTGACCAGGATTTCCTCCTGATTCAGCCACGGAAGTAACCTGGCGTATCAGCCGGTGTCCTGAATCAGTCCGGCAATCACCGCCACCGGATGCATGACCGCCACCTGCGGTTCTAATTGACCGGCGCCGGCCGCCAGATGCAACGCGCAGCCGATATTGGAAGTAACCAGCAGATCCGCACCGCTGATATGCAGTTGCTCGATTTTCTCGGCACCGAGCGGGTCGGCGATGTGCGGATGGGTCAGCCGGTGCGTGCCGCCGGCGCCGCAGCAGACAGCGTTGTCGGCCAGCGGGATCAGGTTGATGGCCGGGATGCGTGCCAGCAGGTCATAAACGGCTTGCTGGTTTTTCAGCGCGTTGCGCTGGCTGCACGGTTCGTGCACGGCGACGATTTTGCGGCAGGCTTGAAGCGGCAGATTGTCGGGCCAGTGCAGATTGATGAAATGGCTGACATCGATCAGCCGCTCTCTGAAAAAACCGAGTTCCTCGTCGTCGAAATCGTCAATAGCCAGTTGTTCGTATTCGCTTAGCATCAGGCCGCAGGCGCTGGCCGTGTAGATGACGGCATCGACATCCAGTGCGTTGAACACGCCGATATTGCGCCAGGCAAGTTGGGCCGCCGTTTCGGCACGGCCTCGGTGCTGGTGTATGGCGCCGCAGCAGCCTTGCTGACCGGGAACGATCACATCAAAGCCGATCCGGTTCAGGACGCGTATGGCGGCCGTCGCTGTGGCCCTGTCGAAGCTTTCGGCGATGCAGCCGGTAAACAGCGCCACGCTGCCGCGCCTTTCGGTTGTCGCCAGATAAAACGGCTGCAGCGGCGCTACATCGATGGCCGGCGGCAACAGGGATTCATAAGCCTCCAGTTTTAATACGGATAACAGGCCGGATTTACGCAACAGAGTTTGCAGGCCCGAGCATTGATAAATTCCGAGCAATCGGCTTAACAAGCGCAGCCGGGAATTGTGTTCAATCAATGCCAGCGACAGTTTTTCAACAAGGCCGGCCAGGCGGGAAGGCTCAGCCATTTCAGCGAGCTTTTGCCGGCTCTGGTCGAGCAGCTGGCCATAAGCCATCTTGCTGGGGCAGACTGTCTCGCAGGCTCGGCATTGCAGGCAGTTGTTCAGATGCGCCAGTTCTTCTCCGGAAGGCACGACGGACTGGTTAAGAATCTTGTCGATCGTGCGTATGCGTCGGCGCGGCGTTTCCTCATCGACGCGGTTGATCCTGAAAGTCGGGCAGTGGCTGACGCACAGGCCGCAGCGCATGCAGTCCGACGCTTCGGGAATGTACAGGCCGCTCTGTTCGTAAGCCGCGTCATCGAAAAATTCCAGCATGCTCACGACTCCATGATGTAAGCATAAGCGCGGCGCAGCAATTCCATTTCGGCCGGCGGCTGGCTTCTTAATTGGGTCAGGGTTCTGAACCGGCCGCCTTTGCTTTCCACGAGCTGGTGCGGCGGGTCCAGCAGATCGAAGCGGGCCAAGTAAACGGTGACGATGCCTTTTGAGGTCTCAATCCGTTCACGGTAGCCGGCCTCGGCTTTCAGCAAATGAATCGGCAGATCCAGCGCCGCGCCGGCAGCCTGCACGACCGCGGCCGGATGCGTGCATACCACGTCATGCGCCGTTTCTTCCGGCTCCAATGCCGAAGACAGCAGCGGCAAAGGTGAGGGCGCGCAGACGCTGCCAGTGGCATGCTGCACGAACAAGGTCAGGGCGCTGATGGCGCCATTGTAATAGAGGATAACACGGTTGTCTGTCATATGGCGGCTAGTGGTGAGCGTCCCAGAGGTTCTTGTAACTGCTGTCCATGCGCGAGAGGCGGGCGGTGATCTGGTCGAGTTTCTCGAATTCAGGATAACGGCCAGGTCTGCCGGCACCGTACCAAGCTTCCATGGCTTGAGTCAGCTGCTGTTTTTCGGCATAGCACTGGGCGATCTGGGTTTTCAGCCAGGCCATGCTGTTGTCAGGGCTTAGCGCCACGATCCGGTAGCGGGCGCCGTTCTCGAAAATGCGCACGCCGCCGCCTTCGGTCGCCGTCCGGTAAAGGCTGTCCGCATCCGTTACCTCAATGCCGGCCAGGTAGTCGATGCCGAAATCATGGAATTCCGGCAGCCACGGCACGGTCGGCCCCATCAGTACCGTGACGGCAGCGCGGGATAGTTCGGCCAGGCGCGGAAAGGTCTTGTTGATCAAAGAGCTGGCCGTCAGAAATACCCAGTCGGCCTCCGGCAGCAGGAATTCGCAGGCCGGATCGGGGTAATCGCCGGGTGCGGTCTGCCGCTCGATAATGCGCAGGTCGATCTGTTCGGCATAGCGCTCGATGCCCGGATAGCGGCCGATCACGACGACCTTTTTGCCCTGCAGCTCCGGCAGGAAATGCTCGAAGACGGCCAGATTGCCCAGGCCCGGAGCCGGTTGGAGGCTGAGGCCGGCCGGCAGCTCGTGCGCATTCAGGCTGCAATTGATCGCGGCCATGCCGACGGTGGCTTTGTAGGGCTCCCAGTCGGTGATCCAGCCGGCCAGCTCGCCCAGCGGTCTGCCGGCCAGCGTGCCGGGCCAGGAAAGGGTCCGGGTCGGTATGCCGGGGCTCATGGCCAGGCCCAGAGCCGCGCTGCCGTCCGGCTGCACCTTGCAGGCCGTCCACACCAGGCCGACGGTCAGTTCGTCCACGCGCGCAGTGCTGGCGGCATAATCCAGCAACAGTTCATAAATACGGTTCGGCTTGTTCATTCCGGCATCAACAGTAATTTGGCTTCGGCCGTGATCCTGTCCGCGTTGCCCCAGGCCGTGACGCCCTCGACGAACCACTTGGGTTTGGCCGGGTGCGGCCTGACCACATCGTATTCGGCGTAAAACGTGCCGTCGCTGTTGAATTGCAGGCTGCCGATGCGCCGCTGACGCTGGTCGTGCCAATAGCCGGTCAGGTTGTGTTCGCCCGTGTACGGGTCCTTGACCAGCTTGAAGCAGGCCGCGTCGAACAGCGGGTAGGAGAGGCTGCCGGTCGCGAAGCCGAGCCGGTCGATTTCATGGCCGAGCCGTGCGCATATCGAGGCGCCCAGCTCGCGTTTTGTCTGGATGTGTTCATTCAGTTCCATTGTTGCGCCTCCAGGGCGGCGGCCAGGTCCATGATCACCGAAGCGCCGGATTTATCCTGCGGGTCCAGTTGCTGCAGCAGCGATAAAATGAGCTGGCCTTCGACCATTTGGCCTTGCCGCAACTTGATGAACGCCAGCGCCTTCAGCGTATACAGGTAAAATAGGGTAATCTCGTTCGCGTACATATCCCATTTTTTCGGCTCCCTGACCAGCCGGCGAAAATCGCTGGGGAAGCCGCCCTGTCGGGCCGATTCCTCCAGGCCCGACAGGGCGATGCGTTCGGCGTCGGCCAGGCGCTTTTGATAGAAATAGAACTTGTACAGGGCGAAATAGGTTTGCAGGCAATGACGGTCCGTCGCCTGCGCCTGGATAAACAGGCTTTCCGCCCGCGCCTGATCGGCCGAACTGGCGATTACCGCCGCTTGCAGTAACTGATTGACTTCGGGCGGCATGTTCGGACTGAAGACGATCCTTTCTCCCACGTCCATAGCTACCAGACCTCGGCTGGCGCTACCAGATTGGCAACCGGCTCACCGCCCAGCAGATGCTGATCGATGATGGTTTTGACGTCGGTCGGTTTGACTTTGCCGTACATGATGCCTTCGGGATAGACCAGCACGCTCGGGCCCATCATGCAAGGGCCCATGCAGCCGGTATTGGTTAAGGCGATTTTCTCGAACAGGTTGCGGCTTTGTATCTCGTTCATGAATTCGTTCATGACCTCTGCGCAGCCGCTGCTGGTGCAGGAGCCGCGGGGATGGCCTTGGGGGCGGTTTTGGGTACAGATGAATACGTGTTTTTCTGGTCTGGGCATGGCTGTGTCCTTTTTGTCAGTATTGCTTGGTAATCAATAATGTGTCGCTGCCGCGACAATTATTTGAATCGGGTTGTTCGCACCCGAAGGCGAGTTACTTTCTTTTGCGTCGCCAAAAGAAAGTAACCAAAGAAAAGGCGACCCGGTTGCCGCTTGAATCCTGTGCTCCTCGCTTTCGACGAGGGTTGCCAGAAGGGCCATCCTTGGCCCTCTGGCAACGCGCTGCATCCATGCAGCGCCCCTGCGGGCTGTTCTCGCCGAAAGCTGCGGTGCTCGGCGCGGCAAACGGGAAAAGGGGCCCGTCGTAGCAGGCGTAGGCTGGGTTGGAGCTTTAGCGGAAACCCAGCTTTGTAGGGTACGCACCGCGTACCTTTTCAAAACCTGCCATACACTCCGACTTTCAGAAGGTACGCAATGCGTACCCTACTGGATTACGCGGCTTTTTTATGCGCATGCGTAAAGCAGTTTTTCGGGCACACCTTCGAGCAGGCTTCACAGCCGATGCAATCATTGGCATTTTTAATGCTCATGACCATGTTTTCATCGTCATCGTCCTCGAAATCGTCGAGGTCATCGGCGGCGAGCACGTCGGCCTTTTCCACCAGATCGAACACGTCGCGTGGGCAGACCTTGAAGCAGCGTCCGCAGCCGATGCAGGTCGTCTGGTTGATGTTGCTGACATAAGACGGCGTCCATTCCGCGCCGCCGAAGGTTACGCCGGTTACAAATTCAGACATGTGAAGGCTCCCTATCAGGCCGCATCGGATTGCGCGGCGTTAAATTTCTGGTTGGCCTCATCCCAGGCCTTGCAGGCATCGAAAGTGGCCTGTGCTATGCCCATCAGCTCCTGATAGGCATCCGGCAGGCGGTCTTCGATCAGGTCGTGCAGCACCATGGCCTGTTCGGCGGCTAGCCGTTTGGTCTTCTTGACCTCTTTTTCCAGTTTTCTCAATTCTTCAGGACTCACGGTAGCCTCCTAATCCGTTGCGGCGGCGCGGTATTTTTCGATCAGCTCCAGCGCTTTCGCGATGGTCTTGTCGCTTTGCTCGCACATCGCCTCCAGGCTGGGAAAGCCCCAGCGATGCACGTCGCGCAGGACTTTGTCGACCACGATCAGCTTGCCGACCATGACCAGCGCCCGGCCGAAGCCTTCGTGGGTCAGGTTGACCACGGGCACGGCCATGAGGCCGCTTTTCTGCTCGATCAGCGTCGCCAGCGAGTTGTAATAAGCCTTGATGCGCGCCACAGTGATGCCGTCCGGATCGCCGACGACGGGAATTTCGCGCTTGCGCTCCTTGGTCAGCACGATGGGATCGATGATCTTCGCGTTCGACCAGCCGTCGTACGTATCATAGGTATCGATGGCGCGCAGTTGTTTGATCAGATCCTTAACGAGCTCGGAATCCAGATGTACGTCGTCCTCTTGGACGACCAGTTCAGCGGTGGTCATGGTGTACTCCGTTATTAGTAATGGGGTGGAGAAAGTTCGTTATTCATCCCAGCCCTCGCTTTCCATTTGATCGAAACGGTTGGGATCGGGGCTTTTTTGCTTGTTGATGGCTTTCGCCAGCCAGCTGGACGGGCCGGCCTTTAATTCGTTCTGCAGATCGGCAATCAGATCCTTGATCTTGCTGCCCTCATGCACCTTGACCGGCTGTATGCCCTTGCCGATCAGCTGGTTGACGGCCGAAGCGCCGATGGCCTGGCAGTAAACCGCCGCGCAGCCGTCCAGCAGTTGGATTTTCACGGACAACTTGTCCTCGTTGCCGTCCTGCGCCAGTTCGCCGAACTGCGCCGCTTCCATGAGCTCGGAGTTTTCCATGTCGACGGCGTAAACCGCGAACGACCTGGCCGAGCCGAAATGCTGGTTGACGTATTCCATATCGGTGGTGGCAAAAGCGATTTTCAATGCGGTATCCATAAATTTGCTCTCATCTTTACTTTGCACGACGTGCAGTCTTCTGCTTAATGACATGACGATGCGCTTGCTTCGTTGGCCGGTTTCTGCGCGTAAACCGAGCGGTAAACGGGGATTTCCTCGTGTGCGTGATTGATGACCAGGTTGGCCAGATCAAACAGCGTCTGCCGCGCGCCCTTGTAGCCTATCCAGGTTTTCTGGTAGCCGCCGATGATGTCGTAGAGCGGAAAGCCGGCTCTCAGGATCGGCGTACCGAGCCGCTCGGCGCTGTCGACGGCGTGCGAGTTGCCGATCACCAGCTGCGCGTTGTTGGCTTTGGCGATCAGCTCCATGTCTTCCAGATCGCCGATCTTGATGCTGGCGACCGGTATGCTGGCCAGCTGCGGCGTATTGCAGGACGTGACCGCGGCCACGACCTCGGCGCCCATTTCCTGCACCTGATCGACCAGCGCATGCAAAAGGTCCGCATCGGCCGCGATGGCGATGCGCAGCTGGCCGAGCATGAAATGCGTATCGAGCATGGCGTCCTGCAACTGCGAGCGCTGGCGCTCGATGCGTTCCGGCACGTCCAGGCCGCTGATTTCGGCCAGCGCCGAGATCAGGGCATCGTTGGCGTGCAGGCCGTAGAGATGGTCGAACCGGTAAGTCGGCACGCCGGTCTTTTCTTCCAGCAGGTCGGCCGCTTTCTGCAGCGAGGCACCGATCACGACCGTCGCCTTCGCGTGGCCTAATGTGGCCATTTCCGACAGCGGCGTGCCGCCGATCGTGACTGGGCTGAAATCGTCCTCGGTCAGGCAGCCGTCCAGCGAGTCGGACAGGTCCGGCACGAACACCGGGCGCAGCCGGAACTGCTCGAAGATGTCGCGCAGCGCTTCCAGATCGCCCGGCGTCAGCATGTAGCTGACCAGCACGTTTACCTGGCGCCGGCGCCAGCCCGGCAGCGTGCCGACCTCCTTGGCATCGGGCACCAGTGTGCGGATGATTTCGGTCAGCGTCGCCGCATAGCCGGTTTCGACACTGCCGGTAAAGTCGGGCGTGTTGACCGCGACCACGGCCACATCGTCGAACTCGGGATGGGCGGCCCTGAATTCGCGGACGTTGCGGTGCACGTCGGCGCCTTGCGTCTCGGCCAGGCCCGTGGTCAGGATGGTAATGAGGGCCGGGCGCGATTTCTCCGCGATGGTCTTGAGGCCAACCACCACGTTTTCGTCCGCGCCCAGCACCGAACTGCTTTGATCCATGGCCGTACTTTGCAGCGGAATCGGTTCGCGGAAATGGCGCACGAAGAACACCTTGGCGAACGCCGTGCAGCCTTGCGAGCCGTGCAGCATGGGCATGGCGCGGTTGAAGCCCAATGTCGCCAGCGAGCCGCCGATGGGCTGGCTGGCTTTCAGTGGGCTGACCGACAGCGCCTTGTTGCGTTTCAGGATCTCGGTCATGCCGCCACCTTCGCCTTCTTCCACGGCGCCGGCGCCCTGACCGACTCCCAGACGGGGCTTTCCATGGTCAAGGCCAGTTGCCGCACCAGTTCCAGCATGCCCTGATAGCCTTCGTAGCCGAATTCGCGTTCCTGATTGATGTCGAGAAACGGGATTTTCGCCTTCAGCGCCGTGTACATGTTGCGGCCGCCCGCGATCAGGATATCGGCCTTGTAATCGTGCACGATGCGGATCAGCTCCCTCGGGCTGCCGTCCTCGATCATCAGCGTATCCTCGCCCATCAGTTCACGGATGCGTGCCTTGTCTTCCTCGGTCGATTTCTTGGTGCCGGTCGCGACGACCACCATGCCCAGATCCTGCAGCGCCGAAATCACCGACCAGCTTTTGACGCCGCCGGTAAACAGCAGCACGCGCTTGCCTTTCAGGCGCTCCTTCCACGGCGCCAGCTCGGCGCGGATGCGCGTTTCCTCGCGCTCGATGAGCCGTTCCGTGCGTTCGGTCAGATCGGGATCGTTGATGGCCTTGGCGAAATCGCGCAGGGCTTGGCTGGTATCGGTAATGCCGTAGAAACTGCCTTCAAACCAGGGCGTGCCGTATTTTTCATTCAGTTTGCGCGCGACGTTGAGCATGGCCTTCGAGCACACCATCATATTGACCTCGGCCTTGTGCATGGTCTGCACTTCGCGAAAACGCGCATCGCCGGACAGCGTGCACAGAATGCGCAGACCCAGTTCATCAAACAATGGCAGGACATGCCAGAACTCGCCGGCGATGTTGTATTCGCCGACCAGATTCACGTCGTGGATCTTGATCTCCGCGCGCTGGACCGACAACGGCAGCGGGTCGGGATCGCGCGTGCCGATCACATACTTGAACATGGCGTCGCCCGCGATGCGGTTGCCCAGGTTCTTGGTACCGTAAAAGCCGGCGCTGTCGATCGGCACGACCGGCACGCCCCAGCGCTCCTCGGCCGACCGGCATACCGCCCCGATATCGTCGCCGATCAGCGCCGGCACGCAAGTGTTGTAAATGAACACGGCCGGCGGCTGGTAGGTTTCGACGGCCTGCTTGATCGCATGGAACAGCCGCTTCTCGGCGCGGCCCATGACGATATCCTGCTCGGTCAGGTCCGTGGTCATGCCGATGCGGTACAGGCTCGCCCCGGAAGAGCGCGTGCCGCGGTTGTCCCACGAACTGCCGGCGCAGGCGATAGGCCCATGCACGATATGCGCGACATCGGCGATCGGCAACAGCGCAATCTGCGCCCCGTCAAACGCGCACCCGCCCGCCGAAGCGCCGGGCTTGGGCTTGGCGCAGCCGGACTTCTCCTTCTTGTTGTGCTCGCAGGAGGGTTCGTCCAGTAGTTCGGCAATGTCTTTGGTTGATTTCATGGCTCTGACCGGTAGTTTTGTTTTACTTTGGGCAGAGCAATGATTGTGCCAGTTTGTGGGGGTGTTGATTTTGCTGGGGGTTGTGGGGGAGGGGATTGTAGGAAATGCTACAAATTGGGGGTTGCTGTAGGAAGGGGTGTAGGTAAGCCTGGCCGTTAAAAATGGTCTATATTGGATTTACGCTAAAGCATCAATTTGGTCATACAAAATGATGATCAAAACCAAAAATAATGATAGAGCGACCATCTGATTATCCTGAAACTATCTGTATGGACATTTGTTTATTATCCAATTTTGAGGAAGTGCTCCTAAAAGATTTTTAATAGCTGAGATTGAGAGAGTATAAAATATCCCGAAATGCATAAACCTTTGTTAGCCGCCACACTTTCAGATTCTGCCAATGGATATTGAAATAATCAGACGAATTTGCCTTGCTAGGCACCTGTACGAGCTTAGCCGTGAAAGTCTTAAATCAGCCAATGACCTCTATCTCTTTTCTGGAGTGAACCTATTGCAAGATGCCGTTGAAGCATTTCTTGTTGCGACAGCGGATTTTGTTGGGGCTTCTCTCGATGAAAAAACAAACTTCGATAAGTATTTTGTGTTAATCAACGAGAAGATAGCGCCAAAGGAATTATCCTTTAAGAATAGATTACTTCGATTGAATAAGATTCGAGTAAGCTCAAAGCATCATGGAATCCAGCCAGCGAGAGATGAATGTCAGAGGCTTTCTATTGCCGTCCGGGAATTCTTTGACGAAGTCAGTTCTTCGATTCTGGGGGTGAACTTTTCTACTGTCAGTGCTATTGATCTTATGCATACTGGCGAGACAAAAGACCTACTTTTAGCAGCCAAAGTGGCATTTGATAATAAAGATTACGCGGCTTGCGCAATTGATTGTCGAAAAGCGATTTATTTAGAGCTAGAGAATTCGTATGACATAGCGAGTTTCAAGGATGATGTAAAACCGCGAGGACTGTTGGGGCCGTTCAGTAAGGCGCCATTCTTTGCTAGAAGCAAGGATTATATCGAGCAGAAGGTCTTAGAGCCTACGGATTATATCGTCTACGACCATATCGATTTGGACCAGGAGTTGTTGAAGTACTCTATTGACAGTACCGCCTTTTGGAATGTCTGGCGACTCACTCCTGAAGTTTATCGGACCATGGACAAAGAATGGGTATTGAAGCACGACTTTGGTAAGCTCGATAAAGAAATACTGACTGATACTATCGAATACATCTTCAATACCACAGTGGATATCCTGCTAGCCGTTCACGCTAAGAAGGAGTCTATTAAAACTTCGTCGAACCAAAAATATTATCTTGAACTTGCTAAAGAGGAAGTGCCTGTTTATGAGAAGGCAGACAGAAAGTCGAAGATCGTCTGCCGTACGCCGAAGGACCTTATGAGGGTGGACTGTGATTTCTATATTACAGGACTGCAGGGAGATGGTCCGTATTGGCACGTGTATAACTTCGGAGGCTCAGGTTTCTTTATCGGGTTTATTCACAATGAGGACGTTCGGTAATACATCTACCAAATTTCTCAAATATGTTCCGGTCCGTTGGAATTCCACTGGATAGCCAGGTAGGGTACGCTACAAAGCTAGATGTGGGACTAAACAGCTAGACAATAACATTAGGATTTAACAAATTAGGGAGGTCAGATGAATCAAAATTATGACAGGGATATGCTGGAAGCGTCTCTTTCGCAAACAGAATCCACCGCTTTTAATTTTGCACAGAGATATATTAATGATGGTAAGGTGAGACAGAGCTATATAAGTCAAACTCGAAAACTATCTCAAGAATATCGTGCAAGAGTCTCAGCAGGAAGCATTTCTGCTGAAGATGCCGCCAAGGAAGTCCAATCTATTCGCAATGAAATATTGGAAGCACAACGATTGCGTTCAAGTGATATTGGTAGGGCTAAAGCTATTAGTTTAAAGAAGACAGGACTGACTTTAGATGACCTGACGACCAAATATGCTAAAGAAAAATTTAAGAAGCCTTTTACTGATTTGCCTGTGCATCAGAAAAATTTGGTGTATTCAGAAATTATTGATAGTTCTGGACGCCCCAGACCCTCCGTAAATGCAGCTGCTAGGAGATATTCAGCTTTAGGTCGTGGTTTATTGGTAGTAACTATTGGAATCGCCATATATAACATTACTACAGCGGACAATAAAGCAAGAGCAACGGTTAGAGAAGGGGCGATAATTGGAGGAGGTTTCGCTGGAGGAGCTGCAGGTGGTGCAGTTGCAGGGTTAGCTTGCGGACCTGGAGCACCAGTCTGTGTTACGGTTGGTGTTTTTGTTGGGGGCGCATTAGGTGCGCTTGGCGCTGATCTATCTTTCGGTTGGTATCTTTAATGAGCATTATAGAGTCTGCCATTTTCCAGGAAGTGAGTACTGAGGAGCCAGAGAATAAGCCTCCAAGAATAATGCTCTGCCATTCTCAGACAAACAAAGTTATTGAAACCGTAGGAGCAGTGCTCGAAGCGCAATTTATGGATGGTGACAATCATCTGCTTTTTATTTCAGAGGGAATACCCTATGAAGAATCCCTTCATATTTTGTTGATTAGTTCTGATTTGATAATCAAAGACTCTATAGAGCTATCTGCAGCATATACGCCCGGAATGCTAAGGAACATTCGTATTGTCCAGCCGAACAAAATTCAGTTTTCATTTTTTAACCCTGAGGAAATATGGGTATTAGAACTTCTTGAAAAGCCCTATACACAACTATGGGGAAACAGATTTCCAGTAAAAAGAAAATCACCTTTTCTACATACAACCTGGCTGGCACTGAGGAAAGCGCGATAGACTGGATTGATAGCACGGTAGGCTGGGTTGTTAAACCCAGCATTCGAAGCCGTCCAGGCCGGGTTTCCGCTAAAGCTCCAACCCAGCCTACATAAGCTTATTCCCACGAATGTCTAAGGAGGCTGCCAATATTTCATAGCCAAGCGCCTGCGCCCCTTTAATGGACATGCTTATGCCAGCGCGGTAGGCTGGGTTGGTAAACCCAGCATTTCAATGCCACCCATGCTGGGTTTCCGCTAAACTCCAGTTACATAAGCTTATTCCCATGAATAGTCCTGGATATCTGGGGAGGCGGCCCAGTTTTCGGGGTACATGCCGCGCTGGACCCATTGCCGGAACGATGAATATGGCCAGTCTTTGGCTGCCTGAACGTAGCCGTGTTTGACAGGGTTGTAATGAATGTAATCCAGGTGGTTGTGGTAATCCCGCTCGCTGCGGATGCAATGCTCCCAATAGCGGCGCTGCCAGACGCCTCTTTCGCCTTTTCGCTTTCGACTGGCGGAAACGGCTTCACCAGCGGTCTGGCTCATTGAAAACCGCGCCTTGATCAAACGCCAACGCGTAGGAAAATCGTCATCGCCGGGCGGCAGGGTCCAGATGCAATGCAGATGCTCAGGCAGGATGACGATGGCGTCGATAGTGAAGGGATGGTCGTCGCGCGTTCGCCGGAAGGCGGCGCGCAAGTGGTTGATATGCTGGGTCAGTCGATCATTTTCCAGGCGCTCAGCAAGATTCACGGTAAAGAAATACTGTGCACCGGTTAGTCGGACTCGTTTATAGATTCGCATCTGCAAAGCTTAGATGAATTACCTTGGTTGTGCTATTTCAGTGTTTATGCTGGGTTTCCGCTAAAGCTCCAACCTAGCCTACCGCACTATTTCCGTAACCCAAAATTGCAAGCCAGGCTGAGTTGGGCACGAAACAGCATGTGCCCAACCTACAGTCTATGTGGACTGGACGCATATCCTGTCCGGCGAAGCAGGCGCCCGGTACAACCGGATTCAGGGTGTGCCGCAAGGTTGTGGCGCGGCGCCTGCGGTGCTGCCGACGGTCCGGTCAGCCCAGGACAGCATTTGGCTGTAGGCTGCATTCGCGTTGGTGTGCAAGTTGAGGTCATGGCCCGAATCGCTGATTACGGCCATATCGACGCACGCTTCGGCACTGTAGAAGGCCTTCTCGTAGTTCTGCACTGCGGCTTTATCGGAACAGTTCACGAGGTTGCCGCAGAAGACGTAGTCGAACTCACCGATGACAACTTGCACCGGTCCTTTGATCTGGAAAGAGATTGGATCGGAAACCATCGCTAGTCCTGTGCCGAGCTCACCGACGGTCACGGTTTGTTTGAGCGCTTCGTCGAGCGCGAGCACCTCGGGGTTGGCATTCGGCAGGTAATAGAATAGATCGCCGCGGGTGCCCGGCATGGTGGTCAGGTAGTCGGAATTCGGGAACTGTCCGGCGAATTTCTCATCGAGCGTGGCCGGATAGATGGCTGGCGCGAACGTGGAGTTGATAAAGGAGTCGCTGAGATCATGCAGAAAACCGGTCAGAATGATGCCGTCAGCCTCGCCCGGAAAGCTGCCGGCGTAATTAACGGCGGTGAAAGAACCCATCGAATGACCGACGACCATGACCTTTTCGAAACGCTGCGAGGCGACTTCGCCAGCGCGCAGGGCTTCAACTACCTGATGGACGACGAACGCATTGGCATCGATGTCGACGCGGTTGCCATCGGGATGGGCGCTGGCGCCATAGCCGATGCGGTCGAGATTGAAAGTGGCATATCCGCGCTTGGTGGCTGCGCGAACGTACGAATAATGCTCGGTCTGGTACGGGAAGTCCCAATAGTACCGGGCGTAAGTGGAACCGTGCAGCAGAATCTGGACGGTTTTGCCTGCGGCCGGTCCCTGCGAGCATAGCGTTCCTGCCAGCTGGAATGTCTCGGTCTCGCCGGGAGCCAGAGTAACATTCAGGGTATGGTCACTGCATTTCGGCATGGTTTCGGCTGCTGCCGGCTGAGCCGTTGCGAACACGCCCGCTGCCGTCATCAGTATGGCTATGATCAGGCTCTCGCGGTTCGCCAGTCGGCCGGTCGTTTGTTTGTCATGGTGTTTCATAGAACATTCTCGCTAAATACGTTAATTGCATGGGATTGAGCTACCTATACTCAGTGCAGCGCCATCTGATACATCTTGTAGATAGGATTGCGTAGAAAGGCAGCACAGCCGCCCATGAACAGGTTTTCACCATCGAATTTCCGGTTCATTTAAACCCGCGACAGACCTGTTTGATATGCTTGGGTTTGAGCCGCAATGGCACGGGCAACCGGGCTCAGCGCTAAGTACGGGCCAGTCGGTGAAGTCCATGGGTGTTGCTCTCAATGGCATTCCTAGCCTGGAAATAGCAGCTCTTAGCCGGAGTTGATATCAAGCCGTGATAATGCTTAGCTTGAGCTTGAGATTTTAGGTAAGCAAAACAACATATTCAAGCGCTATGTGCAAATCTGGCGTATAGAGAATCAAGCGGCATCCTGTTGCCGATCCCCGGTTTGCTTGATGCCGTTAATGAATTTCACGCCGGTGATAACATCAGCTAACTGTTGGTCGCCTCTTAGCGTCTAGAGTGGGTTGGCAAACCCGGCATTTCAGAATCGCCCATGCCGGGTTGAAAATAAGCGGCTACACGGAATTATTTACCCCCTCGTCCTATCTATAAAATCTGTAAAGTTGGCGGACTCGATCGACCAGATCCAGCAAAGCAAGATATTATTTTTTACGATAAACAATGATTGGGGAGACGAGCAACAGCAATCTTAAAGCATAACTGGAACTGTAGCCGCATTGAATCCTGGGAAAGAGTAATTCATCAAGGATGCCTTTCATTTAGGAGGAAAGCCAAAATGACTAATTATCGAAAGATTCCGGTTTATTTGCTGTTTGTAACTGCTGTCCTGTTTGCGGCGGGAGCGATTGCCAGAGGCGGCAGTATTACGCCGGAAAACAAGGTTCCTAAGAGTGTTGAAAGCAAGGCACGGCATCTAATGCACGTCCTAAAGAAGCAGGGTTTCGAGGTCAGCCGCGGCTATTTCAAGCTCTACACAGTCGATGATTGTGACTACACCTTTGACAAAATTGGAAGTTGCTACGGCAATAATCCTGCCGCCCCTTATGCAACCTTTGCGGTGCCGCCTTGGCCGGAGGAATTTATCGATCCCGTATTCAATAATATGTGGGGACCCTCTCAAGCGGGTTACAACGATATCTACCGCCTCGATCCGCGTGAAGCGATCATAATTCTCGGGCAGTTGCCTCCGCCGGGCGCTTTTTTTTCCGAACAGACATGGATTTTTACGCGGGAAGGGGCTTACGATAAGGACAGCCAGCGGTATAAGGATATTGAAAAGTATATGCCTGAATTCCTGTCGATTTTTTTCGCGAATGTGCCTGATCATCCGGAACGCATTCAGGTTTTATCCAGCCTGAGCAATCCCAACAACAATGTGGTCATCGAAAGACAATCCGGCGCAGCTTTCGACCAGATCCGCTATTTCATCATCACCCCGGACCAGGTCATGGACCAGGAGGTCCGGAAGGCCTTCAGCCGTGTCTCGGTGGAAGATAAGGACGTTTTTACCGAGCCGATCCCATCCGACATGAAGGTCGGTCTCGATCAAGGCGCGGATGACTTTACCCACCTTATGCGCTATGTCAAACCTGATGACGGAGGGGCGCCTGGCACGCGCTCGGATATCTGGAGAAAAGATCTGCCTCTGGTTGTACTTCGCGTCAGGGACAAACATTCCGATCGGGAGCCTCAACCGTACCCTCCGGTCCAGCTCGAAGCCAGAACAGCACAGGATGAGCTCTATCTCAAACCCGACCTGTTGAATCTGGTGAAAGCGGTCAGTGAGCGATGGGAGCAGCCTTGTGCCACTGCCGATTGTTCGGACCGGGCCGGGAGCTTCACAATGCTGCAGGAGTTCCCCACTTATATGGTGGGGCCGCTCTGCCTCTCGATTGGGCAGAACTGCCTTCTCGACACCTTGGACACTGCCTATCAGCTCTTCGGCCCCATGCCGCTCGACAACGGAGAGATCTATGCCGTTGCAGGCACGCTCGGAACGGAAACCGGCAATGCAACATACGTGGGCTTCGGCATCAATCAGCGATCACGCCTTGTAGGGGTCGCCAATCTGTTCAATGATGACCTGAGAGGCACTGCGAACGGATATGCGGGAAAAGCAAGCAATACCGGCAAATTCTATCTTTACTACTTCACGCGGGACTGTTCCGGCCTGGAAGACCTCACGGACGGCCACTGCTTTCCGCTCTCGGAGCAGATAATTCCGGCGGGCGATCAATTCATAGCCACTATACGCGATTACATTAAGCCGGGCACGCAACGAGGACCCGATTCAGCGCACGTTTTGCCTTCGATGGTGCTCAAACTACAGAGGCCGTGAAGGAGGTCAGGAAGCGGAACGATTGCGGAACGGTATACGACGTCCCCGCGCCGCTTTGGGGACGTATTCAATGCCAACAATTCTTGATTTTCAAAAGGTACTCGATGCGTATGCTACATAGCTACAAAGCCCGGTAGGTTTGGTTGGTAAGCCCGGCATTTCGAAGTCCAATGCCGGGTTTCTGTTAAATTTTCAACTCAGCCTATATACTAATGTGATTAATCAAAAATATAAGAAGGGATTGAAAATATGCTGATTGTAGCCAAGGTAGCCAGTTGGTCTTTTGAGAAACGGCTTGAAGAAACTTTTACCAGAACACTTCCCAAGTTAGGTCCTGAAGCCCGTGCCCAACTTCAAGCGGTAATCAACCCGACATCGCTTGCCATAATCTCGGGTGTTCTGATCGCATGGGTAGTGTCTCATGCTGTGGGAATCGGCGAGATAATTGACATAGTTATTCTGGCGTTAGGGATAACTGCGATTGGATTCGCTGTCTTTACGGGACTGGATTATCTTTATGACTTTGCAGCGGGCGTTTATCAAGCCAAAACTATACATGATATCGATAAGGCGGCAGACGACTTGGCAAAGGCGATCGGTATCCTTGGCATTCAGGCGGTGCTGGCAATATTGTTTCGAGGGGCAAAATCCCCGCGCACTGGCAAAGGGGGGCGCATTCCACGAAAATTGCTTGGTGCACCTCCGCCGAAAACACCAGGTATTCGGTATAAACCAACTGTAAGAGAAAGTCTTAGCCTCCCTGCAGGAGAAGGTAGAACTAGTTTGTGGGGCGATATCGCTGTCTCAACTCATAGCTCTGCTAATGGCCGTGCAGTGATTCTTCTACATGAACGTGTTCATCAGTTCCTTGTACCTAAGCTCTACGTTTTACGTGAATATAGAGTAAGTAATCGCGCCGCTTCCTATCTTCGCTCATCCCTGTATCGCTACATTGAAGAAGCTCTGGCTGAAACAGTGGCGCAGGTTGGAGTTTATGGTATCCGGCAGTTTCTCACCGGAATACGATTTCCAATTCAAAATGGTTATATGTTTTTAACCCAAGGAGGAGGCCATTATCCATATTTCACCGGAAGTGGCGTCATCATTGAAGCAGCCGGCCTGCTTTTTAACGGAATGGTATCTGGAATTGCGTTTGAACTACGGTTTCAACCTGCGAATGTTCCTGTTCGGGAAATTCCTGCCCAAAAATAGCATGAGGTAAGTAAACATGTTTCACATATTTGGCAGGTGGCTGAGTAAGAAAAAAAAGAGCCCCAAGACCCGGCTATCTGAAGACGAGGTAATTGTCATTGCACGAAAAGCAGCCTCTGATTATGAGAGTTGTGAATACCTCGGTCTTGTAACGTTAGAGGAAAATGCCGGTGCTTTAATATGGACAGTAGGGTCAGCCACAATTGGAAGCGCACTCGTAGTATGGATAGATGACGCTAGCGGCGAAGTGCTCGAAATAAAACAACTTGGAGTTCGCTGAGTGCGGTAGGCTGGACTGCTAAACCCAGCTTTGGGAGCCAGGTAGGGTACGTATCACGTACCATTTTCAAAGTTTTTCGATGAACCAAACTTCAAAAGGTGCGCGATACGTATCTACAGAGCTGCGGTTCTTTATTGGACATGTTTATGCCAGCTCGGCATGGCGATGATGCAGTTCGGCGTCAGCCCGGCCTTTTTCAGGACGTCAATCGTCGCGACCACTTTATTTCGAGTCATGTCGATGACGCTGACAGAGCCATCGTCCATCTCCGGAAGATTGATGAAGCTGTTTTGGACGAAGGCGTAGCGGTTATCAGGTGAAAAGACGAAGTGGTGAGCGCCTCCTGCGGTCGGAATGGTCGCAAGGAGCTTCGGCTCGTAAGGCTCGGTGATGTCGAAGATGTTGAAAGCGCCCGGCTTGGCCGTCGTGACGAAAAGGCGGTCGCCTTTGTCATTGAAGCCCATTTCCAGCGGCAGACTTTGGCCGGTGCCGACAAAATCGAATACCTGATGAAAACCGAAATCCCTGGACTGAGGACGCCAGGTCGCGGTCCAGAGCGTACCGCCGTACATATTGTCGATGTAGGCCATCGGAGGATTTTGACCCGGCGCAAAGAGAATTTCAACGGGCGCTTCTCCCGAAGGAGACGGCTTGGTCGAGAGTTTGTGCGTCGAAAGAATTTTCTGTGTCGATGCCTCAATGATCGTAACGGTCTCGCCAGCGTCTTTTGGGTCGTTCGGGTTTACCGTGCTGGTGACGAATAGCCGGTCCAGCTCGCCGTTCAACATGATGCCGTGCGGATATTTGATGAATTTATCGGTGGAGTCGCCGCTGTCGACGGTTGCTATGGGTTTGTCGGTCTGGGCGTCACCCACGATAATGTTGCTGGAGCCCATGCAGCTCAGGAACCAGCGCTTCTTATCGGCCGAGAAGGTGAGGTCCTCTCCGACCTTGCAGTCTGGAACCGGCACGATCGTTTTCGAATCGGGAAATTTCGCTACGTCATAGATGTAGAGCTCGGAGTGTCCGAGCGAAGTGACATAAGCCTTGGTCATATCCCTGTTGTAAAAGATATGGTGCGCCACGAAATCCGGGGGCAGCGGGGTATCTTTGATAATCTTGTTAAAGTTCGGCGAATTCGGGTCGACGTCTATGACGGCAATGCCTTCGTGCCGGTTTGGCCGGCCAACCTTGCTCTCGTAATTGAGCAGCGCCAACAATTCCGCGCTTGCGGTGACGGGGACACTTAGCGCCATTGCGCATAGAGTAAATATCTTAAAGGCGTGGTTCATAGATTTTTCTCCAGTGTTCTATCCGGTTAGCGGGCAGGCTGGGGTTGCTAAACCCGGCATTTCGAAGCCGTCCTGAAATTTAGCAAGCTATCAAATTGACATATTGCGCGGGATTTCGTTTCCCTTTCATCGTATTCGTTAATACATAAATGCGTGCAAATTTTGATGGCGCGATCCTTTGCCGGGAATGGGGCACAAAAAATATTTCCAATCTGCAGTTGAAAATTAGCTTCCCCGATACTATATCTTTTACATGATCAAGCAGAATTGCATTAATCATTGCTCTCCTTAGACCTATCTATTGAGCCCCTTAACCGGGGCTTTTTTTTGCCTTTTACAGTGATGGCAATTATGTGCGGCAGAAGCTGCACAATCAGGGACACCGCGCAGAGCCCATTTTCGGAAAAAAGTGAGATAGGGTGCGATTGCTTTTTTTGGAAAAGGCTGAGTGTCGTCAAAGAGCCTTCCCCATGATAGAATCCGTTAGGGTGCCTGATGTGCTATCTTGTTAAGAGGCTGCAGGCCACCTCGTTTAGCTTCTTCTGAAGAGCTATTGGCGTGGCGCTCATTAACTCAAAGGGTTAAACAAGGATCGCCCGTTTTTTATAAATAATTGAGTTTAGTCTGAAAGCAATGTTAATTGCTTGATATTCAGAATCGATCAATGGAATAAACAAGGAAAATAAAAATGAATCGAGTCATTGGAATAGCTGGAACATGCTTGTTATTAACTGCCTGTGGGGGGCAAGGCTTACCCGGAGTCCAAGTGGGCAACATCGGCGGCGTTAATGTCGATGCCGCCATGGGGGCAGTGTCCGATCTGGGGAAGGCTGCAACTTTGACGGATGAAGAAGTGAAAGAATCTTCCCGGCAAATGCGGTTATATGAAGAACAATCCAAGGAAACAGTCGCGCCTGCATCGAGCGAGTATGCTCAGCGGCTCGCCAAGTTGACCGATAAATTCCGCAAGTATGATGGCCTGGATATCAACTTCAAGGCTTATCTCAGCGACAGCGTTAATGCCAATGCGACGGCAGACGGCTCGGTGCGTGTCTACAGTGCGCTGATGGATTTGATGACTGACGAAGAGTTGCTGTTTGTTATTGGTCATGAAATAGGTCATGTCAAAAACGGCCATGCCGGAAAAGAAATGCGTACTGCCCTGGCTCTAAGCGCTGCCCGTAAAGGCGCGGCCGCGAGCGGAACAGCCGTCGGCTCTCTTGTCTCCTCTGAGTTGGGCGGGTTGTTGGAATCCGTCCTGAACGCCCAGTACTCCCAAAGCCAGGAAACGGATTCCGACGACTACGGGTTGCAGTTCATGCGTAAAACAGGCGGCGATCTGAGAGCCGCAGAGAGTGCGCTGCGCAAGCTGGCCGAATTGAGCGGAGGTCAGCATTCCATTCTGTCTTCTCATCCTGAACCCGGCCAGCGTGCCGATCGTATGGCGCAGCTTGCCAAGCAGGAGTAGATGTAATAGCACTGTACGCTGGGTTGCTAAACCCAGCGTTTCGGAGCCGCCAAAGCCGGGCTTCCGCTAAGGCTCCAGCCCAGCCTACACATTTTTGTAGGCTTCCTAATGTCCGTTTCAAAGTTGCCGGCGAAGCAGATATGAACAGATTCTCAATTCTTTGTTGCGTAATGCTTGCTTGTACGGCCTTTTCGTCTCTGGCAGCCGTGCCGGAGCTCGATCTTTCGGTAAGAATTAATCCGGACATAAATGAGTTCTCTGCCGAGGCCGAGCTTAAATTAGAGGCAATTGAAAAGTATGTATTCGGGCTTGCCCCCGGATTGGCGCTTGATTCCGCCGAAGCGGATGAGGTTGCGGTGCTTGCCCGCAACATCGGGAGTGCCAATCAGCCGCGCTTTGAGCTTACGCTGCCCAAGCAATTTTCGGCGCATAAATTGAAGATCCGCTATCACGGACGCCTCTTGAAATTGAATCCAGAGGAGCATCGAGAGACCTTTGCACCTTTGCCGCCCATGGCTTCCAAAGAAGGCAGTTATTTGCCGGCCGGGAGTGGTTGGTACCCGGAGCCGGGAGCGTTTTTCAGTTATAAGCTTGCCGTCCAGACTCCTGCAGGCCAGATAGCGGTGGCGCCCGGCACCCCAAGCCGCGAGGAGTTAAAGGGAGATAGCCGCACAGCTCTATTCACCATGGATCATCCGGTTGAAGGCATCGATCTCATGATCGGGCCTTACGTTCTGAAAGAGCGTGTCATTTCGACCGATACCGCTCCTATTGCTTTGCGAACCTATTTTCATCCCGATATCGCCGAACTCGCGGACGGTTATCTTGATGCGTCAAAGAACTATCTGCAGCGTTATGCAAGCCAGATCGGCGCGTATCCCTATAGCCATTTCAGCATCGTTTCCAGTCCATTGCCGACAGGGCTTGGCATGCAGTCACTGACTTATCTCGGGCGCGATGTGCTCAAACTGCCGTTCATCAAGGCGACTTCGCTGGGCCATGAGGTTCTGCATAACTGGTGGGGCAATGGCGTGTTCGTCGATCCTGTCGATGGCAACTGGTCGGAAGGCCTTACGACTTTCATGGCCGACTATGCCTTTAAAGAAGATGAAGGCCCTGAAGCGGCGAAGGAGATGCGCTACGGCTGGCTGCGGGACAGACAGGCGATCCCGCCCGGTGAAGAGCGGCCGTTGTCCGCCTTTCAATCCCGGCATCATGTCGCCTCGGCAAATGTCGGCTACGGTAAGGCGGCCATGCTGTTTCTTGCTCTGCGGGACCAGATCGGCCGAGAGAGCTTTTATGCGGCCCTGCGTCAATTCTGGCTTCAGCATCGGTTCAAAGCCGCCGGTTTTAAGGACCTGAGGCAGGCGTTTGAAAAGAGTTCGGGCAAAGATCTGTCAGATTTCTTTGCGCAGTGGCTTGAGCAGATCGGCGCCTCTATGTATTCATTGGACTCGGCGTTTTTTGACGGGAAAGCATTGCATCTAGCTATCGGCCAGACGCTGCCGGGTAATGAAATGCACCTTCCGGTGCGGGTGTATTCCGCCGGATCGCATGAAGACTTTTTTCTGGACCACAGCGGTCAGGAGTTTAAGGCGACCCTGGCGTCTAAGGCAGAGCCGCTCTCGCTGTCAATCGATCCTGGATTCACGGTTTGGCGCGCCCTCGCCCCGGAAGAATCCCCGCCTATCCTCCGGGATGTTGTTGCAAGCAGGCATCTGGCCTTGCTGGCCCTGAACGATAAGCTGGCGACGGCCGCGCTGTCATTTACAAAAGTCTTCGCCGAAGGTGAGGTAGAAAAAGTATCGGAACAGCAGGCAACGCAGGACAAGTTTGTCATCGTTTTGGGCGGGTCACAGGAAGTCGATGCTTGGCTGTCGCGCAGCAAACTGCCTCCACGGCCAGCCGTTGTTTCCGGAGGCGATATTCAGGTGTGGATGATCAACCATCCTTCCAGGCATGTTCTCGCGGTTTCAGTTCATGATCAGGATGAAAAAGCTCGCTCTTCGCTTGAGATTGCCGGCGAACGGCTGCCCCATCTCGCACGCTATTCCTGGCTAACCTTTGAGCAAGGGCAAACCAGGCTTCGAGGGACCTGGCCGGCAGAGCCGCCGCGCTATTTGATTAAAAGATAACGGCGCACAAAGTTTGTCAGGCAGCGCTATCCGGATGAGATTGAAGTAGCGCATAGGATGCGAAAAAGACAGCTGATAGAATGTGCCGGCTTGCAAGCGGTTTATGCCTTAAGCACGACAGCTTGCCTGTAAGATAAGTGTGACTTGAACCCATTCAATATTTGCGACAGAACCCCAAAACGCCGTGAAAACCATGCATTCGACTCTAAAACACGCCTATACCCCCTACGATAGCTGGCGCTCAATTTCAATTTCCTTATACATGACGCTGGTGGGGTATGGCGTCCAGGTTGCCATTCCTGTTATCAGCACTGCCCGGGTGCATTTACTCGGTTTTTCTGAAGTTGAAGTGGGATGGCTTGCAAGCGCCGACCTCGGAGGATTGGCGGCTGGCGCGGCGCTTGCCTCGTTTTTCATGGCGAACGCAAACCGGCGCGTTCTGGCTTTAATCGGTGCGGTTTTCGCGATCTTGGCCAATTTATTGTGTACGCGCTACACGCATTTCGAGCCGGTGCTTTATTTGAGAATCCTGGCCGGCATCGGCAGCGGCCTATACACCTCGGTCGCAGTCGCCAATCTGGGCGCTACATCAAAGCCGGCTCGCGCTTATAACATGATGCTGTTCGCATTTGCCTTTTCCCAGGCGCTGGAACTCCAGATTTTGCCGCAATTATCCATGAACGGGATTCACTACGTATTTGTAGGTGGATTTATGGCGGGGCTTTTAGGCTTGCGGTGGATTCCTGCTCATGCAGAAGACAAACCCTTGGATGTCGAAGTGGATGTCGAGGAAAGCAGCGGCCGCCATCATTCCGAGCATCGTCATGTCCCTGCCTACATCGTCTGGCTTTGCCTGGCCGCGATCTTCCTTACTTATATCAACATCGGAGGCTACTGGACCTATATTGAACTGGCGGCCCGCGATGCTGCGATAGCCGACGAACTCATCAGCAGATTATTGGTATGGGGTTCATTGTGCAGTGTAGCCGGCTGTCTGCTGGCTACCTTGATAAGCAACCGTTTTGGACTTGCCCGTCCTTTGCTGCTGGCGCTTCTGGCAATGACCACAATCGTGGGCATGCTGTACGAAGGCATCGATACGCCCAAACTGATCATAAGCATGCTCTCATTCAATCTCTTGTGGATCTTCATTGACGTTTATCAGATGGCTTTTGTCGCCAATGCCGATCATTCAGGCGCTTTTGCCTCCTTGATACCGTGCGCTCAAGGTTTGGGACAGATCGTCGGCCCAAACGTCGCCGCATCCATTCTTGGCAACTCCTTAGGCTACGGCAATGTGTTTTTGATGTGTGCGTTATTTGCGCTTTTAGGCGTATTAACGTACCTGACAGTGTATTTAAGACTTCGCCGTATCCTTCCTGCCTTGGCTGATGCATCCTGATTGCCGGAATGGGGAAATCGGATTTAGCCAGCGAGGATAGGGGGGCGCAGCGTGATCTTGGTTCAATACCGGCGATTTCCGATTTTTAAAAAATTACCGTCTCGCCTGCAGCGAGTTGCCGCGTTTATCCGGCAAATAGCGATAGTGTCCAGTAATAGGATAGGCAAACAGGACATCTTCCAACCGCGGCCCCTGCCCAATGTTGTGTACCACAAGCGGCCGTTTTGCAGCTATAGCCATTTCACCCGTGACGATCCCGATATGAGGCAGATTCCCCGGAAGCATCCAGGTAACGATATCCCCTGGCTTATAAGTCTCCGCCTTGTCTGAGACAGGCAGTGTTTGTCCGTGACGCTTGAAAAAAGCCTGCAGATTTGGAACTCGGCGATGGTCGATGTTCGGATCTGGCCGCGTCAGGCCCCATAATCTCTTCGAGGGGTAAGCGCTGAAATTCGCAACCATGTCCTTATGTACGAGAACTTGCAGATCAATCCCCAGCTTGCGATAGCTCCGGATGACTTCATCTGTGCAGACGCCGATTCCTTCGGGAACATCGCCCCCGGGGTACGGTATCCGAAAGTACCGGCCGTCATAAACCACTTTGTGCGCGGTTCTCTCAATTGCGGCAGCCGCAAGCTGGCCCGGTGCAATTTCTGCAAAGACATTTGATGGGAAGCATAGCGCTATAAGAACCCATTTCGCAGTACGTTTCATAGTTGTGAATGTCATCATGATGTAAATCGAAGGGCCTTCTCATTTTCCTCGCCACAGCCGTTTTCAATATGACAAAGCGAATGACAAGTCCCGTCCATGGGAAAGGTCAGGGCGCAGCCGGCGATCTCAAAAGATCATAAACAGTTAACGCCAGCATTTATCGGGAAAGACGAACGCGTGTTATCGCCGCCTAACTCGATAAATGCGCAAACCGCAGGATGCTGCCGACGTAAGGCCTGTCCTGAGCGCAGCCGAAAGGAACGCGGTCGGAGGGCGGCGCATCGGCCGCATTGGATGCGCTTCCTTACGTTCAGCATATCGAGTCGGGCCCCCGGATGAGCATTGGGCCGGAAAGGCCCTTCGCCTCTGGGTTTTGTCGCTCGATTGCCGGCATGAGGCGAAAAGCTTCGCTTAACCTTCCTGAAGAAGCTCTGCAAAAGGTACGAATGCATCACTGTGATGCTGGCTGCAGGCAACAAATCGGTACTTTTGACGATCGATGGTTATATCGAGCGTTTCCAGGTTGGTTTTGCGTCTGCATTGCGTGCTTTTCGAAGTGGCCGACTGGCATTGCGTGGCGTCCTTAGCCAGATCAATGACTTTGTCCGATTTTTTGGCGGCGGACGTTGATTTTTTTTCAGGTGCCTGTTCCGGTTGAGCTTTCTTCTCTTCGACAACAGATTTCTGCTCTGTTACCTTGGCCTTGGCTTCTTGTTGGACCGCTTCCGGTTGAGGCTTGTCGGATGGCGCGCTTTGCTGTCTAGACAGATATTTCTCTACACCCGTCGGCTTCTGCGTATTTGCTGGTTCCGCGGTTTCTGTTTTATTGCCGCCAAGAGTGGTTGTTATTTCTTCCACTCTGGACAGATATTTCTCTACACCTGTCGGCTGCTTCGGCGTATTTGCGGATTCTGTCTTGTCGTCGCCAGGGGCGGCTGCCGTTTCTTGTTCCAGTTTGGCCAGATACCTTGCCACACCTGTCATCTTGGCAAGTGCGGCTGCCTCTGCTGCCGCTTTTTCCTGATCTTCCTGCTGCATTTTTGCCAAGTATCTTGCAACGCCGGTCACTTTGGCGGTTTCAGCAGCTGCTTCCTGCTGCAGTTTAGCCAGGTATCTGGCGACACCCGTCGAGCCGTCTTCCGGAATTTTCGGCTGCTGTTCATTTCTGTAGGCCGATGGGCTGTATTGACCATGCGCCCCGGACGTTTTTAGGCCTACCATTTCAAGCAATTGATCTATGAAACTCTTTGCCATGTTAAGCTCCTCTTTATTATATTTTTGTGGTATTGGTTTATGTTTAGTTGGATATTTCAAACCCTTGTATTTGGAAAAGAAATATGGGCCGGGGGTAAGCATAGCCCAATCGGAGCACTGAGGTAAACGTTATTGATTTATGTCGATGAAATCGTACCGAGGAACTTGCTTGAGATAAGTAGAGATGGGGGCGATAAACCCGGCATTTAGAACTGTTCATGCCGGGGTTGTCAGTCAGACACGGGCTGTTTATGTGCTTACAGCCTGACTGTTGGCCACTTCATATAAACCGATAAAATCCTGCATGCCCAATGCCGCAATGCTGTTTTCTTCGTCATCGAGAATTTCATACATTACGCCTTCGGTTCCACGGATGCTGAACAGCACAATTGCCCCTTCATCGCCGCCGCATTCTCTGTGAGGCACCGGGTCAGGCTGGCTGACAGTATAGCTGCCGACGGTGCGGATGGCTTTTAATTCGCCATTGGCATAATAAAGCCGATGTTCGCCGTGAATCACAAAAAGGTGATTTAACGCGCAATGCCGGTGCAGGACTATCGGGTTATGAGGTTCAAATTTGAAAATGACGTCGACAGTTTTGTTGTCTTTATCGATATTCAGAATCGAGTAATGAAAATTCTCAAATTCGCCGAGTTGCTGCCACGCGATGTTTTTGTCATTAAAAAGGTAGTTGCTCATAGCGGTTCTCCTTATTTGAAGTGCAATCCTCACCCCGGCAACTATCCGGTTTAGCTAAAGCGCACTCATAAGCTTCGCCGCTGGCTGTACAGGTTGTGAGGGGGAATCTGAATGCTACTGGGCAAGCGTCGGGCTTGAAAGAGAAAATTACCTTTTGAAAGCGGGCATTTTGCCCGATGTTGAAAATTTCATTTTTCTTTAAAGTTCAGCACGGCAGGCTGGGTTTTCGCTAAAGCTCCAGCCCAGCCTGCATGACCGTCAACCTCATTCAGGGCTGACGTTGAACGAACATAAGTCGTTTAATCTTTACTACCAGGCTGCTTTCCAGCCAATGCCATAAGAACTGCCAGTGTCTGAAGAATGGCTGACGGAACCTGAGAATTTACCAAATTCACTGCCAACGCCAACCCCTAGCGAGCTATCACCCGTGCTTGGTGAATGTGTAACTGAACCTGAATACTTGTCATGACCAACACCTACACCATATGAGCTATGTCCCGTGTCTAAGGAATGACTGAACGAACCGGAGAGTTTATCGCGTTCGCTGCCCACGCCGAGCTTTAGTGAATTCCCGGTATCCGGCGAATGTTTAACCGAACCTGAATATTGGCCTTGCTGCGCACTTATAGATACGGTTCCATCTTTATTAACATCTAATTTACGTAACGAATCTTCTTTTTTTGATTCAATCCAGCCACCGGTCAATGGTGATGAGCTGGCTTTCGGGCTCTTGTTTACAGTTACTCCGGTAACGACTTTATTTCCATCTTCTTTGGTTGTAGAAACAGGAACATCAACCTCCGCGAAGACGGCATAATTTGTCAAAACCAGTGCTATTGACATAAATACGACGAGGATAGTTTTTTGCAATGTTTTCATAGTCACAGGAAGTTCATTGATGAGTTTGCAAAAGTTTGCTTTAGGTATTTCAATACCCAACCAAACGGCAAAAATTACGCGGCAACCCTAGCCTTTCAGCGGTTCCGGTTCGTTCTGCGTCCGTATCATTCTGCTCCCATGCTGTTCACGCAGATTCAGGCAAAAACACTCGATGCTGCCGCTATCGGGGGCTAAAAATCTTCAGCTCGATAACGCCCCGTTCCAGGATTTTCAGCGATTGCGGAACGAGTCATTCGGAACCATCGTTCGCCCTTGAACTTATCAATATTTCTTTAGGAATAACTTAATTATTTCGTTGAGTACCACAGCTCGGTAGAGACCGGGCTGGTAAAAAGAGACACTTCTGATCCAGCTGTGTTCCGCAAAGCCGAAATTATTTTGTTAGCAAATTCGTTTCGAAACCGCCCATACCGGATTCCCGCTAAAGCTCCAGCACAGCCTGCGCGGGATTTTGAGATGCGGCTATTTCGGACTCGCTGCCTTTTTATCCTCGACGCTGGGCAGCGGGCGTGTCTGCCCTGGAAATTTGCCTTTCAGTGCATCGACGCCGGCCTGTGGCTTGGCTTGGGCCTTTAATTCAGCACGTTCATTACGTTTCTCGTTGGCGCTGACTTTCATATGTTGATCGCGCTTTTCGACCAGGCCGGGCAGGGCTTCACCGTCCTGGTTGAATGACCACTCCAGCGTGGCCTCTCCCAACGGTATTTTGTCGCCGGCTTTTCCAAACGGGGCAGAGTTCCACACGTGCCAGGTCTTGCCGTAACTGTTCATTTTGCCTTTCATCAGCTCCTTTTCCGCTATGCCGGGAATACCGGGCGCAATGAGCAGGCCGGACAGAATCTCGTAATTATGCGGGTGCCAGTATTGTTTCTCCTGCTCGGGCAAGGATTCGAACAACGTTTCCGAAATAATATATTCGATGCCGATCAGGTTCGCCTGCCGGGTATTGCCGTCGAACAGGACGCATTGCGCGAAATCTTCATTAACCTGACGGCAGAAATGGTGGGCCTCCATTTGATGAGCCGGATTGTTTTTATCGGCATGAAAGCCGTCCAGATAGATATTCATGGGCTGCAAAGGCGAGTCGGTCTGTAAAATGGCCGCTCCCGATTCAAGCATCTCGGTTTTCGTTGTCTTTTCCTTGCCGGACGGATGCTGAGGCGCCTCAGTTTTCGGGTTGCAGGCCGTCAGGAGGCCCGCAGAGACAAGCGTCATGAGAGAAACAGAATGAAAGGTGGATGCCATCGTTTTCTCCTTTTGGTTTTCAGCCGCTATCTGTAGCGGATGCTGCACTGAAGGGTAGGAAATACCCGCCGCTTAGTTTCTTAAAAGCCGGATAAAGACAATATTGTCCGGCTATGCCGCAGGACAGCTTGTTGGCAAGTTCTAGTACTCAGTCTGTATTGAGAAGTCTGTAAATAGGCTTGAGGTAAATCCGTCAAGTTAGGATTGACTGAGTACTGGCATTAGCAGCTTTTATCTGCCTGGAGCATTCGATAAGCGCAATCTGCAGTAGTTCCTCATGATTGGCCGCATAGGGACATAAGCAGCCTTGAGGAACACTACTAACTGGGAGCGATGCAGAAACGGCGCACGTCCCGATTTTCTCGGCAGCCCGGAATTTTCAGGCTGACGTAACTCCGGCATTTCGAAGATGCTTATGCCGGAGTTACGCTAAAGTTCCAACTCAGCCCAGATGGCCTTGATCGGATTGAACATCCGGCCAGGAACTTAACATTCACGGCGATATCGCTCTATTTTTAACGGACTGTATCGAACCGAAGGCGACGTTGACAGGTCTCACAAAACAGACAACCGGTTTGAGACGTGTTGCCGGCAAACCGCCCTGGTTCAGGACTGCCGCTTATTGTGCCTTGGTTTGTTGCTTCGGGATGGGAATGCCATCCATCCCATTTCCGTAAGTTCGGCTTATCCACAAGGGTGTCACCTCTATTGATTAGAAGGTAAAAGCGATGAAATCCAACGTTGGAAGATGGGCTGTGGTTGTTTTGCTGAGCATCGACCTATTCGGTTGCTCCAGCGTTCGCGCCAGGAATGAAATCCCCAACCAGGAATGGACAGTCTATCCCGGCCCTCGGAAAGCCGTGGACGAGATGGGGGATATATTCAGCAGCAGGCGCTCGGAGCCGGATTGGATCAAGGGGTTGATAACAGCCATTCTGGTTGTGGACCTGCCTATAACGACTGTCTTCGATACGGTTGTCGTGCCTTATGATGTATATCGCATTTACAACCCCGAGGACTTTGAAAAGACCCGTAAATCATCAGAAGGCCCTGTGGAGAGGAAAGCTGAAGGCAAGGAAGCCGAGTAGGATGCGCACTGCGTACCTGTCAGGCTTGCGGTGCATTGGATGGGCACAGAGTGCAAAAGCTTGCTGGGCAGTCGTATTTTATGGCTAGAACCCGATACGCAAATTTAACACTTCGGTAATCCTTTCCCCCCTAGCGGAAAATACTCTAGGCAGCATTATTTAGGCTGAGGTTATACCTGTTTTCGATGTGTTAGTGTGCATAATAGAATTGGCAGGACTTACGAAAGCCTGTGGGGCGACTGCCAACAGTAGGCGTTCTAGGCAAAGTCGTCCCCACAGTTTTTAAAACCACTTGGTTCGGTGGCTGAACAGGTTTGAGAAACCCTGCATTTCGGAACTGTTTATGCTGGGTTTCCGCTAAAGCTTCAACCTAGCCTACATGGGCGTTTAAAAGAGCGATCACCGGTCGCCCTTGTGGCGCCGTTTAAGCTCTGAGCAGAGCCTTGACCATTCTTTCGGAAAGCTGCTCTGCCGTGAATTGCGGTTCGTTGGGTGGGTACAATTCCACTTCGTCCAGTTCGAAGCCATACTCTTTGGCGAGCCCTAAGATTTCCTTTATTTTCATGCAGGCAAGTAGCTTCTCCTTTAATTCAGGGTCGGCTTTCGCTTTTTCTGAAAATGCCTTGATGTCTGCAATTGCCATTGTATTTTTCTCCTAATCTATTGAAGATGATGATAGTGAGTGCGGGCACTCGGTGTTAAAAATCGTACGAAGCCGGCCCTGAGTAGACGCTGTAGGGCGTTTCTATCCAGTCTTGAAGCACGGCGGCATCGCGTACCGGCAGGTAGGCGAAATCGCCGCTGATGTCCTGAAAGACGGCGGCGCCCGTCTGCGGGGAGACCAGTTGGCCTTTCAGCATGTGGAAGAACCAGGCAAACGGATAGCCGGCCTGCCGGTCGAAGCGCGTCAGCGCGGTGTTGAGGGCTTTGCCTTTCTTGCCGGCGATAGCGTCCAGCCGGGGGAGGTTCTTTTTCTGCGTGTTGATGATTTCAACGCTGATGATTTGTTCGCCGAATCGGCCGATCGTCTGATGGGGGCGAATGAACCAGTCTTCGCAGAACACGGCTTTCTGGCCGGCGCTGCTGCGGTTCCAGTCGTGCAGGAAACGCCGGGCCGGGTGTTCGTCGTTGTGGTATTTATTGATTTCATCCATGAAAACCGGCACGTCAGTTTTACGTCGATAGGTGTAACGGGCCGTACCTATGCTGAATGACTGCAGCCATTCAGGCTCTAAAGGATCAATAAATTCTTCCAGGTCTTCCGGCGGCTTGTGCGGGCTGACCAGCAACCGGTCGGAAACCTCGTGCGTCTTGTCGATTTCCAGCTGAATGAAATCCTCGGCTCTGCGGCCGGTCTGGATGACGATGTATAGCGTATTGCCGATTTGCCGGGTAGCGATCAGGTTCTGTTCCAGTGTATGCTCGATCAAGGTTTGCAAATCGCGGCCGCATTCGATGAAGGTACGCTCGGCCCACTCGATCAGGTTGGCGGCGATGCGTCTGCCATTCCTGTCGACGATGCCGCCTATGCGGTACCATTCGCCGCCGATCGCGGCCAGACGGACAGGATAGTCGGGGATCAGCGCCTGGATTCTAGCCAGCAGGAACTCATCGTCGGGCAGGGCGGTTTTGCAGATTTCTGCAAGCTGATGCCCGTCCAGTTGGGGTTTGTCAGGGTGTAATGGGGGTACGGACATGCTTAAATTTCCGGTTTGTCATTCCCATGCGCTGCCTGGGAGTCATGATTCAATCGTTTCTGTGCGGCCTCGCGGACATCCGGTTCCGGATCGTCCAGCAGACTTGACAAGGCTTCCGGAGGCACGCGCTGGGCGGCCGTATAGCGTACGACCCAGTCGGAATCGTCGAGCAGGAGGACGGCATCGGCGGGATTCATGCGCTCGGCGACGATGCGCCTGACTTCGGGGGCTTCATCGTTCGCCATGAGCCCTAAGCTGACTTCGGGCAGACGTTCGGCGACGAGCTTGCGCACCTGCAGGTCTTCATCGCGGATGAACCGGAACAGGCGGCCCTGCGGCAGCCGCTTGGCAATGGTCAGCCGGACGATATAGTCCGGGTCGTTGGCCATTTTTTCCAGATCCGCGGACGCGATGCGGTCGGCGACGGTCATCCTGACTTCGCGGTCCGGATCGTCGATCAGCGGGTGCAGTTGTGTGACGGGCAGGCGGTAGGCTACCGCACGCCTGACGACTTCGTCCTCGTCATGGATCAGTTCGGCCAGCGCTTTCTGCGGCGCATAGCGTACGGCAATGGCGCGCCGCTCCCAGAATCTGTCGTGCAGGTAATGTTCGGCGTAAGCCGGATTGACGCGGAAAAACCGGTCGATCTGCCGGCCGCTTTCGGCCAGCACGCAGGTATCGCCGGGCATGCAGCGGCCGGCCAGCAGCGTCTTGCCGCGGAAGGGGCACAGGCTGCAGTCGGCGATGGGTAGCGTGACAGGGCTTTCTGTAGCGGACATGATCTAATCGGGGATGATTTCGGCGACGACGATGCCGGTCGCGACTTCAGGGTTGTTGGTCAGGCACAGGCAGTGCTCACGCCCGTCGACCAGGTACAGATTGAAATCGTCGTGCGTCAGCACCGGCTCGTTATTGGGAATGTCGTCGTCCATGCAGTAGGTGAAGTGAATGCCTGGATAGGCTTGCCTGAGTGTAGCAAGTACGCTTTCATTGATTCCCAGTTGGGCGATTTTCCCGGCAATTTCCCGAGTTTGTTCCACCGTTATCATTCCGTAGCTCCCCTAATCGAATCGGATGCGGTCGGTACCGGGCATGGCGCCTGTCGCCAGCCCGATACGCAAAGCCAGTCCCGTGAAATCGCGTTCCGGCACATGGACTTATGCCGTAAGCGGCAAAATGCAGTTGTCTATCGGGCAGACTTTGACGCATTGGGGTTTGTCAAAATCGCCTACGCATTCGGTGCAGGTTCGGGCGTCGATTTTAAAAACGACGGCGCCTTCGCTGATGGAAGTGGTCGGGCAGACCGGCTCGCAGTCGCCGCAGGAAATACAGTCAGCTTCAACTATATACAAGGCCATGGTTAAACTCCTTAATCATCTAAACGTTTTGCGCGTAGGGTAATGGGGAAGGCGGGCGGTGTGTCCATCGGCTCGAAGTAGTATTTCGAGCCGTCGCCGAGCACGACTTCGCCGCCCCATTTGTCGGGGCGGTCGAATTCGATCGATTCGGCCACTTCTTCCAGATCTTTTTTGGGTACATAGAAGACCAGTTTGCCTTCTCCGTTTTTCTTCAACATGACGCTGGGCATCGGGTTCTCCGTTGTTGTGTCGCTTACGCGACTGTTGTTTTAATCGGGTTGTTCGCACCCGAAGGCGAGTTACTTTCTTTTGCGCGGCCAAAAGAAAGTAACCAAAGAAAAGGCCGCCCGATTGCCGCTTGCATCCTGCGCTCCTCACTTTTAACAGGGGTTGCCAAAAGGGACTCCTGTCCCTTTGGCAACGCGCGGCATCCCTGCCGCGCCCCTACGGGCCTGATCTGTTAAAAGCTCCGGTGCTCGGCGCGGCAAACGGGACAGAGTGCCCGTCGTAACATCAGTCAGCACGGTTAGGCATAGCTGGACGGGGCATGTTGCCCCGTTCGAAACGTTTGGCACTTGAGGTTTCAATCGTAGGGTACGCACCGCGTACCGTTTCCAAAGTCTGTTGACTCCGAGAAGGTACGCAATGCGTACCCTACCTATTAACGGATCAAATCGTAGTTGTAATCCGTTGTTCCCATGCCTTTGGTTTCCTTGTCCAGTTGCTCCAGCACGGCATTCACCAGCGTGGTCAGCATGTAGATGGCGCCTTCGTAACCAAGCGTCGTCATTCTGTGCAGGTGATGACGGTCGAAGATCGGGAAGCCGATGCGGATCAGCGGCACTTCATGCTCTTCACCTTTATAAACGGTGTCGCGCTGGATGAATTTGCCGTATGAGTTGCCGATCATGAAGTCCGGTTTGTTCGTGAACATCAAGGAGCGGAAATGCCATAAGTCTCTGCCGATATGCACCTGCGTGTTCACGCCGTAAGGTGAGTCGGCCAGCATTTTGTTCATGGCTTTCTGCCAGCGCTTGCTGGCGTGGTTGCACAGCACGTCGCTTGGTTCAGCGCCCACTTCGAGCAGGAATTTGGTCATGCCCATGACGAAATCGGCATCGCCGTACAGGGCGAATTTCTTGCCGTGCAGCCAGGCGTGCGAGTCGGTCATCATGTCCACCAGACGGCCGCGTTCCAGTTCCAGCGATGCAGGGATCGGCTTGCCGGTCAGTTCGGAGACTTTCATCAGGAACTGGTCGGTCCATTCCAGGCCCATCGGGATGTTGATGGCGGTGGCCGGCTGGTTCCAAGTGGTTTGCACGAACTTCTTGGTTTTTTCCAATTGCCAAGGTTGCAGCAGCAGCGTGTCGATGGCGTTGGGCGCGTCCTTGATCTCGGCTTGCGTGGTGCCGCCCGCGTACATGCGGAAGGTGCCGTCGGCCGGCGTGTCGAGCACTTCGGAAGGATCGCTCAGCAGCGAGTAATCGACGCCCATTTCCTTCATCATGCGGTGCATGACGCGGAAGTTGCCCAGATAGGTTTCAAAACCCGGCACCAGGTTGATCTTACCGTTGGAGCCGACTTTCTTGTCATCCATGTGGTTCAGCGTGAAATAGCGGGCCATGCCTTCGAACATGTTGTCCCAACCGGTGGTATGGCTGCCGACGAAGCTTGGGGTATGTGCGTAAGGCGTCGGGTAATCCTGTTCGACATGGCCGGCGTTCTTGGCGTTGTTGATGAAGGCGTTCAGATCGTCGCCGATGACTTCGGCCATGCAGGTGGTGGATACGGCGATGATGTCGGGCTGGTACAGGGCTTTCGCGTTTTCCAGGCCCGCCATCATGTTTTTCTGGCCGCCGAAAACGGCCGCGTCTTCGGTCATGGAATCGGACACGCAGGCAATCGGCTCCTTGAAATGGCGATTGAAGTAGGTGCGGAAGTAAGCTACGCAGCCTTGCGAGCCATGCACGTAAGGCATGGTTTTCTCAAAGCCCAGTGCGCAGAGTACAGCGCCCAGCGGCTGACAGGCTTTTGCCGGGTTAACGGTCAGGGCTTCGCGGTTGAAATTGAGTTCCTGGTATTCCTTGGTGGTCGTCCACTCGAATACTTCGTCAATTTTTTCCTGAGGGTGGCGTTCTTCGTAAAGCGCGCGTTTATTAGCCAGGTTTTCCTTGTAGTCATCGTTTCTGAACAAAGGATAACTGGGTTGTATGTTTTCGACTTTTTGACTCATAAATAATCTCCTGTGCGCCACTAATCCGTGGACGACATATTGAGAATTGATAGGGTACGCACGCGCACCATTTCCAAATTTTCACGTAGGGTACGCATCGCGTACCAGCGGGTAAGGTACGCAGTGCGTACCCTACCTCCGTATTAGGCGCTCGCCGCCACGGCTACCGCATCGCTTTCAGCCGTTTTCCAGGGCACTTTCACTTGTTTCCAGCAGGGGTTGTTCAAGGTCATGTCCATATCGCGGGCGAAGATGGCGAAGCCGTCATAGCCGTGATAAGGGCCGGAATAATCCCAGGAGTGCATTTGCCGGAACGGGATGCCCATTTTCTGGAAGATGTATTTCTCCTTGATGCCGGAGCCGATCAGGTCCGGCTGGATTTTCTTGACGAATTCCTCGAATTCGTAGCCGGTGACGTCGTCATAGAGCAACGTTGCATTGCCCATTTCCTTGATCGTGCGGTCGTAGTCGTCGTTGTGGCCGAATTCATAGCCGGTGCCGACCACTTCCATGCCAAGGTCTTCATAGGCGCCGATCACATGACGAGGGCGCAGGCCGCCGACGTAGAGCATGACGCGTTTGCCCTGCAGGCGCGGTTTGTACTTGGCGATCACGGCGTCGTATTCGGCCTGATATTTGGCGATGACTTTCTCCGCGCCGGCCTGGATGGTTTCATCGAAGTGCGCGGCGATTTTGCGCAGCGATTCGGCGATTTTGGTCGGGCCGAAGAAGTTGTACTCGATCCAGGGGATGTTGTACTTTTCTTCCATGTGCCGCGCGATGTAGTTCATCGAACGGTAGCAGTGGATCAGGTTCAGTTTTACCCTGGGCGTGTTTTCCATTTCGGCAATGGTGCCGTCGCCGGACCATTGTGCCACGACGCGCAGACCCATTTCTTCCAGCAATGTACGTGAAGCCCAGGCATCGCCGCCGATGTTGTAATCGCCGATAACCGCTACGTCGTAAGGGGAGACTTCATAGCCGATTTCTTTGCCTTCGTTACCGTCGAGAACCCAGTCGCGGATGGCGTCGTTGGCGATATGGTGGCCCAAGGATTGCGATACGCCGCGGAAGCCTTCGCAACGCACCGGAACCACGGGTTTGCCGATTTCCTTGTTGGCTTTTTTGGCGACCGCTTCGATATCGTCGCCGATTAAACCGATCGGGCATTCCGACTGAATGCTGATGCCTTTGTTGAGCGGGAACAGCTCTTCGATTTCATTCATGATCTTCGCGAGTTTTTTATCGCCGCCGAACACGATGTCCTTTTCCTGGAAATCGGAGGTGAAGTTCATGGTGCCGAAAGTATTGACGCCGGTCGTGCCGACGTAATAGTTACGGCGGCCGGCGCGTGAATACTGGCCGCAGCCGACCGGGCCGTGAGAGATGTGGATCATGTCCTTGATCGGACCCCAGACCACCCCTTTTGAACCGGCATAAGCGCAACCGCGGATGGTCATGACGCCGGGTTGGGACTTGCGGTTCGAGGTAATGCATTTGTTCGATTTTTCAAGCGACTGGTCATTGACCGCCAGATGCTTGGCGCGGTCTTTTTTCGCTTGCTCCGGATAGACTTCAAGCACTTCCTGTATGAGCGCTTCGGTCTCTTCTCTTGTCATTGCTGCCATGTTGTTTCTCCTACTTATGCCGTGGGCAATCCCCCAACAGACAAGTTTTAGGACTGGAGAGCGGAGGCACCGCCCTCCAGTATTGCGGGACGGTTACTCTGCTGCGGCCACTACACCGATGATGGATTCATCTTCTTCGTCCATCAGGCCGAATTCCATCATTAATTCTTCCAGTTCATCCATGGAAATCGGATGCGGGATAATGAGGTTCTTGTTATCGCGGATCTTCAGCGCCAATTGGCGGTATTCGTCGGCCTGTTTGGCGTTCGGATCGTATTCGATAACGGTCATGCGGCGGATTTCGGCGCGTTGCACGACGTTGTCGCGCGGCACGAAGTGAATCATCTGGGTGCCGATTTTTTCAGCCAGCGCCATGATCAGCTCATCTTCACGTGCTGTATTGCGAGAGTTGCAGATCAGGCCGGCCAGACGCACGCTGCCTGAGTTGGCGTATTTGACGATGCCTTTGGCGATGTTGTTGGCCGCATACATGGCCATCATTTCGCCCGAACAGACGATGTAAATCTCTTGCGCCTTGTTTTCACGGATTGGCATGGCAAAGCCGCCACACACAACATCCCCAAGAACATCATAAAAAACGAAATCGAGTTCATCATCGTAAGCTCCTTCTTCCTCGAGGAAGTTAATGGCCGTGATTACACCGCGGCCGGCACAGCCGACACCGGGCTCTGGGCCGCCTGATTCAACGCATCTGACGCCGCCGAAGCCGACTTTCATTACATCTTCCAGTTCTAGGTCTTCAACGCTGCCGGCTTCAGCCGCCAGACTCATGATGGTTGTTTGCGCCTTGGAGTGCAGGATCAAACGGGTGGAATCGGCTTTCGGGTCACAGCCCACGATCATCACCTTGTTGCCGGCTTCAGCCAGCGCGGCGACCAGGTTTTGTGTTGTAGTGGATTTGCCGATCCCACCTTTACCGTAAATTGCACATTGACGTAATGCCATGATTTTCTCCTTACATAGAACGTTGTGGTTGATTACGCAAGGGTATAGAGCAAGGGGCGTGCCAATTGGTGAATGTCTTGTTAAGTCATTGATTGCTATGTTTTTAATGAGAATTGCGGCAGGCTGTTTCTGCGTAGTATTGCGGACATTTTGTAGGGTTTATGTAGATTTGTTCACAGAGGTTACAAGGCTGCCTGTAACTCCGTAGGGTACGCAATGCGTACCTTTTTAGCTGGGATTTGTCGGAAATGTCGCGAACAGAACAATCCACAATGAGAAAAAGCTGACATCACGCCATTGGGGAGTGAATTTAAATTATTGTTATTTATGGGTAAAAATTGATTAACAGCAATTGGATTGCTTCTTGCTTAAGTACCGATACACATAAGCCTTAAAGGAGTTAATCATGTCTTCCAATATATTTTCCGAAATATTAAGCGGTCTTTACGAGAATAAAATCGTGCCTTATTTAGGCCCGGGCGTACTTTTCGATGCAAAGAATAAAAAGACCGGCGAGCCGATGCCGGCCGACAGCACCAGCCTGATTCTAGCCATGAACAATGGCCAGCCTATGGCGCCCAAACTCATGTACGAGTTTCCCAGGGCGGCCATGAACCAGGAGTTAAAGCGGGGCAGGAATTTTCTGAGCCAGTTTCTCACCAAGGTCTATGGCGAAACGGAATGGACGCGCGCGGCTTTGCACGACTGGCTGGAAGAGTGGCGGCCGGCTTATGTCATCGACATCAATCGCGATATTCAATTGCAGGACAGTTATAAAGATGACGAGCATACGCTGATCGTGGGTATCGCAAGAATTGCCGCCCAGCCGCATCGCTACAAGCTGTATCATTTCGACGGCAGCGATTATTTCGAGATTCCGCAGGAGCAGGTCGACCCGCGCCTGCCGATTTTATTCAAGCCGATGGGAACGCCTAGGCCCGAGGCCAGCTATATAGCCTCGGATGCCGATTATGTCGATTACATCACCGAGCTGATGGGCGGCTTTGCTATTCCCGAGTTTCTGAAGGAGTACCGCAAGCAGAAGCAGTACCTGCTGATCGGCATGCCTTTGAACCGCGATTCCGAGCGCATGGTCATGAGCGATATTATTTATGGGGCAGCCGAGCCTAAAGGCTGGGTGCTGAATAAAAATCCGACCGACAAGGAAAAGCGCTTCTGCAAGAAAATGGGCCTGGAAATTCTCTATGCCGATGTGAGAGACCTGCTCGATGCCGCCGGTTTTTTGCCGCCTTATAAAAAATCGGCGTAGAAGCGTTTGTAGCGATAGCTTTGCTTAAGCCTTATTGACTAAACCACGAAGGGCCGGAAGCTCTTTGAGGTTTTTGCGCGAACTTCGTGGCGGGCATGTATCCTGAGTTGCATTTATTGGTCTGTCAGGACTTGACGCTGATGCCTGAAAAATTCATAGTGCCTGTTAAATAGTTATCACCGGCATCGGCTGCCGGTTGTTCAGTTTCTCAAAAAAACAGGTATATCAGTAATGCATGCTCGCGCACTTAAACTCTTGCAGCATCATCATGATTTTGCAGTCATTCATAAAAAAGGCGAAAGACGGACCAAACAGGTTCTGGTTCTCACATTCCTGACCATGGTCGTGGAGATTACGGCCGGCACGCTGTTCGGTTCGATGGCGCTGCTCGCCGACGGCTGGCACATGGGCACCCATGTGGCGGCCTTCATGATCACGATCATCGCCTATCGCTATTCGCGCATCCATGCCGACGACGACACGTTCGCCTTCAGCCCCGGCAAAGTGGGTGTTCTGGGCGGATTCGCCAGCTCCATCGCACTGGGTGTCGTGGCCTTGATGATGTTGATCGAATCGGCAGAGCGTCTGCTGAAGCCTCGCATCATCCTATTTGACGATGCTATCGCTATCGCGGCTTTTGGCCTGTTTATCAATCTGATCTGCGCCCTGCTGTTGAAAGAGCACCATTCCCATCATCACGATCATGATCACGCGCATGGCCACCACCATCATGATCAAAATCTCAAAGCCGCTTACATGCATGTGCTGGCTGACGCGCTGACGTCCGTGCTGGCTATTGCTGCGCTGGTGTCGGGAAAGTATTACGGCTGGACCTGGCTGGACCCGGTCATGGGGATAGTCGGCGGGATGATCATTATCCAGTGGTCTTACGGTCTCATGAAAGAGAGCAGCCCGGTATTGATGGATGAAAGCATCGATCCAGGCTATAAAATAGCCGTCAAGAGAAAAATAGAGAGCGATGCCGACAACCGCGTTTCAGACCTGCATATCTGGCGCGTGGGCCCCAAACACTACGCGATCATTTTGTCGGTCGTCTCGCATACGCCCAGGCCGCCTCAATATTACAAGGCGCTGCTGAAGGATTTTCACAGGCTTTCGCATATCACCGTCGAGGTTAATAAATGCTACGGGGATGAATGCATAATCGAGGAATAATTACGCGGGTCGAATTCATTCGATCGGAGATCGCTTCAGAATTCCCGAACAGGAACCTATTCGTTCAGTAAGCGGCCAAAGTTGTAACAATACATGATGCTGGGATTCCGGGCAGCCGGGCCGGGAGTTCCTTAATTTATGGGTAAGGCTTTTATGAAAATCCATCCTCCGCTTTATTACGGCGATTATCTGCAACTGCCTAAAATCCTGAACGCCCAGGCGCCCGAAAGCGCGAAATACGGCGAAGAAGTCCATGACGAGACGCTGTTCATCGTCGTCCACCAGACCTATGAGCTCTGGTTCAAGCAGATTCTGCATGAGCTGAATTCCATCCGCGAGATCATGGCGCAGCCGTTTGTGCCGTCCACGGACCTTTACGTGATCAATGCCCGGCTGGAAAGAGTCACTGCCATTCAGCAGGTTTTGATCGATCAGATTCAGGTCATGGAGACCATGACCACATTGGACTTCATGGAGTTCAGGGATTATCTGGTGCCGGCCTCCGGCTTTCAGAGCCTGCAGTTCCGCCTGGTGGAAGCGGTACTGGGCATCAGGTCCGAACACCGGATGGACATTGAAAAGCAATTCATCAATTCCCGCCTCAAACCGGAAGACAGGCAGGCGCTGGAGAAGGAAGAAAGTAAAGTCGGCATTTTTGAACTGCTGGAGGCATGGCTCGCGCGCATGCCTTTTTCCCGGTTTGAAGACTATGATTTCTGGGGCGAGTACGAGCTGGCCGTACATAAAATGCTCAAACAGGATCATGAGATCATCCTGAACAATCCGGGACTGGACGAGCCTTTGAGGGCGATGGAGCTGAAAAACCTGGAAACGACGCGCGAAACTTTCGCGACGCTGCTGGATGCCGATAAATTTGCCGGGCAGCGGGCACAAGGCCGGTTCAGGCTGTCGCAGAAGGCAATGCTGTCGGCCGTGTTCATTTTTCTGTATCGCGATTATCCTGCGCTGCAGATGCCTTTTGAAATTCTCAGTTCTCTGGTCGAAATCGACGAGAAATTCACGACCTGGCGTTTTCGCCATGCGCTCATGGTGCACAGGATAATCGGCACCAAAATCGGAACCGGCGGCTCTTCAGGACAGGAATACCTGAAATCGACCACGGAAAGAAACCGCGCCTTTCTGGACCTGTTCAATCTGGCGACCTTTCTGATGCCAAAATCCCTGGCGCCGGCGTTGCCAAAGGCCATTAAGGACCAGCTGGATATCGTCTATGACGCCCGCCAATCCTAAACGGTTTTACAGCCGGTTCCTGAAAGGCCATGCCGGCAAATTGCATTTCCGCGCCCATTCCCATCATTTCTGGCCCGATGTCAGCCGTGAAGCCCAGATCGCTTATTGGGACGATTGCGCCGTGCTTAGCGATGAAAAATGGGACAGGATTTTCTCCGAAACGATTCCGAAAACGCAGGACCATATCGCCAAAATCCTGGGGCTGAAAGAGGCGCGGCAAATCGCGCTGGCGCCCAATACCCATGAGCTTTCCGTGCGGCTGCTGTCGCTGTTTCTGGGCAGGAAAAGCTTGAGGGTTCTTACCACAACCAGCGAATTTCACTCTTGGCGCCGGCAGTTTCTGAGATTGATGGAAATTCCTGAGATTACCATTCGCCAGGTCGATACGGCGGATTTTCTTCGGGACAGGGCGGCTTTTCTGGATGATATGCGCTCTGAGCTTGCCAGAGATTACGACCTGGTTTTCCTGAGCCAGGTTTTCTTCGATTCGGGCGGGGCCCTGACGGATGGCGACATTGAATCGCTGGTGGCGGCGGCGCCTGATTCGACGCTTTTTGTCGTCGATGGCTATCACGGTTTCGCGGCCATTCCCTGCAACTTGTCCAGACTGGAAGGGCGAATTTTCTATCTGGGCGGCGGCTACAAATACGGCCAGGGCGGCGAGGGCGTGGGTTTTATGGTCGTTCCGAAAGGCAACTGGCGTCCGGCCGATACGGGCTGGTATGCCGAGTTTGCGCAACTGTCCAGGCCGGCCGGGGGAGAAGTCGGCTACCCGGATGACGGCATGGCCTTCATGGGTTCGACACAGGACCCGAGCGGGTTTTATCGTTTCAACGCCGTCTGGGATTTGTTCGAATCGCAAGGACTCGATATCCGGTGGATTCACAGTTATGTTGCAGGATTGCAAAAGGCCTTTCTTGACAACTTGCCTCAAGCTTTCTGTCAGAATTGGTCGCTGACGCCTTTGTTTGATCCGGTTCCGGACTGGCACGGGCATTTTCTGACTTTCGAGGCGGCTTCTCTGGAAATCGCCGACAAATGCCTGCAAATTCTGAACGATAATGATATTTTGATAGACCGCAGAGGGCCTCGGCTGAGATTCGGATTCGGTCTTTATCAGGATGAGGCCGATGTCATTGAACTCTGCCGGCGCCTTGGGGAATTGACGGAATAATCTCAATAACTGATGTGTAAAATGCTGAATTTGATTTGACCGTTTCAAGCATTCGTTTGGAGGAAATTTAACGGTGATGATCTCAGTTCGGCCAATTTCTACTGGTCTTTGTGCATTTTTCAGCGCCTGCTATAGGTCACAAATTGCTCGCTGAACAAGGAATGTAGCCTGCTGCCGCGCGAGGCGATTGGTGCAAACGACGATGGCTTCAGCGGTCCAATTGACCGGATTGTTAGGCAATGGCATCCGGTTCAATTTGGCACCATATACACCGAAACAGGAACACCTTTCCTCATTTTCCAATCGGCTATGCAGAAATAAAAATCGAAATTGTAATTCTCAAGCAGACACGGTTTTACGATCGCCTTATCTCGCGTAATCCGTTCTCCCTTTTTGGACTCACGTTTAGAAATAATGTCGCCAGTCAAAACATTGAAATCGAGATTAAGGAAATGTGCTCCATGTTCCGGACCTAGATCGGCAGAGTCGTAGGTACTATGAGTCATGCCAATTAATCGCCATTCACCTCGATAGAGTTTGAACTGATGTGTTCCTTGTGTCGTGCTTTCTATCGCTTCGAGGGTGATATATAGACTCCCATTTTTTATGGCCAACTCTACTGCGCCATTGTGATAGCCGGCGGTCTGCGATTCTTGGGCCAGGCGAAAGCTGCCACTTCGATTTTGAAGAAGTACATATAACTTTGGCAGAACTTCGCTATTTGGCTGGTGAGTAACGATGGCTCGATCATCAAAGCCATCACCATCAAGATCTCCTTCTACGACCTGCCATATGGGAGCGGGAGATAGAGTATCCAAGAATTGAGCAACGCTCTGGAATTCTCTTTCAGCAGCGGTAGCACTGATAGTTATGAATAAATACAACAGTCCAATAAGTTTGCAATTGAGGTTCATATTTAGAGTCTAATACTTGAGATTAGCCTTATGACTGCTTCGGACGTGTCGACTGCTCGACTGCAGCGATTTGTTAGCGCCTCTTTGGCTACCGAACCCTACCAGGCGACAAACCCGCTCAGGTCTCATCTGACCCCAAAATTCTAGGCTCCATATTTCGAGCGCAGATGGTCCAACAACTCGTCATCAGGCCAAGTAGAACACTGCTCCCAGATCGTTCTCGGCTGCCTTCGCATAGAACGCCACCAACTTGTCGAATTGCTCGAGAAGATACTCTTCACCGTCGTCGAAAAAGACATCGAGGTGATAGATATTCTCGTCTCCATCAAGCCTCCGAAGCCCCTCCAAGACTTCCTCATGCGACCACCTGGAAAGTCCCTGCTGCTGTTCCTTCACGTGCTTTGGCGTAATGATGGAACAGCCATTGCTGAGGACGCGGTCTATCTGGGCAGTGGCCAGGAAGCCTGTACCGCTCAGAACGTTCGACAGAACATCCCAGGCTGTTTCCACATCAGTGGAATGCAACGATTTGTCCGCCTTCCACACCCACTCATCTATCAGCGAATAGTCCTCGAACATGGCATTGATCTGGTCACGGCTAAAAGACTTGAAAAAAGCGTTCATGCTCATTTGCTCCCCCTTGTCGAAAGCGCTAACAAGTAATTATTATACGGTTTCCCTATATCTTCAGTCTTTCGAGTCATTTCTGCAACAAATCTATGGTATTAGGCAAGGTTGTTAACAGCCTATCATCCTAAAATCGAGTGATAAACAGATCCAGATATTATGGCATGTAGTTGAGATCCATACGAAAAGTATAAATCAGCTGGGGAAACTGGGAGTCCGCTAACTGATAGAGAGCAGACTCTCAATCAATTAATGCGACAGGCAGCAAGGGGTCATGAACCATTCAATGCCTAGCATCCTAACTGCGCCTGAAAATCATCAACGTAATGTCATCTTCGAATGATTCAGTCTGGCTGAATTGTTTCAGCTGTTCGAGCAGGGCTTCAATAATCATTTGAGGAGACTGCTCTGCGTATTGAATCAGAATGTCGTTGACGCGTTTCAGGCCGAAAAATTCTCCCTGGATGTTTTCGGCTTCGGTTATTCCGTCCGTATACAGCAGGATTAGATCGCCTTGCGCAAGCATCGTGGTCTTTTCCTCGAAATCGACCTGTTCCCGTATGCCCAGTATCAGTCCATCGGCGTCAAGCTGCCGGCATTCGGATTCGGAGGGGTTGAACAGCAGGGGCGGCGGGTGTCCGGCATTGGCAAAGCGTAGCTGGTGGCTGCGAATATCGTATTGCAGGTAAAACAAGGTGATGAAGTAGTCCGAATTGTCCAGGTCCTCGTAAAGGAATTTATTGAGGAGCCTTAGCGTCTCGGCCGGTGTTTCCAGCCCGGCGGCGCGCGTCCTGATCGCGCTGCGGGCTTCGACCATGAACAGGGCGGGGCCGATGGAATGGCCCGAAACATCGGCAATGATCATGTCCAGGCGGTCTTCATTGCGGATGAAATAGTCGAAATAGTCGCCGCCGACCTGATTGGCGGGCAGGCAGAAACCGGTGACTTCAAAATGCTCCGATTTGATCGATGACGTCGGCAGCAAGGATGCCTGTATCTGGCGGGCGATTTTGATTTCGCTCTGGGCGATCGCCAGTTTGACCTGGGTCTGGCGGATCTGCTGTTCCGCGGCCTTGCGGTCCGTGATGTCGTGTATGAAGCCGCTGAAAATATAGGTATTGCCCAGCTTCAGGGGGGAAATGCTGAGTTCGACAGGAAATTCGGAGCCGTCGCGGCGCAGGGCCACATGTTCGAACTGGCGATTCAGTAAAGGGCCGACGCCGGTCTGTAAAAAATGTTCTAGGCCTTTCTGATGCGCATTGCGGAACCGCGGCGGGATGATCAAGTCTTTAAGCTGCTGGCCTACCGCTTCATCATGGAGCCAGCCGAACATTTTTTCGGCACGGTGATTCCAGTCCGTGATGAGGCCTTTGTCATCCATGATCACGATGGCGTTGATGGAGCTTTCGATGATCAGGCGCGTGCGCTTCTCGCTGTCGATCAGAGCATCCTGAAAATGTTTCTGGGCGGTAATGTCGCGGTCGACGCCGCGCCATTTGATCAGTTTCCCTTGGGCATTGAACAGCGGCAGGCCGGTCGATTCGGTCAGCACCTCATGACCGTCTTTATGGCGGTAATGGTTGGTCAAGGCGCGGAAAGGCTCGCGCACGGCAACGTAGATCTGTAGGTCGGCTTTATCCCGGTCCGTTAACAGTTCGGTATAGTGTTTGCCGATAACTTCTTCGGGCTTAAAGCCGAGGATCTGGTTGACGGCTGTGCTGCTATAAATGTAATAACCGCCGGGGTCCTGCTCCCACAGCCATTCGCCGGCTATTTCCGCCATTTGCCGGAAACGCTCCTCGCTTTCGCTTAGCGCCAGTTCGGCTTCCTTGCGTAGCGTGATGTCTTCCGCTACGGAGATGAAATGCGTGATTTCTCCCTGCATATTTCTGATGGCGCTGATGTTTTCATAGGCCCAGTAAACCTCGCCGTTTTTCTTTTTGTTTTTGATTTCGCCGCGCCATTCGCCCTTGACAAAAAGCATTTCCCACATGGCCTGATATTGCTCCGGAGAGGTCGCGCCGGATTGCAGTATTCTGGGATTCTGGCCCAGCACTTCGTCCGGCGCGTAGCCGGTAAGCTCGCTGAACTTCGGGTTGATGTATTCAATGCGGCCGCTCGTGTCCGTGATGACGACAGCGCTGGCGCTTTGCTCCAAGGCCCGGTGCATCATGAACAGCTCCTTGTCGATGCGCTTTCTGTCGCTGATATCGTGAATCAGAAGCACGATATTGATGTCTTTTGCATCCTGGTCGGGCAGGACGGACAGCGAAACCAGTGCCTGAATGCTGTTGTGGTCTTTCGTGATGATGTCGCATTCCAGATTCTTGGCCGGGGTTGCGCCGGTCAAACAGGCCTGGACAGTTTGCTCCAATTCCGGGAGTGCTTCGGGGGAATAGACGATATTCAAGGGCTTATCAATCAGTTCTTGTTCGCTGTAGCCTAAAAGAGTCGCTGCGGAAAGATTGATTTTTTTGATGCGCGGCATAAATGCCGCTGCAGAGCGATCCAGCTCAATAATAATGAGATTGAAGTTGAGGCTGTCTATGAGTCGGTGCATTATTATGTTAAGGCTGGTCGGAAGAAAGTGCATGTCTTCCGGATACAAAAGGAATAGCCATTATCGCCATCGAGCGCTTATGCATCCGATTCCTGATGCCGGAGCGGTTTTTAGTCGCTCGGCATGGCAAAAGGCGTTTCAAAAATGTTGTTTTCTTTAGCGCCCAAAAGAATGGCATCCTGTTTGACCTCCTTAATGACAGACGGATCACCGCAGAGAAATAACTGCCAAAGGGACAAGTCTTCAATCGTGCCGAAGGCCATTTCGCTGGTTGACTTTTCAGGCACATCGAGCGCTACGTTAACGGGACTTTTGCCGTGGATGAAATGGGTGTAGCTGAAATTCGGGTATTCCGTCTGCAGCGCCATCAACTCCGGAATCAGATAGTATTCGTCGGGGCTGTGCGTCTGATGAAATAAGCGGATGTCGCCCTTGTGCCCGTGTTTTATCAGCGCATCGCGCAATATGCCGTATAGAGGCGCCAGTGCAATGCCCGTGCCAATCAGCATAATGGGCTGGCTGAGATCGCCGGGCAGATAGAAACAGTCGCCCGATGCGGGACTGATCCTTACCTGATCGCCGACCTGGAGTTCTCCATAAATCCAGGGAATCAGCGCGCCGTGCGATGTCAGGCTGATCTGTAATTCAAGAAAGTCATCGAGTCCCGGTACGCTGGACAGACAATACATGCGCCCGACGCCTTCATTGTTATAGAGCGTCAGGCATTGGCCGGCATAATAGTCATAACCTTCTTCGGGAAGGTACAAGCGTAACCGGATGATCGTGTCATTTAATTGGTCTTTCGCACCCAGATAAGTTCTGATTTTTTTAACGGCTGGTGACACCGCAGGCGTCTTCATTCTTTTTTAGTCCTCATTTTTACGTTAATTTTTTATTCATATAGCTTTAAGTTTAGTTAAATGTGGCCTAATTGCCTGAACTCAACCTGAACTACGTGATGATGTTGATAGTCCCACTGCCATCAGACCAAAAACAGACGGGCTGGTTCATGAAAATTCTGACCGTAAGCGATATACAAAGACTGATAAACATAGTCGGCATTGAATCGTTTTTCAGCCGGCTGCTCATTGCATTAAAGCAAGATTTTGCCCGCTGGCCCGCGTTTTACAAGTCGACCCGCCATGCCACGCATTATGCGCACGGCGTTATTGAACTGATGCCCTGTTCGGATGACAGTTTATACGCGTTCAAATATGTGAACGGTCATCCCGGCAATACGGCGGAAGGCAAACTCAGCGTCATAGCCATTGGCCAGTTAAGCGAAGTGGCTTCGGGGTATCCGCTTATGATCTGCGAGATGACGCTGCTGACCGCTTTCCGGACGGCCGCTACCGGCGTGCTGGCGGCGAGCTATCTGGCCCGGCCGGACTCCGATGTTTTAGCCGTTATCGGCACTGGAGCGCAATCGGAATTTCAGGTGTTGGGTTTCAACGGCGTTTTCCCGCTACGGCAGATACGCTTCTTCGATTTGGATATCGGAGCCATGCGCAAATTTGCCAGAAATCTATTGGCTTATCCGTTTGAGCTTGTGCCGTGCCGCAGCATTAAAGAGGCCGTGCGGGATGCCGACATCATTGTCACGGCTACAGCGGCAAAAAAGCGCCAGTCGCTGTTTGCACTGGAAGATGTCGCGCCCGGCGCTCATATTCAGGCAGTGGGCGGCGATTGCCCCGGCAAGACCGAATTGAGCCATGTTTTGTTGTCGGCGGCCAAGCTGGTTGTCGAATATATGCCGCAGGCTCTGGTGGAAGGTGAAGTGCAGCAGTGCGACGCAAGCCATGTTCATACCGAGCTGTGGGAGCTGGTCGGCGGGCATAAGCCGGGGCGGGAGAACACGCAGGAGATTACTGTGTTCGATTCGGTCGGGTTCGCGCTGGAGGATTTCTCGGTTCTGCGCCTGGTGTATGAACTGGCCTGTGAGCATCACTTGGGCACGGATATGCCGCTGATTCCGGAGCTGGACGATCCCAAGGATTTGTTTGGGCTGTTGTCGGCATAAAAGGCTTCGATGATGGCTCTGATCAGGTCCAGTGTTTTGTTGTCCTGATCGTTTTCCGGATTGTATTCGCTGATTTCCAGGCCGCATATTTTATCATTCCGGTTTACCGACCTGAGTGCGGCCATGAGCTCAGCCGCTCTGAAGCCGCCTGGCGCCGGCGTTTCGACGCCGGGCGCATCGATGGGATCGATGAAATCCAGATCGATGCTGATGCCGATCATGTGGCAGGTCCGGCTTAGCTGTTCCATTGCGCCCTGTAATGTCTGCGCGAGACTGGTGATCTGGTCGGCGAAAATAATCCGGACGCCCGCTTCTTGCAATAAAGCGTGTTCCTCCTGTTCATAGCTGCGGATACCGATCTGGATCAGGTTTTGCGGCTTGATGAAACGGTCGGCCGGATACAGGGCCGACAGACGGGCATCGGCCCTGCCCAGTAAAGCCGATACGGGCATGCCGTGGATGTTGCCGGAAGGGGATGTTTCAAAGGTATGGGCATCCATGTGCGCATCGATCCAGATCAGCCCCAGCTCTTCATTTTCCGGCAGCGCCTTCAAAACGCCCGGCCACGTACCCATGGCGCAGGAATGGTCGCCGCCGATCACCAGGAAAGGCCGGCGGGCTTCGGCCCAGTGCCGGGTGAATTTGCTGGCTTGCCGGTTGAGGCGGCGCAGCCTGTCATCTTTTGTGCCTTCGTTGTCAGGATGCACGATATGCCATTGCAGTTGCAGGCCGCCGTTCCGCAAAGGTTGCCTCGCCAGGCCGTCGCGCAGTAATTCGGCTGCGTAGCCGCATAGCCGCATGGGGCCGCCCAGGCAAGAGGCAATCCCCAGTGTTTGTAGGATAGTCATACCGATTCCTCCTGAAAAAGAGCCAAGTTAATTAAGGTTCTGAATCTTAGAGTCGATTCGAGCCGCTCTTATCAAGACAGACTTGTCATGCAATAAATCGGCCGGCAGGTCTTCTGGTATTTTTCTGCGTAAAAAATGCATTTCCCGCGAAAGACACGCCCCGGTCGCTCCATATTGATGAGGAAGACCTTAAGAATTGATTGTGCCTTGTTTGCCTGATACCTTACAATTTGGCTGGGTGAATATAAAAAAAGTCGTCGGGTGATTCTGGTCGCCCCAAAAGTCGCCCTTAAGGTTAGTAATCATTTTGGAGTATGGTATGTTTAAAATTCGTTCGCTGGTTTCAGCGATAATGCTCGCTGGCAGCATTTCTGTCGCTTCAGCCTGGGAAGCTTTGCCTACAGCAGCGCCTGAACCGGCTGATAACCCCTCCTCGGAAGCTAAAATCGAGCTGGGTCAAATCCTGTATCACGATCCGCGTTTGTCTTCGACCGGTACTGTTTCCTGCGCATCTTGCCACAACACTATGTTAGGCGGTGAAGATAACCGGCCGAATGCGATGGGTGTCCATGGCAAAACCGGCGGCCGCAGTGCGCCGACCGTCTGGAATGCCGCATTCAGCAAAGTCCAGTTCTGGGATGGCCGGGCGCCCACTCTGGAAGCCCAGGCTGCAGGTCCTGTGACCAATCCTATCGAAATGGGCATGAAGAACTGGGATGAAGTCGTAGCACGGCTGAAATCCATTGATGGCTATCAAGAGCTCTTCGAGAAAGCGTTTGGCAAAAATTCAATTTCCAAGGACAACGCGACCAAAGCGATTGCCGCTTACGAGAGAACTTTGATCACGCCTAACAGCCCTTATGACCAATATGTCAGAGGCGATGAAACTGCTTTGACGGCTCAACAGGTCCGCGGCATGAAGAAATTCGAAGAAGTAGGTTGCACAAGCTGTCACAGCGGTCCCGCCTTCAACGGCGAGGGAGCGTTCCAACGATTCCCTGTGGCTAAAAACAGCAGTTTTGAAGCAAAACATCATTTCACAAAAGATAAAGGTCTGGCCGAAGTCAGCCAAAATCCTGCCGATGAGCATTTGTGGAAAGTGCCTACTTTGCGCAATATCGCTCTGACCGCGCCTTATTTCCACAACGGTTCGGTTAAAACGCTGGATTCAGCCGTAGAAATAATGGCAAAACTGCAATTGAACAAGGAATTGTCCAAAGAAGAAACCGCTGATATCGTGGCCTTCCTGCAAGCGCTGACTGGCGAATTCCCCAGACAGAAAATGCCGGTTCTGCCAGGTACGCACGGCACTACTTTGAACTAAGCCTTTTACAGCTGGGGCACTCCCCGGCACTTGGCTTTATCCAGAAAGGGAGCTTTTAGCTCCCTTTTTTATTGTCGGCTATATGTCGTTATAAATGGATGCTGCCGCGATGCGAGCATCAATCTGCCTGACTACTTCCAGATAGGCTGGGCTGTTGATGGATTCGAAGCGCCTTTTGAATTCAGCTTCATCCATATTTTCAGGCAGATCGCGAGGATCTGGCATGAAATCGCTATAATCTTTTATTTTTGACATGGCTTGTTGAATTTTACGGGCATTTTCAGGCGATGAGGTGGCTATTTCGCCAAAGCGCGTGCCGGCTTTGTCGGCGGCCAGATCAATAAAGCTGAAGCCACTGCCTCCTTGAGCGTCGCTTAATTCCTTTTCCTCACCAATCATCTTGGCGACCTGGCCATTGGCTGATGCCGTCAGCGCGGCAGAGCCGATGAAATGTTTGGCTAGATCCACTCTTTTATACAGAAAAGCGGAATAGTGTTGTTGGGCAGCCGGTTTCGCTTCTGCCGCCGGCAGGAGTTTTTGCGTTTCCCACTTGTTGACGTAATCGTTGACGGTAAAAATCACGATCCTGTTCTCTTCGATGGCATTCTCCAGGGTCGAGCGCTGGTAAGCCAGTTCAAACAACGGTTTTAGCAGTTCGGCCAGCGACAGGCGCCAGGCCGGGTCATGATGTGCGATGATCTCGGCCAGTTTTTGTTCATAGATATTCTGCGCCTGGGTGTCACTGCTGTGGCCTTGAGTCAGGAAGTTTTTGGCCTGCCGCAATGTTTCGGCATCGGAATTGTAAGTAATAGTCAGTTTCTTGCCTTCAATCTGAACGGCTCTGATGGGACGCGTCGCCAGTATGAAGTACTCATTGAGCGACGAATGCTGAATGACCATGTCAATGACAAAAGCAGCAAGTTTGGCCGGCAGCAATAACTTTCCGGCCTTGAATTTTGTAATGCCGGGAAGGGCGTTATTGTCTTCGTGGCCTAGCCTGAAGCTGACGTTTAGATATTTGCCCAGGCTGTTGTGAGGCAGCGTCATGGTGACATTGAATCTGACTTTGTTCTGCTTTAGCTCTATTTTGACGGCGCTTTTACTGTAGCGGTTCAGCAGATAATTGCCGGCGAGATTAAGGTCGGCTTCGGTCAGCACGATCGTGTTGATTTCGTCAGGCCGGGTTTTGGCGCCTTCATGCAGAATCTGTTTCGCTCTGACCACGTCATCATGGGTCAGCGACCAGCCCGGTTCGGTTTCCGGCGTATCGCCGATAGCGAACAGGACGAGCATGATGCTGAAAATAACTGATGCACTAAGGCAATAGGCCAAGGTTCGTAATAAGGTTTTCATAAAGATGACTTATACAAACTCCAGTTTGAAGCCTGAAGATTTCAAATAGTCGGCTTCCTGAAGCAAATCGGCATAAGTCAGCGGCGACTGCGCCAGCCAGTTATCCGGAAACTGCAAACGTATTTTGGATTTTACAATGGCTATTTGGAACTCCGGCAGTTGATGTTCGTGGCGGTTGCGGCGCAGCAGTACGGCCAACCGCAGGATGATGGTCAGATAGGGAGCATCGATATCCCAGGGATACGGCAAATCGCTAAAACGGGCGCGCGAAAACTTACGCCGGTGCGATCTGACAAGCGTGGCCAACAAGATCTGGTCCTGTCTGGAAAAACCGGCCAGATCGCCATTCTCGATAATGTAGGCGCTGTGCTTATGGTACTGGTTATGCGCGATATCATGACCTATCTCATGCAGATAGGCCGCCCAGTCCAGAAATTGTTCACTGTTTTCGTTGTTGTAAAGGCAGGTCTCGCTGTTCAGTTGCGCCAGCATAGAGTGGATGGTCTGTCTGACGCGTTCAGCATGTTCCTTATCGGTATGATAGCGTTCGGCCAACGTCTGTACAGTCGCCGAGCGAATGTCGCGGTCGTAGATACGGCCCAGTAAATCCTGTATCAGGCCTTCTCTGAGCGCACCGTCGGAGACGGTCATCTGCTCGATGCCAAGGCTTTTGAAGGTGGCGTAGACGATCGCGACGCCGCCCGGGAACACCGGCAGGCGTTCCTGGTCCAGTCCCGGCAGGTCCAGTTCACTGACATGATCGCAACGATTGATATGGGCGATCAATTGCTCCAGACCTTCCAGCGTAATGCCGTTGTTGCTCCAGTTTTTGGCCATCAGAGCCTTGTCGATGGCGCGTAGCGTGCCCGAGGCGCCGATGGCTTCGTCCCAGTTTTTACGCTGAAATTTCTTTTCGAAAGGTTCCAACTGCTGGGCTGCAAAAAGGACGGCTTGAGTCATTGCGCTTTTTGATAATCGGCCGTTCTTGAAAAAGGCATTGCTGACCGAGACGCAGCCCATGGGCAGACTCTCTTTTTTCTTGGGCGTGGCGTCCTGGCCGATAATGTATTCGGTGCTGCCGCCGCCAATGTCCATCACGAAGCGGAGGTTGGCATTGCTGCCCAGGCTGTGCGAGACGCCCAGATAAATCAGGCGCGCTTCTTCTATGCCGGAAATGATGTCGATGGGCTGATTCAGGGCTTTTTCGGCTCTGGCCAGAAATTGTTCGGCGTTTTTAGCCATACGCAGGGTGCTGGTGCCGACGGCGCGGACGCTGCCGGGCGGGAAGTTGCGGATTCGCTGGCCGAATCGCTGCAGGCACTCCAGTGCTCTGTTTTGCGTGGCGATATCCAGATTGTGTTTCTTGTCCAGTCCGGATGCCAGTCTGACTGTTTCCTTGAGACGGTCGATCGTTTGCAGTTTGCCGTCGGTCAGGCTGCAAACGATCATGTGAAAGCTATTGGAACCCAAGTCTACAGCAGCGACGGTTTCAGGCGGTTTCTTTGGCACGGGCTATCCGGTTTTGTCTACGAAACTTTTAAAGATCTGATAGAATTACAAATTTTTTAGCTATCCATCTCGTACTTTCTAATGGATGCGGCGCTTAATTTAACTTATTTGAAGGCTCCCGTTAAGTGTTAGTTTCAGCATGAAGGCATTATCAATCCGCAATCTCAAAAAAATCTATAGTAATGGATTCGTAGCCTTAAAGGGCATTGATCTTGATGTCGAAGCCGGTGATTTCTTTGCCTTGCTAGGCCCTAACGGCGCCGGCAAATCCACGACGATCGGCATTATCAGCTCTCTGGTTAATGCCACCAGCGGTTCGGTCAGTATCTTCGGGCATGACCTGCAGCACGATAGAGCCCGGGCGAAAAGCTGCATCGGCCTGGTTCCTCAGGAAGTCAATTTCAACCAGTTCGAAACCGTCAAAAACATTCTGCTCAATCAGGCCGGCTATTACGGCATACCGCGCAAAACCGCCCTGCAGCGAGCCGAGCTCTGCCTCAAGCAAATGGATCTGTGGGATAAGCGCGATACGGTATCGAGGCGCTTGTCGGGCGGCATGAAACGCCGGGTCATGATTGCCCGTGCGCTGGTTCACGCGCCTAAATTATTGATTCTGGACGAACCGACGGCCGGCGTCGATATCGAAATCCGCCGCTCGATGTGGAAATTGATGCAGGAAGTCAACCGGCAGGGCACGACCATTATCCTGACCACGCATTACCTTGAAGAGGCCGAAAGCTTGTGCCGCAATATCGCCATTATCAACCACGGCCAGATCGTCGAGAATTCCGACATGGCGGGTTTATTGGCCCGGCTCAACATCGATTATTTTGTGCTGGATCTGGCCGAACCGATCGACACGGTGCCGGTCATTGATGGCTATCAGATAGAGCGCGTTTCGGATAAAGTGTTGAACGTGGCCGTACCCAAAGAGAACGGATTGAACACCTTGTTCAATTTGTTGACGGAACGGAATATCAAAGTGATCAGCCTGAAAAACAGGACCAACCGGCTCGAACAATTGTTTATGGATTTGATCGACCAAGAACCTGACGAGTTGCCGCTATGAATCATGCCATAGCCCTTAGAACCATTATCAAGAAGGAAGTCCAGCGCTTTATCCGCATCTGGCCGCAGACCCTGCTGCCGCCGGCCATTACGACTGCGCTTTATTTTCTGATTTTCGGCAAGCTGATCGGCGACCGGATAGGCACTGTCGGCGGCGCCAGCTATATGGACTATATCGTGCCGGGCGTCATCCTGATGTCCGTGATCAGCCATTCGTATGCCAATGTCGTGTCCTCGTTTTATTCGACCAAGTTTCAGCATAATATTGAAGAACTGCTGGTTTCGCCGGTAGCCAACTGGGTCATCCTGGCCGGCTATGTCAGCGGCGGCATTATCCGCGGTTTATTGGTGGGGGTCGTCGTAGCGCTGATATCGCTCGTCTTTGCCGATATTGCCGTCAACAATGTCTTGATTGCCTTATCGATAGCCGTGCTGACGGCCACGGTATTCTCGCTGGCCGGCTTTATCAATGCCGTGTTCGCGGATAGTTTTGACGATATTTCCATTATCCCGAACTTTATATTGACGCCGTTAAGCTATCTGGGCGGCGTATTTTATTCAGTCGATATGCTGCCGGGCGTCTGGCAGACGATTTCGCAGGGCAATCCGATCCTGTATATGGTCAATGCGTTTCGCTATGGCTTGATTGGCGTGACGGATGTGGACATCGGGATTGCCTTTGCCATGACCGGCGGTTTCAGCGTTCTGCTTATTCTGTTCAGTCTGTTTTTGCTGCATAAGGGTGTGGGGATTAAGAATTAGCGGGGTTGTTGGTCTCCGATTTTAAGCCTAATTAAAGCACGTGTAGGCTGGGTTGGAGCTTTAGCGGAAACCCAGCAAAGGCGACTCAGCTTGTTAACACAGCCCAGAAAAAGGCTGCACCGTCACCCATTCGCCGGCTTTGATATCGGCGCTGTCATGGTCAAGAATAATGAATGCGTTTGCCAGACTCATCGAGCGCAAAATCCCCGAGCCTTGCTTGCCGGTCGTTTTCACGGTCCACTCGCCTTTTTCATTCTGATCAATGATGCCGCGATAGATTTCGGTGCGGCCGGGTTTCTTGCGCAGGTTCTCCGTGGTTTTGGCCAGGAAGATCGGCACGATTGGCTTATTATTGATGCCCAGCATTTTTTCCAAAGCGGGCAGCACAAATTGATAAAACGTCACCATGACGGCGACGGGATTGCCGGGCAGGCCGAAAAACGCGGCCTTGCCGATCCGGCCGAAAGCCAGAGGCCGCCCCGGTTTGAGAGCTACTTTCCAGAAGTTGACCTGGCCGGATGCCTGCAGCGCGGTTTTCGTGTAATCGGCTTCACCGGCCGATACGCCGCCGGAAGAAATGATCACGTCGGCATAGGCGCCGGCTTCTTCAAAACTATTCAGCAGCGAGTCGGGGTCATCTTCCAGTATTCCTAAATTGATGATTTCGATATCGGGCCGGTCCAGCGCCGCCAGCAGGCTGTAGCGATTGCTGTCATAAATGCCGCCTGCACCGGGCGTCTGGCCGATGCCGAACACTTCATTGCCGGTCGAGGCGATAGCTATCTTAAGTTTTCGACACACACTGAGTTCGGCGATGCCGAGCGAGGCGCACAGGCCGATGTCGGGCGGCGTCAGGTATTTGCCCGGCTCCAGAACGGTTTGTCCCCGCCGAATGTCCTCGCCGGCTTGACGAACGTTCTGGCCGGCTTGGTGCCGGCTGTCCAGTTCGATGAAATGATCGGACAGCTGTACCTGTTCCTGCATGACCACGGTATCGAGGCCTTCCGGCATGGGCGCGCCGGTCATGATGCGGATGCACTGGCCTCGTCCCGTGCTGCCGTCATAGGGCCTGCCGGCAAATGCTTGGCCTATGATGTCCAGCCGGCGTGTGCCCTGGTCGGGCAGGTCTTCGGCGTGCAGCGCGTAGCCGTCGACGGCGGCATTGGTATGCGCCGGCACATTGAGGGTCGAGATAACCGGCTCGCAGAGCGTACGGCCTCTGGCATGTTCAATAGCGAGGCGCTCGTGGCCTTCGATCGCAGGCACGGCCGTCAATATCCGGGCCAGCGCATCTTTGACGGAGATCAGTCCGGGTTCATGGATATCGTTGCAGCTGGGTTGAGTCGTAATCATTTTCGCGTGCTGGGTCCGTTAGTAGGAATGCCGTTGCCCATAAAGCTTAAAAAATACTCCAGATTCCGGAACTCCAGGCTTTGGGCAGGGATAGGCGGGGCTTTGATCTGTTCCAGGCATTCTTTGAAGCGCCGATGCAGCGTGCCCATTTCGCCCCATTTTAACCGATAAACCGGCCAGTGGCTGGTATGCCCGAGGGACGGGCTCAGGATTTCTGAGCGTAGCTGTTTGCCTGCGTTTTGCACATGGCAGGTGGCGCAGGCGAAATTCAACTGGCCGCGGCGCTGGTAGTAAAAATCCTTGCCTTGCTGGTAGGCAGTCAGGGCGCGCGGGTCGTCGGCCGGTATCCTGATCGTAATCGGCTTGCCGCGCGAGGTGAATGCCAGGTAAGCGAGCAGCTGGGCGATGTCGCCTTTTTCATACGGCAGGGGGGCTTCCTGGTTGTCGATGCGGCAGTCATTGATGGCTTTCTCCAGGGTGATGACTTCGCCCTTATCGCGGTCCCATTTCGGATATTCGTGGGCAATGGCGATGCCTTGATTGGGAAAACAGTCGGCATAGCGGCGGCCGTTTTTAAAAGGCGTGTTGAACAAGGCTTCGCCCTGTTCGATGGCGCCCTCATAAGGCGGAAACTCTTCGATCGCCTGCCAGGACTGGCGCGCGATCGGATCGATCGCATAGACGCCGTCGGCATAGTCTGACAGTGTGAGCTTTGGGAACAGCTGCTGGTAATGCTGCCGGAACTTCTGCTGATCCTGCAGCGGATCAGCCTGCGAAGGGAGAGCCAACAGCAGGCCGATAAAACCGCCAACGCTACTTGATAATATGCTCTTCAGAATCCTGCCGGCCAAGATTGTCCACCCAACTGATCGTGATTTTATCGCCCGGCTCGCCGCCTTTCAGCATGAAGGCGAAATACGGGTCCTTGGAAACGCCGCCGCCTATCGCGCAATTGGCGATCACCTTGCCGTTATGTTTGACGGTCAGCTCCTGAATGAAGTGCGCGGGGATAGGCTGGTTCGTGCTTTTGTCGATGTTGCGGCCGTGCTCCATGGGATGCGTGATCAAGGTTCGGATCTGGGTCTTGCCGTCGATGCGTTTGGTGCGGATCTTGATGCTGCTCATGCTCAACCTCCGCAGCCGCCGATCGTGACTTTGACCGTTTGCCTGGCGCTGTACAGATTATCGCCGGCTTGTGCGATGACGATGACATCGGACGTTTCGGCCATCTTCAGGCGGGCCGAGACAAAAGGCTCAAGCTCGGGCGACAGATCGAACCGGGCTGCCAGCGGCACAGGGTTTTTCTCGACCAGGATGGAGATGGTGTCGACGCCGTCAAGATGACTGGTCACAGTGATCGGCACCACGGCGCCGTTTTCTGCAATCTGCGGGATCTGGATCTCGATTTTATCGCTTTCGGTGATTTTCGCGTCCTTGAACAGTGTTTTCAGCGTTTCTTCCAGTTTGCCCTGGGCAAACTGCTCAGCGATCCACTCCGCGCTGGCCGGACCGGATTTAACAAGACCGCTGGCCAGAGCCATTGAGTAAGCGCCGAGCGATACGGATTTTTTCAGAAATTCTCTACGATTGACGGGCATGGGGACTCCAGTCTTTATTGCTGATAAGTTACTCCAGACTCCAGAGATAATCGACGACCTTGTCGATTTCTTCCGCGTCGAGGATATGATTCTTGCCGAACGGCGGCATGCTGGTTTCAGGGTTAAAGCGCGTCGCGTCCCAGATCTGCTCGCGCAATTGCTGCTTGTCCTTAAACCGGCTCGGAACAGCCGCCAGCGCAGGGCCGATATTGCCCGGCGATTCGCCGTCGGCAATCACATGACAGGCCAGGCAATTGCCCTTGTTGCGGTCGAATGCAATTTGCCGGCCTTCGTCCAGTCGCTGTTTCGGAGCGTCGGCCATGCCGGCGCAGGGCAGCAACAGAATGAGGGCAATGAGGCCGATTTTCATGGCAGTACGGGTTCACCTTCGAACAAAGGCAGATACGCGCGGGCCGATTGTTCAGGCTGATGGTCGAAAATGCCGCCGATGACGGCCAGCAAGTCCGCGCCTGCTTCTAGCAAGGGTGCGCCGTTGCCGGGCAGGATACCGCCTATGGCCACGATTGGGATATGCAGCGTGCATTTGGCCTGTCTGAGCGTTTCGATCTGCGCAGGCGAGGCCAGCGGCTTCGACGAAGACGGGAAAAAGCGCCCAAAGGCCACATAGGTTGCGTCTTCTCTTTCGGCTGCGACGGCGCGTTCGATCGAGTTGTAACAGGATACGCCGATAATGGCGTTTGCGCCCAGCCGCTTTCTGGCCGCGGCGATGTGGCCGTCTTCCTTGCCCAGGTGAACGCCGTCGGCGCCCGATTGAACAGCCAGTTCGACGTCGTCATTGATGATCAGCGGCACGCCATGGCGATGGCAGAGCTTGACCAGTTCGCAGGCCAGCAGCACGGCATCGATGGGGCTCTTGTCGCGATACTGCACGACGGCCGCGCCGCCGCGGAGCGCCGCTGCGACTTCGCCGATAACCGTATCGATGGTTTTGTGTTCGGTCTGCGTGATGGCGTAGAGGCCGGTCTGCGGAAATTTCATCAGTCGTCGATCCAGAAAAAGCGGTTGGGGTTGTGCTGGCCTTGGCCGGGCCGATAGGCGGCTTCCAGCGCATGCCAGGTATAATCCTGGGCTTCCGTAGCAGCCTGGAACGGGTCAAGGCCTTGCGCGATCAGGCCGGCCACGGCCGAGGCCAGCGTGCAGCCGGAGCCGTGGTAACTGGCTGGCAGCCGGTCCCAGGTAAAGGTTTCCATGAGACGGCCGTCATGGAACAGTTGATTGCTGACCGCGGGCGAAGTTTCATGCGTGCCGGTAATCAGCACATAATCGCAGCCTTTATCAAGCAGCGCCAGGCCGCATTCATGCAGATCGCTCAGACCGGTCAATCGGCGCGCTTCCTCGCTGTTGGGCGTCAGCACGGTCGTGCAGGGCAGCAGCAGGTCTGTGACGGCCGCAATGAGCTTTTCGCTCGCCAGCTCTGCGCCGCCGCCCGCCGCCAGCACCGGATCCAGCACTACCGGAATTTGCGGGTAGCCGGTCAATATCGTCTGAATGGCGGCGGCCGTGTCATGATGGCCGATCAGGCCGATTTTAATGGCTTTGACCGGCAGGTCGGCCAATAGCGTGGCAGCTTGGCTGATGATGTCGTCCGGCCGTTGCGGAATCAGCTTTTTGACATTGTGCGTGTCCTGTTCGGTCAGCGCCGTAATCACGCTGGCGGCATGGCACTGCTGGCTGACCAGGGTTTCGATATCGGCCTGCACGCCAGCGCCGCCGCTGGGATCGTGGCCGGAAAAACAGAGTACGACAGGACGGTTCATCATCAGAACGGCTTAACGACGGCCAGAATCACGATGCCGAGCAGAAACAGCACCGGCATTTCATTCATCCAGCGGTAAAAGACATGACTGCGCTGATTGCGGTCGTATTTGAAATCGAGCAGCCAGAGCCCGCAGAAAACATGATAGACCACCATCAAGGCCAGCAGCGCCAGCTTGGCGTGCAGCCAGCCGGCCGACCCGTATAAGGCCCAGGCATAGTCGGCCAGCATCCAGATGCCGAAGACGAAGGTCAGGATCATGCCCGGCGTCGTAATGCCGTAATACAGTTTGCGCTCCATGACCTTGAAGCGCTCGTTGCTGATTTCGTCATCGCTCATGGCGTGATAGACATACAGACGCGGCAGATAGAACAGGCCGGCGAACCAGGTGACCATGAAAATCAGGTGAAATGCTTTTAACCAGAGCATGGCTTATCCTTTCAGCAAAGCTTCAATGCGGGTTTTCATATCGTCAGGGTCGAACGCGCCGATTTTCTGCAGCGCAATCGAACCATCAGGCGTGATCAGGAAGGTAGTCGGCGTCAGCCGGACATCGCCGAAGGCCCTGGCATGCTCGGCCTGCAAATCCAGGGCAACCTCATAAGGCAGCGACTTGTCTTTCGTCATGTTGACGACGTGATTGGGCGGGTCGTAATACATGGCGACAGCGATGATTTCCAGCCCCTGCGCATGATAGTTTTTGTAAAGATCGACCAGATGCGGGATTTCTTCCATGCAGCCGGGGCAGTCGGTAGCCCAGAATGTGACCAGCACGGGCTTGCCGCGCAGCGCATTTAAAGCGATTTTTTTGCCGGTAATGGTCGTGAAAGTCGCATCGGGCGCCGGCGTCACGGTTTTGCCAAGGCCTACCCAGATTCCTGCCGAAATTAACGCCAGCAATAATACCCCTAAGAACCAGTCTTTAATTTTCATTATCCTAAAATGTCAACTATTGGTAATATCGGGATTATAACAAAGCTGTTATTCAATAGATCAATTTAGCGCGTAGTCTTCCGGAGATTGTCTTATGAAAAAAATTCTTATTTCAGACAAGTTGGCAGAAGCGGGAATTAATTATTTGCATGATCAATCCGATATACAGTTGCATATCGAGACAGGATTGAATGAAGACGATCTCTGCAAGATTATCGGCGACTACGATGCGCTACTGATACGCAGCGATACAAAAGTCACTAAAAAAGTCCTGCAGGCCGCCAAACGCCTGAAGCTGATAGGCCGCGCCGGCATAGGCGTCGATAATGTCGATCTGGCTGCGGCCACGGAGCAGGGCGTTATCGTCATGAATACACCCGATGCCAATGCCACAACGACAGCCGAATTGGCTGTCGCGCACATGATGTCGCTGAGCCGGCGTCTGCCAACCGCCGACCGCTCGATCCGTGCCGGTAAATGGGAGCGCTCCAGACTGATGGGTTCCGAAGTCGCGCACAAGACGCTGGGCATCATTGGTTTCGGCACGATTGGCCGTATCGTTGCCCAGCGCGGATTGGGTCTGAAAATGCATGTGATCGCGCATGATCCGTTCGTAACGCCGGAGATTTTCGAGGAATTGGGCGTCGAGTCCGTGGAACTCGGCGATCTGCTGAGCCAGTCTGACTATGTCACCCTGCATTGCCCGCTGATCGAGAAGACGCGCGGCCTGATAGGCAGCAGTCAGCTGACCATGATGAAAAAGGAAGCCATGCTGATCAACTGCGCCCGAGGCGGTCTGATCGATGAAGGTGCGCTGTATGATGCCTTGAAGAACGGCCAGATCTCCGGCGCGGCGCTCGATGTTTATGAACATGAGCCGCCTGTCAATTCGCCCCTGCTGGAACTGGATAACATCGTGTTTACGCCGCATCTGGGGGCCTCCACGACGGAAGCGCAGGTTGCAGTCAGCGTGGAGATCGCCCGGCAGGCCGTGACTTTCCTGAAAACCGGCGAGGCGGTCAACGCCCTGAATCTGCCCAGACTGTCGGCCGAGGAGTTGAAACGGGCAAGCGAGTTTATGACGCTGGCCAACATTCTGGGCAAGGTGCTGGTTAATCTGGCGCCCAAGCCGCTGGAAAAAATCGAGGTGGCGCTGTTCGGCAAAGCAGCTGAGGTCGAGGCGCGCCCGGTTTCTGTGTCAGCACTGATTGGCGTGCTGAGCGGACAGGTTTCGGCGCCTGTCAATCGCGTCAATGCCGAAAATATCGCCCGTCGCCAGGGAATCTCCTTGATTGAGTCAAAAACGCAGGAAACGCAGGACTACCTGTCGCTGATCAAGGTGGCTGGGCATTACGCGGATCAAAGCATTACGCTGGCCGGCGTCTTGCTGGGCGGCCGCCATCCGCGCCTCATTTCCATTGATCAGTTCGACATTGAAGTCGTGCCCATAGGTACCGTATTGATTACGCGCCATGATGACAAGCCGGGCGTGATATCGGCTATCAGCGCCGTATTGGGCAATGCCGACATCAATATCTCCAGAATGGAAGTTAGTACGGCCGATGACCAGAATCAGGCCATGGCAGTCATCAGCGTCTCCAAACCGTTGACGGATGACTTATTGCAGCAACTGTGTGGCATTGCCGCCGTGCATAAAGCGACACAGATTAATTTGTGAGTTCAGAGTATGAGTTTCAATATCGTTTGTTTTGATTGTGACAGCACCTTAAGCTGGGTCGAAGGCATAGACGAACTGGCCCGGCGCGTTGGGCTGGGCGAAGAAATGTCCAGGCTGACCGAGGCGGCCATGAACGGCGAGGTGCCGCTGGAAGCGGTTTATGGGCAACGTTTGGCGCTGGTAAAGCCGGATCAGTCCAGCATCGACTGGCTGGCGGATTTGTACATTGAGGAAATCGTCCAGGGGGTCGAGCAGGTGTTCGAGACGCTGTCGGCGCAAGGCAAGGAACTGCATATCATCAGCGGCGGCATCCGGCAGGCGCTGTTGCCTTTGGCCCGGTATCTGGATCTGGCCGAAAGCCATGTGCACGCCGTCAATGTTTATTTTGACGAAGAAGGCTGCTATCGCGGCTACGACCAAGCTTCGCCTTTAGCCAGGACAGGCGGCAAGGCGGATTGTTGCCGGGAGTTAAGCAGGCCGCAAGCCTCTGTCGTTATGATTGGCGACGGTAAGACCGACATAGAAGCCAAGCGGGCAGGCGCTTATGTGATCGGTTTCGGCGGCGTGACGGACCGGGCTATTGTGCATGAGCAAGCCGATGTTTTTGTTTCTGGACCTTCATTGACCGACGTTCTGCCGTATATTTTATAAAGTGTATCGATTAGCGCCGTGCAGGATGTTAAAATTGATAAATTTTAAACTGTTACTAGAGAGAGACAATGGCTGGACATAGTAAATGGGCTAATATCAAACACCGCAAAGCCGGACAGGACGCCTTGCGCGGCAAGCTTTTCACTAAAATCCTCAGAGAAATTTCAGTAGCGGCAAGATCCGGCGGCGGCGACCCTGCGACTAACCCGTCTTTGCGGACAGCAATAGACAAAGGTCTGGGCGCCAATATGAAGCGCGATACCATTGAAAACGCCATCAAAAAAGCCACCGGTACGCAGGAAGGCGTCAACTACGAGGAAGTGCGTTATGAGGGCTATGGTCCAGGCGGTACGGCCGTCATGGTTGACTGCTTGACCGATAACCGCAACCGCACCGTTGCCGAAGTACGCCATGCCTTCAGCAAAGCGGGCGGCAATCTGGGTACCGACGGCTCCGTGGGTTATATGTTTACCAAGGTTGGCATTATCTCTTATGCCGATTCAGTCGATGAAGACGCGCTGATGGAAGCGGCTCTGGAAGCCGGCGCAGACGACGTCGTGAGCAACGATGACGGCTCGAAGGATGTCATGACCACACCGGAAAATTACCTGGAAGTCAAAGATGCCCTGATTGCAGCAGGTTTTCAGCCTGAAAATGCCGAGATCACGATGCAGGCGTCAACCAACACCGAGCTCGACGCCGAAACCGCAGAGAAAATGATGCGTCTGATAGAGCGGCTGGAAGACCTGGACGACGTGCAAAACGTCTACTCCAACGCCGATATCAGCAACGATATCATGGAACAGTTGTCTGAATAAGGCATATTGGCTTTTCAGTCTTGAAATTATCACTGGTAGACACCATTCATTGTGACGCGTATTTTGGGGATAGATCCTGGTTCAAGAATTACCGGCTACGGCATTATCGAGCATTCGCCGCGTGGTTATAGCTATATAGCCAGCGGCAGTATCCGCATTAATGCCGACTATTTCCCTGACCGGCTCAAGCAAATCTTTGACGGTATTCTGGAAATTGTCGACTTATATCAACCTGAGCAAATGGCTATAGAACAGGTGTTCATGCATAAAAATGCCGATTCCGCGCTCAAGCTCGGGCAAGCCCGCGGCGCGGCCATTTGCGCGGTTCAGGTAACCGGCCTGCCGGTGTTCGAATACGCCGCCCGCCAGGTCAAGCAGGCGCTGGTGGGCAAGGGCAGCGCCGAAAAGCTCCAGGTTCAGCACATGGTGAAAATTCTGCTGAATCTGCAGGGCGAGCTGCAGATCGATGCCAGCGATGCGCTGGGGCTTTCGCTTTGTCATGCCCACTACCGGCAGACTGCGTTGCGTTTGCAGCAGAGAGTATTGAGATGATAGGTTTTTTACGCGGCAAGTTGGTGCATAAAGCGCCGCCTATGCTGTTGCTCGATGTGCACGGCGTCGGCTATGAAGTCGAAGCACCGATGACGACTTTTTACAATCTGCCGGCCATCGGCGAAGAAGTCCAGTTGCACACGCATCTTGTCGTTCGCGAAGATGCCCATATTCTGTTCGGGTTTTCAACCGAAGCCGATCGCCTGATGTTCAGGAATCTGATCAAGGTCAACGGCGTCGGTCCCAAGCTGGCTTTGACGATTTTATCAGGCCAGAGCGCGGATGAGTTTCATCAGTGCATCCTGAACGGCGACATACAGGCGCTGGTTCGTTTGCCGGGCGTAGGCAAGAAAACCGCCGAACGGCTGATAATTGAAATGCGCGACAGGCTGCCGAATTTGGGGGATGCGGCGCCGGTGCGGGTCGATGTTTCGATGGCTCTGGCGGGCAATCCCAGGCAGGAAGCTATCAGTGCTTTATGTGCATTAGGCTACAAGCCGCAGGATGCCGCGAAAATGGTGCAAGGCATCAGCACGGAAGATAAAAGCTGTGAAGATATTATCCGGTTGGCATTGCAAGGCGCCTTAAGATGATAGAAAGAGATCGCATAGTGACTGCCCACAGGCTTTCCGATGAAGAGCGGCAGGATCGGGCTATCCGGCCCAAGCGCCTGGCCGATTACGTGGGCCAGAAAGAGTTGTGCGCGCAGATGGAGATTTTCATTCAGGCGGCTACTGCGCGTCAGGAAGCTTTGGATCATGTCCTGATTTTTGGCCCTCCTGGCCTGGGCAAAACCACGCTGGCCAATATCATTGCGGCCGAGATGGGCGTCAATATTCGCCAGACTTCAGGGCCTGTGCTCGACAAGGCCGGCGATCTCGCCGCGCTGCTGACCAATCTTGAAGCGCATGACGTGTTGTTCATCGATGAAATCCATCGTTTGAGCCCGGCGGTTGAAGAGATTCTGTATCCGGCGATGGAAGATTATCAGATCGATATCATGATCGGCGAAGGGCCGGCCGCGCGCTCCATCAAGCTGGACCTGCCGCCGTTCACGCTGGTGGGCGCGACGACCCGCGCAGGTCTTTTGACTTCGCCGCTGCGCGACCGTTTCGGCATCGTGCAAAGACTGGAGTTTTATACGGTCGATGAACTGGCCAGCATCGTCGCGCGTTCGGCAAGAATGCTGGGCGTCAACATGGAGCAGGCCGGCGCCTTTGAGATTGCGCGCAGGTCGCGCGGCACGCCCCGTATCGCCAACCGCTTGCTGCGCCGCGTGCGCGATTTTGCCGAAGTCAAAGGCAACGGCATCGTGACGCAGGAAATCGCCAACCAGGCGCTGACCATGCTGAAAGTCGATAACAACGGTTTCGATGCGCAGGACCGCAAGCTGCTGCTGACCATGATTGAAAATTTTGCCGGCGGGCCGGTGGGGCTCGACACGCTGGCGGCGGCCATCAGCGAGGAGCGCGGCACGATTGAAGACGTGCTGGAGCCGTATTTGCTGCAGCAGGGGTTCATTATGCGCACGCCGCGCGGGCGCGTGGTGACGCAGCACGCCTATCTGCATTTTGGCCTGCAGCCGCCGCAACAGCTGGGCGTATCGGAAGATATATTTACATAATAATTTTTTATTTGATCAGGAACGCAAGGACATAAAAGGGTGGCTTTTTAGTCGCCCTTTTTACGCTTTAAAGCGTATTTTTGATATCAGCGCAGTTTTAGAGGACTCATCAATGAGGGAATAAAGAATAATGAAAAAATTTATCTGGCCAGTACGGGTTTATTACGAAGACACTGATGCAGGCGGCGTGGTGTATTACGCCAACTACCTGAAGTTCTTCGAGCGGGCAAGGACCGAAATGTTGAGGGCGATGGGGTATGAACAGGATCAGTTGATGGCGGAGGGTATTATCTTTGTCGTGCGCTCTATCCAGGTCGATTACCTGACTCCGGCCCGATTCAACGAGCAACTACAGGTCAATGCCGACTTGAGCCTTGTCAAAAAAGCCAGTTTTGATTTTGAGCAAGAAATTACACGAGGCGATGAGGTTTTATGCAAGGGCATAATCCGAATTGCCTGTCTGGATGCGCAAACCATGCGCCCTAAAGCTATTCCTGAGAAATTACAAGAGCAGTTAAAGAATGAGTACTGATTTATCCATTTTTCATTTGATCACAGAAGCGAGTTTCGTCGTTCAATTTGTCATGCTGATATTGCTGACGGCTTCAGTCGTATCATGGACATTTATCTTTTCCAAACGCAAAGTGCTGATTCGGGCTCTGGAAATTACCGACGAGTTCGAAGAACAATTCTGGTCCGGCGTGCCGCTGGCCGATCTTTACAGAAAACTGACATCGAAAGACTTCGAGCCGGAAGGCATAGAAAAAATATTCCTGGCCGGCTACAAGGAATTCTCCCGCATGCGCCAGACCGGCAATGTCGAGCCCGCCGTACAAGTGGAAAGCGCCCAGCGCGCCATGCGCATCGAACTGTCGCGCGAACTGGACCGTCTTGATGAGCATCTGCCGTTTCTGGCGACCGTCGGCTCGACCAGCCCTTATGTCGGCTTGTTCGGTACGGTATGGGGCATCATGAATTCATTCCGTTCCTTGGGCAATGTCCAGCAGGCGACATTGGCGCAAGTGGCGCCAGGTATTGCCGAGGCCTTGATCGCAACGGCCATCGGCCTGTTCGCCGCGATTCCGGCCGTTGTTTCCTATAACCGTTTCTCCACGCGTCTGGACCGGCTGACAGGACGTTATGACTTGTTCGTTGAAGAGTTCGTCGTATTATTGCAAAGACAGGCGCACAACAAATGAGTCCGGTAGAAAGCAGCAAACGCGGCCGCGGCCGAAGAAAACCCATGGCGGAAATCAATGTCGTTCCCTACATTGACGTTACGCTGGTATTGCTGATCATCTTCATGATCACGACGCCTATGCTACAGACCGGCGTGAAAGTCGATCTGCCCAAGGCTGAATCGGCAACCGTGGAACAGAAGGATGATCCGCCGCTTGTCGTGACTATCGATAAACAGGAGCAATACTTTATCAGCAATGGCGACGGCAAGGATGAACCCATACAGCCGGAAGAAATAACTGGGCGCGTGACAGCCGTCCTGAGCGGCAAGCCGCAAACCCAGGTTCTGATCAATGCCGATGAAACGCTCGGCTATGGCAAGGTGGTCAAATTAATGGCTGAGCTGAAAAAGACCGGTTTACTGAGCAATGTAGGGTTGATGACTAAACCTGAAGATAAATAGAAAGTAAATGGATAGTCAAAAACGATTTGTAAAGCCATTTCTCCTGGCTTTAGCTTTGCATGTTGTTCTCTTTAGCCTGTTTGCGTTAAGTTTCGATACCAAGCCTAAACAAAGCAGCGAGCCAGCGCCGGAAATTATCCAGGCTTCGCTGGAAGAAATTGACGCGCCTCAGGAAGCCGATACTAAAGCTGAGAAGCAGGCTGAGCAAAAAGCCACTGCATTGAAACGCCAACAATTAGCCGAGCAGCAAAAAGCCGAAGCCGCCAAAGCCGAGGCGGAAAAAGCGGCTGCAGCCGAGGAAGCCGAAACTGCCCGAAAAGAAGCTGCTGAAAAAGCCGAGGCTGCAAAAGTAAAAGCCGTTGCTGAAGCAGCTGAAAAGGCTGCTGCCGAGAAAGTTGCCGCGGAAAAGGCCGCAGCCGCAAAGGCTGAAGCGGAAAGAACCGCGGCTGCTAAAGCCGCAGCAGAGCAGGCTGAAATAGCAAGAGCAAAAGCAGCTGCGGAAGCCGCTAAAGCCAAAGCAGCTGCTGAAAAGGCAGCAGTCGAGAAAGCAGCTGCCGAGAAGGCCGAGGCTGCCCGAGCTAAAGCTGCGGCTGAGAAAGCCGAAGCTGCGCGAAAAGAAGCGGCTGAAAAAGCCGAGGCTGCAAAAGTAAAAGCCGCCGCTGAAGCAGCTGAAAAGGCTGCTGCCGAGAAAGTTGCCGCGGAAAAAGCCGCAGCCGCAAAGGCTGAAGCGGAAAGAACCGCGGCTGCCAAAGCCGCAGCAGAGCAGGCTGAAATAGCAAGAGCAAAGGCAGCTGAGAAAGCCGAAGTCGCCCGAAAAGCCGCCGCTGAAAAAGCGGCAGCTGAGAAAGCCGAAGTCGCCCGAAAAGCCGCCGCTGAAAAAGCGGCAGCCGAGAAAGCCGAAGCTGCGCGAAAAGCCGCCGCTGAAAAAGCGGCAGCCGAGAAAGCCGAAGCTGTTCGAAAAGCGGCCGCTGAAAAAGCGGCAGCCGAGAAAGCCGAAGCTGCGCGAAAAGCCGCCGCTGAAAAAGCGGCAGCCGAGAAAGCTGAAGCTGTTCGAAAAGCGGCCGCTGAAAAAGCGGCAGCCGAGAAAGCTGAAGCTGCGCGAAAAGCGGCCGCTGAAAAGGCTGCAGCCGAGAAAGCCGAAGCCGTTCGAAAAGCGGCCGCTGAAAAGGCTGCAGCCGAGAAAGCCGAAGCTGCCCGAAAAGCTGCCGCTGAAAAGGCTGCAGCCGAGAAAGCCGAAGCTGCGCGAAAAGCTGCTGCTGAAAAAGCGGCAGCTGAGAAAGCCGAAGCTACTCGAAAAGCCGCTGCTGAAAAGGCGGCAGCTGAGAAAGCTGAAGCTGCGCGAAAAGCGGCCGCTGAAAAGGCGGCAGCCGAGAAAGCCGCCGCGGAAAAGGCCGCGGCTGCAAAGGCTGAAGCGGAAAGAGTCGCAGCAGCTAAAGCCGCAGCGGAGCAGGCGGCAATAGCAAAGGCCAAGGCCGATGCCGAAGCGGCCAGAGCAGCGAGAGCTGCAGCCGGAGATCAGGCGATAAATGCGATTAAGACAAAAGTAAATCACAGCTGGATTCGTTCGCCTACCGCTGCAGCCGGCATGAGATGCACTATCCAAGTCAGATTGACTTCTGGCGGTCAGGTAATCGGTGAGCCCGTTGTTATTGCATCCAGTGGCGATGAAATGTTTGATAATTCCGCGGTCAATGCCGTTTTAAAAGCTCAGCCGCTGCCTGTACCTACGGATAGGGAATTGTTTAACAAAGAGTTTAGATCGTTTACGTTCACATTCGAGCCGAGAGGATAAATGTGTTGTTCTACCCGTTGTTATTTAGGTAAGGACGTTTATTGGCAGGTCAGGTGATGTCAACCGGTTTTTTGAATTAAATGACAGAGGAAATAATGTGAGTTTTTTTAGAAGAATGTTGTTAGTCGGCCTGATCGGGTTTCATGCCCCGATCACCCATGCCGAAATGAATATTGAAATTACCGAAGGTATTGAGAGCGCCATGCCTATTGCTATCGTGCCTTTCGGTTTTCAAGGGGCATCCGGTATGCCTGTTGATATCAGTTCGATTGTTAATGCAGATCTGGGGCGTAGCGGTTATTTTAAAACGCTGGACGAACAGAGCATGCTGAGCAGGCCGACAACGGCAGATGCGGTCAGATTCAACGAATGGCAGTCTTTAGGGCAGAACTATCTGGTTATCGGACAAGTGGCAGAGGGCGCGGGACAATATAATATTGAGTTCCAAGTGTTCGATGTCTATAAAGGCACGCAGGTATTGGGCTACCGAATGGCCTCGCCGCCGTCTGAGCTGCGCCGGACGGCACACCAGATCAGCGATATTATTTATGAAAAGCTGACCGGCATTAAAGGAGTCTTCAGCGGCCGGATCATCTATATCACCAGCCAGTCGCAAGGCGGCAATCAGCGCATACACAGGCTGCAAGTCGCCGATGCCGACGGATTCAATCCTCAAACCATCGCGTCATCGCCTGAGCCATTAATGTCGCCAGCCTGGTCACCCGACGGCAGAAAAGTGGCCTATGTATCGTTTGAGAGAAAAACGGCCGGCGTTTATGTGCAGACGCTGGCAACAGGCGAGCGGCAAAAAGTGGCCGAATTCCCCGGCATTAATGGTGCGCCGGCCTGGTCGCCTGACGGACAGAAGTTGGCGCTGACCTTGTCCAAAGACGGCAACCCCGATATTTATGTGCTGGACCTGTCTTCGCGTTCATTGACCAAGCTGACTCAAAGCTATGCGATCGATACCGAGCCGACCTGGTCGCCTGACGGCAGCCATATCGTCTTTACATCGGATAGAGGCGGCAAGCCGCAACTGTATATCATGCCCAGCAGCGGCGGCGGGGAAAAAAGGCTGACGTTTACCGGCGATTACAACGCGGGGGCCAGTTTTTCACCGGATGGCAAAAATATAGCGATGGTGCATGGCAACCGTGGCGACTATCGTATTGCCGTCATGGACATGGCAACCCGTACAGTCAATGTCCTGACTGAAGGGCGTCTGGATGAGTCTCCCAGCTTTGCTCCGAACGGCAATCTGATTTTGTATGCGTCACGGAAAGGCGGCACCGGTTACTTATCGGCCGTATCAATCGATGGTAAAATGCAGCAAAAACTGGTCTTTGATAGTAGTGAAGTGCGTGAACCGGCTTGGGCACCCTAGTGCTCAGCCAATCCTGACTTGACGGATAAAAGTAAATCCGTTCGCCCTGCCTCTTCGACTGCACTCAGGACTAAAGGCTTTGTCGAAGGATGAGCGGATTTATATCAAGCCTATTGACCCGACATATCAATACTGGCTGAGAACTAGAGCTGTTGGCGATACCCTATTTTTAAAATAGAATTAATAATTTATTTATGGAAGTTAAAATGAAATTGAATAAAGCAATATTGGCATTGGCAATCAGCGCAACCCTCTTGACTGCTTGCAGTTCAACCGATGAGCAGGATGCAGGCTTTACCGACGGCAGCCAGAGTGGCGCGGCCGGCATCAATGATGCCTCAACCAGCGGCTTGAATGGCGGGGCCGGCATCTCCGGTTCGGAGATGGGCAGCGGCTCAGGTTTTGGCAGCGGAGGCGGCCTGGGACCGGAGTTCAGCGATCCGAACAACCCGCTGTCAAAACAAACTATTTACTTCATGCTGGATAGCAGCCAGGTACAGCAGGACTATGTGCCGGTTGTTGCCGCTCACTCACAATACCTGCTTGCAAATCCTGGACAACACATCGTACTGGAAGGCCATGGCGATGAGCGTGGCTCCCGCGAATACAACATCGCGCTAGGCGAGCAGCGTGCAAAAGCGGTCGCCAGCATGATGAAAGTGCAAGGCGTCAATGAAAGCCAGCTGGAAATCGTCAGCTACGGTGAAGAAAAACCGGCAGCATTTGGACATGATGAGTCATCCTGGCAGCTAAACCGTCGTGTTGAACTGGTCTACCAAGGCAAATAAATGAAAAAGCGTTTACTCATGCTGCTGTGTGCCTGCAGCACTGCTTATGCAGAACCAGGGGCATTGCCGCCTGTCATCGATAATTCAACCTATCCTTCCGGAGCGGCCAATCAGGGCTCAGTTCCGCCTAATGCCGTATATGAGCTGATGGCGCGTGTAGAGCAATTGCAATCTGAAGTGCAGCAGCTTACAGGCAAATTGGAAGAGCAGGCCAATCAGATCGCTGAACTGAAAAAGCAACAGGGTACTATGTACTCCGACTTTGATGAGCGTCTGAGCAGCATTGAGAATAATGCGGCTGGCGGTGCTCCAGCAGCTACAGGAACTGCACCTGGTCAAGAAGGTGCGGTTGCTCCGGCTGCCAATGCGGCCGATCCTGCTGCAGCACCAGCACCAGCACCAGTACCAGCACCAGCGGCGCCAGCTCCGGCTCCGGCGGAAAATGCTCCAGCACCGCAGCCTGCGCCTGCGGTGCAGCAACCGGCTGAGCCTCAGGTCTCAGACGGTGAAAAACAGCAATACCAACAGGCCTATGAAGCTTTGAGGAAAGGGCACACTAGCGAGTCAATCACGCAGTTCAATACCTTCCTAAGTCAATATCCGAACGGCGCCCTGGCAAGCAATGCCCAATACTGGCTAGGCGAGGCGCATAAAGTCAACCAGGACCTTAATTCGGCGCGTGCCGCCTTTAATGCCGTCATCCAGAATTATCCGAGTAGCGCCAAGGCGCCGGATGCCTTATTAAAGTTGGGGTATATTGAATTTGATCAGCAAAACTGGGTCAAAGCGCGAGAATATTTAACCCGAGTTACTGTTGATTTCCCTAGCTCAACTGCAGCGCATTTGGCAAAAAAGAAATTGCTGCAGCTTGAGGAAGCCAAGCCCTGATTGTGAGTTCATTACGTATAACCGAAATTTTCCATTCGCTACAAGGTGAGTCGAATACGGTAGGGCTGCCTACCGTGTTTATCCGGCTCACCGGTTGCCCATTAAGATGCGTCTATTGCGATACCGCCTATGCGTTTACCGGCGGTACAAAAACAGAGATTGATGCCATCATTGACCAGGTTGATCAGTATGCGACCCGCTATGTGACTGTCACGGGCGGAGAGCCTCTGGCTCAGCCCTCATGCCTAGAATTAATGACAAGATTGCTCGACAAGGGTTATGTTGTCTCGCTGGAAACAAGCGGCGCGCTTGACGTTTCCGCCGTAGATCCGCGCGTGAGCAAAGTCATGGATCTCAAAACCCCAAGCTCAGGCGAATTAAGCAGGAATCGCTATCAAAACATCGACTATCTAACGCCCAGGGACCAGGTCAAGTTTGTGATCGGCAGTGATGAAGATTATGAATGGTCGAAAGCGATCCTGGCCGAGCATGATTTGCCCAACCGCTGCGAAATCCTGTTCTCGCCGACCATGGGGCAACAGAATCCAACCGAACTGGCAGAAAAAATCCTGCGCGACAGGCTGCCTGTTCGCTTTCAAATACAACTCCATAAAATACTTTGGGATGATGCCCGAGGTAAATAACCTGAAATGTCAAAAAAAGCCGTTATTCTGCTGTCAGGCGGATTAGATTCAATTACCGTACTTGCTCTCGCCAAAAAACAGGGTTTCAAGTGCTATGCCTTAAGTTTTGATTATGGTCAGCGGCATAATGCCGAGTTAAAAGCGGCTGCGCAGATAGCGTCTGACTATCAGGTCGAGGAGCATAAAGTCATCAATATCGGCTTAAGCTCAATCGGCGGCTCGGCCCTTACCGATGAACATATCGCTGTGCCTGATACGGCACAGGAAGGCATTCCGGTTACTTACGTGCCGGCCAGAAATACTATCTTTCTGTCTTTCGCATTGGGTTGGGCGGAAGTCTTGAATGCCCACGACATTTTTATTGGGGTCAATGCCGTCGATTATTCCGGCTATCCCGACTGTCGGCCTGAATTTATCAAAGCGTTTCAACAACTGGCGAATCTGGCTACTAAAGCCGCGGTAGAAGGCGAGCATTTTGCTATCCATACGCCGTTGATCTCGCTTAGCAAAGCCGAAATCATCAAACTGGGCACCGAATTGGGCGTTGATTATAACCGCACAGTTTCCTGTTATTCCGCTGATGAGCAAGGCCGCGCGTGCGGTGTTTGCGACGCCTGCCGTCTAAGAAAAGCCGGTTTCACCGAGGCTGGAATAGCAGATCCAACGCGATATCAGAAAAAATAATTAAAGAAATTAAAAAAAGAGTTGCAAGATCTAAAATAATCCTTATAATAAGCATTCTTTGTTGAGGGTCGTTAGCTCAGCCGGTAGAGCACCGCACTTTTAATGCGATGGTCGTGCGTTCGAATCGCACACGACCCACCAACAAAACCGAATTCATACAAGGGCTTAGGTAATTTACCAAGCCCTTTTTTATTGCCTGAAGGTTTCTGTGGGACACTGGCGGGGCACTTCAATATAAAACACTACAATAACCCGCAACAAACCCCAGAGTGTTTCAGGCATTTAATTAGGTTTGGGTTTTTAAATAACCGAACTTTAAATGGTAGTGGGAAGCAATGTCAGAAGAACAACGTCGTCGGTTACAACAACAGCTTTGGAATATCGCTAACACCCTGCGCGGCAAAATGAATGCCGATGAATTTAGGGATTACATACTCGGATTCATCTTTTACAAATACTTATCAGAAAAAATTCAACGTTACGCGGATTCTTTACTTGAAGAAGATGGTGAACCGCCCCGGATTTTTCGGAGGCCGATGGTTGTGAGTCATGCCGCCTGAGCAGACTCAGTCAGTCGTTGATAATACTTTTCTTCAGCCTCTGCCGGTGGAATGTTACCGATTGGTTCCAGCAAGCGTCGATGGTTAAACCAATCAACCCAGGCCAGTGTCGCCAGCTCCACGGCTTCCCGGTTTTTCCAGGCCTGTCGATAAATCACCTCGGCTTTATACAAGCCATTAATGGTTTCGGCTAGCGCATTGTCATAGGAATCGCCTACGCTCCCTACTGAGGCTTCGATACCGGCTTCGGCCAAACGCTCGGTATAGCGGATCGACACGTACTGCACGCCTCTGTCGCTATGGTGAATTAAACCACCTGCCGGTCTCCTGGCATAGACCGCTTGTTCGAGTGCATCCAAGACGAAATCAGTGCGAGCGGAAGCGGAAACCTTCCAGCCGACAATAAACCTGGAAAAGACGTCGATCACGAAGGCGACATAGACAAAACCTTGCCAAGTGGAAACATAGGTAAAATCGGCTACCCACAACGCATCCGGACGCTCTGCCTTAAATTGCCGATTGACGCGGTCCAATGGATAAGCCTCATCAGGGCGGCTGATCGTTGTCTTGACTGTTTTGCCGCGCACCACGCCTTGTAACCCTAGCTGGCGCATCAAACGTTCCACTGTACAACGAGCCACGTTTTTCCCTTCACGCTGCAATTGTCGCCAGACCTTACGCGCACCGTACGCTTGGAAATTGTCCTCCCAAATCCGGCGGATCTGATGGCCTAAACTCTCATCCTGTTTAGCACGGGCTGATCGCAGATTAGGATTGGCCTGACACACCGCATGCCGATAATACGTCGACGGGGCAATCGGCAATACTTTGCAGATCGGCTCGACCCCATAGACATCACGGTGATCGTCAATAAAGGCTTTCATCGTTTGAATGGGCGGTCGAGCTCCGCCTGGGCAAAATAAGCGGACGCCTTACGCAGAATTTCATTGGCTTGCCGGAGCTCACGTACTTCGCGTTCCAAGGCTTTCAACCGCTCTCGCTCTGACGTTGTCAGCTGTTCTTGTGCACCACTCGTTTTTTCGGTTTCACGTACCCAGCGACGCAGGGTTTCAGCGGTACAGCCGATTTTAGCGGCAATTGATTGAATGGCGGCCCATTGTGAGGCATATTCGCTTTGATGTTCATGCAGCATTTGAACTGCGCGCTCACGGACTTCCGGTGAAAAGTTGGTGTTGGTTTTCTTGGTCATAGCTCCATTTTCTCATAAGTTGGAGCCTCCGAGAAAATCGGGGCGGTTCAATGGCGTTAAATTTGCCACCCTTGATGAAAGCAATGAAGAAGGCACTGCAATCATAGAAGCAGTTAAGGAAGCCACCGTCAAAGAGTTGGGCTATTTTTTAAAACCCTCGGAACTCTTTCATGCCATTGCCATGAAAGGCAATAATCAAGAAGACGCTCATTCACAAGGCGAAGGCCATAACTTCATTCTGCCCGACCTTACTCACATCTTAAAAAACATCGAGCAAAGCACGCTTGGCACCGACAGCGCCGATGACTTTAGTAACTTATTTGAAGACCTGGACTTAACGTCTTCAAAGCTGGGTAACACCGAAAGGGCCAAAAATGAACTGGTCGCCAAGGTATTAATCCACCTGGACCAGATAGACTTCAACTTAAGCGATACCAACGCCGATGTGCTGGGCGATGCTTACGAGTACCTGATTGGCGAGTTTGCCAGCGGCGCTGGTAAAAAAGCCGGTGAATTTTATACCCCGCAGCCGGTATCAATCCTGTTAGCCAAACTGGTGACCAGACAGAATAAAAATCTGAAAAATGTATATGACCCGACCTGTGGCAGTGGTTCGTTATTGTTGCGGGTAAAACGGGAAGCCGCGCAAGATTACAAAATCAAGATTTACGGGCAGGAACTCAACCGCACCACTTACAACTTGGCGCGGATGAACATGATTCTGCACGATGTCCATTATGCGGATTTTGATATACGGCAAGAAAACACCTTAGAGCATCCGCAACATCGCGATTTGCGCTTTGATGCGATTGTCGCCAATCCGCCGTTTTCCGCCCATTGGCACCCCAGTCCGTTGATGATGAGCGATGACCGCTTTAGTGTTTACGGCAAACTCGCCCCGGCCACCAAAGCCGACATGGCCTTTGTTCAGCATATGATTTACCAGCTGGCCGACGATGGCATCATGGCCTGTGTATTACCGCATGGCGTGTTATTTCGTGGTGCAGCGGAAGGCCATATACGGCAATATCTGATTGAACAACTCAATTGCTTGGATGCCGTGATTGGCTTACCGGCCAATATTTTTTACGGCACCAGTATTCCCACTTGCGTACTGGTGTTTAAAAAATGCCGTAAAAATCCCGATGATATTTTGTTTATTGATGCTAGCCAGCACTTTGAAAAAGTCAAAACCCAAAACAAGCTGTTGCCTGAACATATTGACAACATTGTTAAGGCTTATCTCAATCGCACCAATACACCCAAATATAGCCACGTTGTCTCATTAGCCGATATTAAAGCCAATGACTACAATCTCAACATTCCGCGTTATGTCGATACTTTTGAAGCCGAAGACGCAATTGATTTAAACGCTATTGCCGCGCAATTGACTGAATTGGAACAAGCCAGCAAAAGCACCGATGCCACGATTGCTGCGTTTTGCTTGGAATTGGGCATTAAGCCGCCGTTTGCTATACAAGGTGAAAGTGTATGAATGTGCCACGGTTGCGATTTAAAGAGTTTAGCGGAACATGGAACAATCAAACTCTTGGTGACATTTTTACTTTTAAAAATGGTGTTAATGCTTCAAAAGAACAATATGGTTCTGGATATAAGTTTATTAACGTTTTAGACATTATTAATAATGATTTTATTACGTATGAGAAAATCATTGGTTCAGTGAATATTTCTGAAGACGAATTCATTAAGGCTGAAGTTAAGTTTGGTGATGTTTTGTTTCAAAGAAGTTCAGAGACAAGGGAAGAAGTAGGGCAGTCAAATGTTTATATAGGGAATCAATCAGTTACGTTTGGTGGCTTTGTAATCAGAGGAAGAGGAGTTATGGAATACAGTCCTATTTTCTTCAATTACATTCTAAAAACTAGAGCATTTATTTTTTAGTCAGAAACATAGCCTGAATGCCTGAAGAAGTTCAGGCATTCGTCGGGATGAAACCGCTCCATTAATTGGCCGACAGTGCGCCAGAGATTGTCATAAGTTCGTGCCGCTGCCTTGCGCAAAAGCGCCTTCAGCTTGGCGAAAACCTGCTCGATCGGATTCAGATCAGGGCTGTAAGGCGGCAGGTATTTGATCGTCGCCCCGTGTGCTTCAACAATATCCCGGACTTCCGCCACCTTATGCGCAGGCAGGTTGTCACAAATAACAATATCACCGGGTTTCAAAGTTGGCGCCAGCTGCGAACGCAGGTATTCCTTGAAGGCTTCGCCCGTCATGGCTTGATCCACACACCAGGGTGCCGTGAGTTTGTCGGCACGCAAGCCGGCAATAAAAGTCAGCGTTTGCCAGTGACCAGCTGGGGCAGCATCCCGGCAGCGAGCACCACCCAAGGCCCGTCCATAACGACGGATCATGTTGGTAGATAGCCCTGTTTCGTCCAGAAACACCAACTTCGACAGATCGCAGGTTTGCTGCCAGGCTTGCCATTGCTCGCGAGCCCTGGCGACATCCTCGCGCTGCTGTTCACTGGCAACGACCGTTTTTTTTATAGCGATAGCCCAGTTTGTGCCGGATAAACTTATCAATGGCCGAAATCGATACACTCAGGGCTTGTTCAGTTTCCAGCCAATCCTGCAGTTCCTTCAAGGTCATCGATGGGCTGTTCGCCAACTGTTCCTTGATGGCGGCTGCATAGGGTTCCAACAGGGCCCGTCTGTAACCACCGATCGGCTTGCTCTGAACGCCGCCGGTGTTTTTCCAGAGTTGATGCACTCTGGAGACAAAGGAGGGGCTGACTTGATAGTGCGCGCTGACTTCGCGTGTCGTTTTGCCGCTGTCAACAGCCTTCGCGACACGCAAGCGCAAGTCTTCTGAGTAAGGTTTGGGCATCTTCGGTCATTCTCATTCAATGAAGCCCCATTTTAGCAATACGGCTTGATCTTAGGTAACAGATAAATGCTCTAGCTCAGTAAGAAATGAAATTACACAGCGTAGCGGTGGTAGTACAAGATATAACATAGGACAAAATTCACTAAGTGCTGTCCCAGTTTTTCTGCCTGGCATCCCCGAACAAACCAAAATCGCCAACTTTCTCACGGCGGTGGATGAGAAAATAGCCCAACTCACGCAAAAAGGCGAGTTGTTAGCGCGTTACAAAAAAGGCGTGATGCAGCAGATTTTTAGCCAACAGTTACGTTTTAAAGACGATAATGGGCAGGATTTTCCTGTGTGGGAAGAGAAAACTCTAGGTGATGTGACTGAGCTTTTTTCTAGGAGAAATAAAAACTTAATTGACGCGGAAGTTTTCTCAGTTACAAACTACAATGGCTTTGTTTTACAAAGCGAGCATTTTGAGGATAGAGTTATTGCTGGAGATGATTTGTCTGATTACAAAATAATTTATGATGGAGAATTTGCATATAATCCAGCAAGAGTAAATGTTGGCTCTATTGCGTTATTTACTGAAGAAGTAGGTATTATTAGTTCATTGTATGTTTGTTTTAAATGCCTCGCCTCACTTGATAATACTTTTCTATTAAATTTTTTAGAACTTGAATCAACAAAACACAGAATTAATTCTTTTGGCGAAGGTGGGGTAAGAATTTATTTGTGGTATCCACTTTTTGCTCAGATTCCAATTACATTACCATCCATTCCAGAACAAATTAAAATCTCTAATTTCCTCACTGTCTTAGATGACAAAATTAGCCACAACCAAATCCAACTGAACGCCCTGAAGCGATACAAACAAGGCTTGTTACAGCAAATGTTTGTTTAAATAAACTAGTGCACTGCCAACGCTAAGAATATGGGCTACCTAAAACTGTCTAATAGGCTTTTTTCCCAAACCGGAGACGAGACATGCCCAAGAAATACATTGTCCGCCTGAGCGATACGGAACGTCATCATCTTCAAGAGGTGATCAAAAAACTTCAAGGCAGCTCACAAAAAGTCCGGCGTGCGCAGATTCTGTTCAAGGCCGATGCGAATGGCCCGGGTTGGACAGACCAGCGGATTGCGGAGGCCTACGCATGCCGGATCAACACGGTCGAAAAGATCCGCCAGCGCTTTGTCGAAGAGGGCTTTGAACGGGCGTTGGAAGGCCGAAAACGCGAGTATCCGCCGACCCCGAGGTTATTGGACGGGGCACAGGAAGCGCGCATTATCGCCACGCGCTTGGGATCGCCGCCGGCAGGCTATGCGCGCTGGAGCCTGCGGCTGTTGGCCGGGCGCGTCGTGGAACTGGGGATTGTAGACGCCATCAGCCATGAGACCGTCCGCAAGCTGATTAAAAAAACGGCATGACGCAGCGGGCGATTGCCTATGGGGTGATTCCGCCCGAGCAGGACGCCGAATTTGTGGCTGCAATGGAAGAGGTGCTGGACGTGTATGCGCGACCGTATGAGGCCGCGCATCCGGTCCTTTGCATGGACGAACAACCGATACAGTTGATCAAAGAGACCCGTACGCCACGACCGGGGACGCTGACGCAGCCGCCACGGGTCGATTACGAATACGAGCGTGCCGGCACCGCCAGCTTGTTCCTGTTTACCGAGCCGTTAGTCGGATGGCGCGAGGTGACGGCCCGCCCTCAGCGCACCAAAGCAGATTGGGCCAAAGAAGTGGCCCGCTTGCTGGAAGGGCGTTATGCCCAGTGTCCCGTGGTGACGCTGGTGAGCGACAATCTCAACACCCATACCAAAGGAGCCTTTTATGAGGTCTTCGAACCCGAACGTGCCCGCAACCTCGTACGGCGGATCAAGTTTTGCCAGACGCCCAAGCATGGCAGTTGGTTGAATATCGCTGAAAATGAGTTGAGTACCCTGACCCGACAGTGCCTGGCGCATCGAAGGTTCGGTGACATGGAAACCTTACGGACTGAAATTAGCGCCTGGTCGAGCTCTGTTAATAGCAAACAACGCGGTGTCGATTGGCAGATGAAAGTGGACGATGCACGAACGAAACTGAAATCCATTTACCCTAAAATTAAGCTGTGACAATGCACTAGGGATTAATTATGGCTGCTGAGCAAAAATACACTTACGAAAAAGCCGAAGCCGATATAGATGAAGCTCTTAAAGAATTAGGTAAGTTGTTTGAAGACGCCAACATTCCCACCAAAAGGCAAGGGGATTCTGCCAATAGCCAAGCTAAAGAAGTTAATCCAGACAAATAGAAGAACATCGAAGAACAAGGCAAAGAGACTGAGAGCCGCTTTAAAAACAACAAGATTTTTACCGAAGAAGCTGCGCATAAAGCCTCAGAAAGATTGAGAGCCAAATTAAGCAAGCTTAATTGGACGTTAATAAAAAATAAAATAATGACTACACAATCCGAATACGCTCTGGAAGAAGCCCTGATTGCTCAGCTAAAGGGCATGGAATACAGCTTTGTGCGCATTGAGCATGAAGCCGGTATGCTGGCGAATTTTAAGCGGCAACTGGAAATCCATAACGGTGATATTATGCTGACTCAGTCTGAATTTGAGCGCATTCTTAATCACCTCAATACCGGCAATGTCTTTGAACGGGCCAAAGTTTTGCGCGATAAGTTTGCGTTAAAACGCGACAACAACGACACGGTTTATATCAGTTTTTTAAATTGTGACGAGTGGTGCATGAACGAGTTTCAAGTCACGCATCAAGTCACCATGGAAAGCAAGCGCAAAAACCGCTATGACGTGACGCTACTAATCAATGGCTTGCCGTTGGTGCAGATTGAGCTTAAACGGCGCGGTGCCGAACTGAAAGTGGCATTTAATCAGGTCAATCGTTACCAGCATGATTCTTATGATGCCGGAGCGGGCTTATTTCAGTATGTGCAGTTGTTTATCATCAGCAACGGAGTGAATACTAAGTATTTCTCCAACAACCTCAAGCAATCTTTCAAACAGACCTTTTTCTGGACGGATAAAGAGAATAACCGTATATCGGATTTGCATGAATTTGCGTCGGATTTCCTGAAGCCTTGCCACATCGCCAAGATGATAACGCATTACACCGTCATCAATGAAACCAGCAAATGCTTGATGATACTGCGGCCTTATCAGTTTTACGCAGCCGAGGCGTTAGTGGACCGGGTTAAAAATAGCATGGAAAACGCATATATCTGGCACACGACGGGTTCCGGTAAAACGCTGACCTCATTTAAAGCCAGCCAGATTATTATGCGTATGCCCAAGGTACATAAGGTGCTGTTTGTTGTTGACCGTAAAGACCTGGACTACCAGACAGCTAATGAATTTAATGCCTTTTCCAAAGGCAGCGTGGACAGCACTACCAATACCCACAAGCTTGTGTCGCAATTGACTGACGACAGCACCAAGCTGATTGTGACCACCATCCAGAAACTCAATAACGCGATTATGAAAGAGCGTTATGTTGGCAAGATTGAACATCTGCAAGACAAGAAGTTTGTGTTCATTTTTGATGAATGTCACCGCAGTCAGTTTGGTGATACTCATAAGAACATCAAGAAATTTTTTAATAACGCGCAAATGTTCGGCTTTACAGGTACGCCGATTTTTGCCGATAACGCTTTCGGTCCTGTAGGCAGCCAGCAAACCACCGCCTCACTGTTTAGTGAATGCCTGCATAAATATGTGATTGTCGATGCCATACGCGATGAAAATGTACTGCGTTTTGCAGTGGAATATGTCGGCAAATACAAACGCAAGGACAGTGCCAATGAACTGGATATTGAGGTCGAAGCGATTGATACCAAGGAGTTGCTGGAAAGCCCGCAACGCCTGGAAAAAATTACCGATTACATTCTGGCCCACCACCGGCAAAAAACGAAATCACCCGATTTTACTGCGATGTTTTGCGTGAGCAGTGTCGCTTCGCTGATTAAATATTATGATTTGTTCAAGCAGAAACAGGTAGAGGCTGCCCGGCCATTAAAAATTGCCACGATATTCAGCTATGCCGCCAATGAAGAAGACCCCGAGGCGAATGGCTTAATCAACGGTCTGATACCGGAAGAATCGCCGGATTTGCCTACGGGCACGAAAATCAATCAATCCAGCCGCGACAAGCTGGATGAGTTTATTGCCGACTATAACGCGCTGTTTGGCACCAAATACAGCACTAATGACAGTCAGTCCTTTTATAACTATTACCAGGACATTGCCAAGCGGGTACGCAGTGGGGAAATTGATGTTTTACTGGTGGTGAATATGTTTTTAACCGGCTTCGATAGTCCGCGTTTAAATACGTTATATGTGGATAAGAACCTGAAGTTTCATGGTTTGGTACAGGCGTTTTCACGTACCAACCGCAATCTGAATGAAAAAAAATCGCACGGTAACATTATCTGCTTCCGTAATTTGAAAAAAGCCACTGATGAAGCCATTGCCTTGTTTTCTAACAAAGATGCCAAAGAAACGGTGCTGGTGGAGCCTTACGAAGATTATGTAAAAGCCTTCAATAAAGCTACTCGGGAGCTACTTGAGATTGCCCCCACGGTGAAAAGTGTTGATGCCTTGCCAAGCGAAAAAGAACAGCTGGAATTTGTAACCAAGTTCAGGGAATTGCTGCGCATCAAAAATATTTTGACGACGTTTGCCGATTTTGATGAGTCCGATTTAAGTTTAACCGCCCAGACCTTTGAGGATTACAAAAGCAAATATCTGGATGTCTACGACAAAGTCAAAAGCGACCAGAGCAAAGAAAAAACTTCAGTATTGGATGATGTAGACTTTGAGTTAAGCTTAGTTCATCGGGATGAGATTAACGTGGCTTATATCCTCAATCTGTTAATGAGCCTGAATAAACTGCCCGAAGAAGAGCGCACCAAACGCCAAAAAGAAATTGTTGAATTGGTGGCCGGGGACGTGCAATTGCGCAGTAAGAAGGTACTCATCCAAGCCTTTATTGATGAGAATCTGCCCAACATCAAATCCACCGACAACGTGATTGCCGAATTTGAATCATTCTGGGCAGAAAACAGGCAAAAAGCTTTTAACGCCTTATGCGAGGAAGAACAGATTGTGCCCGAGCAGCTTGAAAAACTGTTAAATGATTACACCTTTGCCAATCGCTTACCTCGCGAACAAGAGATTGTCAGCTCACTGAGTTTTAAACCGAAAATATTGCAACGGAAGTCTATTGTTGAACGTGTGGCCGATAAGATTCAGGCTTTTATTAATACGTTTATTGAAGGGATGGGGGGGAGTGTTTGAGTGTATGATTCAGGAATTTTTAATAACTAAATTGAAAGCGACTCCCTCAATTCATTTTGGACTAGAAATTAATTCGTTAAATTCATAAGGATAATCATGAGCATTCTACAAAATGCAATAGATTCCATTCAAATCGGTATAGAAGATTACGAAACAAAAGATAACAGAAGAAGTGTCTCTGCTGTCAGAAATATATCTGCTGGGTTACTCCTCTTGTACAAAGAGAAGCTTTGCAGACTATCACCTGACCACGATAAAGAACTATTAATCCGAAAGGATATTAGGCCAATCATTGGTAAAACAGGGCAATTGACATTTATAGGGCATGGAAAAAGTACGGTTGATGTACAGTCAATACAAAATCGATTTGAAAGTTTAGGGGTTAAGGTTGATTGGAAAAGATTCAAAGAAATTAATGTATTGCGTAACAATTTGGAGCACTATTACTCGTCAGAAAGTCCTGATGCAATTAGAGAAATTATTAGTAAATCGTTTTTGCTTATCCGTGATTTTGTAAGCAGTGAGTTAGACGAAGAGCCACAGGATTTGATTGGGCAAGAGTGCTGGTCTGCCTTGCTGAATGTCGCAGAGGTATACGACGCCGAAGTAAAAGCCTGTAATGAAACACTCAATAAAATTGATTGGAAATATGAATCAGTCAAAGAAGCACTTGTAGAGCTTCGCTGCCCACTTTGCAATTCACCATTAATTCAAGCTCTAAGTGAAGATGATTCATATCCTAAAATCAATCTGCACTGCAAAACATGTAATCATGACTTTTGCTTTAGTGATGTTGTTGAGAAATGTATTGAAGAAAGCTTGTATGGAGATGCTTATATAGCAGCTACGCAAGGCGGCGAGCCTCCATATGATTATTGTCTTGAGTGCAATCAAAATACATTTGTTATTTCAGAAAGTTGCTGCGTAGCTTGTGATTATCAAATGGAATATACGCATTGTGAGATGTGCGGAGAGGACTTAACTCTTGATGAACAATGTTTAGATGGTACTTGCAGCTATTGTCAATACCATTGGGAAAAAATCATGGCTGAGTAAAACTAAAAACAAGTTGAGACTGATTTTATAAGAACGACTAGTCAAGTTCAGACTTTTATGAATTGACGTGGACCGCGTTATACCAAGTCGAAAAAATCATCTTGTCTAATCTGGTTCTAAAAGGAGATTCAGGTTGTTTTTATTTTCAGATGTCCCATTAGTGTCCCATCTTTGTGTAAATCAAAATAAATCTACTTAGGTATTGATTGTAAGTCAAAAGAACGACGCATTATGTATGCGTAGCTCTATCAATTTGAAGAAGAGCTTCAGTCCCTTTTATGCTGTATTTTTACAGTCATTCCTTTCCACTCTCCTTTATGCTGTCTATAGCAAGCGTCTACTTTGTGCAAAATATTGGATTTGATTGTGCTTTTATTGTTCCGGTTAATTCAGCAATGGAAGCCAAAGCGAAGGCGTCATTTAACTTTTTGCGCTTCATTCCGGACCTATTTCATCCGTTGCAGAAAACTGAGTTTGTTAATCAATATTCTGAAATTATCGGTTCAAAACTTCCGTTTCTCAGCGAGGGTAGGGCAAAATGTCTGATAGCTCGCCACTCACAGAAATTTATTCACTGATATGGTAAACCAATAGAGACGATCCCATTCATAAGGCAAGCATCAGAGTGGGGCAAGGTTGCCTAGACAACACACTGCTGGGCTAGAGACTATTAGAAGAGGGTAGAGGCAATCTTTATCAGTATGTCTTTGATCGGGATTTGGAGGGAGAACAATGCAGCGATAGGAATCAGAGCCGGTATCACTATGGCAAGCAATGAGGATCTATCGATCGGCATTATGCTCATCTTTCTGACGGCTTCATAAAGTGTCAGGGTATCAGCCACCGGTCCAAGCTCCTCCGCATGTAACAGTGAATCGTCTACTTCCGTTTTACCCAGAATCCAGCGCTGGCGCACCAAGCGCCCGTGTTCGCCGACCAAAGCGCCGTAGTCCAGCAAGGCACGGCGTTTGGCGGTGGCGAGAGGAACGACGAATGTCATAAGCGGCGCCAGACAAATCCCGACGAGGACAACCAGAAAAACTATGAGCATTAGCCTTAAAGACTGAACGTCGACTCCGTGGTACAGCACATTATGGGCCAGGCGCGAAGCCAGCACCGCCGATACGGCAAAGACGAACAGGCTGAATGCCTTCGGCAATCGTTTAAGAAAGCCCAAGCCACCGGCTCCATCCGGATGAGTGGGCACGATGGCGAGATCGAGCCGGGCAATGCGCTTCAACAGGATGAATATCAGGATCAGGCGCCAGATCCAGGCCGCCAAGAAGGCGACGAAGATAGGGCGGCTCACATACATGAACCACCAGCCGCCGAAGCCGAGATGGCCTACGCCGCCGTTTGCAGCCCAGTTGACTTCATGGTCCAGATCAGACCTGGCGGTTATTGGCTCTAAGACTGTCCAGGCTATGATGAGTGTGATGATCAACACCCAAGGCAGGGTTCGATCACGCAGGCGGGCAATACTCCTGATGATGCTTACGAAATCCGATGTCTGATTCGGCTGTACTAGGCCCGAAGTCAGAAAATAAGGAGTGAGCGTCGTGCTCAGCCGATGAATCATCCCCTCGCCCAGAATGAACAGCGGAACAGCGAGCAAAAAACGAACATGCACACCGAAGTGCCGAAGTAGTGGCTCGTCCACAGTGCCGGGCAATATTCGGCCTGTGGCTATGGCCCAAATGACGATAGGCAGCCAAGTGAGCAAAGCAAAAAATACCGCCCGGCGTACTGTGCCTAATCCCTGTTTAGGAATTAATCCCACTCGGCGTTGGAGACGAAATGGCAGGTCATTTCGGATCAGGGAAAGCGCCAGTGATTCGTCATCAGTTTGCTTCATGGTTTGGTTCCTTGTTGAGTAGAGCAGTAAATGATGCATTGGAGGACAATTACCAGTGACAACTGGTCCATCTGTTAGTAGCGAACCACCCGATTTTTTATCTCATCTATATGCTTATTAGGCCAACCCGTGGCAGTGAAGTTCGCATCGGTATTAATATTATTTATGTTAATAACGATAAAGAATTTTACGAAAACAGACAGCAGCAGCTCTACCTCTAAAAGTTTACGTGCTGAAGGCAGGCCAGCATCATCGCAACCTAGATTGAATGCATTTTGTGATCACCAGTCTTGCAATATGATTATTCATTTCGGCCCCCTATTTGCTGCTCATCTTTTAACGTTTGTTGCCTTATGGCATCAAGAAGTGAGTCAGAATTTATGTCATCATTCTAGAGCAGGAGTAACCGACCAATTTCTCTCATTAATGATAATTTTGTTACAGTTTGACCACTGGCGCGGCCTCCAGAAGCTTTTGAGCAACGATCAATAACGGTTCCATATCCATCTTGTTCATGAAAGTCGAGTAAGTCAGAAGCGCCAGCAAATAGCGCGGATCACTCACCCAGGGCGGCAGATAGCGGGGCGCTTTGCACAAGCCCATCTCATAAAGCTCGCAGAGGGCAGGGATGTCCAGGAAATCCAGCTTTCCGCAAAAGAGTAGCTTCAGACAGTCGGAGCGACCGGAGGCGAAGAAGGTGCGAATGGCATTGCCGACTCCCAGCAGTCCGAACAGGTAAACCACATCTTTAGTAAACGGTGCGCCGCCTGTGATAACTCCTCCCCGAAATACCCGACGAGCATTCTCGAAAGCCTGATCGCGGTCGCCGACCCGCTCCAGAAAATAGCGGTATACCTCCAGGAAATCCGCGCCATCAACAGCCATCTGGATGGCGAAGACCCGATCGGCCAGCCGCCGCATTCTGTCCAATTCCATTGAGCCGCTGATGAGTTCCGCGAACACAGCCAGTCCCTCCTGAGTCCTCGTCGTGCCTGGATGTCCTGCCGCAAGAATGGGCAGGTCAGTTTGGGCGCGGCCATTGAGGGAAGTGGCAACATGAATGTAAGCTTCGTGATTTAAGAGCTGGCTGGCATCGCGATCGGTGAAGCGAGCGTTACGGCGGATGCGGATGGTGCTTGCTGTGGCCAGCGCATTGGCGGAAAGCTTATCGACCAGTTCTATCTTGGGGGCACTCTCGCCGAAATGTTTTTGGACCGCGCGTTCAATGTCTCCGGCCACTTTCTCGGCAGTATGGTATTCGGGTGGCGCAATGTCCATCTCGATACGGATAAGCTGATCGATCGTATCGCAAATGCTCTGGGACAATTCCAGGGGGGTATGGGGAAAGTAGCGCAAGGGTGTAGTAGGTTCACCATAAAGCTGGCGGGAATATTCAAAAAAAGCAGGCGTGCCTACGTTAGCGAGCATTCTGGCCGCGCGCTCGAGCCCATCGGCTTGCCTTTCCAGCCACAGATCGATGGAAGACGAAGGTACAATCAAGCGGCGTGCTTCACGTACGGCTTCCAGAACAGGCGCAGGATCGATGGGCGTGTAGCTGACTTGGGGAAGCTCTTGGGCACCCTTGGCGAAAAACACGTCTTTGACCTCGCTCGGCCAGTTGATAGTCCTCAAAATTCGAATCGGACGGCTGGCTTGATACAGTAAACCCGCTGCTTGACGGATTCGAACTTTTTCGCGATCACTGGCTTGGGCATTCATCTTTATTTTCTCTGCGAGATACAAGGCTTGTCGGTGCCGATTGAATTTCGACTACTTATATCCGTTGAATTTGAGCCATAAGGTAATAGAAACCTGAATATTACCTAAGCCAACTAGGGAGGCTGAGCTTTTCGCCAGCCCGGCTGCAAAACTCGGCTAATGCTTGTGATAACTCGTGGCATTTGGTCAGGCGGCGGCTGAAGCTGCGCGATTGAAGTTAACGTGACAATGCCGTTTTTAGAGGTGCCCAATGGGCACTTTCCAGGCCGGACAAGACAACGTCAGCCGCTCCTACCCTTGTTGCCGGTCCCAATCCGAGGGAATACATCCCTCCTGCCCGGGCAGCTTCGATACCGGCAGCGGAGTCTTCGACCACGACGCATTCGGCGGCGTTCAGTCCCAGTAGCTGGGCAGCATAGAGGAATAAGTCGGGAGCGGGTTTGGATCGCTGTACACTATAGCCATCGGCAACAGCATCGAAGCAGTTGGCAATTCCCAGGCGGTCGATGATGGTTCGGGCATTTTTACTGCCCGAGCCGAGGGCAATCTTCAGTCCCGCTGCCCGCAATTCTTCAATAAACGCCATCGCTCCCGGCAGTAGATCAGTCGGACAGATGTTCTGAATGAGTTCCTGGTAGTAGCGATTTTTGCGCTCCATCATCTCTTGAATTTGGGCTTCGCTGTACTGGCGATCGCCCACAATCCGCAGCAGGGATTCCCGGCGCGACAGCCCTCGCAGGGCCTCATTCTGTTGGCGGTCGAAAGGCAGACCTTCCTCATCTGCCAGTTTCTGCCAGCCCTGGTAGTGGTATTCGGCAGTATCGGTGATTACGCCGTCGAGGTCGAAGACAAAGCCGCGAATTTCCGGTTTGGCACTGCCAACTGCCGGCTGGAGATCGAAGTCGTGCCACTGACCGCGCCAGTGGAGCTTGAATTTGAGGCGCTTCCAAGTGGGCGGCAGTTGGGGGTTGGCAGTAGGGCCGCCTTCGCTGAATTTCACGCCGGCGACGCCGAAGATGACCGCCTGCCAGATGTTGCCGCAAGAGGCAGCGTGAATGCCGTGGGCGGCGTTGCCCCGGTTGTCTTCCAAATCGACGAGGGCAGCCAGTCGGACGTATTGATACGATTTTTCCTCTTCGCCGACGGCGGCTTCTACCAGCCCGTGAATCGCGGGACCGAGGGAGGAACCGTAGGTCAGGTCGGTGCGGGGGCCGTAGTACTGCCAATTTTTCTTGAGTACTTCGACTCCGTAGTCGGTTTCCGGGGACAATCCCATTATGTAGAGGAGCATCAATACATCAGGCTGCTTCAGCACTTGCCGCTGGTTCGCCCCTTGAATACCCAGGATGGCTTGCATGGACGAGGTACGAGGCTCGTATTGGGAGAGGTCGATGTCTTCTAATTTGAAGAAGCCATCGAACTGTTCGATCAGTCCGGTTTCCGGGTCGTAGGGAAACCAGAGGTGCTCGACAATGTCCTGCCAGCGACGGCGGCGCTTGGCGGTTAATTGCAACTTCTCTGTCAGCTGTACTGCCTTCTCTGGGAAGTTCTGCTCGAGCCAGTCGTAGATTTGCAGCGCCTTCTCTAAATGCCACTGCACCAGTCGGTTGGTAAAGGCACTGTTGTTGACATCGTCATGATATTCGTCCGGACCGATGACGCCCAGAATTGACCAGCACTCGCGCTTGACATCATACTCGACCCGGCTGCTCCAGAAGAGGGCGGTATCGAGGATGATCTCCGCGCCGCAGTCCCGCATCCACGCGTCATCCTGAGTGCTGTACCAGTACCACCAAATTGCGTGTGCCACGACGGAACTGATGTGGATTTCCCGGGTGCTGCACCTGATGGAAACGTCTTCACCATAAGGATGTTCCGCAATGCCCCAGCGGGGAGTTACATCATCGCCAGTGGCGGCACTTTCCCAGGCATACATGGCTCCCCGATAGCCATAGTGGGCGGCCTTGCGCCGCGCCCCTTCCAGGGTGTGGTAGCGGTAGCTGAGCAGGTTGCGGGCAATTTCCGGCTGGGTGTGGATGAAGAAGGGGAAGGTGAAAAAGTCCGTATCCCAAAAGATATGGCCGCGATAGCCCAAGCCGGAGAGGGTTTTGGCGGGAATGCTCACGCGATCGTCGTGGCGGGGAGCAGCAATTAAGAGTTGAAAGAGATTGTAGCGCAGCAACAGTTGGGACTGGCTGTTGCCTTCAATTTCAATGTCGCTTTTCTGCCAGACCTCTGCCCAAGCTCGTTCTTGTGCCGCCAACAGTTCGAGATAAGGGGGAAGAGAGGCCAATTTCTCTCTGGCTGTTGCCAGAGGATTGGGAACTTCTCGGGAGGTCAAGACGGTGGCGGTCTTTTCCAGAGTGACGGTCTGGCCGGCGGCAGCGTGAAAGGCGGCAGCGAGGGTAGGTGCTTCCGAGACGCTGGCATCCTGTATCTTTCCTTCTGCCCCAGCGAGGGTCAATTTGGCAGCCATCCCCAGTTCAATGCGAGATTTGCGGGTGCGGACTTGCAGCCAGGCGCTGGGACTGCCATCGCTTTCTGCGTCATGACCTTGGTCGAGGATCACCCAGTGGTTGAAACCGTCATTTTCCGGGGTACCGTCAATGCCTGCATACACTTTGAAATCCCCCTCACAATCGACGGGGGTAATCTGACAGCGCAAGGCCAGTATGTGCTGGTCCGCCTGGCTGGCGAATCGTTCACAAGCGATGTCGAGGGTTTTGCCCTTGGGGCTGCGCCAGCGAAGCTTGCGGCTGAGAAGTCCCTGCTTGAGATCGAGCTGGCGCTGGTAGCTGACAAGTTCTCCCCGGTCGAGGCGAAATTCTTCGCCTTCTACAGCAATCGTCAAAGGCAGCCAGTTAGGACAGTTGGCGAGTTCTGTAAAGAAAATGGGGACATCGTCGTAAACGCCATTAATCAAGGTGGCGGAGTTGGAACCGGGATAACCTTCTTCCAGACTGCCGCGCGTGCCCAGGTAACCGTTGCCGATGGTGAAGACGGTTTCCTTGTAGTTAAGCTGGTCAGGAATGAATTGGGTTTCAGTCAGGAGCCAGTCTTGATAGAGTAAATGGGGATCGACGGGAGTAGTCATAGGCATTTTGGATTTTAGTTGACGAAACCGTGTGGCTGTCAGGACGGGCCCGATCGCTTGCCATTACCACGGCCCGGCGGTTGGCTTCCCGGTGGCTCACGATTTGATAGACAGTTTCCTCCTGGGCCCGGTTCAAATCCGGGCAGCAGCTCTCCGGGGCATTGTCATGTTAACTTCAGGCAGTCATCGAAAGCCTGAGCGGGATATGGCTCCCTCATGCCGCTGCATCTGTCGCTCACGTTGCCGTGTTGGCTGATGTGAGCTATCAGCCCGGTTATTTAGATACCGGCTTTGCTGGTGCTCGATACTCTTGAGAATCTGCTTCTTGGCCGCGCCGTAGCTGATTGGGCACTAACGAAGTTCACATTGAACTTCTAGAAGAAGAAAGGATCTTCAGTAAAAGCGGCGTATTTTTATTACTAGACTCAACAAGCGCTACGTGGTGTCCACTGTTTCCACAAAAAAATAGCGGCGATCTTAATGGAGTTCTCTAAACAAATGACAAGATTAAAAGGACATAGAGCTAGATTAAGAGTTAACAGCAAGCAAGCCGCGATGTTGTGGCAATGTATCGATATTCGTCGCGTGAGCTTTAACTATATGCTGGACAAATGGCAGCACATGAACGAGGCCAGGAAAGAGGGCAACCCCCAATCTCAGCCTTCGGCTTCTTCGACCGACAAGCTGTTCAATGAGGAAAGAAGCCATAGAGATATCAGGTCATGCATGAAACGCCTATTCCTGCTCGCCATAATGGCAGTTGTCCAGGCTGGCTGTGGCGAAATTTATCTCGATGCCCCTCGCGGGAGCAACATCAATTTAATGGCGGAGAAAAAGCCTGCACAAGTGAAAGTGGAGCAGGTTGTCTGGTTCAAGTACTGGGGGAACGAGCCCTTTTCTGAGCCAGAAACGCACGCGGCAACGATTATCCATGACAAACATCTCAATGAGGCCCGCATCCTTATGCTCAACACCGTGGCCGACGGCCTCATCAGTACCTTCACAAGTCCGTTCGGCTTCATCCGGCGGACACTGATCGTCGAAGGCAATCCAGGACCGGAAGGTAATGCTCAACAGGTTGAGCCACAAGGCGATACCGTTGGGAAATAATGAAACGATGGGAATGTGATATAAGACTATGCATCTATTTCGCTTCATCCAATTGATTCTCAGCTTGGCGCTTCTATCAGGTTGTTTCCAGACGAAACTGGACGCGCCTCCAGGCCGCGAGGTGCGCATTTTGTCCCGAGAAGAACCGGCCGAGTTTAAAAAGGAGTACAAGAATTGGTATCTTTTCTATGGAATGATTCCGGTTTGGACGACTCAGCCAGTGGAGATCATCAGGAAAGAAAATCTGGTTGAGGTGCGAGCCCAGACGATGGATACGGTTGCCGATGCAATTATTACATTGACCAGCTCGTTGCTTCCGGTGCTGGTTTTCCCCCAGCATGTCATCGTGGAAGGCAACCGCGAACCAACGGTTGCCGGCAGGAAAATGGACGGTGTTGTTCATATGTCCGCAGGGCCTGTTGCTGCGGGGACTGGTACCCTAAGTTTTCAAGGACGGGATTACGAATACGATATAAAAGGGCTGAGTATCGCTGATGCCGGCGTATCAAGCCTTGCAGTTGACGGAGCTGTCTATAACCTCAAGAGTGTGAATGACTTTAATGGTATTTATCACGGCGTAAAAGCCAGTGTTAACGTCGGAGGGGGCGCAGAGGCTATTGCGTTAAAGAATGATCGTGGCGTAATAATCGTATTGACCGGGAGTCAGCAGGATTTAAAGTTTTCTTTTCCCCTGGGCGTGACTATCCAACTAAAACACTAATCTGTCAAAACGGGAGGAGCCCATATACGAACTCAGGTTAATTTATGCGGTCAAATTCGATGTGATTTACTGGCAAATATTCAACGCTGAATAAACATATCCTCAATTTACTATTAAAATTTAGGAGTAGCCAATGAAATATAAATACCTAGCCTTTATTTGCGCTATTGCCGCCGTTAGTCTTCCTGCGATAAATATTACACAAGCAGAAACAACTGCCCCCGTCGAAGGTCACGACAAAGCTGTGAAAGAAGCAGCCGAAACCGCAGTTGCGGCTGATGAAGGAAAGGCACTCGATATGTTCCGTTTCAGTCTGCGTATGGAGAAATTGGACTTCATCAAGAAAGCGATGAAACTGCCCCCAGAACAAGAAGAAAAGTTTCTGGGTCAATACGATCGTTATGACACTGAATTGAAACAGTTAAATGACAAGCGTCTGGCAGTCATCAAAGATTATGCGGATAAGATTGACAACATTAAGGGTGCAGAAGCAGACAAACTGGTCAAACGCATGTTTGATTTCCGCAAAAAACGCACGGCACTGCTTGAAAAATATTATGGCAAAATCGCAAAAGCCACATCAAAAACCGTTGCTGCACGTTTTGTGCAAATAGAAAACATTTTGCAAGCTACTAGCGACGTGAAAATTGGTTCTACACTTCCTTTGATGCCTCAATAACGAATAACCTGCGTGGGGCGTTACAGAATGGTGTTATTACTTCTGTATTGCTCCATGCTGACTTCATCTTGAAAAGCAACTGCGGCGAAGTGAAGACATTGGAAAAAACATCGGTTGGCCTGCCACATACGGGAATAGTCTTGCCTTTCGTGCTGCTGGCCGCCGGCTTGCTCGGCGGATGCCAGCTTGAGCCCGCTTATATAGACTTTTCACCGCCTCCCATAATCTCCTTGCCGGACGCGGCAGACGAGCGCCAACCGAAACTTTCCGACCGCCAGCCGAAACTTGCCGACATCGCCACCCGCAAATTCGCTCTCGACAAAGACCACAACATCGTTGGCAGTCTTGCCATGATCAATGCGCGCGATGGTGACACCTTGCCCGACATTGCCCGGCATTTCGGCTTGGGCTATAACGAGATCACCATTGCCAACCCCACTATCCTCCCTTGGACACCTAAAGCAGGCGCACGTGTGCTGCTGCCGTTGCAGTTCATCCTGCCCGATGCGCCGCGTAAAGGCATCGTGCTCAATCTGGCGAGCATGCGGATGTTTTATTACCCTCCGAAACAATCGGACACCTTGTTTACCTATCCAATCGGTATTGGCCGTCAAAACTGGAATACCCCATTAGGGCAAACCACTATCATCGCAAAAACCGCCAACCCGACATGGATGGTCCCGGAGTCCATTCGCCGGGAACACGCGGCAAAAGGCGATCCGCTGCCCCAAGCAGTGCCCTCTGGTCCCGACAACCCCCTCGGCAAACATGCGCTACAGTTAGGTTTTAAACGCTACCTGATCCATGGCACCAACAAGCCTTATGGCGTCGGCATGCAAGTCAGCCACGGTTGTGTGCGTCTTTACCCCGAAGACATCGAAGTGCTGTTCAAAAAAAAGCCGGTCGGGATGCCGGTGCGGATCATACACCAGCCTTATATGACGGCATGGAAAGGGGACATGCTATACCTGGAAGCCCATGAGCCGCTTGAGAAATGGGCCAAGCAAAAGTCCAAGCTGAAAAAGAAATTGATCAATGATCTGAAGCAAATCAGCGCCAAGCGAAATGTAGCGATCGATTGGGAAAAAGTCGACCGCATCCTGCAAAGCGCCGACGGCATTCCCGCTCCGATACTGACGGCCAGCCCGGATTTACCGGAGCTCGTCGCGAACACGCCGGAATTGGAGCATCCCAAGCATTTCTACGGGACACCGAAGGTCCCAAAATTGACCGGCAGCGACTGGGCGATTTTAGTCGCCGCCTTCGACAACGAGGGGGAGGCGCAGCAACTGGCGGCGATGCTCAATCATCAAGGTCCGCCAATCCCGGCGCGAAAAGTTGAAAAAGACGGCTCTTATCAGGTGATCGCAGGCCCCTTCAAAAACCAAAAAGCAGCTGAACTGGCTGCACATCGTATCAAAATGGATTTTGAGTTGAATAGCGAGCTGTTACAGCCTGAGATAGTGGCCTCGCCACAGCCCTCGCATCAGCCAGGAAAAAGTGCTCAAAACGATACGCAACGCCAGCGCCGGCATTATCTGAAGATAAAAAATACACAGACTCGTTGGCAAACGATCAAGCAGACAGACAGTCCGCTTGGTTTTGATCTTGAACGAAATGAATAAAATATAATTGGACTAGGCTAATAATGCCGCGATTAGACAAGAAGCATGGGTTCTGTTGCGTTAATTTCCGTCAATCGCAACTTGGCTATTCCAAGCTGGTTTTAGGCAGCCAATGAATAAAACTGTCCTGCAGCGGATAGATTTTGGTTAATGCGGCTTCCAGCTTCGGCGTGAATTTTCGGACCCAGCGGTAAATGTTGGAATGATCAATTGGCACACCCCGTTCAGCCATCATTTCCTTCAGGTTTCGGTAGCTCAGCGGGTAAGCCAAGTACCAGCGGATAAAGATCAGGATGATGGCTTTTTCATATCGGTGTCCTTTAAAATTAATCATGAGAGTAATTTACGCGGTGTTGGGTGAGCGCAATAGCTTACCGAAAACGACGCTCTCTGCTAACGCAACAGAACCCCCAAACCTTCTTATCGGTTCATGTCCACGTCAGCAACCTTTTCCGAGCTCGCCATCGTTACGAGATAGCCGCCGACTATCGCGGCGCTCGTCGTCGGGCATTTGGAGCTAACGTGTGCCCATAGTGTTGCCTGAGAGCATTTATCCCGTCAATTGACGATGAAGCGTGTCCATCGTAAGAGCCCTTGCTCTACGTTGCCGACAACTTGACAGTACCAGATAAAGGAATGAAAACATGAATGTGCCGTCCAACTTTGATCCCGACCTAGAAAAGCGTTTGTCCGACCGACTGATGGATGTTTTCATCCGAGCCGGATTAATTCTCGCCATGGTCATACTGTGCTACGAGATTTTTTCCCCCTTTCTTTCCCTGATGGTGTGGGCTCTGATTCTGGCGGTAACCCTATATCCGCCCCATCAAAAGCTGGCAAACAAGATGGGAGCTAAGCAGGGACGTGCGGCTACGGTGATAGTGTTGGCAGGTATATTGCTGATCGTGGTGCCCACTACCGTGCTGGTCAACTCGCTAGGCGATTCCGTTGATCATTTGATCAATGGCATAAGGGATAATACTTTGCAGATTCCCTCGCCATCTCAGGCGGTGGCTGAGTGGCCGGTTGTTGGCAAGAAGGTGTACGGTGTTTGGTCAAAAGTCCATGCTGATCTGCCGTCTTTTGTGCAGAGCATGCAACCGAAAATCGGTGAGCTATCGAAAAAGGCCTTGGCAATGGTTGCCAGCATAGGAGGCAGTCTCGCTATGTTCCTGTTCTCCTTCATCATCGCTGGAATCATGATGGCCTTCGGTGAGGCCGGCGTCCAGAATATGCGAGCTATTTTCGATCGCATTGTCGGCACCGCGCGAGGCGGAGAACTTATAACACTCTCTACATCCACTATTCGCGCAGTCGCCCTAGGTATCCTCGGGGTCGCTTCGATCCAGTCCATTATTATTGGACTATTATTGATCATCGCCGGTGTTCCTTTGGCAGGAGGATTGTCCCTGATTGTGCTGGTTCTGGGCATCGCGCAGATTCCGGCCATCATTGTTATCTTACCAGTAATTGGCTATATCTGGTCTAGTGGGGACTATACTACCGTGGCAGCTATCAGCTATACGGTTCTACTGTTCATCGGCGGTTTGTCTGACAACGTCCTGAAACCGCTGATGCTGGGTCGCGGAGTCGGTGCTCCAATGCCCGTGATACTGCTGGGCGCTCTGGGTGGAATGGCAACCAGCGGTATTCTAGGCATGTTCGTTGGAGCGACCTTGCTGACACTGGGCTATCAGATCTTCATGCAGTGGGTGGCTGCTAATCCCGACACAAAACAGGCGTAGTTAGGGGCGTAGTTCACCGAAACCTATAACGCCTGCTGTTAATGCAATAGCCGCCTTGAATTGGCCGAATAGACCCAGAACTGCCTGAGCAATACTTAGGGAGGAATCGCATTTCAAGAGTCATTAAGCACGATGGGTGTGAATATTGAATATTTATGTTTAAAGAGCTGTCTGTATTTCGGTAAGTTCTGCCTATATTTCAATAAACAGCTTAGTGGAGGTAGATCAAGTTTGATACAAAGTCCATAAGTTTGATGATCGGTGGAGCCGGTTTGATCCTAGCCAGTGCGGCACAGGCGCAAGGCCAAATTACACTTCAACAGGCACAGGCCGAATGCCAGAGCATAGCCCAGCAGCAAAGCGGCTATAACCTCAGCGCAGCCCCCACTAAGACAGAGCCGCAGGCTGGCGGCCGAGCCCGCGGTGCGACGGCCGGAGCCATGGCGGGTGCGGCCAAGGGTAAATCCAAGGCGAATCAGTACGGCAATGTGCCGGACGAAATGGCCGAGGAATACACCAAGAATCAGATGCAGGATGCTGCCAAAGTGGGCGTGGTCGCTGGTGCAGCCAAACAGCGTCAGCAGCGTCGCCAAGGCACGACGAACCAACAGTCGTCCGAAGCGGCGGCCAATACTTATAATCAGGCTTATGTCTCGTGTATGACGGCTAAAGGATTTCCTGGACAGTGAAGATGGCTGCATTCCGAGGGAGTGGGCTTCAGCCCAAAACTGGTACGTTGGGTTGTGAAGAATGGTTGACCGAGCGCTGCGAGGCGGGCAGTCGACTTGAGCGGAATAGGGATTTTGCACGTATTGGCACAAGGTGACTTGATGATCTATCTCAAATCCAGACAAAGCCCTGCGCAGCGGCAACAGGACCAGAATCATTGCCATGCATGGGCTGTGTAGCAGTCCGATTTCGATCCCGCCAATCCACCGGCTCAGTCATCGAGCCGAGCCGTGGCGCTACCGGAAAATACGCCCTCCATGGGCAGCGTATGGAGAGCGGCTGCCGGGGCTGCCATCGGGCGTAACTGCAGGCTGGATAGATTGTGCGTTCAAGGAGTGGAACCAGCAAAAAAAGCCGAGACGGCGAGCCCTCCCGGCCTCGACAACTATAATCGGGCCATGGCCTCCTGCCTGGAAGCATTAGGGCATACCGTGGAATAGCCAATTCGGGACTTGTGGTCTGCGATGATTCCATCTGGACAATATAAGTCCATGGGAGCTTGCTGCATCGGAACACCAGTAGCAGTACGGTATCAATGGTCAAAAGGAGGAACGGGAATAAAGCAGAAAAACCATGATCATAACGACATTTCAACCCTTATCATTGAAGGAGGGCGTTCATGAAGACGACACGACATCCGGAAATACGCATGGCGCTGTGCGTGGTACTTTTGGCGATAATAGCGGGCTGTGCGCAGGAGCGGGCAGCGACACGCCCTGAACCGTCGGCAGCCCGGACACCGGGAACGCAAGCTGTGGCAGAGTCGGCGGACGCTAGAGGTATTCTGATGCGTATGGCCGAGTTTCTGGCCAATACTCCACAGTACAGTGTGAACATCCAGGACAATTACGATGTAGTCCAGGAGTCCGGCCAGAAAATCGAATTCGGGGAGAGACGGAAGGTCACACTGAGCCGTCCTAACGGGCTGCGCATCGAAGCGGACCATAGCAATGGCGATAAACATCTCGTCCAGTACGATGGCAAGGATATCACGGTGTTCAATCCGACCTTGAACATCTATGCGCAAGTTACAAAGCCCGGCGGAATCGACGAGGCGGTCATGTATTTCCTGAGAGATCTCCACATGCGATTGCCGCTTGCCATGCTCTTGACCAGCCGTTTGCCGAGCGAACTCGAAAAAAGAACCCAAGCGCTTGACTATGTGGAGAGAACCGAAATCCAAGGGTCGCCGGCCCATCACCTGGCCGGACAAACCGAGACGGTGGATTATCAGGTCTGGATCGCGGAGGGCTCCCAGCCGTTGCCGCTACGCGTGGTGTTGACTTACAAGAACGAGGAAGGTCAACCTCAGTTCCGGGCGCAGTTTTCCGATTGGAATCTGGCGCCTGAGATCGATAATTCCCAATTCGCGTTCACTCCACCCGAAGGGGCACAGAAGATCGCCTTTGTGGCGCAGTTGCCCCAACCCACGTCTCAGGGGGCAACACCCTCAGAGCAAACCGGAGGACAGAAATGAATACTAAACCTTCAGTGATTGTTACGGCCGTTATAGCGGCATTCATTTTCCTGATGGGAACCGTTGATGATGTATCCGCCCGCGGAATTGGGGGCGGAGGAGGCTTCTCCCGAAGCGGGACTGCGGCCAGTGGCAGCTTCTCGGCCGGAGCGGGACGCGCCCAAGGCAGCGGGGTTTCCCGTCAGGCTTATTCCGGTTCGGCGGCACAACATCAGCAGAATCGACAACAATACGGACAACAAGCGCAACAGAGTCGACAGCAATACGGACAACAGGCGCAGCAGAGCCGGCAGCAATACGGTCAACAAACGCAACAGAGTCGGCAAGCGCAGCAGCAACAAGCGCAGCAAAGCCGGCAACAGGCCGCGCAGTCCTATTACCCTCCCGGCTCCCGTCCACCACCAGCCGGCTATTCTTATGACGAGGACAACTGGGATGATGGCGAAGTCGCGGCCGTGGCGGTCGGCGCCGCAGCGGTGGGTGCCATTGCGGGCCATGCGACGGGCGAGTCATCGTCTTCTACCGAACCATCCACGACGGTGGTCCAGACCGCACCCCCACCTTCAGGGGCCGCGAGCCCACCCTGCGCCGCCAGTCCCACAGTCGTTGGAGGGGTGACTTATTATCAGTGCGGATCCACCTGGTATACCCAGGCTTACGGCAGCGGCGGCGTCGTTTATATGCCCGTGCCTCCACCCTGATATCAGGTCATCAATGCAAATGCAGGGTGATATTGCCTTACCCGCAGAAGAAAACTGAAATTTTTAACCGCGTGACTGGCACGAGGCAATTTCCCTAACCCTATTTTTTATAGTCATCGCAATTAATCTGTCACTGGAGGATTGTCATGAGAGGGCTTAACCTTACTGTGCCAAGTTTATTTGCCCTGATCATTCTGCTTGGATACGCATCCAACACTGGCGTCGCTGCATGCCAGCCATAACATGGACAAAAAAATTGACCGACCCGATCGCATCATTGTCCATGAATTATTTACGGCATGAGGTGGGGTGATTGATATTGCCCGGCAAGCTGCTCGATTTCCGTCATGTATCGTTCGTAATCCGGCGAATCCGCACGGCTGTAGTTCCAGTTTTTATAAAGCCCGGTAATTCGGGTAAAGAAATCGCGCGCGGCATCTTTATCCTGAAATTTAAATTCGGCCGTCAACAGCTTTTTCAATAAGCGAAAACTGGCTAACTGTCGCTCGCGCGGCATGTTGGCATCCACTTCGTCAAAGGCGTCCTGCTGCAGATAGGCCATGTCTAAAAGCACCGATTTTTGCCATTCGATGAAGTCTTCCAAGGAAATGCCTTCTTCGCCAGTAACCTGCATGACCTGATAAATGCCGTCGCCGCGCTCCAATAAAGCCATCATGTCTTTAACGTCGCTAATCCATTGCGGGTCAAGTTCGCTCTTGAACCATGGCGCCAGTTGATCCAGATACCGCGACCACGACAGCAGTGGATCAATGGCCGGATAAAAGCGTTTATAGGCGCGGTCGGCGGACAAACCCAGAAACGTTTTGACCGTGCCCAAAGTGGATTGCGTGACGGGTTCCTCGAAATTGCCGCCCGCCGGGGAAACGGTACCGATCAGTGTCAGCGTGCCGGTGCTACCGTCGGCGCAACGGATGACACCGGCGCGTTCATATAGATTTTTAATGGCCGAATCGAGATAAGCTGGAAACGCTTCCTCGCCCGGAATTTCCTCCATCCTGCCTGATGTTTCGCGCATTGCCTGTGCCCAGCGCGACGTTGAATCGGCGATGAGCAGGACGTGATAGCCCATTTGCCGGAAATATTCCCCTAGGGTGATGCCGGTATAGATGGAGGCTTCACGCGCCGCAACCGGCATTGAAGACGTGTTGCAGATAATGATCGTCCGGTCCATCAACGTCCCTCCGGTGCGGGGATCGGCCGTTTCGGGATATTCGTGAATGGTCTCGACGACCTCGCCGGCTCGCTCGCCGCAAGCGACGATAATCACGATATCGACGCTGGAGTAACGCGCGATCAGGCTTTGCAGGACCGTTTTACCGGCGCCGAATGGCCCCGGAATACAGCCGGTGCCGCCTTGGGCGATGGGAAAAAAGGTATCGATGATGCGGGTTGCCGTAGTCAGCGGTATGGCCGGAAACTGCCGTTCGATATAGCGCTTGCGCAGCAGGTTTTCCGGGATAGGCCGCCGGATCGGCCAGCGCTGGGCCAGGGTTAATTCCCGCTCCTCTCCGGCAGGCGTTTGATAGCGCGCGACAACCTCATCGATGCTGTAACTGTCGCTGCGGAGCCAGGTTACCTTGACCGGTTCCGCTTCATTGAAAGGAATCATGATCTTGTGCTTGAAGGGCCCTTCCGGTACCGATCCCAGGACGCCGCCGGGCGGCAATGTGACGCCAATTTCTATCGCCGGCGTGAACTGCCATTTTTTATCGGGGTCCAGCGGCGAAATCGAAACGCCGCGCGGCAGGAAAAAGCCGTATTTTTCTGCCAGCACATGCAAAGGATTCAACAAGCCGTCGAAAACCTGCCCAAGCAGGCCGGGGCCCAGGGTGGCCGACAGCATTTCGCCGGACAGTTCCACCCGGTCGCCGACCCGCACGCCGCGGGTGTCCTCGAATACCTGCATGTCTGCGGTCCGCCCGCGAACCCGGAGAATTTCGGCCTTGAGCCGTTCATCGCCTACGTGCACATAACCGACTTCGTTTTTCATCACGTCGGCAGATTCATCGAACTCGATCAATATCAAGCTTTCCTTGACGCCAATCACGGTCGCAAAGACGGCGCCGGTTTTTTCACTGGACATGTTTAACCTCATCGATCAATTTTTTGAAGTGGTGTTTCGCGGTATCGGCATCGCGAAGCAGCCAGGCTTGCAGGATATCCCACTGAAACACATAGGCGACGATCGGTTCAAAACCGAAAGGATTGGTATCAGCCAGGCGCGACAGGTGTCGCCATACGACCTCCATCAATAAGCGGTCCAGAGCGACGGCATCGGCAGCGGCTATAAGGCGGTCGGCTTCGAGCAGCCACGGATAGACGTGGCTCAGATGGAAATCGGGGACATCCCAGTTCGCTTCGATCCGTCTGACATGGCTGCCCATGCCCCAGATTTCAGCGCCGGGGGGGATTCGCTGGGCTTGCCTGATGCGTAACGCGGCAAGCAGCGTTTGCATATCCAGACGGTATTCCACGAATTCCCGTAACACCGGTTCACTGATGTCCTGAAGGCTGCGGTTTATCCGCTCGATGGCTTTGGCGCCGCTGCCGAACTGGGCGGTCGACGATGGCCGCCAGCCCACCAGTCTTTCGGCCAGATAGATTTGCCGGGTTTCGCTCTCGTCAAGCATGCGCAGGCGCTGTTCCAGGCGCAAGCGGGTCAGCGGCAAGCGCTCGGCATCGGCAAAGTAGGGCAGGTGCGGCAGACTCGCGACGACGGTATAGTAATCCTTCATAATCCGGTCAGCCTCTACTCGATGCCCGCCAATATGGCTTGTAAACGCGGGGACAGGCGCTCTGCCAGCATTTTGGCGATCGCCTTGTCAGATAAGTCGATTTCCAGCTGTTCGTTGACCAGACGCACTTTCGCGCCACCCGAGATGCTGCTGTCCGGCCGCAGTTCAACACCTTGGCGCAGCATGTCGCTGGATAAACTCAATATGACCTGTTTGCCCAAATCCCGAAGCTTTGGATCGGATTGCCCGGCCAATACGGCTTCGGAGAGCATAATTTGAATGTCTTTATCCTTGATGAACTCGTCTACGCTATGACCGGCCAAAACTAAAACCAGATTCTTGAGCAACTCCTGGTCTTGCGTAGCGGTTGTCACCAGGCGGCGCACAAAGCCTTCGAAGGCCGTGGACACCAGATTTTTCAGTTGCAGTACGGTATCGCGCGCGGAAAGTTTCAAGGCTTCCGATGCCGCGGCGCGCTCGGCTTCAATTTCCGAAGTCGTCTCGGCGCGCATCTGGTCGGTCTCTTTTTTCGCATCGCTGATGAGTTGCGCCGCTTTGGCTTCCGCTTCTGCGAGAATGCGCGCGGCATCCTCTCTGGCTTTCTGTACGCCCTGATCGCGGATTCTGTCGATTAACGCCTGTACACTGGTAGTGTCGCTGATATTTTCCGACATAATTTGCCCCCGTCAGCTTATTTGGGAATGCCGCCGGACAGCACCAGCGCAAAGACGAATGAGAACACCGAAAAACCTTCCACCAACGCGGCCGGCGCCAGGGAAATGCCGAAAACCTCCAGTTTGTTTTTCGAGGCATTGATGGCCGCAGCACAGGTGCTGCCTTGAGCAAAGGCGCTAATCATCAAAGCCAGTCCGGTGAGGATGCCTATGCCGAAAATGCCGGGCGAATTGTCGATGGTCAGATCGCGCCTGAGCGCCATGGTGACGACAATACCGTAGATAGTCTGGGAGGAAGGCATCGCGGCGACACCGATAAACCGGCCGTATCCGCTTTCCAGATCCAACAGTGCGCCGCAAGCCGCCATGCCGGCGCGGGCACAACCGATCCCGCTGCCGATTGCGCCCAAAGCCAGCGGAGCGAACATGCCCAGCCAGCCTAATGATATGATGATTGAATCCACTGCGAACCTCCTGTCGTCTAAAAGTTACAGAGAAAACCGAAGTAGTCTTGTCGTGTGCTATGGTCTCATCTCTCGTTGCGGCGGAAAGGCTTGAACTGCCATCCTTCCTCCTTCAATCCCCAATTAAAAAACTCAATAACGTTAAGTCGCAAACCGTGAATGACGGCGCTCGCCAGTCCCAGTACGAGATTGACCGTATGACCCAGCAGCAGTACCAGGAAACCGAAAACAATGCCTACCCCCGGCATGGCGTCATAGATGCTTGTGGTCATGCGGTTAAATTCCAGCGCCAGGGCGCCACTGGCGAGACCCAGTGCGAATAAGCGCAGATAGCTGAGCACGTCGCCGAAAGCGCCGGTCACTTTGGTCAGGCCGAGAAGGCCTTTCAGCAGTCGGCTCAAAGGCTTATCGTAAGGCGCCGCAAACAGCAGCACCAGGAGTGCGCCCGCTCCGGCGAGCAGCACTGACAGCGGTTTCAGAACACCAGGCGCATAAGCCGTAGAAATCAGGAAAACCAGCCCGGCCGTGACGACGCAGGCCCAGCCGACCGATTCGAGCCCTTCTATAAGGTTCTTATGTCGCATCGCATCCATCGAGGCTCCCAAAATGACATGTATGCAGCCGATAAAGACTGAAATGGCCATCATCAGGTTGGTATTGCTCATGTCCAATACATGCAGCGCCGCCAGCGGCGTACCGCTAGGCGGCGCGACGCCGAAATAGCTGCCGATCAGCATTCCGTAAAGCAGCGAAAAGCCAATGATGGCCAGGCACAAAGGCCGGAAGCGTCTTCCTGCCCGCGAAGCGCCCATCTTGCGCCAAAAGAAGAGCAGCAGAATGCCCAGCAGCAGCGCATAGCCGGCATCGGCCAGGATCATCGCGAAAAACAGCGCGAAAGAGATGAACACGACCGGTGAAGGGTCCCAGGTACGGTAACCCGGCGTCATGTAGAAATTGACCAGATCCTCGCCGGCCGAAAGCCAGGACGGATTCTCCAGATAAGTCGGCGGGTTTTCCTCCGGCTCTGCTTCCCGGCTATCGATATGCACCCGGTGGCGGCGCGCATGATCGGTCAGCTGCGGGAGGTGATCCTGCGGCACCCAGCCGCGCAACCCGAACATTTCATGGCGCGTGTAAGTCTGATTCAGCGCGGCTGTCAATGCGGCTTGATCTTCCAGGGTGGCGATATTGTCTTTGAGTAATGCGTACCAGCGGGTCAGATAGGCGCGTTCCGCCTGCACGTCCTCGATGGCCAGTTCCACGTCTTCAAGCTGCGCCTCCAAAACATGCCGGGGCTGGTAGCCGATATGCGTGCGATTGACGGGCATGCCTTCAGGTTCGTTTTCGGAAATGACCACAACATAATTATTACGGTTATCCTTTTTGACGATCTCATAGGGCAACCCCAGTTCCGCCACTCTGGGCATATCGCGGTGCGGCACCACATAGAACCAGAAGCGGAGATTGCCCATTTCAGGCAGCGGCGAAAAAGCGAAATCGCCCCACGGACGCATGTCCTGAATGCGCTTGATCAAAAAATCGCGCTCATCGGTGAGTTCCAGCAATCGCCGCCGGACATCGAGCGTCTTGCCTTCGATTTCCAAGGCATCGAAACGGCTGATGTCCCGGCTTTGCCGCCTTCGATGCGGATATTCGCGCAGAAATTGCAGCGCTTCCCGCGCTCCCCCGCTAGGGCCGACGGCGGTGGCAGGCGTCTCGGATTCCGGGGCCAGCGGTTCGATATGCAGACAGCCCAGATTCTGTAAATCCTGCAGCAAGCGTTCCCGGTCTTCCGTCAAGCCGACAAAAGTGACCTTGTTCAGACGGGCTATGCTCATTCCGCCGGGCCCTCCGTTAGCACGTCCCGCTCCTTCAATTGTTTCGATTTGGCGAGTTTCGAAGTGACCACGGCGGCGCGTTCGGCTTCACCCAGATATATCCGGATGCGTTGAATATTGCTATGCGCGGTCGGAATCAGAATTTTTTCGAACAGATTGACGCGTTGGGTCACCCGGCGCAACTGCACGCGCAGAATCTCCAGCCGCTGGCCGGCAATTTCAGCGCGCAGCCGGCTGGTGATGGCATCCTTCAAGCGCTGCACCAGTATGTCGATCCAGGGCGGCGTGATCAAAGGCGAGTATTCCGCGATCCGGCAGTCGAGCGATTCCAGCACCGGCAGCCTCACACCTACGACATTTTGTTCGCCTAACCGGTAACCGGTTACCTCGACCAAGTCCCGCAAACGCAGGCTTTCGTCAGCCAGCATCGGCAATTCCTGGCCGATGCGTGTTTCCAGCGCTTCGCTGGCGGACAGCGCTTCAGTGTATTCATTCTGGGCCTTCTGCGCTTCCATCGTCAGTTGCCGGCGTTTCAAATCGAGCGAAGGCAGCAGGCGCTTGTACAGCTTTAACTGTTCCTGCTGCTGATGCAATGCCTGCTTGCTGAGTTTCAACTTGGCCATGGAGGACTACTCCCGGTTCGTTGCGGAAACCTGCTGCGGGAAATATTTGTCGACCAGATTCTTTTTCATCAGCAGTTCCTCGGGCGTGAAACATTCCGCCAGCGTCTGCCAGCATAAATCCAGCGCATCGATGACGCCCAGGGAAACACTGATGTCCATGAAGCGTTCCTTAAACAGCCTGCCGAACTTCAATAACTTGTGATCCAAAGGCGACAATTCGAAAGCCATTGCCTGCTTCTTTTGCGCTTCGACGGCGCCGGAATAAAAACGGATCATGGTGTTCATGATCTGGCTGTGGTCTTCGCGCGTCGCCTTGCCGACGACGTGCTGCTTCAGGCGCGACAGGGAGCCGAACGGATCGATAATGCCGTCGTGCAGATAAAACTGGCCTTCTGTGATATAGCCGGTATTGTCCGGCACGGGATGCGTCACATCGTCGCCCGGCATGGTGGTGACGGTCAGGATGGTCAGCGAGCCGGCGCCTTTGAAATCGCAGGCCTTCTCATAGCGCTGCGCGAACTGCGTGTACAGATCGCCCATGTAGCCGCGCACGGCCGGAATGCGTTCCTGAGCCACGCCCAACTCTTTCATCGCATCGGCATAGGCGGTCATGTCGGTCAATAACACCAGCACGCGCTTGTTTTCATCCACCGCCATTTTCTCGGCCACCGCCAACGCCATGTCCGGTATCATCAGGCGCTCGACCAGGGGATCGGACGCCTGATTGACGAACATGACGGTACGGTGGAATACGCCGTGAGTTTCGAAAGACGTGCGGAAGAAATGATAATCGTCGAAAATCAATCCCATGCCGCCGAATACCAGCACGTCGGCGTTGGCCTGAAAGCCGATGCGCGCCAGCAGTTCGTTATAGGGTTCGCCGGCAACCGAGAAAATAGGGATCTTTTGGCTTTCAACCAGACAATTGAACAAATCGATCATCGGCACCCGGGTCTCGATCATATGCGACGGCATGACGCGCATGGCCGGATTGACGGTCGGCCCGGCCACCGGAATGCGCGGATCTGCAGTCAGGTCCGGGCCGCCGTCGATGGGTTCGCCGGAACCGCGGAAAATCCGTCCTAAAATATTCGGAGAATACACGACGTCCAGGCTGCGTCCGAGAAACGTAACCGTCGCGCCGGTCGATAAACCTTTGCCGCCGGCAAACACTTGCAGGCTGACAATGTCACGGTCTAAATCGACGACTTTCGCCAGGGATGTCTCGCCGTCCGTGTTTTCAACGCTGGCCATTTCGCCGAAAGTCCGTCCCGTGGCACGCACTCTCACGGTATCACCGACGATCTCCAGAAGGCGGGTATGGCGGGTAAGATTCTGAATCTGATTCATCACATAGCTCCAAACGAGTACCGGAGAACGATGTTGATAAAGGGCAGAGATTCCATTTCTTGCCTTCACACATTCATGCAACAAGGCATGCACTGAATCATTTCCCTCAAACCGCGCAGGAAAGATGCTAGTGAGAACGCTACGCCGACAGAAAGTTTCCGAATCACCGGAAAAGTCAAGATTTCGCATCAACTCCGTATTTGATTGCGCGTGGATAGGTCCATGCGAACTTTTTCTTAAACTGAGCATCTATTTCGTTATTAATGCTGCGAATTTAATGCGTATCCTTCATCATTCAGTGACAACCAGGGTATTTGTTATGACCTCGAAGCAAGTAAATACCAACCATCGCCGCCAAGGCCATAGAATATTGCTCCGAGCGGTATTGCTAATCCTTGCCATGCACGCAGTCGGGTGCGACAAAGAGGAACAACAGGAAGCTAAAACGGCGGCACAAGGCCCTTCTTCCGAAGCACCACCATCCAAAACCGAATCTCCCGGCACTCCGCCTTCGTCCATCGCTGAAAAAACGCCCACCATGCCACCGCCAGGAACGCCACCTTTAACGGGCTTGGAATCGCTAGTGGCGCCGATCGCCCTCTATCCCGATCCACTGCTGGCGGAAGTGCTGGTCGCCGCCACGTATCCGCTGGAAGTGGTGCAGGCGGCCCGCTGGCTCGAAACCAAGCCGGATCCGGCGACTGTACGCGACAAAAACTGGGATGCCAGCGTTGTCCGTCTGACGGCAGTTCCCTCAGTCATTGCGATGATGAACAAGCATCTGGACTGGACCACTCAGTTAGGCGATGCCTTCTTGTCGAACCCTTCGGAGTTGATGGATGCGGTCCAGGCACTACGCAAGCGAGCCTCCGATGCCGGATTTTTAAAGGATTCCGAACAACAAAAGGTGGAAGCCAAGGCCGTATCGCTCTCCGAACCGGCCGAAGGACCAGAAGCCAAGGTGACACCAGCCGTTGTGACCAAGGAAGTGATCACCATCGAACCGGCAAAGGCCGATACCCTGTCGGTCCCGAGTTACAACTCCGAGGCGGTGTATGGGGCACCGCTTGCGCCACCGCCGGCAACGACGACGGGTTATGCCGCGGGAGCGGCGCCAAGCTATTATCCGGCCTATTACCCGCCTGCCACAACCACTACAACTACCACCACTTCTTCTTCCAGTGATCAATGGATCAACTTCGGGACTGGCGCGGTTGTCGGCGGGCTGTTGACTTGGGGCATTATGGAATGGGCCGACGATGACTGGGACGATTACCATGTTTCGCATTATTATGGCGATGCCGTATGCCATGGAGGGAATTGCTGGCATGGCGGCGGGGGAGGCGCTTATGGCGGCCGGTATGGCAATGTGAACGTAGACCGGGGCGACATCAATCGTGATGTCAACATTTCCGGCAATGAAATCAATATTAACCGGGAAAGCACTTTCAAGTCGGACCAACTGACGGCCTTGAAAGACCAATCCAACCGTTGGCGGCCGGATGCGCGCCATCGCCGAGGACAGCCTTATCCGCAGGCGGCACAGCAGCGTCTGGGGCGTCTGCAGCAACCGGCCCTGGCCGGAAGCCGGCTGAGCGGCGCCGAGAACCTTCCGGCGGAAATGCGCGGATACGGCAACAAGCAGGCGGCACAACTGGCTGCGCAACCCCGTCCTTCCAGCAGTGAAATCCAGCAGCGGCTGGCTACAAAACCCGGCAAGCCCCCCCCGCCAAGCAAAGCCGAGGCTCGGAAGCGCCCATTACCCAAAAGCAGTGAAAGCGCCTTGGCAGACTTACGCGCAAGCGGGCAACGCGTCAAGGCCGAGAGCAGGCGAGGCGCATCAAGCGTAAACTCCCGATCGACGGAAGTCCGCAAGTCCACCGGCAAGCAAGGCGCTGGCATTAGCCGTCAGCGACCTGAAAGAACGTTGGCAGAAAGTCGCAGACCGTTGCAACAGGGGGGACAAAGATCGGCCTACGATACCCAAAGATTCCAAAACCGACGGAATCAGGAAGTCCAACGCTCCCGATTGCAACAACGCCGGGAAGCCTCGCGCCCGAGTGCATTTGAAAGCGTTCGAGACCGCGGCCGTTCCCGCGATTTCAGCAGCCGCGGCAATGCCAGCCGCGTGAGCGCCCAGTCCAGCAGACAAATCGGAGCCTCTGGCGGCGGCCGCGCTGCAGGTGGAGGCGCTGCGCGAACCCGCGGGGGAGGCCGGCGATGAACGGGTGCCGATATAACATTGTTTTGCATTATTCGGATGCGATGCGCAGGCAAGCCGGTTGTTTTTTCAGCGTGCACCTGTCATCGACCTTTAATCATGCGAGGATTCAATCGTGATATCTTTCAAGCTCCGTCATACCTTTTCTGCATGTTTATTTGCAACGTTAGTGCTTTTCTTAAGTGCCGTATCCGCTGCCGACTCCGCAGCTGAAGCCGCGGGGCAAAGTTTCGCATCGCCTGAAGAAGCGCTCAAAGCCCTGGTCAATGCCGCACGTGACGGTAGCAGCGAAAAAATCTCCGCTATTTTCGGGAGCAAATACGCACAACTTTTCTCATCGGGTGACCCAACGGAAGATAAGAACAATCGAGCGGACTTTCTCAACATGGCCGAAGAGAAATCGTCCGTTGAAATGGAAGGTGCGGACAGGGCCATCCTGCATTTCGGCAAGGACGCCTGGGCGTTCCCGGTGCCGGTAGCAAAGCATGGCGAGCAATGGCAATTCGATGCCGCGCAAGGTGAAAAAGAAATTCTCAATCGCCGCATCGGCCGCAACGAGTTGCAAGCGCTGAGCGTAATACAGGCTTATGTAGAAGCCCAGGTCGAGTACGCAGCCAGTGACCGCGACGGCGATGAAGTATCCGAGTTCGCCGTTAAATTGCGCAGCGAGCCGGGCAAATACGACGGACTGTTTTGGGAAGCGGCGCCCGGTCAGCCTGAAAGCCCGCTGGGTCCGCTCGTGGCTCAAGCCAAAGCGGAAGGCTACAGCACAAAAAGCGCTGCCGGTGAGCCAACCCCTTACCATGGCTATCTGTACAAAATTCTCACGCAACAGGGCGGTCATGCACCGGGCGGAAAATACAATTACGTCATAAACGGCAATATGATCGCAGGCTTCGGCCTTGTGGCATTTCCCGCAGTATACGGTTCCTCGGGAATCATGACATTCATAGTCAATCACCAAGGCAAAATTTACCAGAAAAACCTGGGACCGCAGACGGCGAAAACGGCAATGGCAATGAAGCGCTATGACCCGGATGCGTCATGGCAGCTCGTGGACACAAACCCGGCCAAGTGAACTACTAAGGTGCCCATCATGAAACGATTCGAGCTTCTCAAGCAAACCCGCCAGAGTACCGAGTATTCCTGCGGCGCTTCAGCGCTTCAGACAGTATTGGGCTATTGGGGCTGGGAAGTTGATGAAGCGGAGCTGATGCAACTTTTGCACACGACTCCGGAAACCGGTACTTATCCGGAAGATATTGTGCGGGTCGCCCGCTCCTTGAGATTCGAAGCCGAGATAAAAGAAAATCTCACTTTAGAGGAAATCGAGCAAGCCACAGCAGTCGGCAATCCCGTGATCATTCTGGGACAAGCCTGGCGAAGCCGCCAGGATTCGGATAAGTCCGCAGTGGACGACTGGGAAAACGGCCATTATTTCGTAGCGCTCGCAATCGATCAGGATTACCTGTACTTTGAAGATCCTTATGTGTGGATGGGCAAAGGCTTCATGCCCCTGCAGGCCTTTGAGGATCATTGGCACAATGTCATGGGCGGCGATCTTGAAAAGTCCCCGAAACAAAACCGGCTGGGGATATTCATTCGCGGCGAGAGGCCGGCGAAACCGCAAAAATTGCAGGATATCGATTTGTCTGCGCTGGATTTCGGAAAAATCGGCTCTTTGAATCTGATCGTGACCCAGTTCGAAGGCGCACTTTTGCCGTACGACTTTGTTAACGAACTGCGCGATCTCTGGGAGACCGGGGTTCTCAGACCGGACGCCTTTATTTTTCTGAGAAAAGACCAGGAAGGCAAAGTATCCGCGATGGAAGGCGGGCGTCTTCAGGAAGGAGAGGATGTGATGGAAATCAATGTGCTGGTTGCTGCTCTCGCTGGTCTCGAGCTAGAAGGCCCTGGTGCGGTCCGCGCCAAAGCGGAGTCTGCAATCGAAGCAGCCGCAGAAGGCGACTTTGGCCTTGCGGTCAAAGATATTCACAAAATAGCGGCGAGGCTTCCTGATGGCCACTCAGCGGTTATCGTATTTTTTGAGAATCGTTGGGAAAGAAAATTTAAACAGATCGCCGGCAAGTATAACGGCACAGTAATAGCCCAAAAGATTGTACCTTCAGCAAGTTTTGACGAACTGGTCAAGGGACCGGCTAAAGTCGGCAGATCTTAACATGGGAAGATGCCTTGTCCTTCAGCCTGTGTAGGCTGGGTTGGAGCTTTAGCTGAAACCCAGCATGGGCGGCCGAAATGTTGGGTTTATCAACCCAGCCTACCGCTCAGTAAATTGAGAGCGATGAGTTGCTGTGTGCGCTTCGGATAGGGGATGACGGCAGTTAGATAATCAATGCTGGATAAGGAGTCTGAATGATTTTGCAATTAATACGAAAGAGCTCAAAAGCGGCAGTGGGCATCATGCTATGTATGGCCTGCGGGGCATTGTTTTCTGCCTGCGGGAAGAATGAAGAGCCCGTCAAAACCGTCGAGCCGATCCGTCCGGTAAAACTGATGAAGGTCAGCGGTTCGCTGGCGGGAAAAACCCGGAAACTGCCCGGCACGGTGCGCGCTTCCGACCGAGCGGATTTAGCGTTTCAGGTGCCTGGCACATTGATTGAACTTCCGGTTAAAGAAGGCCAAAAAGTCAAGAAAGGCACTCTCGTCGCGCGCCTCGATCCCCGGGACTATGAAACCAATCTGCGCAACGCGGAAGGCGTGCTGGCAAAAGCTCAAGCGGCGCTTGTCTATGCCACTGCTGAACACCGGCGTTATGTCAAAGTTAAAGAAACCGACCCCGGCGCGGTGAGCGATTCGATGGTGGCGCTGAAACTCGCGGCTGAAAAGGTCGAACGCGCTAATCTGCAATCCGCGAAAGCTTCAGTTGCCACGGCCAGGGATCAATTGGAATATACCCGTTTGAAGGCGCCTTTCGATGGCTTGATCGCTCAAAAGTACGTCGACAACTATCAGGAAGTGCAGGCCAAGCAGGCGATACTGAGCCTGCAGAACGTGACCGACGTGGAAGTGCTGATGGACGTGCCGGAACTGATGATTGCGCCGATCCGTAAAGCAAAACCGCATTTTTATGCCGAATTCGCCGCCGATCCCAGCCGTCGTTTCGATTTGGAGGTGAAGGAATTTGCCACGCAAGCCGACCCCGCTACACAAACCTACCGCGTGGTACTGGTGATGCCGGCGCCTGCCGGCATCCGCATTCTGCCGGGCATGACGGTCAATGTCGGGATCGAATTTGCCGAGGATGTCGAAGCGGGCACGGAAATGATCGTGCCGGCCATTGCCGTATTCGCCGACGACGCAGGCCGGCCACAAGTCTGGGTTGTCGATCCGCAAACCAGGCAAGTCCATCGCCGCGCCGTAACAACCGGCGAGTTGACCGGAAGCGACAGCATTCGCATCGTAAGCGGACTGAACGCGGACGAAACCATTGCCGTCAGCGGCGTCAGCAAACTGCGCGAAGGCCAAACGGTTCGGGCGCTCAAATAACTGTCATCGCATTAAGAGGCGGCAGCCTGCCGGAAAATTGAATTATGCGGCTCATTCTAATTGTTAGTTAGACAAGAGGACTCAAAATGAATTTGGCGGAATGGAGCATACAAAAAAGTATCATCACCTGGGTGATGATCGTGCTTATTTTGGTAGTTGGCTGGAAATCCTATGAATCCCTGAGCCGCCTGGAGGACCCCGAATTCACAATCAAGGAAGCCGTCATATCGACGCCCTATCCGGGCGGTTCAGCGGCGGAAGTGGAAGAAGAGGTCACCAACGTGATCGAAAAAGCCGCACAGGAAATGGGTCAGCTGGAAAAGGTTGAATCGCATTCGTACCGCGATCTTTCGATCGTAAAAGTCAAAATGAAGGACCAATATGACAAATACTCGTTGCCGCAGGTATGGGACGAACTACGCCGCAAGGTTAACGATGCGCAGGGAAAACTGCCGCCCAAGGCAGGCCCTTCGCTGGTCAACGACGATTTTGGCGATGTGTACGGCATTTACCTGGCGATCACTGGCGAGGGCTACAGTTACAAGGAACTATACGAATACGCCAAATATCTGCAAAAAGAATTGCTCAAAGCGACCGATGTGAAGCGCGTCGTTCTTTACGGGGAGCAAAAGGAAGCGATTTACGTGGAAATGCGCCGCGAAAAAATGGCGCAGCTCGGCATATCGCCGCATGATATTTACAACACCTTGCAGGCGAAAAACGTTGTGGCGAGCGCCAGCAACCTCAGCCTGGGGCAGGAATTCATTCCCATCAATCCAACCGGCGAATACAAATCGGAACAGGAATTCGGCGATTTGCTCATTACCTCGCGCGGACCGAAATCCCAGAGCCTGATTTATCTGCGCGATGTGGCCGACATCAGGCGCGGCTATCGCGAGCCGCCTGCGACAATGCTGCGCTTTGACGGACAGCCCGCCGTCGGGCTGGGCATATCGACCGTGCTCGGCGGCAACGTCATCGTCATGGCCGATTCGCTGGAACAGCGCTTGAAAGAACTCGAATCGATGCGTCCGGTGGGTGTGGAAATCCATATTATTTCCCACCAGGCCCAATCGGTAATGGTCGCTTTGAGCGGCTTCATCGTCAACCTGATCGAGGCGGTGGCCATTGTGATTGGCGTGCTGCTGATATTCATGGGGTTGCGTAGCGGCCTGATTCTTGGTTTGGTGTTGCTGGTGACCATTATGGGCACGTTCATTGTGATGCATATGCTTGATATCACGCTTGAACGCATTTCCCTGGGCGCGTTGATTATTGCCCTAGGGATGCTGGTGGATTGCGCCATCGTGGTGACCGACGGCATGCGCATGCGCATGGCCCAAGGGCAAAACGGCTATGATGCAGCGCGCGATGTCGTCGGCCAGAATGCGCTGCCGATGCTGGGCGGCACCGCCGTGGCGATCATCGCCTTTGCCGCAATCGGCACTTCCCAGGATTCCACCGGCGAATACTGCCGCAGCTTGTTTTCGGTCATCCTGATCTCGCTTTCCTTGAGCTGGCTGACTTCGGTGACCTGTACGCCGCTGTTGTGCAAGGTATTTCTCAAAACCGGCGCGCCCGCTGCCGGTGACAGCGTCGACCCTTATTCGGTCGGGTTCTATGCCCAATACCAGCGTTTTCTGAAATTCTGCCTGCGTTTCCGCTGGATTGTGGTGGGCATCGTAGTGGCGCTGTTTGTCGTGGCGTTATTGGGATTCAGTTTCGTCAAGAAAAGCTTTTTTCCGGACTCCACCCGTCCGCAATTCTATGTCGACCTGTGGTTTCCCGAAGGCACGGACATCCATGAAACCGATCGGCGCGTTCAGCAGGCCATGCAGCTCATCAAGAAACACGAAGGCGTCACCCATCTCACCAGTCAGTTGGGAGGCGGGCAGGTGCGTTTTTTGCTGACTTATACGCCGGAACACAATTACCGGAGCTTCGGCCAGATTCTGGTGGATGTCGACGATTACACCCGCATCGCCGCGCTGGCTCCGCAGGTACAGGAGGAACTCGAAGCATCCTTTCCCGACGCCGTCGTCAACACGCGGCTGTTCATTTTAGGCCCGTCGACCGGCGGCAAGATCCAGCTGCGTATCTATGGTCCGAACGCCGAGGAACTGCGTCGTATGGGAGACCAGGCCGAAGCTGTCCTTTTAGCGGAACCGACCGCCAAGGCGGTGCGCAGCGAATGGCGGGACAAGGTCAAAGTACTGCGGCCGCAATTATCTGAATCCCAGGCAAGACGGGCCGGCATCGACCGGCCGGAAGTAGCCGATGCGCTGACAATGGCATTCGAGGGCAAAAAGGTGGGCGTTTACCGCGAGCAGGATGAACTGATTCCGCTGATGGCACGCGCGCCATCGGCTGAAAGCGCCGATCTGGACAGTCTGGCGGCCGTACAGATCTGGAGCCCGGCCGCGCGGACGATGATTCCGATGGGGCAGGTGGTCTCCGATTTTCCGCTTGAGTTCGAAGATGCCCATGTCTGGCGCTGGGACCGGCGAAAAATGCTGCGCATTCATGCCGATCCGCGTGAAGGATTGCCCAGTGAGGTCTTCGCCAGGGTTAAAGCGAAAATCGAACAAGCCCTGGACGTGGATGTAGCCGCAGCGCTTGGCAAACCCGCTGATGAACCGATTGAGGAATTCGATTCATCCACACTGAAAGTCGGCGATAACGATCTTTGGCCGCTCAAGAACAAGCCGGGCTACTACATGGCCTGGGGCGGCGAGGCCGAAGATTCCTCGCGTGCCAATTCGCGTCTGGCCAGCTCGATACCGGTGTTTTTCGGCTTGATGGTGCTGACGGTGCTGGTGCTGTTCAATTCCATCAAACAGACCCTGATCATATGGCTGACAGTGCCGCTGGCCATCATCGGCGTCACCCTCGGGTTGCTGGTTTTTAACCAGCCGTTCGGCTTTATGGCGCTGCTGGGGTTAATGAGCCTTTCGGGCATGATCATCAAGGCGTCCATCGTGTTGATCGACGAGATCAACGTGCAGCTCGCCCAAGGCGCGGCGCCGTTCCAGGCGGTGATGCGTTCCGGTGTCAGCCGTCTGATCCCGGTCACCATGTCGTCCGGCACCACCATGCTGGGCATGATCCCGTTGTTCACGGACGCCTTCTTTATCGCCATGGCGGTGACTATCGTTTTCGGACTGGGCTTTGCCACTTTGCTGGTGTTGATCGTGGTGCCGGTGCTGTACGCCATTTTTTATAAGGTGGAAGTAGACGAAGCGCAAACCGGACATCGCGATCTGGGCGGAGAGAAGGTGTGATGATCAAACAAGGCAAGAAGCGAGGCGGTATGCAACCCAATTTCAGCGCTATTCGCGCCCTTCATGGCGTGGCGGGAATTACTGCGGTACTGCTGATGAATGCCGGCTGCACCCTGGTCGGGCCGGATTATGCCAAGCCTGAAGCCGCCGTGGAAAACAACTGGATCAACCAATCTGATCCCCGGCTCAGCCGGCGTGCAGCGGAACTGGGCAATTGGTGGAAAGTGTTCAAGGACACGGATCTGGACCGGCTGGTCGGGGAAGCGCGGCAACAGAATTTGACGCTGCAGTCGGCTGGCGTGCGCATTCTGGAAGCGCGGGCGCAGTTGGGCATTGCCACGGGTTTTGAATATCCCCAAACGCAGCAACTGAACGGCGATTTGAGCTACCAGCAAATCAGCGCCCACGCACCTAACACGACCCGCATCATCGACCGCAATTTCGGCGTCGCCAGCATAGGCTTCGATGTCGCCTGGGAGCTCGATCTGTGGGGCAAATTCCGCCGCGGCGTGGAAGCAAGCCAAGCCAATCTGGACGCCTCGATCGCGGGTTTCGATGACGCGTTGGTATCGCTCACTGCCGAGGTGGCGCGTACCTATGTGTTGCTGCGCACCACTGAGGCCCGCATCCAGGTTGCCCGCGACAACGTGAAAATACAGCAACGCACCTTGGAGATTGCCGATACACTGTTTGCCGGAGGATTGATCACCGAACTCGATTACCTCCAGGCAAAAAGCCTGCTGAACAGCACCCTGGCCACCATTCCGCCGCTGGAAGCCAGCGCGCGTCAGGCGAAAAACGCCTTGAGCGTATTGCTCGGCCAGCCGCCGGGGCGCATAGACGCTTATCTGGCGCATGCCCGCCCGGTGCCTGCCGCACCGATGACGGTTGCGGTAGGCGTGCCCGCCGACTTGTTGCGCCGGCGTCCCGATATCCGCCTCGCCGAACGTCAGCTTGCAACGCAAAGCGCGCTGATCGGCGTAGCCAAAGCCGATCTTTATCCGCATTTCTCGCTGCTCGGCTCGATCAATCTGCGCGCCAGCGACGCCGCGCTGACTTTTGCCTCGGCCGGCGGCAGCGAGCTTAGCGATTTGTTCAACGCCAAGAGCTTCGAATACTTCATCGGGCCTAGCTTAAGCTGGGACATTTTCAATTACGGCCGCATCACCAACCAGGTGCGCGTTGAGGATGCCCGTTTCCAGCAATTGATCGCCGATTACCGCAATACGGTCCTCAATGCCGCCAAGGAAGCGGAAGACGCCACGATCGCTTTCCTCAAGGCGCAGGAACAGCGCGATGAATTGCAACAAACCTATGAGGCGGCCAGACGCTCGACCGAATTATCGTTGTATCAATACCGGGAAGGATTGGTGGATTATCAGCGCGTTCTGGACTCGCAGCGCAGTCTGCTTGCCTCGCAGGAATCGCTGGTGCGTATTTACGGCGATATCGCCGCCAACCTGATTGCGCTTTATAAAGCCATGGGCGGCGGCTGGGAAACCCGGCAGGAGAAAGATTTTGTGGTCGAGCCTATCAAGCGGCAAATGCGTGACCGGACCGATTGGGGCGATATTATCGAGCCAGGGCAGCTTGATTTGCCGCCCAAGGAAAAAGATAAACGCTGGCGCGCGCCGGATTGGTAAGCGTGGGCCGGCTGAGGAACTTGGCAAATAGGCATACAGTCACAAAAGAGATTTTGAGGACGAATTGCTAGTTGCTATCCACTCGGCATGCGAGCGTACTACAGTCCTATCGCTCATGTCGGCGCCACGATAATCCTGACAATCAGACTGTGAGGAGAAAAATGATGAGCGATACCAGCCAAAATCCGCAGACCCCTCTGAGCGACGAAGAACTCGGCAAAATGGATGCTTGGTGGCGGGCATGTAATTACCTCTCCGTCGGCATGATCTACCTCAAGGATAACCCGTTGCTCAGAGAGCCGCTCACCGCCGAGCATGTGAAACACCGGTTGCTGGGGCACTGGGGGGCGAGCCCGGCGCTGTCTTTCGTCTGGGCGCATCTCAACCGGCTGATCAAGCGCGACGACCTTAACGTGATCTTCATGGCGGGCCCGGGCCATGGCGCGCCGGGCGTTTTAGGACCGACCTATCTCGAAGGCACTTATTCCGAGGTCTATCCCGACAAAAGCGAAGATATCGATGGCATGCGCAAGTTCTTCAAGCAATTTTCCTTTCCGGGACACATCGGTTCCCACGTCACGCCGGAAACACCCGGCTCGATACATGAAGGCGGCGAGCTGGGTTACAGTGTTTCACATGCCTACGGCGCCGCCTATGATAACCCTGATCTGATTGTCGCCTGCGTGGTCGGGGACGGCGAAGCGGAAACCGGACCGCTAGCCACGGCCTGGCATTCCAACAAGTTTATCAATCCGGTCCGCGACGGTGCAGTGTTGCCCATCCTCAACCTGAACGGCTATAAGATCGCCAATCCGACGATCCTGGCTCGTATCAGCCCTAAGGAACTGGAAGCGCTGTTTGTGGGTTACGGTTACAAGCCTTATTTTGTCGAAGGATCGGACCCCTCTGAGATGCATCAGAAGATGGCGGCTACCCTGGATGAAGCGATCGCCGAAATCCGCGCTATCCAGCAGCAAGCGCGGGAGACAGGCGATGCCGAACGCCCGTTCTGGCCGATGATTGTGCTGCGCAGTCCCAAGGGCTGGACCGGACCCAAGGAAATCGACGGCCACAAGGCGGAAGGTTTCTGGCGTTCGCATCAGGTGCCGTTCTCGGATGTGATCGGCAATCCCTCCCATCTGAAGCTGCTGGAAGACTGGATGAAGAGCTACAAGCCCGAGGAGCTTTTTGATGACGGCGGCCGGCTGCGCCCCGAACTGCGCGCTATTTCCCCGCAGGGCCCGCGGCGCATAAGTGCCAATCCCCATGCCAACGGCGGGTTGCTGCGCAAGGAGCTGAAATTGCCGGATTTTCGTGACTACGCTGTCAGTGTGCCGCAGAGCGGTTCCAGCGAGTACGAGAATACCAAGCCTCTCGGCGAATTCCTGCGCGACGTGATGAAAATGAACCCGAACAATTTCCGTGTGTTCGGTCCGGACGAGACGGCTTCCAACCGTTTGCAGGCGTTATACGAGGTGAGCAAGAAAACCTGGATGGCTGACCTGTTGCCGGAGGATGCCGACGGCGGCGAACTCAGCCGCGACGGGCGGGTCATGGAGATGCTTTCGGAACACACGCTGATCGGCTGGCAGGAGGGCTATCTGCTCTCCGGGCGGCATGGCTTCTTCCATACCTATGAAGCCTTCGCTCACGTGGTCGATTCGATGTTCAACCAGCACGCCAAATGGCTGGATATCAGTAAGAACCACGTGCCATGGCGCGCCTCGGTGTCATCGCAGACCATTCTGTTGTCTTCCACTGTGTGGCGGCAGGATCACAACGGTTTCTCCCACCAAGATCCCGGTTTTATCGACCTGGTGACCAATAAGAGCCCGTCAGTCACGCGCATCTACCTGCCGCCGGACGCCAACACGCTGCTGGTGGTGGCGGACCAGTGCCTGCGTTCCACTGACTGCATCAACGTCATCGTCGCCGACAAGCAGAAGCACTTGCAGTTTCTGACCATTGACGAGGCGATCATCCATTGCGCCAAAGGTATCGGCATTGCACAACGGGCCAGCAACGATGCGGGCGTGGAGCCGGACGTGGTGATGGCCAGTTGTGGCGATGTGGCGACAATGGAAGCGCTGGCAGCCACTGCTATCCTGCGCGAACGGCTGCCTGACCTGAAGGTGCGTTTCGTCAACGTGGTCGATCTGTTCAAGCTGCAGCCGGCCTTGGAGCATCCTCACGGTTCCACCGAGCGGGAGTTCGACAGCCTGTTCACCACCAACAAGCCCATCATCTTCAATTTCCACGGTTATCCCTGGCTCATCCACAAGCTGGCCTACCGCTTCAAGAACCACGCGAATCTGCACGTGCGCGGCTACAAGGAGAAGGGTAACATCAATACGCCCATGGAACTGGCCATCCTCAACGAAGTGGACCGCTTCCATCTGGTCATCGACGCCATCGACCGGGTGCCGGGGCTTGCCGCGAAGGCCGCGCATCTGAAGGAGGAAATGAAGAACGAGATAATCCTGAATCTGAATTACGCTCACGAGCATGGCACCGACCGTGAGGAAATCACCAGCTGGAAGTGGCCTTATTGAGATCGGACTGGAGATGCATATGACCTACAATACCGGTTCTTTAGATATGCCAAAAACAAATGCAGCCCCGGTTGAAGCGCTTCCTTTGTCCGCAGAAAATGAGCGCACCGGCCTGAGTGTGATGGCCTTGAGGGAGGCGATTCGCGATCATGTCATTTATAGCCTGGGGCGACATCCTTCCGTCGCCAGCAAACATGATTTTTATCGGGCGCTGGCGCTCGCGGTGCGCGACCGTCTGCAGCACCGGTGGGCGCACACGGTCGATATTTATTTCGAAAAAGCTGTCAAGAAGGCTTGCTACCTTTCTGCGGAGTTCCTGATGGGGCCGCATCTCGGCAATAATATCGTCAATCTGGGTATCGAAGAGGAGGTGCGCCAGGCGGTGTCCGAGCTGGGGCTGAACCTGGATGAGCTGTTGGCACAGGAAGAAGAGCCAGGCCTCGGCAATGGCGGCTTGGGCCGGCTCGCTGCCTGTTATCTGGATTCCCTCGCCACTCTGGAGCGTCCGGCCATCGGTTATGGTATCCGTTATGAATTCGGCATCTTCGATCAGGAGATTCGCGATGGCTGGCAGAGCGAGATTACCGACAAATGGTTGCATGCCGGTAATCCCTGGGAGATCGAGAAGCCCGAGACCGTTTACCGAGTCGGCTTCGGCGGCCATACGGAGTCCTGGCAGGATGAAGAGGGCCGCTATCGGGTTCGCTGGGTTCCCAATGAAGTCATCAAAGGCACCGCTTACGATACGCCCATTCAGGGCTACCGGGTCAATACCTGCAATACGCTCAGGCTGTGGAGCGCCGAGGCGGCGGAGTCGTTTGACTTTCAGGCTTTCAATACTGGCGATTACTACCAGGCCGTCGGAAAAAAAGTGCGCTCGGAGACGCTCACCAAGGTGCTTTATCCCAACGATGAGCCCGAAATAGGCAAGCGGCTGAGGCTAGCTCAACAATACTTTTTCGTTTCCTGTTCCTTGCAGGATATGCTGCATTTTCTCGATCTGGCAGGCGGCCAGACGCAGAGCTTTTCCCGGTACTTTGCCGTGCAGCTCAACGACACTCATCCTTCAATCGGCGTGGCAGAGCTCATGCGGCTTTTAGTGGATGAGCGCCGCCTGGATTGGGACGAGGCCTGGACCATCACCCAGGACAGCTTCGGCTATACCAACCATACGCTGCTGCCGGAAGCGCTGGAAACCTGGGACCTGCCGATGTTCGGCGAAATGCTGCCGCGGCACCTGGAAATCATTTATGAGGTCAACCGGCGCTTTCTGGACCAAGTGCGCTTACGCTATCCCGGCGATGACGCGCGGCTGGCGCGTATGTCATTGATCGGCGAGGCGGGCAGCAAACAAGTGCGCATGGCGCATCTCGCTTGTGTGGGCAGCCATGCGATAAACGGCGTAGCGGCGCTCCACTCGGAACTGCTTAAAGGCAGTGTGCTGAAGGATTTTTACGAATTGTGGCCGGAACGGTTCAGCAATAAAACCAACGGCGTAACGCCTAGACGCTTTTTGGCTTTGGCGAATCCCAGGCTTTGCGATTTGATCACGCGCTCAATCGGCGAAAGCTGGATTACCCATGCCGAGCAGCTCCGGCAGCTCGAGCCCTTGGCCGAAGATGCGGCATTTCGTGAAGCATGGCGGGCCGTCAAACAGGCAAACAAGCAGCGGCTTGCCGATTATGTCCGTAAGCAGACCGGCATCGAACTCGACCCAAGCTGGCTGTTCGATATTCAGGTCAAGCGCATCCATGAGTACAAGCGCCAGCATCTGAATATTCTTTACGTTATTACGCTGTACAACCGCCTGAAGCGCGATCCGAAACTTTCTATTGCACCGCGGGCATTCATCTTCGGCGGCAAGGCGGCGCCCGGCTATTTTATCGCCAAGCGCATTATCAAACTCATCAACGCGGTAAGCGAGGCGGTGAACAACGACCCGGATGTCAATAAATATCTGCGAGTCGCGTTTGTACCCAACTTCAACGTGGAGATCGCCCAGCTCATTTATCCCGCAGCCGATTTGTCCGAACAGATCTCCATGGCCGGCAAGGAAGCTTCTGGCACCGGCAACATGAAATTCATGCTGAATGGCGCTTTGACCATTGGAACGCTGGACGGCGCCAACGTTGAAATTCGAGAAGAAGTGGGCGCGGAGAATTTCTTCCTGTTCGGGCTGACCGCTGAGGAAGCCGTCAGGCTTCAGCAGGAAGGCTATCGTCCTTACGCTTACATCGAAGGAAATCCACAATTAGCCGAAGTGATTCAGTTGATCGCATCGGGGCATTTTTCCAATGGCGATGCGGAGGTATTTCGGCCTTTGGTGGACAATCTGTGCCAGCATGACCCGTTTCTTGTCCTCGCCGATTACGCCGACTATGTTGCCTGTCAGGATAAGGTTTCCGATGTCTGGCAAGATCCGGAAAACTGGACGAGGATGTCCATTCTGAATACGGCCAGAGCAGGCAAATTTTCCTCGGATCGCGCGATCCGTGAATATTGCGACGAGATCTGGAATGTCCGTCCGGTATCGGTAACGATGAAAGATAGAGCCGAACCTAAACAATGAAGTCCGGAGGTACTCGCTAAACAAGAGCTATCGGCGCTGAATCAGTAGTCCATGAAGAACTGAATGATTGACGCAGCAGCCTATTGAGCACAATCCAAATCAATTTTTTATTATATTACTGATGTTACGCAAAGGCGGTTTCATCCCGTTTGCCGCGCCGAGCACCGCAGCTTTTAACAGATCAGGCCCGTAGGGGCGCGGCAGGGAAGCCGCGCGTTGCCAAAGGGACAGGAGTCCCTTTTGGCAACCCCTGTTAAAAGCGAGGAGCACAGGAAATAAGCGGCAACCGGGCGGCCTTTCTTTTGGTTCCTTTTCTTTGGCCGCGCAAAGAAAAGGAACTCGCCCTCGGGTGCGAGAACCCGATTAAATAAAATTGTCGCGTTAGCGACACTCTATTAAATCGATCTAACTTCAACTAACTGCGTAACATCAGTTATGTTATTTGGAGAAAAAATCAATGAACTCACAAGAGCTTTGGCAGCATTATCAAGATTGGCTGTACTTTCACAAGGATTTGGGATTGTATCTCGATATTAGCCGGATGCGGTTTAGCGAGAGTTTGGTGGAATCCCTGCAGCCAAAATTTGCGAAAGCGTTTAAAGACATGGAGTCATTGGAACAGGGGGCAATTGCCAACCCGGATGAAAACCGAATGGTCGGGCATTACTGGTTGCGCAACCCTGACATTGCGCCATCGGAACTGAAAAATCAGATCATGGAGAACATTGATAACATCGAGGCTTTTGCTAAGAAAATTCATGAGGGCACGATTCATCCACCACAAGCGCCAAAGTTCACCGATATACTTTCTATTGGGATTGGCGGGTCAGCGCTCGGTCCACAATTTGTAGCCGAAGCGCTGTCAACCGATTTTCCACCGCTCGCTATACACTTTATTGACAATACCGATCCTGCAGGGTTCGATCGTATCCTCAATCGGTTGCATAACCGGCTTAACAGTACCCTAGTCATCGTCATCAGCAAATCAGGCGGGACGCCCGAAACCCGCAATGCCATGCTGGAAGTGAAGCGCGTATACGAGCAGCAAGGCTTGGACTTTCTTGCCCATGCCGTGGCTGTCAGCAAAATAGATGAGCTGGAGCGAATTGAAGGCTGTCTGGCAGAGTTCCCTATGTTCGACTGGATAGGCGGGCGGACTTCCGAGATGTCTGCCGTAGGATTGCTGTCGGCTGCGCTGCTGGGGATTGACATCCGCGCGTTGTTGGCGGGCGCAAAGGAAATGGATATCGCCACCCGCGTACCTGAGATCAAGCGCAATCCGGCCGCTTTTCTGGCGCTTGCCTGGTATTATGCGAGTAACGGCAAGGGTGAAAAAGATATGGTAGTTCTACCTTATAAAGACGCTCTGCTGCTGTTTTCACGCTATCTGCAACAATTGGTGATGGAATCTCTGGGCAAAGAAAAGGACCTGGACGGCAACACGGTCCATCAAGGCCTTGCGGTTTATGGCAACAAAGGGTCCACGGACCAGCACGCCTATGTTCAGCAACTGCGGGAAGGCGTGGCGAATTTTTTTGCGACTTTCATAGAAGTGCTGGAGGACCGGACGGGACCCTCCATAGAAGTGGGATCCCAGACAACTAGCGGCGACTTTCTTTCCGGATTTTTACAGGGTACGCGACACGCGCTTTTCGAGAATTTAAGGGATTCGATTACTGTAACGATTACACGGGTAGATGCTCGATCGGTCGGCGCGCTGATCGCCCTTTATGAACGCGCCGTTGGATTTTATGCCTCTTTGATCAACGTCAATGCCTATCATCAGCCCGGTGTAGAAGCGGGAAAAAAGGCCGCCGAGACATTGTTGGGACTGCAACGGAAAATACTCTCCGTTTTGAAAACCACGGATCAGCCCCTGGGATTGGCGGCATTAGCGGAAAAAGCGGATGCCAGTGATCAGATTGAAGACGTTTACAAAATTCTGCGGCATTTGGCGGCTAATCACCGCGGCGTCGGTTTGCATGGCGATCTTGCCAAGCCCAGTGAGCTGACTATCAGTTTTAATAGGCCGGCAAGCGATTGAAAAGCCTTTTTGACTGTCGCCCTTAAACTGCTGAGCTTGTCTTGTCACCAAGGAGTAATGCAGCATGACATTGAAAATCTATTTGCTTCGTCATGGCGAAACGACATACAGCCAACGCGGCGCTTATTGTGGCGCTCTCGATGCCGAACTCACCCCGGAAGGCAGGCAAATGGCGCAATTTTTTGCCGAAGCCCATCGCTCGATACCCTGGACTGATGTCTATGTCAGCCCGATGAAAAGAGCGATAGCGACAGCACAGCCTTTATGCGACGCCTTGGGCCTGGCCATGCAGATCAGGGATGGACTCCATGAAATCAGTTATGGAGCATGGGAAGATCAGGAATTGGAATATGTCAGGCAACATTACGAGCAGGACTATCTACGCTGGCAGACCGATCCGGCCTGGAATCCGCCGACCGGCGGCGAAACGGCTGTTCAGATTGCCGCCCGCGCCCTTCCCGTAATTACAGAAATCGAGTCCAGGTACAAGACCGGCAATGTGCTGGTGGTATCCCATAAGGCTACCATACGCATCATTCTCTGCAGCCTGCTGGGGATCGACATAGGGCGTTACCGCGATCGTATCAATGCCCCCGCTGCCTCCGTTAGCATAGTCAAGTTTGCTACTTATGGGCCGATGCTGGAAGTTTTAGGCGACCGAAGTTATATGTCCGAGTATTTGCGCAATCGCGCTGGCACTTAATGAGCGTAAACAGGCTTTCTTTAGTCTAAAAGTTACCTATTTTTCAAGCGCAACATTTCGGGAAGGTATTTTTATAAAGCGATTGACGGCCAAGCCAAAATTTTACGGAGTGAATTGCATTGACTCTTTCCTATAAAGCAAGCCATGGCTCATATTATCCGCCTGGTGCAACGGCCAGCGATGCCGGAGTGAATTTTTCAATATTCAGTCGTCATGCCAGCGGCGCTGACCTATTGCTTTATGAAGCGGCCGGGAGTCCGGTGCCGTTTCAAATTATCAGCCTCAATCCCAAAACAAATCGTTCTTTTTTCTTCTGGCATGTGTTCGTCGAAGCACTTCCCGCAGGGACCCATTATACCTGGCAAATATTTGGACCGAACGATACGGCTTCGACAGGGCGACGTTTTAATCATAAAAAGGAATTAGTCGATCCCTGGGCCACGGCAGTTACCGATGCCTTTTGGAACCGGCGCTGCGCTTCGGACCCGCGTAACGAAAGCCGATCATCGTACCGGGCAGTGGTCACGAAATCAGATTATTTCTGGGCGGATGACCGTTCCTATAAACGCGGCCTCGAAGGAGCGATCATCTATGAACTACATGTCGGCGGATTTACGCGTCACCCTTCGTCTAGGGTAGGGCAGCCCGGCACGTTTACAGGATTGATCGATAAGATTCCTTACTTGCAGGAACTAGGCATAACCCATGTCGAGCTGATGCCGGTCATGGCTTTTGACGAACAATTCGTGCCGGATAACGTGGCGGCAAGAGGACTGAAGAATTATTGGGGCTACAGTACACATAGTTTTTTCAGCCCCCATCCAGGCTATTGCATCAGCCCCGAACTTGGAACGTTTGCAAGTGAATTCAAGGATCTGGTCAAAGCCCTGCATAATGCCGGCATCGGCGTTATTCTCGATGTGGTTTTCAATCATACGGCGGAAGGCGACCACAATGGCCCGATGATCAACTTCAAGGGTTTTTTTAATGACATTTTTTATCATCTCGATCCGCAGAACCGAAATTACTATCGCGATTACACCGGTTGCGGCAACAGTATTAATTGCAATCACCCTCTGGTGACGCAATTCCTTCTGCATTGTCTGGAGTATTGGGTTGAAGAGATGCATGTCGACGGTTTTCGCTTCGATCTCGCCAGCGTCTTTACACGCGGCGAGGATGGCATACCCCAAGCCAATCCGTCGCTGCCCTGGCGGATCGAATTTTCAAATGCACTTAACGGGGTGCCCATGATTGCGGAAGCCTGGGATGCTTCGGGTCTTTATCATGTGGGCTCGTTTCCCGGCTTACGCTGGGCAGAATGGAACGGACGCTACCGGGATGTGATCCGGCGCTTTGTCCGCGGCGATTCGGGGCTGGTGGGCGAGGTGGCTTCATCGATTGCCGGCAGCAGCGATCTTTATGCGGACGATGACCGGTTGCCGCTTCACAGCATTAATTTCATCAGCTGCCATGACGGTTTCACACTTTACGATTTGGTCAGCTACAACGGTAAGCACAACGAAGCCAATGGTGAAGACAATCGCGACGGCTGCGACAATAACTTATCCTGGAATTGCGGCGCTGAAGGCGAGACCGATAATGCGGAAATTTTAGCTCTACGGCGGCGGCAAGCTAAGAACCTGATGAGCATTCTGTTATTAAGCCAAGGCATTCCGATGCTGCTGTCCGGCGATGAAGTGCTGCGCACCCAACGAGGCAATAACAATACCTGGTGCCAGGATAACGAACTTTCGTGGTTCGACTGGAGCCTCGTGGAAAAAAATGGCGATATGCTGCGTTTTGTGAAGGAACTGATTGCCTTGAGGCGCCGGCACCCGAATCTCAACCGGCGCGAATTTCTGACCGGAGAGGCGGTGTCCGACCGGGGGCTTCGCGATATCGCCTGGCATGGCTACCAGCTTAATGAACCGTTATGGTTCGATTCAAACGCTCGCTATTTGGCGTACACACTGGCTGGATTAGCCGATGATGAGGAAGATTTGCATGTCATTTTGAACATGTCTGAGTCGACAGTGGATGCCCCCTTGCCTGAGATTCCCGGGCGAGCATGGCATTTGGCGCTGGATACCTCTCGTACCAGTCCGGATGACATTATGTCTCGCAATCAGCAGAAGGATTACGAAAATTCGTCTTATCAAATATCCAGGCGCACTGTCGCCGTTTTCGAGGGGCGCAGGTGAACAAACCATGACCAGCATAGCAAGCCAACATGGCATTTCTAAGATACTAGTCATCAATTGTGGCAGCTCCTCGATCAAATACGGACTGTTTGTAATGGAGTCAATGCACCTACTTGCCAGTGGGCTGGTGGAGCGTATCGGGGAAAGCGGAAGCCTGATCCAGCATCGAGCAGAAAATGCTCAAGGCGAACTGGTGGAGATCAAGCAAGAAATCGAGGCCGGCGATCATCGGTCGGCCTTCGCCCAGATGGCCGTGATTTTACGCGGCGCCTTTGGGCTTGAAGCAGGGGAGGGGCCGGATGCGATTGGTCATCGCGTGGTCCATGGCGGAGAAGCCTTTTCAGTATCGGTGGCTATCGATCAGACGGTCATCGACATGATTCGTAAATTAATTCCATTGGCGCCGCTGCACAATCCGGCCAATCTGACCGGCATTGAAGCCTGCCGGGAAATTTTTTCGTCCGTGCCGCAAGTGGCTGTTTTCGATACGGCTTTTCATCAGACCATGCCGCCGCATGCTTTTCGATATGCCGTTCCGGAAATTTGGTACAGCCGTTATGGTATTCGTCGGTACGGATTTCACGGCATTTCTCATCGTTATATAGCAGGACGGGCGGCCGAATTTTTGCAGCGCCCGCTCGAGGATCTTAAATTAATTACCCTGCATCTCGGCAATGGCGCTAGCGCCGCTGCAATACAATATGGCCGTTGTATCGATACTTCCATGGGCTTCACTCCTTTAGAAGGCCTCGTCATGGGAACTCGGTGCGGTGATTTGGATGCGGCGATACTGCTTTATCTGGAAAACGTTCTTGGCCAGAGCTCGAGCGAACTGCAAGAAGTCCTTAATAGGGATTCAGGATTGAAGGGGTTATGCGGCAGCAACGACTTGCGCGAAGTACTGGCGCGTGAACAGACTGGAGACGAACGCGCCCGCTTGGCGCTGGAAGTCTATTGTTACCGTATCCGAAAATATATTGGCGCCTATTTCGTTGCACTGGATGGTCTGGATGCACTTGTTTTCACCGGTGGTGTCGGTGAAAATGCGCCTTTAATTCGAAGCTGGGCCTGTCAGGGCCTTGAAAAGCTTGGCATCGCTATCGATTCGGAAGTCAATAACGGGTTACTTGAAGAAGTCAGCGAAATTGGATTAGGCGGCCATTCCGTTCGCGTTCTGGCCGTGCGCACGAACGAAGAATTGCAGATTGCGCGCGAAACGCTTTCAGTCTTAACTGAGTAGCCATCATGTTAAATGGATTCTTTTGATACGGCTTCAGGTCAGAATAATAGAGGAGATTATCTCCTTGAGCAGTTGGGGAAATTGAGTTCAGGCTAAATTGGGCATCGCCCGGAGGTCAAAATGAACAGCAATGTTTTCGATTCTAATAAAAGTTATTCATTATTAGGAAAAGTCGAAGGGGCGGAAAAAGCCTTCTTATCGGGTCGACGCAACCGGGAACAAGATTTGGAAAGTGCAGTCGCGTTTTTCCTGGAATTTTTGCGCGGCTTCGAAAGCTTTGATCTAGCCAAACAGTGCGTCACGGTGTTCGGTTCGGCAAGATTTAAAGAGGATCATCCCTACTACCATCTGGCTCGCGATTTGGGAAGCGCATTGGCCAATGCGGGTTACATAGTAATGACCGGTGGTGGTCCCGGCATTATGGAAGCTGCGAACCGCGGCGCCAAAGAGGCGGGAGGCTACAGTTTGGGCTGCAATATCAAATTGCCTCATGAACAAAAACCCAACCCTTACCTTGATCAATTTATTGAATTCGAACATTTCTTCATTCGCAAAGTCATGCTTATCAAGTATTCATGCGCTTTTGTGGTGATGCCCGGCGGTTTTGGCACGCTCGACGAAGCTTTTGAAGTGATAACCCTGGTGCAGACGGGCAAACTGGAGCGGTTTCCTGTCATCGGCATGGGTGGGGATTTTTGGGATCATATCCGACAGTTTGCCCATGACAACATGTTGCAGCAAGGCGTTATCGGCGAGGAAGACCTGGACTTGATCCATCGCGCCGATAATGTGGAAACAGCCATAAACATTATCAAGGAGAGCTACTCAAATACATAAAGACCTTCCAGTATTAATGACAGCAAAGCCTTAATAACTAAAAACAGCGGAATTGCGCATGCCTGTGTTGAATCAGCATCCCAAACCCGACAATTACGCTTATCTTCTGTCCGGCTTGCTGTTTTTGTTTTTGCTTGTACCTACGTTGCGCTCTTTCCCTGATCTGGCAGAAAACGCTCATCTGATGCGCCTCGGCTTGCAGATCGGCTATAGCACATTGATGCTGCTTGGTGTCTGGAGTTTGCATAGGGAAACTCGACTTTTCTACATAGGCATGGCGCTTGCTGTATTGAATGTCTTATTCACTGTTATCAATGTTTATTACCCCAGCAGGATTATTGAATTATCGTCCACTCTAGTGGCTTTCGTGTTTGCCATCATCAGTGTGATTATCTCTATCAGACACGTGCTCGGCGGAACTACTATTGATCGTAATCTGCTATTCGGAGCGATGTGTGTTTATCTTCTGATGGGGTTAATCTGGGCAATTTTATATGGATTGATTTTTCAATTTTGGCCGGGATCACTCAATGGTATAGCCGATATCCACGGTAATGCTACTTTGGACAACCTTCTTTATTACAGTTTTGTGACTTTGGCCGGTCTTGGATATGGCGATATTACGCCGGTCGTGCCATTAGCGCGTACGCTTGCTTACTTGGAGGTGATAGCCGGCCAATTGTACATCGCTATCATGCTGGCAGGGCTTGTGAGTCTTTTCCTGAGTGGGCGCGGTGTACGTTAAGATGCGAATTAAAGTAGAAGAGACAATTCATCGATTACATTTGACAAAGACAACGAGCTGACGATGTTTTCCCTGTTATTGAAGGAGTATTCGGAATTGTTGAGCTGTCAAACAAGCTGAAATTCAATAGCGCTGATTGTTAATCAGAAAGATCCTAAGGAGCCGATACAGTCATATGAGCAGTGCATCAGTTTTTCTGTCCATGAGGCCGTAGAGTGCCGAAGGTTGTTCTGCTACTTGTCTTGGTCTTGGGCATGAGCGGTTGCAATTTGCTCAAAAATACCCTGGAGTTGCCTGAAAAGGGTATCAGTTCCATGTTTTCACTCAACCAAGAAAACGAAGCACCCGATCCCGTCGAACTGCAATCCCAGTTGCTTCGCTTTGCTGACAATTCTATTGAAACACTCAATCTTGCCATAGGCCAGTTGCAGGGAGAAGACGATAAGGCCACCCGAAGGCGAACCCTTCTACAGCGCCGGATCACCACTACCAATGATATATTGGCCATCGCCACCGGGGCCAACACCTATGCCAATCTCCTCGATATGGTCATCTTCGCCAGCTTGAACCGGATGAATGTCGAGGATTATTGGATGCCCACCTTCTACGGCAAATCAGTTAAACCCTATCTGATCGCTTCTCAAGAGGTAGAGAAGGGGATTTGGCAGATCGCCTCGAAGACACTAAAAGAAGAACAGCTCTCGGAACTGCGTACCGCCATTAAAGCCTGGCACGAGCAACACCCGAATGTGCGTTCGCCCCGTGATCTCGGATCATTTGGCTTTGCGTCCGAAGCCGCCGAGATTAACCGCAGCTCCAACCCAAGGATAACCAGCAGTGTGTTCAATCTGCTCGCTATCGACCCCTTGGCGGGACTCGACCCCGCTACCCGCGAGTTGGCCAACACACGGTTGTTCGCGGAACGCGGCTTGTTCCTGGCCAGACACATGCCAATTCTGATCCGCTGGGAAACCGAATTACTGGCCATACATACGGCAGAAATGCCTGAGATGGAAAAGTTGCTGGCTAACACCACCCAACTGTCCGAATCGGCAGATCGGTTCAGCCAGACAGCGGAGCGCCTGCCAGGATTCATCAGTACAGAGCGCCAACAGATCATCCAAGCCCTGGACGCGCACCAGCCGGGGCTCATCAGCCTCACCGTCCAAGCCGAGAAAGCACTGGACGCTGGCAGACAGATGTCCAACGCGTCTACCGCTACCCTAAAGTCTTTCCAAGATGTGGTGCGGCAACTCCAAGCCAGCCCGTCGAGTCCGAACGCCGAGCCTTTCCGCATCAACGACTACACTGCGGCTGCAGCGCAGATCAACGCTACTGCGCAAGACCTGGCGAAGCTGCTTCAGGCTTTCGACCAGACTCTGGCTTCCGATAAGCTTGAGGGGGTGTCAACCCGATTAGGTGCGGCGGTCTGGCAAGCCCAGGCCAGCGGCAAAGAATTGGTGGATTATACCTTCAGGCAAATCTTGTTTCTGGGTTTGATGCTGATCGCTTCCGCTTGCGGGATAGTGCTGGTTTCCGCTGTGGCTTTTTGGCGGTTGAAGAAGAAATTTGCTTAAGCCATATTGGTCAATAGCGGTGAAGCATAAGCTCTGCAGCCCGAAAGCGTGGCTGCTAACCGATACTCAACACTGTCAGACCGGCAGATCAGGCGTTGTCTGCCGAACATTGATATGTCCTTACCGATCTGCTAGATTACGGGCGATTAAAACTTATGCCGGTTCAAGACGATCCAGGCGCCGCCAGAGTTCTACTATGCTTGATGGTCACGTAACCGGCGAACCCTTGTTGAAGCGTTCTTACTTGAAGCCATCGCGGCCGATATGGGTTACGGCTACAACCGATTCATCGATTACATTTTGCTCGGCTCGAATAGCAAGCCAATCGCCGTGGAAAAGGTAAAGTTGTAGATGGAACTAAGGATTCGACAATCAATAATTGCCTGTTTTTAAATCCGCTTGGCGGCTGTGGGAGCGATGCCTTCATCGCGACTAAAGATCTCCGCAAGTCGCGATGAAGGCATCGCTCCCACGGGGGCTCATAAAAAAATCGACATCGGGATGTTATTTTGAATCCAACCCTTAGTAATTTTGACTTTCTTAAACACCATGATGAGTTACTGGTGCGATTGGCCCAAACTGCCGAAGCCTGTTTCGTGCCCGACCCCAACACCACGCTGATCAAAATGCGCCAACTGGGCGAAGAACTTGCCAAAACCATCGCCTCCCGCGTGGGAGTTGACTCCGGCAGCGATGTCAAACAGGTCGACCTGTTAAGAGAGCTGGACTACACCCTCAGGCTGGACAAACAAGTCAAAGATGCTTTCCATGCCTTAAGAAAACTCGGCAATCCTGCGACCCACGACATTACCTCATCCTCCCACCGTGATGCCCTTAAAGCTTTACAGGTAGGTCATGCGCTCAGCGCCTGGTTTCATATTCAATTCGGTGGTGATAAAGCCAAAGGCTTCAAACTGGAGCCGTTTGTAAAACCGCAGGACCCTTCCGAAAAAGTGCGCCAACTCGAACAGACACTACAGGAACTGCAAAAACAAACGAAAACGGCGGAAGACCGGTTAGCCCGCGCTGAAGAACAGAAAAAGATTGAAGCCCAAAAAGCCGCAGCCGAACAGCAACGCGCCGAACAGATGGCGAGCGAAAGCCAGGTCTGGGAACAGATCGCCACCGAGCACGAGGCCAAGCTGGCACAATTCCGCGCCAAAATGGATGCGGCCAACATTGAATACTTCAAGTTTTTTACCGGACTCGAAAAACAACAACAGGCCGAGCAAATTCGCCGTGTCGAAAAATCCACACTACACCTGAGCGAAGCCGAAACCCGTATTCTGATCGATGAACAGCTTATCGAAGCAGGTTGGGAGGCCGATAGCGTCAATCTCCGATATTCCAAAGGCGCCCGCCCGATAGCCAACGCCAACCGCGCCATTGCCGAATGGCCAACCGATTCGGGCCCCGCCGACTATGTCCTCTTTATGGGCCTAACCCCCGTTGCCGTGGTTGAAGCCAAAAAGAGCGCGAAGAATGTCTACGACGATATCGGGCAAGCCAAACGCTACGCCAAAGGTTTGCTGGAGCAAGGCGCATTCACTCTTGAAACCAACTATGGCGAGTTCAAAGTTCCCCTTACTTTCGCCACCAATGGCCGCCCTTATTTAAAACAGCTGGAAAAGGAAAGCGGCATCTGGTTTCTGGATGTGCGCGACAACAGCAACCGCCGCAAAGTTCTAGAGCATTTATCTGTTACCTAAGATCAAGCCGTATTGCTAAAATGGGGCTTCATTGAATGAGAATGACCGAAGATGCCCAAACCTTACTCAGAAGACTTGCGCTTGCGTGTCGCGAAGGCTGTTGACAGCGGCAAAACGACACGCGAAGTCAGCGCGCACTATCAAGTCAGCCCCTCCTTTGTCTCCAGAGTGCATCAACTCTGGAAAAACACCGGCGGCGTTCAGAGCAAGCCGATCGGTGGTTACAGACGGGCCCTGTTGGAACCCTATGCAGCCGCCATCAAGGAACAGTTGGCGAACAGCCCATCGATGACCTTGAAGGAACTGCAGGATTGGCTGGAAACTGAACAAGCCCTGAGTGTATCGATTTCGGCCATTGATAAGTTTATCCGGCACAAACTGGGCTATCGCTATAAAAAAAACGGTCGTTGCCAGTGAACAGCAGCGCGAGGATGTCGCCAGGGCTCGCGAGCAATGGCAAGCCTGGCAGCAAACCTGCGATCTGTCGAAGTTGGTGTTTCTGGACGAAACAGGGCTATCTACCAACATGATCCGTCGTTATGGACGGGCCTTGGGTGGTGCTCGCTGCCGGGATGCTGCCCCAGCTGGTCACTGGCAAACGCTGACTTTTATTGCCGGCTTGCGTGCCGACAAACTCACGGCACCCTGGTGTGTGGATCAAGCCATGACGGGCGAAGCCTTCAAGGAATACCTGCGTTCGCAGCTGGCGCCAACTTTGAAACCCGGTGATATTGTTATTTGTGACAACCTGCCTGCGCATAAGGTGGCGGAAGTCCGGGATATTGTTGAAGCACACGGGGCGACGATCAAATACCTGCCGCCTTACAGCCCTGATCTGAATCCGATCGAGCAGGTTTTCGCCAAGCTGAAGGCGCTTTTGCGCAAGGCAGCGGCACGAACTTATGACAATCTCTGGCGCACTGTCGGCCAATTAATGGAGCGGTTTCATCCCGACGAATGCCTGAACTTCTTCAGGCATTCAGGCTATGTTTCTGACTAAAAAATAAATGCTCTAACATATGGAGTTGAAATTGTCAATTGTGTAGTCTCGGGTTTTTCTGTGAACTTTCTCATATTTTTGAAAATATTCTGCTACTATACTCAAGCCCTGCATTAAGTAATGTGCAGTTGTGCAGCAGTCTCTTACAGGCTGCTAATGTTTTGAATTATAAACGGAATTAAAGGTAATGGTTATGAAGAAATTAGTTTTATTGAGCAGTATTGCACTGTTGGCTTCAGTGGGTTCGGCGAATGCCGCGCCGGTGCAATATGCTGGCAATGGCCACTGGTATGATTTTATCAGTACTGGAAATATCAGTTGGGATAACGCAGTGAACGGCGCTGCAGGCTCCCTTCACAATGGAGTGAATGGACATTTGGCTACTGTTTCAGATGCCGGCGAAGATCAGTTCATATCATCTATAGCGGGTAACGCTTTTGGTTATTTGGGCGCCTTTGATGCAGGACATGAAGGGATATGGGAATGGATAACCGGGGAAACGTGGTCTTATACAAATTGGGCAGGAGGGGAACCCAACAATTGCTGTGGCGGCGAAAATTATCTGATGAAATGGACTAACAACTATTGGAATGATATTGGGTCAGCTGACAGTTGGATAACCGGATATTATGTAGAGTATGAGAATGCTCCTAGTGCCGTACCCGTTCCTGCCGCAGTCTGGCTTTTCGGTTCAGGATTACTAGGTTTACTTGGCGCTAGACGTAAAAGTCAGCAGGGAATCTTGTAGTCTGACAGGATGCGCTGACCACTGCATCGGCAGGAAATGATCCCGTCATTTTCTCCGCATAAGCCACATCCATAGGGCTTATGCGGGGATAATCCAATAGGGCGCAAGGAGCAACGCAGCCAGAGGGGATGAGTTGAACACAGTGAATCGCATCAAGGGTGTCGATGGGTTCTTTAGGATATCAGCGCACACTGTCAACTAGAGCATTTATCTGTTACCTAAGATCAAGCCGTATTGCTAAAATGGGGCTTCATTGAATGAGAATGACCGAAGATGCCCAAACCTTACTCAGAAGACTTGCGCTTGCGTGTCGCGAAGGCTGTTGACAGCGGCAAAACGACACGCGAAGTCAGCGCGCACTATCAAGTCAGCCCCTCCTTTGTCTCCAGAGTGCATCAACTCTGGAAAAACACCGGCGGCGTTCAGAGCAAGCCGATCGGTGGTTACAGACGGGCCCTGTTGGAACCCTATGCAGCCGCCATCAAGGAACAGTTGGCGAACAGCCCATCGATGACCTTGAAGGAACTGCAGGATTGGCTGGAAACTGAACAAGCCCTGAGTGTATCGATTTCGGCCATTGATAAGTTTATCCGGCACAAACTGGGCTATCGCTATAAAAAAAACGGTCGTTGCCAGTGAACAGCAGCGCGAGGATGTCGCCAGGGCTCGCGAGCAATGGCAAGCCTGGCAGCAAACCTGCGATCTGTCGAAGTTGGTGTTTCTGGACGAAACAGGGCTATCTACCAACATGATCCGTCGTTATGGACGGGCCTTGGGTGGTGCTCGCTGCCGGGATGCTGCCCCAGCTGGTCACTGGCAAACGCTGACTTTTATTGCCGGCTTGCGTGCCGACAAACTCACGGCACCCTGGTGTGTGGATCAAGCCATGACGGGCGAAGCCTTCAAGGAATACCTGCGTTCGCAGCTGGCGCCAACTTTGAAACCCGGTGATATTGTTATTTGTGACAACCTGCCTGCGCATAAGGTGGCGGAAGTCCGGGATATTGTTGAAGCACACGGGGCGACGATCAAATACCTGCCGCCTTACAGCCCTGATCTGAATCCGATCGAGCAGGTTTTCGCCAAGCTGAAGGCGCTTTTGCGCAAGGCAGCGGCACGAACTTATGACAATCTCTGGCGCACTGTCGGCCAATTAATGGAGCGGTTTCATCCCGACGAATGCCTGAACTTCTTCAGGCATTCAGGCTATGTTTCTGACTAAAAAATAAATGCTCTAGCTGGCTGGCCGCCAGCGATCAACACCCGTTAATCACCCGTTCGGTATTCCACTACGAATTCGAATTCATTCACCCTTTCAGCGATGGCAACGGGCGTATGGGCGCTTATGGCAAACACTGATCTTGAGCCAGTGGAAACCGTTGCTCGCTCAACTATCCGTTGAAAGCATGGTGCACGCGCATCAAAGCGAGTATTACCAGGTGATCAACCTGAGCACGCAAAAGACCGATTCCGCGCCTTTTGTCGAGTTTATGCTGGGCGTGATTTTAGAAACCGTTCAAAGCGCTGCCGGAAACAACACCCAGCAAGTCGGCCAGCAAGTTACCCCGCAAGTCGAGGCATTGATAAAAGCGCTTTTTAGAGTTGATAAGCCGCTGACTCGAAACGAATTGCAAACCGATCTAACACTAAAAGACAGGGAATCATTCCGCGAGCGCTACCTGAAACCTGCGCTGGAAGCGGGCTTTATTGAAATGACCATTCCCGACAAACCCAACAGTCGATTGCAGCAATATCGCCTCACGGAGCAAGGCCGAAAATTGGCGGGAACGTTCACATAGTCGACTGTGCCTATCGAAAATTAGCGTAATAGAAGCACATAAGATGCAAGGTGAAATCAACTTTCACCTTGCGTTTTTCATCGATTAAAACGGTACAGGCCGGGTTAAAACACTGTGTTTTGCAGCAGGTGGTCAGGGAGCCGCAGAAGAGTGCGGGACTGTGATAGTCACTGAATCAGTAGCGGCATTTCCTGCTGCATCGGTACACTGAACATTGGCTGTATATACCCGACCGCTGCCTTGGCCGGAACGTTCAGCCCGCAGTAGCATTTCAAGATTGCCATTGATCTTCCAGTCAGCATCGGTGTTGCCATCGCCAAGACCATTGACTGTCTCGTTACTGCTGACAGAAACAATTTTGCACACTGGAGGCTGTACGCTGCACCAGTCCGTCGTGTTTGCCTTTATTGTTACTGCAACCATTTTATGGTTAACCGGCCATAAAACATCGGGCGCGGCTTCCAGACCATTGATCGTAGGCGGCTCATTGTCTGCCGCTTTGATTGCAGCCAGATCCTGCTCGTCCACCAATCCATCACTATTCATATCCACTGCCGGATTGAATGCGGCATCGCCCACTCTGCTTCCGAGTGAGATTTTGACCAATGCAAAATCGTCGCAATTCACTACGCCATCGCGATTGGTATCGCCTGGGAGAATTGGATTAACCACATTGCTTTTAACCACGGCATAATTGATTGCCTTGGGATTGTCTGCCTGGATCACGGTGAACGTCAGTGTATCCGGAGTACCGATCGGCGTCGATAATGGCGGATGCATGACCACTTTGACATTGGCGCTGCCGTTTGCCGGGATACTTACCGAGCCTGACGTCAGACTCACCTGATAGTTTTTATCATCCAGTGCTGAAAAGTTAAATTTTGCATCATTCCCATAATTCTTTATCTGAAAAATATAAGAAGTATCCTGATCTCGGCTCATATTTACTGCTACGGGCGGAAAAATGGCAAACGACTGCGGTGAGAATTGGGATGCGCGCACACGTTGGAAAGGTTGCCCACTCGCATCATTGCCCACGGCATAGACTACAAATTCTTGTGTAGGAATGGTCAATTTTCCCAGCAGTTCGCCAACATCAGCATCAGGCGAGTCCAGGTTGAAAGACTGTATGACTTGCCCGTTCCGCGTCCGAAGTTCGAAAGAGACGGATTGTGGCTTGCCTGACATACGTGCGATTGCCTCTTGGGTTTTGCCTACAATAGGGAAGCCGGAAATGGGGAAATATCCCTCATGTCCCGGGCGTCCTCCCGGCTCGACAAACCGGAAGGCATTGAACAGAAGATTGCTGTCGCCATTGACCAGAGCCGAATAATCTCCGCTGCCTTGGATAGAAATGCGCCAATCGCCAGGTTGGGGAGCATCGATTGAGTACACTTTTGCAGATCCTGCCGCCGTCGGGATAGTCGGTTGCGTTACGCCAGTATCATTAGCAGAGACGATACTGCCGTCCGGGCGGATAACAGAAATACTGGAAACGCCGGTACTGGTTACTGAAACAGTGATTCGGCTGGTTTGAAGGTCTACAGGGAAGTGGTGATCGACTACAGTAGTGCTCAATGGTCCGGCAACGGCCAAAATATCAGCGGCATTACTGCGCGCCAGGAGATTCGCTAGTTGCGAAAAGCCTGCGGTTTTGCCTGGTTGCAGGATAAATGTTTGCCCTCCAGAGCTATTGGAGATATCGAAGTATGCCGGATCATAAGGAGAGCAGTGTCCATAAAGGCCATTAAAAACTTTGACATCCTTCTGTTGCGCAACCGTTTTCACTTGCCCTTCCAAATAAGCATCTTTGGCGCTCGCATCTGTGTACATGAAGAGTTCTCCTCCGGTTTCCGAGGCCGACAATGCATCATATTCGCCTTTCATCGACAGCTCTGGACAATCACCGCCTCCCCACGGAGACAGACTATCCACTGCATTCAGGAAGCGGTCGGCATCGTTTGTAGAGGTCAAAGGTCCCGTAGAAGGATCGTTAAACGGCGACAGGATATAGCGTGTCGGTTCATCCGGCGTACCATACCGTGAATTCAAAATATTACGAATGTCTGTTTGTACACCATTGATTACTGAACCCATGCTGCCCGTTGTATCTACAGCAAATGCCAATGAAGGGCCAATTCCAAGCAGACTTTTGAACTCATGCTCACTGACTTGCTCCTTGATTGCACGCAGCGCTTCGACGGTGGCATCTTGCGCCACAAGGGTCGCAGCCGGGTTATCATCGGCATGAGGAGACACACCAACGGGAACTGGCCCGGCCATTACAAAACAGGTGCTTGAGTCCTTGTTGATACCGCCATAGCCGCCGGTATGGTCAAAGGAACCGCCGTGGGCACATTTTCTACCAGCCTGATATAAATGTGTCCTGTCCTGGTTAGAGAAATAGCCGCTGGTCAGGTATGAAGACGTCAAATTGTCCGTAAAGCAAAGATCCAGCGCAGGGGCGTCGGTGCATGTCTGTGCATCCTGTGGCGCAACATTAGCGATAGAGCCTTTTCCAAGGTCCGGATTGGGCGATGAATTTCCTAGTTCTATCCAGGTACTGTGTGAATAAAAATCCTGCAAGGTATGAAAAGCTTCACCAAGCGTTTTTCGGGCAGAATCCGCATCTTCGTTTTTGAGTGAATCGACGGTTTCCTGGTATAAGTCTTTGATCAGGTCGCTACAGGCCTGTAAATTTTCCGCATCGCAATGCCGTGCGCTTGTCGAGGGATAATTATTATCCACCGAGGCGTTGGCGTCTGCGATCTGTTCTCGTGCATAATTCATGGTTTTGGTGAGTGGCGTGGCATCGGCGCCATAACCATATTCGGCATAGAACACGTCGAGCGCATCCCGAGTCATCTGTTTATGGCTTTTTCCACCCGTCGCTGCACCTTTAAGACCGCCGGGAACAAAGGCTCCGACATCCGCCGGAAGTAGTGTTGTTCCCCAGATCGTTATAACAATAGAGAGCCGGCTAAAATATAATGGCTTATGTATCACAAGTATCTCCTTCTTAATGATATTTACTGCGAATGACTGGCGATAAACTACCGCCAATTTGTTGTCGACCTTGCCTTGATTGCATCCAGCTCATCTTTCCATATTGCTCTTTCAGCCTGTGAGATCGATGGATCATGGTAAAGCCGTAATACCGGCGCTTTAGCTTTGTCTTTAAAAAAAGACAGCACCCAGATAGCGGAATTGGTTTCCGCATTCAAAAGCCCTTTTCCTTGCGCCACATCGGCGCGGATAATGTTAATCAGTACCGGAATATCATCGTCGGTGAGCTGCTTGAAAACCTCGATAACATCTTCTTCATCCGGCCATTTATAAGGTTTAGTGAGGGAATGGGTGCCAAACGCCCAGGATAGGTTGTCATGTAATAGTTCGCGTATTTCAACTTCGCGTTGGGATGTGCCGGCATGATGGGAATTGGCGCTCGCACAACCTTCGCTGATGAATATCGCAGCAAATAGGCAAACAGTTCTTAATAAGCGTAAAAAATTCAAGTCCTTTATCTCCATAGGTCAACTAAAGCTATCGTCCTAAAATGAGGAAACGGAAATAGCGCAAATAAAAGCCCGATATCACGCTATCGTAAAATTCCTTGCTTCTTGATGAGTGGATTTATCTTACTATTCTTGGAAGTGCTGTCTTTTTAAGACAAACATAATTCTTAAGCAAATATTAAGCTTAAAATTATAGGGATTATGATTTGTGTCAAATTAAATTTATGAAAGCGTGATGGAGTTCATATAAAAAAATCCAGTCGTATGATTAATAATGCTAGATGATTGAGTGGGATACAGTTGTCATTGCTGGGATAGATTCTGCATGCACTATACTGGTGGCCTATTCTGATTCGGGGCTTTTTTCGAGTAGAAGCGTGATTTCTCTTTTAGCGGCTCCTGCTTTGGAGAAGGCAGTGATAGTTTAGAACTGGTATGTATGAGCGACATTGAACATTGATTTGTCAGTAGTGGAATACTTCAAGATAAAAAACAGCAATAAATCACAACACTTTGGCGGGATTCTAAAGGACTGGAACTTACAGAAAAATCTAGCCTCCGAAACATCCAATAGTCCAGTGAAGTCGGCCTAAGCTTGCTAGTCATTTTAACGGGTTTTGCCTCAAAATAGCCTCCTCATAGTAATCAATAACAGGGACATTTTCGCTATGAGTCAAGCGACTTTGACAATCCGTAATCCAGCTATCATCCTGGCAGCCTTAACCATTGAGGCAGATGTCTCCAATCTGATTCTCTCAAACGATGCGACATGGCATGCCGGTGAAGAGCATGACCTCACTGATGTGACAGTTCAAATTGCAAACGGGGCCACGCTGACGATTGAAAAGGGAGCGAGATTAAAAACGGGCGCTTCGAGGCGTTCGGCGCGCTTAATGCGGTAGGCGCACCTGATGCGTTAGTTTATTTTCGGGATGTATCTATTGCCATGGCGAACAATGATCCTCTCGCCATCAATGAAGGGCGGATCAATATCGCCTATGCGAATATCATCGGTGCATCTTCTTATCTCAGTGGGGCAGGCTATGGTTCCGTTACCTTAACCGATTCAATAGTCAGTTACACCAACTACATGCCCTGTCTGGGCCTCGGTTATCCTATAGCGGATGCTCATATTGAAAGAAATATCTTCTATCTGTCCAGAGGTATCTCTACCGCTACAAATAATAATGTCTCGGCCTATATCAAAAAAACGCTTTTGTCGAGCAGATGACTCCGGCGGTTGAGAATAGGGATAGCAGCAGCGGTGCAGCGGTTGCAGAAAACAACAGCTTTCTTAGTACGGATCGCAGGCCCTCGTTTTAGAAATGGCTATGGCAGCGATTCCAATTCCGCAGCGATTTCCGCCGCTGACAATTATTTTGGCACGACGGATGCCGCATTGATTGATGAGATGATCTATGACAGAAAAGATGATCTTTCAGCCGCTTCGTTTATCAGTACCTCTCATATTAACGCGCCATCGCCGGATGCTCCCAGACTTTTTGCCGGAACTGACGGCAGCGGGGGTGTTGATCTGCTTGACGATGTGGAGCGGCTGCATTTTTCCTACAAATCAATCGCCTTATTGTTTTTACTCGCGCTTTTCGGCGGCAGCGTGTTTAGGCGCAGGTTTTTCGACGGCGGAGTGTTTAGGCTCGTGCTTTTCGGCGGCAGCGCGTTTGGGCTCAGGTTTTTTGGCTGCAGCATGTTTAGGCTCAGGCTTTTTTGCGGCAGCGTGTTTAGGTTCGTGCTTTTCGGTGGCAACGCGCTCTTGCTTTTGCGTTTTGAAATCCTTATGCGCCACCTTTGCGCCCTCATGAAAACCTTTGATGACCGAACCATTGGCGGGCAGCATTTTTGTGACCATCAAAGAGCTGAACACGGCTCCATAGGATAGTCCGTAACAGACGCCATAGAGAGTGTTGTCCAATAGCTTGGATGGCGCCGAGACAATTTTGCTTGCCGCTTGTTTGGCCGCTAAAGCGCCTTTTTTGACTCCAGCCACTACCATGCCGGGTTGATTGTCAGTTTCTGTTGCATCATCGACTGTCGATGTTTCAGCGGGTTTGCGAGAGGTTTTTGCAGCCATTGTTATCTCCCGAACATCAAATTAGAAAATATTTACGTGGGGTGTTTCGATAGGCAAACTTATGTTTTATAGGCTGTCCGAAACATCCTGTTAGGATAAAAATAACGCTGGCAAGTTCATAAAAATGTAGTTTTACGATCAATATTGCTGAATTTGTCTGAGTTATAAACTGATGTTACGCAGTTAGTTGAGATTTAATTAAAGTGTCGCTAGCGCGACGGTTTTATTTAATCGGGTTTATGGCACCCGAAGGCGAGTTACTTTCTTTTAACCGCCTGTGTAGGCTGGGTTGGAGCTTTAGCGGAAACCCAGCATGGGCGGCCAAAATGCTGGGTTTATCAACCCAGCCTACCGCCTATTCTCGCCGAAAACTGCGGTGCTCGGCGCGGCAAACGGGATGAAAGCGCCCGTGCGTAACATCAGATCGATAAGGAATTTGAAACCAATGTGAACGATTCCAGACTAATCAGTGAACTTCTGGAACCCGATTTATCTAAAATATAAATTGATAATTCAGATATACAGTCGGTAAGCGATCTTTGGCAATCCGGGCATCGGTTGCAGCAGTCACAGCTTAATTAAACAGCTACTGAAATTTATGAGAATTGACTACTCATTGAAGCAATGAAAGACACGGCGCAAGACATGATCACCGTAATCCACAATAAGGTGCCGAACAGGATTCGCATTCGGGTGCCGTTGATCAAACATAAGCAGACCTATGCCAACTTACTCAAGCATGATCTGCTCAGTGATGAAAAGGCAAAGGGCATCTATCATGCAGAGCCCAATATTGTGACGGGAACCCTGCTCGTTAAATATCACCCGGCTTACCATAGCGAGGAGGAAGTGGTTCAACTGGTCATGAGAGCCGTCAGTAAACTGCGCAAGGGAAAGATCGAGATTACTGAGAAACACAAGAACCCTAAGTTGGGAAAAATGGCTCCAGGCGCCTTTTTTACCCGGGAGCTCCTGGTCAATATCGCCGGAAATGTCATCGCAGGCGTCTTGGTGGCCGTTATGGCCACACGTTGAAAATAAGCAGACGGCGCAACATGCCCCGTCCGGCCCGAGCCGGCTAGACGTGCGACCGTGAAATCGAATTCTGAAATTTAATTCAATGGCTTCGATAACAGATCCCGGTTCATACGAACATAAACCGCGCTATTGTGTATTGGTCATCCATAACAGCGTAGCCGGCAGGACGCGTTTTCATGTGCCCGGCTTGTATCGCAACGAGTCCTTGCGTGCCAGCTTGGAATCGAAATTAACCGCCTTGGCCGAATTGAAGCTCGTCCGCGCCAATATCCTGACCGGTAATTTATTAATTCAGTATGCGGTTTCCCGAGATGATGAGGCTATGCCCGCCAACATAGCGAGCGTGCTGGAAGCGGTAACCGGCTGTTCGATTATCCACGAGCATGTTGACAGGCCTTCGCCCAAACCCAGGGCGTTCAAAACCAAAGAAAAAAAACGCGCGCCTGCGGCGACGAGATATCATCGGAAGCCGCCTTCCCATTTGTGGCACACGCTTGCCGGTTCTCGAATCATCAAGCTCGTCGAGGGCGAAGAGGAGGGCTTGACCAATGAAAGCGCTCACCAACGGCTGGCTGAATATGGTCCTAATGTTTTATCCGAACATCGCGGACGTTCTTCTCTACAGATCTTTCTACAACAGTTTGTGTCCGCTCCCGTGGCCCTACTCGGATTATCGGCAGGCATTTCATTGGCTACCGGAGGCGTGGCCGATGCGTTTGTCATTGCAGGCGTTGTGCTGATCAATTCGGTTATCGGCTATGCAACCGAGAAATCGGCTGAAAAAACCATTAATGCTCTGGGCCAGTCGGCGCCCGGAATTGCAGCCGTTATTCGGGACGGCAAAAAAACGGATATTGCCTTAAAAGATGTAGTAATCGGCGATATTCTGGTGCTTGCGCCGGGAACTTATATTCCCGCTGATGCTCGCTTGTTAAAAAGCAGTCGGTTGAGTATAGATGAATCGCTTTTGACCGGGGAAAGCCTTCCCGCCAGCAAAAGGCATGCTTTCCTGGGAAAAGCTCAGACAGCCTTGGCAGACAGGCAAAATATGATTTATATGGGCACAACGGTAATAGGCGGTGACGGCCGCGCCATTGTCGTGGCTACCGGCCGCCATACCGAAATCGGCAAGATTCAAAGCATGGTGGGTGAAGCGGTCACGCCCGAAACACCGATGCAAAAGCAGATCAATGAGATGGGCTTGCAATTGGCTTTGTTCAGTTCAGGGATCTGCGCGCTGGTATTCTTTGTGGGATTGTTGCGGGGCAGGCCTTTGCCGGAAATGCTCATGTCGGCTATTTCGCTGGCCGTAGCGGCGGTTCCGGAAGGCTTGCCGGCTGTGGCGACGACTACGCTGGCGCTTGGCATCAAAGACATGCAGCGGAACAAGGTACTGATCCGTCAATTGCCGGCCGTTGAAAATCTGGGATCGGTTCAGGTCATTTGCCTTGATAAAACCGGCACGTTGACGTTGAACCAGATGAGCGTCGTTGCGCTAAAGACCGTGCAATCGGCTATTAGTGTAAAAGAAGGCCGCTTTTTCGACGGCGAAGCTGATATCGATCTTTATCAGGCTGACGGGGCATTGCAGCGCATGATGGAAGTGCTGGTGCTTTGCAATGAATCGACACTTGCCAAGGAAGGCAGCCAAGATTTGCTGGGATCGCCTACCGAGAACGCATTGCTTCAGGCGGCTATCGATGCGGGTGAAGATGTCGCTGCATTAAGAGCGCGCCGGCCTTTGGCAAAGGTGGACTACCGCGCCGAAGCCCGTCCCTACATGACGACGGTGCACCAGCTCGAGGACGGGCGGTTTTTCACAGCTGTCAAAGGAAGTCCGGCAGCGGTCCTGGAACTTTGCCGGCAATGCAGCAATAACGGCCATTTAAAGGCTTTGTCGGAAGACGACCGGCAATCGATTTTGATCTGGAACGAAAGGCTTGGCGCCGATGCGTTGCGTGTGTTGGGCGTGGCTTATTGCATTACCGGGGATGTCGCCGATTATAAACGGCAAGGGCTCACTTGGCTGGGACTGGTGGGCATGGAAGATGTGATCCGGCCGGGCATGGAAGCGCTCATGGCCCAGTTCCATGACGCCGGCATTGAGACCGTCATGATTACCGGCGATCAAAGCTCCACCGCTTTTTCAGTAGGGAAAAGGCTGGGCTTGAATGGCAGGTACGGTAAATCGCTGGAAATTATCGATTCCGAGCATTTGGATAAATTACATCCTTCCGTGCTCGCCGGTTTGATCGATCACACCACCATTTTTTCCCGCGTCAGTCCCGCTCACAAGCTGCGCATTGTTAAAGCCTTGCAGCAAAACGGCAAGGTTGTCGCGATGACCGGCGACGGCATCAATGACGGTCCTGCGCTTAAAGCGGCCGATATCGGCATCACGCTGGGGGAGAAGGGCACTGACTTGGCGCGTTCGGTAGCCGATATGATTCTGCAGGAAGACGATCTGAAAACCATGGTGACAGCGATACGCGAAGGGCGCGCTATCTATGACAATATCCGTAAAAGCCTGCACTTCTTGCTGTCGACCAATCTCAGCGAAATCGAAGTGATGCTGTTCAGCGCCATGATCGGGCGTACCGAGATACTCAATCCGATACAGCTGTTGTGGATCAATCTGATCACCGACATTTTTCCGGCGCTGGCGCTGGCGTTGGAGCCTCCTGAAGAGGATGTCTTGAAGCGGCCGCCGCGCGATCCGCAGGCTGCGATCGTAGATCGCGGCGATTATGCTGAATTGATCCGGGAGTCGGGCATCATCACAGCGGGCGCTCTAGGCGTTTATGGGTATGGTTTGCTGCGTTACGGGCCGGGCCAGAACGCCGGCACCCATGCTTTTATGTCATTGACGCTTGCGCAATTGTTGCATGCCTATCATTGCCGCTCGGGAAGAACCTCTATTTTTCGTTCGGAAAACCGGCCTTCCAACCGCTATCTCGATGCCGCGGTTGGCTTGTCCGGCATGCTGCAGGTTTTGGCGGCGTTCCTGCCGCCTCTGCGCAGGCTGTTAAGGCTGAGCCCGGTGGGCGCAATTGATATAGTGGCCATCCTGGCGGGGGCAGGGTTGCCGCTGATTGCCAATGAAGCGATAAAAGGCATCGGCAAAAATACCTTTCATAAGGACGATAAGCCATGATCACTGACTATGTGTTTACCTCCCAATCTGTTACGGAAGGACATCCCGACAGGCTTTGCGACACCATCAGCGATGCGATCGTCGACGCCTATCTGCGGCAGGACCCGACTGCCCGCATCACGGCGGAATGCGCAATATCGAAAAATGTGTTGTTTCTTGCCGCACGATACGCGAGCGAGGCCGTTGTCGATATTCCGGAAATTGCGCGTTCCGTCATCAAAGAGGTCGGCTATTGGCCCAGGGACTTCAACGCCGATGAATGCGCCGTTGTCACGAGCCTGATAGAACAAGCAAAGACGGTCAGGGAAACAAACTTTTCAATGGACGACGAATTGGATCGTATCACCGTTTCGCACCAGGCCACGGTCTTCGGGTACGCTTGCCGTCATACGCCGGAATTGATGCCGCTGCCCATTACCCTGGCGAATCGGCTTTCGAGGCAGCTGTCCGAAGCCCGGAGACAGCGCAGTATCGAATACCTGTCCCCCGATTGCACTACGCAAGTAGGCATTGGATTCGTCAACGATTTTCCCGACCGGATTCACAGTATGACGCTCATCACCGGCTGCAATAGCCCGGATTCAATGCCAGCCTTTGAGCAGATTGAAGAAGATCTTTGGCAGCATGTCATCAATCCGGTTTTTCAGAATGCCGCTATCAAACCCGATACTATGACCCGGGTGATTATCAATCCCGAAGGGCCTTTTATGCGCAGCGGTCCGGCAGTCCACTCCGGCATGACCGGCCGGAAAACGGATGGCGATACTTACGGAAGTTACGCCAGGCATTGCGGGGCGGCTTTAAGCGGCAAAGGACCGTCGCGTATCGACAGAGTCGGCGCCTATGCGGCGCGTTATGCCGCCAAAAATGTCGTGGCTGCGGGGCTGGCAGAGCAATGCGAAGTGCAGCTCAGTTATACCATCGGTTTTCCCGGGCCGGTTAGCGTCAATCTGACGACCAAAGGCACGGGCATAATCGACGACCATGAGATCCGCAAACGCCTGCTCAGACATTTTGATTTTCGTCTGGGGGCCATTATCAGGGATTTGGAGCTGCGCGAACTGACGCGGAAACATGAAGGCGTTTTTTATCAAAAATTGCCTGTTAACGGGCATTTTGGTTCAGAGGGTTCGCTTTTACCTTGGGAAAAGACTGACAAGGCCGAGTTACTGGCTGAATAAGAAAATGAGTGGGATTGTGGGACTGCTGTCAAAGGCTGAGCCAAGCTTGTGGTTGATGGGGAGATTTATTTTGTTGAACTGCCCAAATGTTCACTCACCCTCGGAATCGGCTTTTTGTTCGTACTCAATCTGATTTATGTCTTTCACATCCAGCAACTGAAACGCATACACCAGAAAGGTGGACGCAGGCGCCAACACATTACCCCGCGCCGCTTGATGAATCGCTAATCCGATCAAGCTCAAAAATACAAATGAGCGGGCATCGAGCCGGCCTTTACTGTAATCCAGCAGCGCCTTGTCAAACCGATCGAATCCAGCCAAGGCCAGCGCTTTAATATACAAATTCGGAACTGTTTCATCATGATCTTCAGCTTCTTCTACCAAATTGAAGAGGTTTTTTGTTTTGGCAAATTCGGCAATATCCTGGAAAGGGACAGCGTTTTCGTGACTGATCAAAATACTTGCCGTCGAGGGGTTCAATTTCAATTCATTGATGCCGAGAAAATCGGAAAACAGTTCTTCAAGGCGATTGAAATAATTAACATCGCCCCGTTTTTGCGGTATTTTCAGTCTGACGCGTCCCGGCAATTGATGCTTAATGAACGCAGAAGGCTGAATTTCGGCATCGGTCATGATTCACCCTGATCGGAGGCAGCTTCACTGGGTTCGGGAGTTTCGGATGGGCTTACGTCATATTTTTGCTGAAGATCGGATCGGGCTTCAGCCAATATATCTTCAACTTCTTCGCTGATTTCGGCGAGGATTTCCCGTCCCTGTTCTATAAGCAATATCCCTGACTTGAGCGCCTCGCGCGCGCCAGGGCGGGCCGCTCTGACAAGGTCGGGCAACAGGGGTATTACGGCTTTGGCTAAAATTGTTGCGCCGACCCCGATGGCGATTCCAAGCGGGACGCCGTTCTTGTATAAGTCGTCTATTTTCATATTCAGCTTGTCCTCGATACGCATACAGACAGCAGTCGGAAGAATCAGCGTCCGAGAGAATCTCAACGTTTACTGATGACGCCGCCAATATGTCCGGTTTATTGCAATTAGCCAGCAGATGCCCGTACCCTCCGTTTGAAAATGATAATTACCGACGGAATAGCCCGGCATCAATAGATCAGCAATCTTCATAGCTCAAAGTTACACGGCCATAGATATGGCGGTGCTTATTTTAAATTCGTGTAATGCAATTTTTTGACAGTAATAGCCATGAGCAGTTTCACTTTTTATTTTGGACGGTGATGAAGCTGATCGCTGCAGGCAGTCATTCCGGTACTTGAGTCCCAGAGGGTATCCTGGCGGCGGCACGGATGTCTATGCCGTGCAGGTGCGAATCTACTTGTGCCCCTTGCGGGTCGTCGCACTGCATAGGCCGGTACCCGGGCGTTTGCGCCGGGTCGAATGAATTCGACCCTACAACTGCATAACATCAGTTAATAAAACTTCCTGGCTACCGAATATCTTGAAATCCGGGCAAGAAACAGTCCAAACTCGACAGGCCTGTCACAAACTTACGATCATTTTTAAGCATCGACTATGCCCAATTAGAAAACAGCAAAGCAAAGAACCTATCTAAACAGTTGCCATGACATCACTATTTTCTGGGTACACATAATGAAAACACCAAAATCAATACAGATAGAGATTTTTGATCACCCGGATGAACTGATTACCAAAGCTAAAGAAGCGGCCCAAAAATACGGTGTGCATTTCCGGGGCGATACTGATCAGGGCGTAATAAGAGGTTTTGGATTCAAAGCGGACTATCTGCTTCAGGAAAATATCCTGACTATTACCGTTTTTCGTAAACCCGTCTTCCTACCGTGGACGACAGTAGAAGAGAAGGTAAGGGCTTTAGTGAATATGGACCCAAGATAAATTATTGTCTCGCTTCATGTTTGTCATAGTTGGTTAACCGCATTGAGGTGGTCGAGAAAAATCGACCAGCCCCGTTAAGCGACATTTTGTAGTTGCGCCATTTCTGCTTCATGCTGATCGGGGCTTTTGTAACCCAAGTATGAAATAGCCGATGAGGATTATAAAACATCGCGATATAATTCAGAATAGCCTGTTGCGCTTCTTACTAACCCACACGCGCTTCTATACTATATAGATTGCTTGAATAAAACAGGAACTCATCCATGACAGAATTAGTTTGGGTCGGCACGGCTTATCTGGTCGGCCTGATCGCAAGCCGTTTATCTTTTCCGCCGCTGGTCGGCTATTTGGCCGCCGGCTATATGCTGCACGTCCTGGGCGTAGAGTCTGCACAAACCTTAACTCATCTGGCTGAAATCGGCATCGAGTTATTATTGTTCACGGTAGGCTTGAAGCTTAAATTGAGCTCCCTGCTGCGGCGGGAAGTGGTCAGCGTCGGCGGCCTGCATTTGGCAGTGGTCACCGGCTTTTCCGGACTGGTTTTTCTGGTACTGGGCGAGCATACAATTGGCGGACTGGTTTTGGGGGCGAGCCTGGCTTTCTCCAGTACCGTGCTCGCGATCAAGGTCCTGGACGACAATGGCGAGCTCTCGTCCTTGCATGGCCGGGATGTGCTCAGTATCCTGATTCTGCAGGATATCGTCGCGATCGCGCTGTTGGCCTTGGCCGACGGCAGACAGCCTTCGCATTGGGCCTTGGCTTTATTGCTGTTGCCTTTGCTGCGTCCGCTGGCGCATCGTCTGCTCACAGCCAGCCGTACCGATGAGCTGAGACTGCTGATGGGCGTCTCTCTGGCGCTCGCCGGCGGGGTCACCTCTGAAAGCGTTGGTATTTCACCGGATATCGGCGCCTTGCTGACGGGCGTGATGCTGGCGACTCACCCGCAAATCGATGATCTTTCCGATAAGCTCTGGAGTCTCAAGGAAGTTTTTCTGGTGGCCTTTTTTCTGCAAATCGGCCTGGCCGACTTGCCCAATCGCGATCAAATCATTCAGGCGCTCGGCTTGCTGGGACTCTTGCCGCTGCAGGGACTGTTGTTCTTTGCGCTGTTTTTGCTGGCCGGATTACGTGCGCGCACCGCCTTTATCTCGTCGCTGGCCTTGATGACCTACAGCGAATTCGCCCTGATCACGACCGGCTCGGTTGTGCATGCGGGACTGCTGGCGCCGGAGTGGAACGCCACCATTGCCCTGGCAGTCGCCGGATCGCTTGCCATTGCCGCGCCGTTGAACCGGTATTCTCATCGTTTGTTTTCCTGGCTTGAGCCTGTACTGATTCGCTTCGAGAAAAAATCCGGGCACCCGGACCGACTGCCCGAGTCCATCGGACTGGCGGAATGGCTGGTCGTGGGCATGGGGCGTACCGGACTTTCCGCCTATCTGTCTTTGTCTCAGCGGGACAAGCGGGTCGTCGGCCTGGATGCCGACCCGACCGTTTTGGAAAGCCTGCTGGCCAAGGGCAAACGCGTGATTTACGGGGATTCCGAAGACCCCGAGCTATGGTCGGGACTGCCGTTGGACAGAGTGAAAGGCGTCATTCTGACCCTGCCTGAATTCGATGCCCGATGCTCGGCTGTGCGCCAGCTCCGAAAAAACGGCTATACCGGGCAGATCGGCACGATTGGGTATCTCCCCGAAGAGGAACAGCAATTGAAGCTGCTCGGCGCGGATTTTATCATTCATCCGCTGATTGAGGCCGGGAATCAGCTGGCCCGGCAAATAGTGGGCAACCAGCCCGAAGCCAATAACGTCGAGGACTGGCAGATGCTCGAGAGCGCGCGCACACCCATGGCCGGCATTGACATGATAGCCCTCGCTCACGGTGAGGAAGAAGCCCTGCTGCAGGAGCGGGAAGCGGCGGAAAAAGTCGTTATTCATCGAGAATGAGCTAACCAGGGGCATGAGAAGACGGCTTGCAGCAAAATAAAACAGCGATGCGGTGTAGGTGTGAGTTTATTCGCAATGCATAGGTCGGAATACGGGCGCTTATCCCGGGTCAAATACCCCAGGGCACAAGTAAATTCGATCCTACAACTGCGTAACATCAGTCAAAGAATATCGCACGGAAGCAATCGAAACGGGCCGGGCAATTTGTCGCCAAAATTGGTTTAAGCTTATTTAATTTTGAGCCCAAGCTAAAATCTACCTTGTCAATATAACAGTATCATCTTATCCCTAGTGCACTGCCAACGCTAAGAATATGGGCTACCTAAAACTGTCTAATAGGCTTTTTTCCCAAACCGGAGACGAGACATGCCCAAGAAATACATTGTCCGCCTGAGCGATACGGAACGTCATCATCTTCAAGAGGTGATCAAAAAACTTCAAGGCAGCTCACAAAAAGTCCGGCGTGCGCAGATTCTGTTCAAGGCCGATGCGAATGGCCCGGGTTGGACAGACCAGCGGATTGCGGAGGCCTACGCATGCCGGATCAACACGGTCGAAAAGATTCGCCAGCGCTTTGTCGAAGAGGGCTTTGAACGGGCGTTGGAAGGCCGAAAACGCGAGTATCCGCCGACCCCGAGGTTATTGGACGGGGCACAGGAAGCGCGCATTATCGCCACGCGCTTGGGATCGCCGCCGGCAGGCTATGCGCGCTGGAGCCTGCGGCTGTTGGCCGGGCGCGTCGTGGAACTGGGGATTGTAGACGCCATCAGCCATGAGACCGTCCGCAAGCTGATTAAAAAAACGGCATGACGCAGCGGGCGATTGCCTATGGGGTGATTCCGCCCGAGCAGGACGCCGAATTTGTGGCTGCAATGGAAGAGGTGCTGGACGTGTATGCGCGACCGTATGAGGCCGCGCATCCGGTCCTTTGCATGGACGAACAACCGATACAGTTGATCAAAGAGACCCGTACGCCACGACCGGGGACGCTGACGCAGCCGCCACGGGTCGATTACGAATACGAGCGTGCCGGCACCGCCAGCTTGTTCCTGTTTACCGAGCCGTTAGTCGGATGGCGCGAGGTGACGGCCCGCCCTCAGCGCACCAAAGCAGATTGGGCCAAAGAAGTGGCCCGCTTGCTGGAAGGGCGTTATGCCCAGTGTCCCGTGGTGACGCTGGTGAGCGACAATCTCAACACCCATACCAAAGGAGCCTTTTATGAGGTCTTCGAACCCGAACGTGCCCGCAACCTCGTACGGCGGATCAAGTTTTGCCAGACGCCCAAGCATGGCAGTTGGTTGAATATCGCTGAAAATGAGTTGAGTACCCTGACCCGACAGTGCCTGGCGCATCGAAGGTTCGGTGACATGGAAACCTTACGGACTGAAATTAGCGCCTGGTCGAGCTCTGTTAATAGCAAACAACGCGGTGTCGATTGGCAGATGAAAGTGGACGATGCACGAACGAAACTGAAATCCATTTACCCTAAAATTAAGCTGTGACAATGCACTAGCCTGTATCCAACAGGCAGGGAATAAGATGTTTAAGATTTACTCGGATTTAGCTTTCTGACACTGTTTTTTCAGCAGCATGTTTATACTCGTGCGTTTTGAAATCCTTGCGGGCCGCTTTCGCCCCTTCATGAAAACCTTTGATCGCTAAGCCATCGGCAGGCAGCATTTTTACAACCATCAAAGCGCTAAATACCGCTCCATAGGAGAGTCCATAGCAGACGCCATAAACGGTGCTATCCAATATCCTGGAAGGTGATGAAGCAATTGTACTTACTGCTTGTTTAGCGGCTGCCGCGCCTTTTTTAACGCCAGCCAATGCCATACTGGCTTCTTTACCAGCGCCAGTTGCCGATGCATTATCAACTGTCGCTTTTTCAGTGGCTTTGTGAGAGGTCTTTTCAGCCATTGTTGTCTCCTAAATATAAAACTAAAAATGTCTGAGTTGTTTCAATGTGCAAACTTACTCTTTCAATGTAAAGAGTTCGTTCTGTTAGAAATATCCTATTAAGATTAAGAATAGAATTGGCTAGTTCATAAAACTGTCATTTTACAATCAATTTTTTTTAATATATTTGAGTTATAAAGATCATGTAAGCCTGTTTAATCCGCCAATCATACGCATTCCTCAAGAGGGATGGTCAGTAAACACTCGAAGGTAATCAGAAATGGACAATGACACTCTCATCGATCAAGCACGGCGTCTTTATGCTGTATTACATGTCGAGCAATATGCGCAATCCAGCGAAAACAAAACCCGATTTGATCGTCTTGATTATCTGGTAAGGTGGTCGTATTGCCGTTATCAGCGTCGGTTAAATCGCTGTGTGTTATGTTATCGGCATCGGGTAAGAGACTGCCCTCGGGAATTTTGGGAAAGCAAACGCCGAGATTGCCCGGGTTGCCTTAATCGTTTGGTTAACCCCGAGGCTTAGTTGTCGGCTTCTGCTTGATTCTATCGACGCGTCATACCTATAGAGACTTGATTCTCGTTGACCTTGATCCGGCGTACTTTCGGGGCGTAAATCTACGCTGTCATCGTTCCTGATTGCTCCTGTCCCTTGAAGTTTTAACATATTCTCCGCGAGCTATGGCGTTAGCAGTCCAAACGGAGTTAAAACTTCATATTACCGAATCTATAGCTATTTTTCTTGCCAGGCCGGAATAAAATCTGGCAAAAATGATCTACATCGCAAAAGTGTGTGTTAACTTCATAAAGAGAGGTTTTTGAGGAATAGATGGATTTCGGAATCCGTTTTTCTGTTTTTGCAAAAACCGTCCGCTTTCCTTATCCCAAATTCAGGTTATATCAATATCGTTTGGCCCGCCAAGCCTCGGCCAAGTATATGCAAACAATGAAGGTAAGGAGGTAACTGATGTGGTTGAAATGGTTGCCCTGGCGCTATTTGATCAGCCGCGCGGCTCGCTCCCGCGGTTTTCTCGACCCGATGAGCGTGTGGGCGCGCCTGCACGGCTTTGCCCAGCCTTCAGAGGTGGGCGAGCCCATCGAACTGCTGCGGGCAGGGGTGGTGTTCCATGCCCGCGGCCTTATCAACAGCCGGGTGATCCAGCACAATCTGGACTGGGTGTGGCCCTACTGGATCGAACGCCAGTTCGATCCCCATGACGACGCCTTCGTGCCGCGGGCGTTTTCCATTACCCATATCAATCTCACGCACCGGAACTGGACCGCTGTCGGCCGGCCCGATTGCCCGGACCTGCCTATCGTCGACCCGCGCGGTCTGCTTACGCCCCTGCTTGACGGCTGGTCGCTGGAAGGCTGGATCGAGACCGACGACGGGCGCTGGCTACTGCCTTCACGCACCGACGGCAGCGCCAGTCAGGAAAGGCTTAGCGCTGAGGACGCAGGCGTGAGCGATCAGCGCCTCGACTTGAGCGACGGCGTCTCCGTGGTCACAACCAGCCGCGCGGCGGGGCTGGAGCTGATCAGCAATGCTGCGGTCACACAGGGTTCCGCTCAGCCGGTCTGCGAATTATCGCTGACTGCACAGTCAGACAGCGGCGGCTGGCTGGTGCTGGCCCTGCGTCCGTACAACCCCGAGGGGATCAGCTTTATCCATAAAGTCAATCTGTCGCCCGAGCGCACCGTATGGAGCATCGAGGGCCAGCACGCTGTCGAATTCGACGCTCCGGCTGAACGACATCATGTTTCCGACTACCGGGCCGGCGATGTGCATATCCATCTGCAAGATATCGAGGATCAGCAAAGCGGCTCATGCAAGGTGGGCATGGCCACGGCGGCGGCTCTGTTCAGGCTGGAAGCCGGCCGGCCGCGCACTGTCCGAGCCAGTGTGCCGCTGAAGAGCGCCCAGAAAACCGCAAGCTCAGCTGACGACACTTGGGAAAAAAGCTTGCACGGTCATTGCCGGCTGCATATTCCCGATGCGCATTTTCAGTTCCTTTACGATGCGGCGTTGCGCACGCTGATCCTGCACTCGATCGATGACGTTTATCCCGGCCCGTATACCTACAAGCGCTTCTGGTTCCGCGATGCCGCTTTCATTATTCACGGGCTGTTGTGTGCCGGTCTGACCGAGCATGCCGAGCGCGCACTGGACCGTTTTCCGCTCCGCCAGACCGTGCTGGGCTATTTCCGTTCCCAGGAAGGGGAATGGGATTCCAACGGCGAAGCGCTGTGGATCATGCGCCGTTTCTGTGAATTCACGAGCCGCGCGCCCAAACCGGAATGGAGCAAGTCCATCGTGGAAGGCGCCCGCTGGATCGTGCATAAGCGCTTGTCCGAGAATCTGGATGCTCCGCACGCGGGCCTGATGCCGGCAGGCTTTTCCGCCGAGCATCTGGGCCCCAACGACTACTACTATTGGGACGATTTCTGGAGCATCGCCGGCTTGCGTTCGGCGGCGGTACTGTGCGGCTTGATGGGCGAAGCGTCCTGGCGCGCGACGTTTCTGAGCGAAGCGGAGCGATTCCAAGAGGCGGTCGACCGCAGCCTTGCCGAGGTGGCCGGACGGTTGGGGCAGGCGGCCATACCGGCCTCGCCCTACCGCCGGCTGGATGCGGGGGCCATCGGTTCGATTGCCGTGGGCTACCCGACGCAACTTTGCGCGCCGGACGATGTGCGCCTGCTCGATACGGTCGAATTCCTGCTGGCTAATTGCTTGGTTAGGGGCGGATTCTTTCAGGACATGATCCATTCGGGTATCAATGCCTACCTGACTCTGCATCTGGCCCAGATACTGCTGCGCAACGGCGATCCGCGATACCTGGCGCTGATGGACGCAGTCGCAAAGTTAGCTTCGCCCACCGGCCAGTGGCCGGAGGCCATCCATCCGCGCACGGGCGGCGGCTGCATGGGCGATGGCCAGCATGTCTGGGCGGCGGCGGATTGGGTGCTGATGCTGCGCAATTGCTTCGTGCGCGAGGAGGGCGAAACGCTGATCCTGTGCCAGGGCGTGCCGGAACAATGGCTTGCCGGAACCTCGCCGGTGACGTTCGGCTCTGCGCCGACAGCATTCGGCCCGGTTTCAATCAGCGTCGAGCGCAGTGCAGATACCGGGCGGGTAAGCGTCGCCTGGCAAGCCGCCTGGCATGAAGCGGCGCCAACCATTCAGGTGCGCATGCCCGGATTCCTTCCCTATACTGCCGAACCGGGCGCAGTGTCCGTCGAACTGGAAAAGGCGAGCGCATGAATATCGTCATGCTGACCAATACCTACACGCCGCATGTGGGCGGGGTAGCTCGCTCGGTAGAGGCTTTCACCGCCGAGTACCGGCGTTGCGGCCATCGCGTGCTGGTGGTGGCTCCAGCGTTCGACGGCATGCCGCAGAACGAGACGGATGTCGTTCGCGTGCCGGCCATCCAGAACTTCAACGGCAGCGATTTTTCCGTCGCGCTGCCGGTTCCGGGTTTGCTTACCGAGGCCCTGGACGCCTTCCAGCCGGACCTTGTGCATGCCCACCATTCATTCCTGCTGGGCATGACGGCGCTGCGCGTGGCGCGCTACCGGAAACTGCCGCTGGTCTTCACCCACCACACATTGTACGAACAATATACCCATTACGTACCCGGCAACTCGCCGGCTTTGCGGCGTTTTATCATCGAGCTGGCCACCCGCTACGCAAACCTGTGCGATCAGGTGTTCAGTCCGAGCGAAAGCATCGCCGAACTGCTGCGCGAGCGCGGCGTCGAGACGCCCATCGCTGTGGTGCCCACCGGTGTAGACGTGGAGCACTTCGCGCAGGGGGATGGGACTGGCTTCCGCAAGAATCTGGGCATCCCCGAAAATGCCTTTGTGGTCGGACATGTGGGTCGGCTGGCGCCGGAGAAGAATCTGGTGTTTCTGGCCGAGGCGGCAGTGGCCTTTCTTAAGCTGGAGCCTCGCGCCCGTTTCCTGCTGGTTGGCACCGGCCCATCGGAAGCGGATGTGCGGGCGATTTTCGAGCGCGAGGGCTTGAGCGCGCGCCTGTATGTGGCAGGCATCCTGGAATCCCGGCAATTGGCAGATGCCTACCACGCCATGGATGTGTTCGCTTTCTCTTCCAAGAGCGAAACCCAGGGCATGGTACTGGCCGAGGCTATGGCCGCGGGCGTGCCGGTGGTGGGTCTGGATGCGCCCGGCGTGCGGGAAATAGTCAAGGACCGGCGCAACGGGCTGCTGCTGCGTGAGGAGAGCGCCTCGGCTTTCGTTTCTGCGTTGCAATGGGTCGCCGGTCTGGTCCGGACTGAAAGACAAGCGCTCAAGCAGCGCGCCCTTGATACGGCTGAGGAGTTTTCCATGCCGCGCTCGACGGCTACGGCACTGGCCTGTTACGAGACATTACGTGCGCGGGTATTGGCCGATCATACTGCAGAAGACGAGCAATGGGAGCAGGTGGTGCATCTTGTCGAGGCCGAATGGAACATTCTCAAAGGTTTGACAGGCGCCGCCGTGGCCGCACTCGGCAGCCCGGAAGCGCAGGGCCGGGGGGCTGTATGATTTGTTGTTGCGAGGACCGTTTGCAGCATGCATCATGCCTGTCCCGGGAAAGCCGGCCAGCTCGGTGTTCGCTTCACTGCCTGTGTCTCAGTTATTGGACCAGCAGATAGCGGCCCAGCGCGTACTGGCCGGATATGCAAATCAGGTATTAAGTCTTATTTTTTCTTGTAAAAGTTAGCGGTGTAGCAAGACATAAGCGCGCCCCTGACCATTGCCGCATCATTTTGTTTATATAGCTTGCTGTCCTTATCGCTCATAGTCGACATAAGCTTTTTGGTTTCATCGGAAATGTCCCTGTTGCTGAAAACCGAATCGGCTACGCAATCACAGTAGGATTGGGCCTGTTCCTCAGAACGTGAGGAACTCTCCTGTTTTACGCAACTATTGATAAAAGCGGACTTAACTTTATATTCATCGCCTTTCTCTCCACTGCATGCCGATAAGCCGATGCATAAAGACGCTGTGATTACTAAAATTTTCTTATTCATTTCATTCCTTATTATTGATTGTCGTTATGGAATAGTTAAGTTCGCCTGTTAATGCAGTGGGCGAGGGTTGATCGTATAAAAATACTATCAGCAAGAATAGAAAAATTCTAACGTAATCCGATGCGAAGACAAATCCATTTCTTGTTGCTTTAATGATCCTTTGAAGCCGATCATTGCGATCCGTTTGACGGAGAAATGCCTTGCTTGAGTCAGGCGCCTTTCGGCTAACGCGACAGAATGGAAAGGGACAGTCCGGGCACACCTGGCGAGGCGGGCATATTCATGCAGGTCTGTTCTCATTCATCCATTGAATGGTATCGCGCAGCGATTCCTGCAACGGGCGGGGTTTCCAGCCGAGTTCATCGTGCGCGTGGCTGGTATCATACCAGGCATAGCGTCCCCATAGGTCAAGCAGGCTGGGAGCTACTTTGACCGGTTTGCCCCTGAGTCTGCTCCATAGCGCCAATGCTGAGATAATGGGACGAATCATCCAGGCGCGCAGGGAGAACAGCCAGGCAGGCGGTTTTATCCCGGCCGTTTCTGCGACTTTTCTTACGAGCGGATCAGGCATCATATTCTCTCCGCTGAGAATGTAGCGCTGGCCGGAGGTACCGCGCTCAGCGGCGCGCAGCACGCCATCGGCGTAATCGCGAACGTCGAGAATGCCGAAACCGATCGGCGCGGTAATGCGGAATCCGGGTTTAGCCATTTTCATTATCAGTTTGTTTGCCGGCGCTCCGACCCAGTCTTCCGGGCCTAATGTAAAGGCAGGATTAACCACGACAACCTTGGGCATGCCCTCGGGGAAGCGAGCCAGCGCCTCCTGCTCGGCCTGACGCCGGGATAGGGCATAGGGCAGGGAGATGGCGTAACGATCCCAATCGGCTCCCTCATCGAGCGGAAGCGGATTGTGGTTCAGGCCTACGGTAAGCACGCTGCTGCTCACTACGACATTCGCGACACCGGCACGTGCGGCGGCATCCAGCAAATTGCGCATGCCGACTACATTTTTTTCGTACAAAGTCCGTTCTGCCTGCTCGCCGCCGCCCAACGCAATCGCAAATTCCAGATGCAAAGCCGTATCGATGCCTGCACAGGCGGCCTGCAGTGAAGCCATGTCATGCGTGTTGCCTTCAACCACTTCAATGTCGAGCTTTTTCAGGGCTTTCAGGGCCGGCAAATTGGGATCAATGTCGGCAGGCAGTAATACGCGGGGCCGTTCCTTGCGGATATTAAGCAGCTTAACAACGTGATACCCAAGGAAGCCAGTCGCTCCGGTAACAAGTATATTCATGTCGAAATCCCCTGTGAACGTTTTAACTGATTCAAAAGACTGAATAACAATAAATGTAAGCGCTTCATCGTTAACTAAAACCCACGCGTAAACTGACGGCATAAAGGTTTCGATCGTCCATCTGCAGATGGCTAAGCCGTTCCAGGTTACCTAAGCGCAGCATGGCCCGCAGCGTTTCCTGGAGGGTGATTTCCGAAGCGTAGCGGCCGAGGCATTTGTGCCGCCCAAAGCCGTGCTGGAGATAAAGGGCGCTCTGCGGCGCTTCGTCGCCCCGCGTCCGATCTTTGTGGTAAGCGACCGGACGCTCGTCCCGGGTGATATCGAAAGCCAGGGGATCGGGCACGGCTTCCGGGTCTCGCATCGCCGCCGCGTGAGAGACGAAAACTAGAGTTCCCTTGCGGATGGGTATGCCGTCAAGTTCCGTATTGTCTTTGATGCAGCGCCTGATCAACACTTCCCCTTGCGGTTCAAGGCGCAATCCTTCCTGGGCGTACTTGCGCAGGATGCCGAGGCTTTCAGTTTCCCGCGGGCTGCCCGCCGGTACTTGAGCCATTTCCAGCGCCCGCTGATAAGTGGAGCCGTTTAACACCGGATACTTGCCATCCTTCAGAGACAGGATCGCGTCGATGACCCTCGCGCTGGCTTCCTCCGGATTGACGACGCCGCCGACAACCGTGCCGAAGACATTGGCGCGGATCTGCGAGTCGGACAACCGTCTGCCTAATTCGCCAGAAGGCAGAAGAGATCCAAGCGCGTCCTGCAATTCCTGCTCCAGCGCCGTATCCTGACCGCTGGTTAAATTCAACTGCAATTGCAGGAGACGGGTCAGCATGGTGTCGGGAACCGGCTCGCCTCGCTGAAGTTTCCCCTTGTAGAATTTGAGCAGTTCATGGATATAGGCGGTCAGGTACTCGGTGGCCTGCAGGCCTTGCTGGCGAAACTGGGCAAACAAAGGGTCTGCAGGATTGAAGTTGTTAAAGATATTGCGGAAGGCGTCTTTCACCCAGTTGAACAGATTATCGCTTGTCGGTACGATGCCTTCCTGAATCTGCTGAAAGGTGAAAACCTGCCGCAGTCCGTCATCCAGGGGAAACGTGTCTCCGCCTCGCAGGCCGGGCAGGCAGGAAGGCTCGCCGGCGGAATAATAATGGACGCCCAGATAATCGCTGACGATGCGCAAGGGGACGAAGCGCGCAAGGGTCGGTACAATGTCGATTTCGCCTCGGCCTTCCTCCTTCGCCCGTTGCGTCCAGTATTCCGCCTCCTGCCTCGCCAGCGCGGTCAGGATCTTTTCATCCTGGCGGGAGACGACCCGTCTCAACAGAACGTCGTCCGGGAGATACCATTCATCTTTGTCCGTGCCCAGCATGAAGGGAGGCGAAAGTTCGGGATTTCTGGCGTTATCGTCATTGGCCTTGACCATCTCCAAGACATAGGGATCCACAGTAAATAAATCCGTGCGTTCCAGGCATTTGATCACGTGAGCATGGCGTACCACTACGGCCGGACCGACAGCCGGCTTGAAAAATGGCATCGCGTCCTTCGGCTGGTCCAGCAATTCCTGCAGCATGTCATAAGGCCGGTTTCTCAAGCTGGCGGCAATAATACCGGCGACCGCGGCGCCGCGCGCCTGGAGTGCGGCTTCATAGGCCTTTTTATCCGCTTCATAAGCGGCACGGTCAGCATCGTAGCGGGGATCATCCGGATCAGGCATGGGAACTAAAGGCGTTTTTTGTTCCGCTGCGGCAATTTTTTCCAAAAAAACCGCGGTCGGGATATTTTCCGGCTTATCGCCGGTTTGCGCAGGTGTTTTCCCCATTTCAGCAGAGCTGATTCCCGTGCATATCCGTTTTGCCAGTGTAATGATCGTGTTGAAAAACGCAGCGGGGCTGTTTATGAGCGAGTGCCAATTCCAAAGAGCCATAGTGTTCTCCTTGCCAGCGCCTAGAGTGTTTTCATATATTCGATGACCGCCCGTACCTGGTCATCGGTCCATTGGCTGCCGAAGGTATGCCCCTGATTCGAGTTGCCACGCAGGCTGGCGTCATGTTCGGCATAATGTACGGCGTCGCCCTCGCCGTATTCATCCGGCTTCGGAGTTTTATTCCATACAAAGCCGACACGGGCTTCATCATATTTTATATTGCCCCGGATGAATGTTGCCGGCCGTTCTGCCGGGCGCATAAGGTGCCAGAGGGTCGGCACCGAGCCGTTGTGCAGGTAGGGCGCCTGGGCCCAGATGCCATGCAGCACATTGGCCTTATAACCGGCCTTGTCGCCGCGAGGCGTGACGAAGTACGCCTCATCATCCGCTTCCCGGCTGCCCTGTTTAGGTCGGCACCAGTCACTGCCCCCCTGTTCCACATAACGTTCACAAGCTTCCCGGGTGAGTTCCAGCAATCCGAGACGGGCAGTGGGAGAGATCTGTGCCGCACGATTCATATCGGTTGTGACGTTATAGATTTTGGGATTGTCGGCGAAATGGCAAGCGCTCGCGCATTCCTTCTCAAACAGGGGTTTGCCTTGATCCGCCAGCTTGAGATTGACATTGAAGGGGTAGGGCGAAGGGGGCAAATCGTTAATGAGAGGATTCATGGCTTCATGAATACGAATATCGACTTTGGATGGATCGCCGACGGAGGAGACTCCGGAAGCTATAACCCGAGCTTCCTCTGCCTGGTTTCCATCCCAATTCGCATAAGCGTTGTCATGCAGATTCCAAAGCGCTTTGATGTCGGAGGGGGCGGGATCGCGAGGCATCCATTGCGGCGCGGTTTCAAACAGTCTCTGGCCGGCCGCCTGGTATTTGGCGCTGCCCTCGAGATTCTCCAATCCTTCAAAGAACGGATGATTGCCGGGCAAGCGTTCAAAGAAGCTTTCCCGCTTGGCATGCAGCGCCACCAATCCCGTCGCGAGGCCAAAAGCATCCATGCGTCCGGGACGCGGACCGAAAATGCCTGGCGATTGCTGGCCGTTCTTCTCTGTATAAGATAATTTGGAGGCAAGCGTAATATACATGAGCTCGGTTTTGGCGGAAGATTGCGCCAACGTCCCAAGCGCCCTGTTGAAGTTCTTGAGAACGCGGCCCACCTGCACCTTGGCCTTCTCTACGTTGGCATGACGCTCTTCGTCCGTCCGTCCGCCGTAAAACCAGGCGGGATCCGCCGCTATCTTGTTCTTTAGAAAATCGGCAATTTTGACAGCCTCTGCTGGGTTGACCTGCACTTGCACCGGCGTGGTGGAGTTATCGATTTTCAGGATCGCTTTTCCTGTCTTGTAGATTAAGCCTGCATAAGCTTGCGCTTCAATCTCTGTGTTGGGCGCCCCGACGTAATGCCGAACCCGGCCTTTTACATAGACCCGTCCTGTATGGCAGGCGGCGCAGGAGAAAAATACATTGTCGGTTCTCTCCTCCTCGGGCAGATTTGGATCCTGGGCGGTAACCAGTCCATAGGGTAAAGGATGGCGCTGCTCGGCCGGCAAGAGTTTTCCCGTGGCTGGATCATAGTCGTCCGGATGCGGTCCGAAGCCGAGGTTTCCGAGCGAACCTTCGCCTTGCCAGATTTCCGGATACAGCTCAATGAGGGCTCGCAATAATACGTAAGGGGTTCCGTTCAAACCCAAAGGGCTGTCAGTAAACCAGGCATACCCCAGGCGATTGCTGTACCAGGGCGCGCGGGTGGCGTCGTCGGTGGATATGGATCTGACTGTTGTATCGTTTAAGTAGGACGCCTGTTGTTGTTCACGCAGTTTTTTCTCTTGTGCCCAGTTGTGTTTTTTCTTCGCTTCGGGTGCTTTGCGCGAATAATCGGTTTCTGTACAGGCGCTTAAAGCGGTCAGTGTAATCGCTAGTGTGCCCGCGCTGAATAAATTGAAATACGACCTCATCACTCCTCCTGCTATGTAAATACTCTACAAATACGCCAGTCCTTCGCAATGCGGTGATGATGGTAAGCGCCGCCCGACGGGGTCTTAGATTGTATTAATGGAGAAAATACCCGGTTATGCGGATATGATTTTCCAGTTTTTCAATGACAATGTCATTCTCGGCAAAAGTGAAGCCCATTGTCGCAACATACAATTTAAAGCGTATAGTTAAGACGTTTTATGACTGATTTATTGTTTTTATTGCCACCTTCACTCCGGTGCTTTGCCGGAACAGTAAAGTAGTGGAGCCACATAGAATTGGCGTAGGTTATTTTTTACAATTGATGTGGCGCATTGTCAACACTTTTACATCATCAGCCAGCCTGAAGACCTGGCATATCTGCTTGATCAACAGAGTCGCCGGGCATGTCAGGTTTAGATCCCGGCTCTTTGGAGGGAGGCGTTTCGTTTAGGATACGGCGAGAAATAACTTCCCTGAATTTTGACGAGTCGCCATAGGTGAATGAATTCGCCCCTACAAGAACTGATTTTATCAATAAATCGGAAAGTTATTTTTTAACCAGATCCTTAGCATGCGCCAGGGCTTGCGCATCAAACCATGTTGAGCGATTGGCGAAGTGAATCGTTTTTATGCGGGCTTTTCAGGATGATGACTTTTCCTGGTTGGGCGCCCATGACGCCGGTATAAAAGGCATCTCCTTATTTTTCTGATGAAGGGTCAACGGCGGCCCGCGCCGCCAGAAGCCGCCGGCGCTGTTCTAATCAGCGGTATCAGCAATAAGGCCAGGAAGAAGATCAAGGCCAGGATATTGAACAGGGTATTGATGGTAAGCACTTCCGCTTCGCGCCTGACCAGACCGTAAACCTGCTTCAGCGCGGCCAGATCACTGTCGGGCAGCGACGCATAGCTGAATCGTTCCTGCAAACTGCCCAACAGGGCCTGAGCTGTTGCCGAACCGGGCTTAACCGCTTCGCGCAATACGGCGTAATGTTCCTTGTTCAGCCGGATCATGAGGCTGTTGGCGAGCGCCAGGCCGATGGCGCCGCCCAGGTTTCGCATGAGATTGTACAGCCCGCTGGCGTTTTTCACTTCTTCCGGCGGCAGCGTGCCGAAAGTCAAGTAATTGATGGGCAGGAAGCAGAACATCAGGCAGAAGCCCCGGAGCGCCTGCGGCCAGAAGAATTCCCAGTATCCGGCTTCATGGGTCAGGTTGCTGTTTATCAAAGTACCGAGGCCGAAACCGAACAGCCCAAGGGCCAACGTCAGGCGCGGGCCAAGCTTTTTGGCAACCCGTCCGGCGATGAAGGCGGAGGCGAACTGAAACAGACCAGTGACCATGATGTACTGGCCGACCTGTAGGCTGTTCAGTCCTTTGACCGTGGTCAGATAGGTCGGCATCAGGAAAATGATGGAGTAGAGCCCGATGCCGAGAATGAAGCTGAACAGGCAGCCAATGGCGAAATTGCGGTTGCGGAACGCCCACAGGTCCACGATCGGGTGTTCGATGGTCAGCTCCCGGTAGAACATGGCGATGCCGGAGACGGCCGCGACCAGGGTGAAGAACACGATCTCGCGGCTGTCGAACCATTCCTCGCGCACGCCTTCCTCCAGCACGAATTCCGTGCTGCCGAGGAATACAACGATATACAGGATGCCGCGGAAGTCGATCCGCTTCAGCAGCGCCCAGTCCGGCTCGTCCACGCGCAGAAACATCCCGGTAGCCACGGATACCAGAATGCCTGGCACCAGGTTGATCAGGAACATCGTGTTCCAGGACGCCACTTCGGTGAGATAGCCGCCCAGCACCGGACCCGCCGTGGGCGCGACCGTCACCACCATGGCGACGACGATTGTCATCGTGGGCTGAAGGCGGCGCGGAAACAAGGTGTAGGTGACGGCGAACACCGACGGGATCATCGCGCCTCCGAAAAATCCTTGAAGCGCGCGGAACACTATCATGGACGGCAGGTTCCAGGCGAACGCGCACAAGAGGCTCATCACGGTGAAGCCGCCGCTGGACAGGGCGAACAGGTAGCGCATGGACAGAGCCCGCCCGAGCCAGCCGGATAACGGAATGATGACCACTTCCGCCACCAGATAGGCGGTCTGCACCCAGGTAATCTCATCCTGAGTCGCCGACAGCGCAGCCTGGATCTGTTCCAGGGAACTGGCGACGATCTGGATATCCAGGACCGCCAGGAACATCCCCAGGACCATGGCAAAAAAGCCTATCCATTGCTGGGGGCTGACCGTCTTCTCGTCGACGTTGACCGGGGCCGCGACGATCTCAGGCAGTTTTTCGCCGGCGCTCGTCGACTGGGGCGGGGAGGGCTTTACTACCGCTGCCATGATCGCTTACCCGACCCTGACTTTGACCACCGTGGACAGACCCGGCCTCAGGCGGCCCAGATCGGTGCCGGGTTTGAAGCGGATCTTGACCGGCACGCGCCGCACGATCTTGGTGAAATTGCCGGTGGCGTTTTCCGGCGGCAACAGGCTGAATTCGGAGCCGGAAGCGGGCGCGAAGCTGTCCACCATGCCTTCGAACCGGCTGTCGGGATAAGCGTCGATCAGTATGTCCACCGGCTGGCCCGGCTGCATGCGCCCGATCTGCGTTTCCTTGAAATTGGCTTCCACGAACAGGCCGTCGGTCGGAATCAGGTAGGCCAGCACGCTGCCGGGCTTGACCAGTTGCCCGACCTGCACGCTGCGATTGCCGATGACGCCGGCGATGGGGGCGACTATGCGCGTGTTCGCCAGGTCGATGCGGGCTAGCTCCAGGGCGGATTGGGCTGCCTTCAGTTTGGCCCGGGTTTCGTCGATGCGCGCTTCCAATGAGGCCAGTTCGCTCTCCGCTTCCAGCCGTGCCGAGAGCGTTTTCTCCCGTTGAGCCGCCGCCTGCTTGAGGGCGGATTCGGCGGCATCGCGGGTTTGGGCTGAAACCGCTCCCTCCGCCGCCAGGTTGCCGAAGCGTTTCGTATCTTTCGCGGCGCGCTCCAGATCGGCTTCCGCGGCGGCGATATTGGCTTCCTGCTGGCGGATTTTGGCGCTCTGCGTGCGTTTCTCGGTTTCCAGCGTATGGATGTGCGCCGTTTCTATCAGCACTTGCGCTTCCGCCTGAGCGACCTTGGCCTGGAAATCATGATCGTCTATCACAACGAGCAGATCGCCCGGCATCACTTTCTGATTGTCCTCGAACAGGACTTCCTTGACGTAGCCCGTCTCCTTGGGGCTGACCAGGCTCAGGTGCGATTTGAGGTAGGTGTTGTCGGTTGTCTCGAAGGGATGGATCGCTTTGAGCCAGTACATTGTGCCGCCCGCGATAGCGGACACAATTATCAGGAGGATCAGGAGGGTTCTTGGAAAAAGGGAAAAGCGCATGTTCTTTCAGTGCCTTATCAAACGGTGTGTGTAGTTCAGAAAACAGCAATAGGCCAGTCCCGGCAAACGGCTACCTGGCCGACAGTAGTTATCCGCCGATTAAGCGGATAAAGCCTCCTGAACCGGTGCCGGACATTCTGCCGAGGTCGTATTTTTTAATCCCATTTTTTGCACTGTTTTTTCCTGCGTTTTGAAAGATGTATAAGTTGTTTTAAGCGCACTTAGAGAAATCCAAAGTCCCCAAATAACTCCCGGAGGAGAGACTGTCTGACTGTAATGATGGCAACAACCCGATAAGCTGCGCACCCGTCAGATAACGTAGATCTCCTGCAAGTACCGTGCCATTCGATGAAAACATTCCGGGGCTGACAAACCCGATCCGGTTGATTTCCGGCTTTGAGAATACTTGAGTAAAAACGGAAACGACTCGGTATTCAACCAGCCAACACGTAGAAATATGCAGAGGGTTAAGGGATGCAAGCGGCGAACTCGATGCCTTATATGAAAGCTTCCTTAACGGCGAATCTACGGGTACCTGAAGCGGGCATCATTCTACTATGGGCCAAGTCAGCCGCAAAACAGGTCAAATAACACAATACAGAATATTAGTAAAATAATAACTTATTGTTTTTTATAATAATTATTATTTAATCGGTCAAATCCCATATATCAAGTGCGGTATATAACATAATTTTTGGATAAAAAACGATGAATATCGATAGAAATCGATGAATACGCCAAAAATCTTCTGGATGAAGTTACGCAGCTCATGCTCGGAAGGGAATGCATAAGATCGAGCCAAGCCCCGCCAAAACTGGAACGCGGCTTATTTTTCCGTTTCGCCAGCCGGGGTTGATTATCGGTTGGCATAGCAATTGCAGTCTGGAAGACAGTGTCAATTTCCCATCAGTACGGGCCGATAAGAAGGAGTCTTTAATCCATGAAATCCAGTGAGTTTCAAACCCTTGCCGAGATGTGCATCCAACAGGCCCAAGCGCGGCCGGATGCCGTTGCCTTTATAGCGGGCAACAATCGACAGACGTTTCAGCAGCTTGATCTAAGCAGTAATCAAGTCGGCCACGGCTTGATCGCAGCCGGCATCAAGCCTGGCTCCAGGGTAGCGATAATCGGCAAGGATACTATTGCTCACTATGAGATTCTGTTCGGCTGCGCCAAGATCAAAGCAGTGCTGGTCGATCTGAACTGGCGGCTGGCTCCTCCCGAGATACTTTATATCCTGAACGACAGCGAAACCGAAGTGCTGTTTGTGGCGCAGGAGTTTTTCCCGTTAGTCGAATCTCTGGCAGCGCAACTGACCAGCGTTCGGACGATAATCGCTCTGGACGGTGGGCATCCGGACTGGCCGGCCTATGAGGACTGGAAAACCGCGAGACCGGCCACACCATTTGCGGGTGAATACAGCGCCGACGATGCGGCCGTGCAAATGTATTCCAGCGGCACGACAGGGCGGCCTAAAGGCGTGCAACTCGCGAATTACAGCTTTTTCAGGCTGATGCAAGGCATGCGGGCGGCCGGCGATACATGGATGTCGCTGAATCCGGCCGACACCCTGCTGCTGGCTCTGCCGCAGTTTCACATAGGCGGGCTCTGGTGGGCCATACAGGGTTATGCAGTCGGCGCTGCCGGCGTCATCGTTGACACCTTCGTCGCCTGGCAGGCCCTGCAGCTGATCGAGCGGCATCAAGTCACCAAAGCCGTGCTGGTGCCGTCGATGATCCAACTGATGCTGGAAGAACCCAGCTGCGCGCAAACCGATTTATCGTCGTTCAAAGGGCTGCTCTATGGCGGCTCGCCGATTGCCCCGCCGCTGCTGCGCAAGGCCATGGAAATCTTCGGCTGCGACTTCTTCCAGATATACGGCCTGACCGAGACCGGCAATATGGCCGTGTGTTTGCGTCCGGCCGATCATTGCCCGGAAGGCAGTCCAAGGATGAAAGCCGCGGGCCGGCCCTTGCCCGGCGTCGAGATCAAGATCATTGACGGGCAAGGCCGGCTATTGCCGGCAGGACGCAGCGGCGAAATCTGCATTAAATCGCCCAGCAACATGCTGGGCTATTGGAAGAATGAATCCGCCACCGCGCAAACGCTGGTCGGTGGCTGGGTACATACCGGCGACGTGGGCTATAGGGATGAGGAGGGCTACGTCTATGTCTGCGACAGGATCAAGGACATGATCATCTACGCGGGAGAAAACCTGTTTCCCGCCGAAATTGAAGCCGTGCTCAGCGAGCATGAGGCGGTCGCCGAAGTCGCTGTCATCGGGATTCCCGATGAGAAATGGGGGGAGGTTGTAAAAGCCTTTGTCGTGCCGCGCCAGGGCGGCGAAATCAAGCAACGGGAGTTGATCGATTTCGCCAGAAGCCGGATCGCGGATTTCAAAGTGCCTAAATCGGTTACGTTTGTCGATGCCTTGCCGAGAAATCCAAGCGGTAAAGTCCTTAAACGGGTGCTGAGGGCGCCGTTTTGGCAAGATCAGGACAGGCAGGTTAGTTAGTAAGTAAATTCACAATATAGATCATAAAAGGAATAATAAATCATGAATGCAGTGGTATCTGAAAATCGAGTAACCATCACCGAAGCAGCACCAGGGAAAATCGGCGCCGAAGTCAGGGGATGGGATGTTACGACCTTTACCCCGGGCTGTTCCGAAGCGGAAATGCTCCGGCAATTGATCTACCGTAATAAAGTGGTCGTCATGCGCGGTCAGCGCCTTGACATGACCGAACAGGAACAAGTCAATTTCGCCAGAGCGGTAGGCCGGCCTCAAGTTTATTTCCAAGCGAATTATCATCACCCCGATTATCCCGAGATTTTCGTTTCCAACAACCTCAACGAAGACGGCAAAAAATTCGGCGTTTCCGGTACAGGACGCTATTGGCATACGGATTGTTCTTTCGAGAAACATCCTCTGCCCTTTACTTCGGTACGCCCTATATTCTTCCCTAAATCGGCCAGGGAAACCTCTTATATCGATATGGCGCGCGTCTACCGCGAACTCCCCGATGATTTGAGGCGCTATGTGGACGGCAGGATGGCGATGCAGGAAGCCTGGCCGCGTTACAAAGTACAGGCGTGTGATCTCGACCGTTCGATTGACGAACTCATCACAAACTTCAAAGCCGAATGTCCGCCGCAGGCCCACCCTGCCGTCATTGAACATCCGGTGACCGGCGAAAAAATCCTCTATATCAGCAGCGGCTTTACCAGCGGATTGGTTGGACTGTCCTATGAAGAAAATCAGCGGGTGATGAAGGCCCTGTTCGAATTCGCCGAGCAGCCGAAATTCATACACACGCATTTCTGGGAGGAAGGCGACATGATTATCTGGGACAACCGTTCATTGGTTCATAAAGGCTCCAAGGCCAAGCCAGGCGAATACAGCAGAATGTACCGCATCGGCATTTATGACGATCTGCCATTTTATGTGGGGATAGAACAATGAATATGTTAAGGATGGTCGACCCTCTGGAGAATGTCACCGTTACAGATATCGATGATGGTTTTATGGCCGAGGTGTTAAAGCCTTATTTCAACCACAGTCGTTATCTGAAACAGGCCTGGTTTATGCAATCGGACAGCTCTGATCCGCAAGGCCTGATCATGAACGGAGAATTCTCGATTCCCGAGTCCTGCTATATCGACGACACCGGGCATTTTAACGCCGTTGAGTTCAATATCTGCTTCAACCAGATTTGTTATGTGCATTTGGCACATTGCATTAAAAACGCGTTGATACCGGAATTATCGGATGATTACGATATGGACACGTTTTTCGAGAAGCAGCTGCCGAACGTCTTGATCGCAAAACTCACCTCGAGCTATCAAAGCCAGCTGAACGCCAAGCATTTTTACGGCACTTACGGCATTAATAGCATCAAGAAGACGTCGACATGCACATTCATCAAAACCTATTGCCGTTTTCATGATGACGCCAACGGCAGAAGCAAAGGAGAAGTGACACTCGCAGTAATGGCGCCATAAAGTCCGAAGTATCGCCTGCTTTCCGCGAAACCTGAAATAGGTTCGTCCCCTCCGATTTCAGGAGCGGAAAACGGGCGACGGTTGTTGTTGCGGCGGCGCATTCGTCCTGAGCTTGTCCTGGACTCGTCCTGAGCTTGTCGAAGGACGGCCGCCTGCACCGCAACTGCGATAAAACACCGGGTCTTCGGCTATGCGTAGGCCTCGTTCGTTTGCGGGTTCTCGACTTTCTATGTTCCTTCAACGCCTTAGTTTTCCAGTTCAATAGACCAGCAACCGTTATGTATCCCAGCCCGATCATCACTACGTTACAACAAGCCCAGCCAGCCCAAAGAAAGCCGATATTGAACGCCTATATTCGCGAGTTACTGGCGAATTTTATCGGCATGGACAGTGCGGAAGACATAACACCCAATCAAAGCTTTATCGAACTGGGCACGGATTCTCTGCAAGCGGTGGGATTCAAGTCCAGGCTGGAATCGAATCTGGCTTGTTCGCTACGCACGACCTTGTTATTCGATCATCCCAGGATGGATTTGCTGGTCGATTATCTGATCGACGAGGTATTGCCGCTAGAGCCGATGTCGCCCGAAGAAACGCCGGACGCCGCCTTGGCCGCGCCGCCGCGCATCGGCAGCGACCCGTTGTCCGTTGGCCGGATGCAGCCGATAGCCATTGTCGGGCTGGCCGGATTGTTTCCCGGCGCCGATAACGCGGAATTGTTATGGGAAAAAGTCATGGCCGGCGAATGCCTGCAGCCGGACTCATACGCGCCGGCAGTTGCGTTCGGATACGGCCGCATCGACGAAAGCAGTCCGCCCGAAGACATCGGAACCAACGACCTTGCCGACCGCCAACTGCAACTTCTGAACCGGCTCATTGCGCAACTACAGAACGAATACGAAATTACCGGGCGGATGCTCTCGGAGACCATGACCGGCGTTTTCATAGCCGCCCAATCGTTCGTCGATCGCCTGGGTTGCTGCAATAACGGCGGCCAGCCCTATCGGGTTCCCATCGCCAACCAGCTATCCTTTCAATTCGACTTGAAAGGACCCAGCGAAGTCATCAATACCTTTTGCACCAGCGTCCATGTCGCGCTGCACCGCGCCGTGCAAAGCATCCGCTCCGGCGAATGCGAACAGGCCATCGTAGGCGCTATCAACCTCATAGATGCCGACGAATTCGCGTCCATGGCCATGCATGGCCTTTACGATCAACTCCTGAGCAGCCGCAACCGGACGCGCAGTTTCAGTGACGAAGCCGACGGCTTCGTCCGCAGCGAAGGCGTCGGCGTTATTATCATTAAGCCGCTGCAGCAGGCTCTGGCGGACGGCAATCGGATTCTGGCGATCATCAAAGGCAGCGCCGTGCATCACGGCGGCCGCGGCTATTCTCTGGAAGCCCCCAACGTGCAGGGGCTAAGGCACGCCATAACAGCCAGCATCGCCCAGACCGGCGTCGGCACCGATACGATCGATTATGTGGAAGCCCACGGCATCGGCAATACGCTGGCCGATGCCCTGGAACTGACCGCAATCAGCGACGCTTATCAGCTGTTGAGCGCGAATCCCGGCAAAAACTGGTTCGTCAGCAGCATCAAGCCCAGCATCGGCCATCCGGAGGTCGCATCGGGCATGGCTTCGCTGATCAAGGCCGTCAAGGCGCTGGAGCATCAGGCCATACCGGGCATAGCCGGGCTCGGAGAGCTCAATCGCGAATTGCCGGCCGATCATGCCCTGGTTCTGCAAAGCCAGTCCACCCATTGGCAAAACGGCTCCGCGCCACGCCGGGTAGCGCTCAACAGTTATGCGATCGGCGGCGTCAATGCGCACATTGTGCTGGAAGAATATTGCGGACAACAGGCGGCCGATGCCGGCGCCGCTTTTACTCAGCCATCAGCAAGTGCGGCTAACGCTCACGCAATGCAAGCCGCCGCTTTGAACGACGATACAGAGGCGGCGCTGGCGAGTCTGGTCGCTGAGGTGTTCGGCAAGGAGCTGTCGGCCATCGACCGTTCGCTATCGCCCGTCCATTACGGTTTCGATTCGATTCAGGTGGTGCAATTCATCAAGCGTCTGAACGAACGGCTGGGCTTGAACATCAAGGTCGCCCAGGCGATGGGCGCCAAAAACTTCGGCGAATTTTTCGATATGCTGGCGCGGCAAACGCGCAGCTCGGACACTATTGCGCCTGAAATGCCGCAAACGGCGGCGAGCGTGCCGACGACGCCGCAACCCTTGTCGGAAACCCAGAAAGGCCTGTGGTATATTCAGGAAACCTTTCCCGAGTCCACCGGTTTCAACGTCCCGCTGATTTTCCGGCTCAAAGCCCCGGCGGACCACGACTGTCTGCGAATGGCGCTGCTCGCGGTGCTGGAAGAGCGGCCGTTGCTGCGCTGCCGCTTTGAATGCCAAAAGGATGCAGCGGGTGAAGACATCGTCCAGAGGGTGGGAAGCGCCGCCGACAACCTTGTCATCGAGCATCTGACCCTGCCGGAAAGCGAACAGGCGGCGCCGTTCCTGCGCCAATTGCTGCAGCAGCCGTTCAATCTGAAAACCGATCCGCCGCTGCGGCTGTATACCGTAGAATGCCCGGCGGACCAGCGCTACTATGTGTTCTTCGTCATACACCATATCGTCATCGACGGGTTTTCTGGCATGCTGTTTGCCAACGAGCTCTGGGGCAAATACCAGATCCTGGCCGCCGGTGGCCAGCCGGCCGCGCAAGCGCCCGACACGACCTTTTTCGACTTCATCGCCTGGGAGCGCGCTTATCTAAGCTGCGCGCGCGCCGAAGACGACCTGGCTTGGTGGAAAAGCCGCCTGGCCGGCGTGCCGGCGACCATCGCCATGCCTTACGATACCCTGCCGCAACCCGATTTGCCCGATTTAGGGCTGGGCTGCGAAACGCTGACGCTGAACAGCGCAACCCTGTCCGCGCTGAAATATCTCGGCTCCATGCTGAACCAGAACTTGTCGGCGTTATTGCTGGGCGTCTTCAATATCCTGATCCACCGGCTGAGCGCGGAAGACGATATCGCCGTGAACATGCCGGTGGCCGGCAGGCCCTTGCAGCGCCATGAAAACACCATCGGCTGCTACATCAACCTGATGATCGTCAGAAACCAAGTCCGCCCGGACGATACTTTTCTGCAACTGGTAAAACAGATTGGCGCAAACCTTGCCGAAGCACTCGATCACGCCAATTACCCGTTTATCCGGTTAATGCGCGAGTTGAGGCTCACGCTGCTCAACCCGAGCGAAGTGCCGTTTTCGGTGTCGTTCACCTACCAGAACATCTTCGACGGCATACTAGGAGCCGAAGAGCGGCTGGGCGACGTCGAGCTGAGCTACGACGTATATCAGGAAACGATGGACAGCTACATGCTGGAAGTCTACGATTTCCGCGACAAGGTGGAACTGCACCTGAAATACCAGCGCAATCTGTTCGACGCCGCCACGATCCGCCGCCACCTCGATTATCTGGAAACACTGATAGCGGCCATCGTCGAAGATCCCGGCAGGCGCATCGATGAATACGATTGCCTGCCGGAGCAGGAGATAAGCCTGTTGCTGGACGGCTTCAACGATACCGCCGAGGAATTTCCCAAAGCGCATTGCGTCCATGAACTGTTCGAAGCCCGGGCGGCCCTGGCGCCGGACAGCACGGCCCTGATTTTCGCCGGCCGGCCAATGTCCTATGGCGCCCTGGCGGAACGCTGCCGGCGTCTGGCGATCTATCTGCAGGCCCAAGGCATGGGGCCGGATCGGCTGGTCGCGGTATGCATGGACCGATCCGCGGACATGGTTATTGCGGTGCTGGGCGTGCTGGGCGCCGGCGCCGCTTACCTGCCCATCGATCCGCATAACGGCGAGGACAGAATCCGCTACATGCTGACCGACGGCGGCGTCAGCCTCTTGCTGACCCAATCCCATCTGCAGCCGCGCCTGTCCGGCTTATTGGCTGACTGCGGCTGCCGGATTGTGGCCGTGGATGATCCCGCGTGGACCGATCAGGTATCCCGTAACACCGAACTGCGCCGCGAGGCCGGTCCGCAGCATCCGGCTTATGTGATCTATACATCCGGCAGCACCGGCAATCCGAAAGGCGTGGCGATCGCTCACCGGTCGTTGGTGAATCTTTGCCATGCGATGACGGTAAAATACGGCATTACCGAACAGGACAGAATCCTGCAGTTTGCCTCGTTGAGCTTCGATATGTCAGTGGAGGAAATCTTTCCTTACCTGCTGACCGGCGCCGGCGTCGTGATCCGCCAGGACGCCGATATCGAAGTGGACAATTTCTATCGGGTCGTCGTCGACAACGGCGTCACGATACTCAATCTCCCGCCGCAGTTCTACGGCGCGATAGCCGCGCTGGAACCGGAGCGGCAACAGCAACTGTTCAGCCAGCTGCGCCTGATCTCCTTCGGCGGCGAGGCTTTGCCGGAGGCGACACTGCAAGCCGTGCAGGACCGCGGCGTCCGGATATTCAACGCCTACGGCCCAACCGAATACACCGTCAATGCCGCTATCGCCGAGCTTGGCGCCGGGCAGCGCCTGACCATCGGCAAACCGATCGCCAACACCCGCCTGTATGTGCTGGGCAGATACCTCGAGCTGCTGCCCATAGGCGTGGCGGGCGAGCTGCATATCGCCGGCGAAGGGCTGGCGCTGGGCTATCTGAACAATCCGGAACTGACCGCCGAAAAGTTTATCGACAACCCTTACGCGCTCGGCAAACTGTACAAAACCGGCGACTTGGCGCGCTGGCTGCCGGACGGCACCGTTGCCTATGTGGGCAGAACCGACCATCAGGTCAAAATTCGCGGTTTCCGGGTCGAGCTGGGCGAGATCGAAAATGCGCTGACCGCGTTGCCGGAGGTGAAAAGCGCCGCCGCGATAGTCGCAAGGCCCCGCACCGGCGGCGAACGCCTGGTAGCCTATTACACGACCGATTTGGAAGCCATCGACGCCGACGGACTGCGCGAGCAACTGCGCCGCCGCCTGCCCGATTATATGGTGCCGGCCGTATTCGTCCGTCTGGACACACTGCCGCTGACCGCCAACGGCAAAATCGACCGCAAGCAGCTGGAACAGACGCCGGTGGAATTCGACGCCGGCGAACACTATGCCGCACCGCAAACCCCGGTCGAAAGGCAACTGGCCCGCATCTGGGAAGACGTGCTGGGTCTTGCGCGCGTCGGGCTCAACGACAACTTTTTCGAACTCGGCGGCCATTCCCTGCTGTCGATACAGTTGGCGAACAAAATCAATCAACAACTGCCGTTCTCGCGCATCGGCATTGCCGACATCATCCAATGCCCGACCGTGCGGGAACTGGCCGACCGCATCGGCAACGCCGACAGCAAACCGGCGGGCTCGCCTTATGTGGTCACGTTGCGCGACAGCATTCCGACCTTCATCATTCCGGGCATGCCGGGCTTAAGCGATGGCTACCACCAGCTGGCGGCGCGAATCGGCGATTGCGGCCCGGTGTACGGCCTGCAGATGAAAGGCTACGCCGGCAGCGTTCCGGCCGCATCGGTAGAGGAAATGGCCGCTCACAACATTGAGCAGATCAAAAACATCAAGCCGCGCGGCGCAATCAGGCTTTATGCCCACAGCTACGGCGGAACCGTGGTCTACGAAATGCTCAAGCAGCTGCAGGACAGCGAGATTGTGGTCGAAGACGTGGTGCTGATAGACAGCGGCGTCGCCAGCTGGCCGAAGCAAATGGACAAACTCTCGGTCATCGCCTTTTGCAGGATGATTCTTGAAAATGCCGGCATCGATCCTACCGGCCAGGAAGCGTTCATCACAGCCATTCTGGAAGACAAGCCTTATTCGGCCTGGAAAACCGAACTGGCAAAACTGCTGCACACGGCGATGGGCATTGACCCCGGCTATTTTCTGGATCTGTGGCATGTGGTCGAGACATCGCTGGCCGTCGATTACCGCTATCCGCACGGCAAACTGCCGCACCGGCCGACGCTGATCATCGCCGAGGAGAGCGAGCGTTGGCTGGAGCCGGACTGCTGGAACGCTTACTACGACGAGGTCAGAATCATCCATGCCGGCGGCGGGCATTATTCCGTTGTCGCCGAGCCTTATTGCTCGAAATGGCTGAAAGAATTGAAGCCCGGATGCCGTTTGGGCCCGGACTCTATGGAAGGACACTACTATGGCGCCTAAGGCCGGCTATTTATTGCTGCTGTGCAGTCTGGCCGGATGCACCATGGGGCCCGATTACCGGCCGCCTTCGCTCGCCGTCCCGGATCACTGGCAGGCCGAAAAGGACACCGGCCCGAATCTGAAATTTGCAACCTCGGAAAAGCTGAGAACCTGGTGGAAGAGCTTCGGTGACCCCCAGCTTGACCGGCTGATGGAACTGGCGCTGACCGATAATCTGGACCTCAAGATGGCGCTGACACGCATCGATCAGGCCCGCGCCGATCGTCGCTCGATCCGGGCGGAGCTGTTTCCGCAGATTGGCATAAAAGCGGGCGGCCAGCGCCACCAGAACTTATCTCCCATCTACGCGCGCGGCGTCCGTTTCAATATATTCGAGCTGGGTTTCGACGCCCTATGGGAAGTCGACTTGTTCGGGCGCCTGCAGCGTCAGCTGGAGGCAGCCAGCGCCGATCTGGAAGCGGCGGAGGAGGAGCACGCCCAGACGCTGGTGACGCTCACGGCGGAACTGGCGCGTTCTTACGTGGAATACCGCAACCTGCAGAACCAGCTGCGGATCACGCGCTCGAACCTGGAAGCGCAACGACACACGCTGAAGCTGACCGAAAGACTGTTCAATGAAGGCGTTGGCACGCGGCATGACGTGGTTAGGGCGCGCGCCCAGGCCGAGAACACCGAGGCGCAGCTGCCTACGCTGGAAGCCGGGGTGACTGCCACACTCAGGCAGCTGGAAGTGCTGATCGGCAGGCAACCCGGCACGCTGGATGGCGAGTTGCAGGCAACCGCCGCACTGCCGGTTGCATCGGCGCAAAAACTGCTGACTTCGCCGGCCGAAACCATTCGCTGGCGGCCTGACGTTCACGTCGCCGAACGCCGGCTCGCGGCCGCGACTGCCCTGCAAGGCGCGGCTATTGCCGAATTGTTCCCGAAAATCTCGCTGTCAGCCTTTTTGGGGCTGCGCAGCACCGACGTTGAAACCCTGTTCAAGTCAGCGGCCTTTTCCTACAGCACGGCTGCCAATTTGCTACAGCCGCTGCTCAATTTCGGCCGCATCCAGGCCGGCATCGATCTGACCAAGGCGCAGCAGCAGGAAGCCTATCTGATCTACGAAAAGACCGTGCTCGAAGCGTTGAGCGAGACCGAAACTACTCTGACTCGCTATTTGAAGGAGGAAGTGCGGCGGCAAACCCTGGCCCGCGCCGTGGCAGATCAGCGCGAATCTGTCCGGCTGTCCCAGCTGCGTTATAAGGAAGGGGTCATTACCTTTTTGGACGTGCTGGATGCCCAGCGCGCCCTCTACGCCGCCGAAATCGAGCTGGCTCGCTCCGAAGCAGAGACTTCCACGAATCTGATCGCCTTTTACAAGGCGCTGGGAGGCGGCGCGAACTCAGTGTCGGCGTCAGAAGAAATCGCTCAGGGGACATCATAAGCAAATGGCCTGACTGTTGCCGATCGTCGTCAGGCCTTGGCTCTCAGCCAGGAAAATATCAAGTCAAACAACAGTGGCCTGAAAATCAGTTTTGGTGCGGGAGCTAAGGAACATCATCTGGTGGAAACGGATTTCCACCGCGCCACCTATCAATCCATTGCCTTTCCATCACTTTTCATCCATAGCGATCTCAGGAAATGCGCAGCCATCTTGGGGCGCCGGTCGCGAGTGAATACGCCTTTGAAGTTCATCGCGGCCGCGCGGATGACGTTCTGGCCGGTCTTGAAATCGGCGAAAGCCCACACGTGCATGCCCACTACAAAAGGTCGATTCGCCACGGCATCGAGATAGTGCCTCAGTAGCTCGACCTGATACTCCTCCGTCCACATTTCCGGCGGAGTATTGTGCGCGCCGGGAAGCGTGTCGGCGCCGAACTCGGTCATGATGACGGGCTTGGCAAGCGACTTGTGCAGCGCATCCAGTTCACGCTCCAGTTCCTGCCTTGCCCGCTCGAGCTGCCCCGGCATGGTGTACCAGCCGTAGTAGCGGTTGATGCTGACAATGTCGAACAGCCCGAGCCATTCGGCCGGCCCGCCCTGCAAGCCGACGAGCGTAACGGGCCGCGTTCCGTCGAGCCTGTGCGCATCGTCGTAGAGTTGGCGAAAGAAGGATGTGCCTGCCGCGATAGCTTCCTGCGTTGATATGTCGGGCGCCGATCCTGTCACCGGTTCGTTCGCTACGCTCCAGATGATCGTGCTCGGGTGGTTCTTGTCGCGTAGGATCAGTTCGTGCAGTTGCTGCCGGCATTGCGCAAGGCGTCTGGCGGTCATCGCCTCTCCATCCCCGAAATTCAGGCCGACGGCGGGAATCTCGTTGATCACCAGTACGCCGAGCCGGTCGGCCAGCATCATGGCCTCCTCCGCGTAGGGATAATGCGAGGTCCGGTACGAGTTGGCGCCGATCCATTTGAGCAGTTCGTAGTCCCGCACCCACATCGGCAGGTTCTGTCCGCGGCCGCTGAGCGGGAAATCCTCATGCTTGCCGAACCCTGTCAGTTTGATCTGCTGCCCGTTCAGCAGCAACTCATCCCCGCACACCGCAATGGTGCGGATGCCGATGTCGAGCGAGTAGGCATCGATAGTTTGGTCTTCGTCGGTGAGCGTAACGGTTAGAAGGTAAAGGTACGGATCTTTTGGGCACCAGAACCGCGCCGAGGGCACACGCAATATGGCTTCAGCCGAACCGGCACGGAAGTTCAGTTCGGCTTGGCAATCGTTCAACAACAGCTTTCCCTTGCCGGCATATCCGCCGGCGGACACCGCGACTTTGACGACGCCGTCCTCGCCGTCGAGCGTCGTAACGACCGAGATATCATCGATGTGTGCTCCAGCCGGTACAGAGTAAAGCAGCACAGGGCGGTGCAAACCGGCATACGGGAAGAAATCGTATGTCGTCGCCGGGAACGGAGGCAGGCTTCCGAACGCTCCGGCTCCCGCTGCCGCAGGCCCTGGCGGTACACGCTCGGGCAACTGCTTGTTCTCGACGGAAATGGCGATGATGTTCTGCCGGTCCCATAGCAGTTGATCAGTGATCTCGACAACAAAAGGCAGGTGTCCGCCGAAATGTTCGGCAGCGGCAATGCCGTTGACCCACACCTTGGCCGCATAGTTCGCCGAGCCCACGCGCAGAAACACGCGTTGCCCCCGCCAGGAGGATGGGGCGTATCCCTCATGCCGGTACCAGGCGAGGCCCAGGTAGTCCCGTGCATCATCGAACAGGTCGTTCCAACTGCATGGCACCGGAATCATGCGCGGCGAGGGCAGGGCATTGAACCACGCCTGCGCTTCGCCTTCTTCCTTCGGGTCGAGCTGGAACTGCCAAAGCCCGGAAATATCCAGCACGTTGCGCAGCAGGTTCTGCTGCGGGTAAAGCAAGCCGCCGCTGCCGGGTATGGCGGGCTTGTGCGCTGCTTTTTTATGGTCGGTATCGTTGCCGTGCGAAAGCGGATCCTTCATTTTGTCTCCTTAGTTTGCCTCATGCCAGGATGGTGTTTTGATGGGGTGAAGGTGTCATCGTATGCTCGCTAATTCAGTAAAAATTGGCAGCGGATTTACGAAGAACCTCTTCAAATCATCTCCGCCCCATTCCGCGCGCGTCAATTTTATTCTTTACTTTAACAGGCATTTGGCTGCGGGCAGTCGTGCACCGGTTTTCAGCATTAAATAATGCCATCGCCACGCTTGTAACATAAATTTCATTTCCTTTTGTTAGCATTCCATAGATATAGACCTTTCTGGGGGTAACCTTTCATTCACTATGGAGAATAGTGTTGCCTGATCCTAACATTGCCTTTGGGGATGATTTATGCACGATCATGACCTTGTAAAACAGTTCAACATGTTGTCTGGCGAGCCACGGTAATTCTGTGAGCTATGGTTAAGCAGGCAGTCTCAGAGCGCCTCATAACATTGACATTTTTATTATGGACAATAATTCCTATCGCACCATCTGGATTTCTGATCTCCACCTGGGCTCTACCCAGTGCCAGGCGGATGTTTTGCTGGATTTCCTAAAGCACAACGACAGCGAAAAGCTTTACCTGGTCGGCGACATTATCGATTTTTGGGCGCTTTCCAAGAAATCGTACTGGCCCAGAGACCATAATACGGTAATCCAGAAGGTGCTGAGAAAAGCGCGGCATGGCACCCAGATCATTTACATACCCGGCAATCATGACGAAAACGTAAGGGACTACCACGATTATGTTTTCGGCGACATCATCGTGAAAAATTCGGATGTTCATGTCACATCGGCAGGGAAGCAATTCCTGGTGGTCCACGGCGACGAATACGACACGATCGCCAGATACCATAAGTGGATTGCCAAGCTGGGCAGCGTGGGATACGACCTTCTGCTTGAAATCAACCGCTTTTTACGAATGGCCAGGCGTTGGTTCGGCATACAGTCGCACTTCTCCCTTGCGGCTTTCGTCAAATTCAAAGTCAAGAATTTGGTTCAGTTCATTTCCGATTACGAAGAAAGCATCGTCAGCACGCTTAGAGACCAAGGCCTGGACGGCGTTATCTGCGGACATATACACCATGCCGAAATCAAGGAGATAGACGGATTTCTGTATATCAACACAGGTGATTTCGTGGAAAGCTGCACGGCCATAGTGGAACACGCCAATGGCGCTTTGGAACTGGTGAAGTGGCACAAGGCTCAACTGGCCCTTGCTCATAATGAAACTCAGGAAGCTGATATGCCTAAACAGATAAACTGGTTAATGGCTAAACGCGGCAATATCAAACGATAATGAATTCAATAAATATCAATGCAGTCAGCAAGTTTATGGGGCCTTATCGCTTGTTTCGGTTCAAGTTTGCAGCCGCTGAACTCCATGAAATAAATCTTCAACCATTCAGGGTACGATAATGGTGGTTTCCGTAAAGTCGCGCAGCGCAGATAACTCCACAAGCCGCGGTTTCAACACCATTCTTGCGGCGCAATTTTTTTCATCGCTGGCGGATAACGCGCTTCTCTTTGCCGCTATTGCGCTGCTCAAGGAGCTGGATGCGCCTTCCTGGCAAACGCCTGTTTTACAGCAGTTTTTTGTCTGCGCTTTTATCGTGCTCGCTCCTTTTGTCGGCGCATTCTCCGATGCGCTGCCGAAGGGGCAGGTCATGTTCATCAGCAACAGTATCAAGATAGTAGGCTGCATGGCGATGCTGCTGGGGTTGCATCCGTTGCTCGCCTACGGTTTCGTCGGCATTGGCGCGGCGCTATACTCGCCGGCCAAGTACGGCATCCTGACCGAGTATCTTCCCGCCGATAAACTGGTATGGGCCAACGGCTGGATGGAAGGGCTGACCGTGGCGGCCATCATTTTGGGCGCTATCTTTGGTGGTCTATTGATTGGCCATCGTGTTGAGGATCAGGTTGTCCAGAAACTGGGCGGGCTTGAGTTCAATGGCGGCATCGATACCGCCCCAGAGTTCGCGATTTTTGTCATTCTGGGTCTTTATCTGACGGCGGCGATACTCAATTATTACATTCCCAAACTGCCCATTGAGCATACCTTGTCGAAACGAACGCCAGGGTTTCTGTTGGCTGATTTCTGGCGGACTTTTCTGCTTCTGTGGAAAGATCCGCTGGGGCAGGTGTCTCTCGCGGTAACTTCCCTGTTTTGGGGCGCAGGAACGAGCTTGCGTTTCATAATTCTCGCCTGGTCTGCGGCAGCGCTGCAGCTTGATCTGGAGCAGGCGACGCAATTGACGGCAGTCGTCGCGGTAGGCCTTGCCATCGGTTCTGTGGTGGCGGCCAAGGCTGTGCCGTTGGAACACGCCGTAAAAGTATTGCCTTTGGGGATAGCCATGGGATTGGTCGTATTGGCGATGATATGGGTGACCGATTGGCGGCTGGCGGTAATGATGCTGATACTGATCGGAACTCTGGCCGGCAGTTTTTTGATACCGATGAACGCATTGCTGCAGCACCGGGGTCACCAGTTGATGGGCTCCGGGCACTCCATCGCCGTGCAGAACTTCAACGAAAATCTAAGCATTTTATTGATGCTTGGCGCTTATGCGCTGATGATCAAAGCCGGACTTTCGGTGAATACGATCGTGATCGTGTTTGGGCTGTTTGTATCGGTTACGATGGCTTGGCTTAATAAAAAACATGGCCACGATCAGGACCGATAAGGAGGAGCGTCAGCATGTTTCAGGCAAGGCTGTCCGAGTCCCGGGAGCAAGCTGAAATTGATGCGCGTGTGATTGACAACCTTGTCCAGTTTTCAAATAACTCAAGCAGGTACGTTATACACAAATGAAGAAACGGGTTTTGATCATGTCGGCAGGTGCGGGGACCGGTCACATTAAAGCGGCCGAAGCCTTGGAGAAGTCTTTTGCCGCTGACGATCGGGTCGCCGAAGTCATCAGCAACGATGCGCTGCAGTACACCAACAAGCTGTTCCGGGATTTCTATTCCAGCTTTTACACATCGTTGGTGCGATCCGCGCCGAATTTTCTCGGCTGGTGGTACAAAACCAGCGATGAGCCCTGGTACACGGACAGAATGCGGCACATGATAGACCGGCTCAACACCAAGCCGCTGGTGCGCTTCATCCGGGAATTCAACCCGCATATCACGGTCTGCACGCATTACATGCCAGCCGGCATCATTTCCCATCTGATTGCGACCAACCAGTTGCAGGCGCATTTATCCATTGTGGTCACGGATTTCGATTTTCATGCCATGTGGTTGTCGCGTTCATTCCATCGCTATTTTGTCGCCATCGATGAAACCAGGGCGTACCTTGAAATGCTCGGGATTCCCAGTGAGAGAATTACGGTGTCCGGCATACCCATAGATCCCGTTTTTCAGCTGCCCATCAACCGCAAGGAAGAAAGGCTTCGGCTGGGATTGAATCCGGAAAAACCGGTTCTGCTCCTGTCGGCGGGCGCTCTTGGCGTGGGACCGACCGAATTCATGGTGGAGCGGATGCTGAATCTGAATAGCGATGCGCAGACAGTGGTCGTCTGTGGGCGCAACGACGAACTGAAACAGCGCATCCGGCAATTGGTCGACAGCCGAAGCTCAAGATTCAAGGTTCTGGGTTACAGCGGCGAAATGCACAAGCTGATGAAAATGGCCGATATTTTTATCGGCAAGCCCGGCGGCATGACGGCCTCCGAGGCTATCGCTTGCGGATTGCCCATGTGCGTTGTTTCTCCCATTCCCGGGCAGGAGGAAAGAAATAGCGATCATCTGCTGGAAGAAGGTATTGCCGTCAAGTGTAACGATTTGACGACGCTGCCTTTCAAACTGGAGCGTTTGCTGGAAGACCCGGACAGGTTGAGCCGAATGAAAGCCAACGCCTTGCGTTTTGCCCAACCTGCCGCTTCGGCAACGATTGTCGATACCTTGCTCGAAGATTGTCTTCCGCCTTTATCGCTTACCAAGAATCAGCGAACGGCAATCACGCTGGCTGCGGGAGCCGACAGTCAGCGCCGTTCATACACTGCCGGCCTCGCTTCTTACTATAACTTCAAATTCCGTAACTGATGTTGCGCATTAGTTGAATTGAGACGAATTCATTCGACCCGAAACGCTGCTATTTTTAAAGATGGTTAAGTGCGAATAAATTCGCACCTACACACGCGCATCACTATTTAGGCGGCGAGACCTGCTGCGATGCATGAAGAGCGCGATCAGCAGGATAAAAAACGGCCCCATGCGTAACATCAGTTCCGTAATTGAAAACAATTGAAAGATTTATGCATGGGATGGTGATTTATAGTTCCGTTGCTCTTTCTGCAGTATTCAGGCCTATCTCAGTTATCGCCTTAAATGAAAATCCGGCCGGAAGTCGGGAATGCTTCATCAAACTGTCACAAAGCCGAATTACTATTGCTTATAAGTTCTCAGACAATCCGGTGGCGCCGCTGTTGATCCGTTCAGTATCAGGGTGACTTTTCTGGCGCAGTGAATCAATTCAAAAGGCAATAGTGTAGAGCTATTTGTCGGACATGTTGTAGGTTGATATGAACATATTAAAACTGTTGAAATTAGCTGATATCTTCACTATTGCCAATTTATCGTGCGGAATACTGTCCATCACGATGTCGATCGAAGGTAACTTCAATCTAAGCGCTTCATTGTTGTTTTTAGCGGTGATTTTCGATGTATTGGATGGAAAAATAGCCGGTTTATTGCATCAGAAAAATCTTTTTGGAAGACAAATCGATTCAATGTCGGATTTGGTTTCATTCGGCCTTGCGCCCATGCTGCTTTTTTATTCATTGAATACTCCGGGAATATTGATTTCTGCCTTATCAGTGTTTTTCATCACTTGCGGTATGCTTAGACTGGCCAGATACAATGTTTCCGATGCGCCCGGTTTCGAAGGCGTGCCTATTACTGTCAACGGCGTTTTGTTCCCCATTCTTTTTTTGATTTACAGCAATAATCCGGTCAGCTTGAATTTTTGGCCAATCATTATATTGATCCAAAGTTTATTAATGGTTTCCACCATTAAGGTTTCTCGAATATTTTGAAGCGAACAGGGCTGTTTTTGCCTATTTTTCTGGGCGAATAATTTAGCTAAAGAAATATTATTGGGTGCAGGGGTTGAGGTGCGGACCGATTCCAATAAGCGATATCCGAGTTCAATAGTATTTGCAGGTTTTTACAATGAATCACTATTCACCCATATTCAAGATCAAAACCTATAACGCCTTATCAAGCAGCGGTCTGGAAAAATTTCCGGCTGAACGCTATGAAGTCGGGCCGGAGATTGAACGCCCTGATGCGATTCTGCTGCGCTCTCAAGATCTGTATGATGTTCCCATACCCGAGACCGTTAAAGCCGTGGGCAGAGCGGGGGCTGGCGTTAACAATATTCCTGTTTCCGAATATTCAAAGCGAGGCATTCCCGTATTCAACACGCCAGGCGCCAATGCAAATGCCGTGACTGAACTGACTATCGCCGGCCTATTGCTGGCGGCGCGCAATATTGCCGATGCCTGGTATTTCGCAAAAAATCTCGATGGAGATGGAGAATCACTTGATGCATTAGTTGAGCAAGGCAAGAAGTGCTTCTCAGGATTCGAGTTGGCTGGCAAGACATTGGGCGTAGTGGGACTGGGCGCCATTGGCGTAAAAGTGAGCAATGCCGCTACGGCTCTCGGTTTGAAAGTAGTGGGGTTCGATCCCCAGATTACTGTGGAAAGTGCATGGCGACTCTCGGCAGATGCCATTCCTGCCGGCAGCTTGGACGAGCTGTTGTCAGGCTCGGATTTTGTCAGTCTGCACGTACCGCTGAATGATCATACCCGACAGCTTATTAATGAGTTATGCATCGATAAGATGAAGCCCAAAGCGACTTTGCTGAATTTCTCGCGAGCCGCAATAGTCGAGGAAACTGCCGTCCTGGCGGCGCTGGAGTCTTCTAAACTTCATGCTTATGTTTCGGATTTTCCATCGCGGGCTTTATTGAATCATCCCCGAACAATTGTATTGCCGCATCTGGGCGCATCGACCGCTGAAGCAGAGGATAATTGCTCTATTATGGTTTCTCAACAGGTGCGTGACTTTTTGGAAAACGGCAATATTCGCAATTCGGTCAATTTTCCGGATGTCAATTTGCCTCTTAACGATGGCTTTCGGCTTGCGATTGCTAACAAAAACGTCCCCGGCATGGTCAGTCAGATTACTGCGATTCTGGCAGAGAACAGGATTAATATTGTTGATATGTTGAATAAGTCTCGCGGGGATTATGCTTATTCATTGCTTGATATAAACGATAAAGTCCCGATGGAAGCCCTTGCTCGGCTAAGTTCCATCCAGGGAGTGCTTTCAGTGCGGGCGATTTGAAAAGTTTTTCGCAAATATTCAATTTTTTGCCTAAAGATTTTGCCGTGATCCATTCGCGGTGCAAAGACGGACTTTAGCTGGGTATATGGTCGGGAAATGATGGTTGGGTCAAGGCGCCCTGTAGTTCGTCAAAATCGACCGGCTTGGTCAGGTAACCGTTGAATCCGGCTGTTTTCGCCTGTTCATGATCGCCTTGCCGCCCGTAGCCGCTCAATGCGATCAGTTGCATCCTTTTCAGGGCGGGATCTTGCCTGAGCGCTCGCGCGACCGCGTAGCCATCCATGCCGGGCAGGCCGATGTCAAGCAGCATAATCTGCGGCCGTTCAGCCAGAGCGACTTCCAGTGCCGTGTAACCGTCATAGGCCAACCGTACAGCGTGGCCTTCGCTGGTCAGCAGCATGGACAGGCTCTGGGCGGCATCGCGGTTGTCGTCGACTACCAGAATGCGGAGCGGGCCTTCATCCGGCTTGGCGCCTGTCTGACAGGAAATTGGCGCGACCGTTGATGTCCGCAGGCAGGGAAGACGGATGACAAATTCACTGCCTTTGCCCCGGCCTTCGCTGTAGGTCCACACCTCACCGCCGTGCATCGCCACCAGGCTTTTGACAAGCGCAAGCCCAATGCCCAAACCGCCCTCGGCGCGGTCGATGGTGCGGTCCACCTGATAGAACAGTTGAAACAGGCCTGACAGCGCCGAGGGATCGATACCCCGGCCGTTGTCGCGGACGCGGATGAAGATTTCATCGCCCGCTGGCTCAACGGCCAGATTGATGCGGCCGCCTTCATCGGTGTACTTGGCGGCATTATTGAGCAGGTTCGATACGACTTGCGACAATCGGACCAGATCGCCTTCGACATAGACCGGTTCAGGCGGCAGCTGTACCGTGAATTCATGACGGCGGGCATCGATCAGCGGCTGGCTGGTTTCCACCGCTCGCTGCACAATGGCCGATACCTCGAGCGGCTCCTTCTTGAGTTCGATCTTGTTGCGGCTGATGCGCGAGACATCCAGCAGATCGTCAACCAGCCGGACCAGGTGTTCGACTTGGCGACCGATGATGTCGCGGCACCAGGTCAGCCGTGTTTCGTCCAGACCGGAGCGTTTCATGATCTGCACGGCGTTGCTGATCGGCGCCAGCGGATTGCGCAGTTCGTGGGCCAGCATGGCCAGGAATTCGTCCTTGCGTTGATCGGCTTCGAGCAGGGCGGCCTCAGCCTGTTTGCGCTCGGAAATATCGCGGCTCACGGTGGCGATACCCACTGGCTCACCGTTGCAGTCTTTGATGAAGAATACATTGTAGATCATCCAGATGGGCGCGCCGGTCTTGAAATGACGAAATCTGATTTCGACATCAGCATGACCCTCGCGCAGGACGCGCGGGAAAAATTCCTCAAGGATGTAGCCCTGATCTTCGGGGAAGAAAAACTCCTGGACTGGCGTTCGAATGCACTGCTCCAGGCTATCGAGACCGATCAGGCGCATGCCGGCTTCGTTGATATAGAATGGATTGAAATTCATGTCGAACATGCCGATGAACTCCATGCTGTTGTCGGCCAGCGAAACAAACTTTTGCCGTTCCAGCTCCATGTGCTTGCGTTCGGTAATGTCGCGCAAGGCGATGACATAGCCCGGCTGTCCCTCCCATTCCAGCGGCGAGGAACGCATTTCTGCCCAGGCGAGTCCGTCCGGCCGGATCAGATTAATGTCCTGATAGCTGTCGTTATCAGGATTGAGCGGAATCGCCAACGATTGGCCGATTATCGGACTGCGCGCCAGCAGGGTTTCGGCGGCTTGGTTGGCATAGAGTACGACACCCTGGCTATTTACAACCAAAACACCATCGGTGATAGTGTCCAGTATCAGGTCAAGCTTGAAAGAGTGAGCGGCCATAGTCGAACAGTTTCTTAAACGATGATGGTTTGTACGCCAATTCCTTTAGCTTCAGTAGTAATGGCCGCGATGATTGACGGCACCCTCGACAAATCCCCGAGCAGCTTCAGCACGGGTTCTGGCATATCGCGCACCAGCATCGGTGTAGCAAATACGTCTTTTTCCAGCGCTTTCTCCGGCATGCCCAGTACTTCAACTACGTTTAAAACCCAATGGCCGGGATCGTAAAGGTTGGCGAGCGCGGCCGTAATCTGCTCGACCAGTCGGCGGGTTTCGCTGTTCAAGGATACCACATACAGGGTTAGAACAAGTTTATGCTGCGTTGCGCGCCGTTCTAACCGGGGCGCGGCAATACGGGCGATCTGGGCAATATTGCGGATTTGTGTGGACGACAGCGGCTTGCTGGCCAGTTCGAATTTATAGCCTTCCTCATGTATATCTTTCAGCTGCTCCATATATTCGTTAGAAAAGGCAGTGACAATATAAATATTCAGCGTTTCATCGATGGTCTTCAGTCGGCGCAAGGTTTCCACGCCATCGATGCCGGGCATGCGCAGGTCGAGAAAGATCAAGTCGGGACGTTCGACGAGAGCCATTTCAATGCCTTGCAAACCGTCCTCAGCCTCCCGGACCGAGAAATTGTCTTCTTCCAGAATCAGTTTGAAAGCGCCGCGTACTGCGGGGTCATCGTCTATTACCAGAATTTTATTTAACATATATTTTTGTCTCTTGTTTATAGAAATTTAAATGCTCGAGCGCTGAGAAATCCTAGCCGTAAATGGCAGTCTCAGTATCCACAAGTTATGTGTAAGGGAAAGTTAAACGCTCAAACATGGGGAAATCGAAGTCGCATGCAACAGCCGTGTCCATGTGAACTCTCCACCTGTATGTTGCCCCCAACATCCTGAACCAGGCGGCGTATGACCGACAAGCCCAGGCCGGTACCTTTTCCGGGAGGCTTGGTAGTAAAAAACGGATCAAAAATCTTCGTTTGCACATCCTGCGGGATGCCCTGGCCGTTATCGGCCACGCTCAGTTCCAGCATGTCTTCCATGCGCCTGATTGTGATGTTGATCAGCGGCTGGTGGCTATCAGCCAGCGCGTCGCGGGCATTAATGAGCAGGTTGACCAGAATCTGCTGCAGGCTATCGGCACAGCAATGGATGGACGGCAGATCGTCGGCGGCGTCGATTTCTACCTTTATACTTTTCTTGTTCAGTTCGCCTTCCAGCAGCAACAGACTTTGCCTGACCACCTCAGTAATCTGGCAGGTGCCGCTTGGGGTTGATCTGTTATGAACAAAGACCAGCATGTTGCTGACAATCTTCTTGATGCGGTGAATCTGCTGCAGCGCCTGATCGAGAATTTCCTTTGATTTTTTATCAGCGCTTCTATCTGCGGCGAATTCGACAAAATTCATGACTCCCATCAGCGGATTGTTGATCTCATGCGCGACACCGCCGACCAGAGTTCCCAATGCCGAGAGTTTTTCCATCTGCAGCATATGCTCCTGGTTTTCCTGAAGCTTTGTGTAGGCGAGTCGGGTTTGTTCCAGGAGGCGGGCGTTTTCCAGGGAAATTGCAGCCTGAGCGGTCAATAGCTCGGTCATATCGGTTTTTTCAGGGGTGAACACGCCTGTTGACAGTCGATTTTCCAGATAGAGCAGGCCGATTAATTCGTTTTGTTTGATGATCGGCAGGCACAGAACCGAACGCAGCCTTAATGCCTGCACTTCTGGAGTATCCTGAAACTCGCCTTCAGCCATCGCATCATGCAATAACACTTTTTTACGCGTGCGCAGCGCGTAATTGACGATGGCGCGGCTGATGCCGCTACGGGTCTTGTCAAGGCTGAGATACTGGCGATTAACGATGTGTTTTTTGCCGACATGGCTTTCCGCAGCGACCAGCAGTTCATCGGCTTCCCTGATCAGCAGGTAGCCGTGCTGAGCTCCCGAACTTTCCAGCACTACGGTCATGATTTTTTGCATGAGCAGATTAAGATCGACTTCCGCCGACAGGGCCAGCGCCGATTTCATGAGATAATTGATATCGAGGTTCGGCAGAGTAGCCGGCGCGTCAAACGCAACATTTTTTTCGAGACGAACTGTATTCTCGAGCTCGGTGTAAGTGTAAGGGTGGCGCTGCTGTAATAGGGCCCCTTTGCGATCGGCGCGGCACATACGGTACGCGCGCCGCGCTGCGCTGTAGTAAAGTTCGGCATCGCCGAGATTACCGGCTGTTACCACCTCGGCCAATGCTTCATATAGATGTCCGGTGAGCAGCCCGTAGTTTTGTGCCTGAGCGACCGCGATCGCATCCAGATACAAGTTGCGGGCGTCGCGCATCTGGTTTTGGGCGCGGGCCATCTCGGCGTAGACAAAGGCCAGAAAGGGCTTCAGCAACGGTCCGAGACGGGCCCAGGTTTCCAGTTCGGCCAGCAGCGGTGCGATTTCCGCTTCGAGCATAGGCCAGTCGGCGCCTTCCGGCCAGCGCAGGCGATTGACGATACGGAAGACATACCAGAGACGTTTCAGGACGTTATCGGTCAAGCCGTGCAGATAGCGTTCCACCATTTGCAAGGACACAGCCGCCGCCGCGTAATCGCCCAGATAATGCTGGGCGAAACCCAGCAATGCAAAATAACTGCCAGAAGCGGCGACGTAATTATCGACTTCCCAGCGCGCCAGCGTTTCGGTCATGTCCACCGGCTGGTAATCGGGTTTCATCGGCGCCACCCAGCCGGCCAGCACGGCTTCGGCAAGACCGACCGAGAACGATAGCTGGTTCTTGCGGGAAAAATGCAGGCATTCCTCGGCGGCTTCTTCAATCAGGCGCAGATTTTTGCCCTGCACCTGCAAATTCCACATCAACGGTCCGTAGGACAGGCCGGCGTTATACAAGTCGCCGCAATTTTTGCCGCACTGTATGGCTTTGTGGCTGTATTCGACGATTTCGGCCGGATGGCTGCGCGAGTGCATATTGCACCAGACAATGCCGTTCATGCCGCGGGTGGCGCCAAAAGTATTCGGATGTTTTTCGCACAGGTCGTGGGCCAGATCCTGGTAAAGAAAAGCCAGTTCGAACTTGCCCTGTTCGCCGAGGTTGAGGCCCATGATCGAAAACGAATAAATCACCGATTCATCCATGCCGCCATGCAGGCAATGCAGCGTCGATTGCGCCGCTGACAGGTACAGTTGCGGCACCAGGCCGGACATGTAGAGATCGGGGATCAGCTCACTGTAGAATGCCAGTTCGATCTTGCTTTTGCGGTCATGGGTAAAAGGCATATGCAGGATGGTTGTCCAGACATCGCCCTGCTGTTCGATTTCCGCCATCAAGTCCAGCATCCGCTGCCTGGCTATTTCGGGTTGTTCCGGAATTGACTTGTCGAAATAGGCAAGGCCGCGGTTGGCGGTGGCTATCGCCTTGTTGAAGTTGCCGAACGAAGACAATGACGTGGTCTGTTCGGCCAGGGCTTCGGCTTTATCCAGGTCGCTGACGGCGTGTTCGATCAGATAATTGATCAGCACTTCCGATTTTTCATAACGGCCGCACATCAGCTCAGTTTTGGCCAAGCGCTGATAAATACGGAAAGTCAGATCGTAAGCCTGCTGCCAGCAATTGGCCGGCAGATAGTCGTGGGCTTTCTGAAAAAAATCGTTGGCGGCGTCGCCGGCCAATGCATCCAGCGCCTTGTTGCCGGCATGGAAGTTGATATTGACCAGCCGGTAAGCCAGCTCGTGACCCATGTCCGCCGGACGGCCCAGATTGAGGTGAGCGGCTATAGTAAACAGGTTGTCAAGCGCTTCAAGATGGGTTCCTGCCGGCACCACTTGCAGCAGCCGGTTGCCTATGCGCCAGTGGATGGCAGGTTTGGTCTGGGGATCGACCTGGCGCAGCACCGCTTCCTGAACCCGGTCGTGGACGAATTGCAGATCGGATTTGTTCTCCAGCAGCATCCCCAGATTCAATACCGGCTTCAAATCCTCGAAGAGTTGTTCGATGCGAATATCCAGCACCAGCGCCACATCTTCCGCACTGAAGCGGTTGCCCATGCAGGCGCAGTGGTCGAGAATGTGCAGGGTTTTGAGGGGCAGTTTGCCTACCTTGGAGCTGAACAGTTCCACCACCGAGGTTGGCATCTGCGTGTCGCGAATCCGCTTGATATCCCAATGCCAGTGATGTTCGTCATCGGTATTCAGCAATCCCTCGTTATACAGCCAGGCCAGGCTCTCACTGACGAACAGCGGGTTGCCTTCGGTGAGATGGGCGATAAATTCCGCCAGATTGGCCGTGGCTTCCAGTGAAGAATCGAGGATGTAAGCCACCATCTCGTGGCAGTTGGAGTCGGTGAGCGCCTCCACGCGAACTTCCGCGAACGGGCTGTTGTTTTCCTGAATCTTGCGGATCAGCTTGCTGAGCGGATGGCTGTTGTCGACTTCATTGTGCCGATAGGCGCCCATGAAAAACAGGAAGGGATGTTCATGATGATTGTCGAACAGGTTTTGTAAAAAATCGAAGGTTGCGCTGTCGCACCATTGCAGATCGTCGATGAACAGCACCAGCGGATTGTCTTCGCTGGCCAGACAGGCCAGAAAACGGCCGAACAGGTTATTGAAGCGGTTGCGGGCTTCCACGGGCGGCAGATGCGGCACTTCCGGCTGGCGGCCGATGATGAATTCCAGTTCCGGCAGCACATCGATGATGACGCCGCCGCTGTTTCCTACGACCTCGAGTATTCTGGTCCGCCATTGCTGAACCTGCATGTCGCTTTCGGTCAGAAAAATGCGCATCAGATTGCGCAGAGCCTGAATCAGTGAGCTGTAGGGAATGTTTTTCTGATACTGGTCGAACTTGCCGGAGGTGAAGTAACCGCGATTTTTGACCAGCGGTTTTTGCAGTTCCTGAATCAGCCGGGTTTTGCCAATGCCGGACAGTCCGGAAATAAAGACCGAGCGGAATTTGCCGCTGATGACATCATTGTATTGCTGTTGTATCAGCTGGCTTTCTGCCTGACGGCCCACCATTTTTGAAATAAAAATGACCCGGCGGCTGCGATCATGCTGGCCTACCGCAAACGCCGATACGCTGCCCGTGTCGGCGTATTCTTGCTTGCAACGGATCAAATCGGCCAGCAGGCCTGAGGTGCTCTGGTAACGTTTCTCCGGCTGCTTGACGGTGAGCTTGGCGATAATATCGGCCAGAACCCGGGGGATCTGCGGCTTGAGCTGATTGACTTTAGGCGTTTCTTCGGCCAGATGCGAGTGAATCAGCTCCAGGGGGTCGCTGGAAAAAAACGGCAGCTGGCCGGTAAGCAATTCGTAAAATACGATTCCCAATGAATACAAATCGGTGGAAAAATCGACCCTGTAGTTGATGCGGCCGGTTTGTTCCGGTGAGGTGTAGGCCAGGGTATGGCGTACAAATTCCGGGTCGTAGATAAAATGGCTGACATCACGAATGTCCAACGGCGTTATGAAATCGGTCAGCCGCAAGGTCAGCGTTCCGGGATGCAGCAGAATATTGTGGGGTTTGACGCCTCCGTGGGTAATGCCGGCATCGTGCACCGCTTGCAGCGTATCGGCTAATGAGCAGGCCAACGTAAAAAAACTGTTGAGATCGAGCCTGTCTTGCTTTTTTGCCCAATAGTTCAGGGGTTGTCCGGCAAACCAGGGTTGAACGATAAACTGCAGATCACCGTATGATTCCAGTGCAATCGGCGTACAAACCCGCGGATCGTGAAGCACTTTCAGGCGTTCAATTTTCTGGCGCAAATACCGGGATTGGTCATCCCAACTTGACAACTGCTTCAGCAGTTTAATGATCAACGGCTGGTCGGGGACGTGTTTGTGATAGCCTTTGAACACCACTGCCTGCAAGCTTTCTCCCAGCTTTTCGCTAACAATGTAGTTGCCCAGTTTCGGCGCGTCCTGCAGTTGATTTTTTATCGTTATATCAATCATTTGCTGTTGTAAGTTGCGCGTATTTGGTATTAACGCCGATTGAATTTTAAGTCTTGCTTCGCCCCCAATTGCTATATGAAGTTCGCTATATTTCGCAAAGTAAGCCATTCGGCGCCCACAGGATGCAAGTACGCTGCTAATTTCATTACAAGCAACGATATTTTCTCATCCATGAAATTTGAACACATATCATCGTGTTGAATCCTCAGGATTTGAATCTGCTTCGTTTTTGCTTTGTTAATGGTGGGTGACATGGCTTTTTTATCGAATTACTGCTGTGTTATGTCCTTAGTCAAAAAACAGAGGACAAAAGGCAATTGTCAGGACTGAGAGTAAAACTGCGATATTAAGGCTGAAGGTAAAATAAAAAAATAAGTATAACTACTTAGTAAGACCGCTTATAAAATTTACAGGGTTCGGTTTGCCAGCCGGATTTATGGCTGTATCCGAATGGCGTTCATGGCTGTGAGACAGAATTGAATACTGGTTTTTAGATAACGTCAAAAATGACGGGTAATAATATCTTTTTGTTTTAATTGATGTATGTCAATTTTGCGGCAAAAATTTGTAGGTCTGGGGGGGTAAGTACAGGACAAAAACCTCAAAGCCCAAAGAAAGTCATCAAATCGCAGGTAAAAATTCAGCAGACAACTGCGGATAAAGTCGAGTCCGTGTCGGAAGATAGACTCGAGAGGCCGCTGAAGGGGTTTTTTAAAAAGGATGGGCTGGTGGCTGTCGAGTTGCTCGCCGGTATGATAGGTCCAGGCAAAGGCCAATGCGAGCAAGGCGAATAATTTGCTGAGCCTTTCAGGATCAACCAAATGGGTATCTTCAAAGTTGAGCCTCGGCTTTTCAGGCAGCCGAACAAGGTCTCGATTGCCCCGCGCCGGGCATAGGTTTCAATCGCCTGGGTTTGTGGTGTATCCAAGCTTGCGATGATCAGCCAGTCGCCATCATTCAACCGCAAGGCCGACAAGGTGACAAAACAACCCCAAACCGGACGGCGGCCTGGCAGATGGTGCAGTTGTCCGGGCTTTAAGGAACCAAACAGTTGATCGGCACGCTTAAGCTGGTTCCAGGCATTGGGAATGCGTGAGGCGTTGATGAAACGGAATGGCTTGTGCTTGCAGTCAAGCGAACCAGTCCTCGCCGACGAACTCGCGATCGGCTAATAAGGCGGCAATATATCACGTCGTTTATTGTCAGAGAAAGATTACTTAAGATGAATTGGGCTAAATTTAAAGTACGATAAATATTTGTCTCGACTGTATTTCTGTTGTTCGGAGTATTATTTGTTAGTCTAGAATATACACCGTGATTTATAGCTCGAGCACTACATATGATTTTTATCCTTTTTCAATATTGATGTTGAAAGAATTGCAGTTTGTATTATTACAGTATTAACATAAAGATAAAATGCAATGATTTAGTGTCCGCCTAGAGCCTCTCTTTCTGCAATCCTAATCCAGAAGCCGTTAAAAAAGACCGTTTTCTCCCATTCTAGTTATGATGCGTCGCTCTTAAACGCCTACGGCACAGATTTGTTTGATAATTTGGTGCTAAGTACAGGATAAAAACTGCAATGCGCAAAGAAAGTCGTTAAATTACAGGGAAAAGTTTAGACGATAACTGCGGAGAAAATCGAGTCGACAGCTTTCAACCCGGTCGCCACGATGATTTTGCTGTCTTTCATATCAGCCGTCTTCCTGATCTCCTGAATCAACTGCAAGCCGTTCATTTCCGGCATGTTCAGATCGGCGATGACCAAATGCGGACAGTGCTTGCCGGCGAGCAGCAGGCCCTGATAGCCGTTGGCGGCCAGAAACAGTTGGTGAGGAACGGTAAATTCGCCGAATTTCAGCTCATAGAGCCGCAAGAGCGTCCGATCGTCCTCAACAATCAGCACCCTCAGTTCATCGGCCGCGGGCGGTTCCGCAGCCATCGCCGGCAGGGCGGCGGGCACGGTCGATGTCCGCAAAACCAGAAATCCCTCGACATCGCTGCGCATTAAACGCCGATGTCCGCCCAAGGTTTTGGTTGATTTCAGTTTGCCGGTGTCGACCCAATTCTGGATGGTGCGCTGGCTGACGTCGAGTAGTTGTGCTGCTTTCTTAGTGCTAAGCCATGAATGTTCTATCATTTTTTGTTTTACGATTACTTAATTTTGCGGTTTCTATATTGCATATATTGCATTTTTTAAGTAATTTATGTCCTATAAAACATATGGTTTTTTTAAGTTAATAACATGAGACAATACATGGATCATTAAGTTTATTTGTCACATAATAAAAAGTCTGTGGTTTAGGTTGATGTTCAATGAAAACAATCAGTTAGACATTGGAATTACATTGTTAGCTTTATAGAAAAGGGCGAAATTAATTTGCGCATATTGCAATTATTTTCAGAGCAGTAAGAAAATGTTGCACATGAGGATTCGCCAGGCTTTTCTCCGTAAAGATATGCAGGAAGCCAAACGAGAGGTTCACCCTTGGAGAGATGTTGGATACTTATTGGGGATGATTTAGTTTATCTGTTAGCAAAGATGCTCGAAAAAGAGCTAAGTCGAAAATAGCAGTCAAGAGCCAATATTGCGGCTCATTGAGCAACTTGCTGATGAAATGTTTGAGTTGATTCAAGTTATAAAAAAAATAACTGAAGAAAGGCAATAAGTTAATGGCAATGGTTTGAAAATATTAATTTATTGTGATTTTGACCAGCAAAAATCTAATGGTCATTAACTATTTTCTGGGGAGCCCAAAGATTAAGGCGCGGGATGAATACCTGAACAGAGATTATTCAATGTTCGGTACTAAGTTAACAGTGCCAGCGGTCGTACAGCATTAACTATGAAATATACACAGTGAAGTACAGCATTCATATCAAAGCCTATCTTTCGATTGATCGGTACTAAATTTTTAATAATAAAAAGCAAAAAGGTTATAAAGGGATATATATGTCTATCGCAACCAAAGTTATTAACTTAAACGAACCTTCAACTGCTGGAACAATTCAGGAGACGAATGGAACTCTAGTCCTTGAGCAGCCCAGTCGAGTGTTTCTTAATCTGAAGCCGACTGACATTAAATCTTATGTTCGGCAGGGTACAGATCTGATCATTGATCTTGGCGGAGAGAAACTTCGTGTTATTAATTTTTACCATGTTAACGGTGATAGCAAGCTATATCTGAACGATGAGGATTGTGAAGGCATTGTACAGGTTGATCTTTCGCCGACTGTCGGCGATGAGGCAGTGATTGTTCAATATATACCGCAAACGGAGCCCTCGCCATTCGAATCATTGACTTGTGTTGCCGAAGATGATGTTTATGGAATGGTTGCGACGGCCGCGCTTATAGGTCTCGGAGTAGGGCTTGGAGTTGCTTTAAGCGGTGACGACGATTCTGTTCCAGCCGCTTCCGGCTTTGGCTCCGAGACAGTACCTCCAACCCCTATCAACCCACCAGATCCTATTAACCCACCAGATACCACGGCACCAGCCGCCCCGGTAATCAGCAGTATCCAGGATAATGCGGGCGCCGTACAAGGTCCGGTGGCCTCAGGCGGCAGCACTGATGATACCACGCCAACGGTAAACGGCAGCGGCGCCACACCCGGCGATACCATCACCCTTTATGACGGCACGACGGCTATCGGCAGCACCACGGTAGCGCCTGACGGCACCTGGAGCATCACCCCGGGATCACCATTGCCCGAGGGGAACCACAACCTCACAGTAACCGCAACCGATCCGGCAGGCAACGAATCAACTCCCAGTGATCCTTACAACGTTGTTATTGACACCACGGCACCGACGGCGCCGAGCATCGGCAGTGTCACGGATGACGTGGGTGCGGTCCAAGGTCCAGTCGCGAACGGCGGCAGCACCGACGACGCACAGCCGACCGTGAGCGGCAGCGGCGCCGCACCGGGCGACACGATCACCCTATATGATGGCGATGCCGTAATCGGCAGCACCACGGTCGATGCGTCCGGCAACTGGAACATTACCCCTGCAACGCCCTTGCCTGAAGGGGACCACACCCTGAGCGTGACCGCTACTGATCCGGCTGGCAACGAGTCTACCTCCAGCGCACCTTATGTCATAATCGTGGACACGACCGCGCCGAGCACCGGCGACGGCAAAAACAGCATCGTTTTCAACGACGGCGGCGACGAGCTGCTGAGCGGCGCTGAAGCGACCAACGTGACCCTGAGCGGCCAAGTGGAAGCCGGCGCGACCGTGACCAGCATCAGCATCACCGACGGCAGCACCGTGCTGACCGTGGCGGCCTTTGACATCAGCGTCAGCGGCGGCGTGGTCAGCGTGGCCGGCCAGGATCTGTCCGGGTTCGCCGACGGTACCTTGACCGTGAGGATGAGCGTGACCGATGCGGCCGGCAACAGCGGAATAGTGACGGATACGACGGTCTTGGATACGACCGCACCAACCGCTACGGTAACTATTACCGCGATCGCTGATGATACGGGAGTTGCCGGTGATTTCATCACTAGCGACACTAGCCTGACGGTTAGCGGCACGGTGACCGGTCCCGTGGCGGCTGACGAAAAAGTGCAGATTAGCATCGACGGCACTACCTGGACTGATCTCGTCGTCACGGCCGGTGCCTGGAGCTATATTGATGGCCGTACGCTGGTCGATGGCAGCTACACCTATAACGTCCGTGTAGTTGATGCCGCCGGCAACATAGGCTCGACCGCCAGCCAACTAGTGACCATAGACACTACCAGCCCGGGCGGTACGGGCGGCACCGACGCCCCGACGCTGACTATTGCCGAAGCGGCGGACGGCATCAATGCCGATGAGTTGAGCGACGGCATCCAGGCCGTGGTCAGCCTGACGCCTGGCACCCAAGTGGGTGACACGATCACGATCACGACCACGGGCGCGGGCGGCAGCGTGACCACGCATACCGTCACGGCCGCAGACGTGGGAGTCGGCAGCGTTTCGGTGACGCTAGACAACAGCGCCACTTTTGCTGACGGCAGCTACAACGCCACGGCAGTAATCAGCGATACAGCCGGCAACAGCTCCGCCCCCTCTAATACGGTCGACTTTATTGTGGATGCTACCAGTCCGGGCGGACCGGGCGGCTTCGATGCGCCGACACTGGCCATTGCCGAAGCGGCGGACGGCATCAATGCCGCTGAACTGAGCGACGGCATCCAGGCCGTAGTTGGCCTGACGGCCGGCACCCAAGCGGGCGACATGATCACGATTATGACTACAGGCGCGGGCGGCATCAGTGTGACCATGCAAATTGTCACACCTGCGGACTTGATGGCTGGCAGTGCGGTTGTGACGCTGGCTGACTCTAGCGCGTATGCTGACGGCAGCTACAGTGCGACGGCTGTGATCAGCGATACGGCCGGCAACAGCTCCGCCCCCTCCAATACGGTCAACTTCATCGTGGATGCGACCAGCCCGGGCGGTACGGGCGGCACCGACGCCCCGACGCTGACTATTGCCGAAGCGGCGGACGGCATCAATGCCGATGAGTTGAGCGACGGCATCCAGGCCGTGGTCAGCCTGACGCCCGGCACCCAGGAAGGCGACACGATCACCATTACCGCCAACGACGGCGCGGCCGATATCGTCACCAGCTACACGGTGACGGCGGCGGACGTGGCGGCTGGCAGTGCGGCCGTGACGCTGACGGGTTCGAGCGCGTATGCCGACGGCAACTACAGCGCGACGGCCGTGATCAGCGATGCGGCCGGCAACAGCTCCGCGCCGTCTGCGGCCGTGGCGTTCACTATCGATACGATCGCGCCGGCGGCGCCGAGCATCGGCAGTGTCACGGATGACGTGGGTGCGGTCCAAGGTCCGGTCGCGAACGGCGGCAGCACCGATGACACCCAGCCGACCGTGAGCGGCAGCGGCGCCACCCCGGGCGATACGATCACCCTGTATGACGGCACGACGGTCATCGGCAGCGCCACGGTCGACGCGTCCGGCAACTGGAGCATTACGCCGGCAACGCCGCTGCCTGAAGGCAGCCACGAGCTGGCGGTCAGCGCGACCGATCCGGCCGGCAATGCCTCGGGCACCAGCGCGCCTTACACCATCATCGTGGACACGAGCGCGCCGGGCAACGGCGACGGCCAAAACAGCATCGTCTTCAACGACGGCGGCGACGAGCTGCTGAGCGGCGCCGAAGCGACCAACGTGACCCTGAGCGGCCAGGTGGAAGCGGGCGCCACCGTGACCGGCCTCAGCATCACCGACGGCAGCACCGTGCTGACCGTGGCGGCCGCCGACATCAGCGTCAGCGGCGGCGTGGTCAGCGTAGCCGGCCAGGACCTGTCCGGGTTCGCCGACGGCACCCTGACCGTGAGGATGAGCGTGACCGATGCGGCCGGCAACAGCGGTATAGTGACGGATACGACCGTGCTGGATACTACGGCACCGGCGATTCCGGGCATCGGCAGCGTCACGGATGATGTCGGGGCGGTCCAAGGTCCGGTCGCGAACGGCGGCAGCACCGATGACACCCAGCCGACCGTGAGCGGCAGCGGCGCCACCCCGGGCGATACGATCACCCTGTATGACGGCACGACGGTCATCGGCAGCGCCACGGTCGACGCGTCCGGCAACTGGAGCATTACGCCGGCAACGCCGCTGCCTGAAGGCAGCCACGAGCTGGCGGTCAGCGCGACCGATCCGGCCGGCAATGCCTCGGGCACCAGCGCGCCTTACACCATCATCGTGGACACGAGCGCGCCGGGCAACGGCGACGGCAAAAACAGCATCGTCTTCAACGACGGCGGCGACGAGCTGCTGAGCGGCGCCGAAGCGACCAACGTGACCTTGAGCGGCCAAGTGGAAGCCGGCGCCACCGTGACCGGCCTCAGCATCACCGACGGCAGCACCGTGCTGACCGTGGCGGCCGCCGACATCAGCGTCAGCGGCGGCGTGGTCAGCGTAGCCGGCCAGGACCTGTCCGGGTTCGCCGACGGCACCCTGACCGTGAGGATGAGCGTGACCGATGCGGCCGGCAACAGCGGTATAGTGACGGATACGACCGTGCTGGATACTACGGCACCGGCGATTCCGGGCATCGGCAGCGTCACGGATGACGTGGGTGCGGTCCAAGGTCCGGTCGCGAACGGCGGCAGCACCGATGACACCCAGCCGACCGTGAGCGGCAGCGGCGCCACCCCGGGCGATACGATCACCCTGTATGACGGCACGACGGTCATCGGCAGCGCCACGGTCGACGCGTCCGGCAACTGGAGCATTACGCCGGCAACGCCGCTGCCTGAAGGCAGCCACGAGCTGGCGGTCAGCGCGACCGATCCGGCCGGCAATGCCTCGGGCACCAGCGCGCCTTACACCATCATCGTGGACACGAGCGCGCCGGGCAACGGCGACGGCCAAAACAGCATCGTCTTCAACGACGGCGGCGACGAGCTGCTGAGCGGCGCCGAAGCGACCAACGTGACCTTGAGCGGCCAAGTGGAAGCCGGCGCCACCGTGACCGGCCTCAGCATCACCGACGGCAGCACCGTGCTGACCGTGGCGGCCGCCGACATCAGCGTCAGCGGCGGCGTGGTCAGCGTAGCCGGCCAGGACCTGTCCGGGTTCGCCGACGGCACCCTGACCGTGAGGATGAGCGTGACCGATGCGGCCGGCAACAGCGGTATAGTGACGGATACGACCGTGCTGGATACTACGGCACCGGCGATTCCGGGCATCGGCAGCGTCACGGATGATGTCGGGGCGGTCCAAGGTCCGGTCGCGAACGGCGGCAGCACCGATGACACCCAGCCGACCGTGAGCGGCAGCGGCGCCACCCCGGGCGATACGATCACCCTGTATGACGGCACGACGGTCATCGGCAGCGCCACGGTCGACGCGTCCGGCAACTGGAGCATTACGCCGGCAACGCCGCTGCCTGAAGGCAGCCACGAGCTGGCGGTCAGCGCGACCGATCCGGCCGGCAATGCCTCGGGCACCAGCGCGCCTTACACCATCATCGTGGACACGAGCGCGCCGGGCAACGGCGACGGCAAAAACAGCATCGTCTTCAACGACGGCGGCGACGAGCTGCTGAGCGGCGCCGAAGCGACCAACGTGACCTTGAGCGGCCAAGTGGAAGCCGGCGCCACCGTGACCGGCCTCAGCATCACCGACGGCAGCACCGTGCTGACCGTGGCGGCCGCCGACATCAGCGTCAGCGGCGGCGTGGTCAGCGTAGCCGGCCAGGACCTGTCCGGGTTCGCCGACGGCACCCTGACCGTGAGGATGAGCGTGACCGATGCGGCCGGCAACAGCGGTATAGTGACGGATACGACCGTGCTGGATACTACGGCACCGGCGATTCCGGGCATCGGCAGCGTCACGGATGACGTGGGTGCGGTCCAAGGTCCGGTCGCGAACGGCGGCAGCACCGATGACACCCAGCCGACCGTGAGCGGCAGCGGCGCCACCCCGGGCGATACGATCACCCTGTATGACGGCACGACGGTCATCGGCAGCGCCACGGTCGACGCGTCCGGCAACTGGAGCATTACGCCGGCAACGCCGCTGCCTGAAGGCAGCCACGAGCTGGCGGTCAGCGCGACCGATCCGGCCGGCAATGCCTCGGGCACCAGCGCGCCTTACACCATCATCGTGGACACGAGCGCGCCGGGCAACGGCGACGGCCAAAACAGCATCGTCTTCAACGACGGCGGCGACGAGCTGCTGAGCGGCGCCGAAGCGACCAACGTGACCTTGAGCGGCCAAGTGGAAGCCGGCGCCACCGTGACCGGCCTCAGCATCACCGACGGCAGCACCGTGCTGACCGTGGCGGCCGCCGACATCAGCGTCAGCGGCGGCGTGGTCAGCGTGGCCGGCCAGGATCTGTCCGGGTTCGCCGACGGCACCCTGATCGTGACCATGAGCGTGACCGATGCGGCCGGCAACAGCGGCGCCATCACCGACACCACCGTGCTGGACAGCACGGCCTCCGGCGTCACGCTCGATCCGTTGACCACCAACGACACGACCCCGGAACTGACCGGCACCGTGACCGATCCGGACGCGACCGTGGTCGTGACCGTCGGCGGCAGCGACTACCCGGCCACCAACCACGGTGACGGCACCTGGACGCTGGCGGACAACACTCTGCCGGCGCTGCCGGAAGGCAACACGACCGTCACGGTCACCGCCACCGACCCGGCCGGCAACACCAGCACGGCTACTGGCACCGTCGTGGTCGACACGACCGCGCCGAGCACCGGCGACGGCAAAAACAGCATCACCTTCAACGACGGCGGCGACGAGCTGCTGAGCGGCGCCGAAGCGACCAACGTGACCTTGAGCGGCCAAGTGGAAGCCGGCGCCACCGTGACCGGCCTCAGCATCACCGACGGCAGCACCGTGCTGACCGTGGCGGCCGCCGACATCAGCGTCAGCGGCGGCGTGGTCAGCGTGGCCGGCCAGGATCTGTCCGGGTTCGCCGACGGCACCCTGACCGTGACCATGAGCGTGACCGATGCGGCCGGCAACAGCGGCGCCATCACCGACACCACCGTGCTGGACAGCACGGCCTCCGGCGTCACGCTCGATCCGTTGACCACCAACGACACCACCCCGGAACTGACCGGCACCGTGACCGATCCGAACGCGACCGTGGTCGTGACCGTCGGCGGCAGCGACTACCCGGCCACCAACCACGGTGACGGCACCTGGACGCTGGCGGACAACACCCTGCCGGCGCTGCCGGAAGGCAACACGACCGTCACGGTCACCGCCACCGACCCGGCCGGCAACACCAGCACGGCTACTGGCACCGTCGTGGTCGACACGACCGCGCCGAGCACCGGCGACGGCAAAAACAGCATCACTTTCAACGACGGCGGCGACGAGCTGCTGAGCGGCGCCGAAGCGACCAACGTGACCCTGAGCGGCCAAGTGGAAGCCGGCGCCACCGTGACCGGCCTCAGCATCACCGACGGCAGCACCGTGCTGACCGTGGCGGCCGCCGACATCAGCGTCAGCGGCGGCGTGGTCAGCGTGGCCGGCCAGGATCTGTCCGGGTTCGCCGACGGCACCCTGATCGTGACCATGAGCGTGACCGATGCGGCCGGCAACAGCGGCGCCATCACCGACACCACCGTGCTGGACAGCACGGCCTCCGGCGTCACGCTCGATCCGTTGACCACCAACGACACCACCCCGGAACTGACCGGCACCGTGACCGATCCGGACGCGACCGTGGTCGTGACCGTCGGCGGCAGCGACTACCCGGCCACCAACCACGGTGACGGCACCTGGACGCTGGCGGACAACACTCTGCCGGCGCTGCCGGAAGGCAACACGACCGTCACGGTCACCGCCACCGACCCGGCCGGCAACACCAGCACGGCTACTGGCACCGTCGTGGTCGACACGACCGCGCCGAGCACCGGCGACGGCAAAAACAGCATCACCTTCAACGACGGCGGCGACGAGCTGCTGAGCGGCGCCGAAGCGACCAACGTGACCTTGAGCGGCCAAGTGGAAGCCGGCGCCACCGTGACCGGCCTCAGCATCACCGACGGCAGCACCGTGCTGACCGTGGCGGCCGCCGACATCAGCGTCAGCGGCGGCGTGGTCAGCGTGGCCGGCCAGGATCTGTCCGGGTTCGCCGACGGCACCCTGACCGTGACCATGAGCGTGACTGATGCGGCCGGCAACAGCGGCGCCATCACCGACACCACCGTGCTGGACAGCACGGCCTCCGGCGTCACGCTCGATCCGTTGACCACCAACGACACGACCCCGGAACTGACCGGCACCGTGACCGATCCGGACGCGACCGTGGTCGTGACCGTCGGCGGCAGCGACTACCCGGCCACCAACCACGGTGACGGCACCTGGACGCTGGCGGACAACACTCTGCCGGCGCTGCCGGAAGGCAACACGACCGTCACGGTCACCGCCACCGACCCGGCCGGCAACACCAGCACGGCTACTGGCACCGTCGTGGTCGACACGACCGCGCCGAGCACCGGCGACGGCAAAAACAGCATCACCTTCAACGACGGCGGCGACGAGCTGCTGAGCGGCGCCGAAGCGACCAACGTGACCTTGAGCGGCCAAGTGGAAGCCGGCGCCACCGTGACCGGCCTCAGCATCACCGACGGCAGCACCGTGCTGACCGTGGCGGCCGCCGACATCAGCGTCAGCGGCGGCGTGGTCAGCGTGGCCGGCCAGGATCTGTCCGGGTTCGCCGACGGCACCCTGACCGTGACCATGAGCGTGACTGATGCGGCCGGCAACAGCGGCGCCATCACCGACACCACCGTGCTGGACAGCACGGCCTCCGGCGTCACGCTCGATCCGTTGACCACCAACGACACCACCCCGGAACTGACCGGCACCGTGACCGATCCGGACGCGACCGTGGTCGTGACCGTCGGCGGCAGCGACTACCCGGCCACCAACCACGGTGACGGCACCTGGACGCTGGCGGACAACACCCTGCCGGCGCTGCCGGAAGGCAACACGACCGTCACGGTCACCGCCACCGACCCGGCCGGCAACACCAGCACGGCTACTGGCACCGTCGTGGTCGACACGACCGCGCCGAGCACCGGCGACGGCAAAAACAGCATCACTTTCAACGACGGCGGCGACGAGCTGCTGAGCGGCGCTGAAGCGACCAACGTGACCCTGAGCGGCCAAGTGGAAGCCGGCGCCACCGTGACCGGCCTCAGCATCACCGACGGCAGCACCGTGCTGACCGTGGCGGCCGCCGACATCAGCGTCAGCGGCGGCGTGGTCAGCGTGGCCGGCCAGGATCTGTCCGGGTTCGCCGACGGCACCCTGACCGTGACCATGAGCGTGACCGATGCGGCCGGCAACAGCGGCGCCATCACCGACACCACCGTGCTGGACAGCACGGCCTCCGGCGTCACGCTCGATCCGTTGACCACCAACGACACCACCCCGGAACTGACCGGCACCGTGACCGATCCGAACGCGACCGTGGTCGTGACCGTCGGCGGCAGCGACTACCCGGCCACCAACCACGGTGACGGCACCTGGACGCTGGCGGACAACACCCTGCCGGCGCTGCCGGAAGGCAACACGACCGTCACGGTCACCGCCACCGACCCGGCCGGCAACACCAGCACGGCTACTGGCACCGTCGTGGTCGACACGACCGCGCCGAGCACCGGCGACGGCAAAAACAGCATCACTTTCAACGACGGCGGCGACGAGCTGCTGAGCGGCGCCGAAGCGACCAACGTGACCCTGAGCGGCCAAGTGGAAGCGGGCGCCACCGTGACCGGCCTCAGCATCACCGACGGCAGCAGCGTGCTGACCGTGGCGGCCGCCGACATCAGCGTCAGCGGCGGCGTGGTCAGCGTAGCCGGCCAGGATCTGTCCGGGTTCGCCGACGGCACCCTGACCGTGACCATGAGCGTGACCGATGCGGCCGGCAACAGCGGCGCCATCACCGACACCACCGTGCTGGACAGCACGGCCTCCGGCGTCACGCTCGATCCGTTGACCACCAACGACACCACCCCGGAACTGACCGGCACCGTGACCGATCCGGACGCGACCGTGGTCGTGACCGTCGGCGGCAGCGACTACCCGGCCACCAACCACGGTGACGGCACCTGGACGCTGGCGGACAACACCCTGCCGGCGCTGCCGGAAGGCAACACGACCGTCACGGTCACCGCCACCGACCCGGCCGGCAACACCAGCACGGCTACTGGCACCGTCGTGGTCGACACGACCGCGCCGAGCACCGGCGACGGCAAAAACAGCATCACTTTCAACGACGGCGGCGACGAGCTGCTGAGCGGCGCCGAAGCGACCAACGTGACCCTGAGCGGCCAAGTGGAAGCGGGCGCCACCGTGACCGGCCTCAGCATCACCGACGGCAGCAGCGTGCTGACCGTGGCGGCCGCCGACATCAGCGTCAGCGGCGGCGTGGTCAGCGTAGCCGGCCAGGATCTGTCCGGGTTCGCCGACGGCACCCTGACCGTGACCATGAGCGTGACCGATGCGGCCGGCAACAGCGGCGCCATCACCGACACCACCGTGCTGGACAGCACGGCCTCCGGCGTCACGCTCGATCCGTTGACCACCAACGACACCACCCCGGAACTGACCGGCACCGTGACCGATCCGGACGCGACCGTGGTCGTGACCGTCGGCGGCAGCGACTACCCGGCCACCAACCACGGTGACGGCACCTGGACGCTGGCGGACAACACCCTGCCGGCGCTGCCGGAAGGCAACACGACCGTCACGGTCACCGCCACCGACCCGGCCGGCAACACCAGCACGGCTACTGGCACCGTCGTGGTCGACACGACCGCGCCGAGCACCGGCGACGGCAAAAACAGCATCACTTTCAACGACGGCGGCGACGAGCTGCTGAGCGGCGCCGAAGCGACCAACGTGACCCTGAGCGGCCAGGTGGAAGCCGGCGCCACCGTGACCGGCCTCAGCATCACTGACGGCAGCACCGTGCTGACCGTGGCGGCGGCCGACATCAGCGTCAGCGGCGGCGTGGTCAGCGTGGCCGGCCAGGATCTGTCCGGGTTCGCCGACGGCACCCTGACCGTGACCATGAGCGTGACTGATGCGGCCGGCAACAGCGGCGCCATCACCGACACCACCGTGCTGGACAGCACGGCCTCCGGCGTCACGCTCGATCCGTTGACCACCAACGACACCACCCCGGAACTGACCGGCACCGTGACCGATCCGGACGCGACCGTGGTCGTGACCGTCGGCGGCAGCGACTACCCGGCCACCAACCACGGTGACGGCACCTGGACGCTGGCGGACAACACCCTGCCGGCGCTGCCGGAAGGCAACACGACCGTCACGGTCACCGCCACCGACCCGGCCGGCAACACCAGCACGGCTACTGGCACCGTCGTGGTCGACACGACCGCGCCGAGCACCGGCGACGGCAAAAACAGCATCACTTTCAACGACGGCGGCGACGAGCTGCTGAGCGGCGCCGAAGCGACCAACGTGACCCTGAGCGGCCAAGTGGAAGCGGGCGCCACCGTGACCGGCCTCAGCATCACCGACGGCAGCAGCGTGCTGACCGTGGCGGCCGCCGACATCAGCGTCAGCGGCGGCGTGGTCAGCGTAGCCGGCCAGGATCTGTCCGGGTTCGCCGACGGCACCCTGACCGTGACCATGAGCGTGACCGATGCGGCCGGCAACAGCGGTATAGTGACGGATACGACGGTCCTGGATACGACCGCACCAACCGCTACGGTAACTATTACCGCGATCGCTGATGATACGGGAGTTGCCGGTGATTTCATCACTAGCGACACTAGCCTGACGGTTAGCGGCACGGTGACCGGTCCCTTGGCGGCTGATGAAAAAGTGCAGATTAGCACCGACGGCACTACCTGGGCTGATCTTGTCGTTACGGCCGATGCTTGGAGTTATATTGATGGCCGTACGTTGGTCGATGGCAACTACACCTATGGCGTACGCGTGGTTGATGCCGCCGGCAACATAGGTTCGACCGCCAGCCAACTGGTGACCATAGACACTACCAGCCCGGGCGGTACGGGCGGCACTGATGCGCCGACGCTGACCATTGCCGAAGCGGCCGGCGGTATCGACGCCATTGAGCTGAGCGATGGCATCCAGGCTGTGGTCGGCCTGACGCCCGGTACCCAAGTGGGTGACACGATCACGATCACGACCACGGGCGCGGGCGGCAGCGTGACCACGCATACCGTCACGGCCGCAGACGTTGGAGTCGGCAGCGTTTCGGTGACGCTAGACAACAGCGCTACTTTTGCTGACGGCAGCTACAGCGCCACGGCAGTAATCAGCGATACAGCCGGCAACAGCTCCGCACCATCCAATACGGTCAACTTCATCGTGGATGCGTTAAACGATGCGCCTGAGGTTTTTGTAGATTACTCAACCTTGCTTGGCTTGGTGGGTCTGCAAGCGCTTAACGTGATCGATCTGAGTAAGCAAGACCTGAGAGCATTAGATCGTAACGGCAACCTGCAAAGCGTCGTGGTTGAGTTTGGAGCGGTAGCGACTGTAGGCGCAATAACGCTTACCGCATCGTCAGCGCTTGCTGCCGAGCTTGGCCTGCAGTTCGATGTTGTAAATTCTTCTGTAGGCTCATTATTATCGTTGGGGCCGCACTCGACAGTGACAATCACAGCTATTGATGGCGGCATTATCGATAACCTGACGATCAACGAGTTTCTGGCGAGCGTGCGCTTTGATACGGGAGGCAGCCTGCTTGGCGATCTGCTTAGTGCGTCTGTATTACCGGATCTTGCCATTGCAGCGACTGATAGTTATGGCGTCTCTTCTGGCACCAAAACGATGGGGACTCTGCTCGATGCCAGCCTGCTCCATAGTCTGGCCGGCGACTCGGGGATTATAGAGGGCACGTCAGGCGACGATCCGCTCACGGGTACAGCATTCAGTGACCGCCTGTACGGTTATGCCGGTAACGATACCCTGTCCGGCGGCGACGGCAACGACCTGCTTCGCGGCGGCAGCGGCACTAATACCCTGAACGGTGATGGCGGCAACGATATACTGATAAGTGCTGGCATTAATGATACTCTCAACGGCGGCACTGGCGATGACTTCATCGTTATCTCCGATAACCTCTTCGCCTCCATCGATGGCGGCGATGGTTTCGATATCCTGCAGATGGACGGTGGCTTCACGCTCGACTCGACCAGCGTTGCCACCGTCAGCAATATCGAGCTGATTGACATGGGCATGGGCGATGCCGGCAGTACGCTGACACTAACTGCCGATGCGGTGGATACTCTGACCGATGCGGACAATCAGCTGTATATCACCGGCGAAAGCAACGATACGCTGAATGTCGCCGGAGCCGTTGATACAGGGGCACAAACTACTCTTGACAGTGTTGTCTTCGATGTTTATAGCTTCGGTATCAATCAGTTGCTTGTTGACCAGGATGTGCAGGTGATCGCTTGATCGTGACAAACACTGAAATCACCGCGATTGCGAACGGGCCGCTCAGCGAGGCGGCCCATATCATCAGTCATACGTCTACCATGACCAGGAGCAAGGTGCATTATGGCCTGGCTCTTGGCACTTGTCTGATGTTGCTGGCGCCATCACAACCGGCTTGCGCGATTACCCTGGTGGACGCTGTGCACCAGGGGTTGGCCATCCATCCTGATGTCAAGTCGGCCATGGCCAGGGTAGAACAAGCCACGACCGAAGTCGATATCGCCGAGGCCGGTTATTATCCCAAACTGGAAGCGTCAATCGGCCCCACGCAAAGCTTAAGGAGCAATCTGAGCTATAATTACAACCTCACCGCCACGCAAATGCTGTATGACTGGGGGCGGGTGGAAAGCCAGGTCGATAGCGCTTCGGCGAATATGCGCCAAGAGACGGAGTCTCTACTGATAATGCGCGAGGACGCTGCTCTGGATATCAGCGAGAGCTATCTTGATGTGCTTGCGTATGAGCAACGGATCGAGACGGTGAACGGCCATATTGAACGCTTGGAGGAACTGAACAAATTGAGCCAAAAAAGAGGCGAGGCAGGCTATGAGGATCGAAGCGAGCAGGGCCGAGTCGGCCTGGAACTGGCTCGAGCCCGTGAGCAGCTTGCGATCGAGCAAGGCAATTTACAAAATGCCAGGCAACAATACCAGGAATTGATCGGGGAGCCGGCAGAGGCGCTGGATGAACCGGCTCTCGAATCGTTTTCCCAACGGCTGGCAGATAAGGATACGCTGGAGAGAGCCATTATGGACTCGCCGATCTATCGCCAGGCAAAGGAAAAGCAGGCTATCGAAGAAGCCAAGGTGCATGAAGCCGATGCAAGGCTGCTTCCGGAGCTGGATCTGGAAGGCACGGTGACGCGTCGGCCGATCGGTGGTGAGATGACCGATGACCAGATTGTCTCCTTGCGGGTAAAAATAGACCCTTTCCAGGGCTTGTCCAATTTTAAGCGTACTGATGCCGCCCGCCAGCGTCTCGAGGCCGCCAAGTGGGATTCGGGCGCTAAACAGCGCGATATCCGCCGCAAGATTCTAGCATTGTTTGAGAACGAATCTGCCTTGAAAGATCGTGAAAAATCGCTTAACGAGCAGATAAAAAACGGCGTAGATGTCAGCTCAGTCTATCAGGAGCAGTTTGTCGTCGGCTTGCGCAACATGACCGAACTACTGAACATTCATCAGGAGCGCTTCGATGCGGAGCGCCAATTAATCAATCTGCAATACGAACGCAAACGAGTGCAATACCGTACAGCAGCCCAACTGGGCCAGTTGGTGCCATTGCTGGAAGGGCGCTTGTCTGAAACAGTCACGCCATGAAAGATAACCAACAACTTACCAACAACACAGCCCTGGACAGTTATCAGGCGTCACGGACGGAGGATCCGTTGCGCGAAGGGCTGGTTTTGCTATGCCGCCACTTCGGCTATACAGTCAGTATCGCCGAGCTGAGCGAGGGGCTGGCTTTGGAGCAGGGGCGTTTACCGCTCAGGCTGGTTTCTCGCGCCTTGCGCCGAGTGGGAATCACTGCCCGTGTCGTGAATTATCCGCTTCAGGAGATTAGTTCACGGTTGCTGCCAGCATTGCTACTGTTGCGGGATGGCCGCACCCTGCTGCTGGTTGAGCATCAGTTAGGGCAAGCGCTTCTGCTTGATCCTGAGAGTGGCGGTGGCGAACTGACTATGAGTCTGGACGAATTGGATAGCCTGTACAGTGGCACTGCACTGTTCGCCCGGCCTCGTTATCGTCCTGATGAGCGAGCGGGCAATTTTGCCCGGGAAGAGCAGGAACACTGGCTAAAAGGTCCCATCAGAGCGAGTTGGCGTGATTATGGCGCTGCCGGTCTCGCTGCCCTGATGGGCAACTTGCTTGCCATTTCCTCCGCATTGTTCGGCATGCAGGTCTATGACCGCGTAGTACCGAATGACGCTTTCGATTCGCTATGGATACTCGCCAGTGGCGTATCTATAGCTATAGCTCTGGAATTCGTGCTACGGAGTCTGCGGGCTCATATGCTGGATGTTACCGGTAAACGCCTGGATTTGTTGTTGTCTTCCCGACTGTTCGAACAAGTTCTCCAGATACGGCTGCAGTCCAAGCCAGCTTCGATGGGCGCTTTTAGCAGCCAAGTCCGCGAATTCGAGTCGGTGCGCGATTTTTTAACCTCGACCACAATATCGGCCATTAGCGACATACCTTTCGTCCTGTTGTTCCTGGGCGTGATCTTTCTCATTGGTGGCCCCGTGGTTTGGGTGCCATTCGCAGCATTCTGGCTGATGTTACTGCCTGGGCTACTCGCCCAGCCCATTCTGGCTCGATTATCCCGGCAACACTTGCGTGAAGGAGCCATCAAGAACGGCGTACTGCTGGAGGCCATCGAGAATCTGGAAACAATCAAGGCCAGTAGGGCCGAGGGGCGACTGCTGCAAATGTGGGAAAACCTGACGGCAGAACTCTCCAGCGCGGAAGTCAAGGCACGTTCCATCACCGCCTTGCTTGGTTATGCGGCCTCCATGACGCAACAGTTTTGTTATGTTGGTGTGATAATCGTGGGCGTGTACCAGATCAGCGCGGGTGAAATGACCGTTGGTGCATTGTTTGCCTGCTCGATTCTGGCAGGGCGTACTATTGCTCCCATCGCTCAAGTCGCTGGTATCCTGGCTCGCTGGCAGCATGTCAAGGTTGCCATGGAAGGGCTGGACACTCTGATGGCCGCACCGGTTGAGCGTCCGTTCGGTCGCCGGTTCGCCCGCAGTCATGCACTGCGTGGGCACTATCGTATTGAGGAAGTGCGTTTGAATTATCAGTCGGACGGTCCTCCTGCTTTGAACATCCCGCAGCTGGAGATCCAACCGGGAACACATGTGGCGCTGCTTGGCGGCAACGGCGCCGGCAAATCTACATTATTGCGCCTGCTTGCCGGACTGACTACGCCCAATGAAGGACGCATCCTGTTGGAAGATCTTAGCATCAGCCAGATCGATCCGGCGGATCTACGCCAAGCGATCGGTTATCTGCCTCAGGACACTGTGCTGTTTTACGGTACGTTGCGCGACAATCTGATCCCGGACAATGCAGGACAGACGGATGACGAACTGTTTGCCGCCTTGGACGGCGTGGGTTTGGGCGCCTTTGTCAGGGCTCACCCGTTGGGTTTGGATATGCTGCTTGAAGGCAATAACAGCGTGTCCGGCGGACAGCGGCAGGCCATAGCCCTTGCTCGTCTGCTGTTGCAGGATCCGCGGATTGTTCTGCTGGACGAGCCGACTGCAGCGTTCGATAATGAAAATGAGGCTCGGGTGGTTCAGTACCTGCAGACCTGGCTGAAAGGACGCACGCTCATACTATCTACGCATAAGCGCGCACTGCTGACACTGACCGAACGTGCACTGGTTTTACGGCAGGGACGTGTTGTCATGGACGGCCCTTTGACCAGCATCGTCAATGGCAATCAGGTTAAAGTGACGGAGAACTCCCTATGAAAGCCAGTAAACCTTCTGAGTATGTATTGCTGCGTTCGCTTGGCGACCCGCAGCACGCCATGGAGCATCCATCCTCGCGACCTATCTTTTGGGCCTGCCTAGTGAGTATCGTGAGTTTTGTCGCCTGGGCCAATTGGGCCGAGCTCGATGAGGTAACGCGCGGCGATGGCCGAGTGGTGCCTTTCAGCCGTATACAGAAGATCCAGAGCCTTGAGGGCGGGATTCTTGAGCAGTTGATGGTTAAGGAGGGCGACGTGGTGGAAGCGGGGCAGTTATTGGTCAAGCTGGACAATACCCGGTTCAATTCAGCCTACATGGAAAGCAAGAGTCATGCGGAAGCCTTGGCGGCCGCCATCGCCAGGCTGGAAGCCGAGACACTGCACAAGGACAGTATCAGGTTTCCCCGCAGCGTCCCGGCCAAGAGCCATTTTGCCGCTACCGAAGCTGCGTTATTCAGAGCGCGGCGCGAAAAGCTTCAAGAGTCTCTTCATTCACTCAATTCCGAATTGGCGTTAGCGCGTAAACAGTTGAGTGTGATCGAACCGCTAGTGGCCTCCCGCGCCGCCAGCGAAATGGAGGCATTGCGCTTGAGCAAGGAGATAGCTTCACTTAACGGGAAAATTTCTGAAGTCAATAACGCTTATTTTCAAGAGGCTTATACTGAACTGGCCAATAAAAAAGCCGAACTCAGCGAGCTTGAACAGAATCTGTTGCAGCGCAAAGATCAGCTGAGCCGTACCCAGGTGGTTTCACCGGTCAAAGGGCGAGTCAACGATATCCTGATTACCACCAAAGGAGGCGTCATTCAGCCTGGTGAGCCAATCATGGAGGTCACTCCAATCGATGAGCAGCTCCTGGTCGAAGCCAAGGTGAAGCCCCGGGATGTAGCTTTCCTTGTGCCAGGCATGCCGGCACGAGTCAAGATCACCGCGTATGATTACACTGTGTACGGTGATATTTCCGGCACTCTAGAACAAATCAGTCCAGACACCATTGAAGAGGAGACCATCCGCGGCAAAGAGCCTTTCTATAAGATATTGATTCGGACTAAGAGCAGTTATCTGAAAAAGGGCGACGAGGTCTTGCCGATCAAGCCGGGTATGATTGCTGAAGTGGATATTCAGAGCGGCAAGCGGACAGTACTCAATTATCTGCTTAGACCGTTACTCAAGGCGCGTTTATACTGAAATAAAACGGTTGCGGTTTATGGGCTCCAGTTTATGAGTCAGGAATCATCGCCGCAGCCGTATTGCAAATGGAAAATTCAGATGTTTCATTTCATGAGAAACGGGGCGATTTCACTCGAAAGAGCAGTTTTCTTTCTAACTATATCTATTCGTTTAATAGCTGTGTCGGATTCCTCTCCAAATCTGCCTGATAAGTAAAACCTATCGCTTAGCGTTTTTATATCGGCATTAGATGGAGGAAATCCGGTGCGTTTCTAGTACAGCTACATCAGACTCTGTTTGAGAAATATACAGGATTGCTGGTAAAGAATGGTTTCCAGGGTCTGGAAAGGGATGGGCTTGGGTAGAATCATGATGTCTTCCGGCAAGGTGCCCATTTTCATGATGTCGGCGGCCTTCAGTCCAGTCGCTACGATGATTTTGCTGTCTTTCATATCAGCCGTCTTCCTGATCTCCTGAATCAACTGCAAGCCGTTCATTTCCGGCATGTTCAGATCGGCAATGACCAAATGCGGACAGTGCTTGCCGGCGAGCAGCAGGCCCTGATAGCCGTTGGCGGCCAGAAACAGTTGGTGAGGAACGGTAAATTCGCCGAATTTCAGCTCATAGAGCCGCAAGAGCGTCCGATCGTCCTCAACAATCAGCACTCTCAATTCATCGGCCGCAGGCGGTTCCGCTGCCATCGCCGGCAGGGCGGCGGGCACGGTCGATGTCCGCAAAACCAGAAATCCCTCGACATCGCTGCGCATTAAACGCCGATGTCCGCCCAAGGTTTTGGTTGATTTCAGTTTGCCGGTGTCGACCCAATTCTGGATGGTGCGCTGGCTGACGTCGAGTAGTTGTGCTGCTTCCTTAGTGCTAAGCCATGAATGTTCTATCATTTTTTTAGTTTTTAGAAGTTTTTAAGATTCCAAACAATGGTAAAAATTTTAGGGAAATGATGCTAAATTGCATATACGTTATATTACTTATTTCATTTATTTAATATTAAGAGTGAATTATTGTGCGGAAGAGTAATAAAATTTATTGTGGAAATGTGATTGAGTTCACAGAATGAAAATTTAATGATTTAATTTTTGCTAATAAAAGCTTTTTTATTAATATTATCAAAGTATTGGCTAATTTTCGTGAAAAAATTGATTATTTAGCATGGTTTGTGCAAAGTTTAAATTGATCCATTTCCTACCTGTAAGTACAGGCGACTTTGTTTTCAAAATGTAGTTCAGAAAGTTGTAAAAGTAGAAAGAACTATAAATTTATAACAAGTTTAGGACAGTCTGATTAAAATACAATTAATGACGTATAACCATGTAATTATTGACTGACACGGATCAATAAATCTGGCGTGGTTTAAAGCTTGAAAATATATACCTGAAGGCGTGTGAAAAGCTGCGCAAACTGAAATACAGATTAATCTCTATTTCCATTTTTACAATGAAAAACGACAATATCAGGAATCAACTAAAAAACATTGCAAGAAATCTATAAGTTTTTTTGTGAAAATCAGGATTATGATGAAGAAATATAGGAAGTTATGGATGAAATAGAGGCTAACCATTTGTGCTGCAAAGTCTTAATCCTAAAGACGCATATAAAAAGCAAATTACTCTGCTTTTCCATTTATGAGAATGATCAGGAGAAATAGCCAAATAATTGCGGTCGCTTGCTGTTTGATAATGAGTGGAACGGCCTTGGACCACTAGTAATGAAAAACGACAATATAGTCAGATAGGATGAAGTGGTTTGTATCTTCGCTAGCTTAAAGATTAATATGTCATCAATTATGCCGGTCAAACGGGATGGCCGAACGCTACTTTGGCAGAGGATTCATTTATTTTTTGGTTTCGATCAGTCTGTTTTATATTTGCAGCTTATTCTGAATGTTAGTTTTCTGAGTCACTCCCTTTAACTATTCATTGTTCTGTTTGGACTTTCAGTCTGGCATGCCGGCATTATTGCCGTCTTGCAATTTATATGTGAAAAAGCACTGAATATTTACCAGCGAGTCGCGTCAAAATTGACTATAAACAATTAATTGATATGTCATTCTCCTCACCAATTATTTGCTTTTAATCCGGTAAAAATTGACAGCCGAAAGTGAAAAATGTCGGACGCTGGTTCAAGCATTTATGGTCGGCAGTTTTTTGTAAATATCCGGCTTGACTCAATACGAAATCCAGTCCGGCCAATTAACTGTAGCGCCATCGCAACCCGCATCGATGGTCTTTTGTATCAGTGCCAGGACTTTCTTACGCCTCCCGTTTAGGCCCCAGGTTCTGATCTCGGGCACAACTGAATGGGCAAGATGGACAGCTGTTTCCTTAAGCAGGTCCGCGCGAGGACAGATTTGAAATAATTCAAGTGCTCTGGCTTTTGAAAGCGCCTCATCATCTATTTGCTGAACCAGCCAGCCTAACTGTAAACAGGGAGCAATAGCTCTGATTTGTTTCAGGTGTTCGTATGAAAAACTTATAATGATGACGCGGTTGCTTAAATTAAATTCCTCGATAATACGGTAAACCTGATCGGGCAGTTTGCCGGATTTTCCTTTTAACTCTATATGATAGGTAATTTCGGAACTGTATTTCTTAAACAGGTCCTGGAGCCGTAATAGTTTTTCGCCATGAAACAAATAGGGCGAGAACCATGATCCCATATCCAGCTGCGACAGCTCCGGCCAGCTCATGGCTTCGACATGGCCTGAGTGGCCATAGCGCTCCAACGACAAGTCGTGGCATATCACCACTTCACCATCTGATGACAGTTGAACGTCAAGCTCGACGTCCTTAACGCCCATCTCCATGGCCAATTTAAAAGCGGGCCATGTGTTTTCGGGCGTATAGGCAGATGCGCCACGGTGAGCAATGATTCTGAACGGGCGTTTAACGATGATAGGCAACTGCATGGGCTTTCCCCTTTTTTAATGTACGATGGGATAGAGGCTCATTAGTCCGTTGCACGGCTAGCGTGCGTTGTCAAAATGGCTTCCTGTCCATTTTGACAACGTTATAAGCTAGAGACAAATCTGCATGAAGCAGATTTGGGCGGCCTAAAATTTAGGCGCGGGGCTGGAGTTTACTAAAAAGGCTTTTTAATTGCGTTGGGATTTTCTTGTTTTCCCCGCCAGTGCCGTTAGCCTGATTGTTCTGCTGCCTTGCAGCCAACTCGGCCAGCGTTTCCGGTTCAGCTTGTTTTGTCTGAGCAGGCTGTGGCGCCTCTGTGGCGGATTTCAGAGTTCCGAACAGGTTTTTGACTTTTCCGCTTACACTGTCGGCTCTTGCCTTAACGGCATCGGATGGCTGATGATCCTTGCTTGGAGATTCAGATTGAATATCGCTTCTGACATCTTCCATCAGGACAGGCTGGGGCTCCTCGGCGGATTTATTGGCCGGAGCTGTCTCGCCGGTCAATTTTTCATCCAGTTTGGCTATCTGCTGCATAGCGTTTCCAAACATATGCTTGAATTTGCCGGTCAGTTTGGGCGCCGTTTTATCTTCCAGAGGCTGTGGTGTCTGTCGGGCAGGCTCGGCCTGAACGGTTTCTGTCTGGACAGCTTCTATATTGCTTTCAACGAAAACTGGCTGGAGCTCTTCAGTTGCTTTATCGATTGCAGCAGGCTCGCTGTCGGTTCTCTCGTCCAGTTTTGCTGTTGTTTGCTTGGCGCCGCCAAATATGTGTTTGATTTTGCCGTTTACATCATTGATGTGATTTTCAGAGGGCGCCAAGGACAGTTGTTCGATCTCGACGGGTTCGGCAGGCGCTTCGGCCAAAGACTGTTCAAATTCAACCGGAGCAGATTGCTGTTCTTCAACAACAGGCGGTTCAATTGGTGTGTCTTTTTGCAGTTGTGCAATCAGGACGTTTTGCGCAAATATTTTTTCTTCCAGCTGTAATTGCTGTGTTTTCGCATGTGCCCATTCGACTGCCAGTCGCTCTAACTCAGCAAGGCGCGCAAGATTGGCCTGCTGGTTCTGTGCGCTGTCTGAGATTTGCTGTTGCAGCGAGGCATTTTGTTCTCTCAGTCCGGCGAGCTGTTGGGTTTGTGCATCCACTTGGGCTTGCAACGTTTCCAGCAGCGTTTCTTTTTCGGTCAGTTTGGCTGTTTCTGTCTGATAAGCCTGTTGCAGCTCGGTTTTGGTTTGTTGCTCGGCACGCAAACGTTCGGTTAATTGCGCAATGACGGCGCTGTATTGTTGCAACAAGCCTTCCATCTCAAGCTCACCTTCGGTAGCTGAGGCTGGCCTGTCCAGATTAAAACTGATCGTTAAGGTCCGAAGGCTATCGGCTAACTTCACATTGTGCTCGGTAATGCGTTTTTCGAGATCCAATGCCCGTTGAGTTGCCTTATTGGCAACGATCTCCGACTCTTCCATGCGTGCGGTGTTGGCGCCTAGTTCCTCTTGCAGTTTTTGCGCCTGCTGCTGGGCGGCATCAATGCTATTTTGGGCTTCCTTTGCTTTGGCACGATTTCTTCTGTTTATGAAGGCAATGCGGATGCTATAAAACAGGGCCGTCAGCAACCAGACAGATGCCGCCAAAGCCGCGGCGTATGCTGCATTGCCAAGGGTGAATTGGTACCATTGGAAAAGCAGGTCCTGAATAATGGGTAAATAGGCTTGCATAGCTTGCATAGGAATGATCCTTGATCAAGATAATTAAAATAAGCAGATGATAACCGTAAAAGATACCTTGTACGGAAAACAAATGCCAGCCTGATCTTAATGAATATTAAAAGAAAAAATTCGGCAAAGTCGTCGCTGTGATTTTGAGCAGAGCATTTTTAATTTCAGTACGGTTGAGTGCAAGCATCCGCCAACTTGCCTGACGTTAAACATAGCTTGTCGGATGCTTGCTTCAATGGCTTGGCCGCAACGGCAGATTGCCGTCACGGCCATGGCGCAAAGCTTGGCTCGCTTGAACCTTACAGGACGCCTTGTGCCAACATGGCATCGGCCACTTTCACAAAGCCGGCTACGTTGGCACCATCTACATAGCTGAAGCTGCCGTCTTCGCGCTCGCCGTATTGCACGCAGGCCTGATGGATGCCCTGCATGATTTCCAGCAGGCGATGGTCGACTTCTTCGCGGGTCCACGACAGACGCATGGCATTCTGGCTCATCTCCAGACCGGAAGTGGCTACACCGCCGGCGTTACTTGCCTTGCCTGGAGCGTAGAGCACGTTGTTGGCTTCAAACATTTTAATCGCTTCGATGGTAGTGGGCATATTTGCGCCTTCCGCCACGCATTTAACGCCGTTTTTGACCAGTGTAGCAGCGTCCAGTGCATCCAGTTCGTTTTGAGTCGCGCAGGGCAGCGCCACATCAACGGGCACACTCCAAGGCTTGATGCCCTCGTGGAATTCGCTGCCCGTGCGTCTGGCGTAATCGCTGACACGGCCATAGAGATGATTTTTAACTTCCATCAGCTCGGCCAGCTTTTCAGGGGTGAAACCATCGTTGTCCACAATAGTGCCGCTGGAGTCAGACACAGTGACGACCTTGGCTCCCAGTTCCATCGCTTTTTCCACAGCGTATTGGGCTACGTTGCCGGAACCCGATACGCTGACGCGCAGTCCTTCAAAAGAGAGTCCTTTCCGCTTGAGCATCTCCTGAGCAAAATACACAGTGCCGTAGCCGGTTGCTTCAGGACGGATCAGGGAGCCGCCAAAGCTCAGCCCCTTGCCGGTGAGTACGCAGTCAGCCCGGTTGGTCAGTTTTTTCACCATGCCAGCCATAAATCCGACTTCGCGTCCGCCTACGCCGATGTCGCCTGCAGGCACATCGGTATCAGCGCCGACGTGGCGGAACAGTTCGGTCACGAACGCCTGGCAGAACCTCATGACTTCACCGGGGCTTTTGCCTTTAGGATCGAAGTCGGAACCGCCTTTGCCGCCGCCCATAGGCAGCGTGGTCAGCGCGTTTTTGAAAGTTTGCTCGAAAGCCAGGAATTTCAAAATCGACAGGTTGACCGATGGGTGGAAACGCAAACCCCCTTTGTAGGGCCCAATAGCCATGCTGTGCTGAATGCGATAGCCGCGGTTGACTTGTACGGACCCATGGTCATCAACCCAGGCGACACGGAACATGACGATGCGCTCGGGTTCGACCAGTCGGTCCAGCAATCCATGCTCGGCGTATTTGGGAAAGCGAGAAATGTAGGGCCACAGGCTCTCCATTACTTCCGTTACGGCTTGCAGGAACTCAGGCTGGCCTGGGTTTTGGAGGGCCACATGGGCCAGAAATTCTTCACAGCTTTTGTATTTCATTGATCTCATTGCCTCGGTTTAATGGGCTTAAAAAATGCCTCTTTATTATGTATAAAAAATATCGATTCTATACTATATCGATTCTACACTATTCGTTTTCAGAGACTAAAGTGTTAAGAGAAAACAGTAGAAATTTAAGGAGGCCGGCATGGCTAATTCATGGTGAATTTCGCTGTTGACCGGCAGTGCAGATTTCTTGTCGAGGCCGGGCACAAAACGGCCGGATGCCAGTCAAAGACTGACATAAAGAAAGCATTAATTTTTCAATCATGATGCCTATTCAAGATCTGCTCAACCGCATACGCTGGGACGAAGAGTTCGGCCGTGCGGACTTTCTGATCGGCTATTACGACCGCATAGAGTGTAACCTTATGTTGAAGGCGCTTGCCGACATCAAGTTTCCCAAAGACAGCCACAATGTTTTTGAATGGAATGACGGCGAAGGCATGGCCCATACCGTCCCGCTGCATCGTATCAAGGCAGTGTACCGAAACGGCGAACTGATTTGGCAGAGGACTCATTGATGCCATGTATGATTAGAAGTGTTTCATTTTGATAAGCCCAGGCACGAAGCCAACTAGAAAAGTTCATGATATCTTTCAAGCTGGTCACTGGACCTTTTGAGAGCAGTGGACTGGGAACATTGCGCTCGTATTGTTCGTCGGCATTTGCAGGATTGCGGCCTTTGCACGCGCCGTTGTTTACAGTTACGGCCCTCATCATGGCGAAGAAGACGTGTTGCGCGGCTGAACGGCTCAGGAACGGTTTTTTTTAGCGGCTGCAATCTGCGTGCGAGTTCTGCCAGAACTGGGATATCAGCCAGAAAGGAGCGGGTTGCGAAGTGATTGCCGAGGAGCTGGCGGCCATGCTACCGGGCTGGCGAGATTCCGGAACTATTCCTCCCTGTCAGCATGGCGGAGCATCAGGAAGCGCTTGCTATCGCCCAGCATCTCGGCCTGGACCGATTATGAGGGTGGCGGCAATGGCGACCGCTGAAAGCAGGCGTTTCAGGCGAAACGCCTGGCTATTAGAGACATGAAAAAGCTATTGATCAAGGCTCATCGCATCTGGCCTTGCAACATACTATGCACACGTTCCCTATTGGCTACGACCGCATGATGCTGCATTTCAACTATCTGGCGAACATCAGCAGGCAGATCTTCCTGCAAGGCTTTTTCGTACGCTTCCACGGCATATTGTTCACCGCGTTCGCATTCTTTCAGTATCGAGGCTTTATCGGCACCGGTTATTGCCGTTTTCAGGTTTACCCACATTCGATGAGCGGCACCCGAAAAACTGCCTTCGGTTTCCGGTTCGCCTCCTAGGCGGCGTACTTGGTCCTGTAGCATCTCGGCGCCTTTGGCGCACTGTTGCGACTTTTCAGTGAAAAAATTCAAGAGCTCAGGATCAGTGACGTCCTCAGCGCAATCCTGGAATTCCCGTTCGCCGTCCTTGGATACTTCGATCAGATCGTTGAGGACGGAAATTGTTTCTTCGTTAGTCATGGCGATACTCCTCAGAAATATTTCTCGATAGGGAGCGTTACCGTGTTTCAGGTTGAGAATATCCATCGATAACAGATAATTAGACTTAGTAGTCGTTTGGAAAGTTCATGCAAGCTAAGCTGACAGCGAAGAGCGCAACACCGGAGCCCCCATGGTATCTGAGGCAAGGCAATGAAATTTTGTGATCGATCATTCCAAACGTAAAGAACGGTTGAGCGGCGCAGTTTCCACTGGCTAGTAAAAAGTTGGGTTATTTCCAATTCTTTCAAGGCATTATGGAAATTTCATTCTCAATGCGAATTCTATAATTGTTTGCTGACGGGAGTGAGGGGAGTTCCTGATACCTCATCCTATCGTACAGCACGCAAATAATGTTAGGAAAATATCTTTCAACCAAACAAAATAAAAACGCCCCATGCCTTTCTTTAAGCACGGGGCGTTCCGTCACATCTTAGTCTAAACGGAATGGTCTACATTATAAAGAGAGCGATACAGCTGTGCCGACAGTGGCAGACGCGCCTAATCGCAGATCTACATTCGGCAACAATGCATCAACCGTTCCGACTACTGATCCAAGGACGCCGTCTACCACGGTAAGAGTGCTGCCCACTAGCGAATCCAAATCTAAACATAAGACACCGCCAGCTGAAACATTGTCCATCTGAGCATCGGTCAAAGCTACAGGCTCGGCAGATGCCAAACCGGATACAGTTAAAAGGACACCCGCTGCCAGTACTTTCATTAATTCGTTTTTCATAACAATAATTTCTACTTTAGTATTATTAATATAATCCATCCTCAACCTATCAGGATGGTGCTTATTTGCTATAGTGCTTTCTAACTATGCCCAAAAACACTTGGCAAATTCTTGAAGGGATCGCCGTAACTGAGGCTCCAGTGGATGCCGAAAGCGCCGTCGATCATTAATATATCTATGTTTGGATCTGATCATGTCCATTTTAGCTATGGCGCATCCAACTTCGCCATACTCTTAAGATTTGCTTAATTCCTGTTCTTTAACGTACTCTAGCATGTGCTTATTAAAATTTATGTTACAGACCTAACATTTTTGAGACGAAAAATGATCGGCGAGCCGCATCCGGATAGGTGGGTTAGTCTCCATGAAATTTTATTTCCGCAGTTCAGTTTTTTCCGGCTGCTTTTAATGCTACCCGCAATGAAATCCCGCTGTTACAATCGGAATATCGATAAGCCAACCGAAGGAGTTAACATGAAACAGAAATTTGCGTACTGTGCCTTGCTTTTCAGTTTTTGGATGCCCGCCGCATACTCTGAGGAAGTTGGTTGTGTAATGACGGCCTGGAAACTGATCGGCGCCAACCATAAAGTGTGCGTGCAAGCTTTTGATGATCCCAAAGTGCAGGGCGTCACTTGCCATATCAGTCAGGCCAAGACCGGCGGCCTCAAAGGCACGTTTGGCGTTGCCGAGGATCCGTCGCAGTTTTCGATTTCCTGTCAGCAGGTTGGGCCGATAGTGATCAATGGCAAGCTGCCTGAAGAGGAAACCGCCTTCAGCGAAAACACCTCGCTGCTTTTCAAGGAAACGCGTGTCTCTCGTCTGTTTGACGCCAAGCGCAATACGCTGATCTATCTCGCTATTAGCCGCAAGCTGATTGAAGGCGCCCCCGCCAGCAGTATCTCCACCGTGCCCATTAAGCCTTGGGGTGGCCAGTGACAGCACGGGCTACAGTGTTCTTTCATCAATGGGCTTATTGTCATGTAATGCATACCAGCCCACGGCAATGCGATAGCCCAGCCACAGTAAAGCTACAATCAGTATAAGGCTGCCGCCCATAAACATCATGAGCCTGCTGATTGCAAACAGTGCTAAAGCGATCCAGAAGGTTTTTATTTGCCAGTTGAAATGGGACTCCAGCCATGTTCCCTGGGCGTCTTTCCGTTTCGCCAGATTAATAAAGGCGCCTACTATGAAGGGCAAGCCTGCCAATGCAAATGCCAATACCTGACACAAGTAAACAACAGCGGTTATCGTTTTTAACGTTTTCAGTTTTTCATCATTTTTCGATTTGTTTTCTATGTGTGAAGCACTGTCGGCCATGATCAACCTCCAAATCAAGTTAACTCAGTTGGTAACGGGTTTTCTAATGGAATTCCAACGCAGAATTAACAAAAAATAACATAAACGAGATGATTTTTATGTTGGCTAGCGTACTGAATATGTTAAAAGAAGAAGAATATATTGATCAGGGCTTGCGCAAGCCTGTGGGGGCGACTTCAGTCGCCTTGCATCTGAATGGGCGACTGCCAGCAGTAGGCGCTCTAGGCGAAGTCGTCTCCCCACAAGTTTTAAAGCCGCTTGTTTCAACGGTTAAACAGGTAAACTGCGTAAGTCCTGCTGATAAAAATTGATACAAACTCAACGGGCTATGTCTCGCTCAAGCAGGAGCTGTCTATGCTGGTAAAATTTATGACTAAATCGCATGCGGATATCGTTCTGTTTGGCGATATAGCCCAGCGGTTGCTGAAAATGATGGGGCACAGCGGTACAGTGCCTAGTGCCATTCCGGCTGAGGAGGTTCCAGCGGCACTTGAGCGTTTGAAAAACGCCGTTGAAGCGTTTACGCCGGTGCCCGCCGAATTGCCTGAAACTATCCGGGAAGATGAGTCAAAAGAGCCGATTGTCAGCCTTAAGCATAGGGCTTTGCCTTTAATTGAACTGTTCGCCGCTGCGGCACGGAATAACAATTATGTGATGTGGGAAAAAATGTAGCAGCCAGAAGCAGATGAGCTTTCATGTTACAATGAACTGAAAGACAAGTCGTACTGTAGCACAAGCAGAAAAACTTAAATTAAGGAGAATGCCATGCGCAAAAGTGTATTTTTGGTAGGGCTCATGCTGATGAGTCTGTCTTTAACCGGCTGCGGCTACAATACGCTTCAGGCCACGGACGAGCAAATCAAGGCAAGCTGGGGTGAAGTGCTGAACCAGTACAAGCGCAGAGCTGACCTGGTGCCGAATCTCGTTAATGTGGTAAAAGGCTATGCCGGCCATGAAAAAGAGGTGCTGACCCGCGTCACGGAATCCAGAGCCCGGGTCGGCTCAATCCAGGCGACTCCCGATTTGCTCAACGACGAGCAGGCCTTCGCCAGGTTTCAGGATGCTCAGGGCGAACTGTCTTCCGCATTGACCCGCCTGCTGGCGGTGGCCGAAAACTATCCTCAATTGAAAGCCGACAGCCTGTTCCGGGATTTGCAGGCGCAACTGGAAGGCACGGAGAACCGCATCGCCGTCGCACGCAATCGCTATATTAAAGCGGTACAGGAATACAATGTAACCGTGCGTTCTTTTCCGACCAATCTGACGGCGATGATGTTCGGATACAAAACCAAGCCTTCGTTCGCGGTGGAAGATGAGCAAACGATAACCACGCCGCCCAAGGTCGACTTCAACGCGCCGCCTCCCGGAATGCCCTCCCCAGAAACCGGCCGCTGAACATAGGGCATGAAAGCGCTGGCTCTGGCGGTGCGTTCAATTGCCGTAGCGCTCGTTCTGCTGGCAGCAGGATTGGCTGTAGCCGATGTGCCCGTTCCTGCTCTGCAGGCTCGGGTCACGGATCTGACCGGCACATTGTCTCCGGCCCAACAAAGCAAGCTTGAACAGGTGCTGGCAGAGTTCGAGGCACGCAAGGGCAGCCAGATCGCCGTACTGATCATTCCGACAACACAGCCAGAGACCATTGAGCAATACGCCATGCGCGTGGCGGAAACGTGGAAGCTGGGCAGGGAAGGCGTCGATGACGGCGTGCTGTTGCTGGTCGCGAAGGAAGACCGGATATTGCGTATTGAAGTCGGCTATGGACTGGAGGGCGTCATTCCCGATGCCGTGGCCAAGCGCGTGATCAGCGAGATCATCATCCCTTATTTTAAGCAGAATGATTACTTCGGCGGCATCGAAGCCGGCGTGAACCGCCTGATCCGCCTGATTGACGGCGAACCTTTACCGCCGCCGGTCAGGAAAGACGTGTCCTGGTCCGGTTTCGAAGATTTTCTGCCGATCGTGTTTCTGGTGGTTTTAATCGGCGCCGGCCTGTTTCGTATGATTTTCGGCCGATTGCTGGGATCTTCTATCGTCGGCGGTCTGGTAGGGATTTTGTTCTGGCTCATCGCAGGTTCTTTTATGGTCGCATTGATCGCGGGGTTGTTCGCCTTTCTGTTTTCGCTGGGCGGCATGCGCAGCGGCGGTATTTGGCCAGGCGGCGGAGGTTATGGGGGAGGCTTCGGCGGCCGCGGCGGCGGATTCAGTGGCGGCGGTGGCGGCTTCGGCGGTGGCGGCGCATCAGGCCATTGGCGAATTGCTTTGGCCGTACCGACTATGACGGAAAGGAACTAAAAAGTTTATGAATCTTAAGCGCATCATCAGGCATCTGTGGACAGACCGCCGGACGGTTCGGCGGGCTTTTCCGTCCCACTCCATGCAGGCTATCGAAACCGCGATCCGCCAAACGGAGGCCGGTCATCAGGGGCAGGTTCGTTTCGCTGTAGAGGCTTCGCTTGAGTGGGGAGCATTATTAAGAGACCAGACTGCGCGTGATCGGGCCATTGATGTCTTTTCTCAATTGCGGGTCTGGGATACGGCCCGGAACAACGGCGTGCTGATTTATCTGTTATTTGCAGACCATGATGTTGAAATCGTTGCGGATCGGGATATAGACAGTCGTGTAGGCAAGCAAGGATGGGAAACAATCTGCCAGGATATGGAGACGGCATTCAGGCGGCGGCAGTTTGAGGCAGGCGTCATCAGCGGTATCAGGGCTGTCAGCGAACATCTGGCCAGGCATTATCCGGGGCAGGGTGTTCAGATCAATGAGCTGCCCGATCAACCGGTTCAGATGTAAAAAACTGAAGATATATAATCAGGCTGGCGGTAATGCCAGGACTCACGCCGTTTCATTTGCCGCGGACGCTTTATACCAGATCCTCGGCTTACTGCCTGAAGCACTGGTGTGAAGATTAAAAGCCTTGCTCATACTAAGCAAAACAGTATAGAGTTTAATCCTGATAACTGATGTTACGAATTAGTTGAAGTTAGATCGATCTAATAAAGTGCCGCTAACGCGACGGTTGTGTTAATCGGGTTTCACGAAAAACCTCCCTGTTTTCTGCCTTGACAGGCGGCTAGGTCGTGCAAATCGGCCGACCTGCCGATTTGTCGCACCCGAGGGCGAGCTCTTTTCTTTGCGAGGCCTCGGCAACTGCTCCTGCGTCGCCTAAAGCGCCTACTGTTCCCTGGTTCCCACGGTCCTCCGTGGGAACCGATACCGAGCTTTGAGAGCAGTACGTCGTATCCAAGCTCGGTATGCGTTCCACGCAGGAGCGTGGGAACGAGGAAAACTGCGGCGCTCGGCGTGGCAAACGGGATGAAACTGCCTTTGTGTAACATCAGCTGATAAATAAAAAGATTTCTTTCAAATTCTGAGCCATTAAGCGGTGGGCCGAAACAGGTCCTTGGATAATACGGTGCCTGAGTCAATTTATTTAAAGCACGAAAGGTCTTTGTGGAACCGAATGGCATGGTTGCCGATTCCCCTCTTGCTTGTTGCGATATCTCTATTATGGGCGGTGGATTCGGGAATAGCGTATGAATTGCCTTATCTCCAGATTGGTCTGTCTTTCTGTCTTTCGACGCTGGTATCACTGCTCATTGTTTACCTGATTGGCCGCAGTTTCATGACCAATGGCATGCCGGGGCTGTTGCTGTTGGGTTGTGGTGCTTTATTCTGGGGTTCTGCCGGGTTTCTGGCTGGCATAGCCACACTGATAAGAGATGGCTACGAGCATATCGATCAGAACGCCCTGGTAACCATTCATAATATCTGTGCCTGGATATCGGCCTTATGCCATTTGGCGGGCGCGGCCTTTTCATTGAGATGGAGATTTGCCTTGGGCACATCGTACTTCTGGCTCGCGATGAGTTTTGCGATAGCCTTTGTCACTGTGGCGCTGGTTGTCTGGATGGTGCTCTCCAGCTGGACTCCGGTTTTTTTCATACAGGGCCAGGGCGGAACGCCGGTGCGGCAATTGGTATTGGGTTCCGCCATTGCCATGTTTGTTTTTACGGCTATCCTGCTGCGCGCGATGAACCATTCGCGCGCGTCCTGTTTTATAAACTGGTATTCCCTGGCGTTGCTGCTGCTTGCAGTCGGGCTATTCGGCGTTATGATCCAGTCCGTCCATGGCAGCCTGTTAGGCTGGGCAGGACGCGGCGCCCAATTTCTCGGCGGCGTCTATATGCTGGCTGCGGCTTTCATGTTGATACGCGAGTCGGGTAAGCATGAGATCCGGCTGGAGCGTCCGGCAAACAATAGTCTTTATCATTATGGCATTACCGTCGCGATAGCCGTTGCCGCCGCCATCGTGCGCCTGGTGTTCCTGCAAGAGCTGGAGATGCGCGTCGCCTTTGTGACGTTCTATCCGGCTGTGATAGCCGCTGCATCCTATGGCGGCATGCGGGCCGGTTTATTGGCTGTCGTGTTGTCGGCTCTTCTGGCGGATTATTTCTGGATTGGGCAGGAATGGCAATTTTCCATTGAAGAGCCAGGCGATTGGTTAGGCATTGCGGTCTTTGCTGTCACTGGCGTCATGCTCTCATGGATTACCGAGAGCATGCATCACACGCTGGCGCGAGTTGCCGTGGCCGAGACCGAAGCCCGATTTGTCGCTGAACGCAAGAGTAAAGAAGCCGAGCTTCAAAAGCTTAACCGCACACTCAGCGTGATTACACGCAGCAGTCAAGTGATGATGCGCGCCACCGATGAAATGGCGTACTTGAATGAGATATGCCGCATTATTGCCGAAGACTGCGAACACACAATGGTGTGGATAGGCTATGCGGAACACGATGAAAACAGGACTGTCCGGCCTGTCGCCCATGCCGGTTTCGAGAAAGATTATCTGGAAAGCCTGAATATCACCTGGATGGATAACGAGCGAGGGCGAGGTCCCACGGGCACGTGCATACGCACTGGAGAGCCCAGTATCTTTCGCAATCTGCAGGCCGATCCCAGCTTCAAACTATGGCGTGAAGAGGCGATAAAAATGGGATACGCTTCGTCGCTTACCTTTCCCTTGTTTGCCGATGCCGGCTATCAACTCGATTTTTTTCTTACGAAGGGATATGCCTCGGCGCTCGCCTTTCCGCTGTTTGCCCATAATGCGGTCGTCGGCGCCATTACCATCTATTCCATGGAGCCGGAACTCTTCTCGGAAGATGAAATTAAATTGCTGGCCGAGCTGGCGGATGATCTCAGCTTTGGCATCACGGCGCTCAGATTGCGTAAGGAGCATAAACAGGCCGAAAAGGCGCTGCAACGCAGCGAAAAGCAGTACCGCACGCTTTTCGAGACAATGACCGAAGGGCTCATGTTCGATGAAATTATTTACGATGAATCGGGCAATCCTTGCGACCTGCGTGTCCTGGAAGTCAATCCGGCGTTCGAGCATCAGACAGGCTTGAACGCCGGCGATATCGTTGGCCGCACGGTTCGTGAGCTGTTCCCGGACACAAGGCCAACATGGCATCAGGTTTTTGACAAAGTGGCTTTGACCGGTGAGCATACCCACTTTGAAATGTGGGCTAATTCCTTGGGAAGCTGCTTTGAAATCAGTGCTTTCCGGACCGAGCCGGGCCGAATCGGAGTCATCTTTTTCGACGTAACCGATCGCAAGCGTGCCGCCGAAGCATTGCAGGAAAATCATCGCCGCAAGGATGAGTTTCTTGCCATGCTCGCTCACGAGCTGCGCAATCCGCTGGCGCCTATCCGCAACGCCGTGCAGGTGCTGAGGAAAATCGATCATGCTAACCCTACAGCCGATTGGGGATATGACGTTATTGACCGGCAGGTGCAACACATGGCCAGGCTTCTGGATGATTTGCTCGATACGGCCCGCATCATGCAGGGTAAAATCATCCTGAAAAACCAGCGCATCAATCTGAGCGATGTCGTTGCCTGCGCTATTGAAAGCTGCCGGCCGCTCATTGAGTCCAAAAGGCACCGCCTCGCGCTCTCCCTGCCGGCGGAACCGCAATGGCTGGAAGGCGATGCCATGCGGTTAGAGCAGATCCTGATGAATCTGCTGAATAATGCGGCTAAATACATGCAGGAGGGCGGCGATATCAAGCTGAGTGTCGTGGCAGAGGCTAATTGGGCGCTGATCCGGGTTCAGGATACCGGCATCGGTATTGCATCGGAACTGTTGCCGCATGTGTTCGATATTTTCACGCAGGCAGACCGCTCACTTGCGCACTCCCAAGGCGGTTTGGGGCTGGGATTGAACCTGGTGCAGCGCCTGGCCGAACTGCATGGCGGTTCTGTCACGGCGGCCAGTGCAGGGCTTGATTTGGGTAGTGAATTTACAGTGCGGCTTCCGCTCCTGCCGGCCGGGCATGTGGCCGATGCTTTGACTGGCGATTCGACTCCTGCCGGTTCCCCTGAAGAAATCCCGCAACTTCGGATTCTGGTTGTCGATGATAATATCGATAGCGCTGAAAGCCTTGCCGTCCTGCTTCGCTTGTCAGGGCATGAGGTGGCGACCGTAGCATGCGGCACTGATACGTTGACATACGCTGTCGACTTCCAACCTAAAGTCGTCATACTCGATATTGGCCTGCCCGACATAGATGGTTATGAGGTTGCCCGGCGGTTGCGCGAAATGCCAGAGATGAGGCATGCGAAGTTGGTTGCCGTGACCGGTTATGGACAGGATGAGGATCGGAAGCATTCACGAATGGCCGGTTTTGACTACCACTTTCTTAAACCGGTGGATTTCGATGCTATCAGCGAAGTTTTGACGACAGTCTCCAGCAGTTCTGTACCGGAGCTACAGCCCTAATATGCGGACTAACAGATGGGTTGGGTTGTCAACTAAATGCGGACGGCGACACAATTGCTTGTGTCGCCGTCCGTTGAAGTGTGCTTTAGCCGATTACAGTTACGTCTTCAGCTTGCGGGCCTTTTTGACCTTGTGAGACGCTAAACTGTACTTTTTGTCCTTCGTCAAGCGATCTGAAACCGCCTGCGCTCAGGATATTTCTGAAATGTACGAAAACATCAGGGCCGGATTTCTGTTCGATAAAGCCGAAACCTTTCTCTGAGTTAAACCATTTAACGATGCCGGTAGTCATTGTAGACATAATGAGTCCTATAGATATATTGAATTAAAGCCTTAAATCAGGCCAGAAACAGCTGGTAAATTTGGAAATTACAAATGAAGTACAGGACGAGAAACTAAAGAAGAAACATCGAAATGGAAAACAAAGGGTAAATCATATTTTCTAGCTGACGTCCATTCTAGGCGTTATTTCAGCGGTGTCAAACTTTAATTTTGAAAGTGGCAGGTTTTTATCTCGAGCGTCGGGATGTCAATCGAGGGTTTTTCAGAATTGTAATTTTTTGAAAATACCAGTGGTCATCTCCCGGCCGGCGGATGTACTATTTATTTCAGACGGCTTGAGTCAGCCCAGGAGCACAGCATGAACGATAAAGAATTAGTCGCGCGGCATGCGGCCCAGCAGGTTAAGGATGGCATGATCGTCGGTCTTGGCACAGGCTCGACTGCCAATTATTTTATTGATGAGCTTGCGCGCCGCCGCGCTGAGGAAGGCTTGCAGGTGACTGCGGCGGCCAGTTCCGTCGTCAGTACGATCAGGGCTCAGGAACTCGGGCTGCCATTGGTGGCGCTGGAGCACCTGACCCGGCTCGATCTTTACGTCGATGGCGCCGATGAGGTGACCCCGGATATGACTCTGCTGAAAGGCCGCGGATACGACTTGGTCCGGGAAAAGCTGCTGGCCAGGGCCAGCGATATGTTTATCGTGCTGGTCGACCGAAGCAAGCAGGTGGGCCGCATCGGCGAACATTTCCCTATACCGGTCGAGGTCATGCCGTTCGCTTGGCAATTGGTCAAGAAGCGGCTCGAGTCATTGGGCGGACACGGCAATCTGCGCCAGAATGCGGCCAAAGACGGACTGGCCATAACTTCCTACGGCAGTCTGGTGCTCGATATGGTTTTCGATTCGAATTTTGATGCTCAGGAACTCGACATCGCCTTGAACGATACGCCGGGCGTCGTCGAGCACGGTATCTTTCGCGGGCTGGCCAGTGCCGTTTTTATTGCCGCGGAGGGAGAGATACAGGAATATTGGCCTACGCGGTGTTAGCGGTAAAGTGGGCTTTGGAATGCGATTTTTCAATGTAGATTTTTATAGAGATTAAGGAGGACTAATGATAGAGAGAGACCAAGAGGCGCCTTTTTTCAGAGCGATTAACCAGAATAATAAATTAGTGTATTTATCGGATTACTACGGCAAGAATGTCGTGCTGTATTTTTACCCGAAAGACGATACGCCCGGCTGCACGATAGAAGCCAATGACTTTACCTCGCTGGCCCAGGATTTTGCCGATCTGAATACCGTCGTGATAGGCGTCAGCAAAGACACCTGCGAGTGCCATAGAGCTTTTATAGACAAATATAATCTGAATGTGCCGTTGCTGGCCGATACCTCGGGCGAATTGTGCAACAAGTACGGCGTCTGGCAGGAAGTCGAAAAGGAAGGCGAAAAGAAAATGAAAATCGTGCGCTCGACTTTCATCATCAATCAGGACGGCAAGGTGGAAGAGGCCCTGTACAACGTCAATCCCGAAGGTCATGCGCAGGAAGTATTGGAGAAGGTGAAGCAGTTAGTTCCTAAAACCGAAAGCGGAGAAACTGCCGGCTGATGCCCTTTATCAACCACTGAGGGCACAGAGATAAAAGTCGAAAAACACTCTGTGCCCTTCGTGGTTATCTTTCCTTATCTCAAATACTTCCACATTTTTAATCGCTATTCCGTTCCAGCAATGACCAAACCCAAACAGGACTTTTTTTCAGCAGGACTACGCGAATCCGATCCCGAAATATGGCAGGCCATTGCCGGCGAACTAAACCGACAGCACGACCAGATCGAATTGATCGCCTCGGAGAATTTCGTCAGCCGCGCCGTATTGCAGGCGCAGGGCTCCATCCTGACCAACAAGACCGTCGAAGGCTATCCGGGCGGGCGCTACTACGGCGGCGCCGAATTCGCCGACCGCGTAGAACAGCTGGCGATCGACCGGGCCTGCCGCCTGTTCAACTGCCGCTACGCCAACGTGCAGCCCCATTCGGGCAGCAACGCCAATCAGGCGACTTTCCTGGCTCTGCTCGGCTACGGCGATACGATTTTGTCCATGGATGTGGCGGCGGGCGGCCATATCAGCCACGGTCATCCGGCGACCCAGACAGGGCGGCGTTACCGCATCGTCAGTTACGGCGTGAGCCGCGAGGATGAATGCATCGATTATGCGGAGGTGCGCCGGCTCGCACAGGCACACAGACCCAAGCTGATCATTGTCGGCGGCTCGGCTTACGGCCGGATTATCGATTTTCCCCGGTTAAGGGCAATTGCCGATGAGGTAGGGGCTTATCTGCTGGTCGATATGGCGCATTTCGCCGGTCTGGTCGCGACCGGTTATTATCCTGATCCGTTTCCGCATGCCCATGTCGTGACGACGACTACCTACAAGAGCTTGCGGGGGGCGCGCGGCGGCATCATCCTGACCAATGACGAGACGATCGCCAAAAAAATAGCGGCTTCGGTCTTTCCCGGCGTACAGGGCTCGTTGCTCCTGCATGCGATTGCCGGCAAGGCCGTATGCCTGGGCGAAGCGCTGCAGCCTGAATTCAAGGCCTATAATGCTCAGGTGCTGGCCAATGCCAAAGCCCTGGCTGAAAGTCTGGCGAAGGCCGGGTATCGCATCGTGTCCGGGCAGACCGATACAGGGCTCATGCTGGTCGATTTGACTGCCAAAGGACTTGACGGCGCCCGTGCCGTGGTTGCGCTGGAAAGGGCAGGGCTGACCTGCAATAAAAACCTGATTCCGTTCGATCCGCTGCCGGCCGAGATTGCCTCGGGCATCCGCCTGTCGGCCAACGCCGGCACGACGCGCGGTTTCGGCACCGCCGAGTTTGCACAAATCGCCGGCTGGATCGCCGAGGTATTGGATGGGCTGGCCAACAATGCCGGTAATGCGGCTGTGGAAGCCCATGTCCGCGAGCAGGTTTCTGCCTTGTGCCGGGCATTCCCGATCTATTCTGAAATTTAACTATTGCTGCTAAAAGGCTTTAAACGCATGAAGACGATACTCTGTTATGGCGACTCCAATACCTGGGGTTATATTCCGGGCACAGGCCAACGCTATGCCCCTGAAATACGCTGGCCCGGCATTCTCAGCCGCGAACTCGGCAATGATTACCGTGTTGTCGAGGAAGGCCTCAGCGGGCGCTATACGGTCTGGGACGAACCGTTCCGGCCCGGCCGCAACGGTGCGGCGCTGCTGCTGCCGCTGCTGCAGTCGCACGCGCCGCTGGATCTGGTGATCCTGATGCTGGGCACAAATGACGTGCTGCATTTCAGGGACAACACGGCTTTCGATGCGGCGCGCGGCGCCGGCATACTGATCGACATCGTGCAAAAAAGCAGTTGCGGGCCGGATGATCTGCCGCCTGATGTGCTGTTGGTCAGCCCGCCCAGAATCACCCAGCTTTCCGCCGAGCTTGGCCTGAAGTGCCATGGTTTGCCTGAGCGGTCTGCGGAATTCGAGCAACATTACGCCGCCGTCGCCAGCGCGGCCGGATGCTATTTCATTGATGCCGCCGATTATTGCGAGCCCAGCCCCGTCGACGGCGTACATCTGGATGAAGCAGGGCATCTGGCGCTGGGCATGGCGATGGCTGCCAAGGTGCAGGCCTGCATTTAGCCAGGCCTGTTTGAAATAAAAGCTGAATTAAGCCCGCTATTCGTAGCGGCCGTGCTGATGTGCGCGGCCATCCCCGCGATTCCCGTGTTGCTGGCGGTTGCCGTTCCAGCGCCCTTGCTGTTCGGCATGGCCCGGTCCTCTGTGCTCGCCTTGACGAGGTCCGCGATTTTCATACTGCCGGCTATGGTTATCTCTTGCCCCTCCAAATTGCCCCGGATTAAAGCGGCCGCCTGCAGGTGCTGTGCGCTCAATGCTGGGCCAGTGCCTCTGGTGATTATCATCCCGGAACCTTGGCTGCGCAGTATGCTCTGGTATTCTGCGATCTTCCCTATGGGATCTATGGTCTTCATGCTGCCAATGAGGTTGTTCCCAGCGATGTGAGTCGGCGTGGGGTCTCTGATCGGGGTAATAATGCTCATGCGGCGCTCTGCCATATTCGGCTTGCCGGCGCGGCTGATAGACATCATGAAAATGATCACCGCCCGAACTGTAGTGTCTATGTCCATAATCCGGCATACTTCGGTAATAATCCCTTTCTATGACCGTATAGCCGCCGCCATAAGATACGCTATCGGGATAATAGGCGCCGGAATAATGGGCGCAGGCGCTCAGCAGCAGTATTGAACCGACAGCAAATATCTTTTTAATTAATGCGTTCATGTGTTATATCCTTGGATAGGCGGGTTTTGGCTGGAGCATAGGGCAAGAATGCTGAATGATAAATGAACTGCCGGGAAAACAGGGGCGCATAGAGCCGTTTTCTCCGATGAGTCGTACCGAACCTGAGAGTGCAGGCGGTAGGCAATTTAGACAATACAAATAGTTAAAGGAATATACAATGAAACATAAAGTAGTCGATGCATTAATTTCCCCCGAAGGTCGTCTCGATGTGCTGTCCAAGATTGAAGTCAGTAAACTGCTGGATACCAGCCAGGGCGGACTGTACCAGGTATTCCGCAACTGTTCGCTGGCGGTGCTGAACTGCGGCAGCGCCATGGATGACGGCAAGGAACTCCTGGAACGCTACTCGTCGTTCGATATTCACGTGATTCAGGAAGAGCGCGGCATCAAGCTGGAAGTGACAGGCGCGCCCGCGCATGCCTTTGTCGACGGCAAGATGATCAAAGGCATCAATGAACACCTGTTCGCCGTGCTGCGCGACATTATTTACGTCAGCGACGAGATCAACGACAATCCGAAATTCAATCTGCAGACCTCGGACGGCATTACCAACGCCGTTTTTCATATCATGCGCAACGCCAATATCCTGCGCCCGATGACCAATCCGAACCTGGTCGTGTGCTGGGGCGGGCACTCGATCAGCCGTATTGAGTACGACTATTCCAAGCAGGTCGGGCATGAATTGGGCCTGCGCGGACTGGATATCTGTACCGGCTGCGGGCCGGGCGCGATGAAAGGGCCGATGAAGGGCGCCGCTGTCGCTCACTCCAAGCAGCGCATCAAGAACGGCCAGTATCTGGGTATTTCGGAGCCGGGCATTATCGCGGCCGAATCCCCGAACCCGATCGTGAACGATCTTGTCATCATGCCGGATATTGAAAAACGGCTGGAAGCCTTCGTGCGCACCGGCCACGGCATTATCGTATTTCCCGGCGGCGCCGGCACGGCCGAGGAAATCCTGTACATCCTGGGCGTTCTGCTGCATCCCGATAATAAAGACATGCCGTTTCCGCTGATCTTTACCGGCCCTGACACCGCCATCGACTATTTCAATGAAATCGACCGTTTTATTGGCGGCACGCTAGGGCCTAAAGCGCAGCAGCGTTATCAGATTATTGTCGACAATCCCGTCCAGGTCGCGCGCGAAATGCATGAAGGCATCAAGCAGGTGCGCAGTTTCCGCAAGGAAAAAGGCGATGCCTACTATTTCAACTGGTCGTTGAAGGTCGATCCGGTATTCCAGCATCCGTTTATTCCCACGCATGACAACATGCGAAACCTGGCCTTGCACAAGAATCAGGAAACGCATGTGCTGGCCGCGAACCTGCGCCGGACCTTCTCGGGCATCGTCGCCGGCAACGTAAAAGCCGACGGCATCCGCACCATTGAGCAATACGGCCATTTCGAAATTCGCGGCGATGCCGGCATCATGAAACTGATGGATTCCTTGCTGGCCTCATTTGTCGCGCAGCAACGCATGAAGCTGCCCGGCAAGGCCTATTCGCCTTGTTATCGCGTCATCAAATAAGGGGATTTGCTATAATGGGCAAGTATTAGCTTGCTCATTGTTCTATGAAAGTCATCTTAACGGAGAAGCCGTCAGTCGCCCGCGACATAGCCCGCTGCTTGAACATCCGCAACAAGCGCGACGGCTATTTCGAGGGCAACGGCTACCGGATCACCTGGGCCTTCGGGCATCTGGTCGAGTTGAAAGAACCGGACGACTATCACAAGGAATGGAAGCGCTGGTCTTTGGAAACGCTGCCCATCATCCCCGAAAAATTCGGCCTGAAAGCGCGCGGCGATGCCTCGGCCAAAAAACAGCTCAACACGATCAAGCATTTATTCAAAGAAGCCGATGAAATCATCTGCGCGACTGACGCGGGACGGGAAGGCGAGCTGATCTTCCGCTACATCCTGTCCTGGAGCCAATGCCTGAGCAAGCCGTTCAAGCGCCTGTGGATCAGCTCATTAACGGATGAAGCCATACGCAAAGGCTTTGCCCAATTACAGGACGGCAGGCTTTATGACAATCTCTATCGCGCTGCCAAATGCCGCAGCGAATCGGACTGGATCGTCGGCCTGAACGCCACGCGGCTTTATACGCTGAAATTCGGCCAGAACGGCACGCTGTGGACCATAGGCCGCGTTCAGACGCCCGTGCTGGCTTTGATCGTGCAGCGCGATGCGGAGATCGCCAGCTTCATTCCCAAAGATTTTTGGGAATTACAGACGCTGTACCGCGACACGGTTTTCCAGTACGCCGGCGGGCGCTTTGACCAGCAGGTCGATGCCGAAGCGCTGCTTAGCCGGATTGACGGGCACGAATTTCGGATTACGGCCGTCAAGGGCAAGCAGGAGACGGTCAACCCGCCCTTGCTGTACGATCTGACCGATCTGCAAAAAGACATGAGCATGCGCTACGGCTTCACGGCCGATCGCACCCTGACCTGCGCCCAGCAATTGTACGAGAAGAAGCACATCACCTATCCGCGTACGGACAGCCGTTATTTAAGCAACGACATGAAAGCCGGCATGAAGCCGCTGCTGGAAAAGCTGCGCGGGGGGCCGTTCGGGCCGCAGATAGCGCCGCTCGACCTGGACAAACTGACGCTGAACGCGCGTTATTTCAATAATGCCAAGGTCACCGATCACCACGCCATCATCCCGACCACGACGCTGCCCGGCAACCTGTCCTACGATGAGGAAAAGCTTTACCAGGCCATCGCCATACGCTTTATCGCGGCTTTTTATCCGCCCTGCATCAAGCAGGTCACGACGGTTCAGGGCGAAACCAACCAGGTGCAATTCAAAACCACCGGCACGGTGATCGTGTCGCCGGGCTGGCAGGCGCTGTACAAAAACGACGAGAAAAAGGACAAAGAGCAAAAGATTCTGCCTGAATTCATGCAGGGCGAGACGGGCCCGCATCAGCCTTCGGTCAGCCAGGGCAAGACCACGCCGCCCAAGCCGTACACGGAAGCGGCCTTGTTGAGCATGATGGAATCGGCGGGCAAGACCTGTGACGATGAAACGCTTAAGGAAGCGCTCAAGGAAAAGGGGCTGGGAACGCCGGCAACAAGAGCCGCCATTATAGAAACGCTGATCAAGCGCAACTACATTGAGCGTCAGAAGAAAAACCTGCTCAGCACTGAAGCGGGCCGCCATCTGATCGCCATCATCGCCGATGACCGGCTGAAATCCGCAGCCATGACCGGCGAATGGGAGTCCAAGCTCAAGAAAATAGAACAGAACGCTTATGACCCCGATCAATTCATGGCCGAAATCATCAAGTTCACCCAAAAGATCAAGGATGAATCGACCAAGCCGCTTTATGACGCCGGCAAACTGGGTGAATGCCCGCTGTGCCATAAACCGGTCATCGAAGGGCGTAAAGGCTATGGTTGCAGCGGCTGGAAGGAAGGCTGCCAATTCGTGCTTTGGAAGGAAGTCTATGGCGTGCCGGTTACGCACGAACTGGCCAGTCAGCTCCTGCAGAATGGCCGGACCCTGCAAGCCTATAAAGTCCATGTCGGCGATGAGGTCTTCAACGCCCAGCTGACTCTGAACGCGCAAGGCGAGGCGGGCTATATCAAAGCCGCCGGCAAGTCGGCGCCCATTGCAAAAGAAGCTATCGCCGACTGCCCGTTGTGCAGCGGCCTGATCATCGAAACGCCCAAAGCCTACAGTTGCAGCGAATGGCGCAACGGCTGCAAGGCCGTGATCTGGAAAACCATCGCGCACAAAAAAATCACGGCCGCGATGGCGAAAAAGATGATCACTACCGGTCAGACAGGCGTACTGAAAGGCTTTAAGTCGGCTAAAGGCAGCGCGTTCGACGCTAATCTGAAATTCGTCGACGGCAAGGTTCAGATGGACTTCGGCAAACCGGCTTGAGGTCTCGATATAAGGTATAATAGCCGTTTGATCAATCACGAGAGATAAAGATGAGCAACGTACTCAGTTTTACAGGCACTGTCGGTCGTGACGCGGAAGTCAGGTATCTGCCATCAGGCCAGGCCGTGCTGAATGTCAGTGTCGCCAACAATATCGGCTTCGGCGACAAGCAACAGACGCTATGGTTCACAGTGGTCTTATGGGGTAAGCGCGCCGAAGGCCAATTGCAGAATTACCTGAAAAAAGGCCAGCAGGTGTTCGTTTCCGGCGAACTGACTCAGAGGGAATATCAGGCCAAAGACGGCTCCACCAGGACCAGCCTGGAAGTGAACGCCAATATTCTGGATCTGGTCGGTCCGCGTAACGCCGAGGGCGCGCGAAGCGAGCCGCAATCCCAGCAAAGAGGCAGACAAAACTATCAGTCATCAGGCGCACGCGAGCCGTCATATCCTCAGCAGGATAGCGGTCACGATAATTTCGATGCGCCTTATGATGACGACATTCCGTTCTAGAGGATACCTGAGACTGGTTTTGTAAATAACTTAAATAAGCCCCTGATTAAAGGGGCTTTTTTGTATGAAATAAAATCTATCGGCAGGTACAGGATGGATAAAAAACAGAGCGACTCCGAATCAAGCCGACCCACAGTGGCGGCTAATGAATTGGGCTTGGTCTTGCAGCCGGGCGGCAGCAAAAAACTGGCCGAAATACGCCGCAAGGTCCAAACGAACTTGCCGCCCGTTGAGCCGGCTAATGTTGATCATGAAATACCGGCAGACTTAAAGCCCGAGATTGCCGCAGAGCTGAAGAAAGCCCGCAAGCTCGTCGATGAAAGAATCGCGGCGATTATGAGCTGTTTTCCCGCTGGCAAGCAGAATAAAATGTTCGGCTTCAGGTATGGCTCCGTTGACGCCATCAAGCGCATGGCTATGAATGCCGCGTTTAAACGGTTAGGCATGCCGGACAATCAGGTCAGAATGAGGCTGATTGCCGGGCTGGATTATTATGGCAATGAGGCGGGGATTGGAGAAGGTTAGGCCGCCTCGGCCCATCGGCTGACTTTATATCCCGCTGGTTAGCCTGGCCGTTATGATTCATCGCAAGACCTATTGCTGCCGGGATCGGGGATTTTCAGGAATAAAACGCGGTCATCGCCGCGATAGGAGTCCTTATCACCACGGGATTGAATGGTTATATCAATTGCTGCCTCCTCAGATTTGAGGCCGCTGCCGGGGCCTGCTGAAACTAGACGCGCATAGTCGGGTTGCAAGGCATCATTAAAATAAGGAATTTGCAAAATGACCGGCCGATGCCAGCCGTCAAAAACCTGCGAGCCGGTATCGGTTGTTATATTGACATGCACATAAGCAGTGGTAGCGGGAGAGGCTGGATCAAATACCGTTCCAAAGCTGCCATGGAGAGTACCATTAATGACACTGCCTGTTAACAAATATGGTCCGCGCCAGCCCACGCCGGTTTTAGGGTTGTATTCCGGCCATGATCCTTGCTCGAATAAATATTTCAGGTTGTAATCAGAGCTCGCTTTATCGATAGAGGGATATGATCCCAATGTATCGGCATAATACCCAGGCCCAGCGGTCCCGCCCATGATAGCCTGCTTTACAGTCTGTAGAGTCGCATCGGTCGTCTTACACATGGCTGCGCTGCCTGTGCCGCCGACATAAGGTACGACGAGGCCGGCCAGTGCTATCAGCACCAGCAGCACTACCGTTATTTCCAGCAGCGTCATGCCTGATTGCAGTGTTTTATGGAACCGTTTCATTATTTTGTTCTCATTTGTTGGTGTGGATATATTTTCGTCGAACAGTTATGTTTCAGGTCGAATGAATTCGACCCTACAGAATTGGCCGGAGACACGGAAAACTCATGTAGGTGCAAATTCATTCGCACTGCATGTCAATGCCGATATCCAGCGTTGTATGGTGTCGAATGCCCTCGAGCCGGACGGGGCATGTTGCCCCGTCCGAAATATTTGACATAGGCTAAGAGCAGCCACTTAACTCAGACATCATGGAAACGTTAGGAACGGGGTTGCAAACCCCGTTCCGCTTGGAAATATTAAATAAATACGAATTTTGAACATTTTACCAATTGATGACCGGCAAACCGGTGCGCGGGTGGAAATCCACCTGGATCGGGCTTTGGCGGCCGGCTGGGTAAAGAGGATTATCCAGATTGCAATCGCCGTCGTATTCGTAGATACCTATGGCGTTTTGGCCTCCGGGAATCAAAATGGGGCTAATAGCAAAGTTGAATTGAATGGTCTGATATCCACCATTTTCTTCAATGCTAATTGGATTGCTGGAGACATTGACTATTGATGAATTACTGCCGCGGTAAAATACATTGAGGCATATTTTTCCTGTCCATGAACCACCTGCCGCATCACAGCTAGCAAGGTTGTATTTGGCTCCGACGTTTTCGCCATGGCTTAAATAGCAGTAATCATTGCCTACCGAAGTACCGTTCAGTGTTTTGCAGGCCGTTTGGGTAAAATTGCAAGAATCGGGCTTGATGGTATCTTCCCATGTAACGCCGGCAGTGCCCGTGGGGCAGGTCGCATTTGTAAATTCACAATCCATTACCCACGCGCCTCCAGCAAGGGTGCAGGACGATTCGTTAAAATTACAACGATTAGTTATGCCGTTCCAGGAACCGCCAGCGTTTTCACAGTTAATTTGATGAGTGGGAAGATCAAGACATATCCGATTAGTAGTATTCCATGAGCCGGAACCTCCTGCGGCATTACATGATTTCTCAGTAAACTGGCATCTGGCTTGCAACGAGCCTCCCGTTGCGCTACAAGCAGAAGGTGTAAAAAAGCAACTATTCCACTTACCCCCGACGGATTTGCAACTGTCTTGCCCGAATGTGCAGGCTGTTCCATCCCATGTTCCTCCTGCATTTTTACATGCAGATTGAGTAGCTGCCGCTGGTCCGTTGAAGCCGCAAAATTTATTTGCTCCGAATTGTTTCGTAAAGTTAATGCTTATGCCTCCAGAAATATCAATCAACCAATCCTGACTTTTTACTTCGGGTTGACTTGCGGGCGCCGGATAATCGGCATCATAATCCACACCGCCGGAAACGTGATCCTTGCCGTAACTCTGAATTAGTAGGTCGTTGGTAGAAGTCGCGTAATACCATCCATAATTGTTGTCGCTAACTAGTGGTGTCCACACTGCGGTGTTTGCTTCGCAAGTGGTTTGGTTAGTATAAATGATATTGGAGCAGTAACCTTGCGCCGGACGTCCCCAACCATCGGTAAAAGCATCGCTATCAGCCGGATTACCGGAGATATTCAAATATGGCCCGTTCCAGCCGCCATAAAACAAATGGGTCCATGAGCCGGAATTGGCAAGGCATTGGGTTTCGTTGGGAAAATTCAGGTTACAAAAGCCATAGCTTTTGCGCCCAAACCAAACAGCATCTGGGGTGTTTTCACAATCGGCTTTGGTAAGTTTTGTAGCATCTGAACAATAGCTGGAGAGTTGAATTAACTCCTTGATACTTCCCGGCAACCTCCCCATATCCGCCACAAACCCGCTCACCGCCTGCTGGCCGTTGATAATCTGCCGGGGATTGCCGAGGATGGCTTCCCTGATGCGCTCCAGGCGCTCCTGGGTCTGTTCGTAGCGGACCTGAAAACTCAAGCTGTTGGTTTCGCGTATGGCGACGCTGGCCAGCAAAGTGATAAGCAGCAGCACGACCGTCATTTCGATCAGTGTGAAGCCCTGAACCGGGATAGGGGATGTTTTGTTCATAAGCCGATGAGTATCCGATTGTCAGTTGCTTGACGCTGTCAAAACCTGTAAGCCATGCCCAGATTGAAGCCGTAGGAATCCCAGTTCACGCCGTTGAACCGGGTTTCACCGGTTGAACCATCTGAAAAATAGGTTTTGCTGATGCCCTTGTTGTTGGCTTTCCATTTCTGATAGTCGGCAGACAGGCTGACCGTCCAGGCCGGGTTGATGCGGTAGCGCCCGCCTGCCGAGGCTACGATACCGTCGCCTTCCGCTTCATCGGTGAAACTTTTGGGATGCTGAAAATCCTCGCGCAGGTTCCAGTTGCCGGTGCCTTCGAAATCAACCCAGTGATATTCGACCGATCCCTGTAAGGAGAGGCGGTCGGTCAGGAACAGTTGTGTTCCCAGCCCGCCCCAGGGACCGAAAAAGGTCGCTTCGTAAGTGCTGTCCAGACCGCCGAAATGGCCCAGCGCCGGTATGACCTGGATGCCATTGGTGTCATTGAACTGCTGGGTATGGAAGGCGTAACCGACTTTGGGCGTCAGACGCAGACGGGGTGCAAAGCGCTTGCCGCCTATGTCGAGGTGATAGCCGAGCCCGCCTGATACTTCGATTGTCGCGCCATCGTCGCTGGCGCTGTAGGAGCGCGAGAATTCACCCTGGCGATTATCCTGCTTGTAATCGGAATCCTGATTATGGCCATCGACAACCTGGCCGTAAGCGAACTTGCCTTCCGCATGCCAGTGATCGGCATAGGTCACGTCGATGCCGGTTTCAAACATGGCGCTTTCCACATCCTTCCACTGCAGTTCGGACAGGACATCGGGCGAGCCTGACGGAGCGGCGATAGTATAGTCCAGATCATCCTGGCGATAGCCGCCTTCAATATAATAATCAAACTGGAATTCCGGGCTGTCATCGTAATGCTCCGGTTCCGGATAGTTTTCGGCGACGGCCGGGCCATTGGCGGCAAGGCTGATGGTCTGGCCCTGATCGGCCGTTGCAGGTCCGCCCGAAGGTGGTTCGGTAAAAATGACCATGTGCATCGGCCTGCCGCCGCTGCTGTTTTCGCGACTGTCTGTCAATGGCGGTTCACCGGCTGGCGCTTCAAAAACATGCATTTTCATGTCCGGCACGGCGCCTGAGGCGATGCCCGCTGCCTGCGCCGCTAAAGGACAGCAGACGAGTAATGAACCGATACGTGTTAAGCTGCATTTCTTGACCATGATGTTCCTTAGGTGTCCCTAACGAGCCGCAGGGGCCACAATTTCCTCGAATGGCTGGGAGGAAATCAGGTACAGATAGGTCGTCGCATGGCTCTGGTCGGTTTGCCCGGCCAGCGTTTCGTTTTCGATCGTGGAAGCCAGCCAGCGGCCTTTCAGGCGGCGATAATCGACCGTCACCCGGTCATTCGAGACATTGTGCAGCTCCACGGCCGTGACATAAATGCCGCCCTGGCGCCAGCCGGCAATCGGCAGCGCCTTGATTCTGGCATCGTAGGTCAGGTCGACCGGCTCGAACTCGCTCAGCCTGACAGGCGTGATCTTGGGATCGATCTTGCGCTGTTCGGGCGGCAGCCGGATGGCTTCCGACGCATAGCGGGTCAGGTCCACATAAATCTGCTGGGCAGGCGAGGGCGCCGGCGCCGCTGCTGATGGTGACGCAGCCCGGCGATTTTCCGGGAATTCCCTCGAATCGCCGCGGCCGCGGTATTTATCGAAGGCATCTTGCTTGCTGTACTCCTTGAAAGGCTGCTCCAGCACATAGCCTTTATGGCGCCGGTCCGGATTGGAATAGACGTCCAGTGTGCCGGCGTCCAGCGCATTCGGATGGATGCTGTTTTCCTCCAGGACTTCGTGGCTGACGCCGGCCGCTTCTGTCGGCGTTTCCATGATATGTGGCTTGATGATGATGACCAATTCGCGGCGCGTGCGCGATTGGCCGTCTTCCCGGAAAAAGAAGCCCAGGCCCGGAATGTCGCCGAGTATGGGCACTTTTTTCTCGCTGTTGCTGGCCGCTTCCTGGATCAGGCCGCCGACGGCGACCGCGGTCGAATCCTTGGCGACGATCGTGCCGCTGAACGTGCGTTCCTGCACCAGATCGATATTGGCATCCTGCAGGGTCTCGCCGATTTGCACCGGAATCGTGCCTTTGGCGGCCGACAAGGTGGATTGCTCGACCAGTATCTGGATGCCGACTGTCCTGTCCGAATTGATATTCGGCGTCAGCAGCAGGGTGGTGCCGATGGCGCGCACGTCGGTCTCAGGGACCAGAATCGGCTGCTGCACGACGTTGCCCGTGCCGAGTCCTGCTCCGCTGGCCACGGTGGCCGATGCCGAATAACCGCTGATGATGGGCCTCTCCTCGCCGACAAACACGCGGCTGACTTCCTGATTGGTCGTCATCAGCATGGGGGTGGCCAGCTCCGTGACGCGTCCTTCTCTTTCCAGCAATTGCAGACGGGCCTCGAAATTATTGCTGACCACTGTAGCCAGCAGTGACGGATCGAAAGCTGCGGATGCGGCTCTCAGGCCGGTATCGAAAATTTCCTGAGCTCCGACGGTATTGGAGGCGCCCAGTGTAGCCACATTGGCGTTATTGGTTTTGAGCTTGAAATCGAACAGCGAGTCGTACCCGTCCGACAAATCGATGGACAAGACCTTGACTTCCATCAGCAGCATCGAGCTTTCGGTATCCAGCTTCTTGTACAGCTGGCGGATCTCAGCCATCGCATCCTGGTCGCGGGTACGGACCAGCACCCGGTTCTGGTGCTTGATGACGCCGACATAAATCGGCGCCTGATGCCGGATGGTCTGATCCAGCAGCCCGCTGCTCTGGGCTATATCGCCGGTGATTAAACCCTGTGTACCGTCTTTGGACTCGGCGAATTTGCGCAAAATGTCGGTGCTGACCCGCAGTTGCTCTTCCAATTCAATTTCTCTGCTGCTGTTTTCTTGTCCCCTGGCAGAAATACCTACCTGGTTGCCCAACATGCCGCCGCTGCCGGCATTGATACTGGTTGAGTTGCTGCCGCTTCCGCCGGTGTTGCCACCGCCGCCTGAGCCGCCACGGGACGAGGTCAGGGTTGAGCGGCCGTCGATCATATTGAAGCGTTGAAAACGCTGGGACAGATCCGTCATGATTTCCCGCTCGTTTTTTCCGTAGCTCAACGTGACGCGTTCCGAAAACAGGTTTTTGATGGTCTCGGCCAGATCCAGCGCATTTTTGGCGTTCTTCATCGTGAAGATTTCCGTTTCTTCCTTTTTGAATTCGACCTGTTCCAGCCGATATTCCTTGACCGTGTAGATGCGCACGATGTTGGAGTTGACGTCGCGCTGATACCAGAGGTTGTAGGTTTTGGCGATGGCATCGATCACTTCCATGGACGTCACGCGGCGCAGGAACATCGTGACTTGTATCTCGGCGGCTTCCTTGGAAGCGATGATATTCAGGTCGGACTGCTCGGACAGGATGCGCAGGGCATCGCCTACGGTGATGTCGCGGAATTCGATCTGTTCGATGACTTGCCCGGGATCGGCATTAGCGACTGTCAGTAAAGAGGGTTGCAGCAGCGATAAGGCCAGCACGACGGCGGTAAAACGGGATTTTGAAAAAAACTTAGGCATAAATAATTAATTCTGGCGTAGCAGCATCGAGGATTCCGGCATCAGTTCATGCTCATGCTGTAAATCGTCATCAGCGTAAAATAATGGTTTCGTTGCTCGGGAAGATCCTTACCTGCACATGATCCTTTTGTATTTCCAATACCTGGATTTCGATCAGTTGATTTTTTTCGATAAAGGTAATTTTGTCGTTGACGCTCACCATCTCGGTCTTGCCGTTGACCCGCAGCATGGCGTGGTTCTTGCCTTTATGCATATTGCAGGCGCTGGCCGCCAGCGAGATGTCGGGCAGGTTAGGGGCGGCTGAAGCGTTAACCGCATTGCCCGCTGCAGGGGAGCGGCTGGTGACGTGTTTTAACGCATCCCTGAAGTTCTCGTTCAGGCGGGTCGGGTCCTGCAGCTCATCTTTTGATTGGTTTTTCTTGGCCTGCGCCTGTTGATCGGACGGCTCCTGCGATTTTCTCAGCCGTTGCTCGAACTGGCTGGTGATGACAGTCGGATCGGGCAGGGTGTCCGCCGTTTCCTGGACAGGTGCGGCTGCCGGAACTGCAGCGTCTTCTTGCCCGACCGACAGGGACGGGAAACACAACAGCCACAGCACCACCAGTTTAAGCGATGGCATCTTCATGAAGGGCTTCCTCCCGCGGCGGAAAACATGGCCACTAAAAAAGCGGCATAAACAAAGCCGACGAGGCCGCCGACAAAAATGGTCATGATCGGCGCAATCATGCCGGTCAAGGTGGCGATGGCCTGCTGCAGCAGTTCATCGTGGTATTCGGTCATTTCAAACAGAATTTCGTCGAGCATCCCCGAGTTTTCGCCGACGCGCGTCATTTGCAGTAATAAAGGCATATAGCCGGATTCGGTTTCCAGTGGATCGGCCAGCGATGAGCCTTGCAGTACGCGGCTGCGGGCAAAGGCGATGCGGCTGGCCATGTATTTGTTGACGTGCAGTTTTTCCATCGTCTCCAGCGCGTCGACCATGACCACGCCGCTGCGCAGCAGCAGGCCCATGGCCCGGGAGAACAGCACCGTGCCGGACAGGCGCAGGACATAGCCGAACAGCGGCAGTTTCAGCGCCCATTTGTCTATCAGCCAGCGGCTGGTCGGCAAGTTATAAAGGACAATAAAAGCCACTATCGAGGCGATTGCGAAAACGGCCATGGTCAGGCCGTTGGCCAGCATCCAGTCGGAGGTGTCGATCAGCGCCTGCGTCACCGGCGGCATCGGTTTGCCCATGATCTGCAGCAGTTTTTTAATCTCGGGAATAATGCTGGTCAGCATGAAGATCACTAGGCCGATTGCAAATAGCATAGTGAAGACCGGATAGCGCAGAGCCGTGACGATCTGCTTTTTCAGTTTGCGGCTGGATTTGACTTCCTTGGCCGCCTCGTCCAGGACCGTGCCCAGATGGCCGGTCTGCTCGCCGACGTGGATCAGCTGGATCGTGAATTCGCTGAAGGATTTATGCTCAGCCAATGCGTCCTTGAACGAGCTGCCTTGCTGGATGCGCTTGGCCAGTCTTTCCCAGGTAGGGCGTGCGCCGACCCGGCAAAACTTCTGAGTCAGGCTCAAGGCGTCGAGCAGGCTGATGCCGCTGCGCAGCATGACCGCGATCTGGTGAAATTCATGTTCGATGTCGGATGAATTGAACGCGCGGTAAGCGAACGGGTTGAGACTGAAGGATTTGACAGCGCCGCTTTCTTTTTTGGCCTCTTCGATTTTAAGCGGCAGCAGGCCCTGCTCGCGCAGCGCCAGAATCGCCGACTCGCGGGTCGCGCTTTCGATGGTGTCAGTGCGTTGCTGGCCGCTGCGGTCGCGGGCGAGATAGGTAAATACAGGCATTAGCGGGCCGCCGGATTGTTAAACAGGCATAAGTTTTCAATCATCGGCTTTACCATGACGAAGCGATCTGGACGACTTCGGAAACCGACGTGACGCCGGCGATCAATTTGGATACCGCATCGTCCAGCAGACTCTTGATTCCCGTTGCACGCATTTTGACCACCAGTTCGGCCTCGCCTTCGCCTTCGGCAACGGCGCGTGCCCAATCCTCGCGCAATTCCAGCAATTCGTAAAGTCCGATGCGGCCCGCATAGCCTTTGCCGCCGCAGTAAATGCAGCCGGACGGGTCGTGGATTATCCGGCCAGCCAGTTCGGGATGACTGATCGATACGGCTTCCAGTTCAGTCATCGGCCTGGGGATGCGGCAGTATTTGCACAGGCGCCTGAGCAGACGCTGGGCCACGGCAAGGCGCAGCGCGGCCGCGACCAGATACGGCTCGACGCCCATGTCGGTCAGACGTGTGACGGTCGCCGCGGCCGAGTTGGTATGCAGCGTGCCCAGCACCATATGGCCCGTTAGCGCCGCCTTGATGGCGATATCGGCGGTTTCCTTGTCCCGGATCTCGCCGACCATGATCACGTCGGGGTCATGGCGCAGCACGCTGCGCAGGGCTTTGGCGAAACTGACCTTGTCGGCGGCATCCACCTCGACCTGCGCGACGCCGCCGATTTCGTATTCGATCGGGTCCTCGATCGTGATGATGTTGACATGCCGCTCTTCCAGCAACATGCGGATGGCCGCGTACAGCGTCGTGGTTTTGCCGCTGCCGGTTGGTCCGGTCATGATCATCATGCCCTGGATGCGGCGAAGGAAGCCTTCGATCCTGTGCCTGTGATCCGGGTCGAAACCCAGATGCTCCAGCGTCAGGGAATCGGTCTGCACGGCCAGGAGACGCATCGTGACGCGCTCGCCGTACTTGGTCGGCAAGGTCGCCACGCGCACGTCGATGCGCCGTCCGCCGGACACGAACTGATGCGAGAAGCGGCCGTCCTGGGGCTGGCGTTTCTCGGCGATATCCAGATAGGCCATGACTTTCAGGCGGCTGACCAGCTCGGCGTAAATGTTGGCGTTGATATGGCTGTACTGCTCCAGCTGGCCGTCGACGCGGAAGCGGATGGTCGCGCCGTTAAAACCCGGATCGATATGGATATCGGAAGCCTGGCGCATGTAGGCGGCATAGAGCAGTTCGTCGCCGGTGCTGACGGCGCTGGAGTTGGCCTCGGCGGTTTTGGGCAATGCCTGAACCTGATGGCGGCTGTCGCCGTAGACCTGCTTGAGTTTTACATCCAGCAAATCCTCATCGCCGGCCCATAGCTGGACGGGCATTTTCAGCAGCCGTTCCAGCAGGTTTGCCAGCGACGCGTTTTCAATATCGAGGCAGGCGACATGCATGACGCCGTTCAGTTCGATGAAGGGCAGGGCTTTCTGCCGCAGCGCAATATTGGCAGGCAGCTTTAGCGCACAGGCCGGATCGATGCGGGCCAGGCCGATATCGAGCAGGTGAGTCTGAGGATCCAGGCCGACGTGATCGATATATTCCACGGCCACCTGCAGTTCATCGCCTTCGGGCAGCACCCGGCACACCCTGGCTTTGCGTGTAAAGCGCCGGTGTTGCGCCTCGATGCTGACCGTAATTAACTGATCGTCATCGATCAGGCCGGGGCGGCCCTCGATAATCAGGCTGGCGCCGCTGTCGGAGGCTTCTTTGACATCGGCATGGCTTACCGTGATGCCGTTTTCGGCAAACACGGCCGCACGCCAGCCGCTGACAGGCTGGCGCTCTGCGCTTCTTTGTTCGGAAGCAGGCCTTTTAAGCTCTGATGGGTTTTGTCTCATGTATTTATAGTTATTATCATCGCGTAGAGATCGTTCGGATGTTCTCTACGTCGGTTTGTTATTCAGTCAGGATTCGCGCCGCCTGTGGGGGGGCGACTTCGCCTAAAGCGCCTACTGTTGGCAGTCGCCCGCTATGTAGGGGCGAATTCATTCGCCCAGGGCGGCTTACAGCCACAATTTCAACAGCCACTCCTGTTTTCCGTCGCCCTTGCCGTAGGCTTTCATCGTCAGCGATACCGGCAGCGCTTTAATGTCGCTGTCGGCCAATGTCGCCAGAGCCCGGTAGGTATCCAGATAGGTGCCGGCGAAACGGATATTTCTGATATTGATGGCAGCCGCTTTAGAAGATTTCTCGTCAGGAGCGGCAGGCTTTTTATCCTTGGGAGCTTTAGCTTTAGGATCTTTGGCTTTGGGATCGGTGGTTTCTTCCGGCGTTAAAAGATCCTTGAGCCAGTTCCGCGTGCTTTGAAGCGATTTAGGCAGATTTTTGTCGCTTGATTGGTCATTGGGAAGTTCATCAAGTATCTGCAAACGGTTGTCATCGAAGATAACGGTAATGCGATCTATGGCGTTATTGGTCGAGCGTTCGGGCGATAAAAAACCGCTTTTTGCCGCCAGTGCCGCATGCAGGGTTTTGGATTCCTGTTCAAGCTTGGCGATCTCTTCCTCCAGCCGTCTTTTTTCCTGTTCCATGCCCGGCATCGCATCCGCGTTGATGCCTTTGCTGAACATTTCCATGTACTGTTGCTCGGCTTTTTGGGACTTTTCCGTGACAAAGCCGCTGATAATCGCAAAATAAACCACCAGCACGCCCAGCGCCGGCAGGATGCGTTTTAGTAATTGCTCTCGTTGTTGTTCAGGTGTCATAGTCATTCAGGCGCTGATCCGTTATTGTTTTTCCGGCTCATGATGAAACCCGTCGATGCCTTTATCGCGCAGGGCGATTTCAAATTCCCAGGGGCCGCCGTCTTCAAGCAGGTTCATGTTCTTTTTGGTCGGCGCGAGGATTTCCCAGCCCAGATCCGCCAGCTTCAGTTCCAGATAACCGGCCAGCTTGTTGGTCGAGACGGCGTCCAGACTGACGCCGCGGATTTTTATGTCATCGTTTTCGGCGACAACCTCCTCCAGCACCAGATTCTCGGGGCGACCCGAGGCGACGGCGGCCAGCAATCGCGAGGGACGGTGCTGCAGCGCCTTGATCATTTGCGGCAACGTGTCCGAGTCGCCTTTGAGCTTGTCGAGCTTTGTTTTCAGTTTGTCGCGCTTTTCGCGATTGTCGGCTGAAGACTTGCGCAAGGCGGTCATCGAGGTTTCGACTTTTTTCAGCGCTTCGGCCTCCTGGGTGAAATGCTGGGCCTGATACAGATGCCAGCTCAAATGGCCGGCGCAGATCAGCACGGCTACGGAGCCGCCGGAAGCCATCAGCAAAAGATCCGTATTGAGTTTGGATTGATAGCGCAGTATCGGAGCCGGAGGCGGCGTTTTTTTTGCTAGTGAGACGGCCCATAAGGCCAGCCAGTCCGGCAGCCGTTCGGTATTGCCTAAATGCACCGTATAGGCGGTTTCAGGCAATAGTTCGATCATGTCGTTCAGCAGGGTTTCGGTATGCAGAACCTCGCCCTGCTCATGCAGCCACTGTTCCAGTTGCGTGTGCCAATGACGGTAGTCAAGCGAGAACAGCTGCATGGAGAAGCCGCTGTCGGGATGGCGCCGCAAGGCGACCAGTTGCCTGGACCAGCATTCCAGTCTCAGCCAGTCCTCGTGCTCCGGGTTGGCCAAAGATTGCGGCATGGCGGCGGGATGCAGCAGGCCGCCCAGCTGGCTGCCGGCTTTTTTCAGGGCTTTGTGGAGGTCCTCGAAATGCAGCTGGTTGATCTGGCTCACCCAGTACGTGCTCATTTCATCCTTGTTGCTGAGCAGGTGATAGGCCAGCTTTGCGTCCAGCGCGGACTGGCCGGTCAGGCCTTCCAGCTCGAATTGCAGAGCCTGCAGCAGCGTGGCTTCGTCAACGCCTTCCACCTGCATGGAAGGTATGGTCAGCAAGGCAATCGGCAGGCGCATGTACAACAGCCAGACTTTACGGCCGAACGGCTTGCCGCCGGCGGCGATTTGTCCGACGCATTCGGCCAGTTTCGCCGTCGTCGGGCAGCTGACGTTTATAGCGCCCATATCGCCGATTAGTACGCCCGCCTTGTCGAAATCGACGCGGAAGGTTTTGGCCTCGGTGATGAACAGCAGGCTGTGGGCCTGGCGTTTTTTGAATAGGGGGAGTTTCATGGTTTTTTAACTACAAATAAAACCTTAGGTTCGTTTCAGCGTAAAGAGGCGCAGCCAGGGGCGGCCGAGCGTCTTGATGCCCATACCGCTGCATTCTTCTGGAAAAATGCAGGGGTATGAGGTGGGTGAGGAGGCGTCCGTGGCCTCTTCATCCGTCATCCGTGAAAAACATCTCCTTCGATACTTTCCGTCATCCTTTGCGGAAACCGCCGGGCGTCGGTTATTGGGGTGCCTATGGGCCCGGGGTAGTTGAATTGCTTCTGGCTGATAGAATGGCCAATGCTGTTCTGTCCATCCTGTTAAGCCAAGTAAGGTGAGCACAAGAGGCCTATGTTCACTCTGCTTGGTTTATGCATTTGCGGCGGATCGCTAACCGTCGATCCGCCTTAGGGGTTAAGGCAGGGCCGCCGGACAGCATGGCAACCCAACCAGCGCTACTTATCCGTTTTATGGATTAGTTAGCAGCTCTATTTTGCCAGCCTTGAGCCAGCAGTGTGTTTGTGCCAACCAAATAATCTGATTCAGCTGCTGGCACGTTAGCTACGACGCCCAGGAATTTAGCTTTTTCGGTCGTACCGGAGCAGCCGGCGGTGCTGTTATCTTTATCTACCTGCAGAATTGCAATGAAGTGCGCATAACGCTCTGTGGGGCCCATTGTTGCATCTTGAGGGAAGAACACAGGTGATGATGCTGCAGTAGACTGAACTAACTCATTGTTGTCGCCAAGACCCATGGCAATATAGTCGTAGCAGGTAGAATTATAAACCATCGGATCACGACCTAATGCTTTTGCTAAATGTTCTTCAATAGTGCCGGTGCCAACTGCTGCAACCGCTGCAAAATATTGAGTACCGGTAAAGGCCATCATGCCTGAACCCTCTAGACCAATCATGCCTGTACTTGTACCAAAGGTTTTATTTGCGACATCAGGATTGTTTTGTACCGCCATGCTAATTCCTGATTTTACAATTGATTCAACTGGAATAAGATCAGTAGCAGCAGCATAAGGCACTGCCGTGAACAGGGCCGGATTCGCCAAGCCGCAATAAACTGCGTTTAAAGCTGCTCCCGTGCAAGACCCTGTTGCCGCAGCAGTTGCCGCTGCACTGTTGATTAATGTGTCCATATGCTGTGGCAAATGGTTTTTATCAGTTATATAACGACCCATCGCATTGTTCAGTTGCGTCAGGTTATTGGAGTTGGTACTGTCATGGGTAGTCTGTGTAAAGCTGCCGACATAGGGCACCAGCAATCCTGCCAAACCAATCAGAATCAACAATACCACGGTCAATTCGATTAAAGTCATACCCGCCTGGCGAGTCATATTGTTATAATGCTTCATGAAGGGTTACTCCCTATTTTTATTAGTTAATGTTTAAGTTTAAGTTGCCATTAACAAAGTTGTTGGCGGCAGAGCTCGACCCTCTGCCGCCAACCGGGGGTAACCTTTCCCCCACCCTCCTAAAATACCTTTAGTTCGCCATCCCGGCTCTGCCCATCCTGGAACGAATTAACTCGCATGGTCAATAGGTATAAAGCAAAGTCTGTGCCAGAGTTGTAAGTTATTGATTTCAGCAAAAATAGTATTTTTAATTGAAGGCTATTTTAAAAAAACCTTAAACGGCATTTTAAAAACTGTGTGAAATGCCGCACTACTGTGTGAAATGCCGCATTTTTTTGTAGGTTACAGGTAAGCAAAACCTAGATAGGGTTGTAAGTAATTGTTTACAAAAGAGCATTATTTTTTGCTTGAAACATACCTTAAAAAAATTGTGTGAAATGCCGCATTTTTTGTAAGTTAGGGTTGCGCATGAGCTAATTCGCTACTATTAAAGCCGATACCCTCAAAATGTCCGGGCTATGCGCGGTTAGTGCGGTAGGCTGGGTTGGAGCTTTAGCGGAAACCCGGCATAGGCGACTCCGAAATGCCGGGTTTACCAACCCCGCCTACCGCTGTCAAAAGTGGCGGTGCTCGGCGCGGCAAAAGCAGGCTAATGCCCGCTATTGACATTCATTTATACTTCGATCCCGTGCCGAAAGTGATCCGATAGAGGCAAACCGGCCGGGAAAGCGCTATGATAATCCCGCACGATTTGTTGAATTTAACCGACAGGACAATTACATGAACAAAAAAGTCTTACACTGCTTGATACTGCTGGCCTTGACGCCTGTTGCCGCCCATGCGGAGTACCCTAACATGAGCCAGGAGCAAATGCAGAACATGATGGCGCAGGCCCAGAAAATGCAGGCTTGTTTCAGTCAGGTCGATCCGGCGGCCATGCAAAAAATGGCTGAGCAGGGGCAAGCTTTCCAGGCCGAGATTTCAGCTATGTGTAAAAGCGGCGATCGCGATGGCGCCCAAAAACGTGCTGTGGCGTATGCGAAGGAAATGATGAACGATAAAGCTTTTCAGGTCATGAAAAAATGCGGCGAAGAGATAGCCCAGACCATGCCGCAAATGAATATGGTCAAGGATTACAGCGATGCCAAACAAGGCCATGTCTGCGACAACCACTAGGGCTTAAGGACGGCCTGCCATCCATCGCCTCCTGAAGCTGCACAACAATAAAAAACTGTGAGAGGGTATTATGATATATCAAGTCGAAGGTGATATTCTGTTGAGCAAGGCCTACGCCATCGCACACGGCGTAGGGCTCAATGATCCGATGGACAAAGGCCTGGCGCTGGCGCTGCATACCCGGCATCCGGCCATGCGCAGGGATTTCGAACGCTGGTGCCATCAGCACAACACTAGGCCCGGCGAAGCGTGGCTGTGGGTCGGGCCTGATAACGCTCACATCGTCAATTTGATCACGCTGGAAAGCGTGGATTCTCCCGAGCATCATTTCGGCAAGGCGACGCTCAGCAATCTGAAGCATGCGCTGGATGCCCTGGTGAAAATCATTGCAAAAGAAAAAATACCCTCGATCGCCTTGCCGCGGCTGGCGACAGGCACGGGCGACCTGGACTGGGACGACGTGTGGCCGCTCATAGAAAACAGCTTGGGCGAACTTGATATTCCGGTGTATGTCTATACGACCTATCATGCCGGTCAGCAGGCCCATGAACCGATAATTTAAACAGTGCCGGTAACTATTTATCCGCACATCCTTACTACCCTGGAAGAGAAGATCATCTTGCCTGAACCTATTCAATTAAAAATTCACCATGTCAGCATTCTTGTTGCCGATACGGCAAAAGCGCTGGCGTTTTACAGCGGCGTGCTGGGACTGAAAACCTGCGAGCGCCCCCCGCTGCCGTTTCCGGGCGCCTGGCTGCAGCTTGGCACGCAGCAGCTTCATCTGATTGAACTGCCCAATCCCGATCAGGGCAGAATAGCGCCTCAACATGGCGGTCTGGATCGGCATACCGCTTTTCTGGTCAATGACTTCCAGGCCGCCAAGCGTATTTTGGAACAGCAGGGTATTCACTATACGTTGAGCAGATCGGGCCGCCCGGCCCTTTTTTGCCGCGATCCGGACGGCAATGCCGTGGAGCTGATTCAGGACCCTGATGTCGTGCAGTAGGGTACGCACCGCGTACCTTTTGAGAGGCTTCAAAAACTGAATAATGGTACGCGATGCGTACCCTACCGATCCCCATCGGACAGTCCCAAGCGGAACGGGGTTTGCAACCCCGTTCCTAACGTTTCCATGATGTCTGGGTTAAGTGGCTGCTCTTGATCTGTATGAAATATTTCGGGCGGGGCAGCATGCCCCATCCGGCTTGAGTGCGAATGAATTCGCACCTACACAATCGCTCTGACCGCATCGCCCAGCAGGGCGTCGAGGTGAATACAGGACGTCGGATGATCGATGCTGTCCGTGCTCCAGATGGTTTTGATGCCGGCTTCGAGAATGTGGGCTTCGGCGTCGCCGCAGAACAGCGGGTGCGTGACGGCGACATAAATGTCGCCGGCGCCGGCCGCCTTCAGCAGACGGGCCGCTTTGGTCAGCGTTCTGCCGGTGCTGGCCATGTCGTCTACAATAACGACAGGCTTGTTGGCGTAGTCATTTGCCGGCAAAGTCATTTCAACATGTTTGTCGCCCAGTCGCTCTTTGTGCGCGATCGCATAGTCAAAGCCGATCTGCCGCGCGATTCTTGAGACCCATTGTTCCGATTCGCTGTCCGGTCCGAGCAGCACGGCGTAATCGAGCTGCTGCTTCAGGAAGCAGCCGATTTCATCGGCCGCCGTCAGGCTGATCGCATTTTTGATCGGAATGGCCTGATCCAGTGACGCGATGCGGTGCAGGTGCGGGTCGACAGTCAGCACGTCGTCAAACAGGCCGGCCAGCATTTTACCGATAATGCGCTGACTGACCGCTACGCCGGGCTGACTGGCGAAATCCTGGCGCATATAGCTCAAGTAAGGCGCAACCAGCGTCAGGCGTTTGGCGCCCAGTTCGCGGGCCGTAGAGGCGCACAGCAGCAGTTCGATCAGTTTGTCGTTGGGCTGGTTGAGGCTGCGGCAGACGATAACGTGTTCCGGCAATGACGGCGGCAGCTGCACAAAGCTCTCGCTGTCGGGAAAGTGATGGATCGTGACTTCGGCCAGTTCGGCATTCAGGCGGCTTGTAAGCCGTTGCGCCTGGCTCAGATAATCGGGGAAGGCGAGTATGATCATGGTGGATTCCGGATTAGAAGGCGATCAGCGAGGTAAGCGCCAGTTCGTCGCCGCCAATGGTGTAGCCGTTATTTTGCGCGGACAGATTCTTGGCGAAGGTGAAATCGGCCGGGAATTCGGCATGGATGCGGTATAAAACGTCGCCTTTTTTCACCGGATTGCCCAGTTTTTTGAACAAGTCGACTCCGGCTCTTTTCAACATGGGAGCTCCGGCAAGGCTCGCGATTTTAGCCATCTGGAAGTTGTCGATATTGGTGATGAAGCCGTCGCGGTCGGCATAGACTTCATGGCAGAGTTTTCCAGCATGCAGGTCGATCGGCTTGGCGCCTTGCGCCTGAATCAGCGCCTTCATCTTGGCCCAGGCCCGGCCGGATTCCAGGATGTCGCGGGCGATGGCATAGCCCTGGCCGCCGCGCACGTCGGGATCGAATTCGATGATCCGGCCGGCCAGTTGCAAGGACTTTTGGCGCAGATCGGTTGAAGCATCGGGATCATTCTGCAATACCTGCATGATATCCCGGGCTTCCAGCACCGGTCCTATGCCGCGGCCGATCGGCTGGCGGCCGTCGGTGATCATGACTTCCAGATGGATGTCGAGACGGTCGCCGACGAACTCAAACAATTTGCGCAGGGCCAGGGCCTGGCGCATGTGCCGGACTTTGGCCGTGGGGCCGACGGGAATATCGATCAGCAGATGCGTGGAGCCGGCGGCAAGTTTTTTGGACAGGATCGAGGCCACCATTTGCCCTTGTGAATCGATGCCCAGCGGGCGTTCGACGGAAATCAGCATGTCATCGACCGGCGCCAGCCGGGCCGTTCCGCCCCAGGCCAGGCAGCCACGTTCCTTGCGCACGATTTCATGCATCTGGTCCGGCGACAGATTGACTTCGGCCAATACTTCCATAGTATCGGCCGTGCCGGCCGGCGAGGTGATGGCGCGGCTCGATGTCTTCGGAATCAGCATGCCGTGCGCGGCGACGATCGGCACGACCAGCATCGAGGTGCGGTTGCCGGGAATGCCGCCGATGCAGTGCTTGTCGGCGACCAGCGGCTCCCGCCAGTCGATGCGCTCGCCCGATTGCAGCATGGCTCGGGTCAGGTAGAACAGTTCGTCTCGGTCCAGGTTATTTTGCCCCGTGGCGACCAGGAAGGCGGCCATTTCCATTTTCGAATAGCGGGCTTCGGCGATATCGGTGGTGATGCCGATGAAGTCATCCTGGCTCAAGCGTTCGCCTTCAATCTTGCGGCGCACGGCATCCATGGATTTGGGGTGTTCGGCATGATCGACCGTCACGAGAGATTCTTCGGCGACGTTCAATTGTGTGAACGCCTGTTCGGACAAGCCCAGCTGGTCCGGCAGCACGATCGATGAATCATCGACGACATTGAGCACGGCAACCACTTTGGCGCCATTGGCGCTGACTAGGATTTTGGACAGCGCCTGGAACCCTTCAGCGCGATAGATACCGCATTCGCGATGCATATAAGCCACGTTTTCATGATAGGTATCGATAGCGATACGGCGTATTTTCAGGGTGTCGGTGCTCATGGGTAAACTGTTCAGTCGGACGATGGGGTCGATGATGCGATCTGGACCGGTCGTTGTCAACAAACGAATGCGCGGATTTGGGATTTGCACAGGCCCCGGCTAGGGCCTATCATGCGTTTTACTTTGCTTTTTAATTTTGGGGAACGGCATGGAAAAATGCGCATGGGCACTGGCAGGCCTCCTGGAAGAACAATACCATGATCTCGAATGGGGCGTTGCCGTGCATGATGATCGGCTGCTTTTTGAATTTCTGATCCTGGAAGGCGCGCAGGCAGGCTTGAGCTGGGCCACGATTTTAAAAAAGCGCGCCGGCTATAAAAACGCTTTCGATGATTTTGATGTCGAAACAGTGGCCGGCTACGGTGCCATAAAAATCGACGAACTATTGTCCAATCCGGACATCGTTAGGAATAAACTGAAGGTGCAGGCTGCAGTCAGCAATGCCCGGGCTTTTTTAAAGGTCCGGCAGGAATTCGGCACATTCAACGATTACATCTGGCGATTCGTTGACGGCCGGCCCGTGCGCAATGCCTGGAAAAGCGCGGCCGAAATTCCGGCGGCGACGCCGGCATCGGATCTCATGAGCAAGGACCTGAAGCGGCGCGGCTTTAAATTCGTGGGCAGCACGATTTGTTATGCCTATATGCAGGCGGTAGGCATGGTCAATGATCATACGGTCGATTGTTTCAGATACGGGCAAGTCTGAGAATTCATGCGATTAATGAAAACATCAAAAACGACCTATCACTATTACAATGACGGCGAGGCGCTTTCGCCGTGGCGGGAATCGCTCAATGAGGTTATTTTCGGTTCCGAGACGCCCTTGGGCAGGGTGTTCGACATCGGTTTGAGCATCAGCATCGTGCTCAGCGTAATCGTGATCATGCTCGACAGTGTCGAGGCTATTCAAAACCGGTACGGGCAAGCCATTTATATTACTGAATGGCTATTTACCCTGCTGTTTACACTGGAGTATGGATTGCGTTTGATCAGTGTGCGCCGGCCCTGGCTGTATTTCACGAGTTTCTTTGGTCTGGTCGATCTGGTTTCGATACTGCCCAGCTATCTGATCCTGCTGTTTCCGGGCGCGCAGTCCATGCTTGCCATACGCATTTTACGGCTGCTTCGGGTTTTCAGGATTCTCAAGCTGTCAGCCTACATGGATGAAGCGCAAATCATGATGGCGGCATTAAGCAAAAGCTCGCGAAAAATCATGGTTTTTCTTTATTCCGTATTTATGATCGTGGTTGTGCTTGGCTCATTGGTTTATGTCGCAGAAAGCAGGGAAGCCGGTTTTACCAGCATTCCAAGATCGGTTTATTGGGCTATCGTGACGCTGACGACGGTCGGTTATGGCGATATTTCGCCGCAAACGCCGCTGGGCCAGTTGCTCGCTTCTACGATCATGATCATGGGTTATGGCATTATTGCGGTGCCTACGGGCATCTATAGCGCCGAGTTGATCAGGACGTACACAGAAGGCAAAGTCAGGAATGACGCCTGTCCCGATTGCGGGCGGACCGGGCATGATTTCGATGCCGATTATTGCAAATACTGCGGTCATGCCCTGGAAGATTAGCCTGTCACGGCTTAAGTTGTTTAATTTATTTTGGAGGAGTCTATCGCTATGCGTTATCTGCACACCATGGTTCGGGTCAAAGACCTGGACGAATCGCTCGATTTCTATTGCAACAAGCTGGGGTTGGTCGAATCTCACCGGATAGACAATGACAGCGGCCGTTTCACCCTGGTTTATCTGCATGCTCCGCGCGACGCCGAATTGGCCGCCAAAACCCATGCGCCGCTAATTGAGCTGACCTATAACTGGGATACCGAAGACTATGCCGGCGGGCGCAATTTCGGCCATCTGGCGTTTGAAGTCGATAATATCTATGAGACCTGCCGGAAACTGATGGATGCCGGCGTGCTGATCAACCGTCCGCCGCGCGACGGCCATATGGCATTCGTGCGCTCGCCCGACAATATCTCCATCGAGCTGCTGCAAAAAGGCCATGTGCTTGCGCCTGAAGAGCCGTGGTTTTCCATGCAGAACACCGGCAGCTGGTAATAAAAATTCCCTGTATATTTAATCTTGTGGTCCGCGGTCGGCTTCAGGCCGCGGACGATCAGAAGTTCCCTATGTCCGTTATTTTGGGAACAGTCAAGGAATTAAATATTCCTCTTAAACACGATAAGGTGTGCTAGAAATTATGAATTGGAAGGCGGTTCCGTAGACTTTCGAGCGACACCGTCGGTACGCATATCCTGGCAGCCAAAATATGTGACAGGTTATTTGTCTGGGATACAACCGCTGTGCTAGAGTTGTTGCACAACCTGTGCGTCTGGCAGCGGTATTTTATAGCGCCAGCTCTATTCAGCATTTAGTAGCAATACCCGTCAGTGAGAAGGATTTCCATGGCCAATGATTTTCCCAAAACCCCTTACGATGCCTGGCAGCCGCAACGCTGTCATCCCAATGCGCCTGCCGGCGGAGGCGGGCCCGGTTGCTTCACCAGCGCCGATCCTTTTCTTCGATCCAGCAGTTCCGGCTGGCAAGGCCTGCCCCATCCCGACTCGCCGGCGGCACGCTACCTGACGCCGCAGGAGATCCGCGCTCCGGATCTTACCGAACGGGTGCGGGCTGTCGTCCAAGCCTATTTTCGGGCGCTGCGCCTGGTACCTGCAGCGGTTTATCGGGAAACCGGCTGCCAACTGGATCAGGTTATTGACGGTTTACTGCCCGGCCTCCTGCAGATGCTGGCAGCGCTCGGCATCAGCGCCATGGCGGGCGCCAGCACCGGCGCAGCCGTCGGCTTCTTTCTCGGCGGTGTAGGCGCCGCGCCCGGCGCGATAGTCGGCGGCGAATTAGGCCTGGAAGCCGGCACTGCGCTGCTTGCTTGGATGGGATTGGGCTTTCTTGCGGCCGCCATCGGGCAGGGCATGGGCGAGTTGGCAGGCGTTCTCAGGCGCGCCATCCGATGTGCCTGGCATGCGCCGGAACATCGTTACCCGCCCTTCGAAATCGACAGGGCGGCGGAAGACCTGGCCCGGGCGGCGGGCATTTTATTCCGCCTGATGCTCCAGGGCCTGCTGGCTTATGTGCTCAAGAACGGGGCGGTTAGTGCCGGCCAGGCCGCGGCATCGACAGGCCGGACCCTCAGCGGTGGAGGCGCCGCCGCGGACGCAACGCTGACCGAAGTCTCCGCACTGCTGCGGAAAAGCAAACTGCCAGACGGGTTTGTTGCCTGGCTTGAAAAGAACTGGGAAGACCTGAAACGAAATCCCAAGCTGGCAAGCAATAAAGCCAGCCCGGCTGTTTCATCCCAATCATCGTCGGCAGCGACGCCATCGGAACTGAAAGCCATGAGGGAAAGACAGGGGCGTAGTAGTATCGGGGAAAATTCCGGTAATAAAAGTCGACCTGTCGCCGAAAAAACCAGACATGAGAAAGCGGCTTTCGATGAACGAACCGCTCGTGATAACATAGCTCCAGGCAAAAATCTCAGTGCTCAACTGGATAGATTACGCGCAGAAGGACATGCTCTTGAACGTCATGGAGGATCTATCACAGATGAACAGCTCTATGTAAGAGCACAAACAGGTGTGGCACCAGATGGTTCAAGAACAAGAAGAGGCTACACGCCAATTTCAACTGCGTTTGATAGTGACGAGCTATTGATTCATGCAGACCAATTCTTAAGAGCAAATTATCTGGATGATGCAATAAGAAATGCTGAGCCTGGAGCATTGCGAATTAAAGTTTCGGGTGATACCGGAATTGAACTGGGTAGAGGTTATATTCCAGTCGGTAAACAAACTGAGTTGCTAGGGCCTTTACAGCGAGTAGATAACTTAACCAATGTTGAGGCTTGGTATGTTTATGATCCAGTTAAAACTATTTGGCAAACAAACACGATTTATCCAATACCAGTCAGGTAATTATGGAATCCTATAAGTTAATTCAAAGTGTCTTGGGCGGTATATATGGTGCTCAAGTCGGGTTAGATGATGACGAGGCAATTGCCGCATTCAAAATGGATTTGCAGCAACCGGAGTTTAGAAAAGGAATTGAGAAAGAGTTAAAGCAAGCATTTTCTGATCCATCAATTTCGTGGGTGAAGTTAATGGATGAGTGCGAAGTTGCATATTTTGATACGGAAGAAGACGCCAAATCATTTGCGAAAGAACTGCTGTGGGATGTTGTATTTCCCAAAACGCGATAAGGCGCGCTAGAGCAGCACCAACCCTTCATTTGTAGACTCTAAGAGAGAAGGTTCCGGTTATGGTGACCGAACAAAACCACGAGGGGCAACGGTGGCTGTATGCTGGATGGGTCATATGGTGGATTTGTCTTGGCAATCCGCCGACAAACGAGCTAATGTTCCTCAATATTACTTGACCTGCTTGAAATGGCGGTTTGCAGCGCGGTAGGATGCGGTAAGGCACGAACCGCATCGATCAGGTTTTCATTGGAACTCAGTGACACATGGTTAGGTACAGCAGGTAAAGAATTGGCCGCATTCCAGCCTCATGTTTATGTCGCGCGAGGGGTGCACCTGAATGGGATAATGAAATCAATTTATCCAGCATTACGGCAAGAGAATAACGCGAATGATGCGGTTCGTACCTTGCCGCATCCTACCCGCGCTTATTGCTGAAATAGTTAAACGGGTTAATAGCAAAGGTGAATTTGTAACAATCTAATCGCTTGTTACAAACAAGCGGAACGGGATCAAATTTTACAAACAAGCGTGGTATACGCGGTGGGGCACGAATCGCATTCTACCCGCCCTGTTAGGGGCTGAGTCAGTTTTAAAGCCTGCCCAGATATCTTCAGTCTCTATCCTATGCTTTCACGAATTTAAAAGCATTCTCTGCCTTTGGCTGATATGATTCATTCCTTTTTGCCAGAATCCATGAAGAACAATTCTGGCCAAGACTATGAATTATTGAGGCGCACATGCAAGAACTTACCAACCAAGAACTATACCAAGCCCTGGCATATGCCAAGAGCATCGACGAGGATACCGGCAGAAAAATGCTTGAGCAATTCCAACTTGATCAGACCGCGCTCGCTCAGACTATTTTCGGTGTATTTCCAGCCCTTGTCGCCAAAGAAAATCAGGACATGTCTTATTTGTTCATGGATCTGTGTTTCGATGTGCTTTGCATCTTTCAAAAGGCTTTCGGTCCGCTGCCTCCCCAAAATGAAATGGATTTTGACTGGGCTGCAAAGCAAGCAGTGCTTATGGATGCGGAACTGCAATCGTTAATCCAGGAAAATCCTATGGATGACAAGCTCAGGGCTAAACTGCAGGATAGATTCACAAAACGGGCATTCGAGGATAGTCCTCAGATGGGCTTGGTGAAGCTCATGAATGAAGCGATTGACGATTATGCCTCGGAAAGCCCTAGCCGGGTTTCGGCGATCAAGCCCACTCAAACCATGATCGCTGTCGTAATTCGCCTGTTTGACAATCTTTATACGCAAGCGAGCGGCAAGGCTCTTTAAGCTTGGTTTGCAAGCGGTTATCAGTAGTTTTCCTATTGAGAAATACTGTTTACTGAGTTAAACGCTAAACGATGGAGAAAGCCTCTTCAGAAGGTACATTCTGCCGAAATAATCGTTTAGCGTGATGAAGACACAAAATGCTTCTCATCTGAAATGCCGTTTTGCAATCTTGTTGCTCTTCATGCTTTCGATAGGGTCGACAAATGGTTGTGCAGTACGTGTGGTGCCGCCGCGGCAACTGAGTGAGCCGGTTTCCGTGTTCCTGCTGGATCATGGACAGCATTCCAGTCTCGTGCTTCCCGGCAAAACTGGCGGGCTGGTTCGATACTCTTATGGTGATTGGCAGTATTATGCCCTGGGGCACACCGGCTTGGTCAGCGGCTTTAATGCATTGTTCATAGACACGCCTGCAGCGCTGGGGCGCCGCGAGCTGCCGGGTCCGCAGACGCCAGCGAATGTACGCAGCCTGATACGCATCGGTATCGAGCAGCTATTTGAACTGCAGGCAGAGTCATTAGAAGTGAGCCGATTACGTGAAGATTTGGATAATTTGTTCAATTCGGCGCAGGCATCGCGCATCTACAATGCGAAAATGGATCTGTACTTTGTGCCGCACCCTGAGCCCTATACGCTTTGGCATAATTCCAACCTGATGGTTGCGCGATGGCTTGGCGTCTTGGGTTTTAAGGTGTGGGGAAATCCGATAGCTTCAAACTGGAGCATGGTTGATGACTGATGTTCCAGTATAAATATCTGTGTTTTTGATTTAACTGAAATCGATTGACGCTAAACCGGCTTATCCATAGGAATTATCGAACAAAAAAGGGCGATTGCATTCATGCAGCCGCCCTAAACAGGTATTAACGTGAATAGTTTTTTCAGATGGCGTTTCTGATGCGCTCCATCGCTTTTTCCAGATTGGCCATGCTGGTGGCAATGGAAATGCGGATATGGCCTGGGCAACCGAACGCAGAACCGGGGACCAGCGCGACGCCGGCTTTTTCGATCAGGTACTCGGCAAATTCAAGGTCGTCATTGATGTTGTCGAGTCTTGCGATCAGCTTTTCTACATTCGGGAAGACATAAAACGTGCCGTCTGTACCTATGCAGTCGACGCCGTCCATTTTATTGAATTCCGCGACGACGAAATCATGGCGCTTTTTGAATTCGACGCGCATATCGTCGATAAACGACTGGTCGCCGGTCAGAGCCGCTTCGGCGGCGACTTGCGAAATCGAAGTCGGGTTGGAGGTGCTCTGTGACTGGATCGTGGTCATGGCCGCAATCAGATCGACGGGGCCTGCCGCATAGCCGATGCGCCAGCCGGTCATCGAATAGGCTTTCGATACGCCGTTCATGACGACGGTGCGGTCGTACAGTTCAGGATACGCATTCAGGATATTAACGAAGGTGCCTTTTTTCCAGAGGATATGCTCATACATATCGTCGGTGGCGATAATGATGTTTGGGAAATCTTTGAGCACATCGCCGATGGCTTTCAGCTCATCCAAGGAGTAGGCGATGCCGGACGGGTTGGACGGACTGTTGATGAACATTAACCGGGTCTTGTCGGTAATGGCGGCACGCAACTGTTCCGGGGAGATTTTAAATTGCTGAGCCTGTGTGGTCTCAATAATGACCGGTACGCCGTCTGCCAGCAGCACCATATCCGGATAAGAGACCCAGAACGGCGCGGGAATAATGACTTCATCGCCCGGGTTGATCAAGGCTTGAATCAGATTGTACGAGCTTTGTTTGCCGCCGCAGGAAACCAGGATCTGCTTGGGCTGGTAATCCAGTCCGTTGTCGGTTTTAAATTTATTGATAATGGCTTTTTTTAAGCTTGGAATGCCGTCAACTGCAGTATATTTGGTAAAACCATTGTCTAGTGCCTTAACAGCGGCTGCTTTGATATGATCCGGTGTATCGAAATCCGGTTCACCCGCGCCTAGGCTGACAATATCTTTGCCTGCAGCCCGCATCTCAGCAGCTCTGGCGGTAATGGCCAGGGTAGGAGAGGGTTTAACTGCTTGCACTCTATCAGATAGTTTGATGCTCATATTCCGCCGTGTAGAATCAATGTCAAAAATAACGAGGATTATACTCTGTATAATGGCCTGCTAATAGTCTGCTGTTAAAAATGATTAATTTCTTGAGATGTATTGAGTGAAAAAACAATTTAAAATTCAAAGTCGTTTCAAGCCGGCCGGCGACCAGCCGACAGCCATTAAACAACTGGTTGAAGGTTTGAATGATGGCGAGGTCCACCAGACGCTGTTGGGCGTCACGGGGTCCGGCAAGACGTTTACAATCGCGAATGTCATCAACGAGGTCCAGCGTCCCGCGATGATTCTGGCGCCGAATAAAACGCTGGCGGCACAGTTGTATGGCGAGATGAAAGAATTCTTTCCTGAAAACAGCGTCGAATATTTTGTTTCGTATTATGACTATTACCAGCCGGAAGCGTATGTGCCGTCTTCAGATACGTTCATCGATAAGGATGCCTCGCTGAACGAGCATATCGAGCAGATGCGCCTGTCGGCCACCAAGGCGCTGATCGAGCGTCAGGACACGGTTGTGGTCGCGACCGTGTCGGCGATTTACGGTCTGGGCGAACCTGAATCGTATTTCAAAATGGTCCTGCACCTGGTCAAAGGCGATATGATCGATCAGCGCGCCATTTTGCGCCGTCTGGCCGAAATGCAGTATACGCGCAATGATGTGGAACTGCGCCGGGCCACGTACCGCGTGCGCGGCGAGGTCATCGATATTTTTCCGGCCGAATCCGATCAGGAAGCCTTGCGCGTTGAATTGTTCGATGACGAAGTCGAGCGCCTGTCGTTGTTCGATCCCTTGACCGGCGAAGTCCTGCGCCGCGTGGCGCGTTATACGGTTTATCCGAAGAATCATTATGTCACGCCGCGCGAGCAGCTGCTGTCTGCTGTCGAAAAGATCAAGATCGAACTCAAAGAACGCCTGGAGCAGCTGCGCTCGTTAAACAAGCTGGTCGAAGCGCAACGGCTGGAGCAAAGGACGCTATTCGATATCGAGATGATACTGGAGGTCGGCTATTGCTCCGGCATCGAGAACTATTCGCGCCATCTGTCAGGTAGAGGTCCCGGCGAGGCGCCGCCGACCATGTTCGATTATTTGCCGGCCGATGCACTGGTCATTATCGATGAAAGCCATGTCACGGTGCCGCAGATCGGCGCCATGTACAGAGGCGACCGCTCGCGCAAGGAAACGCTGGTCGAATACGGCTTCAGATTGCCTTCGGCACTTGATAACCGGCCGTTGATGTTTGAGGAGTTCGAGGTGAAATCGCCGCAACGGATCTACATTTCGGCAACGCCGGGTCCGTACGAAAAAGCGCACTCCGGCGTATTTGCCGAGCAGGTGGTCAGGCCGACCGGATTGCTCGATCCAGAGGTCGAGGTGCGCCCGGCCACTACGCAGGTCGACGATTTACTGTCTGAAATCAATCGGCGCATTGAGCTAAAGGAGCGCGTGCTGGTGACGACGCTGACTAAAAGGATGGCCGAGGACCTGACCGAATATTACCTGGAGCACGGCGTGCGCGTGCGCTATCTGCATTCCGACATCGATACGGTGGAGCGTGTCGAGATTATTCGCGATTTGAGGCTAGGGCAGTTCGATGTGCTGGTCGGCATCAATTTGTTGCGAGAAGGGCTGGATATTCCGGAAGTGTCTCTGGTTGCCATTCTGGACGCCGACAAGGAAGGTTTTTTGCGTTCGGTCGTATCGTTAGTGCAAACCATCGGCCGGGCCGCCAGAAACGTCCACGGCAAGGCGATTCTGTATGCTGATCGCATAACCAAATCCATGCAGCAGGCGATTGATGAAACCGAACGCCGCCGCGAAAAACAGCGCCGATTTAATATTGAGCATCATATAGAGCCGGCCACCGTCTACAAGTCTGTGACCGACATCATGCAGACGTCGATCCCCGGTGCCGGTATTTCGTTCGGCGGCGATAAGAAAAAGGTCGCAGAGCTGGCTGCGGACTACAAAGTCATGTCGCCCAAGCAACTGGGCAAGAAGCTGAAGCAGCTGGAAGAGGCCATGTATCAGCATGCCAAAAACCTTGAATTTGAACAGGCGGCAAAAATCCGTGATGAAATTAAAGCGCTTCAGGAAGAAATATTGGTTTAAAAAGTTGCATAATAAAATTCTGCCGGTATAATAGCCGGCTCTGAAGTTACACAGGCTTCAGGCGCGTAGCTCAGTTGGTTAGAGCACCACCTTGACATGGTGGGGGTCGTTGGTTCGAGTCCAATCGCGCCTACCAGACTTTATAAAGCACTGCTATCGCGGTGCTTTTTTTATTGTACTAACTAACCATAGTTGACGAAAAATGCCGGTAATTACCCTTCCTGATGGCTCTCATCGCGAGTATGAACAAGCTGTTACAGTGATGGATGTTGCCCAATCCATCGGCGCCGGTTTGGCCAAGGCGACTTTGGCAGGCAAGGTGGACGGCAAGCTCGTCGATGCCAGTACAGTAATCGATCACGACGCTACACTTCAAATCGTCACGGCAAAAGACGAAGACGGCGTCGATGTCATTCGTCATTCCACGGCACACCTTTTGGCTCAGGCCGTCAAAGAATTATTCCCTAAAGCGCAAGTCACTATCGGGCCGGTTATCGAAAACGGCTTTTATTACGATTTCGCCTACGAGCGTCCTTTTACGCCCGATGATCTGGCTGCCATCGAAAAGAAAATGCAGGAACTGGCTGACAAGGATTATTCGGTCAAGCGCTATGTATTGCCCAGAGATGAGGCGGTAACATTCTTTAGAAACCAAGGTGAAGAATACAAGGCCGAAATCATCGAGTCCATTCCGGCCAATGAAGATTTATCTTTGTATGAGCAGGGCGGGTTTACCGATCTGTGCCGCGGTCCCCATGTGCCGAGCACGGGCAGATTGAAAGCCTTCAAACTCATGAAAATTGCCGGTGCCTACTGGCGCGGCAATTCCGATAACGAGATGCTGCAGCGCATTTACGGTACGGCATGGGCTGATAAAAAAGAACTGCAGGCCTATCTGCATCGTCTGGAAGAGGCAGAAAAGCGCGATCATCGCAAACTGGCCAAAACCCTGGATTTGTTTCATGCTCAGGATGAAGCGCCTGGCATGGTATTCTGGCACGATAAAGGCTGGACCATTTACCAGCAGGTTGAGCAGTATATCCGCAATAAACTGCGCGCTAACGGTTATGGTGAAGTAAGAACACCGCAGGTTGTGGACCGCTCTTTATGGGAAAAGTCCGGTCACTGGGATAAGTTCGGCGACATGATTTTCACGACGCACTCGGAAAATCGCGATTATGCCATTAAGCCCATGAACTGCCCTTGTCATGTGCAGATTTACAATCAAGGTATTAAAAGCTATCGGGATTTGCCGATCCGTCTGGCGGAATTCGGCTCCTGTCATCGCAATGAGCCTTCAGGCACATTGCATGGCCTGATGCGGGTCAGAAACTTTGTGCAGGATGATGCACATATTTTCTGTACAGAAGGGCAGATTCAGGGCGAAGTTTCAACTTTTATCGATTTGCTGTTTGATGTTTATAAGGACTTCGGTTTTGAAGAAGTCATTATCAAATTATCGACCCGTCCGGAAAATCGCGTAGGCGATGATGCGGTCTGGGATAAGGCTGAAAATGCGTTGGAGCTGGCGCTTAACAATAAAGGCCTGAAATGGGATCTGCAGCCGGGCGAAGGCGCTTTTTACGGTCCTAAAATTGAATTCTCGTTAAAAGATTGTATCGGCCGTGTCTGGCAGTGCGGCACGATTCAGGTCGATTTCTCCATGCCTGGCCGGTTAGGCGCTACTTATATCGCCGAAGACGGCTCCAGACAAGTACCGGTCATGTTGCACAGGGCCATACTGGGTTCGTTAGAACGCTTTATCGGTATTCTGATCGAGCAGCATGCAGGTACATTCCCGGTTTGGCTGGCGCCAGTGCAGGCGGTGTTGATGACGATCACTGACCGACATGCCGAATATGCGTCAGAGCTTGCTCAAAACCTCGAAAAGCAAGGCTTCAGGGTGAAATTAGACTTGAGAAATGAAAAGATCGGGTTTAAAATTCGAGAGCACTCTATGCAGCGTGTGCCGTATCTTCTGGTGATCGGAGATAAGGAAATGGAAGATCAAACCGTTTCAGTGCGTACACAAAAGGGTGAAGATTTAGGTAGTCTGTCAATCGGTGCATTTACCGAACGGTTAACAAAAGAGATTGAAGACAAAAAGTAACCATACTTTGGAGGATTAAGATATCGCTGCTAAAAAAGATGAAACGCGCCTGAACGATGCCATCACTGCCAGACGAGTGAGGGTAACAGGAGCAGATGGTGAAGCATTGGGCATTATCTCGTTAGACGAAGCCAAACAGATTGCTTATGCTGCGGACTTGGATTTAGTGGAAATATCGCCAAACGCGGATCCTCCCGTTTGTAAGATAATGAACTATGGTAAATACCAGTTTGAGCAAAACAAAAAACTGGCAATTGCCAAGAAAAAGCAAAAACAGATCCAGGTTAAAGAAATTAAATTCAGACCCGGAACTGATGAAGGGGATTATCAGGTTAAGCTCAGAAGCCTAACCAAATTCCTGAACGATGGCGACAAAACAAAAATTACCGTACGCTACCGCGGACGCGAAATGGCCCATCGTGAAATCGGCATGGATTTGTTGAAGCGTATAGAAAAAGATTTGGAAGAGATAGCCACTGTCGAGCAGTTTCCCAAGATGGAAGGCCGTCAAATGGTCATGGTTATGGCGCCGAAGAAGAAAAAATAAACCGCCGCCTTTTCCACTATTTTTAAAGTTATCAGGCAGCACAGGATGTGCTGCCGAAGGCGTCATAAAAAATGGCGCGCATAATTCTTCAGGGCCATGCATTTTGCCTTGCTGGGTTATTTTCTCAGGGATCTTGTATTTATAATTATCGGAGCAAACAAATGCCAAAAATAAAAACCAACCGTGGCGCAGCCAAGCGTTTTAAACGCACAGGCAACGGCGGTTTTAAATGTGGACAATCATTTAAACGTCATATCCTGACTAAAAAATCCACTAAAAGAAAAAGACAGTTACGCAGGCCGGCAAGTATTCATCCATCAGATGTGCGCATGGCAAAACGCATGATGCCTTACAGCTAATAAAGGAGCGGAATAATGCCTAGAGTAAAACGCGGCGTAACAGCCAGAGCAAGACATAAAAAAGTTTTAAAGCAAGCGAAAGGTTACTACGGTGCGCGTAGTCGCGTTTATCGCGTTGCCAAGCAGGCGGTAATCAAAGCAGGTCAATATGCTTACCGCGACCGCAAACAGAAAAAACGTCAATTCCGTGCGTTGTGGATTGTTCGTATCAATGCCGCAGCCAGAATGTGTGGTACGTCTTACAGTCGCTTGATCAATGGTTTGACTAAAGCGAATGTAGCGATAGACCGCAAGGTTTTGGCAGACATTGCTGTACGTGATATGGAAGCTTTTGCTGAAATAGCGAAAATCGCTAAAGCAAATCAAAGCCCGCTTTGAAATAAAAAGACGATTACTCTTACTGAGTAATCTGATTATTCCCCCCTCTCCGGTCGGGGAGGGGTGGAGTGAAGGTTTTATCCTTCCCAGATTAAAAAATCCTTTTGGATTATCCTCCCCATCTACTTAAATAAGCGAGTTGAGCAGTGTCGGCCACTCTAGAAGAAATTCTCGCGCAGGCATTACAACAGCTTGCGGAAGCACAAGATCTTAATCAACTCGATCAAGTCCGTGTCCAGTATCTCGGCAAAAAGGGTTTATTTACTCTGCAGATGAAAGAACTCGGTAGACTTGATCCTGACCAGCGCCGTTCCGTCGGACAGATCATCAATGAAGCCAGGGATCAATTTCAGGAACAGCTGGAAGCCAGAAAAAATACCCTGGAGCATGCTGCACTGGAAGAAAGGCTGTCCAGCGAGCGCGTCGATGTCACCCTGCCGGGGCGCGGGCAATTTGCTGCCGGACTGCATCCGGTGACGACCACGCTGAGAAGAATTTCCAAAATTTTTGCCGGTGTCGGCTTTAAAGTGGTCGAAGGGCCGGAAATTGAAGACGATTACCATAATTTCAGCGCCCTGAACATTCCCGAGCATCACCCGGCGCGGGCCATGCACGATACGTTTTATTTTGATGCGCATACGGTTTTGCGGACGCATACTTCGCCGGTGCAGATCCGGGTTATGGAATCCGAGCAGCCGCCGCTCAAGGTGATCGCGCCAGGACGGGTATACCGCTGCGATTCGGATCTTACCCATTCGCCCATGTTTCATCAAGTAGAGGGCTTTCTTGTCGATACCGACGTCAGCTTCGGCGATTTAAAAGGCGTGATTTTCGAGTTTTTACAGGCGTTTTTCGAAAAAGACGTCCAGGCTCGTTTTCGTCCGTCTTATTTTCCGTTCACCGAACCTTCGGCAGAATTCGACGTTTCATGCGTGATGTGCGACGGTCAAGGCTGTCGTGTCTGCAAGAACACCGGCTGGCTGGAAGTAGGCGGCTGCGGTATGATCCATCCCGAAGTCTTCAAATCGGTGAATATCGATCATGAACAATTCTCCGGTTTCGCATTCGGCATGGGCGTGGAACGTCTGGCTATGATGCGATACGGCATCAACGATTTGAGATTGTTTTTTGAAAATGATCTTAAATTTTTAGAACAATTCAGATAAGTTGCAGTTACGGGAAAGCTTGAATCATGCAAATAAGTGAAGCCTGGTTAAGAGACTACGTCAATCCGGCCATAACCACAGAAGAACTGGTCGAGCAATTGACTATGGCAGGCCTTGAAGTCGATTCCGTAACGCCTGCGGCAGCCGTATTCAGCGGCGTCGTCATCGGTGAAGTGCTGGAAATGGAACAGCACCCTGATGCCGACCGGCTCAGAGTGTGTAAAGTCGCTGTCGGCGAAGCCGAGCCTTTGCAGATTGTTTGCGGCGCCAGCAATGTGCGCGTAGGGCTTAAAATACCGGCCGCATTGATCGGCGCCGTACTACCGGGCGATTTCAAAATCAAAAAGTCCAAACTGCGCGGAGTGGAATCGTTCGGCATGCTCTGCTCGGAAAAAGAGCTGGGCTTGGCCGCTGACGCCAGCGGTCTAATGGAATTGGCAGCTGATGCCCCGGTAGGCACCGATATTCGCGAATACCTGTCACTGAATGACAGCATTATTGAAGTCGATCTGACGCCTAACAGAGCGGACTGTCTGAGTGTGGAGGGCATTGCGCGTGAAGTGGCGGTTTTAAACCGCATGAATTGGTCGTCGACTCAGGTCGAGAAAGTTGCGGTCAGTCATCAGGAATCATTAACCGTAAAGGTCGAGGCGGAAGATGCCTGCCCGCGTTATCTGGGGCGATTGATCAAAGGCGTAAACGCCAAAGCGGAAACGCCGCTTTGGATGCAGGAACGCCTGCGCCGTTCCGGCTTGAGAAGTCTGGGACCTTTGGTTGATGTTACTAACTATGTACTGATCGAGCTGGGCCAGCCCCTGCATGCTTTCGATGCCGACAAGCTGAATGGCGCCATTAACGTGCGTTGGGGTAAAGCGGACGAGCAACTTTTTTTATTGAACGGTCAGGTGATCACGCTTGATCCTGAAGCCTTGGTCATCGCCGATGACCAGCAGGCGCTGGCGCTTGCCGGCGTCATGGGCGGCAGCGAGTCAGCCGTCAGCGATGACACGCAGAACGTATTTCTGGAGTGCGCATTTTTTGCGCCGCGAAGCATTGCCGGCAAAGCGCGTCGATTCGGCCTTCATACCGATTCATCGCACCGCTTCGAACGCGGCGTCGATCCTACCCTGCAGGAAAGAGCTATTGAGCGTGCCACACAATTGATCGTTGAGATCGCAGGCGGCAGCGTCGGGCCTGTCACCGAAGCAAAAGCAGAGTCAGCATTGCTGACGCGGCCAGCGGTTTTGCTCAGACGGCAACGTATCGAAAAAATACTGGGCATTGCACTGGCTGATGAAGAAATCGCGGCGATTTTTCAGCGCCTGGGCATGTCAGTGGAAGCTCAGGCTGATGGCTGGCAAATTACGCCGCCGGGCTTTCGTTTTGACATCGCCATCGAAGCGGACTTAATCGAAGAGTTAGCGCGTATCTATGGCTATAACAACCTGCCGAGAAGCAGTCTGTTAATGCGCTCCGAATTAAGCAAGGCGACAGAAGCCGTGCTGGACATTGACCGCGTTAAAGACCTGCTGGTTGACAGAGGCTATCAGGAAGCCATTACCTATAGTTTTGTTGATGAAGACATTCAGAAGGCAGTGGCGCCGGATGACATAGTCATCAGTTTAAAAAATCCGATTTCCTCGGAATTGGCGGTCATGCGCACCACATTATGGTGCGGCCTGCTGAACGCGGCATTGCACAATACTAATCGCCAGCAGAATCGGGTGCGTTTGTTTGAAACCGGCCTGCGCTTTATTAATGAAGGCGGAGAAACCCAGCAGCAGAAAATGCTGGCGGGTCTGGCTTTGGGAAGCGTCTATGCCGAGCAATGGGGCGAAAAAAGCCGGAAAGTCGATTTCTTTGATGTAAAAGCCGATGCCCAGGCCATGTTTGCATTGACAGACTGTGAAGTGCAATTTGTACCGGCAAAGCATGCGGCGTTGCATCCCGGACAGACGGCTGAAATCCTGAACCCGGCAGGTGAAAGAATAGGCTGGCTAGGCATGCTGCATCCGACCTTGGAAAAACAGCTGGGTTTTGATACTCAAGTTTTTTTGTTTGAATTGGATCAGAACTTATTGTTAAATAAGCACATTCCGGTCTTTAAGCCGTTGTCGAAATATCCATCGGTGCGCCGCGATTTAGCCTTGATAGTCAAGGAAGAGGTCTCGGCCAACGACATCATCAATGCTGTTAAAGGCTGTGCGGAACAGACTTTGCAGGACATAGTGATTTTTGATGTATACCGCGGCAAAGGCGTAGAGGAAGGATACAAAAGTGTGGCTTTAAGTTTAACCATACAAGATTATTCACAAACGCTAACAGACTCTGAAATAGATGCTATATTTAACAGAGTGTTAGACACAGTAATGAATAAAATTAGTGCAAAGCTGAGAGATTGATTTAATGGCATTAACTAAAGCAGATTTTGCCGAAAGGCTGTTTGACGAGCTTGGCTTAAACAAGCGTGAAGCAAAAGAAATGGTCGAATTGTTTTTTGAAGAAATTAAGGGATCTTTGGAAAACGGTGAGCAGGTAAAAATTTCCGGTTTTGGAAAATTCGAACTCCGCGATAAAAACAGCCGTCCCGGCAGAAATCCAAAAACAGGTGAAGAGATTCCCATAACCGCTCGGCGTGTGGTAACATTCAGGTCAGGTCAAAAACTAAAAGCCCGAGTGGAAGCATATGCTGGAGCCGAGTAATAACAACGAACTGCCGCCCATACCGGCAAAACGGTATTTCACTATAGGTGAGGTCAGCGAATTATGCGGTGTAAAGCCGCATGTGCTCCGCTACTGGGAGCAGGAATTCGCTGAACTCAGCCCGGTTAAAAGGCGCGGCAACCGTCGCTATTACCAGCGCCACGATGTGCTGATGATCCGGCAAATCAGATCGCTTTTATACGAGCAAGGCTACACAATCGGCGGCGCCAGAGCTCATCTATCCAGTGACGACGCCAAAGAAGACTCAACCCGCACCAAGCAGTTGATTCATCAGTTGATTGGCGAACTCGAAGATATTTTGGAATTACTTAAATAGATTTAATGCGGCAAATGTAGTACAATGCACCGCATAGCTAGGGGTTGCGTTCGCAATCCTTTCTCAAACATTCTCTATATTCAATACGTCGGGGCGTAGCGCAGCTTGGTAGCGCACTTGCATGGGGTGCAAGGGGTCGGAGGTTCAAATCCTCTCGCCCCGACCAATTGAATCAATGAGTTAAGAAACTAAAGAATTCTGAAATATTGAGAATCATTGTTTCGTGATAACATTCGTGATAACAATTGATTTGATGCCGTTCGCGCTAAGGGATTCTCTCCGAGGCTTTTGCTCGAAGCCAGACTCTTTATCGGCCTAGACTAAGATCAAGATTTAATCCGAGCGTCCTTTCAAGATCCATCTTGAGTTCTTTATCCAGCCTTTGTTGCACGATCCTTGCTTCCTGAGTTCTTCTTGGCTCATCCCAATGGGATTTGAGAGCCTGTTCTTTAAAATCGGCCCATCGCTTATCTTCGCGGGCTCGGATTCTCTCAATGGTTAGGGTAAGTTTGGGCTCAATGGCGAAGTAGCGCGGGTCACGTATGGCCCTTCGGCACCATTCGTAAAGATAGGTTTGATAGGCTTTTCCTGACAACCTGGCTTCTCGTCGATAGGTTAACAGTTGAACGGCATCGAAACGGTTCCCTTCTTGGGTGTGAATGAAAAGTTTATATTGGTTTGCTCGCTCTAGGAACAAGGATTTTTCAAGTTCTGCCTGGAGTTGAAGTCTCTCCTGATCATGGGGATCGGGATGGTTTGCGATCATCGCTTCAAGCTTTTTTAGTCGATCCTCCAATTGCAATTCTAGATGGTGGAGTTGTAACAGCCTCTGATCGTTTCTCAGTTCAATGCGAGTTTTCGGCGCTGTAAGCGATTGCACCTCCTGTCGGAATTGATGAAAGGCGAAGACGTTGTCATCGTGCGCAAACGCTTCTTTACCTAAAGTAGCGGAGCTGTTCCGGTCTACAGAGAAGCTCTCATCGCTATCCTCTAACTCACGTTTACTTTTGTCAGGAGGAATTCTGTCGAAGCTGTCCTCCAATGGGGGCGCTTTGAGCTGAAGCGACTGATCCAAAATTAACTCTGGCTCGACATCGAGTGTTTCATAGGGAATGGAGTAATCAAAATGTCGACCTTGTTCCATTTCAAGCCTAGCTCGACTTTTGTGGTTAACGCGTAGCTCCAAGCCTGCCCTTTCGAGGTACTGGTTTGTCTGTTCGCATATTACTGCTCGCCAATATTCTGCGTTTGATCTTGAGCTCCAATCCCGCACTTTCAGGCCAAATTTATCATTTTCGATCGAGCGCATCGTTAGCAGGATGTGAGCATGAATGTTTCCATGCTCTGGATTATGGCTTGGCTCGTGAATCGCAATATCGGCCACCATGCCTGCGGATACGAAGACTGTATTCACATAGTCAATAATCAGCTTCTTGCAGTCATCGAGACTTAATTCCTTGGGTAAGGAAATCAGACATTCGCGGGCAAGTTGAGCGTCTTTGCGTTTCTCCTTTTCCTGAACGGCGTTCCAAAGTTCTGAGCGGTTATGAACCCATTGAGGGGCATCGGGCGGGGCGATGATCTCGCTGTGATAGATGCCTAATCGATTTCTGAAGTCGAATGTCAGCCCCATTTCCTTGTCCTTCAGCCTTTGACCGCTTCGATAGGCCGCAAAGGCAACCGAGGTGAGGCTAGAGAATGGAGATAACGTTGACATACGGTGACGGCGGCGTTCGGATCGGCCAATGATTCGGAATTGGACTCTAAAAAATGCCCAAGACGTAAGGTGCTGAGCTTCAGATTGAGGGGTCATAAAAACCTGTTTTCATCATTGAGAATGGGCATCACTATAATGGGTTTTGAAAAATTCAACAATGTAAATGTATAACTGTATTTTTAAATTAAGATTTTTTATAGATAAGAGTTTTTTTAAATTAAGATTTTTTATAGATAAGAGTTTTAACAATGAGAGGATTGTGTTAAACAGTGTAGGCGGCCATGATGAGCAATGTTATCTCTGGAGTCCTGATAAAAAACGATGACGCACTCGAATGTGGCCGAACGGATTGAGCTGGCTGAGGGCACAGCGGCGAAGCAATGCGCTTCGTTGCAAAGTCGCGAAGTGTCACCGCATACATTGCGTCATACGACGGCCAGGCACTTACTACAAGCAGGCATAGACATTACGGTCATCGCCTTATGGCTCGGGCATGAAAGTCCGTTCACAACCCATGGTTACATTGAGGCCGAATCTATCCATGAAGAAGCGGGCTCTGGCCACCATAGCACTACCGCCAGATAGTAAGCAGGTGCGCTATCGCCCATCAGATGATCTTCTGAAGCTCCTGGAGAGTCTGTAAATTATGCCAAGCCGGCAGCGTGGGAAACCAGACACGCTGTCGGTTTCCGATAATTACTCCGCAATAACGAACTGAGCATAATTCTTGTTAAGTAAAGCTTTGCATAACAAGAAGAACTGTAAGCGCTCAATAAACCGCATCTAACAATTGGCTACTGGAAGTGGCAGAGTATTCCCATTTAAACCAATGGGGAATAACGCATGAGTTCACCTTTTTCAGAAACCGATCAGCACGTTGAGCCGATGCTCACGCCCACCCAGCAATTCTGGCTGGGCCATTGGCAACAGTGGCAGGTCTCCGGGCTGAGCATGGCGGCTTACGCCCGTGAGCAGGGCTTGTCGGTCAAATCCTTTTACTACTGGAGCCAACAAGTCCGTGCGCCGAAAGCCGACAGAAAGCCGGAGCCGGCACAGGCAGCGCATTTTCATCCGGTGCGGATTACCCCGCCGGCGGTGCCCAGCCCTGCTGAAGCGATGACAGTGCTGTTACGCCTGCCCAACGGTATTGAAGGCGAATTGCGTCATGTCGATGCCCAAGCCTGCCTTGAACTGTTGACCGGCCTGTGCCGGCTGCCGGCATGATGCGGCCTACAGCGCCACTGTGCCCGGTCTATCTGTGCGCGGAGCCGGTGGATTTCAGGAAAGGCATGGGCAGCCTGGCGGTGCTGGTGGAGGCGCAATTGCAGTTGAATCCGTTTGCGGAGGCTTTGTTTGTGTTTACTAACCGTTCCTCGACGGCGCTCAAGGTGCTGTACTGGGAGCGCAATGGTTTCTGCCTGTGGCAGAAGCGCCTGGAGCAAGACCGTTTTGTCTGGCCGAAGGCCGATGAAGCGGGCGTGGTGTCCTTAACGGTGCAGCAGTTGAACTGGTTGCTGGACGGCTACGACATCAGCCGGCTGCAGCCGCATCCCGCCCTGGATTTCCGCTCGGTTTTATAGCGCTTGGCGCAGGTTTCGCCATCGCCTATCAGGCCTGGCTCAGGTATAATAGGCGTTATGAAACAAGTACTTGAACTGCCCGAAGCCCCCGAAACCTTGCGCCAGCTCGTGTTGTCGCAAGCGCGGGAAATTCGACAACTCAAAGCGCAGTATGAGCACTTGCAGGAACAGATCCGTCTGTTGCTGCACCAACGCTTCGGCGCCCACAGCGAGAAGTACCGTGCCGAACAAGCCGATCTGTTCAATGAGGCGGAAGTCTATGCCGAAGACGGCGATAGCGGTGTAGAACCGCTCCCCACGGAGCCGCTCAGCCCCTGCGAGCCGGCCGCCATTGACTCATCGCCCGCCACCACACCGGTCAAACGCGGCCGCAAAGCCTTGCCCCCGGCGCTGCCCCGGGTCGACATCGTTCATGACCTGCCGGCAGACCAGCGCTATTGTGCCGAAGGCCATGCCCTGAAAGTGATCGGCGAAGTCATCTCGGAGCAACTGGACATCATTCCGGCGCAAGTGCAGGTGCTGCGCCATATCCGTAAGAAATACGCCTGCCCCTGCTGCAGCAGCGAGGTCAAAACCGCCCCCCTGCCGGCCCAGCCGATCCCAAAAAGCAATGCCTCGCCCGGTTTATTGGCCTATCTCGTGACCAGCAAATTTCTCGACGCCTTACCGCTGTATCGGCAAAGCCAGATGTTGCAGCGTATCGGCGTCGACATCGCGCGCGGCACCCTGGCCGTCTGGATGATCCGCTGCGGCGAACTGATCCAGCCGCTGATCAACCTGCTGCAGGAGCCGTTGCGGCAGTACGACATCCAGCAGATGGATGAAACCACCGTGCAGGTGCTCAAGGAGGCCGGCAAAACAGCCCAGTCCAAGTCCTACCTGTGGGTGCAACGCGGTGGTCCGCCCGGCCAACCGGTGATCGTGTTCACCTATGCTCCTTCCCGCGGCCAACACGTGGCTGATGCGCTCCTGGCTGACTACCGAGGTTATCTGCAAACCGACGGCTACGCCGGCTATGCGCCGGTGTGCGCCAAAAACGGCTTGCGCCAGGTCGGCTGCTTCGCGCATGCGAGGCGGAAATTCGATGAAGCCCTGAAGGCGCAAGGCCCCAAAGGCCAGGCGAAAGCCGGCAAGGCCAGCAAAGGACTCATTTATATTCAGAAGCTGTATCGTATCGAACAGCTGATTAAGGATCTGGCCCCGGAAGAGCGCTATCAACGGCGGCAACAGCAGGCCATGCCGTTGCTCGACGATATCAGAGCCTGGCTGGACACCTCGCTACCCCAGGTGCCGCCCACCAGTCTGACCGGCAAGGCGCTGAGCTATCTCGACAACCACTGGGACAAGCTGATCCGCTACTGTGAAGACGGCCGGCTCGACATCGACAACAATGCCACCGAGCGGGCCATACGCCCGTTCGTGATCGGTCGCCACAATTGGCTGTTCTCGGATACCGTCCAAGGCGCCAAAGCCAGCGCCAATCTGTACAGTCTGATCGAAACCGCCAAACTGAACGGTCTGGAGCCTTACCGCTATCTGCACCATGTTTTTAAAGAACTGCCCAAGGCACAATCGTTGGAAGACATCGAGCAACTGCTGCCCTGGCAGGTCGACAAGGAACAGATTAACCAGGGCTGGGCGAAAAAAGTAGATGGGGTTTAATTCGCGCTTACCATATTCCGCAATCTTTGGGATATCCAGGTTGATTTCTGAATCAGGCATTCAACAGTCCTTATGTTTTAAAAATAAACAATCCCAGCCAGAGTAACAGAATGTTTTAAATCTATATTAAGCTGATCATTTAATCCTTCAAATTAAATTTTCTAAATTGAACAACATACCAAAAGTATAAAAAACAATTTCGGAAGAATTAGGTGTTAATTCAGCATCAATTTTGACTGGCAGATTTTGGCACATTTGAGGCGGTCGTGATCATCTGAAACCAGCCATTCATAACTCCAATTTCAGGAACGGCATGAGCGCCTCCTTGAAATTTCTGTTATGCAATCATGCTGGATAGGTAATTTCGGATTTTATGATTGGCGACCACTTTTTCCAGCTAAAATAAGAGCTTGGGTGTCTTATAAATAAAAGTTTTATTTTTTGAATACCTTTTGTGATAGTGATTTTTTTTGGGTATGATCTTCCTACTTTTTCAGGAAGATTTTCGTGCTCAATAGTTAAGCTGTTTTCATCGCAATACTTGATAAGTGATTTTATCTTTTTTTGCTCTAAACCATAAACAACAACTTGATCAAATTGCAGCAAGTCAGCAAGCTGTTCAAATGTTGACCAACCTGAGTAATAATCATTATACGATGGCCTGTGTTTTTTGGTTTTTAATACTCGATTCACAAGGTTGTGGTAACAGACGGAGTTCCAAAAAAGCTCTTTTTCTGAATCAGTTGGCTTCCTTTTTCCATATATAGCTTTTTCAATGTTTCTTACAAATTTAGATTTACGCTTAAAGTCCATTGCATGACTTTTGTGTAGATTTCTAAGATTGTATGCACTATTAATTCGATCCATGTTTAAAAGGTCTTTAGGATTCCAGTCATATACACTTTCACCAAGAATAAGAGTTTTTATCTCTTGTTGTTGGTATTCTCTTCCTATCCAAGGAAGTCTCACAATACCTTCAATTCTTTCTAAATCTGAGTCGTAAGATATGTCACATAAGTTACTTTCTTGGTTCAAAATACGGTATTGTTAATTAAGTATAGTGTCCAATTCCCCATTCCATTTAAGCATCAGAAGCATGACGGAATATTTGAGCATGATCTTGCTTTTGCTATAGCATTTTGATTTTCAGCGTAGCCGGGCCAGAAAATGCCTGAATAAACTGTTATAACCTTCCACGGTATAGGTTTCAGCTTTTGATTGCGTATGAAGCTCTTTCGGGACAAATTGTGCATAAGGACGCCAATAGTCGCTCATGACCTGGGTTATTTCGTTGTCTTCAATGGCTGTCCATAGCTTTCGGCCTGTCTCTGTGCCGCGGGAGCCCACTTCGCAGTGGAGGAACCGCTTGCCATTTCGATCAACAGCCATCCAGATCCAGCAATAGTTTTTTTGGAACCAATATAAGTATGCATCTCATCGAGTTCGACGACCTCAACGCCGGCGGTGGAGCGAATGGATTCAATGGACTCGCCATAGGCCTTGATCCAGTTATAGACTGCCACATGACTGCAGTTCAGGATTCGACCAATGGACCGAAAACCGAGGCCTTCAAGGTAAAGCTGGAGCGCTTGCCGCTTAATCGCTGGGTTGATACCTCGGTAACTGACCGTATGCCTATAATCACAAACCTTACAGCGGTAACGCTGCCTGCCTTTCGCCATCCCATCTTTAGTACAGCCTTCTGAGCTACATTTGGGGCATCTAACCATGATCACTGACTCGTAAAAATGGATTAGCTTAGCTCAAACCACATTAAATTAACAATGCCCAAAATACTATCCTTGTTGACTATTTGTTGATTTGTATAAGAGGTTATTATCTAACGGCCTATTGATCGTTATGAACCATTTTGTCTAATTCCTAAAATCATTCAACAATAACAGGGACGCTTTTAGTGCCGTCGAAAATACCTAAACATTAGACAAAACATTGTGACCGTTTGCAATTGGATGAACTGCGTCATTCACGAAAGACCGAGTGCGACCCACAAGCGACAATCAGTAAACCGCTAATCGGTTGTCCGGTTCAGATATCAAACGAGACAGTCAGATTTAACTTAACGAATATCTAATCAAAAGAAAGACAATTGCGTCTTTATCCCTCTTAAGCAATGTTGCATCAGAAGGAAGCGAAAGCTCAAATTCTCCTTTTTCCTTTAAAGTATCTGTGACGTTAAGATCTGATAGCGTTTTTGATTCGATGTTATTCGCTTTCACAGCGTGTAATTGCAACGCATCGATAGTGATGTCCTTACCCTGAGTGAAATAAGGGAAGTGATCATGCTTCACTATAGTCTCAAAACTCTCGGATCCGTTTACAAACCGATGCCATTCACTTGGGAAATCTTGCCTCAAGTAAAACCCGAGTGCGAGTCCAGATGAGTTGGCTTCACCTATAATTTCCTTTAGATGTTCCAAGGCCTTATCCCGCATTTGACCGCCACCCTGCCTAGCCGTGTATCGAAAATGTAGGATAACGTCCGTGATGGTGTTGTAGTCAAACTGGCGGAAATCTGAAGGTAATTCCAGTTTCCAGGTGCTTTCGGCGCCGGCGCCTTCAAAAGGCAATAATCGCTCTTCGCGCAGATTAGTCTCAAACATGCCGCTGTCGTTATTCCCACTGCTGGTGACGATCGACTGAACCGTACCAAAATAATCGATAAAGCGATCATCTTCGCTACCCTGGCGGGCGTATTCGTCATCCTTGAGCAATGGTGATTTACGGAGCGAACTTTTAAGCAACGATAACGTGCAGCTGACGCTGGTATAGGGCCCGGTTACCGACGGGATAGATAGACTGACGTTCTTGATACGGCGTATATAATGGCCAGGTCCGTCGAGATCGAACAACCATTCAGGCACGTTAACTTCACAAATCCCTGTAGCTTTCAGGGCCAGAAGGGCTAAAGGATTAAGCTGTCGCAAGGACACATGTTTGGTCAGCTCAAACTCACGCTTGTTGTTTTCATGATAGGCCATCTCCAGTCGTTTGATATCCAAATAGAGTGCCTCGCCGGAAAGCACCCCCTTGCGTCCACTATCCCAGTAGTTAAACTTGATATAATCAGTGGCGTCTACCTCGGGGCGCATCAGTTCCCGTTTCATCGTCTGTTCAGCTTTGCGTGCCGTATCGAAGGTGAAGCGGTAGTATTCGTAGAAAAGTCGCGAGATTTCACCTTGCATCCAGCCATAGAGTTCGGCATTGGTAAATTTGTCGCGCAGGAACCGATCGACTTCCTGGGAATTTTCGATTTGTTTCTTGATGTTGAGATACTCTCGGTGAGCGATCTGTTCGGCTATCAGCGAGGAGAGGATTTGCCGTCCAATTTGCATCAATTCGTGAGCGGCGAGGTTGTATTGCAGTAACCATTCATCGGCGCGGCGTTCGTATGACGCAGTTTTAGCAGCCATGCCAGCCTGTTCACGCTCCCAGGCTGATATGATCCCAAGAACATTTCCGGCAAATCTGGAAATTGATGAGAGCGCAGTCCCTACCTTTACATCCATAGTTGCGCCAAGCCCCCAAAAATGCAGGTTGGCTTTTGCGTCTGGTATTGAAACAAAGCTGGCTGCAAGAGCATGTGCTGAAGAGCTAAGCAGGCTGGTATCACGTGCCCTTTTTAAATGAACAAACTCGTTATCTTCATTGGTCGTCAAATGTAGCCTAGCTCTTCCTTCATCGGTAAGATTTAGTTGCGGAAAAGCCTGGGTTGCAATGGGTTTGTCGTATTGCCCGACCAATTTCCCATATATCTCATCGAAGTTTTCCTCGTTTAATTCGGGATGAATTAGGATTAAGGTATCCGGCGCATTCGGATCGGCAGGCGCTCCCAATAAACGCTGATAATAATGGAGCCGCTCCAACGCTGTTGCGCGGCTAGTGAGAAGCGATGTAGTAGACTCTTGTGCCGATTTCCATTGCAAAAATCGCACCTCCTGCTGCAGTTGTTGGATATTGATCTCATGGCTTTGGCGAAGGAGCGCCAACCGCTCACCATCGCCTTTTTCGATCGCGGAGAGCAGTGCAGAGCCTAGACCACGCACTTCAGAACACAACTCAAGCGCTTTTTGAATCAAGAACAAGGAGCGTACCGGGCTAATCGGCTGGTTCATCCCATTGACTATCGACCCTATATCGATACCCGCTGCCGCGGCTTTGACCAACATTCCGGGATCAAGTGGCGGATCAAAAAGGGCAAGCTGGCGCACTACACCTTCGATATTCATGCAGTTACGGATTTTGAACAGCCGGTCGGCCACCGTGTCCCAATATCCAAGCAGTTTGTCGTTGCGCGGGATACAGAAGTAAAGCGTGCGCCCGATGCCGAAGAGTGACCCGGTGGCGCTTGGGTCTGCCCCTTGCTTTTGCGGCAAACCGAAGTTGAGCGTCAGATTGCCTTGAAGTTCGACAAAGGTATTACCTATAGAATCGAGGTCTCGTTTCTTAAGTTCGGCAAACGTTTTCGGGCGCACCCGCCCTTGTTGCGGGATTTGCTCCGGACGCGCCCCCAGAATGTTCGCAGCCAGCACATAGCGTTGAGTTGCTTCATTGAGGGATTCTATCGTGTCTTGCCGGAAAAGCTGGTCACCCCAGGCAATGAGGTTATCTATATACTTCATAACAACACAGTACTGATAAGCAACCGGCCGGGTCCTAGCCACTTTATGTGGCTTAAAAGGGTCATTCATTATCGCTTTGAAACCACTCTCAATGTCACCCTTACATCTGCGTTCATCGTCGTTACACTCTGCATCTGGCTTACTTAACAGCGTTAACAGTTGGTCAATCTGCATAAAGCAACCAGGCTTGCGGAAAGCAATAAACTTCCAGTAGCGCTGCAGCGGGGGGATTGATGTGTCATTGCAAGTGGGGTCGAAGATGAAGTGAAACCAGCGCTGCGCCTCGGCAAAGCGTTGATTCTTGCTCAGATGCACCGCAATGGTGAGAGGGATATGAAAGAGCAACTCCCAGTTGTAGTTCGCGTAAGGGCCACTGACGCTGACGTCGATTTCCTTTATTGGAAATTTCAATTTCACAGTACCACTTGTTTGAGGCGTGTAATGGGATTTAAAGAACGTCTTGTCAGTTAGTTCTTGATGGAAATTGGGATCCAGTAATCCTGGTAATGATTCTTTGTTTAGCTTTTCAATCAGTTCCCCGACAAATGGGTGGAAAAAGTTTTCGAAGGTATAAGTAAATTGAGTATCCTGACGCTGCGTGAAATTTTCAATCCAATGGCTCATATCCTTAATTTTATGGAAATCTTTAATTTTTTCGATACTCATCGTCTCTGCCTCCTAAAATTTATCTTTTTTGGAAAGTATTGCGATTTCCAGTTGCGCCAAGCTCTGTGCCACCGAATAATATTGTGCCTGCCGTACTGATGCTCTTCTTGATATAGGCATCCTCGCTGACAAATCGCTCGATCTGAGCAGTATTCACCACTTCCATATTCCGCCCAGAGATTTTTGGACCAAGCAGATCCGTAACGACAGAAACCTTTTCTAGTACTAGAGGGGGAATTGTCAAATCCAATTTCGATCGGAATGTTATGGGGATATATCCAATCCACTTAGGGATTGCCAAAGGCTGTTCTGTCGTAGAGACGAAGAAGACATGGTGGCGATCTTCGTAGAAGAAGGGGGTATCCCGCGGGCTCTTTACGGAATGGCGTGGCTCAATCGTTTGATCACCATAGATCTGGGTCTTTAGAACGTCATGGGAAAAGTCCGGTGCCATACCAACACCAGGCTGGAATTTGTCGTACGAGATCGCCAGAACATCATTCTCGGTAGACAGGCGCCGCTGGTGTTCTCCAGACAGGCCGAAAGCGATCGGCGTATCCTCCTCCTGTATCGGCAAACTATGGGTGTTATACAGAAGGAATGAACCACTGCCCTCACCACGGATGAAGATGCGCAGTTCCCCAGCGTTATCTTCGAAAACCCTAAGCCACAGATTAGATCGGTTGAAGGCATTTTCGCCAGCGACTGGAAACGAACCCAATTCAGTCGGGCGGTTGACATCTGATGTTTTGGTCGGTTGCCACTTTCCGTTGTAATATTCGCTCCAGCAAAGTACGGCTTGCACCTTTAAAGTAATATTTCGCTTAGCATCCTCCTTGGCCGCTCCCTTTGCTTCACTCAAGGACATTTCAGAAAAATTTTTTTCTCTGCTCTTAGGATCATTCGGATCTTTTTTGGGCGCAGGAGTTGCCGCTTGTGAGTCAGTATTAGGAGGTGTTTGCTTGATAATTCTGAGCCAGAAAAGAAACAGTCGGCCTTTCCATACCACCGGAATGACTGGGTTATCCTCGATGTCGAGTTTGATATGCTCCCAAGGCGTCCAGTAACCGCCCTCGCGGCGGCGGTAGAAGTATTTCCGGTTGCCCCCAGAGGTGCGGGCTACTACATGGGCGATATCGTCCGAGGTTTCCACATCATTCTCGACATAATGGATGCCGCATGGTTCAAGCTTGGCGACTTCGTCAAGTTTTGAAAGGTAATTCAACAGTGCGACCGCCGCGCTGTCTTCGGTAATGTCACTCTGCAGCAACTCACTCATCGTCTCTTTGAAAAATGGTGACTGGTCATCGCGCAGCTCTGGCTCAAGCCAGTTTTCCGGCCAGAGGAATACTTTGCGATTGGCTTCCCAAACCCGGTAGCGTTTCATCCATTCCCATTGCTTTGCTTTAATAGACGATGGGTCAACTTTGTTTTTTTCGAGATTCATCAGGCAGCGCTCGATAAACAACTGGACTGATGACAGAGCATGACGAATCCTTGAGGTTTGCATGCAAGGCGACATCTGCACATCCATGAGGAAATATTCAAAAAGCTTATCCGGCGTATCAATATGTGCCGAATTAGGATTGGCACGCATTTGATGCAAAATGTAAGTGACCAGAGCATCGCGCTGTAACGCACGCATTTCATCGTTGATAGGCTTTAGCACATTGAGCCAATCGTTCTCCTCATAACGGGCACGCAACGCGGACTGTAAATCACGAATAATAGTTGCGTTTGGTTCGTTAGTAGTAGCTTTGATCAAAGCGGATGCCGGAATACCTAACTTTTTCATAACTGAATAGGCCGTATATACTCGGCTAAACGTATCTAAATCTTTCAACGTAGTTCGGTCTGCCTTGCCGTCTTTTATTTTTCCAAATCGAACAAGTAATGCGTCGAGCGATGCAGGCTCCCAGCGCGTGAGGGAAATCAGCAAGAGCTCAGGTTTGGCAGACACTGCGGTAAGATTCTTTATTATCGTTTCCGGATTATTGAGGACGGTGAGCAGACGCTCATCGTCGGGAGAAATCTCGGCTTTGATGTGGGAAAAGCCAAGCAGTGCCATGAGCGCTTTGAGAAGCGCAGTAGATGTGGCGTTATCTGGATCGCCTGTAACCGGTAGATTATTCAGCCAGCCTTGATCAACAATACGGTAATCGCTATGGGAAGCAAAGTGCACGGTTTCGCTCGCGGTCAATTTGAGTGCTTCTGCTAATGAAACAGCCTTCAAAAAGCGAACATAGGTAGTACGCAGGTGGGCGTTAAGTGTCTCCGAATAGAGATAGCGGGCCGGAATGATCTCTCTGCCACGTCCTTCGGTTTCCCAGCGCACCGTGAGCGTGTCCTTCACTCTCTCTACTTTGAGAGAAATGGAATAAAGTGTTCCCGCGCGCAGTTCTACGGCATCTTTGTTGCTGCGTACGTTGCCGTTCTGTACCAAATCAATAGTCTTGCCGTCGAGGGTCAATGTGACGAACGCTTCCGCATCGGTCTCGACATGAAAATTGTAAAAAGCGTTCTCCGGCATCTCCAAGTATCCGCTCCAGATTCCTGAAACGGCGTTGCCGCCATTGGCCGGCATCTTTGCTTTGTCTTTCGCGGCGGATGAATAGTCCAAATTGGCTTCAGCGTCGCTGGTGAAATCCACATCACCAGTCGCCGTGTCGCGGAAAAAGAACTGTGTCGAAAGCCCAGGTGTCTCCACGGCCGTAAGATCATTTAATGCTGGCTGGCTGACATCGTTGGTTGCATGTAAGATGTACTTACCATACAGTTTATTGTCAAGCAAAGCACTGGAAAACCCAATATCGGTCTTTGCGGCCACACTTATAGCCTGTAATGCCTGTTGCCGCTTGCGCCTGGGTTTGAGCGTCCCTAGAAGCGATGCTAAAAGGTTAGAGCGCCTTTTCTCTGGAAGCTCGTTCGAGGCGAGATAAGCATTGTAGAGCGGTAACAGTTCTAAGAAGCGATCGAACAATGCCCGCGATTTTGTATGAAGTTCGTCCACCGCATTCTTGAACGCGTGGGTCACTCCCGGAACGCTTTTGAGGGAATGTCGTATTGTGTCAGGCAGCACACCACCGGTGTAGGAAAGGCGTTTGCGTAGATTGTCATACGAGATTTTGCTCTGCCCCGCATCCAATATGGCCTGCTCCAAAGTGGCTTTGTCGTGGCTGTATGGTACGTTGGTAACCGTTTTTTCATCCAGAAGGCCGAAAAACCGATCAGTGATGTCGTTATCATAGACTAATGCCATTCTTGCTCGCGTAATTTGACCGTCCGGATCATCTACAACCACGAACTCGCTTTCGATTGATGCGAAACCAGTGCGCAAGGTGCGTCCGAATGCCAAAACTTCGTCGTCGTCCGGAGCCGACTTTCCGCTGACATCCTGGTTCCAAATGAGATAAAGCGCCTGTACTGGTTTCAACGATGCAGCGCGAAGACGGTTTAACATTTCGATCAGGCACATAATGGATGGATTTGGCGCATCCGGTGCGGTAAACGGATCAAACCCGGTGAACCGCGTCAACAATAAGAACTCGCGAACACTGAGTTTTAGTTTGCGCGCCAACCAACTGCGGCGAAATACCGAGCTAACATTGTCCATAGTGAGTGGCGTATTGGCATCGTAATTTAATGCTGTGATTATCTGGCTCAACTCATCGTCGGTGAGCAGGAATGCGGCACGCAGAGTTTCCGTATGCATCAAAAGCTTTTGTTTCTCGTCCGTGAGAAAGCTGCCATACCCGTTGTCAGCTAATATGGGATCTTGCTTCAGCAGCGCCGGGCTCAAGAACATCTGCCGGTAGAGAGATACAGACCCGTGCGTATCAATGGGGGCAAAACAGGCCAGCAGCGGCAGCAGGTCTTTTTTTGGCTTCAGCTTGAGGGACGCCATCACACGCTTGATGATCCCCAGACGCGGCAACAGCATCCGAAACCCCGCATCGAGCCGTTGCAGATTCACCGCATCATCTGTATGGTTCGGCGTTTGGTCTGCCGGGTAGAGCGCCATGATTGTTTTGTCGGTCTGCTCGATGGTCCAGCCCAGCTTCTTCCAAAGGCGAATGAAGCGGAGTAGCCGATAAAACTCGAAAACACTAATTGGCTTATCGATCTTGCCGGGATCCGAGTAACGAAACTCCAGCTTATCGAAACTGCAAATGTCCTCTACACCAGCGGGGTTTGCAAGTGTGATAAGACTCATGATGTTGGCATAGTTAGCTTCGTTTCTTACCCATGCCTTGATATCACCACCGTATTGAGCGACATCGAGCCCCTGCGGTAATAATTTATCGAACTCGGCATCGTCAATCGTGCCATCTTTGAACTGCTTTAATGTGATGAAAGGCACATACAACCGCTCCAGTTTGGGAACTAGCGTTGTGCTGGGATTGACGAAACGGGTATGCAGAATTTCGATGATGTCTTCATACGAAATACCCATTCGACGAGTGAAGGTTTTTGCATTCGAAAGACCAACTAAATACACATTGAGTGTATTGTTTTCATTCCGGATGTCATATACAAAAGCATCAACAATTGCCCAATTGCGTTCGGCTTTTTTAAGCTCCACTCTGCATATATCTGAAAGAGTCTTGCCATGTTGTTCAAACTGCTGACGTAGGCTCTGGGATATCTCCCCCTTGTTCAGTTCCTGGATAAAATTCAGCCCAATGCTAAATAAATACCCACCTAAAACATCCGCTTCCGAGATTGTCGTCGGGTAGCCATAAAGTTGCTGCAATGTCAAAGTGCCATCGCTGAGCACTGCATGCTCTGCGCGGGATAGTCGAAGCTCCTCCATCAGAATATCACGCCAGCCGTATTCAATAGGATTGGTCGGATCAGCTGGATTAGAGCGTTCAAGGTTGTCGCTCTCTCGAAGAGCTTCCATAACCTCGGGTAACGGGGACTCAAACCGGTCGAAATAACGGCGCAGGTATTCCAACGGCTGATGGAGTGGCGGCGGAAAATGTGCCGCCGCGAGGATCTTATACGTCTCTGCGCTGGCTAAAGTATTACCAAACTGGGGATTTGCCATCAATTCTTCTGCCGTGGCATCGTTATCGGTGTTGTGCCCTTCATATTTTTCAAGTGAGAGCTTGTTGAAAATGAAATACTCTAGCGTCTCGTTCACTAGGTCAATATATGGCAGAGGCTTGTTAGTGTTCTCACAAGTTAACTGGAGATACTGAATATCCGGACGGCGTTCGAGAAGAACATCTAACGGATTTTCTCCTGCATAAGTCTTTGGCAATTCGACACCCTGATTGTTGTATCGCTTTAGATCAATGAACTGCAACAGACTCACCAAATAAGCTGCCGGACTCAGGATGGAGCGGCAGTGTTCGCAGGCGCAGTAATCCATTTCGCCGAAAAGACTTTCAAGGGTCGGATAGGCAATAACATCACCAGCATTAGCAGGTACGTTGGGTGCTGGTGCCACGACTTGGGCAGGACTGTGAACTCCGATTGGGGTGGCGCTTTTGGCGGTTAAGTACGATGTCGCAATGTTTATAACTGCGTTGTGTACCTGCAGTGACTTGGCGTAGATTAATAAAGCGTTCTCTTCCCCCCCAACCTCATCCTTGAAGAGCCGAATAAAATCATCCCGGTCATAACTGACTACTGCATATGCCGAATCGATACCCTTTTTCAGTAATCCAATCATCGCGCTATCAGAAGGCGTAATTTGATAAACCCGCTGTATTTGCTTAACAGTTTGAGTGACCTCCTCGGTTACCTGAAGGGTGTTCCGGGAAATATACTGTTCAATTGGCTGCATTCCAAGCTCGAACTTGCCGTGATGTTCGCGCAAGAAACTGCTGGCAATACTGAAATTAGAGCCCTCAATATTTTTAATGGTTTCTGCAACCACAGCAGTGGGAAAACTTAATCTAACTTGCGCCGCCATAAGCTCTGCGTAATTAACCCGTTTCTCCGTATCGTCTTTGCCGCTGATCTCAGGAGGGATTACGCTGTCACCGATCAATTCAGACCACTTTTCAGCTTGGTAAAACCCTTGATCCACCAGATCGAGGGGCTGCGACAATCCATTCTGACCAGCGGTTAAATGTAGCTTGCTGATCAGTGGCGCGTTGTTAAGCGTCAAATAAGAGAGCTGTCCATCGATCCGTAAGCGTTTTTCTGCCGACTCCCCGAAAGTCTCTCGCACAGCAGTCCAAAGTTTGTCCGGTTCGGCGCGATGCTGAGTGTACAAGGTAGCGAATTGCTGTTGCCTCGCTGAATCATCGCCAAGCGACACTGAAAGCATTTCCTTGAGAGAGGATACTCCGGCCAACGCCGGAGTATCCAAAGAGCGCTGCACGGCAAGACTCTGGAAACGCTCACACACCTGAGGAAGTCTGCTCTCCAGCGTGGAGGAAATTACGCCCTGATTGATAGCCTGCTTCCAAATGGCTTCTGCAGTACTGGCGTCGGTTTGGTAGATCGCACCGTCATTGGCTGACAATCCGGCGCGAAAGAGCGCGTAGAAAAAGGCGGGCTCGATCGTTGGACTATTTCTTTCGTCCAGGGTCCTGGCGCTGAACTGATCCGCCAGTGCGGCAAGAGCAACTGCACGGGCATCCCATCCTGTTTTATTGGCCAAGTAGGTTATATCTTGCTGATCTTCAGTCTCCTTGAGGTCTTTCAAACTTACATGACAATTATCGGTAAGCTCACTAGTCAACGTTTCATATTCCGATGCAAGCGCAGAGGATGCTTGTTCAGCTAAAACTATATTCAACGTCTCGCGATTTGTCGCGTTGTAACGAACCTCGGAAGCTCCGAGGTATGTCGTTTCATCCTTAAAAACTCTGGACTGAAGATCGGGTCGTTGTTTGCAACGTTCTTTCAAACCTTTTATGAGAAAGGTGGCGTTATAGGAACCACCGCTTTCAGTTACGGTTTCATAAAGAGGTACATCGCCGCCAATATTTTTATCGACAATGACAACGCGCAGCCTGTCGACCCCTGCCCGTGTGGTGCTCAAAACCTTGCCGTCGACAGTGAATGTTTCTTCTTCATTTTGTCCTAAAGCCAACGCTCCTAATTCTTTTAGTAGATTATTGAGCGCATCGGCAGTTGGTGAATCCACTTCGCCGCTTTCAGTTAGGTGGAACTTGGTTGAGAATTGTTGTTGGAACAACCCAATCAATTTTTCAGTGTAGTCGTTGTATATCTGCGTTTGCTGTTCGCTTTTTAACCCTCCATAAAGCAAAAGTCTCACCCGTTCGGGCAACTGCACTACCTGTCGTTCGATAAGCAATAACAAGGTATCCTGTAAATTTACTACCTCCGCACCTTGATCGTTACGGCGAAGCGGTGGAATAATCATTTTCAACGATCGTTTCACGGTCGACGAAGGCGGTGGCTCTGTTGGATGAGGCTCGTTGGGGATTAACGGAACTGAATCGACAATATGCCCTGGCGATATCGCCGCATCAATAGCGGCCATCGTTGCTAAGTCAACCACACCTGTACTGTTTAACCCGTGCTCCTTCTGGCATTTTTGCACGGCTTCTTGCGTGACCGTGCCAAACATGCCGCGGTCTAGCTCTTCTCTAGGTATACTAAAACCGTGTTTGAGCAGTTTTTCCTGCAATATTTTTACTTCTTGGCCGTAACGTCCTTTAGATAACGGTTCATTTGGCATACAGGTTCTCCTTTATCCGGCGTTGGTCTGCTATAGCAACAGTCAGTGCATAATTCGTTTTCTTATGGTTGCGGCAATTCGAAGTCGAATCTGACGATGGCACTAGAATTGTGTACGATGAGCTGGCTACGCTGAAAAATGCGGAAGAATGAACGGGTTGAATCGCTTCCATCCCGAACAAATCCGACCATCACATCCGGTCGATTTTGGTCTGTTCCAGGAACTTGGAACACATGGCGTGTTATCGGTCTGCCTCCCAAGGAAATTAGCAATCCTTTATCTGGAGGGAGAGCGCCGGTTAGATGTATTCCGCCTTTTAATAGCTTTTCGAGTTTGTCGGATGTAGACGTTAAAGGTGTTGAAATCAATTGCGTGGTTGCATCACCATACCGTGAAGGATCGAGTATCAATGCATACGGCCCACGATGTTCGTCCAGTATGGCAATCGCTTTTTGCACTGCATCATGTATCGCTTCACCGAAGAAATCGGGTCGCTCTGGAGACAACGCTTTTACTTGTATCGATTTTCCGGCTGATTTGAGCAATCCTTTCTTTATTTTATTTTCATCTCCCCGTTGAATTTTAATTTGCTTTGGTAAAAGATCCGGCAAAGCATCCTGCCCGTGGAAAAAAAGGATATCTTCTGCAATGGCAATTAACTTAGCGCCATCACGAACCAGAAGTTCAACGTCTTCATTTGTTTTTGCCCCAGTTACCTGGCCACTCGTTAGCGAAAAACGGTAACCAAATTCATATAGCTGAGCAGTATCGGAATTCGAAATGGAACTAACGTCAATTTGCTCATCGTATTCGACAATTCCAGCTGGAAAACTTTCATCAGGCTGCGTGTGCGATATGGCTGGTTTGAATAAATGGGCGCCTACACGGAGGAGGTCAATTTCTTCTTGTACCGCGCGGTCTATGACATCCGTCCAGACCGATGAATCATCCTGCCATATCTCGTCACGTAATAGATAGTCGCTCATGGTACACCTCGCAAATAAGTTGTTGGTTGATCCCAAGACAGGCTTCGCTTGCCTATAGCAAATTGTAAAAACAGCTTCCATCATCCTTGGGTATTTCGATCACGTACTCTGGCGCAATATCCAAACAGCCGATAATTAGCCATCCTTGTTTTCCTTGTCCTTCTGTTTATTATTTATCGTCAATTCCTACTCATAGTTTCCCGGCCCAGCATGGGATTACCGCTCCGCTCTAAAGCCAGTGCGGGCTACATACGTCTCATCATCTCGATAGCCCGTCAGAGTGGGCTATAAAAAACGATGTAGTTAACTCGAAGAATGATGCCAGTTGCCCCCCTGACGGCCAGGTTGCCCACCACCTCCAAGTTTGCAGTTCCTCTACCTCTGTCCACCTTGACGAAGCCTTGCACGTTTGCGCTATCGACGGCCCATAGCGCATCATTAACGGTGCCGTCATAGGCGAAACTCGCCAGAGACATTGTGCAACTCGCTATCGGCGGTGCGTTTGTCAAGTTCACAGGTCCAACATCGAAAGTCAGTGTATCCCGGGTAACATCGCCTGAAGCATCGCCAGTGAAAAGACATTCAACGATTCCGCTGAGGATCGTGAGACCACCTCCTGCCAGACTTTTCGGAATCGTTTGATTGGGATGTACTGCAATCACTGAAATTGCCATAAAGTTCTCCGCTGTTGTTAAGTTTTGACCATTTATTGCTAAGTACCTTAGTGTTTGACGGGGTATTTACCCTGTTCGAAACATTTTCCTCAGGCAGGACAGGATATTCATCTAGTGCTTTCTCCTTCCATGCATCAATAACGCGCACACTCAACACCGATGCGGGGTTTGCCGATGACCAAACCCAGTGTTCCGGATAGGCCACATAACCCTTTCTTATTGGGGTTTTGTGGATATAGTTCAGCTTCTGCCGATAGAAATCCGGATTTTCAATCTTCTTCGGTGCATTTGGTATCCCTCCAGAACCGATATTTTCCCTTATCGTCCATGAGCAACCTCAAAACACCGGGCTCCGTGGTTTCAAGGTTGCTCTTGAACTGTGCCGATATAAACCGTTAAAATCCCATAGGCATCCAGCCATGTCAGGTGACGTGGCGATCAGGCGGATAGGGTTCAGCATGAACACATAGCCATTCAATTCCAGCCCTTTGTTCTCCTGGCAATAACGCAGCGACTCAGCCAAAATCTGCCAGCGGTTGTGCCGATCAAAGAGGTAATACCAGCGTTGTATCGTCAGCGTAAGGTAATACGTCCCGGCATTCAGATCAGCGTCGACACGGCGCCATAGCATTACATTGGTTTCCTTTAAATTTTCACACTGTGTCTATACCGACCTCGTGTGCTGGTATGCTGGACGGAATATTCATCCCATCCTTAACGTTATATTGCGACGTCGTACCACGGTCATCCATTTCATCATCCCACCATATCCAAAACGTTCGGGACGGGGTACATACCCGTCCCGCTCGGGAGAGCCCGAAAAAATCAAAGCCGAACCGCTATGCCTCGGAATCACTCCAGAAAAAACCGTCCGGCTAATCGCTCCGTATCATGTGGTGGATTGCTTCGCGAATCCGCCGTACATGGTTCGTATCCTACGCGGGCTTCTCACCATTATTTCTTGTTCGCCCAGGGCACTTTTTCGTGCGTCTTGTACATGGGCTTGCTCTGCTCGCTTGCCATCCTGGCAAGGTCTTGATTTGTGAGGGTATCGAGCGGAACTGCCGGTCTCCCCGAGCCCTGCGAAACCATGGCTCCCGGCAGAGCTAACCCAGCCTGGCGCGCGGCAAAAGCGCAGTTAGCACAAAGGGGAATGCTCGGGTTGACGTACAGAATCTTGTAACCGTTGTCGACGGCAAAACGAATCTTCTGGATCTCGGCGTGCCCGCCTGAATAAGGCACGAGCACTTCGCCCGGCTTGAGGTGTTTCTGGTCGATCTCGACCGTGGCGGAAATCAGCGTGACAGTCTTGCCGCTCTTGTCGACGGCCGGGCCGACGTCGATCGTGGTTTTCGGCTGCTGCTGCTCGCGTACAGCGGTTCTCATCAAATCTGCCGCTCGTGCACTGTATTCCTGCTGAGACAGCTGCGCTGAAGTAGTCGCCGGTGCGGATGCACCTATCGCACTTCCGCCGCCAGAGGTAGCAGGTTTCGGTGATGCTGAAGCCGGAGCTTGGGCTGGCTCGGAAACGATCGGCGTCCGTCCCGTCGTTCCAACCATGCCGCCTGGATTGTTGACGACCACATTGGCTAACGCTGCGTTGGACGCTGATCCCTTCTGAGCCCCTCCGGCCGCGGTGAGACCTTGAAGAACGATGTGCCGCGCCTGCTCCTGTCCGGCGGCTTTTCTTCGCGCTACGTCCTGCCTGGTTCCAATAACGGCCATGCTGACCATTCTATTTTCTTGATAGTCGTGCGGGACTAGGACTTCATCCATGACTTTCTGTGGCGTCCGGTCCAGCCGCGCCTCATCAATCCGTTCAAAGTCATCGGCCGTCACCCCTTTGCTAATGAAGTATTTGGCCAGGTACTCGGTAGAGGTCATCGGACTAAAGCCCAGCTTCGCTATAACGCTCGGCAAATCCCTGGAATGACGCATGATTTCCACAATCTGTTCACGATTGAGTTGAGTCGGTGACGGATGCTCTTCATCGGTTCCATTCGAGTCTATCAGCCTTATCGGGTTTTGAGAGACATAAGCAAATAAATTGATTCCGGCACTTACGTCTTTCGGATCACAACTCACCCACCTCCCCAACCATGGGGCATAATACCTCGCCCCGTGATAGTTAAACCCCGTCTCCTCATCCTGCTCCTTGCCGGTATACCGATACCGCTTCGGCGTATCGGTATTATTCCGCGCCGCCTGATAAGCCGTCGTGCCATGGGAATGATATTCCTCATAGGAAATCACCTGCGCCTGATCGGTCAGCTCCAGCACCGCAGAGCCTAAGTGATTGCCAAGCTGATACCGCACTAGTCGCTGCGGAGCCGGATCAATGCCGCGCGTCCGCGTTTCGATCAGCGCGACGCGCTGTTTGTCGTCCATGATGTGCAGCGTCTCGCGCTCCAGCGTGACGGCCTGCCCGTTGTATTTGCGGTACACCTCGAAGCCGCCGAGGTAAATACGCTCATCTTTCGGCTTGCCGTTCTGCGTTTCGGTGATTTTGCGCACCCGCTGGCCGCCCGCGTCATAGACGTACCAGGTTTTCTCCCCAATACCGCCGTTGACGACCTGGCGTTGTGAGCTGCGGATCTGATCCTTGAAATCCCACTCCATAGCCGGCAGGTGCGGCATAGAAGTCATGTTGCCGTGCGCGTCGTAGCTATATTTGGCGCCATAACCGGGCGTAGCCGTGTAGTCTTCCAGATTGTCGGGCTCGCCCGGCAAACGGGTGGCAAGCAAGCGGTTGCTGCCGACGGCATACTGGTAACAACGATTCCAGATCGCCTGTCCGGGTTGGTCAAGGTCGCGGCCCGGGTGGTGAAGCATCTGCAAAATGTTGCCGACGGCGTCGTAACGATAGTTCTCGACGTAGTTCCGCAGTGCCTGACAGTCATTAGGGATGGTGGGGACGATGCGCTTGCTGTTGTCCCAATCGGTTTGCTGGTCCCCACCCTTGTGTTCGCGACCGCTGGCCGCGATCAGCCGGTATAGCGCGTCGTAGCGGTATTCGGCGCCGGGTTTTACGCAGACATTGCTGTGAAACACTGTGTCCTGGGCCTCGTCGCGAATCTGGGTGATGTTGCCGACCGGATCGTAGGTGTAGAAAAGGTTTTGTAATGCCTCGGCTCCTCGCAGGGATTTCAAATGGTTCAGGCGGAAGGTGAATTCGTCGTACTCATACCGGGTGGAGACGCCATTTCCGTATACGATTAATTCGCGCTGGCCTTTGGCGTTGTAGTCGATGTCCGTGACGATGTGTCGAGTCGCGGTGTCGATATCGAGCAAGGTTTGTGGCTCGCCCTGCTGTTCCAGCCAGACGTCCATGCGTTCCAGCAGGCCGGCCTCGTTGTAGCTGGGTTGGATGATATTGAGTTTGGCGTCGGGCCGGTTGCTGTGTGCGGCAACAAGCTGAATCGGGCGATTGAGCGCGTCGTAGCGGGTGCTGCTGGTGAATATCTCCGCTTCCAGCGCCGGTTCCTCGGACCAGTCGGGTGTGGCTTTGTAATTGCTGATTAATTGGCGCGTGCTGCGGAGCGGGTTGCCTTTGAAGTCGAAGGCTTCGTCTTTATCGGTGACCGGGTTGTGCCCCATGCTGGTAACTAAGCCTGCGGTGTCGTAATGCTTGTAGGGTTTGCCGCGCAGGTTGAGCTGTTTAGTTTGATCATTTTCTGGATGATCCGGATCAACAAACAGGCCGTTATTGGGTGTGTCGCCGTAGATCACTTTCTCGAACTGGATGATTTTGTCAGGATCTTCCGGATCGGCGCCCCTGACGAAGGAACCTATTGGCCGGTGCAGTGCGTCGTAGTCGGTGCGGAACGTATGGCCTCGACTGTCCCAGGCCAGCATCGGTTTGCCGGCGGCGTCGTTGAGCATCCAGCGGTCGCCGGCGTCCATGCTGTGCTGAAACAGAAGATTGCCGGTGATGTCGTAGCAGGGTGTGAAATCAGTGACCGGGTCGGTTGCTTGATTGTTTTTCACCGGAGGATTGATGTATTGCATCACCCGATTCTTGCGGGCATCGCGAATCCATAGCGGCTTGCCCTCGGCATCGAGCTTGGTAAAGGTGAGATATTTTTCATCCTTCAGCACGCCAGTGACATCTTTGTACTTGTTATGGGCGACAGAGATCACCTCGCGGCCGAGGCTATCGAGAATCATGAGAGCAGGAGTGTCGGCATGCTCGGCCGCCAGTTGCGCGGCGCGTCTTTCTTCCGTCGTGCCGACGGATTTGCGTGCGAACCAGGCGTTGCCCGTTTCCTTGACGGTATCGTTCTGGTCGAAGCTGCGGACATACCAGGGCGAAAACTCGACCCGGCTGTAGCTGCCATCGGGCATTTCGGTACGCACGACGCGCCCCACGGGGTCGTAGTAGATAACCGGCGTAACGCCCACTTCGGGAGGATCCTCAAAGCGGTGGCCTACCCCGGGCGCGCAGAAGTAGGGTTCGTACTGCTTGACCGGTTTGCCTTTATTGTTGAGAATGGTCTTGCCGTTGGCAACCCAGCGCTGGGGCTGACCGTCGGCTTCCGGCTCGGCCTGGACTTTCTTCACGATCACGCTGCCCATGCCGTCCGAATACTCGAAAGCAGTTTGTAGCGGGCTTTTCTGGTCCGGCGCTAACTGGCTTACGTGTCGCTCCCGCAGAATACCGCAGGCGCAGGCGGGATTTTGCCCCCATCGAATAGCGGGTTTTCCATCCGGTCGAATAACGGGTACTCCATCAGGGAGCTTTTCTTCGATTTCACCAAAGTAATAGACATGGCGAGCAGAGGCATTGCCTAGCCATTCACTTGCCTGGGTTTCATCGTACGGCTTTTCCGTCACAAAAAATTCCGTGAGTTTATCTAATGACGGATTGGTAAGGTCGTCATTAAATCCGATTAGATTGTCGCCTTCCGCGCCTTTGCCTTTCACCGCCATGGCTGCGGGTAGGCCTAACACGTCGAAGAACACCGCGGACAGGTTGTCGTTGATGTCCTTCATCTCGCTCGGCGCCAAGACGCGGAAGTCGAAACGGATGACCTCGGTCTTGTTCTGCATCGCGTCGGTGCTCGATTTCACGAAGAGATCGCGCGGGTCGTATTCCAGCTTAGTGACGTTGCCGAAGGGGTCGGTATATTTCTCCGGCAAGTAAAAGTGCTGCGCCGCATCCGGCGCGAAGCCGGCGATGCCGGAGCGGATCCAGTATTGGCCAGCCAGTTCTTCAGTCGGAATTTCGGGCGGCGGTGTAAATCGAGCGATCAGATCAGCCCCGCTCAGATAACCACTCCGTTTTGCATCTTGAAGCTGACCACGCGCTGTTGTGCCGTTGACAACTTCTTCCAGCTTATTTATTCCAGTTGAATCCTTGAACACGGCATCGAGCAAGTTATCGGTCAGCGCCAGTTTATAAGCTTCATAGGCAAGCCCGAGGCGGCCGTGCTGTTTGAACGGCAAAGGATCGATCAGGTTTTCTTTGAAAAACAGCGTCCTTGCATGCTCTACCAGACGCTTTTCGACTTTTGGCCGTATCTCTCGACCAGATAATTTATGGTAAGCAAGTGTCTCCACTTCCTTCAAGTCTGTGCCAGTAGCTGGATAAACTGAGCTTAATTTGAATTTGCGAAGATTTTCCAGGCTGAAATACTCACCTGCCTGAATTTTTATGCCGGTCAGTTCGTAGGTCAACACTTCGCAAGGGACGCGTAAGCGGCGGTTGTCCAGTGCCGCCTCTTTATCTTCAGTCTGAGTTCCAAAATCTTCCGTATAGCGTGTTTCGGTATAGGCCAGATGGGTTTCCTGCTGGACATCGCGGATCAGGGTAATCTCGTCGTCCTTAAGCGATCCGTCCTTGAACTGTTTAATGCGCGGATAGACAACGGCTACCGATTGCAGCACGTTGCCGTATTCGTCGTATCGAAGCTTCAGGGTATGGGCAATGCGCGGATCGGGAAAAATATCGTCTTGCGTGAGATCCAGTTCGTAGTGATAACTGATGGCCTCGCTTTCTGCGACCAGAAATACTGCGTTCGGGTTGGTCGCCCTCGGTTGCAGGCGCCGGATGTGGCAGTTGTGGTAGGCGGTGAAGAACAGCTTTACCGGGCGTTGTTCTCTCTGTTCCAGCGCGCCCACGTGCAGCTCGTACACTTCCTGGCGCAGCATCATGCCTTTGCAGGCCCGTAAGGCCTCTCGCCATTCCTCGGCGTTGAGCTCTCCCGCAGACAGGTCGGGCTCTGGAAGGTCATTTTCCTGAAAATCTCCCAAAACGTTGTCCTTATCCGGCTTCAGGTCCTCGAACCATTTGGGGAAATACTCATTTTTGAATTGCGAGAGTATGTGGTCGCGGTCGAGAAAAGCGCCGGTGTGGTACCAGGTCACGGTCTTGACCGGCGGCTGGTAAAGAGTCTTGTCCGCTATAATGTAAGGGCTGTCGGCATTGCCTTGTTCGAATTTGCCGTAAGATTCCACGTCCAGCTGTTCGACGCGACCGAAACCGCGGAATTCACGTTCAGCTCCATCGAAATAACCATGATGATACGAGTAAGTGCTGGAGAAACGGGTTTTACGCCAATTATCGGAAACGGTGACTTTCTCGACCACATGGACCGGGAATGGCAATTTGGTAATCCAGGGTTTTCCTTTCTCTTTATCTTGGAGGTAAAACTTGGTGGAAGGCGCATAGTCGATTGTGGTTTCTGCTCCGAGATTGTTTTTTATTGATTTCAAGAGATGCGGTTTTTGCCCGCCCATCAGGTCAATATAACGCATTGGGCAATTTGCATAGCTGGGCAATGGCGATGACCATACGAGGCATGCCGTACCGTTCCCTAGTAAATCCATGGCTTGAATAGCGGCCAGATTGTCAACTGCCGGAAAACTGGGCAGTTCCGTCCGCTTTCCCCAGCTATTGCCCGACTGGTTGAAGTAGATGTGGACGCCTTTGCCATGCAAATACAAAATGTCTGTCGTGCCCGAACCGTCGATATCGGCTAGCCGGATACGGCGGGGATTGAACTGATCGCAGGCATCAAACCAGGGAGAATGATCCATGGTCACTTTAGCGCCGAAGCGGCAATAACCGAGGTTGGGCCAGTAACAGACTTCGCCATTACGGATGCGAACAATATCGGTCAGGCCATCGCCCGATACATCGGCTAAAAAGATGGATTGCTCGAGATCGGCGAAGATCAGACGCGGGCCTTTCTCTTCATCGAACTGTTGCTGGACTCGTTGCGCCTGCCCATAGCCTGATTCCGCCAAAGAAGCATGCCAGATGAAAGCTTGATCCTCGGAAATGAGAATGTCGGCATGCCCATCGCCGGTCAGATCGATAAATTTGAGATTCGGATCGCGGGTATCGATATTCGGCCAGGAGGAAAAGGCTTGAAAGGGTTCCCAATCTTGATCGCATGTGCGCTCATAAAAGCCGCAGACAGGGCCTTCCATTATTACGAGATCGGTATGGCCGTCGCCCGCCAGATCCATGAATTGAGCTTGGCCGCCCGCTAGAGTTGAATTGGGTATGAATGGAATTTGTTGTATGGGGCCGAAACGGGCGGTTACTGTTTCTTCGTTTTCGTCTGGATTAGCGCTGAGATTGCGTTTGTAAAACCAGCCGCCGGCCTGCTCGGTGAGAATGCCGGAGAGACCTTCGCCATCGAGATCGACCCATTGAAAGATCGATCCATCAAGACCCTGAGGCAGATTTTCCAAGCTTTTTGGGTCAACTTCCCGAATCGTTTCAACGATGTTTGGCTGGGTGTATTCGAACTCCAAGGGCGGTAGCGATTTTGACCGATAGCCGCCTCCTTGTTTTCGTTTATAGCTGACTTGGTTGACTGACTGCAGCAGGGAATAGAGAGGATCTTTTATTTCGTCTGGGGTGTTTTCGTATGAGTAGTTGAAATCCGTGGAACGCACCAAGCAATTAGCTTCGACTCCCGGTTCGCCTGGGAAATGATGGAACATTAAGACTCGCTGGCAAAGGCGGTAGGTACGAATTTCAAATCCGGCTCTGTAGGTAGAGAACGGATCGTTACGAATCGGCCAGGTCTTGCCGGTTTCTTTCGGTAATGGATTATCTCTATCATGTTCACCATAGTCGAAGACGACTTCAAAAAACCAGTGTTGGTTGACATCTTCTTCAGTGGTAGAAGCTGGCGGGCTGGGCCATGGCAATGTGGCTTGAAGTTTAGGGAGGTAAGGCTTGTGGTTGCCGTAGCGAATCCACTTTAAATACCGGTTGGCTTTACGAGTCGTGTCCGTGCGGTTTTTTTCATGCGTGAACGATTCTACGGTCCTGTTTAATCCATCGACTCCCTCAGAATCCTCAGGTTTGTAACCATAAACGATGACGTTACCTTTATCGTCATGACTTTCGCAGATCAACCAGGAAAAAATATGAGGAGAGCCGGCGTTGGCTGGATCGCCTGTAGTTGGATCAAGAGGAGGCTCAGCAATTCGGCTTTCGGCGGTCTTACCGTACCAGGTCGTGATATTGTCTCTGGAAATGGAGCGCCAAAAGGTGTCGTTAGAGTCGGCTTGATTTGTCCATCTTTCAATGCGGGCGAACAAGCCTTCGATTCGGGGACGGTAACTTTTGATGCGATAGATTTGATTGCCAACAGATCGTGGCGCTATTTGCTCTGGCGCCCAGTTTCCGGTGCCTTGGTCGATCAGAACCGGAACAAGATCTTCGGCGCCGGATAATATGAAAACATCCGGCTCTTCTTCGTCTTGATATCGAGGTAAGCCTTTGTCGGTTTTGCGTGTAATGGACGGAAGAGAAAGACTCCAGCCTAATCCAAACGGGCCATTGCCAGCACCTGAGTCGTAAGAAAGGGTGAGTTGAGGTCCAAAACCAGAACGGCCTGGTGACGCGGCGATAGGGATGGTCATCGAGCCCGTGCCGGTAACCGGATTGGCAGCAAATTTCTCGCCCATACCACGAATTGCGCCACCGCCTTTTGGAAGCGTGATCGAGGGAGGTGCTACACCTTGCTTTTCTGCGTTGGTTTTCTCAGTTTCTACAGCCATAACCATGGGTTACTCCGCTGCTGATACGTGAAAGGCGTTATAAAACCACTCAAGATTAGAATGATTCAAAAAACTGGGAAATCCAATCGCTGAAACTAGTAATCGAGTAGTGATTTGATACTAGTCCTAAAAGCCATATTGTGCAATTTTTCTAACATTTAAAGTTAACTGCATCTATAAGAACCATTGAAAACTGCGGATAATCTCTTAATCCTGGATGTCGGGAAGGGGGTAGATACCGGACATCCAGAAGCGAGATCTTTCGTTCATTTGAACGTCTGAAAGTGGCACAACTGAGACTGTCAATGTCGGATTCGCTCCAAGCTGAGGTTTGAAATTGTCAGATCGAGTCTGAGCTAATACAACTAAGTTACACCTCATATGTTAGCGATATATTTAGCTCGATGGTTCTCACGATATTTATATTCAAAGTGAATCGTCTATTGTAAATGGTTTCATAGAAATAACTGTTCAAGATTTTTGAAATTAAAACCTTATTATATGGACTTGCACTAACTCGGTATAAAAAAATATTTTTTATTCATCCTTGAAATCAAGATAATTTATTTGTATTGAACAAAGATTGTTAGGCATTTTGGAGTTCAGATAATTTCGGTTTTTATATTATTATTTTATTTAACTATTTATATAAGTGAATGGATAATAATTAATAATATTAATCTCATTATTAATCACTCTTCTTTGCCTGCTTAAGCACCCACTAAACCTTGAGTCTTCCTACAGAGAGAGCAGTATACAGTTACCGTATTAAGACTCCTCTGTTCATTGATAGAGTAACTAGGTTGTTTTCAAAGATAATTAGAGACACAGAGGGATTGCCTAAAACAATCCCCCTAAAGTTATCGATTGTCTTATTCGTGCAAGTTCATAAACAAATCTTTTTATTAACTAAGAGGTTTTTATGAACACATTATCTGAACAATTATTCCATATCGAACAACTGACCCATACGATCGTTAATCAACCCGATGATCCTCTCTATACCGTTATCGATCAAGGTAACGGCGGGGTACAGGTCATACCGACGCCATTAGCGAATATGATATTCCTCACCATTCGAGACTACATCTATCCGCTGCTTCAGCAGTTTCCGATTCATCAATTTAATCCTTATATCAACGTGTTCTTTAAAAACGTGCTCAACGGTAATTTAGCGGAGAGTATCCTTCATCATGAGAGCCTGAAAAAACAGAACGATCACTATCAGATCGGCTTCGATTACGAGGTGGTGCTGGACGTGATGACGCGGATGCGTGTCTGCCTCGATCAGATCAGACAAGAAATAAAGAGCTTTGAATTTAAAAACTTGATCTATAACGCTAACCGCGCATCCAAAAAGAACTATGAGGGATTAATGGCTTATATCGATTCGTTATTTGATAATTATTACCAATTACTAGTGATCAGAGTGGATTTGGGTTATCACCAAGGTAACCATATCACCTGCCAGGTCGACGTGGCGAATAAATATTGGGAGGCGAAACATGACTTTGAGCATTTATTTAATAATGCCAAGATGAACAGCCTTTTTGAACACAAGGTGGGCCATATCTGGTCACTCGAATATGGCCCGGATAAAGGTTACCACTATCACTTGATCCTGTTTTTCGATGGTTCTAAAGTCCAACATGATGTTTACCTAGCGATGAGGGTAGGTGAGTATTGGATTTACCCTATAACGGCGGGGCGAGGTGTTTATTGGAACTGCAATGACCATAAAGACGATTACTTTAAATGCGGGATTGGGATGATCCATTATAGCGAGGGCGAAAAAATCAAGCATCTAAAACAGGCAGCAGCCTATTTGATCAAAGTGGATCACTATGCGCGCCTGTTGACACCCGGCAACGGTAGAACCTTCGGTCGGGGTGAAATCCTGCCACCACGAATCGAGGGGCCTGGAAGACCGAGATTGTACAAAATAAATTCGAATTGATCTGAACTAAGCCGTTGAACAGGAGATGTTTCAACGGCTTTTCTGCCGCTGACTCAGAAGAATTCAACAATAACCCGCTAAATATCCACAATCTGCTTGGCGTGGGTTAAGCGGTAAGCTTAAAACAGTGAAGGCGAGTCGGTTGCGGACTTCATCACCGGTCACAGCCAGATGGCTTCCTGCTCTAAGGCTTTGCCGTGATATTGTGAAATTTCCGCAAGTTGCTCTAGATCTTTATCTACTAAATTTGACAGTTTAAGTTGGTTATAGGCGTTATGGAATAAAATGCTAGTACGGGACCATATTTCCTTATCACCGTATTTCATGAGCTTGTCCTGCCAGTTAGGCATCCAATAAAAATCGAGTTTAGTTTCCGCATGAAGAGATTTGGCAAGGCGCGCATAGTTGGATAATCCAATGCCATCGTAATCCGGAAACAAAATCACCTGCGGGCTACGAGAACATTCGGATAACCATTGTAAAAAAAACTCTGGGAGTTGCCCGGCGTAATAAATAAGACAGCCATTGAAATCGTTGTCGAGCCAGTCATTGCGATCAAATAACGCTTGGTTTTCCACGAATAGCAAAGTCCGATTACATCGCCAGGATTGATCCGCGTTTAAACGTAATGCCGCAATACCAAATTTGCTTGTGGCAGCAGTAACATCCAATGTGGTTCTCTCATCTTGCCAAATGACCCCGTCGGCCCAGGCCTTCATCAACAGGTAGTAGGATTGGTGAGTAGAATTACCTTTTTTACTGCTGCGATTGATGCCCACATTGCGGCTACGATCCGGTAGATCGGGCGGAAGATCGGTTTCGGAAACGGGTTGCAGTTGCGCTAAATAATTCGATAACGCCAAGGGGTTAATGACCCTATAAAGCGTACTTCGTCCTTGCCTGGCAATTTCAATGAGGCGGGTGCTGCTTGAAAATGTCTCCAAAGCCTTACGCTGTTGCAAGGAAAAGCTGGATGATGGAAGTGCTGCTGGGCTATCTAATAATCGTTGGATGGCATCAGATAAAGCGTTCACGGTAAAGCCTTTTCCAAGGGTTCCAGGATTTGCCAATTTAGTCGGCTGATATGATTTTTACCGCTGACGGTCCCAATCGGCACACAATAACGAGCAGTAATCTGCGGTTCCGGTGAAGCAAATATCAAAGAAAAACCGAATTCGGCGGCGGTTTGGATGAGGTTTCGCTGGTTGCGCTGATCCAATGAGGCGGCCTCATCCAGATAGCAAGCGGTTTTGATGCTTTTTCTGTCATCCTGCATTTGATTGAGCATGGCTAAACCGGTAATTAACTTGGCCATTAAAACCGTGCCGTTCGACGCGGCACTGTCCAACTCTTCGAACTCGGCCGGATTCTGGTTCTGCTTGCCGATGACGAACACCAAACGAAACAAATGCTCGACTTTCAAACTACCGAGTTTCTCGCCCTGTTTGATCAATAAATCCTTGGCTTTATTAAGCTCCTTATCATCCAGTACAGTATTGTGATCGAAAAGATCAAAAGAATGCCCTGACTCGACTTGTTCGGAAGTCGAAATCAAGGTTCGGATGGCGTTTACAATCGCTTCCTCTTCACGCGGTTCGATCTTGAAAACCTTGAGATCGGATAAGGGGCGCTTATTGATCTTATGGTTAAAGTCCGACATTCGGCGTTTTAAAGTTTCTAAACTATCACGCAAATCGCGCAAAATAGCCGCCACTTGTACCACCGCAGAGCGGGCTTTACGCTCAATTGCAGCTTGTTCCTGTTTGAGTTGGGCTGTGTAATTGAACAGTGCTTGTAATTCTTGTTCCGGGCCTTCCTGTGCCTCAAATTTGTTGATACCGTCATGTCGCAACACATTCAAATCGCCGGCCAATTCTTTATCCAGTTCCTTCAACCGCTGACAATCCTGGTTGTAAGATTCAATCCGATCGGCTAATCGATCGATTTCAAACTGCGCATGATCCATCCACGGCACATTCGGCAATTGATCCAGGAAGTTAAACGGGGGCTCATGATCTTTGCGTTGTTGCCGTGCGAAATGGACGCGTTTATGCCTGTTATTTAGGTTTTCACTATCTTTTTTGACTTCCGACAACGCATTATCGGTTTCAAGCTTTCTTTTTTCTAATGACTTGTCTTCTTCCGCTAATGTAATCAGTTGTTCCTTCGAATTCTTGATGAGCTGGAGTCGATCGGGCGCCGATACCTGCAAGGCCGTCAGTTCCTGGTAAAGCTCGATATCCTTGCGTTGTTGATCGAGCTTTTGATCAAGCTCATCGACTTTTGCTTTTTCTTGTTCGTAGTGTTCCACCGTAGCCAGCGTCGTTTCCCAGCCGGTTCGTTGACGTTGTAACTCTTCGATCTCGTATTGTAGTTCGGCAACGGTCTTAATCTGTAAATTCGGTTCCAATGATGCCAAGTTGATTGATAGTCCTGCCACTTCCAAAACAGTTTCTTTCAGATGCTCAGCTAATTCCTTGCCAAATGCTTTTAGTTGATTTTCATCCCTTACCTTGACTGTGCCATCTTGGGTGACTGGCAGACTTAGGACGGGAGCCGCCAATAAACGGCCCATCGCATGGAAACTTGCCGTCGGCAACGACTGTTGTAATTGTAAATACAGATTGTTGTCGATGGCGGAGAGCCGTTGCTCCAATTGCCTGATTTCATGCTGGCCTTTTACGATATGACGCCGAAGCGTATTCGCGTTGGGCTGGTTCTCGGCATTTTTCAGACGCGCGATTAAATTATCACGGCTCGCTTGCAAGCTGTTTAACTGTGCTACTAACTGGGCTAAATCTTGAACGAAATGGAACTGGCGGGTTAGCTCTTGGTAGCGTTCTTCCTGTTTTTCCAGTTGTTTTAGTTCGAGCTCGGTTTTTGCCTGATCCCGGTAAATAGATTTCTGCCTTTCGGCTAAAAGCTTTAATTGGCCTGCCAACCGTTCCGCTTCAGCTTGAAGCGTTTGATTTTGACGATTGAAATACACTTCCCACTCGGTCAGTCCTTTTTCGATCAAAGGTCGCCAATGGATAAGTTTACCTCTCAGTTCCTTTCGGATTTGCTGGCTGGCCTCCATCCTGAGGATGCGAGTGCGGTTACGGGATACCGCATCGAACTGCGCCTTGTCGTAATTGACATCAGCAAATGACTTGTCCCATTCGTCCTTGAAGTTGACGCTTCGGTCATGCAATTCGTTTTTATAGATCTCCAGCAAATACTCTTTCACTTGGCGGCTGTCTAGGCTATCCAGGCGTAGGGTCCGGGTCAGGATACGCTGATAAGTTGCGGCCTGGGATGTAAACTCCAACGGGAAAATCGTCAAATCCAGATCATCGGAGCGTTGCTTTTGCCGGTTACCGTACAACAACGAGCGTAGGTCTCCGGACTGATAAATCTTCGCTAATTTGCCTCGCTCCAACAGTCTCTCGATCAACTTGGGTTGAGTGACCAATTTGCCATTGTCCAGTCGATAGTCGTCGATATCTAGCCCGCCCTGGTAAGCAAAATATTCGTAATCGTGGCTCAACCCTTTCCCGACGCAGCCAATCACAGCCATGCCCGTTGATAACAGCACTTCTAACAGAATGTAAGCGCTATTATCAGGAAAATAAAACTTCCGTGAGCTTTCGATAGTGTGCGCCCCAAAGTCCATTAAGCGTCGATCGATGATCAATAAAAACTGCAGGGCATTGATCAAACTCGTTTTACCGGTATTGTTCGGTGCCACGATGGATACCGAATCGTCCAACGGGAGCTCCGCGCGACTGTAGCCGGCGCTATTCAGCAATACCAGTTTCTGAAAACCATATTGGCCCAAACTCATAAGGCTTCCTCGGACTGTTCAAGATCGCCCAATGCATCGAGGGGTGAAGACGCCGTGACGGTTTCATCCAGATCAGGTTTGTCTGCTTGCGCCAACTCCTCAAACAGATCGAGATAGCGGTGAACCGCCGGCAACAGCCAGTAGCTGCCATCCTCAAACAACGTAAAACCCACTCGGGCCGCGCGATCTAGGATTTCGCTCAAGGCTTGGGCGCTGGCCATTTCTTCGGCTTCCAATAGGGCATGATAGTGCTGGCTTAGTGCCTCTAATAATGGCCCGTCAACGCGCCATTGTTGAAACTGAAACAAATGCAGTCCCTGATCCGCCTGGTATTCGAACAAAAGCATTAAGAATAACGCTAAACGACGGCTTAACTTTCCGGTATAGGAACTGGCCTGCTCAGTCTTGAAATACGCAAATCCGCGTCCATCCATTACCAAGGCAAAACCCAAGGCAGAAAACAGACTTTCGTACCCGGCATAGTGTTTTTCTAAATCCATCCAGAGCTCGGTATCTTGCAGTCGATTGATGTGTATCCCAGAACTTAAGGCTTTAAATAAGGTTTGCAATTGGGCTAATTGCTTCAAATCAAGGGTCATGCCGTCTCCAGCACGTGGCTATGTAATGCAATCGCAACTTGCTTTAGCACAACGCGGGCGGCGCGTTCATTCGGCGTGGCATTAATGTCGGGTAAACGAATCAATTTATGATAAAGCTTCAATAAGGTGGCATCCTGGTAATTCCCGTAATGCTGCATCAGCCAGGTCATCAAATCCGGAATAGGTAAGCTCGCGTAAAGATGCCGGCGGATCGCTTCGTCATCCACTTGTTCAATAGCAACCAGCAACTGATCAGAGATTTCTTCGGGAAAATCAACGGATTTAGCTTGATAACCACGTATTTGTTCCATCAACGCCAAAAGTTCAGGGCCAACTGCAACGGAAACCGTACGTTCCTTACGCCAAACCGGCAAACGCTGTAGGGGGAACGTACGCTCTAAACCTTTTCTTCTGACTTGACCCAACAATTTGCCGATCGACGTACTCAACTGGTTATGCCGGCGGACTTCTTCGCGCAAAGGCATCAAGGTATTCGTGCATTTTTTCAATGCTTGCAGCCCGTTATGGCGTACGTCTTTCACTCGGAACATCACTTGGCGAAGCATCTGTTGATGGCTATACAAACCGCCCTGAATGGCCATAGCCTGAGCCAAGTTTTCGAGTACCTTCTCGGCGCGTTCCAGCAAGGGATAAAAGCTGCCGCCTGCGCCGGTGTCCATCAGTTCTTCCATCGGAAGCACATAGTGGTCATAAGCATCCAAGACCTCACGATAGCGTTGCTCTAAAGGCATCCGTTCATCCCTGGATTTGGCCCGTTCGGCAATGCCTTGTATAGCATGACTGTCTTGATCAAGTTGCTGCAGAATTTGTCGAAGCTGTTTGTCGATTCGTATTGCCCCGTTTTGCAAGGCGGCCATATCCCGCTGCTCCATCGCGAGTTGCAATTGGTCCAACCCCGCTTGAATATCAACGATCCTCGCTTTTAGAATCTCGGATAACCCCAATTCATGTTCGTGCAATAAAGCGCTGACAAACTGACTCACGGCCTCGTTGATTTGTAAACTGTCGCTGTGCGACATCGCAATCAACAATTCGTTATTGACCAATTGCTGCAAGCGTTCCAAGCGTTGTTCACGGCTGTTCTCGGGATAGACTTTAGTCAATAGTGACACGATTTCGTCCCGCTCAAAGGCAATATGCTCACGGCCCAACGCAACTAAGTATTCGATAATCTCCCAATGCCTATCGAGCGAACGGACGAGGCTGCGAGGATTAATCATGGTTTGCCCCTAGGGTGTCATCGGCCGAGACGCCGCGATTCAGCCAGACAATCTGCTGCACCTTGGGATCATCATGCTCCACATCCAGATGCAGCATGCGTAAGACATAGAGTTTTAAGGCTCGTCGGACATTCAGATGCAACTTCCCATTCACCATGCCAAAATCATCGGCAATGACCGTTTGTTGTTCGGGGCTCAGTCCTGGATGAGGAGTCAGGATCAATGTATCAAAGCGATTCCAATCCACGTCGTCATTGACTCCGGATGCCGCATTTTCGCCTAATTCTGGGGTGGAAATAAAGCGGGCTAGGACAAAATCTCGATAGTCCTCGTGTTCACGGCTAAAGGCGCGAATATGCCAGCGAAATCCGTTGAATACCAACGTATGTGGCTCTAGTGTCAGATATTTAGCCGGACTGGTTAACGATTGATAGCAAACCTTGATTTGCCGTTTTTCCCGTATGGCTTGATGAATCAGCCGGAGGTCCGGGAAATCTAGTTTTCGTTCGGGAGCGGACAGTAATTCCACGCCGATGCCGGTAGGCACAATAGGCAATACGACTGACTGTCCTAAACAACTTCCCGCTTCGACTAAGCGAAAATATTCCTCTGCGGACCCTCTCATAAAGCGGGGGGTAAAATTGTTACACGGAAAATAAGCCTTTTGCTGAGGATCGTAATACAAATTCCCTGAAGCTAATTGGCGGTACAGCGTAAAATCCTTAGACGCTTGCCCGCGTGAAATACCGAACAATTGCATCAAACTCCCCGTCGTTACTCGGCCTTCCCACAAAGCAGTCGCTTCCAATAACGCCAAACGTTGTCGGGTATCCCATTTCAATGAATTATCACTTGGCCGGAAAGAAATCATGAGATTCATTATATGCCATTTTTTTTGACATATATAAACACTCGCATTATAGTTTTAACGTTAGATCATACAACTTGATAGCCTGCATGCGCTGAATGTAAGCACAAGTGTCATCACTTCTTGTAAACCCCTATCGGTTTACATCAAGTTGGCTGTAAAAAATAAAAATATGGAAAACGCATTTTTCAGTAAACCCATCCTAAACTCCCCTTATTCATATCCATCAAGACATTGGGAGTTGGATGACAAAGGGCAGCCAACGCAACAAATTATTGAACATCGGCGAAAAGCGGAATTTATTACCCCCATTCCGAAACCCAAAAAGGTCAAAGCTTCTGCCGAACAAAAACAACTCTTCGACTTTGAAGCCTCAGACGCGATTTCCACCCGCGAGCAGCGCTACGACCCAACGCCCATTATTAATGAATTGCGTCAGTACATCGATGATTGGCGGAGACTCCCAAATTCTTCAGATTGGCTAGTTACGCCCGAAACAGCCCGTTTACTGCGACATTGGCGCCAACACGATTTTAGTGGTGTCCGCCCTTTCTTTTGCCAGGTTGAGGCGGTGGAAACCTGTATCTGGCTGACGGAAGTGGCGCCAAAGCTCGGAAAACCGGGGAAGAAATTCTTACAGCATTTGGACGCTGCCAACCAAAACGCCAATCCCGGGTTAATGCGTTTAGCGTTGAAACTAGCGACTGGCGCGGGCAAAACCACGGTTATGGCGATGATCATTGCTTGGCAAACGGTCAACGCTGTACGTCGTTCCAATAGCAAAAACTTTTCCCGTGGATTTCTGATTGTCACGCCCGGTTTAACCATTCGCGATCGCTTACGTGTGCTACAACCGAACGATCCGGACAGTTATTATCAAAGCCGGGAAATCGTCCCCAACGACATGCTGGGCGATATTGAGCGGGCCAAAATCGTCATTACCAATTATCACGCCTTCAAGCTGCGCGAGCGATTGGAAATCTCCAAAGGCGGGCGTTCGCTGCTGCAAGGTCGCGGCGGCGATGCGCTCAATACTTCTGAGACCGAAGGCCAAATGCTACAACGCGTCATGCCGGAATTGATGGGCATGAAAAACATCATGGTGCTGAACGACGAGGCCCATCACTGTTATCGTGAAAAACCTAATCATGATGATGAAGAGCTTAAGGGTGACGAAAAAAAAGAGGCGGAGAAAAACAACGAAGCTGCACGACTCTGGATTACGGGTTTGGAAACCGTTAACCGTAAATTAGGGGGGCAACGGGTTGTGGACTTATCGGCAACGCCCTTTTTTCTGAGCGGCTCCGGTTATGTAGAAGGCACTTTGTTCCCGTGGGCGATGAGCGATTTCTCCTTGATGGATGCCATCGAATGCGGGATCGTCAAATTGCCGCGTGTGCCGGTTGCCGACAATATCCCCGGCGAAGTGATGCCTAAATTCCGCAATCTGTGGGAACACATCGGCAAAAAAATGCCCAAAAAAGGCCGCGGCCAAGGCAAGTCATTAGATCCATTAAGCATTCCGGTCGAATTGCAAACCGCGTTGGAAGCTCTCTATGGTCATTACGAAAAAACTTACCAACTTTGGCAAGACAACGGCATCAAAGTCCCTCCATGTTTTATCGTAGTGTGTAACAACACCAGTACGTCAAAACTGGTTTACGACTATATTTCCGGTTTTCATCGGGAAAATGAAGACGGTTCAACCAGTTTGGAGAATGGCCGCCTCTCATTATTTAGAAACTTTGATGATTACGGCAACCAGCTTGCGCGTCCCAATACCCTGCTGATCGATAGCGAGCAGTTAGAATCGGGAGAAGCCCTGGACGACAACTTTCGCAAGATGGCGAGCGACGAAATCGAACGCTTCCGCCGTGAAATCATTGAGCGTACCGGCGACCGCAAACAAGCCGAGAATCTTTCCGATCAGGAATTACTGCGCGAAGTGATGAACACCGTCGGCAGGGAAGGCCGTCTCGGCGAGTCGATCCGCTGCGTGGTTTCCGTTTCCATGTTAACCGAAGGCTGGGACGCCAATACGGTAACTCATGTACTCGGCGTACGGGCTTTCGGCACCCAATTGCTTTGTGAACAAGTGATTGGCCGCGCCTTGCGTCGTCAATCTTATGAACTCAATGAAGAAAACCGGTTTAACGTGGAGTATGCCGACGTACTCGGCATACCGTTCGACTTTACCGCTAAACCGGTGATTGCCCCACCGCAACCACCCCGGCAAACGGTGCACGTCAAAGCCGTCAGACCCGAACGCGATCACCTGGAAATTCAATTTCCCCGAGTGCAAGGCTATCGCGTCGAATTGCCTGAAGAACGGTTAACGGCAGAATTCAATATAGACTCCATCCTCGAATTAACCCCCGATTTGGTGGGACCTTCAGTTACCCAAAACGCCGGTATTATCGGCGAATCGGTGGACCTTAACCTAGTGCATACCTGCGACATGCGGATGTCGACGCTACTATTTCATTTAACGCAGCGTCTGCTCTACACCAAATGGCGCGATCCCGGAGATGAAGCTAAACTCCATCTGTTCGGCCAATTGAAGCGCATCACCAAGCAATGGCTCGATACCTGTCTGGTTTGCAAAGGCGGCACTTATCCTGCGCAATTGATGTATCAGGAACTGGCCGATATGGCTTGCGAACGCATCACCGCTGCTATCACGCGTTCTCTGGTAGGCACTCGTCCGATTAAAGCGGTACTCGATCCTTACAATCCTGTTGGCTCAACTAACCATGTCAGCTTTAACACCTCGAAAACCGAACGATGGGAAACGGCCGTCAACCGTTGCCATATCAACTGGGTGATTCTGGACAGTGACTGGGAAGCCGAATTCTGCCGTGTGGCGGAAAAACACCCTAAGGTCAAAGCCTATGTCAAAAATCATAGCCTGGGTCTGGAAGTGCCTTACCGCTATGGATCGGAAACCCGCAAATATCTGCCGGACTTCATCGTTCGGGTCGATGATGGGCACGGTGACGATGACTTACTGAACCTCATCGTCGAAATCAAAGGCTACCGTCGTGAAGACGCCAAAGACAAGAAGGCTACCATGGAAACCTACTGGATACCGGGGATAAATAATCTGAAAAGCTTTGGCCGCTGGGCTTTTGCTGAATTTACCGAGGTTTATCAAATTGAGACTGAATTTGAAGCCAAGGTGGAAGAAGCATTCAACCAACTCATCTCGAGCGCCACAACGCATCCAACTCAAGAGATACTAAACAATGTTTGATACCACCAAGGAAGATATCAGGGACATCCTAAAAAAAATAGACCAAGGCAAACTCCAATTACCTGACTTCCAAAGAGATTACGTTTGGGGTGATGAAGATGTCAAAAGCCTATTGGCTTCTATCGCCAAAGGATTCCCTGTCGGCGCGCTATTGACGCTTGAAACTGGTGGCCACATTGAATTCAAAGCGCGATTTATTACTGGCGCAGAAGCCAAACCAGTGGCTCCAGAAGATTTGTTGCTGGATGGTCAGCAACGCATGACGTCTCTTTATCAATCCACCTACGCCAAAGCCCCCGTCCGGACACGCACCCCCAGAAATACCTTTGTCGAACGTTTTTACTATCTAGACATAAAAAAAGCCGTTAGCGGTACAGCCGATTTAGAAGACGCGATCATCGGTGTGCCGGCAGACAAAGTTGTGCGTAAAGACTTTGGTAAAACCATTGACTTGGACTTATCGACACAAAATGCGGAGTTCGAAAAGGATATGTTTCCGCTTAATCAGGTGTTCGAAAGAAAAGATTGGATTTATAGTTGGCGAGATTACTGGCGTAACAAAGGACGCGACATCTACGAGTTGGAAAAGTGTTTAGATAGGGATGTGCTGGACACTATCGATCGCTACAAAATGCCGATTATTCGGCTGGATAAAACCAATACGCGTGAAGCGATTTGCTTGGTCTTCGAAAAGGTTAACGTTGGCGGGAAAAAGCTGGATGCCTTTGAACTGGTTACAGCTATTTATGCGGCAGGTAATTTTGACTTACGTGAGGATTGGAATGGCATTCCAAAACCGCTTCAACCCGGCCGCAAAGCTCGAATGGCAGGCCTGGAAAACCGGCGCGACGTGCTCAGTCAAATTGCCAGTACTGATTTTCTGCAAGGCTGCACGCTGCTGCATACGCGTGACAACCGTTTGGCAAAGATTGCCGATGGCATGACCGGCAAAGACATCCCACAAATAAGCTGTAATCGGGATGCATTATTAGGTCTCCCACTTCCCGCCTATCAAAAGTATGCCGATGCTTTAGAAGCAGGCTTTATCGAAGCAGGCAGTTTTCTTAACGAACTCAAGATCATTTGGCATAGAGACATTCCTTATCCTCCGTTGATCGTGGGGTTGGCATCCACATTTGCCATATTAGGACATAATGCACAAACGGCATCGGCCAAACAGAAATTAGCCCAATGGTTTTGGTCGATCACATTCGGTGAACTCTATGGATCAAGCACGGAATCTCGTCTTGCCCGCGATGTGCCTGAATTAGTCGAATGGATAGCCAACAATGGCCCCAGACCTCGCTCATTGGATGAAGCCCTATTTCAAAGAGATCGCTTGAAATCGCTACGCTCCCGCTTATCCGCTGCCTATAAAGGCTTGCATGCGTTAATGATGAAGCAGGGCTGTGAGGACTTCATCACCGGCCGAGGTGCGGATTTGATGACATTTTTCAATGATCGCATCGACATTCACCATATCTTTCCCCAAGCCTGGTGCAAGAAAAACGGCATTCCTCCCGATGATTTCAATTCCATCATCAACAAAACCCCTCTTTCGAAATACTCCAATATCCTGATCAGTGGTGATGCGCCTTCCGTTTACCTCAAACGAATCGAAGATAGACACGGCCTCAGTTCCGAAACATTAGATAACCTATTACGGACGCATTTAATCGAGCCTGAGCATTTACGTACCGATAATTTCACAGCTTTTTTCGAAGCCCGTATGCATGCATTGGCCACATTGGTCGCCAAAGCCATGGATAAGGCGGTGGTGCAGGAGCACGGTACCAATGAAACCGAGATAGATGACGACGCGAGCGATGAAGCCAGCAATGAGCAACTCGAGGCAGTCCTGTAATGGCAGTTAAAATCCCAAACAAGAACGATTCTAAACTTAGCGTCGAAACTCTGACGCACGACGAAGCCACGCGTAAGAACATTCCCACCGCCGAATACCAATCGGTGATGGCCAAGGACGAGCAAAGCCCGATTCGCTTGGCTTACGAACGGCGTAACCGCGACCTCGATCCGCAACTGGTTTGGCGGGGCAAGGACGAACAGGATTGGTCGGACTTGGTCGTCCATGCGCCGCCGCTGTATATCCAGGAAAAAGTCCATCCCAAGGTATTGATCGACGATCTGCTGCTTCGCACCGAAAGTCAGCAACCGGCGGAGCCCGATCAAATCGACCTGTTCTCCGACTTCAACGGCCTGCCCAACGACAACGCCAAAACTGAGTTTTATCGTCACGATGCCCACTGGACCAACCGCATGATCCTGGGCGACAGCTTGCAAGTGATGGCCAGCTTGGCAGAGCGCGAAGGCTTGCGTGGCAAAGTGCAATGCATTTATTTCGATCCACCGTACGGCATCAAATTCAATTCCAACTTTCAATGGTCCACCACCAGCCGCGATGTTAAAGACGGCAACACCGACCATATCACTCGCGAACCGGAACAGGTGAAAGCCTTTCGCGATACTTGGCGCGACGGCATTCATTCCTATCTAACCTATTTACGCGACCGCCTGACCGTGGCGCGGGATTTATTGACCGATTCCGGCTCGATTTTTGTGCAGATTGGCGATGAAAATGTGCATCGCGTTCGGGCGGTGATGGATGAGGTGTTTGGGGATGCAAATTTTGTTGCGCAAATAGCATCAACTAAAACTGCCGGACAAACGGATTCGCTATTGCCCTCATTGTTTGACGTTCTGCTCTGGTATGCAAAGGATTCTAGTACGGCGAAGTTTCGACGTCTTTTTCGATCTAAAGGAGTGGGATTTGACGAAATTGGCCAGTATTACCATGTACAGTTATCAGATGGAACAAGACGAAGACTCACTGATCTTGAAATCAATTCCGGCGAGGCTTCTAAAATAGGAGCCCCATTTCGAAGCTCAGACATTTCAAGTAATAAACCATATAGTCTTGGCCGCATCCCTTTTGAATTTGAGGGCAAATCTTTTCTTCCTCCTAATGGCCGATATTGGACACATAGTCCCGGTGGAAGAGAACGATTGAAAAAAGCTAATCGTCTAATGGCAATTGGCAAAAGTGTGCGATATGTTGGTTTTTTAATGGATGATTCTGTTGCAACCATAAATAATCAATGGACTGATACTGGCGTAAGTGGATTTGCTTCCGAAAAAGTTTATGTAGTTCAGACAAGCCCAAAATTAATTGAGCGTTGCCTTCTAATGACCACTGACCCCGGCGACCTCGTGCTCGATCCGACCTGTGGCTCAGGCACCACTGCTTATGTCGCCGAACAATGGGGCCGCCGCTGGATCACCATCGACACTTCCCGCGTCGCACTGGCTTTGGCCCGTGCCCGAATCATGGGCGCACGCTATCCTTACTACCTGCTCGCCGACAGCTATGAAGGCCAACGCAGGGAAGCCGAACTGACCCGTTCCTCGCCTTCCAGCCAACCCACTCGCAACGACATTCGCCAGGGCTTTGTTTACGAGCGCGTGCCGCACATCACGTTAAAAGCCATCGCCAATAATGTCGAGATCGATGTCATCTGGGATAAGTTTCAAGAAAAGTTGGAACCGCTACGCGAACAACTGAATCAAGCTTTGGACCAACAATGGCAGGAATGGGAAATTCCGCGCGATGCCGATCCAAAATGGCCGGAGGCCGTAATCAAACTACATGCCGAATGGTGGCAACAACGAATTGGCCGCCAACAGGAAATCGATGCCTCGATTGCCGCCAAAGCTGATTTCGAATACCTGTACGATAAACCCTACGAAGACAAGAAAAAAGTCCGCGTCGCAGGACCCTTCACCGTCGAAAGCCTGTCGCCGCACCGGGTGCTGACCGTCGATGAAAACGACGAACTGGTCGATGGCGTTGCCGAAACAAATGCCGAGTACCGCGAAGAACGCGACTTCGTGCAAATGATTCTGGAAAACCTGAAAACCGCCGGCGTCCAGCAGGCGCATAAACAGGACAAAATTGTGTTCACCGCGTTGTCGCCCTGGCCCGGCGAATTGATTTGCGCCGAGGGACGTTATTTAAGTGATGGTGACGGAGCCGGCCGTGCTGACGGCACGGGATATGGACGAGGGCACGCGGGCGGAGCCGGCGAAGCCGATGGAACAGGCTATGGAGAATCGTTTATCGAAAAGCGCGCCGCAATCTTCATCGGCCCCGAATTCGGTACTGTTTCCCGCCCCGATCTGGTCGCCGCCGCTCGCGAAGCCGGCGATGCCGGTTTTGATGTGCTGATCGCCTGCGCCTTCAACTACGACGCCCACTCCTCGGAATTCGACAAACTCGGCCGCATCCCGGTACTGAAAGCTCGCATGAACGCCGACCTGCACATGGCCGACGACCTGAAAAACACCGGCAAAGGCAACTTGTTCGTGATCTTCGGCGAACCGGACATTGACATCCTCGATGCCGCAGACGGCAAGATTCAAGTCAAAGTCAACGGCGTCGACGTCTTTCACCCCAACACCGGCGAAGTCCGCAGTGACGGCGCCGAAGGCATCGCCTGCTGGTTCATCGACACCGACTACAACGAAGAAAGTTTCTTTGTCCGCCACGCCTATTTCCTCGGAGCTAACGATCCTTACAAATCATTGAAGACAACGCTCAAAGCCGAAATCAACGAAGAAGCCTGGGCAACCTTGAACAGCGATACATCAAGGCCTTTCGATAAACCCAAATCTGGGCGAATTGCAGTGAAGGTCATTAATCATCTCGGGGACGAGGTGATGAAGGTGTTTAGGGTGAATTGATGTTATTAAAAAACTTAGAAATTGAAAGCTTTAAGAAAATCAAAAAAGTTTCGATCGATTTATCTAACATTAATATCCTCGTTGGATGTAACGGTTCTGGTAAATCGTCAGTACTTCAAGCAATCCATCTAGCCTGTTGCGTAACTCGACAAGTTGATCGTGTTGAACTACATAAAACATCTACAATTAGTATCGATGACTTAGATTATCTACCTACGGATGATTACAAATCACTCGGCCACAAAAGCCAGTGGGGAAATGTTGCAGGATCATCGTCATCAAAAGTCAAATTATCGTTTGATATGCCGAATGGAGGAACGTCAATTTCTTCATGCACACTAAGATCGGCAAGAAATGCAGGCATATCGATTACCGGTACAGTTCCAATTCCACTATCAAATACTTTAAGGCAAAAGAAAAGGTTTTTTTCTGCTTATATACCTGGAATTTCAGGAATCCCGAACAAAGAAGAAAAAAGAGCTAGAAAAGTCATTCTTAAATCATGCTCCTATGGTGACTCTAATGTTATTTTACGGAATGCATTACTTCTTCTTAAACTTAGAAATCAACAAAACATTGAGCATATAGAAAAGTGGATTAAAGAAATTATTGGGCCAATTAAAATCAATGTTCACCATGATGACGAGCGTGATCTGTTTATTTCATGCCACGTAGAAACAAATGGTACTACTAGGCCATTAGAGCTAATTGGAACTGGATTTCTTCAACTGATACAAATATTTACTTATATATTGCTTTTCGAGCCAGGAATTTTATTAGTTGATGAGCCAGATATACACTTACATCCAACAGCACAAAGTAAGCTTGTTAAAGTCTTAGCGAGAATTGCAAATGACAGAAATCTTCGCATTCTACTGAGCACACACTCTCCATTTATTGTGCGAGGTGCTCCGGCATCAGCAAATGTATACTGGCTAAATGATGGAGAAGTGGGCTCTCATAATAGACAACAAGTTGAATTGGCTTTGGGATGGGGAGCTTTTGGAAAAAAAATAATTTTAGTCTCCGAAGATTCCAATACCTCATTTTTGCAAAAAATTGTGTCGCAATGGCATGAGATTGAAAGGAATGTAGCGTTTTATCCAGGAACTGGTTACTCCCATATACCAACCCCATCGCAGGCCAAAGTGCTTGCCGAGGCTCTAGGAGGAGCTTACAAAATTGTTATTCATCGTGATAGAGATTCTCTGACTGACGATGAAATTGAAGTTTTGAAGGCGAAATATTCTGCAGTAGGAGCATACCTATGGTTTCCAAAAATATCAGATGTTGAAGCATATTTTTGCGAACCTGACTTTTTAATAAATTATGCAGGATGTTCGGAACAAGAAGCCGATACATATATTGAGGATATTTTATCTCAACATTCCACTCCAATCCGTGAGCAATTTAATAAACAAAGGGCTGCTCACAATGATGAAATATATAAACATACCGGCGGAAGTCCAAGTAATGATGAAATCTGGGACTATTTCCAAAGTAGGTTATTTAGAGGGGCAAAAGGTAAATTTATTTTCAAACAGTTAAAAAACAAAATTCCTCAGAATGTATTTAGGGAATCTCTTATATTGGATGCTGAAAGCTTAAATAATATTGCACTTGACTTGAAGGAAATGCTTATTAGCGTTTTGGCGGATTAAATAATGAATTTTCGCATCGCCGACACCTTCACCGATAGCCTTAGCAAACTCACCGGAGAAGAACAAAAAGCCATTAAAACTACTGCTTTCGATTTGCAATTGAATCCGGAAAATCCTGGCTTCAGTTTTCATAAACTGGATCGAGCGAAAGACAAGAGCTTCTGGTCGGTTCGAGTCAATACCGACATCCGCATCATCGTCCATAAAACCCAAAACAGCTTGCTGCTGTGTTACGTCGATCATCACGATAAGGCTTATGCCTGGGCGGAGCGTCGCAAGCTGGAAACCCACCCTAAGACGGGGGCCGCGCAGATCGTTGAGATTCGAGAGCGGGTCGAGGAAGTCGTCGTTCCGAAATACATCGAATCCCTGATTGCCAAGCCAGCCAAACCGCTGCTCTTTACCAAATATTCCGATGATCAATTGTTGGGTTATGGCGTACCCCAGGAATGGTTGGGAGACATCCGATCTGCTGACGAAGACTCAATTCTGGAGCTGGCTGATCATTTGCCTGCGGAGGCAGCAGAAGCCGTGCTGGATTTGGCGGTTGGAAAAACACCTTCGGTTGCGGAATATGCCGAGCCTGTTACCGATCCCTTCCAACATCCGGACGCCTTGCGACGATTCCGAATCATGGCAAATGCCGAAGAACTGGCACAGGCATTGGATTTCCCTTGGGATAAATGGACAGTGTTTTTGCATCCGGCGCAACGTCAGTGGGTGGAGCGCGAATTCAAAGGCCCTGCGCGTGTTTCCGGCTCGGCCGGTACCGGAAAAACCATCGTCGCATTGCATCGCGCTGTCTATTTAACCCGCCGTTATCCTGAGGCACGGGTTTTGTTAACCTCTTTCTCGCCGACATTGGCCAATGCCTTACGCAATAAAGTGAAGCGACTGATTAGTCAAGAGCCGCGATTGGCCGAGCGACTGGAAGTGCATGCGTTAGACAGCATCGGGCAACGTCTTTATGAGTCCAATTTTGGCAAATGCCAACTAGCGACTGCCGACCTGATACGCGAGTTATTGAGCACGGCATCCAAGCAAGTTGAAGGGAATAAGTTCAGCCAGACCTTTTTGTTTTCCGAATGGCAACAAGTCGTTGATGCTTGGCAACTGGACAGTTGGGAGGCTTATCGCGACGTCAAACGGCTGGGCAGAAAGACGCGGTTGCCCGAAGCCCAAAGGCAACAGCTTTGGGCGGTCTTCGAGCAGGTAATAACTGCTTTAAATGCACGCCACTTGCTGACTCATGCCGCTGTTTTCACACAATTGGCGCAGCATTTTTCCAAGCAGAAACGCTTTCCTTTTGATTTTGCAGTTATCGATGAGGCGCAAGATGTGAGTGTCGCCCAGTTACGTTTTTTGTCTGCACTGGGTGGTGATCGAGCCAATGCGTTGTTTTTCGCGGGCGATCTGGGGCAGCGGATTTTTCAGCAGGCTTTTTCATGGAAAGCGCTTGGCGTGGATATTCGCGGGCGCTCTCGAACCTTGCACATCAACTATCGCACTTCGCACCAGATCAGAATGCAAGCCGACCATTTGCTCGGACCGGAATTATCCGATGTTGATGGCAATACCGAAGACCGTCGTAGTACCGTTTCCGTTTTTAATGGTCCTCAGCCGGCCATTCAATTGTTGGAAACAGCAGAAGGTGAAATAGAATCCGTTGGACAATGGCTTGCAAAGCTGGCGTCTGAAGGCATCAAACCTCATGAAATCGGGGTATTTGTCCGCTCTGAAAACGAACTGGATAGAGCAATCGCCGCAGTTGAACACTCCCAACTCCCCTTTAAAATCCTTGATGAGCATGTCGAAACGGTCAGCGGTTATGTTTCGGTTTGCACCATGCATCTCGCCAAAGGACTGGAGTTTCGGGCGGTTGTAGTGATGGCCTGCGACGATGAAGTAATTCCTTCGCAAGAACGCATTGAAACAGTCACTGATGATGCTGACCTCGAAGAAGTGTATAACACCGAGCGGCATTTGCTTTATGTAGCTTGTACTCGGGCGAGGGATCATTTGTTAGTGACCAGCGGCGATGTGCCGTCGGAATTTTTGGATGACCTCCGCCAAGTGAATTTGATGTGCTTAAGTGCAGAATAGTTAGCTAAACTTGCGGATCACCAGACGAAAAGTTTACGTTCTGCCAACTTTGCAAATAGGCACATTACATATGCATCGTTAACAAGAAAAAAAATATGCAAATAAAAGATTGGATTACAGAAATTCTTGAACGCCACAATATCCGTTTTCCCGACCAAAGACCACTTTATCAATACCGCATTACTGATACTGAGTTCGAATCTTTAAAAAGCGCCATAAAATTAAGTATTCTTTTGGGATTAAGCACAGCATCAAAAAACGTTCCCCGTTGGAATGCCGCTTTCGTCATGTATGCGGCAGAGTGGTGGCGCCGTGAATATGATGGCACCCGGCCCACATGGGACAAAGTCTTCGAGTCGGTTGGCGCTAAAAGCCAAAATTTAAGTACCGGACAACGAAATGTTTTGGTTGAATCAGGGTTGCAATTCTGGCGACGCAGCATCCGCGTTATTAATGGCCGTCATTACTACTTAGGCAGCATAGCTTGCGAGGGCGGCTTGCCGTTAAATCAGCTCAATAACTCAAGTGGATGGCTGGGTAGAGTTTTCAAGCAAGTCATTCCAAAATATTCGCGGTTACGAAATACCGGTATACAAGCCTATCAATTGATTAACGAGTGCGAATACATTCCTATAACGTATCGTGAAAACAAAGAAATTCATCTCATCTTAGGCGACATGGTTAAAACCGTAGTTGAGCTTAAACATGAATTTCAATTGCATGAACGCAGCAATCCAGTTGCTTTCTTGGATCAGCATTGCCTTTCATGGCGTGAGCGGTTCCCACTGCCTATTGAGACTGAGGTAGGTGGAAAATTGTTGTCCGACATGGTTTCAACGGCAGCAAAATCTGATGATGTAACGGCCATACCCATGCGGGCTATACGGCAATTAAAAGATAATGGTTGTTTGCAATTACAGATTGAGTTTTTGGGGTTTATCGCGCTGGAAGAGCTTGCTATTTCGGAAACAGCACCGGCTAGGCTGGAGGTGGAGTTAGCCTCCAGCGACGGGAAAACTCGTATGCTAGGTGTTGCTTTGAAAACCGTCTACAAGCAAAAGCCCGCTTTAAAAATGCCGCGCATGCCTGAAACCATCAAAGGCGAAAGGGCGTTACAAAGTTACGCTATCCGTTTTAAATATTTATCAGAAACTCTTAAAGAAATCCCTTTAATCGGAGGCGCAGAACTCGATAACAATGCACCTTGGGTATTTGTACAGCAAGATTCCGAATGGGTATTAGAAGGTGTTGCCAGTATCAACACTCGCGCTAAACGGGTCAGAATACTTTTTCCTGAGCATTTTAACTATCAGGCAAATGCTGAAGTTCAAAATTTAGAAACTGTATTTTTTGGCAAAAAATTAATTGAAGCCGATGGTTGTATTCGATTTACCGATGCTGAAGCTAACACCTTTACCATCAAAACCGCTCAACCGCACTCACCCAGTTCTTATGAACTCCAAGGGAAACAAAGTAAATTTGCCAGCACACCAAAGGAGTTATTCTTGGGGTTGCCGACGTTGCGGCGCATCGATCATGAAACCGGTGCCAGCACGGAGATCCCTGCAAAAGATTTAGTAGCCAGACCAGTTAATTCCCAAACTAACTGGCAACGATTGACTCCAGAGCTACAGGGAGTTTACGAAATCCGATTGCTCAATCAAGGCAATATTCTGTTCCGTAAAAAATGTGCGATCTTGTCCGAACAGTTTGCCGTTCGTTTCAAACCTTCGGCTAACTCATTAGATGGAACAATCTATTTGGATTATGCAAAACCTGCAATTGTCGTTTGCGAATCGACAGTAAAACATACCATAACCCCCGAAAATGACGGCTACCGTATCGATTTGATTGCTGAACTCACCCCGCCTCCTTATGTATGCCTGGCTTTGTATTGGCCAGGAATGACCGACATGTTATCACTGTTGATTCCTTTTCCAGCTAGAGGCGGCCAGGTTATCGATGCTAATGGCAACCTATTGTCTTCACAACAAGCCTTATTTTCGGATCAGTTACATGGTTTTCGTCTTCGCTTGTTCAGCGGGTATCTCGATAGGAAGCGTGAATTACAAATTGAATTTAAGCTAAAAGATGACCGCCTGGATGACATAAAAGATGTTTACTTTCGCCATGAAATTCAACGTGAAGGCAACGTTGTTGAACTGGCGATTATCGATTATCTGGAATGGATTAGGACTTTGATGGCTATTAGCAGCAATTTGGATAGTTATGTGCAGCTGGCTGTATATGAAAACGGTTCTGAATTATTGCGCAGAAAAATAAAGCGATACCAGTTTTCGCTGGGTAGAAATTTGGAACAAGGTACCGTAGAACTGAACGCAAGCGATCAGGCATGTTTATCCTGCGATATACAGGAAGGCATTACGCTAATGGCAATGCGTCTATCTCAGCCTGAACAAGAACATATCAGGCTAGAGTCGCAATTTACAGAACAGGTTTTAACAGGGAGTTGGTTTTTTAGTCCTGAAAAACGTGTTGCCGAACCGTGGTTAATCTATTCCGCGAAAACATCGTCCGTGTCGCTGCGCCCCATCTTATGGGGTGTCGAATGTGATTCGGAGAACAGCAACTTCATTGACACTGAAGAGGTATTTACATTACACAGTGCGGTTAAAATCGGTCATATACAAACCAGGCATACTACCATCAAAAATATTTTGGCACGTATGAGTGCAGATTTTGGACACAGTGGTTGGGACTATTTGCGCCATTTATGGCGATATTGCCAACATTTACCGATGAGCAGCTTTGACGTATGGACTACTGCGGTGACGGACACGCGGATATTAGCAGCTTTGGCCTTACAAATGGATGAAGCTTTCATCGAAAGCTTCAGCGAAGAACTGCCTGTTTTTTGGGAGTTAGTGCCGTTGCGCGATTGGCTGGCTGTTCATACGGCCTATAAAAATTATTTGCTACAGGCAATGGACGAAGCTGATGCCAATGAAATATTAGAGAAGCGTATCGACAAAATCGGTTTATCACTTCCGCCGTTAAATGTTTTGGCAAAAATTCTCAAGAAATCGATATGTGGGATAGTTGATCAGCAGATTAACCTTATGATTCTTTCGTTAGAAAGCTCAGCCGATATGAATGGTCTTCGCAAGGAATTGGAAAGACGACAAGCCAATAGCGATTGGCCCACGATGTTTAAATCGGAACTCGTTAATGAATGGATACAGCTAGAAGAATTTCAGCAATTTGGGTTAAAAATATTGGATATACCGAAACATCATCATGCAGTGGTTATTTTGCCTGTCTTACTGGCTGTATTTTGTACTCAAGGAAATACTCCAAAACATTGGCTAGGTAACGCCACGCCTATTTTTAAGTTAAATCGTTTAAAGGCATTCGATGAAGATTGGTTCAATTCAATTTTTGAATGGGCGTTAGTTTATTTTTCACAGAAATGCCAACAAAAAACTGAGCTCTTAAACACTGTTTAAAAAACTCTGTTTCATACTCAATCCTAGAATACAAATTTAATTTCTTAGCAAAATCATGACGCCTTACTTCCAACCATTAATCAGCCAACTCTCGCAACGCGCCGCAGAAGCCACCCTCAGTATTTTAGGAATCAGCAATCCAGCTTTGCGGCAATTTTTATCGGAGCAATTCAATCAACCGATCGGCAAAGACAGTAACAATTTCCTGGCTGACCCAGTTTTTGAAGCCATTTTTGGTTGGGAAGAAAGCAATTTCACAATGGACAGATTAGCCGGTTCGTTACTGGAGCGCGCCTTGATTGACGCGATGGACAAGCCGCCCACCGAACTAAAAGATTATGCGTTTCGCAAAGAATGGAAACCTTATGAACACCAATACCGAGCATGGCTGAAACTTACCGATACCAATCCGCAGTCTATCGTAATCACCAGTGGCACTGGTTCAGGTAAAACCGAGTGTTTCATGGTGCCAGTTTTAAACGATTTGGTCCGGGAATATCAACAGCAACAGCAGTCTTTGGTTGGTGTTCGGGCTTTGTTTATTTATCCACTGAATGCATTGATCAATAGCCAACGTGACCGATTACGTGCATGGACAGACGAGTTCGGCAGCGCGTTGCGTTTTTGCCTATACAACGGCAACACGCCCGAAACTACGTCAGCTTTTAACCAAGCTCAAACACCCAACGAAATTTTATCCAGGGTATTATTGCGCAATGAACCGTCGCCTTTACTGGTGACCAACGCCACCATGCTCGAATACATGCTGGTCAGACAAAACGACGCGCCCATCCTTCAAAAATCCCAAGGTCAATTGCGCTGGATTGTGCTTGACGAAGCGCATACCTATATCGGCTCGCAAGCAGCGGAATTATCATTATTGTTGAGGCGCGTGATGCACGGTTTTGGCGTTAAGGCCGACGATGTACGTTTTGTCGCAACATCCGCCACGATTGGTGACAAGGGAGATGAGTCATTAAGGCATTATCTAGCTAATTTGGCGGGTATTACTCCAGATAAGGTGACAGTGATCGGTGGCAAGCGCAAGGTGCCGGAAATCGGAGGCCGTAAGGGTGACTACAAACAAAAAACACCAATAGGCTCATTACTTGAGATTGATAAAGGCCAACAAGCATCGAAACAGCGTTATCGGGCTTTGAAAGATCACCCCATCAGCCGCAAGTTGCGTGAAGAACTGACCCAAGGAGGTGGATTACCAAAAACCCTAACACATCTGAGCAGCACGTTATTCGGCAATGTTCCCGATCTTGAACAAACCCTGGCTTGGCTGGATTTATGTAGTGGTACCACATTGCCGGAAGAAAACAATAAAGCCGGACGCCCTTTCTTGCCATTGCGCGCTCATTTGTTACATCAAGTCATCAATGGTCTGTGGAGTTGCGTTGATCCCGGCTGTAACCGAAAAAAAGATACGCCATTAGCCGATTCGTGGACTTTTGGCTACGTTTACAGCCAGCAGCGCGAATTCTGCGACTGCGGTGCGCCGGTATATGAACTGGTATTTTGCAATGACTGCAACAGCCCGCACTTGCAGGCGCAACAGACTCAGAACGGACAGTTGATCCAAATTGCTCGCGAATCTATCGATGAATTTAGTCTGCATGTTGAGACTGACAGCGACAGCGATGAAGAGGATAAAGATCTGAGCGAGACCGTTACAATCAGCGAACCAATCACTCTGGCCGCAAAAGCGCATCAGGAGTTGACTCACGAGTTTACTTTGTCGCGAAACAATCGATTGTTGGGGGAAACAGAAAATGTCGTTACCGTGCATTTCGTCAATAACAGCGAGACTGAACAATGCGGGCACTGCGGATTTGTTCCTGACCGGGGACAGCGCGGTGTTTTTCGCCGTTGTCTGTTAGGCACGCCGTTTTATGTCAGCAACACCATACCGACTTTGCTGGAGTTTTGCCAGGACGGTAGATACCCATTAGAAAGCCCAGGGCGCGGGCGACGATTGATTACGTTTACCGATAGCCGGCAAGGTACGGCGCGAATAGCCGTGAAAATTCAGCAAGATTCGGAGCGAAATCGGTTACGTGGTCTGATCTATGAAATGTCCGCCAAACAAATCGCCAATGCAAGTTCAAATGAGGCGGAACTACTTGAGCTTCTGCGAAAGCGCGATGAATTTTTAGCAAAGGCTGAAAAATTCAAACAATTGGGTTTGCCAGAAGCACAAGATTATCTAGATTTTGCTGCCGAAAAACAGCAGCAAATCGAGCGAACAGCAGAAACACAGCCGATTACTTGGGTGGAAATGATTAATGGTTTGCAAGCCAATCTCGATATTTCTAAATTCATGTTGATTTATTACCGGGATGACTTAAAGGCACTGCCATTTCAAGGTAGTAGCGGTTCGCGCACCTTATCAGAAATGTTATTGATACGGGAGTTTAACCGTCGCGCCAAACGGCAAAATACCTTAGAAACTTTGGGTTTGGTTGCTGTCAATTATCCCTCATTGAGCAAAATTAAGCGCATACCATCCGAGTGGCAACAATCAAATTTATCCGCAAATGATTGGCAGGACTTTTTAAAAATTTGCCTGGATTTCTATGTGCGGGATAATTTTATCGCGGTTCCCTACGAGTGGGTTAACTGGATAGGCGTTACGATTTATCCCAAGGAGCTTTTGAAGCCGGACACACAAGAAATGACTGGCAAACGCATTAATAAATGGCCGCTGGTCAGAAAAGGCCGCAACAATCGGCTAATCCGTATTTTGGCCTATGCCTTAAGCTTGGACACGGATCATAAAGCCCATGAAGACATGCTTAACCAAATCATGCGGGCTGCATGGAAAGCACTCACACAAGAAAGTGAGATATTAACGCCAGTTACGGGTTCTTTAGGCTATCAAATGAAGCCCGAGCAAATGGCATTCTCAGCCAATCAAACCGCCTGGATTTGCCCAGTGACTCATCGCTTGTTGGATAGGACATTTAAAGGCATAACGCCTTATTTGCCATATAAGCCAATACCAGAGACGGCGATATGTGAAAAAGTGAGCATTCCTATTCTGCCCGCCAAGCATGATTTCAATTCGGTGCAAGAAAAGCTGGCTTGTGTCAGGGGATGGATTTCCGGAAATGCTGAAATCTCCCGATTAAGGCAACAAAACCTATGGACGGATTTAAGCGACAGAATTCTCGAAGGGGGCGTATTTTTTCGCGCTGCCGAGCATTCGGCGCAGCAACCCGCTAGCCGCTTGCAATATTTTGAAACACTGTTCAAAGAACAAAAACTGAACGTATTGAGCTGTTCGACGACGATGGAAATGGGCGTCGATATTGGCGGCATTTCAGCGGTAGCAATGAACAATGTGCCGCCGCATTCAGCCAATTACTTACAACGTGCTGGCCGGGCCGGTCGTCGTCAGGAAAATCGTGCGTTGGCGTTTACCTTATGCAAGGATAATCCGCACGAACGCCAAGTTTTCTATAGCCCATTATGGCCTTTTACTACACAGATCAAATCACCTTACATCACGCTCAACAGCAGTAAAATCGTTCAACGACATGTCAATTCGTTGATTTTAAGCTATTTCCTGAAGCAAATCATTGCAGTGAGTCAGCAGCAAAATACCAAGCTCGAATGCGGTTGGTTTTTTTGTCAAGGCGATGACAGCTACTCGCAAGTGGAGCGATTCTGTTCGTGGCTTGCTGAATGTGAATTAAAAATGCCGGGGAATTTAGAACAAGGCTTGTTGAACGTTATCAACGGCACAGTTTTGGCAGGAACTAAACTCGCCAACCTTATGCAACAATCGGGTCTCACGATCAACTCCATCCGAGACCAATGGTTATCGGAATATGAGCCGTTGCAGACTGAATTAAATGCCTTGAGTGCGAGCGTTTCTGAAAATGACCCTTATAGAAAGCGGGTGACAAGGGATTTGCAGCGACTGAAAGGGGAGTATTTGCTCTCCGAACTAGCCACACGCGGCTTTCTGCCCGGTTACGGATTTCCAACTGGCCTTGCTTATTTTGATCCTTACAGTATTCATGACTATAAACCCAATAGTCCAGAACCGAAAAAAGATCGAGAAGACAATCTACGCCGTGTCCGCGATAAACCGACCCGCGACTTATCGATCGCGATCCGTGAATACGCTCCGGGAAACGATATTGTTTTGAATGGTTTGGTGTATCGTTCGGCAGGCTTGGCGTTAAGCTGGCATCAACCTGAAAGCAAGAATAATGAAACCCAAAAGCTGATGACAGCATGGCGATGTGACCACTGCGGCGCGATTGACCATGCCTTGAGCAGCCATTCCAGTACGGTTTGTCACGAATGCGGCTGGTCGTTGAACCCTGAGCATAAGCATGAATTTATTGAACCTGCGGGATTTGCTGTGGATTTTTATGAATCGCCGAGTACGAATATTTCCCGGCAACACTTTGTTCCGTTCAAAGAACCTTGGGTGACAGCGAAAGACTGTATCCGGACTTTGCCCAATCCGGAATTGGGATTATTCCGCTCCGGCAATCAAGGGGACATTTTTTATCATAGCGCCGGTGAACATGGACACGGATATGCATTATGTTGGCATTGCGGGCGTGCTGATTCAATGACTGCGGAAAACGAATTACCGGAAGTTTTTACAAAAGCAAAACCTCATAACCGCTTAAGAGGCAAAGCAGAAGGTCAAGAACATGCTCAATGCAGTGGCAATGACAGCGAATTTGCTATCAAACCGAATCTGTATTTGGGATATGTTTATCATACTGATGTATTAGAACTTTATTTAAAGCACCGGAGCGAACAACAGTTTCTCAATAATGCCTCTGTGGATGACAATAAAATTGCCTGGACATTGGCAGTTGCTTTCAGACAAGCGCTCGCAGATATATTAGGCATCAATGCCGAAGAGTTGGGTTACACCGTCAAACCGACCAAACTTGCCGAGTACACTTATCCAGTAGCTACTATCGTGCTGTATGACAAATGCAGTGGAGGCGCCGGTTTTGCCTCGTCCGCGCACCACGATTTTGCAGCGTTATTTAACAGAGCTAGACATTACCTTCATTGTACTTGCCAAAGCGTTTGTCAAAACTGCCTGTTGGGTTTCGATACACGTTTTCACATTGATCATATGGATCGTCAACTGGCATTGGCTTTTTTAACGGAGGATTTTATTCGAGCTTTGGCTTTGCCGGACGATTTAATGTTGTTAGGGGAAAGCTCCCGCTATACATCGGAAACGCTGTTCACCGAAATCCGCCAGGCTGCAGCCCAAGGAGCGACAAAGCTGCATCTTTTTTTGCATGGCGAGCCTTCATCGTGGGAAATTCTTAGTGCTTTGCGAGAACCTCTCTCTCGCTGGCAAAGCCAGTACGCCCAAGTGGTATTACTGATAAACGAAACTCAAGAACGAAAACTATCAGACGTAGTGAAGGAAGAATTATGGGTGCTGTACCGGTTGGGTATAAAAACCGCCGTGACCGATAAACGCGTGCCTAATCATGCCGCTTCCGTGATTGCTCAGACGTTTGCTTCGGATAGATATAAAACGTTTGCCTGTACTCGCCTTCAATCGGCAATTCCAACTGTGAACTGGCTTGATGATGCGGAAAATATCTTGCTCTATGCAAATGACTATCCAGAGATTCCGATCGGACGCTATCTGGAACTCTCCCAGCTAAAACCAAAAATGGGTCCAAGTGATGTGGAAATTGAAGTTTTGGCGGAATGCAATGGAAAATTGACTGAATTTGCGCAAAAATTCTGGCGACTAATGACAGAGCGCCACATCCCCTTACAACAGCACCTTCAAAATAACGATGAATTGCTGAGTATTTATTATTCAGACCGTTATTTATGCTCCCCATGGACGGTGATTTTAATTGCGGAGTTGATCGATGGATTAAAGCAAATTTTGCAAACCAGTTGGAACAACCCGAAACTTCATATCGATTCAGCACCCAAATCGACAAGAGATTCTTATCAAAAACACGGACTCTTTGCCGATTGGCTGGATGACAGTCTGCGATTAGCAGTTATGGAGGCTTATTTTGCGGCAATGGATGAGACCTGTGCTGCAGAAATATCAATTGATACACAGCACGGACGAATCATGCAATTGAACTGGCGATCAGGAAAGGTTACCACACTTCGTTTTGATCAAGGCGTAGGCTATTGGGGATGTGATGTTAAACCGCCATATTTCGATAACCTCGCCTCAGCATTGGAGCAAGCAGAAGATATGATGTCGATTGTCAGTGAATTGAAAATAAGGAATCATAAAGATTTTCCGACACAAGTTTTTATTAAAGAGCGTTAGAATTAAATAGTCGATTTAGGCTTGATCCTTAGTAAGTTGAGCTCCATTTCTCGGTAGATGCGGTAAACCTGTTTATAACTCCAGCGAGAGCCTTTGACGTTCCATAAATACCAGTAACAATTGCTCATCCCCCAGTGCTTCTGATGGTTGGCCAGATTCATCAATCCATCGGCAATCTCTGCTCTCAACGAAGCGTTGGCGCGCATAGCGGTAGCCTGTCTGGATAATGCTCCATGTCGCACGCACGACGCGAAGATTGTGTCGCTTTGCCTGAATCATTCTCTGCGCCATCTCGCCGAAGCGAGATGGCGTTACGCCTATTTTCTCAGGCTTCCTTGATGATCTTGGCTTTTGGTTGATCTTCTGCCACCCTTTCTGAGCCGAAGATTTTCCTCTTCCCACGCCTTGAGGCCCGCTATCAGTGAGGTCTCCCTGCCACCATCCTTCGAACGGCATAATTCGAGCATCGGTCGCTGTTCCTGATGCTGTGCCCGGCACATCGCTAGCCGCACCATCGATCATACCGATCACCCTATCCATTTTTGTACCACGATCCAAACTGACGACTTGATGGGAAAAGCAAATAGGACATTACATAGTCATAAAACGAACTCCTGAATTGAAAAATACGCGTAAGTCACCAACATCATCAGGCATGGGATCGATGAAGGGAAGCGGTGAGTACAGAGAAGGAGACAAAAAATATCCACATACGATTGCGAAACGATCAGACGTGGAATTAGAGCATTTATCTGTTACTTAGGATCAAGCTGTATTGCTAAAATGGGGCTTCATTGAGTGAAAATGACTGAAGATGCCCAAACCTAATTCAGAAGACTTGCGCCTACGTGTCGCAAAGGCTGTTGACAGCGGCAAACGACGCGCGAAGTCAGCGCGCTCTATCAAGTCAGCCCCTCCTTTGTCTCTAGAGTGCATCAACTCTGGAAAAACACGAGCGGTATTCAAGGCAAGTCAATTGGTGGTTACAGACGGGCTCTGCTGGAACCTTATGAGGCGGCCATCAGGGAAAGGAAATATATGTGATCGAAAAAGTTTAATAACAGGACAAAATGTAAATTGATAGTAGAGGCAAAGAGCAAAATTGCTCAGTTTGTTCATATAGAGTTTTTATTGACAGAGCGGATGTATTGTGGTTAGATTTGTTCCTGTAATTAAGGGGTCAAGTATTTCTTGATTTTATTAAATACTAATATTTGTTAATTGATACAGCTGGTACAGTTTTTCTACCAGTGCTCCCGCTTCAGCAATTGGAATGGGTTAATTTATACAAAAGCAATGGCTTTGAGCAAGATGCTCGGCCAGTTGTTTACCGTCGCAAAATGGCTTTAGCCATCCTTCCTTGCGGCAGTTGAGATAGGGCTGAATCTCGGTAGGATGCCGAGTAGATCACTCAAACCACTCTTTAGTGGATTTTATAATTCGCCAATAATAGGCGCTATTTTTGAACCTTTATCTCAACATGCCTGCGGTCTAACTACGTCTAATGATATTGAATTAGCCCACAGGCGGCTTTTTGGAGCGCCAATGGATGCTGAAATTCAATTTTTAAGATTACCCAAGGTCCTTAAAAGGCTGGGAATATCTCGAAGTACGCTTTACGCAAGATTAAATCCAAATTCAAGGTATTTCGATTCTACTTTTCCAAAGCCGATTAAATTATTTCCTGATCTCAAGCGTTCTTCTGTTGTTTGGATTTTGCATGAAATCATCGAATGGCAAAAGAAGCAGGCGGATAAAAGATAATAACAGTAAATCCCTCTTATAGTGATTGATAAGAGGGATAAACCTTTTTTAGTAGTAACTCTGTTAAGAGCTTCACTATTTTTTATCTGAAGTGGATTTTTAATTATTTTTTGAATTTTCCCTTGTTTATTACATGTTTTCAGTGCAGTCGAAGCTCATATTTATTAACTTAAAATTTTTGAAGGTAAAGAAAAAATGAATGTCGAGCTTCATTACGTTGAACTGTGTCATGAACGGAAAAAGTACGATTTGGCTAAACTGAATAGCGATTATTTTTATCGTAATTCATTAGGTAGTGAACTATGCGCAAATACGCTGTTCGATAGTACGTCTATAAATTCTGATATTTTAAAAAATGGATATTTTTTGACGGGAAATGAATTGCAACGGAGCGGGCTTCTTGACTCGGGGCAAAAAAGAAAAGCATGTCCAGTTATCGGTATCTTGCAATTTAATCCCTATGAACCGAAAAACATCCACGCAAGAACCCCTTTGAGTTATGGTGATGCTCAAGGTTCTTTACTGGATGGTAATGGTCATATTTTCGTTAGTGCGTCTACCCGGTCAGGGAAAAGCAGCTCGCATGTCATGTATAACGCCTTGGATTATCCTGGATCACTTTTTATTCTTGATATTAAAGGGGAAATTTATGATCGTTCAGCCGGTTACCGGGCAAAAAACCTTAAGCAAAAAGTCATTCGTTTTGCGCCCTTCGATGTCGATACATATAAAATTAATCTCTTTACATTTATTCCAAAAGGAGCATTGGTCGATCCTTCGTTACAAGACTTAATTGCTGAAGAAAATTTCATACTAGAGTTGGTCAGGTTATTGATCGTGCCAAATAGCAATGCACGCGAACCAATTTGGGATGCTTCTGCCGAAAATGCGCTTATTGCATTTATTTACCACGTTCACACCGCTAACTTAAATCCGGATGGCGAAAAATATGAAGTTCATGAACGGAGTATGGGGGAGGTCCGGCGTTTATTCTCTTTAGGGGGAATGGATATGGAGAGGCTTTTGGCAGAAATGAGTGCGTCAAATAGGCGGTTGGTAAAGCTTTTTGCAGACGGACTTATAGGTAGTGCGGAAGACAACCCTAAATATTTTGATTCGGTCAGGGTTACAGTTGAGTACCATACTCGGATTTGGTCAATGACAGCAATTCAAAACGCGACCTATCTTCCGTTAGAGGTTTTAGAAGATTCCGAGTCGGGGGCGAATAGATTTGACTTCGCGGCTTTAAGGGAAGGAAATGTCAGTTTTTATTTGGTCATTCCCCCAGAAAAACTTGCCATGGGGCGAGCGCTGCTTCGCGTTATGGTAGGGATGGCCTTATATCAGTTACGTGAGTCGTATAAGAGCGCAAACTGCGAAGATGTTCCACCCGTGCTTTTTTTGTTGGATGAATTCCCACAGTTGGGTCGTATGGACATCATCGAAGACTACTACGCCTATGCAGCTGGATATGGGGTTCGATTCCTTACTTTTTGTCAAAACATAGGCCAACTTTTTTCGGTTTATGGCGATGCGGCTCAAACCATTCTCGCAAACTCCGAGTTTAAATGTTTTTTTGGGGTAAACGATCTGGATACGGCAGAGTTTGTCAGTAAACATCTTGGTGAGGTGTACGTAGTTTCTTACAACACTTCGAATTCCAGATCACAAGGTCCGCAAAATTGGAACTGGGGTAATATTTGCAGCCAAACAAATTCGGAAACAATTTCATCAGCAATGCATTCCATCCCGCTATTGACAGCTGGACAAGTTATGCAGTTGCCAAAAAATCTTCAAATTATATTTGCAAAAGGTTTAAGACCTATTATTTGTTTCTTGCCTAGCTACTATAAATTTGAAGAGCTAGTCGAACGAAGCCATATCCCGTTTTTCTAATCGCAATCGTAAATACCCTTCGGCAAAGCCAGGGGCTTTAGTTTATGAGCCGCGCAAAGTGGCAATACGGGGGTCGCTAACGCGGCCCCGAAGTTCTTTAGCCGTCTGAACGATAACTGGCGGTGGTCATTGATTTATACACTCGGCAAGTGGGCGTGTGGTCGAGGGTCGATAATATGCATGCCCAGCTAGTCAACGGTGCCTTACTGATGGCTCTTTGGAAACGTAAGCTGGATAAAGGCTCATCGCGACATACCAGCCGCGGCAGCCCGCAGGTTCCTGAAAGCTCCCGGACGCGTTTAAAATAGCATGGCATCCGTCAGGGCATGAGCCGTAAAGGCAATGGCCAGGATAATTTGATGGCAGAAAGCTTCTTTCATCTCTTGAAAATCGAATTGATTCACTTGCAGACCTCTCGAACTCGAGAATAGGCTAAATAAATTGCCTTTGAAGAGTTCGAAGTGTTTACAGCCGAGTGCGGTTCTATTCCCAAGGGTTATCTGTCACCAACTTATTACAAATTGCGGTATCGAGCCGATTAACGATGTGCCCTGATTAGTGTTGACATATCAATCTTTGAAAAAAAGGATGATAATGAATCATCTTCAATCGTTTGTTTTTGTAGTGTTAATTCGTTAAGTTTATCACCTAATAATTGCCAAGCATTCCTTTGCTCAGCTTTCATATCATAGCGTTGATAAATTCTCTTCATTCTGTTTTCTTCCGTATGGTTTAAACACTTCTCGATAACATCCGGGCTTATGCCCATTGCGCTCATAAGCGTCGCACCGGTTCGTCTCAAATCGTGCATAGTCCATTTGCCACCGGGCATGACCAATGCTTGGTTATTTTTTGATCGATTTGTTAAAATGGTTACACTTTGACGGCTTCCCAATTGTTTGCTAATGGATTTTTCGCTCACATGGCTGATTCCGTCATGGTTTGGAAATAGCCAAACATCTTGTGTCCTCAGAGACCGTAATAGTTTGAATTGAGCTAACGCGAAATCTGATAGATAGATAAAGTGCGCCTTGCCGTTTTTGCTGTTGTATTCAGGAATATTCCAAATTCGTTGTTCGAAATTTATATCGTTATAGCGAGCTTTTGACAATTCTCCAACTCGACATAAAGTGCTTAAGGCAATCCAAATAGCACATTCCGTTGATTTCATGAAGCCGGCATCTGGCATCTTTTCGGCTAATGCTCTGATTTCGTCTTCACTTAACACTCGATCTCGCTCAACATCTTTCCCTCCAATTTTCGATTTTTGAATTTTTGCTGTAGGATCAGTTTCCAAAATGTCTCTATCTACTGCAAACCTGAACATCTGGCGCATGAGTCCCAGAATACGTTTAGCCATGCGATTTACCCCTCGGAGTAGCAATGCATCCGTAACGGCGGTAATATGACTTTTCCGAACGTCTTCAACAAAGAGCCCGCCCAGAATGGGTAGGACATCTTTATTGAACATCCTGACGATCTCATTTCGCTCTTTATAGTTTGCCAGCGCAATGTCATGCCAGCGAATAAATAAATCGTTGACGGTTAATCGGGTATTGAGCTTAGCTAGCGCTTCTTGTTCAGCCAGTTGTCTCGCACGTTGTCGCTCGATTTCAAGATTTCGTTCTATATCGGGTTCTTTACCTTGCAAAAGCCAATTTTTATAGGTGTCCCGTTCCAATCTTGCGGCTGCTAGGGAGTCGGCTTTTAGGGTAATCCAACGCTGCTTGCCATTGATTCGGTAGGCCATGCGAAAGGATTTGGCTCCGCCGTTTTTTATTGATCGGACGCTAATAAATAAGCTGTCTCCATCTGAGATCAGTTGATCCTTATCGGCAGGTTGAAGATTCTTGAATTTTGCTGCTGAAATTTTGTTGATCGCCATACGGGTTCCGAACACACTGGAGTTTTCGTGATAACATTCGTGATAACAGATTAATAGATTTTATCGGATCTTATTGTACATCTTTAGTCGATACAAATCTATAAGTTACTGATATTTATTTGATAATAGAAATTATTTGGATGCGATTGGACGGTTTCGGACAGTTAATCACCTAAATGGGGTGCAAGGGGTCGGAGGTTCAAATCCTCTCGCCCCGACCAATTGAATTAATAACTTACAAATAGTTAAAGATTCAAAAAGCTTTAAACGTCATTTGTGGGGTCGCTTATGGGGGGCACTTTTGCAAGTGATAGGCGGCTTTCGGCACCCACTATTCGCGCTATAAACAATGTTTAATTGTCTGCACTGGATGCGGCTTATCGGGCGAAGAGCGCAGCAACTAACCGACAGTGTTAACCGTTGATGATCTGGGCGACAGGGTTTTCGCTGACGGTGCAAACCCTGTCGACGGGGTGGCGCCGGAACGGCTGTGCGCCTTGATGCACACAGCGCTGGAAAACCTGTTCACCGCCTCGGACACTGCCATGCACCAGATCGGCGTATTGCCTGACGCTGAGCGGTAACGCGTACTGTACAACTGGAACGCCACCCAGGCCTACTATCCCCAGGATTGCTGCATCCACGAACTGTTCGAGGTGCAAGTGGGCAATACGCCCGATGCGCTGGCGCTGGTGTTCGAGGATCAGGGGCTGGTCTACGCCGAACTGAACGTCCGAGCCAACCGCCTGGCGCACTACCTGCGCAGTCTAGGCGTGAAGCCCGACGACAGGGCGATCAGGCTTGAGCGCAGCTTCGAGCTGGTGATCAGCCTGCTCGCCGTGCTCAAGGTGGGCGGGACTTACGTGCCGCTGGATCCTATCAGTAGCTTATGGCGTTAGCAGAATAGTTCTGCCTCCAGGGCAGGCATTCTTCGCCTTGAGCTAAACTTTGCGGCAGAACCCTTCGTTGTGCCCTACGTCGAATTGTGGGGCGAAGCCAACGCCGGCAAGAGCAAGGCCAAGAACAAGACCAAATTTATCTGTGGAGGTTGCGGCGCGACAGCATGAGGAAAGCCTGAATTGAAGATTGTCTGCGCTAACTACGAGAAAGGGATGATAGCCGAGAATAGCAACTATCTATAAAGATAACGGTACCAATTCAAGATAGTTTCTTTAATAATTCAAGATAGCCTCTTTAACAATTCAAGATAAATTTACAGGGACAATTTTTATTTTATTGTTTTTATTTAAATTTTGGCGATAATTTAAAGATATTAGAACTTAAGGTTCAAGAAATTTAAAATTATGCCTACATTTAACCATTATGATTTAACTCTGCTTAATCCTGCATTTGATTCTCCATTGATGGATGTTTTAATGGAGTTAGAGCATTTACGCCGATTACAACTTAGTGGATCGACTCCACCAGCTTTATTTTTCCAGCTCAAGCATATTTTTCATATGCTTGAAAGCTTGGGTTCAGCTCGAATCGAAGGTAATCACACTACTTTGGCAGATTATGTAGAGAGCAAAATAGAGGGTGCACAACAAGTATCTGACCAACTTCGCGAGATGCAGAACATTGAAGAAGCAATGACTTATATAGAAGATTTTATGAGCTCTGGCGATGGGGTAACAGAGTTCTTTATCAGGGAATTGCATGCCATGGCAGTACGAAATCTGGTGAGAGAAGGAGACGATACCCCGGGCGCTTACCGATTAAAACAGGTACAAATTGCTCAAGCTGATCATTTACCTCCAGATCCTACTCGAGTATCAGACTATATGCGTGAGTTAGTAGACTTTATCAATAAAAATGATCAGCCTAAATATGACCTTATTAAGGTAGCATTAGCACATCATCGTTTCGGCTGGGTACATCCTTTTGGTAACGGTAACGGCCGGGTGGTAAGATTACTAAGCTACGCTTTGTTGATTAAGTATGGCTTCAAAGTTAATGCCGGAGGTAGGGTGCTAAACCCTACAGCAGTGTTTTGCAATGATAGAGACCGTTATTATGCCAAGCTAGCACGAGCCGATAGCGGGACTCTCGAAGGCTTGGAGGAATGGTGTATTTATGTATTGCAAGGGATTCTTGATGAATTACGCAAAGTCGACCGACTGACGGATTTTAATTATTTGAAGAATAAAATTCTCGCTCCAGCGCTGCTTTATGCTAAGGAAAGAGAGTTAATAACGGATACAGAAGAAAAAATTTTGTTCATCGCCGCGAATAAAGGCGTGGCTAAGTCTTCGGACTTTGTAGATGCTATGCCAGGCATGACAAACAACCAAAGGACGTATCAAATAAAGAAACTGATAGATGAAAAAATGTTGCTGCCCATAAAACAAGGGGCGCGACAATATACGATTGGTTTTAGTAATAGCTACTTAGCCCGCGGTGTTATTCGTGCTTTGTCGAATGAGGAATTTATTCCACAATCGTTGAATTCAGCAACCTGATTAACTGTGGAGCGTGCAGATTTAATAAATGGGCATTGTTAAATAAGTATAGTATCTAATTCACCGTTCCATTTAAGCATCAGAAGCATGACGGAATATTTCAACATGATCTTGCTTTTGCTATAGCCTTTAGACTTTCGGTGCAACCGAGCAAGAAAATGCCTGAATAAGCTGTTATAGCCTTCCACGGTATAGGTTTCAGTTTTTGATTGCGTATGAAGTTCTTTCGGGACTAATTGTTCATAAGAGCGCAAATAGTCACTTATGACCTGGGTTATTGGCTGGTCTTCAATGGCCGTCCAGATCCAGCAATAGTTTTTTTGGAACCGATATCAGTAGGCGCCTCATCGAGTTCGACGACCTCAACGCCGGCGGTAGAGCGAATGGATTCAATGGATTCGCCATAGGCCTTGCTCCAGTTATAGACTGCCACATGGCTGCAGTTCAGAATGCGACCAATGGAGCGAAAACCCAAACCTTCAAGGTAAAGCTGGAGCGCTTGCCGCTTAATGGCTGGATTGATGCCTCGGTAACTGACTGTATGTCTATAATCACAAGCCTTACAGCGGTAACGCTGCCGGCCTTTCGCCATCCCATCTTTAGTACAGCCTTCTGCGCTACATTTGGGGCATCTAACCGTGATCACTGACTCGGTAAAAATGGATTAGCTTAACCCATACCATACTACCTTAACAATGCCCTTTTTTGTTTTTCATTGTTGACCTCGAGCTTAGAGATCACTCTCTTAACCGAGGGTCCGCTAGATCAGGGCAAGATCACTTCGGTCTTTAAGATTCTGAACGACCTTTGCCCGTTCGATTCAGGTGAACACTCACGCTTCTCGCACGGCATAAACCGTACAAGGGCCCGGCAAGCTGAGATCGTCGTTGCCTCCGAGCATGTTCTCCATAACGATTCGAGAGAAAGCGAGTGATTGTAAGCGATTCGAGAGCATGGCTATTTGATGCTTGTTTGCCGGCGCCACCTCCACAGCAAGCTGACGGATCAATGGCCAGTGCTCGTCCTCGATCCCGGCAAGCGCATCCATTTCGGCACCTTCGACATCCACCTTCAGCAGGTCGATGCGCTGCACGCCCCGCTCACGGATCACATTGCTGATCGTCCGCACCTGACACGATATCGGCTTTGCCTTTCCCAAAAACTTCTCGGATATTCGGCGGAACAGCCATCGCCGGAACGGATAAAGCAGAAGCGCAAGTAGGGCAGCGCCTTTTTTGGCTTTCCAGAGATCAGCGATGCGGAGCTCATCAGCGATATCGTTGAATTCTTGCTTTTTCTCTTCAGGATATAACGTGGAGTTGCCCGGTGCGGAGGGGAAGAAGTCGATCGTCGTCTGATATTCCTTCGCGCCAACGGCAACATCCAGGACCGTAACCAAGTGCCTCGATCTATCGGGACATTCGGCGATATTCCGTTCGAGGCAGGACCGCGTATTCGGCACAGGCTCGAAACAGTAGAGCTGCAGATCGTGGAAACGGTCCATCAACGAGCGGGCAAACATGCCGATATTGGCTCCTACGTCGAACACGACGTCGCCATCAGCGATAGTCACGCCGTGCTTCTCGTAGCAGCGCTCTTCAAAAATCTCCCTGTAAATGAATTTGGTTTCCTTGCCTGATTCCGGAGCGTTCCAGAAACGCATGCCGTTAGGGAGTTGAAACTGCTTCATCGGATACGCGAGAGTGTTGGACATGTTGGCTTCCTTATTAATTTTGACGACGTTGTTATCCGGTCAACCAATTTATTCCATGGAATGATGCCCGCCTTCGCGGTTTGATCAGGGTAATTAGGTTTTCCGTTTATATTACAAAGGTTTTTTTCATTAGTAATTGTACGGTAATTACCCCATCACTTAACGTGCATGAATCTCGTTATTTGAAAAAATCCAGGGCATTGGCTCGGTACGAATAACCGTTTCTTCCAAGCCCTCTACGCAAAAGCGGGTGTCCAGTGCGTTCGACAGGCGCCAGCTCAATGCCTTTATTCCAATCCATTACCTCGACCGGATAGAAAGAAAGCCTTTGGCCATTGGAATATAACAAATATATCACTCGTCCTCACCTGGCAGGCTGGTCATTTTTCGGATAGTTGCATATTCTGGCCCAACCTGAACACCTATTCTGATTCAATCTGAACACTGATTCTGATCGAAGTTGAACATCGATTCTGGTTTCAAGCTGAACACTTTTTGGGGTATTTCCAGAATCGGTGTTCAAGCTGCCGGAATCGCTGTTCAGATGGCCAGAATCCTTCCTAACGCATTGTTTTGTTAAACCTTAGTATCCTGTTCCGATTTTTGGAAAGGATATGTCAGCCCAACGAATTGCAATGCGAAAAATCAGAGAAGTTTTACGACTGCGTCTCAGTGCCGGATTGAGCATCCGGCAAATCAGCGCCGGCACCAAGATCAGTGTCGGCAGTATCCAGACTATCCTCAAGCTGGCCGAACAGCATCAGCTCTGCTGGCCGCTGCCGGATGAACTGGATGACCAGGCCCTGGCGTTGACGCTGTACCCCAGCTCCGATGCCCGGCCTGCGGCCAAATTTCAGCAGCCAGTGTGGTCGGAGATTCATCAGGAACTGAGGAAAAAAGGTGTGACCAAGCAGTTGCTGTGGGAAGAATACACCCGCCAGTATCCGAACCGCTGTTACAGTTACTCGCAGTTCTGCGCCCGCTATGCCGACTGGTTGAAGGCGCAAAAGCGCTCCATGCGGCAAACGCATCGGGCCGGCGACAAGCTGTTCATCGACTATGCCGGTCCGACCGTCCCCATCATCTGCACTGGCGGCGAAATCCGTCCGGCCAGCATCTTTGTCGCGGTGCTGGGCGCTTCCAGTTACACCTATGCCGAAGCCACCTGGAGCCAGAGCCTGCCGGACTGGCTGGGCAGCCATGTGCGGGCCTTCGAGTTTTTTGACGGCTGTCCGGCGCTGCTGGTACCCGATAATCTGAGAAGCGGGGTCAGCAAGGCTTGCCGTTATGAGCCGGAGCTCAATCCGGCCTATCAGCAACTGGCCGCCCATTACGAAGTGGCGGTGCTGCCGGCCCGGCCTTACAAGCCCAAAGACAAGGCTAAGGCCGAAGTCGGCGTGCAATTGGTCGAGCGCTGGATCCTGGCCAGGCTGCGCCATCAGACGTTTTTCTCACTGGCCGAGCTGAATCAGTGCATTCAAGCTTTGTTGATCGAACTGAACGATAAGCCGTTCAAGCAGTGGCCGGGCAATCGCCGGCAGTGGTTCGAGCAACTGGATCGGCCAGCGCTGGCACCGCTGCCGAAACACGCCTATCGCTATATCGCGATCAAGACGGTCCGAGTCCCTCTCGACTACCACGTCCCGTACGAGCAGCATTGGTATTCGGTCCCGCATCACTGCGTCGGCGAGCCGGTGGAGATTCATGCCGGCGAGCGCTTGATCGAGGTTTATTTTCACAACCGTTGCCTCGCCACCCATGTCCGCCAGTTTCATCCCGGCACCACAACAGAACCAACGCATAGACCGGAAAAACACGCCCAGCATCAGCAATGGACGCCGGGGCGGCTGATGAACTGGGCGCAGACCCTGGGGCCTGAGGTGTTGCGCTGGGTGAAAACTCAGTTAAACCGTCAACAGCATCCGGAGCAGGCCTATCGCGTCTGTCTGGGCTTGCTTAATCTGCAGCGCAGCTACCCACCTGAACGCCTGAACCGGGCCTGCGCCCTCGCCAACCAGGCGGGCTTGTACCGCTTGAAAAACATCAAAGCCATTCTGCACAGCAACCGTGATCAACTGCCGGAAACGCTGCTCGTCCAGCCGTCTTTATTACCTCAGGATCATGAAAATATTCGCGGACCAAAAAGCTTTCACTGAAGCCTCACCGCATGATTACCCCTTAATAAAACAGGATAACGCCAAGATGATTGCACAAACCCTCAGCCAACTACGGCAACTGAAACTGACCGGCATGGCCTCGGCCCTGCAAACCCAGCAGGAGCAACCGGGCGCCTATGAAGGCCTATCTTTTGCCGAGCGCTTGCAGCTGCTGGTCGGCCAGGAAACCCAGGAGCGCCAACAGCGCAAACAGGAGCGATTGATCCGCACGGCCCAGTTTAAACTCAAAGCCCACGCCCAAGACATCGATTACCAGCATCCCCGAGGTCTGCAGCCAAGCCAGATGGCGGCGCTACTGCAGTGCGACTGGATCCGCAAAGCGCAGAACCTGTTGCTGACCGGCCCCTGCGGCAGCGGCAAGACCTACCTCGCCTGTGCGCTGGGACACCAGGCCTGCCTGAAAGAGTACAGCGTGCGCTATGTCCGGCTTTCCCGCCTCATCCTGGCGCTAACCCAGGCCAAGGCCGACGGCAGTTATGGCAAGCTGCTGAAGAACCTGGCCAGCTTCGATTTGCTGATCATCGACGACTGGGGGCTGGAGCCGTTAAAAGCCGCCACCCGCAATGACCTGATGGAAATCATGGATGACCGGCATGACCGGTCCGCCACCGCTATCCTCAGTCAGTTACCCACCGACCAATGGTATCAGTCGATCGGCGACAACACGCTGGCCGATGCTATTTTAGACCGGCTCATGCACAACGCTCACCGGATCAATCTGAAAGGTGAATCGATGCGCAAAAAGTTGAATTCCTTGACCCAAGTTGAACACTTGGGATAAAAATTCACTGCCATGGATGCGTTAGGATTTTGACTGTTCAAATTGACCAGAATCGGTGTTCAAATTAATCAGAATACGCAATAGTGCGCAACTAAGCCCATTTGCCTTGTTTATTGTTTTTTACTCAGGTTTTGATATCACAATAGGGCAGTTTTATCACTTAAGCTACTGTCCAGATTTTGGAGGCCATTTCTGATATCAGGTCACATCCCACAGGAGTCAATGGCTGTTTTTGACTGGATTTTCTCGGTTAGGCAACAGTGGCGTTTTCCAGATCCACATAAGCGTCCTGCTTGAATCGCGGCGTACAAATTGCGAGAAAGACGAGATCGGTTTGCCCTGTGTTCCTGATGCGTTGAGAAATTCCTGCAGGAATATGCATCACATCAAGAGGACGAACTTTTACAAACGGAGCGCCATCGATTTCCACTTCGCCTTCGCCTTCAAGAATGACATAGCGCTCTACCGTACCGCGAACGGCATGTAAGCAGGTCGTAACGCCGGGCTCGACGCGGGCGCGGGCAATTGAGCAGGTTTCATCGCCTGACGTGTTGAGCATCTCGATAATGAAACATTTTTCGTCGGTGTGGAATTCGGTTTCGGGCTTCAAGCGAAATACCGTTTCCATGGTCAACTCCTTAAATTTAAAAGACAGATATGATAAGGAAAACTTATCAGGAAGTGATAATTGATAAAATCAGCGATTTATCAGGGTAAGAGAATTATATATTGCCATCATGATACAACAGGAAACATGCTGGCTGTCCAGCTCAAGATAACTGAGCAGGCCCGGGATTGGCTTGCTCCGAATCGCCTCATAGATTTGCCCGGCAATATGCCCGAATCGTGGAACGTTGGTTGATATTGATTGGTCTCAGTTTTGCGGTTAGAAACTCATGCTATGCAATAGACAAAGGCCACGCTTATCTATCATAGGACCAAAAATTTGCAGTACTTTTATTGCTCGCGCATACGAAATTTGAAAGTACGGAAAAGTATTTGGGCATCGAGGTCGATGCCGCTCTTGCTGTCTGAGCAAACCGGAATTTAGATAGTTGGCGTATCCGCGACCGTTTAAAAAACAGCCACATTTCTAAAGCAGAAATACGAATAAGCAAACATGATCACAATAACACCTACTATGAATTTTGCATCCGATAATTGGGCCGGCGCGCACCCGGCTATTTCGCAACGGATATTGGAAGCCTCAACAGGATTTTCAGCCCCTTATGGCACAAGTGCACTCGATCGCAAGATCGAGCAACGGTTTAATGAGCTATTCGAGCGCGAAGTTGCGGTTTACTTTGTAAGTACTGGCACAGCGGCTAATTCGCTGGCGCTGGCTGCTGTCAACCGCCCAGGCGGAGTTTCTTTTTGTCACCGCGAAGCACACATGCTGGAAGATGAATGCGGTGCGCCGGAGTTTTTTACTCATGGGGCTCGTCTGGCTCCCGTTGATGGGGAAGACGGTAAAATTGATCCAAACCACCTCATAGCCGAGATTGGGCGTTTTCCGCCTAATTTTGTACACGTAGGGCAGCCTATGGCAATTTCCATAACTCAGGCTACCGAAATCGGCACGCTTTATAAACCTGATGAAATTGCCGCCATTGCGGAAATTGCAAAAACTTACGGTTTGCCTTTGCACATGGATGGCGCGCGTTTTGCGAACGCATTGGTTGCGTTGGAACTCACCCCAGCGGAAATGACCTGGAAACGAGGCGTGGATATTGTTTCTTTCGGCGGGACCAAAAACGGTTGCTGGTGTGCTGAAGCCTTGGTTTTTATGAATCCGGAGTTGGGCAAGGATTTACCGTTTATCCGTAAACGCGCGGCACAACTGTTTTCCAAAAGTCGATTTATCGCCTGCCAATTCGATGCTTATTTGCAAGATGGGCTCTGGCTGCATCTGGCGCGCCATGCCAATGCTATGGCTGAGCGCTTGCGAGAAGGCATCGTTAGCTCTAAACGAGCCAAATTAGCGTGGCATCCAGAAGCCAATGAAGTCTTTTGTATTTTAGACAAAGCCCATGCGGACGAACTCCAGAAAAAAGGGGCGGTTTTTTATCAATGGAACCCTCCACGCGTAGGGCCAGGACTGTTGGCTCAACACGAAGTGCTGATTCGTTTGGTAACAAGTTTTGCGACAGAGGCGGATCAAATAGATCAGTTTCTTGAGCTTTTGGGTTGATATTTGAGCGTCAACCTAAAGCCGCCTTCATAATATTGATTATAAGGATCCGGGATAAATCTGTTGTGGCACATAAAATATCAGAACAGGCTCAACTAAATTTGAGCTTGAGCCTGATCGCCAGTTTGTCATTCTAAAACACAGCTGGGTTTATAAAATGGGAAAAATAATGTAAAGCCACGCCGGTTTCAGGTTTGAAACCCTGAGCCTTAGCTGATTATTTTCATTAGTCATCTTGATTGTTTCTTTGGTTGTAGGCAATCTGACTGAACCATCTTCGACAATAATTTCCTTTGGTTTTGCCAGTTTTGCGTAGTCATTGGCAATTTCTGAAAGCTGTTCAGCTGATTCGATATGGCCGAGCTGCTTAAGAGAATTCGAGATGAGGCCCAGCTCAAAGTCACACTCTTTTGCGGGCAGTCCTTTTTGCAAGATTCGACTGCTTTCCTCGCGTAGAGACCTGAACTCAGAATATTTCGCAACGATGATGCCAGAGTAAATACCTGTAACTATTGATAAAATTAATTGGACGATTTCAATCATGTATAGCGCCTAAGTTGAATAGTGAGGCTGAGCAAAGAGACCTCATAAGTAATTATCCAAACTTAGGTATTTTACATTCTTTCTCAAACTGAGCAGATAAAATAATCTTTTAGCAATTCTTTAAGCTGAATAACATCAGAAGATAGCTTAAGCATCAGTTTTGATGCGGCTAGGCTTGGCGGACTGAGGTGCTATAACAGTATGAAGCGTATTTTGAAAGCGTCTCACCAAAATTCAATGAAATAATCTATTACTCATAAAACTGGTCTACCAGCTTTTTAAACCAGAGCGGCCGGAAAATCATCACATATAAAATCAGCACTTCCAATACAGGAAGAGGTAGTACATGCAAAACGATCAATATCAGCAATACGATGACGCCAACGACCAGTTTTGAAAAAAATGACACTCTATTCATAATCGGATTCTAAATTGGCTTATTTATTGGACTGCCTCAATTGGTTCTTGTGATGAGTCTGCGATAGCGGGCATCTCACGTTGTGCAGTTCACCCATGGTGACTGCTTCGTCATGATAATCCTTCATAAAATAGCACTGTTCCGCCGCGCCGCCTGCAATCCGGATGAGGCCAACCTTGTCCTTGGACAGTTTCGGCTTCAAGACAGTATTCACGGTCCAGCTTCCTGACCTGATCGTGGCACGTGCCAATCAATCCTTCAAAGAGTCCCGTAACCACCTCATTGAGGCTCTCCTTTGTCTTGTTCATGCGGGCGTTTTTCTTTGTGTCTTGGCAGATCGACTCTATTGCAGATTCAATCAGCATTTCCATGCCAAGGCGATAGAAGCGTTGATTCGCTAACCGTATATATTTCGAATCAAATACACAATATGTATGAATACCTGTATGTACTAAATCGCATTTGATAGGCATCTCGCTCAAGGTCGCTACGTTGTAAGTAATTGCACGAATGGACGTCCTTCGAATCAGCGCCCTATATTCATCATCTCCAGTTTCGGCTTTCAAATTTTTACTAGCTAATAATCATATTAAAAACAATGGGATAGGAGTTTTTCCCGATTGATATCGTGTTATTTATTGGTAAATATTCGATGCCGTTTCACACCACATCCATTCTCTTACTTTTTCCTTCGAGGAGAGTGGGCGTTAAAACGGTTGTTTATGAGAAAAAAATCATTCCGCTTCTACAGAATAGCCGCTGCAATCCTGTTGCTGGTCAGTCTGGTTCTGATGCAAGAACCTGCGATGGCTGCACAAGAACGTCCTGATATTTGGCGAGTTTCGCCGCGTCTGGCAAAAGTAGAAAATCCGATTATGGCCGATGCATCCTCTTTGACCACAGGCAAGAGTCTATATCTGCGCGAATGCCGACAGTGCCACGGAGAAACCGGGAAAGGGGATGGCGCAATGGCCGCTTTTCTGGGCAATAAAGTGGCAAACCTGACCAGTCCTGAGGTTTTAGGGCAATCTGACGGGACAATCTACACGAAAATCAGAACGGGCAGAGCGCCTATGCCCGGCTTCAAGAATTCCCTCGCCAAAGAGGAAATCTGGCATCTGATCAATTTCATCCGTTCCGGATTCGGGCACAAGGGCAATTCATCCGGCGCCGGGCGAAACACAGCCAGCAATGCCGATGATCAGTCCGGGGAAAAAGCTCACAACGAACTATTCAAAAAGTCCGAGTTTCCTTCCGCGCAGGCGTGCGGAGCCTGTCATCAACAAATCTACCGTGAATGGTCTGTTTCGCGTCACGCTTTTGCGCAGATCAGCCCGACATTCCTGGCTTACCAAGCGACGTTGGTGAAATTGACCAAAGGCACCTTGGGCGACTTCTGCGAGCGCTGCCATACCCAGGTGGGCATGTTTTCCGGCGAGCCGATTCTCACCCGCAACAGTAACCGTTCGAAAGTGGCTTTGGAAGGGATCACCTGCGTCGTCTGCCATCGGGTTCCTGAAGCCTACGGTAAAATCACCGGGCGGTTTCCGCTTGAGCCTGGCGATATCAAAAATCCCATTTACGGCCCCCGAAAAGGGGATGAACTGCGGCGCGTGTTCGATTCACATCGGGATAATCCGCCCAGAACCCATCGTGAGGCGCGCCTTCTCGAACAGGTTTCCCAACCGGGCTTCTGCGCCCGTTGCCATGATGTGCGATTAGTCAACGGCATCCGCTTTGAGGATCTGTTCAGCGAATACAAGCAGACGCCGGCGGCTGAAAAAGGATGGACCTGCCAAGACTGCCATATGGGGCCGACTCCCGGCGTTTTTTCTGAGTACCCGCCGGCTTCGGCGGCGATCGTGCGAGGCGAGAAAACCAGGCCTGCCCGGCGCACCAACCATATGTTTCCAGGGCCCGACAGCTCCGTAGTGCATCCCGGCATCTTTCCCATTAACCCGGAGGCGCAGGAGTTCGCCACACCGGAGGAATGGTTGAGTTTTGACGTCGAAGCCGGCTGGGGTACGGAAAAGTTCGAAAACAGCGTTGCCAAGGATGCGGAATTTCCGGGCATTTGGGCGGATCCCGAAGAACGCAAGGCGGCCAGGGAAATTATCGATCAGCAGCTGGTGCTATTGGGCGAGAACCGAGCTCGCGCCACGACCTTACTGCGTAACGGATATGGTCTCGGCGAAGTCAGAATTCTTGAAAAAGAGGATGGGCTCAAGTTCAACGTCGAAGTCAAAAACTTGACCGAAGGCCACAGTGTGCCTTCAGGGCTGATCGCCGAGCGCAACGTATTCTTGCAGGTGACGGTTACCGATGCCGGCGGCGCCGTGCTTTTTCACTCCGGCGATCTCGATCCTAACGGGGATGTGCGCGATATCCATTCTTTGTATGTGCATAACGGCGCCATACCGAGGGACGAGCAGCTGTTCAATCTGCGCTCTCCAATACTAGTTGGCACTATTCACGGAGGCGAGCGCGAGCAGGTGATACCGGCCAATTACTCTTTGAATCCACTGATTTTCATGCGCCCCGCGGATACGCCGGCGGTATTGTTCGGCGGCATTCGCGACCTTCGGCTGCAAAAGAAAAGCATCGAGGCGCTGGGAAATCGCTGGGCGAACTATTCTGTTGAGCCCGAACTCCTCACCGGCCGCAAGCCTTATCGAATAAACATCAAACTCGTGGCAGGCCAGCTTCCTCCGCATTTAATCAATGCCATCTCGGGAGCGGGCTTTGAGTACGGGCTCAGCGCCCGTGCGATCGGGGATAAGCTGGTTGATCTTTACCGCGTTCTTTGGGAACGAGATGTTAATGTCGAATAAGTCCAATGCGTGCCGATATTTGGGGGTACTGCTTTGGCTGGCTATGTTCACTTTAACTGGAAATCCTCATGCGGCAGCTCAGGATGGCAAGCAGCCAAGCGCAACGGAGGTCCGGAAGCAAACAGAGCCTCCCATTGCCGAAGGCCGTAATGCCGTCAATTTCTACCGCAGCCCGGCTGAAACAATTAGCAGCCAAGACCCGTTGCGCCTGTCCAATAAGATTGTTCAATACCCGGTCGATCCGGTGGATCGACCCGATCCTCTTATAGAGATCGGCGACCCTTTTATCGGAAACGGGCCGATCCGGCCGGGATTCAAGACCTTCACCGGCCAAATGCTCCAGCCTTCGTTTTTATTGTTCGGAATATTCCGCACCGCTTTCCAGAGCTTCGAAAAAAACGGCAGAAACAACCTTGAATGGGCCAACCGGCTCGATTTGAACGGCAGCCTGAACCTTTCGGGAACAGAACGGCTGGTCTTCTCCATGCGGCCGCTCGATCGCGAAACCGGGGATTACACCGGATATAATTTCGAGCCCAACAATGATGACGGCTGGCGGGAAGAACTCAACGGCAGGCTGACCAAGCTCTATTTTGAAGGCGATTTGGGCGAGATATTTCCAGGTCTTGACCCGACTGACTCCCATACCTATGACATCGGATTTTCCATTGGCCGTCAGCCGATCAAGCTCCAGGACGGGATGTTGATGAACGATATCATCGATATGGTCGGAGTCACTCGCAACTCGCTGGTGTTTGACGGTATAGCAAACCTTCGTTTAACAGGTTTGTACGGCTGGAATCGCCTCAATCGCGGAAGCGGCGAGCTCGGCGATAACCACTACCATTCGGCAAACCTGTTCGGTCTGTTGTCGGAAGCCGATACCGCATTGAACAATACCCTGGCCCTGGATTTCATTTATGTCGCCGACGATCAGGATGAAAATGCTTGGTACATGGGCATCGCATCGACCCAACGCTTTGGCTGGCTGAACTCGACGTTCAGGGTTAACGCCTCCATCCCTGAACACAGCTCATCAAAGAACGTAGGGAGCGGCGCGCTTTTGCTGTCTCAATTGTCCAGCACGTTGCCTGGTTCCGACGATGTCGTCTATTTCAATACATTCTGGGACGTCAACCGGTTTACATCGATCGCGCAAAGTCCGGATGTGGGCAGCGCCGTGGCAAACGTCGGGATTTTGTATGGCCCGGTGGGCATGGGCCGTTACGGAATCCCGCTCGGGCAGCAGATCGACGATACCGTTGGTACGGCGCTCGGTTATCAGCTGTTTATCGGCGGTATCGATGACCAGCTTATCTTTGAAGTCGGCGCCCGTACGAGCACTCAAGAGCAAGAGGAAGGCGCAGTGGGGTTGGGTGCCCGCTATCAGCGCGCTATCGGCCGCCACCATGTGCTGCGCCTGGATGGCTTTGTGGCCGGCCAGGAACGGGAGAATGTTTCTTACGGCTTGCGTACAGAATGGATGGTCAAATTCTGAAGCAGTTCAGCAATTGGACAACCGAGTATTTCATAATCATCGAGCAAGGAAAAAAGCTATGGGTGAAACTAATTACCGTTCAGGAATTGATCGGCGTTCCGAAGCTTATGGATATAATGTGGCCTATAGACGTTTCAGACACATTTCCGTGAGTGAACGAATTTTAAATACGGCTTTTCTGCTGACTATTGCGATCGGTTATATGGTTGCCCTGGCGAATATGTATTACACGCATCAGAGCCGCGACGGTATAGCCGGCTTATCCATAGACGATGTGATCATTGCCTATCACGGCTCAAACGATCAGACTCGGTTGGGCGCAGCGATAAAAGGCATTATGGAGCCCAATTTAAAATATAAAAGCGATAAGGACGTCATATTGAAATGGATACAAAATGGCGCAAAAGAGCCGGAGTATAACGATCACATTGCCCCTATCCTGAACCGTGATTGCATCATCTGCCATGCTCCGGCCATTAATCCGTCCCTGCCGGATCTGACCCATTATTCGGGTGTGGCAGAGGTTGCCCATGCCAACGGAGCATCGCTGCCGTTTCTGATCCGGATTTCACATATTCATCTGTTCGGTATGGCTTTTCTTCTGTTTTTTATAGGCAAGACCTTTCTGCTTTGCGATCTGAATAATATCGTCAAGAGAGTTTCGATAATCATCCCTTTCGCTGCAATGCTGCTGGATGTCCTGTCGTGGTTTCTTACCAAATCCTTTCCCGCGTTTGCCTATGTGGTCGTCGCCAGTGGCGCTTTGATGGGGATCTCTATGGGCATGCAGATTCTGGTCAGCATTTATCAGATGTGGTTTTATCCCAGGAATAAATTTAGATAGGTTTGCTGTAAACCGAATGGATAAATGGCTACACATGCGTAGCATCAGTCCCTGGTTCCCACGGTCCTCAGTGGGAACGAGGAAACCGCCGCTTTTAGCGGCGGTGCTCGGCGCGGCAAACGGTGCTTGTCATAACATCAGTTATTAATTGCTGGACGCATTATGCTATCGCAGAAAAGAAAGGGCTAGATCATCAGATACGGCCAATGCCATCAGCCGTTCAAAATTTGACGCCTACAGGCGTTATGCAAGCCTGTGGGGCGACTTCAGTTGCCCCACAGGTTTTAAAATCGCTTGTTTCGGCGGTTGAACAGAAGCTGCGTAAGTCCTGGCCTATTGTAAATTCTTCAAAATTTCCCCCCCTACGCCAATATCTGTCGTTTCACAGGTATGGGTTTCGCCTAGTTCTCCGATAGTAGGGACATCTATTTTATTGCCGCATTCTTCCCGGAAAGGAACCGCAATCCTGACCGATTTCTGCTGGGGAAGAGTTCTTGCCACAGTCTTCAGATCCTGGTCAGTGTCCGATACGATGCCATCCCCGTCTTTGAAATCAATCAAACCGACCAGAGTGGACTGACCCGTTGCAATGATCGAAACATAGGCTACATCGGGCGGTAGGGGATGAGCAGTTAAGTTGTTAAGAATGTTCAAAGCGGAACTGTCTGGCTTTAAATCTTCGATTGCCACACTGTTCGGGTCTATATCCGTAGATACCAGATCGCAAATACTGACGCTGCCGGTAATATCGGGAATACCAATACTGGTGTCATTGCACGCTTCGGCCCAGAAGCTTCCCTGGTGCGGCGCCCCAACGGTAATGAGTTTCGCGACATCTTTTCGATAAGGTATTGTCGCTGCGGCATTTGACTCTCGCGCCAGGCCTTGCAGATATTCCCTGGCTGCAAGCGTCCCCATGCTATGGCTCACCAGAAGAACCTTGGTTTTGCCGGGATTTGCATCCAGGACCGCTTTGATGACTGCAGCCAGTTCGCCCCCTTGCGCATCGAGGGGCAAACCCTGATTATCAGTGAAATTCAGCGTATAGAAGTCGCCGGCATTGCCTGTGCACTCAACACCGGGAGCGGACGGGCAGGTAATGCTGGCTGTTCCGGTGGCCGGATCGTAAGCGGGGATGCCGCCGAATGTCCAAAGGCCATTGTTTATCAGGTAGTCTCTAAAGAGCACCCAAGTTTCTGCAGAAGACGCTATGCCATGAATGAATATGACCGGATAAGGCCTTTCCCCGCATCCCGACGTTCCCAGCCAAGTCGATAAACTGCCCACATCCTGCAAGGTGCCGTCCGGCCTCAGGTAATACACATGGTCGTCTGCGGAGGACACGCCCAGATAAGCATTGGTGCCCGTGTAATGACGGTAGGTGTAGGGTGAGGAAAACTGCGTGCCTGAAACCGGCGGTGAAAACAGATTGGGATAGAATGTTTGCGCCCAGTTGAACAGGCATTCTATGTTATTGAGCGTCGGTTCTGCATCCGCAGCGTGTGCCGGGAAGTTAATAGCCGCTGTTGTGTTGCAGATCACTATGAGAATTATCAGCCTTAATATCTTCGCAAGTGAGGAATAGCCTATGTGTTGTTGGTTGTTCATAGTCTTACCCCAAAGGCATGTGAAGCGATTTTCGCTTGTCTGTTTCTTGCCGTTGTTATTCGATTTCTGTTGAATCAACCGGCAAAGTTTCAAAATTCGTGAGATTGTCCTAACTCCCGATTGCCCGCTTTCCGTTCCGATTGGCCAGTTTTGTGTACTGTATTGGGATTATTATCCCTTGTCTTTCAACATTAAAATCGGCGCAAATACCTAAGCAAAACTACGCAATAGCTTGTCGGCATCGTGCAAAAGTTTGCCATGCCTGTGAATGTGCCGGAATTAATGCCTTCGTTATATTTCGGATCAAAATTTTATAGGCTAAAGTGACAGAGCTGATGAAGCATAGTCACTCAGGCTATCCAGAGAGTATTGCGATTATTTAAGAGTGGCTTTCTGAATTGATTAACTGTTAGGCACGGGCTGTTTTTTATCTCGTTTGCTGTGGTAGCGATAGGTTGTTAAACCGATCTTCAATCCATAACTTCATCATATGGATATGTCCGCATAGGTACGAATTTACTTGTGCCCCTTGCGGGTATTTGCACTAAACACCAACGGCTTATACCAGCAAATCGCTATGTTGCAATATGAAAACAGCCAAAATCATCAACATTGAAAAATGGACGCAAAGCGAAGAGGCCAGTCCTCTGAAACTGGCTGAACTGCCGTTATCTGTTGAGGAAATTGAAGCATGCATCGGACAGTGTTTTGAGGAATATACAGAACATGGTTTGGGAAATTGCTACCGGGCATTTATTTCTATCGACGGCAAAGAAGTATTCATGCGAGGGGTTGCATCAAAGAGCAACAAAGAACCGGGCGTAATAGCTCAGGTTTACAGCCACGAAGAAGATCCCGGCCTTGTTTTGACTTATGTATGCGAGCTATTAAACATCACTGGAAAAGACATGCGCTGGGTTACGGAATTTTTGTCGGAACCAAAGTTTCTGCTTTACAGGATAGATGCCAATGCCAATGCCAATGAAATTGAAATGAAGCGCTTTCATCTTGAGAGTTCAGCCAAATGGGTGGCGGAAAAATACAGTAAAGGCGGCCATAAACAGCTTTATCTGGTGCGTCGCGCAACATAAGAGGTGAATACTCTTTATTTCGGGGCAAAATGCAAATGAATGATTGTTTGAAAAAACTGGATTTGATCTGGCATTTCTAAATGCTGGTTTAGATTGAGCCTGATAGCGGCCGTTTCAGTTCGATCCTAAGCCGTCTATGCATAGCGTTTTTTAAATGTCATTTCAGGGCGATATTTCGGTCATTCAAAATGTGGCTTTAGAATTATCCCGGACCGTTTATCATGCATAAAATGTAGTTAAACCGTTTAGAAAATCTGGTACTCAAGCTCATCCTTGACAGTAAACTGTAAAAGGACATATGTTAACCGGACCTGGACAATAATTTGTCGGGCGACTGTAAAGAAATGCAAACCTGAGAACCCTCAGGGTTCACAAAACATCACAAAGGAGGCTAGTCATGGCACAGATGGCATGTCCGCAATGCGGGGCGGTGTTCGACAATAGGGATGACCTCAGGGAACACCGAAATGTATGCGGCGGGGAGTTTGTTTCCCCGGAAGGAGAATTCAAACACAAGTGCAGCCGATGCGGTCAGCGCTTCAACACCGAAGAAGCTCTCGGAGCGCATCACATTCGGGCGCATGCAGGAGAACAAGAGCCCTGACAGCAATATCTCAAAGTGGGAAGAATTGCTGTTGCGAACGCACCTGTTGGTTTTCTTTTCTTGGATCTATTGATGTTTTTATAGAAACCTATGACGCCGCCCAGCAAGACACTGCACCAGCGACAATTCCGTTATGCTCCATTGCCGCTGGTGAGCTTGGTCGTTAGGCTTTTTGTAGTTGTAGCGTTGTAGTTAGAAATATTTATAACTGAATGGAGATGACAATGGCTAAAACGGAATGTGATCTTTATCGCTCTGTAATGGATAAATCGTTTAAAAGCATTAAGACTGGAACTTATCCTGGCGATGGAGTACTCGACCCTCGTTGGGAGTCCACAGAATATTTCAGCAAAAAACTTGGCCGCATGGTGACGAGCAAAGCGGATGTTGATGTTGTAACAGGTCAAAGTGAGCCGGAGGTCCTGCCCGGTGGCGGAACGTCCTTACACAATGTTCCACATTGGTTTCCAAATCACGACTTCTGGATTCCAGAAGGCACAGAATATAGCGATGAGTTGGTGATTCGAAAAGATCAAAAAGAAAAAACCAGTCCTTACAACCCAGATTTAAAGGGTTATCATTATCAAATTGAGTGCAAAACCAGAATGACCATCCCCACAATGAAAGGTTATCTGAATAACATGGCACGGGCTGCGGTTGTTCGTCAATGTGAATTGGCAAAAATCAATTCAATGTAAGGAGTGAGCATGCCAGAGATTAGCATTGAAGCATTAATTGTTTCCATTCAAGCTGTTGCTGCTGAAATTCGCGCTCTTCGAGAGGCTATACAGAGCGGCGACGCCGAACCAGAGGAGTACGAACTATTGGAGGAGCGACAAAGAGCTGCTGAAAATCTTGAAGCAGCTTATAACAAATTGGCAGTTAATGTGCTTAACCTTCCACCCTATGAGCAACTAATATCTGGGTAATTGCCTTGAAGGAGGCACATAGGTTGCCACATCAAGTATGTAGGTGCGCTGACGACTGCATGGACGCAGGAGGTAGAGCAACGCAGGAGCAGTTGCCGAGACATGAAGCGCATCGTTTGCGATCAATGCAGTTCATATAGCGCGTACGGTGGGTTGTAATTCCTAAAGCCAGACGGGGCTTGTTGCCCCGTCTGTAATGTTTCATGCAGTTGGCCATTGCTGGCTTCACGAAAGGCAAGGTAAGCAGCGGGGTTGGAAACCCCGTCGCGCTACAGCAAAAATCGACTTTTAGTGGTCTTTGTCGGCAATCGCTGAAATGACTGGTTTATGTTTTTGGCCCAAAATGCGCGAAGCCTGCATTTTGGGCCAAAAACATAAACCGGATATTGAAAAACATTGAACAGAAGGCCGCTTTTGGAATTTTTTAATCCAAAAGCACAGATTTTCGAGATTTCCTTAAGCTTATACCCGCTTTTATGATTTATCAGGCTGGCTGATTCAGCCTATTGTTTCATGATTTCTTCGGCAGCCGCTTTTAATTTGGCTTCATTGGCTTGGACGGGTTTCATCATGTCATTTTTAGAATTTTTAGCAGCTGCGACTAATTCATCAACAGTTTTGTATTTACTTTTTAAAGTGTCAAAGCTTGGAGAAACCGAACCATTATGACAACCTTTGCAACTATCTGATTCGCCAGCGATTGATAGGGATGGCATTAAGACAACTAAAGCCAATGCAGTCATTGCTAACAGAAGTTTTTTCATTCTAGATCTCCTCGGTTTTATTAGTAATTATTAATCTTTGAGATAAAGTTTGAACATTTTTTCGATATGGCTTTGAATGCTCAAGCGATTAGACTTAGATATAGATGGTTTTATTCATCTACAAAAAACTTTCTATCATTCCCTGAATCTCAATGCAACTCTTTACAACCTTCGCACATGACATTGTGTGCGGCTTTGAATGACTGTTTTCCGGCCAAGTATCCGTCTTTTCGAAATGGCCCGATTGTCTTTCAGGAAGCGATCGTTCGAAGTCCAACGTTATTTGCCCGTAACTCTATCTACAGCAATCCCCAAATACATGATGGATAATTTTTGCCGGTTCGAAGTCTATCAGTCAATTAGTTCACCAAGTGGAGGGCTGGCGATGATTCAGATCCGGAAAGCTGGCGAGCGAGGGCGCTCCCGTCTTAGTTGGCTGGAGAGCTATCACACGTTCTCTTTCGGCCAGTATTACGATCCGCAGCACCAGGGCTTTCGGACGCTGCGGGTCATCAACGAGGACCGGGTCCAGCCGGGGCAGGGATTCGGCACCCACTCTCACCGGGATATGGAGATCATCAGCTACGTGCTGGACGGTGCGCTAGAGCATCGGGACAGCCTGGGCAACGGCTCGGTGATCCGCCCCGGGGACGTTCAGCTCATGCGTGCGGGCACTGGAGTCACGCACAGCGAGTACAATCCCTCGAGCGAAGACCTCGTTCATTTCCTCCAGATCTGGATTCTTCCCGACGAGCAGGGGCTCGCGCCAGCCTATGAACAGCGCCACTTCCCGGTCGAGGCGCGGCGCAATGGCCTGCGGCTGATTGTCTCCCCGGACGGCCGGGACGGCTCCTTGCGCATGCATCAGGACGCGGAGCTGTATGCCGCCGTCTTGGAGAACGGTCAGTCCGTGACCCATGAGTTTGCCGGGGGACGCCATGCCTGGGTGCAGGTGATCCGCGGCCGCATTCGCCTGAACGGCCTTTCCCTGCAGGAAGGCGACGGCGCCGCCCTCAGCGATGAGCCACAGGCGGAGATGACGGCCGACAGTGAGGCCGAACTGCTGGTGTTTGACCTTGGATAGGAGTGACGACGATGACCCAAGACAAAGAGGCCCATACCGACTACCCGATCGAAGAATCATTGGCGAAGAGATGGAGCCCTTACGGTTTCGCCGACCGGGACGTCGCCACGGAAGACCTGCTCTCCATCCTCGAGGCCGTGCGCTGGGCGCCGTCCTCCTACAACGAGCAGCCTTGGCGCTACCTGCTGGCGCGCCGGTCGCAGCCGGAAGCGTTTGCGAAGCTTCTGTCCTGTCTGGTCGAGGGCAACCAGGTGTGGGCGCAGCATGCGCCCGTTCTCCTCATCGGAGTCGCGATGCTCGCGTTTCTGAGAAACGGCAAGCCGAACAAGGCGGCGCTGCATGATCTCGGCCTCGCGGCGGGGAATCTGTGTGTGGAAGCCACGGCCCGCGGACTGTTCGTTCACCAGATGATCGGTATCGTTCCGGAGCGGGTGCGCGAGCTGTACGGGGTACCCGAAGGGGCCGAGCCTCTGACCGCAATCGCCATCGGCTATCTGGGCGATGGCGGTAATCTCCCGGAGGCGCTTCAGGAGCGGGACCGCACGCCGCGCTCGCGGCGTCCAATCAGCGCCTTCGTTTTCGAGAACGCCTGGGCTGAACCGACCGAGATCGGCAAATAGCGAATCACTGGGCTCCGATATGGAGGATAAAGCTGATTTGAGCGGCCAAAAGGAAGGCGATTGATCCTGACGCGTGTTCAGGCTTCTTTTACGCCGGGTCGTTTCTCCGCGAATACCAACGGTTTTATATCTGAATTTATGTCTCCGGATACTATTAGAAATTGGGGCGGGCCGGGGTGCAAACTCCGGCCCGCTTGGGAAGCAGCCTTCAAAAAATCAGCCGCTCGGCTGGTTAGCTATTTTTATGGGGTTGTCGGCGTAACTGGGACGATTGCCAAGTATGCTTTCGGCGGAATAGGAGGCTGAGGCTGTTTCTCACCCGGCATAATAATATCGCTAGAGCTTGTCCCTACCGTCATCTGAGTGACGGGCAAGCAGATCACTGATTGCCTATCCACTGAACCGCCTATTTGCCACACCCGGTAATAGCGCCGGTTGCTGATCATGTCCTGAAACGAATCCTCTTCGGTCGCTTCCGCGTCCTTCCTTAACCCATAACCTACCCATATTTCCCCGTCCCCGGCGAACTCGGCCACATCTATCGGGGCATAATAGGAAATGCTCGTCGGTATGACCGATTCCAGTTTTGATGAAATTATAAAGGCCTTGGAGTATGGGTACTGATTATCGTCAGCAGCAACCCATGTAGAACCATTGTATAGCCATAACGCATCAGGCTGGCTATTGCGGCGAAAGCCGACGAATACGTCCCCGGTTTTTAAGTGGTCTTCCGGCGGTATGAGCAGATGATGATCCAGAATGGTTTTGTCGGGCGCGCCTCGCAGAGTTGTTTGTTCAAAACAATACTGTCCCGGCTCCGAGAATTTCATGGTATTTTCCACATATTGCGCGGCACCTATGGACTCAAGTTCCGGCGCCCCGGTTTCGGCCTGCGAAAAGGGGGCACCAAGCAGACAGGCTGCGGATGCGCCGCACAATAGCGCGTGTCGGATAAAGCGTTTCATTATTTATGTCTCCGGATAATATTAGAAATTGGGGATACGAATCCGCCGATAAGTTTGGATGCCGACGGGTGCGGGCAAGCTGTAGGTAACAGGGATGCTGCCCGTGGTAACGATCCAGGCCGTGGCATCTGCGACGCTGATGCCGGGAACGGCGGCCTTGATGGCGGCATACACACCGGCAGCGTGCGGGGCTGCTTGCGATGTGCCCTGCAGTTGTTTGGTGGCGGTAGTCGAAGCGCGATCCGCAGATCTGATCAATGATCCCCCTCCGCCACCCGGAGTCAACAGGATTGGTCCCTTGTAGAGGGCAGGATCGCCGATGTTTGCAAATCCAGCAAGAGCTGTACCATTTGTGTCGTTAACAACGGAGCTTACCTTAATAGTATGAGGGGTACAGGCTGGCCAACTGATTCCATTGCGGCTCCCATCGTTCCCGGTAGCGACCACGACTGGAACTCCCCGAGAAGTCAAGCTCTCTATAACGGCCGACAAACCGTTGCCACAATCTTTAGAGTAGATTCCTCCGCCAAGGCTCATGTTGACCACATAAGGATTGTTCGTGTCAGGCGTCGTGGCCGATAATACGGCGTCGAGGACAGCCTGAATGTCTCCATTAAATGATCCTGCCTTTAAGTTCGTTTTATCATACGAGAACACTTGAGCTGAGATCAATTCAGCGTCGGGTGCAACGCCTTGAAGGCTCGATGGCGAAATATAGGGGCTTTGGCGGCCTGCCGCGATGCCTGCGACATGCGTGCCGTGCGAACAATCATGATGATCAGTAGCTGCGGCCAAAGAAGCACAGGTTGTCACGTCTGCATACGGCTCTCCGGAGCCGGCCAGGCCTAATGGGCTGTCGCCTTTGACATCCTTGCTGGGGCAGATCGAACGATAACCATCACTGCTATCCGTGCCGAAGCAAGCTTCATAGGTGACCTTGGTCACGCCATTCATTTTGAAGAGTTCGTGATTTTTTCGTATGCCGCTGTCCACGACGATAATTTTCTGCCCGGCAGCGCGATACCCGGCGTTCCATGCCGATTGCATATTCATTAATCCAGTGCTGTCGGTCAGCATCGCCTCGGCGACAGGCCGGTTCAATTCGATGCTGAGAATTCTAGGATCGGCATTTTTATACAACCGCGCTAAGACGTCGTATGGGACACGTGCATGAATAGCCCCGGTTGCGGCATAGCTTGCCACAATTGCGGACGTTGACGATGTATCGGCATCGGCCAATATATCATCAAAGGCTCGCTGATTGGCGTCGGCTTGAGCCTTTAACGCTTGGGGCGACATGAAGCCGGCCTTTGCGGAAAAAATGGCGCCGCCGCGCAGTGTAATGATAACCTCGGCCGATCCGTCGGCTTGTGCGGATTTCAGTACATCAGCCGGCCATTGGGCCGGACGGGCATCAACAAAGCCTATCGGCTTGATTGCCCTTACGTCCTTGCTTTCACGCAGTTCATAAAACGCATTTTTGTCAATTCTCGCCCGAAAACTCGGGCTGGGCGCAGGCGCCCGGGACGGACTGGCGTCATAGTTTTTGAAGGTCCGGGCAACAGGATGCGCATTGATATTATTCAGGCGCCTGGCGATCTGGTCTGACAGTTCCGGTGAAGGCCGGAACACGGTCTTGCCGTTTTTGTCGATATCGTAGTCGCCTTCATCGATGTTCAGAAACACTTCAACAACGGCAAAGCCTTTTTCATTGATAATGGATTCGATGGCGTCGAGGCTGCCGTCGGAGCCATAAGCTCGAATCCGGTAGGCCTGCGTGACATCGGGCGAGAAATCTATCGCGTTAGTGCTGTTCGCCAGAACGCTAAGACCTTTTGCATTGACATAAACCCCCACTTGGCCGATGCCGTTGTTCCAATATCCCGACGTCATCGCATCTTGCCCCAGTTCTGCTAACAAGGCTTCCGCTTTCGCTTCTGTTTCTGCGTTTACGGATGCCAAGTCATTTTTCATTCTTTCCAGCGTTACCGAGTTATCCAGCGTCACCAAGACGCGAACCGCACCTTTGGAATGCGCTTCGTTGAGCAATCTTGCATAGTCGGCAGGGTCGGATTGAGCGCCAAAGGCAATAGGCGTCGCAAGCAAAGTAGGCAGCGCCAATATGGCTGTTGTTTTTGATTCAAACATGGTTATTTTTATTATTCCATTAAAGTAAGATCTTAAATTATTTTCATACTAGCCAGTATGAACTGCGGCGAGAAAACCAGAACAGCCAGCAGGCCGGAAGAAACCAGCCTAGTAAGTAAGGTACGCAGCAGGGGGCGCACTCTAACATATGATTTCAGCCTGCACAATTTTTAAGGTCAAGAATTTCCCGTTTATGCCGGTCAGTTATGCGGCTATGCTGTGTTATCCCACTGATTTGAAAGAAAGCACGCAATCCCCTATGGGCAGTTCGATCTCTATATTGAGCGTATTGATCGAAATGGCGGCTGGTGACGCGAATGACTGCTGCATCCAGTACGCGAAGCAGGCTTTATTAGTCAGAAAAAGTAACTAATGGATCGTCTAGCGTTCTTTTATTGTTTATATAGAGTTAACGATTGATTGACACGCAAAAACAGAGGCGCTTGTATCAGCATTGAAAACAACGGCTCGATGATCCGCCCTGAGGACGCTCGGTTCATGCACGCAGGTACCCAGGTACACGCAGTGAGTTCAATCTTCTTTCAGGCCGGGAGTTTCGCGCGCTTCCACCTTCAGCTCACCTGTGACGGCGAGTACGTCATGCCGGGTCGCTTCCCCTTCGCGCCAAAAGCGGATATCGACGGTTGCCTGGCCCACCCGCAGCTGACGAAGGGTGATGTCCGGCAGCCAGTCAGGCAGCACCGGATCGATGTAGAGCGTCTTCTTGTGGGCGTCGGCATCGAGCCCCAGGATGGCACGAATCAGATGAAACACGCTGCCTGCGGCCCAGGCCTGAGGCACATTGGCGCCGAGGTACTGGACCGGGAAAGTCCCGGACCTCCGCCGGATGCCCGCATACAGTTCCGGCAGGCGATGGAACCTGAAGTAACTGGCGGCTTCGCTGATATCGCGGGCGATCATTCCCGCTTCTTTCGCAAATCCGTAGCGCTTGAAGCCCATGGCGATGATCCCGTTGTCGTGCGGCCACACCGAACCATTTTGATAAGAGAACGGGTTGTAGGCCGGGTTTCTCTCGGAGAGCGTGCGAATGCCCCAGCCGCTCCACAGGTCGGGCTTGAGCAGCCGCCGGACCACCTGTTCGGCGCGCTCCGGGCGCACGATGCCGCTCCAGAGCAGATGGCCGGGATTGGATGCGATCGTCTTGACTTGTCGCTTGTCGCCGTCCAGGGCATAGGCGTAGTAGCCGAGATCCTCGCACCAGAACTGCTCCTCAAAGCGACTCTGCAGCTCGGAGGCTTCTTTCCGCAGCCGTGCGGCGTGCTCGGCATGGCCGAAGTATTCCGCCCCATCCGCGGCCCGAAGCTTGGCATCGAAAACATAGCCTTGAAGCTCGCACAAGGCTTTCGGCCCTTTGACCAGCGAGCCGTCCGGATAGACCACGGCATCGCCGGCGTCCTTCCAGCCCATGTTTTCGTAGCCGCGCGCGGAACGGGTCTGATATTCCTGGAAGCCGTCACCGTCGCGGTCGCCGTAATGATCGATCCACTCCAGGCACCGCCGTACCACGTCTTCGTAATGGGGGAAAAGCAGATCATCGCCCAGCCATTTCCAGGCTTCATGCAGCGCGATCAGATACAGGATGGTCGCATCGGCCGTGCCGTAATAAGGCGTGTGCGGTATGCGCCTGAAATGCGCCAACTCGCCGGAGCGAAGCTCGTGGGGCATCTTGCCGGGTTCGGCGTCCCGGTAATCGTCGATTTCGGTCGCTTGAAGATCCGCCAGACGCTGCAGCGTACCGCGGGCGAAATCCGGATATACGATCAGGTTCTGCAGGCTCACGATCAGGCTGTCACGGCCGAAAACACTGACAAACCAGGGCACTCCGGCCGCCGCGAGTATCTCGTGCCGATGCTCACCACCACGGGGCAGGCGCAGTGCCGCCATGTCTTCGACGGATTGCCGATACAGTCGATAAAAATCTTCGTTCGAAGTGGTGATCTGAGTGGTGACCTGCTTCCAGCGCGAGAGATTGTGGGCGGTTTGGGACCGATAAAGCGCATGGGCGCATTCCTTTGGCGCCACATGGAGGAAGTTGTCTTCGAGGATCTCGTATTTGCAGCAGGTATGCCAATTGCCGCCGGGCGGGAGATCCACCACGAAATTGATGCGGCCGTTGCCGTATATGGCCTTTGAGGTACAGTGCTCCATCCTCACGATGAAAGATCTCTGAAAATCGTCGTGGGAATAGCGGGTGATCAACTGCTGGGAATCGCTCTGCCATTCGGTTTCGATGTGCCCCCTGCGCGTAAATTCCTTGGCTTTGACTTCGAAGATATCGGCAAAATCGGAGCGAATCAGGATCTCGAGATTGAAGTGCAAAGGCTGGCAACTGTAGTTCCGGATATCGATGTCCTCGTGCAGCCCTTCAGCTATGACGCGGCTCAAAGCGAGCCCCAGGATTGCCGGCGCAATTTCGCCATGCTCCGTGACAACCCTGGGATTCACGAGGTAGGTCCGCGACGCGTAATAAGTGACCTCTGCTGAGTTCAGGAGGGTCCACGGCTGACCATCGATGTAGAGTTGATGGTGGCTGATGTAGCGGGTATCCCGGGAATAGAGTCCCTGGTCGGAAGCATTCGTGATGGAACCGTCGAATTCGGAGACCAGGAAGGTATTGCCATAATTGATGGTGATGACGGGAGGGCCGACCGTGATTTCCAGAGCCATTGAACTGTCTCCACAAAGAGGAAAGCATGCAATTGGACCTGGCGGATTCAGGCAGGTTCATGCCGCCCATTTGGGCATTCTTCTTTATTGGCGTGCGTTATGAGCTTGTTTTCTTAGAATCTGTTTGGGAACTCCCGCTTCAAGCCAGGCGTTCGTAGCTTTCGCGGAGGCGATGCGGGTAATTCAGCCAATCGGCGCGCTCGGCCACTGTCCCGGTCTCACACAATTTGGATTTGACGATAGAGCATCCAGAACCCATTGCTTTATACTATATTCTATCTGTACTTCAGCGATTAGTCGGAAAATTACTGTTTTGGTTTAAACATAAAGAGCTCACCATGAATTTGATTTCTAAGAATCATGCACCCATTCTACACCGTGGTCATTATTTAAAAGCAGCCGGTCTGCTGTTAACCGTTATGGCCTCGGCTGGATTAACATCCGCCTATGCCGCACCTAAACAAAGAACAATATGGGTTGACCGCGACGGCTATCTTGCCGATCCCAGTGAAACTGCAGACTGCGAGGATCAAGCCAGCACAGCTGATGAAGGCCCGGCAAGCCAGGATATGATGAGTATCCTTATCGATGTAGCGACCAAGGCCTTGATTCCGGCAAATCAAATCGATAGCTGCATGCAGCAAAAAGGCTACCTGAAAAAAGTGATCACGGGTAGCAGACTGCCGCCGACCAGACCTTATGGTTATCAACAGCCCCAACAACAAGGTTATCCGCAGCAACAGGGATACCCGCAACAGCAAGAATATTACCCTCAGCAACAAGGCTATCCCCAACAACAGGGCTACCCGCAACAGCCAGGATATTATCCCCAGCAACAAGGCTATCCGCAACAACCAGGATATCCTCAACAACAGGGCTATCCGCAGCAACAAGGCTATCCCCAACAACAGAGTTACCCGCAACAACAAGGTTACCCTCAAGCCCCTGTTTATCGGGAATAAACCAAGTCAGATAGTTGGGAACAGCTTGTGTAGGCTGGGGTGGAGTTTTAGCGGAAACCCAGCCTACCGCCGCTAAAAGCTGCGGTGCTCGGCGCGGCAAACGGGATAAAATCGTCCATGTACAACATCAATTTATAAGTTTAAAAAATTAGCGCGGCATTAAATAGCCGCTTTTAAAGGCCTTTGCCGATATTGAAGCAATTTTTTTGACAGAGCGCTTCTGGCCGAACTGAGACTGTCAGTGTCAGTATTATTTGGGTTCACTTCTTGCTAAACTAGCGCGACCTGAATGGCCGTGAATTATCCGAGAAATAAAAAGATTGATAAAGCGGACACTGAAAACCGGTAATTGTTGAGCGCCGTTTTATAATTTTTGAACTATGTTACTCGATTTCTCGCTTGATCAAACGCTGGTCATCGCCGTATTGTTTGTCTGGGCTGGCTTTATAAGGACTGGCCTTGGTTTTGGCGGCGCCGCATTAGGTTTGCCGCTGATGCTGTTCGTACACAATGATCCCCTCTTATGGCTGCCTATCATCAGTACGCATTTACTGTTTTTTTCCGGTTTAACATTGCGTACCCGCCTGCATAATGTCGACTGGCGGTATTTGCGGCAGTCTTCGATTTATATTATTCCTCCGGCCATCATAGGCGTATTCGGATTGGTGAACCTGCCGACCTTGTGGCTGAACGTGTTCATTTATTCAATCACCTTGTTTTATGGTTTGACATGGCTGTTCAACCGCGCCATCGAAAGCCGCCGGAACTGGGTGGACAAGCTGCTGTTAATCTTGGGCGGCTATATCGCCGGAACGTCTCTGACCGGCGCCCCCTTGATGGTGGCCGTATACATGCGCAATGTCAGCAGGGAGCAATTGCGCGATACCTTGTTTGTACTATGGTTTATCCTGGTCAGCATCAAAATGACGACCTTCGTCGCCCTGTCGGTTGATTTACATTTTCTGGCTGCGCTGACGCTGATACCGATTGCCGCTGTCGGACATATGCTGGGGCTGAAAGCGCATGACGCCATTATGCGCAATGACTTGCTGTTTAAGCGCTGGATTGGCGGCGGTCTGGTGATTGTCAGCGCTTTGGGGTTATGGAACTTATGGATCTGAAACAATCCCGGAAAGGCCAGCTATCTGAAGGGCATCCTGCTTATAAACTGTTAACTGATGTTACGCAGTTAGTTGAGATTTAATCAAAGTGTCGCTAGCGCGACGGTTTTATTTAATCGGGTTTATCGCACCCGAAGGCGAGTTACTTTCTTTTGCGCGGCCAAAAGAAAGTAACCAAAGAAAAGGCCGCCCGGTTGCCGCTTGTTTCCTGCGCTTCTCGCTTTCGCCGAGGGTTGCCAGAAGGGCCATCCTTGGCCCTCTGGCAACGCGCTGCATCCATGCAGCGCCCCTGCGGGCTGTTCTCGCCGAAAGCTGCGGTGCTCGGCGCGGCAAATGGGATGAAACCGCTCATGCGTAATACCAGCTGTTTATAGCTTTAGCAGGATAACTCTACCTGCAATACGGGCGTTGTCTACATTTGTTTCAATTTTGCCTCAGAGTCCGGCAGGATGGTAAGCCAATAAGAGCGATGCAGACTGAGGTACTGGCTGACGGCCCGAGGCAGGGAGCCGCCCATCTTGAATCCTAGCCACTTGAGCATCGTTCGCAGCACGGCGGAAGGAATCAGCCACGGCGCTTTTTTCAGCAGATAACGCATCTCCGATATGACATAGCGCCGCCCTTCGCCGGATGCGCCGCCAAATAACTGCTGGAGCCACGGCGTATGAGTATGGAAAACGCCGATATCGAAGTAGCGCTTGAATTCATCCATAAAATGGTAGTTGTGAGAATGAAACACTTGGGCTTCGGCGCAATAAGCGATTTGCCAGCCGGCCGCCAACATTTGCCCGGCCACATGCGTGTCTTCATTCATGATAGTGTCGACAGGGAACCCGCCCACATGGGTCAGCGTGCTGCGCCGATAGGCGGCGAAGGAATTGGAAATAAAGGCCGTTTTAATGCCAAAACGTGCCCGGTCTTCCAGACCGCGCAGCTGGCTCTCCGGCGGATAATTGAAAAGACGGGCATGGGCGGCAATCGGCCCGGCATTCCGATGCGGAAGCTGGCGTCCATAAGCCGCGCCGACCCGCTTATTCTCGAATACGGCTAATAGCTGCTCGATGGCATCGGGGTTGGCCAATAAGGCATCCTGCGTCAGGAACACGATGATTTCGGCATCCGGCATCATCTCCACGCCCATTTGGCGCGTCCCGCCGTGGTTGAAATCGGCCTTGGCGATCACTTTCACGGTAAAGCCATGGGCGCGCGCCAGAGCTGCGGTATTGTCGTTGGACGAAGAGTCGATCACCAGCAGGTAGTCCGGTTTCCGGGTTTGTTGTTCAAACGCTTCAAGCCAGGATTGCCAAAGCTTGCCGGCATTCAGGGTAGGGACGATAAGGCCGATCTTACTCATACGATGAACCCTCCGCCAGTTTTTGCTGCGCACGGCCAAGACCAGTCCTTGTCAACACCTGCCAGACCCGATCGCCCAGCTTGACGGGATCGAGCTGTTGCTCGACGTATTGCCGGCCATTGGATGACAGCTGTTGCCATTCCGGCAGGTTCAGCGCTTGAGCTTTACGCAGAACCTCGCATACCGAAGCTTCATTTCTATCGAAGATGAAGCCGGCGCCTGCAGATTCGATATGGTCCCAGGCCAGTCCTCTGGCCACCAGAACCGGGCGCCCCGCCGCCAGGGCTTCAGCCACCACATTGCCGAAGTTCTCCCGCATGCCGCCGGCTTCTTCCAGCCCTGAAGGCAGCACCAGAAAATGGCTGGACGCCAGCAAATCCATGACTTCATCGCGCTGCAGATAGCCCCGGTAAGTGATAGCGCCCTGCGCCTGTTCGACCAGCGCCTGAAACTCTTCGAAATAGTCGCCGTCGACGCTTCGGCCGGCGACTACCAGCCGATCGGCGGGCCGGCGGACTTTCAGCCAGGCCCTGATAAAAGCGTTGATGCCTTTTTCCTGCTGAATGTGGCCGAGAAAGCAGAGCTTCATGCCTTCTCCGGTCGGGTGTTGGGCCACTTCAATTTCACGGCTGTCGATGCCATTGGGAACCAGCAGTATGCGGGCATCTTCGCCGAGCACGTTGCGCACGCCTTCAGCCTCGGTGTCGCTGGTGCAATGCACGGCGATGGCCCGGCGCAAGGTCGGAAAGGTCAGCCATTTATAGTAAAGCCATTTGTGAGGTTTCTGCCGACGGATCAGATCGACATGCTCAGGCATCAAGCCGCCATGCACGGCAACCATGAACGGGCGGCGCAGCAGCACGCAGAAAACAGCCGCCAGCGTGGAAGGCCAGGTGGCGATGCCGTGGATATAGACGACCGGCGCCCGCAGGCATAATTTGAACAAGGCCGGAATGGCGCCGAGCCCGAAGCCCCAGCGTCTGAAGCCATAGCAATGATAGAGATAGACCTCCACCTGTTCGCCAAGCTGTATCTGCTCAGGGCGCAGCCGGCCGTCGATGGATTCGTCGGACGAAACCACCGCCATCCTGTGCCCCCGTTCCGCCCAGGCCTTGGTCAAAACGCTGGCTGTGACGGATACGCCGCCGTAACCTTTGGCCGGAGGTATATGCGTGGTAACGATACCTGCATTCATAATAGTTTTCCTGAATCTGTCTGTGAATAATTAAAAACTGTTGTGGGGCTCGCGTTCGGGGCTTTGATAGGCCAGAAACCCGCGCCAAACGCCGACGAAATTGTAAAAAGAGTAGGCCAGCTTTTTCGGGTTCAGCAGAACCAGGGCCAGCAGCATCTTGATGGCGGGCGCGACGAACATCTTGCGAACGATGTAGTACAGAATGAACACGTCCAGCTGATTGGCGAATTTTCTAATGTAAGCGCCAACGCCGGTGGAGTACATGAGCATCCGGCTGGTGCCAAGCTTATAGTGATCCTTGTCGGCGTGATAAATCCGGATGTCCGGCGTATAGAAAGCAGTGCAGCCGGCGCGCAGCAGCCGATACAGGAGCTCAAAGCCTTCGCCGCCGGAATATTTCGAGCCAATGCCGAAGTCATGATCCATGTAAAACTGCCTGCGGTCGATCCGGCTCATGTTGAAAAACTGCGTAAACTCGACGCCCATCATGTGAAAGCGTGAAAAATATTGGGCTTTGGGACTGTTGACGCCAATGCTGAACCGGTCGGATGCAAAGTCATACGAGCCCGCCACCAGGATGGCGAGGTCTGGGCGGCTTTCAAATTCGGATACGACATTTTTCAGCACATCCTGATCATAGGCGCAATCGTCATCAGGGAAGGCGATGATGCCGCCTTTGGCAAAGCCGATACCATAATCTCTCGCCCTGGCGTTGCCGGCAAAATTCACTTTGATATGGTTTACCGGAAAGCAGTCCTTGAACGATTCGACGATAGCATCAATTTTGCCGTCCTTGTTCTGGTCGATAATGATCAGCTCAAAGTCTTTATAGGTCTGCGCCTGTAAAGACTCCAGAAAAGAAACTAATTCGCGGTCTCTTCCCAGCGTTGCCAAAACGAGTGAAACTTTCATATTGATTACCTTCACTGAGTGGCGGCCTTCGCCTGGACATAGATGGTTGCCTCATACCAGGTAAACATGAGCGCAAACTCCAGCCCTGCAAAGCCGTCCAGAAAACCACCTCGCAACACGAAGTGGTATAGAAACCGGGCGACAATCCTTAGCCAGGACCGCCCCAATAAGACGCTGAGTCGCCCGCGTGTAGTCATCACGGCGCCGGTGGTCGGCTTGAGCTGCACTTCCTGCGCGGCCTTGCCGATATGTTTGTGCATCCATTCAATGATTTCGCCGTGGTAAAAATAGTGTTCGTAAGGAATGTCGGTGTAGCCGATCCGGCACGTGTTAACAACGGCTTCTCCGTGTCCTGTATGGTTGCGGACAAATCGCGTGGTTTCCCTGCGCACCAGTCTCGGGTGATAAATGGGATAGCCCGGCGCGTAATCCAGGCGCTTTTCCCGAAGATACAGGATAGACGGCACCATCAGCACATCGATCGCTTCATTGTCGGGCATCCCGGATTCAAACCAGTCATAGAATTTTTCAGGATAGATTTCATCGGCGTCGACAAACAATATCCAGGGCGTGTCGATGCCGCACTGATTGATGGCGAAATTGCGCTGTTCGGCAAAGCCGGGCCACGGGTTGTGGTAAATCCTGCAGCCGCGGCTTTCGGCGATGGCCAATGTATTATCGGTGCTGCCTGAGTCCACGATGACGATGGGATAGCGGTCGGGGATGGCTTGCAGGCAACGGGGCAGGTTGGCTTCTTCGTTTTTGGTCAGAATAGCGACTGTCAGCATAGGTTCTTTCTGAAATTTCCGGTTTGCATGCACGGCAAGGTTATTTCTTGACCGCATAGAGATTGATGTAAATGCCCAGTCCGAAGAAATTCATCAGACCGGCGAACGGGATTTGCACAAACCTGACCAGCGCGTCGGCTGCGGCAGCCGGTCTCCCGCTTAGCCCCAAGCGTCTGGATAGCGCATTGAACGGCACCCGGGTGATCTGCTCCACCTTAACCACATGGAAGCCGTTCTGTTCGAGCAGGGCTGTCAGGCCTTGCTCGGTAAAGTAATTGACATGCTCCGGCACCCACAGACAGGCATTATCCTTCGTGCCCAGCAGCTTGACCAGGAACGAATCATAATTAGGCACGGCGCAGGCCAGAACGCCGCCGGTGGTCAGCAAGTCTGAGACTTTGCGTATGGAGCGGTTCGGCTCAAGCAAATGCTCCAGCACCTGCGACATCAGCACCACGCCGAATGGTTCGTCCGGTTCAAACTCCTCGAACATGACAGGAACCGGCTCATCGCTATTCAATTTTCGGAACACTTCGTTTTCGTATTCGCCCGGATTGATGCTGATCGTCTGATAGCCCGCTTTTTTCAGCGCCCGCGTGTAGAAACCAAAGCCTGAGCCGATATCCAGCGCGCGGCGGTTGTCGGAATAATTGTACTGGTCCGCATGCTTAGCCATGCGTTCGGCATCGACCGTGCAGTTGGGAAACTCGGCTTCTCTGGCCAGCACATCCTCTATGGTGACAGGTTGGGTCAGCGCCTGCCCCGAGTATTGGTAAATGGCCTGCAGCCATTGCACATGCGGAGGCTGGTTCAGGAAACCGGTGCCGCAGTCGACGCAGCGATAGATATGGAATTCCTTGTTGTCAGCGCCATCCGTGTACTGATAATTCTTCGTCCGCCAATAGCTTATTTTTTGGCTGCCGCAGGCCACACACTCGTGTAAAACGTCGCCATAGATTTCTGATGTTGCCGGTGCATACGCCATAATGTTTATTTTTCCTTTAACGGGCCTGTTGGTTAAAAATAGGGTTCAACAATTTTATCTCTCAATCATTAGCCGATCATTACGAACGCTTCAGGCTGCGGCATTGCAACTTGCCGCCTCGATTTCGTCATTGTGCTGCAAGCTGATGACTCGCCACGGCTTGGCTAACAGCGCCAGAACCAATGTCTCGACGCCGTAATAGATAGGGTTGGCTAAGGCGGCCCCCATCAAGCCGTAGTATTTTACCATCAGCGGAATGCTGATGACCGCCGCCACAGCGCCGCAGGCGCGGCCAAGCAAAAACAGCCGGGTTTTTTTATTGGCCAGCAGCGGCTGGCCCACGACAGTTCCCAAGGCATGCAAGGCAGAACCGACCGCGATGGCCGGCATTAGCGCAACCGCTGAATGATACGATTTTGCCAACAGCAAAGTCGCCACCCAATCCTTGGTCAACAGCAACAGCGTCACGCCGATAATGCCCATGGCAATCACGCAGCCTATCCACAGCCACAACAGCTTGCAGCCTTCCTTCATGCGGTTCTGCGAACATTTTTGAAAGTAGGCCGGCTGAAAAGTGCGCAGCAGCACCATCGCGCTACGGTTGAACGCCTCGTTGATGATCAGGTAAGTCGCCGCATACAAACCCACGTCCGCGGCCGTCATCATGTAGCCGATAACATAGCGGTCGCCCAGGCCGTTGAGCCAGAAAATCAACTCCATTGGAATCAAGGGCAGAGCATAGGCTAGCACATCCCGCCTGAAATTACGGGACCTGACCGGCCGGCGCTGTTTGTCCTCAGCTTTCACACGGTGGATCAGCGACCAGACCGTATTGGAGACCAAGCTGGCCAGGATGTAGCCCAGCAAGATCCATTCGGCCTGCCGGCCCAGATACCAGACCAGCGAGATCGAGAGCACCGGCCGCAGGATGCTGTCGGTGGTCTGCCACAGGCTCGCGCCCCGTTGCTTGCGCTCGCCGATCAGCAACTGAATGCTTAGTTCCCGGCGCACTGTCACTGCCAACAGGATGCCTGCCAGCGCGTACAGCCAGCTGTCGTTGTGGGTAAGATAGCCATAGGCGGCACCGCCCGATACCAGAAAAACGATCGCAACCATCGTGGAGTTTCCAGTCAGGTCGGACACGACGCCATGCAGATCGGCGCGCTCCTGCCTGTTCTGGCACTCCGGCAATATCCGCATGCCGGCACAGATGAAAGGATAGGAAAAGAGACTCACGCCCAGCGCGACAAAGCCGTTCAGCAGGGCGACCTGTCCGTAGGTCTCCGGCGCGACCAGTTCGGTCAGAATGCGCGTGCCTGCCAGCAAGGCCAGAGCCGATGCCAGTTGTCCGAACAGCGCCCAGAACGCATCGCCGAATAAACGTCTTTCTTTCAATAGTCCCATAGTGTCTTTTAAAGGCTTGCTGTCAGTTGGGGCGCTGATAATAGGAGTCCGAAGCTACCGGGCCGGATTTCAACGGAATCGCATTGGGAAGTCCGGTTCCCAATACGGTTCCCCACAGGTACATCAGCATCGCATTCTGCGGAAAATACTCCCACATATTGAAAGTCAGTCCCGCCACCAGAATAAACATGATGACCAATCCCTTATTGGAATGGACGGATACCTTTGTCGTCATCCATAAAAAGCCGACATAGGCCAACAGGCCGATCACGCCATAGCCATTCAGCAGGAATAAATACAGACTGTCGGAATCGAACTGGCCAGGGAAATATTCGGCGCCATAGAGGACGTTGATTGTATTGGAGCTGAGCCCCAGACCCCAGCCGAACAGAACATCCTCAGGCCCATCAATATAATTGGAAAAGATCCGCTGCCACAAGTCCAGACGGCCGTCCTGGGTCGGGTCCGCGTCGTCGCGGCCGGAAAGCAAAGGGCTGGAGGCCAGGACCAAGGCGCCGACAGCCAGCAGCGGCGCCGGCATGACCAGTGCCCAACGGTCGCGCGGACGCAGCGCCGCATAAATCTGGAAGAACACCACCAGCAAGGAGCTGATCAGCGCAGTGCGCGAGCCGCTCAGCAGCGCCAGAAAGATGCTCACCGCCATCCACTTGCGCATGCCCGGCACCAAAGCGAACAGCAGCGAGCAGGTCGCCATGGCCGCGCCGAACAGGTTGGGGCTGACGAAGGTGCCGAAAGGCCGGCCGCCGCCCAGCAGCGATACGCCCAGTATCGGCGGCGCCCACAAGGCCTGGGTGATCGCCAATACGGTCTGGAGTGCAATGTAATAACGCAGATAATGCGCGAATTTATAAAGGACATATTCGCCTGCGCCCAAACGGCTGGTCGCAAAACCGATCAACGCCACGGGCAGATATTCGAAAATACGCAGCCCCGCCATCGGCACGACCAAAGGCAGGTCCAGAGAAAGCGCATAGACGATTTCACCCAGTACATAAGTGGCTATTACGGTAAGAAAGGCAAACACGGGCGCGATCAAGATGCCTTGCCGCAGGCGCGTCTCAAGAAATCCATAGACGATGAGCACCAGCAGCATGACTTCACGCAGTATGCGCAAACCGAAATCCTGCTCGCCGTAAACCTCTTTCACGCCGTTCCAGTTCGACTCCATCTGGGGCAGAGCCGCCACGGTCGATGCGCAGACCAACGCAAACAGCAGCATCGGCAGATCTTTCTCCAGGCGCAGATTCATCGCTTAAGTCCGTTCCTCATCCATTACTAAAGGCAGTTCATCATCCATCGCCAAAGGCGGAAGCACTTCGGTTTCCGGCTCCTGGTTTCTTCTGAACCACTCCTCGACCGCCTGATAGCCGGGGATTTTTTCAGACAAGCTCTTTTGGTTCGCGTCGATTTGGGTGCTGTAGGCGTAGCCATAATAAGGCGAGTACGATGAGCCTTCCTTCATGTTGTTGATGATAAAGCCGTTCGGTTTGATGCCGACCTGTTGGAAGCGCTTGAAGCTGACTTCCAGCTCTTGCGCCGTATAGCGGCCTTCCTTGACGACCAGGAAGGTGGCGTCGGCGTGCTTGCCCAGAATGGCCGGGTCTGTGGCGCCCAGAATCGGCGGCGAATCGATCACGATATGGTTGTAAAAGCTCTTCAACTGTTCGATGATCTCTTCCAGATTGCCGATCACCAGTAATTCCGCCGGATTCAGGACCGTGTTGCCTTTTGGTATGAAGTCCACGCCGACTTCGGGCAGGCTGATGATGACTTCGCCCAGCGTGGCCCGGCCGGCCAACAGGTCGGAAAGCCCGGGCTGACGGTCGACGGAAAACGCGCTGTGCAGTTTGCCGTTGCGCATGTCGGCGTCGATGACCAATACGCGCTTCTTGATGCTGGCCAGCAGCGCCGACAGGTTGGTGCTGACGAAAGACTTGCCCATGCCGGGCGCCGGGCTGCTGACCATGATGACTTTGCTTTCGCTGTTGGCCAGGGTCGCTTCCAGCGTGGTGCGCAGGCCGCGCAGCGACTCGACGGAAATGTCCTGAGGGTCCTGGCTGGCCAGAATGCCGGGCTCGCGCGCCTTGCCCTGATCGATCAGGCGCGCCAAGCGTTGCTGCTTCTTGCTGTGCGGGATGGCTGCGTACAGAGGCAAGCCCACCTGATATTCCAGCAGGGCCGGATAATTGTCATGGCGCTGCAGGGAATATCTCAGAAATATCGTAGCCGAACCGCCAGTCAGGCCCAGCAGGCCGGCGATGGCCAGTAGCAGGCCGGGTCTGGGCCAGTAGGGTTTTTCCGGCGTGACCGCGTAATCGACGATGCGCGAGTTGCCTAAGGAGCCGGCCGCGGCGATACGCTGTTCCTGCGCGCTGTTCAACAGCGAGGTATAAAGCTCGGTGTTGACCTGTACATCACGAGACAGGCTGACCACGCTCTGCTGCGTGCGGGGCAGATCCTTGATGCGCTTGTTCAGCGCCGCCAGCTTGCCATTGACGTGCTTGATCTGGGTGTTGGTGGCGATCATGTCCGGATGTTCGGATTCCAGACGCTGGCTTTGCTCGTCGTGCTTCTGTCTGAGCTGGATGCCCAGGGTTTCCAGGTCCGAAGCCTGTTTCAGCAGGATTTCAGCTTCGGCGGAAATGTCGACCGCGCCGTGTTTCTGCCGGTAAGCGCTCAGGCTTTGCTCCGCCTTTTCCAGCCGTTCCTTGACGATAGGCAGCTGGCTTTCCAGGAACGCCAGTTTCTGTCCGGCTTCGGCGGACTCCCAGTTGACGGTCGCGTTGACATAAATCGTGGCGATGTCATTGACCGATTTAGCCAGTTGCTCCGGGTCCTTGCCTTTCAGCTCGACGCTCAGGATATCCGTGTCCTTGGAGACTTCCTTGACGGAAAACGCTTTCTGTAAGGTTTCGATGGCTTCCAGCGAAGTTTTGCGGGTCAGATCGAAATGCGCGCCGGGATTGGCTTCAAGCTCGGAAAGCTTGAGGATCACGGGCGTGCTTTCGCCGATATCGGCGCTGATGGACTCGCCGACCGAGCCTTCGGCCAGCGGCTCATCCTTCGGGCCCAGCAGCTGGAAACGGCCCGCTTCCAGCGCGATCAGGGTAAATTCCTTGCCCAGATAGCGATCGGGCACATCAAAGGTGTCGACCTTCAGCTTCTCGCCGCCCCAGGCCCAGCGGCTGAATCCCAGCCAGGGGCTGGCCAGGCCGTCATGTGCGTCATGCTTGCGCGCCAGTGTCTCACCGATGACAGGAAAATAGCGCGGGGAGGCTTGTACGGTCAGGTTGAGATTTTCCACTACTTTGCCCAGCACTGAACGGGAACGCAAGATTTCCACTTCACGCTGCGCATTGGGGCCGTCGGCTTCGGCCGGCGCCTGGTTCTTGTCGCTGTGCAGCGGCGCCGCCAGCAGCGCCTTGTTCTTGTCGATCCGCAGCATCGCGTCCGCCTTGTAAGTGCGCGGCGCCAGCACCAGATAGACCGTCGCTATCAGCAATGCTGACAGGGTAGCCAACAGAATGGTCTTTCTGCCTTCGACCAACAGATCGACATAATCTCGAATACTTACGCTACGTTCTTCAATCCGCGGGAGCGGTTGCGGATTCAGCGGCGGGATTGAGTTAACTTCATTCTGTAAATACATAATCGTTTTTTTCCTGATCGTGTGAAAACAAACTTTTTCCTTCGAATGCCATTACATGCCCATGAAGGCGGCGCGCGACATGACCGAAGTGAAAGATGACGGCAGGATTTGGTTCAGTACGCGTGACCACTGGGTAACGCCTGCCGTGCCTACGAAAACGGTATCATGCGGCTGCAGGGCAAACTGGTCCGCAAGAATCATGGAGTCAGGCGACTCCCCGTTCAATTGGAAGATTTCCGGCTTCATCTCACTGGTGCGGATCACGTAAATCTCTTCCGGACGGGACGAGTTGAAATCAACGCCGTAAGCTTCCGCAATCGCCTGGGCCAGCGTCATCCGTTGGCCGCTGCCGATTTGCAGGGCCTGCTGCCGGCCGACTTCGCCCATGACGAACACTTTGTTGTCTCTAAGGTCGGGGATGTTAAGCACGTCACCGTCCTTGAGCATCAGGTTCTGGTCCATGCCGCCTTTTTCGTACAGTTTCATGACGTCGATCTTATAGAGCTTGCCGCCGCGAGCCAGCGTTACGTTGGCCGTATCGGCTTCCTCGGTCACGCCGCCGGCGCGGCTGATGGCTTCCGCAATGGTCATTGGCGTCTCGTTCATGGACTGGACGCCGGGCGTTTTGACCTGGCCGACGACGGCAGCCCGATGGCTTTGGAATGACAGCACACGGACATCGAGTTTGACTTTCTTGAAGTATCTGGAAAGTCCTTGAGTCAATGACTCGCGCACTTCATCGACGGTTTTTCCGGCCACGGGAATATTGCCCACATAAGGATAATAGAGCGTGCCGTCGTCCTGAACCGTCTTGCCGGCCAGCGTAGGGTCGATTTTCTCACTACCTGGATCGTTCAGCTCCGGATGGTCCCATACGGTGATTTGCAGCCGGTCGTGCGGACCGATCTTGTAAGGCGTTACCGGCGTGCTGTCGGTCGGCAGGCTGTTCATGGACGCCTGCTGCTTCAGGTTTTCTTTCTCGATGATCAGATCCGCGGTAATCGGAATGATCGGCGCTTTTTCCTTGACCAACTTGCCGTTTTTCATGGTCGGCACTTCGATATGCGACAGCGGGCTGTTGGTCTCCATTTCCATGCCCGGCGTCAGGGAACACGCCTGCAACATCAAGACGGGTAACAGAGCAGTTGATCTAAAGAGGGATCTAAACATGGACGTAGGTTTCCTTAATAGGCATTTTTGTTGATGAAGCCGGACACAATCGTGCGCAGCGCAATTTCCAGGTCGAACCAGATCGACCAGTTCTGGATGTAATACAAATCGTGTTCAATGCGGCGGTTCAGGTCGGTATCGCCGCGCCAGCCGTTCACCTGCGCCCAGCCGGTCATGCCCGCCTTGACCATGTGCTTTTTCATGTAGTTCGGCACCTGGTCCTTGAACACTTCCACGAAGTCGGGGCGTTCAGGGCGCGGGCCCACCAGCGACATATCGCCTCTCAGCACATTGATCAGCTGCGGCAATTCGTCCAGGCTGGTTTTGCGCAGGAAGCTGCCGAATCGGGTAGCACGGTTCTCGCCGGCCTTAGCCCAGACCGCGCCGGTTTTGGCTTCAGCGTTTACCGGCATGGAACGGAATTTTAAAATGGTGAACTTGCGGTTGTTCCAGCCGACCCGTACCTGACGGTAAAACACCGGTCCCGGAGAACTCATTTTGACGCCAAGGGCGATCAGCAGCATCAACGGGCTGATCAGCGTCAGGATGATGAATGCGCACAGGCGGTCTTCCAGTTCCTTGATATAGCGGTTGACGCCGTGCAGGGGCGAGACCGATACATCCAGCGTCGGGATGCCGGCCACCGTGTTCAGGCTCAGGAATTTGCTTTGCTTGAAAGCGAAGCAATCGATGACCAGTCGGATGCTGACCGGCAGATGGCGCAGTTCATGCTGTACGCGTTCCGCTTGCGATACGCCTTCCAGCGGGAATGAGACCCACACTTCATCGACGCTCTCCCGCGTGACGATGGCTGCCAGATCGTCCAGCTTGCCGAGGCAGGGCAAAGACTCGTCCGCCGCAATTTGAGCGCCGGACTGATCGTCTATATAACCGATGACCTGCAGGCCCGCCCAAGGGGATTGATTCAACTGGCGGCTGGCCGCAATCGCCATCTGGTTCAAGCCGACCATGACGACCCGACCCTGCGACAGGACATGCGCACGCATCCAGCGCAACAGACGGGAAAACAGGCTGCGGGCAACCAGGACGTATGCCAGTCCCAGTCCGCCCCAGGTGGCGATCCAGCGATAACTGGAACCGAACCAGAATTGCAGACGAACCAAGGCGACAATGGAAATAACGGTTGCCAGGGCAGAGAACCAGGCTCTGACGATGCGGGCGACTTCGCCGCGCATCACGTCATTGTGCCAGGGCCGGTAAACCTGTCCGATTTCGAAAAAAATGATGGCTCCCAAAATGCCAAGCGCGATGACTATGCGGTGATAGGTATCGATGACGAGCTGTCCGTGCCATAAATAGTAGGCAGTCCAGGCGGCGCAAAACAGCATGGCAATGTCGATAAACCTCAGCAATAAGATCGCCGTATGTCCATATTGCTTGAAGAGTCCGTTGAAGATATTTCCAACACTGGGTGGCATATTCGCTAAACCTCTATTTTTTATATGCTTGATAATGATCGGCAGCAACCGCGTGTCCCGAAGGTCAACTTGAGACTGGCGGCATAAGCCGACCGCATTGATTTAGCGTAAAGATTACAGAGGCAAGATGAGAGACAACCGAAGAGTTTGATTAAGATTAGATGAAGATTTTATTAATTTTGGATGAGGAAGAGGGAGGAGGGGGCTGGGCCGCCGCGCTAACCCGGATATTAACAGCCTGACGGGGCATGTTGCCCCGTCAGGGATGTTTGGCGTTGGTCAAATGCGCCATTTGGTCCGAACATCATGGAAATGTTGGGGACGAGATTGCAAACCTCGTCCCGCTGAGGAGCTATTGCCGGCGTCAATTTCCGGTCAGCCGTTCATAATCGGCTCGGGTCAGCACATAGACCGGGCTGGCGGAAACGGGAATGCCTGCGTTTCCGACCGCATCAACCTGAAGCGCCTGGACATGGCCTACCACGTCGACGAGCACCCAGGATTTGCTCGAATCCAGCCTTAGCGGCCAATCGCCGGCTGCCTCATCCGTTCGCCAGATCATCAAGGTCGGGCCGAAGTAGGCCGCCTGAAGGTTGGCGTCTTGAGTATCGAAAGCTTTATAGGGCAGGCCGTCAATCAGGGCGCTGGCCGTATATAAAGCCGCTTCCCCTGGCTTGTGTCCCATGGAATAGTCCCAGAGCCGGCCGTAAGCCAGGTCGTATTCATGCGCTATGCAGAACGCCAGCCCCAGGTAGTCGTTGCGGCTGTTGACCCAGGCAATTATTTTCGCGGCCTGTTCCGCCTGCCAGCGCCGTCCCGTGAAACCGTGCATCGCCTTGGCGCCGGTCTCGCCCAGCCAGAACGGCAGGCTGTTTTTCTTGCCAAGACTGGCGTAAGCGGCCAGCACGCCTCGCTCATCTTCGCTGTCGCCATTGCCGATAGGCCCGCCGAAACGGGGCGGTTTTTGCGGATAGGCGTGCACGTCCCAGGCGTCCTGATACTGATCCAGGCCGAGTTTCAGGACCTCTTTAAACCACTGGCCCGAGCCGTTGCCGTTCATATCGCCCGGCCGGACCAGGCTGCCGCCGACATAATGGGCGTCACTGCGCGCCTTGTGCACCTGTTCGTATTCCCATTTGGCCCGCTGCACCCAGTGCTCGGGACTGCGCAGTTTTTGCCATTCAGCTTCCGGGCGGATGTCGATCTCGTTGGTCGCTTTGAAAAATCGCGTAAACGGCGCTGCCGCGCTGATGAATTTCCGGCCGTCTTCGGGATTGTCGTTGAGCCAGGAACTGTCACCCGAGGAATCGGCGAACAGCGCCAGGCCGCGTTTCTTGGCCTGCTCCCACTTGGCGAGGTACTGCGGATCGAAGCCCGGGTAAGTGCCGTAGCTTTTGTAGATGCCCATCCGCTCCAGCCAAGCGAAATAACCGCCTTCCTGCCCGAAGCTCTTATCGCCGTCGGCCAAAGCATAGTAGTCGTTGTTCCACAGTTTTTTGCTGTCCAGCCTGCGCTTTTGTTCGGTGTTTCCGGCTACGACCGTAAAGCCGTCGGCGGGATAGGCCATGATCAACCGGTCATCGGGCGTATACAGGGCAGGGTAAACCGCGTAATAGCCGGTCTCCGGCGCTTTGCCGAAATCGACTTCGACTTGGCCGGGGAACAGTCCCGCTACGTCTTTCGCCGCAACCTCGTTGCCGCTGTAATCGACCAGGCGCAGGCGCAACGTGGCCTGAAACCGTGGCAGCGGCGCCTGCAACTTGGCTTCCTCCAGGATCGGATGCCAGCGCATATCCACGCGTAGTTTGAGCGGGTCGCCCGGACGAGGCAGATTGGCCGGTGCATCTACGGAGATCAGCGGGCGCAGTTTGGTAGCCATGCTGTTTAGTGCGGGATCGACGGCGGGATCGGTCAGCTGTGTCTTGATCGAATCCAGCGGTCGGCCGGACGTATCGGTAAATTTGCCGGTAAAGGAGAAACGCTGGCCCTGGTCGTGCTGCATCACCAGTTTGACCAGCAGACTGTGCCAGCCCGGCGAAAGGTTCAGTATTGCGACCTGCGGCGCTTCGGGGCGCTCGGATAAAGCGGTCGCCACTAGTCCTTCCGTGGTCAAGCCTTTGAGCAGGTTTTTTACCGTTTCGCCGACTGACGAGAAACCGGACGGAGGGTTAGAGTCGTTGGTTAGTTTGACAGGTTGCCCATCCAGCCAGCCGGCGGTCCGGATGCCGGATTGCTTAAGGTGCAGCAGGGCCTGCGTGGCCTGATCGACGTGCAGATAGAGCTGCGCATAGCCGCTGCCGCGCGACCAGCCGTAGGAATGCCGGGTACTGGGCTCGATAACCGCAGTACCGTCGGATTCCGTAGCGGCAACCTGCCATGTCCGCATTTCCCCGCCCATCATTTGCAGGCTGGGATAGGGCTGATCGGGATTCGGGCGCAGAACAGTCTCGCTATCCAGCCCATAAACCGAAACGCCCGCCAGGCCGTCTTGCAGGCCGCCGACCAGCCACGCTTCGGGCATGCCGCCATGAAGCGGTTTGGGTTCAGCCTTGTTGACCGCGGCAGGCTTGGGCATCACGCCGGCTTTAACCGGGTCGGCAAGGAATTTCGCGGCATCCGCTTCGTTGTTGGGCTGAGCCAGAACACCAAGAATAGTGTAATGATCATCAGTCATTACAACGGCCGGCAGTGCCGGCAGATTCAACTTCTGGGCCAGGGATTCGGCTTCCGGTCCGATCAGATAGGATACCGAGAATTTGCCGTAACTTGGCCGCGCAGCATCGGCAGCCAGACCGCGGAACAAAATCTCATCTTTTTCGCCTTTGCCGTCGAGCACATAGAGATGTTGTTTGGCATTAGGCTCTGTTTTGGTCAGCGCCAGAAAGCGGTTTCTGGCCTGGGCCTGCTCAGGGTTCATCCAGTCCCCAAGCGGCGCTTCCAGCTTGAGCAGGAAAGCGTCGAAGACTTTGGCGCCATCGGCTTTGCCGGAATTGTTGATTTCCAGCCAGCGGTCGCCGGGCAATACGGTAACGGTCGACGGCGATTGCAGCCACTGGTATTCCCAGGGCGAGGTGTTAGTCAGATCAAAGCTGCCGCGTGCAGCCAATTCGTCTGGCTTGGCACCGGCCTTGACTGTGAAATTCTGAGTCACCTGGGAGACTTCACCGCCGCTTTTGTAACGGGCGAAAACCCGATACTGTCCGGGCGTAATCACGGGGTTAAGTTCGAAGCGAAAATTGGCGCCCCAGTCGCCGAAGCCCTGATGGAATACCTGAACTTCGTCCTTTTCAGTCAGCAGCGATCCGGCTCCGGGACCGGGCGTGGCAGTGCCGAGCTGGACTTGCACGGCAGGGTCTTTTTCCACCGATGCGCTTGGTGCCTTGCCTAAATCCAGAAGCACCAGCGGTCTGTCCGCTGTGCCGCTTGCGGGCAGGGGAGGCGAGAGCAGGAAGGCGTCGAAGACCTTGGCGTCATGCCCGGCACCATTATCGCGCACCTCGATAACGGCATCATCCGCCTTGAGAGTTATGGGCGACTCCGCGGCTATCCAGGCATAATCCCAACCCTTGGGCTTCATGGACAGTACGGTGCGCTGTTCCAGCCTGGACTGGTCTGGTCCGGCCCAGATTTCGAAGGACTGCACGCAGACATCGGGCTCGCCGCCCTGCCGCCAGCGCGCCCAGAAAGTATACGGCTTGGCAGGTGCGCCGGGTTTTATCTTGAAGCGGAAGTTGACCTTCCATGTGCCGAAGCCGGGGTGCAGCGAGGTGATTTCATCTTTGTCCGTTTGAATCGAAGCGTCGCCCTCATGACCGGAAACCACTCCTCTGTAGACCTGTACGGCCTTGTTGTCGACGCCGGCCGGTTCACTGCCCAGTTCTAGGAGAAGCGCAGGGTTCTCAGCCGTGCCCGTTATCGATAATCCCGCGAGCCCGGCGGCGCCGGCATTGGATAACCCGGCCGACACAACCAGCATTGCCTGTATTATAAGAAGGAATATTTTCAATGAATTCATGAGGTTAAATGTTTTTTGGCGGGTAAGGCTTGATGCGGCACAAATGAAGCAAAAATTAATCTTGATCGATTAAGCCAATATTAAAGGTTAAATCCTAAGATGAGCTTAAAATTTCACGGAGCCTGGTAAATAAATGTATCATAGTGACCCTATCCGAATCAGGGTTGTATAGAATACTTGGATTTTCAATGCCGGGAACAGGCTTTCGTGCCGCTCTGGTATCTCAAATGGATTATCGGAAAGCAAGGTTACTTTTGACGATCCAACACAACAATCAATGAAAGATTTCAGTTCCTCTTTTATTCAAAAAAACTTCAAAAAACCGGATTTCTCCATCCTATGGAGCGGGTTTGCATCGGTTTGTGCGCGGATGAAATTCAGAAACATCCTGTCGTTAAAATCCCTGATCGTTCTGGGTTTTGTCGTCGCGGTCATTCCTCTTTTCCTGGATGTGATGTATGCGGCTTACGCTATGCGCGACACGGCGACATTGGGCCGGACCATCAATTTCCAGGTCTTCGAGCAGACCAAGACCATCCGTCAGGTTCTGCAGAAAGCTTCCGATATCGAGCGGAAAGCCAGGCTGTTCGTTCTGCTGTCGGACCCGTCCCTGCGCCAGCCTTATGAGCAGCAATCGTATGAAAATGCGCGGGCATCGTTCAAGCAGGGCCTGAATGAATTGCTGAAACTGCATGTGGATAACAAAATCGCCCTGCTGGTCAACGAACTGTCGGAAAAGGAAAACCTGATTTATCAGCAGATCATGGGCGCGGCGGATGAGAATAATCCCGAATTGCCGATCGACGAGGCTTTCCAGGGCTTGCGCGAAGCCTCCAATACCCTTTCGCGCGAATTCGAAAAACATGTCGATCATGAATTCAACGAATTGCGTCAGCAGTCTGAATCCCTTGAACAGGCTCTCTTGGTCAAAGGGGCTGTCTTGCTGCTGATTTCAGTTGTCTTCATCGTGATGCTGCTGGTCGTGCTTTCGCGTTCGATGCGGCAGCTCGATGCCTCCATTCGCCGCCTGGGGTCCGGAAATCTCGCAGAACCCATCCTGGTGACAGGCCCTTCGGATTTGCGCTATCTCGGCAATCGCCTCGAATGGCTGCGCACGCATTTGATGGAACTGGAGGTTTCAAAGCAACAGTTCATGCACAACGTCGCCCGCGAGATCGAGGCGCCGCTGGAGAGCATCCGCGAAGGCGCGCAACGGCTTGCCGACGAGGCGGATGGCGAATCGGACAGGGCGCGGCAGGAGATCGCGCTGACGCTGTGCGCCAACAGTGAAAAGCTGAAAACCGTGTCCGAGGAACTGGTTCGCTACAGCCAGATCAACTCGATGCCGGAAATGAAGCTCAAGAATACTGTCAATATGAAAAGCTTGCTGGAATCCGTCATCGAGGATTTTCAACCCCTTCTGCAGGAAAAATCCATCGCACTGAAGAAGCTGGTCAGGCCGGTCGAGATTTCCGGCGTTCATGAGCAGTTGCAGGGCATTATCGAACAGTTGCTTGACAATGCTGTGAAATACTCGCCTGTAGACGGCGAAATACGCATCATGCTGCGCGATGCGGGCACGCAGATGGAATTGGAAATTGAAGATGAGGGGCCCGGCATCGATCCTGATGAACGCTCGCATGTCTTCGAACCGTTTTATCGCGGCAAGACTGCCCAAAACGGCGACTACGCTCAAGGTCCCGGACTGGGGCTGGCCATGGTCAAGGAATATGTCTCCAACCACCAGGGCAAGGTCGATATTATTGACGCAAGAGAAGATCAACAGGGGGCCCGCGTCCGGGTTCAAATACCGTTAACCGGAGAAGCCTGAGAAAACTATGCTGTTACAACCTATACGATTTATATGCCTGGCGTCAGTCTTGCTGATGACGGGATGCGCCCAGTTTAATCCCGGCTTCGGGGGCGGGTTTTCAAACAATTACAGCGATCCCTATGCCCGGTCCGATTATGAAGAACTGCTTACTTTCGGCGACAACATGGCCCACATGTCGGCCTCATCGCGCGCCGACGTGTGCCGGACATTAGTGCGACGGCAGAAAGGATCGCGCGATCCCGGCATTCAGCTGCACCTTATGGTGGGCCGCCTGCTTTCCGATTCCTGCGGTTCGATTTCTAAAGTGCTGAGAGGGGTGGAGACGGTTCCCCTGACCGACTCTCGTCTGCAGCGATTTGTTTCCATCAATACGGAAGCCTTGAAACGCATGAACAGCGGATCGAGGAGGTCATCCGGTTCTGTGGACAGCAGACCGAAAAAAGCCCAAACCGTGTATGAACCGAATGATTCAAAAGGATCAAGGAAAGATGAAAACCGGCTGTTGCGGGAAAAGCTGGAAGCCATCAGGTCCATGGAAAAGCAAATGGACGAGAGCGAGAGCGCCGACGAAAATTAGTCCGTATGTTTCGCTTTCGATTGGCGGTAGTTATCGCCGTCTCGTTTGGTTTTGTCCTGTTTCTGGGGCTTGTGCTCCATTGGGGTTCCGACCGGGTTGAATTGTATTTTCAGCGTAGCCAGGCCGCGTACGAGACTTTCGATCATTACGAGCAGCTGTCCCAGAAGGCCTATCGCCACTTCAAGCAGCGCATGGACCGGCTGGTGACGGATACGCCAGTTGCGGGCGCCGGCGTGGAATCATCCAAACAGCATCTCTACGAGGCGATGGAGGTGCTCAGGAACACGGCGATAAACACGCAGGCCACCGGGGATTCTGCCGAAGATTGGCAGGACAAACCGGGCGAGCTGGAACGGGTTGCCCGTTTCACCGCTTTCCTGGAAGCCAGCGAATACCGGTTCGATGAAGTTGAAAGGCTGCGCCAACAGGGCAAGCGCGATATGGCGGTGCTGGCGCTATCGAAATTTTCCGAAGAAGAAATCGACGGAAAATTTCAGCCGTTGATCGATGCCGCCATCAACGCCGAACGGGAAAAAGCAGGACAAGCCAGGGAAGAACTGGAAGCGTTGGTTGCCCAATCACGCTGGATCGCCGTTCTGGCGGCAGCGAGCGCGGCGCTGTTCAGCCTCATGTCCGGCGTGCTGCTCTTTCGCGGAGTTAGAAAGCCTATCGAAGCCTTGATGCAAGGCACTGATGAAATAGCCTCGGGCAATCTGTTTCATCGCATTGCCCTCGATACGCGCGATGAATTCGGCTATCTGGCCGCCCACTTCAATAAAATGGCCCAGAAGCTGGAGGTTCAGCAGGAAAAGCTGCAGGAGGGGCGCGCCGTGCTGGAGAAAAAGGTGGCGGAGCGTACCTTCGAACTGCATCAATTGAATGAAGAATTGAAGCGTATGGATGTCGAGCGGTGCGAGTTTTTGGCCGATATCAGCCATGAATTGCGTACGCCGATTACCGTTATTCGCGGCGAGGCGGAAGTGACGCTGATGGAAGACGAATTGGATACCGAGGAGTATAAGGACGCTTTGCAGCGCATCCTCGAACTGTCCATGCAATTGGGCAAATACGTCAACGATCTGCTGTTTCTTGCCCGCGCCGAATCCGCCAATATGCAATTTGAATGGGACAGGCTGGACCTGGCTGAACTGGTGGCCAGCACTGTAGAGGATTTTCAGGTCATGGCCCAGGAAAATTCGATTTCAGTTTCCCTGGATGCGCCGGCCGAGCCAGTGTGGGTGCACGGAGACAAACAGCGGCTTCGCCAGGTGCTGTTCATTCTGGGTGACAATGCCTGCCGATATTCCAATCCGGGAGGGCACATCGCGGTCGAATTATTCACGGACGGCGATGAGGCATATCTTAGTCTCAGCGATCAGGGCATTGGCATACCCGCCCAGGATCTGGAGCGTATTTTCGACCGCAACTTCCGCAGCAAAAACGCGCTTCATATGCGGGCAGACGGCACCGGCCTGGGCCTGCCCATGGCCAAGTCGATCATTAAGGCGCACGGCGGACGGATCGCCGTAACCAGCGCCGAAAATTCAGGCTCGAAATTCACGATAACGCTGCCGCTGATTTCGGCAGAACAGGACACTGTTGCATGAACGAAAAATACCTTAAACCCGATAGCCTGTCAGGCGCCGGCTACATGCGCGTGCTGCTGGTGGAAGACGATGAGCGTATTGCCGATTTTGTCCGGCGAGGGCTGAAGGCCGAGGGCTTTTCCGTAGAAGTGGCCCGCAGCGGCAAGGAGGCCATCCCGCTGGGAACCGAAGGGCAATTTCAGGTCATCATTCTGGACCGGGGCCTGCCCGATCTTAACGGCCTGGAAATTTGCGAGCGCCTGCGCGGCAATGGCGTCGACACGCCGATTCTGATGCTGACGGCGAGAGATACGGTGCAGGACAAGGTGGCCGGCCTGCGCGCCGGCGCCGACGACTATATGACCAAGCCTTTCGCATTTGAGGAGCTGCTGGCGCGCATCGAAGTGTTGATGCGCCGCCGCGGCGTCGATGTCAAACCGGAAAGCAAGGAATTGCGCATAGCCGATCTGGTCCTGAATATTGAAACCCATGAAGTCAGGCGCGGCGATGCTTTAATCGACCTGACGCCCAAGGAATTTGCCCTGCTGGAATGCTTCATGCGCATGCCGGGCAAGATGCTGAGCCGAACCCGCATTCTGGAACAGGTCTGGGGGTACAGCGCCGATCCGTTGACCAATGTGGTGGATGTGTACATTCGCCAGTTGCGGCGCAAAATCGATGACGACTATGAGCTGAAGCTTCTCAAGACCGTGCGTGGGTTCGGCTATAAAATGGATGCTTCCTGAGCGTTGCTGCAATGATGTGAAGATCGTTAAAGTCTTTATTCTATATTTTTGCGCCTGATCCGACATAAAGGCGAGATAATTGCTCTCATGTATTGGAAGATGTCCAAGTGTGCGTTTCCGCACCGACACTGCCTGATTTTACGGCCAATATTCCGGTTCAAATGCTCCATAAAGGAGGTTAGCGATGAAAGACTCCGTTGATACTTCAGACAGGGTGCGATCCCATACCTTACCAACCATTAATCGTCATATAGACCGAGAGATCGAGGCTAGGGTTCGTCGGTATGTGGCTCGAAGCAGAGAAGACATTACGCGCCGCATATGGGAGCTTGACCGCGAATGGGATATAGAACGCGTGCTGGAAACCAATGCTTCAGCTTTAGCTTTTACCGGTCTTTTCCTCGGCAGAAAATACGACAGGCGCTGGTTCTGGCTTCCCACTATTGTGTTGCCGTTTTTATTTCAGCATGCCGTCCAGGGCTGGTGTCCTCCAGTCCCGATCTTACGCCGGTTGGGCGTTCGCACACGCAAGGAAATCGATCGGGAGAAATACGCCTTGAAGATTTTGCGGGGCGACTTTGAAAAGAGCCATATCGGCGATCGCGCCGAGGCGGCTTTAACTGCGGTAAGAATGTAATCGCAATTTCAAGGCCATGCCGGTGCAATTATAGGCACACCGGCATGGCATAGAGTTTATGGCCGATCCGCTTCTTTTTGTTTTTCCAGCAGATAGTCCAGCCAAAGATTGGTCAACTTCTCCTGTACCGAATTTTGCCGCAGCCGTTCATGCAGATGCGTAAAGTCCACACGGTCCAGTTCCTGATCCTGGTTATAGCAGGAATAGACGAAGTATTCTTCGCCTGTTGTCGGATCCGTATGCTTGCACAGGCATTGCGCGCAAACGCCTTTCATCATGCATTGCATCGGCGAGTTGATGGAGCCGATGGCTACGTGCGCTTTCAGGTACGGTTGCAGTACGCCGAAGCGGGCTTCCTTGACGGCCGCCATCATGCGGTCCGAGCCGATTACAACCATATGGTCGACCTCGGACAGACTGATGGGCTGGTCGCCCAGCTTGCCGCCGGCATAGGCGAGCATGGCTTCCAGAATATTGCCGATAAAGGTTTTATCCTGCGGACGTGACGGTACGATAGGTTCTTCAACATCAGGCGTTTTGTCGACGGACCAGATGATGATGTCCGAGGCCGCTTCGATATCCTCGACTTTGAAAACATCATGCTTGTTTTTGTAGCCGGCAAAATAAATGACGCGATTACCTGCCGCCCGCAGCGCTTTGCCGATAGAGAACAAGACGGCATTGCCCAGGCCCCCTCCTAGCAGCAGCACGGTTTCGCCATGCGGGATTTCCGTCGGCGTGCCCGTAACGCCCATGACGATGAGCGGATCGCCGATATTCCAGTTGGCGCACAGGCGCGTGGAGGCGCCCATTTCCAGTGCGATCAGCGAGATCGTGCCTTTTTCCTTATCGACTTCGGCGCCGGTCAGGGCGATGCCTTCAGCCGCCAGCACCGTATCTTCAACGGCCGGCGCCAGGGCTTCATAGTTCTGCACCCGGTAGAACTGGCCCGGCCGGAACCGCCGAGCCTGCATCGGTGCCTTGACGACGACTTCGATAATGTTCGGCGTCAGCCGGTTGATGGCGACTATGGTGGCTGTCAGGGCTTCATCGAGAGCCGTAAAAAAGGCCTGAAGCGCTGCATCGCGTTGCGGCTGCTGGGCCGGGTCCAGGTTGGCCAGTTCTTTCTCGAACAGCTTGACGATGTAAGGATAACCGTCTCTGGCGCTGGCCATGGCTTTGACGACATTGCCGGCATAGACCGGATGGTTGTCGCCGCCGAAACTGATGAATTTATCGCCTTTCCGGTAGGACGTCAGCGGTGCCGGCTTGCCCAGTTTCGGCGCGGCTTTGTCGGCCATAGGTACCAGTTCCAGGCCGCCGTCCAGCCATTCCGGCTGATAGCGCTGGAAAAACTGCCGGTCCATCTCGAAGGTGCCGGGATGCTCGCTTTGGTAAATCGTATTGGGCGAGGTGCCGGCGGCGATATAAAGGTTGCGCAACGGCACGGTCACGTCGTTTCCTGAGATGACCCAGCTGCCGTCATCGTCCTGAACCATTTTTTCAAACTGTACCGCTTTCAGATGGCCATACTCATCGGCCAGCGCCTGCATGGGGCTCATGCCTTCGGCCAGGGCGATGCCTTCAGTGAGCGCTGACGTAATTTCTTCATGATTTTGCCGGTAGGCCGGGGAATCCTTGATGCCTCTGCGGTAGAACAGGGTGACGCCGCCCCACTTTTCAAGCAGCGGATGGAAGTTTGGTTTTTCGCCGGCCGCTTCGGCGCGTTGGCGTTCGGCGCGTATTTCTTCGCCATGGGCCAGGAATTCGTCAAGGATTTTGATTTCTTCCTCATCATAGCGAATGCGAACGGTTTTTTCGCCGAACACCTGCACCAGTTTTTCATAGCGCGTCAGTGTTTTTTCGACCTGCACCGGATAATAGGCCAGAAGCTCGGTGCAGGTGTCGATCGCGGTCAGGCCGCCGCCGATGACGCCGGCCGGCAGGCGCACATGCAGGTTGGCCAGCGATGAGTCTTTGGCCGCGCCGGTCAGCTGCAGCGCCATCAGGAAATCGGAGGCTTTGCGGATGCCGCGGATCAGGTTGTTCTTCAGGTTAATAACGGTCGGCTTGCCGGCGCCGGTGGCAATGCTGATATGGTCGAAGCCCCTGTTCCAGGCATCGTCGATAGTCAGCGTGCCGCCGAAGCGGACGCCGCCGTAGGCGCGGAAGTTCCGTTTCCGCAGCAGGTTGATATAGATGACTTTCAGGAAGTTCTTGTCCCAGCGCACCGTGATGCCGTATTCGGCCACGCCGCCGAAGCCGGCCAGCCGGCGTTTATCCAGTTGCTCATAAAGTTCGCCGAAATCCTTGATCGGTTCGGGCGGCGCATCGGCATCGCCGACCAATTCGACGGGCAACGGCTCCAGCTTCAAGGCATCGATGGCCGCAACGCCGAAACCTTCATTCAGCAAGTAGTGGCTCATAGTGTAGCCGGCCGGCCCCAGTCCCACGACCAGCGCGTTTTTGCCGTTATAGGGCAGGGCATAAGGGCGCTTGACGTTCAGCGGGTTCCAGCGCGTCAGCAGGCTGTAAATTTCAAAGCCGTAGGGCATGAACAGCACGTCGGTCAGGACATTGGTTTCGATCTGCGGAATATTGACAGGGTCGGTCTTTTGAAAGATGCAGCCCTTCATGCAGTCGTTGCAGATGCGATGGCCGGTGCCGGGGCACATGGGGTTGTCGATGATGACGATCGCCAGGGCGCCGATATTGTCGCCTTGCCGCTTGACCACATGCATCTCGGAGATTTTTTCTTCGAGCGGGCAGCCGGTGATGGTGACATCCAGCGGGTTGGTTTTGAAGGTCTGGGTCTTCTTGTTGCGCATGCCTTTGGAGCAGGAATCCGTGTCGCGCTCGTGGCAATAGATGCAATGGTCGACTTCGTACAGTACCTGTCTTTCGTTGAAGCGCGGATCGGTCAGCGCAAAGCCGTCGCGCCGTTTGCGTAATTGCTTGGGCCCCACCCATGCTTTGTAGAGTCCGCGATCGGCGATTTCATGTTCGACGAGATCGTCAAAGTCCTGTTTGCCGGGTGTTTTGAAGCTGAGCCAATCGTTGACTGTCCGGCTGATTTGTTCGTCGTGGAGCGCTGCAAAGCTCCAGCGTTGAACGATGTCCAGCAGACGGCTTACGAATTCTGGCGCATCCTGCAGCGCCAGAATGTCGGCAAAGGCGACAGCCGCTGCCCCGTGCGTGTTCAGATTCCGGCGTAGCGCCTCTACCGCCTGATCGGCATTTTCATAGTCGCTGTTTTGGCCTTTGGCTACGAGAGCATAATGTTTGGTCAGTCGCGCCAGTTTGGAGCCGGCACGGGCTATGCGGTGTTCGGCATCGGTGTTCGTTTCCGGGAATCCCGCCTCAATCAGCAGGTCAAAACGGCTTGTTACGGCGGAGATATCCCACTGGCTGACGTCCTGGCCTTTAAACAGGGCATCGAGCTTGTCGACGACTTCGTGTTTATAGGCATAGACCGTATCGAATTCGTCCTTGATTTTGAGGGTTTGAGCCTGATGTTGCCCGGTTACATTGAACAGTTTGGCGACGAACTGGCCGACATAAGGCCCCATGCGCACAAGCAGATCGGAGATTTCCGTCGGCTCCAGGCCTTCGCCCTGGCTCAGCCGATAGTCTTGAAAGGCCCTGAACAGTTCAGGGTTTTGCTGTTCGACCGTCGTGTCGAATACGTCCAGCAGGTCTTTCAGGCGCGTGGCGTCATAGAGATCCGCGTAGTGAAAGCCGGGGATTCCCAGCTTAAAGGTGTTCTGTGCCATACTTTCTTTACTCCGATCAGCTCAAAAATCTGTTCAGGGCTCTTGATAACTAAGAGGCTATGCAGGCGGCATTTTCTCCCTAAGCTTCAAAAATCGCTGATAGCGCTTCATTGAAATTTCGCCATGTTCGGCCGCCGCCCGCACGGCGCAGCCCTTATCGTAGACATGCCGGCAATCGTTGAACTGGCAGTTGTCAATCAACGGTTGAAACTCCCTGTAACCGTATGCCAGTTGCTGTTCGTTAAGACCTGCCAGTCCGAAAATGGCTACGCCGGGGCTGTCGATCAGATCACCGCCCTGATCCATGTGATACAGCGTCGCGGCCGTGGTCGTGTGACGCCCGTGTTTGGTCGTTGCCGAAATGGTATTGGTTTTAAGTTCTTTATCGGGGATCAGGGTATTCGTTAAAGATGATTTGCCGACGCCTGATTGGCCCGCAAAGATGCTGACCTGGTCTTTTAACGCCTGTTTCAGTTCTTCCAAACCTTCGTGTCCCGGAATTCTGGTGCTGACCCGGTATAACGGGTAGCCCAGTTTCTGGTAATTCGGCAACTCCTGTTCGATAGTGTCCGATTGCCCCAGATCGATCTTGTTGAACACTAAAGCGGCGTTGATATTATGGTTTTCACAGACAGCGAGGTATTGATCGATCAGTAGAAAATCGCAGCAAGGCTCGATGGCGAAGACCACGAAGACGGTGTCGATATTGGCGGCCACCGGGCGGACTTTGTCGTTTCTGGACGGACGGGCCAGTAATGAGCGCCTGGGCAGAACTTCTTCTATACGGCCCTGATCGGGAGCAGATTGCATCCATAAAACCTTATCGCCGACGGCGACGGTATCAAGCCGCCGGCGGGTCTGGCACAGGTAGATTTTGCCGTCGGTTTCGACGGCAATGCCCTGGCCTAAGTGGGAGAGGACCAAGCCTTCAAGCAGTTCAGCCATTATGCGCTCTGCATTTTGGATTCCAGGTGGGCGATACGGATAGCCGCCGGCGGATGGCTGTAGTGGAAGGCCGAGTAGAGCGGGTCCGGCGTCAACGTGCTGGCGTTTTCCTCGTACAGCTTGACCAGTCCGCTGATCATTTTGCTGGCCTGAGCGTTTTTCGAGGCGAAATCGTCGGCTTCAAATTCAAACTTGCGTTGAAAGTACGCCATGACCGGTTGCATGAAAAACGTAAAGACAGGCGAAACCAGCGTGAACAACAATAAGGCTGCGGCATTGGACGGTTGTTGTACGCCGAGTCCGGCATAGAACCATTGCTCATTGATCAGCCAGCCAAGAATAGCCAGACTGATCAAGCTCATGAGCGAGGTGGCGATCAGCATTTTAATGACATGCTTGCATTTAAAATGTCCCAATTCATGAGCCAGCACGGCTTCCAGTTCTTCATCTTCCAGTGAATTGACCAGCGTATCAAAGAACACGATGCGCTTGTTATTGCCAAGACCTGTAAAGTAGGCGTTGCCATGGCCTGAGCGCTTCGAGCCGTCCATGATGAAGATGCCCTGGCTGTTGAAACCGCAGCGGGCCAGCAATCCCTGGATCCGGTCTTTCAGCGCGCCTTCCTGCATGGGCGTGAATTTGTTGAACAGCGGCGCGATGACGGTAGGGTAAAGCCAGCTCATCAGCAATGAGAAACTGATCAAAACTACCCACGTCCATAGCCACCAAAGGGAGCCGATGCTGTCCATGATCCACAAAATCAGGGCCAGCAAAGGCAGGCCGATAGCGGCAGATAAAGCCAGTTGCAGAAACTGGTCTTTGATGAACTGTTTGGGAGTGCTTTTGTTAAAACCGAATTTTTCTTCAATGACGAATGTCTGATAAATGCTGGTCGGGAGATCAATCAGATGCATGACCAGAAAAAGAGTGGCTATGGCTCCGATGCCGGCTATTCGCGGCGACAAGTCAAAAGAGGCCCATAATTCAAAAGCGGCATTGATCCCGCCGCCCACCGTCAGCAGCAGCAAGACGATTACCCCGATAATGCTGTCGATATCGCCGAGTTTTCCTTTTGCGATGGTATAGTCGGCCGCTTTTTGATGGGCCTCCAGAGAGACGCTGTTTTTGAACGCTTCAGGCACGGCGTTGCGATGACTTTTAACATAAGCGGCCTGGCGTTTGGACAGCCAGAATTGAACCGAGTAGGAAATAATCAATGCGATTATGAAGATAATGGTAAAAGTATTCATGGGTTTGAAGCAAAAGTTTAAGAATTAGGCATACAAGATAGCCAATGCTACAATTTACCGCAACCTTATTAATATTATGGAAACAATAATATGGCGCAGGACTCACAGAATCTCATCTGGATAGATCTGGAAATGACCGGATTAAATCCTGATACTGATTTAATCATTGAGATTGCCACGGTCATTACCGATAAAGATTTGAATATCCTGGCTCAAGGGCCTGTGCTGGCGGTCCATCAATCCGATGCAGCGCTGACGGCTATGGATGACTGGAATCAGAAATACCACGGGCAGTCGGGCTTGATTGATAGAGTCAGAGCTTCAACCATTGATGATGCCGAAGCCGAACGGCTGACTCTGGAGTTTATCAAGGAATGGGTGCCTGAAAACAAATCACCTATCTGCGGCAACAGTATTTGCCAGGACCGGCGTTTTCTTTATCGGTATATGCCTAAACTGGAAGCCTACTTCCATTACCGCAATCTGGATGTGTCAACGCTGAAGGAACTGGTTGCCCGTTGGGCGCCGGAATTGAGAAGCGGCTTTAGCAAGAAAGCTACACACATGGCTTTAAGCGATATTATCGAATCGATTGAAGAGCTGCGTTATTATCGGGATCATTTCATTGCCTATAAGGGCACAGGTAGCGCCTGAGTCAACATGAATCAATTGATCGCTGTGGCATTGGGCGGCTCGCTTGGCTCGGTGCTGCGCTTTTTAGTTTCAACGGGAACTTATCAATGGCTAGGGAGAGGATTCCCTTATGGCACGTTAGCCGTAAATGTGATCGGCTCGTTTTTAATCGGCTTGCTGGCTGAAGCCCTTATTCTGCAACGTATTGCCTTCGCCTTGGAATATCGGGCCGGAATTCTGGTGGGTATTATGGGCGGCTTTACGACGTTTTCGAGTTTCTCGCTGGAAACGATTTATTTGATCGAACAGGGCAGTTTCGCTAAAGCCGCACTGAATGTCTTGGTCAGCATTGCGGCGTGTCTGCTAGCTGTCTGGCTGGGGCTGCTTTCCGGTCGATCGTTATTCCTTTACTCGGGCGGCGCCATACAATGGCCGGGCGGATTATTTCCTTATGCATTGGTTATCGTGAACGCCATCGGTGCTTTTTTAATAGGTATTGTAGCAACTATTTTATTGCAGAAAGCGTCACTATCCATGGAGTATCGGGCTGCGATTATGATAGTTATCGTGGGCCTTTACTTAACCTTATCCGGTTTATATTTAATTTTATATATGATCGAGCATGGTTATTCATTTGAAAACCATTTGAATTTAATGCTCGGCATTTTTGCCGGCAACGGTTTGATCAGTATCTTGGTGCTCTGGACGGGCTTATGGGTGGGCAGACAGATATGACTACAACTGAAATCACAATTGCCAGAGTTTATACCATGGAAGGGCGCGATCATCTTAATCGGATACTGGATATTCTGCATAACGAGGAGAAGATCAAGGGCCTCACAGTGATTCGCGGTATTGCCGGAGCGGGCGCGTCAGGTGAGATCCATACCTCGTCGCTGCTTGATCTGTCACTGGAATTGCCGTTGATCATCGAGTTTTACGATGAGCCTTTAAAAGTCGAAAAAGCCATCCATGAACTTCAGTCAAGGCTGAATCTCAAACATATCGTTAGCTGGCCGGCAAGGGCACATATTCATTCAATTTCTTAATTTTAGAAGGTAACTACACCGTCATGTTAGATCCCCATTTATTTAGAGCTGATCTTGATTTTGTAAAAGAACAATTAAACAGACGTTCATTCAGTTTTGATTCGGAGTTCTACACCGCGCTGGAAGCCAGACGCAAAGACATACAAGTTAAAACCCAGGAATTGCAGAACGAGCGCAACAGCCGGTCCAAAGCGATTGGGCAGGCCAAGGCCAAAGGCGAAGACATTCAGCCTCTTCTGGATCAGGTTCAGCATTTGGGCGATCAATTGAAAGAGGCGGAAACGGAATTGTCCGAAGTCCAGGCGCAAATGGCTGCCTTGATGGAGGGTATTCCCAATATACTCGATGTCAGCGTGCCGGAGGGCAAAAGCGAAGACGATAACGTTGAAATCAGCCGCTGGGGCGACATTCCCGCATTCGATTTCGAGCCCAAGGATCACGTCGATCTGGGGGCAAAGAGGGGCATGGATTTCGAGCTGGGCGCCAAAATTGCCAGTGCCCGGTTTGTGGTTTTGAGCGGTCCATTGGCAAGGCTGCAACGCGCAATCATTCAATTGATGCTGGATACACATGCCCTGGAGCATGGTTACAGCGAAACTTACGTGCCGTTTTTGGTCAATGCGGATAGTTTGCGCGGTACCGGCCAGCTGCCGAAGTTTGAGGCCGATTTGTTTAAGGTCGAAAATGACACGCCTTTCTATCTGATTCCGACTGCTGAAGTGCCGGTCACGAACATGGTCAGAGACGTTATCGTCGACGCCAAGGACATGCCGCTGAAGTTCGTATCCCATACGCCCTGCTTCCGCAGCGAAGCCGGTGCATACGGGCGGGATGTGCGCGGCATGATCCGTCAGCATCAGTTTGAAAAAGTCGAGCTGGTGCAGATCGTCAAGCCTGAAGATTCCGCCAAAGCGCATGAAGAACTGACCGAGCATGCTGAAAATATCCTGAAAAAACTGAAACTGCCTTACCGCAAGGTGTTGCTGTGCGCCGGTGATACCGGCTTCTCCTCAGCAAAAACCTACGATCTCGAAGTCTGGCTGCCGGGGCAGGGCGCCTATCGCGAAATATCTTCCTGCAGTAATTTCAAGGATTTTCAGGCCCGTCGCCTGCAGGCACGCTGGCGCAATCCGGAAACCGGCAAACCTGAACTGGTGCATACTTTGAATGGCTCAGGCTTGGCGGCCGGCAGAACCTTGATCGCGATTATGGAAAATTATCAGGACGGCCAGGGACGCATTCGCATTCCCGATGTGTTGCTGCCTTATATGGGCGGGCTGGAGATTATTGAGTAATTGAATATCAATGTATTCATTAAGTAGACGGCAGATTATGAAATCTGCCGGCTATTTTATTAATCGAAATAAAAGCGCGACAATATTCGATTTTGTGCTTAACGGAATAAACATACAGTTCCACATAATATTTTTTTAAATGAATTATATAATGATGCAAGTGACAAATTTCGTAACACATTTTCCTTAAAAAAAATGCGAGCCGGTTAACGCTTTGTTAAGTTTTAAGCGTATATACTTATATCCAATATGTATCATGGTGATACGTATATTTGGGAGATAATAATGAAAAAATTTGGTTTAAGTTCTTTGGTTGCCGGCTTATTGGCGGCTAATGCAGCGGTAGCTGCTCCTACTGTAGTAGAGGGCGGGGCCGTTTTTACAGCGGCTAATGGTTTCTTAACTGTTCGATTGGTTGATGCAGTCGATCCGCTCAAGCTGGTTCCGCCATCAGACGCTTCGTGTCCAGCGACTACTCCAGTACCCAATGCAACTGATGTCGTTGTTAAAGATGGCACAGCATTTGTTACTACAAGCACTGGAACTGTGGCAACAGTTGATGTCAGCACGTGCGTATCAAGCTATTGCGATGCCGAGCCGGTTGTTAACTTGAATGATGGGCATAAAGGAGAGTTGTTCATTCCTTGCTTAGATGTCAACGGTAAAAGATATGATATTACAATGGAACAGCGCGGCAGTTCCATGAACTGGGAAGTCGTTGGATTCCCTGACTCAGAACATCATCATGGCCATGACGATGATCATGCTGATGACAATCACAAACATTAATTTGTAAACAATCATCCAAGAGGCCGAGGATGTAGAGTTGCATCCTCGGTTTTATTTTTTAAATTCATGAGTGACAAGCGCCGCTATGCTTGTGAAACTTGCAGAACTTTAACTTGGTTCCCGCTTGATTTACTCAAAGTTAACCCCTTTTTGTCTGCCTTTCTTATATTCAATTCATAGCTGTGCTTCCAACAGTGTATTTGATGTATTAAATCGGATGAGCTGATTGTCCCTGGGCATTAGCCCCGGCTTTTAGGAACGCCGCCCCGTCATCATCGACTTCAATTGCGACCGGTACGGCAGCATTTTAGTAAAATGCTATAGATAAATTGGCATTGTTAATTTGGTATGGTTTGAGCTAAACTAGCCGATTTTTACCGAGTCAGTGATCATGGTTAGATGCCCCAAATGTAGCGCAGAAGGCTGTACTAAGGATGGGATGGCGAAAGGCAGGCAGCGTTACCGCTGTAAGGTTTGCGGTTATAGACATACAGTCAGTTACCGAGGCATCAATCCAGCCATTAAGCGGCAAGCGCTCCAGCTTTACCTTGAAGGCTTGGGTTTTCGTTCCATTGGTCGAATCTTGAACTGCAGTCATGTGGCGGTCTATAACTGGATCAAGGCCTATGGCGAATCCATTGAGTCCATTCGCTCTACCGCCGGCGTTGAGGTCATCGAACTCGATGAGATGCATACCTATATCGGTTCCAAAAAAACTATTGCTGGATCTGGGTGGCTGTTGATCGAAATGGCAAACGATTCCTCCACTGCGAAGTGGGTTCCCGCGGCACAGAAACAGGCCGAAAGTTATGGGAGGCCATTGAAGCCCAGCCCATAACCCAGGTCATGACTGATTATTGGCGCCCTTATGAACAATTTGTCCCGAAAGAGCTTCATACGCAATCAAAAGCCGAAGCCTATACCGTAGAAGGCTATAACAGCTTATTCAGGCATTTTCTTGCTCGGCTGCGCCGAAAATCAAAATGCTATAGCAAAAGCAAGATCATGCTCAAATATTCCGTCATGCTTTTGATGCTTAAATGGAACGGTGAATTGGATACTATACTTAATTAACAATGCCGATAAATTTACTTATATCGCCAGGAATGCCGATGCTATCAACTGTTATGTCGTAATTGCAGTTCGCAACATTCCATAACTTACCTAATTTTTATTTTTTCTCTCTGATTATGCTGAGTGGAAATATTGATATTTCTATTTACTATCAATTAGTTAAAAAATGCAGATCATTGATTTTTCATAAATGAATAATTCATCTTTATAATATGACGTGAAATAATACAAATGGTTTATTAACTATGGGGTTGGAAATGATTAGAGTATTGGTTTTATCAGTGCTGTTATTGTCAAGTATTGCCATACAAGCAGTCGAAAGCGATATCCAACAAATGGCGGAGCAGGGTGACGCTTTAGCTCAGGCTAAATTGGGCGCGATGTACATATTGGGGCGGGATGGCGTAGACAAAGATGAACAGAAAGCGGCCGAGTGGATGCTGAAAGCCGCAAAGCAGGGGCTTATTGAAGCGGAAGTGGTTATGGCGGCGCTATATGACAGAGGAATGGGGGTGCCGCAAAATGTTGATACGGCAACGCAATGGTATGAAAAAGCCGCTGTCAAAGGTCATGGTGCCTCGCTTGCACTTCTGGGAAGGAATGAGACGGCTAAAGGCAGCGTTGCCTTTAATTACAAAACGGCCCGCTTAACTGCAGCCAGGCAAATTCCAGCAGAATATGCGAAAAAAATTTTACTGAAGAAATAAATATCAAATGAGTATCAAAACACGATTTGCCCCGAGTCCAACGGGCTACTTGCATATAGGTGGCGCTCGTACCGCCTTGTTTTCCTGGCTTTATGCGCGCAAGCATGGCGGGAGGTTTATCTTAAGGATCGAGGATACCGATCTGGAACGTTCAACACAGGAATCGGTGAATGCCATTCTGGAAGGTATGACCTGGCTGGGGCTGGAGTACGATGAGGGACCTTTTTATCAAACTCATCGCTTCGATCGCTATAAAGAAGTTATTCAACAATTGCTGGATCAAGGCGATGCCTACTATTGCTACTGTAGCAAAGAAGAACTCGAGCAGTTGCGCGCCGAGCAAATGGCTAACAAGCAAAAGCCGCGCTATAACGGCAAATGCCGGGATTCTGCCGTACCCCACGGCGAGGGGATGCCGGTCGTTCGTTTCAAGAATCCGACTGACGGGGTTGTTACCATTCCTGATCTGGTTAAAGGTGAAATTGTCGTCGCTAATAAAGAACTCGATGATTTGATTATTGCCAGGGCTGATGGTACGCCAACTTACAATTTGACCGTTGTGGTTGACGATATGGATATGGGGGTGACGCATGTTATTCGCGGCGATGATCATATAAACAATACGCCTCGGCAGATGAATATCCTGAAAGCATTGGGCGCTGAACTGCCGAAATATGCTCATCTGCCTATGATACTGGGATCGGATGGCGCCAGGTTGTCAAAGCGGCATGGCGCCGTCAGCGTCATGCAATACCGTGATGATGGCTATCTGCCGGATGCGCTGCTTAATTATCTGGTCAGGCTGGGTTGGTCTCATGGCGATCAGGAAGTCTTTTCTTTGGATGAAATGGTTGAATATTTCAGGCTGGAAAACGTCAATGTATCGGCCTCTACATTCAATCCTGAAAAGCTGTTATGGCTGAATCATCAGTACATCATGAACAACGATCCGGCTCATGTCGCACGCCATTTAAGCTGGCATATGGGTGAACTGGGCATTGATCCTTCGGAAGGCCCGGATCTGATTGATATCGTAAAAGCGCAAAAGGAACGCAGCAAAACATTGGTTGAAATGGCGGCCGCAAGTGTTTACTTCTATAAAGACTTCGATGCCTATGACGAGAAAGCGGCTAAAAAGAATTTCACGGCAGGGACGGAAGAAGTGTTGGCCCGATTGCATGATGAATTTTCCGCAATCGCCGAATGGGAAGGCGAGAAATTACATCAGATCGTCGTCAACCTTGCCGAAGAGATGGAACTCAATTTGGGGAAAGTGGCGCAGCCCTTACGTGTCGCTGTTTCCGGGACTTCTGTTTCACCGGCGATCGATGTGACTTTATCGCTGCTTGGTCAGGAAAAAACCCTTTCCAGAATACTGCGAGCGATAAATTTTATAAAAAATCAAAATAATAGTGGACAAGGCTGAAAAATCCTGTAAAATGGCGGTTCTTAACTAAGGGGCCATAGCTCAATTGGGAGAGCGCAACACTGGCAGTGTTGAGGTCGGCGGTTCGATCCCGCCTGGCTCCACCAAGAAGCCAAAGGCTGACTAAACCCATTTTAGTCCCCATCGTCTAGTGGCCTAGGACACCGCCCTTTCACGGCGGTAACGGGGGTTCGAACCCCCCTGGGGACGCCATGAATTCAATAGACTTATGTTTTGCATGGTCTATATGAGACATGGGGTTTATGTAATTTAGTTAAGAAGTAGCTGTTAGCAGACTTTATAGTCTGCTAAAAATTAGGCTGACTAAACCCGTTTTAGTCCCCATCGTCTAGTGGCCTAGGACACCGCCCTTTCACGGCGGTAACGGGGGTTCGAACCCCCCTGGGGACGCCATATAATAGAAGGGCTATCTTGTATTGGATAGCCCTTTTTTTATGCCTGCTGTTTATTTGGCTTTTCTAAAGTGCCATTTCGGCATATTCTTCTTTGTCTATAACATTCGCAATGGGATCGCCAAGTTATTGTTTTTGCTTTGTATCAGCGAAAAATCCCTGTAACTGCTTGATACTATGACATGACTGACATTGGCCTTCGTTGAAATAAGTTTCAAGCTGCGGATTTTGAGCGAGGGCTTCAGCGGTAAAATTTTTTTGTTGTATTGTTTGATTTTGCCTCTTGTCTTTTGGAAGTTCTGATGCCTGCGAACTGACAAGTATTGTAATACACGTTAAAGCGACAATAATGAAATATTGCATAGTCATTAGAAGTTATGGCTTAAAGCCGCTTTATTGGGCATGAGCTTTTCATTTGTATCATAGATGATTGCTAATTCAGTATAACCAGGTTCAACAATCATATTCTGATATTCCCATAGGTCCTTGTCGCTTTCGATAGTACTTTGTTGCAGGGCATGAAGCGTTTCATTAGTGCAAGAGGCAGCCATCTTATCTCTCCAGTTTTCGTCGAATGGCTAAAGAAACTCACACTCAGGATCACTTCAAATGTCTCTATATAACCATTTTAATTTTTTAAGTATTTATAACGTAACATCAAATGCAAAGGTATTGGTGTAATAACTTAAGTATAAACACTTAGAAAATAAATAGATCACATGGTCATTGAGTAAATAGCGCTATGTAAGCATACGTATAGATATTTTTAGTAATAGAGAATAATGTTGAATGGTCAATTGGATAATTTCTTACTAGAGGAAATAACCATGAAATCATTCTGGATACTTGTTGCTGATAGTAGTCGGGCGCGAATATTTACCTCCGATACGCCTTCTTCACCTTTAGAAGAACTTGAAGATATTGCCCATACAGAAGGCCGTCTGCATGATAGGGAAATAACCTCTGATCTGTCAGGAGGAATGCGGTATTCAGGTGGTACAGGAAGTGGGAGTAACGTAGAGGGGCATAATTATAGTCCGTCCAGTGATCCCAAAAAACACGAAATCGACAATTTTGCTCATTCCATTGCTCAGCATTTGGAGAAGGCCCGTAGTGAAAATAAGTTTGAGCAATTAGTAGTTATTGCAGAGCCTAAGTTTTTGGGGATGCTTCGTAACAATTTTTCGGAGCAGGTAAAAAAAATGGTTTGCTTAGAGCTCGATAAATCCATTACTACACACAGTGCTGCTGATATTCGAGCGCATCTTCCTATGTACTTGCCGACCCAGAGCTTATGATCAAGTTGAAACGAACGGGAGTAGTGAATCGCTGTTTGATTACTGAATTTTAGTTCTAGAAAATCAAAAAAGGTTCCCCAATTAGCTTTGCTTAGATTAAATCATTTATAAATGAAAAAAATGAGTTATAAATTTTTTTAATAGTAAATATGTAAATAATATGCAAGAAAAATATTTATTTATATGACTTAATGTTTATATCTCACATACAAATGGTTAAAGTGGCTTTTAATACTAATTTTTTGCTTATAACTGATAGAGCAGCTTAAAGTAAGGTGTCATAAAGAATCAGTAATTTTTAATTGATGAAAAATAATTATTTGGTAATGCTGATTATCTAATATCGAATGGATTAATAATAAAAAATGGGGAATACAGATGATGCAAACAACTTTTATTCCGCCGTTATTTGGCCTGTTTGGGCTGCTGGCCGCTTTTATAATTTTCCTCAAGGTAATGCGTTATCGCGAAGGCGGTGAGCGGGTCACCAAAATTGCGCATCAGATTCATCTGGGGGCTATGGTTTTTATGCGGCGCGAATATGCGATGCTGAGCCTATTTGCTGGTGTAATAGTGCCGCTGCTGTATTTTTCGCTGGGCTGGATGACAACATTGTCTTTTATTGTTGGTGCAATAACGTCGGGGCTAGCCGGTTTTCTTGGTATGTTCACCGCTACTAGAGCCAATGTCAGAACAACTACCGCTGCTTATGAAGACGGTATGTCTGCCGCATTATCGGTCGCTTTTTTTGGCGGTTCCGTAATGGGATTAGCCGTAGCTTCTTTAGGTCTGCTTGGATTGGGCTTGCTCTACTTATTTTTTGGCGGTGATGCAGAAACAGCTCATGCGATTCACGGATTTGGCATGGGAGCTTCAACTGTTGCCTTATTTTCTCGCGTAGGTGGGGGAATATTTACCAAATCTGCTGACGTCGGAGCTGATCTGGTAGGTAAAATCGAAATCGGCATTCCTGAAGATGATCCGCGTAACCCAGGCGTTATTGCTGACAATGTCGGTGATAATGTCGGCGATGTGGCCGGCATGGGGTCAGATATTTTTGAATCTTATTGTGGAGCGATGATTGCCACCATTGCCATGGCCGGATCTATGGCGGCTGAAATTATCGATCCTCTGGGGTTGCGTGAGGATCTGATGTTTTTGCCGTTGGCTTTATCTTCTACAGGACTGATCTGTTCCATAGCGGGTATCGCCTTAGTGCATCAGGCAGGCAATAAACAGATTGAAGTGCTTCTGAGGCATGAAGTTTTGGGATTTCTTGCTAAACCTTTGATGGAACTCAAATTAAATGCCAGCGAAAAGCCTGAATTGGCCTTGCGCAGCGGTACATTGGGCGCGTCCATTCTGTTTATTTTGACAGCTTTTCTGGTTGTAGCCGTTATGGGGATTAGTTTAAAAGTCGCATTAGCCGTATTGGCTGGTGCGGCAGGGGGAGTGGTGATTGGGCTGGTGACTGAATATTACACGGCCAGTAAACCGGTTCATCGAATTGCTGAATCAGGGGAAACCGGGCCGGCTACAGTGATGATCACGGGCCTGGCTGTAGGGATGGAATCCGTCGTCATACCGGTGGTGACAATTTGTGCAGTCATTTTGGCCAGCAGCTCTCTGGTGGGTTTATATGGCGTTGGCATTGCGGCAGTGGGCATGTTGGCAACCGTAGGCATTACTATGGCGATTGATGCCTATGGCCCCGTTGCTGATAACGCCGGCGGCATTGCCGAGATGGCCGGGCTGGGACCTAAAACGCGTGCGATCACAGACTCTCTTGATGAAGTGGGCAATACTACAGCTGCAATCGGCAAGGGTTTTGCCATTGGTGCCGCCGCATTGGCGGCATTGGCGATTATCACTGCTTATGTTGAAACTGTTAGCGTTCGCGTCGAAAATTTCCAGTTGAATTTAAATAATCCAGAGGTGCTGATCGGTCTTTTTATCGGCGGCATGTTGCCTTACATTATTGCCTCGATCACAATGACAGCGGTTGGCGGTGCCGCATTCGAGATGATCAAGGAAATTCGCCGACAATTTCGCGAAATTCCCGGTCTGCTGGAAGGGAATGTCGATCCGGATACGGCAACCTGTATCGATATAGCGACCAAGGCGGCGCTTAAGAAAATGATTTTACCGGGAACGATTGCCATTGCCGCACCGCCTGTGGTCGGTTTTGGCCTTGGCCCTGAAGCGCTGGGCGGCATGCTGGGCGGTGCGTTGCTTTCCTGCGTATTGTTGGCCCTGATGATGGCGAACGCAGGCGGTGCCTGGGATAATGCCAAGAAGTATATTGAAAAAGGCCATCACGGCGGTAAGGGCTCTGAAGCCCATAAGTCTGCCGTTGTCGGAGATACGGTTGGTGATCCTTTTAAGGATACCGCCGGTCCATCAATGAATATTCTCATCAATGTAATGGCTATTGTCAGCCTGGTTATTGCTCCTTTATTAAGTTAGCGGAGAGGAGGGACAATTGTGAAAGCCTATTTATTATTCTCTGGCAGTGGTACTTTGGTGGTTTTATCGCAGCATGACGACGTTGAGCACAAATTGTTTCTGGAAAAGTTGGCTGGTAAAGGCATCTATAAATTCATCGCTCACGAAATTCCTTTGGAACTGGCAAAAGAACGGTATGGCAAGCATTTTGATATAGCGACCCATGATTTATATGAAACGGACCATTTGCGTGTTGTCGATTACAATGGCGAGCGTGCTATGAGACTGTTTAAGTTCAGTGAGCTCGGTCCTGAGATCATGCATGAGCCGGACAGTTATCCTGAGCTTTTCTAGTGGTCTAGTGAGCTGCAATAGTTCCAGTATAAAAAGCTTGGTTATACGAGCGGTTTTTATGTTTAAAAAATGAGCGTATTTGTTGTATAGTTGCCCACTTTTGTGTGGGAGCGGGTCATGATTGAGGCCGATGTGATCATTATAGGCGCGGGGGCTTCAGGTTTGATGTGCGCGATCGAGGCGGGCAAAAGAGGCCGTAAAGTCATTGTTCTGGATCACGCCAATAAGGCTGGCAAAAAAATTCTGATGTCCGGCGGCGGCCGCTGCAATTTTACTAATTATGAGGTTGGGCCTGACAATTACATTTCACATAACCCGCATTTTTGCAAATCAGCGCTAAGCCGATACACGCAGTGGGATTTTCTGGCCCTAGTCGGGCGCTACCGTATTCCATTTCATGAAAGAGATCATGGTCAGTTATTCTGTGATGAGAGCGCTCGCGATATTCTCAATATGCTGCTATCGGAATGCGATAAAGTCCGCGCAGTCATACAGCTGAACACCAGCATAGGCGCCATTGAGCAGGCAATCGACAAGCGCTTCCAGCTTAAAACTAACAAAGGCAACTATATCTGTCAGTCACTGGTGGTTGCAACCGGCGGCCTGTCCATTCCGAAAATGGGCGCTACGCCTCTGGGCTATAAAATCGCACAGCAGTTTGGCATCAAAGTGCTGCCTACGCGTGCGGGCCTGGTGCCGTTTACATTGCAGCCGGAGGATAAAGCTAAATTCTCGGTTTTATCGGGGATTGCGGTTCCATGCGTCATCAGCAACAAAAGCCGAAGCTTTAGTGAAAATATTTTGTTTACGCATCGCGGCTTGAGTGGTCCGGCTGTTTTGCAGATTTCATCGTATTGGCGCCCTGGTGAGGAAATAATGATTAATCTGCTGCCGGGCATGGATCTGGATGCGGATCTGAAATCAAAGCGTCTGCAGAAGATCAAAAGCAAGCTGAAGACGTACCTGGACGGTTACTTCCCTAAGCGATTGGTCAGTAGTTTATTTGCTGAGGATATGCTGGAGTTTTTCTTGCAGGACCTTTCCGACAAACAGATTAGACAGATTTCGGAGCAGATTCATAACTGGACCATTAAGCCTAACGGTACCGAAGGCTATCGTACTGCTGAAGTGACTTGTGGCGGGGTTGATTGTAATGCCATTTCGTCTAAAACAATGGAAAGCAATGCGGTGCCAGGGCTTTACTTTATTGGAGAAGTGTTGGATGTTACCGGTTGGCTGGGCGGCTATAATTTTCAGTGGGCATGGTCTTCGGCCTGGTGCGCAGGGCAGTATGTATAGAAACGGGCAAGCTACCAAAAGCCGTATTGGCCAGTCTTATTTTATAATCACTAAATTCACCAATATTACATAGACTGATAATGCCTTGATATAATAAAAACAAAGACAATTCAAAGCAGAAGTTCTGGCGGTGACTGCCTAAGTTGAAAACTTGGCGTCAGTTGATCACGCACATCCCATTTTAAGCAAAATTTTAGAATTTTCAGCAGTGGTTGGAGAAGTTTCCAACTCTATATTAAAAACAATGGAAAAAATAATTGATAAAAGTTTTCTCACTAATCTAATTGCTGTTGCGATTATTATTACAGGCTATATCGTACAACAGGAACTGGTGAGAGCAATTGGTTACTTTGCCCTGTCGGGGGCAATTACCAACTGGCTGGCCATTCATATGCTATTTGAGAAAGTACCTTATCTATACGGTTCGGGCGTAATACCGAACCGGTTTGAAGAGTTTAAGAGTTCTATCAAGCAACTCATGATGCAGCAGTTCTTTACGATCAATAATATTGAGAATTTTATTGAGGCTGAAGAACAGCAGGGCGAAAAAATATTGAATCTGGAGCCGCTATTGAACGCGGTTGATTATGATAGAGTGTATGAAGGGCTGGTTGTGTCGATCATGGGCTCTTCTTTTGGCGGCATGCTGATGATGATGGGTGGGCCGGAAGCGCTGGCACCATTAAAAGAGCCTTTTATCGAAAAGATGAAGCATACATTGACTGAGACAGTTGAATCCGACAGCTTTAAGGCAGCGCTGCAGCAGGGCTTGAATGCGCATAAAATCGGCGAGGACATTGTCGGCAAAATTGAAACTGTGATTGATAAACGATTGAGTGAACTGACACCTCAATTAGTCAAGGAAATGGTTCAGGCGATAATCCGCGAGCATCTGGGGTGGCTGGTTGTTTGGGGTGGTGTCTTTGGCGGCTTGCTGGGCGCCATATTCGGGTTTGCATAATGAAAACTGTCGAATTAGCGTTTGAAGAATTGGGTAGTTCGAATGATCGTCCGTTAATTATTCTGCATGGCTTTTTTGCTTCCTCGCGCAATTGGCGACAAGTGGCGGACCGGCTGTCGGATAAATTTCATGTTTATGTGCCGGATATGCGTAATCACGGCGTGTCGCCTCATGATCCATTAATGGATTATCCTTCCATGACTGCCGATCTTAAGTCGTTTATCGATCAGCGAGGCATGAAGAAGGTCAATTTGTTGGGGCATAGCATGGGCGGTAAGATTGCGATGTGGTTTGCGCTTAATTATCCCGAGTGTGTGGACAAGTTGGTGGTCGTTGATATTGCCCCGGTCAGTTATAAGCACAGTTTTGACCCTCTCATTCAAGCACTGAAGTCCCTGCCGCTTAATGAAATCAGCAATCGTAAGCAGGCGGAAGCCATGCTCGCAGCAGACATACCGGAACTTAGCTATCGTCAATTTTTATTGCAAAATCTTGTACTGAACCATGGCGAGTATCGTTGGAGAATTGATCTGGATATTTTTTACCGGATGGCTCCGAATATAATAGCTTTTCCCGATGCTGGAAAGTTGGCGCCTTTTGTCGGAAAGGCACTGTTCATTGCCGGTGCAGATTCGAATTACGTCAAATCCGAGGATATTGCTACGTTATTTCCCAAAGCTACGCTCAATGTCATTGCGAATGCTGGGCATTGGGTGCATGTGCAACAGCCGGATATCTTTGTGGAACAGGTCGTGAATTTTTTATCAGACTAAAACAGGAACCATCTGCCAGACATTTGACTGCGAAAAGATGGGCTGTGAATTAATGCCTCACTAAAAGCGCCATCCAATTCTATCTAAAGCAGAGTCTGTCCTTATATTAATGCAAAGGAGTACGAGTTATTCGTATCTTCAGTCAGTTATAGTTCGCGCTAAAAAATTCTTAAACGGCAGCAAAAAATTATGGTCCTTGTTGCAACAGATAGTAATTTTTTTTCAATGGATGTCAGGCTGGGTTAAAAACAGGGCAATCAATATGTCTAAAACTGCAGTCCGTTTTTGAGCCAAGACTATAATTATTGAAACGGATTGGCAAAATTCGAGATCAGTAAAACACTGATCGCATAAGTAAAAGTAAACGACAATGGACAGTCTTTGTCAGTAAAGGTGACGATAACAGGAAATCTTGATAAAAAATGGTTTGCACAAAAAGCGAATTTTATTGTCTGAGAATAGGCGCGTTTGAGCACTGCAAAAAGCTATTTGTCTATCAGCCGATATTTTCCCGATTACGAGTGGCAATCGATGTATGCAGACCAATTCAGTGGAATTATTTTCATCAATATTGCATTAAATGCTGCAAAAATGTAGCGGTTGGGCTTATTGGGTATTTTAAACTGGATAAACGGAGCGTCAGCAGTCATTGTGAGAGTAACGGCTTATGAGTATCAGGTGCAGGCATTGGCAATGCAATAAGATTTCAGGGTGTATGGAAGATTAATGTGCTTCCGGTTATAAGCTTGCAAATAAAATCTTATGAAGAAGACAGGCCAGCCGAGAGTACTCGGTTACCTGTCCGATACGGCAAAACAACGGTTAGAGATCAATTTACCGGACAAATTTTAGTAATGATGCGGATTTTTATATTTTTAAGCATGAGAAAGCAGGAATATATGAAAATTCGGTCTGAATGGCGTTAAAATATCTAGAAGCAATTTTTGAGTTATTTCATAAGCTTTTGTCATGACTTGTAATTGCAATTGTCTTAAGCAGCTTTTTTTATAAAAAATAATAAGGAGAAACCGGATGTCAAAAGGTCAGAATTTGCAGGATAATTTTCTAAATACTCTTAGAAAAGAACATACACCTGTTTCAATTTTCCTTGTTAACGGAATTAAATTGCAAGGAAAAGTGGATTCATTTGATCAGTATGTGATTATGCTCAAGAATACAGTCAGCCAAATGGTATACAAGCATGCCATTTCAACGATTGTGCCGAGTAAGGCCGTAAAGCTAACACGTGAAAATGAATCTAATGAAGAATAACTCTTTGAGAGAGTAAGTCTTGGTGCCGAAAAACATTAAAACAAAAGAAAATAACAATCTTTTTATAAATATGGTACTGGAGTGTTTACTTGTTTGATCGTCCTGGCTCAGGTGAGCGAGCGATTTTGGTTCATCTAACACTTCATTCCGGGCAGGAAGATCTTTTAGAATTAAAGGAATTGGCCAAATCGGCCGGGACAGATCCTGTTTACGTGGTAACCGGCAGTCGGCGCAGTCCTGATCCGAAATATTTTATCGGAACAGGCAAGCTTGATGAGCTAAAAAATGTTATAGAAAGCCAGTCTGCAGATATTGTTTTATTCAATCATCCGCTTTCACCTAGTCAGGAAAGAAACCTTGAAAATGCATTAGGTGTTCGCGTGGTGGACAGGAATGGACTGATTCTTGATATCTTTGCCCAGCGCGCACAAACATTTGAAGGCAAGTTGCAGGTTGAGTTAGCCCAACTACGTCATTTATCAACCCGACTAGTCAGAGGTTGGACACACTTGGAGCGTCAAAAAGGCGGTATCGGTCTGCGCGGTCCGGGCGAAACTCAGTTGGAAACTGACCGGAGACTATTGGGTTTGCGCATTAAGCAGATTCAACAGCGATTGGAAAAAGTCGAAAAACAAAGGCATCAAGGACGGAGTAAAAGAAAAAAAGCCGAAATTCCGTCTGTTTCGCTGGTGGGGTACACCAACGCCGGAAAATCAACGCTATTTAATAAGTTAACCGGGGCGAATATTTACGCAGCGAATCAGCTCTTTGCTACCTTGGACCCAACATTACGGAATTGTCAATTGCCCAATAGCGCGGAAATAGTGCTTGCCGATACGGTTGGGTTTATTCGCCATTTGCCGCATGAATTGGTTGCCGCATTTAAATCTACGCTGCAGGAGGCCAGTGAAGCAGATTTGTTGTTGCATGTGATTGATGCTAATGCCGAAGACAGAGATGAGACTATAATTCAAGTCAATCAGGTTCTGGAAGATATAGAGGCTAACGAAATCAGGCAATTGGAGATTTTCAATAAAATTGATTTATTAGCGGATATTAGTCCTCGGATTGATCGCGATGAGGCAGGAAATCCCGTACGTGTATGGCTGTCTGCCGAAACAGGAGAAGGCGTCGATCTTCTTTATCAAGCACTGGCGGAAATGTTTTCAAGCACCAGAATCAAAAGAAAATGCTATTTGAGGCCTGATCAAGGGGATGTGAGAGCTAAACTATTTGCTGTTGCTAAAATACTTGAAGAGGAAGTTGATGATTTCGGCGGCTATGAATTAGTTATCGAGATGGATGCGAAGCATTTAGGTTTGCTCAAATCAATAGAAATTGAAGAATTACTTTAGCTTAGGTTTGTATAAAGTGTTTTTTTTTAGGATAATTCCCCAGCTAAACAATCAGAATTGGATAAAAATGTAGGATTTGCATGGGTAGGTTAGGCCGGCGGCCTATGCTGCTGGCTGAATGTCCTTCGGAATAACCATTAAATAAATTACAAATAATCCCATATGGAGCATATGTATGTCCTGGAATGAGCCTGGCGGCGATAAGAAAGACCCTTGGAGTGGTCGGGGTGACCAAAAGGGTCCACCTGATCTCGATGAAGCGATACGTTCATTGCAAGAAAAATTGGGCAGGATTTTTGGCGGCGGTAAAGGTGGCGGCGAAGGTTCTTCCGGCGGGCCAATAAAAGGTCTTGGTTTTTGGATAGCAGGCGGCGCGGTCTTGGTATGGGGATTATTCGGTTTTTACACTGTCGATGCAGGGAACCAGGGTGTTGAAACGCGCTTTGGCAAATATACTGTTATTACTGAGCCGGGTTTGAACTGGCATTTTCCTGCGCCTATTGAGCGTGTTGACATTATCAATGTTAAGCAGCAGCGTTACATTGAGGTTGGTTATCGGAGCGCGGGTAGCGAGCAGACTCTTGGAACGGTGCCTAAAGAAGCATTAATGCTGACCAAGGATGAAAATATCGTCGATGTTCGCCTGGCTGTTCAGTATCAGATTAAAGATGCCAAGCAATTTCTCTTTAATGTGGCCAACCCTGTAGCTACTTTGAAACAGGCTACGGAGAGCGCAACGCGCGGGGTCGTCGGTAGCAGCAAAATGGATTTTGTCTTGACGGAAGGCCGTAGTGAAGTTGTGGCCCAGATTAAGAAGGAAATACAGGATATTATGGACAATTATCAGTCCGGCATTCTGGTTACCAGCGTCAATCTGCAGGATGCGCAGCCGCCTGAACAGGTTCAAAGCGCATTTGAAGATGCCATTAAAGCGCGTGAAGATCAGCAGCGTTTAATTAACGAAGCGGAAGCCTATTCTAATGACGTTGTGCCCAAGGCACGTGGTGCGGCAGCCAGAGCGCTCCAGGAAGCCGAGGGCTATAAGGAGCAGGTTATCGCTCGGGCAGAAGGTGAAGCCAATCGTTTTTCCAAATTGCTGACAGAATACAAAAAAGCGCCTGAAGTAACAAGACAACGTCTTTATCTTGAATCCATGGAATCCATATTGAATGAAACAAATACGGTCATGGTTGACACTAAAGGCGGTAATAATGTGCTTTACTTACCAATAGATAAGATGATCCAGCAGTCGCATCCAGCTTCACAGCCTCATGCTCCTCAAAGCGCGGTAGAACAGCCTGAACAGACAACTAAAATAGAACAACCTGCGTTGCGAACTACAACTCGCGGTCGTGATGCAAGGGGGCGCCAATGACACAGAATAATAAAATATTGTTAGGCATAGGCGCACTGTTGCTTATCGGCATGATGTGCATATTTACAGTTAATGAAACTGAAAAGGCGATCAAATTCCAGTTAGGTGAAATCGTAAAGTCTGATTACGAGCCCGGACTTCATTTCAAGATGCCTTTTATTAACAATGTTAAGAAGTTCGATGCGCGTATCCAGACTATGGATTCAAAACCTGAGCGCTTTTTAACGGCGGAGAAAAAGAATGTGATCGTTGATTCTTTTGTTAAATGGCGAATTGGCGATGTAACCACTTTTTATACAGTGGTAGGCGGGGATATAGATCAAGCCAACCTGCGTCTGGATCAAATTATAAAAGATGCCTTCCGTGGCGAGTTCGGTAAACGTGATATCAAGCAATTAGTTTCGACTGATCGTCGGGCTATTCGTGAAATTCTAATCAAAAATTCCAGAGCTATTGCGGCAAATTTGGGTATGGATATTGTCGATGTCCAGGTGAAACGCATTGATTTGCCTAGCGAAGTCAGCAGTTCTGTTTTTCGCAGAATGGAAGCGGAGCGTGAAAGAGTTGCTCGCGAATTCCGTTCGCAGGGTGCGGAAGCTGCGGAGAGAATTCGTGCCGATGCAGACAGGCAACAGGTCGTCACGCTGGCTAATGCTTACCGCGATGCGGAAAAGCTGCGTGGCGAAGGCGATGCGAAATCGGCAGAGATATATGCAAATGCATATGGACAAGATGCTGAGTTCTTTGCTTTTTACCGTAGCTTGAACGCTTATAGAGGATCTTTCTCAGGCTCGGATATAATGGTGCTCGAACCTGACTCCGATTTCTTTAAGTACTTTAAGAGGCAAAAATAGCCGTGATGGTTTTAGTGAAGTAGGATCATTCACTACATTGCTTTAAAATATAGAAACGCTCCGCCCGTGCGGGGCGTTTTGTTTGAGTGGACACGCAAAAATATGCAACAAAAAGACTCCTGGCTGTTGCCAGACGGCATTGATGAGATTTTGCCGGAAGATGCCAAGTATCTTGAAAGCTTACGCCGTAAAATATTAGATACGTTTGCCTGTTGGGGCTATGAGCAAGTTATCCCTCCCTTTATAGATTATCTGGACTCGCTGTTGACCGGTTCAGGGCATGATCTGGAACTGCAAACTTTTAAACTGACGGATCAGATTAGCGGTGAAATGCTCGGAGTAAGGGCTGATATGACGCCGCAGGTTGCCAGAATAGATGCTCATAATCTCAAACATGAATGGCCCACGCGTCTTTGTTATGTGGGAACTATTCTGCATACACGCGGCGATGCTTTGGAGAAAACCAGAAGTCCGATGCAGATTGGCGCCGAGCTTTACGGTCATGCCGGCAAGGAAAGCGATATAGAAGTTATTCGTTTAATGCTGGAAATGCTGGCCATAACGGGACTGCAAAATGTTCATCTTGATTTGGGCCACGTGGGCATATACCGGGCTTTATCGAGACAGGCAGGATTAACGGAAGTGCAGGAAACTGCATTATTTGATGTATTGCAGCGCAAAGCCAAGCCAGAGCTTCAGGAGTTAATGGATGGTTTCGCCATTGATAGCGCACTTAAGGCGATGTTTCTTAAATTGCCGGAACTGAATGGAGGCAAGGAAACTCTTGATAAAGCGCGCACAATACTGTCAGTTGCTGATGGAAATGTGAGGCAAGCCTTGGCTGATCTGGAGGCTATCGCGGAAAGTCTGTCTGGCATTTATCCATCATTGCCGATCAGTTTCGATTTAGCGGAACTGCGAGGGTATCATTATCATACCGGTGTGGTATTTGCGGCTTTCGTGCCATCGCTGGGAAGAGAAATCGCTCGAGGCGGTCGCTATGACAACATCGGCGCTGTTTTTGGACGTGCGCGTCCGGCAACAGGGTTTAGTGCCGATTTGAAATTATTATCGTCATTAAGTAAAGAAATCAATCAGAAGGAACGGCGGACACTAATTTTCGCTCCTTGTTTAGATGATTTAGCACTGAACGAAAAAATCAGGGATTTACGCGCGCAAGGTCAGATTGTTATTCAGCAGTTGCCAGGTCAAACTGGAAATGCCGGGGATCTGGGTTGTACATCTATTTTAGAAAAAGATAATCAAAACTGGGTCGTAACGGCCTTAGCTTAAGTTTGGAATAATTATGGGAAAAAATGTCGTTGTCATCGGTACTCAATGGGGCGATGAAGGTAAAGGTAAGCTGGTTGATCTATTGACAGATCAGGCGGAAGCGGTTGTTCGTTTTCAAGGCGGACATAATGCAGGCCATACTCTGGTTATACGGGGGGAGAAAACCGTTCTGCATCTTATTCCTTCCGGCATCCTGCGGGATGATGTGCAATGCATGATCGGCAATGGCGTGGTATTGTCGCCGAATGCCTTGATGGAAGAAATTGAACTGCTTGAAAAGGCTGGCATCCCGGTCAGAAACCGTCTATTGATCAGTGAAGCCTGCACTCTGATTTTGCCGGTACACGTTGCCATAGATCAGGCGCGTGAAAAAGCCCGCGGCAGCAAAGCGATCGGTACGACAGGCCGCGGCATTGGTCCCGCCTATGAGGACAAGGCGGCTCGGCGGGGATTACGCGCCGGTGATCTGCTGAACCCGAAGCGTTTTGCAGAAAAACTGAAAGAGTTGGTTGAATATCATAATTTCATGCTGACTAATTATTATCATGCTGATGCGGTAGATTATCAGCAGACACTCGATGAGGCGCTAAAGCTGGGTGAGCAAATCAAGCCTATGCTGGCGGATGTAGGTGAGGAACTCTACAAATATCACACTGAAGGCAAGAATCTATTATTTGAAGGAGCCCAAGGCGCTTTGCTGGATATTGATCATGGTACTTTTCCTTATGTCACCTCGTCCAATACTACAGCGGGCGGAGCGGCGACAGGAACCGGCATCGGTCCTCTGGATCTTCATTACGTGCTGGGTATTACCAAAGCTTATTCAACTCGCGTAGGAAACGGTCCTTTTCCGACTGAACTACATGATGGTAACGGTGATCATTTGGGTACAAAAGGGCATGAATTCGGCGCTACGACAGGGCGTAAACGCCGTACCGGCTGGTTTGATGCGGTTTCCATGCGTAAATCGGCGAAAATGAACAGTTTAAGCGGAATTTGTTTAACCAAACTGGATGTGCTTGATGGTTTGGAAAAAGTCGGTATATGTACGGCTTACAAGCTTAACGGGCACATTACTGAAACAGCCCCTTTAGGCGCGGATCAATATGAAGAATGCCATGCCATTATCGAAGAGATGCCCGGCTGGAACGAAACTACAGCTGGCGTAACCGACTTTAATGCCCTGCCTGAGAATGCCAAGGCTTACATCAAGAGAATTGAAGAGCTTGTAGGCGTTAAGGTGGCTATATTGTCAACAGGACCTGACAGAGACGAAACAATTATTCTGGAGCATCCGTTCGCATGAGCTGGTGACTTTGGGAAAAGGTCTTGAAATGAATAAGTCTTCCTCTCTTCATGTAATTCCTTTGATTCATGTCTATTGAACAAGGAACAAATAGAAGGACTGCATCTGTAACGAGTGATTTTTAAGATGCATAGCGCTATCATAATAGGTAATTATGAAAAAGGCCGCATAAGCGGCCTTTTTGTTAGGTTGAGTTTTTGACGGAAATGGTTAATTTAAAAGAGTTGCTCTAACTTTCTCGACTTTACCGCTTCTAGCCATACGTTCAATTCTAAATTTAGAGCCGATGTCAGGTTTGATGGTAACTCTGTCTGCAAAGCCCCATATTTTCGATGTGAATTTATCAAGGGAATAGACTTCCCACTTTGAATTGTCCTCTAAGACAATAATTTTTCCGGAGTCTTTTACACTTTTAATGGTGTGTTTACCAATATTGTTGTACAACATATACGTTTCCTTAATAGCAAGACGGTGATATATGTTTTCCTTATGCTTGGATGGAGACGTCTAACGACGAAATGTGTTTAGAAAATACTAACACATGATTAATGATTACCATATGCTGCGCGTGTTGTCAATTGTTAGAGCATGGGGAAGCGGGGCTGCCTCATTAAGCTCTGGGGGTGCTTCGTTTTAAGCGACTTGATTAATGGAACAGTAAGAGATGGATTTTTTAGATGGTTTTGGTCGATTGGGCGATTTTCTTATCGAAGCGTAGGAAATTGCATTCGATGCTGGAAGTTCTGCATACATGCAGCCATCTGCATGGGTGGAAAGCTGGGGTGATATCGAAGCATTCGGCAAGGCCAAAACAGAATTTTTGCGCGTTATCTAGCATGTGATAAGTAGAATACGCTTTCAATTGCGAGCTTAAGGTAAAAGCGCAAGTTTCTGATATTCTTAAAAAGTGATGGTGCCGAGGAGAGGACTTGAACCTCCACTGGGTTGCCCCAACTAGCACCTGAAGCTAGCGTGTCTACCAATTTCACCACCTCGGCTGAGGAAAGCTGTATAAGCTGAGTGAGCGCATATAATATTGGCTTATTTGATTTTTGTCAAACAAATTGTAAATTTTTTTAACATTGAGGTTATTTGTGAAGTTTAAGGAACTCTTAATAACCAATTTCCTCCAAAGAACAATTTAGTCTGTAATCTATTCAAGGTCTGAAGATATGAATTTCAGGCCGTCTTGGTCATAGAAATGTTAATTAACTGCACAAATGGAGATCCAGATAAATGGAGATTCTTTTTTGTATACACGCGAAAAATTCAAAAGTTTTTTCTTTTCATGCTAATCGATATACTAAGTAATGTATTATATGAATATTACTTATGGTATCCATCACCTTGCATTTCATTAAAATAAATGACAGCGAAGTCAAAAAAAGACGTTGATTTTAGTTCAACAATAGACCCATATGCTCAGCGCGAAGCTGAGAAGTATGAGAATCCGATCCCCAGCCGTGAGCTGATCCTGCAGCTTATTGAGGAGGTAGGGCGGCCTCTGCGCCGTAAAGAGATTGCAAGAGCCTTTTCCTTGGCAGGGGAAGACCAGTTGGAGGCATTGCGGCGTCGGCTCAGAGCTATGGAAAGGGATGGGCAATTGATCTTTAATCGGGCGCAACAATATTGCCTGGTTAACAGCAGGGATTTAATTGCCGGCCGAATTATCGGCCATCCCGATGGTTTCGGCTTCATTAAACCTGATGACGGCTCTGATGATCTGTTTCTGTCACCACGGGAAATGGATCAATTAATACATAACGACAGGGCCGTTGTCCGCGTTTCAGGAATTGATAAAAAAGGCCGTAGGGAAGGTGCGGTTGTCGAAATTATTGAAAGGAATACACACCAGGTTGTAGGGCGGCTCTACAAGGAAAGAGGCTTTACCTATGTGGTGCCGGATATTAAGAACATCGCGCAAACCGTCCTCATTGAAAAAGGCGATGCTGGCAAAGCCAAAGTAGGGCAGATCGTTGTTGCGGAAATCCTTGAACAACCGACCAAACTGCGGCAGCCTATCGGCCGGGTCATCGAAGTGCTGGGCGATCATATGGCGCCCGGCATGGAAATTGAGATGGCTATTCGCTCCTATGAATTGCCCAATCAATGGCCCGATGAACTGCTGAAAGAAATTAAACCGTTGAAGGATGAAGTGCCGGAATCGGCCAAGCAGAATCGGGTCGATTTACGGGATATTCCTCTCGTTACAATCGACGGCGAAGATGCCCGCGATTTTGATGATGCGGTCTATTGCCAGAAAACTTCAACAGGCTGGAAATTATTGGTGGCAATCGCCGATGTCTCTCATTATGTGCAGATCAATACGGCTTTGGACAAAGAGGCGCAAAACCGCAGCACTTCTGTCTATTTTCCGGAAAGGGTTATCCCGATGCTGCCGGAGATTCTGTCGAACGGGTTATGCTCGCTCAATCCCGACGTAGACCGTTTATGCATGGTCTGCGAACTCTATATAAGCCAGCAGGGTAAAGTCTTCAGATCGCGCTTCTTTGAAGCCGTGATGCGCTCACATGCCAGATTGACTTACACCAATGTAGCCAAGATACTCGTCGAAGGCGATAAGAAACTGGCCAAGCAGTATAAAGCTTTGATGCCGCATCTGCAGGAGCTATATGCTCTGTATAAAGTTATGCGTAAAAGCCGGGAAGAACGCGGGGCGATGGATTTTGATACGCAGGAAACACGCATTATCTTTGGCCCAAACCGTAAAATCGAAAAAATAGTGCCTGTAGTGCGCAATGATGCGCACAAGCTGATTGAAGAATGCATGATTACAGCAAACATGGCGGCAGCGCGATTTTTAAACCGTAAAAAAATGCCCAAGTTGCTGCGGATACATGATGGACCAACTCCCGATAAATTGCTGAGCTTGAGAAGTTTTCTAGGCGAATTGGGTTTGAGATTAGGCGGCGGCTCCAAACCAACGCCTCTGGACTATATGCATTTGGTGGATTCGATCCAAGGCAGGCCTGATGCGCACTTGATACAGACCGTTTTATTGCGTTCCATGTCTCAGGCAGTCTACAGTCCTGAATTAAAAGGCCATTTCGGTCTCGCGCTGGAAGCTTATGCTCACTTTACTTCACCTATACGACGTTATCCCGATCTGCTCGTCCATCGCGCCATCAGACATTGTCTACAAGGTAAAACCGCAGAGAATTTTTCTTACGGACTTTCTGACATGGAGAAACTGGGTGAACATTGCTCTGCCAATGAACGCCGTGCCGATGATGCTACACGGGATGTAATCAGCTGGCTCAAATGCGAGTATATGATGGATAAGGTCGGCGAGGAATTCCCCGGCATTATTTCATCAGTCACTTCATTCGGCTTGTTTATCGAGTTGACCGAAATTTATGTGGAAGGTTTGGTTCATATCAGCAATCTGGCTCAGGATTATTTTCATTTTGATCCGACCAGTCATCAGTTGCTTGGCGAAAAAACCGGCATCCGCTATCGGTTGGGCGACAGCGTCAGGGTCAAAGTAGTCCGCGTAGACTTGGATGAAAAGAAGATTGATTTTGAACTGGTGCATAAGCAAGCGGCGTTGAGCAAACCTAAAAAAAGGCGGCGTAGAAGTAAAAAATGAAGTTAACCAAACTATTCGGTATTCATGCGGTACAGGCCGCTTTGGATTATTCACCCAAAAAAATCAATAAAGCCTGGGTGGACACGCAGCGGCAAGACAAGCGCTTGATGCAGGCTATCGAGGATTTGCTGTCGTTGGGCATAGATCCCGAAAAAACCGATCGCAAAAAACTCGACCGATTTGCCGAAGGCAAGAATCATCAGGGCATTGTGATCGAAGTGGAAATGCCGGCAGAGCTATCGGAAAGCGACTTAAAGCAGGCTGTGGAAACTTTGTCAGGCACGCCCTTATTGCTGGTACTGGACAATGTCCAGGATCCGCACAATCTCGGCGCCTGTCTTCGGACAGCCGATGCAACGGGTGTGCAGGGCGTGATTATTACCAAGGACAACGCAACCGGCATTACACCGACAGTCTGTAAGGTGGCCAGCGGCGCGGCCGAAACAGTGCCCGTTTATCAGGTGACCAATTTGTCCAGAACCCTGCGTTGGCTTAAAGATCAAGGCATTTGGATCATGGGAGCTGCCGGTTCCGCAAACCAGACTGTCTATCAGACTGACTTGACCATGCCGCTTGCCGTAGTGGTTGGCGCCGAAGGCAAGGGCTTGCGGCGGTTGACGCAGGAGCAATGTGATTTTCTGGTAAAACTGCCCATGCTGGGACAGGTAGAGAGTCTCAATTTATCCGTGGCTACCGGCGTATTGCTGTATGAGGCTGTAAGGCAGCGCTCGAACTAAAAACATGATAGCGACAACGCAACAATTATTTCTGGAAGGCAGTGATTTAAGCTGCATACGCGATGACAAAGTCCTGTTTGCCGGGCTTAATTTCGCGCTATACTCGGGCCAGGTTTTATTGCTGGAAGGTAAAAACGGCAGCGGTAAAACGTCGTTGCTGCGCATCCTGTGCGGGTTTCGCGAGCCGGATGCGGGGCAGGTGCGCTGGTGCGGTGAAGCCGTAAACGACAGTCAGTTTTATGCGCAGATGGCTTATGTCGGCCATCTGGACGGCATTAAAAAAGAATTGACCGTGCTGGAAAATTTAAAAATGGCATTGGCATTAAGCAAGCCTGGACGCTATACGATTGAGTCAGCTTTAGATAAAGTCCATTTGGCCGGATTCGATGATGCACTCGTGCAGACCTTGTCGGCGGGGCAAAAAAGAAGACTGTCGTTGGCCCGTTTGCTGATCACGGACAATCAATTGTGGATTCTTGATGAGCCTTTTACCTCATTGGACAAACAAGGGATTGCTCTTATTGAAACTTTAATGATCGAACATGCAGTCAAAGGCGGCATGATCATTTTGACTTCACATCATGACATCGATCTGCATGATGTTGACGTGCAACGTATTAATTTGTCCTGATGTCCTTATCTCGTGCATTTTTCGCCATTATCCGGCGCGATCTGGTCCTGGCCTTGCGCCGGCGCTCGGAAATGGTTAATCCGCTGCTGTTTTTCATCCTGGTAATCACGTTGTTTCCGTTGGGAATAGGCGCGCAGCCGAAGTTATTACAAGCCATTGCCCCCGGAATTATCTGGGTTTCGGCACTGCTGGCCGCCATGCTTTCGCTGGATAGCCTGTTTCGCTCGGATTTTGACGATGGTTCTCTGGAGCAGATTTTGTTGAGTCCGCATCCGACCTCTGTTTTGGTTCTGGGCAAAATAATTGCCCATTGGCTGGTGACTGGTTTGCCGTTATTGCTGGTGGCACCGCTGCTGGCTGTTTTCCTGGGTATGCCTGATTCGGCGTTAAGCGTTTTATTGCTGACGTTGCTGCTGGGAACGCCGGTATTGAGTTTAATAGGTGCCATCGGCGTCGCGCTAACGATAGGCCTGCGCCGGGGCGGCATGATTCTGTCTTTGCTGGTTCTGCCTCTGTACGTGCCGGTACTGATTTTTGCCGGCAATGCGGTAGAGATGGCGGGCAGCGGCTTGCCTGTGGACGCGCAAATCAGTATTTTGATAGCGATTCTATTGATGGCATTGGTGTTGGCGCCTCTGCCAGTAGCGGCGGCATTAAAAATGAGTATTAGCTGATAATATTTCGTAGAATGGGCGAAGAATATTACAAACTGATGTTACACAGTAAGTTCAATTCAGATCGGTTTAACAAAGTGTCGCTAACGCGACGGTTGTATTAATCGGATTTACCTCGCCCGAGGGCGAGTTACTTGCTTTTAACAGCCTGTGTAGGCTGGGTTGGAGCTTTAGCGGAAACCCGGCATGGGCCCTAGTCTGCCGCCGCTAAAAGCTGCGGTGCGGCAAACGAGATGAAACCGCCTTTGCATAACATCAGTTACAAATTAAAGAATAGAGCGTTTTTACCGATTACCTTATTTACACATTATTCTTCAATGATATTTCCGAAGCAGGTCAATTGGCTGGTATTGATCGGGTGATCAAAGACGGCATTGGCTTTGATTTTAATAGATTGCCTGAGTATATGATTGAACGAAGTTTGGATGCCATCTTAATTGCAGGGCATAAAAAAACGGGTTTGTAAGGCTGCTAAAGTAATTCAGGGGTCTTCCACTTTTTGTCTTTAACTTTTCGCTTTTTATCTGTTCATTATGTTTTTGATTCCAGATCCGGTTGTTAGATTCTTCCATCGCATGGCTTCACCGCCGCATTTTTATGCTTTTACGGAGCGCTTGATGCCGTGGCTGGCGGTAATTTTTCTGCTGCTGCTGGCAGCAGGTCTTTACGGCGGACTTTATCTGGCTCCGCCGGACTATCAGCAGGGCGACAGCTACCGCATTATCTATATCCATGTGCCCAGCGCCTGGATGTCACTGTTTATTTATGTCGTCATGGCCGTTGCCGGCGGCATAGGGCTGGTCTGGCGTATTAAGCTGGCCGAGATTGTCGCCGTCAGCAGTGCACCGGTCGGCGCCGGTTTTACATTTATCGCGTTAGTGACCGGTTCGCTGTGGGGCAAGCCGATGTGGGGAACCTGGTGGGTCTGGGATGCACGTTTGACGTCCGAATTGATTCTGCTGTTTTTGTATCTCGGCGTCATCGGCCTTTACGGCGCTATAGATGACAAGCGCACGGCATCGAAGGCCGTGGCGATTCTGGCGCTGGTCGGCGTGGTCAATATCCCGATCATTCATTATTCCGTCGAATGGTGGAATACCTTGCATCAGGGGCCAACCGTGACCAAAATGGATAAGCCTTCCATTCATGTCAGCATGCTGATACCGCTGCTGTTGATGGCGGTGGCTTTTAAATTTTATTATCTGATCGCCATGCTGCAACGCGCCCGCGTCGAACTGCTTTCGCGCGAACGCAACGCGCAGTGGGTCAAATCTATGGCATCATTGGGAGCTGAATGATGAACTGGCAGGAATTTTTTGCAATGGGCGGTTACGCCTTTTATGTGTGGACTTCTTACGCGGTCACTTTCATTGTATTGCTGGCCAATATCATCATTCCCATCGTGCGGCGTAAACAATTTTTACGTCAGCAGGCTTTAAAGCAGAAACGACAAGGTACGCTATGAAACCAGCCAGAAAACAACGCTTGATACTGATAGCCTTGATGCTGATCGGCACCGGTTTTGCCGCCGGTTTTGCGTTGAAGTCATTCAATGAAAATCTGATGTATTTCTTTTCCACGACCGATGTGATCGAAGGCAAGGCGCCTAAGGATGCTCTGTTCCGTTTGGGTGGCATGGTCGTCAAAGGTAGCGTTGAGCGGCCCGGCGATGGGATGACGGTGCGCTTCAAGCTGACTGATTTCAGCAAAGACGTGACGGTCGAATACACTGGCATTCTGCCGGATTTGTTCAGAGAGGGGCAGGGCATCGTAGCGCATGGCCGTTTAAATGGGCAGGGCGTTTTTGTCGCCGAGGAAGTCCTGGCCAAGCACGATGAAAACTATATGCCGCCGGAAGTGGCTGGCAGCTTGAAAACCGGCATGAATCAGGCGACAGGGCAAAAATAATGATTGCGGAACTCGGGCATTTCTCACTGATTCTGGCGTTGTGTATGGCCGCCATTTTAGGCACATTGCCGATTATCGGCGCATCGCGCGCCATTGCCGGCTGGATTGCCGTGGCGAGGCCTGCGGCTTATGCACTGGTTTTATTCATGATCATCGCTTACGGCTGTCTGACTTACGGCTTTTTAACGCATGACTTCTCGATCGCCTACGTGGCGACCAATTCGAACACGGCTTTGCCTTTCCTGTATCTGATTTCAGGCGTCTGGGGCGCACATGAGGGCTCGCTATTGCTCTGGGCGCTGGTACTGTCATGCTGGACGGCGCTGGTGGCGCTGTTCAGCCGCAACATTCCCGAGACGACCGTTGCCCGGGTGCTGGGCGTCATGGGGTTGGTCGCCGTTGGCTTCATTCTGTTCCTGTTGCTGACCTCCAATCCTTTCGAGCGCCTGTTTCCAGTGCCCGTGGAAGGGCGTGACTTGAACCCATTGTTGCAGGACCCCGGCCTGGCCATACATCCGCCTATGCTGTACATGGGCTATGTCGGCTTCTCTGTCGCGTTTGCGTTCGCTATTGCGGCGCTGCTGGAAGGCCGGTTGGATGCCGCCTGGGCGCGCTGGTCAAGGCCCTGGACCAATATTGCCTGGATGTTCCTGACGCTGGGCATCGCCCTGGGCAGCTGGTGGGCATATTACGAGCTGGGCTGGGGCGGCTGGTGGTTCTGGGACCCGGTGGAGAATGCCTCATTCATGCCCTGGCTGGTCGGGACCGCATTGATCCATTCCTTGGCGGCAACCGAAAAACGCGGCGTCTTCAAGACCTGGACGGTATTGCTGGCAATTTTCGCGTTTTCTTTGAGTTTGCTTGGCACGTTCCTGGTACGGTCCGGCGTATTGACGTCGGTGCACGCGTTTGCCAGCGATCCGGCCAGAGGTTTGTTTATTCTGGTGTTTCTGGCCGTCGTTGTGGGCGGTTCGCTGCTGCTGTATGCGGTCAGAGCGCCTTACGTCAAAAGCAGTGCGACTTTTGAACTGGTGTCTAAAGAATCCGTGATTTTGCTGAACAACGTTCTGCTCGTCGTGACGGCAGCCAGCATCCTGCTCGGCACCTTATATCCATTGATTATCGACGCGTTGGGGCTAGGCAAGATTTCGGTCGGCCCGCCTTATTTCAATGCCGTATTCATACCATTGATGGCGCCGCTATCGATTGCCGTAGGTTTGGGCGTGCTGCTTCGCTGGAAGCGGGACGACATCAAGACGGTCGCCTTGCGCGTGCGCTGGGCGATCCTGATCTGCGCGGCAGGCGGTCTGCTGATCCCTCTCGTCATGCCTTTTTATTCCTGGGCGGCGGTGCTGGGCATGACGCTGGCGTTATGGACCGCGGCTATTTCGATTCTGGCCTTTATGGACCGGACCGGCGCACGGGGCTTTTCATGGCAGCGGCTGCGGAGCGTGCCGGCCGGTTTTTACGGCATGACCCTGGCGCATCTGGGTATCGCAGTGTTTGTGGTCGGCATTACCTTCACGACCGTTTACAGCGTCGAGCGAGACGTGCGCATGGCGCCCGGCGAGACGCTGGATATGTCGGGCTATCTGTTTGAGTTTCATGGCGTGCGGCAGTCCGATGGGCCTAATTACCGCGCTGAGCAGGCTTTCGTTACAGTCAGCCATAAAGGTGCGCAGGTTGCCAAGTTAGAGCCGCAGAAGCGTGTTTATCGCGTGCAGACCATGCCGATGACCGAGGCGGCGATCGATGCCGGTCTGTTCCGGGATCTGTTCGTGGCCATAGGCGAGCCGCTGGGCAACGAGGGCGCCTGGAGCCTTCGCATTTACTACAAATCATTCATCCGCTGGATCTGGCTGGGCGCCGTATTCATGGCGGCGGGCGGCTTGTGCGCGGCCTTCGACAGGCGCTACCGGTACAAAATAAAAGAGGCAAGGTAAGAACTTTTTGCGCCACAACCTTATTGATGAGATATGCTTAAATATATTATCCCGTTAGTCATCTTTATCGTCATGGCCGTTTTCCTGGCCGTCGGTTTGAACTTGAATCCGCGCGATATTCCTTCGCCGCTGATCGATAAGCCGGCGCCGGCGTTTTCGGCGCCCAAACTCGGCGCGCCTTCCGAAACACTAAGCCAGACCGATATGAAAGGAAAAGTCTGGCTGTTCAATGTCTGGGCTTCCTGGTGCGTGTCATGCCGGTCCGAACATCCGATACTGAATCAGCTGGCGCAGCAGAAAGCGGCCGTTATTGTCGGCTTGAACTACAAGGATGAGCCGGACGCGGCGAAAAACTGGCTGACCCGATTGGGCAATCCTTATGACGTCAGCATCATGGATCAGGATGGCCGTATCGGCATAGACTGGGGTGTTTACGGCGTACCGGAAACGTTCGTCATCGACAAAAAAGGCGTGATCCGGTACAAGCATACGGGACCTGTGACATCGCAGGACGTTCAAGCTATCTTTCTCCCTTTAATCGCTAAATTACAGGCCGAGAATTCATGAAAATTTTAATGCTGGTCTTGCTGTTGACCTTGTCCGGTTTTGCCGGAGCCCGTGTTGAATACCGGGAATTTGCCAATGCCGAGCAGCAGCAGGCCTATGATGATCTGATATCGGAATTGCGCTGTCTGGTTTGCCAGAACCAGACCATTGCCGACTCCAATGCCGATTTGGCCAAAGACCTGCGTCGGCAGGTCTATGAAATGCTCCAGCAAGGCAAGACCAAGCAGGATGTCGCCGATTTCATGACCCAGCGCTATGGCGATTTCGTTTTATATAATCCGCCTTTCAAAGCCAAAACCGGCGTGCTGTGGGTTGGTCCTGTCGTCTTTCTGGCTATCGGCCTGATTGCCGTATTGGCATTTGTGCGGCGCAACAAGACGCCGGCGACGGCTGAGATCAGCGCTGAGAAGCGGAAAAAAATACACAGCTTGCTGGAAAAAGGGGACAAATCTTGACTACGATATTTTGGATGCTGGTCGGCCTGTTGATTCTGGCCGCTTTATTGATTGTCCTGCCGCCGATATGGCGTTCTCGCGAAATTGCGGCAGCCGACCAGGACCAGCGTAATATTGTCATTGCCCGGCAGAGGCTGGTTGAGCTTCAGGAGCAATTGCAGACAGGGACGTTAACCCAGGCGCAATATGAAGAACAGCGCGCCGAGCTGGAAGTCGCGCTCAGCGATGATCTCGATATACCAACTCAGGCGAAAGCATCCGGTACGAAAGGGCGATGGATGGTCTTCGTGCTGGTTTTGCTGGTGCCGCTGACGGCGCTGACACTTTATGCGGGACTTGGCAGCTATGCTTCATTGAATCAGACTAGCGATAATTCAGCAATGCCCGGCCCCGAAGATATCAACCGCATGGTGGCAGGTCTGGCCGCCCGCATGAAGAGCAATCCCAATGATGCGCAGGGCTGGCTCATGTTAGGTCGGTCCTACAAATATCTCCAGCAATACCCGGAAGCTGCCGATGCTTTCGCGCAAGCCTACCGCTTGCTGGGCGATCAGGCTGAAGTGCTGCTGTCTTATGCCGATGCCCTGGCCATGTCCAATGACGGCCGGCTCTCAGGAAAGCCGGCAGAACTGGTGTTTAAGGCATTGGCGCTGGAACCGAATAACATGACTGGCCTGTGGCTGGGCGGCATGGCCAAGGCCGAAGCGGGCGATGCGGCGGGCGCGGTTCAGTTGTGGCGCAAGCTGGAAGCGTTGTTGCCGCCCGATTCGGAAGCGCGGCAGGAAATTCAGACGCTGATGGCCAATGTCGAGAACCGGAGGCCCGAGGAGCAGCCCACTGAAGCCGCTTCGCCAGGCATCGATGTGGAGGTGAGTCTGGCGCCCGAGCTTAAGTCAAAGATCAGCCCCGAGCAAACTGTTTTCATCTATGCTCAGGCGCTATCAGGCCCGAAAATGCCTTTGGCGATTGTCCGCAAGCAGGTTTCCGATCTGCCGTTGACCGTCAATCTGAACGACAGCATGGCCATGATGCCGGAAATGAAATTGTCGCGTTTCGATCAAGTTAAGCTGATCGCGCGCATTTCGAAATCCGGCAACGCGACACAGCAGTCCGGCGACCTGATCGGCGTGATCGATTCCGTAGCTCAGGCCGATCATACCCGCAATATAATAGTGATTGATAGCGAAGTGAAATAATGGATCAATCTATTAAATTCGATCTGGACCTGATTAACCGTTATGACAAGGCGGGTCCGCGTTACACCTCTTACCCGACCGCTCTGGAGCTACATGAAGGCTTCGGCGATAAGGAATACCGCGAGCATATCGCCAAATCCAATGCGGCGGGCGGCCCCTTATCGCTGTATTTCCATATTCCGTTTTGCGATACCGTCTGCTTTTACTGCGCCTGCAATAAAATCGTGACGAAAAACCGCGGCCATGCGCAGCCGTATTTGGATAATCTCTATAAAGAAATCGCCATGCAGGGCGATTTGTTCGACCGCAAACGGGTCGTCAACCAATTGCATTGGGGCGGCGGCACGCCGACCTTCTTGAGCTATGAGCAAATGCAAAAGCTGATGCAGGTGACGCGCGCGCATTTCTCGTTAAGGGACGACGATCAGGGCGAATACTCGATTGAAATCGACCCGCGCGAGACTGACGACCGGACCATTCACCAGCTGCGTGAACTGGGATTTAACCGCATCAGTCTGGGCGTTCAGGACTTTGACCCGGCTGTGCAAAAGGCCGTCAATCGCCTGCAAAGCGAAGAGCAAACCTTCGCGGTTCTGGCCGCCGCCAGGGCTGAAGGTTTCCGTTCGACCAATATCGATCTGATTTACGGTCTGCCATTGCAGACAGTCGCAACGTTTTCCAGAACCCTGGACAAGCTTCTGGCCGTTGCGCCTGACCGGTTTTCCATTTTCAATTATGCCCACATGCCGGCGCGCTTTAAAACGCAGCGCCAGATCAACGAAGCGGATCTGCCGACAGCCGACATCAAGCTCGATATTCTGCAGATGGTCGGACGTCGGCTCACGGAAGCAGGCTATGTCTACATCGGCATGGACCATTTCGCCAGGCCCGATGACGAACTCGCCATCGCGCAGCGCGAAGGCAAGCTGTACCGGAATTTCCAGGGCTATTCAACGCACTCGGACTGTGATCTGGTGGGCCTGGGCATTACCTCGATCGGCCGGGTAGGGGATGCCTATATTCAGAATGTCAAAGAGCTGGCCGAATATGATCAATTGATCGGACAAGGCCGGCTGCCTGTCTTCAAGGGCGTCGAGCTGAATGATGACGACAAGCTGCGCCGCGCTGTCATCACGCAACTGATCTGTCATTTCGATCTGAATTTTGCGGCCATAGAAAAAGCATTCGGCATCGATTTTCACGATTACTTCGCCGACGAACTGAAAGCCCTGGCGCCGATGCAGGCCGACGGCTTGCTGACCGTGTCGGAACAGAACATTCATGTGTTGCCGGCAGGGCGATTATTGATCCGCAACATTTGCATGGTATTCGACCGCTATCTGGCGCAAAAACAGCAGCAGTTTTCGAAAGTGATTTAAGCAAGCGCGAATAACTTCGCGCCTGCATCGAACTCTTCAATCAATAATCTCGTTTTGTCATGCAAGGATGGCTTGATGACTGGATCACTAACTACGCTGTAGGGTCGAATTAATTCGACCCGAAACACACAGTGTTTTACAGAAGATTGTATGGTTATCGTTGAGTGCGAATTAATTCGCACCTACAATTTCCTGATTTATTTCATGCTCATTACTCAGCCGTCAATCAGCAGTCTCATCCTGTTCAGTCAAGGGCGGCTTGATGGCTATATCACCCACCAGCAGGGATTCTTCCTCTTTCTGCTGGTCAAGCCATTCATGCCAGACGGCGCGCAGTATTGCCAGTATGACCGGTCCCAAAAAAATACCTATCACGCCAAAAGCCGTCAGTCCTCCAAAAACGCCGAACATTACCACGAGGAGAGGCACCCGGCTCGCGCCGCTGATTACCAGCGGACGGATCACGTTGTCTACCGTGCTGACTACCAGAACCCCCCAGGCTATCAGCCCTATGCCGGCCCATACCTTATTCATGAAAATGAGTCCGACAGCGATAGGCAGCCATATCAGCGGCGCACCCATCGGTATCAAGGCAAACAAAGCGGTAAGTGCGCCAAACAATACCGGTGCCTGCACGCCGGCCACAGAAAAGCCAAGGCCGGCTAGAGTGCCTTGCGCCAATGCTGCCAGCACCATGCCGAAAACGACCGCATTGGTCGTATGACCGGCAGCCTGCAGATAAACATGCTGATGCTTGCCTAGAAAACGGATAAGCCCTTGATGCAGTTGCCTGACGGCTTCTTCGCCATCGCGAAAACAGAAAAACACCGTGACCAGAATGATGGCTAGTTTTACCAGGTTATTGCCGATACTGCCCAGAAACTTAGTCACGTCGCCCAGCCAGTGTTGCGCCGTATTGGCAAGTTGTTTGGCCACGCCAGCCCGGTCTGTGCTCAAGCGCGTTATGCCGTCTTGCAGATAATCGCCTAGCCCCGGTATGCGCTTGATGGCATCCGGTAACTGAAGGTTATCTAGAGAAAAGTTGACGCTTAAGGTTTGATAGGCCATTGCCAGCTCTTTCTGAAGCAAAGCGACCAACCAGAAAATGGACAGAAAGATGATCATGGAGATGATCAATGTCATGACCAGCGCGCTGAGCATTTTCCTGCCTTTCATCTGGCGGCGCAGCCACCGGTAAGCTGGCCAGGTGACATAGGTAATAATGAAAGCCCAGATCAACGACAGCAGGAATTCACGCAGCACCATATAGCTCAGCACAAGGAGGCTGACTAAAAGAATGCCGGGAATGATGTCCCGGGAGGAGGGTCTGTTTAGAAAATCATTCATAAACCTGAAAAAGTTATCTGCTCAATCGGACAGCCTGTTTGTCGGCTGTCTTCGTTGTCATGCCGGTGGCCTTTGGGGCTCTGAATTTATCGAGAGCTGCCGGCTTTATATAAATTAATCACACTGCCCGCTAAAACCATCCGGACCTGCCGTGGCGTCATCGTGTGACGGGCCAGAAAGGTTTTGTTCCGGGTTTTGTTGATGACTGTGACCGTATCGCCTTTTTGAATTTCTTCCCTGGCGTTTGGCAGCTCAAGGCTGTCGTTCAGATCGATCGCATCGTAATCCTGCTCGTCGATAAAGGCCAGCGGCAAGATACCAAAATTGCAGAGATTCTGCCAATGAATGCGGGCAAAGCTTTTGGCGATGACGGCCTTGACGCCCAGATAGCGTGGGGCCAGCGCCGCATGCTCGCGGCTTGATCCCTGACCGTAGTTGATGCCGCCGACAATCATGGAACCGGTCCGCTGATACGGCATGGCCCGATCGTAGTACGACTCGTCAATCTGGGAGAAAGTGAATTTGCTGATTGCCGGAATATTGCTGCGGAACGGCAGCACTTTCGCACCGGCCGGCATGATCTCATCGGTCGATATATTGTCGCTCACCTTCATCAACACCGGCCCTGCCAGGCTTTGCGGCAATGGTTCCAGTGGCGGCAGAGAGGCAATGTTCGGCCCCTTCACCAGCACCTCCTCTGAGCCGTCCTCAGGTGGCGGCGCCAGCGCCTCGGTATTGAGGACATAGGTTTTCGGCTCCTCAAATTTCGGATAAGGCATGGGCAATGTGCGCGGGTCGGTGATGACGCCGGTAATGGCGGATGCGGCGGCCGTTTCGGGGCTGCAAAGATAAACCAGGTCTTCCTTCGTGCCCGAGCGCCCCGGAAAGTTGCGCGGCACGGTCCTCAGGCTGATGCGATGGGTGGCCGGCGCCTGGCCCATGCCGATGCAGCCGTCGCAGCCTGCCTGATGGATGCGTGCGCCCTGATGGATCAAGGTGCCGAGATAGCTCAGGCGCGTCATGTTTTCGAGGATCTGCCGCGAGGTCGGATTGACATCGAGCGATACATCTTCATGTGCCGGATGATCCTTCAGGATCATCGCCGCGATCGCGAAATCCCGAAGTCCGGGGTTCGCCGATGAACCGATCATGCACTGGTAGACTTTCCTGCCGGCGACCTCGCTGACGGGCACGACATTGCCGGGACTGCTGGGGCAGGCGATCAGGGGCGCGAGTTCTGAGAGGTTGACTTCGATATGCTCGTCGTAGTCTGCACCCTCGTCGGCAAGCAGTTCGGTCCAGTCTTCGCCGCGCGCCTGCGATTCCAGAAAGGCTTTTACGGCCTGATCCGATGGAAACACGCTGGTTGTCGCGCCGAGTTCGGCGCCCATGTTGGCAATCACGTGCCTGTCCATCGCGCTGAGCTGATCCAGGCCCGGCCCGTAATATTCCATGATCTTGCCTATGCCGCCCGACACGTCGAGACGGCGCAGCAGTTCCAGGATGATATCCTTGGCGCTGACCCAGTCCGGCAGTTGGCCGGTCAGTTTGACACCGACGATCTTCGGCATTTTTACATGAAACGGTTCGCCGGCCATCGTCAAGGCGACTTCGAGACCGCCGGCGCCGATAGCGAGCATCCCCAAGGAACCCGCAGCACAGGTATGGCTGTCCGAACCCAGCAGCGTCTTGCCGGGCTTGCCGAAACGCTCCATATGGACGGGGTGACTCACGCCGTTGCCGGGCCGGCTGAACCAGAGGCCGAATTTGCGGCAAGCGCTTTGCAGAAACAGGTGATCGTCGGCATTCTTGAAGTCTGTCTCCAGCAGATTGTGATCGACATACTGGACCGATACTTCGGTCTTGACACGGTCGAGTTCCATGGCCTCAAGCTCCAGCATTACCATTGTGCCGGTTGCATCCTGCGTCAGGGTCTGGTCGATTTTCAGGGCAATTTCCTGCCCGGCAATCATCTCGCCTTCTACTAGGTGGCTTGCAATTAATTTTTGCGTTACATTTTTAGGCATGGGTTTCCTCCTGCGCATGGATTGGTAGGAACGCCAGCGACGGCGGTTCCCGCGTCTTCGCATCTTTCCGTGTATTCGCCTCAGATTGAGTGAATTCCATGCAATCTGATGTCGTCGAGCTCTCATGTAGGCATCACAAAATCTGATCTGACAATGCGATGATCAGCGCATAACGCAAGCTTTTGCCTACTGCTACCAGAATCATAAAGATCGAAAGGCGCACCTTCATCATGCCCGCGATAAACGTCAAGGCATCGCCGCCGGCCGGCAACCAGGACAATAATAAAGACCAGACGCCGAACCGCTGGTACCAGTTCTGGTAGCGGTGCAGTTGAGAGATTTTGAACGGAAACCAGCGGCTGTATTCGAAATGCAGCAGATAACGGCCCAGAGCCCAGTTCACGACGGCGCCCAGCGTATTGCCCGTCGATGCAGACAGCCACAGCAGCCAGGGATCATGACCGGTGGCCAACAGACCAACCAGCGCTACTTCCGAATAAAACGGAATCAGCGTGGCGGCCAGAAAACTTACTCCAAATAAACTTAAATAGGCGGTCATCTCTTATAGCCTCTCACGAGCGGCTTTCACCAGCGCGCGGAACAGGTTACGCTGGCGGGACAGGTAGAGCAAGTATTCCGGATGCCATTGGACGCCTATCAGGTATGGTTTCGACGGATCTTCTACCGCCTGCACAATATTATCCAGGTCACGGCCGACAACTCTCAATCCGCTGCCCAACCGATTGATGGCTTGCGTATGCAGACTATTAATCCGACAACGCGTGGTCCCCAGCAGTTCCTCCATTTGGCTGTTCGGCTCCACCAGCAGGGTTTTCAGCGGCAGTACCGTGAAACGGTTGCGGGTATGGCGGCGCAGCTCACGCAGATTCTGATGCAGATTCCCGCCCAGGTAAGCATTGAGCAACTGCTCTCCGCGGCAGATGGCCAGCATGGGGATGTCTTCTTTCAGGGATTTTTCGATGTACATGAGTTCGAACATGTCCCGCTCCTTGTCATAGCGCGTATTGGGCAGTTCCTCCGATTCGTAAAGCGTAGGATAAATGTCATCGCCGCCGCCGATCACGATGCCGTCCAATATCTCATTCAGATGAGAATGTCTGGGCGTGAGCCTCAGGGGATGCCCTCCCGTGGCGAGAATGGCATAGCGCGTGAAAAACCAGGCGCGGTCTCCGCCTTTGCTGGGACCTGTTACGCCGATTACAGGGTATATGTGCGATCTAGCCATATCTCGACCGTATCTTTCCAGTTTTTGAACAGGTCGGTTAGAGGCCTATCCAAAAATTGTGTATAAGCCTGACACATGGCATTCAGATACTTGACATCACAGGCCAGCCTTTCGACCATGAGCCAGTTACGCCAGTCCACATCTAGGCCCCAGCCAGGCTGGTCAATCCGGCAGTTGGGCAGCCGGTAATGCAGGGTAGGCCGGGCTTTAACACGGTCGTCATCGATGACTGATTGTGTCCGGGACTTGTCGAGATAAGTGAACAACGGCAGCATATCCAATGCCCGATTGCGCGTGGGGTTGGCGACCAGGTAATCGTCGATCAACGCCCTCTGATCGGGATGATAATCCTGGTCAATGACTTGCCGGATATAATCGGTTGGAAAAGGGGCAATATAGCCGGTCATGGTTCGGGTCAGGTCGATCTCGCTGTGGTAAACCAGCCAATCGTAGAGGCACAGGAAAGCTTTAAGATAGGATACGATAGTTTCGGGCTCCAGGCTGGGCAATTCCGGGTTGAAATGCAGGCCGAAGGCGCTCAGTGTGCCGCTGTCCGTACCTTGGGCTCCTAATGCCCGCAAGTTTGGAATCAAAAGCTCCAGCTCGCCGAGACGGTCCATCGGAATCGGCGGCGAGACGATTTCAAAAGGCACAATCTGTTCGGCCGCCAGGCGCACGAGTTGCTCCGACCATTCGTCAAGCAGGGCGAAAGGGGCCTCGGGGTCCAGCTTGTTGCGGCCTTTTTTCTTCAGGTATTGAAAATCCAACTCGACTCTGAAATCACCCAGGCACGTGCCCGTAATCGTGTTTTCGTAAGCGCTGTTGACCAGTATGGTGCCGCCGAACTGTTCGCGGATCAATCGGGTAATGTCTTCAATGGGGAGCCCTGCAAACTCCAGCTCTACGCCTACCCGTCTCATATCTCCCGATGCCGTCGTGCTGATGGGAGGAAGAAGGAATGCGGGAGGCTGATGCATAAATGTCCGTTTTTGGAGGGGTGAGGTTTGAGCTGGAAACAGGATGGCGCCAGGTCAGGACAGGATAAATGTAATTCCGAAAGGGCTGCTTGCATTATCCCGCCGGGGCAATAAAGATCAATAAGTTGAATTACTTAAAGAGAACCGGAGGTTTTGGATGTTCTTTACAGCGCACAATCAGAAGATCACTCACGCCGGGAGACTTTGAACGCCTCGTACGGCATTTTTTCAGGATATTCGGCGGTATTGATATATAAACAACCGTTCCGGCAAAAATGCCGCAAGCCAAGGTCGCCATGAATTGTATTCTGGCTTGCAAGGTTATCGTGGCATTGTTCTGTTCATGCGTTAAGTACCTCAAACTGAGGGAAGAGCGCACTTTATTGCGGCATCTTTCCTCAGTTGAGGTCAGCCAAGCATGCCTATCCTATTCCTTTCCTTCTGCCGGGATCTGGAATAGCGCCCCCAGGTTGATACTGCCGTGTTCTGAGGGATCCTGCGGATTATCGGTTCTAGGATTGCCAGGGTTCAGATTTGATGCCGTATCGTCAGGCGGGAACAGCACCAGCGTAGTAAGAAACTCCAGAACCATCTGTTGTTTGTTATCGCTCAGTTCGGCAAAATTTTCTTTTGATTCCTGTGCTTCGCCGCCATGGCGCAGAATCACTTCTTTAAGGTTAATGCTGCGTCCGTCGTGACCGTAAGGGGCCGTGCTGCCTACGCCCCATAGCGGTTCGGTCATGAATTTTGTTACGAGGCTTCCATCATACAACCTTTCGTGAAATGCCGGCCCGAGATCGTGGCGCTTGAAGTCAGCGAAGATATTTTTAACGAGGAAGGAGTTTCCCTTGGGAAGCAGCTTTGGAAATTCCTGGCCGTCGTCGACAGTATCGTAAAGCGTTGTGGCGGTTGCGAAAAGACGGTTGAAGATTCCTTTCTTCGGATCGAAGCCAGTCTCAACATCGGCGATACGGCGGTCATGCTCAATGCGCAGGTTTTCTACATGACAACCTGTACATCCGATGGCCTTCATTAGCTTCAGGCCAAACTTGGCGCGTGCGCTCATTTCGCCTGTGCCAGGTTTAAAATAGTTCAGCAGATAAAACTCCATATGGTCAATGATCGCTGGGTCAATTTCATTCAAGACCCCATCTCCATCGCCGTCTTCGTTGGGATTGCAAACAGGCGGATGCTTGATCTTGTCCAACGTCGGATCGTAAACCAGGCCGGCCGGGCTAACGGTCTTGATCGGAGCGACTGGATCCGTAGCTTGGCAGAGCACAGGATCGGCAGACTCCAGCCCCATCTCATCTTTAAATGCGCCAATGGAGAATGCCCGCATGGAATATTCACCGCCTTGAGCAAAGAAGGGGCGGACACGCAGATCCGGGTTTACGCCTTCCACCATAGAGGTATCAATTTCTCCATTCGGCAGTGCCTGGATAAATCCGTAGTGAATCTGCTTGCTGACAAGCGGCAGTTTGACGGGTTCTTTTGTATGATCAGCAAGCTGCAGCGCTCTGTCCCGGATGGCGCGCAGATCGCTCGTGATTTCGTCTCCCAGCATCTCCACAAGTCCGAGACCGAAAAGATGAGGCGCATCGCGGCTGTCGGGGCGGGTGGCCTCGTCACCGCCAGATCCTGCGCCACCTTTCGGGCGACCATGACAAGCGGCGCAACTGTCCGTCAATCCGGCCCCTAGCGCTGGATTTTCATGGATATCCCCGGTTGAATCATTGCTCACCCGCGGTCCCAGGCCTTGATCATGCGTAAACTTGCGTTGGAAGATTTGACGCCCCCGGCGAACCGAGCGGGTTGGATCACGTTTTATGAGATAGATTGACGAGCCTGGCGTAAACTCATCCCCATGTCCTGCACCGATCTGCTGCTCCAGTGATTTTTCTATAGCGCCGCCCGGTACATTCGGCGTCGTTTGGGTTACGTCAGTCAGCTCTGCCCGAGCGCTCGCTGCCATTAATAACAAAATTCCGCTACAACATGAATTCAGTATAAACGTATGTACGGTCTTGGTAGTCATTCTGGTCTCCTGTATTGGATTGCCTTCGCCACTTGTCCGGGCAAACTGCCAGCGGCACCAGAATTTATCTCCACTGATTTATACCAAATACATGGGTATTAACTTGTTAGCGCAGCGAGTCTGTTAACAATAATCATGCGAAATATTACTGGAAATAGCGAAAAACGATCTAACACTAAAGTTAAGTAGAATGGTCGCAAGCGGTGCAAAAATGCCGCTTGAGGTTGGTCCACCGAATGATTATCTCCAAAAGAGAGGCATGCATTACGCTGCATTGGGTGGATAGTTTTAACTCTAGCAGTGCAGTAAAATCCAAGACAATCGTTTTGATGAACGTTTAATGCAGTTTTGATGTGTATTCTAGTTAGCAAAATGATTACTTTTTTGAGCAGACTATTTTGAATCCTCGAACTTCTGGATCAAGCGCTTTGCCATTTCACAGAAACGGAAGGCGATGCTCCAAGTATTGTTGAGTCTTTTGCTAATATTACCGAACGCTGGCAGGGCGAGGAGAGCAGGGTAAACTCGACGGGAATGTATAAATTGCAATGTCCCATAAGATGCTTTTCGCAATGCTCTTATGGGACACGGGGATCAATAAGAGGGCTTAATCGTCTTCTGTTTTTTCTTCAGTTTTCAAAATATTTCCGTTGGTATCCAGCTCAAGCTCGACTTTCTTGTTATCCATTTCGATTTCCACTTCGTACCCGGCCACTGTGCCATCCGGCTTCATTAATTTTTCCGCTTCCTCGATTTTGCCTTGGGGATACTTCTTGTTGGCAGCCTGAGTGACGGGTTCAGGCAGTGATGAGACTTCTATTTCCTCTTCCTTTTGTACAAGTGTGCCGTCTTCGCTATACAGAATGTCGTACTCTTTACCGTTCTCCTTGTATTCCACTTCATAAACCATTTTGCCTTCAAACGTCTCTTTTTCGAATTTCACATCCTTGGCGTTGGGATAACCTTTTTCAAAGGCGGATACGACTGCTTTGGGCATCTGGTCCTTGCTTAATTTGTCTTCGTCGGCGCTCGCCTGGCCGAATACCAATAGAACGCCGAAGGTCGCTATCATCAGATATTGATTTTTCATAAATCCTCCTCTGGTTGTGAGTGAAAGTTTTGATTCAATTTCATTAACCGCGTTCCTACGCGAGTTCATTTAATCAATTTCCATTTATTTCCTTAGATAGTTTCGTTGAAGGATCGGCGATGCATAAATAGTTCTGAGGACGGTTGGTCTCAAACATGGTGAGCCGTTTTACAATGTCCTCAGCACTGCTATTTCCTATTGGGCCGGCAGTGATTCGGCCAGTCGCTGTGCTCATCAGATGCACGTAACTTTTATGCGGCCCATTGGCCAAGGTTGAGTTGATTAAAAACTCGGTTTCATCCGGCTCCTGTATTTTCTCCGGAGCCGCGCTGCCCGGATTGCAGGCGCCGAAAAAAATCAGGCCGTCCGCCGCTGTCAGGGAACTCAAGGACTTTGTGAAATGAAAGAATCGTTCCGGCGATATTTCTGTGGATGTCTTGAATTCGAATAGCGGTTCCCGGCAGACGAGTTCGCAGAGCTTGAACCTGGCTCCTCGCTGATCCTCCGGAATTGCCGCCAATTGGTTGGGCGAGCAGTAGCTGTTATAGCAAGCTCGCCCTAGCGGCTGTATCTGTTTTTCCAGTCCCTTGAGCAGATCCCAGGCATCGCTCGATTTCATCGGCCCCAACTCCTGCCAGTGCGAAGCCATGAAGTCGCTGAATTTGCGGTTTTTTTCGGTATTGTAAGTAATGGATAATGCCTTTTTAAGTCCTGGCTGCGCCTCGGAGAACTTAATAAATTTGCCTTTACCGCCTGCTGTCTTGAAGTCCTGCCAAAACACGGCGTTTTTGAGGACCGGCCCATCGAAACCGCCATGACTGATAAAAATAACCCTGTCAAAAGGAGGGAACTGCTGCGCTATTTGTTCGGCCTGATCATAGTAGTCGCTCCAGCTCCAGATATCCCGCATCTGAGTAACGGCCGCCTTGAAGCGGTTGCGATAAAAGGTTTCCACAATGCGAGCGGGTTGCTCGGACCACCTCGGACTCTCATTGGTATGCGGGTCCCTGCTCAGCAAAGGCACAAGCAATACTCGCTTCGGCGGTTGCTGCACATTCAAGTCCTTCAATTTGCTGTAAAAGGATCGGCACGATTTTAAGTGATTTGCATCGCCGTAAACATTGGCAGCACAGATCCCCATTAACAATGAAACCAGTAACCGGATGCGCATAACAGGTCTCCAAAAAAGTTATGTCGTTAAAGTATGCCCGCAAAATATAACTAAAAGCCATGCCTGATTCATTCTGGCCACGGATGCGCGCCGCATAGCATTACCCTGGTATAGCAACAGCTTCAGGATTTTAAAACAACATCCAATATTGTCCACTTTCGGCTTCAAATTTTTACCAGGCAGAAAAATAAATTATTGATGGGAACAAGGTCGTGTATATTATGGCTGTTAATCTTGATACCTCTTACTGGTAAATATTCAATGCCGTTTCACAACTTATGGACATCTTAAACGCAGCAAATTGTTCCTTGAGTTTTAAAAAAACGCATATTTTCACGGCCTCGCGCCCTACTGTGGGTATTGGCCCATCCTGTATTCAGATGAAATTTGGTTGTTTTTCTAGCAAGCTCCTGCCCATGATCGCCTTGCGCTCGCTTTGTTTGCTCACTGTCTTGTTTTTTACGGCGGTGCCGTCCCATGCCGCAGTCGCGCCAGACACGCATATTCATGTCATTGTGTCTCTGGTCGACAACGTAGCTCAAGGCATCGTGCCTGTTCCTGCAAAAATCGGCAATGGCGATGATCCGCGCAGCAATCTATACTGGGGCGCGGCTTACGGCGTGAAAACCTTTCTGAGCAAAGCGGAAGGTTGGCGTAAGCTGGGGTGCGAGAATAATATTAACGATATTATTTTGGAACGCTGCCAGTTTGCCTGGAAGGATAGACTGACCGTTACCGCCGATGCCTACCGCGGCAGCCGGATTGACCAGGCAATGCTTGATTTTATGCAGGAAGCAGCCAATCCGCCCAATGCGGCAGAGCGTGAAATGGTGGCGTTCATCGGCCATGATGGTTTGATGGACGAACAAAACCAGCCCATCATAGAACGCTTTCCAAAACATGCCGGGCACGATAAACAAGCGGTTGTCCTGGCCTGTATGAGCGATGAGTTTTTCGCCGGGCATCTGCTTGCCGCAGGCTCAAAGCCGGTGGTCACCACTTTCAGCTTCATGGCGCCGGAAGCCTATGTATTGGAAGCAATTGCCAGGGGATTTGCCGATCAGGCGAGTGAAGCGGAATTGCGCAGTTCTGCCGGTATTGCTTATGCCAAATACCAGCGTATATCAGCCAAAGCGGGAAAGGCGGTTTTTGGCGTAAAAAATTCAAACTAGCCTATAAATATAGAATCCCGCCTCATCCTGACCAAGCTTCCTGTTTCTGAAAATTTTCAATAGCGGCACTGACAAAAATTGGACAGTGATTGGCAAACATCAAGCGCTAATATACGTTTTCGTACTACTGGACTTCATATCCCTATATTGTCATCCTTGTCATCTCATAACCGGTTAAATCTCTTGCTCCTCTAATCACTCAAACGATAGGCAAAGGAGGCGATATGGTCCCGAACTGCTCACTACATGTGACGTTTGTCAACTTCAGCAGACTATTCGTAGGAATTCTTCTAGGCAGTTGGTTCACGGTTGCCCAGGCTCAGGAAGCCGCCGCACGCAACGATGCGGTGACTGCAGCGCAGACACCGGAATCAGTGCCCATCGAGCGGCCCGAGCAAAAGAAGACCCAGCATGACCTCTCGGATATTTTTAATGCGACGCGTGCCAACCCTTCTTCGCCTGCCGTTGGGGAGCAACCCAAGCAAGGCAAAATTTCAGGTTTCGATTTCTACAGGGATCCACTGAATGCCGATCAGCCGTTTCAACAGCCTACGGCTATCATGAAGAAGGAGATTGAGAATAAGCCGGCTGTGATGTCGGCCCAGCGTCAATTGCTGGAGCGCCGGTATGACCTCAAGCCGAAGTTTGATCCGGAGGTCAAGATGTCGCGGGGCAAACCCGTTCTAGTGGGGCCCACCGCCAGACTGGCTGACGGCGTGAGCTGGGATGAGCTTGCGTCAATGAATCCTGACGAGATCAAAGAACGCGGAATTTTTCCCTATCCTTCACTGCCGCATCCGTTGCATGCCAATGGCGGACAGGTCTTCCCCAAGATGCAGATCAAGATGTTTCCGCGGCTCGAGCGTTTCGATGTCGAATTTGATCTGCCGGAGGCGTTTCTGCCCGAGTTCCCGCCGGCCATCTTCCTGCATAACCGCCCCGAACTGGGCGATGTATCGCGAGGGGAGGTGGTTTCGATCAATAACTTCTACCGATTGTTCAAGGACATCCTGACGCCTGTGCAGCTCAACGGTTTGCAGTTTCTGTTAACACCGTTTCCGCAGGAGGAATTCAATCCGACCGATGACCGCAAGAGCGCTCAGCCCAGCCTCGGCGTGGCCTGCTTCGATTGCCATGTCAACGGCCATACCACCGGGCAGTTCCATCTTAACCCGGACGACCGGCCGCAGGAGCGGCGCTTCCGGCTGGACACCACGAGCCTGCGGGGGATGTTCAATCAGCAGATCCACGGCTCCAAGCGCAGCTTGCGCTCGGTCGAGGATTTTACCGAGTTCGAATTCCGCACCGCTTACTTCAACGGCGATCCAATCCACGCCATGAAGAAAGGCTTTCCGATTCTGGACCGCATCCATGTCAGCCACATGGCGCAGTTGCAGAATATGCTCGATTTTCCTCCCGCGCCTAAGCTCAATCCTACGACCGGCCGGCTCGATCCCGCTAAAGCAACGGAAAGTGAATTGCGGGGCGAGAAGGTTTTCTTCGGCAAGGGCCAGTGCAGCAACTGCCATACGCCGCCAGCCTATCTCGATCACCAGATGCACGACCTGCATCTTGAACGCTTTTTGAAAAACGAGCCCGGCGACGGCCAGATGAAGACCTTTACCTTGCGCGGCATCAAGGAAAGCCCGCCTTATCTGCACGACGGCCGGGCATTGACGCTTGAAGATACTGTGGAGTTTTTTAATCTCGTGCTGCAGCTTAAACTCGAGCCCCAAGAGAAGCAGGATCTGGTCGCTTTTATGCGGCAACTGTAGCTGATAGCGGAAGCCGGCTAATCCACCGATGTGATAAGGCTGAGCGTTTTCCCGAAGCATATTTTGCGCAGGGAAAACGCTCAGCTATTGCCGATGCCTTTGCACGTGCAGGTCGACGGCATGCAAAACAGGCTATCCATTTCATACAGGCATACGATTGGATACCTCAATCAGATTCATATCCGGATCACGGAAATAGACCGATAGTATAGGCCCTGTTGCGCCTGTACGTTGTACCGGCCCTTCTATTATCCTCACTGCACAGGCATCGAGATGCTTTATCACGTCAGGCAGAGGCACCGAAGTGATAAAGCATAAATCGGCAGAGCCCGGCGCCGGTAGTTGAGCTTTGGGTTCAAACTCGCTGCCATGCTCGTGCAGATTAATCTTTTGTGAACCGAATGACAGCGCCTTGCGTCCTTCGCCGAAGTTGATGATCTCCATTCCCAAGACTTTCCAATAAAAGGCGCAGGTGGTCTCAATGTTTTTGACGGTCAGCACCAGGTGATCAAGGCTGTCTATTTTCATAAGGGCTAGTTTACCGTTAATGCTTGCTTCGCAGGGCAGTACATATTCAGTCTGGAGCTAGCGATTGCGTTTGATGATGAAGCCATTTTCAATCTTCTCGAAGCCGACTTTGGGGTAATACGCCATGGCATCAGGCGCCGACAAGAGGATAAGCGCTACTTCATCACTGATAGCGGCACGGATACGGGCAATAAGCTCACGCCCGATGCCATGTTTCTGGTAAGCCTTAGCCACGGCAAGGTCGGACAAATAGCAACAATAACTGAAGTCAGTCAGAGCGCGGCATACCCCGACAAGTTTGCCGTCGTGCCAGGCAGATAGGCAGAGGTCGGCATTGGCAAACATACGCTCGATCCGAGCCAGATCGTTGGTGGGACGGCGAATGCCGGAGGCGTCAAAAACCGCAGCTACTTCAGCGGCAGCCAGAGGGAAATTGTGGCGGTATTCAATTACAGACATAGAAGCATAACTTAAGGTTGACCCATATAGCATGGCGGCTTCGGCCAGCCCATAACCGGACGTCCTGAAAGAGCCATAAATTACATTCAATTTGAGGTAAAAACGGAGCGGAACTCTAACACCGCCTTAACGTCCAGGACAAGCGTTTTTTTGCCATGTATTTAGTCAATCGACTGCATGGCCCGGCATACAGATAGCATTAATCTTCTTGTAAATTTGTTGAATAAATCTGTTTGTCCAATATGGATACCGTAGATCGACTAATGTTGGTTGCTGGTTATTTTCGGTTTGCGTCTGGTTTGCCGATATCGCCATTCCCGATCGGATTTTACAGAGCAAAATCATCTGTTTTGAGGATTGATGCCAAAGGGCTTTTTGAGTTATTGAAGAGGCTTTGAATGGCTGTAAAATCCGATAGAAATTTCATGATAAATGATTAAAATTATTGTGTTTTTCTGTTAAAATATGAATATATTCATAATGATGGGTATCAATATCTGCTTGTTTTTCTCTGCACTCAGAGAACCTAAAAAACGGCAGAAAACAAAGGCAATTTTTTCGAATTAGTGAGCTTACAGATGTGATTCAATCCATAGATAAGAAATCGGTTCAAATTATGAGTATTTTCATGATTTGAGGTTTCTAATCTTCCTTTGAGAAATTTCATGCCAGTTGAATTAGCGGATAAACAACGGCGGGCGGTCTGCGTCGTAGAAACCGCTTTGCTTAATGTCGGCATTAGCGGGCGTTCGGTGTGTGTCGTTGTCGATAAATGGGCGTTTAGCTATAGCTGTTACAGCGGCGAAAACGCTAACGTTGGCGTATTTGTGTCTGCTCCGGTCGGGGCGGATGTCGAGCCGTACTTTGTGACGGGTAAAACCATTGTGGAGGCCGTAAAAAATATGATTGATTCAATCAAAGGCAGGGTGAATGGCGCCAAATCGGAAGTGTTCGAGTCAGCGCCATTCTAGTAGGTGTTTCCTATGTGGCTCAGGGTAGCCGCCCTGGCTCACATTTTCCTAAATTCGCACGTTAGGAGCTGAAAGATTATGTCAACTCAATCAATAAATCAAGTTAAGCCGTTGTTTTGCTTCGAGTCAATCATTGCCAAAACAAGGCAGAATGACGATTGGGCCGCAATCGAAAATTTCGCCGTCGGCATTGTTAAGCCGTCATCAGTGCGGCGATTGGGTTTGGGGATATACCAAAGCCGATCGTTCGGCAACGGCCATTTTTAATCGAGGAATATTAAGCAAATTGGCGGGGCTTGTAGCCGCTTGCTCCGCTGTATTATTTATTTCGCACAGTTAGGAATAGTATTTTATGTATTCATCAACCCAATTAGTTGACCAGGCAAAGCCGGTCAAAAATGAACATAACCCATTGCCGGTCATTTCCGCGAACCCGCTGGATCTGCCGGCCGATACTTTCAGAGAAGGTCTGGACCGGCGCAGGGCCAATCGCGCCGTGCTTATGGCATGGGTGCACGATGCTCTGGTGGAAGGCATCGATTACGGCAGAGTTCATGTTGTCAGCCGCAGCAAATGCCATGCCGGCAAGGATTGCAGAAATCCGGCGCATTTTAGCAAACCCAGCCTGTTCAAGCCCGGCGCCGAGAAAATCTGCGGCATGCTGGGATTGACGGTTCGGTATCCGACCTTGCCGGATTATGAAAAGGCCGCGCTCACGGGCGCGAAACTGAGCCAGATCATTATCCGTTGCGAGATCCTGGACCCTTCCGGCCGTGTAGTGGCCGATGGAGTAGGAGCCCGTCTTCTTGCCCAGGATTACGGTGATATTAACAAAGCGCTGAAAATGGCCGAGAAATCGGCCCACATCGATGCAACGCTGAGGATGGCGGGCTTATCCGAAGTCTTCACGCAGGATATCGAAGATATGATGCAGCGCCGCGCAGAAGAAAACGCCCAACTGCCTGAGATTGAACCGGACAGCAGTGTTCAGCTCATTACCGAGGATCAGCATCGGCAGCTTGAAGCCAGGATTGAAGAGCTGGGCCTGGATCGGGACAGAGTTAAAAACTGGATGATTAAGGCTTCGAAGAAACGCTTCGCCGACTTTGAAGAACTTGACCCGGAATTTTACCAGGTCCTTTACCGCAAGCTTGATCAGTTTGCGAGGTCGGCACAGTGAGCCGTTTGACTCTCTATCAGTTGAGCGCCAATTACCTTGAAGCGCTGGACGCCTTGACCGATCCGGAGGCCGATCTTCCGGCTGAAGTCGTTAACGGCACGCTGGAAGCGTTAAGCGGCGAACTGGAAGACAAGGCGATCAACGTAGCCAAATTCCTGCGTAACATGGAAGCCACGGCCGAGGCGATTAAAAATGCCGAGGCGGATATGAACAAGCGCCGGAGAATCTTGGAGAGCCGCGCTAAATGGCTGAAGGATTACCTGAAAGGCAATATGGAGCACACCGGCATCAGCACAATTGAATGCCCGTACTTCAAACTGTCGATCCAGGATAATCCATCGGCCATTCATATCGTAGATGAAAACGCGATTCCGGACCAGTTCAAGGAACCGGTTACCACCTGGAGAATCAATAAAGCCGCGATCAGGGATGCGATCAAAGCCGGCGAAACGGTGCCCGGCGCTGAACTGGTCAATAGCACGCGCCTGGCTATCCGATAATCTTTTCCCATCGATATCAGAGCCGCTTCGGCGGCTTTTTTTGCTTTCCTTATGAATATATTCATATAATGTCGCGTTTCACTTAGGGTTGGCTATCCGATGCAAATTGGCGACATTATAAAGCGCAAGCGACTTGAACTGGGTTTGGTCCAAAAAGAGCTTGAGGTTCGTTCGGGCGTAACCCAATCGATGATCAGCAAGGTTGAAGGCGGCAGCGCCGAAAATGTGTCCATTGATGTGCTCAGGCGATTGGCCAAAGCCTTAAACTGCACTTTGGTGGATTTGCTCCCCGAGGCCGATAAAAAGAAAAGATGATTTTCCAAAAATGGAGATAAAGGCCAATATCTTCCACTAGCGTCTATTTTCTTTTTCGGCGGTTGAACAGGCAAACTGTGTAAGTCCTGCTCGATGTCATTGTAAGCGCTGCCCGAACCGCTCAAGGCGTAGAATCCAGCTTCCCTTGATATCCGCAGACACCAGTATTCGCTGGGCCTGTCCGATCAGCAGATGACGAGGCACAAAGCCAAAATAGCGAGAATCTGCACTGTTGTCGCGGTTGTCGCCAAGCATCAAAAAATTTCCTTCGGGAACTTCCATTGGGCCGAAAGTGCTTTTAGCAAACAGGCCTGCAAGCAGCTGAATTTGCCGCTTGTTCTGGCCAGAGGTTTCAGTTAAACGTAATGCCTTGATGCCGCCGCCTTCATTTGGCTCCCACAATGCTTTCGGTTCACTGTATTCGGCGGCCTTGCCATTGATGAACAGAATCTCGTCCCGCATTTCAACCCGGTCGCCCGGCAGGGCGATAATGCGTTTGATCAGTCGTTTACCGTCTTTGGGCGATGAAAAAGTAGCAATATCCCCGCGCCTTGGCTCACCAATGTGCGCAACGACGATATCCGTCAGCGGGAGCTTGAAATCATAGGCAAGACGGTTCACAAAAACAACGTCTCCTTCAAGCAAATTGGGGCGCATTGAACCCGATGGAATTGTATTCCAATCCGCAATTGCTGTGCGGAAAAAAACGAAGCAGAGTAAGAAGGCGATGAAGCCTCCATTGTCTTTGATCCAGTTTCGCATAATGCTCCTGATTAATGAAATTGTATGAGTGACTAGCTCTTAAATTCAGTTGCCGTGCCTCGCGCCGGCCGCATTAAGATGCGGCAATAAAATTATATTCCATAGGCTGCATTTGGGTCTGGACTCTATCACTGCCAGGGGGCTGAGACAAGCGTTTTTATAAACCCTTTTTATTAGTGAGCGCCATTAATGGGATATTTCCCGGCCGAAGGGCGACTATGCAATTAAAAGCCTTAAATACCGGCCAAGCCCGCCGACTTTGAACGTTATAATTGGTAGTGGAATTTTTAGCGGTTATCTGGAACTTTATGGTTCCCGGGAAAATCTTTGCCTGTAATTACAGAGACTGATCCTATGCAGTTAAATTCTTAGTGAAAATCGATAAACTTCAGAAAAGACCGTGTTTTGATTTTCGAAAAAATAGCGATACAAAAAGTTAATAGTTGATACAATCGAACAATTGGGATTCTTGGCCAAAAGCTGAGATTCACCGTTTTATCAGAGTTAAAAACAATAATAAAATCATTAACTATGAGGCAGCACTTAATCAAGTAATTCCCTTGATATCTGTCCTTTCCATTGATAAGCGTTGTACTTTTAAAAACTAGCAGATTTCGATTTATAGTCTTGTAGAGGTGTTTATATGTGTCAAGCTAGTCATCAGGTTTCATTCGGTTTCAATGAGCAGACTTTTCCGGCAGGACTGCACATCTGTTATTTGTACAATAATGAAAATGAGCGGCGGCGTACTATCGCGGAATTTGTCCAAAGCGGACTGGCTGCCGGCGAAAAAGTCGCCTATCTTGCAGATATTCCCTCCACACCTTCCTCAAATGAAATGGGTGAATGCCTTTCTCAGCTAGGAATTTCGCCTCCCGGCAATATTAAACCGGAACAACTGATTCTGGCTCAGGCGGAGACATCTTATTGTCCCGATGGCACCTTTATGCCGGAACGCGTGATTGATCATTGGCGTGCGCTTTATAGGCAAGCCCAGCATGAAAGATTTGCGGGAGTACGCATGACTGGAGACACGAGCTGGCTGTGCAAGGGCATGCCCGGCGCTGAACGCTGGGTCGAATACGAAGCGATGCTTAACACTCTGGTGGAAGAATATCCTGTCCACGGCGTTATCTGCCAGTATGACGTTAACAAAATAGACGGTGCGACTCTTTTTGATGTGCTGAATGTTCATCCCATGATGATCGTAGCCGGACAAGTTGTGCATAACCCCTATTATCAACGACCTAAAAAACATAATGTGTTAGCTTCCGCATCATAAGAACGGATTTTTTTGGGTTTCGGTTAGCAGACGGTATTTCCACATGCCAAATCATTGTTTTATAGCCAGCTTTATCCATGATGACTACTCAATGTAAAGCCGAAGTTCTTGGCAAATTATTTGTTATTCCCGGCACCTTGTGCATTCTTCCGGACCAAAAGACCATTGTTGATTTTGTCAATAAGGCGCTGAATCGGATAGTGCCGGGGCTGGCGGCGGTATATTTCTGTTTGGAAGGCACCGTGAAGTCGACAATTTCGGAGCCCCTCATAAACTGCTCCGAGTGTGCCAACAATTGGGACATGCCATTTGATATTGTCGGGCTTTGCTCGATGGAGCAGGTGAGCTTGCGTCGCCTGCCGCTACGTACCTCATCAAAATTATATGGTTTTTTGATTTACTCGATTGAGAACTTTGATGAGTTTTTGCCTTACGAACCTTATATAGCGAATCTTGCCAATATCGTCGCTGTGGAACTGGAAAGGCGTTCACTGGAATTGACAAGGCGGACTGTCCAGGATCAGCTTCATCAGGTATTGCAGGAACTGGAATCTGAAGTCGTTGACCGTACGGCTGAGCTGGCTCAGCGCAATGCTGAACTTGAGAAGGAAATTCAGTCCCGGAACAGCCTGGAAAAAGCGTTGCGTCTCAGCGAGGAGCGATACCGATCCTTGGCTATTGCCACCACACAAATTGTATGGACCACTAATCCTTTGGGCGAAGTTGCTGAAGATATACCTAGCTGGCGGGCATTTACAGGCCAAAACGAGGCTGAAGTCAAAGGCCATGGATGGATCAATGCCGTTCATCCGGAAGACCGCCATAATACTATGATGCGTTGGTTGCAGGCTGTGAGGACATGCTCCATGCACAACGCAGAGTATCGCTTGCACAGGCATGACGGCGAGTATCGCCATATCTCTGAGCGCGGGGTGCCGGTATTGGAAGCGGATGGAACGGTCCGGGAATGGATAGGAACCTGCACGGATATCACTGAACAAAAGTTGGCGGAAGAAGCGCTTCAGAAGTCTCACGAAGAGTTGGAAATTCGTGTGCGGGAGAGAACTTCTGAGCTTGCGCATACCAATGAAGTGTTGAGCAACGAGATTGCCGAAAGAAAACGGATGGAACAGGCGCTACGCGAAACCGACCGCCACAAGGACGAGTTTCTGGCGATGCTGGCCCATGAACTGCGCAATCCGCTGGCGCCCATCCGTCATGCGCTGCATGTGTTAAAAAAGCAGAATCATCCGGATGCCACGCTTGAATGGGGACATATGTTGATTGACCGACAAGTCACCCATATGGCGCGACTGCTCGATGACCTGCTCGATGTGGCGCGCATCATTCAGAATAAAATCCGCCTGCAAATGGAACGCTGCGATTTAACCGATATTATCGTGCATGCAGTGGAAGACTGCCTGCCTTTGATTGAAGAGCGAAAACATCAGCTCGTGGTTTCCCTGCCGGATGAACCTCAATGGGTGGAAGGCGATGCGACGCGGCTGGAACAGATCATAACCAATCTGCTGAACAACGCTGCCAAATATACAGAGGAAAACGGCAAGATCACGATCAGCGCTGTACGGACCGGCATTTACGTGCTGATACGCGTGGAAGATACCGGCATCGGCATTGCCCCGGATCTTCTTGCGCATGTTTTTGATCTCTTTACCCAGGCCGACCGTTCCCTGGCCCATTCACAGGGAGGGCTTGGGCTTGGGCTGACGCTGGTGCGCCGGCTGGTAGAGAAGCACGGCGGCACGGTCACGGCCTCGAGCGCCGGCATCGGCCAGGGCAGCACCTTTACGGTGCGGCTGCCGCTCTTGCCGGCTAGTCAATTCGCCGTCGAATCAGTGAGCGCTTCTATGGGCAATACATCTGCTTCTTTATTATCCGAGCGCCGCATTCTGGTGGTCGATGACTATGCCGACGCGGCCGAGAGCCTGACCCTGCTGCTGCAGGCGGAAGGGCACGCGGTGGAAACCGCCGACTGCGGCCTGAAGGCGCTCGAGCGGGCGCAGGCGTTCCGGCCGCAGGTGGTGCTGCTGGACATCGGTCTGCCCGACCTGGACGGTTACGAAGTGGCCCGGCGGCTGCGCGCCCTGCCCGAAACGCATGATGCGGTTCTGGTTGCCCTGACCGGCTACGGCCAGACCGAAGACCGCGAACGCTCGCGCTCGGCCGGCTTCAACCACCATTTGCTCAAGCCGGTAAATTTTGAAAAATTATCGGATTTGCTGGCCTCTGCATAACTGGCTGGCATTGCTGTTATTGATTAACTGATGTTATGCACGGGCGGTTTCATCCCGTTTGTCGCGCCAAGTATCGCAGCTTTTGCGGCGGTAGGCTGGGTTGATAAACCCGGCATTTGGCGTCTCCCCATCTTCGTAGGGTACGCATCGCGTACCTCTTGAGGCTTGATTTAGACACTGAGAAGGTACGCGATGCGTACCCTACAGTGGATTTGGCTGGGTAGCGGGCTAGGCTGGATTGCTAAACCCAGCATTTCGGCCGCCCATGCCGGGTTTCCGCTAGAGCGCCAACCCAGCCTACACAGGCTGTTAAAAGCAAGGAACTCGCCTTCGGGTGCAACAACCCCGATTAACACAACCGTCGCGCTAGCGATACTCTGCTAAACCAATCTAACTTCAACTAACTGCGTAACATTCGTTATTAATGCACATACTTGGGAAAGCGTTTCAGGCCGAATACCCACCAGGGGCACAAGTGAATTCGACCCTGCAGAGTGCGTTTGATGAATGTTTCAGCTCACCGCATAGCCTCAGTTAAACAGAGGCGTCTTCAGATTAGAGCAAGGCATTTAGAGTCTGGCTGCTTTTAGTAATGATAAACCTCTATGCGGCTGTCAGTAAGGCCGATAACTTCTCAAAATTTACCGGCTTGAGCAAATGGTGGTTGAAGCCGGCCGAGCGCGAGCGTTCGCGGTCTTCGGTCTGGCCGTAGCCGGTCAGGGCAACCAGGACCGCATCATGCGTTTCGGGCAGGGCGCGCAGCCGCCGGGCCACCTCGTAACCGTCCAGGTCGGGCAGGCCGATGTCCAGCAGCACCACCTGCGGCCGGAACGCCTGCGCCCGCTCGAGCGCCTTCAGGCCGCAGTCGGCGGTTTCCACCGCATGCCCTTCCGCCTGCAGCAGCATCGTCAGGCTCTCGGCCGCATCGGCATAGTCATCGACCACCAGAATGCGGAATTTGGGCATCGGCAACACGGATTTTGCCTGCACGGATTCAATAGCGGAGGATGGCGCCGGTAATGCTGGCAATCGCACCGTAAAGGTGCTGCCCTGGCCGATGCCGGCGCTCGAGGCCGTGACCGTGCCGCCGTGTATCTCGATCAGCTCCCGCACCAGCGTCAGCCCGATGCCCAGTCCGCCTTGGGCATGGGCCAGAGAATGGTCGGCCTGGGTGAAGAGGTCGAATATCTGCGGCAGGATATCGGGAGAGATGCCTATGCCCGTGTCCCGTACCTCGATGACGGCAGAGGAATCTTCCCGCATTACGCTGAGCGTGATTTTTCCGCCTTCGCTGGTGTATTTGGCGGCATTGTTCAGCAAATTGGACAATACCTGCGCCAGCCGAATACGGTCGCCTTCGATCCATGGCGGCGTCGTAGTCTGTGAGATGATCAATTCCTGGCCGCGTGATTCGATCAGAGGGCGGCTGGTTTCAATCGCATTATTCAAAATCTCGGTAAGTTCGAACCTCTCCATATTCAGCCGGATTTTGCCTTGCATGATGCGCGCCACATCCAGCAGGTCATCAAGCAGCCGGGCCATATGAGTCACTTGGCGATCAATGACATTGCGGCTCCATGCCAGCTTGGGATCAGTCGGTTCCAGCATTTTCAGCAACTGCACGGCATTGCGGATGGGCGCCAGCGGATTGCGCAGCTCGTGGGCCAGCATCGCCAGAAACTCGTCTTTACGTCGGTCCGCCAGGCGTAGCGCTTCTTCGGCGCGTTTGCGCTCGGTAATATCGGATGCTACGCCCAGCAGCTTATTACAGCTATTGTCGTCCTCAAATAGCGGAATCTTGACGGTGCTGTACCAGCGGATGACGCCATCCCGACAGGTGACTTTCTCTTCAGGAATAATTTGGGGCTTGCGGTTGCGTATCACATCGAGGTCGTCTTGACGGAAATGAGCCACCTCGTCAGCATCGAAATTGAAGTCCGCATCAGTCAAACCGATCAAGCCTTCCGGATCTGTACCATAGCAGTGAGCCAAGCTATTATTGGCTAAGATGAACCGTCCTTCTTTATCCTTGACGAAAATCATGCTAGGGGCCGCGTCGATGACTTGTCTGAGGAAGGCGCGTTCATGATGCAGTGCTTCTTGAGCCCCTTTGATATCGGTAATATCTTCAGTTGTGCCGAAGGCGCCTAGCAGCGAGCCATGCTCGTCGAATTCCAGTTCAGCCAGTTCACGTACCCATTTGATTTTTTTTCCCACTATCAGCCGGTGCTCAAGGTCGTAGTGCTTGCCGGCAAGCGCCTCTTTCCAGGTTTTGTCGACCAACTCCCGGTCTGCGGGATGGACAGCGTCAAGAAAAGACTCATAGGTCAAAGGCGTGCCTTTGGAGACACCAAAAATTCGATAATTTTCGTCTGACCATTCCAGTATATTTTTGTGAATATCCATGCGCCAACTGCCAACATGAGCAACCGCCTGGGCGCGATTCAGATCGATTTGGCTTTCTCGCAAAGCTTCTTCGACTCGCTTGCGGTCAGTGATGTCCATGCTTACTGTGGCCAGGCTAGCTATTTTGCCGTTTAAGTCCTTTAGCGTGAAGACATTGTAGATAATCCATACGGCTTTGCCGGTTTTAAAGTGCCGCAGGCGGATTTCACTAACATTACGGCCGTTCTTCAATACCATGGGAAAGAACTCATTCATGACGAATTCCTGATCTTCCGGAAAAAAGAATTCTTTGACCGGTGTTTTTAGCCCTTGCTCGAGACTATCCAGACCTACGAGGCGTAAGCCGGCATCGTTGATAAAAAAAGGCATAAATTCCATATCGCACATGCCGATAAATTCGGTGCTGCTTTTGGCGAGTTCAACATATAAGTCCCGCTCCGCTCTTGTTTTATCGCGTTCGGCGATCTCCTTTTTAAGCTGTTCCTCTCGCTCCATGACCTTATGCAATACTCGCTTTTCTCGCTTGTATAAGAGCGAAATCATCAGGCTGAATATTGCGCCTACACTTACTAAAAGTGCAATGCGTAGGACGTCGCTGGATTTGGCAATATAAAGAGATTCGTGAGGCTCGACTAAAAAATAAGCGCTTGCCGCCGCACTCAACAGCGTAGTGAAAAAACCCGCGATCAATCCACCGTGCCAGGCGGCGATAGCAACTACAATTAAAAAGAGCTGCAGCGGCGGTGAGCCTCCGAAAGTGAATTGGAGGTCCTTCAAGATAATCAGGATAGCTGTCACAGCTAATATCGAGATTATATAGACGTTACTGAGAAAAGATTTAATATGAATCATTTTTATCTGTAGCGATCTATATCGTTGTTCATGGGCTTAATCCATTGCATGAGAGCTCCAAAAAATAAGATAGACGAAGTTTAAGTCAATAGGCTTTTAATGTTAATGATGAAAATACTTATAAATTAATCGATGAAGGCGGATGATCATCTTTTCCTTCCATAGTAAAGCCTATGGAAACATGCGATGATAGTCTAACTTGTTTTTACGATCACATTTTTTAAAGTAGAGAATTTTTTAAAGCCCAGGTTCAATGATAAAAAGCATAATCATTGACCAATACAGAAACTGCGGAGAAATTGATGCTCAATAAAGTGATGTTGATAGGCAACTTAGGGGCAGACCCCGAAGTTCGGTATATGCCTTCAGGTGGTGCCGTCACCAGTATTAGATTGGCGACTACTTTTAGATGGAAAGATAAACAGACGAATGAAAGACGCGAAGCCACTGAATGGCATCGGGTTGTATTTTTTAATCGTTTAGCTGAAGTAGCGGGCGAATATCTTAAGAAAGGCAGTCAGGTTTATGTTGAAGGTCGCTTGCAAACCAGAAAATGGCAAGGCCAGGATGGGCAGGATCGTTATACGACTGAAATCATAGCGGAAGAAATGCATATGCTGGGCAGTCGCAGCGGAGGCACTTCCAGTTTTGGAATGGATCAGTCTCAGTCCGGTCACGCCGCACCGCCTTCAAGACCCCAACCGTCCCAGGGCAACGCTCCGTCGATGCCGCCGCCGCCAGATTATGATGATTTTGATGACGATATTCCGTTCTAGCGGGTACCTGAAGCTAGTTTTGTAAATGTCAGCCACATGGTAATGCTAGGAGAATGTGGTGCAGGGTGGTTTCGCCGAACCTTTAGAATGGGGGGAAGACCAGCGATTCCTGATGGATGACTAACCGTATGAAGTCAGGATAGAAACTCGGGGCATTGAGGATGGGATGTGCAGAAAGAACTGAGTGGAACGAACGAGACCTCTACCCGTCATGGTTTAATCTGCCATGTAATCAAAGAAATAAAAAACTTGCTATAAACTAAATTCTTGTTAAGCACTATGAGCCTGTTTCCATCGTGCCCAAGTCTTATTCAGAAGATTTATGCAGCCAAGTGCCTGAAGCCGTTGCTTCAGGCAATACTGTGCGGGCCGTGGCTTTGCAGTACAAGGTCAGCTAGGCCTTTGCCTTTACCATCAGATGTCGTATTGTTTCAACGAATAGTAAATAAAGATGCGTGAAAAAAAAGAAACAATAACACAGGGTCTACCGAGGCCATCCCTAGCCAAAACGCCGACCGGCATCCGGGGGTTGGATGAGATTGTACAGGGCGGTCTGCCCAAAGGCCGCGTTGTCCTGGTAGCAGGAGGGCCCGGCTCGGGCAAGACGTTGCTGGCCATGGAGTTCCTGGTACGCGGCGCCATCGATTACGGCGAGCCTGGCGTCTTCGTAGCTTTCGAGGAAACCGTTGAGGAGTTGAGCTGCAACTTCGTTTCTCTCGGCTTCAACTTGGAGCAGTTGGTGCAAGAGGGAAAGCTGATCATTGATTACGTGCACCTGGATCGTAGCGAGATGGAGGCGACGGGCGAGCATAACCTGGATGGCCTCTTTGTCCGCCTGGGGTATGCCATTGATTCGATCGGCGCGAAACGGGTCGTGCTGGATACCCTCGAAATGCTCTTTGCCGGCCTGCCTAATGAAGGGATTGTACGTGCAGAGCTTCAGCGTTTGTTTCGCTGGCTGAAAGCCCGAGGCGTCACAGCCATTATGACTGCCGAGCGCGGCAATGAGACACTCACCCGCTATGGCATGGAAGAGTACGTCTCCGACTGTGTCATCACGCTCGACCATCGCGTTCACGAGCAGATTTCCACCCGCCGCCTGCACGTACTGAAGTACCGCGGTTCCACGCATGGCACGAACGAATATCCCTTCCTCATTGACGAAGACGGCATTTCCGTGCTGCCGGTCACCTCGATGCGCCTTGATCATGCAGTCTGTACCGATCGCATCTCTACCGGCATCGCAGGTCTTGACAGTATGCTCGGCGGCAAGGGCATCTTTCGGGGCAGCAGCGTGCTGCTCAGCGGCACGGCGGGCATGGGCAAGACCACTTTTGCGGCCTCTTTCGCAGACGGCGCGTGCCGCCGAGGGGAACGCGTCCTCTACCTGCCGTTCGAGGAGGCGCCCCAGCAGATCATTCGCAATATGCATGCCGTGGGTCTTGACTTGGCGCCATGGGTACAGCAGGGCCTTCTGAATTTACATGCAGTGCGGCCTACGCTCTACGGTCTGGAAATGCACTTGGCTAAAATCCATAGGCTGGTGGAAGATTTCCGGCCCAGCCTGGTGATAGCTGACCCGGTGACCAACCTGATAGCCGCAGGGACTCTCGCCGAGTCTGAGGCCATGCTGGCGCGCTTAATCGATTGGCTGAAAAGTCAGCAGATCAGTGCTGTTTTTACCAGTCTGACCCCCGGCGGAACAGCATTGGAGCGCTCCCAAGTAGGCATCTCCTCATTAATGGACACTTGGCTGATGCTCACTGCCATCGAAAGCAGTGGCGAGCGCAATCGAGGCATTCAGATTGTAAAGTCGAGAGGGATGGCCCATTCCAACCAGATCCGCGAATTCCTTATTGGTGATCACGGTATCGAACTGTGCGACGTCTATACTGGCCCGATGGGCGTTCTGACGGGTGCCGCCCGTTTTACCCAGGAGGCGCGGGAAGAGGCGGAGCGCGTTTTACGCGAGCAGGAGATCAAGCACCATCGCAATCAATTGAAGCGCAAGCAAGCAGTTCTTGAAGCGCAGATTGCTGCCCTGCATGCCCAGTTCGAGGCAGAGCGGTCAGAGATCGATCTGGCAATCGCGCAGGCGCAACATCTGGAAACCACGTTAGCAAGTGATCGTGACGAAATGGGCCGTCTGCGTCACGGTGATGCCGCATCAGGCCCTCAGCAGAGCGAAAACTGAACCATGTCAGGCCATCACGAGCATATAGTAAACGAGCCATCTGAAGATGAAGACATATGGCAACTGCGGCTTTATGTGGCAGGACAAACGCCCAAGTCACTGACAGCCTGCGCCAATCTGAATCGGATCTGCGAAGAATATCTCAAAGGCCGCTATAGCGTTGAAGTGATCGACCTACTGGAAAAACCGCAATTAGCTGCAGGTGATCAAATCCTGGCCATCCCGACACTGGTGCGCCAGTTGCCTGCGCCGGTACGCAAGATTATTGGAGACTTGTCCAATACCGAGCGGGTACTGGTAGGTTTGGATCTGCGTCATCCGGAAATGCCCAAATGAAACTGCACCCTACAGAACAGGCGAACGCAAACTTAGCACGGGCCAACCGTGATCACGAAGGCGCCCCCCGTGCATTGACCCATTGCGGAGGCCGCTACAGGCAGCGCCACTGTGCAGGGGAGGGCGCCCTGTTGTTCTCGGCTCGGGCTCTCTTTAATAGCCACCGCGTAGTTGGACCAGCGTTAGCTGGCGCCATGATTCGGCCGTTATCGATAGCGGCCACTGCCAGGCACCGGAACGATCAAAGAACAAGCATAGCATTGCCGTTCATGCCCATGCTAAGCAAGCCGGCCGACACGCTCTCTGGCCAAGAACGCACTCTCATGAAGCTGTATCGCCGCCCGAAACCGGTCCTGGAAAAGGAGGCGCACAGTGAATCCTGACAATAAAAAGAATCAGGAGCTGCTGCTCAAAATCCACGACCTGACGTTGCGCCTGGAGGAAGCGCAAGACACCCTGAACGCCATTCGTGCCGCTAACGTGGATGCCGTAGTCGTCTACAATGACGGTCAACATCGTGTTTATACCCTGGAAGGGACGGATACCATCTATAAACGTCTTTTTGATACGCTGAACGAAGGGATACTGGTCGTTTCTGCCGACCGGACAATCCTCTATGCCAACCGATGGTTTGCAGACCTGATAGGCGTTGCAATGGCTAAAATGACTGGTGCAGACATCGAGCGCTTTGTGCATCCGCTCCATGCAGCAGATTTTGCGGCATTGCTTGAAAGCGCTGAGGAGAAACCTCACCGCGACGATCTGTCCATGATCCGCGCCGATGGTAGTTTGATACCCGTAATGTTGGCGATCAGTCCTGCCCCTATCGGAGGAGTTGAAGCGGGTTATGCCGTTGTGGTTAACGATCTAACAGAGTTGCGCCAGGCGCAGGATGCTCTGAGCAAGGCCAATGAGGAACTGGAGGCGCGCATTGAGGCACGGACTATGGAACTGCAATCTGCCAATATTGCGCTTGAAGCCGAGATTGCCAAGCGCATGCACATTGAGGAAGCGCTTCGGAACGAGGATCGGCGAAAGGATGAGTTTCTGGGCATGCTGGCTCACGAGCTGCGCAATCCCCTGGCCCCGATCCGCAACGCCGCGCAGATCCTGAAACGTCCGGATCTGGACGAAACGCGGCTGGCCTGGTGCCGCAATGTCATCGACCGTCAAGTCGAACATTTAGCGCGTCTGGTGGATGACCTGCTGGATGTCTCGCGCATCAGTCGTGGCAAAATCGAGCTCAAGAAGGAGTCTCTTGCAGTATCGGCTATTGTGCAGCGGGCCATGGAAATCACTCAGCCCTTGATCGAAACTCGCCGTCATGAACTTACGGTACAACTGCCGCCTGAACCGGTCATCGTTGAAGGCGATCTGGTCCGGCTGGCGCAGGTCGTCTCGAACCTGCTCAACAATGCGGCCAAGTATACCGATGAAGGCGGGTCTATCTGGTTGACCGTTGAGCATGTCGGCAATGATGTCTTCATCCGAGTCCGTGACAACGGCCGGGGCATTGCGCCTTCGGCGCTGCCGAACCTGTTTCAACTGTTCTACCAGGTGGACCGTACCCTCGACCGTTCCGAAGGCGGGCTGGGCATTGGCCTGTCGCTGGTCAAAAGCCTAGTGACCATGCATGGGGGTGACGTCTGGGCTACCAGCGCAGGCCGGGGCCAAGGCAGTGTATTCATCATTCGCCTGCCTTGCCTGCCGCAAGCCTCAGTCGTTTCGGTTTCCTCTCCGACAGCACTGAAGCCGGCGGAAGGGCCTCTGCGCATTCTCGTCGTCGATGATAACCGCGATGCTGCTCAGAGCCTGTCTGTGCTGCTGACTGGCGAAGGGCATACTGTAAGTTTGGCCTATAGCGGACCTGCGGGCTTGGTCGCCGCACTGACTGAGCGGCCGCAGGTCATACTGCTCGATATCGGCCTGCCGGGCATGGATGGCTATGCGGTGGCTCGAGCCCTTAGAGAACATCCCGAGCTAAGAACGACGCAGTTGATCGCGTTGACCGGCTATGGACGGCAGGTTGATCGCGAACAGGCGCGAGCTGCCGGCTTCAATGGTTATCTGACCAAACCGGTTGATTTTGAGGCATTACAGCGCGCTCTGGCTCAGCCATTATTTCCCGGTCCGATACTACCCGGCTAACCTTGGCATAAACCCAAGTCCTTAGAGCTTATTCAATATCTCCGCAGCAACAGCGCCAGGAAGGCCAAATTGACGAACTGTAAGCTGGTACTGAGCAAGTAAGTAGGGCGGTTTCGCGCAGCAAACCGCCATTTCAAGCAGGCCGGCTGCATAGCGGAACATTACGGCTTCAAGGCTCCGCTTGTTGGTGGCTTGCCAAGCAAGGCAAATCCACCATACGAAACATCCGCCATATGGCTATACCACTTAAATTATTCTCTATCCATTAATTCTCGATACTTTTCAAACAAACTAATAGCTGCTGGATCATCGTCTATAAGTCGTTCATAAAAAGAAGAGTCTTTAGACCATTCTTCAAATACTATCGAAGGCCTCACGGTTCCATCTGGATAAGTTATTGTTGAAAGTTTCCAATATGATGATAGACGTCCATCAGTGATATTAAATAGCTCTGCTGGATATGGAGTTGGATACTCATCATCTGCATCTAAACATAGATAGTACCAAGGAGCGTTATCCCTAAAAAGTATGCCGTAAACACAATACTCTGTGTCTCTCTCTAAATATAATTTCCCATCAGATAAACGAATATATTTTTTTAAACGCTCTACTGTTGAATTATCATTCAGTTCGAAAATATTGTTAACTTTACATAACACCTTCATTTTTTTCCCTTATGCCTGCTTCTCTGACTGACTCATATCTATGTATATAGTCCGTACTATGTTTTTTAAACTTGAAGTCCATCATGTCCCCTGTAATTGGGTCTCTTACATAATGAACGTTAGATTTTTTACCACCGTTTGAAATAGTTTCCAGTTCCATTTTTTGCATTCCTGCATATTTCGGATCATTAAGATTATCTATTTTCACAATTCCTTCACCCCGTTTAGCAGCGTCTAAAGTCATCTGGTCTTGTATGCTTTTAGGAAGGCGACTTATTACATTACCAAATTTATCTGTCTCTACACTCTTTGCAACATTTGAACAATCCTTTCCCGTCAATCCTAACGGGTCAACCCAATTGACCGGATTAACCGCATACTGGAACAGATTCACGCCACCGGCCAGGCCAATCGGGTCCTGGTGGATGAACCTGCCGGCTTTGGGGTCGTAATACCGGTTCAGATTGTAGTGCAGCCCGGTTTCATCGTCGTAATACTGGCCCTGAAACCGCAATGGGTTGTCGATCTCGGCCACATCGGCCAGGGCCAGCGAACCATAGGCCCGGTAGCGGGCCGACCAGACGATTTCGCCGGCCGCATCGGTCAGCTCGCGCGGTATGCCGAGGTGATCCAGATGATAGTAATAGACCTGTGAGGCCGCACCGCCGGCCTGATCGATGCAGGCCAAGGGCCGGAAGCTATCAGGCTCGAACAGATAGGTCCGGCACCGTTCCGCCCGGGTTTCCTGCAGCAGCCGTGCCCCGTCATAGATGAAGCGCGTTTCGCCGTTGGGCGTCTGTTTGGCGGTACGCCGGCCCAAGGGATCGTAGCGATACTGGCTGACGCCATTGGGCGTTTCAGGGCCGTAGGATGCGCTGAGGCACGAAGCGCATCGTTCGAGTCATTCACTTACATGGCTATCGAAATTGCCGGAATGTCCCCAATTCATCGGATAAACGCCCTGATCAACGTATCGATGAAAACTCGAATGCGGCCAGTCGACAACTTTTCGTACATAGCCATGCTTGACAGGATTCCAATGGATGTAATCCATGTGGTTGTTAAAATCGGCTTGGTCGCATAATAAACGCGCCCAGAATCGGCGCTGCCACAAACCGCGTTCCCGGCGCTTGCTCCGGCTTGAGGAAATTCTCTCGCCTTGCGGTATGGCACGAGAAAAATGACCTTTGAGCAGATTCCAGCGCATGGAAAAATCCCCATCCCCAGGTGGCAATGTCCAGATGCAGTGCAAATGGTCAGGCAGGATAACGACCGCATTGATCCGGTAAGGTTTGCGCTCCTTGACGTAACGAAAAGCGGCTCTCAGCAGATTAATCTTTTCTACCAAAAGATAATTATTCCGGCGTTCGACAAGATTCACGGTGAAGAACCAGGTTGAGCCAGGAATGTAGATCCGGCGGTAGTCAGTCATTGGTCTGCCTGATGATGCTCGAACGATGCGCTTCATGCCTCAGCGCATCCTATGGCTCTGAAGCACGAAGTGCATCCTATGGCTCTTTTGTCATTCTTGATCCATAAGTTGTCGATACTTATTAAACAAGTCCATAGCCTCGTAATCGCCTTCAATAAGTCGTTCATAAAAATCTGGAGACTTAGCCCATTCATCAAATACAAGTGAAGACAAAATCTCTCCTTCTCCCTGATCCACTGTAGATAACCTCCAATAAGATGATAAATGGCTTTCTATAATTTCAAAAAATTCAGCGGCAAAAGGTTTTGGATATTCGTCATAATCTTCAGAGCAAATATAATACCAAGGGCTATTGTCCCAAAAGACTATTCCATAAACGGTATATTCCTTGCCAATTTCAAGATCAATTTCTCCCTCTGGCATGCGGATATATTTTTTTAATCTTTTCAACAGTCTTTCATCCGACAAGCTGTTTAGATTATTTATTCTACAAATTACTTTCATGGTTTTATCCTCCCGCTGGAATAGCTGGATCATTCCCCCAAGGTTTAATTTGATCAGTGCTGTGTTTCTTAAATTTAAAGTCCATTAAATTTCCTGTATTAGGGTCTCGAACATAGTGAACAACCGAATCATTACCGTTAGCTGACTTAACCTTCAACTCCATTTTTTCCATTCCTTTGAATTTTGGATCATTTAGACTTTTGATGATGACATCACCTCGATCCTCTTGAGCCGCTTTCAAGGTCATTTGATCTTGGATGCTTTTGGGAGCTCTACTCCATTTGTCTTCACTGTTTGAAACATTTGAGCAATCCTTCCCTGTCAATCCCAAAGGATCAATCCAATTAACCGGATTAACCGCGTACTGAAACAGATTCACGCCGCCGTCCAGGCCTATCGGGTCCTGGTGGATGAACCGCCCCGCCTGGGGATCATAATACCGGTGCAGATTGTAATGCAGCCCCGTCTCGGCATCAAAATACTGCCCCTGAAACCGCAACGGATTATCGATGTCGGCCACATCGGCCAGGGCCAGCGAACCATAGGCCCGGTAGCGGGCCGACCAGACGATTTCGCCGGCCGCATCGGTCAGCTCGCGCGGTGTGCCGAGGTGATCCAGATGATAGTAATAGACCTGCGATTTAGCATCACCGACCTGATCGATGCAGGCCAAGGGTCGGAAGCTCCCGGGCTCGAACAGATAGGTCCGGCACCGTTCCGCCCGGGTCTCCTGCAGCAGCCGTGCCCCGTCATAAATGAAGCGCGTTTCGCCGTCGGGCGTCTGTTTGTTGGTACGCCGGCCCAGCGGATCGTAGCGGTACTGGCTGACGCCGTGCGGCGTTTCGGCGCGGATCAGCCGATTATCGCTGTCGTAGGCGTAGCGCGTGACGAGCCGACTTGCCTTGCCGCGCCGCTCTTCGACCACATTGCCGGCCGCATCGTAACTGAAATGCCGATCGCCCAGCAGCATCAGGCGGTCGCCTTTGACCATGCCTCCGCTGTCTTGATTGACGCCGATCAGGTTGCCGGCCGGGTCGTGCACGAAGCGTTCCGGCGTCAGGCCTTCGACTTCGAGCAGCCGGTCGGCCGGATCGTACAGATAGCGGCTGGCGCCCTGGCGCAGGTCGTCGACGGCCGCGAGCTGGCCGGCGGCGTCGTAGCCGTAGCGCCGGCCGAGCACGGCAGCTTTATCGCGCCGGCTGGCCTGGTGTTGGGTCAGCCGGCCCAGCGGATCGTAGGCGTAGCGGCTGACCAGCTGGCCCTGCTGGCGGGCGGTTTCCAGGCCCTGGTCGTCGAACTGGTGCCGGCTGAGGATTTCGCCGTCCAGGCTGACCGTTGCCAGGCGGCCTTGGCCGTTGTACGCGTAATTGATACGCTGGCCCGTGGGCGTGACGGTCGCCGTGCGCCGGCCCAGGGCGTCGTATGCGTGCGTTACCGTGGCGTCGTTCTGGCTCTCGCTGACGACCTGGCCGAGCGCGTTGTACTGGAACTGCAGCTGCGCGTGGCTGTTGCGGGCGCGGCTCAGGCGGCCGAGCGGATCATAGGCGAATTCGCTGACGGCGCCGTCCCCGCCGGTCTTTTTCAGCAAGCGCCCGAGCGGGTCGCGCTGGAAGCGCGTGACCTGCCAGGCCTGCTCGCCGCGCTGGGCATACAGATCCAGTTGGCCGGCGGCATCGTAGTGGTAGCGCTGGACGCGGCCGTCGAAGCCGATCTCTTCGATCAGGTGCTCGTCCTTGTCGTAGTTGAGCTGGTAATGCTCGCCTTTGGTGTTGGTCAGGCCGATCAGGTTGCGCTCGCTGTCGTAGTGGTAGCGCAATACCTGGCCGGCCGGGTCGATGCGTTCGGTGAGCTGCGACAGACCATCATCATAGCGGTACTCGGTGCTGCGTCCGGCGGCGTCGGTGTAGCGGGTTAAAAGCCCGGCTTCATTGTATTCCAGCTTGACCACGGCGCCGTCGGGGCCTTTGACGGCGGTGACGCGGCCGGCGGCATCGTACCGGTACTGGCTGACCTGCTGGTGGTGCTGGGCGGCGATGAGGCGGTCTTCACCGTCGTAGCGGTAATGCCGGCGCATGCCGTTGAAGCCGATCTCGCCGACCAGGCGTGCCTGCCCGTCCCAGAGCAGGGTGCGGGTCTGGCCTGCGGCGTTGACGATTTGCGCCGGCAGGCCCTGGTCGGTGTAGGCGATGCGCGTGACGCCGCCTTGCGGGTCCTCGGTTCGGATCAAGCGGCCCTGGTCGTCGTAGCTGCGGCTCCAGGTCTGGCCCAGGGGATCGGTCAGGCCGGTCAGCTGGCCCGTTTCGCTGTAGGCTAGCTGCGTCGTATGGCCGAGCGGGTCGGTTACGGCGGTCAGCCGGCCTTCGTCATCGTAGGCATAAGTCGTGCTGTGGTCGGCTGCATCGGTGACGCGGCTTAAGAGGTTGTGTTCGTTGTAGGCGTAGTGTGTGCTACGGCCTTCGGGGCTGGTTTGCCAGAGCAGCAAAGCGTTGGCGTCGTGCATGTATTCGGTGACGCCGCCGCGCGAGTCGATGGCGCGGCTGAGGCCGCTGTCGCTCCATTCGAAGCGGTAGTCGTAAATACCGTGGTCGCCGTAGTTGCGCAGGCAGCGCCCGCTCGGACTGTAGGCGTCCCACTCGAAATGGAAGTTGAAGCCGCTGGCGAGCGTGCGGCGGCTGATCATATGGTTGCGGTAGGCGTAGGCCTCGCCGTGCTCTAATGGATCGAGTGCTGCGATCAGATCGCCGTGCTCATTGTACTGGTAGCGCACGAAGGGCGTGGCGGCCGGTTCCAGTCCTCGTTCGCCCAATTTGGCCGGGCCGATGGCCGCGATATGTCCACCGTCGCGCTCGATCAGCAGCGTTTTGCCCCAGCTGGCCTTCAGGGCCTGGACCTGGCCTTGAAGGTCGTAGACCAGTTCGATGAACCCGGCTCCGTTCTGCCAGCGCTGCAGGCGGCAGCGGCCGTGTTCGCCCTGGAAGAGGCGTTCCGGCTGCCCGTCGCCGACCAGCCGGAAGCGGCCGGCTTCGCGGTACAGGCGCAGCTGTTCCGGGAGATTCAGGCTATAGTCGCCGGGTTCGGGCAGGGGCAGTTCGAGGGTACGGCCTTCGCGGTCATGGAAGCTGACAGCCGTATCCGAGACCTCCAGCCATTCGTCCAGCGGCGTCAGCCAGCCGTGGCCCAGCTGCAGGTCAAGGGCGCTCTGGCCGCTGCGGTAGAAGCGCGTCCAGGGCAGGCTCAGCGGGCCGTCCCAGCTGAAGTCGGTCAGCTCCAGCAGTTCCTCGCCGGTGGCTAGGCTGATCGGGCAGCCGCTGGTGCAGGTGTCGGCGTTTTTCAAGGTGGATTTGCCGGCGGCGGATTTGCCGGTCTTGGGGGAGGTTTTTTTCGCGGCCGGGTTGTCCGGTTTGGCCAGGGGGCAGCGTATTGTGCTGCTGGGCGCCTGGTTGGGCAGGCAGGCGCCGTCTTTGATGGCTTGGGCCGCGCGCTTTTCGGCGCTGGCCAGGTCCCCGGTCTTGTCCAGCTTGGCCGTTTTGGCGAGCAGTTCGCCCGTTTTGCCTACTCTGCCGAGCTGGCCGCCCGGGGCGGCGCCGGTCAGTACGTGCGAGGCCGCTTGCGCGTCAAACTCGGCCAGGCGGCCTTCGGCGGCGGCCTGGGCTCTCTCCGCTTTAAAGGTGTCCCAGGCGGCGGATGCATCGTCCTTGATGCCGTTGAGCGTGCCGGTGGGATCGTCTATGGCGCGGCCGATGCCGTCGCTGGTCTGTTTGGCGATTTCCTTGGCGGCTTCAAAGGTTTGTTCCCGGTAGGCCGGATCAGTGGCCAGGCTGTAGCCGGCTTGGCCCAGGTCTGCGGCACCTTCGACGGCTTCCTTGCCGCGCTCCAGGAGATTTTTAGCTAGATGTTTTCTAAACTGTGTTACATACCCTAATGATTCTGTCATGTTAATATCCTATAACCCAATGCCGGCATCCAGCGCCATGCACACCAAGCACGGTGATTCGGGCTTGTGGCGCGAATGCCGGCATCAATAGTTCCTTTGCCCAAGGCCAGACGGTCCGGCCTGAAGCTGTCTTTAATGAGTAAGCGGTTGTTTTTAAATTCTAGCTCAAGCTCAGCGGTTAGGCGATTTTAGATTTTAATAAAGCAGGAACTATTCCCCGGCCAGTTCCTGTATGCGGTAAAAACCTGCGCCGTTTTCGCCAAGCACATCGGCCAGCCACGGCAGAACATGTTCCATGTCAGATTTCAATGTCCACGGCGGATTGATTACGATCATGCCGCTGGCGGTCATGCCGTGTTCATTGGTATCTGTCTGAAGGCCCAGTTCAAACAACTGGATATTTTTGATGCCGCTGTTTTGCAGGGCTTGCTCCAGTTCTTTGTTGCGCTTGCGTTCTACGACCGGATACCAGAGCGCGAAAACGCCGGTGGCAAAGCGCTTGTGCATTTTTACCAAAGTGTCCACGACGTCCTGATAATCGCTCTTCATTTCATAGGACGGATCGATCAAGACAAGGCCGCGGCGCTCGGCCGGCGGCAACAGGCCGATGCTGTTTTTCAAGCCATCTTCATGGAAGACCTTGATGCGCCTGTCCCTGTCAACAGCTTCCGCCAGTAAGGCAATTTCCGTCGAATGCAGCTCGTATAAAAACAGCCGGTCTTTGCTGCGTAATAAATGTTGCGTGATCAACGGCGAGCCAGGATAGCGCGTGAGCTTGCCCGGGCTGTTGAACTGCCTGATCAGCCCGATATAGGCGGCAACGCTGGCCGGCAGGTCATGGCGCTGCCAGAGTTTGCTGATGCCGTTGTCGAATTCCCTGTTTTTCAGCGCAAAGTCGCTGTCCAGTGCGTAAGCGCCGGGACCAGCATGGGTATCGATACAACAGAACGGCTTGTCTTTTTTTCTCAGGTGTTCGAGGATCTGGATCAGCGTCAGGTGTTTCAGGACATCGGCGAAATTGCCGGCATGGAATGAGTGGCGATAACTGAGCATAAAGAACAATAAATAAAGGAAAGCGATGGCCGGCGCCAGGATTTCAGGCCAGTTTGTCAACAATGGTCATAAAGATTTCAAACGCAATCAGCCAGATGATGATCCATTCCAGGGCCGAGGAGTGCCGGTGCTTTTGCTCGTCGGCCAGCATTTCGAACAGTTCATGGATGGTTTCGAGCTTTTTGGATAACACTTCGATGCGTTGCGTGATTTCCAGATATTTGGCGGCAACGCTGTAAAAAGGTTCATATTCAGGGTATTCCCAAAAAAAGTCGGGAATATCGAGCAGATCGTAATTCAGGATAATGTCGCTTTTGGTCAGGAACAGTTGGCCGCGGATCTTGGCTATGTCCTGGCGGTTCAATTTGATGCGGCCGTTCTGGGCCAGCGATTCGGGGATGTAATTGGTTCTGGTGATGGTCCTGAGCGCGTGGGTTTCAAAATAGGCCAGCTTGATCGATTGCGCCATGCCCTGCGACAGAGAAAACAACAGGATGGGGTCGGATGACTCGATTTCGATATGGTCTTCAATAATGCGCGTCGTCGAGCAGTTGAGCGCGTAGGTGAAATTATCTTCTTCCACGATATCAAGCGGGTTATCCGCATGTTCCAGCAATAAACGATGGAGCCGGGCCTGCTGTTCCGGATCGATGTTCCAGTGCACGACGGCTCCATACGCGAAAATAACCGACAAGGTTTCGTGATCTTCAACCAGCAATGCGCCTTTAATAATCCTGACCTGTTTCGATTCGGAAATTATTTTCGATAACGCGGCAATATCGAAACGCTGCGCCAGGCAGTAGGCCACACATTTCTTGATGGAAAGATTTTCAGTCATGCGGCATTCTCTAAAGCTCAGCCAGGGCGGGGGATATATACATCATCAGGCCTGACCGATGCTTCTCCTTGAATTAAGTTGATTTATTCGGTTATTTTAACCAGCCATCCGTTTTCAGCCTCACACCTTGGCGATTTGGCGTTGACCTTGACGTTAACTCTGGCGGTTACATTTTTCAGCTCGGCCGGCAGTTTGCCTTTTATCAGATAGAAGCTGTCTTTATCTTCGCCAGTGATTTCCACCGGGATCGTTTTTACGGTGACCTCGACTTGATCGGGGCTTTGAATGCCGGTAACCATGAACGAAAATTCCGCTTCCGGCGCAACGGCGGCCATGTGGCCGGGCTGGAATTTGCTGAGGCGGGCTTTTACGCAGCCCGCCGCGCCACCACTGCCGGTGCCCGGCGTATGGCCGGCATGGCCGCTGGCTCCGGCTATGGCGTCGGTCATGTTAAGTAAGGAAAGACTCAATAAAACGACGAGCAAGTTTGGTATTCTCATGATTTCCTCTCTAATTATTATTAATCAGCATTCAAGCGATGCTGTGTTACCGCCACAAAACCTGCGTCGGCACGGATTTCCGGCGGCGGATGCATGACGTCCAACACGTCTGCTTTTTGGGGCGAGATGGGTTCGATTATAGAACATTGGCGTAGTCCTGCTCCAGTTGCCGGAAGCTCATCGATGACATAAAGCGGCTGAAGCTCAACCAGGCCGACAGCCCCATCAGGTCCTTGAATTGCGGCGGCAGGAAGCGCGGCGCGATGACGGTTCCTTCGTCAACCAGATCAACCAGCACCCTCATATCCTCGATCATGGTCTTGCCGCAAAACAGCAGCGGGATGCGGTCGGGTTTGCCCGTGCTGACCGCCAGCCGCATGAAGTTGTAGGTCAGCACGAAACCTTTAATATAAGTCAGGTCCTTGGTGAAAGGCATGCCGTCCGGGCTGCTGCCTCTGAATACCCGGCTGCTGAGCGTGTAGCTTTCTTCCGGGTCCAGCCCCTTGTCCCTGAAAAAATGAAAGATATCCATGAAGTCGGCGCCGTCTTCGGCCAGCGTAATGGCGCGCACACGGTTGATCAGACGCATCAGTCGGTTAGGCGTGGAGCTGAAAGTCAAAATCTCCATCAATACCGCCAGGCCTTCCTGCGTGACCGCGGACGAAGGCGGACCCTTGCCGAGAAACGTACAGTAAGGCTGAGCCAGGCCGTTCAGCGTCGTGCCCAGATGCACCCAGACCTCATGCACTTCAAGTACACGCAGGTCGCGCATATTGAACAGAGCATCCGCGCGCAGCTTGACGTAATCGGTGCCGGCGGCGGCATCGGCGACGATGCCGTCACTGATCATCGCGCGCAGGCCATTGCCCGGAAACAGATTTTCAATTCTCTCGTTGAGGATGCCTACCGCTTCTTTTGCCGTGATGGTCTTGGGTTCTTCAATCAGGAAATCCAGCTTCAGCAATTGCGACAGCGTTGCTTCCATCATGCTGCCGAGATCGGCGATAGTCGGGTCGCCGACATGGAACACATCATGCGAGGACCCGTACAGTTCCTGGGAAATATCGGAGAAGATGGGTGTGCCCCGGGATTCCAGCATGCGCACGACGGACTGGTACTCGCGGCAAATCCGGCGCATGATGACGCTGAGCGGATTGAGCTGGCCCAGCTTGCGCGACAAATCCCGCTCGATCTGGTAAAACTCGCGTTTTTTCTCGGTCGGATCAAAGCCCAAAGGGCGCTGCAGATAATAATCGGGCGTTACGAGCGGCGGTTTTTTGCATTTGCCTTCAAAAAAAGCCTGCTTGATGCTGTCGTCCCATTTGGTCGCATCCAGAATGCGTATGGGCTGCTGGGCCTTGACGATACGGTCCGAAAGCATTTTGACTTCAGTCAGATAAGCCGAAGGTTTAGTGGTCTTTTTACTCATCCAATGTTTGTAAGCAGTGAAATGGCCGGAAAATTCTCAGGGCTTAGTTATACCAGTAACTGAGCCACCCCCAGTATATCAATAGATTGATAAAGCCCAATGGAATTCCGATGCGGGCAAACTCGAAAAAGCCCAGCGTTGCTTCGTGTTTCTCGGCATGCTGGATGATGATGACGTTGCTGGCGGCGCCCAGGATCAGGAAATTGCCGGCTACCGTGCTGCCGGCCGCCAGGGCCATCAGCGAGGCGGCATCCGTATGCGTCAGCATGGGCAGATACAGCGCGACCAGCGGCACATTGGAAACCAGTTGGCTGAGCGACGCGCTCAGAAGCATGATCGCCGGCACGGTCGTCAGGTCTATCGCGAGATCATCAACTTGTTGCTGCATGACGCCGGTTTGCCAGACGCTGGCCGTCAACACGAACATCGCGGCAAAAAACATCAAAGTCGCCCAGTCCAGGCTCTTCAATAAGCGCAGGCGGGCAGGGCTCAGCAATATCGGCGGCAGGGCGGCGATCAGGGCAATATGGCTCAGCTTGATCTGTATCGGGCTGTGCAGGCCGACCAGGATGATTTTGACGATGATCAGGCCGATCAATAAAAACAGCGAGATGCGGCCGAGTTTAGCTAGTTCCGTGTCCAGCAGGCCGACAGGATTATGAGTCAGCGGCAGGCCATTCCTGAACTCGTCCCGGTAAACCCATCGCAATAGTAAATAGGTGACAATCAAATTGATCAGCGTAGGCACGGCCAGGGCCTTAAAAAATGTCTGAAAAGGCGCCGGCAAATCGGCGTGTGTGGCAATGAGTAGATTCTGCGGATTGCCGATAGGACTCATCACGCTGCCGAGTGTGATGGCGTAGGCCAGCGTCAGCAAGAACAGTTTGCCGCTGAGTTTATGTTCTAGTGCTAATCGCAATACGAGCGGAGTCCCCACTATGGCAAGCGTGTCGTTCATCAGCAGCGCCGAGCTGAAGGCGGCGCCGAACAGGATGCCCAGGAGCAATTGCTGCGCTGATCTGATCCGGTTGAATAGACGATAGGCCAGATAATACAGATAGCCGCTGGTGACCAGCGTCTGGCCCACGATGAACATGCCCAGTAAAAACAGCATGACGTCGAGGTCTATCGCCGTTAGGGCATCGCGCAGGCCGATTTCGCCGGCCGCCAGGACAATTAGGGCACCGGCGGCCATCGACTGCCAGATTTTAATCGTAAATCGCCCGATTTTGCGCACGGCGATTAATAAAAAGACTATGAATAGTACAGCTAAAGATAAGTTCATTAATTTTTATGGTCTAAGCGTGATTATCAACTCAGGAGGCATTTTACAGCTTAAGAACGGGCAATCGAATAACAACCTTTCCAATTTAAGTACGAACACTTATTTAAGGTTAGTTTAAGACTTGCAAAGAAAAATGACACTTACAGCGGTACAAAAGACAAAACATGAACAGACAGATAGAAAGCCTAGATATTGATGAGGGCGGTTTTGCAACATCAAGGCGAAGGTTTCTGAAGACTATGGCATGTGGTTCTTTGCTGACATTGAGTGGTACCGGAATCGCAAGCGCGGCAGCCAGGCGCCTTCCTTCACATAAATCGCTTTCCTTACTACACGTCTATACCGGCGACAAGCTGAAGCTGACCTATTTTGAACAGGGCGGATATCTGAAAGACGCCTTGCTGGAAATCAATTATCTGCTTCGCGATTATCATACCGACGACGTTCACCCCATTGATCCGGCATTGCTCGATCAGTTATATGATCTGAAACTTGCGCTCGGAATCAGTCAGCCTTTCCAAATCTTCTCGGGCTATCGTTCCCCTCGTACCAATGCCAGATTGCGCAGACAAATCCGTGGCGTCGCAAAACACAGTCTGCATATGCAAGGGCGGGCTGTTGATATTCATGTGGCCGGAGTGGATATGCGAAGAGTCAGAAACGCAGCGCTTGCCATGCGCCGCGGCGGGGTCGGGTATTATGCGCGCGCCGATTTTGTGCATCTGGATACGGGCGATTTCAGGTCGTGGTATAAATAGGTATCGGCCTGTTTTCGGGTCTGCCTTAATGATTCAATAACTCATGTTACGCAGTTGGTTGAAGTTAGATCGATTTAATAAAGTGTTGCTAGAGCGACGGTTTTATTTAATCGAGTTTGTTGCACCCGAAGGCGAGTTCCTTGCCTTTAACAGCCTGTGTAGGCTGGGTTGGAGCTTTAGCGGAAACCCTGCATGGGCGGCCGAAATGCTGGGTTTAGCAACCCAGCCTACCGCAGCTTTTAGCGGCGGTGCTGGGCGCGACAAACGGGATGAAACCACCCATGCGTAACATCAGTTATTATGTTGGATCAAATCCAGACTTTCAGGCATGAGTCGATTGGGTTGCGCTTATCTCACCAACTGGACTGGCTCCGGACCGTTGCTGATGAAAAGCAGCTGATCGGACAGGTCGGCCGGTTTTTCAAGCGCGCTCTGTAAAACAGGGTCCTGATCATAAATATCCTGATAGAACATCAGATTGTCATGTTGATCGAAGAAAGACGTCGTATAAAAGAACAGCACAGGTACCGGCTTCTTCAGGACAACGTGTTGCGTTTTAGGCGTCTGCATGGCCGCCTGTATGGTTTCCTTGCTCCACCCTTCCTGGCCTTTCAGAACGAACTCGGCCAGCTGTTGAGGATTTTCGACCCGTACGCAGCCGTGGCTGAAATCCCGGCGCGATTTGCTGAATAAGGCATTGGCCGGCGTGTCATGCAAATAGACATCGCTCTGATTGGGAAAAATGAATTTTACTTTGCCCAGGGCGTTCTTGTTGCCGGGGCGCTGCCTGGCTTTTAATGTTCCCTGTTTCAGTTGCGCGATGGAATTGTCGGCAAACGGGACGGGCTTGACTTCATTGCCGAAGTTGGGGACCAGCTCTATATGTTCTTTGGCCAGATAATTCGGATTTTTTATTAATTTGGGCAATACTTCGGTCTTCAGGATGCTATAGGGAATGTTCCAGTAAGGCATAAAATCGATAAAACGCAATTCCGCCATTAATACCGGCGTCTGGTTCTTCAGGGCCTTGCCGACGACCACTTTCATGTTCAGCATATCGGCATCCACTCCGCCAAGCGCATTGAATGCCCATAACTGAAAAGCCGGAATATTGACGATGATAGAGGGCCCGGCCGAGAGTTCAGGCAGCCAGCGTAATCTTTCCATCGCCAATTCAATTTGCGCTGCACGTTGCGTTAACGGCACGTTGAGCGCGGCGGCTGTTTCCTTGCCGATAACGCCATAGGCGCCAAGGCCATGCCGGTACTGGAATTTTTTAACGCCTTCAACGATTTCCCCTGTATAAGACGGTGATTTTGGGGCTTTGCCGTCATCTTCGGCTTTATCTTCAGTCAGGTCGCCGATTGCGACCAAAAATTGGCGCAGCTCTTCGATTTGCGGCAGTTTATCGCCGGGGTGAATGGTTTTGGTGAGAGTCAGCTTATAGGGCCGGGATTCGGCAGTCAGTCGACGGTAAGCCGCTAAAGCCTGCTTCAGTTTTTGATACTGTTTTAATTTCGGCTCGACCAGCACAGGCAGTTGGGATACGGTATCCTGCGCCAGGCTGTCCTTGATCAGCGTCGGCAGATCAGCCAGCTTTTTTTCCCTCAGTTTTAGGTTGAAATTGATGCCTTGGGGATTAACGCGGCCGTAATGCACATCGTGCAGAAAACGCAGCAGGGACAGGCTCAGCGCGGTATCGTACAGAGCGATTGAATTATACGCTTCCGGAGCCAACTTTAAGGCCTCGGGCAATTTTTGCTGCAGCATTTCAGCGTCATAATTCGCCGCGCTCAAGCCGTGCTCCGAAGCTTTTTCCAATAATGCCAGGGCGTCGGCAATCTGTTTTTCCGAGCGTTCATGCCCTAGCCATAAAGGCTGATAGCGGGCGATCTTATAGAGATTCTCAAGATCCTCCGCACGATTGAGAAAGCCGGAGCGTTTCAGATACGGATGTTGTTGGGCCGCTATAATGGCCTTGATTTCTTTTTCCATGCCCGGCGGCTGGTCGGCAACGGCTTCGGCATGCAGCCACGGAGCAGGCAAGGCCAGAGACAACAGCATCAGCAGCCGGCTTACATAGCGCAGGCTCCACAGTTTTAAATCGTTTTTTAGCGGGAATTTTGGAAGGTGGAAAGCAGAACTAATCCTATGATTATGACCGCTTGCTGATATTACCGGATGCATGCAATGTAACGCCTAATTTTTTAACTTAACTCTTAATGCCTCACTGAAGCATTAATACTGCCGACAAGCTCAGCATTTTATCACAGAGATGGCGCGCGGCGGTCATTAATCAGGCAATCAGAATTTAAGAAAACTTTGCTAACCTACTGTGCTAATGTTTTGCAAACTATCGCTCTATTTTAAATAGTGACTCGAAGTCGGGCTGATAATGACGAGCTTTCTGGTAAAATGGTTAAAGAACGCGCTACAAAATGAAACATGTCGCTCGCTCTAAGATGTTATGACCTCCTATTCATTCTCTCCTAGCTGTAATAATTCTTCATGAAAAGTATGGATTCTCGCGCCGTTGCCAGCTCAATGGCTCATAATTTACTGTATTTATTGCTGATTCTCTGCCTTGGATCGTCTACCGCCTGGGCTGAAAAAAAGGCATCTCCGCCAAATACGGGACAAAAAAACAGCAATTCCAGCATTACCTCGGATGCGCTGCAGGCCAAGATTGATTCATTGAATGCGCGGCAAGACCTGGATGCAGCCTTGAAAACGAATGTGCTCAAGCTCTATCAGTCTGCGCAGGATAATCTGGCCAATACCGAAGGATTCAATAACCAGACGGCCGGGTTCAAGGAGGCTGTCAGCAAAGCCCCCGATAAAACGAAAAAACTGCAAAAAGATATTGATCAGTTTCAGCAAAGGCTGTCCAAACAGAAAATCGAGGATTTCGGCAACATACCCATCGAAGAGCTGGAACAGCGGCTTATTCTTGAAAAAGGGAAAATCAGCAGTCTGGATGAGCAAATAAAAAACCTGGAAAACGAGCTTGTTTTGCAAAACAGCCGCCCGCAGATCATAAGGGAAGAAATCGTAGCGGCAAAACAGGATCTTGAATCGACGCAGAAGAAGCTGGAAGTACCCGCCGGCAATTCTGTTTCAAAGCTCGAGGCAGAAGCCTGGCAGATGCAGTTGAAGACGCTGATCGAGTCGCGCACGGCTGAGCTGAAAATGCTGGATATCGAGGCGATCAGCAATCCGGCCAGAGTGGAACAGCTCAAAGCCGAATTACAGCTGCTGAATATGCAGAAGGCTGCGCTGGTGCCGGTTGTGGCTGCCATAGAAGATCTGGTCAACGAGAGACGGCAGCAGGAAGCGCGCGAGGTGCAAGAAGCGCTCAGTCAGGCTGAAAAGGCGGTCGCCGGCAAGCATCCTGCAATTCAAGCCTTCACGCGCGAAAACATCCAATATAGCCGGGATTTGCAACTCATTACCAGCAAGATTGACAGATACGGCGAACAAAAAAACAGAGTGGATGAACAAGCCGCCGACATCGGCAATGACTTTAAAAGCGCCGAAAAAAAAATCAGCCTGGCCGGCTTGAGTCCCGCGCTGGGCAAAATATTACGCGAGCAGCGGCGCAATCTGCCGACCGATGGCCAGTTTGCGCTGCAATCGCAGACAATCCAGGACGAGACGGCTTTAGTCAGTCTTGAGCAATTCAAGATTGAAGACCGGCTGAAAAAGCTCGCCGATATTGATGACGAACTGCAGGCGATCATGGCGCAGCAGGTCGATGCGGCGCTGCCGGCCGACCAACGCATGATGATTCAGGCCGAATTGCGCATGCTGCTGGACAGACAGAAAGAATTGCTGAATAAATTATCGGTGGCCTATACGACCTATCTGCGCACGCTGGGCGATCTGGATTTCGCCAGGCGACAGATGATCAAGCAGGCCGATGACTTTGCGGTCTATCTGGACGAACGGCTGCTGTGGGTACCCAGTTCCCCACCGATCAATCAGGATTTTATCGTCGGCCTGTATCATTCGGTACAGTGGCTGCTGTCACCGTTCAATTGGCTGGCTGCGCTCAAGGATACCGCCCACATCGCCTTGGAAAATCTGTTTCTGGCTGTCATTGCCGTATTCGGTCTGGCCGTTTCCATATTGGCCAGGAACTGGGCAAAGCAGCAGCTGGCAGCCGTTTCCGAAAAAGTCGAAAAAATTTACACGGACAATTTCAGTTATACGGTGCGGGCGCTGGGCTACACGCTGATTCTGGTGTTGCCGTTGCCGCTGTTTCTGTATTACCTGGGCTGGTTTCTGAACAGCCATGCCCATCTTGCCGATTTCAGCAAATCGATCGGGGCGGGGTTGCTGGGCGTTTCAGTTCCCTTGTTCTTTCTGGAGTTTTTTTATCGCCTGTTCGCCTCGAAAGGCATCGCGAGCAAGCATTTCCAGTGGCAGAAAAGCACAGTCAGCTTGCTGCGCAACCAGATTGTCTGGATGCGCTTTGTGCTCCTGCCGGCTGTGTTCATTATCTATGCGACCGAGGCGTCACAATCTTCAAGCCACAGCGATAGCCTCGGCCGTCTGGCCCTCATTGCTGTCATGACGGTTCTGGGCATGTTTATGAGCAAGACACTTCATCCGTCAAAAGGATTAATAAAGGATTACATTGAAGCCTGGCCTGGCAGATGGCTGCCCCGGCTGCGCTATGTCTGGTATCCGGCCATCATCCTGGTGCCTGTCATCGTGATCGGCTTTGCCGTCGCCGGCTATTATCAGAGCGCAGTAGAGCTGCAGCAGAAATTGATCGTGACGCTGCGGCTGCTTTTTGTGTCCGTTATCGTGCACCAGATGGTTTTGCGCTGGCTGACGCTGGTCAATCGGCAGTTGGCCTTGAAGAACGTCCGGCAAAAACGCAAGATTGCGGCCAGCGGCGCGAAGCATGCGGTAGCGGGTGCGGAAGACCCAGTGCTGCCCACCGATGAAGAGCTGATCGATATCCCTAAAATAAACGCCCAGACTACGAAACTTCTGAACGTTTTCATCGGTTTCGCCATCGTGATCGGCTTCTGGATGATCTGGCGCAACATCCTGCCGGCGTTCTCGTTCCTGGATAACATCGTGCTTTGGCAGCACAAAGTTATCGTCGAAGGGCAGGAAAGCTATCAACCGATAACGATGACCAATGTGCTGCTGGCCGGACTGTATGCGTTTATCGTCATCGTTTCGGTGCGCAACTTTTCCGGTGTGGTTGAGTTATTGATCTTCAGGCGTTTATCGGTAGCCGCGGGCAGCCGCTACGCGATCAATCAGCTGGCCAAGTATGTGCTGATCTCCATCGGTTTTCTCGGCGTTGCCAATGAGCTGGGCGGCAGCTGGTCTCAGGTGCAGTGGCTGGTGGCGGCACTCGGTGTCGGTTTGGGTTTCGGTCTGCAGGAAATCTTCGCCAACCTGGTATCCGGCATTATTCTGCTGTTCGAGCGTCCCGTGCGCGTCGGCGATACCGTGACCATTGGCAATGTCAGCGGTAAAGTCAGCCGCATCCAGATGCGCGCGACCACGATCATAGATGGAGACCAGAAAGAGCTGATCGTGCCCAACAAGACCTTTATCACCAGTCAGCTGGTGAATTGGACTTTAAGTGATGCGATCACCCGGGTGGTGATTCCGGTAGGCATCGCCTATGGCTCCGACGTCAAACTGGCGCATAAAATCATGCTGGACACGGTGCGTTCCACGCCGCTGGTCCTTGCGGACCCCGAGCCGAGCGTATTGTTCGTCGGTTTCGGGGAGAGCGCGATGGATTTCTCCATTCGCATCTTTGTTGCCGAACTGGCAGACCGGCTGCCTGTCACGCACGATCTGCATGTCCGGCTTGAGCAGGCCTTACGCGAACACAACATAGAGATTCCTTTTCCACAAAGGGATATCCGTGTGCATTCAGTTGAACAGGAAAAGAAAGTTGTTAAAGCTCAAAAAGCTGTGACTGCTGAATAAAAGAGATTGAGGCGGGATGGCTATCCGCCGCGAAAGCGGATGTGTTTCACGGCGGATAGCTTGATGGATTGGCGGACGGGGTTGTCAACCCGGCCTATGAAAGCAGCTTACGCAAGCTGCCGGTAATTGCCGCAATAATACAGCAGCGGATTGCCCGGACGGCAAATCGTATCCTGTACTTCGCCGATAATGATCCAGTGCGTGCCGGCGCGGACTTTTTCAACAACCCTGCAATCCAATGACACGATGCTGTCAGTCAGGATGGGTGAACCTGTTATGCCAGGCTCCCAAGCTGTATTTTCAAAACGCTCTTTCTGACTGCTGCCGCCTGCGAATTGATTGGAAACGCCCTGTTGTTCCGAATTCAGCACATTGACGGCAAAGCACCGGCTTTCTTCGATACCGGTGCCGGTATCGGCCGAATCATTGATGCACACCAGTATTTGAGGCGGATTGACCGAAACGCTTGAGAATGCGGTGACAGTCATGCCTTGCACGCCGAATTTTTCAGATTGAGTGGTAACGACAGTGACGCCGCTGGCCCATTGTTGTAGCGCTTTCTTAAAATCATCAGCATTGACAGGCATTTATTTCTCCGATTACTCGAGCTTGAGACGAGGCTCAGCATTTAAAGACAGTTTAATCATTATGGTACAACATTTGGTCATTATTGTTAAATAATCGGGCATGCGTTCTATTGATTGCATCTTTTTGGGAAACAACTGAGGCCGGTGCCGTCAGCTCTGCGTAAATCTGCCGGTCAGCTCTTCAGGGCTGAAGTCATCCACGCTGATGGCGGCTATTCTGGCCTGTTCGGCGGCAGCGATCAAGTCCGCTTCCTGCGGCGTGATGATGCTCTTCGTCAGCGCTTCAGCAATCACTTTGGACTGATCGCCTTTGGACAATTGCTTGTGTAGTTGAGCGACGCGGATTTTGGTTTCCACAGGCGCGGCCGCCAGTACGGCTTTAAAGGCGACCTCGATGCGGCCGGTTGCATCGTCGGGGTTGTCGTTGATGTAAATGCCGTCGGTCAAGCGGTCGCGCATCGCTGTATCGGCAAGCAGCAGCGAGGCCGTTTTATGCGCCAGTTTGTCATTGGGCGGCCCATAATGCTTGCCGATCGGGAAGGTAATCAAGCGCAACAGTATGGCCACTGGACGCATCGGCAGCTTCCACAGCACGGCCAGCAGGGATTGCTGAGCCCGGTGCAGGGTATGCTGGCAGGCCCAATTCAGCAGGGGCGCGTCGTCAGCGGGACAACCTTGGTCGTGGTAATGCTTGAGCACGCAGGAGCACAAATACAGATTGCTCAGGACATCGGCAAATCGGCCCGAGATTCTCTCCCGGCGCTTCAGTGAGCCGCCCAGGGTAAACAAAGCGAAGTCGGCAACCAGCGCGAAATTGGCGCTGAGGCGGGCGATCCGCCGGTAGTAGCGTCGAGTCATACGATCGCCGGGCACACGCAGAAAACAGGCATTGGTAAGCCCCAGCCAGAAGCTGGCAGCCATGTTATGCATGAAAAAGCCGATATGCCGGAGCAGAACCTCGTCGAATTGTTGCAAAGCCTGTCCGGACGGCGCCTGCTGCAAGGCGGCCATTTCTTTCTGGATAAACGGATGGCAGCGGATGGCGCCCTGGCCGAAGATCATCATCGTGCGGGTCAGGATATTGGCGCCCTCGACGGTAATGCTGATCGGAATGACCTCATAAAACCGGGCCAGATAATTGCGCGGCCCCATGCAGATGCCCGAGCCGCCCTGGATGTCCATGCCGTCGTTGACGATGCGGCGCATGCGTTCGGTCAGTTCGTATTTGACGATGGCCGAGATCACGGACGGTTTTCTGCCGTAGTCCAGAGCGGCTGTCGTGACCTGGCGCGCGGCATCGAGAATATAGGTCTCGCCGGCCATGCGCGTGAGCGGTTCTTGTATGCCCTCGAATTCGCCCAGCGGCAGATTGAACTGTTTGCGGATGCGGGCGTAAGCGCCGGTATTGCGGCAGACGGATTTCGCCGTGCCTACGCTCAGTGCCGGCAGGGAAATGGCACGGCCCGTGGACAAGCACTGCATGAGCATTTTCCAGCCGTTGCCGACCTGTTCGACGCCGCCGATGACCCAGTCCATGGGAATAAACACGTCCTTGCCCCAATTAGGGCCGTTCTGGAACGCCGAATCGAGCGGGAAGTGGCGCCTGCCGATCGAGACGCCGGGCGTGTTGGTCGGGATCAAGGCCACGGTGATGCCCCGGCTTTCCTGATCACCGATCAACTTATCCGGGTCATAAAGCTTGAATGCCATGCCCAGCACAGTGGCGACCGGGCCCAGCGTGATATAGCGTTTTTCCCAGTTGAGACGGATGCCCAGCATTCTCTTGCCTTCGAATTGGTCGTAGCAAACGATGCCGGTATCGGGCATGGCGCCGGCATCGCTGCCGGCATGCGGGCCGGTCAGCGCGAAAGCGGGGATTTCCTCGCCTGAGGCCAGACGCGGCAGATAATGGTGCTTTTGCTGTTCGGTGCCGTACTCCAGCAGCAATTTGGCCGGACCTAGCGAATTGGGCACCATGACCGTGACGGCCGCCGTGGTGCTGCGGCTGGCAAGCTTCATGACGCAGGCCGAATGCGCCGTGTTGGAAAAATCCAGGCCGCCGTATTGCTTCGGAATGATCATGCCGCAGAATTTGTGCTTTTTGATGTAGTCCCAGACCTCTTGGGGCAGATCCTGGCGGTTGTGCGTGATGTCCCAGTCATCGAGCATGGCGCAAAGCGTTTCCACAGGGCCGTCCAGAAAGGCCTGCTCTTCCTCGCTCAGTCGCGCGGGCGGCAGGTTCTGCAACACTTTCCAGTCCGGATCGCCCGAGAACAATTCCGCATCCCACCAGGTATTGCCTGCTTCCAGCGCTTCGCGTTCGGTCTGCGACATGGTCGGCAACGCATCCTTCATCCGCTTGAAAATCCTGGCGGTGATGATCTGCCGTCTCAGCGGCGAGTAATTGATCGGCACGGCCAGAAACAAAAAGCCTATCCATAACACGGCATTCAGTAAGGGCAAATTGCTTAACAAGGTATAAATGCTCAGCAGCAGGGCGATGGCGATCGTCGACTTCAGCAGCGACATTTTGTAATAGGCAAGCACCCCCAGCAGGATGAGCAGGGTGAGTAACCAGAGCATTGTTGTTCTCCTCGGTATGGTATAGATGCGCATCGCCGCAAACTTAGCAGGCAATGCGCAATTTATTATCGTCTAATTCCTTAACGGTTTGCCGGTCTTCAACATATGATCCAGTCTTGCCAGGGTGCCGGGCTGCCGCACCAGTTGCAAGAATGCTTCCCGTTCCAGCGCCAGTATGTCGCCTTCCGTCAGCGGTGATGTGATATCGGCGTCGCCGCCGCTCAAGACATAGGCCAGCTTGTCGCCGACTTCGACGTCGTAATCGGTGGCTTTGCCCAGCAAATGCAAGGCTTTGACGCCCATGCTGAGCATTATTCCGGTGGTCTTTCCCGGCATCGCATAGACGCAGGGCTCGGGCGGGTGATAATCCTGTTTGAGTCCCAGCGCTTTAGCCTTGGCATCCGCCAACAGGCGGCTTTTATTCATGGTGATGCCGTCGGTGTGCGCCAGGAACATCAACTCCTTCGCGTCCATGGCCGATTTCGATACCTTGGCCATGCCGATGGTTTCGAAAGCCTTGACAATCGGCGGAATGGGGCCGCCGGGCCGCTTGGGAAACTTCAGCCAGCGGCGCAGGTATTCCTTGCAGCCGCCCCAGGCTGGAATCAGGCCGACGCCGACTTCCACAAGACCCATATACAATTCGGCATGCGCCTGTATGGCGTCGCAATGCAGCAATATTTCGCAGCCGCCGCCCAAAGCCAGCCCCGACGGCGCGCCGACCACCGGAAAAGGCGCAAATTTCAGGGCCTTAAAGGTTTGCTGGCCCTGCAGCAGCAATTGCTCGACGGCCGACCAGTCGCTGTCGTGAATGGCCTGCATCAGCAAGGTCAGATTGGCGCCGGCGGAAAAATTCTCGCCGTCGTTGTGGATGACCAGGGCTGAAAATTCGTTGCCGACTTTTTCGATGCTCTGCCGGATCAGCGTCATGGTATCCATGTCCAGCGTGTTCATCTTGCTGTGAAATTCCAGGCAGGCGACGCCGTCGCCGATATCCCAGAGGCTGGCCGACGGATTGACCAGCACGGGCGGTTGCCGCAATTTTACGTCGGACAGAAGCAATACGCCTTCCGCTCTGCGGACCGGCCGGTAATTGCCCGACGGATCGGCAAACGTCAGCTGGCCTGAGCTGACTTGATACATGGGCCGCCCGGCAGCCAATAGCGGCGGCACCTCACGGTTTTCCGCGCGCAGCTTGTCGATGAACCAGTCGACGCCGATCTGGTCCAGTAGTTCAAATGGTCCGTATTGCCAGTTGAAGCCTTCGCGCATGGCCGTATCGACGGCGACGATGTCATCGGCAATCTCCGGCACCAGCCCCGCGGCGTAGCTCAGCGTCCTGGACCAGACCTGCCAGGCATAGAGCGAGGCCGGGCCCGAACCTGACAGTAGGGCACGCAAGGGCGATTTCTCGATCGCGCCCACGGGCTCATGCAGATCGTCGGTCTTGGGCTTTTCGGCCGGATGATAGGTTCCGGTTTCGAGATCGAGCGCTTCCTTGACGCGCTTGCCGTTGGTTTCGTTGAGCCGGTAAAAGCCGCCTTTGCCTTTTCGGCCGGTATAGCCGTCCTTGATCATGCCGGCGATCCGATCCGGCAACCGGTTGACCCGATGAAAGGCATCGGTCTTCGGCAGTGCCAGTTCCATGCCTTTCAGGATATGCGGAATCAGATCCAGGCCGACCAAATCCAGCAGGCCGAAAATGCCGGTTTTGGGTATGCCGAAAGGGGCCATGACGGCATCGGCCTGCTCGACGCTGAGATGCCGGTCCATTGCTTCCAGCAGGCCGCATTGCAGCCAATAGATGCCGATGCGGTTGCCGATAAAGCCGGGCGTGTCCTTGCAGAACACGCAATCCTTGCCCAGCTTGATATCGGCGAAGCGGCTGACCCTTTCAACCAGTTCGGGCCGGGCATGAGGGCCTGCCACCAGCTCCAGAAGCCGCATATAGCGGGGCGGGTTGAAGAAATGCGTGATCATGAAGCGCTGCGTGAAGCTTTCCGGCAGGCCTTGCGTCAACAGCGCCAAAGGCAGCGTCGAGGTGTTCGACGAGATCAGACAGTCGTCGCGGCAGACGGCCATCAGTTTCTGATAAAGCGATTGTTTGATTTGCAGGTCTTCGATGACGGCTTCGATCACCCAGTCCACATCGGCCAGCCAGTTGAGGTGATCCTCGACATTGCCCGGCGTGATCAGGCGCGCATTGTTTTTGTGCATCAGCGGCGCGGGGTCGGCTTCAAGCAGTTTTTTGACGGCCGCTTCAGCGATGGCATTGCGGTTTCTGGCGTCTTTGGGAACGATGTCGAGCAGATAAACGGGTACGCCGGTGTTAGTGATGTGAGCGGCGATACTGGCTCCCATGACGCCGGCACCGATGACGGCGACTCTTTTGATATCCATCAGATTGCCTCCAGAATGGTCGCGATGCCTTGTCCGCCGCCTATGCATTGCGTGGCCAATGCGTAACGTTTGTGTTCGCGCTTCAGCAGGCTGGCCGCCTTGCCGGTAATGCGGGCGCCCGATGCGCCCAGCGGATGGCCCAGCGCGATGGCGCCTCCGTCCAGGTTGAGCTTGTGCAATGGAACCGGCAGCGCTTTCAGAACGGCCAGAGATTGTGCGGCAAACGCCTCGTTCAATTCGACGATATCGATATCGTCCAGCTCGAGCCCGGCACGTTGCAGGGCTTTGGTGGAGGCGCCGACCGGGCCGATGCCCATGATTTCCGGCGCGCAGCCTGAAACGGCGATCGACTTGATCCGGGCCAGTTTGCCGAGGCCATGCGCATCGGCGTATTCCTCGCTGCAGACCAGCACTGCGGCGGCGCCGTCTGTGATCGGTGAAGAAGTGCCGGCCGTGACGCTGCCGTTGGTCTGAAAGGCGGGAGGCAGTTGCGCCATGGCTTCCATGCTGGTGCTGGTGCGGATGCAGCCGTCCTGGTCCACGATGCCTGAGTCCGGCGTGCTGATCGGGATGATTTCATCGGCAAACCGGCCCTGCTGCTGAGCTTCAGCAGCTTTCTGGTGGCTTAGCAGGGCGAAAGTCTCCTGATCGGTACGCGATATATCATATTGCCGGGCCAGGTTTTCGGCCGTATCGCCCATGCTGATATAGGCCTCGGGCAGTTTCTCGAAAAGGACCGGATTGGGCATGTAGTTGTAGCCGCCCATCGGAATCCGCGTCATCGATTCAACGCCGGCGCAGATGAACGCGGAGCCGGCATTCAGTTGAATGGCGCCGGCGGCGATATGGATGGCTTGCATGGATGAGCCGCAGAAGCGGTTGACTGTCATGCCGGCGACGGAAATCGGCAAGTCGGCCAGATTGACGATCAGGCGAGCGACATTGAGCCCTTGTTCGCCTTCGGGAAACGCGCAGCCCAGGATCAGGTCTTCGAGGTCATGCGGGTTGACGCCGGTTTTCTCGATGAGCCCTCTGACAACCTGGGCTGCAAGATCGTCCGGTCTGACTTTAATGAGGCGGCCTTTATGGGCGGGCGTAAACGGCGACCGGCAATACCCAGCAATAACGACGTTTTTCATAATCCTTTCTCCAGTGGATAGGCTTAAGTTCTAGCGGCTCGATTCCGGCAAGGGATACAGGTTAAATTTATTAATTCTTCTTTGACCTGACTCATCTTTATTGGTTTCATCAATGCAGCCGGCCATGAAGTCATCGATCATTTCCCAAGTATTGCCCAGGTTGTGCAACAGGATGCCGTGGCGGTCGGCATTGATGATCTTGAGCTGTTTGCGGGGCGCCCCGAGTTTTTCGAAGAGTTCTTGCGCGCTTTTAACGGATACGATAGGGTCCTGATCGGCATAAATAACCAGCACGGGGGTATTGATAAGGGGCAGAACCTCATCCATGTCCTCAATCAGCAGGCGCAGTTCGTACAGACTTCTGATCGGCGTATGCCGGTAGTTGATGGTCGGGTTTTCCGGTACGTTTTCGATAAACCGTTTGACGCCCTCATAGGCCGAAACCCAGCCGACCAGTTTATTGGTGCCGTGCAATAAGGGCACGAGCATGAAGGTCGAATTGATGAATTTCAGCGGTACGGCGATCGCTGTGATGCCGATAATTTCCGTGTGGTTTTCCGATGCCAGCTTAAGCGCCATCGCGGCGCCGGTGGAGAAACCGGTGACGAAAATCCGCTTGCAGTGTGCTTTCAGTATGTTGAAGCCGCGCTGCACGGACGAGTACCAATCCCGCCAGCTCTGGTCGCGTAGTGCATATGGCGAGGAGCCGTGGCCTTTCAGCCTGACGCCCATGACCGTATAGCCTTGTTTGGCCAGATACTCGCCATAGCTTCGGGTTTCGGCCGGACTTGCCAGCAGGCCGTGTATCAACAGCACGCCGATGCCGTTACCGTGTTCGGGCCGCAGGAAAAACGGCATAGGATCGGTCGTGGCCGTTTCCTGCTCATTGATGTCGTCGAAATGGGCTTTGCTGTACAGATGCCGCTCCCAGCTCAAATCGCGGCGTTCGTCATCGAAATGCCAGGCGGCCAGTTTCTGCGGGTCGACATGATCATACTCGGCCATTGCCTTGACCATGGTCTTGCGGACAGCGGTTATCGGTTCGGCTTCGTTATCATAAACAGCGATCAGGTTTTCCAGCCGGATGTTGTCAAAGTCATGCTCTTCCTGCAGTTTGGGCAAAAACTGGTAGTAATCCTCGTATTCGAGGATGAGCCCGTTTTTGATCGCCACAGAAATGAATTGCTCGAAGCGCTTGCTGGTGCCGGCGATCAGATCGCTGTAATCGATCGGGTTTAAAAGGCTCCTGTGCAGGTTGATTTTGGTGTTGTTCTGTAAATGCTTGACGGCGATATACAGTATCGTGAAAAAGCGCTGGCGCTCAATTTGCTGCTGGCCGGTCTCGATGCAATGCATGATCAGCGTCGAGGCCAAGTGGCTTAAATTGATCGTGACATTGGCGTAGATTTCCTCCATGTACTGGTTGCGCGTGGCGGCGGCGCTTTTTTTGAAATACGAGCCCAGCATTTTCTGCTTCCAGTTCCTGGGCCTGGCATGCAGTGCAAACACTTCGTCGAGCGTCCTGAATTCGGAAGCCACCATACCCAGCAGATAGCGGTTCCACCAGTGCCAGACTTTATAGGGATCGACCGGCGCGCCCATGCGGACATCCATGTCGGTATTCTTGAGCATGATGTTGCCTTCGATCAGCAGTTCCTCGGTCTGGCGCAGATTCAATCCGTCTGCGAACAGTTCGACGCTCGTCAACAGCAGATTTTCATCGGAGCGGATCGGATAAAATGTGATATTGGACGGTATGATCAGGGTTGGCTTGAGCGCGGCGGTCAGCAGTTGATCAAGGCTGTCGAGGTGCAGGTCTTCCTTCCAGCGTAATAATTGATCATAGTTTTTGTCGGTGTAGGCATTGCGGATTGTGGCTTTGAAGGCCTCCAGCCCTTGCGCCAGCACGGCGGGGCCAGTGTGATGCTTGCGCCTTTCGCCGGTCAGCCGCGAATAAACGCTGTAATGGCCTTTATGATCCATGACCCGGCGGTCCTTGACCATGCCGCCTTCGGGAAAGACGATGACCTTGCGGCCGCGGAGTATCTGTTCGGCAAGCAGAGGGAACAGGCGCGGATGATCATGGGGGAAAACGCCGACGTTCCTCAGGTAGCGGGCCAGCACCGTGTCGCCTTGAAAGAATTCACCGGAGGCGATGGCGCAACTGTAGGCGCCGGTTTTCTCGTAGATCAGATATTGCGGGATAAACGTTTCAAAGCGTGAGAAATGGTTGAATAAAAAGATATCGCCTTGTTGAACCTGGGTGTCGGCATGGAGCTTAAGCTTGACGCTCAGCATTTTTTTGACAGAGCTGAATACCTTGACCGATCTTTTATAGAGTGCGGTATCGATATCACTCCAGTTGTCGGGATAAGGTGCTCTGGGCATGGCCTTATTCCTCCGGAGCCGACAAATCGAGGAAGTGCTTGGTCACCGGCACCGCCTTGGGCGACCGGCCTTGCTTAGGATCCTCCAGTTTCAGCGTATGGGTGACAACAGGGGCTCTATCGGTAATCGGCGTTATCTGGACGGCATTGTCAGGAGCCGCTTTGACTGCGCTCACTTCGGCCGCATTCGCCCCGGCCGTTGCCGGCGCCGCGCTATCGGCATCCTCCAGGGCGGAGACTTCTTTATCTATATCAAAGCCGTCCGCTTCCTGTATCGGGACATTGCCGTCATTGACCAGAAATTCACGGTGCTGCTGATAGGAGTTTTTGATGAATTCATAGCGGTCCACAGCCGCTTCGTCGATCATTTTCTCGGTCGACATCAAGCCGGCCCGCGTGTCGGCAACATCGACCGCGCTGGAAGCCATCGATACGACATTGACCATGCCACCGGAGAGCAGAAAGGCATAGGTCAAAGGGCTCAGGAGGGCATCACCAAGCAGGCCGACCGCATCGCGCGGCGAACTAGCGCCGGCGAACGGCAGCACCAGATAAGGGCCGGACGGAACGCCCCAATAGCCCAAAGTCTGGCCGAAATCCTCATCGTGTTTGGGCAAATCGATATGCTTGGCCACATCGAAGACTCCGACTACGCCGGCCGTCGTATTGACCAGGAAACGGCTGGCATCCATGCCGGCCTGCAGCATTTTAAACTGCAGCAAATCGTTGACGGTGACGCCGATGTCGTTCAGGTTGCTGAAAAAGTTGGACACGCCTTCATCGACGGCATCCGAGGTTATCCACAGATAACCTTTTGCCATCGGTTTTAAAATAACATCATCGACATCGTCGTTAAATGACTGCGCGCCCCGGTTCCAGCTTTCCAATGGATCGTTCGGGCTGGTTTCACCGTTCTTGGCCGTGGTCGCGCAACCGCCTAGCGCACTCGATATAATCAAGCCGGCGGCTAACAGGCGGGTATTAAGAATGGGTTTTTGCATGTTGGTTTCAACCTGTTTTTTAAAATGGTTTTCTGGTAGTCGGCTCCAGTTAGTATACCAAGCATTCACACCCTATACCTCAAGAAGGTTGTTTGTGCCGGGTTGGTCAACAGCCGCACCCTTCGTTAACTTTATGTCACGTGTTAAGGCACGCATCGAACCAGGTTTTCCACTGTTGATATTTATTCTTCAAGGCATCGGCAGTTGCCGATACTTTTACCGATTTTCTTGCGTAAGCCGGCGGCAGACCGGCAGCCAGGATAGCAGCGCCGAGCAGGCTCGCCTCTTTTTGCAGCAGGCTATGAACCTCCAGCGGATTGCATGCGGCTATGCCTTGCTGCAGCGCCGGCACCTCGGACAGGCCGCCCGACAGATAAACACGGTCTATGCCATAGTTATGCCGGAAATCATCCAAGATGCGGGTTACACGAAAAATGATGCCTTCCAGCAGCAGACAAGCGATCTGACGTTCATCAAGACCATCGACAGGCGCCGAAAAGACAAGGCCGGATAGCTCGCGAAAATACGGCGCGCCCAGTCCGCTCGGCTCGCAGATGCAGAACAGCTGTGCCGATTCGGCCAAATTCTCCAGTTGGCAGTCCCGGTAAGGGTAAGGGGCCAGCGCGGCGGCGATGGAGTTGATCGTGCCTTCGATGGCGATGTGCGTCTTCGAAGCGTTGTCCTTGTAAACCAGCGTCCGCAGGTAACCGTCCGTCTGTACCGGTTCCTGTTCAGGCAGGTAGCGGACCACGAAGCCGCCGGTACCCAGATTGACCAGTGCTTCCGCACTGTCGGGCCGGAGGCTGGCGATCAGGGCGGCGGACTGGTCCGCGATATCGGCTTGCAGCGTGCAGCCGTTTTTCAGCGTCAGATTCAGGCCGGAAGAGGGCGTGATGGCCGGCAGCCAGTTCAAGGCAATTCCGAACAGGTCGCATAAAACCGGGGACCAGGCCGCCTGCCGAACATCCATCAACAAAGTACGCGCCGCCATGGAGACATCGGTTTGATGCCAGTTACCGCCCGACCAGTGATAGATCAGAAAGCAGTCCAGCGTGCCGACGATCAGCTCGCCTTGCTCCAGGCCCTCGCGCAGCGGCGGACGATCCTCCAGCAAGACGCGCAGCTTGGGTGCGAAATAATACGGCGTTAGGCGCAGGCCGGTCAGGTCTTTTATCAGCGGTTCCTGCGGTCGCAATACCCGGCAGCTTGCTTCGCCGCGCGTGTCCTGCCAGGAAATCAGCGGCGTGATCGGCAGGCCGCTGATCTTGTCCCAAATAAGAAAAGAAGAGCGCTGGCACGATAGTCCCAATCTGGCGTTGTCGCCTGCATCGGCAAGACATTCATCCAGCAACGCCGTAGCGGTGGTCAGATAGGCCAGGGCGTCGCTTTCGCAGATGCCGTTCTCACCCGTCGTGGTCGGCGCAGGGCGCGAGAGTACGGCGGCGAACTCGCCTTTATCAGCCAGTATGCCGGCCTTCAGGGCGGTCGTGCCCAGGTCAAGCGCGATAGTCGGAATCAATGAAGCAGCCATTTTTCGGTACACGTGTCGAGTTGATGGTGCATGGTGTCCCGGTCCCATCCCAGTACCTCTGCGGCGATGCTGGCCAGGCGCTGCAATTCGGCCGGCGTCAGCTTCGCCAGGATCAGCAGCGGCAGGCGGCGCCGCAGCAGATCTTCCAGATGCACGACCATTTCATGCTGCGCGCAGAAAACCAGGTCGGCCATGATGAACGGCAGGGCCGGCGTTATGCGCCGGGCCAGTTCAGGCTCCTGTTCGCACAGCTCGAAGACGGCCGGTGCCCGGTTGCCGTGGCGGCGCTGCAGCCAGTGCGCGCTGAGGCTGTCGATGCCGAGATGCGTGGCTTTGCGTGAAGCGTCGGCGCACCATTCCGCATAGTCCGTATCAGGGCGCCAGGGAAAGGGTTTGCCGAAGGTCTGGCCGGCGGTGCCGATGCCTAACTGCTCGCACACCGCATCGACAATATGTTCGGCATCTTCACGCGCCGAAGTCAGTTTGCCGCCAATCGAAGAGAGCAGGCCATCGGGGGCAATTTTTAATGTCCAGTCACGGCTGACGGCCGAAGGCGACGGCTCGTCGCTGGGCTTCAGCACGCGCAGGCCGGCGTACCGGCCGATGATGTCGTCTTCCGTCCAGTTTGCCGTCCTGAGCACGCGGTTGGCCTCGGACAGCAGATAGCGGATGTCTTCGGCTTCGACCGTCACATGCTCGATATCGCCGCTATAATCGGTGTCAGTCGTGCCGAGCAGCGTCAGCCCGTACCAGGGCATCATGAAAAACACGCGCCCGTCGGTTTGCGCGGTCAGCAGCAGGGCTTCGTTTTCCAGCATTTTCGGCAGGACCAGATGCACGCCTTTCGAGAGCCTGTAGCGGTTGTTGTCATGAAGGCGGGCTGACCACTGGCCGGCCGTGTTGACGATCCGGGTGGCGCCGACATCGGCCGTCTCGCCCGTGGCCTGGTCCTGACAGACGGCGCCGCAGAGCCGGCCGTCATTTTCCAGAAAACGGTTGACTCGGCAATAGTTCAGGCAAATTGCGCCGCTGTTCTGCGCACCGGCTATCAGTTCCAGGACATAGCGGGCATCGTCGGTCTGGGCGTCGAAATAGGTGAAGCCCGCCGCCAGGTCGGTCGTCTCAAGGCAGGGGAAACGCTCGGCGAATTCGGCATGAGAATGATATTGGTAAGTCTGGGTTTTCGGCACCGTGCCGGCCAGCAGATCATAAAGCAGCAGGCCGATTTTTAATTGCAGCGAGCCGATGCGGCTGTGTTTATAAATCGGTATGCCGAAACGCAGCGGCCAGACCCGGTGCGGCGCTGTTTTCAGCAGCATCTGCCGTTCAGCTAGGGTCTTTCTGACCAGCTTGAAGTCGAGGGATTCCAGATAGCGCAAGCCGCCGTGGATCAGCTTGCTGGATGCGGAGGAGGTTGCACAGGCCCAGTCGCCCTGGTCGACAATGGCGACCTTCAGGCCGCGCAAGGCCGCATCGTAAGCGGTCCAGGCGCCATAAACGCCGCCGCCGCAAACCAGCACGTCAACATTGCGGTCTTTAAGCTGCGAGAAATCCCGGTGCATAAATCACGCTTGTGTTTGAATCAGTTTCTATCATGACAATACAGACTCCTGAACTCAATTATCGATGCGAAGCGGTAAGGTAAATGCCTCACTCATGGTTTTGGGCTTGACGGATTTTCGACCTTGCCAGGAAATGAAAATTCATAAAAAAAACGTTAAAAATCCGTTTGGGCTTTTGGATGCAGCGGAAATAATGGCCCGAGGTTTGTCATAGAAAATATCTGGCGTGTTGTTTGGGTTGAGAGCTGTGAATGTGAAAGAACGTTTGTCTCCCCATTCAGAAATTCAGCTTATTGGGTGCTTTGGCATGAGTCGGTTATGAGAATATTTTTTACCTTGCTGGTGCTGCTTGGACTTCTTTGGGGTATCGTCTTGGCGGTGGTCCCGCATCCCAAGGCGGTGTTCTCGTTGATAACAACCGATGCGCCGTCGGCATTGCCGATTCCCGTCCAGGGTGTATCGCGCAAGGCGATTGCCGATTCCTGGGGCAATCCGCGCAGCGGCGGCCGGGAGCATAAAGGCATCGACATTTTCGCCAAACGCGGCACGCCGGTGCTTGCGCCGGTTTCGGGGCTGATTGTCGGCATCGGGCAGAACCGTCTCGGTGGCAATAACGTCAGATTATTGGGGCCAGGGCTTCAGCTTCACTACTTTGCTCATCTGAACCGGTTCGGGCCTGTCAAACTGTATGATCTCGTCCAGCGAGGCGATGTGATCGGCTACGTCGGCGACACCGGCAATGCCAAAGGCGGGCCGCCGCATCTGCATTACGGGATCTATACCCGCAATGGTGCGATCAATCCGTATCCGTTGCTTGTGGCAGGGAATAAGTGAAATTTGGAATCGTGAGAAGAATGAATGGGTTATGCAATAGGCTGTGTAGGTTGGGATGGGGCTTTAGCGGAAACCCGGCATGGGCGGCCGAAATGCTGGGTTTAGCAACCCAGCCTACCGCCGCTAAAAGCTCCGGTGCTCGGTGGGACAAACGGGGTATATCTCATTACTGAACACGATATTGCACAAACACCCCAAAAACATGCTCGCCATAATTCTCCGGTATCGCATTCAGAAACAGATGATTGCCGATCAGCGGTGTGAGGCCGTCGTAATGCCAGTCCTGTACGGTGTTATGCTCATAACGATGATAGAAGCGCATCGATATGTCCTTGCGCAGATTCCATCTCAGGTTGGTTTCCAGAATATGCCTGTCGAAATTAATGGCCGGAAAGCGATTGCCGGTGGCCTGGTTACGAACATTCGGATTGGCGAAGGCCAGGTTGGATGCGGCCTCATAATCAACGTGAGTGTTTGCCCAATTGTATGAATAACGGATATCGATATCGAATGAGGCGAACTGGTAAAGAAGTCCCAGCCCTATCATATGGTTGATGTCATCGACGGATTCTTTCCAGGCCGCGGCATAAGGAAAGCGGCTGCCGCCGGCATAAGAATCGGCCGAGATGCCGATGTCGTTGATATTGCTGAGCTGGCTTTGCTGTTTCTGAAAACTGTAGAAAGCGTAGGCATTCAGCCGGGACGAAGGCTGATAGTTGCCTTCCAGATTGGCCGAGATGGTGCGGGCGTTTTGCAATCCGTAACGTACGTCATAAACGTTATTGGTCCAGTTGGCGGAAGCGATCAGATCCAGATCGTCGCGCAGCAGGAAATTGGCTTGGGCCTTGATCCGGTGCTGCTGCCGGTCGCTCAGATCGTATTTCCTGAGATCGGCCAGCGTAAGCGGCGTGGCGCCGTCGGTCAGTGACGATCTGAAGCCGGGCAGCGAGCCGGTATAGAAGGGTACGTAGGGGTTGTAGTCATAATCGCTGCCGTCCCGGGTCGAGTATTCGTAGGACAGGCGCAAGGTCGTCCAGGACAACGAGCGGTTCGATAAATGGAATTTCAGATGGTTTTCATCGGTGCTGATGCGCTCGCGGTAGCTGGGTTCATGCTGTTCAAAATGATAGCCGAAGCCGGCCGTGGTCTTATAGCTGAGCCGGTAATCGGCATCGAAAAACCAGTCCATGACTTTCTGCGAGAAGGGAATGCTGCGGTAATGAAACGGGCTTTGCGGCGTTGCCGGCCTGAAAACCTCGCCGCCTTGCGCGCCGTCTTCAAGGATCATTCCGTATTGGTTGGTCAGCCGGTTGAACGCCGTATAATCCGTGTCATTGGCTTCGTTGTAATAGCGGAATTTCGCTTTCAGCGTCAAAGGGTCCCACGGCGCCAGTTGCAGGCCCAGTTGAAACAGCCAGTTCGTAATCTCGGCATCGGCGGTTCTTCGCGGCAGCGATGCGGCTGAATTCCACTGGTCCATGTTGATGCCGGTAAAAGTCTGCCCCGAGTTGAGAGTCGACGGGAGCAGGTCATCATTCTGATACATGCGCGACCAGGACAGCGTCGAGGTCAGCTGCCCGCGCATCGGCAGCCGGTAGGCGAGATCGGTCTTGACCTGGTGGAAAGTGTTATCGGGATACAAATCGAAGCGGCCGCGTTCGACGATAAAGTTCGTGCCGGGGAGGTTGGTAAACGGGTTGTCGAAGGTCAGCTGGCCTTTGTCGTTGGCGAAGAATGAGCCGGTATAATTCAGGTTGAGTTCCAGATCCGTGCCGGCATAGCTAAAACCGGTGCGTATTTCATTGGTCACATAGTCGATGGGTTCGATGGTTTCGACCATGCCGCCTGAGTTCGCGCCGGCATAAAACGGCGGCAGGAACGAGCCGCCGAAAGCCCGTCGGCCTTCTTTCGTTTCATGGGAAAAATCGGCGAAGAATTTCAGGCCCAGCGTCGGCGTATAGTTGAAGCCGATACGGCTTTCCTCCCGGTTGATGCCCAGATCGGGATTGTAGGCCGATGCCAGGGCCTGCCGGATCTGTTCGTTGCTGTTGCGGCCGGGGACGAGCCCGAACGGCAGCGTCAGGTTTTCGCTGCCGACGCCGTGAAAAATCGTTACGGCATTGTCGGTATAGGTATGCGGCGTCTGGTTGAAAAAGCCGTTGATCCTGAAGGTGCCGAGCTGGCCTGTCGATAATTGGTAATACTGGTCATTACGTCCGACGCCGCCGCCTTGCGCATCCAGAAAATAGCCTTCACGTTCCTGCCAGCCTGACAGCGAAAAGTAATTGAGCAAGGGCCCGTTGCGCCAGTCGCTGTAATCATTGAATTTTGAATAGGCGCTTTTGCCGCTGCCGAATAAATAGCCGAAATCCAGACTGCCCCGGTATTGCCAGTCTTCATTCAGCTTCTTATAGCTTAACGGCTCATAGGGCGTATCGAACAGCAGGCCGCTCGGCGTTCTGGAAGGTTTCTGTTTGACTGAGGAAAGCCCCTGCGGGGATTTGATCCGGGTTGTATCGGTGCCCGTAGGATTGAGGTTGTTCCCGGGCGGATTGCCGGCGCCGATCGCCGATGAGGTAAAGGCCAGCAATGCAACAAGCAAAGCAGTATATTGGCTGCCGGAGCGGCCGGCGCTGACAGCGGGCGGCATCGCCGCCTTGCTATCGATGGAAAAGCATGCCCGCGGCATGATTGGAGCCATGAATCTGGGCATGGCAGTTTTGGCAGCTTCGGTTGATGAGGCGCGCATCCGGATTGGAAGCCGACGCCAGATTCGCGGTCGTCATCAAATCGTTGGGATGGCCGCGGTTGGTATGGCAGGTCTGGCACAGGAACGGCCTGGTGCTGACCAGAAGCGATTCGTGATTGGAGCCATGCGGCTGATGGCAATTCAGGCAGCTTTCCCGGACCGGCGCATGCTCCCAGATGAAAGGGCCGCGCTTTTCCTGATGGCATTGATAGCAAACCTGATTGACCGTATCGGCTTTCAGCATCGGGTCGGTGTTCGAACCGTGCGGATTGTGGCAGTCGATGCAGGTGACTTTGCCTTCGGGCAAGGGCATGTGCGAGCGTTTTCTGAACTCGGCGCGCTGTTGCTGATGGCAGCTGTAACAGGTCTGATTGATGCCGTCCTTGCGCAGCAGGCCTTTTTGCGAGAACTGCGCCATCGGATTATGGCAATCGCTGCAGCTCAAGTCATTCATGTGATGGACCGAGCCCGGCCAGGCGATGCGCTCCTTGCCGCTGTGGCACTGAAGGCACATGGAGTTCTGCTGGCTGACGGTCGCGCCTGACTGATGCGTGAACGCCATGATTTTCGATTTATCGGCAGGGGCCGATACGTGCTCTGATCCGGGGCCGTGACAGGTTTCGCAGCCTTCTACTTTCGGATTGTCCGGCGCGGCAAGATGGGGAATGCGCGCATGAACCGTATGGCTCCAGTGACTGTTTTCAAGTTCATGGCAACTGGAACAGACGCTTGCTCCGACATACTGGGCATGGCTTTGCGCGGCATTGAGTTCCGGTTTCAGGGACGGCGGCGACAATGGCGAACAGCTCATTATCGCCGCCAGGCCGGCGAGTAAAGTTAAATAAACCAGTCTCATACGTGAGAAAAAATCCTGCATTACTTACTACCTTATTTACACACATAGCCTTATTGGCAGAAAACCGGCAATGTTCAGGTTTTATGCGGGTCCGGCATATCACTGTTGGATGGGAGGGTATTTGAGTAATCTGAACCGCAGCGGGTTAGATCCCGGTATCAATTCCATTTCAGCACTTACCGGGGTCTGGCTGGCGCCGTCTTTTATCATCTCTACATAAGGCAGAGTAACTAGACCGGTTTCAGTATCAGCATTCACGGCGCTGTCTGAATTGGTTGCGGTCAACTCGGCAGTTTCCAGTACGAATCCAAGACCGGTCGGGCTATCCTGGAGCGGAATGAGCTTCAAGCCAGCCCTGAATTTTTGCGTGCCGACAAAAACGACCGGCAGGGTCAGCGTAGTGGTGTCATAAAAATAGGAGGCTGTCGTTGAAAGATTCGGAAAGCCGGGCTCTTCTAAAATAAACTGCATGGGCTCAGATCCTGTTATCAGCGTCAAGTAGGCATCTCCCGTGCCCAAGCTGGTGCCGCCTTGCGTTACCTCTACCGAAGGTATCAGCACTTGCCCTGTTTCAGGGTCAAACGTCGCGGGATTGTTTGAAGAAGCCGTAGTCAGTTCAGCGTTTTTCAATACGAATCCGTAGCCGGTTGGGCTATTGTTGGGCAGAGTGAGTCCGAGGGTGGCGTTGAATTTTTGGCTGCCGACATTAACGACTGGCAGTTTCAGCGTTAAACCATCAAAAGAAGCGTTGGGAGCGACCGTTGCGGCAGCGAAAACATAGTCTGTGATAAGGAAAGAGAGCAGAATAATCAACGAGCTTTTTATCTTCATAGGTTCACCCTTGATATAGGCCTGAGATATAAAAATTGACCACAGGCTATCTAACATAAAAAATCATTACATTGATTTTGATCAGATAAAAAGCCGGTATTGAATATGAGTTTATTTTTTACCGTCAGCAGGACTTCCTATCATCCCGGCGAATATAATTGAAACTGGATAGTCTATTTAAGAGGTTATGCTGAATTGCGGATTTTGGGATAGCGGCGGCAATGACAGACAATTCATTGTCGCCGCTAGGCGGCTAAGGTTAAATAAATCAGCCTCATGCCTTACCGGTAGAAAACCAGCAATGATCAAATTCATTGCTGGTTTAAAATAGGCATTATTGCGTGATAGGCGTGTAGCTGGTTAAGCTGAACTGTAACGGATCGGAACCCGGTACCAATTGCATTTCAGCGCTTACCTGACTTTCACTGACGCCGTTTCGCTGCAGATCAATTAAAGGCAGGGTAACTATTCCGGATGCGGGGTCATAAGTCGCAGGAGTGTCCGAAGTTAGTTGGGTCAACTCTGCGGCTTCCAGCTGGAAGCCAAGGCCGGTCGGACTGCTTGGGAGTTGGATGAGATTCAGGATTGCACTGAACTTTTGCTCTCCGACATTGATGACCGGTATTGCCAGCTTGTTGGCGTCATAAGAGAAGAAGGCAACAGTTGGAATCTCTAAGCCGCTTTGTTCTAAGTTAAACGTCATAGGATCAGAGCCAGCCACTAATGTCAATTCGATATTCGTTACCTGATCTTGGACAGCGCCGTTCTGTACCACATCCACCGAAGGGATGAGTACTTTTCCGGATGCGGAGTCATAAGTCGCGGCAGTATCCGAAGACTCCGTGGTCAACGTGGCATTTTCCAGCACGAATCCAACGCCGGTCGGACTGCCTGTGAGCGGAATCAGTCTCAGGGTGGCATTGAATTTCTGGCTGCCGACATCGACCACCGGAAGTTTCAATGTTGTTCCATCAAAAGTGGCATTGATGGGGGTGTCCGCCGCTGTTTGCGGGAAACCGGCGCTTTGCCATGCGAGCATGGCATCTTTTTGTTCCTGGTTCAGCAATGGTTTGGTACCTGCCGGCGGCATTGTCATTGCCTCAACAGCCCTGGTGATGGCACTATCAGCATTTGGCAGCGTTGCCTCATAGGTATCCCAGTTGACTCCGGGAGGCGCGCCGTTGCGCGCCGCTCCGGTCAGCTGAGACGAATGACAGGACAGACAGTTGGTGGCAAATACTTTCTCTCGAATGCCGTTGGGCCCGTCATAAACCGGATCAATAGCGAAAGCATGGCCTGTGATAAGGAAAGAAAACAGTAAGACTAACGAGCTCTTTATATTCATGGGTTCACCTTTGGGGCTTGCAAATAAAGTCGTGATCTCAGATTATCTAACTTAAAAAATCATTACATTGATTTAAGTCAGGTAAAATCTATTGATGAGCATGAGCTTGATTTCTTATGTCGGTTGAGCGTCGCCTTATCTCGGGTTGGACATAATCAGGGCGGCGCATGTATTTAAGAAGCTGTGTTGAGTTCCGGTTTCAGGGGACGGTGGCGACAATGGCGGGCAGCCTGTTAGCGCCGCTATGCTGGCGATTGAAGTTAAATAAATCAATTTCATGCTTGAGATAAAAAGTCCTTCATCAATTAAAACATAGTCTTATCGGTAGACAACCAGCAATGATCAAGTTCATTGCTGGTTTGATGGACTCATTCTGCGATAGGTGTGTAGTTGGTTAAGATGAACTGTAACGGATTGGAACCCGGTACCAATTGCATTTCGGCTCGGACCGCGCTTTGGATAATGTCGTCTTGTATCAGCTCTACGTAAGGCATAGTGACTAACCCGGTTGCAGTGTTGGCCGTCGCGGCAGTGTCCGAAGATGCGCCGGTCAGCACGGCGCTTTCCAGTACGAATCCAATACCGGTAGGGCTGCCGCCCAAAGAGACCAGCCTCAGGTTTGCACGGAATTTCTGATTGCCGACAATGACAACCGGCAGATTCAGAAGGGTGGTATTAAAAGAGTAGCTGGCGTTAGTGGGCACCGTCAAACGGTTATCCAAGCTGAACGTCATTGGATCAGAGCCCGGAATCAATGTCAGCTGGATAGCCACTGTGCCTATATCGGTGCCGTTCTGTATTACCGCTACCGAAGGTACAAACACTTTTCCGGTCGCAGGGTCGGCAGTGGCGGGATTGCTGGAAGATGCCGTGGTCAACGCGGCGTTCTCCAATACGAATCCGTTGCCGGTCGGGCTGCTTTCGAGCGGAATCAGCCTCAGGGAGGCATTGAATTTTTGATTGCCGATATTGACCACCGGGATTCTTAATCGGGTGCCGTCAAAAGAGGGATCGGCAGAGCCGGCAGTGGTTATAATGCCTTTTGGGAAGCCGGCGTCTTGCCACGCGAGCATGGCGGCACTTTGTTCTTCGTTAAGCAATGAACCGCTGGTACTGGGCGGCATAGACCCCTGCTCAACGGCCGCGACGATGGCGCTCTCAGCATTCGGTCGCGTTGCCTCATAGGTATCAAAGTTGACGTCGTCCGGAGCGCCGTTGCGCGCCGAGCCGGTCAGATGGGAGGCATGGCAGGCCAGACAATTGGCGGCGAATACTTTTGCTCGAATGCCGTTGGGCCCGTCATAAACCGGATCAATGGCGAAAGCGGGGCCTGTGATAAGGAGAGAAAACAGCAGGATCAACGAACTTTTTATATTCATTGGTTCACCTTTGTGTATAGGCTTTAAAAAGTCGCAATACACAGGCTAGCCTACGCCAAAAATCATGACATTGACTTTAGTCATACATGATATTGACTTTGGTCAGATAGAAAGCCGCTGTTGAATTTACCCCACGAACTGACGTCACACCATCTCGGACTGGGCATCATCAGGCCGGCGCATGTATTTAAGAAGCTGTGCTAATTTCCCGCTTCAGGGACAGCGGCGATAATGGAGAGCATTCACCATTGTCGCCGCTTCCTTATAAGGGCATGGCCTTATTGGTAAGGCGATAATGCTGAAGTTATTGCGGGCTTGCCGGATACCATGGGGCTACAGGCATAACGGTAGAGGCAGTTATGTTGAACAGCAGCGGATTAGAGCCTGGCACCAATTCCATTTCGGTAAGCATCTGGCCCAGCCTGACGCCGTTTTGCATCACTTTTATCACAGGCAGGACAACCTGTCCGGTTTCAGGATTATAAGTTGCGGCATCCTCTGAAGATGCCGTGGTCAGCTCAGCGCTTTCCAGCATAAAACCGGAATTTGATGGGCTGGTGAGGAGGGGGATTAGCTTCAGGGTTGCACGGAACTTCTGGTCTCCGACATTGACGACCGGCAGGGTCATAATACCGCTGCTATAATTGTAAGTAGCCGGGGGCGAAATTGTCGGAAAACTGGGATTATCCAAGGTAAATACCATTGGCGCTGAACCGGTTACCCAGGACATCCGGACATCTCCGCTGCCCAGGCTGACGCCCTTTTCCATCAACTCTACCGAAGGCAGATGCATTTGCCCGGTTTCAGGAGCAAAAGTTGCCGGATGCTCTGAAACCGCTGTGGTTGGCCCAATGCTATCCAGTATGAACCCGTAGCCAGTCGGACTATTTTTGAGAGGGATTGATCTAAAGGTGGTTTTGACCTTGCGATCGCCGATTTCGAGGACTGGGAGAGTCAGAATACTGCCGTCAAAAGAGGACACAGCCGTTTTTGGGAAGCCGGCGCTTTGCCATGCGATCATAGCAGCCCTTTGTTCATCGTTGAGTAATGGTTTGGTGTTGGTGGGATGCATAGACCCCTGTTCGACGGCCTTGACGATGGCGCGCTCAGCCTTCTTTAGCGCTGCCTCATAGGTATCAAAGTTGACATCGGCCGGCGCGCCATTGCGCGCCGCGCCGGCTTTATCGGCTGCATGGCAGGCCAGGCAATTGGAGGCGAATACCTTCGCTCGAATGCCGTTGGGTCCATCATAAACCGGATCAATGGCGAAAGCGGGGCTTGTAACAAGAAAAAGGGATAGTATGACTGATGTGTTTTTTATATCCATAAGTTAATTTTTATTATAGGCTTGAAAGAAAAAGTCGTGATCTCGGGGAGCTTGTGTTCATAATCATGATATTGATTATGATACAGGTAAAACATAAGTAAAAGTCATTTCTGAGCACGAGCTTAGTCCCCAGCTTCAGCTGAACGCCATACCTTTTCAGGCAAGATATAATCAATTCGGATAGTATGTCGCTAAGGAAAACTTTTTGTTTGCTACCGTAAATTATTTATGACTGATGCCGCAATACGTTCAGACTCCCCAGCATTGCTGAAAGTCCATAAGCAAAAGGATGGCGATAAAGTGGTCAGATTGTCTGGCAACTGGACGCTGCGCAATCTGGCGATGGCGCCGCTGTTGAGGCATAAAATTAAAAAATTGGCCGGCAACAAAAGTATGCAATGGGATATGGAGGCTGTCGATGTGCTCGATAGCGGCACGGCCTTGATTCTCTGGCAGGATTGGGGGAAGCAGATGCCGGCGGCGCTCCGGATGCGGCCGGAGCATCAGCGTTTGTTCGAGCGCTGGCAATCGCAACAGCTTACGGAATCCAAGCCTAAGCGTTCCCGGGTATTCCTGATAATTCAATATCTGCAGCGGACGATTGAGAGTTTCCGGCTTCAGCTGCTGGATTTGGTCATGCTGCTAGGACAGCTGGTTCTCGATATAGCTTACTTGCTCCGGCATCCGGGAGCTGTTCCCTGGTCTGAGATTTCCGGCACGATCTATGAGGCGGGCGTTCGGGCTTTGGGCATTACGGCACTGGTGGGTTTCCTGATCGGCATCGTGCTCAGTTATCTGTCGGCGCTGCAGCTAAAGCTTTTCGGGGCCGAGATTTATATCATCGATATTCTGGGCCTGAGCGTTATTCGCGAGCTGGGGCCATTGCTCGCGGCCATTCTGGTCGCCGGCCGTTCCGGCTCGGCCATGACTGCGCAAATCGGCATCATGCGTGTCACCGAAGAACTCGATGCATTGTCCGCAATGGGGATTTCCCACTCCATGCGTTTGATTCTGCCCAAAGTGGCGGCGCTGACGATTTCAATGCCGCTGCTGAGCGTCTGGACCAGCGCTATGGCGCTGGTCGGCGGCATGGTTTCGGCGCAGAATACGCTGGATATCAGTTACCAGCAATTTTTTCTCAAGTTGCCCGATGTGGTGCCGCTGCTTAATGTCTTTATCGGGCTGGGCAAGAGCGTCGTGTTCGGTTTGATGATAGCGCTGATTGCCTGCCATTTCGGATTCCGTATTCAGCCCAATACCGAAAGTCTCGGCTACGAAACGACGAATTCCGTAGTGGCCGCGATTACCGTGGTGATCATGAACGATGCCGTATTCGCGATCCTGTTTATGAAGGTAGGCATGCCATGATCGAGTCTCCGAAAGATACGTCTTCATGCGCGATACGGATCGAACACGTCTGGACCCGCTTCGGCGAGAAGTTGGTGCATAAGGATATCAATCTTTGCCTGCCGCAAGGCCAGATTATGGGCTTGGTGGGCGCGTCTGGCTCCGGTAAGACGGTCTTGCTGCGTGAGATCATAGGCCTGCAAACGCCTACGCAGGGGGAGGTGTTCGTGATGGGGCAATCCATGAAGAGCGCCAGTGCCAGTAGCGAGCGGCGATTGCGCAACAATTTCGGCGTGCTGTTCCAAAAAGGCGCGCTGTTCAGCGTGCTGGATGTTTTCGATAATATTGCCTTCCCGCTGCGTGAATTGGGCGTCCGTGATGAGGAATTGATCAGGCATCTGGTTTTCATGAAACTGGAAAACGTAGGGTTGTCGCCTAAGGATGCCTGGCTGAAGCCGGCCGATCTATCCGGCGGCATGACCAAGCGAGTCGCGCTTGCCCGTGCGCTGATCGTGGAGCCGCCGTTGCTGTTGCTGGACGAGCCCACCTCGGGCCTGGACCCTATTTCCAGTGAGGATTTTGTCAAACTGTTATCAAGCCTGCATCGCGATCTCAGGTTCACGGTCGTCATGGTGACGCATGATCTGGATATCTTGAGGGATTTATGCACGCTGGTGGCGGTGCTGGCCGATCATCAACTGGCCGCATTCGGACCGCTGGCCAAGGTACTGAGCAGCAAGCATCCTTTTGTTGAAGAGTTTTTCCACAATAGGCGCGCTGAGCGGGTATTTCAATATCAAGAGACTACGCATGGGTAGAAATAATCACGCATTGATGACCGGTCTGTTTTTGGTCGCTTTAATTACGGCGACGGCGATCGTGATCTACTGGATGGGCCATTTTGAGCGCGAACGCGATCTTTATGTGATTTCAACGCGCCAATCCGTTTCCGGCCTCAATCCCGAGTCCACGGTATTTTTCCGTGGTATTGCCGTAGGCAAAGTGCGGAAGATCCTGTTTGATCCGAAAGATTTCGGCACGATTCTGGTGCCGATTGAAGTGGACAAAGACATTACGCTGACCAAAGGCGTTTATGCCACGTTGCGGTTAAAAGGCGTCACCGGCTTAACCCAGATCGAATTGCAGGACGACGGCAAGATTCGGGAAGTGCTGCCGCCCGGCAATAATCCCATGACGCGCATTCCCCTAGTGCCGTCATTGACCGACAAGCTGATGCTTAAGGGCGAGGACTTGCTTACAAAGGCCGAGCAAATCATGGGGCGTCTCAATTCATTGCTGAATGACGAAAATGAAAAACATATCGGCGATATTCTCAGTAATTTCAATGCCCTGACCGCCAAGCTTGCCGACTTGCAGGTAAGCGTGGATAAAGCGCTGGCCGGCGTCCCGGCGTTGAGCGCCGATGCGCAGAAAACGTTGATGCATGTCAATGCCTTGACCGCAGATTTACAGCATTTAACTAACAATGTGCAGAAGCTGAGCAATAAAGCGGAGAACCTTGCCGACACCGGCAAAACGACCGGCGATCTTCTACTGCAAACGACGCTGCCGAAAATCAATGATCTGTTGTCTGAACTGCAATCGACCACGACCCAGGTCAAACGCGTGGCCACGATGCTCGAAAATAATCCACAGAGCCTGCTGTTGGGTCCGGCTGAGCCCGAACCCGGTCCGGGTGAACCCGGTTATAAGGAACCGAAATGAACTATTCAAGCGTATTATTGTTGCTCTCTATTGCAATCAGCACCGGTTGCAGCATTACCTCCAAGCAGCAGCAAGCCGCACTGCACGATTTCGGCGCTCCTTATTCCCGTAATGAAAGCGGTCAATCGATTAAACCGGCTGTCACGGTCACCGCACCTAAATGGTTATGGGACAACCGCATCCGTTATCGGCTGCTCTACGCGGCCCCGACTCAGGTAAGATTTTATGCCCTGGACCGCTGGATCGCAGCGCCTCCGGAATTGCTTGAGCAGCAATTAGTTGACGACACAAAGTCGCTGGATTATTTGCTGAACATCCGTCTGCTGGACTTTGAACAGCAGTTCGAGTCATCTGACCGGGCCCGTGTCGTGATGCGTTTTTATCTGGAGGCTTATGCGCCTGATAATAAAGTTCTGCTCGGTGCTCATGAATTTCATTTGGAGCAGGTGACACAAACGCCTGATGCATCGGGCGCGGTAACGGCTTTCGCCGAATTAGTGCAACAAGCCGAAGACAGAATACAGGCCTGGTTGGCTCGACTGCCCGGTACAGCTAAAGGAAACGGCCGGAGCGGCATTTCTTCTGCACTATAGAGTAGAAAACAGTTGTTCGCGGACAAAAAAAACCTCCCGGAGCCAATGGCAACGGGAGGTACAAAGAATACAGAATCATAAGGTTCTGAATTTCCATAATCCGAGGAGGTATATGAAACAGGTGGAGACGAGCTTTTCAGACTCTATCTCATGGCTACGCGCCAAATATTCGGACACTCGCCAAAAACGGTTACAAGCAGGCTGGAATGATTTCTCATAAGCCAGCAAAAATAAGTATAGCATCGGCTTAAAAATTTGCCTGAAAGGCTAAGTATTAAATTTCGCCGTTAGTTGCAGCACACTATACGCAGATAATTAATGGTTTACAATATGGTGTATTATTAATAGATTGTTTCTATTTTGTTGATAATTGCTGATATTGAACGGATTTGTCATGCATTTGCAAGCGGATTTTTTGTTTATCCAGAATAATTTCCAAGCACGCATGACACATTATGCGCGAGGAACGACAGAAAACCGTTTTTGCAGGAAGCAAGAAAATCAGCCTCATTGTCTATATAGTCCAATTCTTTTGCCGACAGGCGATCAAACTTGACCGATATAGTGGGTTTTTTTATATTGAGCCGATACCCTATTTCATAAGCGCGCATTTATGCTAAAGGTGGCATGGATTGTTGCGAGTCACGAGAATCAATAATTAAGGAGTTATTATGAAGTTTCTTGCCGTCCATCCGAGCCCACTTATGTACACTAAAGTGTTTTTGCGCCTCGAACCGCTCGGCTTGGAGCAGGTCGCCGATACGGCCCGCCGGAGCGGTTATCAGGTCCGCCTGATCGATTTGCAGGTGGAGTCGCATCAGGCTTTGTACCGTCTGCTGGATGACTGGCAACCCGATATCATTGCCTTCTCGTTGAATTATCTGGCCAATGTGCCGGAAGTGATCGACCTGGCCAAAGCCGCTAAGGATCGGTTGCGGCACAATTTTGTCTTTATCGGCGGCCATAGCGCCTCATTCACGGCGGAAGAAATACTGGAGCACGGCGAGGGCAAGATCGATGCGATTCTGAAAGGCGAAGGCGAATCAGGGCTGCCGTTATTGCTGCAGGCTATCAGGGAAGACCGGGAAAATATTCATTGCGTGCCGGGCGTCGTGACCATGAAAGGGCAGGGAGGGCAACCGACTTTTATGGCCGACTTGAATAATGTGTCGCCGGCGCGGGATCTAGTCAACTATCGCAAGAAATACTTTCTGGGCACCATGGACCCGTGCGCGTCGATTGAATTTTCCAGAGGCTGTCCGTGGGATTGCTCGTTCTGTAGCGCCTGGACTTTTTACGGGCGCAGCTATCGCGTGCTGAGCCCCGAAAAAGTCGTCGAAGAAATGCAGCGCATCCACGAGCCGGGCGTTTTTATTGTCGACGACGTGGCGTTCATTCAGGAAAAGATGGGTTTCGAGATCGGCGAGGCGCTGGCCAGGCAGGGCATCAAGAAGGAGTATTATCTGGAAACCCGCGGTGATGTGCTGTTGCGCAACAAGGACGTCTTCAAGTTCTGGAAGGAGCTCGGCATGAGTTATATGTTTCTGGGCATCGAATCGATTGATGAAGAGGGTCTGGAAAAATACCGCAAACGCATCGATTTGAGCCGCAATTTCGAGGCGCTGGAATTCGCGAGATCCTTAGGCATCAATGTCGCCATCAACATCATCGCCGATACGGACTGGGATCATGAACGCTTCCATGTCGTCAGGGAATGGTGCAAGGAAGTCCCGGAGATCGTCAATATCAGCGTCAATACCCCCTATCCGGGCACAGAAAGCTGGCTGACCGAATCACGCAATCTCACGACCCAGGATTACCGGCTGTTCGATATCCAGCATGCGGTGCTGCCGACCCGCCTTCCGATTGACGAGTTTTATGCGGAGCTGGTTGAAACGCAACGAGTCATGTTCACCAAGCACCTGGGTTGGGCCGCCATACGCGATGTGACCAAGATTATCGGCGGCCATTTAATACGCGGCCAGACTAATTTTGTCAGCAACCTCTTCAAGTTCGACAAAGTCTTCAATCCTGCGCTTCAGTTGGAAGACCACCGCATGCCGGTCAAATATCAAATGCGGCCCCCGGTTCGCGATAGGCAATTTACCAATGCGAAGGCTCTTTCCAAATCTCTTTATATTCATCAGCCTTTGGGGCGCGCGAGCCGGCAGTTGGATGACGAAACCGAACAGTTCGTCGACAGGAGCAGGGGAGCGTAATCCGGAAGGGAGACCGGCACGCATATCAGGACATCTTGATTCTGCCTTATCTTGTTGAGATTTTTGATCATGGGGCCGTGGGGCTGATGCCGCACCGCCTGCTGCAAGAAGACAAATGATTGATTTGGCGGATTACGTGTGCTCAAGTCCCGCCTAGAACTGCAGGCGGTGGATTTTGGGAAACCATTGTTGATGTTGAAGGCCACTTAGTTTGTGATCAGCCCGGTAAAAATCGGCAGTCGTAAAGTGAGAAAATGCGCGCCGATCCGCAGCCATTTCCAAAACTGTATGGGCAATATGCCGTGCCTGGATTTTTGATTCTGATTGTATATTCAGTGTTCTTAACTCTTGTTTCTGGTTACAGCTTTACTGTTTTTATCAATCAGCATTTGGATGACACTGTCAATCGAGCCTGATTGCGCAATTTCCTGGTTAAAAGAAGTACGATAATTAGTTACCAGGCTGACGCCTGCAATGATGATGTCATAGACTTTCCATTCGCCTTGTTTATTCAGCAGCATGCGATAGTTGACATCAACAGGCTGCTGCCCAGGTTGATGGACCACGGTCTTTACAAGGGTCCTGCCGTCGTCTTTGTCATCGTTATAAGGGTTGTAGGTAATGGTCCAGTCTTTATAGTCCAAAAATGCCCTGGTGTAAGTGCGCACCAGCAAGGTTTGAAATTCCTTTATGAAGCGCCGTCTTTGTTCAGGGGTAGCTTTGTGTATATTTTTGCCTAATACCAGTTGCGATACTCTGGTCATATCGGCGAATTTGGCCACGATCCCGTCGACAAATTGGACTGACTTATTAAAGTCGTTTTGATAGGCCGGTTGTTTTAATGTCTGTTTTATTTGTTCCGAGCTGTCCTCAATGATCTGCTGGGCCTGGGCTGTGTCCTCGGCGGCGAGCGCAACAGGGGGCAGGGTGATAAAGCTGAAGAAGGGTATCAGTAGTAACAATAGTTGCCTGTGAAACATGGAAATCTCCAGAAAAGATAGTAAAGCCGGTTAAAAAATCGGCCAGCTTCATGACCGGATTTCAGAATTACATTAATCAGAACCGACAAGCCTCTCTATAATTTGTAAATTAAAAGCAAAGCTCATTCAGACTTCAACCGGTAACAATATTAATACCTTTGTTTGTTACGGGTATGTCCCTGCTTCTATCCCGCGTTAATTCAAAATACACATCTGAATGACTAATAAGAGTAGTAATTGGCCTATTTTTATCCAGCTACACGTATCCATAAAAATAGGCAATTTATAAATATCGCCATGCTTATTGGTCAACGGTGCGCTTTTCAAAACCGGTATGGATTTGTTAAAGCCGATGTCAATAAAGAACCGAGAGCGTGAAAAGACGCAAAACTTTAAATTTTCGCAACAACCTGATTTATATTGGAATAAGGCGCTATAGAAGGGAAAACTGAGCCAACTGTTTCAGATTTTTACATCTGAAACAGCTGACAACCGCGCACTCCTAACAAAAGCACGGCCTTATTTTCCTATCGTTCTTCCGGTTCATCGCTAGGCATGCCTTTTCTATCAGGTTGAGCATCGGGAGGAGACGTTTCGGGAGCGTTCGGGTCGATAATCCGCTTTGGCGTCGGCATAGGTTTGGCCTTCTCCATTTTTTCTTTTGTCCAGTAAGATTCGATAGCTTTTGACTCATCCCTTGTCTTCGTTTTGTCGGTTTCTGTCACCCTGCGTTGGTCCGTATCGGTTTGCGTTTGTCCGCAGCTTGTCATCGAAATTAGCCATAAACCCAGCACAAGCTTCCATTTTGAATAATGCATGATATAACCTCCAGCTTTATGAACCAAGGCTTAAGTTGCTTGAATCCATTGCCTTAAAGGCTTCGGCTAAAGCTAATGATGCCAATTTGCTTTAAGGGTCGTTGTTGGAATGCGCAAAACATGCGGCTATGATGTCTTCGGATTCGTCATTATCAGATGTAGTGTTTCTAAACGGAGGCGAGCTCATCTCCTGCCAAAATAGTCCACTTGTAGTGGTAGGGGGCGTGTTGCAATTAACCAGACAGCGGCTGTGGCTATTCACCCCATTGACTGCATTACTTAGAGGGTCCGTTGTACTCGATGCATCGGTATCAGGCGTTTCACCGAGTCCGCCTGTCCACCCTAAAATCCAAGGCCCTCCGCTTGATCCGCCTGTTAAATCGCTGCCGATTATTTTGGAAATCTGTCCGCCACTCGTCGAATCATAGGTATACCACTCAGTCGATGCTGTTGTCTGTAAAGTTCTTCCCCTGAACGGAGGGATACCCGGATATCCGAACGTGCGTTCGGCTTGGTTAGGGGGAAAGTTCCAGGCATGAGCCAACCATCCCGTGATATTGCCAATTTTATCCGCTATTTTCGTTCCCGTGGCTGCAGTTATTAAGCAAGAATAATCGTAATCCGCGTCGCCTGAGGTATGCCAGCGGCTCGGTACAACTCTTGCGATTATTGCCCAACAGCCTCTTGCCGGATGTGCGCCGTTGGCATAGCTTGGGCAAAACAGCTGGTTCGTAGCCAAATGTCCTTTTCCATCCGAACTGCAGTGGCCCGCAGTAATCAATGTGCTTCTATTAATTACGGAAGCGGAGCAAGAGGCATCCCTTCCATTGAGAGTGTAAAACAGTATTCCAATAGTCGATTTGGGATAGGCTATAATGGGTTCGGCCTCTCTCCACCGCTGAAACGGACCATAGGGGCCGTCTTTAGGGTTAACGGGGCTACTGCCATGCATCGGTTGGATCAGATCACCATGAGCCACGCTCTCGGAAGACAGTAAGGATTCAGATGACACGGTACGTGGCGCGGTATCGCAATTTTTAGCTTTAGGCGGACAGCCGGGAGAGTATCCAGGAAGGGCTTGCTCATCACTTTCCTGGCTGGCCGAGGAGAAAAGCAATGAATCCGACTTGATAACGACTTTAGGCATTTGCGCAGGCTTGGTCTTGGACATTTTTGCTGACGTCCAATAGGATATAATGGCCTGCGCATCGGCAGTCGTCATGGCTCTTTTTCTTTCGTCCATATTGACCATAATGACCCCATCTGTAGCCTCCGCAGCGGCTTCCAGTGTCGGTTGCGCATAAGTTGTTGTCATACAAGACCATAGCCCTGCCACGACAGTTTTTGAATATCTCATGCTAATGCCTCGCCATTACTTTGTAATTGATATTTCACTCGATAAGGACAGAACCGAGACCTTGCAAAACACACTTAATTCATCAGAAAAAACAAAAAGAATCTTGGAATAAGCATTTTCAATGCCTGTTTGACGGCGACAGTACGCGATGCGGGGCAGTGTAACGGTTAAAAAGATTAACCATTAAAGCATTTATTTTTAGCCAGAAAAGAAGTTCAGGCATTCACCGGCCTGAAAAAGATCCATTAACTAGCCGATCATGGGCCAGAGCGTTTCTGTTCTTTATAAAACAGCCTGAACAGGCGCAATCTCAATTCAGGTATCAGGAAGAACAAGGACCTTATATCAGCGCTTGATTATTTCTTGATGAGTTCTTCAGATTTAACTGTTTTTTCAGATTCGTTTTATGGAAATTTAAGGTTAGATTGATTAACACTGTAGTCGAGATTGAGCTGGTGATTTTACTAATGCGGTATTTACTCTAACTTCGAATCATCCTCAATAGCAAGAAGCTTGGCCGGAAGTACTATTTTATCTCGGCTTTGATTTAGTGGTGATAAACGTCATCAGAATTTAATAATTGATTTTTATAATTAAATGTCAAGCATGGCGCCGAGCTGGAGTTATGGTCGATAAATCGAGTTAAGCTTTTGCAGGATTGATGCATGATGTGCCGAGTTAGGGCTTATGTAAGTCTTGCTGGACATTGGTGAGGTGTTCTCCGACAAGCATCATGCATGCGGTTCTATACCGGGCAGAGTTCCCGAACGCCCGTTGTATCATTTTTGATTCTCTTCATTTTTGCTGGACAAAGCAAAATCTGAGCTGGGAAATTCAGAACCAGAAGAGTATCATAAGAATATACCTTATTTTTTTTAAGGTTAAAAGATCGGGTATGCGAGCTGGTGTGTGATTACAGAAATTGATCCTGTCTCGGACTGGGTTGGGCTATTGCATGATGCGGTCCTGGCAGGGCTTATGTAAGTTTTGTCGGACATTGGTGAGTAATCTCCGGCAGGCAATCATGCATGTGACGCTATATCGGATAGTCAAACGCCAGATGGATCGTAAAGGGAGGGATTGTGGACTCCATCACATTGTGATGGATATAACAAAACATGAACAGGGAAATCTGTATTATAATCGTCACCCCTTAAGATTTTTTTAAGAAAGGAGAGAATCGATGAGTTGGAGCAAGGAAGAAGACCGGATGACTTATCAGGTCGTTGTCAACAAAGAGAATCAATATTCAATCTGGTCGGACTTCAAAGAGATTCCGGACGGTTGGCAGGCGGTCGGCAAGTCCGGAAACAAAGAAGCCTGCCTAACCTATATCAAGGAAATATGGACCGATATGCGGCCTCTCAGTCTCCGCAGTCAGATGGATGTTGCCGGAAAGCCAGCGATGGCAGCCAGAGCGTCAGGACAACGCTGAGAAGAGGCTAGCGCATGTCTGGGCACGATTGGGAGTCCTCCGTCTGGTTTCCGTCTGCAAACCGCAAGTCGACGGCAAAGATCCGGCTTTTCTGTTTCCCTTATGCCGGGGGGAATTCTTCTTTATTCAGTGCGTGGCCAGAATATTTTTCTGATTTGGTGGAGGTCTGTCCGGTAAACTTGCCAGGACGGGGAATCCGCTTTCATGAGAAAGCGTTCACGCAATTGGCGCCGTTGGCGCGCGAACTTGCAACGGCGATAGCGCCGTGCCTCGATATACCCTTTGCTTTTTTCGGACACAGCCTCGGCGGTCTGTTGGCTTTCGAACTGGCCCACGAGCTGCGGACGGCGCACCGGATGATGCCCTTTTACCTTTTTGTATCGGGCTGTCGCACCCCTAGACGAGACGTACCGAAAAGGACACTCCACGACTTGCCTGAGGATGAATTCTTGACCGAAATTAAGCGGATTGGCGGCACTCCCGAAGATGTACTAAACAATCGTGAACTGATGTCAATAATGCTGCCGACCCTGCGTGCCGACTTCTCGCTCTGGGAAACTTACCGGTGCATGCGGAGCGAGCCGCTGACGTGTCCTATCGTGGCATTCGGAGGTCTGCAGGATTCTCGCGTTAGCTGCGAGCAACTCGAATCATGGCGTGAAGAGACGCGAGGACAGTTTTCACTCCATTTGTTTCCTGGCGACCATTTCTTCCTTCATGCCCAGACAATGCCGTTATTGGCTATGATCGCCCGGTACCTCGAACCGCAGGTTCACAGGATGGCCTTGCACATGCCGCTATCGGCTGTCCGATACCGTCAAGATGGAGCACAGGACTACGATTTATTTTAAGTTTCAATTATGAGTGACATGTTGTCGAGCGCTACAATCACGCTGTCGCGAAGGCAACCAGAATCGCAACATCTTTTACATGATGAAGATACTGGATAATGAAGAATGATTACCTTCATTGTGCACCATAAAATAACTGCCTATTGGCGAAAGACTCACTGAATCACAAGTAAAAAGAAAAATTATGTATGAAACTCAACGTCCGAAAGACCAAGAACAACCCTCAACGGATAGCAAAGCTTATAGCGGGCTGACATTCCCGTTGTCAACCGCACAGTCCGGCATGTGGTTCATGCAAAAGCTAATTTCGCCGGACTCGACATTTAATATTGCCGAAGCTATAGAAATCCATGGCCCGATCGATCCCGTGTTGTTCGAGACCGCGTTGCGACAGACGGCCATGGAGGCTGAATCGGTGCGGCTACGTCTGATCGAAACGCAAGATGGGCCGAAATTGACTATCGCCCCCACTTTTGACGGACAAATCCCGTTTTTCGATGTCAGCGCCGAATCTGACCCGCGAGAAGCAGCATGGCGTTGGATGAAGGCCGAATGCGCCAAACCGGTCGACCTATTGGTTGGCCCTCTCTGGGTGTCAGCCTTGTTCAAGCTGACACCCGAACACTTCATCTGGTATCACTGCTGCCACCATATCATCCTGGATGGCTATAGCGGTGGCCTCATGACTCGTCGCGTCGCCAGCCTCTATAACGCTTTGGTCGAAAAGCGCCCCGCATCTGATGACGATGCGTTTGGTTCTTTGAATATTTTGTTCGAAGAAGAAAAAGCTTATCGCAATTCGACGCGCTTCACACGCGACCGCGAATATTGGATGCAGCGTTTTGCCGACCGGCCGAAACCTGTCAGCCTTGCAACCCGGCACTCGCCGAATGTTGGCAGTCCGCTCCGCCAGACGATTCATCTCTCAGCCGATAGCGCGAGCTTACTGCGCAGGTTTGCGCGCGCGTCCGGCGTTAGCCTGCCTCAGCTCATGATTGCCAGCATCGCAGCTTATTTGTACCGGATAACCGGCATGGAGGATCTGGTGGTCGGCATGACGGTCACAGGGCGCGCCAATTCTCGTGTGCGGCGGGTGCCCGGTATGATGGCGAATGTGCTGCCGCTGCGGCTGGCGATGACGCCGAACCTGAGTGTGGCTGAACTGCTCGGTCAAGTCAGCAAGGAAGTCCGCCAAGTTTTGCGCCACCAGTCCTACCGTTATGAGGACTTGCGGCGCGACTTGCATTTGATGGTGGCTCAAAGCCAACATCTGTTTTCAACGGTCGTCAACATCGAGCCCTTCGACTACGATCTGCGCTTGGCAGGCTATCCGGTCACCCCGCACAACCTCTCGAACGCTTCGGCCGAAAACCTCGCTGTCTTTGTGTATGACCGTGGCGATGACCAGGGCCTCTGTATCGATTTTGACGCCAACTCCGCTCTTTATTGCATTGAAGAATTAGCCGAGCATCAGGAGCGTTTAGTAAAATTTATCGAGAGCATGATTTGCGATGCAGATCAGCCCATCAGTCATATCGACATCCTGACTCCAGCGGAGCGTCAACGCTTGCTAATTGGCTGGAACGCTACAAAAGCCGATTATCCGCAGTATTGCTGCATCCACGAACTGTTCGAGGCGCAAGTGCGCAATACGCCGGATGCGGTGGCGGTGGTGTTCGAAGACCAGCAGCTGACCTATGCCGAGCTGAACAACCGTGCCAACCGGCTGGCCCACCACCTGCGCAGTTTGGGTGTAAAGCCGGAGGCACGCGTGGCAATCTGCCTGGAACGCAGCTTTGAAATGGTGGTAGGATTGTTGGCGGTACTCAAGGCCGGCGGAGCCTATGTGCCGCTGGATCCTTCGTATCCGGAAGATAGATTGGCCTATATGCTCACTGATAGTGCACCGCAGGCGCTACTGACCTTGGGCAATTTAGCCGCAAATTTTCTCGCCGCCGCTCCGGAAGTGCCGGTGGTTGATCTCGCCGAGGCGGGGCAGTGGGCGCATCAGTCCGTGGAAAATACTGATCCTTCGGCAGTTGGCCTGACTCCTCGACATTTAGCCTATGTCATCTACACCTCGGGCTCCACCGGGCAGCCCAAGGGGGCCATGAATGAGCACCGAGGAGTGGTGAACAGACTCATTTGGAAACAAAATACCTATAAGCTGACAGCTCAGGATACGGTATTGCAGAAGACCCCATTCAGTTTCGATGTCTCAGTCTGGGAGTTCTTCTGGCCTTTGCTCACTGGCGCTCGACTGGTCATGGCGCGCCCGGGCGGGCACAAAGACCCCTCTTATCTCGTAGATGTCATTCGGCAAAACAACATCACAACATTGCACTTTGTGCCGTCGATGCTGCAAGTGTTTCTCGAGCATTCTGAGGCGTCCACCTGCTCCAGTCTGGTGCGCGTGATGTGCAGTGGCGAGGCCTTGCCGGAACCTTTTGCGCGACGATTCCACGAGCGATTGCCGCATGCCGGTTTGCACAATCTTTACGGGCCAACCGAAGCGGCGGTGGACGTTACTGCTTGGGCGTACACTCCGGATTTTTCGGGCACGAGCATTCCGCTTGGACGGCCGATTGCCAACACGCAAATTTACATTTTGGACGAGCGGGGCGAACCGACTCCAACCGGTGTGGAGGGGGAAATTTTCATCGGTGGCGTGCAAGTGGGACGGGGCTACTTGGATCGCCCCGATCTGACCGCTGAGCGGTTTGTACCGGACCCGTTCGGAAAGCCAGGTGCCCGGCTGTACCGTACCGGCGATCTGGGGCGCTGGCAAGCGGACGGTACGCTCGAATACCTGGGGCGCAACGACTTCCAGGTCAAGATCCGCGGTTTCCGCATCGAACTGGGCGAGATCGAGGCGCAACTGGCCAGCCATCCGGATGTGCGCGAAGCGGCAGTGGTGACCCGGGAAAGCCCTACAGGTGATCCAAGGCTGATCGCCTATTACAGTGCCGAGACTACATTGGCGGCGATGTCCTTGCGCAGTTATCTGGGCGAGCGACTGCCCGACTATATGGTGCCAGCAGTCTTCGTCTGGCTGGAGACGTTTCCTTTGAGTCCTAACGGTAAATTGGATCGCAAGGCGCTGCCAGTGGATATCGGCTTGAGGCAAGACAGGGTAGCCATCGCGCCGCGCAATCAGCATGAGCTGCAAATCACCCAGATTTGGCAATCCATATTCGGACAGGATGATTTGAGCATCGACGACAATTTTTTCGAATTGGGCGGACACTCGCTGCAAGCGGTACAAATGATAGCGAAAATTGAAGCCGAGCTTGGCAAGCAATTGCCTCTGGTGTCGTTGTTCAAAGCACCGACCATCGAGCAACTGGCGCGCTTGGTCTCGGACGATCCTACGGAAGAAATATGGGAACCAGTGGTAAAATTATACGCAGGCGGCTCCGGTTCACCGGTGTTTTGTGTGCCTGGCGTAGGCGGACAATGCCACTCTCTTTATCACCTGGCTGTGGCTTTGGGGCGAGAGCGTCCAGTCTACGCCTTTCAGCCATATGGCTTGGACGGTTGCAGTGAGCCTCATACCACCATTGAGGCGATGGCTGCCTATTACCTCGATCTGATGCTGGAAATCCAGCCCATAGGGCCCTATTATCTGGTAGGTCACTCGTTCGGTGGCTGTGTAGCGTTTGAGATGGCGAAACGTCTGGAAGAGGCCGGTCGCGAAGTGGGGTTTGTCGCCTTGTTGGATTCGGGCATACCATCCGGTAGTGACGCTACCGATGCAGCGCTGAATGTCCAGTCCCTGAAAGCACTGGCTTATGTCTATGGCCGAGAAATCACCATTGATGCCGAAGCGCTGGAAGGTTTGGCCGAGGAAGAGCAGCTCAAGCTGATCAGGCCGCATCTGGTTGAACTGGGTGTCGTGCGTGAAAACGCCGGCTTGAACATGGTACGCGGCCTGATGAACATCTCCAAGGCCCAAGTCCGCATGAGCTATCAGTTGGATGGCGTTCCGGTGCAGCAAATTCTGTTTATTCAGGCTGAGGAGCGCCGCTTCGATGCCACTATCGAGTTGCTGGTATTAGAGCGTGCCGTCGCACAATGGAAACGTTTATCCAAACGGCCTTTTGTGCATGTCCATGTATCTGGCGATCATTTCAGCATGCTGGATCAGAAAAACGCACATAAAGTGGCGGCTATCCTGCAAAGTTGGATGGCGTCGGAGAAATCGGACACCATTGAGCCCGAAGAGCTTGCCTCTGAAGTTGCGTAATTGTATAGGATGGAGTGCTAGCGCCTCCTATTCAAGCCAGTAGAATATATACTGCTGGCTAATTCCAGTCAGATATGTCTGGAAAACTACGCGATGCGCTACATCTGGGTGAGGCAGATTAACAGCTGTCAGATCGGCGATTGATAATTAGCCATGATAAACTCCCGGTTAATACCGGGAGTGCTCAAGTATGAGCTATCAGGCTTTCGATTGGATTCTTTGAAATTTGAGCAATGGTCTGGAGAATCCCAAATGGGATAATCTCAGAGACTAGAACAAGACGATACTGCGTGCCAACGGTTGATCTTGATGCAGAGCAGAGATGGGCCGCCATTGCATGAGAGCAGGAGCGCGAGGAGGACCTATAAGTTTGACCGCACGACCTGCAGGCTCTTGAAGAGCTTAAGTTCGTTTACATGCCGGCCCCAGGATTTTCAGCGAATATAGGGCTGCAGAAGTTCAATTGCCTTAGCTACACCATCATTGACTTGCATTGTTTGGCTTGCTTGTTGGGCACGGTTTCGATAACCCGTGGCCGATAACGTAGCGCTAATGGCATTGGCTAGGGCTTGTGCCGTCACTTTTTGGGCCGGCAGTGGTTTAACCGCCAATCCCAGTTGATGAAGCCGCCTTCCCCAAAACATCTGTTCATCCATGAACGGAATTGCTACCGACGGACAACCGGCGCGGGTAGCGGCATGAGTCGTTCCGGCACCGCCATGATGTACAACTGCCGCACAATGCTTGAAGACCGGCTGATGCGGATGTTTGCCGATGAAATAGATGTTTCCTGTCTGGCTATCTGATGGATAGCGATCATCACTGGTCTGAATAATCGCGCGGCAGCCCGTCAGATCAGCGGCTTGCAAAAATAAATCCATACTCCATTCCGGAACTGACTGTTGAAAACTACCCAGTGTCATGTACACGGGAGCAGGTCCTTGATCCAGAAATGCCTGCAAGCTATCCGGCAATGCCCAACGCTGTGCATCTTCGGTAAATTCGAGAAACCCGCAGATTTGGTTGAAAGGTTGCCATTCTTCACTGCCAATACAAAACAACGGATCGGCCGCTACCAGATTGAGCTGCTGCGATGTTAACAGTTCAGTGAGAACATTAGCGGGTGGCGTTTGTCCTACCGAACGCCACAATCGCGTCAATGGTTGTTTGAAAGCCCAATTTCCTGCCACATCCAACAGCTTCCAGTAGAGCGGGTTGAGATATCGACCTAAACTGGGTGCGCCGGTCGGTGCAAACCGCCCGCTGGGTATGGCGGAAGGGCAGAAATTCACGCTGAAAAACGGCTTGCTCTGTTGAAGCGCTGCCAATTTCAATGGATAAAGGATATGACGGCCGATGACATAGTCGTTTTCAGCAACCAATGCTTGCGCTGCTTCATAAATGGCCTGTTCAAACGGAAAAAACGCTTCGTTGAACAAGATCCGCAGCCATTGCAAAGAGTTCATGTGAAGGGAGCGTTTGCTAAAGTCCTCCAGATCGAAATCTATCCGTTCAGGTATTTGCCGATAGGCGATCCCCAACTGGTCACAGATTCCCTGATAACTTTGATTATCGACACTGGTAGCGGCTAAAGTAATTTGATGACCGGCTTTTTGCAAGCCGTCCGCTAATGCCAGAAGTGGACGCACATCACCGTTTGATCCCCAAGTTTGAATTCCGATTTTCATAATTTAGCTAGTTAATAGTGAAAGTAACCGCATAGGCGACGCGCGCAAATTGCCATTGAACGCCTATGTCAGCGCTTAATGCACAGATAAAGTGGCGCTGCTGCCGGCCAATTTTTCCTCATTGCCGTCACCGGCCGACTGATTCCGTTTACCGCGCCGGAGCAACTGCTGCAAACCATCGACATAGGTCAACACCACCGGTACCACCAGCAGGCTGAGCAGTGTGGAACTGAGTAGACCCCCGATCACCGTGATCGCCATCGGCTGCCTGAAGCCGGCGTCGGCGCCTAAACCGAGGGCAATCGGCAACATGCCGGCCACCATCGCCACGGTGGTCATGATGATGGGCCGGGCGCGCTTCCTGCAGGCATCCAGCAGGGCCTCATGCTGAGATAAACCGTGGTCGCGCCTGGCTGACAGCGCGTATTCCACCAGCAGAATCGAGTTTTTGGTGACGATGCCCATCAGCATGATCAATCCTATCGTCGATGAAATGTTCATCTCGCCGCCAGTGAGCAGCAGCGCGATAAATGCCCCGCCCATCGACAGCGGAATCGCCGACAGGATGGTCAGCGGCTGGAAGAAATCCTTGAACAGCAGCACCAGCACGCAGAACACGCAAAGCAGGCCCGTCAGCATCGCGAAACCGAAACCGCTGGCCATCTCTTCCATGATTTCCGCATCGCCGGTCGAAATCAGCTTGACGCCGGCCGGCAGGTTTTTCGCTGCCGGCAGCGCCTTGGCGTCGGCCAGCGCCTTGCCTAATGACAGTCCGCCCAGATCGGCGTTGATGACGACGAAACGGCGGCGGTCGTAACGATCCACCTGCGCCGAGCCTCCGGCCAGCGATAACTCGGCGACGCTGGACAAAGGTATCAGACCACTGGCGGACTTGATCCGCAGATTGGACAGCACCTGCAGGTCCCGGCGGGCAGCATCGGCCATGCGCACCCGAATCCCGAGTTGCCGGTTATCCAGGTTGAGCTTGGCCAGCTGCGCGTCGAAATCGCCGATGGTGGCGATGCGCACGGTCTCGCCGATCAGCTCCGCAGTGACGCCCAGTTCGGCGGCGCGCCGCCAGTCAGGCCGAATCACGATTTCCGGTCGTTCCAGACTGGCGGTGCTGGTGATGCCGCTCAGGGTGCCGAGGCTGCGCAGATCCCGTTCCAAGGCCTGAGCGCTGGCTTTCAGCGCCGCGACATTATCGCTGGACAGAATCAGCGACATTTTTTCGCCCGGCCCGCCGATGCCGATGGTGAAACGGGCGCCGGCAACATTCTTCAAAGCTTGGCGCACCGCCTTTTCGATGACGAGTTGCGAGGGTCTTTGATCGCGTTCGTTCAACGTCAGCGTCATCGAGCCTTCACGTACTTCGCCGGCCCGGATCATACCGTTGCCCGGCCGGCTGCTGCCGATCGCCGTGAACAGATGGCTGATGCCGGGGATCGGTTGCAGCGCCACCCGCATGGCTTCGGCCACCCGGCCGGCATCGGTGATTGAACTGCCCGGCGGCAATTCGAAACGTACCAACGTATGGTCGCGATCGGCAGCCGGCACAAAGCTGGACGGAATCAACGGCAACAACGCACAGGAGGCAATGAAGAACAGCGTCGCCAATGCCATGGTGGTCTTGCGCCGATCCAGCGTCCAGCGCACGGTCTGCAGATAAAACCGCATCAGCCCGCCGTCTGCCGCCTCCGGATGCTGGCGATCAGTGAGCAGAAATACCGCCAGCACCGGCGTCAGCAACCGCGCCACCAGCAGCGAGGCCAGCACCGCCACCACGGCCGTCCAGCCGAATTGCTTGAAAAACATCCCGGAAATGCCGCTCATCAATGCTGTCGGCATGAATACCGCCACTAAGGTCAGCGTAGTGGCAATCACCGCCAGCGCGATTTCATTGACCGCCTCGGCGGCGGCTTGGCGTACCGTTTTGCCCATCTGCACATGACGGGCGATGTTTTCGATCTCGACGATGGCATCGTCTACCAGGATGCCGACCACAATAGCCAGTGACAGCAAGGTCAGCATGTTCAGGGAAAAATCCAGCCAATACATTGCCGCAAAGGTCGGCAGTATCGATAATGGCAGGGCCGAAGCAGACACCAGCGTCGCCCGCCAGTCGCGCAGGAACCACCACACCACCAGCACCGCCAGCACCGAGCCTTCGTACAGCATCGTCATCGAACCCTGATATTGTTCCAGCGCATAAGCCACCGAACCGGAAATCAAGGTCACGCTGATGGTCGGATCGGCCTGCTGCAAACGTTGCAATGCTTGTTGCACGCCTTCGGCGATGCGGCTTTCATCATGGCCTTTGGCGCGGTAAATATTGAAGCCTATCACCGGCTTGCCGTCCAGCATGGCTAACTGGGTACGCTCGGCCACCGTATCCCTGACCGTGGCGATCTGATCCAGGCGCACGTCGCGCCCGTTGCCCAGCGTTATCGGCAAGGCTGCCAATTCCGAGGCTTGGCGTACCGTTGCCAAGGTCCGGAACGATTGTTCGGCCAGACCGAGATTGCCGCGTCCGCCGGAAGACTCCTGCTGCACCTGTTTCAGCGCCCGGGACACATCGGTGGCCGTCACGCCCAGCGCTGCCATGCGCACCGGATCGACTTCCACCTGGACCTCGCGCTGCACGCCGCCCAGACGCTCGAAGCGGCCGACGCCGCGCACACTGGACAGGGTTTTGTTAACGGTATCGTCGATAAACCAGGACAAGGCCTCCTCGTCCAGTCGCGAAGAGGCAATCGCATAGGTCAGCGTCGGCGCGCCGCCGACGTTGATGGCGCTAATGCTGGGCTGCTGCACGCTGGTCGGCAAGTCCGAACGCACCTGGTCGACGGCATCCTTGGTTTCGATCAAGGCATCCGACAGTTTCTTCTCCAGCTCGAATTCGGCAGTGATTTGCACCAGGCCGTCGGTGATCGAAGTGCGTATGTGCTTGATGCCCGATAGGGTAGCGATGGAGTCTTCGACCTTGCGTGCTACTTCGGTTTCCAGCTGCGCCGGCGCCGCGCCGGGCTGGCTGAGCTTGATGCTGATGCCGGGCAGGTCAAGGTCCGGCAGGCTTTGAATAGGCAGCTGTTGAAAACCGCGCAATCCGGCCAGCGTCAGCAGTATGAACAACAAGATGGCCGGTATCGGGTTGCGTATGGACCAGGTTGCCAGATTCATCGTTTAACCTCATTGCCGGCGAGCTTGTTCTGTTCCTGGACGATCTGCACCAGATCGCCGTCGTTCAGAAAGCCTGCGCCTTCAACCACGACGCGGTCGGCTTCATGCAGGCCTTGTACGATCTCGATCTCGGTGCCTTGCCGGCGGCCGGTGTCGACCGGCTGCAAGCCGACCGGCGTGACGGGATTGTCGTTTTGCAGTTTCAGCACATAACTGCGGCCGTCGCGGATCACCACGCTGGCGGCCGGCACGGTCAGCGCCGGGCTCTCGGTCAGCAGCACCTGGCCGGCGGCATACATGCCGGATCGCGCCTTGCTTCCCGGCGCCAGGTCGGCATAGACGATGCCCAGGCGGGATTGAGGGTCCAGGGTAGGGGCCAGTTGCCGTAAAGCGGCTTCGGCACGGTTGCCGTCCGGCAGGCTAAGATTGATGTGCAGGCCGGGCCGGATTTGCGCCATCTGCGCGGCCGTCAGTTCGCCGCGCCATTCCAGGCGGTTCTGGCGTATCAGCCTGAACAGTTCCTGGCCGCTGGCCGCCACCGTGCCTAGCGTCGCCTGACGGGCGCTGATCACACCGTCGTCCGGCGCCAATACCTGGGTGTATTTTAATTGCAGCTGTTTGGCCGCCAGCTGGGCCTTGACCGCTTCGACCTGGGTGCGGGACGTTTCCGCTTCGGTTTCATAACGCAGGATCTCCTGCTGGCTCAGGCTGCCGGCGTTGTTCACCAGCTTTAGCACCCGCTGCTTGTTGGTTTCGGCCTGCGCCGCCGTGGCCTGAGCCTGGGCCAGATTGGCCTTGAGCTGGGCCATATCGGCGATCAGCATGTCATCATCGAAGCGCGCCAGCAGCTGGCCGCGTTTGACCACATCGCCGACATTGGCCCGCACCTCTGTCAAGCGCACGCCCGACAGCTGGGCGCCGATGACGGCCTCCTGCCAAGGCGCAATGGTGCCTGCCGCTTCGATCGTCGCCGACCACTGCCGCCATTGCGGCGCGGCCCGGGTCACTGATAATGCCGCCACCGGCTGCGTTTGGCCGGCTTCCGTGGGCTTGGGCGCAGCCCGCAGGTACACCAGGCCGGTCGAAATGACCAGCACGGCAAAAACGGCTGTTAGTAAGGCGCCACGGCCGATGCCGCGCTGTTTCGATAAATTGAAGGAAAGGAATCTGGGTGTCGTCATGACAGATAATCTCCGCAGGTAAGAGTTACACGGTGGCTCTATGGCTGAGTCATTGGGTTCGGAGCATTATAACTCAAGCTAGAGTTATAGATGCCGGCCAGTTTCACAAATCCCGAAGCGCAGTAGGGTATCCACATTCTGTTCGCAGATGCGGTACTCGCATTGCACGCCGCCGATGGGCAGAAAGGCAAGTAACTCGGGCGATTCCTGCTATACCGAATATCCAGATAACAGTCATGCCCAGACAGTCTCGCAAAAACCTGTGCACTGTGATGGATAAAGCAAAATATGAACAGGGAAATCTGGTATTATTAGCGACCATTTTACGGTTTGATTAAGAAAGGATAGTGTTGATGAGTAGGGGGCAAGGAAGAAGACCGGAATACCTGCCGGGCCATTGTCATCAGAGCAGATCAATATCCATTCTGGCCGGACTTCAAGCAAATTCCAGACGCCTGACATACAGTCGGCAGGACCGGAAATAAACAATCCTGTCTAAATTTATAACAAGAAGATATGACAAGACGCTCCTTATCAAAAAAAGCCTTAGGTTTAATGATTGTTTTAGCCAGCGCTTCGCCGTTACAAGCCCAAAATCTGATGGAAACCTACGAACTGGGCCTGCAAAATGACCCCGTTCTAAAGGAAGCCCTGGCTAACCAGCTCTCGACAGGTGAATTAAGGGACCAAAGCATTGCCCGTTTTCTGCCCAATCTTTCCGCCACGGGGACCAGCAGCAGAGATTGGCTGCATAATAGAAAAGCCAAGAAAAGCGGCTTTACTTTCCAGGGCGCTCAAGTCAACCAGGAATACTGGGACCATCGTTTTGACCTGAATCTGGCCCAGCCTTTGTTTCACTGGGAGCACTGGATACAGCTCAGCCAGTCCGACAATCAGATTGCCCAGGCGGAAGCTTCCTATCAGGCGGAGCTGCAGAATCTGATGGTCAAGATCAGCGAGGCTTATTTTAATGTCTTATCGGCCCAGGATAACCTGGATTTCACCGTGGCGGAAAAAGACGCTATCGGCCGGCAGCTGGAACAGGCTAAGCAGCGGTTCGAAGTCGGCCTGGTGGCCGTTACCGATGTGCATGAAGCGCAGGCGGCCTTCGATCAGGCCAGCGCCGCAGAAATCGAAGCCAGCAACAATCTGGATAATCAGAAGGAAGCGTTAAGGGAAATCGTCGGCGATACGGAGGCCCAGCTGAACCCGCTCGGCGAAAAGTTGCCCCTGGCCAAGCCCGAACCGGCCGATATCGCGAAATGGAGCGATTCAGCGGAAATGAACAACTTCAGCATCATTTCGGCCTTGAACGAGGCAGAAGTCTTTCGTAAATCGGTGGACCTGCAGCGCAGCGGCCACCTGCCGCAGCTGGATCTGGTCGCTTCTTACGGCGTTTCGGATGTGAACAGCAGCTTCGGCTTCCGCGGCGATACGCAAAGTGTCGGCGTGCAATTAAATGTGCCGTTGTTCGAAGGCGGCGCGGTCAACTCGCGCACCCGTCAGGCCAACTATGACTATGAAGCCGCCAAAGAGCGGCTGATTGCCGCCAAGCGCGCAGTCAAACGGCAGGTCAAGGATGCGTTCCGGGGCGTCATGTCCAGCATCGGCCAGGTCGAGGCGTTGAAAACCACGGTCGTTTCGGCCGAAAGCGCGCTGGAAGCGACGGAAGCCGGCCATGAAGTCGGCACCCGCACTATGGTGGAGGTCTTGAGCGAGCAGCGGAATTTATACCGGGTGAAACGGGATTACGCGCGCAGCCGCTATGACTACCTGATCAACAGCATCCGGTTAAAGCAGGCCGCGAGCACGCTGACCATAGATGATCTCGAGCAGATCAATCTTTTGTTGACGGCGAATGCCAAATAATACATGCGCTGGTTAATCATTCCTTGCCTGAGGCGCGTCTCAGCTTTAGTTCAGGTTGAAGGAATGTATTGCTTAAAATAGTTGGGAAATTTACCGTTCTTCCATCGCAAAACAATAGAAAGAATTGTCATAAGGTCGTAGTGCATCGACATAGGTTGAAAATTCCATGAGTACGGGCCCATTAACAGTTCATGTGGAGTGTTATGCCGGTTACAAGGGAGAGGAAACGCCGCGACGTTTTTTTATGGGTGATAAATCCATCGAAATTGAAGAAATAATCGACCGTTGGCTGGCTCCTGAGTACCGTTATTTTAAAGTGCGCGGAGGCCAAAACGATATTTACATCCTGCGGCATGATGAATTAGCGCAACGATGGGAGCTGACACTGTTTCAAAGCGGGAAGTATGGCGGCAGCCCATTGTCTTCAACTTAAAAATGCAGGCACTTATATTGTAAAAAACTCTGCACTTGGGCTGGCAGTTTCAAGCATTAGTTTGGATTTAAGAAGATTATATTGGTTATGTAGTCGATACAAGCCATGGGATTGAATTCGACTATTATTCCTACCTGCTTATGCGTTAAGCCTAGAATTGAAAAAGTGATGTTATACTTGGCTTTGTGATTGAGAAAATTATTATATTATGAAATTACGTATGTTATTTGCCTTGCCGATTGTAATATCAGCCATCAGTGGCAAAGCCAATGCCACGACTTATAACTGGCCGGAAAATCCCAATGACACTGTCATCACCGAATATTCTGATGGTGTGCCTTTAGTCAAGGCAGAGCAAGAAGAGACCTTGCTGGATGTGGCCAGGCGGTTTAATCTGGGGCAAACTGAAATAGTGCGCCTGAATCCGGATGTGGATCGCTGGCATGTCAAAAAGGATGAGATTATCCGTATCGCCAACAGACGCGTTCTGCCTGATACACCGCACAAAGGCATTACGCTGAATATCTCCGAATATCGTATGTATTATTATCCGCCGGAAGTAAAAGGCGTACCCCGACAGGTGATGTCTTATGCGCATGGTGTTGGCAGGCAGGACTGGAAAACGCCGCTGGGCGAAACTAAAGTTTCACAGAAGGTTAAAAATCCATCTTGGTATCCGCCTGAATCAATCCGACGCGAGCATGCAGCCAACGGTGATCCTCTGCCGGCGGTCGTACCGCCAGGTCCGCATAATCCACTGGGATTATATTCACTGCATCTGGCGCTACCCGGCGAATACCGCATTCATGGCACCGATATCGACAAGATCTACGGCATAGGCATGCAGATTACGCACGGTTGTGTGCGCACCTATCCTGAAGATATAGAGCAGCTCTATAACATGGTGCCGGTAGGGACGCCGGTTTTCATCGTCAAGCAGCCTGTCAAGGTGGGGTGGCTGGATAATAAGCTTTACATAGAGGCGCACCCTGATTTGGAAGGCGAGGAAATGACGCGGGATCAGCGTTTTGAGCTGGCGCTGAGCCTTATCCAGAAAGCCAATAACGGCCAAATACCCGATTTTGATCGACAAACGCTGAACGAAGCCCTGACCAAGCTGGACGGCGATCCGGTGTCGATCTATGAAAGAAAACCACTTTTGCCAGAGGAAGAGGCTGTAGCCGCACGGCAAGAGCCGCTTCAAACGCCTGTCAAAAGTCCGACTTTGACCAAGTATTATCGCGGTCCTCAAAAAGCGCCTGTCTATTAGAGCAGTATCACATCAATCCTAAACCGGCCCGGAAATGGAAGCAAACCCGTCCTACTCAAGATTGACAGGCAACTCAAAAAAATAACAAAGCCTTGCAGTAAAGGCAGTTGGCATCATAAGCCTTCGGCTTTCAAACATCACTTCCTTAATATTTATAAAGTTTGGCGAGGTGTTTTTTTTACACTCGGCATTCTTAAAGCGCACCTATCCTGAAGAATAATGTCCAATCAAATCGATAAATTTCAATGGTCACACAATGCGTATGTGTCCCATGGATAACGTTAATATTCTGAAAAAATGAGAACGGGTATTTATTAAAACGCAGATATGACCCTTTCTGCACGAGAGCTAGTCATTGAGGCGGAAATAAGACCAGGCAGGAATGGTCGCGGTTCATGTGTTGAGAGCCTTTTATTACCGTTATCCTGCGGAAAAAGCGGATGAAATGCATAGGAAGCACATGTAAATAATTTATGCAACTGGCAGCGGTTTCTACACAAATTTAGGAGAAACGCTAATGAACAGACAAACGACGATGCAACTCGGTATGATCGGATTGGGCCGGATGGGTGCCAATATGGTACGCCGCCTGTTGAGAGATGGTCATCAGTGCGTGGTATATGACCAGTCGCAGCCTGCCGTCATCGCAATGGTTCAGGAGCAGGCAGTAGGTTGCAGTTCGCTGCAAGACCTGATATCAAAGCTGGAAAAGCCACGAGCAATTTGGGTAATGGTGCCGGCGGCGGTGACCAACCAGGCCATTGCCGATCTCCTGCCGTATCTGGAAGCCGGCGATATTATCATTGATGGCGGCAATTCCTACTACGCGGACGATATCCGCCGGGCACACGAACTCGCCGCCAAAGGCATCCACTATGTAGACGTCGGAACCAGCGGCGGCGTCTGGGGTTTGGAACGCGGCTATTGCATGATGATCGGCGGCGAGCCAGATGTGGTCGAGCACCTTGATCCTATCTTCAGAACACTAGCGCCGGGAGCGGGCAGCATTCCGCGTACCCGCGGACGCGAGCTGAGCGAAGGAACTGCGGAGTTGGGTTATCTGCATTGCGGCCCGAGTGGGGCAGGGCACTTCGTAAAGATGGTCCACAATGGCATCGAGTATGGTCTCATGGCGGCCTATGCCGAAGGAATGGGCATCCTGAAAGCCGCCAACATTGGCAAGCTTCAGCGTACCAAAGATGCCGAGACCACGCCATTGCGGGATCCTGAGCGCTATCAATATGATTTTAATCTGGACGAGATTGCCGAGGTTTGGCGGCGCGGCAGTGTCATTGCATCATGGTTGCTGGATCTGACAGCCGCCTCTTTAGTTGAAGATCCCGAACTCTCAAAATTCGAGGGACGGGTTTCGGATTCAGGGGAAGGGCGATGGACCATTAAAGCCGCCATAGATGAGGCCGTGCCGGTACCTGTTCTCTCTACTGCGCTCTATCAGCGCTTTAGCTCGCGTGGCGAATCGGACTTTCAGGACAAGCTGCTCTCGGCGATGCGATATCAATTCGGCGGGCATATGGAAAAACCGGGCAATAAATAACCATCTGATCGTTGAAGAGGTTCTGTCCTGGCTGAATAAAAACTTAGTCGTTGGCCTGAAAGTTCTCAAGGCGATGTATCAATGATCGGGCTGACAGCAAACCTTTTCAGTATATGCCAGTTTAATTAAAAGCCTGTGAAATTAATGTAAATAAATAAGAAACAATATGTATATGTTTTGTTATGTTGTTGACTGTAAAAGTCTACCTTATAGTTGAGTTGCATTTTAAAAAAAACCTTTCAACTTAACGAGGATTTATCTATGAATGACTTTTATAAAGATGTGTTAACTGGGATTGTATTTGTTACCGGTGTATTAGGATTTGTCTCCGGGGAATTTATTATCTCCTCTACGCTGTTCGCAACAGCAGCTATTGCCAGCAACGTCAACCTGAACCGTAAACGGGCCAATGCTGGACATCTGCAATGCGAGTAATCATCCTGTTTAGCAAACTGTCTGAATTACTTAACCACGCAGCCACTTAATGACTTCCAAGGCTTAATCGGCCTTGGAAGTTTTTCATTTTTAGACTCCCTTCTTTCAAACTTCATTAATTTCTTCCATTCTTACTTTCCAATACCTTTAACCGCCGATTGACTCTCTGTTCTTCCGTTTTCGTGTTCAGCAATGAAGCGATCAGGGAAACCGTGATAAAAATAATGACAAAATCTTGGTTGTGATAAAAAGGCAAGGCGTAGCCCGCGTATAATGCGGATATCTCAAATAACAGATCATAAGCATCCTATTCCTATGATCGTCTCATGCCATTTTCAAAATTTTTTTCACTGAACTAAACCTCGAAAGGTAGGCGATGCGTATCCTGTAGGGCTCAGGCTTGTAATATTTTTTCGCAACAATCAAGCTGATATTGATTAAAATGATTCGTTTTACCTTAGTTAGCGAATGAGAAAAAATGAGTATTAAATCCAGTTTCTTGAAAATATTAATAAAACTGACACCCAATATATTAATCATTTGGGTCTCGAATATAATCCTCAAAGGCATTGCAGAATTGATAAAATTTAATTTCGATATCGATTCACGGACAGTTTACGTGCAGACCAGGCTTTACGGTGAAGAGGGTACGATTGATGTTCATCTGGAGGACTTTGCTGTTTTTCACGATGGGGAAGCCTACAGATTTATTATTCATCACGCACAATCAGACCGCCCCTGGCTGAACAATTTATTGGCCCGATTCATCGGAAAAGCCTGGAAAATTCCCGCGCTGCCTCAATTCTCGTCTCAAATTGAGCTTTTAGCAGAGCTATTCAAAGCCAATCCTCCTGCACTGGAAAAGATTGATTGAGATTGTACGGCGTAATTGTCATGTTAGTAGAGGATGCGCCGCGTAAGGTCTGTCTTGAGCACAGTCGAAGGGAGGCGCATCCATTGTGAATGATGTGTCAAAGCTTGAGCGACGCGCTTCGTGCCTCGGCACACCGCTATGCTGCTCCTGCAGTCGTTCGTGGTGAAATATTCAGGTCAGACGGTTACAGTAGTGCCATCGAACTTGGTGAAAGTATAGCCGGCAAAGTTTTCATTGTAGGTATAGCGCTGGTCTCTGAGAATGCTGATCGCAAGTGCCTCGCCCAGTGTGTGGGATGCCGAAATATCCGAACGGATATGGAAGCCGTTAAAATTACGGCCGTAGCCGATATTGTTCACCAGCTTGTTCAGCTCTCCGCCGATAGTCAGCGGCGCGCCGGTGTAAGGAATGAGCTTTGTGGGATCAGTAGGATCAACCTGCACCGGATTCGGTATCACATAGTTTTCGTCGAAAAATGCTTTCAGAAGCGTAATCGGCGTAGCGGCGGAAATGGTCGCGCCACTCGGATAGCCGGGGTGTGTCGGCGCCCCGGTATTATTCGCCAACGGCAACAGATAGCTGCCAAAAGCGCTATAAACCCTGGCTACCGCATCGGAATTCAGTATGTCAGCGTGGATGGGATAATTTGCGCCATGGGCCAGGACCTTATGGACAAGGCCGGCATAGTCCTCCGGCCTCAAGCGCCGGTTGACATACCAGTTCTGATAGTAAGAGGTCTTGATTGCCAAAGGACCGGCCAGGGCGAGCAAACCTTGTATGAAACCAGCCGAAAACGACGATCCGCTATTCTGGGTTTTCGAGTTGACATACGGATTGGCCGGATTGAGCGGCGCGCCCACGCCGCCGGCGAGCAGATTGCCTGCAATGGGGGCAGTGAGAAGAATCTGAAGCACATGCAGATAGGTGGGGCCGGTATTTCGAGCCAGTGTGGCCAGGTCGCGGCCATTGATCAGATGACGCCGTCCGGATTCCAATGTGATGCTTTTACCGGTACTGATGCCGTTACGAATCGCAAGCCATTCGTCGAAATCGGTTCCAAAGGTTTCACCCGCCTTCTGGATAGGGCGCAGTTGCGGCTGGCCGGCAATGGTTCCCCATGCAGGCAGAGGCCTTAACAGAAACTGCGAAATATAAGGGCCTTCAAGCGTTCCGGGCGGTATCACATAGTTGCCTTTCTTTCCGGTGGGGTCTGCTTGATAGTCAACATACGCCGCAGTACTGCGGAACAATGTTTCCGGCGTCACCTGACCATTGTCAGTTGGCCCGTTGAATGCAGGAAGGCTGTTAAGCTCGCTGACAGCCGCCAAAACCAATGGGTGAGACGTGTCATTGCGATACTCGGAAAAGGGGACATCGCGAAGCAAGGCCTGCCAGTAGAGTTCGACATGATCGGCTGCAAGCTCAGCGCTGTCCAGAGTTGCCGCCAGGGGAATTGCCAACTGGCTGTTATTGATGCCCTCCAGGGCCGTCGTCAGAGGCCCTTGAGGATCAGCCAGTTTTGCCGTGCCGCCAAGTATGATTTTTTCAAAATCCTCAGGTTTGCGTGATTTCAGCGCGTTCAGCAAGGACTCATAAGAAGCGGGATCCACATGACCATTGGCGTCGTGCTTTAAACCTTTGGTCGCAACGCTGATCTTTTCGGGATAACGTGCCTCATCGCCGTTATTTGGAAGTGGCGGAATATCGATAGCAAATTCCTCTTCAGCCGCTTTTAGGCGCGCCTTGAAAGCTTTTTTGCGTAAATCCTTGGCATGCAGCGTACCGAATGTGTCGTTGTGATACTTTTTGGTGAAGTCTTGTCCTGAAGATTGTTTGATGTCATCGTCTGCTAACCCGAGCCCATCATCCGCATAAGCCGACGTTGATAGCGCCGGCGCTAGAACGCCGGCAGCGGTGAGAGCGCCGGCCTTGCCAATAAATGACCGCCTGCTGATCGAGAAAGAGGCAGCAGCTGCATGAGTCGAGTTGTCCGTATCCAAAGTAACTGCGTCTGCTTCAGGTGATTGTTGCGTGAAGGATTTGCTTGTCATTGTGTTTTTCTCCATAAAACTTTCCAAATACTGAGTACAGTTAAAGCGAGATGAAGCGTGAGGATTTTTATATCCGCTTTGTTTGCTTCAATATTTATGCCATCGGGAAAAGCCGAATTTCATGGCCTGAAAACACAATAATTGCTTGATATCGAACAGTTAGTGTTTGAAGTCTGCTTGTTTTTAAGCAATCTCCGTCTTGATTTAATTCACTGCCTGAATGCATTCAATGAATAGCATGGAACTCGTCAAATCTTAATTTGGCTCGATAAATGCTTTAGATGATGGGAAAAATTTTTACCTTGCCTTATCAATCCATCACAAAATACAGAGATTCCATTCATGGCCGATGATTTAACACAGCTCAGCGCGAACGAATTGCTCGCGCTCTACCGCAGCAAGGCGACGTCACCTGTCGAGGTGACCAAAGCGGTACTGGCGCGCATCGCTACGTTGCAGCCGCATTTTAATGCCTATCGTGTCGTCGATGCCGAAGCAGCGCTGGCTCAGGCAAGAGCCTCCGAGGTACGCTGGCAGCGTGGTGCGCCGCAAGGTGCGCTCGACGGTGTGCCGGTGGGTTTTAAGGACTTGCTGAATGTGCAGGGCTTGCCCACACGCAAGGGCAGTCTGGCCACATCGGACAAACCGCAGGCCGAAGATAGTCCCGCCGCCGCGCGGCTGCGCGAATCCGGCGCAGTGCTGCTGGGAAAAACACAAACCGCCGAGTTTGGCTGGAAAGGCCTCACCGAGACGAAGCTGGCAGGCGTCACGCCCAATGCCTGGGATCGCCAATACGCCAGCGGCGGCAGCAGCGGCGGGGCGGCTGTGTCGGCAGCGCTGGGCCTGGGGCCCTTGCAGATAGGCACTGACGGCGGCGGGTCGATTCGCCAGCCGGCGTCAGTAAACGGCGTATTCGGTTTCAAGCCCAGCTACGGCCGCGTGGCCGGTTACCCGGCGGCGCACAATGGCACCCTGTTCCACATCGGTCCCATCACCCGTACTGTGACGGATGCCGCTTTGTTGCTGAATGTCATTGCCGCACCCGACGTGCGCGACTGGACCAGCCTGCCGAGCGACGGCCGTGACTGGACAGCAAATCTTAATGATGGAGTGAAAGGGCTGCGCATCGCTTACAGCCGAACGCTGGGATACCTTAAAGTTGATCCAGGCATTGTGGCTATCGTTGACCGCGCGGTGGCTCGCTTGACTGAGCTGGGCGCCATTGTCGAGGATGTTGACCCGGGCTTTGCCAATCCTGCGCCCATCCTCGGCGCGTTGGCAGCCGAACGCGCCGCCCGCTTACGACGAGATATTGGAGAAGCGGGGCTGGCGCTGCTGGATCCTGGTATCCGCGCTTCGCTCGAAAAGGCGGAACGGCACACCTTGGCTGAAGTCGTTGAAGCCAACCGACTGCGCGGAGAACTCGCCGTGTTGATGCGGCGTTTTCACCAGCGCTACGATCTTCTGGTCACGCCGGTCACTTCGCAGTCCGTGCCTTATGTTGGTTCAGCGCCAGTGGCTCCGTTCTTGTCGCCTTTCAATCTCACTCAACAACCTGCTGCATCGGTACCGGCCGGCTTTGACGTCAACGGTCTGCCGGTAGGTTTGCATATCGTCGGGGCTCAGTATAATGATGCATTGGTACTGCGTGCAGCGCGGGCTTTCGAAAACATCCAGCCATTTCCTGCGCTGCACCTCAGCTCTTTGCGCGAGCATGCGCCTGCATGGGAGCTTGCCTGAAGCGCTTTTCGAGATGAGTCAGCTCGGGAAATCCTTCGTCGATTTCCCATAATTACACTCATCAGCGCATTGAAATTATCGACTTTCGAGTAGCACAAACTCAAGCTAGGTCGGCTGGCTATTTTTCAACGGTGCTCGGGAGCGGAATTTACTCAGACGAGCGACCGCCTCGTGCAATACCGCATCTTCTTTGGCAAAACAAAAACGTATCAGTCTTTCGCCTTGGGGGCCTTGGTAAAACAAACTGCCGGGTATGCTGGCAACGCCCGTCTGTTCCAGTAGCGCGAGGGCTGCCGCTTTGGCGGTTGGATAGCCCTGATGCGACACGTCAACCAGTACATAATATGCGCCTTGCGGTATCAGCGGCGTCAATCCGGCATCGGCCAAACCCTGGCAGATGATGTCCCTTTTACGCTGATATTCGGCCCTTAGCTTGTCAAAGTATTCCGGCGGAGCTTGCAGGCCCGCCTCGACTCCGTATTGCAATGGGGACGGTGCACAGACATATAGCAGATCATTGACCAGATTGATGGCTTTCGCCAGGCTGGCATCGGCGACTGCATAGCCCAGCCGCCAGCCGGTGATGCTGAAGGTTTTGGAAAACCCCATGATGCTGACAGTGCGTTTGCCCAACCGGCCGATGGAGGCCGGTGACAGATGTTGACGGCCGTCATAAGTAATGTATTCGTATATCTCGTCAGAGATGATCAGCAGATTGTGCTGTTCGGCAACCCGCTCGATAATCGCCAATTCGGCAGCACTGAACATTTTTCCGCTGGGATTGGATGGCGTACAAACCACCATTGCCCGGGTATTGGGACGTAAAGCGGCACGCAACGCCGTTTCATCCAGCGCGAATTCAGGCGGCGCCAAAGGCAGAAAATGCGGTTCCAATCCATTCAACAGGATCGTGTTGAGGTGATAACCGTAATAAGGCTCCAACAGCAAAATGCCGTCTCCCGGATTGAGCAATGCGGTCAAGGTCGCCGCAAAGGCGCCGGTAGTGCCGCTGCTGATAACGATTTCATGGTCGGGATCAACGTCCAGGCCATTGTCCCGCTTTAATTTTTTCGCAATGGCCTGCCGTAGCGACGCTACGCCTTCGGAGGGTGTATAAGTATTGAGGCCGTTTTGTATGGCCTTGATCGCCCCCTCTCTGACCATCGGCGGTGTCGGCAAGTCGCCTAAACCTTGTCCTAAATTGATCCCGCCCAGCCGTTCGCATTCGCGGGTCATCAGACGGATATCAGAGGGTTGTAAATTGGCAATTCGATTTGCGATAGGAAAATTCATTCACTTGTTTCCAAAAATAGCCCAGCCCATGGCTGGCAATAAAAAAGTAAAAACGTAAAGAGAGCTCTCATACTATTCCTGTCGGTTAAGGGCTCACTCACAGACAGGGCAAACGGCTTAATTTCTGGCGTAGTCTTGATTGCGCGCCACGAGGTTCATTGTCTGTTCGATAAAACACCAGAAAGGCTTGCGCGTCATGAAACCATGATTAGGGATGATGCGTTTGTCCACTTGAATCACCCAGTAAGGATCGTGCGCAGACGAATTATCTTGAAGGCTCAGGTGCAAACCGGCGGAAGCCGAACTATCCGCTCCGGATGTGCATGACCAGTCATCTGCAAATGCGCTATTTGACTCCAGCCGATGCGTAATAAATCGTTTGAAATGGCCGACCGCAGTGGTGTCCAACTCCCATTTGGAAACGTCCGCCAGTTCATCATCCGGATTCAAATCTTGCCCGGATTCGAGCAGGGCAGGTACTGCTCTGCTCCAGGCGAACGCGGTCTTGGTCATGGCGTCCGTCTCCGACGTAGCGATCAGCAGTAGCGGATTGTGTCGGTCAGCGAACGGAGACTCACGCTTATAGTGTTGCGCGGCTGCGCGAATCCTGCTGAAACGCTTGGCTTCGAACGCTGGATTGACCAGCGCCACCAGATCGCCGAATCCGACTGGCTGGCTACCGTCCGCGTGAGTCAAACGTTGCAACAAAATGCGTTGCAAAGCATTGAATATTACCGTAGCGCCCAGGCTATGCCCGATCGTCAATAATCTGTTGTGCTCCTTGGTATCCCCCTTAACCACGGCTTCAACCTGTAACAGAAAATCCAATAGCTGGCTGCGGCCTATGGTCTCGCTGACCGCTTTTCTATCCCAGAACGTCACTAATCTCAGCCAGGGCAGATCCAGGATTTCGCCGCGCCAGCCAACATAAATACCCACCACCTGGTATTGCGGATTACGCCGCTTGATATCACGCAGGCTGTCCCTGAAGCGGCGGACATTGCTATCGGTATCACTGGCATTATGGTGCCAGCCATGAGTGTAAATCACTACGTATTGCGGTTGCTGCGCGTGCTTCAACCAATTCAACAATATGTCTGCCTGTCGTTGATCGTAAAATCGGCCACGATCATTGATCTCGACAAAGCCCAACATATAATGGTCTTGCTTGTCGACCACCAGATTGGCCGAACCGCAGTTGTTGCCCGATGCCGATAAACAAGGGGCATCACTAATCTCGGTTCTGAAATAGTCCTTAGGCACGCAACCCGAAACCAGCAGCAGTAACAGCAAAGCCAACAGCGATTTATTCATGCATAAGAATATTGCCGGACAATAGTCGAAGAACAGTCCGCTTTATTAATAAACTGCAACGCATAAAAGTCTCTCCGCAGGATTTCTTGCCAATAATGCCAGACCGTTCATCAAGGCTGTTTCGTCATGGCTAAGTATCAGCAGATTTCGTGCCGCCAACCGAACCGCCACAATCGCGGATTTTTTACACTTGCCACGCGGCAATTGTTCTTCAAGCAACAGCAAATCAACACATGCTGTTACATACGCAGCATCGGCTACACCTTGGCGATGCCGAAATCTTCAAGCTCATAGCGAACTCTAGCAATTTAAGGCTTTCGCCATGCTGCAGCCTGTGGCATGTGTCTTGCGATATGGACAGTTCCACAATCAACTTACAGTCGTTGTAAATCAAACTACGGCAAAAGGCCGAGGAATCGGCCTGCAACAAGCCCATAAAAATTAACAGGAGTTTACATGCACAGATCACTCTATACCGCCGCCGCTCTGGCGGTGGCATTGTCTACCAGCAGCTGCAGTTCATTGCAGCCCCTCAGCCTGCACCTGGCGAGCGATGCCGCCGGCGTAGACGGACTGAGATCCATTGAGTTTTCAGGTACCGGCCGCTGGTATCAATTCGGTCAGGCGCCCAACCCGGATTTGCCATGGCCGCCATTCCATCTCAAAAACTACACTGCCGACATTGATTACGATACAGCCAGCGCCAGAGTACAGATCACCCGCAGCCAGGTTATCGAGCCTGGCCGCAATCGTCCGGCGCCGGTCGAGCAGAAAGCCGATCAATACATCAGCGGCGCGACCGCCTGGAATCTGGCCCAGCCTGCCGCCAATGCCGCCAATCCTGCGCCGGTCGTTAATCCCCAGCCAGCGGCTGTCGAGGAACGCCGCGCAGAAATCTGGGCCAGCCCGCAAGGTTTCCTGAAAGCGGCGCTTGCTCATCATGCAAAATCCGAAACAGTGGATGGCGGCGCTGAAGTCTCGTTCAGTCTGGGCGGGAAATACCGTTATGTCGGCACTTTGAACGCCAAAAACCAGCTGACCAGTGTAAAAACATGGATAGACAATCCGGTGCTGGGCGATACCCTGGTGGAAACTTACTATAGCGACTACAAAGACTTCGGCGGCATTCAATTCCCCAGCCACATCGTCCGTAATCAAGGCGGCTATCCGGTGCTGGACATCAATGTCTCATCCGTCAAAGCCAACCCTAGAGTAGACATAAGCGTGCCTCAGGAAGCCGCCAAGGCGCCCAAAGTCCTCGTTAATGCCAATAAACTGGCTAACGGCGTTTATTATCTTACCGGCGGCACCCATCACAGTGTCGCGATCGAACAAACAGATCACATCGTCGTGATCGAAGCCCCGTTAAATGAGGAACGTTCGCAAGCCGTCATCGCCAAGCTGAAGGAGACCATTCCCGGCAAGCCCATCAAATACCTGATCAACACCCATGCCCACTTTGACCATGCCGGCGGTTTGCGTACGTTTGTCGATGAAGGCGCCACCATCGTCACGCATCAGCCAAACCAGGCTTATTATCAAAAGATCTGGACGAATCCGCACAGCATCCATCCCGACCGGCTGGCCAAATCAAACAAGCCAGCGAACTTTGAAAGCTTTACCGGCAAACGCGTACTGACGGACGGCAAGCGCAGCATCGAGATTCATTCGCTTGCCGACAATAGCCATAATGATGCGTTCGTGCTGGTCTATTTACCCGCAGAAAAAATCCTGATCGAAGCTGACGCTTATACGCCTTTGGCCGCCAACGCGCCGTTGCCGGCTGTGCCGAATCCGTATTCGGTGAACTTGTACGAAAACATTCAAAAATTGAAACTGGATGTCGACCAGATTGCAGCCTTGCATGGGCCGCGTGTAGCGACATTGGCCGATCTGCGCAGTGCCATCGGCATAAGTAGGGCTTCCAGATAAGCCGTGCAAGGATCGAGGCTGAGGAATGGAACTTTGGACTCGATCCTGCCTGCCTCGTATAGGCGCCACCAATGGTTGTGCTGCCTTAGCAAGATGGCGCGTTGTTCGGGTAAGCGGTTCTGTTGCGTGAATTTCCTTCGAGAGCGAAGGGTGGTTTCGCGTAGCAAACCGCCATTTCCAACAGGCCAGCAATATTGCAGAATATTACGGTTTTAAAGCTCCGGTTATTGATGGATTGCCCAGGCGAATCCGCTCTATAATTCATCCGTCATACGACCATGCCCAACGGTTGTGCCGTTGGGTGTCCCTCACACTATGCGCTCCGCGCCCGGTTACCTCCAATGTTAAACGTTATGAGAGCAGAGCCAGAACCAGTCATTGTGGATTTCCCGCTGCGTGGGGAATGGGTGGCTGCGTATACCCCAGCAGAACAGATACCGAGCCATGGTAGCGATCAGCTCGGCCAACGGTTCGCATACGACTTCGTGCGAATCCAAAGAGATGAGAAGGGCTGGAAATTCTTCCGTCCCCCAATCATTGCCTATGCCCTGTTCGGGGTCAGGCTCCAAGATTGCTATGGTTGGGGCGAACCGATCTATGCACCTTTCGATGGCGTGGTGGTCTCCGCCAACGACGGATGGCCCGAAAGGAAACGATTGCATTTCCTGCGGGATATGGCTGTGGTCCTCAAGAATGGGCTGTTCTTCAACCTGGAGAAGCCCGGCGACCTCAGGTCGGTTGTTGGCAACCATGTAGTTCTCAAAATGAAGGGCAGGGAAGTTTACGCTTTCTTCGCCCATGCGCGGCTTGATTCTGTGCGGGTTCATGAAGGCGATCACGTGAAATGCGGCCACTATCTCGCAGATGTGGGGCACTCAGGCAACTCCACGGCGCCGCATCTCCACTTCCAGCTCATGGACAGGGCCAACATCCTCGAAGCACAAGGTGTACCTTGTGGATTCCGAGCATACCAGGCACTCATCGATGGCGTATGGAAGGAGGTTAAAGAGGGGATTCCGGGCAAGAGGGAATTCATCAGATATGGCGAGTAGCATGTCGCTGAACCGGATGCTGCGCCGCGTACCTTTTGTTTTTAAGAGCGGTTAAGAATCACTCGCCCGCACATTGAACGCTATCAAGCGTGGCGTAGTCTTCAGTTCGTGAGCCCCAGCTTTCAGAGTAAAAGCCTTGTTCCAGCCAACGGTGAAACGATGAATAAGGCCAGTCAATGACATTTTTGACCAGTCCGTGCTTTACCGGATTGAAATGCAGGTAATCGAGGTGATTTTGGTAATCGCGTTCATCACGCAACGCGTGTTCCCAAAAGCGACGTTGCCAGATGCCGCGCCGCCGGTAGCGCAGGCGCGAAGCAGTCATCAATTGTTCGGTGCCGCCCGAGGCCAGCCAATTTTGAGTAAAGTGTTTTTTGACGATGCCCCAGCGTTTGGAGTAATCGCAATCATCGGTCGGCAATGTCCAGATGGCATGCACATGATCGGGCAGCATCACCAGCGCATCGACACGGAACGGCAGTTGTTGCCGGCAATGCCGAATCGCATCCCGCAGGCAATCTCGTGCCGCATCGTTCGCCAAAATGCCCGCCCGCCGTTCCGTCACCATGGTAAAGAAATACGATCCGCCCGGCACATAACAGCGACGATAATCAGACATCCCAATCTCCGAAAAAACACGAACGACAATATTACAACGGCAAAGCCACCGTAGGGTACGCATTGCGTACCATTTTCAAAGTTTTTCGATGAACCAAACCTCAAAAGGTACGCGATGCGTACCCTACAAGGCTATCGCCTTTAGTAAAGAACAAACCTTGCGGTCCGTGGCAGCGTATGATGAATTAATTAATGAAATCAAGAGTCGATCCGGTGCTGTTGAAGCGCATCCAAAATGTCCATAGCTTTGTTATGCGCGTCCGTCATTTCCTGTGTCAGAGCATCAAGTGCGGGCATATCGCGGCTACCGCTTTCCATAGCTGAAAGTAATGCTTGTGTCGCTATTGCTTCAGCTTCACGAGCGGATTGGTATTTAACTATCAAAGGCATAGCATTTTCGTTAAAAATCATATCAATATCCTATGTAGGGCATAACAAGTGATTATCTGAATCTGGATAACATGCAAATTAAGTATGTTATCCAGCATTATTTTTAATAGTTGTTCTTTATTCAATTTAAGCTCAGCAGGAGCGATCGAAATTAGATAATCTACCTCATGCCGTTACAAAGCCTAACTCCCATCACCCACACTTACTCTCTGGCGGAACGGGGTTTGCAACCCCGTTCCTGACGGTTCTGTGATGTCTGAGCCAAGCGCCTACATTTAATCAATGTAAAACGTTTCGGACGGGGCAACATGCCCCGTCCGGCTGTAGCAGTGTCCAAATGGCATGCACATGATCGGGCAGCATCACCAGCGCATCGACACGGAACGGCAGTTGTTGTCGGCAATGACGAATTGCATCCCGCAGACAATCTCGCGCCACATCGTTCGCCAAAATGCCCGCTCGTCGTTCCGTCGCCACGGTAAAGAAATACGATCCGCCCGGTACATAACAGCGACGATAATCAGACATCCCAATCTCCGAAAAAACACGAGCAACCATATTACAACGGCAAAACCGTCGTAGGGTACGCATTGCGTACCATTTTCAAAATTTTTTCGGTGAATTAAACCTCAAAAGGTACGCGGTGCGTACCCTACAAGGCTACAGGGCTACAGGGCTTTTGGCCGCGCTACCAAATGCAGGCTTTTGATTTGGTTGTTGAGATCTTCTAATGATCTCGTTAGCGCTGAAAAAACTTCGCTTTCAGGCTTATCGGATTCTAATGCCACTGTTACACTGTCTGAATTAAGCTCAGTTACTGAGGACGTAACTATAATCCCACAGGGGTTCAGGCGTATGGAAAGAAAGTCTGGCAATGTATCGTACTCCATCGCCTTTTGAGCTTCGGATAAAGGATGAATTACCTGATCAAGCCGTAGTTTGCCTTTTTCATCGTGATTGATTTGATATCGATATTGCATAGCAATTCCTATTTCAATTATGAATTGTGGGATTAAAAATTAATTCTTTAATAAGTATCCGATAATGGTAAAACTCCCTCCGATAATAGCGCCAAGTAGTATATTCTTCCGGTTAATTTTTGCTTGATCATCAGCAAGCCTCCTTTTGTACTCACGTTCAACAACAAAGAACTTTGGAGAGCCGTTTATACTCGATGAAAGTAACTCAGCTAATTTAATAGCTGGCATTTTTTTAATTCTGTACCGGTTGGGATTCCGTATAAACCTTCATAAAAATCTCTTTCAAAAGCATCCTGCAAATCTTCGTTTGGAGCTAATAGGTGTGCGAATGAGCTTTTTATCTTCAGCCACATTTAGACTCCCCACAATTCAAACAAGTCATACACCCATCCATCAACACCATAGCCTTGGTGCTGCATTTGGTGCAGAGTACGGCTTTTTCAGGAAACGCCTGTCCCTCCGACGAACCATGCTGAGCTTCGAACTCGCGGCGTTTTTCTTCCAGGAACTGTTTCTGATGGTCGCTCATCACTTCCGGCTTGATCATGCCGATGTGTTTCAGGTGCGACTCGATGGCATAGCCGATTTCAGCCACCAGTGACGGCATGAACACGCCGCCTTTCTTGAAGTAGCCGCCGCGCGGGTCGAATACCGCTTTCAACTCTTCGACCAGGAAGCAGGCGTCACCGCCTTTTCTGAATACGGCCGAGATAACGCGCGTCAGCGCCAGCACCCACTGGAAATGCTCCATATTCTTGGAGTTGATGAAAATTTCGTAGGGACGGCGCTCTTCGTGTTCCGTGCCCTGGTTCAGGATGATGTCGTTGATCGTGATGTACAGGGCATGTTCCGACTGCGGCGTTTTGATCTTGTAGGTGGAGCCTACCAGCACTTCGGGGCGCTCGACGTTTTCGTGCATGCGCTCCAGCGCCTGCTGTTCTTCCTGCTTGGCGGCTTCGGCAGTAGTTTCTTTGGTCAGGACTTTGTAGCCGACGATTTTTTTTGCGATCTTATGTGTCATGTCTGTAATCTCGATTAAAACTTGCCGTAGTAGCCTTCTTTCAGGGCGTCAAACAGATTGGCGGCGGTATGGACTTCTCCGTCATATTCCACTTCTTCGTTACCTTTGAATTCCACCACATGGCCGTCTTCGAGCGTGAATTGGTAGGTGGTGTTTTCCAGATCCGATTCCTTGACCAGTACGCCCTGGAACACTTCCGGGTTAAAGCGGAACGTCGTGCAGCCTTTCAGGCCTTTCTCATAGGCGTATTCGTAAATCGACTTGAAGTCTTCATACGGATAATCGGTCGGCACGTTGGCGGTTTTGGAGATCGACGAATCGATCCATTTCTGCGCGGCGGCCTGGATGTCGACATGCTGCTTGGGCGTGATGTCGTCGGCGGCGATGAAATAGTCCGGCAGTTGCTGATCAGGCTCTTGACTGTACGGCATCGCATTCGGGTTGACCAGTGCGCGATAGGCCAGCAGTTCGAAGGAGTAAACATCGACTTTTTCTTTGGATTTCTTGCCGGCGCGGATGACGTTGCGCGAATAATGGTGCGCAAAGCTCGGCTCGATGCCGTTGCTGGCGTTGTTGGCCAGCGACAGCGAGATCGTACCGGTGGGGGCGATCGAACTGTGGTGCGTGAAGCGCGCGCCGGCTTCGATCAGCTGTGCGACCAGTTCTGGCTCGATCTGGGCCAGTTGCTGCATGTAGCGGCTGTACTTGGAGTGCAGCAGTTTGCCCGGCACCTGATCACCGACTTTGTAGCCGTCGGCGGCCATTTCGGGGCGTTTGTGCAGCATTTCGCCGGTGACGGTGAACATCTGCTCCATGATCGGGGCAGGGCCTTTTTCCTTGGCCAGCGCGAGGCCTTCCTTCCAGCCTTCCACGGCCAGGGTTTTGGTCACTTCTTCGGTGAATTGCAGCGAGCGCTCATCGCCGTATTTCATGCCCAGCATGGTGACAGTGGAGCCCAGGCCCAGATAGCCCATGCCGTGGCGGCGCTTGCTGAGGATTTCGTGCTGCTGCTGCGGCAGGGGCAGGCCGTTGATTTCGACGACGTTGTCGAGCATGCGCGTGAAAATGCGGATGGTTTTGCGGTAAGTGTCCCAATCGAAATGCGCTTCATTGGTAAACGGTTTCTTGACGAAACGGGTCAGGTTGATGGAGCCCAGCAGGCAGCTGCCGTAAGGCGGCAGCGGCTGTTCGCCGCAAGGGTTGGTTGCGCGGATTTTTTCGCAGAACCAGTTGTTGTTCATTTCGTTGACCTTGTCGATCAGAATGAATCCGGGCTCGGCGTAGTCGTAAGTGGAACTCATGATGATGTCCCACAGACGGCGCGCCGGGATCGTTTTAGTGATGCGGCAGGCGAGCAGGCCGTCTTCGTTGACGATATAGCCTTCGTCTTTGCCGGGCAGGTCGCGCCAGATGATCTGCTCGGGATTATTCAGGTCGAGCTTGTCCAGCTGGAGTTCTTTTTCGGTGATCGGGAATGACAGCGGCCACGGTTTGTCGTTTTTAACGGCTTCGATAAACTCCGAGGTGATCAGCAGCGACAGGTTGAACTGGCGCAGGCGGCCGTCTTCGCGTTTGGCGCGGATGAATTCGACGACGTCGGGATGGCCGATATCGAACGTGGCCATTTGCGCGCCGCGCCGGCCGCCGGCCGAGGAGACAGTGAAGCACATCTTGTCGTAGATATCCATGAACGACAATGGACCGGAGGTATAGGCGCCGGCGCCGGACACGTAGGCGTTTTTGGGCCGGAGCGTCGAGAATTCATAGCCGATCCCGCAGCCGGCCTTCAGGGTCAAGCCGGCTTCATGCACTTTGTGCAGGATATCGTCCATCGAATCGGCGATCGTGCCGGAAACGGTGCAGTTGATCGTCGATGTGGCCGGTTTGTGTTCCAGCGCGCCGGCATTGGAAATAATGCGGCCTGCCGGTATGACGCCCTGACGCAGCGCCCACAGGAATTCCTTGTAGTACTGTTCTTGTTTGGCTTTGCCTTTTTCCGCTTCAGACAGCGCTCTGGCCACCCTTTGGTATGTTTCGTCCATTGTGGCGTCAATAGCGACGCCTTCTTTGGTCTTTAAACGATATTTCGTATCCCAGATGTCAATCGAAGCATCCTGGAACGGTATTTCGGTCACGGCATTGGCTACGACATGGAGTTTGGCTGTCATTGATAAGTCCCTGTGATTGTTGTGTAAGGGGATGAAAACAAGCCGTTGCTTTTGCGGGCAATTTATGCTTGTTAATCGATATGTAGTGATTTATAAATAGGATAACACAATATATAGTGGTTATCGAGAAAATAATGAATCCTCGTATGGTTAAAAAATGCTTGCAGGAAGACGATTTTTTAATGTAGGGATTCTGTTTTTCATCAATTTTAGATTCAAAAACGCCTGGCAAAGTTTAGCGGGATTGCGCCAGGGCAGCGTGCGGAATATCGATTGTGGCGGCGGGTGAGGTCATCATCTGCCTTTTGCAAGGCAGACGATGACAAGCAGAGTCGTTTAGGCGGATTTTGCCAGTTTGCTGTGGCGCATAGAATAGGCGAAGTAAATGATCAGGCCAAGAACCAGCCAGATAATGAAACGCAGCCAGGTGAGGGCGGGCAGGAAAGCCATCAAACTGCCGCAGGACAGCATGCCGAGTACCGGGAACAATGGGTGGAACGGCGCGCGGAACGGACGGGGCATGTCCGGTTTGACGATGCGCAGTATGAGCACGCCCAGGCAGACCAGCACGAATGCGGCCAGAGTGCCGATATTGACCAGTTCCGCCAGATCGCCCAGCGGCATGAAGCCGGCAGTCAGCGATATGATGATGCCGCAAAGCACAATCACGCGCACCGGCGTTTGGGTTTTAGGGTTGATCTCGGAAAAGAAAGGCGACAGCAGGCCGTCGCGCGACATGGCGAAGATGATGCGCGTCAGGGCATAATAAAGCACCAGCATTACCGTCGTAAGCCCTGCGATGACGCCGGTTGCGATCAGCGCCGATGCCCAGTTGATGCCGATCAGGCTAAGGGCGTGCGCCACGGGCGAGGAGACGTTCAGGTCGGTATAAGGCACGACGCCGGTCAGCAGGCCGGATACGACAATATAGATGATGGTACAGAAGATCAGCGAGGCGACAATACCAAAGGGCAGGTCGCGCTGGGGATTTTTGGCTTCTTCCGCGGCAGTCGAAACGGCATCGAAACCGACATAGGCAAAAAACACCAGCGATGCGCCGGCCAGAACGCCGGTCGTCTTGCCGTCGGGCAAGGTCTCAAACCAGCCGTAAGGCATGAAAGGGCTCCAGTTGGCCGGATTGACGTTGAACACGGCGACGGCGATGAACACGGTTATGGTGATCAGTTTGACGAATACCATGGCATTGTTGGTTTTGGCGCTGTGCTTGACGCCTATGATCAGCAGACCCATCAGGAGCAGAATGATGGCCGAGGCCGGCAGGTTGATCAAGCCTCCCAGTTTGGGCGCTTTGGTCAGCATTTCCGGCAGCGGCAGGCCGATGGCCACCAAGGCGTTGTTGAAATAGCCGGACCAGCCGTTGGCGACGGCCGCCACCGAAATGCCGTATTCGAGCAGCAAATCCCAGCCGATAATCCAGGCGAACAGCTCGCCGAACGCCACATAACTGTAGCCATAAGCGCTGCCGCATCCTCCGATGGCGGCGGATAGTTCTGCATAAGCCAGCGCGGCAAATGCGCAGGCCAACCCCGCTATGACGAACGATAGTATGACGGCGGGCCCGGACATCGTTGCGGCGGCTATGCCGGTCAGGACAAAAATGCCAGTGCCAATGATGGCGCCAATGCCCAGAAAGGCAAGATCCCATGCCGATAAGCAGCGGTGAAGGCCGGTGCCGGAATGGTCATCCGGCTTGAGGTGTTTGGTGCGAAAAATTTGCAGTGACATATGATCTCTGAGCGTTTATTAAAGTTGTTTATTAAGGAATTGGACATTGGCAGAAGCGTCATCATCTGCTGAGTGAGCTTAATTATAGTGTAGGAAGACAGTATAACGATAAATCTAATGCCATTTTTTGCTTACTTTCAGCGATTAAAAGCAGGTTTTCAGTGATTAAGGGCAAGATGACGGCAAGGCATTGCTCAGCCGGCGTGGTTTCAATCTTGTGTACGCCATCGTACCGACAGAAACGCTGAATGGAACTAAGGTTACAGTCATTTCCGAGGCGAATCGCCTCGTAATCCGTTTCTTCAGGAGCACAGCTATGAGAGCACTTTGTTGGCATGGTAAATCCGATGTGCGTGTTGATACTGTTCCCGATCCCGTTATTGTCGATCCTACGGATGCTATCGTAAAAATAACGTCTACCGCGATCTGTGGCTCCGATCTCCATCTTTACGACGGCTATATGCCGACCATGGAGTCAGGCGACATTTTGGGTCATGAGTCTATGGGAGAGGTTGTTGAGATCGGCGCTGAGGTGAGTACTTTGAATATAGGCGACCGCGTCGTTATCCCTTTCACGATTTCGTGCGGGCACTGCTTCTTCTGCGAAAAAACGCTTTACGCATGTTGCGATACCACTAACCCGAATGCTGAAATGGCGCGCAAGGTGATGGGGCATTCGCCGGCCGGCATTTTCGGTTATTCCCATTTGTTAGGTGGTTTTTCGGGCGGCCAGGCGGAATATCTGCGCGTGCCCTATGCCGATGTCGGGCCGATCAAGATTAAATCCGGGCTGCCCGATGAAAGAGTGCTCTTTCTGTCCGATATTTTTCCTACCGGCTATATGGCTGCCGAAAATGCCCATATTGAGGCAGGGGATACGGTGGCAGTATGGGGCTGTGGACCGGTAGGGCAGTTCGTTATTCAGAGTTGCTGGATGATGGGCGCCGGCCGCGTCATTGCTATCGACCGTGTGCCGGAACGCCTGAGCATGGCGCAAGAGTACGGCAAAGCCGAAATCGTCGATTTTGAGGAAGAGGATGTCTACGATCGATTGATGGCGATGACGAATGGCCGCGGCCCTGATCGCTGCATTGATGCCGTCGGCTGCGAGGCGCACGGTACCGGCAGTTTCGACGCAGTACTCGATAAGGCGAAAGCGGCGCTTTATTTGGCCACTGACCGCCCGCATGCCCTGCGTGAAGCGATTATGTGCTGTCGTAAGGGAGGAACTGTCTCAATTCCTGGCGTATATGTCGGTCTTCTCGATCATATGCCGATGGGGGCAGCGATGAACAAAGGCTTGACTTTGAAAATGGGGCAGACGCATGTGCAGCGCTATCTTGAGCCGCTGCTCGAGATGATTGAAGACGGTCAGATCGATCCGTCTTTTGTTATCACGCATCGTCTGGGATTGGAGGATGGCCCTCAGGCTTACCAGACTTTCCGCGACAAGGAAGATGGCTGCATTAAAGTGGTATTGAAGCCGTAAGCCGGCAAGACAATGGATATTTTATTTCAGATTGATTGGCGGTCGGTTTTTGTTCCATCCGTCGGTATTCTGGAGATTATTGTACGCGGCACGATCATCTATCTGATGCTGTTCGTTTTATTGCGGGTGCTAAGGCGTGAGGCTGGGTCTTTGGGAATAACCGATGTTTTGGTGATTGTGCTTATTGCTGACGCGGCCCAGAATGGCATGGCCGGCGATTATAAATCCATTACCGAAGGGCTCGTTTTAGTCGCGACAATTGCTTTTTGGGATTACCTGCTCGATTGGCTAGGTCACAGTATTCCTTCTTTTCAACGACTTATTCATCCCGCTCCCTTGTTGTTGATAAAAGATGGCCGGATGCTGCGTAGAAATATGCGTCAGGAAATGATTACTCAGGACGAGCTGATTAGCCTGATACGACAACAAGGGGTGGAGCGTGCGAGTGAGGTCAAGGCGTGTTATCTGGAGAGCGACGGCGGCATCAGTGTAATAAAAAAAGATGCTGACGACAGTAGTTCTCAAGGGCCAACGAAAAAGCAGCCGTGAATTTCATAAGCCTCATCGTTATGCCTGTCCGCTTAAATTCTTAAGCAGAGCGACTGCAGGGAGAATTGACTTTTTCTGCCCGCGCAGTCCCTCATAAATTGATGGCAATTTAAAAAAGTGGCAAGTCAAATGGAAAATAAATTGCCTGAATGCGCTTTAATGGCGTCTGCCGTTTCTGCCGCCAGTCGGCTCTTCAAATTTGACTTTTAAAGGTTTTCCGCAGTACAGGTTGCCGTCTAGCCCGGCGATAGCCGCTCGGGCTTCATGGCCTTCCATTCCGATAAAGCCGAAGCCTCGGCATTTACCGCTAAATATATCCGAAGCCAGTTGGATGGAGCGGACTTTTCCATATTGGGAAAATAAAGCTTGTACAGATTCTTCAGTGGCGTCGCTAGGTAAATTTCCTACAAAAATTCGTTTCAACAGATATGTCCTAAGTTCGGAGGATTGGCCAATTTGGCCTATATTAGTCACAACCCCCTCAGTTTATGCCGATGGGGTCGTGGATCAGAAAGTACCGTAAGATTAAGCTATGGATACTTGGGATGCTTGCGGGCCTTTAGGGCCTTTTTCTACTTCATACTTGACTGGTTGACCTTCAGTCAGTGTGCGATAGCCATCGCCAGAGATTGCAGAAAAATGCACAAACACATCTGCACCGCCATCGCTAGGTGAAATAAAACCAAATCCTTTGGATTCGTTAAACCACTTAACAGTACCTAATGCCATATAAATTACCTCAATAAATAAAAGATGTTCGATTGCAGATATATCGGGCAATTTAAAGGAAAAAACGAATAGGATTTCTGTAAAATGCTGAATAACATGCAAAATTGGATTAGTGGCCATATAAGACCTACTAGCTTCCCCATTATAGAGGCTAATGTGAGGTATAGCTATCAATATTATTGATAGCTATACCTCGTCTATCCGCATTTAGGTTGTGGGTTGGCTGTTATCAATCAGGATTTTTATTTTTTGCCCGGGACGCAGAGCCTTGCCTATTGTGTCTGAATTCCATTTGCGGAGGTCTGTAAGCGAGACATTGAATTTCCGGGTAATTTTCATCAATGAGTCGCCCGGCTTGACGGTGTAATGGATCAGGCGGAATGGGTTTGGTTCTGCAGAAGATGAGGTAACAAGCTGTTGCTCTCCGCCTTTAATGATGAGTTTTTGGCCGGGTGTCAATGAACTTGCCAGCGTGAGTTTGTTCCAGCTTGCGATATCTTTGCCGCTAACCGAAAAATTTTGGCCGATCTTCCAGAATGTATCGCCTTTTCTTACAGTATAGGTTCGGCTATTCTGGAGGTGACTTTTAGATGCTTTGGCGATAATCGGGAAATTGGCTGAATTTCTCGATGAAGGGATTTTTAAAATCATGCCGGAGTGAATAGTATTGCCGGCCAGATGATTGGCCTGGCGGATGGCTTTGGTCGTTGTATGATTTCGGGTGGCAATCGAGGTAAGCGTTTCGCCTGATCGAACCTTGTGGCGATTGTAAGCAACTTGCGTGACCTGCTCGTCATGGGGAACATGAGGTACTCGTTCTTCATAATACCGATGCTGGGCGACCCGGTCTTCATCGGGCAGCATTGCCAGGTTTCTTTTGAATGACTGGGCCTGGTCAACGGGAACCAATAAGCGATGAGGGCCTTCAGGCGCAGTGGTCCAGCGGTTAAAGCCGGGGTTTAGTTTTAAAAACTCTTTAAGCGGGGTGTTGGCCAACTGAGCGGCTTTATCCAAATCCAGTTGAGATTTGATGTCGACGACCTCAAAGTAGGGCTTATTTGGAATATATTGCAAAGGAACATGGTATTCGTCGGCATGGGCAAATAATTTGGCCACAGCCAGCAGCCGAGGCACATAATTCATGGTTTCTTCCGGAAGGTTCAAAGACCAGTAATCCGTCGGCAGGGATAGGTCTTCATTCCTTTCGATGGCTTTTCTTATATTGCCTTTTCCATAATTATAGGAAGCCAATGCGAGCAGCCAATCTCCATCAAACGTTTCGTTCAGCTGTTTAAGAAAAGTAGTGGCGGCTTTGGTTGATGCATAGACGTCGCGCCTGCCGTCATACCACGAATCCTGCTTGAGACCGAAGAGGCGGCCCGTAGCCGGTATGAACTGCCAGAGGCCTGAAGCATCGCTTTTTGAATAGGCTTCCGGTAGGAACGCACTTTCAACTATTGGCAGTAATGCCAATTCTCCCGGAAGATCTTTGGCTTCAATTTCATTGAGGATAAGATGCATGTAGGGTTCTGCCCGTTCCTGAACCCTGGCAATATAATCGGGGTGCTGCAGATACCAGTTTAACTCGCGGTCTATGCGTTCATTATTGATTTCGGGCAGTGCGTATAAAGACAGTAACCGGTCCCAGACGCTGATGCGGGCGTTTAATGATCCTTTAAATCTTTTTTTAGATAATGGGGTATGGTGATGGTATACGTAATTGCTGTCTTCCTGGCCTACAAGCGGCGGTTTTTGACTCACGCTCAGGGGATCTTTAGCATTTTCCGAGCAACCTGATGCTATTAAAAGGATCAAAAAAGATAAAAAATTAACTGACCTGTTAAAATTGGTATGCATCATCTAACCCTAAGGTGAAGTCTAATGGTTTAATATTTTATTATTGTACAGCTTGTCTTCCTTGAAAACCATTTAAAGCCATGAATTGTTGAGCTAGATCAATGAAACGCGATTTTTTGTTTGCCTGCTACGAGACTCCCAGGGGCAAGCTGCTGAAGCAGCTTGAAGAATGCTATTTGCGGCGGGCTATTACCGTCAGTTGTAAGCAGACTATTTTGCAGATCGGTGGGTTAGGCTGGGAAAATCAATTCATTGATTGCTCTTTATACAAAAACTATACGGTGCTCGATGCCAAAAATCTGGGCAGTAATGAAGCAAGAAAGATTCAGGCAAAGTCATATAATCTACCGCTGCAAAGCAATAGCATTGATATGATAATACTGCCGCATTTATTGGAATTCGACGCCAATCGGTTTCAGACCATGAGAGAGGTGGAACGCGTTCTGAAGCCGGAAGGCTTGTTGGTCGTGCTGAGTTTTAATCCTTGGAGCTTATGGGTCAGGTATCAGTATTTATGGGATAAAAAAATGGCTGACTCCTGGCGTGGACATTTTATTTCCAGGGCAAGGATATTAGACTGGCTGAAGTTGCTGAACTTTGAAGTAACGCTCTCATCAGATTTTAATCTGAATTCGGTGAAATCGACGAATGGCAGATTGAATGCCAACAGACATGCATTTTCTGCGGCGGCGTATGCGGTGAAGGCGATAAAACGCCGTTATCATTTAATTCCTTTAGCACCTGTGGAAAGGACAAACCCCCAATTGGTCTTTGCCAATTCAATGGGTTCACCAACAGAGTCAAGCCAACATGACTGATCGCGTTATTATTTATACCGACGGCGCCTGCCGCGGCAATCCAGGACCTGGCGGATGGGGCGCCATTCTCAAATACAAAGGTAAGGCCAAGGAACTGTACGGCGGGGAACTGGAAACGACAAATAATCGTATGGAGCTGACGGCTGCCATACAGGCTCTGGAAGCGCTGACAAGGCCCTGTGCTATCGAGCTTCATATCGATTCAAAATACGTACTGCTCGGGATCACCGAATGGATGGTCAACTGGAAAAAGCGGGGCTGGAAAACCGCAGCTAAAACACCGGTTAAAAATGAGGATTTATGGCGCAGGCTGGATGCCGCTATTGAGAAGCACGATATAGAATGGCGATGGGTAAAAGGGCATGCAGGAGATGAGGGCAATGAGCGGGCGGATGCTTTGGCAAATCTCGGCATTGATTCCTTGATGGCAAGACAGGGTAGCCATGCAATTGCCCGCTGACAAGCCTTCCTGAGTTATTTTTTGCTGTCCAGTAAGGCTTTGAGGTTTGCAAAAGGATTATGGGTAGGGATTGACTCGGACGTTTTATGAGATTGACCGCTGTCAAAGCGAGCTTCTTCATACCGCGAATGCTCATTATCGTGGCAGTAAAGGCATAATAATTCCCAATTGCTGCCGTCGGGAGGGTTATTGTCGTGGTTGTGGTCCCTATGATGAACGGTCAGTTCGCTTAAGTTCTTGTGTGTGAATTCTCGGGCACAGCGTCCGCATATCCAGGGGTACATTTTGAGCGCTTGTCCCCGATAGGATTGTTCCCGCAATTCCTGATTACGTCGGGCTTCAATAACAATTTGATTTAATTTATCCTTATCAATATTGGTCTTTTTAGTAGGCATAGGGTTTCTTGTCAGGTAGGCTATGATCTTTTTTACAATTAGAGAAAGGCATCGTCAAATAAGTGCCTTATATATACCTTAAATATGATCTGCTGTAATATTTTTTATCCTTTTGTATCTCCATGTGCTTTAGTTTGCTTGGATGCACGGTAAAAAATAAAGCATGACAAAGCCCCCTGGAAAGTCCTATTATTTTCCCCTTTTTTTGGCTTGAGTCGCAGTTCAGCTAGCGATACAAGGTTAAAGCATGTCAATTCGTTATATTTCCATTCTTATTTTCTCTGCTGGCTATATATTGTCAGGATGCACAACTACCCGTCAAATTGCTATCGATCCTCCATCAATTGAGCCGCATTCTTTCCAGCCTTTGCAGGGATTTTCGGTTATTGACGGCGATGATTATTATGTACGGCTGATTTCCGAGTTTGATTCCAAAGCGGACAATGTATTAAAAAACGGCTGCACTGATATTGCGCCATCCTATAGCAAGGGCGATTCATCAGCGGCTCTGATTTACGGCGTTCGTAATAATGCGCTCAAGTTCAACAGTGAAGCCACCGGTTTCCTATATCAGACCGCGACAGGGAAGTGCAATTTCAAGTTCGAGGCTAAAAAACAGTATCTCACGCCGTGGATACGCTTGGATTCAGGCAAGGAGACTATGGTCGACTACAACATCTATACAGATGCCAATAATGATCTGAATTTATCAAAACTGGTCGGCGATGTGAATGCGGCCAGTGGTCTGCTGGCGATGACTGGGGTCGGTATGGGCGTTGCCGTTATGGGGCAGTTCGCCAGCGAATGGGTGAAAAGCAGTCAGCAAGCGGCGCCGGCCGCCGTCCAGGAATCAGTCAAGCATAGTTCGGAATCGCACTCGTTGCCGGCTGCGACTTCATTTTCAGGCAAGACAGGTACGCTCAATCATTCCGTATTCAAGGTTCATGAGGTGTCGGAAGGCGGCATCAATCCATTTGGCTCGGATATCAAGCTTCTGGGCGAACTAAAGGTTTATCCTGAAATTTTGCCGTCATTATTGTTGAAAATGACGGCGGATGGAATTCCCGACGCGCGAGATTTATCGCTGGAGGAAATGTGGTACTCGCCCATAAAATCAACAACAGGCCAGATTACACTGCAGCAATTGATTGAGCAGTCGCAGCATCCGGCAAAGCCGAAGTTAAATCCCGACTGGAATAATTATGCTGAAGTCGAGAGTAATTGCCGGAAATTAAAGCTGGTTTTGAAGGATCTCGGCTTTAATAAGTTTGACCGTAATGCCGTGCTTTATTATTTTCTGGCTAAAAACGGCGATTGGAAAAGCTATAATATATCTCCTCAGATGGCCATGGCCGACGAGATCCGGCCCAAAGTGCTGGAAGATTATCGCCGCAAGGGCTTCGGTAATTGTCTCGCGGTTGACGATTATGCCGTTATGAAATCAATGGGTTTATCCGTTAATGCGCAGTCGGACTGGAATTTGATCGGTGAATCCAGGCAGAAAAAAGAACAGTTTTTTACGCCGATGCAGTCAGTGGAAAGGCAGTTGATTTCAGTGCTTAAAAATCCCAATCCGGCTGAAATGGCGCGCCAGATGTTCCCTTTATTAACTACTGCAAAGAGTGGTGACGGTACGGTATTGCTACAGAATCATTTGGGCGATTTCGGCCTGGAAACATTGTTGAATCCATCTGCTCCGTTAGCGCCCCCAGTCCCAGGTGCGCCAGAGGCTCAAACAGCGCAGCCAGCTTCATCCGCTCCCGCGGTTATTCCCGGAGAAGGAATCATTATTAGCGCGCATCAATTGGCGCGAGTCTTTTCCGGGCTTTCCATAAGCGAGCTGAGCTGCGCTCGTCCTGCGCCTGAGCAGCAAGGAAAATCAGCGGAGAATGTGGGGATTTTCTTATTTACTACCAACGATGGTAGTCCGCGCGCCAAAGGCGGTGCCATAGAGTTTGAATTTTCAGGCGGAAAAATTAACCGCATAGCATTTCAGTTACCGACTTTCAGGGATTTCGAGCAGGATCTGCTGAATCGTCCCGAAATTGGCGGTTGCCGGATTGATCCGGCTTTTCTGAAGCAGTTGCACTAAAAAATTGCCAGGTCTTTATAGAATTTGACGGGCAATCGAGAATTGAAAATGCTTGGTTGTTTCATTTATCAGTGACTAATTCAAGAAAATTGTTCTACATCAAGTTGAATTGTTCCGCATCAGTTAGAATTATTTTGCATCAAGCTAATTCAGATGTCATAAGAAACCAACACAAATCCAAAATTGTCTTTTTCCGAAGTAGATTTCAATACATAAGATAAATAGCGATAGAGTGAAGCTCTTCGGTCTAAATTCTACAGACTTCTAGCTTAGAGAAGCTTCATAGGTTAGAATTGCACAGTTTATTTGTGAGAATTCTTATAGAAAAGACGCAATGGGGGTTTAGTGCGTCTTTGAAATTACGAAACGATAACGCATACAAGAGTTTATAACTACTAACGAGGAGAGCGCTCCGTGAAAACAATAAAGCAACTGCTCGCAGGTCTGATCTTAATGGCTTTTGGCCTAGGGACAGCGCAGGCGGCGTATACGCTCAATTTAATGAAAGGGGTTACAGAAATCAGTAATGATATTTATGACCTGCATATGCTGATTCTATGGATATGTGTATTCATAGGCGTCGTCGTATTCGGCACTATGTTCTATTCGATTTACCATCACCGTAAATCAAAAGGACATAAAGCGGAGCAGTTTCATGAAAATACTACTGTCGAAATTATCTGGACCATTATTCCGACACTGATTCTCATCGGTATGGCCATTCCGGCAACCAAAGCCATGTTGGAGCTGGATGATGTGCAAAATGCAGATATGTCCATTAAAGTCACTGGTTGGCAATGGAAATGGGAATATGAATATCTAGATAACGGTATTCATTTTTTTAGTAATCTGGATGAAGCCAGTAATAAGGCGCGTCAGGTAGGTTCGGACATAGATCCTCGTACAGTTCCCAACTATCTGTTGAATGTGGATAACCCTTTGGTTATTCCTACAAAGAAGAAGATTCGTTTCGTATTTACAGCGGCTGATGTAATTCACTCATGGTGGGTGCCTGAGTTGGGCTGGAAAAAAGATACTATCCCTGGCTTTATTAACGAAGCCTGGACCTCTGTTGACAAACCTGGTGTATATCGTGGCCAATGTACCGAACTCTGCGGTAAAGATCATGGCTTTATGCCTATCGTAGTCGTTGCAATGGAACAGGCCGACTATGATGCTTGGGTGAAAAAGACTCAGGAAGAAGCGGCAAAAGGGCCTGATTTAAGTGAGCAAAGCCATGATGAACTGATCTCTAAAGGTGCTGCCGTTTATGCGAAAAACTGCGCATCCTGTCATATGGCCGGTGGCGAAGGCGTTCCGGGCACATTCCCTGCTATTACCGGCAGCGCTGTTGTGAAAGGCGATATTAAAGACCAGACTAATTTGGTGCTGAATGGTAAAGGCATGATGCCGGCTTTCGGAAAAATGCTGAACGCAGCTGAATTGGCTCAGGTTATTACTTACACCAGAAATGCATTAGGCAACTCAGTAGGTGATGAAATACAGCCTAAAGCTATACAAGAACTGCTGCCTGCAGGATCTGCTCCTGCCGCAAAAGAAAAGCCGCAGGAAAAAGTGGATGCAAGTAAAAAAATGTCGCTTGATGATTTAGTGGCTCGCGGAGAATCTGTGTACGCCCAGAACTGTGCATCATGTCACATGGCTGATGGCGCCGGATTGCCTGGTACGTTCCCGGCCTTAAAGGGAAGCCCTATGGTAACAGGTGACATCAATGCCCAGGTTGATTTGATGATGAACGGAAAAGGCATGATGCCGGCTTTCGGAAAGACATTAAATGCGGTTGACTTTGCCGCAGTCGCAACATATATCCGTAACAAACTGGGAAATTCGGTAGGGGATTCTATACAGCCTTCAGCGATTCAGTCTCTGCAATCGGCTATGCCTGCTGAAGATGATGATGAGTAAGTCATTGACTTTGTTATCAATAAAATCTTTTCATATATTCATAGAGGTTAAAATATGTCTGCTGTAGTAGCTGAACATGAACATGACGATCATCATGATCACGGCCCTCAGAAGGGGCTTTTAAGATGGGTAATTACAACTAACCATAAAGATATCGGCACCTTGTATTTAATGTTCGCACTGGCGATGTTTTTCGTCGGCGGCGCAATGGCAATGGTTATTCGTGCTGAGTTGTTTGAACCGGGCATGCAGTTTGTCAATCCCCAATTCTTCAACTCAATGACCACCATGCATGCTTTAGTGATGGTGTTTGGCGCGGTTATGCCCGCGTTCGTAGGTTTAGCCAACTGGATGATTCCAATGATGATTGGAGCGCCTGATATGGCATTGCCCCGTATGAACAACATGAGCTTCTGGATGCTCGTAGCCGGTGTTCTATTGCTCGCCAGCACCTTGTTTATGGAAGGCGGCGCACCTGCAGCCGGTTGGACTTTATATCCGCCGCTGGTGTTGCAGACTGGCACTGCATTGCCTTTCGCGATTTTCTCAGTGCATTTGCTGGGTATTTCGTCCATCATGGGGGCGATTAACATCATTGCGACTATTTTCAATATGCGCGCTCCAGCTATGACATTGATGAAAATGCCATTGTTCGTCTGGACTTGGCTGATCACCGCTTTCCTGTTGATCGCTATCATGCCGGTTTTTGCCGGCGCGGTAACCATGCTGTTGACAGACCGCTTCTTTGATACCAGTTTCTTTGATGCTGCTGGCGGCGGTGACCCGGTTCTTTATCAGCATATCTTTTGGTTCTTCGGACACCCTGAAGTGTATGTCATGATTCTGCCAACTTTCGGTGTGGCTTCCACCATCATTCCGGTATTCGCTCGTAAACCTTTGTTCGGTTACAGTTCAATGGTTTACGCAACTGCATCAATCGCTTTTCTGTCATTCATCGTATGGGCTCACCACATGTTTACAGTCGGCATGCCTGTAGCAGGTGAGTTGTACTTCATGTATGCAACCATGCTGATCGCGATTCCGACTGGCGTTAAGGTTTTCAACTGGACAGCCACTATGTGGAAAGGCTCAATGACATTTGAAACACCGATGCTGTTCTCGATCGCTTTTGTCGTACTGTTTACCATGGGCGGCTTTACTGGACTGATGATGTCTATAGCGCCTTCCGATTTCCAGTACCATGATACTTATTTCATCGTTGCTCACTTTCACTACACGCTGGTTCCGGCTTCTGTCTTTATTTTGATGGCGGCAGGCTACTATTGGCTGCCTAAATGGACCGGCTATATGTACAACGAAAGAATCGGCAGATTGCATTTCTGGATATCTGTTGTATCAGTCAATGTTCTGTTCTTTCCTCAGCATTTCTTGGGGTTGGCAGGTATGCCGCGCAGAATTCCTGATTACGCGGTTCAATTTGCTGACTGGAACATGATTTCAAGTATTGGCGGCTTCATCTTCGGAATCAGCCAGTTGCTGTTCCTGTGGATCGTTATCGATACCATTAAAGGCGGTACAGGTATAAAAGCAACAGATGAAGTTTGGGAAGACGCGCATAAGCATGGCCTGGAGTGGACTTTGCCATCTCCTCCTCCATACCATACTTTTACAACGCCTCCAGCCACTGTACCGACTGAACATATCTAATCTGAATATTACAGATCCATTAGAACCTAATGGATCTGTAAGCTTAGATCATGTTTATTAAAGGTAACTTTAAAGATACGTTGCCTCTATAAGAGTCAGCCTATCAGGTGCAATATGGATACAAAAAAGAAGAATATTCTGACAGCAGTAGTATTAATCATCGTTGCGGTCATTATTTATGTTTTTGCGGTAATAAGAGCAGTTTCTCAATGAAAGAAAACATTACGCAAAAAAACACTAAGTTAGTTGTTATATTGGTGTTTGTTGTATTGGGTATGTTTGGTTTTGGCTACGCGCTGGTTCCTCTTTATGACGTGCTATGCGATATCACGGGCCTCAATGGCAAGGTTGAGGGCGCGGCAGTCAAGGAAATAAGTTACGAAGTTGATAAGAGCCGAGAAATTACCGTAGAGTTTATGTCTGCGTTGAATGAATCGACGCCTATGGTATTCCGTCCAGAAACGAAGAAATTAAAAATTCATCCGGGCGAATACCATACAGTGAATTTCTATGCGGAAAACAAGACCGATAAAGTGATGGTGGCACGGGCGATTCCAAGTATTTCGCCAGGGCCTGCGGCTGAATATTTACAAAAAATAGAGTGTTTCTGTTTTTCAGAACAGACGTTCAAAGCGCATGAAGGCAAAACCATGCCCGTGCGTTTTGTTGTGAACCCTGAACTGCCAGAAAAATATAAAACGATTACACTCGCATATACATTTTTCGATAATACTGAATCATCAGTAAAAAAATAATAGGGGATGGTTATGTCTACAAATAACTCTTACTACGTTCCGCATAAGGCTACCTGGCCGTTTATCGGTACTGCCGGTTTAATGATAATGCTGGCAGGTTTTGCAAACCATTTAAATGGTTCATCCATGGGATCAGCCTGGATGATATTGGGGTTGGTTGTTTTTATTATCATGCTGGCCGGATGGTTTACCTTGCAGGCGGGTGAAAGTGAATCCGGCATGTACAATACTCAGGTAGGCATTTCCTATCGTATGGGTATGATGTGGTTCATCTTCTCAGAGATCATGTTTTTCGGCGTTTTTTTCGGCACGCTTTGGTATACCCGTAATTTATCTGTGCCCTGGTTAGGTGGTGAAGGCACAGGTGCGGCAACTAAAGAACTGTTGTGGCCATCATTTGAAGCTACCTGGCCGACTAACGGTCCTGCCCATGTCGGCGGCGAGTTCGAGCCAATGGGAGCTTGGGGTCTGCCTTTTCTGAATACATTGATCCTGTTAACCAGCGGTGTAACTTGCACATGGGCGCATCATGGCTTATTGGCTCAAAAGCGCGATCAACTAATCAAAGGTTTGATGGCGACTGTGGCTTTGGGCTTTTTATTCGTGACTTTTCAGGCCTATGAGTATCATGAAGCTTATACTGAAATGGGCTTGACTTTAGGTTCCGGTATTTACGGATCTACATTCTTTATGCTGACCGGTTTCCACGGTTTCCATGTCTGTGTAGGTGCTATTATTTTGAGCGTTGTGCTGTTCCGTAGCTGGAAAGGCCATTTTAAACCGGAAAATCACTTTGCTTTTGAAGCTGCTGCTTGGTACTGGCACTTCGTTGACGTTGTGTGGTTAGGCTTGTTTGTATTTGTTTATTTAATGTAATCTAAAAACAAGGCTGACAAAAAAGCGCTGCCTAAACCGGCAGCGCTTTTTTTTTGTCGGAACAACAGCAATGCTATTTTTGAGTCTGTGCCGGCTTTTGTCCGTGCATTTGAACGCCCAATCCATGAGGTTTAAAGATACCCGTAGCAAAGGCGATAAAAATAAAAATGAATAGAATGATTGAAAGAGTAATGCGAAAAGTCAGTGCACGGACTGTTTTTTCGGATTGTTCCTGATCTTTATATTTAACCAGATAAAAAAGTGCAGAGCCGAGGCTGATAATGATGAAGACGAAGGCAATAATAACAATGGTTTTTATGATCATGGTGTAGTTATGCTGGCAAGTAAGTTTCTGGTATTCTCGATTATTCAGTTGTCTGTGCCAATAGGTAAAAGCAAAAAAGTATGATTATCAAAGTTGGCTCCAGGTCACTGGAGCTCAAAATAGCCCCGACAATAGTTTACTTGTGTTTATTATCATTGCTGTTGTCATTGGGAGCCTGGCAATTAAGAAGATCGGATGAAAAGCGGACATTTATCAAACTGGAGGAGCAAAGGATGTCTTCCGGTACGCTGCATTTGTCGGCACATGCCGAAGATGATCTGAGTGTGTTGAAATACAGGCATGCTACAGTAACCGGTAGATATGATTCGGCGCATCAGTTTTTGATAGATAATCAAATCAGTGACGGCAAGCCCGGCTATTATGTATTGACACCGTTTATATTGCAGGGGGAGACCAGGGCGGTACTGGTTAACAGAGGATGGGTACCTCTAAATAACAAAGACCGTTCAATTTTGCCTGATCTGTCTGTTGATGAGCAGCAAACGACTGTTTCGGGGCGGATTAATAGTTTTCCTAGTGTCGGTATAAAATTGGCCGGCGCTGAGATTCCGACTGACAGCTGGCCCTCGGTGGTTCAATGGGTCGATAGTGATGTTCTGACTAAGAAGTTAGGCTATCCATTATTCTCGTTCCAGATTGAACTGGATAATAATTTATCCGGAGGATTTAAACGGGAATGGCGCACTACAACAATTATGTCCCCAGAGCAGCATGTAGGATATGCGATTCAGTGGTTCGGGTTAGCCTTGACGCTTACGTTTATATTTATTTGGTACAGTTTTAAAAGAGACAATGAGTAATCAGCAGAAAAGAAATCGTTTATTGATTCTGGCTATTTTTGGTATGTCTATCATTCCTTTTTTAATTGCCTGGGTATTAAAAGAAAATCCTGAGCTTTTGGAAGGCAGAACTAATTACGGTCAGCTTATAACCCCTGTTATCACGACTGAACGGAGCGATTTTGCAGGATTTGATCAGTTTACAGCGCAGAATATGGATCAATTGCCGGGACACTGGCTGATCGTCAATGTGATTCCGCATGATGATTGCAATGAAGTATGCCAGGATGCTATGTACAAAACCAAACAATTACAGCTAATGATGAGCAAGGATTTGATCCGGACTCGTCGTGTCGCCATGGTTTTTCAGGATATTGCACCTGAGACCGCGGCAGCGTGGTGGAAAGATGACACGCGCTTATTAAGACTCAAGCCAAATGAAGCCCTCATTAAAAAAATCGCTGCTATCAGGCAAGACGGTATACCTGACGGTATGCTGCTGCTAATGGACCCGTTAGGCAACTTAATGATGCAATATGAGCCTGGGTTCGATCCTTATAAAGTAAAAAGCGATCTGATGCATCTTCTGAAAATTTCACAAATCGGTTAATAGAAATATAAAAAATGTTTAGAAAAATAACCCTTTTTAGCGCCGTTTTAGCGTTAATAGTGATCGTGCTGGAAGCCTATGTTCGTTTATCGGGAGCGGAACTAGGCTGTCCTGATTGGCCTGGCTGTTATGGTCAATTGGTAATAAGTGATGATGCGGATTTTAGAGCTCAAGCCATACAAGCATTTCCAGATAAGCCGCTTGATACCGTAAAAGCATGGAAGCAAATGAGTTACCGCTATCTGGCGGCCTTCCTAGGCTTTTTTATCGTATTGCTGGCTTTGATGTCGTGGCGTCAGAAACAGGCGCGCATGCAATCTATAACAGTTTCATGGGCGCTGGTGCTCTTGTTCGGATTGCAGGCGGCTCTGGGGGCGTGGATTGTAAAAACGCAAGCCATGCCGATTGTGGTAACCGGTCACGTGCTGCTGGGAATGATGATTTTCTGGGGATTGTCTTGGCTGTACTTGCGGCTGGACCCACTCGTTTCTGTATCAAAATCACGCACAGGTCCTGTAAACTTTGCCCGCTTTGCCATGCTGGTTTTGTTTTTGCAAACTGTTTTAGGCGCATGGACCAGTACAAATTACGCTGCATTGGCTTGCGCCGGTTTTCCGCAGTGCAATGGCGCCTGGTGGCCTGAAGCCGATTATCAAGGTGCACTTAATTTATTCAACGGCTTAATCAACGGATACAGCGGTGTAATTCCCTACAATGCCCAAGTGGCGGCGCACTGGCTGCATAGGGTGGGCGCACTGGTCAGCTTTATTCTGCTCAGTTTGCTGATGCTGAGCGCTACTTCGGAAAAATGTCCGAAGCCCGTTAGAAAAGCCGGTCTGCTTTTGAGTGTGTTGCTGTTTGTGCAAGTCGTCATGGGCATTGTCAGTGTCAAGCTGGCCATGCCTTTATGGGCGGTAGTGGCGCATAATGCGTTTTCTGCGCTGCTGATGCTGCCGCTGGTCGCCATCAGTTTTTACAGCAGATACGTCTATGCAGAAGCGCCGCAGCTTGTTGCGGTGGAAGCGCCTGCCGGCGTTGTTGCTGAAGAGGTCTATGTCGAGCCGCCGGCCGAATCTCTGTATTTACGCCTCAAATCGCAGCTAAAGCGCACCCGCTCCGGACTCAGCGGTGCATTAGCCACTATCTCTCTGGGGCAAAAGGGAATTGACGAGGATTTGCTGGAAGAGATTGAAGCCCGCTTGTTAATGGCCGATGTCGGCATGGATGCCACAACGGAAATCATTAGACGCCTGACTGAGCGCGTCGAGCGGCATCAGTTGAACGACAGCGCCGCGCTGACATCAGCCTTGAAGCAGGAATTGCTGGCTATGCTTCAACCTTGCAGCCAGCCTCTGCATATCCCTAAACAGGATAAGCCATTTGTCATTCTGGTAGTGGGCGTCAATGGCGCCGGCAAAACTACGACTATCGGCAAACTGGCCAAGCGTCTGCAGGCTCAAGGCTATAGCGTCATGCTGGCGGCCGGCGATACGTTTAGAGCTGCAGCCGTCGAGCAGCTGCAAACCTGGGGAGAGCGCAATAACATCCATGTGGTGGCTCAGCATACCGGCGCTGATTCCGCATCGGTTATCTATGATGGCGTCCAGTCCGCGCAGGCAAAAGGCATCAATGTGTTGATTGCCGATACAGCAGGTCGATTGCACACGAAATCAAACTTGATGGATGAGCTGAAAAAAGTAAAAAGGATCATGGGCAAGCTGGATGAAACGGCACCTCATGAAGTCTTATTGGTATTGGATGCCGGTACCGGTCAAAACGCATTGTCTCAGGCCAAGCTGTTTAATGAGACAGTTGCCTTAACGGGACTGGTTTTAACTAAACTGGACGGCACGGCGAAAGGCGGTGTCATTTTCGCCCTGGCTAAACAGTTCGGCATTCCCATCCGTTTCATCGGCATAGGGGAAGGAATCGATGATCTGCAGGATTTCAATGCGGAAACTTTTGTAGACGCATTATTCGTCAAAGACTGAAAAATGTTATGTTAAAGTTTGATAAAGTCAGCAAGCGTTATCCTGAGACCGGGGATGTGTTGCGCAATGTCAGTTTCCATTTGCAACATGGCGAAATGGCCTTTTTAACCGGCCATTCAGGGGCTGGCAAAAGTACCTTATTGAAATTGATTGCCGTCATCGAGCGTTGCAGCCGCGGGCAAATTTTATTGGACGGCCATAACGTTAATCAGGCAAAGGAAAGCCAGATTCCCTATTTAAGAAGGAAAATCGGGTTGATTTTCCAGGACTATAAATTGTTACAGGACAGGACAGTCTTTGATAACGTGGCGTTACCGTTACTGATTGCTGGTTATGGACACCACGAGGTCCCCCGTAGGGTGCGTGCCGCATTGGATAAGGTGGGATTGTTAGGCAAGGAAAGAAAATATCCGCTGGCTTTATCCGGCGGCGAACAGCAGCGTGTTGGCATAGCAAGAGCTGTTGTCAATAAACCGCCGATGATTCTAGCCGATGAACCAACCGGGAATCTGGATCCGGAATTGTCAGCGGAAATCATGCATTTATTCGAGCAGTTTCAACAAGTCGGCGTCACCGTATTGATTGCGTCGCACGATATCTCACTGATCAATCAAATGAACTATCGCGTTTTGAAGCTGGATCATGGGCAACTGGTGGCGGGTTAAACGATGAAGCGCAGAAAAAATACAGCCAGCTTTCCGAGCGTCTTGATGAAGATTTTCAGAAGTCTATATGATGCTCGAGACAGAAAAACACCTGCAAAGCCTCAAAGACATCACCCAAAAAGCAAAACTGCAACGCCAGCCAGAGCGGATGGTCCGAAAACCAGAGTCTTGAGAGGTGATTTCAGAGATAAATTGCACGCCCATCTTGACCTGCATGCACATGCATTTTTTTCCAGCCTCGGGCGTCTGGTCGATTCACCGTACACGGCCATTATGACCATAACCGTGCTGGCCATTGCCATCTCTTTAGCCAGCGTTTTTTATATTGCCGTGGCAAATCTTCAGCAGTTGGCCGGTAATTTGGAAGCAAGCAATCAAATATCGCTGTTTCTGCGCGATGATATTTCCGAGGCAAGCGCCAGAAAATTTGCAGAGAACATAAGGGGCAATCCTGCCGTCCAGGAAGTCAAATTAATAACCAAAAATCAGGCTTTGGAAGAGTTCCAGACTTTCAGCGGTTTCGGCGAGGCTATCAAAGCGCTGGAAAAAAATCCGCTGCCTATCGTCATCCAGGTTTTACCTAAAAATACTCTGGAAGATGGATTGGAACTTGAGAAGTTGCTTAATACCTTTAAACAGGCTGTTGAAGTCGATTTTGCCCAAATGGACATGCAGTGGATTAAGCGTCTGCAGTCTATAATGGAGTTGGCACGGCGCGGCAGCACTGTACTGAGCCTGCTGTTGGGGGTCGCCGTATTGTTTGTTACGGGCAATACCATACGATTGGAATTGCATAAACGCCGCGAAGAAGTCGTGATTGCCAAGTTGGTAGGCGCTACCAACAGCTTTATACAACGGCCATTTTTATACAGTGGATTTTGGATCGGCTTTTTTGCAGGCGTGGCGGCATGGTTTATCGTTGCCGTGATGATGTTGATTGTGAAGCAGCCCATAGAGGAACTTTCCGGTTTATATGAAGGGGATTTTCATATGCTGTTTTTGAGTTACTCGGAAACTGCGGCGCTGCTGTTTATCTCTTCTTTGCTGAGCGTGCTGAGCGCATGGGCTGTGCTTAACTACCAGCTTCATAAGCTAAAACCCGAGTAGAGCAGTGGAACTTAGAAAATTATTAGCACTCTTAAAAAGAGAGTGCTAGAATTCGAACTAAGTTTTTTTACCAAGGGGATACCATGAGCAGTGCATTAGCTTTACCCGTTAATCTGTCAGTCGGAACATTTGACGCTTACTTGAATCTTGTCAGGCAGATGCCTAGATTGACTGCCGATCAAGAACGTGAATTAGCCTTGAGATTCAGGGATCACGACGATCTGGAAGCGGCTCGGGAATTGGTGATGTCCAACTTGCGTTTTGTCGTTCATGTTGCCAGAGGCTACAGCGGCTATGGCTTGCCTATGCCTGATATTATCCAGGAAGGCAATATCGGATTGATGAAAGCCGTGAAGCGCTTCGATCCTGATGTCGGCGTGCGGCTGGTTTCTTTTGCGGTGCATTGGATCAAAGCCGAAATACACGAGTATGTCATCAAGAACTGGCGTATCGTAAAAGTTGCGACCACAAAGGCGCAGCGGAAGCTGTTCTTTAATTTGCGCAAATCCAAAGCGAATCTGGGCTGGCTGTCCAATGACGAAGCGACCGCCATTGCCAAAGACCTGGATGTCGATGTCGATACCGTTTATGAAATGGAAAAACGCCTGGATAGCAGGGATATGGCTTTCGATATGCCTAGCGATGAATCCGAGGAAGAAAGCTATATAGCGCCTGTCAACTATCTACAGCAACACGGCACTGACCCGGCCTTATTGCTTGAAAATGAAGATTGGGGAGGGCATGAGCAGAATTTATTATCCGAAGCTCTATCGGAGCTGGATGAACGCAGCCTGGATATTCTCTCCAGTCGCTGGCTGGCGGATAAAAAAGCCACTTTGCACGAACTGGCCGAGCGCTACAATGTATCTGCGGAAAGAATCAGGCAGTTGGAACAAAATGCCATGAAAAAGCTTCGGGCAGCGGTTGTGCTTGAGGCCTGACCGATTAATCATGTTTAACAGAAAAGGCTTAGCGGTTTAACCGCTAAGCCTTTTTTTATTTGTTCGTGTTTGAATTTATTAAATAAGCGAGGGTAAGGCTGGCAATCAATGAAATATTAAGGAATCCGACAATATATTTCAGGCGGGTTTGAGTATATCCAGAATAGCCTGGGCCTGTTCTGCAACCTCGCGGCCCAGGTTGGTCAGATAGCCGCCATCTTTCTGCGAGATAAGGCCTTTTTCGTATAAACGCTGGGTAGCGTTTATGACTTCCGGCGCTGCTGTCTTGTGAACCTTGACGCCTTCTTGAGTGGTAGTGAGGTTGTAACGGACCAGCATGTTCAGTTCCTCTACAATGTCTTGCGTATAAGGCATAGTGAATCCTCATGAATTATTTTATGAAGCGATAGCATAATGCTTTTCAAGACAAGGCGTATATTTTTTACGATTATCAATATATAGATTTTCAGGCAGGGAATTTCGGCTTCTGGCACGCACTGCGGCCCTGTTTTTCACAGAGCTGATAGCTTAACTGTGCAGCCCAATATTGATAGGCCAGTATGATATCTTCCCAACCGTTGAATGCTCCAATGAGTGCTCTGCCGCCTCCACGGCCGTCGGCCGACGCCATGAGCAATTCACCGGTTTGCGAGTCGGTTATTTTGCCTTCAACGCTGGCTTTGCCGATATGGGATTCCGTGTCAGCATCGGTGATGACAAACTGGATGCGCAGCGTATCGGGCCCGGGTTTGTTGACTAATTTAAAGTCCTGTTTCAAGACTTCGCGGATTCTGTAATCAAGCAGTTCCTTAAGCCGGTAGTTATCGGCGTGGGGCAATACATTGAGTTTGGAATTGGGAAGCTTATGAATAGTGACCGGATCAACAATCACTTTTTTATAAAAAGCCCAGTCTGTTCCGCTTTTCCAGTAACTGAGCAAGGCATCATCTTGCCGATCTTCTTTAAGCAAGGAATAGTCATCCAGAAAGTCAGACGTTTCAATATGTTCCGCCTGATAGGCCTTCCCGCAGCCCGTACTTGAAAAGATAAAAAAAATTAGACCGATGCGGATAAAAATAGACATAAAGTACAGTGACCTGAACTGATATTGGAATTCAGCTTATAAGTGTAATGTATTTTTGCCGGATGGGTAGGGCAGCCGGAAGCGTTTTTACTCGGCCAAATTTAAAGGCGAAAAAAACCTGCCAGGGCAACCCCAGGCAGGTTTCATGTTCGCTGTGAAGAATGGATGGTTAGCGGCCGCTCATGCCGTTGCCGATATAGGCGCCTGCGGCTGCGCCCAGTCCGGAAGCAACGGGGTCGCCCTTGCCGATCTCATAGCCTAAAGCACTGCCTACAGCGCCTCCTACCAGTCCTGATGTGGATCGTCGATCAGGACTTGGATACCGAGGCGCGGGCGGCGGAGGCGGTGCTGGATAATATCTGGCTTCAGGCGCATGGTAATAGTGTCTCTCCACGATTACCTCACGGTGTTTATGATGGCCTCGGCCATGTCCTTTGCCGTGTCCCCCGGATGCATAAGAAGGCGAGGAATATGCGGCGACAAGCGCAGCCAATTGAATTATAAAAAGCAACTTTTTCATAGAATCCTTCTCAGTAAATAATTTAGTTCAGAGCAGGTGTGTCAACCAATACGATTGACGGCAGTTATAGGTTTTAAGAAATAGTAGGCGGCTAAACCTTAATGGATGCTTAACAAACGCTGCCAAGCTATGATTTCCTGTTGAAGTGGGTCGAAATCAAATAGTGACACAGGACCGCTATAACAACCGGCATTTTATTTTCGCATCCTTTATCAATAGCTGCTCCTATCGCATCAAACTACAGCTGAACCATGGAAGTATAGTTCTTCTTGTTCTTTATTCAAAAAACTAAAAAATAATTAATTGCCGCAGCAATTTATGTAACGCTTATAATGATGGCGTTTTTTGATTTAATTATTATTTTTAGTGGCATATTTATAAATGGAAAATTTCATCCCCGGTCAGCGTTGGATCAGTAATACCGAATCAGAGCTCGGTTTAGGTCTTATTCTCGAGGTAACAGGCAATCGAGTCACTGTGCTTTTCCTGGCCAGTGACGAAAGACGCGTTTATGCGCGCGATAATGCGCCCTTAACCCGTGTCCGGTTCTCACCGGGCGATCCGATTGAATCGATGGATGAGGTCAAGCTGAAAGTAATCAGACTGGACGAGCAAAATGGTTTGATCACCTATATCGCTAAAAATGAGAGTGGCCAGGAAGTTCGTCTGGAAGAAGTCGAATTGAATCACCACATCCAGTTTAACAAGCCTCAGGATCGGTTGTTCACAGGGCAAATCGACCCCAGCGCCTGGTTTCAGCTGCGTTACGAAACCTGGCGCCGGCTCCAGCAACACCAGCAATCGCCCGTCAAGGGCCTGCTCGGCGGAAGGACTTCACTGATTCCTCACCAGTTGTTTATCGCCCAGGAGGCGGCTAATCGCTCTGCGCCCAGAATCATGCTGGCCGATGAAGTGGGCCTAGGCAAAACGATCGAGGCTGGCCTGATCCTCCATCATCGGCTGATCAACGGGCTGAGCAACCGGATTCTGATTATGGTGCCGGAAAGTCTGTTGCATCAATGGCTGGTCGAAATGCTCAGACGCTTCAACCTGCGGTTCAGCATTTTTGATGAAGAGCGCTGCCTCGAAACGCACGGGGATAACCCTTTTTCAACCGAACAGCTGGTGCTGTGCAGCCAGAACTTCTTCGCCGCTTATCCGCGCCGGCAGCAGCAGGCGCTACAGGTGGCTTGGGATATGGTCATTGTCGATGAGGCGCATCATCTCGAATGGAGCGAGGAAGCGCCGAGCCTCGAATATCTGTTTGTCGAGCGTCTGGCTCAGTTGGCGCCCGGCCTGATATTGCTGACCGCCACGCCGGAGCAGTTGGGCAAAGAGAGCCATTTTGCTCGGTTAAGATTGCTTGATCCGGATCGCTTCTACAGCTTTGCAGCGTTCCTGGAAGAAGAACGGCTTTTTGAGCCGGTCGCCAACGCGGCCAAGGTGCTGCTGGCCGGTAAACCGCTCGATGGAGCCGCCACAGACTCGTTAAGGACATTGCTTAAAAACGACAATGTTGAAATCCTGCTGCAAAATCTGAGCGATGCCGCCAAAGCACCGGCTGCGCGCAGTGAATTGATCAAGATACTACTGGATCACCACGGCACGGGCCGCATTCTGTTCAGAAACTCCCGGCAAACGGTGCAAGGCTTTCCTGAACGGGAACGTTACGGTTATGCGTTAACCGGACAGGCCAATGCCGATGATCTGCAACAAGATCCCCGCTATGTCTGGCTGGTCGATAAAATCAAGCAGCTGGCCGGCCAAAAAGCCCTGCTGATCTGCAAGCACGCGCAAACGGCGATCGACCTTGAACAAACCCTGAGAAACCGCGCCGGCATTGCCTCGGCGGTATTCCATGAAGGCATGTCGATCATCGAGCGTGACCGCGCCGCCGCCTATTTTGCTGATCAGGAAAGCGCTGCGAGACTGCTGATCTGCTCCGAAATCGGCAGCGAAGGCCGTAACTTTCAGTTTGTCCATCACCTGATTCTGTTCGATTTACCGACCAATCCCGACTTGCTGCAGCAACGCATCGGGCGGCTTGACCGTATCGGCCAGAAGCATGTGATCCAGATTCATGTGCCTTATCTGGAGAATACCGAACAGCACCGCCTGTATCGCTGGTATGACGAAGGCCTGAACGCCTTCCGCAGCAACTGCTCGGCGGCCCAGCCAGTCGCCGACCGGCTGCATGATGAATTGACCGCTTTTCTGCAGACCGAGAGTCAGGCCGAGATAGACGCTTTCATCAATAAAACGAAAGCTCTGACGGCGGAAATCGAGATCGAATTGCACAACGGCCGCGACCAGTTGCTGGAATTGAATTCCTGCCGGAAAGAGCCGGCCCAGGTTATTATCGACCAGCTCAAGGCCTACGAGAACGAAGGCGTGCTTTGGCCCTATATGGAAGATGTGTTTGAGTGCTATGGCGTCGATACCGAATTTCACTCGCCCGACTGCTTTATCCTCAGACCCAGCGAGCATTTGCGGCTCGCCCATTTTCCGGGGCTGCTTGAAGACGGCGTCACCGTGACCATTGACCGGGCCTGCGCGCTGGCGCGCGAAGATATGCTGTTCATGACGTGGGAGCATCCGATGGTAACAGGCGCCATGGATATGGTGCTGTCCAGTGAAACCGGCAACGCCGCGGTCAGCGTGGTTAAACACAGCGATCTGAAAGCCGGGCAGTTTCTGCTGGAGTGCCTGTTCATTGTCGAATGCAGCGCACCTGCCGAACTGCAGGTCGGACGTTTTCTACCGCATACCCCGATTCGGGTCCTCATTGACCAGAATATCAAAGACTTGAGCGAAACCATAGCGCACCGCAGCCTGATTGAAACAGGAACGACTTTCGATAAGCAGAAGATAGTGGCGTTCATGAACGGTCAGCGCCAGCATCTTGTCAAGATGCTGGACAAAGCCGAGCAAAAAGCCAACGCCGATATGCAGGTACTGATCGCCGATGCGACCAAGGCCATGCTGGATTCATTGACCAGCGAGATAAAACGCTTGGCCAGACTGAAGAAAGTCAATCCGACTATTAGAGAGGAAGAAATCGAGCTGCTGAAGGATAGGGCGATGCTGTTGCATGAAAACATTCAGGTGGCGCAATTGAGGCTGGATGCCGTGCGGTTTGTCATCACCAGCTAAGGAATGTGGGGGCGACTTCAGTCGCCCCTAAAAGCATTTCATGTGAAGCAGAAATCAGACAGCTTCATGCTTCGTAGAAACAAGCCACTTTTCAAAAACTTATCGAGTATTTATTCATGATCAACATTGGCAAAATCAACAAGTTGAAAGTCGCCAGACAGCTGGGCTACGAGATATATCTCGATAGCGGAACCGCCAGGAAAATCCTGCTGGCCGATAAAAAACTGCCCACCAATTGCCAGGTTGGCGATACTTTGGATGTGTTCGTCTATGTCGATTCGGAAGGCCATCTGGCCGCGACGACGCAAAAGCCGCTGGCTCAGGTAGATGAAGTGGCTTGGCTGAAAGTGGTCTCTATCAATTATATCGGCGCTTTTCTAGACTGGGGACTGCCCAAGAATCTGCTGGTTCCATTCAGTGAACAGCACCATGAAATGGAAGTCGGCAAGTCCTATCTGGTCAAATTATTCCTGGATGACAAGGGGCGTATTGCCGCGACGACCAAACTGGACGAATGGTTAGAGGAAGAATCGGTCGATTTCAAGCCAGGCCAGAAAGTATCGCTGATCATCGCCGATAAAACCGATCTGGGCTATAAGGCTGTGGTCAACAATAGCCATTGGGGCCTGCTGTATAAAAACGAAGTGTTCCAACCTCTCAGAAAAGGGCAGAAGGCAGAGGGTTACATCAGGCAGATCAGGGATGACAAAAGAATCGATTTGATGCTGCATGAGCCCGGTTACGGCAAAGTCGAACCGCTGACCGATAAAATCCTGGCCAGGCTGAAGCAAAGCGGCGGCTATTTGGCATTGAGCGATAAAAGCCCGCCGGAAGCGATTTACGCGGCGTTCGGGGTCAGCAAGAAAGTGTTCAAGCAAGCCATCGGTGCCTTGTACAAGAAACAGCTTATCCTCATTGAAAAAGACGGAATCAGGCTGGTTTGATCCATACCCAGCAGTTCAGCATATAAAATCACAAAGGACTCAAGGCTCATGAAGGGCTGAGAGTCTGTATGATCTCATCATTTCCGTATTCCAAATAGCTCGTGAACTCTGTGGATGGTTCACCTGCCGATATCTTCTTGCGTGATTGCAGAGCAGTCTGAATGTGATTGCGTCAGCAAATACAAGTTCAAGTTTTTCGAATTTTCCACGCTGGTGTTGGTCACATTTCTAAAAATAAATAAAGGATCGGTTTCAGCGCAGTCATAAAAAATTATTGCACTGGTTCAGCACACTATCAAAAACAGCAAACTCAAATGGTGGTAGCCATTTATGAATGGAAGGTTTTTTATCGCAAACAAGGACCGCCAACGTTGGTTGATAATCCGCCAATGGATTTTAATATGGGTGCTGCTGACGCTGGTGCTGGCCGTCGTTCTGTGGATTGTTCATAAAACTCATGAGGCATCGACGCTGGCCTTGATGTATAGCGAAGGGCAACAGACCGTGAAGACCGCAAGCCAAACCGTTGACGAAGAATTGAGGCTACTGCATGGCGACATACTTTACCTGAGAGACCAGCCGGTGCTGCATGAATGGCTCGAAAAGCAATCCCCCATAGTCTGGAAGCGTTTGGGGAACGACCTGCTCGCCTTCGTCAAATACCGCGAACTTTATGACCAGATCCGGTTTCTGGATGAAAAAGGGCAGGAGAGAGTGCGTATCAACTGGAACCGGGGACAGCCCGTGATCGTGCCGGCGAGAGAACTGCAGGACAGGTCCGAACTCTATTTTGTCGAGCAAGCGCTCGCCCTGGACAAGGACGATATCTACATCTCTTCATTCGACCTCAGCATCGAGCATGACGCCATCGAGCAGCCGATAAAGCCTGTGATCCGGTTTGGCACGCCGGTATTCGACCGGCGCGGACAAAAACGCGGCATCATTCTGTTGAACTATCGGGGACAGCGATTGATCGATCAGCTTCGGGCGATTTCCAGGCAAAGCATCGGCAGCCTGTGGCTGCTCAACACCCAGGGTTATTGGCTGGTCGGCGCCCGCTCCGAGGACGAATGGGGCTTCATGTACCCCGACCGGAAGAACAAGCGCTTCGCCAACGATTATGGCGAGGCCTGGCGTTCTATTACCGAACACCCCGAACGCCCGCAATTCATGGCCAGCGGCGATTTGTTCACTTACGGTGCGATTACGCCGAGCGCACTGTTTGGAAAAGTCGGTGAGAACGTTGTCGCCGGCGATGCACACTGGCTGCTGGTCGCCCATGTGCCGGCCGAGGTGATTGACGAGAAAACGGTGGTACAAGCCCGGTGGTTTGCATTTAGCGCCTTAAGCCTGCTATTAGGCGCAGTCAGCTGGTTCATTGCCTTCTACCGCGTGAGGCGGCGACAGGTCGAAGAGGAAGTGGCGAGCAGCGAAGCCCGCTTTCGAGGGCTGCTTGAATCAGCGCCCGATGCCATCGTCATGACCAATCGCGAAGGCAATATCGTGCTGGTCAACGTTCAGACCGAGAAATGGTTCGGCTATACGCGCAATGAACTGTTGGGGCAGCCGATCGAAATGCTGGTGCCTGAGCGCTTTCGTGAGCACCATGAAGATTATCGGCAAGCTTATATGGATAAGCCATTGGTACGACCGATGGGAATTGGCCTCTATCTGTCCGGCCGCCGAAAGGATGGCAGCGAGTTTCCGGTGGAGATCAATCTGAGCCCGTCGAAGATAGATCAGGAACTGTTCGTAACCGGCATTATCCGCGACATTACGGAGCGCAAGCGGGCGGAGCGGGCACAGCTCGAGGCGCAAGCCAAGTATCGGGAGCTGGTCGACAATCTGCCGGTCGGCGTTTATCGCCAAACGCCAACGGCGGATGGACGGTTTCTGGAAGTCAATCCCGCCATCGTCGATATGTTCGAAGCCGAATCGGCAGAGCAATTACAGGCCCACCCGGTCAGTGATTTGTGCCGTGACCGGGGCTGCTGGCAAGACTTTATAGACAAAATCATGAAGCAAGGATTTGTCGGCAACGAAGAGATACAGCTGGTTACCCTGCAGGGGCGCGAGTTTTTCGCGGCCGTTAGCGCCGCCATGAAAAAAGACAGCGCCGGCAATCTTTATTTTGACGGCATCATCGAAGATATCAGCAGACGCAAGGCAAACGAACGGCGCATCCAGCAACTAAATATGGCCCTGCGCGATCGTGCCATGATTCTGGAATCAGTCAACCATGAGCTCGAAGCCTTCAGTTATTCGGTTTCGCACGATCTGCGCGCTCCATTGCGCGCCGTGGACGGTTTCAGCCGCATTCTACTTGACGAATATACGGATTGTCTGGATGAGACAGGCCAGGATCGCTTGAGACGGGTGAGGGCTGCTGCTCAGAAAATGGCGACATTGATCGATGATCTGCTCAAATTGTCGCGCATCACTCGGTCTGAGCTGAAGCGGGAAGATGTCAATTTAAGCGCGCTTGCCGACGAAGTGATTGAGGAGCTGCGCAAGCAGGAGCCGGAGCGCATTGTACAATATGCGATAGAACCGGGGGTAATCGTTTGGGGCGATGCCCGATTGTTGCGTGTCGTATTAGACAATTTGATCGGCAATGCCTGGAAATTCACGAGTAAACGGCCCGAAGCGCGGATCGAATTCGGCAGGCAAATGCAGGATGGTGAACCGGTCTATTTCGTGCGCGACAATGGCGCCGGCTTCGATATGGCTTATGCCGAAAAACTGTTTGGCGCTTTCCAGCGCCTGCACGACACCAGCGAATTTCCCGGCACCGGCATCGGGTTGGCGACCGTGCAACGGATTATCCATAAGCATGGCGGGCGTATTTGGGCTGAGGGTGCGGTCGAACAGGGAGCCATCTTTTATTTTACGCTGGAGGCGCGAGAGAATTTATGAACAATAAGGTCATTCTTCTGGTGGAAGATAACCCTGATGATGAGGCGCTGACTCTGCACGCCCTCAAGAAGAGCAATATTACCCATAAGATAATCGTGGCGCACAATGGCGCGGAGGCGCTGGATTATCTGTTTGGCACAGGCTCTTATGCAGGACGCGATCCTTATGATTTGCCGCTGGTCGTGCTGCTGGATCTGAAATTGCCCAAGATCGACGGCCTCGAGGTGCTGCGTCGCATACGGGATGATGAACGCACCCAGCTGCTGCCGGTTGTTCTTTTGACTTCATCCAATGAAGAAGAGGACCGGCTCAAAGGCTATATGCTGGGCGCCAACAGCTATGTCCGCAAGCCGGTCGACTTCGACGAATTTGTGCGGGCGGCAGGGCAGCTCGGCCTTTACTGGATATTGCTTAATGAGCCGCCGCCCGACTGATCGGATTGTAGAGAAAGGTGATGTCATGCTGAAGCGGGTAGATACTGCGCAACCCTTGCGCATACTGATCGTTGAAGACTCCGAAGATGATACGCTGCTGCTGGTGGATCAATTAGAGATAGAAGGCGGACAGTCTGTCGATTGGCAGCGGGTCGAGACGGAACAGGCTTTAACCGAGGCGCTGAAACAGCATTGGGATATCGTGTTGTCCGACTATACAATGCCGCATTTCAGCGGCATGCGGGCGCTTGAAGTAGTCAGACAGCACGACCTTGATCTGCCTTTTATCTTTGTGTCGGGAACGATCGGCGAAAATACGGCCGTGCTGGCGATGAAGTCCGGCGCTCAGGATTATGTTATGAAAGGCAATCTGACGCGCCTGGTACCTGCCGTGGAGCGCGAACTTGAAGAAGCGCAACTGCGCCGCGAACAGCGTCAGGCCGAAGACATGCTGCGCAAACTGTCCCTGGTCGTGGAGCAGGCAGCCGAAAGCGTTATCATTACCGATCCCGATGGCTGCATCGAATATGTCAATCCGGCGTTCGAGAGACTGACCGGCTATACACGCGCCGAGGCTGTGGGTTGCAAGCCCTCCATATTGAAATCCGGCCAGCAGGGTCAAGCTTTTTATCAGCATCTCTGGCAAACGGTGCTCAAGGGCGACATATTTACAGGCACCTTGATCAACCGTAAAAAAGACGGCGAGCTGTTCTATGAGGATAAAGTCATCACGCCTTTGAAGGACGAGCAGGGGCATGTTACGCATTTTGTTTCTACGGGACGTAATATCACCGAGCGCGTCAAGGCCGAAGAAGCACGCGCCCAGTTGGCCGCCATTCTGGAGGCCACGACCGACCTGGTCGCAATCCTTGATCTGGGAGGCTGCCTGCGTTACCTCAATAATGCCGGTTATCGCTTGCTCGGCCTCGACCCCAAAACGGATATCAGCAAAGTCTGTCTGACAGAGTTGTTTCCCGAACGCATAGAACATCAATTAAAAAACGAAGCGCTGCCTATCGCTTACCATACAGGCACTTGGTCCGGAGAGACGGCTTTGCGGCGTATAGACGGCATAGAAATCCCGGTGTCCCAGGTGTTGCTGGTGCATTATGATTCGGCTGGAAAAGTCGAATACCTGTCCACGATTGCCCGCGATATTTCCGAACGCAAACGGTTCGAAGCCGAATTGCAGCATCAGGCTACACACGATCTTCTGACCGGCTTGCCAAATCGGGTTCTGTTGCTGGATCGGCTTGCCGCGGAATTGGAGCGTGCCCGGCATGCCAATAATTTTGTGGCCGTATTGTTCCTGGACATTGATAACTTTAAGCGGATCAACGACAGCATGGGGCATGCGGTCGGCGATACCTTGCTCCAGCAGATCGCCGACCGGCTGCAGGCCGCTTTGCGCCCTAATGATACGATCGCCCGCCAGGGCGGCGATGAGTTTGCGATCATAGTGGGCGATCTGCCGCGCACGGAAAACCTGATGGTCGTGCTGCGCAAAATTTATGCGGCTTTCGATCGCCCGATGTCTCTGGGCCTCCAGGAAACCTACATTACCTTCTGCACCGGCATCGCCATCTATCCGAACGACGGCACCGGCGTCGAAGAATTGTTGCGCAATGCCGGTACAGCCCTGTACCGGGCCATCATGTCAGGTCATAATCAGCACCGCTTCTACGCGCCGGATATGAACGCCCGCAGCCATGAACTGCTGACGTTGGAGACTGATCTGCGCCTGGCTTTGAAGCGCAATGAGTTTCTGGTCTATTACCAGCCTCAGGCTGAGCTTAACACCGGCCGCATTGTTGCCATGGAAGCATTGATTCGCTGGCGGCATCCGCAACGCGGACTGGTGACGCCGGCCGGCTTCGTGTCAATGCTGGAGGAGTCCGGATTGATCATGCAGGCGGGCGAGTGGATCTTGAACCAGGCTTGTGCTGAATACAGAGAAATGGGGCTTCACGATGTGCGTATTTCCGTCAACGTCTCGGCTTCCCAGTTCAACGATCCGGACTTGCTGCACAAGGTATGCCGTGTCATGAAACGGGACAACATCCCCCCGAATGCGCTGGAACTGGAAATGACCGAAAATACCGTCATGCAGGACCCGGCAGCGGCGGCCGAGATCCTGAAGAAATTACGGGCATTGGGCGTGCGCATCGCCATTGACGATTTTGGCACCGGCTATTCATCGCTATCCTATCTCAAACGCTTTCCACTGGATGCGCTTAAAATCGACCAAGGCTTTGTGCGCGATCTGGCCCATGATACCAATGATGCGGCCATTGTCGAGGCCAGCATCACGCTCGGCAAAAAGCTCGGTCTCGAGGTCGTCGCCGAAGGCGTCGAAGGCAAGGAGCAATTCGATTTTCTGCGCGCCCACGACTGCGATCTGGCGCAGGGCTACTATGTCAGCCGTCCCCTACGCAAGAATGAACTGATCGATCTGCTGCGGGAAGGCCGGCGCTGGTGAAAAGGGCATAGGCCAGTCATGCAGGCTGGGTTGGCGCTTTAGCGGAAACCCGGCATAGGGCTTTGAAATGCCGGGTTTATCATCCAGCCTGCAATAAAATAAACGCTCAACCGTCCGGAACCAACATGCTGCGATAAACTGCCGGGCCGCATCAATTTTTCAAACATTCCTGTCAGAGATAAAATGAGCGGATACTCCACCGGATATCTCTGAGCGGTTTTCATTCAGTTCCCGGTTTGACCGACCATTCTGATTGTGAGTCAGGTTGTATGACTCGAAACCGAGCAATACGTACAACCGTTAACCTGCCTGAATAATTGACCTGCTTTTTTCAGGGCACTGTCGCAATTGCTGATGGCTCCCAAATATTGAATCGCTTCCTTGGCAGGAAGATGAGCGCAATCCGATCTATGAACCACATGATCGCCATTGCTTTGAGCATTTCTCTCAACGTAAAACTCTGCCATAGTCGATACCTCTTCAGTTTGAGTTGTCTGAAAATTGGCTCGAAAAAGTCAGTCCGTATGACCAAATCCGGCTTCTGTCGGGCTTCGCACATTCAACCTGCACGATGTCATAAAAATGACAGAATATAACGCTGAATACCGGAAACTATCGAGCTCGTTTAACAAAGTAGCAGAATTTGTACCAGCTCAAGTCAATGGTGCGACGATCTGTGAAGATTGTCGCTAAATCAAATGGGGCGTAGCCAGACCTGACTTTACAGCTTCAGTCAGGCCTTTTACCTCGCCGTCGGTGATAAACACCAGCCGGCTGCGGCCATCATCCGATGTTCTGGAGGGCAACAGCGTCGGCGGATAAAGCCGGCCGGCCGATCCTTGCACGCACACCGGAGCATCATGCTCGGTAGTGTAAACCACGCCTTTCAGGCGCAGCAATTGGGTGGCATGCCGGTCTAGCAGGCTCTCCAGCGCAGTTTTTAAGCGCGGCCAGGAAACAGGATGGTCGAGTTGCAGTGTTGTGCTGCCAAACCCGTGTTCCGGTATTGGCGTATTGGTTTTCAGTCGATAGCAATTTCGTCTCGGAAACGCAAGCAAAGTGGCGGGATTAATGTCGCCATGCGCAGCCTGAATTTTTGATGCTGCCGGCGCCAGACGATTCAACAGCGCTATCAGGTTGTCTATTTGCTGGTCTTCCGCCAGATCCGTGTGCGTAATGATCAAGGTATCGGCCCAGGCAATCTGGGCCAGGGCCTCGGGAAAGCGGTTCAAGACATCCGCGCCGGAAGCGGCTGAAACCGTCACGATCACGCCATCCAGTCGATAGCGCGATGATAGCCAGCGCTCTCTTAATAAAGTGTCCAGCACCGGCTCGGGGTTGGCGATGCCGCTGGTCTCGATCAGTACGCGGTCGAACGGCTTCTGGGCTTGCGATTGCCAGGCCATGCGCAGGTTTTTCAGCAGTGGCGTTAAAGCGCCGTGTACCTGGCAGCACAGACAACCGCCCGACAAGGTGCTTAACGGTACGTTATGTTGTCTCAGTAATTGCTGATCGACAGGTACGGCGCCGAATTCATTGATTACGACAGCCGAGCGCGGCGCATGGTTTAGCAGGCGGTTCAGCAAGGTGGTTTTGCCGCTGCCGAGAAAGCCGCTTAAGATGATGACGGGAATTTGTGCAGGCGAATTCATTTAATAACTCAATCTAAAGCCCACTTCCGCTCCACGCCCGGCTTCCGGCGCAAAGTTGCGCAGATAAGAGGTCGAATTGCGAATATTTTGATCGAGCAAATTACTGCCTTTGGCGAACAACATCAACTCGGCGTCCTTATAAGCTTTGATTCTGTAATTAGTGCCTACATTGAGCAGGAAATAACCAGCGGTCGAGGTTTCGAAGTCGCCGGCATGCGGCTGGGAATCGGCGCGGGTAAAGCGCAGGTAACCGGAAAATTCCTGCTTGCTGTAATCCAGTTGCAGTCCATAGCGCAGCGGCGGCATGCGAGGCACATCGCCGCCATTGACGAATTGCCCCCGGGTGTAGTCGCTGAACAAGGTCAGGTCCAGCTGACCATGACGGTTTTCCATCATTGGGAAGACCAGCTTGGCCTCATAGCCTTTGAAGATCGCGTCATTCTGGCGGGTGGTCAGCACAGGCACGCAGTCGACGGCACAAGGATTGTCGTCCTCGTCGACGAATTCGCCGCTGCGCTGCTGCGTGATGTAATCGCTGGCCCAGTTGTGAAACAGATCGAATTCAGCGCGCATCCAGTCAGAGCTGAAACGGTAGCCCAGGTCCAGGTTGTAAGAAGTTTCTTCTGTTAAATTAATGTTGCCGCGTTCGAAGCTGCGCGTGGCATCATGGAAGCCGTTGGTCAGCAATTCCTGGACATTGGGCGCCCGCGAGGAACGGGTGACGGCCAGATTCAGATTGTTTTGGTCATTGACTTTCCACTCTGCCGAGACCGACGCACTGACCGGCGTATAGCTGAGGTCATTCATGCCCTCCGGCTGGATGTCGGTTTGTTCGACCCGAGCGCCGAGCTGGTAGGTGACTGCGCCAACGTCAATCGATTCCACCGCAAACACGCCGTAGCTGTTGATCTGGGAATGCGGAATGATGTGCTCGCCAGTGAGCTTTTCAATGGCATTAAAGTCGCTCGCTTGCGCCTGAAAACCTACCGAGCCATACAATGGTCCCAAGTCCTGATGAGTCAGTTCCAGCCGGCCTTCGTAAGTTTTATTGGTGTAAAATGCGCCGGGTTCGCCATTGGCTATCTCCGTGTGCTGATAATCAGTGTAGCCGAACCGGGTGCGCAGGCTCTTGGCAAAGCGGAACGGATCCTGTAGCTCGCTTTTAAAATCGTACTTATCCTGCCTGAGGGCGATCCGCACAGTTTCCTCGCCGGTGCCGTCCGGCGCGATGCCGTAATTATTGTTCAGATTGTTGATAGAAATGCCGGCGAATCCCGGATCGCCGATCCAGGACAGACCGGCCGAGCCGCTGATGGCTTCAGCACCGGTATTGTTCAGATGGCCGATGGGATTGTCGACTACAACCAGCGACGGATCGGTGATCGATACGGCAGCGGTATCGATGGCACGGCCGCCGATATCGAGATTGCCGCGATGGCGGAAAAAACCGTCGAGATGATAGGCAATGTTGCCTTGCCCGCCTTCCAGCTTCATCGTGGTACTGGTTTCATTGGACGTGGAGTCAAAGCGCTGTTCCAAGGCGCCGCCCAATAACTTATCCGGCATCTGGCCGGGGATGCGATTGTCAATGACGTTGACCGCTCCGCCTATTGCGCCGCTGCCATAGAGTAAAGTGGCGGGGCCGCGCAGCACTTCGATGCGTTCCGCCAAAAGCGGCTCGACACTGGTGGCGTGATCCGGGCTGAGCGCCGAGACATCATTGCTGCCAATACCGTTATTTAGCACTCGTACCCGAGGGCCGGCCTGGCCGCGAATGACCGGCGTACCCACGCCGGGGCCGAACGACTGATTGCTGATGCCCAGTTCGTCTTTTAAGGTGTCACCGATGCTGTGACCGGTCTTCATGCGTAGTTCGTCATCTGCCAGTATCGTTACAGGAGCCGCTGTTTTCAATGAGTCGGCTCGCAAAGGCGCAGTGACGACCACTTCCTCCAATTCAATAGTCGATGATTCTTCGGCAAGCACAGGAACAGTGAGAGATCCTGATGCAGCCAGTAAAATCAATTTTTTGTACATCATCGTTGTAAATTAATAAAAACTAATGTTATATCGTTACACTTAAGCCATAAATGGACAGGCGCTTTTTGCGTTCAGATTAGGCTGATTGATCATGAGATGATGCGCATCCAGCGCAGGTGCCATGGATTTCAATCGATTTATAGCTGATGGAAAAACCGGCCTGTTTGATTTCCGACGATAGGGCATGCATGACTTCGAAGGCGGCGCGTTCTTCAATCTCATGACACTGATCGCAAATCAGCAGTAGTTGTTCATGCTGTCTGCCTGAGCAATTGCAGCCGACATAGGCATTAAGGCTTTCCACTTTATGAATCAGGCCCTGACTCATCAGGAAATCCAGCGCGCGATAGACGGTTGCCGGCTTGGCGGAATAGTTCAAAGGCTTGATTTGATCGAGCAGGTCATAAGCCTTGACGGCTTTGTGGGTCTCCCAGATCAACTCCAGCACTTTGCGGCGTATCGGCGTCAATTTCACGCTGCGGTTGATGCAAAGTCGTTCCGCCATGTTGATGGCTTCGGAAATACATTTTTCGTGATCGTGAGACAGGGAGTAGCTCATGGTTTCATTGGAAAAAGTTAATCAGAAAGAATCAACAATCCATTTGCGATGCAGACGGAGGCTGAATATCTATTGAAATGTTATGTTATAACATTTTAAACGAAAAAGATAGCTAGCGTGCTAACCGATCGTATTGCTTTAAGTTTGTGAGTTATAGCGGGCGATTGCTTGACTTGACGAGCGTGTTTATCGTTCTGATTGTGGGCGGGTTTTTACAGGAGGTCGCACTGCATTGCCATAACCATCAATTCGGCCAGATTTTCGGCCTGCATTTTTTCCATGATATGGGCTCTGTGTACGTCAATGGTGCGGTTGCTGATATCGAGTATTCTAGCGGCTTCTTTGTTGGAATGACTCCTGACTATCAGGTTCAGTACTTCTCTCTCACGTGTTGTTAAATGACTGAGACGTTCGAGTATCTTGTTTTTCTCTCTGAGTTGCTCTCTAACTTGAGCATCTTTGCTCAGGGCTTCTTCAATGCGGCTCAGCAATATTTCTTCATTGAACGGTTTTTCCAGAAAATCGACGGCTCCGGCTCTGAATGCTTTGGCCGAATCGGGCACATCCGCATGGCCGCTGATGAAGATAATGGGAATATCTATGCTTCTTCTGATGAGCTCTTCCTGAAGATCCAGCCCGCTCATGGACGGCATTCTAACGTCCAGAAGCAGGCAGCTTGGCTGTTCAGGATCATAGTGGTCCAGAAAGGATTCGGCCGATTCGAAACTCATCACAGGCTGTCCAGTTGATTCGATCAATATCGTCAGCGAATCACGCACGGCGAATTCATCATCAACTATATAGACTATAGGAGTCGTCGGCTTGTTATGCGTCATTAGATTTCCTCCGTACAGGTATAGTGAAATAAAAAGTACTGCCTTTTCCTGCCTTGCTGGCGAAATGCAATGAACCGTCATGGGATTTGACTATAGATTGGCTGATGGACAATCCCATTCCCATGCCGGACGATTTGGTCGTATAAAAAGGCGTTAATATTTTCTTTTGGCTGGACTCGCCGAGTCCGTGGCCGTTGTCTTTGACCTTTACTTCGATAAAATTCTCATCATTCAAAAGTGTCTGAATGAAGAGCTTTCGTTGTTTGTTATGTGCCACGTCTTTCAACGCATCGATGCTGTTTCTGACAAGATTTAGAATGACCTGTTCAATTTGAACGCTATCGACATAAATACTCGGCAGATTATCGGCCAGGTTGAAAGACAGCTGGATATTGTATTGTTTTAAATCTGTTATTGACAGGCTGACCGCATTTTCGATCAGCGCATTGATGTCGGCGGTCGACCGATGTATTTTTTTGGACCTGACAAAGTCCCGCATGTGATGGATGATCTGTCCGGCTTTCAGCGCCTGGTCATGGGTTTTTTCCAGAATTGATCTGAGTTTTGCCAGATCGGGTTGATCAGCCTGAATGAAACGCAGACAGGCCTGCGCGTAATTGACGATCGCTGTCAGCGGCTGGTTGACTTCATGAGCGATGCCCGATGCCAGTTCCCCCATCAGGCCGAGACGCATGACATGGGAAAGCGCTTCCAGATGCTCTTTCTGCTGCAATTCCTGCATCTTGCGCTGGGTGACGTCACGGACAATGCTGGTGAAATAATTCTGGCCGTCGAGCGTAAATTCAGCGATGGATATATCCAGCGGCACTGCAGAGCCGTCTTTGCGCATGCCCTCAACCTCGCGAATGCGGCCCAGCACTTTGGGCATATCGGCTTCTTGCCGATAGCTCTTTCGCTCGCGATGAGAGCATTTATCCTGCGATAAGGGCATGAGTTTGTTGATGCTGCAACCGATCAGTTCTGCTTCCGTATAGCCAAAAATGGTTTCTACCGCTGCATTCGCGGAAATGATCTTGCAGGACATATCGCAGGTGATGATGCCTTCTACAGACGCATTGAAGATGGAATTAAGTTTAGCCTCGCGCTCCAGTATCTGCTGCTTGGAATGCTTGAGCTCTTCAACCAGTTGGGTTAGGTTCTGATTGCTCAGCGACAAATCGCAATCTTGCTTGAGCACCTTTTGAGCCAATTTCTTATTGAGATTGGCTATGGTTTCTTCAGCGCGTTTGCGCTCCGTAATGTTGTTTAAAGTCAGCCAGATTTCGCTGTCATTATTATTGATGTCATTGATTTTACCCTGACATTCCACATGAGTGATCTCGCTGCCGTCACTCTTGAGCCGGACATCCAATGACTGATGAGTGCGTTCCGTTGCCAGCCTGCGCAGGAATAAATAGTACTGGTCCTGGTCGCTGGCATCGATATATTGCGCCAGTTTCCTGTTGATCAGCTCCTCAATGGGATGATTCAATAGACGCGTCGCAGTCAGATTGGCCTGCAGGATAACGCCGTCTTTATTGAGGGTCAGATAGCCAACCGGAGAAAGGTTGTATAAGTTGGCATACAGGTCGCGTGAGGCGAGCAGCTCCTGATGCGTTCTGTTCAACTCCTCATTCTGGAGCTCAAGCTCTATCTGGTGGACCTGAAATTCGAACAGTAGCTTTTGAATTTCCTGGCTGGACATGCGCGTAATGTCGGTTCCGGATTTGTTAAGCATCGTTTCCGCCCGATTGCGGAGATTCTCGCGATACTGGACAAGCAGGTTCTCCGCATCTGTCTGGAGAATTTCGTAATCGATATTCCCGTCGAATGAATTAAACATGGCGATTTATTCCAGCGGATAAGTGAAAAAGTGAACGCCTGCGGTTGGGGCAGGCGCTCGCCGGATTTATAGTGCGCAATTTTTGCCTATGCGCCGGAGAAATTAGGACGATTGTATTCATGGATTATCCCGTTCGACATCTTCAATGGCTAACAGAATGCGTCTGGCATTGGTCGATGACTGCTGAAGCAAGCGGCCATTGAGGGTTAGATGTTTTTTTCCTATGACAGGGCATTCACACGTATAGTTAAACGCATCGAAAGGCGTATTGCTGTTTAATGTTTCGTATAAATGGCCGCGTAATTGATCCGAATCCCAGGCCGACCTATTGATAGTGAAGAAAGATTGTCCTGTCAGGTCTTCATGGGACGGATTGAAAGTCTTATGAAACGCAGGATTGGCGGTAATGATGCTGAGATTTTCATCGAGCACCAGCAGCGGGTTGGATACGGTATTGACAATCGCGCTGGCCATACTGGCGTCCAAAGCCGCCTGTTCGGCTTTCTTCAGTCTGTCGATGTCGATAAACGTAATAACCAGCCCGTCGATCATGTTTTCCGCGGTTCGATACGGCAGGATGCGCAACAGATACCACGCACCGTTTGTGGACTGCACTTCTGCATCCTTGTAAATCAGTGTTTGCAACACCGCTTTGGCATCATCTATCAGGTGGGCATATTTAAGACTTGACGCCAGGTCGCCGAGCGGCCGCCCTATATCGCTGTTGATCAGATGGACAATATTGATGGCCGATTTGGTGAAGCGTCTTATTTTGAGGTTATTGTCGAGGAAGATGGTTGCAATATTCGTGCTGTTCAAAAGATTTTGCATATCGTCATTGATCTTCGATAAGGCATCGACTTTTGTTTGAAGCTCGCTGTTGATGGTATTTAATTCTTCATTCAAAGACTGCATTTCTTCCTTGGAAGTTTCCAGTTCTTCGTTGGAGCTTTGCAGCTCTTCATTGGCCGATTGCAGTTCTTCGTTCGTGGATTTGAGTTCTTCGTTCGATGTTTCCAGTTCCTCGATAGTTGCGCGCAGTGATTTTTTAGTAGAAAGCAGTTCATGAGCGAGCTGCTCCTTATCGTTTTTATTGATCAGGATCGGGAAGACAGCTGGCTCGCCAGTTTGTGAGCCGGCATCTTTATGATGCGGATGAAAACTGACCAGGAACAGATCCTGTAGTGCTTCCGGCTCCAGGAGCCTTACCAGCTTCAGGTCGATCGTTTCAAAACCGTTATTGGTTTTGACCTTGATTCCACTATTGATGATTTCCATATCGCCCTTTTTTTGGACTTTACGCAGCGATGTCGCTAATGGCACGCGCAAGCCCTCTCTGGCCATTTCGATGATATTCCAGTTGGGCTGGCCTTGCGCAGGTTCCAGATAATTTCCTGTATGGCCATGAATGTAAATAATTCTGCCGTGTTCGTCGATGATAATGCAGACCGGCGCATAGCGCTCCAGCAATAACTTCTCAATTTGCCGGGCGATCTGGCCGGGCTGGGAGTCGAGTTTGTGTGATTTATCTTCCATTGATGGTGCGTTTTTGGCGCTTGTCGGCAACAAACGGGGTTTGGATGTCGGCAAACCGGCCTGGATATCTTTTCGCTGATAGATCTTGCTCTTTTTGTCAACAACTGAGAACAGATGATCAAAATTGCCGATCGACTCAGATGTGCCAAGAAACAGGAGGCCGCCTGGCTTCAGAGTGTAGTGGAAATGCGGAAAAATCTTTTTTTGCAGTTCGCCGTCCAGATAAATAAGCAGATTACGGCAACTGATCAAGTCGATGCGGGTGAATGGCGGATCCTGAAGCAGATTCTGCGTGGCAAATATCACGGTATCGCGAATTTCCTTGGCGATACGATACTGGCTGTCTTCCCGTTCAAAGTAGCGGGTCAGGCGCTCCGGCAAAACATCGGTTTCAATGCCGCTTGGATAAAGGCCTTCCCGTGCCTGAATGATGGATGACTCGTCCAGGTCGGTGGCAAAGATCTGAAAGCTGTAAGTTTTGCCATGTGTTTCATTATATTCTTTAAACAGAATGGCAAGTGAGTAGGCCTCCTCGCCGGTGGAGCATCCCGGAACCCATACGCGCATTTCGTAATTGTCGGGTTTATTTTCAAATAGTTTCGGCAGGGCAATATTTTTTAATGCCGCGAATGCGGGTTCGTCTCTGAAAAAATTAGTGACGTTGATCAACAGTTCCTTAAACAGTTTATCTATTTCAACAGGGTTCTCCTGCAGAAACTGCACGTAAGCGTTCATGGTCTGGATATGATGGATATTCATGCGCCGGCTTATGCGGCGGTTGACCGTGGTAGGCTTATAGGCAGACAAGTCATGGCCGGTGCGGTTGCGCAACAGGATAAAAATTTTTTGTAAAGGTTCGGTGGCAGCTAACATTTCCGCCGGTTCCAGCGTTTGAAAATTGTTGAAGCAAGGTGCATCAAAATATTGAAGCAGTTGTTGTCCCATTTTTTCAACGGGCAATACAAAGTCGACATCGCCCCTTGCTATCGCACTCTTGGGCATGCCGTCAAATTTTGCAGTTGCAGGATCTTGAACCATGGCCATGCCAGATGCGCTTTTGATGGCTTTTAGCCCCAAAGTGCCATCGGTACCGGTACCTGAAAGAATAATGCCGACACTCATTTCTTTTACATCTTCCGCCAGGGAATGAAAAAAGAAGTTTATAGGCATACGCATTGTCTCATGATCGGTTCTGTCCATAAGATAAATTCGACGATGGAATACGGCGAGATTTTTCCCGGGAGGACATACGAATATATGATCTTTTTTCAATGGCATACCGTCTTCGGCAGCAATCACAGGAATTTTGGTAAATCCAGCCAGTAAATCAGGTAGCAGGCTAATGTGTCTGGGCTGTTGGTGAGATACTACGATGAAAGCAAAACCGTTGTGCAACGGCAGATTGGAACAGAATGCTTCTAATGCTTGCAAGCCGCCGGCTGACGCTCCAATGCCGACTACAGGTAATAGAGAGCTTACTAAATGCTTTTTATGCTGTACATCATGAACACTTGATCTAGATGTGACTTTTGGCTCTACTTTGCTGTTGCCTGACTTCACAGAATAGGTCCTCTAATTTGCTACCTTGCTGAATTATTTTGGATTCTTGTTTCATTTCTTCATGTTTTTGGTGAAGGATTTCAGCTTAACACCCGATTAACCTTAAAAACAAGCGCTCTATCAAGAGCTTTGATGCCCTGTTTGAGAGAGGGTGCGCAGTATCAATAAATATGAGTAATTAAGGAAGCATCAGAACCAGTGACCTCAGCAAAGCGGCAGTCGAGTTAATCTACGAATTTTCCAGAATGAGCGTTCTTCAACAATTGCGGACCAATTTTCTCGAAACAGAATCTCAATTTCGTCTACGTGTAAGAAAATTACTACATTTCCCAATGGCTATATATGCGTAAAAACACTTAGGTGAATATACGAATGTTTTAATCAAGCTCTTTCTTTTATAAATATAAGACCATTTAAATAGTTTTAAGTTTAGCTTTGCAGGACTGCTTTCAAATTGAGTATCTCTTTAGGGTTTTTATACATAATTTATCCAAATAGATAGATTTTCAGATTTAAATGGTTGTTGAAAATTCAGATGAAATAGCGAGTATAAAATGTCGGCTAATATTAATGCACTTAAGCAACAGAAAAGTTTTGATTGGCATTACGAAATTGACGAGGTTGATATTGAGTTAAAGGAAAAGAGATTTATGGATGATGAGTTCGAGTATTACAAATCCACAAAAACCAAATCCAAGAAAAAAGTTCGCCAAGACAGGCAAAAATAAATTAAGTGAAATTCTGTAGATGATCGAATGTCAATGGGGCGAATTATCCGGCAAGGCATCAACCGGAACATCCGGAGAATCATGGCGGCCGTAAGAGTAAATCAAGTCATTATCAAATAACAACATTAAAGATTAAGTTAGATTTGACTGTTTTCCCTTCATTACGATCTGGCAAAGAATTCCAGCCATCTATGTTGTAAGACAGGCGTGAAGAGATTTATTCAAAGGCTTGAGTAAATCTCTTCAAAGTTGAAGATTGGGACCCAAGTGGGAAAATCACTATGTTGATCCAGCATAAATATCGCTATACAAGTTACCAGGAATGTTTGAAACATCCTGATGCAATGACGCCTTTATCGTGCGAAGTGATGAAGGAGTAAATGGGCTATGTTCAATTTATTTAAGGACGAATCGCAGAATGTTAATTCATTTTTTCTGTTTATGCAGAGCTTGGTGAATCGCAATCTGGCCGCTGAGGCCTTAAGAGTGAGCGAAACCAGGTATCGGAATTTACTGGAAAATATGGATACGGGCGTTGTATATCTAAATAATACTGGGACAATCATCTCTGCCAATCAGGCGGCAGAGCAAATTCTGGGCTTGCAGTCGGATGACATGATGGGGCGCGCATTGACCGAGACCTGCGCCAGGATTGTCAGAGAAGACGGTTCGATTCTTCCTCATGAGCAGCATCCGGCCATGCTGGCTTTACGCACCGGAAAACCGGTGGAAAATGTCGTTATGGGTTTTTTAAATCACGTACGACAAGATCATACATGGGTGATGACCAGTTCCATGCCGGAATTCCGCCCGGGAGAGCGACAACCCCATCAGGTTTTCATGACTTTGAACGATATCACTCAGCGTAAATTGGCCGAGGAGGAGTTAAATCTGGCATCGGTTATTGTCAATAATACGGGTGAAGGCATCATTGTCGCCGATCAGGACAACAACATCATTTCAATCAACCCTGCTTTTACGATTCTAACCGGTTTTTCCCGGCAGGAGGTTTTCGGCAGGAAAGCCGATTTTCTGCAATCCAAAAAAAATACCATAAAAATCAATGATGAGCTCCACAAAAGCAGAAAAAATAGGCACAGTTGGCAGGGCGAAATGTGGCATCGGCGTAAAAACAGCGATGATTTCCCTTGCTGGACAACCATCAATCAGGTCAAGGATGCGCAGGGTAAGACAACGCATTATGTGTATGTGGTTATGGATATTACCCATCTTAAAAAGGCTCAGAATCGTCTCGGATTTCTGGCTTATCATGATCCGCTGACTCAACTGCCCAACCGGATGTTATTAAAGGATCGCATCAATCATTCCCTGCAAAATGCGCGGCGGGAAAGCTCGCTGGTGGCTGTGCTGTTTCTTGACCTTGACCGCTTCAAGATCGTCAACGATACCTATGGGCATGCCGTCGGCGATGGTTTATTAAAGGAAGTGGCAAGGAGGATCAAAAATCTGGTCAGAAAGGAAGATACAGTGTCACGTTATGCCGGTGATGAGTTTATCGTGCTTATGGAAGACTTTTTGGACGCGAAAAGCCCCGCCAGATTGGCTAGAAAACTGATTGAAACATTTAACGACCCGGTTGAAGTCAAAGGTCACCGCTTGCAAATAACCACCAGCGTAGGCATCAGTTTGTTTCCACGGGATGGGGACGACACTGACAGTTTAATCAAGAATGCCGATGCCGCTATGTATCGCGCCAAAAAAGAAGGGCGCAATAACTTCCAATACTATAACCCGGAGTTAACGACGCAGGCTTTTGAAAAAATGGCTATGGAAAGCGATTTAAAACAGTCGATAGATAAAAATGAGCTGGTTTTATATTACCAGCCGCAAATCTGTCTTACGGCCGGAAACATTGTCGCTATCGAATCGTTAGTGCACTGGCAGCATCCGACTATGGGCTTGATAAATCCTGCACGCTTCATTTCCATAGCCGAAGAGAGCGGCTTCATTCTGGCTATGGGCGAATGGATGATAGAAACGGCTTGTAAACAGATGAGGCATTGGCTGGATGAAGGCGCGCCGATGAACAAAATAGTGGTGAATGTGTCGGCGGCTCAATTGCTGCGTTCCGATTTTGTGGCTACCGTTGAACGCATACTGCGCACGCACGGGCTTTCACCTCATTGTCTGGAACTGGAAATTAGCGAGAACAGTTTTATGGACAATGTCGAACCGATCATCAAGGCTTTAAACGGATTGGCCGAGGCGGGGGTAGATTTGACCATCGCTAATTTTGGCAAAGGCTATTTTTCACTCATCAATTTAAAGCGTATACCGGTAAAAAAGCTGAAAATTGACAGTTCATTCATATCTGAAATGTTGCGTAATTCCAACTACGAAGACATCGTACGCTCCATGATAGCCTTGGGGCACAGTTTGGATTTAAAAGTTATTGCTCCGGGTATTGAATCGGAAGCCCAGCAAAAGCTGCTGGCAGAGTTGGATTGCGATATGGGGCAAGGCCATTTTTATTATCCTCCTGCTTTGCCAGACGCAAATTTCTTTGCAAAATGATGTTGTGAAATTGATACATTTTAAAAAATTAAACAACGTTATTTATTTTTGCAACTGATTCTAAATGTTTGATTAATTAGGTAATTGCTAGGTAATTGTACGGATTGTTGCCAACTCCGTCTGTTCATAGAATAGACTCCAATGAATATTTCTTCGCACTTTAGGAAGAAAGATGAAAGATGATTGCAAAACCATGCAACACATGCCCAAGACAGCTATCAACCCTGATACGTTTCAGGAAATGGTGGCAGAACGCGCTTATTCCAAAGCCGAAAAAAGAGGTTTTGCAGCAGGACACGAACTCGAAGACTGGCTTGAATCCGAAGAGGAAATTAAAAATCAATGTTTCTACTGGTTTCAGGATGCGGAGTAGCTTTTTGAAACGGAGTTTTTTACTTCCTTAGTCTTTTTACCAAACACATTAAGTGATGCATGAACACACGGAATCTCCTAAACATGGTATTCAATATGAAGCGAAACAAAATAATTGACGTTCCCAGTTTTGACAATAAACTCACAGAACACAAGCAATGCGTCGCTTTCCATGAAGCCGGGCATGCAGCGGCAATTTATCTGAACAACAAGGCCCAGAGTCTGCCTCCGGTTTTCTTTCAGATTTTGTTCAAGGATATAGGAGCGGTTTCGGAAGGCCCTAAAAACGTTTATCACATCGCCCATGATGATTGTATTGCCAGAGTGGAAGGCGGACGGTTAATTCAATCATTGCCTTATTCCATGGATGAGTTTCTGGATAAATTGGCTGGACATGACGACATGGCTCAGGCAATGAAGGATTATGTCACGGCTTTCGAGGCAGACATCGTTAATCTGCTTATTGGTCCTCTTGCCGAAGCCAAATACATTGCTGATGCCGATAATGAGCTATTCAATCATCGTCTGGTCAATTTAAACGCATTGAAGAATTATGGCGGACGTTCTGATATCGCATCGGTCTATGAATATTTACAAAGTTACTCCCCCAGTAAACAACGGCAGGATGAGAAACTGGACGAGTTGTTTAATGTCGCCTTTGACTTCATAAACGACTATGAAAACTGGAAAGCAATTTCCAAGCTGGCCAATTACATTATCGACTCTGATAAAGATACGATCAGCTGTGAGGAGGTTATTGCCGTGCTTGAATCCACAAATGCGAACGATTTTGCGGAGGAGGCAGCGCAGCCAGATTGCTATGTAAAATATGCCTGATTAAGGTGTGACTGCTCTTTGATGGGGATAAGCCGTTGTATAACCAAATTAATAGAGTTCCCTGGACGATTGAAAGTTATTTTTTCTCTATCGCCAAAAGGGCTTTTCGGATACGGGAGCGGATTTGTTGACATGCTTCAGATTCATGGACAGGCAAGTATCTATCGATTGGCGGCCAAGGCCGTCCCACATTAAAACTGTGCCGCTTCTAATACAACGTTTAGGTTGAAGGAACTGTACAATGGATAAGCCGGTAAACAGCATTAAAAATCTATTGAATAAGTTATACAACTATTTGAAGGATTTGCTAATGGCCGGTTCCGGCTCACTCTCCAAGGAAAAGCCGGAGGTTGAGCTTCATAAACCCATCGACGAAAAAACGCCCGACTCCAAACAGCGAAGAATCATTTACCTGGCGCTGTTTTTCATAGTGTTATTGTCTTTGTTTAACAGCATCCAGGAAATTCAGCGGGATGAAATCCCTTATAGCCAGTTTCTGAAGTACGTAAAAGAAAAAAAGGTTGAAAAGGCTGTTGTTACCGACCGCTATATTACCGGCGTGATTAAATCGGACGATCCGCGCGAGCCGTCCAGGCCTTTCATGACCATTCCGCTATTACAGGATGATCTGGCTAATTTGCTGGAGCAAAACAACGTCGAATATGTAGTCAGAAGCGGAGAGAACTGGCTGACCAATATTTTGTTCAACTGGGTCATCCCGATTTTAATATTCGTTTTTATCTGGTCCTGGATTATTCGCCGCACCACCGGCGGACAAAGGGAATTCCTGAATCTGGGCAATAAAATCCGTATTCATCAGGATACGCTGCCCAAGATCACCTTTGACGATGTGGCCGGCGCCGACAATGCCAAACAGGAACTGAAGGAATCCATCGAGTTTTTGAAATCGCCGGAAAAAATACAAAGACTGGGCGGGCGCATGCCCAAAGGCATATTGCTGGTCGGCCCGCCCGGCACCGGTAAAACGCTGCTGGCACGGGCGGTCTCCGGGGAAGCGGGCGTGCCTTTCTTTAATATCAGCGGTTCGGAATTCATTGAATTGTTTGTCGGAGTGGGCGCAGCCCGGGTTCGCGATCTTTTCGAGCAGGCACGCAACAAAGCCCCCTGCATGATCTTTATCGACGAGCTCGACGCCATCGGCCGGTCGCGCAGCGGGCCTGTCATGATAGGCGGCCATGACGAGCGTGAACAAACCTTGAACCAGTTGCTGACCGAAATGGACGGTTTTGATACTTCGGTGGGCGTGGTCGTCATGGCGGCAACAAACCGGCCCGAAATTCTGGATAAGGCGCTGCTGCGCGCCGGACGCTTCGATCGCCAGATCATTGTCGATAAACCGGATTTGCAGGACCGCATCGAAATTCTGAAGCTGCACACTCGAAATATGGTTCTGGCTGATGACATCAATATCGAGATCATCGCCAAACGCACGCCGGGGCTGGTCGGCGCCGACCTTGCCAATATTGCCAATGAAGCGGCGATCATAGCGACCCGGGTCGGCCATAACAAAGTTGAAATGGAAGATTTCGAAGCGGCTATAGATCGCATATTGGCCGGACCTGAAAAGAAAAACCGCGCCCTCAGTCCCGACGAAAAGCGCCGGGTCGCTTACCACGAAGCGGGGCATGCGATGGTCGCCGAGCATGTGCCGACCGGACAGCCGGTGCATAAAATTTCCATTATCCCTCGCGGTGTGTCGGCCCTGGGCTTTACGCTGCAATTACCCGTCGAGGAAAAGTTTCTGTCCACCGAAGATGAGCTCAAGGATCAGTTAGCTATTCTGATGGGCGGACACGTCGCAGAAGAATTCATCTTTGGCAACATCTCGACCGGCGCCCAGAATGACCTGGAAAGGGCCAGCGAGATTGCCCGCAACATGGTCTGCAGTCTGGGCATGAGCAAAAAACTGGGACCGTTGACCTACGGCAAACGGCAGCAACTGCAGTTTTTGGAGGCAGAAACACCGGAAGTCCGCAATTTCAGTGATGAGACAGCTCGAATTATCGATACCGAGGTCATGGCGCTGATCGAAGAAGCTGAAACGCGCGCCCGCGGAGTGATTACAACCAACAGAGAGGTATTGGACAAACTGGCGAATCTACTGCAAGAAAAAGAAGTTGTTAACAGAGAAGAAATTACAGACCTACTTAAAAGCGAGATGAAACAGTGAATACGCAAGCAATCTGGGAGCAAAAACAGCTCAATCATCACCGCCTGAGCAATTTTTTTCAGTCGTTGATTTTATACGTCACAATGCAGTTCCTGATCTCCCTTGTCAGTTATTTGTTATGGGGTATGGAAGGATTGAAATGGGCGGCGACTGTTGGCGCAGTTCTGTTGCTCATCGGCATCAAATTTATGCCGGGAATTATCCTTAAACTGTACAGGGCGCGGCCGATCGTTCATGATGAGATTCCCGGTTTACAACAGCTGGTCTCGGAATTGGCGGCGCATGCCAAGCTTGGAGCCGTGCCGCAACTGTATTATGTGCCCAGCCGTACCATGAATGCTTTTAGCGTAGGCAATCACGACAAATCCTGCATCGTCCTGACTGACGGCCTGCTGCGTACGTTGAGCCGGCGCGAACTCATCGGCATCCTGGCTCACGAAATCACTCATATCGGCAACAATGACAATCAGGTGCTGAGCATCGCCGACATGCTCAGCCGAATGACCAGTTTGTTGTCTACTTTTGGCCAATTATTGCTGCTGATCAACCTGCCGATGTTTTTTCTGGGCGGCGTCATAGTGCCCTGGTCAGTGATTGTCATGATGCTTTTTGCTCCGATTATCAACAGTCTTTTGCAACTTGCGCTGCCGAGAGTGCGCGAATTCGAGGCGGATACGCATGCGGTATATCTGACAGGCGACCCTGACGGATTGGTAAGCGCATTATTCAAGATGGAATACTACGGTGCAGGCTTATTCGAATGGTTGTTCCTGGCTGGACACGGAACACCTGAACCGTCCCTGCTGAGAGCGCATCCCGCGACTGAGGAACGAATGAGAGAGCTAAAGTCTCATTTCAAAATAAGCAAAAACCCATCCAATGATGCTTCCGATGAATCCAGACTGCTTACCATTCCTCTGCATGTGCAGAGAGTTCAACGCAGGCCGCGCTGGCGAATAGGCGGCATGTGGTATTAAAGTCTGAAAACTTAATATCGTACTTTTTCACCTTTCAGTTGATCTTATCGGTTCATAGAAACCAGGACTCCGATTGAGTTGCACGACTAAAAACAGAGAAATTCGCCCTTTTTGAGATAAAAAAGCAGAAAAACAGAGCCGATCAGGATAAAAATAACCTTAAAATTATAGTGGTTAATTTCTTGACGGGCTGGTAAGCTTCTTTTATTGAATTAGGTGTTGAGTGGGAACTGTTTTTAACTGTCAGAGTCGAAGTCTCTGTCAATACGATGCGACAGGCACTGACCAGATGTCTTGTGTAAAGTAGCGAATGTTTATTAAGGATGAGAGAGAAGTTGCAACGTCGGTTTGATGCCGGCCAAGCGGGTAATCAATCATTAATAGAGAATAAATAGTCTGTCCTCTAAAGCCCACTATGCAGTTATCAGATTACACCTCAATGGTTTGATCGTCATTCATACACCCATCACAAAATCCTGAAACCATTGCCATTTTTATTTTATTCGGGCGTTAAGAAAGAATTTTGCGCCATATTCGTTTAAAATAGTTGCTTTAGTATTCTTTCCGTTTTATATAGCGGCTAGTTATTTTATAAGTGTAATTTTCCGAGGTCATCCTATGCGTAAAAAACTTCTTACCATTAGTTGGGGCACAGCGATGCTCCTTATGCCTCCCTGGATACAGGCAGCTAATGATTTACCACCTTCGGCCAAAGTTGAAATGGGAGAGGTGGAAGAGGTATGTTCTGACTTCACGCCAAAAGAATGGCGCCAGGAACAGGTTATTGATGGGGTAACGATACAGGAGTCGCGATTATGCAACCCTGACAACCCTGCCGATATCGCCGCTTTTGTTAAAGGCACGAACGGCGTTTCCATGCAAACATTAATGGAAACCCAACTGGCTGCCGACGCTATCACCATGTCCGACGATATGGACGGCGACGGCGACCCTGACAAGATTGTTATCAAACTCGAAGTTATCGAGTTGAACGGTCATTCGCCTGACAGCACTGAATTGACTACCCAGTTTGACATAGCACCGGGCATAAAACCGACTTTCTGGGTTTTCGCACCTAAAACACGCGATATGTCGACCCTGAGCTTGTACGAACCCCAGGCCAATCCGCTGCTGCGTGCGCCGTCTCCGGCTATCCGCGTCGAACAGGATGACGTCATCTGGCTGGTGCTGGAAAATACGCATTACCTGCCGCATTCCATTCACTTGCACGGCATTGATCACCCTTTTATGGATCATAGCGGCCATGGCAACGACGGTGTAGGCCAGACCAGCAACATGGATACGATGCCGGGAGAAACCAAAACTTATGTGATTAAGCCGCGCCAGCCTGGCACCATGTATTATCACTGCCATGTCCAGCCCCATACGCATATTCCTATGGGCTTGCAGGGGATGTTTATTATTGAGGAAAACCGCCCGAACAACTGGGTGCAAACTTTCAACGTTGGCAACGGCCAGGTTCGTCATCCCTCAGTGGCAGTCCTGGAAAAATATTCCCGGGAATACGACCTGCATTATCAGTCTGCAGACAAGGAACTGCATGAAATTGTCGCCCGGTCAGCCAATGATCCGCGCCTGATCGCGAAACATCTGAACGTCGATTACGACGTGACCGACGCGACCGACGACTACTTCATGCTGAACGGCCGTTCATTCCCTTACACACTAAGGGAATCGTTGATCGAAATGGAGCAGGACAAGAAAGTCAAACTGCGCATTTTAAATGGCCATACCGAAGCATTTGCCATGCACATTCACGGGCACAAACCGACCATCACGCATTATGACGGCGTCGATAACGGCCCCGATTCGTATATTACGCGTGACGTGCACGGCATGGTTCCGGCTCAGCGGATTGACCTGGAGCTGAGCGGCGTCGATGACGGCTTGCATAGTTTCGGCCAGGGCATCTGGATGTTCCACGACCACGTCGAGAAGTCCTTTACAACCAATGGCACGGGCGAGGGCGGCGATATCAGCCTGGTGGTCTATAAAGACTTTCTTGATGAGAAAGGCATTCCCAAATCGCATGGCATGAGCCTTGCGCCTTATTTCACCAAAGGTTTCTGGCAGAAGAACTATCCAATCTGGCAGGACTATGATGCATGGCGCAGCTTGGGCTTGCCTGAAGTGAAAGGCGTCACCGATCAAAAAGCCGCTCCTGCACAAACAACAGCAGCGCCTGCTAAACAAGCGGCTGCAGCATCCGCGCCGGCTGTTGAAGAAGGTTCGGCCATTGGCAGACTGTTCAACGGTATCCTGTTGGGTCTGTTGAGCTATACGCTGATTGCCAAACGGAAATTCATTCTCGAACACCTGCGCAAGCTGACGAAGCAACAGTAACGGTGTAACCGGGAAGCGCCGGGTTAAAATCCGGTGCCTTGTTAAACAAAAAGCCATCGCCGGCATGTCCGGCGATGGCTTTTTTATGTCTTCTAGCGCCGGCGCAATAAGGCATTCTTGAGCTGCCATTCGTCTTGCGGCTCGACGTCCTCCAGAAAATTGATTTTTCCCTGAGCGCCGATGGCTATCGGGACGCCGTCACGGTACAGAATGCGCCGGCCTGCCTGCGCCGGCAAGCGCACTCCGGGAGTGATGATGCCGGTCAGATTCAACGGGTCGGCGGCGCTGATGGCGATCAGATCGCCGCGTTTCGCTTGCTTGCGGATCTCGCGCAGAACGCTTACCGCCTCTGGCAGCGCATACTGCTCGCCGGCAAAGCCCTGCACGAAGCGCCCGCCGCGCAGTTCGCCGCGCGCTTCCATGCGCCGGAACACATACAGCAGTTCCCGCCAGCTCGGCAGGTTGTTTTCCTGTTCCAGCACTTTCCGGAACACGACGCCATAACGGCGCAGCAAAACCTGGGCAATATGCTCGCAATGCTGATGGCGCTCCGTTTCGGCTATTGTATGCCGGCGGATCAGTGACCAGCGGCCGGCCTCCGCAAACGGATCGTAGAATGAATAGCGCTGGCTGAGCCGGTGCTGGGTTTTCTGCTCCGTGATCAGCGTGCGCAGGCCCTGAAAACTGTCGGCCGTGACCAGGCCCCAGGTGCTCAGTTCGGCCAGCGCTTCTTCCAGTTGCGACTTCAGCAGACCGGTTTCGCTGAGTAGTTCTTCGAAGAAACTGGCGCCCCATTGTTTTAACGCATCATGGACTTTCTGAGCTTTACCCGACAACTCCAGCGTTTCAATATCGGGTAATGGCGAATAGGCGCGCCAGTGCTGCAGGTGTGCGCGGGCAATGAAACTGAAGGTCGTAGTCTTGCCGGCCGGGCTCTTGCGTTTTAGGGCACCGACGGGCAGGTGCAGGCGCAGCCAGCTGATTTTGCCGGCACTGCACAGCTTATCGAGATCAGACGCTGCATAGGGCCTGATGCGGGCCGGCAGAATATCGGCTTCCCAACTGGCCGCCGGCAGGCTTAAACCTTCCAGCTGCAATAAGCGCTGTTGCAGCGCGGCCTCGCCGGCGCCCGGATCGTCCAGCCCCTGCCAACGGAATAGAAAACGCATGAAGTCAGCCGGCGCGACAGGTTCGATTTCGCTGCGCAGCTGCTTCAGCGTGTAACGGTGGATGCGGGCCAGCAAGCCGCGCTCGCACCATTCCGTGGTTTCGGTGCCCGGCGTGAACTTGCCCTGGATGATGCCGCCTTCCTGCTGCAGGGCGAGCAGGGCGAGTTCAATTTCAGATGCATCGAGCCGCATCGATGCGGCCAGCTGCGCAGCCGTAACCGGCCCCAACCCTTCCATCCGGCTGCTCAGGATTTCGACAAGCGCGCTTTCCCGGTCTGCGGCCTCGTTCGAATCCACAGGCCGGATTACCGGGTCGATCCCGGCATCGGGGAAAACCCATTGCAGCGCTTTCAACCGTTCGGCCGCGACCCACAGGCGCGTATCATCGGCTATAGTCATGACCGTTGCGCGCTTGGTTTTCATCAGCGTTTCCAGCAGCTTAGGCCAATAGTCCTGCTGCACTGCCAGCGAACCGCGTTTGCCTTCGGCTTCGGTCAGAAAGCCCAGCACGACCAGCGCATCGTGCAGTTCATCGGGCGTTTGCGCCTCAGGCCAGGCTTCCATGCGCACGCGCGCAATCGCTTCGGGATTCAGATGGCCGGTTTCGGCGGCCGTTTGCGGATCCATGAAGCGGCGCTGTTGCACGGCCAGCGTGCGCCGTTCCTCGGCCGGGGCATCGTCCAGAAACGCATAGGGCCGCGCGTTCAGGATTTCCAGCGCCAGCGGCGAAGGGCTGGCCAGTTCGCGCGCAACAATGCTGACCGTACCCTGTTCGATGCCGGCCAGCAGGCGTTCCAGGCCGTCGATGTCCATCAGCTCATGCAGGCAATCGGACAAGGTTTGGTTGACCAGCGGGTGGTCGGGCACTTCGCGGTCGCCGGCGATATTTTCAAAACAGGCGAGCTGATCGGGAAAGATCACCGCGATCAGGTCCTCGGCGTTGTTGCGCTGGAAATAGGCCGGGACTTTCTTGCCGGCGCGGTTGCGCGGCACGGCCAGGGCAGTGTTAGCAACCCAGCGCCAGCGCGTCGGAAACATCGGCGCGGCCAGCAGCGCCTGAACCAGTATGTCCCTGACGGTCGCGGCTTTCAGATAGTGTGCGGGCTCTTCCAATGGAAAACTGTGCGTCGGCCCCAGCGACAGCACGATATTGTCTTCGCTGGCTGCGGCCTGTAATTCGAAGTTGAAGCGCCGGCAAAAGCGTTTGCGCAGCGACAGTCCCCAAGCCCGGTTGATGCGCGAACCGTACGGCGAATGCACGACGAAATGCATGTCGCCGGTTTCATCGAAGAAACGCTCGAACACAATGCGCTGCTGCGTCGGCAATACGGTCAGCGCCGCCTTGGCGGCGGCAAGATACAGAAGCAGCTGCTCGGCCGCGGCGGCAGGCAGTTGCAGTTCGTCGGCCAGATAACGGTAGGCCGCTTCCTGTCCGAGTTCGAGTTTGGCGTCCAGCGTTGCGCGCAGGTCCGATACGGCCTGCGACAGTTCATCACTGCGGCCCGGCGCTTCGCCGAACCAGAATGGAATGTTGGGCGGCTGGCCGTGCGCATCCTCGACAAACACGCGGCCTTGCTCGATTTTGAGCATGCGATAGGAATTGTTGCCGAGCTGGAAAATATCGCCGGGCAGGCTTTCAAACGCGAAATCCTCATTCAGGGTGCCGACGAACAGGCTTTCCGGCTGCATGATCACATCGTAGTCGAACTGGTCGGGAATGGCGCCGCCATTCAGCAATGCAGTCAACTTGGCGCCCTTGCGCGGCCGCAGCAGGCCATTGACGGCATCGCGGTGCAGGTAGGCGCTGCGCCGGCCGCGCTGCGTGTGGAAGCCGTCGCTGAGCATTTTGACGACGTCGAGAAACGGCTCGTAGCTCAGCTCGCGGTAATGCCAGGCAGCAGCGAAGGCTTTGAACAGCTCGGTTTCCTGCCATTCGCGGCAGGCGACTTCGGCCACAATCTGCTGCGCCAGCACGTCCAGCGGCGCATCGGGTATCAGGATGCGGTCCAGTTCATCGCGCTGAATCGCAGCCAGCATGGCCGTGCATTCGACCAGATCGTCGCGCGATAGCGGAAACAGGCGGCCTTTCGGCACGGCGCCGAGCCGGTGGCCGGAGCGCCCGACCCGTTGCAGGAAAGTCGAGATCGCATGCGGCGAGCCGAGCTGGCAGACCAGATCGACGTCGCCGATGTCGATGCCCAGCTCCAGCGATGCGGTCGCGACCAATGCTTTCAGCGAGCCCTGTTTCAGGCGCTGTTCGGCCGACAGCCGGTGTTCCTTGGCGAGGCTGCCGTGGTGTGCCGTGACGTACTGATCGCCCAGTCGTTCGGCCAGGGCCGCGGCCGCGCGCTCGGCCAGACGCCGCGTGTTGACGAAGATCAGCGTCGTGCGGTGCTGTCCGATCAGCGCCTCCAGCCGGTCATAGATCTCGCCCCAGACTTCGGCTGCCATGACCGCTTCCAGCGGCGAGCCGGTGACTTCGATCTGCAAGTCGCGCCGGCGCACGTGGCCCGTATCGATAATCGTGCAATCGGTTGCTGTCGTGCCGGTCAGATAGCGCGCTATCGTTTCGATGGGCTTCTGAGTGGCCGACAGGCCGAGGCGCACGGGCGGCGTTTTGGTCAGCTGCGCCAGGCGCTCCAGCGACAGCGCCAGATGCGCGCCGCGCTTGCTGCCGGCCAGTGCGTGAATCTCATCGACGATAACGCTGCGTACGGTGCTGAGCATGGCGCGCCCCGAATCCGATGTGAGCAGGATATACAGCGATTCCGGCGTCGTGACCAGGATGTGCGGCGGCCAGCGCTTCATGGCGTGGCGCTCGGCTGGCGAGGTGTCGCCGGTGCGCGTCTGCGCGCGGATCAGCACGTCGGGCAGGCCAAAGGCGGCCAGGCCCTCGCGGATGCCGCTCAGCGGTTCTTCCAGATTCTTGTGGATATCGTTCGACAGCGCCTTCAGCGGCGAGATGTAGAGAATGCGCGTTTCATCGGGCAGCGGCGATTCCAGCCCTTGCTGCACCAGCTGGTCGATGGCGGCCAGAAACGCCGCCAGCGTCTTGCCCGATCCGGTAGGCGCCGCGATAAGCGTGGAATTGCCGGCGCGTATGGCCGGCCATGCCTGACGTTGCACGTCCGAGGGCTCATTGAAATGCGCTTTGAACCATTGGGCGATAACGGGATGAAACGATGTTAAGGGCATGGCGCTGAGTGATTGCGGGCGATAAAATAATTTGATAAAGAGGTCAGTGACATACAGAGCTCAGTTTCAACAGCTGCATAGTCTAGCATTGAAAGAGCATGGTGGGTGTCCGGAGTGAATGGAAGCGTTTTGTATTTGCCGATACAAAAGACTCAGACGATGCCTGGACAGGAAGCGCCCCTTCATTAACCGGCTTATTCCGTTTTTATGGCTGAGCAGGGGCAAGGCAGCGAAGCGCTCTTACATCCGTTGAATCGGCAATCGTTGCGGCACCGGAAAAAATATTCAACATTTAATTTATGTTGCAAGTTTCTGTATTTAAAAGTGCTCCTAATATTGTCGTCATCTTGTCTGAGTCTCTATTGCAACTTGTGCCCCGGTTAGCCCTCTATAGAACGATCCCATTGATTTTTAAAAACGCAGTAACAAAATAACGTAGTAAATCTTCCGCATGCTAAAACGCCTTATTTTCCCTTCAACGCTCAGTTTGTCTATGTTGATGCTGACGCTACTTTCAACCTGCCCCTTTCTTTCAGGCTGTACTCCCAGGATTTACAAACCCGGCCCCTATGTCCTCAATGGCGGACAAATACTGGAAAACCGCTATGTAACGTCCGATGGCATTGAATTACCGCTCAGGCAATGGCTGCCCGAGCATAGCAAGGCGTCGGCGGTGCTGATAGCGCTGCATGGCTTCAACGACTACAGTCATTTTCTGCAGCAGCCCGGCGATTTTTTCCGGCAGCAAGGCATTATCAGTTACGCCTATGACCAGCGCGGCTTCGGCGGCAGCCCGCATCGGGGCTTATGGAGTGGCGTCGATGCCTATGTGCAGGATCTGGACTTATTCGTGCGGCTGATCCGGAACAAGCATCCAGGGCTGCCGGTTTACTTATTGGGCGAAAGCATGGGCGGGGCCGTCATCATCGCGACCATGGCGCGTTCCCTGAAAACGCCCGTGGATGGATTGATTCTGGCCGCGCCGGCTGTCTGGGGACGGGAAACGATGCCCTGGTATCAGCAGACGCTATTATGGGCGCTGTCGCATACCATGCCCTGGCTGACATTGACCGGCAAAGGCGTCGTCAAAGTCACGCCGTCCGACAATATCGAGATGCTCAGAGCGCTGAGCCGCGATCCGATGGTCATTAAGGCCACGCGTGTGGAAGCGATGTCCGGCCTGGCCGACCTGATGGACATAGCACTGCACAGCGCCAAGCAGATAGAAGCCGATACGCTGGTTCTGTATGGCGATAAAGACGAGATTGTGCCAAAACAGCCTACTTACCGCTTTCTGCAGGATTTTCTGCAAACCCGTCAGCAGCGAAAAAGGGTCGCCTTTTATGAAAACGGTTATCACATGCTGCTGCGTGACCGGCAGGCCCCGATTCTATGGAACGATATCGTCGCCTGGATCAAATCATCGTCAGCGCCGCTGCCTTCCGGCGCCGATAAATACGCCGAACAGGTACTGGCGGCCGCCAATGGGGATGACAATTCCTGACGGAATATAGGGAATTCCCGGATTGACTTGAAAAGCATCCGGATTTAGGATGCCAGTCAGTTTAACTCTGATGAGGAGTTCAGCATGCGCCGTACGGATTTTGCAGTTCCCCGCAGTTCGGCAGTACCGGATCAGGCCCTTTCGGGCGAAGTGCTGGCGCAATATCAGGTCGTCAGGCATGAAACGGAACAGCTGTGCGAGCCGCTCGCCATCGAGGATTACGGCATCCAGGCCATGCCCGACGTCAGCCCGCCGAAATGGCATCTGGCCCATACTTCCTGGTTTTTCGAGACTTTTCTGCTGATGCCTTATCTGCCTGGCTATCAGGCTTTTCATCCCCGCTTCGGCTACCTGTTCAATTCTTATTACCAGACCGTCGGCAGTTTTTTCCCGCGTCCTCAGCGCGGCTTGCTGTCTCGGCCGACCGTCGAGGAAGTTTACCGCTATCGCGCCCATGTCGATGGCGCGATGGCGGAACTGCTAGCCAACACGAATGATTCCCGGCGCGATCAGATCATGTTCCGTACCGTGCTGGGGCTGCACCATGAACAGCAGCATCAGGAACTGCTGTTGACCGATATCAAATATAACTTCGCATTCAATCCGTTGCGCCCGGCTTATCGGCCAGCGCCCGAGCCTGTCGGGAAACCGCCGGTTTTGATGCAATGGCTGGGTTATGACGGCGGCCTTCGAGAGATCGGTTTCTCGGGCCCAGGCTTCGCCTATGACAACGAAACACCCCGGCACAAGGTTTTTTTGGAGGATTTTCAATTGGCCTCGCGCCTGGTGACGAACGGCGAATTTCTGGCCTTTATCGAGGACGGCGGTTATCGGCGCGCCGATTTGTGGCTCTCCGACGGCTGGGCGGCCTTGCTGCAAAGAGACTGGCAGGCGCCGCTTTATTGGGAGAAGCCTGACGGCGAATGGTGGACCCTATCGCTGGCTGGACTTAGGCGCCTGGATCTGAGCGAGCCCGTCTGTCATGTCAGTTTTTATGAGGCCGATGCCTATGCGCGCTGGTGCGGCAAGCGCTTGCCGGGCGAAGCGGAATGGGAGGTTGCAGCCCAGGACTGCGAGCCGCGCGGCAATCTGCGCGAAGCCGGCTTCCTGCAGCCTGTGGCCGCCGAAGACGGCACATGGAACGGACCGGTCCAGTTGTTCGGCGATGTCTGGGAATGGACGCAAAGTCCTTACCGGCCTTATCCCGGATTTCAGCCGCTGAGCGGCTCGCTGGGCGAGTACAACGGCAAATTCATGTGCAATCAGATGGTGCTGCGCGGCGGTTCCTGCGCGACGCCTCAGTCGCACATCGCGGCCACATACCGCAATTTCTTCTATCCTGCCGACCGCTGGCAGTTCATGGGCATACGGCTGGCTAGCGATGCAGACTGAGCTGATCGGGCCGCATCTTCGGTTTTCGGACCTTAAGCCGCCACCGGCTGATTTCCGGCGCGAGGTCGTCGAAGGTCTGCGTCTACCGCAGAAAACGCTATCGCCGAAGTTTTTCTATGATGCCGAAGGCTGCCGGCTGTTCGAGGCGATCTGCGATTTGCCCGAATATTACCCGACCCGCACCGAAATCGGCATCCTGAGCGAACACGCAGAAGGCATCGCCCGAATCCTGGGGCAGGGCGATACGCTTATTGAACTGGGCAGCGGCAACAGCCGCAAGGTCCGGTTGTTGCTGGAGGCGCTAAGGCCGGCTGTTTACATCCCGGTCGACATTGCCAAAGAGCACTTGCTCGTTGCCAGCCGCACACTGGCGGCCGATTATCCGTGGCTGGATATTCATGCGGCCTGCCTTGATTACTCGGAGCATTTCGAGATGCCGTTTCTGCCGGATGCGCAAAGGAAAGTCATTTTTTTTCCGGGCTCCAGCATCGGCAATTTCGAGCCGGCAGCGGCGGAAAACCTGTTGCGCAGCATAGCGCAATGTGTGCAGCCCGATGGCGGCCTGCTGATCGGCTTCGATCTGAAAAAAGATGCAAGCCTATTGCATGCGGCCTACAACGACAGCGCGGGCGTGACGGCGTTGTTCAATCTGAACCTGCTGCGCTGCATCAATGCCAAAGCGGCGGCGAATTTTGCCCTCGACCGTTTTCACCATCATGCTTTCTACAATGAGCCGCAAGGGCGCATCGAGATGCATCTGTGCAGCGAATCCTGTCAGCAGGTTGTCGTGGCCGGCGAAACGTTTGATTTTCTGGATGGGGAGTCCATTCATACGGAGAATTCCTACAAATATAGGATCGAGGAATTCCGGTCTCTGGCCCTCAGCGCCGGATTCGAGCCGGGGCACTGCTGGTGCGACCGGGACGGATTGTTTTGTGTGCATTACTTTGCCATTGGCAGTGCTTAAATATCAGGGCTAGGATCAGATGTGGGGGCGACTAAAGTCGCCCCCACATTTTTAAACTCCGACGTTTCCGCAGTGAGCTAAGGAACTGCACTTAACCAGCGTCAAACGTTTCGGGCGGGGCAACATGCCCCGTCCGGCTGTGTTGCTAATGCTGTGTCCTGTTTGCCCTAGATTGTTTGGTGAAAACTTGCAGCTCACTCTCCCAGAAAATCCCCTTTTTGATGCTGCCACATGGCGTAATACTTGCCTTTCAGGGCGAGCAGCTGCTCGTGCGTGCCCTGTTCGATGATGTTGCCCTTGTCCAGTACGACGATGCGGTCCATGTTCAATATCGTGGACAGCCGGTGCGCGATCACGATGGCGGTCTTGTTCTCGATCAGCTCAAAAATGGCCACCTGGATCTGTTTTTCGGTCAGCGAATCGAGCGCGCTGGTAGCCTCGTCCAGCACGACGATGGGCGCATCTTCGAGAAACGCCCGGGCAATGGCGATGCGCTGCTTTTCGCCGCCGGACAGCTTGACGCCGCGTTCGCCCACCAGCGTATCGAATCCATTGGGCAGTTTCTCGATGAATTCCAGGCTGCGCGATTTCCGGGCTGCATCGATCAAGCGTTCTTCCGGGATATCTTCACCCAGCGTGATATTGTCCCGCACCGAGCGGTGGAAAAGCTCCGGCTGCTGCGGCACCATGGAAATCTGCTGGCGCAGGGCAGGCAGCGTAAAGGCTTTGGCGGGCATGCCGTCGAAAGACAGCGTGCCTTGCTGCGGGTCGAGGAAGCGGAACAGCAGTTTGGTCAACGATGATTTGCCGGAACCGGACGGCCCGACCAGAGCGACTTTCTCGCCGGGTTTGATAGACAGCGAGAAGTTTTCGAACAGTTTCGGCTGGTCGGGATTCGACGGGTTATAGCTAAAGCTGATGTTATCAAAGCGTATCGCACCTTCAGTGATCTTCAATGGCTTCGCGTCGGAGGCATCGACTTCCAGGTCCCGCTGCCTGAACACATCGGCCATCTCGGAGGCATCGGCCAGCGCCGTGAAAAAATTGCGGAAATTGCGCCCGAATTCCCACAAACGCTGGATCAGCATGAGCATGATCGATTGGAACAGCACGAATTCGCCGACCTGGAAGTTTCCGGCCTGCCATTTGCGGATCATCAGATAAACCAGCAGCAGCTCGATGCCGAAGGTCATCAGGCCTTGTACGGCAAAAGAGACAAACATCAATATCCAGGCGATTTTCTTCTTGCGGTAGACGAAATCCGACGCCTGGTTGATCTGAGCCTGCTCCCTGGCTTCCAGGGCAAAGCTTTTGACGATGAAGATATTGCTGATGGCGTCCGAAAAAGCGCCGCCGACTTTCGAATCGCCTTTGGCCACGGCTTTGTCGAAGCGCAGTTTCCAGATTGAATAGCCGATGTTCCAGGCCACGAACAGCACCACCCAGGCCAGGAAATAAATCGCGAACTGCGACTGCTGCCGGTAGAAGATCACGAACGAGATCGCGACCGCGACAATATTCATGAAGAACTGGAACAGGAACCAGTCCATGATGATTTCAAAAGACCTTGAAAAGCGGTTGGCCTGCTTGATCAGGCTGCCTGAAAAGCTGTTCTCGAAAAAGGCGTATTTCTGTTTTTTCAGCACCTCGAAACAGCGTTTTTCCAGCAAGTTGACGCCGCCGCCATCGAGCGGCACGATTGCGACTTCCAGCAGGCGCCATGACAGCCAGATGCAGGCGTAGATCAACGCGATCGTCTTCAGATTGTCCAGCAAAGAAGCCAGGGTCGCATCGGAGTAGGGCTTCGCCAACCCGTTGGCGATGTTTTTGTAATAGAGGGGCGCCGACAAATCCAGCATAACGGCGCAGACCAAAGCAAACAGCGATAACAGAAAATACCACTTTTTCTGCCAGATAACCCGGCCGTATTCTTTAAATATAATGTCCATATGTAATGTTGAGTGTTTTTCCAGTGGCTAATTTAACATTGTATCAAGCCGAGCCCCCTGAAGTTTTACGTGAGAAGGCGAATTTCAGTCGTAGGGTACGCATCGCGTACCTTTTGAAGTTTGGTTCATCGAAAAACTTTGAAAATGGTACGCGTACCCTACAAAGCATTTTTTCCACAAGAAGTAAGCGCCGTAAATATTATCTTGACCGCATGGCTCAAAGCCGGCTATAAGTATTCGTACTTAACATGTTGAAATACAGGCATAAAGGCTTTGATTTGAAGCCGACTAACAATAACCCGCCATATAAATACCGATATGAAAACAGCTGAAAAATATCCTGCAAATTCTCGCATCGGTAAGATTAATCAAGGTGTGAGGAATGAACCTGAATAATTTTCGCGTCATGGGCTCCGGTGGCACCGGCGGCATCATCAACCGTATCCAGACACTGTTCGTCGGCCTGTTGAGGATATGGACAATCCCGATTGTTCTATTGCTGAGTCTGGCCTCCGGATTTACGACTTACTACGGCATGTCGCATTTCATCACGCCGTGGATCGCCTTGATCATCACCGTGGCGATTCAGTCCATCATCGTCATCTGTTCGCTGGAAATTGCCGGCATCCACTGGAAAGCCAACCGGATTCGCTATATCAGCGTATTAGCTTCCCTGCTGGTGGCCATTATCGCCTCGGTTTCATTTTCTTATTTTCAATTTTACGAAATATCGGAAAAGGACAACCTGCATATAGAGCGGCTGAATCAGGTGAGGGATGACGTTAATCATTACCTGAACAAAATCCTGGCCGTAAAAACCGAGATTCTCGAGCAGCAGCGCGCACAACTGGAACTGGCGTCCAAGGAAGTTTCGCAAGCCTATTTCGGCACGCATCCGCAAATTGCTGTCGAGTATAGAAATCAGGTAGGCGAGGGGCCGTTCTGGAAGCATTACAATGAGCTTTATCAGGCTAAAGCGCAGCAGTCAGCCCAGCTTGAACAGGGATTCCGGCAGCTTGACGACGACATGCGCAAACTGCAGGCCAGCCTCAGGCAGGTGAGTCTCGGGCAGGATGAAAGCGGCGCCTACCAGACTGTGCTGTCCAGCCTTAACGACGTGCAGCTTAAATTCAACCAGCTTGCGACCGGTCTGGGCTATGCCGTGCCCGAAGCGCCTGCGGTGATGTCTTACGCGCAGTTTGTGCAGGGCGTGCAGCCGTCGTTCCTGATGTGGAGAGATTTTTCCCCGTTCGCGTTCGTCTGCGCCTCCATGATCGAGTTTTTTACGGTATTGCTGTCATATCGGCTAGAGATGACGGCGCCCGGGCCGTTGACCGATCAGGAGGAGGAACTGGTGTTCGAATGCCTCCGGCAATTCACCGAATTCAGAATCAACGAAAACGACGAGCTTGAAATGGTGATCGAGAAAAGCGAGCTGGAGCGGGCCAGGCGCTATTCCGACTGGTCGAGAATGTTTGCCGTCGGCTTGTTGCTAAGCCGCGGTTTTCTGCGCAAGGTCGATGCCCGAACCGTCGAGTTCGCTCCCAACCTGTATCCGCTGATCGCCCAGCGCATGGGCGAAAAAATCCGCGCTATCAAAGCCGAATCCGGAATTAAACTCGAAGCAGTGCAGCAGGCCGCCAATGAATAATGAAAACACCGATCTGGAAAAATGGCTGGGCGGATTCGATTTCGACCAGGACATTGCCGGGCAGGAGAGTTGGGACCCCGGCTTTGATGCCGAGCGGCGCATCGTTCACTCCCGGCTCGGCTTTTACAGCAAGCTGTTCAGCCGGCCCGAGAAATTCGTCAAGCGCTTTTACCATACCGTCTATCCGCTCACGATAGCCGACTGGTCCTTAACGGCCGATAACAAACTCTATGACGGCTTCTGCACCATAGCGTCGCGGCTCGATATTCGCTTTCAGGCTTCAATCAAGTACGCGGCCGCCAACTGGGAGCTGTTGCCCGACATCAACCAACATATCCAAGCGGCTTATGAAGGCCTGGTCAGGGATGCAGTCGACAGGGAATTGCTGAATCTGGACGACGGCGCCTGGATACAGACAGGCTTGAGGAGCACAGAGCAAAAGATAGCCCAGGCCGTTAATGAGCTATTGATGATCCGCGATATTCAATGCCGGACTTTCTGCACGTTGAAGCCCTCTTTCGAAGAGTTTCCTGACGATGCGGCGCTGGCGCTGGACGGCCGGTTTGCGCAGGCGTCCGTCTATCTGAGCGTAGTTAAAAAGAATTTCGAGTTTCGGGAAAAACAGGCGCAGGAAAAGCAGCGCCAGGCGCAGGAACTGGAAAATCAGAAACTGCTGCATGAACAACAGCAACTGCAGCAGCTGAACAGGGAAGAGGAACTGCGAAGGCTGAAAGCCATTCAGGACGCTGAAAACCAGCAGTTGCGCCTGAAGGACCAGGAAAAGCTGCAGGCCGAGCAATTCGACATTGAAAAGCGTCTGCATGCGGAAAAAATCAGACACGAAAATGCCCTGAAAGAGATGGCATGGCGGGCCGAAATCGAGGAGCAGGAAAAGCGCCAGGCGCTGCTGCACGAGATCGAACAGCAAAACCAGCTCAATCAACTGTCGCATAACGCGCGCTTGAAGGAAACGGCGCTGGACGCCGAAATCAGGGAATTCGAAAAGCAGCAGGCGCGCTGGAACGAGGCCAAGGAAAAAATGCATGTCGAGAACCTTAAGCAGCAGCAGCGCCTGCAGCAGATGGATCTGGAAGCCGAGCTCAAGGCGCAGGAACACCAGCAGCAGCAAAGGAACAATGTGCAGCAGAAGCTGAAGGCGGACAAGATTGAGTACGAAGCGCGTTTGAAAGATATGCAGCTGAAAGCCGAAGTCAAGGAGCAGCAGAAGCGTTTCGAGGCCACTGAAAAATCGGACGAGTATTTGCGCCGCGAAATTGAATTGCTGATTCTGGAAAAGCAGCGCGCCGAACTGGTGCTGGCCGTCAATAAACCGGCCGGCAATCTTTTGGAAGCCCCAAATAGCTGAAATTCAATTCCGTTTGTGTATGCCGGTCCGCTACCAAAAACTGTGAAACAGCGCTGAACTAGCCGATAATCAATTCCAACAGTGAACTTACTATAAAGCCTGGCTCTTATCTTAAACGATAAGTGCAGGATCGGTTTCATCCGACTTTACGCATGCTGACCCCGTCATGTGATGAGTGCCGGACATTGAATGAAGACCGGTTTGACACCCTATCGGCCAGCCCGGCCGACAAAATAAAAAAGGACTCTGCCAAATCAGTTATATCAAGGTATGGCTGCTCGTCTGGCTCAATAAATCTCCACATGATTTCCATTCCGCTGCAATGTACCTTAATTTTTAGTCAGGTATTTTTCAGCGCCAAATACAGTTTTCACCTGATAGCGTATTTTCTTCGCCTTTAATATGCTTGAGCAAGCGTTAAAGGACGCAACAATTCCGGTTTCACGATTACGATTATGAAACCGCCGCCTAACCACTTTAAACCTCTACGTCCTTATCTTTAGGTAAAGGAATTCGGGTGCCTTTTTCGTCATTCGCATCTTTCGAAAAGCTTGGAGAAAAAATTATGAAATCAAGGCGTACTATTTTTCTTCCTCTCGTACTGTTGCCGTTCAGTTTTTTTCAGACAGCGCAGGCGATCACCGGCGGCTGTCCGATTGAAGGGGCGACGCCCATGAATATCGGTCCCCTCAACAATTCCCCGGACAGCGGTTTTCCGCTTTACGTTCAGGATTCCAGCGGACTGACCGTGGAAATATGCCTGCATCCGACGCTGTGCATCTCCGATCCGGTGATTCCAGGGCATGAATTTTCGGAATTGATAGGCTTTGGCGCCGAGGGTTTCTGGGCGGCAGCCGATGCGATTATTACCACGACCGCCGGCATTGATGCGCGTTTGATATCCGGTGTCGAGGCCGCCTTCGTGACCGAAAACCCGGCTGCCGGCCAGCAGTTTCCGTTTACGCGCCTGCGCATCCGCATCGATGTTCCGCAGGCCGGCATTTATACTGTGACGCATCCCTGGGGGCAGGAGGTATACACAATCGACACGCCGGGCGTGCGCGCCGTCAACGACAGCTTTGATATCGAATTCGCCGCCAATTCCGTGCACCAGGGCCGCATCGGGCCGATTCTGCGCTGGGATGCCGGACTGCCGATCACCGACGCGCAGGGCGGACAATATATCGGCGATCCGGCCATACCCCATGCTGTGACCGGCAGCCCTTGCGGCACCAATTTCTTCCGCATCGAAGCCGTGGCGCTGGACGGCGTAACGCCGCTCGCTATCGATCCGGGCGACAGCGATGGTATAGGCGGCACCAGCAGCGTGCAGACCAATTTATTTAACGTTTCCGGCAAGCTTTTCAGCGGCAACGCGCCGGCGCCGTTAGTGGTCGACCGCACCAGCTATACCCGCGAGATCGGCGATGAAGGGCAAGTGAACGCGTTTGTCACCTCGGCGCCCTTAGCCGAAGTCACGGTGAGAGGGGAGCCCAATCTGCCCCCGGATGACGTACCGCTGGATGGCAACGGACAAGGCCTGTTTTTCAAGAGCATTCCAGTGGACGCCAGTGTGTTGCCGGATTCAGTGGAAGTCAGCGCCAAGAACAGCGGCAATGCCAACGCCTCGCATATCAACCTGCTCACCGATGCCGTGAATATTACCAAGGCCGAATATAACGTGACATCACAGACCCTGACCATCCAGGCGAACTCCAGCGACAAGGCAACGAATCCTGTCCTCACGGTCTTCGGGTTCGGCGATCTGACCAACGGCAGCGGCACATTCAGCAATGTGATCGCTCCGCCTGCGAAAGTCACCGTGACCTCGGCAAAAGGGGGAACAGACAGCGAAGACATAACCATCATCCGGTGAAGGTGCGGCTATATCTGACTTATGCCGACACTTGCAACGACTGATAAAAAATACGGAGAAACCTCATGAATTCAAGGCTTAATACGAGTATTGTCGCCGCCTTCGCGCTGTTTGCCTGCGCCCAGAGCGCCCACGCAATTCCCGGCGGCTGTCCGATCGAAGGGGCAACGCCCATGAACATCGGTCCCATTAACCCACAAAACGGTTTTCCTTTATCGGTTCAGGATTCCAGCGGACTGACCGTGGAAATGTGCCTGGACCCGAACCTGTGCATCTCCGATCCGGTGATTCCAGGCAATGTCTTCTCTGAGCAGATCGGTTTCGGCGCCGAGGGCTTCTGGGCGTCAGCCGATGCCAGATTGACTACGTCTGCCGGCATTGATGCGCGCCTGATCACCGGCGTCGAGGCCGCTTTTTTGACCGAAACCCCCAGGAACGGCGATCAGTTTCCGTTTACGCGCCTGCGGATCCGCATCGATATTCCACAGGCCGGCATCTACACGGTAACCCATCCCTGGGGCCGCGAAGTCTATACGATCGAAACGCCGGCCAGACGGGCCGTCAACGAGAGCTTCGATTTCTCGTTTGCCGCCAATTCCGTGCATCAGGGCCGCATCGGGCCGATTTTGCAATGGGATTCCGATCTGCCGATCACCGACGCGCAGGGCGGGCAATACATCGGCAATCCGGCCATACCTCATACTGTGACGGGCAGCCCCTGCAACACCAATTTCTTCCGCATCGAAGCCGTGGCGCTGGACGGCGTGACGCCGCTCGCTATCGACCCGGGCGATAGCGACAATAATGGCAGCGCCAGCAGCGTGCAGACCAACCTGTTCACCGTTTCCGGCAAGGTTTTCACGCAAGTTGAACCGGCCGCGCTGGTGACCACCCGAACCACCTACGCCCGTCAGGCCAACAGCGCCGGCCAGGTGGATATCTTTGCCACCTCGGACGCAGCGGCCAATGTAACCGTGAGCGGCGGCGCGAATCTGCCGGCCGGAGAAAATCCGCTGATCGGCGACGGCAACGGCTTGTTCTATTCCAGTCTGCTGCTGGAAGATGCCGCCATATTGCCCCGAGTGGTCAGTGTGACGGCCAACAGCTCAGGCAAGACACCTACCCGATTGCTGAGCCTGTTGACCGACAAGGTCGACATTACGCGAGCGGAATATAATCTGCAATTGAAAACCATGACCATAGAAGCCGTTTCCAGTGATCTGCTCAATCCGCCGACACTCACGGCATTCGGATTCGGCAATCTGAGCAATGGCGGCCTGACGGTTCCCGATATAACGGCTGCGCCTTCCAAAGTCAGGGTGATCTCGACGGCCGGCGGATCGGATATCGAGAATGTCACCATTGTGGGAGCGGCACAGCCGGTAGCCGTCAACGATGCTTACAGCACATCGCAAAATACCGTGCTTGAGATTCCTGCGCCCGGTGTGCTGGGGAATGATATTAATCCTGATGGGACAGCGCTGACCGCTGTTCTGGCTGCCAATGCCAGTAACGGTACGCTTGCCCTGAATCCGGACGGCTCATTCACCTATACGCCCAATACCGGCTTTATCGGACAGGACAGCTTTACTTATACGGCGCAGGACGGCAACTCGTCTGGTCCGGCAACCGTGACGATCGATGTCATCGGCTCGAATGCCGCTCCGGCGGCCGTGAACGATGAGGCGACAACGGCCGAGGATACGCCGGCGAATATTGCGGTGCTCGCCAACGACAGCGATGCGGACGGCAACACGCTGACTCTGACATCAGTCAATCCGCCTGTGAATGGTACAGCAGCCATCAATCCGGATAATACGGTCAGCTATACGCCCAATGCCAACTTCAATGGCACAGACGCTTTCACTTATAGCATTTCCGACGGCAATCTCACGGCCACTGCCACGATCACAGTTACCGTGACAGCGGTCAACGATAACCCGGTCGCGGTCAATGACGCGGCGACAACCACTGCCGGCACCCCAGTCACTGTTTCTGTGCTGGGCAATGACAGCGATATAGACGGCGACAATCTGACCGTAGCGGCCATCGCATCATCCCCTGCCAATGGTACGGTAAACTTTAACGCCAACAGTGTCACCTATACGCCAAATGCCGGCTTTACCGGCACCGACGCGTTCCAGTACACCGTTTCCGACGGCAGCCTGACAGCCACGGCCACAGTGACGATCACGGTCAATCCCGTCGCCGTAACCGATCAGGTGACAGTGATCACAGCCGATTTCAGGACGAGGGCCGTCCGCTGGTCGATCAGAGGCACCTCGGGGGCCAATACCACCGTCACCATCCATGTCGGTTCATCCGAGACGGGAACCATTATCGGCACTGCGGCGGCGGACCAGCGCGGCAGATGGAAATTCGATAGCCGCGGCGGTGCCCCGTTAGGAAACAATACGACTATCACTGTCGTTTCGTCAGGCGGCGGCAAAATAACCGTCCCTGTCACTGTAAGGAGATAGTAAAGCCGCTTTAGAGCGACGGTAGGGAAATAAGCCGCCGTGCCGGATGGTCGAATCTGACAATCCCGTACGGCGGTTTTTTTATCCCTGCTGGTCTCATCCCGTCTGATGCAAAGCATGCCGCTGCCGGGCGGCGAGGCTGTGGAAACTTGCGGGATTGAAGAGGGTTCGGCTTTTTTCGTCATCTCCTTTTATTGCCGCGCGAGGTTTTCGATCGCTTGGTATCGATGCGTTTGTCCGGTGCTTCGCCATGATTGAGGTCTTTGCCATTCACTATGGAAAATTCAATCATTTCAATTTGTTGAGTATCCTGCCTGCGGATGCTTTCCCTTGAATTAAAAGTTAAATCCCGCTTTTACAATCAGGTATTTGCCTGACTCAATTTCAGGTGTTCACCCGAGTTTGTTTGATTTGCTTTTGTTATACGCTGTGATCGAGAGCAGCTCAGTCTGGCTGCCATTGCGGCCCTTAACGAGCCTGCCTGATGCCCATACCGGACATTAATTAGGCGGCTTCAGTTGAGGAATGGATGAGGATTATCAATACAAGAAATAATTTTCATACAGCAGTTCATGGATTACCGCCTAATGAATGTAAATCCTACAATGAGGTTTAAACATGAAAATGAGACACACAGCTATTGCAGTCGCGCTCGCTGCGTCGGGCTTCTCCGCACAGGCCGATCTGGCCAGGGTCGGGCCTAGTAACGTGCCATCACCGCCGGGATATGGCTTTCCTCTTTGGTATCAGGATCTGAACGGCACAGTTCTGGATCTGTGTTTGCCGGACGCCAATGACCCCGGCGCTGCGCAGCAGAATGCCTGTTTACTGGTCGGACCCGGCTTGCCCGATCCGCCTTACAGCTTCCCGAACAACTTTCCCGATGAAGCGTTTTACTTCAATGCCACATCCGTGATGGACATGCCGGCAGGCAAGCGCGCCACGCTGGTTACGGCGCTGGAAGCGGCATTTTCTGTAGGCCCCGTAGTCATAGGCGATCAAATAACATTTACACGTATCCGCGTATTTGCCGGCGTTCCCGAACCGGGCACTTATACCGTGACGCACCCTTACGGCGTTGAAACCTTTCCGGTTGATTCCGTTTCCGCCGGCAATCGCGACATCGTCTTCAGCGAAGACGTCGGTGTGGCGCGCGGCATATTTGATGGCGCGCTCAAAAGCCGTGTCGGGCCTTTCCTGCAGCGAGCCGACAGCCTGGGCGCCCCGCTTGGAGCGGTCACGGTTAACGGCGCTCAATTCCTGTCGGATGGGGCTGCCACGGAATTTGTCACCGGCAGTCCTTTCGGCACCAATTATTTCGAGATCTGCGGCGTCCGTACAGACGGCACGCCCATCATATTGGGCGATCAGGGCGCTAGCGGTATGTGTATTCGTTCCGACCAGTTCAGCCTGATGGGCCGCCTGCACGATTTTGTGGCAAATCCGATTCCCAGCCCGCTGGAAATCTACAACAGCTTCTATAAGCGCGACGCGGACGGTACGCAGGTCGATGTCTACGCCCGCAATATCAAGGCATTGCCCAGCCAGCCCAATCCCTCGCTGACAGCGGCAGCGGCAAATATAAAGCCTGTCAAGATGATTCCGTTCGGTCCGGCTGGCCTTGGCCAATTCTATACTCAGGGCCTGGTGGATCCCAGCGGCGCATTGCCTGGTCCCGTATCGGTCATCAACAGTGCCGACACGCCGTCCAGCAAGGTCACGAAGGATGCCGTCGATATCGTGACAGCGGCTTCGGCAAATTACGATTACAACACGGATACGCTGACCGTAACGGCAACCAGCAGCGATAAAGGCTTCGGAACCGATCTGCCGCCAAAACTAAGCCTCGACGAGAATAAATACCCTGGCCATACGGCAGTGGCCGCCAACAACGCCAACGATCCCGCCGAAATGATACTGACGGCTACGGGAGTAGGCACGCCGCCGGATACTGTCACCGTTCTGTCGTCTGCCAACGGCAGCGGGACATTCCCCGTAACGCGCAATCAGGCGACAGGCGCCAATATACCTGGACCTGGCGTGCCGCTGGCGCTGGATGACAGCGCAACGGCGGAAGCGAATGGCGCGGCAGTCGAAATTCAGGTTGCCGAGAACGACATTGTGAATTCGGCAACGCCCATCACCTCCTTGCAACTGGTCGGGCCTGCGATACCGGCCGGTTCTGGAACTGCGTCCGCTGATGGCGCGAAAATTATCTACACGCCAGGTTCCGTCAATGGTGTCGTGACTTTTCAATACACAGCATCGAACAGCGTCGGCAAGTCCAATGCGGCGACGGTGACGGTTACGGTTATTCCGTCCGCAGCAGGTCCTGCGCCGATCGTTAATCCCGATGGTCCAGTCAATGCGACTGTCAGCCAGTCGGTAGTGATCAACGTGTTGGCCAACGATTCGGGCAATGGCGGCACGCTGAATCCGGCCTCGGTAACGTTATCCAACGTCACCGGCGGCACGGCGGCTGCCGATGCAACCGGCAAGGTGACTTTCACGGCCGGTACAGCGGCAGGCAACTTCGGCTTCGATTACACGGTAGCCAACGACAACGGCCAGGTTTCGCCGACAGCGCATGTCGCAGTGACGGTCGTCAATCCTGAGAATATCCAGATAACTACATCACAGTGCAAGGTCATCAGTACCACGGCGGGCGAATGGCGCGTGGCCGGCACCAGCTCGGTGCAGACCAATAACAGCATTCAGTTGTATCTGACGGCATCTGTGCCGGCCGATCTGAGTGCCAACAAACTGGGGGCAGCCGCCCCTGTTGTTGCCGGCGTGCCTAACGGTACCTGGGAAGTCCGGTTAAGACCGGGACCAGCCTGCAGGACGCCGATCAGCTTGATTTCCTCGGCGACAAGCGCCAAGCGGGAAAACATCGCTGTTGCGCCCAAATAAGCGCAGGGAATCGGAAACCGGCCCTACCAAGGGCCGGTTTTTAAGGCTGAACGGCAAAACAGCATCTGGACTTGCTGTTGAGCGTTGGGCAAAAAGAAAAGCACTGAAACACAATTTCTTTGCGCGGTTTTTCAAAAATAAAGATGGGGAAGGAGTGTCATGTTTAAGAAAACAGTCAAAGTAACGAATTACAGCCAGCGCGAAAAGGCCATAGCCCGGTATATGCAGGAGGTTAACGATATTCAGAAAGCCGGCATCAGCCGGCGCGAATTATTCAAGATGGGATTGACGGCCGGCGTGGGCGGCCTGACAGCGATCGGAGGTCGCCATTTTCTGCCTAATCTGGCCGAAGCGGCCGATAGAGGATTGATCAGTCCACCCTGTAGGAAGCCCTGGACGGAGCCGCTGCCGATCCCGAAGGCCTGCCAATCGGTCGGCTCTTTTACCGGCCCTTCGCCGGAAGAAGGCAAATGCGGCGAAAAGCATATGCTTTGGAATCCCGGAAAAAATGATTTCGACGATTTCGAGGAAGCGCGCGACGAGGCGCACCAGCGCTGGAGCGAGTTGGGCGGCCTGGACGCCTGCACGAAATATGAACTGATGGTCAGGGAAATCGACTGGAATTTTTATTCAGCGCAAGAATACCCGGCATTCAATTCCAAAGTCTGGACTTATGTCGACCTGAATTCGGACGCGGTCGGAGTGCTGCGCATCAATGCCCATTACGGCGAGCCTATACTCATGCGTATGTACAATGGCTTGCCCAAGGATGACAAGGAAAACCAGGGATTCGGCATCAACCAGTGCTCGCCGCATCTGCATAACGCCCACAATCCCCCTGAATCCGACGGCGGGCCGACCCGGTTCTTCGATTCCGGCAAGTGGTGGGATTACTGGTATCCGAACATCCGGGCAGGCTTCGCCAGCACGCACAGGAACGGCACCTGGTACAATGGCGCCTGGTGTCCGGGCGACTGGCGGGAAACGCAAAGCACGCTGTGGTTTCACGACCACCGTTTCGATTTCACCGCCGCCAACGTCTATAAAGGCATGGCCTCGTTCTACACGCTGTTCAGCAATGACATCAACCTCGATACCGGCGATGAAACGACCGGCCTGAGGCTGCCCAGCGGCGAATACGATGTCCCTCTGCTGTTTACCGACAAGGTCTTCGACCAGGCCGGACAGATGTTCTTCGATACCTTCAATCTGGAAGGCATCGTCGGCGACATGCAGACGGTCAACTTCAAGATCAAGCCCTATATGTATGTCAAACGCCGCAAGTACCGTTTCCGTTGCCTGGATGCGGGGCCGTCGCGGTTCATCGAACTGTTTCTGAGCAATGGCGCCAAGTTCACGCGCATCGCCAATGACGGCAATCTGCTGCCCAAGGCGCAAGTCGTCTCCAGCGTACGGCTGGGCGTAGCCGAAAGGGCGGACGTGATCGTCGATTTCAGCCAATATGCGCCCGGCACCGTGATTTATCTGGAAAACCGGCTGGAACAGCTCAACGGCAAGGGCACTTCCGGCAAGATTTTGCCTTCCGGCAGCAAGACTCAGCTCCTTAAGTTCATCGTGTCCGGCGATCCGGTCGTCGATGAAAGCGCGCCGTTGAGCACGCTCCAGTCTCAGGTCATGGTGCCGTTGCCGGCCAGAACCAATCCCATCAAGGTCAACCGGACCTTCAAATTCGATTCAAGCAATGGCGCCTGGACAGTCAATGGCAGGTTATTCGATCCCTCCAGAATCAGCGCCTATCCGGCAGAGGGTTCGGCGGAGCGATGGACGCTGAATTCGAGCGGCGGCTGGTCTCATCCGGTGCATACACATCATGAGGAATTTCAACTGCTCAGCCGCAACGGCAAGGCTGAGAACCTGGCGATCGATGACAAGTCCCGCAAGGACGTAGTAAGAATCGGCGATGGCGCCGTGGGTTCGTCGGGATCGGGCGAGGTCAGCTACTACATACAATTCCGCGACTGGTACGGCGACTATCCCTTGCACTGCCACAACGTCGTGCATGAAGACCATGCCATGATGATTCGTTTCCGCATCGTGCCGCCCGATGATTCGAAGGCCGGCAAGTAACGCGACTGAGCGAGGATAAAACCATGAACAAAAGAGATTTTATCAAAAAGCTGACCGGTGCTTCTCTCGGCATAGCCGCATTGAACACCTTGCCTTCCGCCGCTATCGCCCAAGGCGATTTTCACCCGGCCAGAATGGACAGGGCCGAGCGCCGCAAAAAATCCTTTCCGAACGTGCCGCTGATTACGCATGAGGGCGAGGCCGTGCGGTTCTACGACGATCTGATCAAGGACAAAACCGTGCTCATCAATTTCATGTACGCGCGTTGCGGCGATATCTGCCCGGGCATGACCGCGAATCTGAAAAAGGTGCAGAGAGAATTTGGCGATAGGGCAGGGCGCGATATCTTCATGTATTCGATCACGCTGGAGCCGGAACATGACACGCCGTCAGCGCTGAAAGCCTATGCCGAGCTCTTCAGGGTCGGACCGGGATGGAAGTTCCTGACAGGCAAAAAAAATGACATCGAACTGCTGCGCAGACAACTGGGTTTTACTTTCTCGGACCCAATACTGGACCAGGACAAAACCCAGCACATAGGCGTCGTCAAATACGGCATCGAGCCGCTGGAGCGCTGGGGAACATGCCCGGCCCTGGGTAATCCCAAATACATCGCCGAATATCTTTATTGGATGGAGCCTGACGGACGGCGGCCGAAACAGTCGGAAATGCTGGGTTAAGCCCGCACTTGGCAGGGACAATGGCGCCACGGACGGCACGGCTCATTCATGGCATAAATCAATGATAGCTCAAAAATGCCTTAAAATTTCCCGCGTGACACGAAATTAATATCAATAATTTCATATATTTATTTAATTTTTAATTAAATAATCATTAGATAAAATTAATATTTAGGTAGTAGTGCTTATTTATCCCTTCTGACGCAAGCGCTAGCATAATGTCGTAGTGTGTCAAGTTAAAAAGAATAAAAAAGCAGACATTTTTTTAAATTTGTGAAACATGTCGCGTTTTTTGTTCACTGATACACCAGATTGGGGGAGCCATGTTGATCATGTGTCTGCCTGATGAGACATATTTTATTCGAGCATCAATAGAATTGATTAGTTGTAAATTTTTAAAAGTATCTTCTTTTCAATGCTTTTAAAAAGTCCCGTCAGAAGTGGAGAATTATAAATGTATAAGATTGCAATAGTTGAGGACCAAACGATTATAAGAGCAGGGCTGTATGCGGTACTGACTCAGGAACCGCAGTTTAATGTTGTTTCTCAATCCGGGGATCCCATTGAATTGTTTCGGCAAACCTGGTTCGTCCCGCCTGATCTGGTGCTGCTGGACCTGATCATGCCCAAGATGAACGGTGTGGAAGCCATAGAAGAAGTTAAGAAGCGCTGGCATGGCACAAAAGTACTGGTTTACACGTTCAAGGATGCGGGCGCGAGCATTTCTGACGCATTCCAGGCAGGCGCTGATGGCTATCTGCTGAAGAACGCCTCGACGGAAGAATTGGTTTCCGCCGTAAAAAACGTATTGGCGGGGCATTACTATGTTTCAGATGAGATTTTACCGACGATCATGAGCCGGTATCTTCGGGCGGAAAGAATGCTGTCGGCCAACCATTTGCAGAACCTCCTGACCACACGGGAGCGTGAATTGCTTAAATTGATAACCGAGGGTTATAAAAATAAAGAAATGGCGGACAGTCTTTGCATCAGTTTAAAAACAGTGGAGACGCACCGGACTAATCTGATGAAAAAACTCAATGTGCATAATGTAGCGGAATTGATCTCAGTGGCAGGAGAGGCCGGCATTACCCGCTCTGACAATCGGTCTTTTAATCCTGTTTCGTTTCGCCAAGTCCAATTGGCGGACTAACGCTCATTTCGGGATGCTGAAACAATAGTAACCGCTGTTGAGCCTATGTGTCGGTTCGACCCGTAAGAAAGAAGGGGTATCACCCCCGTGTCGAACTGATAAATAGTTTCCAGCGCATTGATCAGCTTTTTCCTGCTTAAGTCCCTGCCTGTTCTTTGCAGGCCTTCCGCTAATAGTTTGGCTGCACTGTAAGATACGGCTTGCGCGGTTAAATGATGCATTGAAAGATTATTGCGTTTGATCAGTCGGAAAAACTCATCCGCGTTCGCTTGAACGGGCGGTATGAGAGACAGGGACATGAAAATCCGGCTGCCGGGCGCTTCATTAAACATGCCAGGGCTTGTCAATGAGCTGGAGACAAACAGGTAAGGTTTCAGCTTCAATTGCTTGATGCTCTTCAATAACATGCGCAATTCATCATCGGCGCCAAAAAAGAAAATCACGCCCGGCGCCCGCCTTTTAAGTTCAGCAGCAAACATCTGGGATTGACGCTGCGGATAAATGAATTTGCCGGCCGGACCCAAGCCGCGGGCCTGGCTTTGCTTGTCGATAGCTTCGAGCGCGCCTTGGACCATGGCGTTTTCAGGGCCGATGACCATCGGCGCGGCATTCTTCAGGCGCAATGCATCAGCCGCGTAATCCACCATGGCGCGGGCCTCGTTTTTAAGGCCAGGCAGCAGATAGAAAGCGGATCGGCTGAGGACCGGATTCTCTTCAGGAAACAAGGTATAAGGGCCGATCTGCGGAACGCTGCGGCTCTCGCTCAGCAATAAAATGTCCTGCTCCAGGTTGCCGGCGAACGGCGCTATCAAAGCAAATACCGGTTCGGCTTCGAACAGACGGCGCGCATTCTTTATGGTCGAATCGGCGCTGCCGGTGAACTCGGCGACTTCCAGACGAATCTCGCGATTGTAAATGCCGCCTCGCGCATTGATCTCGTCAAAATAAGCCGACAGCATGTCCTTCATGGCCTGGCCCATGCCCGCCAAGGGGCCGCGCATCGGCAGCACTGTGCCCAGCCGAATGACAGACTCGCTCAGTCCCGGATCGGCATCGGTCGAGAGGCGTTTCAGGTACGCGATCAGGTCGGCGCTGTCGCTGGCAGACAACGCGTATCTCGGCATGGCGGAATCCAGCCGGTTGCCGGCCGGATCGAGGCCGCCGGCAATAGCCGCGGCGATAGTGCCGGCCGTGAAAGCGGCATGTTTTCTGCCGTTGTCATGGGTGTGCCCATAGGCCAGGGTCAGGTGCTCAAAGGTGATGTCGGTTGGAACGATGCCGCCTTCCGGCCGCCCATGCCCATCCTCGCCATGGCAGCCGGCACAGGGCACATCCGTCCCCGACAGTTCCGTCGATTCGGGCCCTACCAGCGCTTTGACCGGCTTGCCGGAAGGGCCGGCGCCGGTCAGGTAAAGCTGCTTGCCCCGCGTTTCCGAAGCCGTCAGCGGCGCAGCCGACAGGGAAGGGCTGAACAACACGGCCGATAACAGCACAAAGCCGGCCGCGTTCAATCCGTTTATTGTTTTATCAGGGTTTTTCATGGCAGGCAGTCAGCAGGTCATAGATTCTGAAGGTAGCACTTACGCAAGCTTGTGGGGGCGACTTTAGCCGCCTTTTATGTTGAAACGGTCGGCTAAAGTCAGTCGCCCCCACACTATTAGAATAGCTTTTTTTCATCTTTAGATCACCTAATCCTGTTTTCTACCGTTTATGAGAGTCTTCCTATTATCGTTATCGAAAGAGCGAAATACTGCCGGCTTTAATGTTAACGTGAGAAAGAGTGCAGCCTATCCGGGGCTGCACTCCGATACGCTTTAGGTAATATTCGACACGTAATTTGCTCCACAAATTGCTACAAAGTCGGAACGATACTTGCCTTATGCCAGTCCTGGCTTAGTTGCCCGCCAGCGGAACCGGGCAGTCGGCCTGATTGCCCACGCAGAGAGGGCGCATCATGTCGTGGTCTTCATGAGACAGAATATGGCAATGCCAGACATACAGGCCGGGGCGGTCGAATCGGGCTTTTACGCGCGTTACTTCGCCGGGATAGGCGATCACTGTGTCTTTGGAACCGAATTCCCAGGCTTCCGGTCCCCTGGCAGCGCCTCCTATTGGTGTTGCCGGGAGCAAAGGCATACCGTTCAGATCGGTTTGCAGCGGCTCACGGCTTTCAACCTGGAACTCTACCAAGTGCATATGGACAGGGTGGGCGTCTGCGGTGAAGTTATAGACTTCCCATATCTCCGTGGCGCCGTTGCCGGGATTTTCGGTAACCGGGTCCATCCAGGGGAAGGGCGCAGGAGCGCCATAGCTATCCAGCGTGCCAAGCATGGAAATGGTCGGGCCGAACGGAATCCCGGTAGGGTCCTCGATAATATTCACCAGGTTGCCATTGGCATCGGTGTTGTAATTGGCAAACACGGTTCCGGATTCCATTTCGTTGAGGGAAACCTTGCGTATCGTTGAAGGGTTGCCTAAATTTTCAGCCGGCAACAACTCCGTTATCTGTTGCGGAGGAACCGAGTTGTCTTTCGAAGTTGCCTGCACGACGTTAAGCTTCATGATCTGGCCTGTGGTGTCCGGATCGGAGAACGCATAATCCACCCCGCCTTGGCCGCCGCCATAAGGCTCATCAGGGCCTTCGTTGATCAGGTAAAGCTGCGTACCGTTAGCCACATTGGTGAAATCCACGATCACATCGGCTCTCTCGGCGGGCCCGACCAGAAGCGAGCCTGATTGTGCCGGCTGGGTCTGAAATCCGCCATCGCCTCCAACCACCCAAAACGGCACGGCCTCTGTTGCTGGCCGGGCTGTCGGGTCGCCGGCAATTTTCAGAATCATGAAGCGCGAGTCTGACGCATTCAGAATGCGAAAACGATAACGGCGCTGCTCGACGTTAAGTTTCGGCCAGCTGTGGCCGTTGACCAGCATCACGTTAGAAAAATATTCCGGATTCCAGATGGGTGAGACATCGCTGTCGCCGCCCGTTGCGGTTTTGCTCGGAATGAAGGGTATCTGAAGATCGTTCTTGGCCAGTCCTTCGAAGAACGCCCGATCGCCCGGATAAAACAGACTGCCGTCACTGTTGAAAGCGCGGTCCTGGATGATCAGGGGAATTTCGTAGACGCCTTTCGGCAATGACGCGCTAGGGAGGTCCGATGCGCCGCCGCGTAAAAAGTAATTTCCTGCCAAACCGGCATAGACGTTGTTTCTGGTCATGCCCAGCGCATGGTCATGGAACCACATATGCGTGGCGCGTTGATCATTGGTATATTGATAAGTTGCGGCTCCGGCCTCATCGGCGGCTCCGTCTATTTGTGTCCAATGGGAGCCTCGGGGCGCATAGCCGGCCGGAATATCCGATGCCGCAGGCAACGTCCACGATTCGGGATAGCCGTCGCTTCCCGAAACGACATGCGCGCCGTGTAAATGTGTAACCAAAGGCACTGGTCCGGTATACGGATTCGGGTTTGTGCCCATGCTGTCCTGTCCTCCCGGGCCTCCGGCAGGATTGGCCCAGTGCACGGTTTGATCGACCGGCAGAAGATGGGGAAGGAAATTTCCTTTTTTATCCTTGAGGTCGTTGATCCATTTTACCTGTACCGGCCGGTTGACTTTCGCTTCGATGGTATAGGAAGGAGAATGGAAGGTTTTCGAATCACTGCTGGCACCATATGCCCATAGTTTCGTTTTAGGCAGCGGAGCCGGAAGAACCTGTTGTGAAATCTGGCGTGCAGCGATTTCGTAATAATCGATTTTAGAATTACTTTTGTAAGGCACTTTAGGCATTGCGGGTGGAACATACAAAGGACTGGCGTATTTGGGTATTGTCGCCGGATCCAAGGTGCCGCCCGGCAGTGCTGCCCAGGCGGCGCTTCCCATCCATGGCAGCATAAGCATCAGGCTGAATCCGGCCAGAGTCCGCCGCTTAAGTGGGCATATGGCTTTTTGCCTGACTTTTCCACGGTACTTTATGGTTTTGCCGGGCAGCTTTTTCGGATCATGCGATTGAGTTGCTAGCGAGGGAAAAACATCATTGTTAGTCACATTATTATTGTCGTTATGCACTCTCTGAGACATATATAAACCCTCAATAATGCTAAGTTATAAAATTTATGTTTCAAAAAAACAAACATAATTATTTGATAAATAAGTAAATTTTTTTAAAACCTTCTTGTTCAATATCCGTGAGCCTCGCTCGGATCACCCGTGTGCACGACCTGAGCATGATTTCTCTTGCATTCATTCCTGTTCCTTTAACAGCGCATTTTTCATCTCGACGGCAGGCATTGGTCTAACCTGCAAGACGGGACTATCCTGCTTTCTATTGCGTGGCTTGGCGCATCCTCCACCATCCGCAGGCAAACCGGAATGGCGCCTGATTCTGGTAGCGCCAATGGATCACGGCATTGGCCGATTCCCACTTGGCGATACCTTAAAAAATCATTAAGGCAGACAGACTTTATCTGTAGAGCTAGAGAGTGCATATCAGGTGAAACCCTGATTTTTAACTCAGAAAGTACCTGATTTGGTGGGCTGCAATTTGTGAAAACTAAGTAGTCGGGTGACGATGCTTCCGTCATTCGAAAATGACGTCATGCAGGGAGGTTCGGCTACTTGTGAGCTTAAGCTCCAGGCATTTTCACGGCGAGCATCAAGCAGTTTATCGGTTAAAGCTCCTGTTTTGTCTGCAGTCCTGCAGAAATGGAAAAGGGTGCAGCCGACCATCGGCCGCACCCTTGATACGTTTTACGGGATGCTATTGCACTCGTAATTTACCCCACAGCCCGCCGTCAAACTGGAACGATGCCTGATCCCGGTAGAGGTAATCCCCGGGCGTTGCAAAGACACCGCCGGCGCCATTGGCCAGCAGGAAGTTGAAATGGCTGCCCGCCCCGATGCCGGCTTGGGAGCCGTGCCATTCCGAGAAGCTGTTGGTGCCGATCACCGTTGAGCCGTTGGTGAACGGTTCCTCCTGCCAGATGTGCCCATGCTGCTGGAAGACATGGTTGCGGGCATGACCGCCGGCCTGCAGCACGCGCAGCCGGACCGGCTCGCCGGCTTTGGCCAGGAAAGTCGGTGTTTCCGCTGCGCCTGCCAACACATTAGAAAAGTCCAGGCCGCGCGTCAGCGTCAGCGGGGTATCCGCCGCAAAGCCCATGCGTGCCCATAGCGGTTCGGTCCTGTAGTTGAAAGCTCTCTGGCCGGTGTCTTCGGGATCTTCCGATTCGGCCAGGTTGGGCACGGGCACGCCGTCTTGCTGCAGGTTCAGGTCGTCCTGGAACAGCAGCACGTGTTCCCTGAAGAACTTGCCGTTGGCCAGCGTGACCGTGGCCGAGGCGCGCATGTTGGCGTCTTCCTGCCACTTCGCGCCCTGCGGTTCGATGATCAACGCGCCGATGGCACCCTTGCTGGCCTGCTTGATGCGATCCGACGGCATCAGGTTGACGGCGCCGTATTCCACCGGCTCGGCAAACAGCTTCTTCAGTTTCGAATTGGCATCAGGGTAGGGCCTGCTCGTCATTCGACCGGCGTACCATCTATAGTTGACCGTTTTGCCGGGGGCGGCGGTGACCAGATTGCCGCCCGTCAGGACCCAGTTCTGGCCTATGCTCAGGCCGGCGCTGCGCAGGGCGTCAAATTCCACCAGTTGCGGCGTCAGGCCGATATGGCTGGACGGCCGGATGTCATTGTTGTTGAAGCCTTCGACGATCATCGGCAGCGTGCTCCAGCCATCCTGTTGCGTGTTGCCGAGGTTGGCGGGCAGGTGATTGACCAGGGCCAGGTTGATGCAGTCCCCGGCACGGGCGCGCAGGATCAACGGCTCAATCGGCACGCCGGGTTTCAGCCTGTTCTTGGCGGCGTTCAGATCGGAATCGCGCACGAACAGGATGGCGCCCGGATCCTCCAGCCCGGCCCTTTGGTTGTAGACCAGCGGGCCGCCCAGCAGGTCCTTCGCCAGAAACGCATGCACCTTAAAGCTAACCTGAGGGGTGCCGGTTGGACAGACGCCATTTATATTTACACAGTTAGGAAGGCCATTCGCACCGATGGTGTTGCAGTTTACCGGCATCAAGGTTCCTTTCGGATTGCTCGACAGTTTCGCCAGCGTCGGTTTCGAATACTTGGGCGAGAAATTTCCTGCATCGTTATAGGTCCGCAGGATGCCCCACAGGCCATTCCAGAGGTCATCGGTCGCTGCGCCCGGAAAATAGGCCTGATCGACAAAGGGCGTACCCACTTTAACGGAGTCTACGGCGTCCACTTCGAACTCAAAGTGTTCGGAAATGCCCAGCATTTGCGAGTTGCGGTAGCCGGAGTCTTTCAGCGACGGCTCGAACAGCCATTTGAGGCCGTGCATGCTGAAGTTGTGGCCTTCCTCATGAGCGCCCATCAGAATCCGGATCTGGACCTTGTCGCCGGCGAACGTTTTCAGCAGCGGCGTGAACGGGTCGCCGGGCAGGACATCGCGGGTCAACGGCTGGGCAAAAAAGTCCGGCTGGCTGTTCAAGGCCGGAATGGCCCGGTCCGTGAGCGATTCGAACGCGAACGACAGGTCGCCGGCCCGGCCCGGGGTTTGGCCATTGGCGCCGTTATTGACGCGCAACGCGATCGGCTCGTTGCGGTAGTTCACGGTCATGGTGCCGGGATCGTCGGCCGAGATGGCTTCGGGGCAGGGCCGGGGGACGCCGCCCGGACAAACTTCCGCGACTCTCAGCAGATCATGGAGCCCGGCTTCCTGTTTGGCGGGCGGATTGACCGGCGTGTCATCATTGCGGTAGGCCAGCGAGAAATCGCCCATTTCCAGCAGGAACTCGCGGTAGGCTTTGTCGCCGTTTTTCGGCTCGATGATGGCCTGCCAGCTGGTCGGGCCGCCGTCCGCCCGGCCGCTCAGGGGCGTGCCGGTCTCGTTGTGCTTCCAGGTCGAATTGGCCGGCTCGACTACCAGGCCGGCGTAGAGCCCCGGATGCTGATGGGTGGACGGGCCGAAGTGGTCGTGCGTGAACACGGTGCGCAGAGAGCGGTCCTCACCGGTATTGTTCAGCACGTCATCGGCATACCAACGCTGCACGGTGGTCTGCACGCAAGTGCCGCCGCCGCGCTGGAAGTCGCCCAGGGTACAGACCGGCGGCTTGCTTGCGGAGGGGTTAGGGCGCTCGGCATCCAGCCAATCGCCATTAGGCGCGTTGATGGCCGCCAGACGCTCATGCACTTCTTCAGGGCTGAAGGTGCCGTCTTCGTAGTTCCAGCCGTTGCCGGAGCCGTCCGAGGACGTGACGTCGAACTTGACCAGATGGATGTGCTGGCCGATGGTGTCGGTCGGCGTCGTTACCTGAAAGTCATCTTGTTCATAGATATTTGGAATCAGGTTGGTGTGGTGGAAGGTGATGCACTCGCCGGTGTTGGCGCGGAAGAACAGGGGCTCGGGCGGCCTGATTTGGTCGAGCGTGTCTTCGACGTCATCCCTCAGGGTCAGGATGCGCTGTTGCGGGAAGTGCCAGCCCACCTTGTTCATCTTGGTATCCAGCTGAATAGCGGCGGCGTGGTAGAAACGGGGCTTGCCGGCCGCGGGCTGCTGCTTGTCGTCGACGCAGGGGTCGGCATACGGCGCGCCCGGCTTGGCGGGCAGGCCGTTGACCTTGAAAGCGCCCGCTCCGCCGTCCGGTTTCGGCGTGCTGTAAGCTTTCGGGCCCGGCGTCACGCCGTCGCCGCCATGGAAAATCATGGCCTGGCGCTCCCAGGGTGTGCCGTTGGCGGGCAGTTTGATGGCCGCTAAAGTGTTGATGATTTTGCTGAAGTCAAGGCGGTTCTGCACACTCGTAGCAGTACCGTCGGCGATCACATGGCGCGGCAGGCCGCCGTCCTCGATCAGATCCATGGGCGGCTGCGGCGGCCGATGGCCGGCGATGCCGGCGATATAAAACGGATAGCCGGGATTGCCGGCGGCGATATCGGGCAATTTGACCTGGCCGTCTTCGATGGCCACTTTCGCGCCCGGCTGCGGCGCCATGGCCATGGTCGGCAAGGGCACGACGGCCGGGATCGGCGTGCCGGCCAGAATTTCCCGGTCGGGCAGCGCGCGGGCGCCGGGTGCCGGTTTGCCGTCGGCAGCGAGCACGGTGCCGGTCTCCAGCACGTCATGCACGCGCATCAGAGACCACATGCCGCCGGCGAAATGCGGGTAGAAATGGCAGTGGAAGATCGAATCGCCGGCCGTGCGGTTGCGGTTGCCGCCGCCGTGATAAGCGATTTCATAGGTATAGCCGCTGCCCGGCCCGATGCTTTGGCTGTCCAGATAGGCCGAGTTGTCGCTGTCGGGCGTGTGCAGCCATTGATGGGCATGCAGGTGGAAGATGTGGTGTTCTTTCGGGCCGGCATGCAGGTTGCGGAATTTGACCCGGTCGTTCAGGTAGCTGTGGTGCACGTTGGACGGGTCAGCCGGGAAAAAAGCCTGGGTCGCGAATTGCGGGTTGGCGACGACGCCCAGCTGGCCGTCGGAGTTGACACCTGCGGGCACATCCACGACCATGGCCGGATCGCCGAGCACCCACGAGGTCAGGAAGAACTCCTCGTACTTGCAATCGACGCAGTCCTTCATCGGGCCGAGTCCGAGGCGGTTGGCGATGATCTCCGAGCCGATGCCGCCGGTGCCGTAGTTGATGGCGAAGACGTCCCGGACACCGAACAGGGTGTGGCTAAGCACCGGATCATTGAACCAGTCCGGAAACGCCTGTACGGCCTTGGCTTCGTCGTGGAAAATGACCGTAAACTCGCGGAACGGATCGAGACGGTCCGGATACACGGCATTTTTGGGTTCGACAGCCGGGCTGAATTTGCCCCGGTTGGGGCCGGTGATGATGGCATTGAGATCGGAGTGGACGATCTGGTTGCGGCTGTCGAGCAGGCTCAGGATAGGCCGGCCGGCCAGCGGATGCGGCGCCGTGCCTTCGATCCGCCAGCTGTACGGGGCCGCTTCCAGCGCGCTGACGGCCGTGATCGGCGCCACGAGGGCAGAGCCATCGGTATTGACCCGTCTGATCGTGCCCTTGAAGTCGCCCGTGATTAGGGTCTTGCCCTGATCGCCGGGGATGAAGCCGATGTTGCTGGTCAGGCGGCTGATCGTGGCTCGATAAAGACCGCCCCGCGCCGCCGTCAGCGTCAGCTTCTCCTGCGGCTTGCGGGTTTCGACGGCTGGATAGACCGCCTGATAGTCGATGACCGGATAAAATTTGCCGTCGGACGCGGACAAGGTCGAGGAAGTCGCGGCCAGGGCCAGGTCCTGTTCGGTGACCTGGCTGCGGTACCATTCCGCGCCCTGGTTCTCGACATTGACGGCGCCGAACAGGCCGTGCGCCAGCGAGCCGCCGTCGCCTTCGCCGCCGGTCGTGGCGGCCGTGCTGTAGGCCAGGAAGGTGCCTTCCTTCTCGGCGTAAAAGGTATAGGTCAGGCTGCCGCCGGGAGCTACCAATCCGCTAGGGTTGTTGCCGACATGGGACGCGTCGGAGACGATGTCTTTCGGCTGCATACCCATGACATGGAACGAGGCCGTACGCGTGGCGGGGCCGTCGTCATTGCGGACCGGCGTGCGGTTGGGCGGATCGCTGGGTGGCACGGGGGCCGGCAAGGAGCCCGCCAGATTCTGGCTCAGCCAGTTGGTGAAGCGGACCTGCAGGCAATCGCCCTCGTTAACACGCAAGGTCAGCGGCCTGGGCCGGTGATCAGGCCGCAGCATGGCATTGCCGGGGCCGGGATGGGGGCCGCCGGCCCGATCCACGACATCGGCCTTCAGTGCGTAGATCATGCCGGCGGGATTCATCGCACCCAGGCGGTTGTAATAAAACACCTGGTCCAGCGCGACCACATCGGCCGACACGGTGTTTTTGCAGTTGGCGTGCGCCGGGCCGGCATAGGCCAGCGCCACGGCGAGCAAGGGTAGACAGACGACGCCTGCCGCTTGCCGGCGCCGGGAAATTGTGCCGCCGGTTTCCAACCGGCCGCTGATTTGCCGAATTTTCATGACATCTCCACACTACAGTAATTGAAGAAATTATTGCCGCCTGAAAGCAGCCTTGAGCCAGCCACTTTTCTGTACAGCAATCGATTAAGGATTTAAAAGACAATCTGACTTTATAAGCACAGCTACAGTGTGGAAATCGGGTGAAACCCTGATTTTTAGCTCAGGAAATACCTGATTTGATGAGATTCAGCCTGAAAAGTAAGTGAACGGGCAGCGGTGGGAAAGCCTATAGCGATGTTTCAGACATTCAAGAGTGATATCGCGTCACAGGGAGACTTGTAAACTTAAGGCGTAAAATTATGAACGGCTGCATGGATGGTCTTTGCGCCTGCATTACCTTACTACACTCAGGTGGGGCGAGGGTTGCAACCAATGCTGAATGTTTTTGGACAGACAGCAAGCCCCGTCCAGCCGAGTGTTTCGGGCCGAATAAAATTCGGCCCTGCAGCCACACCTCGCGCTCAGGATTTTCCATGGCGGGCATTCAGCAATTCATCGATTCGGGCAGCGATGGTATCCGGGCTGGACAGGCCATTGAAGCGCGTCCATTCGCCGCGGACCGGGTCGCCGACCAGAATGACCGGCGCATGGTTGGCGACATCGGTGCTGTAGACGCCAAGGCTTTTGAGTAGGGCGTCGACCTGGGCCTTCTCTCCGGTCAGCCAGAGCCACTCGGGCGCGGCGTGAAAGCGCTCCGCGTAGGCTTTCAGCCGTTCAGGCGTATCCGTAGCCGGATTGATGCTCAGCGAGACCATGCGCACGTCCTTGGCCAATTTGTCGCCGAGCCGGCTTTGCAGCTTGGAGAAAATGCCCGAGACGACCGGGCAGGCCGTCTGGCAATCAGTGTAAATGAAATTGAGCGCCATGATCCGATTGCCGGCGACATCGCTGGCAAAACGGACCGAGGCGCCGTTCTGGTCCTGCAGTTCGGTATTCGGCAGTGCGACCGGAGACGCTATCGTCTTCGGCGCCGGGTCCGGCACAACGGCGATAAGAACGCCGGTAATTAGCAGGGTGATGATGACTCCGGTTCTGAACTTGATATTCATGGCGCCAACTCCTTGACCTGAGCGGTAGCGATTTCCGGTCGGATGGCGCGGAACGTCAGCATGGGCTGTTGTTCAAAGGTGAAATTGAGCGAGGCCGACTGTGCGAATACCTGATAGACGCCCGTTTCCGTCGGCGTGATGTCCGCCTGATACAGGCCGTCGCCCAGCGGTTTGGCCAGCAGCCGCTGTTGCCATTGGCCGGGGATGCGGAAGATCAGCAGTTGCAGGTCGCTGACATTATTTTTTTCCGTATGATTGACTTTGACCCGGATCGATACCGGCGCGCCGACCGGCACTTCCTTACTGTTCAGCAAATACTCCACCTTGACCGGCTGAGTGTCTGATTTGGCCAGTTCAGGGTCCGGCGCGATGTCGGCGGCGAAGCAGTGGTAGACCGTCGGATTGTTCAGCAGTACCGAGACGCTGTAACGGCCGGCCGGCGGCAACTGAGCGGTGCCTGTATAAACGCCGGGCGCGGTTTCCTGCAGACTTCTATCTACAATCATGACCGCCATAGGATTCATGCCGAAGTTCTCGAAATTGCCCATCGGTGCGGCCATGCCTTCCGTGTAGTAGTACACGGATTTATCGGCTGGATTGGCGACCACCACGGCATTGCGCTCAGGCGTCGGCACAATGGCATCGGCCGACAGCAGCCCGGATGAACCCGGGGCGGACTGACCGCCCGGAAAGGTCGTCACGGCTGCCGGCGCGTTCTTGCCCAGCGCATCCAGTTGCAGCATGCTCACGGTTTCATTGCCGGTCGAGCGGACATAGGCGAAATGATCCGTGAACGTGATCTGGTCCGGCGCGGCACCGGCCTCGACGGTCTGGACCAGGCGGTTCACTGAGGCATCGATGATGAACACTTTGTTGTCTCTCTGGCTGAGCGCGAAACCCCAGCGGCCGTCGGGGCTGAAGCGCAACGCTTTCAGCGGCGAGCCGGTCTCGATGGGCGCACCGGCCTGGCTTTCGGCATCGATGACCAGCAGGCGGCCTTTTTCGGTGGCTGCGTACAGGGTTTTGCTCAACGTCGAGAAAGCCAGCGCCACGGGCCGGGCCATGCTTTTGACGGCGTGATGGCTGGCCAGCTTGGCGGTATCGATGACGGCCACCGTCTGGTCGTCGGCATTACTGACGTAAGCCATGCGGCTGTCGGCGCTGAAGGCAAATTCATGGCTGCCTTTGCCGGTGGCGATCGAGGCGGCCACCTGGTTTTTCTCGGTATCGACGGCGCTGACATCGGCTGAGGACTTGTTATCGGTCTTCTCGAGTCCCACCCACAAATAGTGGCCGTCCGGCTGCAAGGCCAGCCGGGTGGGTGAAGCTTCAAATGACAGAAAAGTCTTTACCTGCCAGGTGCCGGTATCGATGACCGCCACTTCGCGGCTTAACGGCGTAGCCACATAGAGCTTTTTATTATCCTTGCTCAAGGCCCAGTCCACGCCGGGGCTGTTCAGCCGGATACGCGTGATCATCTTGCTGCCGCCGAAGCCGTTCATCGGATCGATGACGGAAATGCTGGCCTTGTTGTTCAGTGCCAGCACGAAATAGGAGTTGAGGTTGATATCGGGCTGAAAAGCCAGCTTGCTTTGCAGATAAGAGTTGATGCGGTCCTTGCATGACAGGCTCTGTTCCTGCGGGTTCTGGCGGTCCAGCCAGACGGCCGGGTGCAGACCCTTGACCGGTTCCTTGCTGGACGTATCCCGAACCGTGAATTGCAGGCGCGCCGGCTGGCCCTCGTGCAGAGCCGAGGCCGCGATCTTGTCGGCCTGGACCGGATCGATGGCCAAGGCGATGGACAAGCCTTCCTTGATTACTTCGTTGTCTGACGGATTATTCTTGAACAATGAAGACAGCTGATCGCTGAACACGAAGAAAAGGCCGGTCAATACGATGAAGCATAATGCTGAATTTCTGTAATTGGGTGTTCTCATAGTCATATCCCTGTTTTATCGAGTATCCGATAACGATAAAAAGAGTGCAGCCGGCTTGCGGCTGCACTCCGATACGCCTTACGCGATGCTATTGCACTCGTAATTTGCCCCACAGCCCGCCGTCAAACGTGAACGATGCCTGATCCCGGTAGAGGTAATCGCCGGGCGTTGCGAAGACACCGCCCGCGCCATTGGCCAGCAGGAAGTTGAAATGGCTGCCCGGCCCGATGCCGGCTTGGGAGCCGTGCCATTCCGAGAAGCTGTTGGTGCCGATCACCGTCGAGCCGTTGGTGAACGGTTCCTCCAGCCAGATGTGCCCGTGCTGCTGGAAGACATGGTTGCGGGAATGACCGCCGGCCTGCAGCACGCGCATCCGGACCGGCTCGCCGGCTTTGGCCAGGAAAGTCGGTGTTTCCGCTGCGCCCGTCAGCACATTGGTGAAGTCAAAGGTGCGTGTTATTTCCAGCGGGGTATCCGCCGCAAAGCCCATGCGTGTCCATAGCGGCTCGGTCCTGTAGTTGAAGCCTTTCTGAGCGGTGTCTTCGGGATCCTCAATACCGGCAAGATTAGGCACGGGCACGCCGTCTTGCTGCAGGTTCAGGTCGTCCTGGAACAGCAGCACGTGTTCCCGGAAGAACTTGCCGTTGGTCAGCGTGACCGTGGCCGAGGCGCGCATGTTGGCGTCTTCCTGCCACTTCGCGCCCTGCGGCTCGATGATCAACGCCCCGATGGCACCCTTGCTGATCTGCTTCATGCGATCCGACGGCATCAGGTTGATGGCACCGTATTCCACCGGCTCGGCAAACAGCTTCTTCAGTTTCGACTTGGCATCAGGATAGGCTCCTGGTGTCGTTTTGCCGGCATACCATCTATAGCTGACCGTTTTGCCGGGGGCGGCCGTGACCAGATTGCCGCCCGGCAGGGTCCAGTTCTGGCCTATGCTCAGACCGGCGCCGCGCAAGGCGTCAAATTCCACCAGTTGCGGTGTCAGGCCGACATGGCTGGACGGCCGGATGTCATTGTTGTTGAAGCCTTCGACGATCATCGGCAGCGTGCTCCAGCCATCCTGTTGCGTGTTGCCGAGGTTGGCGGGCAGGTGATTGACCAGGGCCAGGTTGATGCAGTCCCCGGCGCGGGCGCGCAGGATCAACGGCTCAATCGGCACGCCGGGCTTCAGCTTTTTCTTGGCGGCGTTCAGATCGGAATCGCGCACGAACAGGATGGCGCCCGGATCTTTCAGCCCGGCCTTTTGGTTGTAGACCAGCGGGCTGCCCAGCAGATCCTTCGCCAGAAACGCATGAACCTGGAAGTTGACCTTAGGGGCAGTGATCGGGCAGACGCCGTTGGTGGTGATGCAGTTCCTATAGCCTTTTTTATCCACGGTACAGTTCACCGGCATCACATAACCCTCCGGATTGCTCGGCAGTTTCGCCAGCGTCGGTCTGGGGTATTTGGCCGAGTAAGTGCCTTTATCGTTATAGGTCCGCAGGATGCCCCACAGGCCGTTCCAGAGGTCATCGGTCGCCGCGCCCGGGAAATAGGCCTGATCGATAAAGGGCGTACCCAGATTGATGGAGTCTACGGCGTTCACTTCGAACTCAAAGTGCTCGGAGATACCCATCATTTGCGAATTGCGGTAGCCGGAGTCTTTCAGCGACGGCTCGAACAGCCATTTGAGGCCGTGCATGCTGAAGTTGTGGCCTTCCTCATGGGCGCCGAATGCAGTGCGGATCTGGATCTTGTCGCCGGCGAACGTTTTCAGCAGCGGCGTGAACGGATCGCCGGGCAGGACGTCGCGGGTCAACGGCTGGACAAAAAAGTCCGGCTGGCTGTTCAAGGCCGGAATGGCCCGGTCCGTGCGCGATTCGAACGCGAACGACAGATCGCCGGCCCGACCCGGGGTTTGGCTATTGGCGCCGTTATTGACGCGCAGCGCCAGCGGTTCATTGCGGTAGTTCACGGTCATGGTGCCGGGATCGTCAGCCGAGATGGCTTCGGGGCAGGGCCGGGGGACGCCGCCCGGACAGGTCGGCGCGACCTCGATCAGATCATGGAGCCCGGCTTCCTGTTTGGCGGGCGGATTGACCGGGGTGTCATCATTGCGGCTGGCCAACTGGAAATCACCCATTGACAGCAGGAACTCGCGGTAGGCTTTGTCGCCGTTTTTCGGTTCAATGATGGCTTGCCAGCTGGTCGGGCCGCCGTCGGCGCGGCCGCTCAGGGGCGCGCCGGTCTCGTTGTGCTTCCAGGTTGAATTGGCCGGCTCGATTACCAGGGCGGCATAGAGCCCCACCTGCTGATGGGTGGATGGGCCGAAGTGGTCGTGCGTGAACACGGTGCGCAGCGTGCGGTCCTCGCCGATATTGTTCAGCACGTCATCGGCATACCAGCGCTGCACGGTGGTCTGCACGCAAGTGCCGCCGCCGCGCTGGAAGTCGCCCAGGTTGCAGAGGGGCGGTTTAGGCGGATTAGGGTCATTCGGTTTATCAGCATCCAGCCAATCGCCGCCGGGAGCGTTGATGGCTGTCAGGCGCTCAAGTATATCCTCGGGGCTGAAGGTGCCGTCTTCATAGTTCCAGCCGTTGCCGGAGCCGTCCGAGGACGTGACGTCGAACTTGACCAGATGGATGTGCTGGCCGATCGTGTCGGTCGGCGTCGTTACCTGAAACTCATCCTGCTCATAAAGATGCGGTACCAGGTTGGTGTGGTGGAAGGTGACGCACTCGCCGGTGTTGGCGCGGAAGAACAGGGGCTCGGGCGGCCTGATGCCATCCATTGTGTCTTCGACATCTTCCCGTAAGGTCTCAATACGTTGTTGCGGGAAATGCCAGCCTACTTTGTTCATCTTGGTATCCAGCTGAATCACGGCGGCGTGGTAGAAACGGGGCTTGCCGGCCGCGGGCTGCTGCTGGTCATTGATGCAGGGATCGGCATACGGCGCGCCTGGCTTGGCGGGCAGGCCATTGACCTTGAAAGCGCCCGCGCCGCCGTCCGGTTTCGGCGTGCTATAGGCTTTCGGGCCCGGCGTGACACCGTCGCCGCCATGGAAAATCATGGCCTGGCGCTCCCAGGGCGTGCCGTTGGCGGGCAGTTTGATGGCCGAAATGGCCGTCACGGTTTTGTCGAAGCTGAGACGAGTCTCTTCACTGACGGCCGTGCCGTCGGCGATCACATGGCGCGGCAGGCCGCCGTCCGCGACCATATCCAGCGGTGGCTGCGGCGGCCGGTGGCCGGCAATGCCGGCGATATAAAACGGATAGCCGGGGTTGCCGGCGGCGATATCGGGCAATTTGACCTGGCCGTCTTCGATGGCCACTTTCGCGCCCGGCTGCGGCGCCATGGCCATGGTCGGCAGCGGCACGACGGCCGGGATCGGTGTGCCGGCCAGAATTTCCCGATCGGGCAGCGCGCGGGCGCCGGGTGCCGGTTTGCCGTCGGCAGCGAGCACGGTGCCGGTCTCCAGCACGTCATGCACGCGCATCAGAGACCACATGCCGCCGGCGAAATGCGGGTAGAAATGGCAGTGGAAGATCGAATCGCCGGCCGTGCGGTTGCGGTTGCCGCCGCCGTGATAAGCGATTTCATAGGTATAGCCGCTGCCCGGCCCGATGCTCTGGCTGTCCAGATAGGCCGAGTTGTCGCTGTCGGGCGTGTGCAGCCATTGATGGGCATGCAGGTGGAAGATATGGTGTTCTTTCGGGCCGGCATGCAGGTTGCGGAATTTGACCCGGTCGTTCAGGTAGCTGTGGTGCACGTTGGACGGGTCAGCCGGGAAAAAAGCCTGGGTCGCGAATTGCGGGTTGGCGACGACGCCCAGCTGGCCGTCGGAGTTGACACCTGCGGGCACATCCACGACCATGGCCGGATCGCCGAGCACCCACGAGGTCAGGAAGAACTCCTCGTACTTGCAATCGACGCAGTCCTTCATCGGGCCGAGTCCGAGGCGGTTGGCGATGATCTCCGAGCCGATGCCGCCGGTGCCGTAGTTGATGGCGAAGACGTCCCGGACACCGAACAGGGTGTGGCTGAGCACCGGATCATTGAACCAGTCCGGAAACGCCTGTACGGCCTTGGCTTCGTCGTGGAAAATGACCGTAAACTCGCGGAACGGATCGAGACGGTCCGGATACACGGCATTTTTGGGTTCGACAGCCGGGCTGAATTTGCCCCGGTTGGGGCCGGTGATGATGGCATTGAGATCGGAGTGGACGATCTGGTTGCGGCTGTCGAGCAGGCTCAGGATAGGCCGGCCGGCCAGCGGATGCGGCGCCGTGCCTTCGATCCGCCAGCTGTACGGGGCCGCTTCCAGCGCGCTGACGGCCGTGATCGGCGCCACGAGGGCAGAGCCATCGGTATTGACCCGTCTGATCGTGCCCTTGAAGTCGCCCGTGATTAGGGTCTTGCCCTGATCGCCGGGGATGAAGCCGATGTTGCTGGTCAGGCGGCTGATCGTGGCTCGATAAAGACCGCCCCGCGCCGCCGTCAGCGTCAGCTTCTCCTGCGGCTTGCGGGTTTCGACGGCTGGATAGACCGCCTGATAGTCGATGACCGGATAAAATTTGCCGTCGGACGCGGACAGCGTCGAGGAAGTCGCGGCCAGGGCCAGATCCTGTTCGGTGACCTGGCTGCGGTACCATTCCGCGCCCTTGTTTTCGACATTGACGGCGCCGAACAGGCCGTGCGCCAGCGAGCCGCCGTCGCCTTCGCCGCCGGTCGTGGCGGCGGTGCTGTAGGCCAGGAAGGTGCCTTCCTTCTCGGCATAAAACGTATAGGTCAGGCTGCCGCCGGGAGCTACCAATCCGCTGGGGTTGTTGCCGACCTTGGAGGCGTCGGAGACGATGTCTTTCGGCTGCAGGCCCATGACATGGAACGAGGCCGTGCGCGTGGCGGGGCCGTCGTCATTGCGGACCGGCGTGCTGTTGGGCGGATCGCTGGGCGGCACGGGGGCCGGCAAAGAGCCCGCCAGATTCTGGCTCAGCCAGTTGGTGAAGCGGACCTGCAGGCAATCGCCCTCGTTAACACGCAAGGTCAGCGGCCTGGGCCGGTGATCAGGCCGCAGCATGGCATTGCCGGGGCCGGGATGGGGGCCGCCGGCCAGATCCACGACATCGGCCTTCAGCGCGTAGATCATGCCGGCGGGATTCATCGCACCCAGGCGGTTGTAATAAAACACCTGGTCTAGTGCGACCACATCGGCCGACACGGTGTTTTTGCAGTTGGCGTGCGCCGGGCCGGCATAGGCCAGCGCCACGGCGAGCAAGGGTAGACAGACGACGCCTGCCGCTTGCCGGCGCCGGGAAATTGTGCCGCCGGTTTCCAACCGGTCGCTGATTTGTTGCCGAAATCTCATGACATCTCCTACTATTAAATTAAATGAATGATCGCCGCCTGAAAGCAACCTTGAACCAGTCGCTTTCGCATGCAACAACACCTTAAAAAATTATTAAATAGCGGACTGCGGATTGACTCTATACGGTAGAGGTACAGTATGGAAATCGGGTGAAACCCTGATTTTTATCTAAGGAAGGACCTGATTTTATGAGGTTCAGCCTGAAAAGTAAGTGAACGGGTAGCGGCGGGAAAGCCTATAGCGATGCTTCAGTCATTCAGGAATGACATTACGTCATGGATGCTTATAGTCTGTTGAGAATTTAATGATTGATCAGGCGATAAGTGGCTGGTGCTTAGGCAAGTCGGGGACAGAAGCGGCTGCTTATCAGCTTCCGCTTCTGTCCTGGAGTAAATGTTGTGGCAGGCGGCGAGAAAGCTTGCCCAACCTTTAACGAGCTTTACTTTAATCTGTCATCAGCGGTCATCAGGCGGGCCGCTAATTTATGATCGGAGAATTTTTCCAGGGCATGGCCGACTTGCAGGCATTCGCCGCCTTGCGCTTCGTAATCCCGGCTGAAGTCATCGATGAATTCCATGACGGTATGATCGATCAGATAGCCGTTTGAAAAATCGAACACCAGCGTTTTGCCGCCTTCAAGCTCGGCCAACGCCTTTTTTAACGGCAGAAAATTTGAAAACAGCGCCGAGCCCAATAATTTGACGACAATGGTTTGCCGGTCGGGCCGGTGAATTTCAAAATAAATGCGGAACATATTATCCAGCCAGACGCCGCGCATGGCCTGAATCGCCAGCTTGGCGGCTATGCCGAGCGCCACGCCGATCAGCAAATCCGTTGCCAGCACGCCGATAATCGTGATGACGAACAGGAATAGTTGTTCCACGCCGACAGACAGGACATGCTGGAAGGTCTTGGGCGATGCCAGACGATAGCCGGTATAGACCAATAACGCCGCCAGTGTCGCCAGTGGGATGTTATGGATGACATGCGGGAACAGCAGGATAAACGCCAGGAAAATCAGGCCATGGAAGAAATTGGCCCAACCGGTTCGAGCGCCGCTTTCGATATTGGCCGAGCTGCGCACGATCTCGGCGATCATCGGCAGGCCGCCCAGCAAGCCGGCGATCACATTGCCCATGCCGACGGCGGCCAGATCACGGTCGAAATCGCTGGTGCGGTTGTACGGGTCGAGTTTGTCCACGGCGCTGGTGACCAGCAGCGTCTCAAGGCTGGCTATCAGGCAGATGCCTACGACGGCTTCCCAGAATTCAATGGTCATGGCCTTGGAAAAGTCCGGGAAATAGAAGAGGGAGGTAAACTGGTCGGGAATATCGACTAGAAATTGCGGCTGAATCAGATGTTCGTGATTGGCCAGATAGGTTTTGTCCAGAAAGAAAGCATGGATGTGCTCATGCTGCAGGCCGAAAAATTGCCCCAGGCCCATGCCGGTTATCAGCACGACCAGCGGCGCCGGTATTTTCTTTAACGTCGGATGCTTGAGCAGCGGCCAGACGATCAGAATCGCCAGTCCGCTCAGGCCGATAAAGGCGACTGCATGATTGGGGTAGAGCATGCTGTGCGGAATTTGGGCAATAGTCGAAAGAATACTGCCGAATTCCAGGTTGACGCCCAGCAGGACATGGCTTTGCTTGGCGATGATGATCAGGCCGATCGCGGCCAGCATGCCGTGCACGACGGAAGTCGGGAAAAACGAGCTCAACTGTCCGGCTCGATAGACGCCCAGTAGCACTTGCAGGACGCTGGCGATGACGATTGCACCCAGCGTATAGCGGTAACCGGCCATTGCATCGCCTTCTCCCAGCGTCTGCACGGCGCTGTACAGCACCACGATCAAGCCGGCGGCAGGGCCATTGATGGTCAGATGCGAACCATTGATCCGCGATACCAGAAGGCCGCCAACCATGGCGGAGATAATGCCGGCGGCCGGCGGAAAGCCGGAGGCCAGTGAAATGCCCAGGCACAGCGGCAAGGCCAGTAAAAAAACCAGGAAACCGGCCGCCAGATCATGGCGCCAGTTTTCCGTTAAGCCTGCCAAACCGGTTTTAGGTAAACTTGGTTGCATAGGTTTATCCATCAATTTAGTTTTATTATCAAAGAATCGGCTTCCCAGGCATTTGGGACGCCGTAAACTCAAGTCGTTCTGCCATGAATGACGGGCTTGCGGTAGCTTTCGAAACCGATGCGCCTGTTCATCGGGCGGAACGGGCCGGATTATAGCCTATTACCGGTTTTGTCGAATGAATGGATAAGGCGGCAATTGACTATATATTGATTTTTTTGATCTGCATCTTTAGATTATCAGATAACGCCCTATAATAAAGCCGATATGACGGTCAAACAGTGAGGCATTTTATGGCAAACGTGGATTTTTTACATGAGGTTATTAATGACGAAGGCTATGTGGCCGCGAATTCGCTGGCCAAGGTTCTTCATATTACGCAGCATGACCTTGCCGAGGTGACGGGACTATCGCGCGATTCCGTTTCCAAGAGTACTCGGGTCAAGAGCAAAGCGACACAGGCCCGGCTGCGGGATACCGTCGAAATCATCAATCGCGTAGCGGAATGGTCCGGCGGAGCCGGCCGCGCCTTCGCCTGGTTTCGCTCTCAGCCGCTGCCCTCGTTCGGCGATAAAACGGCCGAGGATCTCGTCAAGGAAGGCCGCGCGTCCGCCGTTAAAGCCTATCTCTCCCGCATTGCCGACGGCGGCTACGCTTGAAGCTCCCCACCAGTCGATTCACCGGCATAGTCTATCGCGCCCATCATCCGATGTGGGCCTACACGCCCCTGTCAGGGGAAGGTGCTAAAAGGCACGGCGGGCGTTTCAACCGGCCCGGCAACAGCGCACTTTACACCTCATTAGACCCTACCACCGCCTGGATGGAGGCGCAACAAGGTTTCCCGTTCAAGCCCCAGCCCATGACACTGGTGGCATACCGGGTTGACTGCGCCGATATCGCCGATCTGAACGACCACAAAATACAGCAGTTCATCAATTGCCCGCTAAACTGCGCTTGGGAGGATCTGGCCTTTCAAAACCTGGAGCCCCCGACCTGGCTGTTGGCCGACCGACTGCAGGCCTGCGGCATCGCCGGCATTCGGGTGCGCAGTTTTGCGCCCGGTTGTTCGGCGGATAACCATAACCTGGTGCTGTGGCAATGGGCGGATGCTGAACCTCATTCGGTGCAGGTCATTGATGATTTGGGGCGTTTGCCGAAGACGCCGGATTCGTGGATGGGTAGCCAGGAAAACAATGGATAAAGGACGGGAGTTATTTTGGATAAAAGCTGGTCAACAATAAAAATTGATTGATGACAGTATTGGAGGATTGTATGAAGGTCTTGAAATCGATTGTACTTGGGGTCTCAACCGCCTTATTGACGGGTTGTGCTTCCGGCCCTGAGATTCATGCCCATGATTGGGCCTATGAGGTACAGACAGCGGACTCCCGGGAGGCCCATCTGCGGTTAGCCAAGCATTATGAGGAAGTGGCCCGGATGATGGATGCTGATGCCGAAGAGGAGCGGCGGATGCTGACGCAGTACAGGTCCCGGCCCTATGTTTACGGCAAGCAGATTCTGGATCTCAATACTCGCGCAGAAGCTATGGTTCGCGATTTTGAAAAGGCTGCGGAAGATAGCCGTAAGATGGCTGAGTATCACCGGCAACTGGCAGCCTCCCAGTCGAAATAGAGCTTGTATGATTTATCGGCCAAAACTATGGGATATGGTCAAGCAGACTCAAGCTATAGCCCGCTCTATAGCGCATCAAAGAGTGTCGCCCTTATAAAAAACATTGCAATCGGCCCCATTGCTTAATGCGGTTCAGAATTTGGAGAAACCATTATGTCTGATAAAAAGCCTCGGCTGATTATTCTGTTCACGAATTTATTTATAGCAGCACGCTGGAGTCCATACGCCTTCTCGAACCGACCGGTTACGGAAGATGATCTCAGGTCTCTGTTTGAAGCGGTCCGCTGGACGCTTCCCTCCTATAAGTAACCCTTCAGCTATATCATTGCGAGGAGGGACAATTCCGACCCGTTTCAGGAACTTTTGTCCCGCTTGGCCGAGAGAGCCCGATTTGGGCATTATCCGCTCGCTCGTCTTCACAAATGATGCGGAATAACAGCGTTGGTTAATGCCAAATTAAAAAGGACACACGCTAGATACCTCGACGAATATTGATGATGCGCTGGTCATGCAAAAGCGCGGTTATCTATGGTCGGTGAACCGGTAATCAACCCACAGCATTTGAACGGAAGACAAGTGGCGAGTCTGGTTTTGATTCCAGTGTCACTTTAGAGAGTTTTTCGGAAATGCCAGCCCGCATGGAGGCAGAGAATAGTTATTTTTTGCTAAAAACTGTGACGAACATCACAAAATAAATAATTAACGCCTACGTCCATGTTGAGTAGACCAATGAATTCGATTAGTCTTAAGTTAATCTTAAAATCATATCGATGATATTAAATTCTGCGGCCTTAAGATGGCGATGACAAAGGACAGGGAGTGGCCCGAACATAAGGATGCCTCATGAACAAGTGGAAATGACTGAATTTCTACGATAGTTACTTTTTCCTAGAGAGCTTCGGATACTGCCCAATCTTCAACTGCACCGGCAACTAATTTCAGTAAGAAATTGATTATTGTGCGTCAACTTGTGTTTCAGTTGTAGCAGCTGCGTCAAGAATTTGCCAAGTGTTTTGGAAATGCTTCAAAACACTGTAGCAAGTAAACCCCATCCTGATAGGCTCAGAGTGGGTTATGTTAATAATACAAAAAATAGAGATAATTAATTATGAAAAGCAAACTGATGAAAACATTGGCGGCGGGTGTTCTTTTAACTGCAACAGGTTTTGCTTCTGCCGAGCCTGTGACTTTGACTGATGCTCAGATGGACAATGTTTCAGCTGGTGCTCTTTTGGGGCTGGACGCATTGGTGGGTAGCACTCTTACCCTGGTAGACGGTCTTCTTGGTTCAGTCGTCGGAGCAGTTGATGCCTTGTTGCCGGCTGTAAATCTGCAATTAGCTACATCTGTCAGTCTGGGGCTTGGTTTACAAGTTTCCTTATAATCCAAGCGATTCCGTTTATATTAAGGTAATGGAACGCCCTATGCCTTCCAAAGGCATAGGGCTTTTCTCATTTCTATTCTGCTGAAAGACCTTTCCATGCATCGTATGCATCCAACAATAGGATGACATGAACGCCTGCCGCTCTCCGATCTTAATATAATCCCAATTCAGCTTAGGCCTCATGAAGAAAAGGTAGCCGATCGGCCCAATATGCGCGTAGATGCGAATTTACGTGCACTTTGGGCTATTCGACCGGGAAACCCTAGCCCGGATATTTCATGAAAAGAACGGGCAAATCCCGTAGAGTTCGATAAAATTCAGTTGCTTAGATTGAATTTGAACAAGGATTTGCCCGTGCCAAATTGTACCGCAGCTCAAATAGATTTTCCTGCTTTTAAACGCCGCAAAATACAAGCCCAATTCAGCGGCGGAGCCATCACCAGTGATGGTGGAGTGCTGTTGTTAAGAACCATTGATCAACAGCTTCGCCTCCTATGAGACGCCGCCCAAGTCCTTGATACTGGATTTCGACGCCACCGATGATCCGGTGCACGGCGCACAGCAAGGGCGTTTTTTCCATGGCTATTACCGGCACTACTGTTTTCTGCCCCTGTATGTCTTCTGCGGTGATCAGTGCCTGGTCAGCTATTTACGCCCCAGTAACATAGACGGAGCCAAGCATAGCTGGGCGATTCTGGCCTTGCTGGTCAAGCGCCTGCGCCAGGCTTGGCCGGACGTTCAGATCACCTTCCGCGGCGACAGCGGCTTTTGTCGGCACCGGATGCTGAACTGGTGCGAGCGCAAGGACGTTCGCTATATCGTCGGCCTGGCCAAAAACCGGCGTTTGAAGCGTTTGAGCCAGCTCTGGATTGAGCAAGCCCGGACACAATATGAAGCAACACAACAGAAACAACGCGTGTTTACCGATCTGCACTATAAAGCCGCTACCTGGCGATGCCGGCGCCGGGTCATCCTCAAAGCCGAACATATGAGCCAAGGCAGCAACCCGCGCTATGTCGTGACCAATCTGGCCGGCGAGGCGCAAACGCTTTACGAACAAGTCTACTGTGCCCGAGGCGAGATGGAAAACCGGATTAAAGAGCAGCAACTGGATTTGTTTGCCGACCGAACCAGCTGCAGCCTGTGGTGGCCGAACCAGTTCCGTCTGCTGCTGTCGACGCTGGCCTATACGCTGATCGAGGCCCTCCGCCGGACTGCCCTGAAAAACACCGAACTGGCGCAGGCCACCTGTGCCACCATCCGTCTGAAACTGTTTAAGATCGGCGCCGTAGTCATCCGCAATACCCGCCGTATTCGGCTGCTGCTGAGCAGTCATTATCCCTTCCAATCCTTGTTTCGATCTGTCTGCCAGCGCCTGTGCCCTAATTAGCGCTCGCTCAGTGCTGTACCCGGCACGCGATAAACAATGGGGTAAGGGGGAGCTGTGCCTGAAGATCGGCAATCAACCCTGAAAACAGTCCCTTGAACTTCACCTCCCAAAAATATCAGTCGTTTCTGGTCGCCTGGTGCTCCTAGGGACGGTTTCATGGAGCTGATGAAATATCCGGGCTAGATATATAGGTAGTGCGAATACCCGCAAGGGGCACAAGTAAATTCGCCCCTACACGGCCGCAGTAACATTAAAACAGCACAGAGATCGATTCGTGCGAAACATCAGTTAAGCCCAATATGAATACATCTCTAACTATTTATGTTAGAGATGTTCCCAAACCAGTTTTAAAACTGTCCTTGATTCACAATTTGAAGTTTTATCGGAGCCAGGAGGCGACTTTAACAAGATTATCATATGACATTGATAATCTTGTTAATTTTTGGCAACCGGTAGTTCAGCATATGTTATCTGTCAATGCGAGATTTCAAAAATATGTGAGAAATGTGCAGTGCGTCTCTATTTTGAGTGGGGGGTGTTATTAAAAATGCGATCGATTTCACGGAAATAGGTGGTGGGGCGGTGTAAATTAAACTTAAGTGAAGCTTAAGAGAAAGTTGAGAGTAGTTTAAATTAAAAATGGAATTTTATGCGTCGCGATCAAGAAAATGAGCAATTCATCTTTGGATAGATCTTGTACGACTTTTTCGATGCGGTTGCGAGGCTCAATTTCTTGGTTATATAAGGAATTTGCCAAGTGTTTTGGAAATGCTTCAAAACACTGTAGCAAGTAAATCCCGTCCTGATAGGTTCAGAGTGGGTTATGTTAATAATACAAAAAATAGAGATAATTAATTATGAAAAGCAAACTGATGAAAACATTAGCGGCGGGTGTTCTTTTAACTGCAACAGGTTTGGCTTCTGCCGAGCCTGTGACTTTAACTGATGCTCAGATGGACAATGTTTCAGCTGGTGCTCTTTTGGGGCTGGACGCATTAGTGGGTAACACTCTTACCCTGGTAGACGGTCTTCTTGGCTCAGTCGTCGGAGCAGTTGATGCCTTGTTGCCGGCTGTAGATCTGCAATTAGCTACATCTGTCAGTCTGGGGCTTGGTTTACAAGTTTCCTTATAATCCAAGCGATTCCGTTTAGATTATGATTAGGAGCGCCCTATACTTTCAGAAAGGCATAGGGCGTTCTCAATTTTTTTAGTAGAAAATACTTTTTTAATATTATATATGCCCTGCAATGGAATGATGGGGACCTCTCTCACTTCCTGATGTTATATGCTCACTGCGATTAAAAAGGAAATTATCCTACTAATACTTTAGAGGCAGTTTTTGCGATAATGCGTAACAAAAACAGGGTTATATACCAGTGCTAAGCCTGATTCCGTATCGCTCTTGCAAAAATATATTAACAAATATTAAATTAAATCTTGCTAAATTAAATTGAATTGAATTAAATTAAATCCCACAAAAGATATGTGGGGGTTAATGTCCGGGGATTGGAGAAATGAGAAGTTGCTCACAAAATTAATACTGGATGATGCTTTTCAATTCAGTCATTTTTTTGGTGGGATCTTGTAATTCAATGTCCAGGGTATGCATGGAGATTGCCAAGTATTTGGAAGGTAATTTGAAGCACTACGGTAGAAAAAAGCCCATCCCGATAGGTTCAGGATGGGTTATGTTAATAATACTAAAGTTTTGTGAAACGCATGCCCAGTAATTAAGAAAATGAGAAGTTGATCACAGAATATTCAGTACAGAATAATGCTTTATTATTCAGCCGTTTCTTCCAGTGTGGTTGGCGACTCAATTTCTTGGGCATGTAAGGAATTAGCCAAGTGTTTTGGCAAAATTAAAACACTATGGTAAATGCCTCCCATCCCGATAGGTTCAGGATAGGCTGATAATAATACAAAAATATGCGGAAATTTATGCCCAATAATTGTAAAAATGTGAAACGTATCGCAAAAATAATTCGACGCTGAACAATGTTTTACTAACCGGTCCTTTTTATGGTGTAGCTGTACGGTTCAATTTTGGGGTGCGTAAGGAATTTGCCCAGTGTTTTGGAAAATTAAAACACTACGGTAAATACCCCATTCTGATAGGTTCGGAGTGGGTTATGTGTTAATAATATTAATAATACTAAAGTAGAGATTATTGTTATGAAAAATAAAATGATGAAAGTTTTGGCAGCAGGCGTTCTTTTAACTGCGACTGGTTTGGCTTCTGCTGAGCCTGTAGCTTTGACTGATGCTCAGATGGACAATGTTTCAGCTGGTGCTCTTTTGGGGCTGGACGCATTGGTGGGTAACACTCTTACTCTGGTAAATGGCGTTCTGGGATCAGTAGTCGGAACAGTTGATGCATTATTGCCAGCTGTAAATCTGCAAGCAGGCGCATCTCTGACTGTTGGCACTGCTTTATCAGTATCTTTATAATCTAAACCATTCCGTTTAGACTAAGATAATGGAACGCCCCATGCCTTAAGGAAAGGTGTGGGGCGTTTTTTTATACCGTTGAAAGCACTTTTCTACATGATGTAGGAAGCGGTCCAATATCTTGTATCTTGATGCAAAGCTGATAATCATTTAGACAATCTCGCTCTGATCCGGTCATAGGTTGCTTTCAATTCTTCGCCGACTATTTTGGCTTTTTCGATAAACTCTTCCGAAGTTTCCACTGTATCATCAGCGATGTCGCCCGCTTTTTGGGTAAAAGTGTTCCAGCTTTTTTCGACACTCTCAAATTCCTCCCTGGCTTCCATGGAACCAAGATGCAGTTTCAGTTTGATTTCATCACGTTCGGTTTTTAGGGATTCGAGCAGGCTTCCAAAGTCTTCTTTTAATGCCATAACACACCTCTGTTTTTGTTTGACTGATAAATCAAAGGACATGCTTCAGAGAAAATCAGCTTGTCTTTGAGATTAAGACAGAAAATCCCAAATTCTGTTCATTCTTCAAGAGCTTAAGATGCGGCTTGATGCAAATAACTGATGATTGCGAGGTTGTTCCGGAAAAACGCGAATATTTTGACGTGCCGATTGTCACAGAGGAACTAATGCAACTCATATTGAATAATTGCGATAGAACACGAGGCTCTAAAAGTTGTTATTTTACGAGGACGATTGATGTCAAAAGCAACCACTATCACGATCGACGGCAACGAAGCGGCTGCCCAGATCGCCTACCTGACCAATGAAGTCATCGCCATCTATCCGATTACGCCGGCTTCGCCTATGGGGGAGTGGGCCGACACTTGGGCTTCGGAAGGCCACAAGAATATCTGGGGCGCGCAACCGCAGGTGATAGAAATGCAGAGTGAAGGCGGTGCGGCCGGTGCCGTGCATGGCGCCCTGCAAAATGGCGCGCTGACCACGACTTTTACGGCCTCGCAGGGACTGCTGCTGATGATTCCGAACATGTACAAGATTGCCGGCGAACTGACGTCAACCGTTTTTCATATTGCGGCCCGCACGCTGGCGACGCACGCCTTGTCGATCTTCGGAGATCATAGCGATGTGATGGCGGCTCGGGCAACGGGCTTCGCGTTCTTGTCGGCCAATTCAGTGCAGGAAGTCATGGACTTTACCCTGATTGCGCAGGCGGCGACGCTGGCCGCGCGCATTCCTATCGTGCATTTTTTCGACGGTTTCAGAACCTCGCACGAGATCGCCACGATCGATCCTGTTGACGAAACGACTGTTCGCGCCATGCTCGACGACGAGTTGATACATCAGCACCGCCGGCGCGCCTTGTCGCCGGATCATCCTATTCTGCGTGGCAGCGCCCAGAATCCCGATGTGTTTTTTCAGGCGCGGGAAAGTGTCAATCCTTATTATCAAGCCATGCCCGGCATCGTGCAGGCGGCGATGGACCGTTTCGCCGGACTGGCCGGACGCCAGTATCACCTGTTTGACTATGTCGGTGCCGAAGATGCCGAGCGGGTCATCGTACTGATGGGTTCCGGCGCCGAAACCGCCGAGGAAACCGTTTGCCATTTAACTGCGCATGGGGAGAAAGTCGGCGTACTGAAAGTCCGCCTGTTCCGTCCGTTTGCAGCCGAGGCCCTGGTTAATGTCTTGCCGGCCGCGCTGCGCAGCCTGGCGGTTCTGGACAGAACTAAAGAAGCGGGCGCCGATGGCGAGCCTCTATACAAAGATGTTTTGACCGCGGTTACACAGAATTATCTGGGCGACAATCCCAAGTTTGCCCAGTTGCCCAAAATTGTCGGCGGCCGTTACGGCCTATCCTCGAAAGAATTTACGCCAGCCATGGTCAAGGGCATCTTCGATGAACTGACCAAAGAACGGCCCAAGAACCCGTTCACGGTCGGCATTATCGATGATGTGACGCAAACCCATCTGAATTGGGACCCGTCATTTCGGACCGATGCCGCTAAAGCCACGGTCAGTGCCATTTTCTACGGATTGGGCAGCGATGGTACGGTCAGCGCCAACAAGAATTCCATCAAAATCATTGGTGACAAGTCGCAGCTCAATGCCCAGGGTTATTTTGTCTATGACTCCAGGAAAGCGGGCGCCGTCACGGTTTCCCACCTGCGTTTCGGTCCGGAGAAAATCCGTTCCAGTTATCTGATCGGCGATAACGAAGCCCGCTTTGTCGCCTGTCATCAATCGGTGTTTCTGGAACGCTACCCTATGCTCGACAAAGCGGCTCCGGGCGCGGTGTTTCTGCTGAATACCTCTGTCGGTGCCGATCAGGTCTGGGACAGTCTGCCGCGTAGTTTTCAGGAGGCTATCATCGAGAAAAACATCGCCTTTTTCGTGATCGATGCCTATGCAATCGCCAGAAGCTGCGGCCTGGGCCGGCACATCAATACGGTCATGCAGACCTGTTTCTTCGCTCTGACCCCTGTTATTCCGCTCGACGAGGCGCTGGGCGCGATCAGGGCGGCCGGACAGAAAACCTATGCCAAGGCTGGAAAACGCATACTGCAGGCCAATCTTGAGGCCATCGACTCGGCGCTTGCCCAATTGCATCAGATCACCGTGCCTGAGCAGGCGGGCAGCGTGATCGAAATGCCGCCCGCCGTGGCCGCCGACGCGCCTGATTATGTGCAACGCCTGACTGCCGAGATGATTGCCGGGCACGGCGATTTTCTGCCGGTCAGCCGCTTTGAGCCAGACGGCACCTTTAAAACCGGCACTTCCGCGTTCGAAAAGCGCAATCTCGCTCTGGAGATTCCGGTCTGGGAGCCCGATATCTGCATTCAGTGCGGCAAGTGTGTGTTCGTCTGCCCGCACAGCGTGATCCGCAGCAAGCTGTTTACCGCCGACAGCATTGAAAATGCACCGCCGACATTCAAATCCGTGCCTGTCAAAAGCAAGGCCTTAGGCAACGATCTTTTGATCAGCTATCAGGTCGCGCCCGAAGACTGCACCGGCTGTAGCCTGTGCGTGCAGGTCTGCCCGATCCGCGACCGCGATAATCCCGAACGGAAAGCCGTCAATATGCATCCGCAGCCGCCGCTGCGCGCTCAGGAGCGCGAAAACTGGAATTTCTTCCTGCAGATACCGGTGCCGGACCGCCGCCTGCTGCACCACAACAAACTACCGGAAGCCATGCATCTGCAACCTTTGTTCGAGTTTCCAAGCGCCTGCCCGGGCTGCGGCGAGACGCCGTATCTGCGGCTGGTCAGTCAGCTGTTCGGCGACCGCATGGTGATCGCCAATGCGACCGGCTGCTCGTCCATCTATGGCGGCAATCTGCCGGCGACGCCGTGGACTAAAAACGCCGAGGGGCGCGGTCCTGCCTGGTCCAACTCCTTGTTTGAGGACAATGCCGAATTCGGCCTGGGCATGCGCGTGGCCATCGACCAGCAGGCCCAGTATGCGCGCGGGCTGCTGCAAGATTTGCGCGATCCGGTCGGCCCGGAACTGGCCGATGCGATTCTCGATGCCGACCAAAGCGGCGAGGCCGGCATCTATGACCAGCGCCAGCGCGTCGCCGAGCTGAACCAACGATTGCAAGGCATTGCTGCCGATGTTGCAGGCCGGCTGCTGGAAGTGTCGGAAAATCTGGTCAAGCGCAGCGTCTGGATCATCGGCGGCGACGGCTGGGGCTATGACATCGGCTTCGGCGGCCTGGATCATGTGCTGGCTTCCGGCCGCGATGTGAATATTTTACTGCTCGATACGGAGGTGTATTCGAATACCGGCGGCCAGACTTCCAAGGCCACGCCGCGGGGCGCCGTCGCCAAGTTTTCGGCGGCCGGCAAGACCACGCCCAAAAAGGATCTGGCGCGTCTGGCGATGGATTACGAACAGGTCTATGTGGCCCAGGTCGCTTTTGGCGCCAAGGACATCCAGACCTTGCACGCGTTTCTGGAAGCCGAATCCTATCCGGGCACTTCGCTGATTATTGCCTACAGTCCCTGCATTGCGCATGGCGTCGACATGTCCAACGATCTGCGCCAACAGGATCTGGCCGTGCGCAGCGGGCACTGGCCTTTGCTGCGCTTCGACCCGAGGCGGACGGCGCAGGGCCAGAATCCGTTGGTCCTGGACAGCCAGAAGCCTTCCATTCCTTACCGGGATTTCGCCATGACCGAGGCGCGCTTCAGCATTCTCAGCCGTACGCATGCCGAGCGCTCGGAACAGCTCCTGCAGCAGGCACAGCGCGATGTGAACGACCGCTATCGGCATTACCGGCTGCAGGCCGAGCAGCCGTCCGGCACACAAAATAAAAACGAACAGGAGTAGATCGACCATGAGCAGCATAGATCTGAGCACAAACTACATGGGACTTAAACTGGCCAATCCGCTCGTGCCTTCATCATCGCCCCTGTCGCGCAGCATCGATTCGGCGCGCCGTCTGGAAGACGCTGGCGCTTCGGCTTTGGTCATGTATTCGCTGTTTGAGGAAGAACTGCGCAACGAGGAAAAAATGACGGCGCGCTTTCTGATTCATCAGACCATAGGGCATCCCGAAGCCGAGAGTTTTCTGCCTTTCGACAGCTGTTTTCAACCGGGACTGGATCAGTATCTGGAGCATCTCGCGGACTTGAAAAACGCGCTGAACATCCCGATCATCGCCAGCCTTAACGGCATTTCCCTAAATGGCTGGGTGGAAAACGGCAGATTGCTCGAAGAGGCCGGCGCCGATGCGCTGGAACTGAATGTCTATTATCTGGACACCGATCCCTATGAAACCAATATGGACGTGGAAAACCGCTATCTGGAATTGTTGCGGATGTTGCGCCATAAAGTGCATGTTCCGATTGCGATGAAGCTGTCGCCTTATTTCAGCGCTTTGCCTCGTTTCATCAGGGAGCTGGAAAATGAAGGCGCCGATGCCGTAGCGTTGTTCAACCGTTTTTACCAGCCCGACATGGATATCGACACTCTGCAAATCATCCCGCAACTGCATCTTTCCACCTCCGCGGACGCGCTGCTGGCTATGCGCTGGATAGCCATTCTTTACGGCCGGGTCAAATTGTCGATGGCTGCGACCGGCGGCGTGCACACTGCCGCTGACGTCATCAAGCTGCTGCTGGCCGGCGCCGACGTCACGCACCTGTGCGCCACGCTGCTGCTGCACGGGCCGGAACAGCTGACGCGCATCAAAGCCGGACTGATGTCCTGGATGGAACAGCATGAGTATGCTTCGGTCAAGGACATGAAAGGCCGTTTGAGCCAGCAGTTCTGTGCCGATCCCGAATCGTTCGAACGCACTAATTACCTTGCCGTGCTGGACAGCTACAGTTCTCCGCCGGGGATGCGGCGTTGATTTGTAGAGGGAAGCAGAAGTTCTGTAGGGTACGCATCGCATACCTTTCCGGACTTGTGGTGTGTCGAGAAGCCCTGAATAGGTACGCGATGCGTACCCTTACAGTGGATTTCGCCCTGGTTTTGCAGGGCAGCGGGGTAAGCCGGGCTGTTAAACCCAGTATTTCGAAACCGCCCATGCTGGGTTTCCGCTAAAGCTCCAACCTAGCCTACACTGGTTACGGTAGGGTAGGCGCCGCGTACCGTTTCAGCTCGGTCAGGCTTGGTAGCTTTGCAGACGCTCGACAATTTCCTCGTACTTGCGCAGGTAATCAAAGTGATCAGGCGTGCTGTTCACTCCCCTATCCAGATCATGCCCGACTTCATCGAAATGATCGGCCGGCCAGGGCGGAGAAATGGCTTCCCAGCCGTCGCGCAGGGCGGAAGAAACCGGCACCGTGCCGTCGTTTTCCTCGTCCGTCATTCTTTTGATGTATCGATGCGCCGGAAGCAGCAGCTTGCAGGTCTTCGATGACTCGTCGCCATGGCGCCCTTCGCCAGCGATGCAGAAATAGTCAACCTGCGGATTATCAATATAGATATCGTTGAATTTACGCGTGGATTCCGTAGTTAAGTCATACACGGCATCAAACCAAAGAAATTTACTGACTATGCCGCGAATGACGCCTTCTATGGCTCCCAGCAGCGGCATATCGGATTCGCCATCCACGAATGACTCGAAAAGATCGGCCAGCGGCGAGCCTTGATGCGGTGTGCCGATAGTGGTCAGCGAGCTGACCCGGTCGGCAATATTGTCGGGGTTGGCCGGAGACAGTATGTAGCGGCTGTCCAGTCCGCCCATGCTATGGGCGATGATATGCACTTTCTTGTCCGGGTCCAGGACGGACGGTTTGACGGTTTGCTCCAGATCATCAAGAATTTTACGCTTCAGTTGGTTGCCGCGCACCTCAATACCGGCTACCGGGGCAACTTCAGCGACCAATACCCGAGCCTGGAATCTGTCTTCGAGATGTTTCTGGATGTCGTTGAAGTATTCGATATCCGTAAAAGGCACGGTGTTGAATCCAAGAATGCCATATGCCAGGACTATGTTCATATTTCCCCTATATAAAATGGTTGCGATAAAACGTTCACATTAAATGGCCCGTATCCGTTTCCGCCGGTACGCACAGTACCTGTTTTTATTTTACCCATAAGATAGCTTGGGCTTCGGCAGGTATGCCGGCATCAGGATGGTTGGGTATGATTCTGGGCGTGTAATCCGAAATCGGCCGCTTTGCCGGAATGCTGATAGTATAAACAAAACCGTTGACGGCGCCGGGCAGCGCATGGTCGATGTGCATTTCATGAATGTTGTCCGTATCGCCTTCAATCGGTTCTGCAAACAGCTCCACTCTGACATCCTGCGCCGTTAAGTCGCCCAGGTAAATCTGCAAGCTGAAAAAATACACGGCTTCGCGGTTCTCGATATTGACGCGCGCGATATGAATCTTAGGCCACAGATCATTCAGGCGCGACAGCCAGCGGCTCAGGGACCGGCCAGCCTGCGCGCCATTCACGGTGCGGCGCTGATATTTCTCCGCCAGGGGCAAATAGAAACGGTCGGTATATTCCCGCACCATGCGGTTAGCCGAGTAAAAGGGCGTCAAGGTCGTCATGCTTTCGCGCATCTTGCTTAGCCAGCGCTCCGGAATGCCATTGCCGTTGCGTTCATAGAAGGCCGGCACGATTTCCTTTTCCAGTAATTCGTACAGTATATTGGCCTGATCGGCATCGGTATGCTCGGCTTCATGTCCGTTCAGCGCCCAGCCGACTTCAGGCCGATAAGCTTCGGCCCACCAACCGTCCAACTCGGACAGGTTCAGGCCGCCGTTGACCAGAATCTTCATGCCGCTGGTGCCGCAGGCCTCCCAAGGGCGCCTTGGCGTGTTGATCCACAGATCGACGCCTTGCACGAGATATTCGGCTGTGATCATGTCGTAATCGCTCAGGAAAATGGCATGATTGCGGATTTCCGGGCGCTGCATGAACTGGTTCCAGTCCTTGATCAAACGCTGGCCAGGCAAATCCGCCGGATGCGCCTTGCCGGAAATGACCAATTGCATTGGCTTGTGAGGATCGGTCAACAGGCGCGCCAGCCGGTCAGGATCGGTCAGCAGCAGGTTGGGCCTCTTGTAAGTGGCGAAACGGCGGGCAAAGCCGATAGTCAGCACGTTCGGGTCGAAAAGGCGCAGCGCCAGGTCTTCCACTTCGCTGTCCGATAAATTGCTGTGCACGTTCAGCTCCCGGCTGTATTCATCCCTGACGAACTGCACCAGCCGGTTCCGGTTTCGGGCGCGCAAATGCCACAGGGCCTGGTCTCCTACACGGTGGAATTGTTTGGCCAGATGTTCTGGATCGCAAAACCAGCGGCCCTTGCCGCATAATTGAGTCCATAGCTCGTCGGCTTCCATGGAGTCCCAGGATGGAGCATGGACGCCATTCGTGACATGCGTGACGGGGACTTCATATCTCGGCCAGCCCGGAAAGAGGGGATTGAAAATATCCCGGCTGACCTCGCCGTGTAAACGGCTGACGCCGTTGACGGCGGCGCTGCCGCGTATCGCCAGATAAGCCATATTGAAAGGCGCAGCCACATCGTTGTTGCCGGGGATTCTGCCCAAAGCCAGCAGTTCGTCGAGATCAAGATTCAGTTCTTTGGCATAAAGGCCCAGGCTGTTCTTGATCAGATCCGGGCTGAAGCGATCGAAACCCGCTTCCACCGAAGTGTGGGTGGTAAACAGATTGCCGGCGCGCGTCACTGTCAAGGCCGTTGCAAAATCGACGCGGTGTTCGCGCATGAAATGGCGCGCACGCTCGAGAACCAGCAGTGCGGCATGGCCTTCGTTCAGATGGCAGACATCAGGCGTGATGCCCAATGCCTGCAGCACCTGCCAGCCGCCGATGCCGAGCAGAATTTCCTGGGACAGCCGGTATTCCGAGCCGCCGCCGTACAGTTCGGCCGTGATGCAGCGGTCCACCGGATGATTGGCCGGGTCGTTGGTGTCGAGCAGATACAGCTTGATGCGGCCGATTTGCGCCTGCCACACCCGCACCCATAAGCGGGACGGCGTCAGCAGTTGTATGCGCAGCCATTCGCCACGGTTGATGCGGACCGGCGAGATCGGCATATCGCTGGTTTCGCTGGCCGGGTACAGGGCAATCTGATTGCCGTCGGCATCGAAAGCTTGGCGGAAATAACCCTTTTGGTAGAGCAGGCCGACGCCCACCAGCGGCAGCCCCAGATCATTGGCGGCTTTTAAATGATCGCCGGCGAGCAGGCCGAGCCCGCCCGAATAAATAGGCAGGGCCTCGCTGAGGCCGAATTCCATGCTGAAATAAGCGATTGTCCGCAAGGCGATGTCTTGCGGCTGTTTCGCTTGGAACCAACGCTGTTCCGATAAAGCCTGGCGGTGGGCTGAAACGATAGCCCGCAGTTTTTCACAGAAGGCTTCATTTTTGGACAGATCTTCCAGGCGGGCGCGTGAAACCGTTTGCAGCACCAGCCAGGGATTTCGGGTCTGCTCCCAGAATTCGGCATCCAGCTCGCGCCATATCTCGTCGGCGCCATGGGTCCAGGAATAACTGCAATCCCGGGCCAATTCGTCCAATCCGTCGAGTCTTCGTTCCATATCGGGGCGGAAATATTTGGGGACGGTCATCGTTGTGGGCTCCCTGAAACGGCAATCCGAAAAAAATAGCAACTATAGGGCTGTGGCGGCTAACCTTCGCTGTTTTTGGGTGTTTCCTGTTGTTCGGCCTTAAGTCGGAATTCCTTGCTGATTGCCGTAAATTGCAATAGCTGGGCTTCAACCTTGCCGTTAAACGATGCCGGCGGATACTTGCCCTGTGCGTCGGCAGCGCCGGCTTCCATTCCGGTCAGCAGTTCAAGCGCCTCATCCACGGTCGTGACGGCGTAGATATTGAACTGGCCGGACTGGGCCGCGTGCACGACGTCCCAGCGCAGCATCAGGTATTTGACATTGGCGGCAGGGATGATCACGCCCTGCGTGCCGGTCAGGCCCTTTTTTAAGCAGATATCGAAGAAGCCTTCGATTTTTTCGTTGACGCCGCCTATCGGCTGGATATGGCCCAGCTGATTCACCGATCCGGTAATCGCCAGATCCTGCCGTAAAGGCACCTGAGCCAGCGAGGACAAGATGACGCATAGCTCGGCCAGCGAGGCGCTGTCGCCTTCGACATGACCGTAGGATTGCTCGAACACTAGGCTGGCGGACAGCGAGAACGGGCTGTTTCGCGCATAGCGCGAGGCGATGAAGCTCGACAGGATCAGTACGCCCTTGGAATGTATGGCTCCGCCCAGTTGGGTTTCGCGTTCGATATCGACCACTTTGCCGCTGCCCAGGCGCGTCGTTGCCGTGATGCGCGACGGCTGGCCAAAGGCGAATTCGCCCAGTTGCAGCACTGACAGGCCGTTGATCTGACCGGCCACTTTGCCTTCGGTGTCGATCAGCACGGTGCCGCGTTCGATGTTTTCGTAGAGCTTCTCCCGGATCATATCCAGCCGGTGAATCTTATGGTCGATGGCTTGCTGGACATCGCTGTTGGCGATCAGGGTATGGCCGTTTTCTTCAGCCCAATGGTCGGATTCCGTCAACAAATCCTTGATGCTGCGCAGGTGCGTCAACAGTTTCTCGGCGTCGCCGGCCATGCGCGAGCTGTGCTCGATGACTCTGGCGACGGCCTGCTGGCTCAATGGGCGCAATTTCTCGCGCCGGGCGATCGTGGCCAGCAGGCGTGCATATTCATGCGTGCTGCTTTCACGGTTGGCGGATGTATCGAAATCGGCGGCGACCTTAAAGAAGTCGGGAAATTCAGGGTCATAGACGCTTAACAGATAATAAAGCAGCGGATCACCGAACAGGATGATCTTTAAATCAACGAGCGGGATGGGCTGCGGCTCCAATGGCGAGGTCGTGATCAGGCTGAGCGTCCGCTCCAGCGGTTCGATGCGGATTTCACCCGCTTGCAGCGTTCTTTTAAGGCTTTCCCAGGCATAAGGCTGAAACAGGATTTTCCGGGCATCGATGATCAGATAGCCGCCGTTGGCTTGATGCAATGCGCCAGGCTTGATCATCGTGAAATCGGTAATCAATGAGCCCATGTGAGCCTGATGGTCGGTATGGCCGATCAGGTTGCTGTAATTGGGCAGGTCTTCGTAGATCACGGGAGCGGCGCGCTTGTTGCTGAAATCCACGATCAGATTGACCTGATAGCGTTTCAGCGGATTCCCTTCCTGCGGCATCTCCAGAAAAGGCAGTGCTTTTTCGCTGTGCGGCACGAAATCCCGGACGTGTTCGATGATGTCTTTCTGGACTTCATTCAGGTAATCGATGACGTCCTGTTGCTTGGCGTATTTCTCGATCAACTCATCAATGGAGTGGTTGACGGCCAAGGCGGCGGTTTCGCGGTTCAATGCCTGGAGTTTGCGCTTGGTCTCCTTGCGCCAGATCGGGAATTTTTTCAGCAGCTGCTGAAGGCGTTCCTGCAAATTAAAAATGGTCTCCTGGATTTTATGCTGCTGCTCTTTATCGAGCTTGTTGAATTGCTCGGGCGTCATCGCGACGCCGTTTTCATCGGCCGGCGCAAATCCGTAACCGGTCACCGTTTCGGTCAGCAGAATATGGGCGTTTTCGGCTTCTTCGCGCAGTCGGTTCAATTCGGTGATTTCCCTTTGGCGCGATTCGCTTTCGAGCTCGCCGGCGCGGGAGCGGTATTCATCACCGTCGAATGCCGCTGGAATGGCGACGCTCAATTCGTCGATCAGTTGCGCCATGTCGTGCTGGAAAACCTTGCCTTGCCCCGGTGATAAGCGGATGGCTGTGGGTTTTGCCGGCTGGCTGAAGTTGTTGACGTAGCACCAATCCGAAGGAACAGGCCGATGGAGGGCTTCGTGCTCGACCAGTTGTTTGATGGTCGTGAACTTGCCGGTGCCGGAAGGCGCCATCGCAAAAATGTTGTAGCCTCTTTTATTGATGCGGATGCCGAACCTGATGGCCTCCAGAGCGCGTTCCTGGCCGACGATAATGTCGATGTCTTCAAGCTCGTCAGTAGAATCGAATTTTAACTGCTCGATGTTGCACGGCTTGTAAAGTTGTGAAGGAGCCAGCGGTGTATTTTTCATGGGATGAACCTTGCTTGGAAACCTTGATTTTTCTTAATTGTTCTAAATGTTTCGTATTCAGGTGCGGGAGAAACTTACCCTGTCACAAAGGCTCCAAATGAAGGCAATGTCGTGATATAAAGACAGTCATGGCTTTATAAAGTTCTTAGCCTTATTCGGGCCTTGTTTCCAGATTATAGCCATATTTGTATGGCGTGCTTAATTTATCCGTTTCTCAAGCTAAAGCAGAGTCAATTAGCCTTATGGAATATAAAGATTATTACAAAATAATGGGTCTCTCCAGGGATGCGACGCCGGAGGAGATAAAACGCGCCTACCGCAAACTGGCCCGCAAATATCATCCCGATGTCAGCAAGGAAGCCAATGCCGAGGCAAAGTTCAAGGAATTGGGCGAGGCCTATGAAGTGCTTAAAGATCCTAAAAAAAAGGCCGCCTATGATCAGGTAGGGCGCGGCTGGCAGGAGGGCCAGCCATTTACGCCGCCGCCTGATTGGGGCTTTGATTTCGGAGTTGACCAGGGGTTTACCGGCACGCAGCCGGGCGGTGGGTTTAGTGATTTTTTTGAAGCGCTGTTTGGCGGCGGTTTCAGGAGGGGACGAAGCGGCGCCTATGGCAGGCAGATGCAGGGCAGCGATCAGCACGCCAAGATTCAGATTGATCTGGAAGATGCCTATCGCGGCGCTGACAGCCTGATTTCATTGAACATGCCGCAAGCAGACAGCCAGGGGCATCTGGTTTCCAACGTGCGCACGCTGAATGTCAAAATTCCGAAAGGCATCAAGGCCGGGCAGCGCATACGCTTGGCCGGGCAGGGCATGCCGGGGGTTGGAGGCGGCGGCAACGGTGATTTGTATCTGGAAATAGAATTCAAGCCCCACCGTTATTTCCGCGCCGAGGGGCGCGATATTCATCTTGATCTGCCGGTGACGCCGTGGGAAGCGGCCTTAGGGGCTACCGTTCCGGTGCCGACGCTGGGCGGCGCCGTCGAAGTGAAAATTCCGCCCGGCTCGCAGGCGGGCAAGCAATTGCGCCTGAAAGGCCGCGGCCTGCCCGGAACGCCTGCCGGCGACCAGTACGTGACATTGAAAATCGTCGCGCCATCGGCCAGAACCGATGAGGCAAAAGCCCTGTATGAGAAAATGGCCAAAGTGATGCCGATGAATCCGCGCGCGGCGATGGGGGTATGAGATGAAAAATGAGATAGTCGTCATTTCCGGTATTGTGCTTGATGAAAGCATGCGCTTCTCGCTGGTTGAATTGTGCGATTTCGCCAAGGCCAGCCCCGACCAGGTCATTGAAATGGTCGAGGAAGGGGTGCTGGAGCCCGAAGGAACTTCTATTTATACCTGGCGTTTCGATACGCATGCCCTGAAACGCCTGCAAATCGCTATGAGGCTGGAACAGGACCTGGGCGTGAATCTGCCGGGCAGCGCGCTGGTGCTGGATTTGCTGGAAGAAATGGAAAGATTGAAGCGATAACCGGTACTTGATGTAAACTGCCATTCCCTTTTGCCGCAGCAGGCCTAAGCCTGCTGTGAAACCTCTTGTGATTTCATTTCATGCTGAAAAAACTGCCACAAAACAGCTTCGCCGAGCACTTGCTGCAACACATGCCTGTTCCGACCTTCGTGCTGGATACCCAGCACCGGGTCGTGATCTGGAATAAGGCCTGCGAGCGGCTGACAGGGCTCAAGGCCGAGGACATGATCGGCACGAGCAGGCATTGGCAGGGATTTTATGCCGAGCCGCGTCCCTGTCTGGCCGATCTGCTGCTCGACCACTCGCTCGGAAAACTGGACAGTCTTTACGAAAAAGCCGGTAATTTGGTATCGGATGCCGGTACGCTGCAAACAGAGAATTGGTGCCCGATGCCGGACGGCCGCAAGCTTTATCTGGTCATCGATGCCGGGCCTATTGTCAATGACAAGGGAGAGATCGTCGCCGTCGTGGAAACCCAGCGCGACAGGACCGAGCAGAAGCTGACCATGCAAGCTTTGGCAGAAAGCGAGCACCGGTTTTCAGCCATCCTGGGATCGGCTATGGACGCCATTGTGGCGATCGACCATCAGCACAACATCACGTTATTCAATGCCGCCGCCCAAAGAATTTTCCGCTGTGCCGCCGACCTCGCCATCGGCCAACCCGTAAAGCGATTTATTGCACCGCATTGCCATACATTGTTCAGGCAATTCCTCAATTTTGACGAGCATACTGTCAAGGCGCCGACCTGGGTGCCGGAAGGTCTCAGTGCGCGCCGCGCTGACGGCGAGGAATTCGCGATCGAAGCGACTTTTTCGCCGCTGGAAGCTGGCGGGCAGCGCCTCTACACCATGATCCTGCGCGATGTGAATGACCGCAGGCTGGCCGAACAGGAATTGGACAGGCTCCAGCTCGAGAAAGGCTATCTGCAGGAAGTGATCGATTACGAGCACAATTTCGGCGAGATCGTCAGCGGCTCGAAGGCCATGCGCGCCGTCTTCGAGCAGTCTCACATGGTGGCCCGCACGGACACGCCGGTGCTGCTGCTGGGCGAGACCGGCACCGGCAAGGAACTGCTTGCGCGCGGCATTCACGACCTCAGCGATCGCAGCGGCGCGATACTGGTCAAGGTCAATTGCGCAGCATTGCCCAGCGAATTGATCGAGAGCGAATTGTTCGGCCATGAGAAAGGCGCTTTTACCGGCGCAACCCAGCAGCGCAAGGGGCGCTTCGAACTGGCGCACGGCGGAACCTTGCTGCTGGATGAGCTGGGCGAGCTGCCGGCGGCGGCCCAGGCCAAACTGCTGCGCGTGCTGCAGGAACAGGAGTTTGAGCGCGTAGGAGGCAGCGAGACGTTGAAGGTCGACGTGCGCGTCATCGCGGCGACTAATCGCAACCTCGCCGACGATGTCGCGGCCGGCCGCTTCCGGGCCGATCTGTATTATCGCCTGAACGTGTTTCCCATCAATATTCCGGCGCTGCGCGAACGCCAGGCCGATATTCCGCTGCTGGCCCGGTTTTTCCTGGCCAAATACGCGAAGAAGTTCGGCAGGCGCATCGACGACATCGATCCGGCCTCTCTGGAATCGCTGCAGAATTACGCATGGCCCGGCAATGTGCGGGAATTGCAGAACGTGATCGAGCGCGCCGTCATTCTCTGCCAGGCGCCGATACTGGAAATCGGCCCATTGCTCAATCCGTACGCCGGCGCCCATATTGTCACAGGCCAGCCGTCTACCATGGAAGAGATGGAGCGCAATCACATTCTGCGCACGCTTGAAGAATCAGACTGGGTCATCTCAGGCTCCAAAGGCGCCGCCGCCAAGTTGGATATGAATCCGAATACCTTGCGTTCACGCATGCTGAAGCTAGGCATAACCCGAAGCCGCTGATAGGTATTTGCAGGCTGGATAAAAACCACGCTGCCGCCCAGGCTCTCCGCCGGCAGCTGAGCGAGTCCAGAAAACACCACTCGACATAGAGGCTTAATCTATTAGTTAGAGAAATTGGCTGGTTTGACTATAAAAAATGGCAATTTTTATTTATAAGATTTATCGCCCAAATGGCTATTGACGGGGACAGTAGGAGCGAATATTCTTTTCGCGCCCGGCTTAAGAAAATTAAAACAAATAGTCGCAGTCGGGATGTTGAAATTCTTTGTTTAATCTAGGAGCTCCCATGAAAAAAATACTTTGTTCTGCCGCGCTCGGTTTGGGCCTGCTCGGAGTCAATGCCGCGCAAGCCTCTCTTGTTACTTATACCGCTCCGGCCGGCGGTTTTACCCATAATACGGCGTCATCAAACTTCCTGACAGCACTTGGTGCCGAAAATGACCATATCAGCTTCGCTGGCGCCACTAATAATGATGGTACAAGCTATTCAACTGATGTGACTTTCTCGACAAAGGCAGGCGCTTTTGGCGGTTCAGATACTGTATCAGTGAATGCCGACGGCGCCTTGGGGGAAATCGGCCCTTACGGATCATGGGATGGCATTCTTAATATCGATTTCCTGGCCAACGGATACACCGTTTCCGGGGTCGGCTTCGGACTGGTCGACTTTGGTAGTCCCCTGGAATCTATTCGTATCTACAACGAAGCCAATATATTAACAGCGACTTTTAACAATCAGTTGTCAGACATATTTAGCTTCTGGGGCATCGTCGCCAACGCGGGCGAGAAGATTGGCCGAGTTGAACTGGATGGAAACTTTTTTGCCATTCAGGATATTTACTTTGCCGAGAATTCTGTTGCAGCCGTGCCTGTTCCTGCCGCTGTCTGGCTGTTCGGTTCCGGCGTATTGGGATTGTTGGGCTTCAATCGCAAGCGCTCTGAGTCGTTAGCGGCATAAAATACCACTCACGATTGCTTAACAAGGACCGCCTCTCGGGCAGCCGAAGGCGGTTTTTTATTGCTCAATTCCCGAGAACCGTCCTTTAGTGCCGGGGATGCCGCCGCAATGTCAAACGTATCCCTATACTCTGAGCCAAGCATACAGGAGATCGGCATAACCAGAAGCAACTCATGTTTTGCCGGGCACTGTCCGTTGCCGGTTAAATAGGTATTCTAAAAAACAGCCAGGGGCGGAGCAGTTAGATGCGCTTGAAATTTTTACTAGGTCTATGGAAAGTAATAGTTTTTAGGGGCCTGTCACATAAATAAGCAATGAGGGTAAATATAATCTCGCAGAGCCCCTACAAGTAAAGTAATTCTTTATATTGGCTATGAATGCTTATCAGCTCATAGGGGTGAGATTCCATAAATTTTAGAGTATCAAAAAATATGGACTTTTAACATTAAGCAACAAGGCAGGATACGATGAAAAAAGTGAAATTAGCGGCGGCTATTTTAGGATTGCTGTCTGTCAGTCAAATCGCAAATTCCGCAACGATTACAAACGGAAACTTTGATTCCGGGCTGACAGGTTGGGGCACTGCGGGTAATGTAACTCTGGATGCCGGCGGTTATGCTGTGTTAAATACATTCTTAGGTATTGATACAAGCGCTTATGGCGGAACCAATGGTTCAATATTGTCGCAGACAGTTAATGCGTTAGCCGGCGATGTTATCTCGTTCAGCTATAGTTTCAATACTGATGATTATTTGCCTTACAACGATTTCGCCCTTATTGCGGGCGATGCTCAATATTTGGTGTCAGATGTCGCTACAGTGGGTAATGGCGATTCCAGCGGCTGGCAGAATTTCTCGTTCACCGCACTCAGCGATTTTTCTGATCTTAAGTTCATTGCCAGCAACCACACTGATACTGCATTCAACTCAACTCTTTTTATAGATAACGTCAGTTCAGGTTCGGTTTCAGCCGTGCCGGTTCCTGCCGCTGTCTGGCTGTTCGGTTCCGGCGTATTGGGATTGTTGGGCTTCAATCGCAAACGTTCTCAGTCGTTAGCGGCATAAAATACCACTCACGATTGCTCAACAAGGACCGCCTTTCGGGTAGCCGAAGGCGGTTTTTTTATTGTTCCAGCATTGTCAAGCCTCAGGAAAATACGGTGAATGTGGAAACGCATGGAGCCGTTTTCTAGTTATCTCCTGCTCAGGTACTCGTACAGGATTAATCAATCCGTCACCGAAAGCAGCAATAATTACGATATTTCGTTATTTAACGATATTAAGTAATTATTCGTAACGTCTTATCGCTGACGCTCTGCCGAAAGTTGATAATAATTTTTTGATTTCATTGGATATTTTTTAATTTTTTTACTTTGGCAGGGAAATTGCTCTTATTGGATATCATAATATTCTAATGAGAGGTTTCCATCATGACTATCGTCCGCAAAAAAGCGCGGCATGTCCCGCCACCAACGAAGCCCGACAGCCTGAATGCGGTCAAGGCGAGCCAAGTCAGCTTGAACAGGACGCATTTTATCCTGCTCAACTTCGCATTGCTGCTCGGAAACATGCTGGTGCTTTTCAATACCGGCGCATTTGCATCCATCAGTTTGCATGCCACCGGCGGACTGGGGGTCAGCCCGAGCCACGCAAGCTGGATGCAGTCGTATTATTTCATCAGCATGGCGATGGCCCTGCCTGTCAGTTCATGGATGGCAGTGCGCTTCGGCAGAGTACGCCTGTTTATTGCGGCCATGATGCTGATGGTTTCGGGATCGCTGCTTTGTTCTGTCACGGATGATTTGATCTGGTTTTTGCTAGGCCGGGTTCTTCAAGGGTTTTTCGGAGGCTTGACGATACCTTTGTCGCAGACCTTGTTGCTGAATGAATATCCGGACTCCAAAAAAGGTTTCGCCGTCGCGCTCTGGAGCATGGCTTCGCTGAGCCCGTTCACGCTGGGGCCGGCGGCAGGCGGCTTGATCGCCGATACACTGGGCTGGCGCTGGCTGTTCTATCTCAATGTGCCGCTGCCGCTTGTTTCGGCGGGGCTGGTTTGGGCCTTGCTGTCCGACCGGATGGATCAACCTGCGAAACTGCCCTTTGACCGTATCGGCTTTCTGTTGCTGGCAGTAGCGCTGGGCTGTTTGCAGACGGTAATGAATCAGGGTCAGGATGCAGACTGGTACAATTCCGGCCTGATCGTATCGCTGGTGCTCATCGGCCTGTTGGCGCTGGCCTGTTTCGTCATTTGGGAGCTGGCCGAACGCCATCCGCTGCTGGACATGCGCCTGTTTGCGCGCCGCAATTTTGTCATCGGATCTATCACCCTGAGCGTGAGCTTTCTGCTCATGTACGGCCTGCTGTCGATTCTGCTGGTGCGCCTGCAATCAGTGGCCGGCTATACCTCATTCATGGTCGGTTCCGTACTGCTGCCTCTGATATTTCTGGCCAAGCCCATGGCTGCCTTTTTCCATCGGATCAGCCATTACTTCGACGCACGCCGGCTGGCCAGCTTGAATCTGGCGAGTTTCGCCGTGTTTTGTTTCTGGACCAGCGATTACGATTTTTTCCGGCGCAACAGTTTGTTCAGCGAATCGCTCGGATCTCAGGTATTGGAAGGTTTTTGTCTGGGCGGGCTGTTTGTGCCGCTCACGACGCTATTCCTGTCCGGACTGACGCCGCGGCGTCAAAATCAGGCTGTGGAGTTGGGTGGCATGTTGCGCGTGCTGGGCGGCAGCATCGCATCGCCGCTGCTCGGCGTGATCTGGGAGCGTCGCGCCGCATTTCATCAGAGCCGATTGATCGAAACGCTGACGTCTTACGATACCTTGGGCAGAGAGACCATCGCTAGCCTGAATGCGGCCGGCATGCATGGTCAGATTGCCACGGCCAAGCTGGCCGGCTTGGCAGGCGGGCATGCCGCTATTCTGGGTCTCAACGACACGTTCCGCCTGGCGGCCTGGATATTTCTGGGACTCGCGGCCCTGGTCTGGTTTGCTCATCCGACTGGCCCTACGCGCCGGCCCTCGCCCAAGCGTGCCCTGCGCGAAACGGCCCTGGAAGCGCTGGTTGAGGAGCCCTAACCGATGCGCAGACAAACTGGTAAACGTCGAACAATAACAGGGTTGCTGACCGGCCTGATGTTGCTGGGCAATGGCTGCGCCCTGCTGCCGGAGGCCGGCAACAGGGCAAAATTGCTGGATATGCCGAGCCTGGAGCAAACCGCGAATGCCGATCCGGCCGTCGAAAAGCGCATCAGGGAATGGCCGAGAGCTCAATGGTGGCGCGACTTTCACAATCCGGAACTGGAGCGGCTGGTGGAAACGGCGTTGAGCGGAAGCCCGGCACTGCGGATTGTCCGGGCCAGACTGGGCCAGGCGCAGGCCGTGGCCGATTATCAGGCCGCCGAGATGCTGCCCAGCGTGGGAGCCAGCGCCGACGTTCATCTGCGCCATTTTTCCGAGACCGACTTCTATGGCCCTACCGGCGGGACAACTGCCGTTGGAGCTTACATTGACCCGCTGGTGTTTCGTTATCATCTCGATCTTTGGGGCAAGGACAGGGCTGCGCTGGAAGCGGCACTGGGCAGGGAGCAGGCGCAGGCGTCGGAACTGGCCGTGGCGAAACTGATTTTGAGCACCTCCATCGCACGCAGCTATTTCCGCTTATGTTCTGCCGAGGACGAGATCAAGCTGGCCCAGGCATTGATTGCCGATGCCGAAGAAATGCTGCGTCTTGCCAAGTTGCGCCGGGATAAGGGCATTGACAAGCAGGATCCTGTCCACGCCGCCGAGCAGAAGCTGGAAGCAGCGCATCAGCGGGAAGCCAGCTTGCGCGCTGAGGCCCGGGTGCTGCGCAACCGGCTGGCCGCGCTGTCGGGGCAGGGGGTGGATTGGGGCAACGTCATCACAACCTCAGAGAGCGCCTTTACCGGGCCGTTCCCGTTGCCCGAGTCATTGTCGATAGGCCTGCTGGCTCACCGGCCGGACGTGGCCGCGGCGCTTTGGCGGGTCAAGGCGGCCGCCAAGTTGGTGAAAGTCGCCGAAACCGAATTTTACCCCGACGTCAACCTGGTGGGTTTCGCAGGCTTGCACAGCCTGAATCTGAAGGACCTGTTCCTTTCCAATGGCGCCAGCGTGGCTTATTCGATCGGGCCGACCGTGACGTTGCCGATCTTCGAAGGCGGGCGCCTGGAAGCCTCCCTGAAGAACGAGCAGGCCGGTTACGATGCCGCCGTGGAAAGTTATAACGAAGCCTTGCTGAACGCGGTGCAGCAAGTGGCCGATGCGCTGGCGCACTGGCGCAAAAGCCGGGAACATGACGAGGCCCAGGAGCGGGCGTTGCACGCCGCCGAGGCGGAAGCCGCGCTGAACGAAAAACGTTTTCGGGCCGGCCTCAATACGCGCGACAGCGAGATCGAGGCTGATATGCAGATGATCGAACAGCAACTGAAACTCAGCGAGTTACAAGCCGGACATCTTCAGGCGGCGGTCGGGCTGATCGAAGCTCTGGGCGGCGGTTACGAAAGCAAGGCAACACAGTATGAATAAAACGCAAGACAGCAAAATCAGTCCGCTTAAAATGACGCCGAGAGTGGCGGCCAAACGCCGTCGACGGTGGCGGGATCTGCGGGCGCGCCGTCTGGCTCTGGTTGCCTCGGTAGCCGGCCTGGCCGGGCTTGTTTATTTGAGCTACTGGCAGTTCCATAACCGGCATTTCGTGGTTACCAATGATGCCTACGTCACCGGCAATCTGGCCTCGTTGAAGGCGCAGACCAGCGGCACGATCGTGGATGTGCGCGTCGACAATACGCAATACGTGCACGAGGGTGACGTACTGATGCGTCTTGATGGCCTGGATGCCCAGGTTGCTCTGGAGCGGGCGCAGGCCGATCTGGCCGAGGCCGTGCGTCAGGTTGAAATCCTGTTCAGCAAGGTTGAGACGCTGCGCCAGCGGCTTGCCGAAAAGGAAGCTGCGCTCAATCGAAGCCGCCGCGACCTCGCGCGCTACCGTAGCGTGGCCGAAGACGGCGCCGTTTCGGCGCAGCAGATCGAGGATACGCAGTTCCTCGTTCTCGAACTCGAAGCCGCCATCAGGCAGATCCGCGCCGAACTGAGCGGGGCCGAGGCCCTGGTGCATGGCGCCGGTCTGGTTGACAATCCCAAGGTCCAGCAGGCCGCCGCGGCCCTCAAACGGGCCTATCTGGACCGGGTCAGGCAGGACATCGTGGCGCCGGTGTCGGGATTCGTCGCCAAACGCAGCATTCAGCCCGGTGAACAGGTGCGGCCGGATACGCCGCTGCTGGCTATCGTGCCGTTGGATTATTTATGGATAGAGGCCAACTTTCTGGAAAGCGAATTGACTTTCGTGCAGCCGGGACAGCCGGTCGAAATCACCGTCGATCTGTACGGGACGGATGTGGTCTATCACGGCGAGGTGCTCGGACTGGGCGCAGGCACCGGCAGCGTATTCGGCCTGCTGCCGCCGGAAAACGCCACCGGCAACTATATCCATATCAGCGAGCGCGTGCCCGTGAGGATCAGCCTGAATCCGGAGGAACTGCGCGCGCATCCGTTGCGTCCCGGACTTTCGGCAATCACGCGCATCGATACCCGCAAGCCGGGGCGCTCAGTGCTGGAGCCTTTGACTACGACGCCGCCGGGAACGTATATGACCGATGTTTATGATGCCCAGCTCGAAGGAGCCGATGCCCTGATTGATAAGATAATCGAGGATAACCGGCTGCCCGGTGCGGCAAGGATTGCGGATCAATGAGTCATAAATCGGACTCAAACAATCCCTGCGCTATAGAGGCGTGTTTTACAGGTTGACTTCCAGGTCAGGCGTTATTCTGGCGGCATAGGTTCTTTCATAAAGCGTCTGGCAGACGATGCAGCGTTTTGCGGCAGGGTAGACCAGTAGACGCTTGAACGCTATGGGCGAATCGCACTCGATACAGATGCCGTAGTGGCCCTCGGCGATGCGCATCAGCGCGGCGTCGATATCGTTTATTTCATGCACGTGCCGGTCTATGCTGGCGAGGTTGATATCAACAAGAAGGTCCGCTACCGATTCATCCCCTGAGTCATGAACCGCCCCGGCCAGCTCCCTGTATTGTTGATTGTCATAAGACATCAGTTCTTCGCGTATTTCATTGCGCAGCTCCATATAGCGGCTTTTTAACTGCCTTTTGAAATTGTTGACCTGGAATTCAGATAATTTATGCATGATTAGAAACCTTTAGAGGTGATGATATGCCCGGTATTGAAATTCATTGATCAATAACGGCATGGTTTGGGTTGTTAAATGTTGTCGGGATCACAGGAACCGGCTTTTATCCAGACACCGTAATCGCAATGCAATAAATTGTCGCCGCTGCAGACATAGGCGTCATGATCATATCGCCTATTATTGAACAGGCAGCTCTTGGCGCCGGGTTGCTGAAGTTTGAAATCCTGGGCTTCCAACGGATACTCTTCAAGGATCGGCGAGGTGTTTAATTCTGGATCAGGCGCTCCGACTTGTGGTCTATTAATGCGATCAGCCATTTGTTCTATGCCTTAAGTATAATGATCGAGATGCTTCAATAGCATGACTAAATATCAGGATGAAAGGCGCTTATATTGGTGGAGCCAATAGACGATTTGGGTTTTTCGCCAATGATTTTTGTCATATCGGTAAGTTCCGCAGGCGCATGTTAATGTTTGCTGATATCTTTCCGGCGGCGGTTAACCGCCGGCAGGTTTAAATTGCCGCAGGCTTATCTCAATCCGCATCGTTGATAATCAAGTCTATTCAACATGAGCTAGCGAGTGAGCAAAAACCTGAACAGGATTATGGCTATTTATAGCGAATCGAATGTATTAAAAGTATTCGTAGGATCACTTAGATAATGATACGGATAGATAATGGCCGGATTTGTTTCTACTATAACGGATGGTTAGCAGGAATAGGCGCGTCTGAATGACGTTTTTTTGATTGAGGCGGCTTCTGTCTGCCGGTATTGGCAGAGAGGCTGATGCGGTCGCACCGAGAGCGGTTTTTTTAGAAGAATAAGGAGAGTTATGGAAAAAAAGACATCACATCGAGGGCTTGATGACATCGGCAAGGCCTGGGGCTGGTTATTCGGCAAAAATAGGGAAACAGATGTTGAAAAAGCTCAACTTGATGCCGTGGAAAAGCAAAAAATTGACAATGCCAAAGATGAACAGCGAGCCATAAAGACGGCTCAGGATGACCCATCGGCACCGCCTGCATTAATCAACAGGGCAGAGCTGGAAAGGATATTCTCTTTCTTTAAAACGAAAGCCGATAGATATGGTATGCGTATAGCCTTTCTTGATGTGTTCGTGGGTGATTGCATAAGCATGGATCACGCGCTGGGGCGTCAGGAGTGCGAATCTCTGTTGAATGATATCTGTAACAGAATCATAAGCTTGAGCAGAAAAGACGAGTTTGCAGTAAAGCTGGATAGCAGTGAAGTGTATTTGTTCGTGCCGTTTTTTCAATCGGAGGAAGAGCTTTGCCTATTATCTGAAAGGCTGCTTAAAAGCATTGAAGAAGCTATACAAATAGAATACCGGAATCTTTCATTATCAAGCCGTATCGGCATATCGATTTATCCCAAAAACGGCAAGACGCTCGATGAATTGTTATTGGCAGCCAGAAAAGCGCTATATAAGATCGATACCTCCAATAAAAGACTCTATCATTTCGCCTTATAAGCCGGGGCAGCTTTGAATCCAGTATGCGAATATAAACGTGCATTCGTGCTGATGCGGGTTGAAACCGTTATTTACGGTGGATAATGCTTTACCAAATTTTTAGGTAGTGACACGCCTATCTATTTACCGCACAATTAGGTTATAAACAGCTAATCGTTAAGGAAAAGGTTATGTTTCCAATCAGAGATGAAAATCCGAGGGTACGTCCGCCAGTAACAACCGTCATCATTATAGGGCTTAATATTGCGGTATGGCTTTTTATTCAGGGCGGCGGAAGCGTTATGCCTCTGATCAAGTCATTTTGCCTTTACAGCCTGATTCCTGGCGATCTGCTTGGTACTGTGCCGCCTGGCACTGTTGTTCCGCTGGTTGAAGATGTGGGTTGCGTCCTTGACGGTAAAGGCAGCCTCACAACCTTGATCACGCATGCCTTTCTGCATGGCAGTTGGTTTCATATCATCAGCAATCTCTGGTTCCTGTGGATTTTCGGCGATAATGTCGAGGATTCAATGGGAGGAGTCCGTTTTATAGTCTTTTATTTGGCCTGCACCATAGCGGCGGCTGTGGCGCAAATCGCAGCCGATCCGGCAGCGATCACGCCGATGGTTGGTGCATCCGGCGCCGTCGGCGGCGTGATGGGCGCCTACGCCAGGTTGTACCCCAGGGCTTCTATTTACGCTTTGATCCCGATAGGCTTTTTTCTCACAACGGCGGTAATCCCGGCTGTGTATATGCTTGGGCTCTGGTTTTTCATTCAGTTGCTCAGCAGTCTATTCGGTGCGGAAGGGCCTGCCAATATCGCATTCTGGGCGCATGCCGGCGGCTTTTTAGCTGGCTTGATACTGATAGGCCCCATGCACCGGCGGGATTATCTAAATGAGCATCGCCGCCTGAATCCGGAAAAATAAGACAAGCATTGCTTGAAGTTGATAAATCATGCGCCAATAAGATTCCCTAAAATTGCAGGATTTAGATTAAACAGACGACCGGCGTTTTATTTATCGCGGTATAATCTGCAAGCGAATCAGGCTGTTTCGTACATTTTCCCTTTTATACAGGTTCATCCGCGTTCGCCCGTGCGGGCATTATTATTTCTCAAGTGACAGAATTAGAATCATTCTTTGGCAATGATGGCGCATTATCGAAGATAATTTCAGGTTATCAGCCCAGAACGGCCCAGATTGAGATGGCCGAAGCGATCGTGCGTGCCGTCGAAGAAAGCCGGAATTTGATAGCGGAAGCAGGGACCGGTACGGGCAAGACTTTTGCCTATCTGGTGCCGGCTATTTTATCGGGTAAGAAAGTCATTATTTCAACCGGCACCAAGAACCTCCAGGATCAACTGTTCAATAAGGATTTGCCGGTTATCCGCAAGGCCGTCAAAAAGCCTTTCATGGCTGCGCTGTTGAAAGGCCGCAGCAATTACTTATGCAGCTATCGGCTGAAGAACGCGTTTGAGTCGACCCTGGGCTTCAGCAAGGACGACGCGGCGGCGCTGGCAAAGATCAAGTCCTGGGCGCAGCGCACCAAAATCGGCGATGTCTCGGAAATGTCGGAGGTTGCCGAGGCCGATCCCATCTGGTATCAGGCTACTTCGTCGGTAGAAAATTGCCTGGGGCAGGATTGTCCCGATTATGCCGAGTGCTTTATGGTCAAGGCCCGCAAGAAAGCGCAGGAAGCCGAACTTCTGGTCATTAACCATCACTTGCTCTGCGCCGACTGGTCGATACGCGACAGCGGTTTCGGCGAGCTGCTGCCGGATGCCGATGTCGTGATCATCGATGAGGCGCATCAATTGGCCGATACTGCTTCAAACTTTCTTGGCATCAATATAGGGGGCAGGCAGCTCAGCGATCTGGCCAGTGATGCATTGGTCGAGTATTTCAAGGATGCCACCGACCTACCGGCCTTGCGCACGGCTTGTGAAGATCTGGACCATGAAGTCAGGGATCTGCGCCTGGCTTTCGGGATCGAGCTGAAGCGCGGCGAATGGTACGAAATTGAAAACAATCCCAAAATAACCGCTGGCTTGAATGCCGTGAAAGAGCAATTGCAGCGCCTGAACGACCAGCTTGAGCTGGCTTCGGTCAAGACCAAGGGGCTGGAATCGTGCTTCAAGCGCGCCGAAGATCTGCTTCAGCAATTGAAGATCATTATCGAAGACGACAGCGGCAAATGGATACGCTGGTACGAGATCCATAAAAAAAGCTTTACCCTGAGTCGGACGCCGCTCGATATCGCGGCCGAGTTCCGCTCGTTCATGCAGCGGCATCAGGCCGTCTGGATCTTTACTTCAGCGACGCTGAGCGTGGCGAACAAGTTCGATCATTTCTCGAATAACCTGGGCTTGACCAATGCGGCCAGCGCCAGTTGGGGCAGCCCGTTCGATTATGCCAACCAGTCGCTGTTTTATCATCCCAAGGGCTTGCCGCAGCCGAATGATCCCGAGTTTATTCCGCTTATCATGAATTTTGCCTTGCCGGTCCTGCAGGCCAGCAAAGGGCGGGCATTTTTCCTCTTTACCAGTCACCGCGCGCTGAAACAGGCCGAAATGCTGCTAAAGGACAAACTGGATTACCCGTTGCTGGTGCAGGGCAGCCGTCCCAAAAGGCTGCTGCTGGAACAGTTCAAAGAGGCCGGCAACGCTGTTCTGCTGGGCACCTCGAGCTTCTGGGAAGGCGTCGATGTGCGCGGCGAAGCCTTATCCTGCGTGATCATCGACAAGCTGCCGTTCTCATCGCCCGGCGATCCGGTGCTGAAAGCGCGCCTGAACGCCATGGAACGGCAGGGCCGCAATCCGTTTTTCGAACACCAGCTGCCTGCCGCCGTGATTGCGCTGAGACAGGGCATCGGCCGGCTGATCCGCGACGTCAAGGACAGGGGCGTGCTGATGGTCTGCGATCCTCGCCTGTTGAAGCGGTCCTACGGCCAGATTTTTCTGGACAGCGTGCCGCCCATGAAGCGCACGCGCGATATCGAGGACGTGCGGGCATTCTTTCAACAAGAGACTGAACAATGAAATTACTAGCGGTAGAAACATCCACCGAAGCCTGTTCGGCGGCGCTGTTCATAGACGGGGCCGTGGCCGAGCGGTTTGAAATATCGCCCCAAAAACATACCCGGCTGATATTGCCGATGATCGATGGTTTGATGGCCGAAGCCGGCCTGAGGCCGCAGCAGCTCGATGCCTTGGCGCTCAGCCGCGGGCCGGGCAGTTTTACCGGCGTGCGTATTGCCACGGGCATCATCCAGGGCATCGCCTTCGGCGCCGATTTGCCGGTCGTGCCTGTGTCCACGCTGGCGGCCATTGCGCAGGATTTTTTCGACCACCACGATGACAATATCTCCTTCACGGCTATGGATGCGCGCATGGGCGAGATTTTCTGGGGCGTTTACCGGCGCGATGAGCGGGGCTATGCCGAACTGCTGGGCCAGGAAGCCGTGACACCGGCCGAACAGGTCGAATTTCCGGCGCTGGCCGGCGTTGGCGTCGGTTCCGGCTGGGGCGTCTATCAGGACCTATTGATGGCTCGATTGGCAGGGTTCGTCGAACGCTGCGAGACCGGTTTATTGCCGCGTGCCGGCGCCGTTGTGCGTTTGGGCGCATACGGTTTCGAACAGGGGCTGGCGGTCGATGTTGAACAGGCCATGCCGGTTTATCTGCGCGACAAAGTCGCAAAGAAAGAATCGGAGCGATAATAGGCTATAATAGCTCATCGTTTGCAACCTACCGCGTCAGGCAATGGCTCAATATTTCGAAATTCATCCCGAGAATCCGCAACTGCGTTTGATACACCGCGCTGTGGACATCATTCGTAAAGGCGGCGTCATCGCCTACCCGACGGATTCATCCTATGCGATTGCCTGCCATATCGACGATAAACAGGCGTTGGACAGGGTGCGCCGTATCAGGCAGCTGGACGAGAAGCATAATCTCACGCTGGTCTGCAAGGATCTGGCGCAGGTATCGAATTTCACCAAGATGGGCAATGACGCCTTCCGGTTGATCAGGGCTTTAACGCCGGGTCCGTTTACGTTCATTCTCGGCGCTACGCACGAAGTCCCGCGCAGGCTCCAGCATCCCAAGAAAAAAACGATCGGCATACGCATTCCCGATCACCCTGTCACACAATTGCTGGTCCAGGAACTGGGCGAGCCTTTGCTGAGTTCCACGCTGATATTGCCGGGCGACAGCGAGGCGCTCACCGATCCTTACGAGATCAGAGACAGGCTTGAACATGAGCTGGATCTGGTCATCGATGCCGGCATCATTGCCTCCGAGCAGACGACCATGATCGAATGTTCCGGCAGTGGCTGCGAAATTGTCAGACAGGGCAAGGGACTTGCCCCCATGCTCGATTGATACAGGAAAGCAAATTATGATGAATGAATTGACGCTGCTGCAGCGTATAGTGGTTTGGATATTGCCGGTGGTTTTCGCGATTACCGTGCATGAAGTCGCTCACGGCTGGGTCGCGAAAAAATACGGCGACAATACGGCCTTCATGCTGGGCCGGCTGACCTTGAATCCAATAAAGCATATTGATCTGGTCGGTACCATTATTTTGCCGGGCATATTATTGATCACGGGGACCGGCTTTATTTTCGGCTGGGCCAAGCCGGTGCCGGTCGATCCGCGCTACTTCAAGAATCCGCGCCGCGATATGGCGATCGTCGCGCTGGCGGGGCCTGTTTCCAATCTGCTGATGGCGATCAGCTGGGCCTTATGCGCGCGCATAGGCGTCGCGCTGAACATGGAAGTCTTATCATTGCCGCTGATTTATACGGGCATTGCCGGCATTTCCATTAATCTGGTGCTGGCGCTGATCAACCTGCTGCCGATTCCGCCGCTGGACGGCAGCCGTATTCTGACCGGCATTCTGCCTTCGCGACTGGCCTGGAAATATAACCAGCTGGAGCCTTACGGTTTTTATATCCTGTTGCTGTTGTTGGCAACAGGCGCTTTGGGCGCGATTCTGGCTTATCCAATGTATATTGTTCAGCAGCTGTTTTTTTCGATTGCCGGACTGTAGTTTTTTGAGATGAATCAAAATACAGCCGAGGTTCTGGAGGAGCCGCAAGCCATCGCTATAGTTCATGGCGCGCCGTTCAATGAGTTGCCGGAAGACCTCTACATTCCGCCCGATGCGCTGGAAGTGTTTCTGGAGGCCTTCGAGGGGCCGCTGGATTTGCTGTTGTACCTGATCAGAAGGCAGAATCTCGATATTCTCAACATACCGATCGCCCAGATTACGCATCAGTATGTCGCTTACATACAGATGATGGAACTGCTGAATCTGGAACTGGCGGCCGAATATCTGGTCATGGCCGCGCTGCTGGCGGAGATCAAGTCCAGAATGCTGCTGCCCCGGCCGCCGGAGACGGAAGACGAGGAAGAAGATCCCAGAGCCACGCTGATCCGCAGATTGCAGGAATACGAAGCGATCAAGAATGCGGCCGAGGAAATCGATCTGATGCCCAGGATTGAGCGTGATCTGTTTGAAACGCCAGTTGATGTTTCCACGCTTAACGTCGAAAAAATATTACCTGATGTTCAGTTAAGAGAACTGTTGCTGGCGTTTCAGGATGTACTGAAACGCGTAGAACAGCTTAGTCACCATCAAATTATCAAAGAACCGTTATCAGTCCGTGAACGAATGGCAACCATTTTGGAAAAACTTAAAGGAGAAGATAGTCTCCTTTTCTCGCAATTATTTATCCGAAAAGAAGGACGACAAGGGGTCGTTGTCTCGTTTCTGGCCATCCTCGAACTCAGCAAAGAGCGACTCATCGACATCATCGAATCAGACGCCATTGCCGGGCTTCGAGTCAGAAGAGCCGGTAGCGCCGCCTGAGCCAAAGAGAGAGCGAAAGCCCAGAAAAGCCAAACCGGTACCCAATCTTGCGACTGATTCAGATACCTCGATTATTCCCGAGCCTGTTGAAGGGCCGCCTGTCGATCTAGACAGACTTAGAGCCTACGTCAGCCACAAGAATCGACGCCGACAATATCAACCCATACAATTACCCGAACCGCTACCCGTCAGTGAGCAGCCGGAATTCAACATGGAAATCAAACGCATAGTCGAAGCCATTTTATTCGCTGCCAGCAGGCCGATGACCGCAAAACAGGTGCAACAGGTCTTTCCCGAGATCGAACAGCCGGAATTGCCGGAAATTCAGGCGGCCATCGACGCCATTGTCGAAGAATACCGGTTCAGGCCTGTCGAACTGAAAAAAGTGGCCAGCGGCTATCGGTTTCAGGTCAAACAGGAACTGTCGCGCTGGGTGGCGCGGCTTTTTGAGGAAAAACCGCCCAAATACTCGCGCGCCTTGCTGGAAACGCTGGCGATCATCGCCTACCGTCAACCGGTGACGCGCGGCGATATCGAAGATATTCGCGGCGTCAGCGTCAGCAGCAGCATTATGCAGACGCTTCTCGAGCGCGAGTGGGTGCGCATAGTGGCTTATAAGGAAGCGCCGGGGCGGCCCGCGGTTTACGGCACGACCAAACAATTTCTGGATTATTTCAATATTGCCGCGTTGGAAGACCTGCCGACTTTACAGGAGATTCAAAATCTTGATTTGTCGGTGGACAACGGGCAACAACCCATGCAGGTAAAGAGTGAAGAGCAAGAAACCAGCGAACAGTTCGCAGAAACAGCCGAATAACAGCAAGGCATCGAAAAAGACCGATCGCGCTAAACCGGCGGCGGGCGAACATTATAAAAAAGCGCCGCGGCGCGACGGTTCAGATGCACACAAACCATTCAGCAAAACCAAGCCGGCCAAGCCGCTCAAAAAGACCGATGCGGATCAGCCGGCAGAAGGCGAACGCATCCAAAAAGTACTGGCGCGCGGCGGCGTCGGTTCCCGCCGGGAAATCGAGCGCTGGATAGAAGAAGGCCGGGTCAAGCTGAACGGTGTGGACGTCACCCCGGGCACCCGCTTAAAGCCAGGGGACTTTTTGCAGATCAACGGCAGGGCCGTGCACTGGGAAAAATTCGGCAAGCAGCCTACGCGCGTGCTGCTGTACCACAAGCCGACCGGTGAAGTCGTTACGCGCCGCGATCCGGAAGGCCGCCCGGTCATATTCTCGCAGTTGCCGGAACTGGCGGTGGGCCGCTGGATTGCGGTAGGCCGTCTCGATATCAACACCTCGGGATTATTGCTGGTGACCAATAACGGCGAGCTGGCCAATCGCTTGATGCACCCGTCCACATCCGTGGAGCGCGAATATGCCGTGCGCATTCTGGGCGAAGTATCGGACGCGACGATGGAAAGGCTCAAGCAGGGCGTGGAACTGGAGGACGGCAAAGCTAAATTTGACGAGATCCATTTTGCCGGCGGCGAAGGGGCCAATAAATGGTATCACGTCATTGTGACCGAGGGCCGCAACAGGCTGGTCAGGCGCTTGTGGGAATCGCAGGAGGTCACTGTCAGCCGGCTGATTCGTCTGCGTTACGGGCCTGTGGTGCTGCCGGAGCGTTTGAAAACGCAGGCTTTTTATGAACTGACCGATAAAGAACTGGATCTGCTGTTTGAATTCGCCGGCATGGTTAAAGAGGAGAGAGCGGCTGCAGCCGAACCCGCAACGAAAGTCTATAAGCCAAGACGACATTAACGCCAGTCACATCCGCTGATCAGCTATCAGGATCGTCTGGCAGCTGATCAGCGGAGCGGCATTTTTCGGGCTGATTTTGACATCAGGAATAGCTTTTGAGCGTTTAAAGCAGCGGCTTATTCCACAGCAATATCTTCATTCCAAAGTTGCGGCTTTTCCCGGATTAAACGGGCCATCAGTTCGATGCACCGTTCATCGTCAAGCAAGGTTACTTCGACGCCATGACTTTTTAAAAACTCAATGTTGCCGGGAAAATTTTTGTTTTCGCCAACGACAACGCGTTTAATGCCGAACTGAACAATGGTGCCGGCGCACATCATGCAGGGGCTGAGCGTCGTGTACAGGGTAACGGCCTTGTAACTGCTGCGCCGCCCGGCCTGGCGCAGACAGTCCATTTCGCCATGCGCGATCGGGTCGCCTTCCTGAACGCGTTTGTTGTGGCCTACGGCTAAAACCTTGCCGTTTTCAACCATTGCCGCACCGATAGGCAAACCACCTTCGTCGTAGCTTTTTTGCGCTTGCTCGAAAGCCATGTCCATGAATTTTTGGTCTTGTTCTCTCGTTGTCATAATTGATCACCACTTCTCTGCAATTATTTAGTTTTGACTTGCTTGTCCAGTCATTCCTTCGTTTATCTGCGCGGAAACGAAGCTGGCGGTAATTTATTGATTATGGCTGAAGTGCGCTTTGTCTGCACCCTTAATTTCTCCATCAGAATGACTGTTTTCTAATGGTTTTTCTTCAGACACTTTCTGGAGACAAGGCGTTGGTATCAGGCATTTACGAAACGAGGGCAGTTGGCGGACAAAATAAATTAATCGGCAAATAGACTCTGATTTGTGTCCTTTGATGATCCTGGATAATATGAATAATGCCTGCAGTCAGCGGTCCTGCCGCGGCATCTTTCCGGGCTGGATCAGGCGACCTTGGGTTTCTTTCAATTTTTGGTGTAAAACCCGTTGCGCTTCCTTTTTTCGATTAAACTTTTCGTGGATTTGCTGCAATTCCTGTGTTCGTTTTCTTAAAGTTTCTTCAAGTTGGGCCACAGATAAAGCCAGTGCCGCTTCAATCTGTTTTTGTCTCGAAATATTCATGCCCCAGCCGATAAAGCCGGCAAACTCGTTATTTTCAAACCTTCTGGGAACCGCGGTTTCTAAAACATGAAGGCAGGCCTCATCACGGGTAATCAGCCGGTATTCAATCTGCATTATTGAGCGTTCTTTAAAAGCTCGGGCATATTCGGCCAGTAATCGATTGCGGTCATCCGGGTGAATGTAATTCAGCCATGCGTCGGTTGAATAGTCGCTGGCCGTTAAACCAGTGACTTGCTGCCAGTGTTTATTACAGTAAATAAGCCGGTTGCATTCATCCTTGAGCCAGATAAAGACAGGCAGATCATCGGCAAACGTTGTGAATTGGCTTTCGCTGTCCTGTGGCGCACTGCCGGAAGCGTCCTTGATGAAGTAGCATGCGCTGGTTTCGCCGACAGCTTGCTTGACTTCAAGCATTGTTAACGCCATCTGTTTATCGGCATTGAGTATATGGTCGGTGAGCCAATCCATAAAAAAATTGAGCAGTTCCAGCGAGATTCTTTTCGGGTTGATCGCACACCGGAGCTGTTCCTTGGCAATTTTTTTTACAAATTCCTGATGTTTTACCCGATGCTCCAGAAAGAGCGGTTCAGGATAGTCATTTTGGCGCATGAAATTTTCTTCGGCATCGAAATGATAATAGATATAGGCGACCAGTTTATCTAATGTTCTGATCAGGACCTGCTGCGCTTCTCCCATGGCAATGACCTCATTCAGCCGATTGATTAGATTGAACAGCCGCTTATGCTGTGTATCAATCTTATCAATACCGGTAGTGAATTTCGGGTCCCAAGGGAAGAGTGTCATGGTTCATGTGTATAAATGGATGGTAACAGTAATTTTTACAGTACCCGATAGTTTTATACAATCATGCAAAAATTATAATAATGTCAGTAAATGCTGATAATCTGATTGAATAGGGTCAGAGGAAAACATTGATGAATAGGGAGAGTTGCCGGAAAAAACAATATTCCGAGTGCAATGCCTCGGCGGCAATGTAGCCGGGATGAAAACCGTTTCCCGGTTAATAGTCCTGAAGAAGGGTGAGGGATGGCGGCAGCAGGAATATAGCATCCATCATGCAGCCGCCGGGAAATATCAGGTCCAGGCCCTGGTTGTGCAAGCTCGCGTACGTTAGTGTCGAGCCTGTTCGGGCTTGCTTAATACAGGCCTAGCTGCAACTGAGCGACTTCCGACATCATTTCGCGCGACCAGGGCGGATCGAGCACGATTTCGACATTGACGCTGGCGACGCCGGGCAGCGCGCGGATGCATTTTTCCACATCGCTCTGGATGACAGGCCCCATGCCGCAGCCGGGCGCCGTCAAAGTCATCATGACATGCACGTCGTTCAGTCCTTCACCAGTCGGCGTGACCTGGCAGGAGTAAACCAGGCCCAGGTCGACGATGTTGACCGGGATTTCCGGGTCGTAAACCGTTTTCATGACTTCCCAGCAGTTTTTTTCAACCGCTTCCGGACTGGTATCCTTGACCAGGGTGTGCAGTTGATGCTCATCCTTGCCCAGTGCGTCGGCATCGACGCCGGCAATGCGAACCATGTGGCCGTGTTCGGTTACGACGGTGTAGTTGTTACCGAGAGACTGGTGAATAGTAACCTGGTGGCCTTTGCTCAAAGTTCCGGTATTGCCGTCCGGTATAGTGACAACATTGACATCGCGGGTTAAAACAACGGTTTCTCTTTCTGCCATAATAGTTCAGTTATAGATTAAAGGTTCGGGCGTCTATAATCTGGCCGGTGATGCCAATGCTTTCGGCGCCAAATAAATAGACATAGACGGGGGCCAGGGATTCCATGGCGGGCAGCTTGTGTTTGTCTTCCGCCGGATAAGCGCGTTTTCTTAGCGGCGAGTCAACAGGGCCGGGCACTAAGGTATTGACGCGTATTTTGTTGAAGGCTTCAAGTTCTTCGGCCAGGATATTGGCCAAGCCTTCCATTGCTATTTTCGATACGCCGTAAGCGCTCGAAAAGGCCGGCGCGTTTCTGGCGGATGAGTCGGAGGTGAAGACGATCGAGGCATGCGCGCTTTTATTCAGCACCGGCAGCAATACTCGACTCAGCAGAAAAGGCGCATTCAGATTGACGTTCAGCGTATGCCCCCAATCCTTGGTTTTGGTGACTGAAATAGGCGAGAATGCGGTGAATTCCACGGCCGAATGCAGAACGCCCTGCAGGGAGCCGTATTTTTCGTCGATTCTGTCGGCCAGTTCCTGATAGTCCATTTCATTGGCGCCCGCCAGATCGAAAGGATAAATAATAGGTTCCGGCGCGTTGGCGGCTACGATGGTGTCGTAAGTTTTTTCCAGCTTGGGGATGCTTTTATCGAGCAGGATAATATGCGCACCCTGTTTGGCCAAGGCCAGCGCCGCCGTGCTTCCCAGGCCGCCGCCTGCCCCGGTGATGAGAATGACATGATGAGTTAGCGGCATGTGAATGACTCTATCCAGGTTGGAATTTGTTCGGGCGACTCTATCAGCGCATCGGCGCCCCAGGTTTCCGGCATGTCGCCCGGTTTCAGGTAACCGTACAGTGCGGCCAGGGTTTTCATCCGGGCATTTTTTCCGGCCGTAATGTCATGAACGGCATCGCCGATAAAAACGCATTCCTGGGGCTGAACGCCGGCCTGCCGGCAGGCTTCCAGCATCGGTTCAGGGTGCGGCTTGCTGTTGGCCGTAGTATCGCCGCTGACGATGCAGGCGGCCCTCGCGGTCAATTGCAATGCTTCCATCAGCGGCTCGGTAAAGCGTTTGCGTTTATTGGTCACGACGCCCCATTTCAATCCCAGCGCTTCGATGATGCCCAGTGTTTCGACCATGCCCGAGAAAAACGCCGTGTGTTCGGCAATATTGGTCTGGTAGTAATCGAGCATGCTCTTTAAAACAGCAGCCTGAGTCTCCTGATCGGTATCGGCGCCCACGCTCTCTCTGACCATGGCGGCGCCGCCATAGGAGATAAAAGGACGGATAGCTTCGGGCGCGACGGTTGAAAAGCCATGCTCGGCCAAAGCCTTGTTCAGGCTGGCGATCAGATCGGGCGCGGTATCGACCAGTGTGCCGTCCAGGTCGAATAAAACGCAAGCTAATTTGAAGTCGGTCGACATTGGGCGTCTACTCGGGCCGTTTGAATGCGGCGAGGTAGTTGACATCGATGTCCTTGCCAAGGCTGAAATGCTTGGTGAACGGGTTGTATTCGATGCCCACCATGCCTTGCAGTTCAAGGCCTGCGCTGCGGGCGGACTGGCTCAATTCCGACGGCTTGATGAAGGTTTTGAAATCATGCGTGCCTTTAGGCAGCATTCTGAGCACGTGTTCAGCCGCGACAATGGCCAGCAGATAGGCTTTCGGCTGCCGGTTCAGGGTCGAGAAGAATACCATGCCGCCGGGCTTGACGAGCCGGGCGCAGGCGCTGATGATAGAGCCGGGGTCCGGTACATGTTCGAGCATCTCCATGCAGGTGACATGGTCGAAGCTTTCAGGCTGCTGCTCCGCCAGCGCTTCGGCGCTGATTTTCTGATAGTGCGTGTTGATGCCGGATTCCAGCCCATGCAGATCGGCGATATCGATCAGTTCTTCGCTGAGGTCAATGCCCAGCGCATCGGCGCCAAGTCTGGCGAGCCCTTCGGTTAAAATGCCGCCGCCGCAGCCGACGTCAACGATGCGCTTGCCGGCAATCTCCGCATACTGCTGGATGAACTGGAGGCGCAGCGGATTAATGTCGTGCAGGGTTTTGAATTCGCCTTGCGGGTCCCACCAGCGTTCGGCCATTGAGCCGAATTTGTTGATTTCGTGCAGATGTACGTTGTCTGATGCTGTCATCTTATGAACCGTGTGTTGGATGGCTATTAGTGTACTATATTAGTAGGTTATTCGTCATTACTGGTTGCTCATGCCGACAGGCGTTGCCGCCATTCGCCGAGCTTCTGTTTTAAATCCGTCATATCGATCGTGGTTAGATTGCGTTGTTTCAACAGGCGTTTGCCCGCTACCCAGACATCGGTAACTTGCTGGCGGCTGGCGGCATAGACGATCTGTGAAACCGGACAATACAGGGGCTGGGTTTCCAGTTGCGACAGATCGATGGCAATTACATCGGCGGATTTGCCGATGCTGAGCGAGCCAATTTCCTGATCCAGGCCCAGCGCTTTGGCGCCGTTGATGGTAGCCATGCGCAAAGCGGTCATGGCGGGTATGGCGCTGGCATCGCCGGCAACGGCCTTGCCGAGCAGCGCGGCGGTGCGCATTTCCCCGAGCATGTCCAGGTCATTATTACTGGCCGCACCATCGGTGCCCAGGGCGACATTGATGCCCGCCGCCAGGCATTTGGCAACCGGGCTGAAGCCGCTGGCCAGCTTCAGGTTCGATTCGGGGCAGTGCACGATATGCGCACCGGTTTCGGCAACCAGTTCGATTTCGTCATCGGTCAACTGGGTCATGTGGACGGCTATGAATGACGGACTGAGCAGGCCCAGTTCATGCAATCGCTGCAACGGGCGCTGTCCGGTTTCATGCTTTGCCTGTTCGACTTCATGCAGGGTTTCGTGCACATGCATATGCACGGGCAGTTCCAATTCGTCGGCAAACGTTCTGACTTTGCTCAACGGCTCATCCGAGACCGTATACGGCGCATGCGGAGCGAACGGCGTCGAGATCAGCGGATGATGGCTGAGTTGATCGTGCAGGGCCAGGCCTTTTTCGATGTAGGCTTCACTGTTTTCGGCCCAGACTGACGGAAAATCGATCACGATCAGGCCGACGCTGGCGCGTATGCCATGGTGCAGGGCCTGCTGTGCTGTGATCTCGGGAAAGAAATACATGTCATTGAAGCAGGTCGTGCCGCCCAGAATCATTTCGGCAATGGCCAGATCGGTGCCATCGCGCACAAACGCTTCGCTCATCCATTTCTGTTCCAGAGGCCAAATATGATTTTGCAGCCAATCCATCAGATGCAGGTCGTCGGCGATGCCGCGCAGCAACGTCATGGCCGCATGCGTATGGCTGTTGACGAAACCGGGCAGCAAGGCGTGACTTTCCAGGTTTTCCGTTGTCGTACCTTGGTACTTTTGCCGGGCTATATCCGACGGCAACAGATCGATAATCCGGCCGCCATCGATAACCAGAGCATGGTATTCATATACGGAGGGAGCCGTAGTTACGGATTCCGGTTCAACGGGTATAATCCAGCGCGCGTGGATCACTGTATCGACTATCATAGGTATTCCTGTTATTTAGACGCGGAATTATAACTTTTTTAACTTAATTTTTGATAAATAATGACAAGACAGAGTAAATTGGCTATACAAGCCCTGCAATGGACAGGCGCTGCTTTAAAAGTATTGGATCAACGACAACTCCCCGAAACCATCGTTTATGACGAATACAGCGATGCCGCCGGCGTGACGGAAGCCATTGCTTCCATGCGTGTGCGCGGGGCGCCGGCGATCGGCATTGCGGCGGCTTACGGGGTCGTGCTGTCTGTCATGCGGCATTATTCGGCCGGATCGGACCAGTGGCGGCAGCAGGTGGCGGCCGATATCGACAGGCTGGCGCATTCCAGGCCGACGGCCGTCAATCTGTTCTGGGCGCTGGATCAGATGAAATCGGCATTGAATCAGGCACAGGGTGATCCTTTGGCGGCTGCGCTGATCTGTGCCGAGAAAATTCATGCGGACGATATCGCCGCCAATCACGCCATGGGCGAATTGGGGGCTGACATTCTGGCCGGCGCCAAAGGCATCATGACGCACTGCAATGCCGGCGCGCTGGCGACAGGCGGCTATGGCACAGCGCTTGGGGTTATCCGCAGCGTCTATCGACGTCAGCCGGTCAATGTCTATGCCGGCGAGACCCGGCCTTGGCTGCAGGGTGCGCGCCTGACCGTCTGGGAACTGGCGCAGGATGGCATACCGGCAACGCTAATCGCTGATTCGGCAGCAGCCTGGCTCATGAAATCCGGCGCGATCGACTGGATAGTCGTGGGTGCTGATCGTATTGCCGCCAACGGCGATGCGGCCAACAAAATCGGCACTTATTCATTGGCTGTGCTGGCCAAGCAGCATGGCGTCAAACTCATGGTGGCGGCGCCGACTTCGACGATAGACTGGGACATCAAAGACGGCAGCAGCATAGAGATCGAACAGCGCAATCCAAACGAATTGCTGGCATCTTGCTACATCAAGGAGGATTCTCTGGTCAGCGCCTGGAATCCGGTATTCGACGTAACGCCGGCTGAATTGATTTCAGCGATCGTGACCGAGAAAGGCGTAGTATTGAATCCGTCTGAACATGGGGTAGGGAGTCTAAAACATGCAGATCAATAAAAAAGGCAATAACCCGGCATTGGCAGTCAGCTATTTTTTCAGAGGATTGGGATTATTGGCCAGTCCTCAATTGCGCGCCTTTCTGATCATTCCGGTCCTGATCAACCTGGTGCTGTACAGCGTGATGTTGACGTTGGGCTATTTTTACGTCGACAGTCTGATCGAGCAGTTTATTCCCGGTTGGCTGCAATGGTTGAGCTGGATCTTGTGGCCTCTGTTTTTTATCAGCTTTTTTATCGTTGGCTTTTTTACCTTCACGATACTGGCGAATCTGATAGCGGCGCCATTCTATGGCAGACTGGCGGCAAAAACCTTGGCTATCGTCACCGGGAAAAACGGCGCCGTTGCAGAACAGCCTTTGACCAAAGTCATGGCTGCTGAAGTCAAACGCTTCGGGTATCTTGTTGCGCGGGCTTTGCCGTTACTGCTGTTGTCCATTATTCCCGGCCTCAATGTGATCGCGCCCTTTCTATGGGCCTTGTTCGGCGCCTGGGCCATGGCGCTCGAATACATGGCTTACCCGCTTGAAAACGAAGGCGTGCTGTTTTCGGAACAGAAACGGCTGGCTAAAGAGATGCGTTTGGGCGCCTTGAGTTTCGGCGGATTGACCATGGCAGGATTGACGTTGCCGTTATTGAACATTGTCGTGGCGCCGGCTGCCGTCATTGGTGCAACTATTTATCTTCATGATGTCAAACAGGGTTAAAAGCACGAGGTTGATCATGAACAGCAAATACAAAGCACATCCCTGGCATGGCATTAGTCCTGGCGATAATGCGCCGACCACTGTGACGGCATTTATCGAAATAGTGCCGACCGATATGGTCAAGTATGAAATCGACAAGGCCAGCGGTTATCTTAAAATCGACCGGCCGCAGAAGTTTTCCAATACGGTGCCGACGCTATACGGCTTTATTCCACAGACTTTCTGTGCCGAAAAAATTGCCGAGTTCGCAGGATTAAAATCCGGTAAAACGGTCATTAAAGGTGATGGCGATCCATTGGATATTTGCGTGTTCAGTGAGCGTACGATAACGCATGGCGACATTCTTGTGCCGGCCATTCCTATCGGCGGATTTCGCTTGCTCGATAAAGGCGAAGCCGACGACAAGATCATCGCAGTTATGGAAGATGATGAGTTTTATAGGCAGTGGCGTGATGTATCGGATTGCCCCGAATCTTATATCAATCGCCTGAAGCATTATTTTCTGACGTACAAAAATCTTCCTGATGAAGACAGCGTCAGCGAGATAGTCAATATTTATGGACGGGACGAAGCGCAAGAGGTGATCAGAAAGGCCATGGAGGATTATAAAAATCATTTCGGCCATTAAGCTGTTTTTGCGTCAAAGCCGGGGCGATGAGATCGCCCCGGCTTTAAAAGTTTAATGCAGCTCTATCAGATGTGCGGACCGGCTTTGGTGAAGTCGAAATCATCACCGGCGCTGATGTATTTTTTGAAGTTTTCGATGAACATGCCAGCCAGTTTTGCTGAAGTCGCATCGAAAGCCCCTTTATCAGCCCAGGCATCGCGCGGGTTGAGTCGGGCATCATCGACGCCCGGCAATTCCTTGGGAATGAACAGGCCGAAGTAAGGGATCTTGTTAAACTCGGCATTGTTGATGCTGCCATCCAAGATCGCATTGATACAGGCACGGGTTGCTTTAATGCTCATGCGCTTGCCGATCCCGTAACCGCCGCCGCTCCAGCCGGTATTGACCAGATAGGCATTGACGCCGTGCTTTTCCATTTTTTCGCCGAGCAGTTTGGCATAGACAGTCGGGTGCAACGGCAGAAAGGCCTCGCCAAAACAGGCAGAAAAAGTGGCCTGAGGTTCGATAATGCCGCGCTCGGTGCCTGCAACCTTGGCTGTATAGCCGGACAGGAAGTAGTACATGGCCTGGTCTTTAGTCAGGCGGGATACGGGCGGCAGAACGCCGAATGCGTCGCAGCTCAGGAAAATGATATTTTTCGGCAGGCCCGCCCTGAGCGTCGGCTCATGGTTTTCGATATGCTCGATAGGGTAGGAGACGCGCGTGTTTTCCGTTTTGGAGCTGTCGAAGAAATCAACCACGCCGTCTTCGTCATACACGACGTTTTCGAGCAAGGCCTTGGGCTTGATGGCAGCGTAAATTTCCGGTTCGTTTTCCGGAGACAGGCCGATGCATTTGGCGTAGCAGCCGCCTTCGAAGTTGAAAATGCCTTCATCGCTCCAGCCGTGTTCGTCGTCGCCGATCAGCTTGCGTGCAGCATCGGTCGATAAAGTGGTCTTGCCGGTGCCTGACAAACCAAAGAATAAAGCCACATCGCCGCCTTTGCCGACATTGGCGCTGCAATGCATCGACAGGATGCCGTTCAGCGGCAGCCAATAGTTCATCATGGTGAAGATGCCTTTTTTCATCTCGCCGCCGTACCAGGTGCCGCCGATGATGGCAATGTTCTTTTCGATGTTGAAAATGCAGAAGACTTCAGAATTGAGGCCATGCTTCTGCCATTTTTCATTAGTCATGTTGCTGGCGTTATAGACGCAAAAATCGGGCGCGAAATGCTCGAGTTCCGATTCGTCGGGGCGGATGAACATGTTTTTGACAAAATGCGACTGCCAAGCGAATTCGGTAATGAAACGCACGGATTTGCGCGAGTGCTCATTGGCGCCGCTGTAACCGTCGGTTACATAAATATCCTTGCCGGAAAGATAATCGATGACGTCCGCATAGAGTTCATCAAAAACCTCGGCCGAAACAGGCTGATTGATTTTGCCCCAGGCGATATGTTCGCTGGAGGGAAGTTGTTGGACAAAATACTTGTCTTTTGGCGAGCGTCCGGTAAATTTGCCGGTATCGACCATCATAGTCCCATTGCTTGATTCCTTACCCTCGTTTTTATCGACTTCGTGGGCATGCAAATCAGCATAGCTGAGATTACGATAAACGGTACCAACGCTCTTCAATCCCAAACTTTCTGGGCTCAATCCACTCATTAAAACCTCTCACAGATGGTTTTTTCCACCATCACTAAATAATTAATGTCTAAACTGGTCTTGTTAGTCAGCCACAACAACTTTTTTGCTAAAGGATTGAGAAGCAATTGAAAGCCTCCCTTCATTGATGTCCCCAAGGTGCTAAAATCAGTAGAGCAGGATCTAATACCGCTGCATGTTGAGCTATAAATAAATGATATCTTATTTTAACTTAAAGCTAAACTCCCGGATTAAGGCGGCTCAAGCTGTATTCACGCTTGTTCAAGCAATTATTCGGCAAGTTGGGCAGCAAGATAATTTTCGGCAACCGCTGTCAATCTGGCTTTAATAATTTGATTCTCAAGCGATTCGTCCTGATTGATTACGCAGCCTACGCGCAGATAATTGGGCGTATAGCCAAACACCCTTTTTTTGCCGGCGTCGAGTTCTTCGCTATAGCCTTCCCATAGCACCGGAAACGAATGGCCGACATTGGCTTCAAAAAACTGTCGCTTCATACTGTCGGCCAATTCATGAAGCTGTTGGCTGCGCTGCTTTTTGACTTCATTAGACAGTTGATCGGGCAGTGTAGCAGCTTTCGTGCCTTCGCGCGGCGAATACGTGAAGATATGGATATGGCCGAAACCGGTCTGCTTGATGAAATCGAAGCTGTCCTGCCATTCCTGTTCGGTTTCGCCGGGAAAGCCGACGATGATATCGGTCGTGATGTTGAAGTGCGGTATTCGCGCGCGCAACCGGTTCACGATGGCGGAAAACTCGTCGGTTTTGCAGCGCCGCGCCATGCGTCTGAGCACCGGATCCGAACCGCTCTGCAAGGGCAGATGCAAGTGCGGCATCAAACGCGGATTATCGAACAGCGCATAGAAATCATCCGACAATTCCCACGGTTCCAGAGAGCCTAATCGCAAGCGAGGGATAGCCGTTTCGGCCAGGATGGCTTTTATCAGCTCTGACAGATTGTTGCCCAGATCGCTGCCGTAGCCGCCCAGATGGACGCCGGTCAGGATGACTTCGTCGATGTTCTGGCTGTGCAGCGCGTTGATTTCGCCGATCACGTCCGCGACAGGCCGGCTACGCTCGACGCCGCGCGCGACAGTCACGATGCAGAACGTGCAGCGGTAGCGGCAGCCGTCCTGAACCTTGACAAAGGCGCGCTGCCGGCCGCGCGTGAACAGGGAAATCTCTCCCGGCTCCGTCGACATGGCCGGCATGCTGTCCATGTTGAGCGCGGTCAAGGTTTTTTCGACCAGCCGATCCTTATCCTTGTTGCTGACGACCAGGTCGACGCCCATTAACTGCGCCGCTTCATCTTCGTTCAAAGTGGCGTAGCAGCCGCTGACGACCAGTTTGGCTGCCGGATTGTCCCTGTGTATGCGTTTAATCAGCTGGCGCGATTTTCTGGCGGCGTCCTGCGTCACGGCGCAGGAGTTGATGACGACCAGATTGGCGGCTTCCGCCTGCCGCGTTATCTGATGGCCGGCTTTTTGAAAAGCCTGAGCCCAAGTTTCCAGTTCCGCTTCGTTAAGACGACAACCGAGCGTTTTGAGGTGGATATTCATAAAATCAGCCAAAGAACCAATAGGCAACAAAAATGGCGGCCATAATGCCCGCAAAATCGGCTATTATCCCACAAGCGGCGGCATGACGGATATTTTTGATGCCGACTGCGCCGAAATAAATGGCCAGCACATAAAAGGTCGTTTCCGTGCTGCCTTGTACGATCGATGACAGACGGCCGGCAAACGAATCGGCGCCCATCGTTTTCATCGTATCGATCATCATGGCCCGGGCGCCGCTGCCGCTGAACGGTTTCATCAGCGCAGTGGGCAGCGCATCGATAAAACGGTCGTCGATCATGAATAAAGAGGCCAGATAGCGCGCCAGGTCTGCCAGCAAGTCCAAAGCGCCGCTGGCCCTGAATACGCCAATGGCGACCAGCATGGCGACCAGGTAGGGAATGATGGTGATCGCAGTCTGAAAGCCTTCTTTGGCGCCGTCGATAAAAGCTTCGTAGGCATTGATGCCTTTATGGATCGCGCCGAAAATAAATACGACAACCAGCGTGTACAGAATGACATTGCTCATCAAGGCTGATTGCTCGAGCATCTGCTGCTGGGGCAGGCTTGAAAAATAACTGATGATGCCGGCTACAAGCAAGGTGAAACCGCCCAGGTAAGCCATGACGACTTTATCGAGCAGATTGATTTTCTGCACGAATGCCACGGCAAGCAGGCCACCCAGTGTTGACATATAAGTCGCTAGTAAAATGGGAATAAAAACGTCGGTCGGATTAACGGCGCCCAATTGCGCGCGATAAGTGAAAATCGTGACCGGAAACAGCGTGACCCCCGCGGTATTGATAACCAGAAACAGTATTTGCGCATCGCTGGCCGTGTCGGGATGCGGATTCAGCGTTTGCAGTTCCTTCATGGCTTTGATGCCCATCGGTGTAGCGGCGTTATCCAGCCCCAGCGCATTGGCCGAGATATTCATGACGATGGCGCCCAGCGCAGGATGGTCTTTCGGGATGTCGGGCATCAAACGGCTGAATAGCGGCGTCAGTCCTTGCGTCATTAACTGGATGAATCCGCTGCGTTCGCCGATGCGCATTATGCCCAGCCATAAGGCCAGGACGCCGGTAAGGCCTATGGAGATTTCAAATGCCGATTTCGATAGGCTGAACATCGCGGTCATGATTTGCGCAAAAACCTGTTGATCCCCCAGGAACAGCAGTTTAAACAGCGCAGTGAAAAACGCGGCGACGAAAAAGAAAATCCAGATGATATTGAGCACGGCAGGCCAGTATGAGTAATAACTGCGTGCTATTTTAATGCGGGAAAGCCGTGGTTGTCTTGCCGGGAATAAAAGAGGGCTGTGCCAGGAGCGGCGACACAGCCAGGAAGTCTGATTGTCGAGTTAGCCTAACAAGGGAGAAAGTTAACCTGTGTGACAATCGCGTTCGATTATCTCGAAAATTATTGAATTATGCTGTGAGCCGCCTCACAAAATTGATCATTAAATGTTTCTGGCCAGTTTTTCAGCATAGCCGGTGTAATTGCGCGGCGTTAATTCCAGCAAGGCTGCCTTGGCTTCAGCCGGTATGTCCAGGCTTTCAATGAAGGTTCGAAGCTGCTCTGGCGTAATGCGTTGGCCGCGGGTCAGTTCTTTTAATTTTTCATAAGGTTTTTCAATGCCGTAACGACGCATGACGGTTTGAATCGGTTCGGCCAGCACCTCCCAGTTGGCATTCAGGTCGGCTTCAATGGCTTCGACATTGATCTGCAGCTTGGAGATGCCTTTCAAGCTGGCCTGTATGGCGATGCTGGTGTGAGCGATGCCGACGCCGATATTTCTGAGTACGGTTGAGTCGGTCAAATCGCGCTGCCAGCGGGAAACCGGCAATTTTTCGGCCAAAAACGAGAACAGGGCATTGGCAATGCCTAAATTGCCTTCCGAATTCTCAAAATCGATCGGGTTGACTTTGTGGGGCATTGTCGATGAGCCGATTTCGCCGGCAATCGTTCTTTGGCGGAAATAACCCAACGAAATATAACCCCAGACATCACGGTCGAAGTCGAGCAGAATCGTATTGAAACGCGACAGCGCGTGGAAAAATTCGGCAATATAATCGTGCGGCTCGATCTGGATCGTATACGGATTCCATTGCAGCCCTAAGGATTCGACGAAGTTCTTGGAAAATTCAGCCCAATCCACATCAGGATAAGCCACGGCATGGGCATTGTAATTGCCGACGGCGCCGTTGATTTTGCCTAATAAGGCAACAGCTTCTAGTTGCTCTTTCTGGCGCAGCATGCGCGCGGCCACGTTGGCGAATTCCTTGCCGGTCGTGGTCGGGCTGGCGGATTGGCCATGAGTACGCGACAGCATGGGCTGGCCGGCCGTTTCCACGGCGATAGCTTTGATCGCATTAATGCAGTCAGTGATTTGCTTGGCGATGACTACACGGCCTTCTTTCAGCATCAGTGCGTAAGACAGGTTGTTGATGTCTTCTGAAGTACAGGCAAAATGAATGAACTCACTGACTTTTTCCAACTCAGCGTGGCCGGATATTTTTTCTTTCAGCAAGTACTCAACCGCTTTGACATCATGATTGGTGGTTTTCTCGATGTCTTTAACGCGCTGCGCATCGGCTTCCGAAAAGTTATCAACGATGCTGTTCAATAACTGGTTGGCGGAATCGCTCAGCGGGCTGACTTCGTTAATCTGCGGATGGGCGGCCAGTGTCTGCAGCCAGCGCACTTCAACCTGCACGCGAAAACGAATCAGGCCGTATTCGCTGAAAATAGGCCTTAATTCTTGCACTTTATCGGCATAGCGGCCGTCAATGGGAGAAATAGCGGTAAGAGCAAAATTAGTCATGAGTTTGTCCGAATGTTTTTGATATTTTGTCACGACGAAGCCATACCGATGCCTGATGGCAGCATAGCTTCGCATTGAATAAACTTTAGATATTATTCATTGGCTTTGGATTCAATAATGCCGCCGCCGAGGCAGATTTCCCCGTCATAAAAAACGACGGACTGGCCTGGTGTAATGGCTCGCTGAGGCTGGTCGAAAACCGCTTTGCAGCGGTCGTTGCCGATAGGCTCCAGGCGGCAAGACTGGTCCGGCTGCCGGTAGCGCGTTTTGGCGCTGCAGCGTATCGGCTGAGTCAATGGCTTGTTGCTGCACCAGTCCAATTGGCTGGCTTCCAGCACATTGTGCAGCATCAATGGATGATCGTGACCCTGGCCAACGACAAGAACATTGTTTTCAAGGTCTTTTTCGAGTACATACCACGGTTCGTCCGGCGCGTCTTTAACGCCGCCTATGCCAAGGCCTTGGCGTTGCCCGAGGGTGTAATACATCAAACCTTGATGCCGGCCGATATATTGGCCTTCCGGCGTGCGCATTTCACCGGGCTGGGTCGGCAGATACCGTTGCAGGAACTCCTTGAATTTGCGTTCGCCAATGAAGCAGATGCCGGTGCTGTCTTTTTTCTTGTGATTGGCGAAACCGGCCTTTTTGGCCATGGCCCGGATTTCGGTTTTGTGCAGATGACCGATCGGAAACAAGGTGCGCGACAGCTGTTTTTGCCCCAGCGTATAAAGAAAATAACTTTGCTCTTTGCCGGGATCGAGTCCTTTCAAAAGAAAGTATTCGCCGTTTTTTTCGCTGACGCGGGCATAGTGTCCCGTGGCAATGTATTCGGCACCCAGATCCTCGATCGCATAATTCAGGAAAGCTTTAAATTTGACGTGTTTGTTGCAGAGGATATCCGGGTTGGGCGTGCGGCCTGCCTGGAATTCGGACAGAAAGACTTCAAACACTTCATCCCAGTATTCGGCGGCAAAATTGATGGTTTTTAATTCAATGCCCAGCTTGTCGCAGACCTGTTGCGCGTCAGCGAGGTCCTGCATGGCTGTGCAGTATTCGGTGCCGTCATCTTCTTCCCAGTTTTTCATGAATAAACCGGTTACCTGATGGCCTTGTTCCAGAAGTTGTAACGCTGTTACGGATGAATCGACACCGCCGGACATGCCGACGATTATGTTTTTACGCATGATCAAGATCGAGAAATGATTGTAGTAATGATAAGGAGTGACGCTGCCCGCTAAGGTATTCATCCACGCTGATAAGCACCAAAGGGCTGCGCAAACGATGCTCTCTGGCGGCTATTTCGTCGCGGGTCAGCCAATGGGTGCCAATAATGCCGTCATCCAGTTTCTGGCTTGGGTTGTGCGAATGGCATAGTCCTGAAAAGCAGATTCTGATGAAACTTGGAAATTCCGGGTTCTTTCGCCAAAGTTGAATCGCTACGATGTGTTCGGGCTCAAAAAACCAGGCAGTTTCTTCATGAACTTCACGTTTGACGGCCGTGATCAAATCCTCTCCCTTTTCAAGATGGCCCGCAGGCTGATTGAATTGAATGCCATTGGAGGTTTCTTCTTCAACAATTAAAAAACGATTGTTCTGTTCAATCACGGCAGCAACTGTGACGTGTGGTTTCCAAACCATCGATGAATTCCAGCTGTAAAAAATGCTATTTTACTTGATTTGGCTATATTATGTTTGTAAAGATTTTTGAACTCTACTGATGAAATAAGTCAAACGGGTGTCGCAAGCGTTTCCCGGAGATATCGGTTAATGCTTGAGAATAAACTTTTCGCTAGTCGGAAAGAACGGATGTATTTTGTTATGTTTAGAGTTGAAATTTACTGATATTGGCACTATGGTTAAGCTCTTAAAATACTTTTATTATTTTCGTTGATATGTCTGATTTTGATCCATCTAAAGATAACGATGACGGTTTGGTTGTTCAGGAAGCCAAGCCCAAGTTAAAACGGCCACCTTTATACAAAGTTATCCTGTTAAATGACGATTTTACACCGATGGACTTTGTAATTGAGATTCTAATGGATTTTTTTGCTATGTCTGAAGAAAAAGCGACGCAGGTGATGTTGCAAGTGCATACGCAGGGTGTAGGTGTGTGTGGCACGTATTCTAAAGATGTTGCTGAAACCAAGGTGTATATAGTCAACGAATATTCACGTGAACATCATCATCCATTATTGTGTTCAATGGAAGAAGCATAGGTTGGAGAGATAAATTATGTTAAGTAAAGAACTTGAAATTACATTGAATCATGCTTTTAAAACTGCGCATGAAAAGCGACATGAATTTATCACGGTTGAGCATTTGCTGCTGGTGCTACTCGATAACGCTTCCGCAGAACCTATTCTGAGAGCATGTGGATGTGATATCAAGTTGCTGCGCGCGCAGTTGACCCAATTCATTGATGAGACTATGTCGTTGATTCCGGAAGGCGTGCAACGGGAAACTCAGCCTACTTTGGGATTTCAACGAGTCCTGCAGCGCGCGGTTTTTCATGTGCAGGCATCGGATAAGAAAGAAGTTTCCGGAGCCAATTTGTTTGTAGCCCTGTTCAGCGAACAGGATTCTCATGCGGTTTATCTGCTGAACAAACAGGACATATCCCGCCTGGATGTGGTCAATTATCTGGCTCATGGCATTTCAAAAGTGGATCAGGAGAAAGATTCTCCCGATGAGCGGACATCGGAGGTTGGCAGTTCTGATCCTGACGCTTCAGGTAGTCCGCTGGACAAATATGCCGTCAATCTCAATGAAGAGGCTCTGAGAGGCCGGATAGATCCGTTGATTGGGCGAGAGCTTGAGGTTGAAAGAACCATTCAGATACTTTGCCGCCGCCGTAAAAATAATCCTTTACTGGTAGGCGAGGCGGGTGTTGGTAAAACGGCCATCGCGGAAGGTCTTGCGAAAAGAATTGTCGAGGAGAATGTCCCTGAGGTTCTGCTGAACAGTACCATTTACGCGCTGGATTTGGGAGCTCTGGTTGCCGGCACCAAATACAGGGGCGATTTTGAAAAACGCCTCAAAGCTTTGGTCAGTCAGTTAAAGAAAGAGCCTGATTCGATTTTGTTCATTGACGAGATTCATACCATTATTGGGGCAGGATCTGCTTCGGGCGGCGTCATGGATGCTTCCAATCTGATCAAGCCAGTGCTGGCTTCCGGCCAGTTGCGCTGTATCGGGTCTACCACTTATCAAGAATACCGAGGCATTTTTGAAAAAGATCATGCACTGGCGCGCAGATTTCAGAAAGTCGATATTGCCGAACCTTCTGTTGAGGACACTATCCTTATTCTGAAAGGACTTAAGTCCCGCTTTGAGGAGCATCACGAGGTGAAATATTCCGCTGAGGCCTTGCGTCTGGCAGCGGAATTATCGGATCGCTATATCACGGACCGGCATTTGCCCGATAAAGCCATCGATGTCATTGATGAAGCGGGTGCAAGACAGCGTATGATGACCGAGACTGATCGCAAAGAGGTTATTGATGTCGCTGAAATTGAAGAAATTGTTTCAAAAATAGCCAGAGTTCCTGCGAAATCCGTTTCTTCCAGCGATATAGATAAGCTGGCAAATCTGGAGAAAAACCTGAAAATGCTGGTTTTCGGCCAGGACGAGGCAATCTCGGCATTGGCTTCGGCGATAAAATTATCTCGCGCAGGTTTGCGTGAATCGCAAAAAACCATTGGCGCCTTCCTGTTTGCAGGGCCTACGGGCGTAGGTAAAACCGAAGTGACGCGGCAACTGGCCAAAGTGTTGGGCGTCGAGCTGATCCGTTTCGACATGTCCGAGTACATGGAACGTCATACGGTTTCCAGATTGATCGGTGCGCCTCCCGGTTATGTAGGCTTCGATCAGGGCGGTTTGCTGACCGAGCAGGTGACCAAGCATCCGCATGCCGTATTGCTGCTTGATGAGTTGGAAAAAGCCCATCCGGACGTGTTCAATCTGCTGCTGCAAGTCATGGATCACGGTTCATTAACCGATAATAACGGACGCAAAGCCGATTTTCGCAACATCATCCTGGTCATGACTACGAATGCCGGAGCGGAAGAGGGCAGTCGCGCCTCCATCGGCTTCACCCAGCAGGATCATGCCAGCGACAGCTTGAAAGTGATCGAAAAAGGCTTCTCGCCTGAGTTCCGCAACCGTCTGGACGCCATCATCCAGTTTAAACCGCTGGATATCTCAGTTGTCGGGCATGTGGTCGACAAGTTCATCTTTGAACTCGAAGCCTTGCTTGCAGAAAAGCATGTAACGCTGACGCTGGAGCCCGATGCCCGGTTGTGGCTGGCTGAAAACGGCTGTGATCCCAAAATGGGAGCGAGACCTATGGCGCGCTTGATTCAGGAAAAAATCAAGAAACCTCTTGCTAATGATTTGCTATTCGGCAAGTTGGCGCACGGAGGCGATGTGCGGATTTACGTGGAAAACAATGAGCTTGCCTTTGCTATAGAAAGCAGAGAGCTAAGTGTGCCGGAAAACAGCTAATAAATCAGGAAGCATGCGCTGTCCCATGAACAATGGAATTAGCGCATGCGGAATGTGATGCGGCCCTTGGTTAAGTCATAAGGCGTCATTTCAACCTTGACTTTATCTCCGGTGAGGATGCGGATGTAATGTTTGCGCATTTTTCCGGAAATATGCGCTGTCACAATGTGACCGTTTTCGAGTTCAACGCGGAACATGGTATTCGGAAGGGTGTCAATCACTTTGCCTTCCATTTCGATTTGATCTTCTTTTGCCATCTGTTTTGGTCCAGGTAATATAAAGCCGCCAATGATAACATAAGCTTGTTTTTAACAACAAACGTGTATATCGAAATGGGGCTTTATTTGTCTAAAGGGATAATTCAGTCCAACAATTTTTACTAAATAACTGTAAAGGCTGATATTCACTCTTGTAAGACATTTTTTTACAGTCTTTTATCCAGAAGCCCAGGTATAAATATTCCCGCTGTTGGCGTCTGGCCTGCTCGATCTGCCATAACACGGCGTAAACGCCGAGGCTGTAACTTGAAAGTTCGGGATCAAAAAATGTATAAACAGCCGATAAGGCATTATCAAGGTAATCAACTACCGCTATGCCAGCCAGCCGGTTATTGATCGAAAATTCCACGAAACGAGTATCGCACCACGAACTGCTCAGAAAACTGAGGTACTCATCGGGACTGGAATGCGCCATGGAGCTATCATCGTGCCTCATTTTCTGATAGTGCATATACATATCGTAATGCTGTTGTTCAAAAACAGGCGGTTTAACCGTAACTTGAGTCTGGCTGTTCTTTTTCAGGCAGCGCTTCTGGGCCCTGTTGGCCTTGAATTGGTTGACCGCCAGCCTTGCCGGGATACAGGCAGAGCATTGAAGGCATTTAGGAATATAGATCTGATCACCGCTACGGCGAAAGCCTTGCTCTATCAGTAATGAATAGATAGGCGTAGTCAATTGAAATGTCGGGTGCACGAACGCGGACTGCGCCTGCTCCCCATCCAGATAACTGCAGTCATATTCCTGAGTCAGAAATAGCGGGATAGAAATTGTTGTCATCAAAGTTTCCAGGCGGATTTATTGGCGGCAGTATCGCAATATTGATTAAGCAACTCTACAAAATAAGCTCGGTCAATTTCCTGGGCGCCCAGGCTTTCCAGGTGGCGGGTATGCACCTGGCAGTCTATTAGCTGATAATCCCATAATTTAAGCTGTTCGACCAAACTGACAAAAGCTACCTTGGAGGCATCAGTCATGGTATGAAACATGGATTCGCCAAAAAAAACCTGACCCAGGGCAATGCCATATAATCCGCCGACCAGCGAGCCATTAAACCAGGCCTCTACAGAGTGAGCAAAGCCGAGCCGGTGCAGTTCGCTGTAAGCCTCGGTTATTTCATCCGTTATCCAGGTGCCCGAACTGTCTTTCCGGAGCGCCGCGCAGGCATTGATGACTTTATCAAAAGCCAGGTCGAAAGTTACCGAGAACTTGTTTTGCCGCAAAGTCTTGCGCAAGCTGCGGGAAACGATCAGCTTGTCTGGGAATAAGACCAGTCGAGGGTCTGGCGACCACCAGAGTATAGGATCTTCAGGGTTATACCAGGGAAAGATTCCGTTTCGATAAGCTTTGAGCAGTCGTGTTTTTGACAGGCAGCCGCCTACCGCAAGCAAACCATCGGGATCCCGTAGTGCCTGGCTCAATGACGGGAAGTCTTCATACGGATTATTCGGATCTAGAATTGTCAGTTGCATAATGCGGACAGAAGGCACCAGGCGGGAGTTTTCGCCTGGGTGCCTTCGCGTTTTTGCATATCTCCTATGCTAGTTCATCCAGGAATTTTTCTGCATCGAGAGCGGCCATGCAGCCCGTTCCGGCTGAAGTGATTGCCTGTTTATAAACGGAATCCATGACGTCACCCGCCGCAAATACGCCTTCGACACTTGTAGCCGTGGCATTGCCATGAATGCCGCTTTTCACTTTAATGTAGCCATTCTCCATGTCAAGTTGACCCTCGAAAATGCTCGTATTGGGCGTATGGCCGATCGCGATGAAAACACCGTGCACATCCAGTTCTTTGGTTGAGCCGTTGTGGGTATTTTTGATTCTGACGCCGGTAACGCCCATATCGTCGCCCAAAACTTCATCCAGCGTATGGTTCCACTCGATGGCTACATTGCCGTTTTCGGCTTTTTCAAGCAATTTGCTGGACAGGATTTTTTCGGAACGGAACTTATCGCGGCGGTGGATGACGGTGACTTTCGAAGCGATATTCGCTAAATACAACGCCTCTTCAACGGCAGTATTGCCGCCGCCGATAACCGCGACCGGTTTATTTCTGTAGAAGAATCCGTCACAGGTCGCGCAGGCCGAAACGCCTTTGCCTTTAAAGGCTTCTTCCGATTCCAGCCCCAAATAACGCGCTGAGGCGCCGGTAGCGATTATCAGCGCATCGCAGGTATATCTGCCGGCATCGCCGGCCAGTTTGAAAGGGCGGGCTGACAAGTCGGCCGTATGGATATGGTCAAAAATAATCTCGGTATTGAATCGCTCTGCATGCTTAAGCATTCTCTCCATCAGAGCCGGGCCTTGCAGGCCTTCAACATCGCCGGGCCAGTTATCAACTTCTGTGGTAGTGGTTAACTGACCGCCTTGTTGCATGCCAGTGATGATAACCGGATTCAGGTTGGCGCGCGCAGCATAGATGGCAGCCGTATATCCGGCAGGGCCGGAGCCAAGAATCAAAAGACGACAGTGTTTGACGTCGCTCATCAAAAATCCTCCAAAGGACAAATATAGATAAATCTTCAAGAAATTATGAAGGCGAAATACTATTTCGTAAACTTTATTCTCTAGCATTCAGAGAGAAAGCAGGCGGGCGGTTATTGAGTATACTTCTAATGTAAAATATGTGATCATTCGCCTATAATAATGTTTTATTGGAATTATTATCTGACGAGTTATGACATGGCTGCTGTGATGGAAGAAAAAACTTTTCGGGGTTTGCGCGAGGTCGCTCTACTGAGTTTTTCAGCTGGCGCATTATTCCTTCTCATTTCGCTGATCACTTTCAGCAATGAAGATGCCGGCTGGTCGCATAGCGGCGCGGCACAGACAGTTACCAACGCCTGCGGTGTCGTCGGGGCCTGGCTTTCTGATTTTACTCTCAGCATTTTTGGTTTAACGGCCTACCTGTTTCCAGCCATGATCTCCTGGTATGGTTATCTGATCTACAGGCAGGGCAGGCCAACAGACGGCAAAGTTATTACAGCCCTGCGCTGGTCAGGTCTCATCGCCACTATTGTCTCTGGAGCGGCCTTATTTTATTTGCATTTGTTAAGGGTCAGGATTGAATTGCCGGGCAGCACAGGAGGCATTTTAGGCCAGGAAACCGGAGACGCCTTGTTGATAATATTCGGCAATTCAGGAACGACTTTGTTTCTATTGGTCGTGTTATTGGCCGGCGTTACGCTGTTTACAGGGCTATCCTGGATTACGTTGCTTGATTTGATCGGTAAATCCACAGTCATCCTCTGCCGTTTTTTAGGGGCTAAAACCATGACTCTCTGGCAGATGAGCCCTCTCAACCGGATTGAGATATCTGTCAAGCCTTCTGTCCGGGTTCAGGCGCCTGAATTTTCCGCCGAGAAATCCGAAGTCAAGAAAAAGCCCAAGCCGAAAATGCTGCCTGCAATCGAAGCGGTACCCGTTATTGAAAAGGCAGTCGGAAAGACGGTGCCTATTCTTGAAAAGGCAGAAATCGCCATCTTTGAAAAAGTTGAAAAAATAAGCAAAGCCAAAAAACAACAGAACACCGATTTTTCAATTGCGGGCGAGGGTGTATTACCGCCTTTAACGCTGCTGGATGAACGTGATACGCATGTTAAAGGGTATTCCGAAAGTGACTTGGAAGAAATGTCCCGGCTGGTCGAGAGCATTCTTGAGGATTTTAATGTCGTTGTGGAAGTCGTAGGTGTGTTGCCCGGCCCCGTGATCACGCGCTTTGAACTGCAGCCGGCCGCCGGCGTTAAAGTTAGCCGCATCAGCGGTTTGTCCAAGGATCTGGCGCGGGCCTTATCGGTGACCAGTGTGCGTATTGTCGAAGTGATTCCGGGCAAGTCGGTTATCGGCCTTGAGATTCCGAATCGCGAACGCGAAATGGTAAGCCTGCGCGAGCTGCTGGCCTCAAAGAATTTTGAGAAATCGAAATCACAGCTGACGTTGGCGATGGGCAAGGATATTTCCGGTGCGCCGGTCGTCGCCGACCTGGGCAAAATGCCGCATGCCCTGGTGGCCGGTACGACGGGTTCGGGAAAATCGGTCGCCATCAATACCATGATCCTCAGCTTGCTCTATAAATCGACGCCGGAGCAGGTGCGCATGATCATGATCGACCCCAAAATGCTGGAGTTATCGGTTTATGAAGGCATTCCCCATTTGCTGACGCCGGTCGTGACCGACATGAAAGAAGCCAGCAATGCCTTGCGCTGGGCTGTCGCCGAAATGGAGCGCCGCTACAAGCTGATGTCCAAGATGGGCGTCAGAAACCTGGCCGGCTTCAACCAGTTGATTACGGATGCCGAAGCCAGGGGCGAAACGATTAGGGACCCGATGTTCCAACTGGTTAGGGAGCTTGAAGAAGGTGAAGAATTTCCGATTCTGACGACATTGCCGAGCATTGTCATCGTCATCGACGAGCTGGCCGATATGATGATGATCGTCGGCAAGAAGGTCGAAGAGTTGATCGCACGTCTGGCCCAGAAAGCCAGGGCGGCCGGCATTCATTTGATTCTGGCGACCCAGCGCCCGTCGGTCGATGTACTGACCGGCCTGATTAAGGCCAACGTGCCGACGCGGATTTCATTCCAGGTTTCTTCAAGGATCGACTCGCGCACGATTCTCGATCAGGGTGGCGCTGAAGCGTTGCTGGGCAACGGCGACATGTTGTTTTTGCCATCCGGCACCAGCATTCCGGTTCGCGCACATGGCGCGTTTGTCGATGACCATGAAGTTCATCGGGTTGTCGAGTTTCTGAAGAAAACGGCCCCGGCAAATTACCTTGATGAAATTACGCGCGAATCATCCGATTCCGGCGACGGTTTCAGCATGGGTGGCGGTGGCGGTGGCGGCGGGGAAGGCGATCCGCTGTATGACGAGGCCGTGCAGTTTGTCACTGAATCACGAAAGGCTTCAATCTCCAGTGTGCAGCGGCGCTTCAAGGTCGGCTATAACCGTGCCGCCTCCATGATCGAAGAGATGGAAGCGGCGGGCGTTGTCAGTCCGGCCGAGTCCAACGGCTCGAGAGTGGTTTTGGCGCCGCCTCCGGTCAGGGATTGACGATGAATATTGCAATTATTGGTGTGGTCATGGTGATTATTGCCGTCATCGGCGGTGTCTTTTTCGTCAGACGGCACACCGAACAGCCGCAGATACAAGTAAAAATGGTGCTTTTCGGACTTTATTTCTGGGGGCTCATTTTTGTGGAAATAATTATTCTGGCTCTGGTTTACGCCCTGAACCAAAAGTTTCATTTTTTCCAGTGAGTGTGGGGCGACTTTAGTCGCCTTTATCCAATAGATTTAAGTAATAAAGACTTCAAAATAGCAATTGCCGATCAATCATAGGGCTCTTCATTCTCCCTATAGTCATTCTCTAATAATTTGGCATGTGCGGCGGCGAGCCTTGCCACCGGTATGCGCGGCGCCGAGCAGGAGACATAGTCCAGCTTGATGTGGTGGCAAAAACGGATGGATTGCGGATGCCCGGCCTGTTCCCCGCAGATGCCGATTTTGATATCGGGCCGGGTCTTGCGGCCCAGTTCCACAGTCATCTTCATGAGTTGACCGACACCTTTGACATCCAGCACTTCAAAAGGGTTGTCTTCAAGCAGTCCCACTTCGTTATAAAGCGGCAGGAACTTGTTTTCGGCATCCTCGCGCGAGAAAGAGAAGGTCGCCTGCGTCAAGTCATTGGTGCCGAACGAAAAGAATTCGGCGATTTCCGCCAGCTGTCCGGCACGCGTACAAGCGCGCACCGTCTCGATCATGGTGCCGAACTTGAAATTCAGTTTGAGCCCATAAGAGGCCTCAATTTCCTGCTGTATGTCGATGACATATTCTCTGACCCGTCTCAGTTCCTGAGCAGTAATAACCTGCGGAACCATGATTTCCGGCGCAATGCTTAATCCCTGCTGAATGCAGAGGGCAGCGGCCTCGAGGATGGAGCGGATCTGCATCCGGTAAATTTCAGGATACGACATGCCCAAACGCACGCCGCGGTGGCCGAGCATCGGATTGACCTCGTACAGATCGCGGACTTTTTTCAGCATCAGCTGTTTCTTGGCGATGGTTTTGCGAATGACATCTTTGTTCAGCAGATTGAACGGCGCGGGCAGTTCTTCATGTTCGCCCAGCATTTCCAACGTGACGCGCTGGCCTTTGGCAATAATTTCATACTGTTTGAGTGCCTGTATTTCATCTTTTAACTGCTGTTCGCCGGGCAGAAATTCATGCATGGGCGGATCGAGCAGACGCACCGTGACCGGGAGCGGCGACATCACCGTAAACAGCTGGATAAAATCCTCCCGCTGTATCGGGAACAGTTTCTTCAACGCGGCTTCGCGGCTTTTCTGGTTGTCGGCCAGTATCATATCGATGACCAGCGGCAAGCGGTCCTTAGCATTGAACATGCGCTCCGTGCGGCACAAGCCGATGCCGGCGGCACCGTAATCGATGGCCAATCGGGCGCCGGCCGGCGTATCGACATTGGCGTATACTTTCAACTCTGCATAGTGATCAGCCCAAGCTAACAAAGTCTGGAGATCGCCGGAAACAGAGGGCGTAACCGTCGGAATTTCACCCAGATAGATCAGGCCGGAACCGCCATCGATGGTGATGATGTCGCCTTCCTGTATATGGACATGGCCGACGATGGCCTGGCGTGACTTGACATCGATTCTGATATCTTCGGCGCCAGCCACACAGGCTTTGCCCATGCCGCGCGCGACAACCGCAGCGTGGGAGGTTTTGCCGCCCCGGCTGGTCAGTATGCCCTGGGCGGCAAAAAAGCCGTGGATGTCCTCAGGCTTGGTTTCCTCGCGCAGCAGGATGACTTTTTCGCCGGCGCGGCCCATCATTTCGGCGATATTGGCGTCAAATACGCATTTGCCGCAGGCGGCGCCCGGCGAGGCCGGCAGCCCCTGTGTCAATGGCGGTATTTTATTATTCGGGTCCAGTTGCGGGTGCAGCAATTGTTCCAGTAACTCCGGATCGATGCGCAGCAGCGCCCGTTCCTTATCGATCAGTCCTTCATTGGTCAAGTCAACGGAGGTTTTGACCATGGCCGTAGCGTTCATTTTGCCATTGCGGGTTTGCAGGCAGTAGAGTACGCCGCGTTCAATCGTGTACTCGTAATCCTGAACTTCCCGATAATGGCGCTCGAGCTTATCGCGCAGCTCAACCAGTTGCCGGTACATATCCGGCATTTCCACAGCCATTTCCTGAACTGGCTTAGGCGTTCGGATGCCGGCCACGACGTCCTCACCCTGGGCATTGACGAGGTATTCGCCGTACATTTCATTGGCGCCGGTGCCCGGATTGCGCGTAAAGCCGACACCGGTCGCGCTATCATTGCCCATGTTGCCGAATACCATCGCTACAACATTCACGGCCGTGCCGTTAGCCATTGCCGGCGTGATGCGGAATTCGCGTCGGTAATCGACGGCGCGTTTGCCCATCCAGGAATTGAACACGGCTTTAATGGACAGTTCCAGCTGTTCATATACGTCTTCGGGAAACGGCCGGCTGGTTTCGTTGCGCACCACCTGTAAGAACAGCTCGCAGGTCTGTTTCAGGTCATCCGCGCCCAAATCGGTGTCTGTCTTGACACCGGCCTGATGTTTGATGTTTTCGAAATGCACGTCGAACTTTTCATCGGCGATGCCCAGGGCGACTTTGCCGAACAACTGAATGAAGCGGCGGTAGGCGTCAAAGCCGAAGCGCGGGTCTTGCGTTTCTTCTATTAGCGCTTCCAACGTGATTTGATTCAAGCCCAGATTCAGGATCGTATCCATCATGCCAGGCATCGATAGCGCCGAGCCGGAACGTACCGAGACCAGCAACGGTCTGACCGGTGCGCCGAATACTTTGCCTGTCGTCTGCTCGACTATGCGCATCTGCAGCTTGACTTCATCCATCAAGCCGATGGGCAGCTGTTGATTTTTCAGGTAGTCCAGGCAGGCTTCCGTGGTAATGACAAAGCCGGGCGGCACATTCAGGCCGATCTGGGTCATTTCGCAAAGATTGGCACCTTTGCCGCCTAACAACACTTTATTTTTACCGTCACCTTCGTGAAAAGAATAAATATACCGAGTCGTCATGCCTGCCCCCTGAAAAACAGTGAAAATGAGTGTTTATTTGCCGGTTTGTACCTCGGGCGCCAACAATGTTTTGACATGAACGGCAACACTGGCGGCCAGGGCTTTCAGGTTGTAACCGCCTTCCAGTATTGAAATCATTCTGCCTCCGCAATAGATGCCGGCAATCTCCATCAGTTCCTGAGTAATCCATTGGTAATCGTCTTCAACGAGCCTGATTGATGCCAAAGGATCGTCCTTGTGCGCGTCAAAGCCGGCTGAAACAAGCAGCAACTCTGGCTTGAAGGTTCTCAGCGCCGGTAAAATGATTTTGTTGTATTTTTGCCTGAACTCCAGGCCTGACTCGCCGGCTGCCAGCGGCACATTAATGATATTGCCGACGCCGGTTTCATTCGGATAGCCCGTGCCGGGATAATGCGGTACTTCATGACTGGAGGCATAAAGCACAGCCGGTTGCTCATAAAAAGCCGCCTGCGTGCCGTTGCCGTGATGGACGTCAAAATCCACGATGGCGATGCGCTTGAGCTGATGGTGCGTGCGGGCGTATTCGGCGGCGATGGCGATATTGTTGAATAGGCAGAAGCCCATGGCCCGCTCGGCTTCGGCATGATGGCCGGGAGGGCGTACCGCGCAAAAAGCGTTGTCGGCTTCGCCAGCCAGGATCTTGTCGACGGCATCGCAAACGGCCCCCACAGCCCGCAAGGCGGCTTTGCCCGAACCGGGCGAAAGCACCGTGTCGGAGTCCAGATAGTGCAGCCCATGCCGGGGTACGGCATTCAACACGTTATCGATATGCGCTTGCGTATGGATCAGTCTGATCTGCTGCTCTGTACCAAGCGGCGGCGATGCTTTGATTAAACCCGAGAACTCTGGAGCGTCCAGGACACCGGCTATGCTTCTGAGCCGGTCGGCGCTTTCCGGATGGCTTATGCCAGTGTCGTGAAGCAGGAAATCGGCATGGCTGTAATAAAGTGTCTTCACGACGCCTCGCTTTCAAGAATCTGTTAAAATAAGCTTCTTTTCTACCGATTTTTTGATTTATTTACAAGGAGCATCATGCTAGATCAATACCGCAAACATGTAGAAGAACGCGCAGCTGAAGGAATAGTTCCGAAACCGTTGAATGCAGAGCAGGTTGCCGGTTTGGTCGAGCTGATCAAGCAGCCGCCGGCAGGCGAAGAGGCGTTTCTGCTCGATTTGCTGGCCAATCGCGTGCCGCCCGGTGTTGATGAAGCCGCTTACGTCAAGGCTGGATTCCTGGCCGCTATCGCCAAAGGCGAAGTGATCTCACCGATACTCGATGCCGCCAGGGCCACCGAACTGCTGGGCACGATGCTGGGCGGCTACAATATCGCGCCGCTGATCGAATTGCTCGATAACAAGGCTCTGGCGCCGATTGCCGCCAAGGCGCTTTCGCATACCTTGCTGATATTCGACGCCTTCCATGACGTGCAGGAAAAAGCCGAAGCCGGCAATGAATTCGCCCAACAGGTGCTCAAATCATGGGCGGAGGCCGAGTGGTTCACCAGCAAGCCCGACGTGCCTGAAAAACTGACCGTGACGGTTTTCAAAGTCACCGGCGAAACCAATACCGACGACCTGTCGCCGGCGCCTGATGCCTGGTCGCGGCCCGATATCCCGCTGCACGCCAAAGCCATGCTGAAAATGCCCCGGGAGGGCATAACACATGCCGAGCAGCAGATTGAAGAACTGAAAAAGAAAGGCTTTCCGGTTGCCTACGTCGGCGATGTGGTCGGTACCGGCTCATCGCGCAAATCTGCCACCAACTCCGTGTTATGGTTTACCGGCGATGATATTCCGTATGTGCCGAACAAACGCGCCGGCGGCGTCTGCATTGGCGGCAAGATCGCGCCGATCTTTTTTAACACGATGGAAGACTCAGGCGCCTTGCCATTCGAGTGCGATGTGTCGAACATGCACATGGGCGATGTGATCGACATTTATCCGTATCAGGGCGTCGTCAAGCGCCATGACAGCGATGAAGTCATCGCCGAGTTCTCACTCAAAACCGACGTGCTGCTCGATGAAGTCCGCGCCGGCGGCCGTATTCCGCTGATTATCGGTCGCGGCCTGACCGACAAGGCGCGCAAAGTGCTGGGCTTGCCGCCATCGACCGTCTTCCGTCGTCCGGGCAGCCCTGCCGATACCGGCAAAGGCTTCACTCTGGCGCAGAAAATTGTCGGCAAAGCTTGCGGCATGGCCGGCGTGCGGCCTCATGCCTACTGCGAGCCGCGTATGACCACGGTCGGCTCCCAGGATACGACTGGCCCCATGACCCGCGACGAGTTGAAAGATCTGGCCTGTCTCGGTTTTTCGGCTGATCTGGTGATGCAGTCGTTCTGCCATACCGCCGCCTATCCGAAACCGGTTGACGTGGAAATGCAGCATACCTTGCCTGATTTCATCATGAACCGAGGCGGCGTGTCCTTGCGTCCCGGCGACGGCATCATCCATTCCTGGCTGAACCGGATGCTGCTGCCGGACACCGTCGGCACCGGCGGCGATTCGCATACGCGTTTCCCGATCGGCATTTCGTTCCCGGCCGGCTCCGGCCTGGTCGCTTTCGCGGCGGCTACGGGCGTCATGCCGCTGGATATGCCTGAGTCTGTGCTGGTGCGTTTCAAAGGCGAAATGCAGCCCGGCATTACCTTGCGCGATCTGGTCAACGCCATTCCGTACGCGGCGATTCAGCGCGGCCTGCTGACGGTCGAGAAAAAAGGCAAGAAGAACGTGTTCTCGGGCCGCATCCTGGAAATCGAAGGCTTGCCGGATCTGAAAGTCGAGCAGGCGTTTGAATTATCCGACGCTTCGGCCGAACGTTCGGCCGGCGGCTGTACGATTCGCCTGAACGAAGCGCCGATCCGTGAATACATCAATTCCAACATCACGCTGCTGAAATGGATGCTGACTGAAGGCTACGGCGATGCGCGCACGATCGAGCGCCGCATCAAGGCCATGCAGGAATGGCTGGACAATCCGGTATTGCTGGAGCCCGATGCCGATGCCGAATACTTCGAAGTCATCGAAATCGACCTGAATGAAATCAAGGAACCGCTCCTGGCCTGTCCGAACGATCCTGATGACGTCAGACCGTTGTCGGAAGTTGCCGGCACCAAAATCGACGAAGTCTTTTTAGGTTCCTGCATGACCAACATTGGCCATTTCCGCGCCGCCGGCAAACTGCTCGATAAGCATGCCGGGCAGCTGCCGACCCAGCTTTGGGTGTCGCCGCCGACGAAAATGGACCAGTCACAACTGACCGAAGAAGGCTATTACGGCATTTTCGGCAAGTCCGGCGCGCGCATGGAAATGCCGGGCTGCTCGCTGTGCATGGGCAACCAGGCCCGGGTTGCGGACGGCGCGACCGTGGTTTCGACCTCCACGCGCAACTTCCCGAACCGTCTGGGCAATAACGCGAACGTGTATCTGGCCTCGGCGGAACTGGCGGCCGTATGCTCGATTCTAGGCAGAATCCCGACGGTTGAGGAATACATGCAGTTCGCGCGTCAGATCGACGAGACGGCGGCCGATACCTACCGCTATCTGAACTTTGACCGGATCAAAGCTTATCGGGAAAAGGCCGAAGCTGTAGAGACAGACAAGTAATTGCTGTAAATTATGACTAGTGCACTGCCAACGCTAAGAATATGGGCTACCTAAAACTGTCTAATAGGCTTCTTTCCCAAACCGGAGACGAGACATGCCCAAGAAATACATTGTCCGCCTGAGCGATACGGAACGTCATCATCTTCAAGAGGTGATCAAAAAACTTCAAGGCAGCTCACAAAAAGTCCGGCGTGCGCAGATTCTGTTCAAGGCCGATGCGAATGGCCCGGGTTGGACAGACCAGCGGATTGCGGAGGCCTACGCATGCCGGATCAACACGGTCGAAAAGATCCGCCAGCGCTTTGTCGAAGAGGGCTTTGAACGGGCGTTGGAAGGCCGAAAACGCGAGTATCCGCCGACCCCGAGGTTATTGGACGGGGCACAGGAAGCGCGCATTATCGCCACGCGCTTGGGATCGCCGCCGGCAGGCTATGCGCGCTGGAGCCTGCGGCTGTTGGCCGGGCGCGTCGTGGAACTGGGGATTGTAGACGCCATCAGCCATGAGACCGTCCGCAAGCTGATTAAAAAAACGGCATGACGCAGCGGGCGATTGCCTATTGGGTGATTCCGCCCGAGCAGGACGCCGAATTTGTGGCTGCAATGGAAGAGGTGCTGGACGTGTATGCGCGACCGTATGAGGCCGCGCATCCGGTCCTTTGCATGGACGAACAACCGATACAGTTGATCAAAGAGACCCGTACGCCACGACCGGGGACGCTGACGCAGCCGCCACGGGTCGATTACGAATACGAGCGTGCCGGCACCGCCAGCTTGTTCCTGTTTACCGAGCCGTTAGTCGGATGGCGCGAGGTGACGGCCCGCCCTCAGCGCACCAAAGCAGATTGGGCCAAAGAAGTGGCCCGCTTGCTGGAAGGGCGTTATGCCCAGTGTCCCGTGGTGACGCTGGTGAGCGACAATCTCAACACCCATACCAAAGGAGCCTTTTATGAGGTCTTCGAACCCGAACGTGCCCGCAACCTCGTACGGCGGATCAAGTTTTGCCAGACGCCCAAGCATGGCAGTTGGTTGAATATCGCTGAAAATGAGTTGAGTACCCTGACCCGACAGTGCCTGGCGCATCGAAGGTTCGGTGACATGGAAACCTTACGGACTGAAATTAGCGCCTGGTCGAGCTCTGTTAATAGCAAACAACGCGGTGTCGATTGGCAGATGAAAGTGGACGATGCACGAACGAAACTGAAATCCATTTACCCTAAAATTAAGCTGTGACAATGCACTAGGGCACGCATCGCGTACCTTTTCAGAGTCAACAAACTTTGAAAAAGGTATGCGGTGCATACCTACGGGGTTTAACAGCAGCGAAGCGTCCCGAGTCGAATGAATTCGACCCTACAGCTTGTTATTAACCCGTCAGCGAAGCCAACATCAAAAACAACCCCTGAGTCATTCTGGCAAATGGCTCATAATCGAGCTTATCGGACGTATCTTCAGGCGCATGGTAATAAGGGTACCGATAGAGAGCCGTATCAGTCACCATAAACGCCTTATAACCGTGCCGCCAGAACGACGAGTGATCGCTCCAGGAGACGCCCGGCACTATTTCCGGGGCCGCAATCGTTTCCAGGGGAAAATCGGTCGATGCGGAAAAGGCCCTGGCGCTTTCGAGCATGACGCCTCGAGATTTCAGGTTGGCAACAAAGGCGATGAAATTGCCTGTATCGGGATAGAAGTGCTTGAGCAAAGGCGGGTAGGTCTGGCTGCCCGGACTGTTCCTGTAGCAAGCGATGGTTTCCAGCGCGATCATGAAGCGTATCGGTTCGCGGCGCTGCCTGGCGGCTTTGGCGTAAACCATGCTGCCCATCTCATGGCCGTAGAAAAAAGGCGGCTCTTCATTAACAAAGGCGACAAAACGAATGCTGGTATCGGGCTGAATCTCTCGGAACAGACGCGACAGCTCTAATAAGGCCGCGATGCCGCTGCCATTATCGTTGGCGCCGGGACTGCCGATGACTGAATCATAATGAGCGCCTACCAAAATGTATTTGCCGCTCCGGCTTTTGCCTTCACAGGTAATTTCAAGATTGGCGCGTTCAACGCCTCGATCAACATAAACAAGTGGCCGGACTTCATAGCCTTGTTTGTGCCATTCTTCGGTAATGTATTGCGCGGCAGCACTCAGAGCCTGCGGATGAAATATATTGCGCTGCCCAATCTCACCGGCAAGTTTGTAAACATGCGTTCGTAATCGTTCTGCGGATATTTCAGCCATGTTTTATGGACAGTGACAGAGGCGATCAGTTTAACTATTTTCTGCCACCGCTAAAGCTGGTCAGATTTCCTTGCTTTTATGCGCCAGTTTATGGGTGGATTCTCGCAATTATGAGGCCAAAAATACTACAAGAGGCACGAAGTTTTTGACTTGATCTGCGTGCCTCTGGAAGCTATTGCCTAGCGTCGGAAGTTGATTCTACAGTTCCGTCTCTATATTCAGCTCTTTAGGCTTATTCCTTTTGATCAGGAAATAAACCACCGGAATCACGACCAGCGAGAACAGCGTGGAAGCCACGATGCCGAAGATGAAGCTCCAGGCCAGCCCCGAAAAGATCGGGTCCAGCACGATGATGGCGGAACCGAACACGGCCGCGGCGGCGGTCAGGAAGATCGGCGTCAGGCGTATCGCGCCGGCTTCTATTAGGGCTTCCGGCAGCGTCGTTTCGGCGTCGCGGTTGTAGGTACGCTCGATGAAGTCGATCAGGATGATCGAGTTTCTGACCACGATGCCGGCCAGCGCAATCATGCCGATCATGGCCGTGGCCGTGAAATAGATCGGCGTGGCATAGCCCGCTACCGGTTCCGTGAACAGGTTCAGCAGCCAGAAACCGGGCATGATGCCGATGATGGTCAGCGGGATCGCGATCATCATGACCAGCGGAATGCCCAGTGAGCCGGTCTGGCCGACCAGCAGCACGTAGATCATGACCATGGCCGCGGCAAAGGCTAGCCCTAAGTCGCGGAAGACGTCAACGGTGATTTTCCATTCGCCTTCGCCGGCCATGTCGGCCGAGTAACCTTCTGGCAGAGGGTTCTCGTCGAAGTAGTCGAACATATCCAGTATCGCTTCAACAGGACTGCGGCCGGCCATTTCAGCGGTTACATAAGACAGCCGTTGCAGGTTTTTATGGTAGATGGTCGGATCGCCTGACTCGACGGTCATCGTGCCGATTTCACCCAGCGGCACTAAGTGCCCCTGGTCTGACTTAACGCGCAATGAGAGCAGGTCAGGCAGGGTCGAACGGATGGCACGGGGCAGTTGCAGATAGATTTCCAGTTGCTTGCGTTCGGTCATGACATGCACGGAACCCGCTGGCGCCCCTTGCAGCGCCAGCTGCAGAGTTTGGGCAACCTGGGCTACGGTAATGCCGTTCAGGGCCGCTTTCTCGCGGTTTACGCGGAAGTGTATCTTTTCATGCTCGGCATCGACCATGTCATCAACATCAACCACGCCTTCGGCCTGGGTCAATGCGCCTTTGATACGGTTGGAAACATTGACGATGTCCTTATAGGTCGCTTCAGGCGGACCGTACACTTCGGCGACCACGGTCGACAGCACGGGCGGGCCGGGCGGCAGCTCGACTATTTTAAGTTTGGCGCCGTATTCTTTGCCGATGCGCTCGACTTCAGGCCGTATGCGCAGGGCGATATCGTGCGATTGATGTTCGCGGTGCTCCTTGTCGATCAGGCTGATGCGCATCTCGCCGACATAGCTGCCCTGGCGAAGATAGTAATGACGGACCATGCCGTTGAAATCCATCGGCGAGGCGAGGCCGATGTAGGATTCATAATCGGTCACTTCATTGACGGTGGACAGGTAGCGGCCTAAGGCCCGGGCAACCTCGTCGGTCTGCTCCAGCGTCGAGCCCTTGGGCATGTCGATGACCAGTTGCAGCTCATTTTTGTTGTCGAACGGCAACAGCTTGAGCGGCACGGCACGAGTGACGGCCAGCAGAGCGGAGGCGATAAAGGCGATAATAATGATGCCGATAAACAGCCAGGCGCGCCGTGGCGAAGCCACCAGTGGAGTCAGGATTTTATTATAGATGCGGTAACTGGCGCTTTTTTTCAGCTCGAACGGTTCGCCGTGATCCTTGCCGTAGTCGCCTTTCAGCAGACGGTAGCTGGCCCACGGCGTCACGGTGAAGGCGATGATCAAAGACATCAGCATCGCGATAGGCACGTTGAAGGCCATCGGCGCCATGTAAGGCCCCATCATGCCGGTGATAAAAAACATCGGGATGAAAGACAGGATAACGGCAAACGTCGCGAGAATGGTCGGCGGCCGGACTTCGTCGACGGCTGTCAGCAGTGCGCGCAGCGGCGGCTCCTTGCGCAGCTTGTAATGGCGGTGGATGTTTTCGACGTCGACGATCGGGTCGTCGACCAAAAGGCCCAGCGACAGGATCAGCGCAAACAGCGTGACGCGGTTGATGGTATAGCCGAAGATCAAGTCCAGCAGCAGCGTGACGGCGAAAGTCATCGGCACGGCGATGGAAACGATGAACGACTCTTTCAATCCCAGGCTTAACGCCAGCAGCACGATGATGGTCAGGATCGCGATGCCTAAGTGCTTGACCAGTTCGTTGACCTTATGGTCGGCCGTTTCGCCGTAATTGCGGGTGATAGTCACGAGCAGATCATCGGGAATCAGGGTGCCGCGCAGTTCCTCGGTGGCTTTGATGACGTCCTCGGCGACGCTGACGGCATTGCTGCCTTTGCGCTTGGCGATGGCGATCGTCACCATTTGTCTTTCCTCGCCGGCCTGAGGCTGATCGCCTACCGCCTTGCCGACCGTGCGCATGTGTTCGGCGGCGGGGCCGAAGCCGATGCGCGTGTAATGCTGCACATCGGCCGGGCCGTCCTCGATGCGCGCAACATCGCGCAGATAGACGATGCGGCCATCGATGCTTTTAATGACCGTCGAGGCCACTTCTTCAGGCGTTCGATAGAAAGGGCCGGCTTCCAGCAGGATTTCGCGGTTGTTATGCTCGAAGACGCCGGCCTGCACGTTGATGTTGGCCTGCATCAGCGCCTGTTTGATTTCCAGCAGGGTCGTGTTGCGCGAAGCCAGTTTGCCCGGATCGGGATAGACGGAAATGCGCCGCGGCGGCGCGCCGACCACCCAACTCTTGCCGACGTTTTCAACTGTACGCAGCCGTTCGATCACTTCATCGGCAATGCGCCGCAGACTCATGGCGTCGTAGAGCTGGTTTTGCGGCGACAGGGTCAGCAATACGATCGGCACGTCGTCGATTTCCACAGGCTTTACAACCCAGTTGGTCACGCCGGCCGGTATGATGTCCTGATTGGCAAATAGTTTGTCACGGGTTTTGATGACGCTGTTTTCGCGGTTTTCGCCGACAAAATAGCGGACTGTGATCACGGCTTCGCCGGGCCTGGACATCGAATACACGTATTCCACGCCGTCGATTTGCCGTAACAGGACTTCCACCGGCGTTGTGACCAGTTTTTCCACTTCTTCACTGCTGGCGCCCGGATATTGCACGAATACGTCCATGACCGGCACGATGATCTGAGGGTCTTCTTCGCGCGGCGTCAGCACCAGCGCCGCTGCACCGGCCAGCAGGGAAATGATGAGAAACAGCAGCGACAGTTGCGAGGTAGTAAACAGCCTGACGATACTGACCGTGAAGCTGTCTTTTTTTTCAGGCTCGGCCGGTTGGACCGCCTTGGGTTGATGCTCGCTCATTCTGGTGAACCGTTATTGATCAGTATGGTTTCGCCGTCGCGCAGGCCGGACAGGACTTCGATTTGATCGCCGTATTGCTTGCCGGTGCGGATATGGCGTGTATAAATATGATTGTCTTTAACGATGGTGACCGCTTCGAGCTGGCCATAGTGCAGCACGGCGGATGCCGGTATCAGGATGGCGTGATGCTCTTCGGTGCAGTTCAGCAGCAGCCAGCCCAGCAGGCCGGGTTGCAGCCCTTCAGTCTTTGGCAGCGCGGCTTTGACCAGCTGGGTTCGCGTTTCTATATCGATCTGAGGAGTGATCTCATCGATTTTTGCTTTTAAAATCTTATCCAGGGCATCGATGCGTACATCAACTTCCATGCCGGTACGGATGCGGCCGGCGCAGAAATTCGGAATTGCGACTTCCAGACGCAAATCCTCGGGTTTTTGCAGAATAACGATAGGCTCGCCCGCCAACCCCATGTCGCCCGGTTCTTTCAGCCGCTGGGAAATGATGCCGTCAAAAGGCGCGCGCAGATTGTTTTCGCCTAGGGAGATGCGCAACTGCTCAACGGCGTTGGCGGCCTGTTTGACATTGGCCTGCGCGGCTCTGGAACGGGCAATGACGGCGTCGTAATTCTCGCGCGTGGCGGCCTGTTTTTCATAAAGGACTCGGGTTCTCTTTTCGTCGGCAACCGCTTGAGCGGCTTGCGCTCTGGCCGCCGCCAGGCGCGCCTGGGCTTCGTTCAGGCTTGCCGTTGCTTCACGTTCGTCCAGCCTGGCCAGTACCTGGCCTTTTTTGACGCTGTCGCCGGCATTGACTTCAATGCCGATGATGCGGGCCGTGTATTTGGGCGCTATCTTGGCGACCGTACGCGAACGGATCGTGCCGGGCCAGAACTGGACATCATCGGTCTTGCTCTGGCCGACAGTCAGTGTTCGGGCGTTGGGCGGAACCGGCCGGGCCGCAATCTCCTGCGTGCCCGGTTCTACTTTATCACCGGCGCCGATAAGGCCCAGCGCATAAAGAATGACCAGGATAAGCCCTATGATGGCGGCGGCCGGGATAAGCCATTTGCGCTTCGTGGCCGAATTGTGATCTGTCATAAAGAGTCCTTTATTTCCAATTACCTAATGCTTTATTGAGTTCGGCTTCCGCCTGCAGGGCATCGTAACGGGCGGCGATGACGCGTGAATTGGCTTCGTCGCGCGCGACTTCGCTTTCAATATAGCGTGTGATGGTGACGACATCGGCCTGGCGCTGCTCGCTGACGAGACGGAAAGCTTCTTCCGCGGACGCGACCGAAACGGTTGTGACTTTGACCCGGTCCAAGGCCTCCTGAAGCTTCAGATAGGCGGTTTTAACGTCATTTTCGATGTCGAGCTGTATTTTTCGGGCGATTTTTTGGGCTTCCGCAAGTTGCCTTTCAGCTTTTTTCACATTCTCGCTGGTGCGAAAACCCGAGAAGACGTCCACTTCGACCTGGACGCCGGCCGTGACATTGTCGCGACTGGTCGAATAATCGAGGTTCTTGCTGTCGGAGCCGTAGCTGAGATAAGCATCAGCTTTGGGCAAGTGAGCGCCTTTGGCGGCGCTGAGCTTGCGTTCGGCAATTTCAACCTGTTTTTGGGCCGCTTCAGCTTCCGGCCGTTGCGCGATAGCCTGAGCCAGCAGCGTTGCAAAGGGCTTGTCGAGCTGCGGCAGTTGCCAGGATGAAGCCTCGGCAATAGCAAACGGATCTCCGGCATTGATGCCCATCAGGGTTTTGAGCCCGCTTTGGGCCAGTTCTATGGCATTGGCAGCCCGGATTTCGGCATCCTGAGCTTCGGCCAGTTGCACTTCCAGCGACAGCACATCGGATTTAAGAACCGTTCCGGCCTCAAAGCGCGTGCGGCTTTGTTCCAGCTCACTTTTGACGGCGTCAATGGAGCGCTGGGCGACTTTATGCGCTTCCTTGGCGGCCAGTACACCGTAAAACGCCGAAGTGACCGACTGGATCAATTGGTTGCGAGTCGCCGATTCCTCGAGCGTTGCCGCATCCACGCCCAGCTCGGCGGCTATTTTGTTTTGATAATCCTGGCCGCCGTTAAAAAGAGAATAGGTGGCGATCACTTCCGGACGATAGTTGTCGACGCCGCCAGGATGGTTGAAGTCAGTACCGCCGAAATCCAGCCGCCGCTGCGAGATGATCATGCTGAACGCGCGGGCAGGGTTGTCGGAATGCTCATAGGACAGCCGCGCTTTCACTTGCGGATAAAAACTGGCCCGTGCTTCGCCTAATTGGGCCTCAGCCTGCGCAATACGCTCGTGCATGACCTGCAAGCTCGGATTATTGTCCAGTGCGTAATTGACAGCCTGTTCGAGGGTATAGTAGGTATTGTTTTCGGCGACTGCCGTGACGGAATAGCCAACGCTATTCAATAATAAGGCCGTAGCGGCGGCGGTAGCGCATTTTGATAGATCAAACATTGTGTGTGCCGTTTTTTTGTTGTTATTTCCAGTTGGAAAATCAGCCTAAGATACATTTTAGTATATTAGTAAAAGTTAATGTAGTCTATTAACTCTGCTTCCCATTGTCCTAAACTACCCATTTGTTAATGCATAACATTATGATTGAATTCGATAAAAAAGATAAATTGGCTGTTAAATTGTGCATGGGCATTGCCGCAGTGCTGTCAGGCAGTATAAGTTTTTCCATGCCTGCTAAAGCCGCCCAGGCCGAAAATGGCAAACCCGTGAACAAAGCCTGGGCTTTGCCGTCTTTAATACTGAATGACCTCGATGGAAAAGAGCATAAACTGAATGACTGGCGCGGCAAAGTCATCATGATGAATTTCTGGGCAACCTGGTGCGGGCCGTGTCAGATTGAAATTCCGCATTTCATGAAATACCAGCAAAACTTTGCCGGGCAGGGACTGCAGATCATCGGCATCGGTCTTGATGAGGCGCAAAAATTACGCAACTATGCCCGCACCCTGGGTATTAATTATCCAGTTTTGCACGCCGGCCCCGAGCGGCATCATGCATTGTTGACTCAATGGGGCGACCCGTCAGGCGTCCTGCCTTTTACCGTTATCATTGACCGTGAAGGCCGATTGGTCTTTAAGGAAATCGGCGTATTCGATGACGAGGCATTCGAAACGATCGTAAAACCATTACTTGAGCAACCCATTGTGCTCAAGCCTTAAATATGATCTTGTATTTGCCAATCCAGCGGATATTTTGTCATAACCTGTTCCAGATAAGCTGTCATTTTCTCGGCGATCAGCGCTTGTTTGATCCGGTCTTTTATGGCGGCAAATTCTTTATGCTCGGCAGGCTTGCGGTCCACGATCATGACCAGATGCCAGCCTTTGGGCGTCTGAATAACGTCGCTGACCTGATTGTCAGGCAGTTTTTTCAAGGCCTGTTCAACCGCATCGAAACCGCTGCCTTCCTGCAACCAGCCCATATCGCCGGCATGCTCGCGGCCATAGGGATCAATACTGTACTCGGCCGCCAGTTTGAACAGGCTTTCACCGGCCAGGATGCGCCGGCGCAATGCTTCGGCCTGTTCTTTTGAGACCGCGACAAGCTGGCCGATTTGTCTGCGCTCGGGTACGTAGCCGATGTTCGGATGTTTCCGGAAATAATTGAGCAATGTCTTGTCATCAGGTATCCATTGCTGTTCCTGCTCCGCCAATAGCATTTTTGTGCTTAGATAATGGCCGTAATCGGCCATTTGCTCTTCGACGTTAATGCCTTCGGCCACTGCCGCACGCGCCAGAACCATCAGCTCCAGCCATTCGTTTACTCGGTTTTTTATTTGTTGAGAATCTGCGTTAGCGCCGCTTTGCGGCGGTACCAGATCGGCATATCTGATAGTGTAGCCGGTAGCTTCCGCCAGTACTGTATCGGCTTTTGCATTTTTATCCAGGCGCTCGAAGTAAGTTTTGATCCGGGCTTGCTGTTTAAACTCGGCAATGCGCTTTTCCTTTAATGCCTTGAATTGCTGGGCGATATACGAGGCCCGGGCCGCGGCGAGCGCATCAGTGTTGTTTTTTAAATCGCTTTTCAGCTGGCTTTCCAGCTTGCCCGGAACGCTGATTTGATCGCGAAGATGCGCTAAATAACGTTGAGCCAGCAGCGAAGTGCGGAAATTGCTCATTTCCTGTTTATAGGCCTGCGTTTCAGTCTTGCCCAAAGCGACGGCTTCCTGATAAAGCGCTTCCGATCTGGCCAGCCGCATCAGCATATCGCCGCGCAGGTAAGCCTGATCTTTTTCATCCATAGCCGGAAACTGGCTGGCGAAAGGCGCCGCATTCATGGCTTTTTCCAGTTGCTGCTCGGTAACCTGGCCGCTGCCGACTTTGACTAACACGGTGTCGGCTACGGCGGCGCCGCAGAGTGTGCAGGACAGCCAGAATAATAAGCTGATCTTTTTTAAAGGCATAAAAACTGTCTCATCTAGGCATTAGTGACGGCAGGGCAAGGCCCTGCCGGCGTTTTGCAGCTATTTGGGGTTTTTACCGCCCAAATCAGGCGCATTGGCATGTATCCAGCTGATTGCTGCATCCAGGTCATCCTTGATTTTCTTGCCGTTCCAGGTGAGCGCTTCCGCGACAACCGGCACGCCGAACTTGTTCGTCTGATGGCAGGTGGCGCACAACAGCGGACCGTGGCTGCCGTCCGGATTGTATTGCGGCGCCTGTTTATAGGTTGTCGGGTCGACTACCGGCGTTACTGGAAATAAACCATGGATAGATTCATGGCAAGACTGGCAGGCAAGGCCGGCATGTCCTTTCGAATAACGCATCAGGCTGTATTTGCCGGGCTGATTGATAGGGAAAGCCACGCCCCCCTGGCTTTCAACATAAGGCGGGGCGTGGCAGTCGGCGCAATGCGGCTCGCCCGGCGACAGCCAATAATCCCGGCCATGTGATGCCGCATCATAGGAGACGGCCGTGACACCGTTTGCCTCTTCCGGAACGGTCAGTTTGGACATTTGCACGGAAGGATTGGGCGACAATATCGAGACATTGGCATCACCGTCTTCATCCTTGTGGATTAGCGGCTTGCCGTCTTTGGTAGCGATGACGGCAATGTCAGGCACCATGTGATTTTTAGCCCAGTTTTTCAGAATGCCGGACTTGTCAGGTGTATCATGCCCGTCTTTATCAAGCACTACTTTGGGATCCAGATACTGCTCTTCGAGTGTTCTGCGATCAACGCCTATCGCCTTGGCGATATCATCCAGCGACTGATTGCGGATGGTTTTGCCGGTTTGTTTAAAGGCATTTTCCAGATCATCGCGTTGATATAATTCTCTGGACAGTTGGGTATGGCAGTTCGTGCACCAGACGCCGTTGCCGCCTTCGCCGGTACCGATTTTGGAGACATTGGTCTGTATCCATTTACCGATTTCATTCAGATGTTCGGGTGTGCCGGCGCCGTCTTTCTCCTTGTCGGGATTGGAGTGGACGTCGCGACTGGCAAAACAGCCGCCTTTGGAGTCGCGGTTATCGGATGAGGCATAAAAGTTCTTGCCGTCCGGCGTGATGGCATAGCCGTCCATAGAGCCGTCCTGCCTGTGCGAAGGATGACAACCGGCGCAAGTGCCGGTGCGTCCGTGCGAATCAGGCATGGGTCGGATGGTCTGATGGAGCCGGTGCAGGGCTTCCGAGAGAGGCATGATCGGTGTGTCGTTTTCAACTTTCTGACCGCCTGATATCACTTCAGTGACACCTTTCGATTGCAGCACGCCTATGACGTTATCGGCATGACATTGCTGACATAAAACCGGATCAGCGCCAAGACGGTTTTGAGTGTCACGGCTGGCGGGATTGTATTTGGCCGTAAACTGGGTGCCGTGGCGAGCATCGTGGATCTGTAAAATGGAAATGGAAGTGGCTTTTAAGTCGGCCATGTAATCGCTGGCACCCAGGCCTTTCCAGAACGCTTTTTCCTGTTTATATAAATTGAAGGTGTTGCCATTGGCATTTTCATTGGCATGACAGTTGGCGCAATTCGGTACATCGATCGGATTGGTGCCGATGAATTTCACGGGCTTGCCGGAATGACTGTCAATGACGGGCTGGTTGGTTTTGGCGTCGACCAGTCCTACCCAGGCTTCCTGATAAGGCCGAATGTCGCTTTCCACAATTTCAAGCGGGCTTTTTTTCACCATGTCATCATAGAAAGGCGTCAGCGGCAAGCCTAGCGCATCCCAGATGCCTGGATCGGTCAGCATGATAGGCACATTGTCCAATACGGGCGATTTGGTATAGACAACGGTGCCGTCCTCGCCCGTGTAGTGCAGGTGGCCGCCTCTCATGGGGCTTGGGACTGCCGCGCCGGCCGGACCCATGTCGCGCGGGATCGGTATCTCGATGCCGACCCGTTTCTTCTCGCTGTCCTTGCTGGTTTGGCCGGGATTGCTGCCTTTCAGATCCTTATAAATATACAGATGCGTAAAATAAGCGTTGGCGACATTCTCGTTATTGCCGTATTTGCCGTCATGATTGACGTCATACGGTATGTTCCAGTAAGCCAATTTGGTACCTTCTGAATAGGTGTTGCCGACATGGCCATACTCAAGTTTCATGCGCTTGTCGCCATCGACCAGCACGGTCGGATCGTTCGGGTCGGCGCCCAGTAAGCGCGGAAACTGATTCGGCGCGCCGGACGTTTTGATGACCTGGCTTTGAATGGAATTATAAGGCGGCAAAACACAGCAATAGGAAAAGTCAAACCCGGTGCAGTGCATGCCCAGTTCATAGTTGATAGTGATGTTGTAATCGTTCTTCGGTTTCCGTTCATTCTCCTTAAAGGTTTTGATAGTGTCCGCTTGGGGCGCTTTCTGGGCGAGGGCCGGCATAGCCGGCAGGCTGCCTGTCAGTACGGTGGTTAACAGACCTGCATGAAATAGGTTCATAGTCTCACCATCACTGCAATTGCTGGTAATATTGCGCAAGCTCTTGTATTTCTGTATCGCTTAACTGCTGGCTGAGTATGCGCATACGGCTGTATATGTCGTTGTGGCGTTCACCGTTTTTATAGGCCTTGAGCGTGGCGGCAAAATATTCAGCCTGTTGACCCGCCAAGGCGGGTATATCCATTCTTTCACCTTCACCGTCTGAGCCATGGCAGGTATAACAGGGCGGCAGGGTGCGTTTGCCGTCACCTTCGGAAACCAGCTGCTCGGCAATTTCCAGATCTTTCTTGCCGGTTTTATTCTTGGGCAGCGGCAGGGAACTGTACCAGGCGGCCATATCGGCCATATCCTGATCACTTAGTCCTGCAGCGATTGAAGTCATGAGCGTGTGGGTGCGCTGGCCGGTTTTATAGTCCTGTAACTGTTTATAAGTATAGGTTGCCAATTGGCCCGCTAGCGAGGGAAACTCCGGTGCTGAACTGACACCGTTATCACCATGGCAACCGGCGCACTGCGCGGCCAATTCCTTGCCGTTTTTGCTGTTGCCCTGCTTTATGAAATTCAGTTTATCAGGCGTCCAGGCAACTTGAGACGAGGGCTGGGCATGTGCAAGGCTTGCAGCAAAAAGACCCAACAATGCTGTTTGAATCATTTTATTCATGATTAATACCCCCATCCGCTTGATTCGAACGTGTCCATAATAAAGAACTGAAGAATAGGGTAGCCGAAGCTAATGAACATGAAGGCTGCAATGACCCAGTTCCAGATCTTGAAGTCATTCAGAAACTCGGGCAGATTATTGACCGGATAAATCGGGTCGGCGTATTCGATTTTGCCTGTATAGGCTTCAGTTACAGGATTCAACTGGGTCTTCACGAGGTTATAGACAAACAGGCAGGCTGATCCTAGCATTATCAGTCCGCCCACTATCATAGCCAGCTCAAACGTATCCCAGGCCAGCGTCAGCGGGCTGTTGTATTGAACGCTGGAAATGCGCCGAGGCTGGCCTAATAAGCCCAGGATATGCCAGGGCGTCGTCAGGACAACCATGCCGATAAACCAGGTCCATAATTGCAGCAAGGCCATATTGTTCGAGAACAGCGGCTTGCCCGTCAATATCGGCCAGAAATAATAGGCGACGGCAAAGTACATGATCACGGTCGTGCCGGCAAATATCAGATGGAAATGGCCAGGGACCCAGGCGGTATTATGAATCATGGCGTTCATGGCATAACTGGCATTGATGATGCCGCCGAAACCGCCCAGTATCAGCATCAGCAAGCCTAGAATCATGGCCAGCACCATCGAGTTGCGCCAGGGCAGGGCGCCGATCCAGCCGAACAAGCCTTTGCCGCCTCGCAGTCTGCCGGCTATTTCCAAGGAAGCAAGCACAGCAAAGGCGGTCAATAAAGTCGGCAAGGTCACGATGAAAGTGCCGACGCCGTGCAATAACTTCCAGCCTTTGGCCTGTTCCGGGTCCATATACAGATGATGGAAGCCAATCGGCAGGCTGAAAACGACCAGCACAATAAAAGCGACTCTGGCCATTTCATCACTCAGTATATAGCTGCCCGCCTGCTTGGGCACCAGCACATAAAAGGCCGTATAAGCGGGAATCAGCCAGAAATAAACGATAGGATGCAAGGTCCAGGCAAACAGCGTACGCGCCAGGCCGGGATCGACCGTATCCATCCAGCCGAAAGCCCATGGGAGGATTTGGAACAGGACTTCGGCAGCAACGCCGACACTGGTCCACAGCCACAAATAGGCGTTGGCCACGGTTGAAAACATTGCCAGAGGCACAGGCTGGCCGGGGTTGGCCTGTTTCCACTGCCGCATCATGACAATCATGATCACGCACCAGATCCAGGAGCCGGCGAGCAATAAAGTCGCGCCGACATAAAACAGCGTATGCGCCTTTATCGGTGGATAGAAAGTATAAAGTACGGAAGCCGATCCGGTCAGCAGCGGTATGGCCGCCAGAACCGTGCCCAGCAGGGAAACACCGAAGCCGGTCCAGGCCCACTTGATATTCCATACCGGCTGATTGAGACTGGTCGTGGCTATGTAATAGCCGAATCCGGGCACAAAAAAAATGGTGAGAACGTAAGCCATCAACACGCCGTGGCTGCTGACCGCGGCAAAATAAACCGGAGCCGACTCAATCAGCGGCAGAAAACCGCTGCGTTCCAGAACCTGATAAGCGCCCATGAAGGAGGCGATAAGGAATGCTCCGAAAGCAATCCACATGTGGCTTAACGCCAGTTTTTTTTCTTCCGCATCATTCATGGCTGCGGCCTCCTTTAGACGTTGTTTTTACCGGCGCGGCCCAGTGTTCTTTGGCGACAACTGTAATATTGGCCCACATGTGGTCATGGCCCATGCCGCAATATTCATTGCACAGCAGCGGATAATTGCCGGGTTTCGGAAAGTCCGTCTTCAACTCTGCAACATAGCCTGGCAGTATCATGGTATTCATATTGGTCATCGGCAAATGGATGCCATGCAAGACATCCATGCTGGCCCAACGGAACGTCAGAGGCGTGCCGGAAGGCACGGTAACCTGCTTGGGGTAAAAGCCGTAACGCCCTGCCACTATCCTGACCATGATATTGCCTTTGTCGTCGACCTGAACGCCAAGATTATCTTCAGCGAATTCTTCGCTCAGATGCAGGCGGGCTGAATCGATGGTTTCAACATGACTGGGAGGATTAATGTGATGAACCAGAGCATCTATCACGATGATGGCGGTCAGCAGGCCGACTATGGCCAGGATTACATAGCCCCATTTCTTTTCCAACGGATCGATATGCATAAGATCACCTTATAATCTATAGCGAATCTATAGCGCCACGCGGCAGAAATACGCCGTAATAAAGAAATAGCCAGGCTGCAACCATGCCGGCGCTAACGATAAGCATCAGCGCCCAGGTGCCGACAGGCGGGCTTTTGATGATTTTTTCCCGCTCTTCTTCGCTTAATTGACTCATAGCTTCTCCTCAGTTTTTATTGTTATTGGGGTCTGGTGCAATGCTGGAGATTCAGCCGGTCCGGCAGATGAATCGGATATTTGTCGGAAACTAGCAATATCGAATGTAATTACGAAACAGATGAAAAGTCAACTTATATTTAAGTGACTGAAAAGCAAGAAAAAATCTAAGTAATAATGCTTACTGTCAAACCCTGCAGATTCGATTTATAATGGAAAGTTAATTTGGATCCGTTTGAGAGAGAATCATGGACATCAAACAATATATGAGCAGTCTTGGCCTTAAAGCCAGAGCGGCCGGCAGAGAAATCAGCCGGACTGAGTCGGGCAAAAAAAATCTGGCATTGTTAAAGATTGCAGAAGCCATCGATGCTGATCAGGACATGCTGATTGCGGAAAACACCAGGGATTTGGAGGCCGGCAAGCAGAACGGTCTGGATGCGGCATCGCTGGACAGGCTGGCCCTGACGCCGGCACGCATTCAGGCGATGATTGAAGGCTTGAAGCAGGTTGCCGCTTTGCCCGATCCTGTCGGCGAAATCACTGATTTAAGCTATCGGCCCAGCGGCATACAAGTCGGGCAAATGCGCGTGCCTTTGGGTGTGATCGGCATTATTTACGAATCCCGCCCTAACGTAACCGTTGATGCGGCGGCTTTGTGCCTCAAATCGGGCAATGCCTGCATCTTGCGCGGCGGTTCGGAAGCGCTGCATTCCAATCAGGCGATTGCGGCATGTATTTCAAAAGGACTGGCGGCGGCCGGCTTGCCGGTAGAAGCCGTGCAATGCGTTGCAACGGCTGATCGCGCGGCCGTCGGTGAATTGATCACGATGGACCGCTATGTGGACGTGATCGTGCCGCGCGGCGGCAAAAGCCTGATCGAGCGCATTTCCAGGGATGCAACGATTCCTGTCATCAAGCATCTGGACGGCATCTGTCATGTTTATATCGATGACACAGCCGATATCGATAAGGCGGTCAGAATTGCCGTCAACGCCAAAACCCATCGCTACGGCGTTTGCAATGCCATGGAAACATTGCTGGTGGCCGAAGGCATTGCCGCAAAGGTATTGCCGATATTGGCTACAGAATATGGCAATAAAGGCGTGGAACTGCGCGGCTGCCTGAGGACCTGTTCCCTGATTCCCACTTGTAAAAGAGCGACTGAGGAAGACTGGAACACTGAATATCTGGCGCCGATTTTGTCGATCAGGATTGTCGATGGGTTAGATCAGGCTATTGAGCACATCGCCCAATACAGCTCCGGCCACACCGAAGCCATTGTTACGGAAGATTACACGCTGGCCAGACGCTTTCTGAGAGAAGTGGATTCCAGTTCGGTCATGGTCAATGCCTCGACGCGTTTTGCCGACGGCTTTGAATATGGCCTGGGCGCGGAGATCGGCATCAGCACCGATAAGCTGCACGCACGCGGCCCGGTCGGTTTGAAAGGATTGACTTCGCTGAAATACATCGTGCTCGGCGATGGGCATATCCGGCAATAAATGATCGGTATTTTTGGCGGTACGTTCGACCCCGTTCACTACGGGCATTTACGCTCGGCGCTGGAAGTCAAGGAGATCTTCGGACTGACTGAAATCCGCTTGCTGCCCAGCGCCCAGCCGCCTCATCGCGAACAGCCCGTGGCCACAGCGCTGATGCGGGTGCAGATGCTGGAACTGGCCATTAAAAACCAGCCGGGATTTATCATCGATACCCGAGAGCTGGATAGGGCGGGTCACTCTTATATGGTCGATACGCTGAAATCCTTCAGGCAGGAATTCCCAGAGCAGCCGTTATTGCTGTTTATCGGCAGCGATGCGTTTAAAAATCTGGCAACCTGGCATCGATGGCAGCAGTTGTTCGATTATGCCCATATAGTCGTCATGACCCGTCCGGGATTTCAACTGCAGGAACTTGATGGCTATTTTGCGGCCAAAAAGGCCATTGAGATAACAGAGCTGGCGCAAGCATCGGCCGGCAGATTGTTTTTTCAGCCCATCACGCAGCTCGAAATCTCGGCGACGGCCATCAGGAAAATGATTGCGGAAAAACGCAATCCGGGTTTTTTATTGCCTGATGCTGTCATAGAATACATTAAGCAGCATGCGCTTTATGAGAAATAAAGCTTTCATAATTATTTAGTACAGGAATTTGAATGCAGACAGATGAGTTATTACACATTGTCCAGACGGTTTTGGATGAACGCAAAGGGCAATACATCACCACAATAGATGTGCGGGGCAAGACCAGTTTTACCGATTACATGGTTATCGCTACCGGTACTTCCGACCGTCATATACAGTCTTTATGCCAATATGTGTCGGAAAAAGTTCAAGAGAGCGGCTTAAAACCGTTGGGTATTGAAGGCGGGCAGGGTTCTGACTGGGTATTGCTGGATCTGGGCGATGTCATCGTCCATGTGATGACTGCTCAAGCGCGTGAATTTTATCAATTGGAAAAATTGTGGTCGGTTGATCATGCCAAAGAAGCGGGTTGATTTAGCCGAGTAAGAAAATGATCGTCACAGAGGGCCTTTATGCCCTCTGTGGGCAACATCAATTAAATTTCTTTATAGGCTGTCTGCGTATCAGGCATTGATTTGAACAGCTTGATGATTAGGTAGATAGTCAGTCCGTAAACCATGGCGAAGCCTACATAAGGCGGATAATACTTTACTACGCGAGCGAAGTATTGTGCCCATGACAAATCCGTATAACGTCCTGAGAACAGATAGAAACTGCCGTTCGAGATAATGAACGCAGCCGATGCAGCCAGCGTCATCAGGCCGATAGAACTGGCCAGTTCATATGCGTTCAAGGACTTGAATTTCGAGCAGTAGCGGCCCGCTACCCACATGACTGCATAAGTCGGAATCAAAAACACGTAAGCCGGGGATACGCACCAGCTGCTGGTGCCGTTTGCGATAGCGATATAATCGATCAAACCTGCCAACAATAACAAAAAGACGAAAAAGGCTTTCTTGCGATAAAAGCCGGCGAAGAAAAAAACCGCCAGCGATGCGTCGGGCAGATGCAGGACATCGCCGAAGTGATGAAAGCGGGTCAGCGCCATCAATGCAATCAAGGGAATAGGCAAATACTCGACTTGCAGCCATTGTTTCATGTTCATATTGTTATCTCCAAATGGGTTAGTGATTAAGATCCAGCTTGTGGTCAGTTATTATAATGGATAGCCAGGAAGAAGTTTCTATCCGCCGTATTATAAGTATTGATGGTTTGATAATTTTTATCTAGTAAGTTATTGAGCTGCGCGCTCAGCATCCAGTTTTTATTGAAATGATAGGCTGACCGCAGGTCGACGGTTACGTAACCGGCTATTTTCGTTTTATTGCCTATGTCATCGAATCGGTCACCTTGGGCCAGTATGTGCGTGCCCACATCAAGCGATCCGAGCGATTTGGATAGGTCGAATGTCAGGGTTTTCTCGGCGCGTCGCGGCAAGCGGGCATTGGTTTCCCGGTTTTTGGGGCTTAACAGATCGAGGCCCAGTTTGCCGTCCCAGCCCAGCCACTGCTTGCTGATTTCAACTTCAATACCGTCGATTTGCGCTTTGCCGATGTTTTCCGCGCTGAATTGAAATGTGACCGGATTCGTGACCGGCGTGATCAGGTTGTCGATGTTGGTATGATAGGCCCGCACTTCCCATTGCAGCCAGTGGTCGCCGGCAAGCCCCGCTTCGAACGAGGTCGATTTTTCCGGTTTCAGGTTGGCATTGCCATAATTCGGAAAATAAAGATCGTTGAACGTCGGCGCCTTGAAAGCATTGCCAAAGCTGGCAAAAGGGCTGATGCCGAAGTCTGAGTTATAGCGCCAGCCGAAATTGCCGGTGACATAATCGCCGAAAGCCTCATTTTCATCCCAGCGCAACGAGGCATTGACAAAGTGATTATCCAGCACGCGGCTGTGCAACTCCGTGAACACGCCGACATCATAACGGGACTTTTCCTTATAAGACGTTGTGCTGTCCACTTCATCGACGCGGTAATCCGTACCGGCAATCAATTGATGGTTATCAGATAAGGTGAAATTATTCAGCCAGGTGGTGTTCCAGCGCGTCGTGTTGAAACGGCTGGTGAATGAACCGTCGGGCGCAAACTGGTCGCTGTCATCGCGGCTTTGGCCTAAACGTAATGTTGATCGCCAGTCCTCCATAAAATCCATGCTGGCGGAGGCGCCGACAACCTGGTCGACGAATTTGGTTTTATTCTGGGCGTTGCCATCATATTCGTTTTTGCCTTCGGCACGCATGAAAAACGCTTCTACTTCGGCGTTATTGTCGAAGCGGTGGCCAAGCCGCGCATTCAAGCCTGTGTTGCGGTAGCCGTCTTTGTCGGGCTGATCGAAACCGAAACGCCCCGGAATCGGTTCACGGTTATTAAAGCCCTGAGAGTTGAAATGCGATGCGCCCAGGCTGTACCAGCTGTTTTTCCATTTGCCGCTGACCGTGCCGGAAGTCTTAATTGTATCGTATGACCCGCCGCCGGCGTCCAGCGTGAAACCGGGCTTTTCTTCCTGACTGCCTTTGCGCGTAAAAATCTGGATGACGCCGCCTATCGCTTCCGAGCCGTACAGGCTCGATTGCGGCCCTTTGATGATCTCCACGCGTTCGATCTGGTCGATGGGAATAAACTGAAACGGTGTCGTGCCTAAAGTTGCCGAGCCGACTTTAATGCCGTCGATCAGGACCAGCACATGATCGGAATTGGTGCCGCGCATGTACACGCTGGTATTTTGGCCGTAGCCGCTTTGTGCCATATCGATGCCGGTCGTGTTTCTTAATAATTCCGGCAGGGTTTTGGATTGAAGACGTTCGATATCGGTCCGCGTATAAATTGTTGATGCAGCCGCCAACTGGTCTTTCGGCGTTTCCGTTCGTGTGGCCGTTATGACCATTTCGGGTAAATTGAGTGAATTGTCGGCCTGCGTTTCCCGAGCCTGTAACGGGCTGTTAAAACCGGCCAGCACTAATGAACCGACTATGAATTTTTGCATGTGTCCTCTGCGCCGCCCGCGCATCAAGGTTGTGTGTAATTACAACGGAGGACAAAAGAAGACGACAGGGATGTGCGGTCTTTTTCGTAGACAGCCCTCCGCTGTACCGAATTAAACTTTCGGGCCGGTCTCCGGGCTTATAAGTGGCATGGGCCTGAATCGTCACCTTCCCGTGCATGACACAGTGGCATTTTAACGATTCTTTTACTTATCTACCGTTGCGGGGGCAGCGTCGGCTTTGGCAGGACCTGACCGACTTCCCGTTTAATCATCAGGTAAAAACCTGACAGAACCTGAAAGCAGGCGGCAATTATAAGGGGTAACAGGGATAAAGCAAATTAATGCTGACTGCATATGCCTCAAGCAATTGGTATTGGAGAGAGTATGCAATGGTCCGGTTTGAAGCAGACCGTAGTTTACGTATTTTCTAAGTCTGATGATCAGGCTCAAGGAACGCAGTATTTATTGTGAAAAATTACACTGCTTATTGTGAAAAATTACATTGTTGATCGAAATCTATAAAGGATAAGATTCTGTTTGAGATAGATTGAAATATCTCTGCTTTAGCATGCTCTATATTATAAATTCCTCATTCAATCCAAATTTAAACTTCAGGAGGCAGATAATGCGTCTAAATTTAGCCATAATCGCGGCTTTGCTACCGATCCATCTCGTCTTTGCAGCAGATAATCCCGTGTTGCAGGGCGATTCATTGGCAATCTCTCATGTCGATACGCCTGAGCAGGTCGGGCAATATCGGGATGCCAGGTTTCAACGGAATGAAAAAGACGGTACCTGGACATTGTCAGGCATGACAGAAACCCAATTGGCGACAGTAGAAAAAGTCGAAGTAATCAAAATTCGCTCTCGTCCTGTGCAAGTATTTCTAAAGGTGAGCGGCTATCTTCCTAACCCCTGTTATCAATTGGAGCAAGCCGGCCAACGCTACGAGCCTGTCTTCGGCATACCGGAAGCCAATCTGCCGGCGGGACGATTCGAAGTGGCGCTGGGGCTTGTTCCGCTGCAAACTTTTGCCGTGTGCGCTCAGGTCATCGAGCCGTTCGAACGCACTATTCCTCTGCCTGTTTACGGGCTGAGTCAAGGGACTTACGAATTTGATGTCAATGGTATTACTGGATCATTTCGGTTAAATACTGATAACAATCTGCCGGTTTTTTACGGCTCGAAAGACAGCCCCATCCGTGTATTGGACGGCATCGTTCCCTCTAAATAATCAGCAGGCAACGATCAGCTTTAACCAATAAATTCGAAGTGAGTGGAATTCAGAATGGCTTTTACGCAGGTTTTTTTGAATTCCGCCGCTTAATCTGCGGGCTAGTGAGACGGATTATCGCTCTACCGCTGGCAGTCACTGCAAAATACCGTTGACCGGTTGGCTAGTCTGATTTCCTTTAAAATCTGTTGGCATCGGGTGCAAGGCTGTCCGACGCGCCCGTAGACATTGAGTTGTTGCTGAAAATAACCCGGCTTTCCGGCTTCATTGACGAAATCGCGCAACGTCGTGCCGCCTTGTTCAATAGCCTGGCGCAAGATCACTTGAATACAGCCGGCCAGTTTCTGATAGCGGGACAAGGCGATTTTTCCTGCCTGGCGTGCAGGGTGTATGCCAGCCATGAATAAGGCTTCATTGGCGTAGATGTTGCCGACGCCGACGACAATGTGGCTGTCCATAATGAATGATTTGATGGGTGTTTTCTTGTTTCTGGACAGATCATAGAGAAGATCGCCGCTGAAATCCTCCAGCAGCGGTTCGGGGCCCAAATCTTTGAGCAAGGGATGCTGTTCGGCCGGTTCCGTCGTCCACAACACCGCGCCGAACCGACGCGGATCATTGAAGCGCAGGATGATTTCGTCCGCGAAAATAAAGTCGATATGGTCGTGCTTGCCGGCCGTCTGGCTGTCGGAGATGATCCGCAAACTGCCGGACATGCCCAAATGCAGCAGCAGCGTGCCGGCATCGGTCGCAAGCAACAGATATTTCGCTCTTCTGGAAACCGTCTGTATGCGCAGGCCTTTCAAGGTTTGCTCGAGATTTTCCGGTACGGACCAGCGCAGCCTGGGCTGGCGGATAATGACGCGTTTGACGGTTTGCCCTTCAATATAAGGCGTTATGCCGCGTCGGGTCGTTTCAACTTCGGGTAATTCAGGCATGAAAGTAAAGCTAAAGCATTATAGGGAGTTGTATTTTATTTATTAAAGCATAAGACTACGAAGAATACAGAAGACGCGAAGCTTTATTCGGTTTTTACCGCTGTTTGCGTTTGCGCCAGACGAAAAAACCGGAGCCCGCTAGCAATAACGGTATGACAACCAGAAAGCCAAAACCGATGACCGCAACGGAGGTTTCCGTTAACTGCAGGGTTTTATCGGTAGCGGTCTTGGCCGGGATGTCGATAAACTGGTCTTCATGGATCAGCCAGTTGACGATTCTAAGGCCCATGTCCAGATTGCCGACATTGCCGATATAGGCATTGGACAAAAAGTCGCCGTCGCCGACAACGACGATGCGTTGCTGGTTTTTTCCATTGACGGTGCGCGTCAATGCATAGGCTACGGGCAACGGGCCTTGTTTTTCGTCGCTGTCGGCATCAAAACGGACCTCTCCGTTGATAGGGCCGGTTTCTGTCCAGGATTGCTGCGCGCTGTCGAATAGGGCTTCAGCTTGGAAATTCGACTCCGCATCCATCTCCAGCGCCGCGGCCGCAGGATAGATCGTCGTGGTTTGAAAGCCTTGGGTAACGGCGTGTTGCGCATATTCCGCGACAAGGACAAAGCTCGGATCGGTAATGCCGTAAAGCTTGGTGCTGCCGTCCATAATGGCGCCTGGCAATCGGTGTATGCCCAGGCGCTGTTCCAATATCTCCAGATGCTTGGCGTCAGGATCGGTCAGCACGAGCAGATTGCCGCCTTGTTCTACGTAGCGATGGATAATCTCGATTTCATTGGTCAGCAGCGGCACGGCCGGGGCAGTCATAACCAGCAGGGCAGAGTTGTCGGGTATGGCTGGCAGCGTGGCCAGGTTAATGGTTTGGGCATTGATCTTGCGCCGGGCCAATTCCTTGCCGAACTGCTCTAGATCAAAATTGGCTTGTCCGTCAATGGCGCGCTCGCCGTGGCCGGTCAGGAAGGTGATCCAGCGCTCGTGGGCATTGGCCAATTGCAGCAGGGCATTGGTCAATGATGATTCATCAACAAAGGTTATTTTCTCGGTACGGCCCTGATAATCGACCAGAATGGCGCCGGCCGCGCCGATATTCAGTTCGCGTGTTTTCTCCGGCTGCGCGTCAGGATCTATAAAAGCAAGGCTTAGGTTGGGTTTATGCCGTTTGTAACGATCAATCAGTTGCGCAATCTGACTGCGTATTGGTTGATCCGCTTTCATGTAAACCGTGATGGCTATTGGGTCCGGCATGGAGGCGAGCAGTCTGATGGAAGCGGGCGATAGCGTGTTGCCGGCATTGGCGGTTATGTCTGCTTCCAGCGTATAGCGGTTGCTTAACCAAGCCAGTCCGCCGATGGCGCTCAATAAGACCAGCGTCAGAAACAGGTTTTTCAAGCGTATCCGCTGGTGTATGCGTTGGGATATCTTCATTTTTGTAAACGGTCGTTATCGAGTCTGCGAATGCTGAGCAGGATGAATGTGCCGGTAACTAGCAGAAAATAGCTGATATCGGCGCTGCTGATCAGGCCGGTTTGAATGTTCTGAAAGTGTCTCAGCAGAGACAGGTATTCAAACAATTCGCTGCGCTGGTCTTCAATGCCCGTGGTCCAGTCTATGAGCCACAGCACCAATAACAGGCCGAATGTGCCCAGGGCGGCGACAGTCGGATGGCCGGCCAGACAGGATACAAAAAGGCCGATGGCGGCGAAAGTCGAAACCAGCAGCAATAATGCCAGCATGTTGGCGAATAATTTGCCGAAATCTAGTTCGCCGCCCGCCAGCAGGGATAACGGCATCAATGCGGTCAGCAGGATAATCAGCAATAACAGGCCGAGCGTGCCCAGATACTTGCCGATGATGATATCGCCGTTGGAAACAGGCGCGGAAAGCAGCAATGACAGGGTTTTGTTTCGGCGTTCCTCGCAGATCAGCCGCATGGTCAACAAGGGAGTCGCCAGTAACAGGATGATGGCCGCGTTGCCGAACAACGGCGTGACGACAATATCGGTCAGCCCCGGCGCCCCTTCAATAGCGGTCAGCTTAGGTTGGAGCATGGTGAAGGTTTCAACCTGGGATAAGAATAAAAAAGCCAGGATAAATTGCAGGATAGCCAATATCGTCCAGGCCATCGGCGATAAAAACAGGGTTTTAAACTCACGCGCAGCAATAGCTAGAATCATAAATCGATCTGTTTCGGCTCTTGGGTCAGGGTAATAAAAATATCTTCCATCGATTGCTTTACGGGTGTCAGTTCTTGCAAACCCCATCCCGAGGCGATAATGGTCTCGGCAATTCGCTCAACGGTGTTGTCGGTCATGCTGTGATGGATTTTGATCTGATGTTCGGTTATTTTGTCTATGGATGTCACGCCGGGCAATGTCAATAATACGCCTACATTAGGCTCAAGACGCGTAGCGACCCGCAACGTGCCCGTATTCATTTGCCGGTTAAGTCCGGCGATGGTTTCATTCAGAATCAGCCGTCCCTGATGGATGATTTGTACATGTGAGCAGGATTCCTGCACTTCGGTCAGAATATGTGTCGACAGAATGACCCCATGATCCTGGCCCAGCTCTCGGATCAATTCACGGATTTCACGGATCTGTATAGGGTCGAGGCCAACGGTCGGCTCATCCAGTATGATGATTTCCGGGTTGTGCAGGATAGCCTGGGCGATACCGGCCCGCTGTTGAAAACCTTTTGACAGATTGGTAATCAGCCGGTCGGCGACATCGCCAAGGCCGCAGCGCTCCTTGGCCTTATCGACAGCCTGCCTGATCGAATGCCGCGGGACGCCATGCAGTTGCGCACAGTAATGCAAATATTCCTGCACGCTCAGTTCGCGGTAGAGAGGCGGTGTATCGGGTAAATAGCCCAGGCTCTGCTTGGCTGGTCTGGGTTGATCGAGCAGATCAAAACCGTTAATTTTAATCTGGCCGGCGCTGGGCGCCAGATTGCCGCACAGCATCTGCATGGTTGTGGTTTTGCCGGCGCCGTTGGGTCCCAGAAAACCCAGAACTTCGCCTTTGGACAGGGTAAAACTGACATCATGAACGGCGCAATGCTTGCCGTAATAGCGATACAAATGCTCGGCTTCTATAAGAGTTGTCATGTTGGCGGTTAAACTTGTTTCAGCAGGCTTGCCAGTTCGGTTTGAATTTTTTTGCGGAAAAACAGAAATTTCCAACGGGTGCCGCCGCATTGTTTCCATAATATGGCCGAGCGAATGCCTGCCAGCAGCAATGCGCGTATTTTATTGACTATGTCGGGCCGGGATATATAGGCCGGATTGCCATTGACCATGATTCTCGGCTGCAGGGTGCTGATGGTGCTGTGGTATATCTCGCCAAGGTTGGCCAGTACATTTTCATGCATCGGTTCGAAATGCCCGCTTTGGATCTGGGCTTTTTCCACGCCGTTTCGTATGGCCTTGATCATGTCCGGACGGCTGGACAGTTGCTTCTCCAGAAAAACCAGGGACGCGGAATAACGCGCCTGTTCAGGGTTGACAATTTTATAACCGGTCATTTGCTCATTAAGTTGTTCAAGCCCTAGTTTTACACCGGACAGACCGCCATAAACATCGGAAACGCTATCGGAATCGATTTTTAAAATACTGGTAATGCTGGCTTCCATGGCGGCGGCATCGGCCGTGCCGGTTGTTGCCAGTTGTTGAACCAGCGCCGCTGCTTGCGCAATGCCGGCAAGCGCAATAGTTTGGTTGGTAATCGTGTTTAATTGCATGGTTATTTATCGATGTGGAAGCCGGGCAGTTTATATCAAAGATGATGTTGCTCAGAACATCTTTTGCCCAGTTGATACTTAGATATAGGTTTTGCTAAAAAACTTTAGATCCAGATCATGAAAAGCCATGGTCTGGCCGAAATGTTCCAGTCATTATAGTTGATAATGCATTGCTGCACTTCTCCGGTTGGCTCTTCGCCCGTTAATATGGCCGAAGTCATGCCGCACGTCAATGCTGACTGGGCAAGCGCTTCTTTATTGCAATACGTCCGATACTGCCCAGGCTGGACAATATATTAATTTGAAAAAGGGTTTGGTCTGTTCGATAAGGACATTACAATTAGTATATTTACCTAGCGTTTTAATTCTTTTAATCCAAGGTAAGAAACTAAATTTTGAATATTGGAACAAAATTTATTGTTTGAATCAAAAAGCCGGCTGATAAGGTAGACTTGAAGCTTTGATTTTCAGCGGGAATAATATATTTCCCTGTTAATATGATCAGGATAAATAGCAAAGCAAACGAACATATTGGAACGGTCAATTTACATCATGCTTATCGGCTGCCAGTCGAGTATGATATTAAAGATGAAAAGTATTATTTAAGGAGAGCGAAATGACTGAATCAGTAACATTAACTGTCACCGGCATGAAATGCGGTGGTTGCGAATCGAATGTAACAAACAAGCTGAAGGCTGTCGAAGGTGTTTTATCGGTTAAAGCATCCGCCAAAGATAATGAAGTCAGCGTTGAATATGACGCTGAAAAAACGGATCTGGATGCGATTGAGGAAGCCATTACTGAAGCAGGCTTTAGCGTAGAGTAGCGGTAGCTGTTATTAGTGGATAAACATCTTTATCAGGCCGGGTAATTTATGAACGCGCAAGTGACTTCTAATATGACAGAGAAAGAATTGCGGCTGTCAATTCTGGGCATGCGCTGCGCGGGCTGCGTGAGTGCTGTTGAGAGTGCTTTGGCAGCGGTAGACGGCGTGACATCGGTCAGCGTTAATTTTGCCGATCACTCGGCAATGGTGAAAGGGCAGGCCGATCCCGACGTTTTAACGCGGGCTGCCAGGGAAGCCGGTTATGACGCAGCGGTGATGGAGGGTCTCGAAGATATAACCGAGCAGGAAGAACTGGAACTGCAACGCTACCGGAATCTGATGAAGAAAGCAGCCGTGTCCGCAGTTATCGGCCTGCCGCTCATGCTCGGCGATCATTTCGGCTGGCTGCCGGAAATCGGTTCGGCGACAGGGCAGTGGTTCTGGCCGGAAGTCGCGCTGATTACCTTTGCTATCCTGTTTTATTCGGGCGGCCATTTCTTCAGTGGCGCCATCAAGCTGTTACGTTTGGGCCAGGCCAATATGGATACGCTGATCGCATTAGGTACGGGCTCGGCGTGGCTTTATTCCACCATCATAATCGACTATTCCGACACGCTGCCTTCTCTGGCTCAACATGCTTACTTTGAAGCGGCTGTGGTCATTCTGGCCTTTATCAATCTCGGGTCCGCGCTGGAAATGCGGGCAAGGGGCAAGACCTCCGGCGCCATTCGCCAGTTAATCGGTCTACAGCCGCGTACGGCGCGCGTGATCAGAAATGGCGTGGAAACGGATATTCCCATTGAGCAGGTGGGACTGGGCGAAACCTTGAGAGTAAGGCCCGGCGAAAAAATCGCGGTGGACGGCGTACTGCTTGAAGGGCATTCCACTGTTGATGAATCCATGTTGACAGGCGAGCCGCTGCCGGTAGAAAAAATAGCTGGGTCAGAGGTTGCCGCCGGCACAATAAACCAGAACGGCAGCTTCCTGTTCAAAGCAACGCGCATTGGCCGCGATACCGCATTGGCACAAATCATTAAAAGCGTGCGTCAGGCGCAGAGCAGCAAACCTGAAATCGCCCGCTTAGCGGACAAGATCTCGGCTGTTTTTGTGCCGTCAGTGGTCGCACTTTCACTGATGACGTTCTTGATCTGGTACGCATGGGGGCCTGAACCCGCATTGGGTTACGCCTTCGTGACATCCATGACGGTTCTGGTTATTGCCTGTCCGTGCGCGCTGGGGTTGGCGACGCCCATTTCGGTCATGGTCGCAGTCGGCAGAGCCGCCCAATCAGGGATTTTGATTCGCAATGGCGAGGCATTGCAGACGGCAGGCAAGCTGACCTGTATAGTCCTTGATAAAACTGGCACCGTGACTGAGGGCAAACCCGTTGTTTCAGCTATTGAACCGATAGGCGATTACAGCGACGAGGTGATCTTGCGATGGGCTGCAAGCCTTGAAGCAGGCTCTGAGCATCCGTTGGCGGCAGCTATTTTATCAGCCGCGGAAGAAAGAAAGCTCAAGCTGGAAAAAGCCAGAAAGTTTGAGGCGGTTATAGGGCATGGCGTAGCGGCGCAGCTTAATGAACAGTCCGTACTGTTCGGCAACAGGGCCTTGATGGATCAGAAAGGTATTAAATATTCCAGGCATAATAGCAAGCTGGAAAAGCTTGCAGCGTTGGGTCAGACGCCGATGCTGTTGGCAGTGGATCAGAAAGTCGTCGGCATTATCGCCGTTTCCGACCCTATTAAGGCAGATTCGGCGGAAGCTGTACGGCTTATGAAAAGCCAGGGCATCCGTCTGATAATGGTGACGGGCGACAATGAAGTCACAGCCCAGGCCATTGCGCGCCAGGCAGGCATTTCTGAAGTGAGGGCTCAGGTATTGCCGCAGGATAAGGCGGCGGTGGTGAAAGCGTTGCAGCAGCAAGGGGAAATCGTCGGCATGGTCGGCGACGGCATTAATGATGCGCCTGCATTGGCTCAGGCCGATGTCGGGCTGGCTATCGGTACCGGTACCGATGTCGCGATTGAGAGCGCCGATGTGGTAATTTTGCAGGGTTCGTTATTGAAAGTGCCTGAAGCTGTCGAATTGTCCAAAGCCACTTTGGTCAATATAAAACAGAATCTGCTAGGCGCTTTTTTCTATAATACAATCAGTATTCCTGTCGCGGCAGGCCTGCTATATCCGCTATTTGGAATTTTATTGAATCCGATGATTGCAGGCGCAGCAATGGCTATGTCTTCTGTGACTGTGGTTTCAAACGCCAACCGTTTGCGTTGGACAAAGTTCAGTGAGAGTAAATAATGAAATACATGTTTCAATTTGCCATTGTTGCGATGCTGCTGCTTTTAGGCGGTTGCGGCGAGTCATCAAATGATAAGGGGGGGGCTGCTGGAAATTATTCCCGTATTGAGGGAATTGTCACAGATAGAGACGGGCCGATAACCAGTGGTAAGGTTATAATCAAGGATAAAAATGGCGCCGCAATAACCTTGGTAACACTTAACGGAGACTCCAGATACTCGGCGGATATTCCGGCTAATACCGCTTATCCGGTTTTTCTAGAAATTGAGGGGCACGATGAATTATTGGAAGCAGTAGTCCTCGACCCTATGGCAGTGAAGCAAGATATCACCCCCATGTCTTCATTAGTGGTGCGCTCAGCACGAGATCTGGGCGGCGTAACCAAAGAAAACATGGCCAGAGCAGCGATCAACGCAATTTCACAAAGCAAAACGGCTAGCGGCAAAAACACGACAGCCGGTTTCAAGGGCGATCCTACTAAGCAATATGGGGGCTGGCATTAGACCTTGGCGTACGGACTTTTTGTTTTTAGTGTTAGAAGTGAGAATAGGTAGCTGCAAACACTAGAATCAGAGTTGGTAAACGCGTCTATAGAGGCTCATGCGGTTAGATAGAAATTAATGGAACTTTTTACGTTGCATCCGTATGTCTATGAAAAACTCACCAGTTTCATAAAAGTCGGCATTATCGTCTCGGCAATCGGTAGTTCCTCGGTCAATGCGGCTGAAATAGTTGTCAATCAAACAGTACCCTCAAAGCAATATACGCTGGCAGATGCGCGCGCCATCTTTATGATGCGGCAACGATTCTGGCCTAATGGCGAGCAAATAAAGGTCTTTACTCTATCTGACACTGACCTCCTGCATAAGGATTTCGTTAAAAATAATCTTGATATGTTTCCTCATCAACTCAGGAGGATATGGGACAGAATGCTTTTTTCAGGGACAGGCGCGACACCCGTTCAGTTGGATTCAGAACAGGAAATGATTGATAAAATAGCGAATACCCCTTATGCAATCGGGTATTTAAATAGCAGGCCGGACAATGAAAAAATACGCTTGTTTGAATACCAATAACGGCATCTTGTTGTTGGGCGTATTCTGCGTGTCCGGCATCGTACAAGCCGGTATTATGCCGGATGAAATTGAGTTTCATGGTTTTTTAACGCAGGGCTTTTTTCATTCATCCGACAATAATATTTTTGGGCAAAGTGACGATGGCATCAGTCCCGGATTGACCGAAATAGGTTTGAATGGCTCCTATCAACCGCTTGATCGATTAAGGTTTACGGCTCAAGGTCTATATCGACGCAATGGCGATTTGGACCGGGGCAGCGTAAACCTTGATTATGGCCTGGTTGACATAGCGTTGTTGAATTATGAGAGCGGCAGGGTCGGCATGCGCGCCGGCCGGATTAAGACACCGTTCGGTTTATATAATGAAACTCGGGATGTCTCTTTTACGCATCCGACTATATTATTGCCTCAGGGAATCTATTTCGAACGTTCACGCTCGCTATTGGTATCTTCGGATGGCGGCTCACTTTACGCTGAACAGCGCACGCTCTATGGAGATTTTTCCGTCAAGCTTAATGTCGGGATTCCGTTAGGGAATAACAGCGAGATACGGTCATCTATACTCGGTCCTGATGCTAAAGGCGAGTTTCAGTCGAAGCCGGCTGTTGCTGCGCAGCTTAATTATGAGATTAATGGTGGAGAATATATTTTTGCTGTGAGTTACGGAAGTATTGACCTTGAATATCAGCCTGCAGCGGGCGAGACGTTATTAAACGGTGAGGCGTATATTCAGTCATTAGTGTTTTCTGCTCAATATAATGGTGAAAAATTCTCGTTAACAGGCGAATTTGACCACCGTTGGAACAATATCAGTGACTTTGGAAATTCTCTTCCAGATTCTAAATCGATTACGGAAAGTTGGTATATTCAGGGGGGATATCAGATTTTGCCGCAGTTGCAAGCGAATGTTCGTTATGATGTTATTTATAACGATATAGATGATAAGCATGGGCAACGCTTTGCTAATAGCAGATTGCCCAATCATATTGCCTATGCTAATGATTGGATGTTTGGTCTGCGCTGGGACCCGGCAGCATCGTGGATGTTAAGAGCAGAATATCATAGCGTTCATGGTACGGCCTGGTTGCCTCTGGCGGATAATCCCGTCACCAGTTCGCTTATTCAGGATTGGGATTTGTATGGATTGCAATTATCGTTCAGGTTTTAGTTAAGCAGATGCATATCAAGGGAATCTTTTTTAGTTTGAGATGGAAGTTAGCTATTCTGTTTGGTAGTGTCTTTTTGATATTGCATAGCGTTTTTTCCTATTTTTCCTATCTGGAAGCTATAGATAATTTTGAGATAGGCCGAAAAAAAATTCAAAATAATCATATCAATATCGCTATAGCGCTAACTGAAGACTCATTTTTAGTGCTAGAGCAATTTGGTGAACTGTTGTCGTTGATCGATCTTCTCTCGTCTCACGACAAGTCGCGAAACCAAACATTATCGGTGCTGGATGAAACTTTGTCGAAATGGCAGTTCAGTTGGGACATGGAAAATGTCACTTTTTTCGACAGACAAGCACAGCCTGTAAAGTCCTGGGGCAGTCAACTGGTTGCCGTAAATTCGGCCGTCAAGCAAGTTCTGAGCAATGAAGCGCCGGCGCATCAGATTTTTTGCCCCCACACGTGTTTTCAGCAGACTATTACGCCGGTTATGGCAGACTCCGAAATAACCGGTGCTTTTAGCGTCATTCGGTCATTTGCCGACGTTATCATTAAATACAAGCGGGCAACGCATTCGGATATCGGTCTTTTAATCATGGATGAAGCGACAGGTGAGCATCAATGGCCTTATAAACTATCTGGCATGACATTGCCTGAAAAAAATATACCGGTATATGACTATATCTCCAGACATTTCAAGATTGATGAGCTGTTGGAGCACAGCAAGACGATAAAACTGGATAATGCTGTTTTTGAGGTTAGAGTTTTCCCCGTTCATCAAGAGGCGGCAGGGCCGCCCTTTTTTCTGTTTGTCGATGACATTACTGCTGATTTCAAAGGCTTTAAGGATGATCTGAAGCAAGTCTGGTTTCAGGGGGCTGTCAGTTTTTTGGTTTCCCTTATATCGCTGGTAGTGGTTCTGCATTTGTTGTTGCGCCGCGTTACGAAACTTTCACAGGCTTTGCCTTTATTATCGCAGAATCAATACGAGGCATTTAAGCAACAGATAGCGATAAAAAATTTTTCTAATCTGGGCTACGATGAGTTGGATAAATTAAATGATACGGCCTTAACCTTGTCGGACCAATTGGAGTCTCTGGAGTTGGCGGTGCGCCGTAATACGCTCAAATTGCTGGAAAAAAGCCAGGCTCTCGGAAAAGAGAGGGATTTTATCCGGCAATTAGTTGAAGCGGCGCCCATTATTATTATTACCCAAAAATTGAACGGCATAATTTTAACCATCAATCAGGCCGGCGTTGATGAGTTTGAGTCCGATAGCCGATCTATAATCGGCAAAGTGTTTGATGCTTTCCTGCCGGAATCGGACAAGGAGCACCTAAACAAGTTGAACCAATTAAGAGCGGGCGATTTGGGTTCCGGCCGGTTTCAGGTTGACGGCTTCTTATTGACTGAATCCAGTAAGTTGCTGAATGTCTCTTGGTTGCACACGCTACTGAAATCCAATGACGAGAATAACGAGATGGTTATTTTGACTTTGGGTGTCGATATTAGCGCCCGCAAGATTGCGGAAGAAAAAGAGTCTCAGCATACCCACTCGTAATCATTTTTACACAGGCTGCGTCTTAGGGTTGTAAATATCGATTTGCTTTGGATTATTATTTAACAGCTCAAGTTCGTAGATGAGGCAATAAAACTGAAAAGTGTTTGACTTTATTGCGAATAGGGCGGCTGTACAAAATTTTCTGAATATAGGCTGATGGTTTACAATACCCGGTTTTATCCCGTAACAGAGCAGATGACATCGCGAAATTTCTGTTGTTATCAAGCCTTCTTGTTGGGGTGCAAGTTGAACTAAATATAAAGTAATTACATGAAAAAAATAAAATGCGCTGTTATTGGTACAGGCTATTTGGGGAAGTTCCACGCACAGAAATACGCATCATTGCCTGATTGCGAGCTGGTTGCTGTTGTTGACATTAATGAAGCGGCGGCTAGAGATGTTGCCGGGCAATATGGCGCCAAAGCGCTGACAGACTACAAACCGCTGCTTGGCGAAGTCGATGCCGTAAGTATTGTCGTACCAACGACGCTGCATCATGAGGTTTCAAAGGATTTTCTTGAAAATGGCGCGCATGTGCTGGTGGAGAAGCCGATTACCGTAACGGTTGAGGAAGCCGACGAATTGATAGCGATTGCCAGGGCAAAAAACTTGATTTTGCAGGTAGGGCATCTGGAGCGTTTTAATCCGGCCGTATTGGGGCTCGATAACGAACAAAAGCCGCTGTTTATCGAATCTCATCGCTTATCGCCTTTTAACCCGCGCGCCAATGATGTCAGCGTGGTGCTGGATTTAATGATTCATGACATCGATATTATCCTGGCCTTGGTAGATTCCGAAGTAGAGCGCATCGATGCCAGCGGCACGCCGGTGCTGACCCAGGGCACGGACATCGCCAACGCCAGGCTGTTATTTAAAAACGGCTGCGTGGCCAACGTGACCGCCAGTCGCATCAGCATGAAGATGGAGCGCAAAATGCGCATGTTCCGTCCCGATTCATATGTTTCGGTCGATTTCCAAAACCGTATTCTGACCAAGCACCGTACCGGCACCAAAGAAATGTTCCCCGGTATTCCCGAAATAGAAACCGAAGAATCTGTGTTTGAAAGCGGCGACGCCTTGCTGGAAGAAATCAAGCATTTCATCAATTGCATTCATACCGGCGAGAATCCTCTGGTGTCCGGTGAAGCCGGCAAAAGAGCACTCGAGACGGCGATACAGATTACGCGCTTGTTGGGCGATAAATAACCGCACTTTTTATATTACGCTATAAGATTTTCTGAATAAATAAAAGGCAATAACAATATGATACCAATGGTAAACCTGAAGGCTCAATACGCTGAAATTAAAGACGAAATTGAGCAAGGGCTGGCTGAGACAATAGCAAACTGCTCGTTTATTCTAGGCCCTAATGTACAGGCATTTGAAAAAGAAGCGGCTGAATATCTGGGGGTCAAACATGCCATCGGCGTGGCTTCAGGAACCGATGCCCTGCATCTGGCATTGATTGCGGAAGGCATCGGCGCTGGTGATGAAGTCATCACTACCGCCTTCACTTTTATTGCTACGGCCGAAGCGATCAAATACGTCGGCGCCAAGCCGGTCTTTGTCGATATCGATCCAAAGACTTTCAATATCTCGCCGGAAGCCATAGAAAAAGCCATTACGCCTAAAACTAAAGCGGTGATGCCCGTGCATTTGTTTGGCCAGCCGGCTGACATGGCTAAAATTCAAAAGCTATGCGATGAACACAATCTGAAGCTGATCGAAGATTGCTGTCAATCATTCGGCGCCAGCATCAATGGCAAACAGACCGGCGCTATCGGGCATGCGGCTGGCTTCAGCTTCTTTCCGAGCAAAAACCTGGGCGCCTTCGGAGATGGCGGTCTGGTGACGACAAACTCCGATGAAACCGCTGCCAAGATTAAGCAGCTGCGCAACCACGGCTCCGACGTACGTTATTATCATGATGTCATTGGCTATAACAGCCGCCTCGATGACATGCAGGCGGTAATTCTGAGAGCCAAGCTGAAACGGATCGATCAGTACAATAAAGGCCGCCGTCATGCCGCGCATCTTTACTCGGAATTAATGGCTGACTTGCCATTGGCGACGCCGTTTGAAGATGGTCTGGGCGAGCACGTGTATCATCAGTATACCTTGCTGTGCGATCGCCGGGATGATGTGATAAAAGCCTTGCAGGACAAGCAAATAGGCTGCGCCGTGTATTATCCGGTGCCATTGCATAAGCAAAACGTTTTCAAAGAGGAGTGCGCGGAATTGAGCCTGCCTGTGACTGAGTCTGTTGCGGCCAATTGTTTCTCGCTGCCGATCTGTCCTTATCTGGCTGATGCGACTATCAAAGAAATTGTCAGTGTTATCCGTGAGGTTTTAACCGCTTAAACTTATCGCAGGATTGATCAAGCGATAAAAACTGACGCAATACCAATAAAGGCCGGCTCTTAGTCGGCCTTTTGTTTGGTAGTCGCTGATATTATTTACTTAATAGGTTATTTCTTGTCACACAACAAACCCTTAACTGTCCTGTTTAGCGCTGGCGAATCCTCGGGTGATCAGCATGCTGCCAATATGTTTCTGGAATTGCGCAAATATCGGCCTGATATCCAAGGCATTGGCATGGGCGGCGCAAAAATGGCTCAGGCGGGTATCGATGTTCGCTATGATTCATCGAATATCGCCGTAATCGGTCTTGTCGAGGTTATAAAGCATTATGGCGAAATCCGCCGCGCATTAAAGCTCATGCAGAAGCTAATCTCCGATGAGCAACCTGATTTGCTGGTTTGCGTCGATTATAAGGAGTTTAACTTCAAACTGGCGCGATATGCCAAGCAATGCGGTATCAAAGTATTGTTCTATGTCAGTCCACAGATATGGGCATGGCGCCCCGGGCGAGTCAAGAAATACGGCGAAGTGATCGATATGATGGCCGTTATCTTTCCTTTTGAGACGGCTTATTATGAAGCCGAAAGTGTGCCGGTTCGTTATGTTGGGCATCCGTCTGTCGACAAAGTCCACGCCCAGCATTCGAAGGAAGAAGATTTAGTGCGTTTTGGGCTGGATCAAAAAAAGACGATTATCGGCCTATTGCCGGGAAGTCGCGCCAATGAGATCAAGCGCATGCTGCCGGTCATGCTGAAAGCCGCCGAAGAAATTCAAAATGATATGCATGAAGTCCAGTTTCTGCTGCCTCAGGCCGACTCGATCAGCGATGCCTTACTTGAAGCGTATTTGAGTCAGTCGCCGGTTAAAATTATTACGGTAAAAAATCAGCCTTATGATGTGATTCAATGCTGCGATGTAGTCATGACGACTTCGGGCACGGCAACGCTGGAAATTGCTTTATTAATCGTGCCTATGGTTATCACCTATAAGCTTTCATCGCTGACCTACATACTTGGCAGATGGCTGGTAAAGACGCAGTTTATTGGATTGCCCAACATTATTGCCGGCAGAGGGATCGTAAAGGAGTTTATTCAACATGAAGCGACTTCGGAAAATCTGGCTGCGGAAGTTAACCGGATTTTGACCGACAAGGTCTATGCCGATGCGATGCGCGACAATTTAACCCAGGTTAAAGCGCAGTTGGGCGAAGGCGGAGGCTCAAAGAACATGGCGGAACTCGCTTGGACTATGCTGTCTAAAAATGAAGCAATTTAATATCATAAAGATAAATCTTGATTTGAAAATCAAAACTATCCGAATGCATATCTCTATGTGATAATAAACAGTTCGATTGGGTAATACTTCTTTACATACAGGACATAAACAATGGACGAGAACAAGAAGAAAGCGCTGGGCGCAGCGCTGATGCAGATAGAAAAACAGTTCGGCAAAGGCTCTGTCATGCGCATGGGCGATGTGGCCGCCGCGCGTGATATCGAAGTGGTTTCTACCGGTTCTCTGAGCTTGGACATTGCGCTGGGTTGTGGAGGCTTGCCTCGCGGCCGTATCGTGGAAATTTATGGGCCTGAATCTTCCGGTAAGACTACCTTGACACTGCAAGTCATCGCTGAAATGCAAAAGCTCGGCGGTACGGCGGCATTTGTCGATGCCGAGCACGCGTTGGACCCTGGTTATGCCGAAAAAATCGGCGTCAATGTCGATGATTTGTTGGTGTCCCAGCCCGACACTGGCGAACAAGCCTTGGAGATCACCGATATGCTGGTGCGTTCAGGCGCTGTTGATGTGGTCGTCGTCGACTCGGTCGCGGCCTTGACGCCTAAAGCCGAAATTGAAGGCGATATGGGCGATTCGCACATGGGCCTACAGGCACGTTTAATGTCCCAGGCATTAAGGAAATTGACTGCCAATATCAAACGCTCCAATACACTGGTTATTTTTATCAACCAGATCAGGATGAAAATCGGGGTCATGTTCGGCAGTCCGGAAACCACAACCGGCGGTAATGCGCTTAAATTCTATGCTTCAGTGCGGATGGATATCCGACGCATCGGTTCGGTTAAGAAAGGTGAGGAAGTGATAGGCAATGAAACCCGCGTAAAAGTGGTTAAAAACAAAGTCGCTCCGCCTTTCAAGCAGGCCGAATTTGAGATTTTGTATAACGAAGGCGTGTCGTTTCTGGGTGAGTTGGTTGACTTAGGAGTCAATTACGGTTTTATTCAAAAATCGGGTTCCTGGTATAGTTACGGTAATGAAAAAATCGGCCAAGGCAGGGACAATGCCAAAGCCTTCCTGAAAGAGCATCCCGACATGGCCAAAGAGATCGAAGACAAAATACGGGCCGAAGCGTTCGGCCGAAGAGTCGAGTTCAGTGAGGAACCTAGCTTTACTGATGAAAGCGAATAGTCCATTTAGTCCTCATAGCCTGTTGTGAATGACGTTCATAAGGATATTAAAGAAACTTGCCTGCGATTGCTGGCCCGTAGAGATCACAGCCGGAAAGAATTGCTCAACAAGCTGACAGGCAAAGGCTTTGATAGGGAAGATGTATCGGCTGTCATTGATGAATTGGCACAGCAAGGCTGGCAGGATGATCAACGTTATGCGCAGAACTACGCTCGCTACCGCATACAGAAAGGCTACGGACCTGTTCGTATTGAATATGAACTGCGGCAAAATGGTGTTGACGAGATTGATTTAGACGCAGTTTTGCAGGCGTCTGCCAGTAGCTGGATGGACTTGCTGGAACAGGTTTACAACAAAAAATACAACCATAAAAAGAATCTGGACAGAAACGAGTGGGCTAAACGCAGTCGATTTTTGTTGCACCGCGGCTTTACTGGTGAAATGATCAGCGCTTTGCTTGACCATTTGAATATTAACAAGAATAAATTTTAGTTTTAAAAATCATTTATTTACCATTACCATGAAAAAAATGACTAGCTCAGAACTGCGCACTGCTTTTCTGGAATTCTTTCGTGAACGAGGACATTCTGTACAGCCTTCAAGCTCCCTGGTGCCCGGCAATGACCCGACATTGTTATTCACCAATGCCGGCATGGTGCAGTTTAAAGATGTATTCCTAGGCAGAGAGCACCGTGATTATAACCGGGCGGTGACTAGTCAGCGCTGCGTCAGGGCGGGCGGCAAGCATAACGATTTGGAAAATGTCGGTTATACGGCGCGCCATCATACCTTTTTTGAAATGCTGGGCAATTTCAGTTTCGGCGACTATTTCAAGAAAGAAGCGATTTATTATGCCTGGGAATTTTTAACGAAAGAGTTGGATATTCCGCCGCAGAAATTATGGGTGACTGTTTTTGAGGAAGACTCCGAAGCGGAAAAAATATGGCTTCAGGATGTTGGGATTGATCCAAACCGATTCTCAAGAATCGGCGCCAAGGATAATTTCTGGTCTATGGGCGACGTAGGGCCTTGCGGGCCTTGTACTGAAATATTCTATGATCACGGCGAAGGAATTGCCGGCGGCCCTCCAGGTTCGCCGGATGAAGACGGCGACAGATATATCGAAATCTGGAACCTGGTATTCATGCAATATGATCGCGACAGTGAAGGCAATTTGCATCCACTGCCCAAACCTTCTGTTGATACCGGCATGGGGCTTGAGCGGATTTCTGCGGTAATGCAGGGCGTACACAGCAATTATGAGATTGATCTGTTTCAGAAATTGCTGCGGGCTGCGGCCGAGATTGCCGGAACCCATGATTTAACGCAAAGTTCATTGCGCGTGATCGCCGATCATATCCGTTCCTGCGCCTTCTTAGTGGCTGATAGCGTCATGCCTTCAAATGAGGGACGTGGTTATGTCTTGCGGCGCATCATTCGCCGGGCTATTCGCCACGGTTATCGTCTAGGTATCCGTGAGGTGTTTTTCTACAAATTGGTCGCCCCACTGGTCGAAGCAATGGGCGAAGCTTACCCTGAGCTTAAAAACGGGCAGGCACAGGTTGAACGCGTACTGAAAAAGGAAGAAGAGCGTTTTGCTGAAACCTTGGAACAAGGCATGAAAATCCTTGAAGCCTGCGTGGCCAAAATGGAAGGCTCTGTGATTCCTGGCGAGACTGTATTTCAGCTTTATGATACTTATGGTTTTCCAGTGGATTTGACGGCTGACTTTGCCCGTGAAAACAATCTCACTGTCGATCACGCCGGATTTGAAATGGCTATGTCTGAGCAACGGGAACGAGCGCGGCTGGCCAGCAGTTTCGGGGCCGATTACGATCAGGATATCAAGCTGGACGTGCAGACCGAATTTACCGGTTACGGACAACTCGATGATCAGGTGCATATCATAGGTCTGTACCAAAAAGGTCAGCCGGTCGATAGCCTCAAAGAAGGCGATGAAGGCATTGTGGTTCTGGATAAGACGCCTTTCTATGCTGAATCCGGCGGTCAGGTAGGTGATTGCGGCAAAATTGAAGCCGGTGGTGCAATATTTGAAGTTACCGATACACAAAAGCAGGGCAGTAATCTGTTCTTGCATAAAGGTAGGGTGACTGCCGGAACACTAAACAAGGGACAATTGTGCGATGCGCGTGTCAGTGCAGCAGATAGAAAAGCAACCGAATTGAATCACTCTGCCACGCATTTGTTGCATGCGGCATTAAGAAAAGTCTTGGGCGAGCATGTGGCTCAAAAAGGCTCACTGGTTAACCCGGAGCGCTTGCGTTTTGACTTTTCCCATTTTGAGCCGGTAACGGCTGACGAAATCAGTACTGTTGAGCGCCTGGTCAATGAGCAGATCCGCATGAATAATCCTGTTTCTGCGCAGATTATGGCAAAAGATGAAGCTATGAATGCCGGAGCCATGGCCTTGTTCGGCGAAAAATATGGCGACGAAGTCAGGGTCTTAAAAATCGGCGACTTCTCAACCGAGCTGTGCGGCGGTACGCATGTTGAGCGATCAGGCGATATAGGTTGCTTTAAGATAATCAGCGAAACGGGTATTGCTGCTGGCGTCAGACGTATTGAGGCGGTTACTGGCAGTGTCTGTATCGACTGGATCGAAAGTCGCGATAAAGCATTGAGCAGTATTGCGGGGCTTTTGAAAAGTTCGGCGGACAAGGCATCTGACAAGGTCGAGCAGCTGATAGAAAAGAATAAGTCGTTGGAAAAACAGCTGGAGCGGCTGAAATCGAAACTGGCAAGTTCAGCAGGCGGTGAGCTCAGCTCTCAGGCCATCGATGTCAATGGGATCAAAGTGTTGGCCACTAAACTTGATGACGTTGATCCTAAGTCCATGCGTGACATGGTGGATCAGCTGAAAAACAAATTAGGCAGCTCTGCAATCGTGCTGGCAGTCGTCGAGGGCGATAAGGTCATGCTGTGTGCAGGTGTTTCCAAAGATCAGATGGGCCGTGTAAAAGCCGGTGATCTGGTTAATTTTGTGGCGACTAAAGTCGGCGGCAAAGGCGGCGGTCGGCCTGATATGGCTCAGGCTGGCGGCAACGATCCGTCAAAGTTGGCTGAGGCACTGGCTCAAGTTTCTGCTTGGGTGCAAGAGCAAATGAATGCTTGAAGATAAGGTTATAGTGAATGGCATTATATGTATATAAATTTGGCGGTACATCGGTAGGCTCTGTAGAGCGTATTAAAGCAGTCGCCGAAAAAGTTAAAAAAGTGCATGATCTGGGGGATCAGATTGTTGTTGTCGTTTCAGCAATGAGCGGAGAAACCAATCGTCTGGTTGCGTTGGCAAAAGAAATGCAACCACAGCCCAACGAAAGAGAAATGGATGTTCTGCTTTCCACAGGAGAGCAGGTTACCGTTTCGCTTTTAAGTATGGCTTTGCATGAGCTTGGATGCCCAGCATGCTCCTATACAGGTGGGCAAGTAAAAATTCTGACCGATAGCAGTCATACGAAAGCGCGCATTCGTAATATCGATGACACCCGCATGCGAGCTGATCTTAGTGCAGGTAAAGTAGTGGTTGTCGCCGGTTTTCAGGGGGTTGATGAAAACAACAATATTACAACGCTAGGGCGCGGAGGTTCTGATACGACCGCTGTCGCTTTAGCTGCCGCTTTGAAAGCCGATGAGTGCCACATCTATACCGATGTGGATGGTGTTTATACCACTGATCCTCGGGTAGAACCGAAAGCCCGCAGACTTGATAAGATTACCTTTGAAGAAATGCTGGAAATGGCCAGCTTGGGTTCAAAAGTATTGCAAATAAGATCGGTAGAGTTTGCCGGCAAGTATAATGTTGCTTTAAGAGTATTATCATCATTTACAGAAGGTAAGGGTACGCTCATTACCTATGAGGAATCACAAATGGAAAGTGCTTTAGTTTCCGGAATCGCATTTAATCGTGACGAGGCAAAATTAACCATTACTGGCGTGCCTGACTTACCAGGGGTTGCATTTAAAATTCTTGGGCCGATAGCTGATGCAAATATCGAAGTCGATATGATCATCCAGAATATTGCTGATGACGCGACGACTGATTTTACCTTTACCGTGCATCGCAACGATTATCCCAGAGCAAAAGCTTTGTTGGAAAATGGATGTGCAGAGCTTGGGGCCAGAAAAGTGACTGGAGATGACAGCATAGTAAAAGTTTCAATTGTAGGCGTAGGCATGCGTTCTCATGCTGGAATTGCCAGCACTATGTTTAAAACGCTTGCAAAAGAAGGCATAAACATTAAAATGATATCGACATCGGAAATTAAAATTTCCGTCGTTGTTGATGAGAAATATTTGGAATTGGCGGTCAGAGCATTACATGCGGCTTTTAAACTAGACCAAGAAATAGAGTCTTAGATTTTATTTTAACTTAGGACTTTATTTATCTGAAAAAGCTGCTATAATTGTCGTTCTTGGTTGGATGCTGTGTAAGAACAGTGGTTTTTAAATAGACATAGGGAGAAGCCATGCTTATCTTGACTCGTCGGGTAGGAGAGACTTTGATGATCGGTGATGAAGTTACAGTCACTGTTCTTGGAGTCAAAGGAAATCAGGTTCGCATCGGTGTTAATGCACCAAAAGAAGTCTCTGTTCATAGGGAAGAAATTTACGAACGGATTAAAAAAGAACAGGCCGAGTCTACAGGCTTAACCGGTTCAGAAGAGTAAAAGTTTTAGGAGAGATGGCCGAGAGGCCGAAGGCGCTCCCCTGCTAAGGGAGTATGTGCCAAAAGCGCATCGAGGGTTCGAATCCCTCTCTCTCCGCCACTTAATTAAAGGTTGATTTTTGTTTTTTAAGAGAATGAAAAATAAAGGTTGACAAGGATGAGGTAAAGAAGGATAATAGTCGGATCAACAAGGCGCCCGTAGCTCAGCTGGATAGAGTACTCGGCTACGAACCGAGCGGTCGGGAGTTCGAATCTCTCCGGGCGCGCCATTGAAGAAGACAAAAAGTTTATTCCCCTGTAGCTCAGTCGGTAGAGCGGATGACTGTTAATCATTAGGTCGGCGGTTCGAGCCCGTCCGGGGGAGCCAAGTAAAACAAGGCCTTAGGTAATTTACCAAGGCCTTTTTTATTGCCTGAAAGTTTCTGCATGTCCTTGGTAGGGCATATTCAAAATAAAAATCACAATAAAACTCACCAAAAATCCAGAGTATTGCAGGTCTGTAATTCAGGTTTCAACAGTAGCGAGGTATGATGAAACTTCTTGGAATGCATACCATCATAAACCCAGAGCGCTAAGTTCAATTATTTCAACTCCATCAATTGGATTTACTTAAGTAAAATCCAACATTGGTTTTATTGAGTAAGAAGGAAATCAAATGAATAAATCATATTTAGCTTGGCGGCTGATAACTTTCGCCTTACTCACTCAGTTCAGCGCTGCTGTTTTGGGCGATGATGCACCAAGCCTGGACAAAGATTGTACCGATTCAGCGAACAGTGCTAGTGACGCGTGTAGTCTTTGGCACAGTGTTGAGGACTGCAAAGATGTTCAACCGGGTGATTCCTGTCCGCATCATCCACCATACATTAAACATATCGGAACAATGCCGGCCCATTATCATACTGTGTTTAATGCAGTGTATGACAGTTGCGATACCTCAAAAGGACCCGGCCATTGGCTGGTTGTGCCAAACTATCCTGTTATCGGTGTAGAGGATCATGCTCAACGAGACCCAATGTCTTGGAACTTGGCGTGGGATCTGGCTAAGGATGAAAATATTCCCACTGAGGATATTGCACTCGCGATTAATCCACTCCCGAAGCGGAGCAAACATCAATTGCATATTCATATCGGCAAACTCATGGGCGATATGAAAAGCGCAATCAATAATAGTCAGATCGTTCCTCATGATGGACATTGGCATCAAGTTAAGCTCGGAAATATAACCTATTCTGCAATTTTCGATGACAGTCCGTTTACCGACCCATTCACGATGGTTAGTAAAAAAGTTGGCGAAGAAAATATGGTGTGTAACGGTATAATTATTGCCGGATCGAAAAGTGGGTTTTATGTTTTACATACTGGCGGCACTTACAACGCTGGAAGTAATCTATGCACCTATAGCGTGTTTGTTGAGGGACAGCTTAACTACTCATGTCCTCCTTGATAAACCAGGGTTATAGTTAAGCCCAGGTTGAAATAACGGAGTTCTGGCCCGCTATAAAGACAGTAAATGCAATGAGCTTTGCTGCCCTTTTGATGGGCTAAAAATCGGAAGAGGTACTCAATTCAAGCGGATAACTCGCCGCCTTCCATGCCCTAAACCGATCCTTGCTTCTTAGTTTGAGATGGATTAAAAAATTATTATCGCTGATTTGCTGTATCAATTTAGGGAAGTTGTTTCTGGCGGTATCCTAAGCAGACTAATAGATATTTTTTCTGTTTCATTTTTGGACTTGGATTTTTGTAGTGAAATGGTTTGTACGCACCGATCTTGACGGTTTTTTTGGCTTGGCTTTGGATAACCTTGTGCAATTGTTGGTTATCGTGGGGTTATGTGATCAGGTCCTGGGTTTTTCAGAAGATTTGATTTACCGCCATATTCTGCCTGGCGTCGCCGTTTCTTTATTGATCGATAATATCTATTATGCTCATCAAGCCAAACAATTGGCGGCGGCGACTGGGCGCGCCATGATGTTTGTGCCTTGCCTTACGGCATCAACGCCGTGTCTTTATTTGCTTATATTTTTTTAATCATGTTGCCGGCAAAAATGCTGGCAGAGGCCGGCGGCGCTGAGAATCCGGAACGTATTGCTTGGCAAGCAGGCTTGTTGGCTTGTTTGGGTTCCGGTTTGATTGAGTTAGGCGGCGCCTTTGTCGTGGAAAAATTAAGAAAAGCGACGCCACGTGCAGCTTTGCTATCGACTTTATCCGGAATCGCCTTAACATTTATTTCTCTGGGCTTTTTATTTCGCACCTATGCGCATCCTGTCGTCGGTTTGGTGACACTAGTGCACTGCCAACGCTAAGAATATGGGCTACCTAAAACTGTCTAATAGGCTTCTTTCCCAAACCGGAGACGAGACATGCCCAAGAAATACATTGTCCGCCTGAGCGATACGGAACGTCATCATCTTCAAGAGGTGATCAAAAAACTTCAAGGCAGCTCACAAAAAGTCCGGCGTGCGCAGATTCTGTTCAAGGCCGATGCGAATGGCCCGGGTTGGACAGACCAGCGGATTGCGGAGGCCTACGCATGCCGGATCAACACGGTCGAAAAGATCCGCCAGCGCTTTGTCGAAGAGGGCTTTGAACGGGCGTTGGAAGGCCGAAAACGCGAGTATCCGCCGACCCCGAGGTTATTGGACGGGGCACAGGAAGCGCGCATTATCGCCACGCGCTTGGGATCGCCGCCGGCAGGCTATGCGCGCTGGAGCCTGCGGCTGTTGGCCGGGCGCGTCGTGGAACTGGGGATTGTAGACGCCATCAGCCATGAGACCGTCCGCAAGCTGATTAAAAAAACGGCATGACGCAGCGGGCGATTGCCTATTGGGTGATTCCGCCCGAGCAGGACGCCGAATTTGTGGCTGCAATGGAAGAGGTGCTGGACGTGTATGCGCGACCGTATGAGGCCGCGCATCCGGTCCTTTGCATGGACGAACAACCGATACAGTTGATCAAAGAGACCCGTACGCCACGACCGGGGACGCTGACGCAGCCGCCACGGGTCGATTACGAATACGAGCGTGCCGGCACCGCCAGCTTGTTCCTGTTTACCGAGCCGTTAGTCGGATGGCGCGAGGTGACGGCCCGCCCTCAGCGCACCAAAGCAGATTGGGCCAAAGAAGTGGCCCGCTTGCTGGAAGGGCGTTATGCCCAGTGTCCCGTGGTGACGCTGGTGAGCGACAATCTCAACACCCATACCAAAGGAGCCTTTTATGAGGTCTTCGAACCCGAACGTGCCCGCAACCTCGTACGGCGGATCAAGTTTTGCCAGACGCCCAAGCATGGCAGTTGGTTGAATATCGCTGAAAATGAGTTGAGTACCCTGACCCGACAGTGCCTGGCGCATCGAAGGTTCGGTGACATGGAAACCTTACGGACTGAAATTAGCGCCTGGTCGAGCTCTGTTAATAGCAAACAACGCGGTGTCGATTGGCAGATGAAAGTGGACGATGCACGAACGAAACTGAAATCCATTTACCCTAAAATTAAGCTGTGACAATGCACTAGGTGTGATTTTATTAGTCTATTTTGGCCGACTGCGTTTTCGCGGCAATATTCCGGGAGGTTTGGTTGCTATAGTATTAGGCGCTTTGCTTGCTTGGTTAATAGGATTGGCTCCCGTTGGCGATAGACCGGATAATGATTTAAATCTGTATTTGCCTATACCGGTGCTTGGCGATTTATTCGAAGTGCTGACTTCGGAGCATAGCTTAACTTATTTGTCAGTCATCATTCCGATGGGACTCTTCAATCTCATCGGCTCCCTTCAAAATATTGAATCTGCCGAGGCTGCGGGTGACAGTTACTCTACACGGTCTTCTTTGGCGGTCAACGGCATTGGAACATTAGCGGCTAGAGCATTTATCTGTTACCTAAGATCAAGCCGTATTGCTAAAATGGGGCTTCATTGAATGAGAATGACCGAAGATGCCCAAACCTTACTCAGAAGACTTGCGCTTGCGTGTCGCGAAGGCTGTTGACAGCGGCAAAACGACACGCGAAGTCAGCGCGCACTATCAAGTCAGCCCCTCCTTTGTCTCCAGAGTGCATCAACTCTGGAAAAACACCGGCGGCGTTCAGAGCAAGCCGATCGGTGGTTACAGACGGGCCCTGTTGGAACCCTATGCAGCCGCCATCAAGGAACAGTTGGCGAACAGCCCATCGATGACCTTGAAGGAACTGCAGGATTGGCTGGAAACTGAACAAGCCCTGAGTGTATCGATTTCGGCCATTGATAAGTTTATCCGGCACAAACTGGGCTATCGCTATAAAAAAAACGGTCGTTGCCAGTGAACAGCAGCGCGAGGATGTCGCCAGGGCTCGCGAGCAATGGCAAGCCTGGCAGCAAACCTGCGATCTGTCGAAGTTGGTGTTTCTGGACGAAACAGGGCTATCTACCAACATGATCCGTCGTTATGGACGGGCCTTGGGTGGTGCTCGCTGCCGGGATGCTGCCCCAGCTGGTCACTGGCAAACGCTGACTTTTATTGCCGGCTTGCGTGCCGACAAACTCACGGCACCCTGGTGTGTGGATCAAGCCATGACGGGCGAAGCCTTCAAGGAATACCTGCGTTCGCAGCTGGCGCCAACTTTGAAACCCGGTGATATTGTTATTTGTGACAACCTGCCTGCGCATAAGGTGGCGGAAGTCCGGGATATTGTTGAAGCACACGGGGCGACGATCAAATACCTGCCGCCTTACAGCCCTGATCTGAATCCGATCGAGCAGGTTTTCGCCAAGCTGAAGGCGCTTTTGCGCAAGGCAGCGGCACGAACTTATGACAATCTCTGGCGCACTGTCGGCCAATTAATGGAGCGGTTTCATCCCGACGAATGCCTGAACTTCTTCAGGCATTCAGGCTATGTTTCTGACTAAAAAATAAATGCTCTAGTTTGTTCGGTTCCTGTTTTCCGACGACAATTTATATTGGACATCCTGGTTGGAAAGCGATGGGATCTCGTGCCGGCTATTCGACTTTAAACGGAGCGTTTATCACGCTCATTTGTTTAACCGGCAGTTTGTCTTATATCGCTTGGGTGATTCCGATCGATGCCGGCATGGCGATTATGTTGTGGATCGGTATTGTCATTGCGGCGCAAGCTTTTCAGGAAACTCCGAAAAACCATGCGCCGGCGGTTGTAATGGGGTTGCTGCCCGGCATTGCGGCTTGGGGAGCCTTTATGGCAAAAAGCGGTATCCGGGCGGCAGACTATGGCGGCGGGCCCATGCCGGCATTTTCGGACGCAATGCTAGCGCGTTTTCAACAGGCCGATGTCTGGATTCAGGGCGCTTTTGCATTGGAGCAGGGCTTTATTATGACAGCGATGATCTTGGCCGCGTTGACGGTAGCGATTATTGAGCGTCATTTTATCAAGGCTGCGCTCTGGAGCGGCTCGGCCAGTCTATTGTCGGCTTGTGGTCTGATGCATTCTTACCAGTGGACAGCTAGCGATACAGCCTTATCATTAACTCCCGCGTGGGAGTGGGCTATGGCTTATGCAATTATGGCATTAATATTTTTAAGTGCAAAATGGCTATGTGTTGAGGCTGATGGATACTGATCTTTAGTTATCAAACTGATGTTACGCACGAATCGATTTATGTTTTGTTTTAGTTTTACTGCGATGCCGTGCTCATTCGCACTGCGGAGGCCGGTACGTGGGCGTTTGTCCCCCGCCGAATGAATTCGACCCTACAACGGCGTTTAAATCAAGGTTAAAGTTTTACAGGCATAAAAATGCAATAGCCAGAATATTGAAATGGGACTGAAGATTGTTTTAGCGCCGTTTTAGTCTTACCGGAATGCCCCCTTTAGGCCGTACAGTCACAGCCATTTCAATCTCGACTTCATCAGCATTGAGCAATTCCACATCATAATGCTGAACAATCATACTTAGCAGCAACTGACTTTCGAGTAAGGCAAAATGGTTGCCGATGCACACGCGTTCGCCGGTACCGAAAGGCATATAGGCGAATTTCCGTTTTTCAGCCGTTAAAAAACGTTCAGGATCAAATTGTTCAGGCTGTTGCCAATAGTCGGGATGATGGTGAACATTGTAGATGCTGAATATTGCCAGACTGTCAGCTTTAAGGGCATACCCGTCAATTTCAGTATCTTGGCTTATTTTGCGTATCAGAATGCCTGCCGGTGGGCGGATGCGCATGGCTTCGCTCAATACCGCCCGGGTATAAACCAATTGCTGTAGAGATTCGGCATCGGGAGTATTGCCTTGCAACTGATCATGGAGCTCAATTTTGAGTCTTGCTAGAACATCTGGATGTCGAGCCAATAAATATAATGCCCAGGTAAGCACATTTGCCGTGGTTTCATGGCCGGCAGTGAAAATCGTAATCACTTCATCACGAATTTGCTGGTCACTCATGGGATTGCCTGTATCGTCATCGCGCACCTTCAACAACATGCTCAATAAATCGCGTTGCTTGATAGATTGGGATCGGCGCTGATTAATCATGCTGTAAATAATGTCATCTAATACGCCGGTAGCTTGTCTGAATGCTCGATTGGCGGGCGTCGGTATAAATAAAGGCGGGGTTAAAGGATTCGATATGGTTTTGGCAGCGTACTTTAATCCGGTATCCAAAGCTGATGCGATCTCGCCTACTTTGTCGAGTACGCTGGTGCTGAACATCGTTTGGGTGATGACTTCCAGTGCCAATTGCATCATCTCGTCAGCAAGATTAACTTGCGCCTCATCACCTAATTGCTGCCAACGATGCAACAGGTTATTTCCGGCCGTGATCATTTGTGGCAGCATGGATGTTAAATTGGCGCGCTGAAAGACCGGCTGCATTAAGCGTCGTTGTCTACGCCATAAATCGCCCTGGCTGGTAAGCAGTCCTTGTCCTAAAATCAAGGACAGACCCGTCGGCTTTTTCGGGTTGTACATTTTGACAAAGTTATGGCTTTGTTTGACCAAAGCCTGTTCCACTAACTGTGGATGACTGAATAAATAAAGCTGACGGGCGGCTAGCCTGAAACTGACCAAGTCTCCATAATCGCGCTGCCAGCTGCAGATCGCTTGAAAAGGATTAGCTTTATATTGACGCAAATTGCCCAGCAAAAAATCGCCTTTGACGCAAGGAATCGTTTTGGTTGCCATTGTCGATAAAATTGGAAAAAAGGCTATTTTTGACGAAAAACAGGAAATGTCAATGAATGGCTGATCTCGTGTAAGAGTTTAAAGTGCCATTATCGATAATTAATGTGATTTATAGAAGCATAAAATTCACTGTTCTAAAGTTTAACTTGCATCTGAAGATCGCTTCATGGCATTGACGTTAACTTTCAGCATGACTGTAGAGATTGCTGAATAGCTGAACCACTATGAAAACCATGGTTTGGGTCACTCGGATGGTTGTTTTCCTGCTGGGAATTTCTGCCGCGAAATCCTCAATGGCTTTATTCAGGAATCTGACCAGGACCGGCTGCGGGCTGTCCTGAGTCGAACGCTGCATGAATCGGCTCTGTAATCGAGCCCTGATCTTCTCGTCCATGTCCTTCTCCTTGATCAGTGATTGCAGTTCAGCCTCCAACAGCATGGCTTGCTTTTCCAGCCAGTCGAAGTCCATCCCTTCTTGGGAAGGCAACGGGCCGAAAGCTTGCTGGAAGACGCACAGGACATCGAAGCATAGGGTCAGGAAAAGATATGACATATCCTGGTTTTGTTCGGCAATGACGGCTGGAAAGACGTTGAAAATTGCTTGCGATAGAGCTGCCTGATCGAACTGAAACCGTTCGATGATCTCGCTGACTTCCTCTTCATCCAGGTGCTTGGCGTATTTGAGTGCTCGATAAAGTTCGGGACCGTCCAGTTCGCGCATGATGCTATGGTTTAAAGAGTGATAACAAAAATTTTCCTTAAAGGTGTTGTTATAGTACACATTTGAAGCCAATGAAATAACGATGAATGCGTATATAGCTCAGCTGCGGCAGGTAGTTATCCTTGTAAAGGCAAGTTGAAAAAGGCCAAGAGCAATTTTTCGTCGCTTTGATGGATGAGGATGGGCGGATATTGCTAGATGAATGCACTGATTAAGCAGCAGTTTGGTAAAAACTTTATCTTCATCGCAGTATAATGGGCGTTATTTCTTCAGAGTCAAAAGAAAAAATTGCGGAATCCGACGAGTTACAAGAACCCTACATGTGCTGCTGCAATGCCACTGAAATTTGTACTTCGCAGAAGTGGGGAAAGGACTATTCTTAACAAGTTTCTTGCCTCTCGCCAATAGAGACTATCAAGGTTACAAGTTAAGTTGTTTTCTCAATTTATCAGGATGTTTATCTCTATTAAATTGCTGTATTACAATGAAAGGGTGAAGCAGAGTCTCCTGCAAAGGAAAAGTGGAAATACGGAGCTTTGAGGAATTTTGAAAGAAGGAGATCTAAAAATAAAAAAACTTCCAAGGCCGTTAAGCCTTGGAAGTTATTAAGTTGCTACGTGGTTAAGTAATCCAGGCAGTTTGTTAAATTGGATGATTACTCGCATTGCAGATGTCCAGCATTGGCCCGTTTACGGTTCAGGTTGACGTTGCTGGCAATGGCCGCCGTTGCGAACAGCGTAGAGGAGATAATAAATTCTCCAGAAACAAATCCTAATACACCGGTAACAAATACAATCCCAGTTAACACGTCTTTATAAAAGTCATTCATAGGTAAATCCTCATAGAGTTGAAAGTTTTTTGAAATGCAACTCAACTATACGTTAGACTTTTGTCATTAACAATATTACAAAATATATACATATTGTTTCTTATTGTTATACATTTATTTAATAAACTTTTAATTAAAACAGGATAAAGTTATAGAGTTCATCATCGGTTGCTCTGCCATACAGTTATTGCAATTCGTCCCGATTTTGCGGCTTTGTACAATCCCATTTCTATTGATTTAGGGAATCGACCTGTTGGAAATTGCCGATCAAGATTATTGTTCAAGTAGAAATGCCGGCTGTCTCTCCGTTTCTGCCAAACATTAATCCATCCGTAATAAGAGCCCATTAACCTCTTATTTTTCTACCGCTCCTTATATTGTCGGCGGATTCTACCTTCCTCTGAAAAGTTCTGGTCATCGTCAGCATGTCTGAACCAATGCCTCTGAAATAATAAAGATAATCGGGCCGGAACTAATGCTTGTGAGATCCGTTAGCACAGCCTTTAGTTTATTCCCCATCCATGTATAACGCCATTCTTGAATTAAGAATTGATGCTACGCCGTTGCAGGGGCAAGTTCACTTATGCTCTTTGGGTATTCGACCGGAGACAAACGCCCACGTACCGGCCTCCGCAATGCGAATGAACACGGCATCGCAGTAAAACTAAAACAAAACATAAATCGATTCGTGCGTAACATCAGTTAAGAAAAATATAATATATCAAGAGTGTCTCATCGTCTCATTTGAAGCTGGGACTCGGCAGGAGTTTCATTTCCAATCTCTTTACGTAACAGGCATTTAGATAAAAATAACAACGGAAAAAGCGGAGACATAAAATAAAGTTAGTAAATTATAAAACTCTAATATACTATAGCAAGCAAAGAAGCAATTCATGCTTTGCAAATAGCGTTTAAGCTTTTGGCCTTGTTTACCGTTATCTGCCGCGCTTATTTGATAAGCATTGTAGTTTCTTAAATTCAGCTGCTGCAGTAGTGGTCAGGCCTGGAACCAGCAGATTGACAGCCTGCCAGCTGACATTTTTAGTTTCTCAGGGATAGAAAGAGCGAGCATGAGGGTTGTTGTATGCAAAAAGAAAGGATTAACGCATTTAGGGAGACAAGTAAAACATTTGTCGATGAGTTAGGCAGCTTGTTGATAGATGTGTTTCACTATTTGGCCTTGTTTATTATCGGCGCCAGCGTAGTCTGGTCGGCGGTAGTGGCGTATGCCGGCATGATCAGTCAGGGACATGCCACCATAGGCGATATATTACTGCTGTTTATTTATCTTGAACTGGGGGCCATGGTCGGCATTTACTTCAAAACCAACATGATGCCAGTGCGCTGCCTGATCTTTATTGCCATCACGGCACTATCAAGACTTCTTATTTCCGATATACAGGCACATCACCAAGCCGATACGGGAATTCTGCCGATATCCGGATCAATTCTGCTGCTGGCCTTATCAACGCTCGTTATCGGCAAACCATTTAATAATTGATGAATATGAACACCTTGTTTTAACACTATTTAAATTAGTCCAGAGGAGGAGCCATGATTGGTTCAGCCAAGATAAATCGGATTCTGCCGCATCCCGGATTGCTGCGGTGGGAAATCGGTATTGCATTATTGATCAAAATCATTCTGTTGATGGGCCTTTGGTTCCTGATTTTCCGCTGGGAAGGTAAACCGTCAACCGGAAAACCAGATATCGCTCAACGCTTTTCGCTACCTGCCAAGCAATCTTCAATAACCCCAAGTTTTTCGTCTCAGTCTTATAAGGAGTTCAGCCATGTTCAGTGATGATGTTGTAATGCTGTCCAGAATGCAATTCGGTCTGACGGCGCTTTATCACTTTCTGTTCGTGCCGCTCACCTTGGGCATGACGTTTATTCTCGGCATTATGGAATCGGTGTACGTCATGACCGGCCGGGAGGTTTACAAGGATATGACCAAGTTCTGGGGTAAGCTGTTCGGCATCAACTTCGCTATGGGCGTTACCACCGGCTTGACGCTGGAATTTCAGTTCGGCACCAACTGGGCTTATTACTCGCATTACGTCGGCGATATTTTCGGTCCGTTGCTGGCGAGTGAAGGCTGGATGGCGTTTTTTCTGGAATCCACCTTTGTAGGGCTGTTCTTTTTCGGTTGGGACAAACTCTCCAAGGTTCAGCATTTGGTTGTGACCTGGCTGCTAGCGATAGGCACTAGCGTATCAGCGCTGTGGATTTTGATCGCCAACGGCTGGATGCAGCATCCGGTAGGAGCTGAATTCAATTATGAAACGCTGCGCATGGAAATGACCAGCTTTGCCGACGTGTTTTTCAACCCGGTCGCTCAGGTTAAATTCGTCCATACTGTGGCCGCAGGTTATGTGACCGGCTCGATGTTCGTGTTGGGCGTCAGCTCCTGGTATTTGCTGAACAAACGCGATGTCGGCTTTGCCCGGCGTTCTTTTTCGATCGCTTCAGCATTTGGCTTGGCCTCAATCCTGTCAGTGATCGTACTCGGCGATGAAAGCGGTTATACCTCCGGCGAGACTCAAAAGATCAAATTGGCGGCGATCGAAGCGGAATGGGAAACCAGCCCTGCGCCAGCCAGCTTTACGGTGTTCGGCTTGCCTGACCAGGAGCATGAAAGAACGGATATGGCGATAAAAGTGCCTTATCTGCTGGGATTGATAGCGACTCGTTCCATTGATGAAGATGTGAAAGGCTTGAAAGATCTTCGCAATGAAAGCGCCGAACGCATCAAGAGCGGTATGGTGGCTTATGCCGAGCTGCAAAAACTGCGCGCCGGCGATAACAGCGAACAGACTCGTCAGCGTTTTGATGCCCATAAAAATGACTTAGGCTACGGGCTGCTGCTGAAAAAATATACCGACAAAGTCGTGGATGCCGATGCCGGGATGATCCAGAAAGCGGCCAACGATACGATTCCGAAGGTAGGGCTGCTGTTTTGGACATTCCGCATCATGGTCGCTTGCGGTTTCACCATGCTGTTTATCTTTGCCGTAGCCTTTTACCACTGCGCTGTACGCAATGCCGACCAGAAACGCTGGTTGATGCGCATGGCGGTATGGAGCATTCCTTTGCCCTGGATCGCTGCCGAGACCGGCTGGTTTGTCGCCGAGTATGGCCGCCAGCCGTGGACGATTTCCGGCGTTTTGCCGACCCATCTGAGCGTTTCCAGTCTCAGCAGCGAACAGCTCTGGTTTAGCATCGGCGGCTTCGCATTGTTTTACACGGTGCTGCTGGTTATCGAACTGTATCTGATGTTCAAGTATGTTCGCCTGGGACCGAGCAGTCTTCATACCGGTCGTTACTTTCATGAACTGCAAGTCGATCAAGGCCGCTAGGGCCATGCCACACTATTTAATAAGGAGCCTATTATGTTCGATTATGAAACCATTCGTCTGATCTGGTGGCTGTTTATCGGAGTCGTCGCCATCGCCTTCGCGCTGACCGAAGGCTTCGATTTCGGCATTTGCACTTTACTGCCGCTGTTGGGCAAGAGCGATGTGGAACGCCGCGTCATCATCAATACGGTCGGCGCCACTTGGGAAGGCAATCAGGTTTGGCTGATACTGTTGGGTGGCGCCATTTTTGCGATCTGGCCAGCTGTATACGCGGCGCTGTTCTCGGGGCTATATGCGGCCATGCTGCTGGTGCTGTTTTCGTTGTTTTTCAGGCCGGCTGGTTTTGACTACCGCAGCAAGATCAGCAATCCGGCTTGGCGCAATGCCTGGGACTGGGGGTTATTCATCGGCGGAACTTTGCCGCCGGTTCTGTTGGGCGTTTTGGTCGGCAATTTGCTGCTTGGGCTGCCGTTTCACCTGGATCAGGATTTGCGCCCTTTCTATGACGGTTCGTTCTGGGCCTTGCTGAGCCCCTTTGCGTTATTATGCGGCGTAATCGGCCTGCTGGTTACCAGTTTTCATGGCGCTCTGTTCCTGAAGTGGCGCACGGAAGGCGTAATCCATGAGCGTGCCAGAACAGCCGTATCAGTGCTCGGCCCGCTGTTGCTGATCAGTCTGACGGTAGCAACGTTATGGCTAATGTCGACTGTCAACCGTCCTGAAATCACGCAGATGGCGGGAGCATCCGCAGCATCGAATCCGCTCAATAAAACCGTTATCGCAACTGGTGCGGATTGGCTGCATCATTTCCTTTCTACGCCCTGGATGCTGCTTGCGCCCGCATTGGGTTTTTCGGGTCTGGCCCTGGCTTGGCTGCTGGGCAAGGGGCAATCCAAGGCCGGGGCTTTTCTGATGAGCAGCATCGGTATCAGTGGGGTATTGTTGACGGTAGGCTTGGGGCTGTTTCCATTCCTGCTGATTTCGACTACTGATCCTCGCTCCAGTCTGACGCTATGGGATGCTACGGCCAGCCACACTACGCTGCTGCTGGCATTTTGGATTACCGTGGTCTTCCTGCCGATTGTGCTGTTATACACGCGCTGGGTTTATAAGGTGATTTGGGGCAGCGTCACTGAAGCTGCAGTGTTAAAAGATTCACATACACTCTATTAAGATTAAGAGGAGAAACACGCATGTGGTATTTCACTTGGATGCTGGGCGCCAGCTTCGCCGCCGCTTTTGCCGTCATCAACGCTATGTGGCTGGAATCAAATTGCGATATCGATAACGAGGGCATTGATCAGTCTTGCGATACTGTGCAAAAAGGCGATTCGTAATTGAATAAATAAAGGGTTGGCGTAAAAAGCCAACCCTTTTTATGCTTGAAACCCGAGCAAGCAGATCCCGGAACTTCTCCAACCGGGAGGCAGTCATTTGGGAATAAATCCACGACAGCCGGTTTGGAGACCATGCTGTATATCGTCAAAACCTGATTGACTTGTATCAGGAGATCCTCATGAAACAGCGGGAAGTTTATCAGCACAAACTGCAAACACAGCTGGCCGAGTGGAGCGCCGCGATTGATCAGCTGAAATTCAGAGCGGATGAGACGGAGGCCGATGTCAAAGCTGAGTATGATATGCAGGTCGGCGAGCTGCAGCAGAAACTGGATATTGTGCAGGGAAAGCTGGATGAACTGCAGCAAGCCCGCGATGACGTTTGGGAAAGTCTTAAGGCCGATGTGGAAGCAGCCTCAAATAATCTGGGAGAGTCGGTGAACTTGACCACTGCCAGGTTTCATTAGCCAAGAGATTTAAAAACAATTGGCAGCTGAATATTTTCTTAAACTCGGGAGAAGATCATGCCTTACAAGCGTTTAACCGACTTGCCTGATAATGTAAAAAATCATTTGCCCACGCATGGGCAGGAGATCTATCTGTCGGCCTACAACAATGCCTGGGATGAATACAAGGAACCCGAGGAGCGCCGCTCCAGTGACGATGACAGGGAGACGGTGGCGCACAAAGTAGCCTGGGCGGCCGTGAAAAAGAAATATGAAAAGCACGGCGATGATTGGGTCGAGAAAAAGCATTAATTCAATAGGATCAATGTCCTGCTAATAGTCTTGCCTTACGTCGTCATGTTCAGTTTCTGGTTCGGATAACGTCAAGTGCTATATCTGTTAAAGTTCATCCAGTTTGTAGCACGACAAACGACAAAAAACCTCATCACTGCAATATCGGTTATATAATGCCAAGCCTACTGACCGGAACCGCATGAGCGGTTTAAATTCCGGGGCTGTTTGAGCATGTACTCATCAGCCCGAGTATTTCCTTAATCGATCAACAAATTTAAATGGGCATTATAAAAAAACTGGCATCCCAAACTGCAATCTATGGCATCAGCAGTATTTTCGGGCGCTTCCTCAACTATCTTTTGGTGCCACTTTATACCTATTATTTTTCGGCGGCGGAATATGGCGTGGTGTCGGAGTTTTATGCCTATGCGGGATTTTTTTCCGTGCTGTTGTTGTTCGGGTTTGAAACGGGCTATTTTCGCTTCCGCGACAAGGAGTCACCCGGGCGCGATACGGCATATTCAACCGCGTTGATCTTTGTCGTTCTGGTCAATCTGGGTTTTTTTCTGCTCATCCGATGGATTAATGCACCGCTATCGGCAGCACTGCATTATGCCGATCATCCGGAATACGTGCTGTGGTTTGCAACCATTCTGACACTGGATGCGATGACGGCAATTCCTTTCGCACGGCTGCGGGCCGAAAACAAGGCGCTGCGTTTTGCCGGCATCAAAATGGCCGAGATCATGATAACGATCCTGCTGAGCCTGTTTTTCATCGTTTATTGCCCCAAGGCGCTCGGGCAAAGTCCTGGTTCCTGGGTAAGTCGGGTTTATGATCCGGCTATTGGCGTGGGCTACATCTTTATCGCCAATCTGCTGGCCAGCATATTCAAGTTTTTACTGTTAATTCCGCAGTTTAGAGGACTGACCTGGGGCTTCGACCGGCAATTGTTCGGCCGCATGCTGCGCTATTCGCTGCCGATGGTCGTGATCGGCTTCGCCGGCATTATCAACGAAATGCTCGATCGCGCCTTGCTCAAATATCTGCTGCCTTATGATGATGTCACTAATCTGAAAATGCTCGGTATTTACAGCGCCTGCTATAAGCTTTCGATTTTGATGTCATTGTTCATTCAGGCTTTCCGTTATGCCGCCGAGCCGTTTTTTTTCGCCTATGCCGGCAACAGCGATGCGCGCAAGGTCTATGCCGATGTGCTCAAGTTTTTCGTGATTTTCTGCGTGTTTATCTTTTTGATGGTGGCATTGTTCATCGATTTCTTTAAATATTTTATCGGCGAGGAGTTTCGCGCAGGGCTTGAAGTTGTACCGATATTGTTGCTGGCCAATCTGTGCCTGGGTATTTATGTCAATCTGTCGATCTGGTACAAGCTGACCGATCGCACCGTAATGGGTGCTTTTGTGTCATTGGCCGGTGCAGCTTTGACAATCGTGCTCAATATCTGGTTGATCCCTACGATGGGGTATATAGGTTCGGCCTGGGCGACACTGGCCTGTTATGGCGCGATGGTCATCGTCTCTTATGTGCTGGGCAGGAAGTATTACCCGGTGGCTTATGACCTCAAGCGCGTGGTTGGCTATACCAGCCTCGGCATCGCGTTGTATCTGGCGCATGAGCAATTGCCGCTCGATGCCGGCCGGCCGGCATGGCTATCTGCCGGCGGACTGATGCTGGTCTATCTTTTAAGTGTCGCGCTCTTTGAAAGGCGCAAGATAGTGGTAAAGCCGGCTTAAAGAGAGGTGCTGTTATCTTTTCCCGCCGGCGTGAGTCCTACTTATTGGCTCGATGATCGATAATATCTTCAACGACGGATGGGTCAGCCAGGGTAGACGTATCACCGAGATTGCTGATGTCATTGGACGCCACTTTGCGCAGGATTCGGCGCATGATCTTTCCTGAACGCGTTTTCGGCAACCCCGGCGCCCATTGAATCACATCAGGATGTGCGATAGCGCCGATTTCTTTTCTGACCAGTTCGATCAGTTCCTGTTTGAGCTTTTCCGTGGGCTCTACACCGACATTTAACGTCACGTAGGCATAAATGCCTTGGCCTTTGATGTCGTGAGGATAGCCGACCACGGCCGCTTCAGCGACATCTTCATGCAGCACCAGTGCGCTTTCAACTTCGGCTGTGCCCATGCGGTGTCCGGACACATTGATCACGTCATCAACGCGCCCGGTGATCCAGTAATAGCCGTCCTGATCGCGCCGGGCGCCATCGCCGGCAAAATAATAATCGGGATAGTTCTTGAAATAAGTGTCGACAAAGCGTTGATGATCGCCATAAACCGTTCGAGCCTGTCCAGGCCATGAACGGCTGATGACCAGGATGCCCTCGGCGACGCCTTCCAGCAGGCGACCTTCATTATCGACAATCTCGGGTTTGATACCAAAAAACGGCAAGGTGGCGGAGCCTGGCTTCAGCGCAATGGCGCCGGGCAGAGGCGTAATCATGATGCCGCCGGTTTCGGTTTGCCACCAGGTATCCATGATCGGGCAACGGCCATTGCCGACCACGTGATAATACCATTCCCACGCTTCCGGATTGATCGGCTCGCCGACGCTACCGAGAATCCTGAGGCTGCTGCGGTCGGTGCGCGTGACAAAATCATCGCCCTGCGCCATCAGGGCGCGGATGGCGGTCGGCGCGGTATAGAAGATGTTGACCTGATGCTTGTCGACAATTCGCCAGAAACGATCGGCTTCCGGATAAGTCGGCACGCCTTCGAACAGCAACGTCGTGGCGCCGTTGCATAATGGCCCGTAAATGCTGTAGGAATGGCCCGTGACCCAGCCGATATCGGCCGTGCACCAGTAAATGTCGCCGTCGTGGTAATCGAAGATATATTTGTGGGTCATGGCCGCATACAGCAGATAGCCGCCGGTCGTGTGCAGGACGCCCTTGGGCTTGCCGGTGGAGCCTGATGTGTACAGGATAAACAGCGGATCTTCCGCATCCATGGCTGCGGCCGGACAGTCGGTTGAAGCTTCGGCCATGGCTTCGTGATACCAGATGTCGCGATGTTCGTGCCAGTCTATGTCCGCGCCGGTGTTTTTGATGACGATGACTTTTTCAAGTCTGGGGCAATTCGCAGCCGCTTTATCGACATTAACTTTTAAGGGGGCGGTCTTGCCGCCGCGATTGCTTTCGTCGGCGCAGACCAGGTATCGGCAGTCCGCATCGATGATGCGATCTTTTAATGCGTCAGCGGAAAAGCCGCCGAAAACGATTGAATGCACGGCGCCGATGCGCGTGCAGGCCAGCATGACGATTGCCGCCTCGGCAATCATAGGCAGATAAATGCAGACGCGATCGCCTTTTTTGACGCCTTGCGCTTTTAAAACATTGGCAAATTTACAGACCTGTTCGTGCAGTTCGCGGTAAGTGACTTTTTTATCATGAGCCGGATTGTCGCCTTCCCAGATAATGGCCGTCTGGTCGCCGCGAGTAGGCAAGTGGCGATCCAGGCAATTGACGCTGACATTGAGTTTCCCGCCTTCGAACCAGCGGATATGGCCTTTGGGGAAATCGTATGCCATGACCGTATCCCAGCGCTTGCTCCAGTTCAGAAACTGCTCTGCCTGCTCCGCCCAGAACGCTTCGGGGTCATCAATAGAGTGTTGGTAAAGTGCTTTGTACGTTTCGGTGTTAATATGCGCGCTGGCAGCGATTTCCGGTTGTACGTCGTAAATTTTAACGTCTGACATGTTTTTTTAATCCTTATTTGGCAAATGCCTTGGTTAATTCATCGGCTGATTGCACGCAATTTCTCCAGAGGGTTCGGGTTCCAGTGAGCAATGGCCCAGTTAAGCAGTTCGGTGGTTTCGGCATGTTTAAGTTCGTCCGGGGGCGCTTGTTTTAATAAGGTCAACAGCTCAAAGATCAGCTTGTTCGGTGCTTTTAAATCGACTGCCTGCGCCAGGGTTTGTTTACTGAGCTTGTAGCCCTGGGTATCGATGATAATCGGCACGTGCATGTATTGCGGTGTAGCGAGCCCCAGTTGCTGCTGCAGATAGATTTGTTTGGGCGTCGAATCGAGTAGATCAAAACCGCGCAAGACATGATTGATTTGCTGCCTGTGGTCATCGACCACGACAGCGAACTGATAAGCTATGATGCCGTCTTTTCTTTTCAGGATAAAATCGCCGTGCTGTTCAGCCAGGTTCTGCGCGATGAAGCCTTGCAGACCATCCTGAAATGAAATGATGCGATTGTCGGTTTTGATGCGGAATGCATAGGCGGTATGCGGTGGGGGAGGCCTGTCCCGGCAGATGCCCGGATAAATATCGGACTGAGCCTGTTCCGGATGTGTTTCAGTAAGCATTTTGCGGCTGCATGTACAGGCATAAATAAGCCGGTTTTCTGTCAATTCATGCAGCGCGTCTTCGTAAACGTCGAGATTATGGCTCTGAAAGTAAACACTATCGTCCCAATGCAGGCCGAAAATATCCAGCGTTTTCAGGATGTGATCGATTGAACCCTTGGCGTTTCGCGGCGTATCGAGGTCGTCGATGCGCAGCAGCCACTTGCCTTTCTGCGATCGGGCTTGAAGAAAACCGGCCAAGGCTGTATATAAGGATCCGAAATGGAGTGGGCCGGTAGGCGAAGGTGCAAACCGGCCGATATAAGGTTGTTTGTCCTGAGACAGACCTACCCCATTTGTTTTTCCCGAATTTCATCGAGAGTTTTGCAGTCTATGCACAAGGTGGCGGTCGGCCTGGCTTCCAGGCGGCGTACGCCGATCTCGATGCCGCATGATTCGCAATAGCCATAATCACCCGATTCAATTTCTTTCAGGGCTTCTTCAATTTTCTTGATCAGCTTGCGTTCGCGGTCACGAGTTCTTAATTCCAGACTGAATTCCGACTCCTGAGTCGCCCGGTCATTAGGATCAGGGAAATTAGCGGCGTCATCCTGCATGTGGTGCACAGTACGGTCAACTTCCTGCATTAATTCAGCTTTCCAGTTTCTTAGAATGGTCTCAAAATGCTTTAGTTGAGCCTCGCTCATATATTCTTCGCCTTCTTTTTCTTTATAAGGCGTAAAACTGAAAGGTGATGCGTCAGTTTTAGAACTATCGGTCATCCTTTAACTCCTAAGACAAGATAAATAAAACTGAGCATTTTTATCAGAATCATAATAAGATGGCAAGAATTATTGGTATCATTAAGAGTTTTTGGCGAGCGATAAGACATGAGCGAAAGACTGGCTAAGCGGACTCAGACTATTTCTCCATTCTACGTTATGGAATTGCTTCGACGCGCCAAGCAATTGGAAAGCGAGGGCAGGGATATTATCCATATGGAAATCGGCGAGCCCGATTTTGCTACACCGCAGACCATTATTGATGCTGGTATCGAACATATTCAAACCGGCGAGATTAAATACACACCGGCTGCGGGCCTGCCCGAACTGCGTGAAAAAATAGCCGGCTTTTACCGGCAGCGCTACGGTGTGGCAGTAGCGCCGGAGCGCATTTTTGTAACGCCAGGCGCGTCCGGCGCCTTTTTGCTGGCGCTGGGCAGCAGTTTGAACCCAGGCGAAGAGCTGCTGATGGCGGACCCCTGTTATCCGTGCAACAGTAATTTTGTCAAAGTGTTCGAGGGCAGAACCCGAGCAGTGCCCGTAGGTTCGAGCACCCGTTATCAGTTAACAGCGGAATTGATAAGAGAGAACTGGACGGAAGCGACTAAAGGAGCGCTGATTGCCTCGCCGTCCAATCCTACCGGTACGATTATCGACCCGGCGATACTGAATTCGGCCATTCAAGCGGTCAATCAGCTAGGCGGATGTTTTTATTCCGATGAGATTTACCACGGCCTGGTTTATGTCAAGAGTGCACCGACAGCGCTGGTGTTCAGCGACGACGTGTTTATCATTAACAGTTTTTCCAAATATTTCGGTATGACCGGCTGGCGAATTGGTTGGTTGATTGTGCCCGATGAGTTTATTGAAGCCACCGAGAGGCTGGCGCAGAATATTTTCATTTCCACGCCCACGCATTCTCAATATGCGGCTTTAGCCGCTTTTGATGAGCGTACGCTTGATGAGCTTGAATTCAGGCGGGCAGAGTTTGCCGCCCGGCGCGATTTTCTCTATGACACCCTGTTGCGGTTAGGTTTTGATATTCCGATCAAGCCGGAAGGCGCCTTTTATATTTACGCCAATTGTGCAAAATTTACCGATGACAGCTATCAATTCGCACTGGATTTTTTAGAGGCCGAAGGCGTGGCGATCACGCCAGGCAAGGATTTTGGCGACTATGAGTCAAATCATTACATCCGTTTTGCCTATACGACTTCCATAGATAGAATGGCTGTTGCCATGCACCGTTTAGAAAGATTCATTAATAGATAGAAGGTAATCATGTCTGTAAAACAAATTTCAGCGATTGAATTGAAAAATAAGATCCAAAATGGCGAGTCTCTGTTTTTGCTGGATGTCAGAGAGCCGCATGAGTTTCAGTACGCGCATATCGAAAAGAGTGTGTCGGTTCCGCTGAATCAAATTCCATACAGACTCGATGAACTGGATCGGCAGCAGGACATAGTCGTGATTTGCCACCACGGCATGCGCAGCCAACAGGCTGCCGACTATCTGGTGCATTACGGCTTTGAAAAGGTTTCAAACCTGAGAGGCGGCATCGACGCCTGGTCTTGCGAATGCGACAATTCGGTACCGCGCTATTAATCTATTCTACACAAACAGGCTGAACGGCTCGACGGTCACTTGTTCGCCGGCTTCCACGCCTGTGCAGTCGGCCGGCAAGATAATATAGCAATTGGCACGACTGAATGAGCCGAGCAGGTGTGAGCCCTGCTTTCCCGATGAGGTTACAAGCAATTTGCCGGCATCGCTTTGGGTCAGTATGCCGCGCTGAAACTCCTGCCGTCCCGCCGCTTTTTTCAACGAGCTTGTGCAGATGGCCGTCAATCGTAGAGGTTGGGTAAACGGCTCGCCGGCCAGTTGCTTTAATGCTGGCTTGACCAGTTGGTCAAAGGTGGCAATGACGGCAACCGGATTGCCGGGCAGTCCGAAAAAATAACAATTGCCGATTTTGCCGAATGCCAGCGGTTTTCCGGGCTTCATGGCAATCTTCCAGAAATTGACTTGGCCGCAGCTGGCCAGTACGTCCTTGACGAAATCGGCTTCGCCTACCGAAGCACCGCCTGTTGTGATGATGACATCGTAATTCTTGGCCGCTTCAACAAGGTTTTCTTCCAGTTTGTCACGGTCATCGGCAATCACGCCTTTATCGGCTATGCTATAGCCTGGATCAGCCAGCAGGCCGCTCAAAATATAGCGATTGCTGTCATATATTTTCCCGGATTGCAGCGCCTGGCCTAAGGCCGTCAGTTCATCGCCGGTAGAAAAAAAAGCAATGTTCAATCGACGCTTGACGGTAATCTCGCAAACGCCGGCAGAGGCCAGCAATCCTAAATCCGCGGCAGTCAACTTTTTAGGTGGGGCAATCAGACAGGTGCCTTGCCGGGTATCTTCTCCGATTTCGCGGACATTCTGATAGGGCCGTGCCTGTGCCGGAAAATGTATGGTTTGTCGGTCGGCGCGCACCTGCTCCTGCATGATGACAGTATCGGCCTGTTCAGGCAATACCGCGCCAGTAAAGATTCGGATGCATTCGCCCGGTTGCAGTTGTTCCTGAAACGGTCTTCCGGCCCAGGAGGTGCCGGCTAAATGCAGAGAAAAAGGCTGATTCGGCGCTATGTCACTAGCGGCCAAGGCATAGCCATCCATCGCGGCGTTTCTTTCATGAGGTATATTGATGGGCGAGTAAACCGGTTGCGTCAGGGTGCGTCCCAAGGCGTCTTTTAAAGCCACCTTTTCAGAGCCGGCGGCAGGCAGCAGGGCTGCTCTGACTCTGGCCAATGCTTCCGGCAGTGATAACAGCGGGTTTGTGTCCTGACTGCATAAGTCAATCATAATTTCCTCTCATGAATTGATTCAGAATGAATGCCGCAATCATTTCAGGTTGGTTGATATCGAGCTGAATCAGCTCCGGGGGCGTTTCCAAGGCGCAATCCGAGGCGATCGCCATGATGTGCGGATCGTCAGGATAAAGCAATGGTTTGTTGAGCGAGGCGCGGTGCAATTCTATCTTCGGAAATGGCTCGGTTCTAAAACCTTCAACCAGAATCAGGTCCAGTTCAGACTGATCAAGCACCTTTAGCTGATCGTCCAGCCTAGGCTCTTTTTCGGGTGTGATCTCGGTAATAATGGCACGCCGGGATTTCGATATCAGCATGACAGGCGAAGCCCCCGCTGCCCGCAAGCGGAAGCTGTCTTTGCCCGGCTTGTCGATTTCAAAATCATGATGGCTGTGTTTGATTAAACCTACGCGCAGGCCATTGGATTTCAGAATCGGGATCAATTGCGACAGTAAAGTTGTTTTGCCGGTGCCGCTGAAAGCGGCAAAACCCAGGACTGGAATTTTGGCATTCTGCATGGAATCAAATATTAAGGCTGTTATCGTGAGATGACTTATTCTAAGGTATTATTCATAAGGCCACTAAGAAAAAGCGGTTTGAAAACGGATATTGATCCCGGAGACAACATTGATTCGAATTTATCTGGTTTTATTGCTAATCATTATTTCATTTTTCGTCCTGCGCAGGTTTTTAAAAACGCCGCCGGCTCAGATGGTCCGCTATATCAAAGCTCTCGGTCTCGGGTTCGTCGGTATAATTTTAATTTATTTAGGCGCGACCGGGCGCTTGAACTGGCTTTTTGCCCTGGTCGGCATCGTTGTTGCCTCTTTGTTCAGATTAATACCGGTCTTGCTGCATTATGCGCCTCAACTGCACAGATTATGGACTGAGTTTAATTCCGCCAAGCAGGGGGCATCATCGTATCAGCGTGCATCAGGTTCTTCGGGAAAAATGACGGCTGAAGAGGCCTACGAAGTGCTGGGGTTGAAGATAGGAGCATCGAAACAGGAAATCATTGAAGCTCACCGCAAATTGATGCAGAAAATACACCCTGACCGCGGCGGGTCAGATTATCTGGCCGCGAAAATAAATTTGGCAAAGAAGATATTGCTGGCCAGATAGCTCATGCGCTCTCGTTATGCCCAGCCTGTTTTTATTGTAAGGCTGATGCTGGTGTTTCTATTAAGCGCCTGTTCAGAACATGAAAATTCTGAACCGGTAAAATCTTATGACATTGATTCTTCTGAAAATCAGACCAAACCCTCAGAAAACAAGATCGAGGCGGAAGATAATACCAAACGCATTACTGCCGGAACAAAATACTATGTGATAGAAAGAGGCGATACCCTATATTCTATTGGCTTGCGTTCGGGGCATGGCTACCAACGCCTGGCTCAGTGGAATCGCCTGTCGCCGCCTTACGTTTTGGCGATTGGCCGAAAACTGAAATTATTTAATTCAGATCAAGGATATAGTGCAGTGGCTGCGGTCAATCCTATCAAAAAAAACAGACGTAATTCGCAAAAAAAGCTGATTTTTTCAGACAATAACAAAATAGTAGCAAAGTTAAACTGGCAGTGGCCGATAAAGGGAAAGGTAATAAAAAACTTTACTCAATCGAATAACAAAGGAATTGATATTAGCGGAAAAGCAGGACAGGCCGTCAGCGCTGCTGAAGCAGGAAAAGTGGCTTATAGCGGAAAAGGCTTGATTGGCTATGATAATTTACTGATTATCAAACACAATGAGAGGTATTTAAGTGCTTATGCCAATAATAACCGTTTGCTGGTTTCGGAAGGACAAACCATAAAAAAAGGCCAAGTTATTGGCTATGTTGGAAAAACCGGACCAGGGCAAGCTTCGCTGCATTTTGAAATAAGAAAAAATGGAAAATCGGTAAATCCATTAAATTATTTACCCAAAAATCATCGCCAGCCTGCTCAAGTGTCTATAAGCAAATAATAATTTTTAAGCTTAGTTTAATCAGTGTATGCATATGGCCAAATTTTCCGAGACTAATTCAGGCAGTGCACTCGGTCGGCTTGTGCTCCGGGCATGGCTATCACCGCCTGGCGCTATGGAATCACCTGCCGCCGACTTACGCTTTGGCGGTTGTCCGGAAACTGAAATTATTCAATTCAGATCAAGGATATAGTGCAGTGGCTGCGATCAACCCTATCAAAAAAAACGGACGTAGTTCACAAAAAAAGCTATTTTTTTCAGACAATAAAAAAATAGTGTTAAAGTAAACTAGCAGTGATTGATAAAGGAAAACACCGATAAAAACTTTACTCAATAGAATAACATAAGGAATTGATATCAGAGGAAAAATCGACAGGCCGTCAGCGCTGCTGGAGCAGGAAAAGTTGCGTATAGCGGAAAAGGTTTGATTGGCTATGGTAATTACTGAATTATCAAACACAATAAATGTATTTAAGTGCTTATGCCAATAATAACCGTTTGCTGGTTTCGGAAGGGCAAACCATAAAAAAAGGCCAAATTATTGGCCATATTGGAGAAGCCGGACCCGGGCAAACTTCGCTGCATTTTGAAATAAGAAATAATGGAAAAAAACATATCCATTAAATTATTTACCAAAAATAACGGTGTTTCGACTCAGGTCGATTAGCCAGAGGGGGGTGTATGCAGGAAGAAATGTGTGAAGTATTGGACGATGATATTTGTGTAGCGTTTGACGACGAACTTGATACAGATTCCGTGTTAGGTGAAGTGATGGAGGTTGACGAGGCAATTTCCATGGAAGCTCATAATGATAATAGCTTCGATGCGACGCGGTTCTATTTAAACGAGTTGGGCAAATCACAATTACTGACCGCGGATCAGGAAAAATTCTACGGCAAGAAAGCGTTGCGAGGCGATGAAGCAGCCCGCAATATCATGATCGAAAGCAATTTGCGCCTTGTCGTCAAAATTTCCCGCCGTTATTTGAACAGAGGGCTGCCGTTGCTGGATTTAATAGAGGAAGGCAATCTGGGACTGATCCGCGCCGTTGAAAAATTCGATCCTGATAAAGGGTTCAGATTTTCAACGTATGCCACTTGGTGGATCAGGCAAACAATAGAGCGGGCTATCATGAACCAGACCCGCACGATCCGATTGCCGATTCATATCGTAAAAGAAATGAATGTTTACCTCAAAGCCCAGCATCATTTGGCCCAGTTGATGGATCGTGAGCCCAGCGCCGAGGATATCGCTGAGTATCTCGATAAGCCGGTCAGCGTGGTGAAAAAAATGCTCAAGCTCAATGAACGGGTCACATCAGTGGATATACCCGGCGGGAAAGATTTTGACAAACCTTTGGTAGAAACGATTTCGGATGCCGAGACTATGTCGCCGACCGAAAAATTACAGGAAGACGGCATTAAAAAGAATATTGCCAATTGGGTATTTCAACTATCTGAAAAGCAACGTGAAGTGATTTGCCGCCGCTACGGGCTATGCGGTTATGAAAATGCAACGCTTGAACAGGTCGCTCAAGAGTTAGGTGTAACAAGAGAGCGTGTTAGACAAATTCAGATGGATTCGTTAAAAAGACTGAAAGAAATATTGGAGTTTAACGGTTATTCTTTCGAGGCGATTTTTTGATTAACTGAACTGATGTTGCGCGCATGGCGGATTCTGTTCGCTGCGCTGAGCGTTGCGGCCTTAGTCAAGCGCAATCAATATGCATATAGATACGGATTAACTTGTGCCACAGGGGATATTCGCATTGCATGATGGCAATACTGCCATGTTATAAAGTACGGCAGTCGTTTGGTCGAATTCTTCGACCAAACGACTGGATAGCATCAGTTATCTGAATTTTTGTTGCAATGGCCAGTCCCGGTAATTAAAGACCTGCCCTTGTTGCCGGACTGCCTCGCAAGCGCTGAGAGAGATTTCCGCCATGACCCATTGCCCCTTGTTGAGCTCGCCGATAGCCAGAATGCCATTGTCAGGAAAACCGCGGTCCACAGGCGTATAAACGGCCGCCGCACCGATATTGACGTCAACCGCTTCAGACCAGGGCGCTTCGCCTACTGTCGGAGATTGCACAACATAACACTGGTTTTCCAGAGCCCTTGCCTGGCAGCCTATTTTGACCCGATGATAGCCGGCGAGCGTGTCTGTGCAGCTGGGTACCAAAATCAGGTTGGCTCCGGCTTCAACCTGTTTTCGCGCCAGCATCGGAAATTCGCTGTCGTAGCAGACATTGATTGCGATTCTTCCGTATTCGGTATCGAAACATTTCAATTCCTCGCCGCTATTGATCAGCCATTGCTCATTCTCAAAGCGGGTCATAATCAGCTTATCCTGGTAATCGAGCCGGCCGTCGGGCATGAACAGATAAGCCCGGTTACGATAAACATTGGGCTCGATTTCCACCGGAAACGTGCCGGACTGGATATAACAGCCGTATTTTTGCGCCAATGCCTGAAACAGGCCGGTATAGTCATCCAATAGGGATTGCATGGACGCCAGTTGCTTGCTGAGCGATGAATAGACCTCTTTAGGAAACAGTGAGGCCAGTTCCATGCTGCCATATTCGGGGAAAAGCAGAATCTTCGCGTCCTGTTCGGCCGCTTCGCCAACCCAGCGCTCAATTTTGGCTTGATAATTCTGCCAGTTCTCCAGGAAGCTGATGTCGTATTGGGCGGTAGCAATCTTAACTTTCATGTTTCAGCCAGAATGTCATCGGTTTAGGGGTTTCTTCAGCATCGTCCAGGTCTTTCCAGCTGTAAGTTGTCGATAATTCGGGATGCTTGAAATAGCCGCGTTTGTTCCAGAACTTATCGAGCGGCACATAATCGGCCGGACGGCGGGGGTGGTCGGCTGGCCGTTCCACGCAGCAAAAGCAGATATGCTTAAAGCCGCCCAGTTCCCGGGCATGAGCCTCTCTTTCCTCAAAAAAACGCACGCCGATGCCGAGACCGCGATAATCCTTGTTCAGTACTGATTCGCTGCAATAAAAAATTTCGTCGAGGTTGTAGCCGTGCTCAATAAACGGTTTTTTTAGTTCATCCGTTTCATATTTCATCGGGATGGCGGTCGATGCACCGACTACCTTATCGCCGTCGAATGCCATAACGATGACGCTCGCCGGGCAATTGATATAAGTCTGCAGGTACTTTTCTTCATACTCGTAAGTACCGTCATACAAATAAGGGAAATCATGGAACACTTCAATTCTTAAACGGGCCAACTCTGGAATATACCGTTCCAGCGCTTTGCCGCTACATCTTTCAATGCGAATATTTTTGGACATGGGATATAAACGTAGATAAAAGATTACAATTTTATCCGAACTTGTGAGCGGATGCGTAGCTTATAAAACAAAAATATAGCCATGGCTGCGCCGACGGTATCGGCAATCCAGTCAGCGACATCAGACGTCCGGCCCTCGACAAAAGATTGATGCCATTCATCGGATATGCCATATACACTGCAAAAGGAAACAGCGAGTATAGCGAGTATAATAGGATGCTCGATCCAGTGCCTGAAGCTGCGCCAGGCCAGTAGCGCCATAATGGAAAAGATTCCGGCATGGTGGAGCTTATCCTGATGGGGGAACCACTCGGGGCCTTTCAATGATGGTTGATCGGAAAGCCAGTAGATACACAGGCAATAGGCTAATAGAAAAGTGAAATCCAAAATTTTATTCATTCTTTTACTGTCACTTTGATTAATGAAAAATATATTTGAGTTTGCCGAAGCATGCTTGCATCGGGCTGATATCGACGAAAAGTTAGCGCTTACGCATCAGGCTTGGCAATTATTGCAATCGCAACGTTTAAGCCTTGATTCCGATCGACCGGTATTGCCGATTGTTAATGTAAAGTTTCCTGACCGGCCGCAGTTATTGGCGCCGCGCCATATGCCGCAGCGGAAATTGACTACTCCGGACGGCCTCATCGCTTTTTTTCATGCTATTGCGCACGTTGAATTTGTCGCTATTTATCTGGCCTGGGACATACTTTATCGTTTCCGCGGCTTGCCCGATCAATTTTATCAGGATTGGCTGCGCGTTGCTGACGAAGAAGCGCAACATTTCGCATTGATTAGGGATCATCTCCGATCTCTGCAGATCGATTATGGCGATCTGCCGGCCCACAGCGGTTTGTGGGAACATGCCACGGATACGGCCGATAATGTGCTGGCTAGGCTAGCCATGGTGCCGCGCTGCATGGAGGCGCGCGGCCTGGATGTGACGCCGGCCATCATTGAAAAATTCAAGAAACTGGGCGACGATACCAGTGTAGCACTCCTGACCCGGATTTTAACCGATGAAGTCGGGCATGTGGAGCTGGGTTCCTACTGGTTTAAGTTTGTCAGCCGGCAGCACGGCTACGAGTCCGAAGCGAAATATCGTGAATTGATCAGGGAATACTACAAAGGCGGCAAACCAAAAGGCCCATTTAACCGAGAAATGCGTATAATTGCAGGTTTCTCGAATGCTGAACTGGACTGGTTGGAAAATTGATCGACATGAAATCATCTACTATTTTTGATTATCCTCTGTTTGCCTTGGGATTTAGGGCGTTCTTCGGATTAGCCGGCTTGTCAGCGCTGATTCTGATCGTGCTCTGGAACGCTATTTTCAAGGGTGAGTTGACGCTGAGCAATTACTTTGCCAATACCTATTGGCATGCGCATGAAATGCTGCTCGGGTATTCCGTCGCCGTGATTGCAGGCTTTTTATTGACGGCGGTTAGAAATTGGACCGGCCGGCCTACATTAACCGGCGATCAATTGGCCGGCTTGTGTCTGTTATGGTTATACGGGCGCATCGTGCCATTCTATGCCGGGCTCCTGCCGGATGCATTGATTGCCTTAATCGATTTTTCCTTCCTGCCGGCTCTGGCTTACCAGATCAGCAAACCGATCATGCAGGTCCGCCAATACAGAAACCTGATCTTTATCGGGCTTTTGCTCCTGCTGGCCTTGGGCAATGGTTTGATACATGCCGAGACTCTCGGCATTCAGGAAAACAGCGCATGGCCGGGCATTCAGATGGTTGTTGCGACTATCATTATCATGATTCTGGTCATCGCCGGGCGCGTCTTTCCTTTTTTCACGGAGCGAGGCTTGCCAGGCGCGCGGGTGGTGAGAAATCCTATCATGGATGGTCTGTCGATTGCGGCGGCGGCACTGGTATTCGGCTTGCAGCTGTTCAATATTTCGGGCATTGTCTTGGCGCTGATAGCGGTTCTGGCCGTTGCCGTTAACATTATCAGAGTGGCGGGCTGGTACGTGCAGCGCATCTGGTACGTACCGTTATTGTGGGTGCTCTATATCGGCTACGGTTGGGTCATTTTAGGCTTTGGACTGACGGCGTTTTCCGCTTATGAGCTGGTGGCGCCGACTTTGGCCTTGCACGCTTTTACGGTTGGCGGCATTGGCGTGCTAACGCTGGGCATGATGGCGCGCGTGTCGTTAGGGCATACCGGCAGGGCGCTTCGGGTTTCTAATGCCATGGCGATCGGATTTGTGTTGATCAATGTGGCGGCCTTGTTCAGGGTTTTATTGCCGATAGCGTTGCCGGACTGGTACGGCGTTCTCGTGTATGTGTCGACGCTATCCTGGCTGGCGACGTTTTCGCTGTTTGTGTTTGTTTATGCGCCGATATTAACTACGGCCCGGATCGACGGTCAGGAAGGGTGATTGAAGATACCGGCTGAATTCAGCATTCAGCCGGTGAATGGCGGCTTACGCGCCGTAATGCGATTCGATGTAACGCTGTACTATTTCCTGAAATTCTTCGGCAATCCGGTCGCCTTTCAGGGTGACTGTTTTTACGCCGTCTTCATAAACAGGCGCGACAGGTGATTCGCCGGTACCGGGAAGGCTGATGCCGATATTGGCGTTTTTGCTTTCGCCGGGACCGTTGACCACGCAACCCATGACCGCCACTTCCATGGTTTCAACGCCCGGATATTGGTTGCGCCAGACCGGCATGCTTTCACGCAGATAGGTTTGAATTTCCAACGCCAGCTTCTGGAAATAATCGCTGGTAGTGCGGCCGCAGCCAGGGCAGGAGATAACCATCGGCGTAAACGAGCGAAAACCCATCGTTTGCAGGATTTCCTGGGCAACAATGACTTCCTGGGTTCTTGCCGAACCGGGCTCGGGCGTTAGGGAAATACGAATGGTATCGCCGATGCCTTGCTGCATCAGCACCGATAGCGCGGCGGACGAAGATACGATGCCTTTCGAACCCATGCCGGCTTCGGTCAGGCCCAGATGCAAGGCGTAATCGCAACGTCTGGACAGTTCCTCATAAATACTGATTAATTCCTGCACATTACTGATTTTACAGGACAGCACGATTTTGTTTTTGGCCAGGCCGATTTCTTCGGCCTTGGCCGCGCTTTCAAGGGCCGAAACAATAATCGCTTCGCGGGTGATGGCCGACAGTTCTTCAGGATTGGTCTTGTTTCTGTTTTCTTCCAACAGGCGAGTCAATACCGATTGATCGAGACTGCCGCCGTTGACGCCGATACGGACCGGTTTGTCGTAGCGGCAGGCAAACTCGATCATTTGCTGGAATTGCGGGTCGCGGCTTTTCCCGCGGCCGACGTTGCCCGGATTGATGCGGTATTTGCTCAATGCTTCAGCGCAGTCCGGATATTTTTCCAGTAATTTATGCCCATTGAAGTGAAAATCCCCAATAATAGGGGTATCGCAGCCTTTCTGATCCAATTGATTGCGGATTTCAGCGACGGCTTTAGCCGCTTCTTCCGAATTAACCGTAATACGGACAAGTTCAGAACCCGCCTTGGACAGCTCGATAATCTGATTAACGGTTGCGGAAGCATCGGCCGTATCAGTATTGGTCATCGATTGAACCACGATAGGCGCGCCGCCGCCGACTTTAACATTGCCGATTAAAACTTGCTGAGTAATTTTTCTAGGGCTAATTGACATATAAAATCTTTATGGAAAAGGTTACGGTTATCTGAAAGAATAACCGGAAATTATACTCTCATACAGGACATTGAGCAGATTAAATCGTGAGGATCAATTATTTTTCTGATGTACATTTGGAATTCGGGGCACTGGAAGCGTCGGCCAATGATGCCGATATTATTATTGCCGCAGGTGATATCGGAGTTTGCACACAAGGTCTGGAATGGCTGAAATCCCTGGATAAACCCGTTGTTTATGTAGCCGGCAATCACGAATTCTATTACCACGACTATCAGGAAACGCTGCAAAAGCTTAGAGAACAGTGCCAAGGCAGCAATGTACGATTTCTTGAGAACAGCGAGTTTTTATTTCAGGATGTTCGTTTTTTAGGCTGCACGATGTGGACCGATCTGTTTATTGAAGGTGATGAAAAAGCCGATACCTTATGCAAAAGCTTAAATGATTTCAAGAAAATCAGATTGGCAGGAAGGTCATTCGACAGCGCTGATTTTACCCAATTGCATCGAATTTCGAAGGAATGGCTGGAGCAGGAACTAGCCCAGCCATTTCCAGGCAAGACCATTGTAGTTACGCATCATGCGCCGTCCCAATGGAGTTGGTATGAGTCGCCGAATGCCCTTAGAAAATTAGCCTATTGCAATGACTTTGACTTACAGCCCTTGTTTTATGAATACGAGATCGACGCCTGGTTTCACGGCCATGTTCACAGTTCGTCCGATTACCGGATAGCCGGCACCCGAATATTATGCAACCCCAGGGGATATGCCGGCAAAAAAACAGTACCGGGCTTTGAACTGAACAGAACCGTGGTTATCTAACACGGCTTTACAATGCCTTACTGTTTCTAAATATTCATAAAAAATTATATTTATAGAGAACGACACCGATGATAGTGACGCCTGAAATTATTGGCTATATAGCTGCAACATTGACGACAGCCTCATTTTTACCGCAGGCCATATTGACCATAAAAACCAGAGATACGGAAGCGCTGTCTTTGAGCATGTACAGTATATTCACATTGGGCGTGCTATGCTGGCTTGTCTATGGCGTTTATATTTCCGATAAGGCCATTATATTCGCCAATGCGATAACGCTGGTGCTGGCAGCCTCGATACTATCCTTCAAGGTATACAATACAGTCTGCAAAAAAAGTTAGGCCTTCATCTCTGTTACGAATGCTTGCGGCCGATCTGAGCCGCACTCTGATCATTGATAAAATTCAAAACAGGGCACATAACGTATAATAGTTTTATTTGCCTTGATTGTACTGGATGTCCACCCTCGATCTTATTAAACAACTCACTTCCCGATTACCTCAATGCCTGAGCCAGGACCGGCACGGATTCAAGCGGCAACTGGACAGGTTGCGCAGTGACTGTCAAAAAGGCAAAGATCCGATCGAATCCTTTAATGCGCTGAAAGGCCGTATTGAAAGATCGATAGCCCTGCGCAATAAACGCTTGGCCAGTATTCCTGCGATTAATTTTCCCGACTTGCCGGTCACGGGCAAGAAAGATGATATTGCCGAGCTGATTAAAGCCAATCAGGTTGTGATCGTCTGCGGCGAAACCGGGTCGGGCAAGACTACGCAATTGCCGAAGATTTGTCTGTCAATCGGCCGCGGTGCTTCGGGTTTTATCGGCCACACGCAGCCTCGGCGTATTGCAGCGCGCACCGTAGCCGACCGGATAGCCGAAGAGCTGGGAGAGCTGATAGGCAAATCAGTTGGCTACAAAGTCCGCTTCAACGACAAGACTCATGCCGAGTCGCTGGTCAAGCTCATGACAGACGGTATTTTGCTGGCTGAATCGCAAAACGATCCTTATCTGACTCAATACGATACGATCATCATCGACGAGGCGCACGAGCGCAGTCTGAATATCGATTTTCTATTGGGCTACATGAAATGGTTGCTGCCCAAGCGTCCCGATTTGAAACTGATCATTACTTCAGCCACGATCGATCCGCAGCGGTTTGCCAATCATTTCAACGATGCGCCGATCATTGAAGTGTCAGGACGCACCTATCCGGTAGAAATCCGCTACCGCCCGATAGAGCAACGGGACGAAGAGGACGATGAAACCAGCGATGATCTGCAGCAAGCCATCCTCGATGCCGTCGACGAACTGCAGCGGGACATCCGCGGCGATATCCTGATTTTCCTGAGCGGCGAACGCGAAATCCGCGAAACGGCCGATTCATTGAAAAAGCACCATCCGGCCCAGTATGAAATCCTGCCGCTGTATTCGAAACTCAGCGTCAGCGAACAGGAGCGCGTGTTCAAGCCCAAAGGCGGCAAGATCCGCATCGTGCTGGCGACCAACGTCGCCGAAACGTCGCTGACCGTACCGGGCATACGCTGCGTGATCGATACGGGCCATGCACGCATCAGCCGCTACAGCCACCGCAGCAAAATCCAGCGCCTGCCGATTGAAAAAATATCGCAGGCCAGCGCCAACCAGCGCGCCGGACGCTGCGGCCGTGTCGCCGAGGGCATCTGCATCCGGCTGTACTCGAAGGACGACTATCTGGCCCGGCCCCTATTTACCGAGCCGGAGATCATGCGCACGAACCTGTCATCAGTCATTCTGCAGATGACATCGCTGAATCTGGGCGATATCGAGAAATTCCCGTTTGTCGAGCCGCCCGAAGACAAAATGATCCGCGACGGCAAAAACGCGCTGCATGAAGTCAACGCGCTCGACAAGCAGGGTAAGCTGACCGAGATCGGCAAGCAACTGGCCAAATTCCCGACCGACCCGAAACTGGCGCGCATGCTGATCGCAGCCGAGAAGCAGCATTGTCTGACCGAAGTGGCGATCATCGTGTCGGCCTTGAGCATTCAGGATCCGCGCGAGAAACCGGCCGATAAAATGCATCAGGCCGAGGCCAAGCATGCGGTCTTCCGCAAAGAGGATTCCGATTTTCTGACGATCCTGAATATCTGGAATACTTTCGAAGAGCAGAAGAAGCATCTGTCCAACAACAAGCTGCGCAAATACTGTACCGAGAATTTCCTGTCCTATATCCGTATGCGCGAATGGTACGACATCCATGCGCAGATCATGCAGGTGATCAAAGGCGAACTGAAAATGAAGCCGAATATGATCGAGGCCAGTTATGAAGAAATTCACCGCGCCTTGCTGCCTGGGCTGCTGTCGAACATCGGCTTCCGCCATGAGCAATACGAGTACCTGGGCGCCAGAGGTCTCAAGTTCTTTATTTTCCCCGGTTCCGGCCTGCATAAAGCCCGGCCGAAGTGGATCATGGCCGCCGAGCAGGTCGAAACCAGCAAGGTTTACGCACGCAATGTCGCCAAGATTGAGCCGGAATGGATAGAACAGTGCGCCGAGCATTTGATCAAGCGAAGCTATTATGATCCGCACTGGGAAAAGAAAGCCGGCCGCAGCGCCGTTTATGAACGAACTTTGCTGTTCGGCCTGACCTTGCAGGCCGGCCGCAAAGTGCCTTATGAACGCGTCGATCCCAAGGCGGCACGCGAGATTTTTATCCGCTCGGCGCTGGTCGATCAGGATTACCATAGCAATGCGCCGTTTTTTATCGCCAACCAGAAGCTGCTCGAAGAAGTCGGCTATATCCAGCACAAAGGCCGCCGCGTCGATCTGATCGAAGATGAAGAGTGGCTTTATCAATTCTACGACAAGAAACTGCCGGCCGATATCGTCAGCGGCATTGCGCTCGATCAATGGCGTAAAATCGCCGAACGGGAAAATCCCAAAATCCTGTTTCTGACCAAGGAGGACCTGACCCGCGGGCAGGACAGCCAAGTCAGCGAATGGGATTTTCCCGACAGCAAGAAAGTAGGCAATCTGGCGATCGCGCTGCAATACCGCTTTGAGCCGGGCCATGATGAAGACGGCGTCACGGCCGTCATTCCCGTGCATCAGCTGAATCAGGTTTCGCAGGTGCCGTTCGACTGGCTGGTGCCGGGCATGCTGGAAGAAAAACTGGTCGCATTGATCAAATCGCTGCCTAAAAACCTGAGAAAACATTTCGTGCCGGTGCCGGAAACCGTCAAGCAATGTCTTGAAATCGAGCCCGACTTTAAAGGCTCGCTTTATGAATGGCTAAGCACCCGCCTCAGAAAATTGACGGGTGAAGCGATACCGCTCAATGCCTGGAATCCGGAAACGCTGCCTGAGCACCTGAAAATGAATTTCAGAGTCATTGACGACGAGGGCAAACTGCTGGACTACGGCCGTGACCTGAAAAAGCTGCAAGGCAAATATACCCAAACGGCTGGGGAAAGTTTTGATCAACTGGCAGCCGATGAATTGAATTATACCGGCTGCATACAATGGGCATTCGATGATCTGCCCGAAACCTGGCAATTCATGCAGAAAGGGCAGGCATTTGTTGGCTATCCGGCCATTGTCGATGAAGGCGATGCCGTCGGGGTGCGCATTTTCGATACCGAGCAAAAAGCCGCGCGCCAGCACCAAGCGGGGCTCATGCGCCTGTTCCAGCTCTATCTGCGCAAGGAGTGCACATATGTCGTCAAAAACCTCCCCAAGTCGGCGGTTGCGGAATTAACTTACAACCAGTTGCCCAAACATCCGATCATAGAGACGGACGCGGTGGCTTCCTATAAAGACGATATGCTCTATTTGATCCTGTACACGGTGTTTGTCGAAGGCAAAACGATACGCACACAGCAGGCTTTCGAACAAAGTTTAAAACAGCATAAAGGTGAGCTGGCCGGGTTTTCCAATGAGGCGGGCAGGATCATTCTGGAGATCATGGAACTGCATGGCGCCGTCAAAGCGCAGCTTAAACGCTTCAATGTCAACGATCCGATGGTTCAGGACATCAATGAGCAACTCAAGTTTATGATCTACGAGTGCTTTGTCCGCCACACGCCGTTCCAGCAGCTTAAAGCCATGCCGCGTTATTTAAGGGCGATTCTCTACCGTATCGATAAGCTCGATAACAGCATGCAGAAAATGCAGGAAATAAACCGGTACTGGACGCGCTACTGGAAAGACGTTGAGAAGAAGACTAAAAAAGAGCCCGTTATTCCCGAGCAGGATAATTACCGCTGGATGCTGGAGGAATTCCGAGTTTCGCTGTTTGCGCAGCAACTCAAGACGGCTTACCCGATTTCGGCAAAGCGCATGGAAAAAGCCTGGGATGAAAGAGGGTAAAAATCGGATGTTTTTGGAAAGTGTTGACTCAATATCAGTTGCCCACAGGCTAAATCAATAACTTAGCGCATATTTATCCGGCTTGAATCAGGCTTAAAGCTAGAGTTTAACTTATTGATAATTAATGAATAAATGGATTGGTTCGTTTTTGTACAATTTAACAAAACTGTAATAAAAACGGTAATTAAGCGATGAATAAAACAATCAATCCACAGAGTTATCCACAGGTTTTGTGAATAACTGCAAAAGAAGCCTATCGGATGCCTGCCGATAGGCTTATCTCAACAAAGCCATATTTGGTTTTCCTGTCTGAAGCGCTATAAAAAACTGAGTAAATCCAACGCAAGGATTAGCTTGATGCTTATGGAAGTGGTATTGACTCAATATCAGTTGCCCACAGGCTAAATCAATGACTTAGCGAGCGCTAACCTAGGCTCCAATATATGGGGAATTTATCTGTAAGTTATTGATAACAATAAAATTACCGTATTGGTTTATTTTTGTACAATTTAACAAAACTGTAATAAAAACGGTAATTAAGCGGTGAATAAAACAACCAATCCACAAAGTTATCCACAGGTTTTGTGAATAACTTTTTAAAGCATGCGGTGTGGCTATTTTTATCGGCATGTTTCTGAAACTGAAGCCCTCTCTAAAGCTGAAAGTGTATAATATCGGTCCATGAAAGACGTATGCCGCCGGCTTTACACTCGCTCTAAAAACCATGCGCTTCGTGGTAAAAAATAGGCTTGGCTGTTCAAGCCTTGCCTGTTTCGCGCTGCTTTACCCGCTTTGATGCAAGCACTACTTACCAGCACTACTTACCTGATTCTGATAAAAAAACACCTATGCAACCCGCGTTTGTTCATTTAAGGCTTCATTCCGAATTTTCCCTGGTTGACGGCATCGTCAAAATCAAGCCGCTGGTTAAGCGTCTGGCCGAATTGAACATGCCGGCCGCTGCGGTGACCGAACATGCCAATCTGTTCTCGCTGGTCAAGTTTTATAAGGCGGCGCTGGGGCAGGGCATCAAGCCGATAGGTGGGGCGGACGTGCTGATATTCAATCCGGAGGAGCCAGCGACGCCTTTCCGGATGACCTTGCTGGTCAACAATCACACGGGTTACATCACGCTGACCGAACTCATTTCCAAAGCCTATCAGGAAGGGCAGCATCAGGGCGTGCCGATGCTGAGAAAGGAATGGATAGAAGCCAATCATGCTGGCTTGATTGCCTTGTCGGGTGCCATGAGCGGCGATATCGGCAAGGCCTTGCTGGCCGAAAACAAGGAGCTGGCAAAACGACTGGCCGAGCAATGGGGTGCGCTGTTCGACCGGAGCTTTTATCTGGAGCTGCAGCGCGTCGGCAAGCCCGATGAGGAACGTTACATAGCCGCAGCCGTCGAACTGGCTCTGGCTGCCGATCTGCCGGTGGTGGCGACCAATGATGTCAGGTTTATACATCAGAAGGATTTCGAAGCGCATGAAGTCCGGGTCTGCATCAACCAGGGGCGCGTGCTCGATGATGCCCGGCGGCCCAGAGATTATACCGACCAGCAATATCTGCGCAGCAGCGAGGAAATGCAGGCGTTGTTTGCCGATATTCCTGAAGCGCTCGAAAATACGGTCGAAATTGCCAAGCGCTGCAATTTGAAGCTGACGCTGGGCGAGAACTTCCTGCCTGATTTTCCGGTGCCGGCCGGTGTGTCGCTGGGCGATCATCTGATCGATTCGGCCAGAAAAGGGCTGGAGGAGCGTTTGGTGCAATACCCGGCCGTTGGCAAGGGCACCGATCAGGAAAATCGCCAGGCCTATTACGACCGTCTGGAGGTTGAGCTCAATGTGATCGTTCAGATGGGCTTCCCCGGCTATTTCATGATCGTCGCCGACTTTATCCAGTGGGCAAAAAACAATCAGATTCCGGTCGGACCGGGCCGTGGATCGGGCGCCGGCTCTCTGGTGGCGTACGCGCTTAAGATTACCGATCTGGACCCTATCGAATTCGATCTGCTGTTCGAGCGGTTCCTGAATCCGGAACGTATTTCCATGCCCGACTTCGACGTTGACTTCTGCATGGACCGGCGCGACGAAGTGATCGATTATGTGGCGCGCCATTACGGCCGCGATCACGTCGCGCAGATCATCACCTACGGTTCGATGGCGGCCAAGGCGGTTATTCGCGATGTCGGGCGCGTGCTGGGCTTTTCCTATGGCTTTGTCGACCGGCTGGCCAAGCTGATTCCGTTCGAGATCGGCATGACGCTGGATAAGGCGCTGAAAGACAGCCCCGACCTGAAGCAGCTTTACGATACCGAGGAAGAAGTCAGGTCGCTGATCGATATGGCGCGTGCTCTGGAAGGAACATCCCGAAACGCAGGCAAGCACGCAGGCGGCGTGGTAATTTCGCCGACCAAACTGACCGATTTTACGCCGCTGTATTGCGAGCAGGGCGGCGGCAATCTGGTCACGCAGTTCGACAAGGACGACGTGGAGGCCGTCGGTCTGGTTAAGTTCGACTTCCTGGGGTTGCGCACGCTGACGATTATCGACTGGGCGCTGCAGACGATCAACCAGAAGAAAAAACAGGCCGGCGAGCCATTGGTCGATATCACGACCATTCCGCGCGATGATCCTGCTTCCTATGAGCTGCTGAAAAATGCGCAAACGACAGCCGTGTTCCAGCTCGAATCCCGAGGCATGAAGGAGCTGATTAAAAAGCTCAAGCCCGACTGTTTTGACGATATTATCGCGCTGGTGGCGCTGTTCCGGCCGGGCCCTTTGGAATCGGGCATGGTGGACGATTACATCAACGTCAAGCACGGGGCCAAGGCCGAATACGCGCATCCCTTGCTGATACCGATTCTGAAGCCGACCAATGGCGTTATTCTGTATCAGGAGCAGGTGATGCAGATCGCGCGGGAAATGGCGCAGTATACGCTGGGCGGCGCCGATATGCTGCGGCGCGCGATGGGCAAGAAAAAGCCCGAAGAAATGGCCAAGCAGCGCGAAGTGTTCACGCAGGGCGCCGTCGCCAATCAGATCGATGAAGGCATTGCGACCTATATCTTCGACTTGATGGAAAAATTCGCCGGTTACGGTTTCAACAAATCGCACTCGGCCGCCTATGCGTTGGTCGCGTACCAGACCGCCTGGCTGAAGGCGCATTACCCGGCCGCGTTTATGGCGGCGGTGCTGTCCTCGGATATGGACAACACCGACAAGATCGTGGTGCTGATTGAGGAATGCCGGCAGATGAAGCTGACCATCTGTCCGCCGAATATCAATGTGTCCAATTTCCGCTTTACCGTCAATGACAAGGGGCACATCGTCTACGGTATAGGCGCCATCAAGGGCGTAGGTCAGGCGGCCATTGACGACATGCTGAAGGAGCGGGATGAAAACGGCCCGTTTACCGGCTTGTATGATTTGTGCAAGCGTGTCGACTTGAGAAAAGTCAACCGGCGCGTGCTGGAAGCGCTCATACGCGCCGGTGCATTCGATGAGTTTGACGATAACCGGGCCGGCCATCTGGCCGAGCTGTCTACGGCTTTGAGAGTGGCTGAGCAGCACGGCAAGATGGCGCAGACAGGCCAGAATGATTTGTTCGGCCTGGCGGTCAATGCCGAGAATAATGTCGAAGAAACCGAAGCTTATTCAACGACTGTCGAGCCTTGGTCTGAAAAGGATCGTCTGGCAGCGGAAAAGTTAACGCTGGGACTGTTTCTGACCGGTCATCCTATTGACCAGTACGAGGCGGAACTGAAAGAGTTTACGCATGGGAAAATAGCCAGTTTGGCCGCCAATGTCGAGCGTGCAGGCCCTCAACGGGGCATGAAAGGCAAGATGGAAGCGCGAGTTGCCGGGTTGGTCGTGGAAATCAGAACCCGTCAGACCAAGCAAGGAAAAATGATGGGGTTTGCCACGCTGGATGACAGGTCCGGCCGGCTCGAAATCGCGGCGTTTAACGATGTTTATGAAAAATATCGCGATATCTTTGCTCGCGATACGTTGCTGGTCGCTGAAGGTCCGCTGGCGGTTGACGATTATTTGGGCACCCTGCGCTTGACGGTAGAGAAACTCTACAGCATGGATCAGGCCCGGGATGCTTTCGCCAGAGGGATTCAGCTGACATGGCAGGCCGAAGAGCATGACGATACATTCCTGCAGAGATTAAGTGCGGTGCTCAGCCCCTTCAAGGGCGGCGGGTGTCCGGTGCTGATGAATTACAAATCGCGCCAGGCGAAGGCAACCGTGCGTCTTGGCGATGAGTGGCGTGTGCTGGCAACAGATGAATTGATTATGCGCCTGAAACGTCTGCCGGGAGCCAGCGAAGTGGAAGTTAAGTACAAGTAATGATCGCCGCGAAGCATAAGCTTTTATGCTTCGCGGCGATTCATAATGCAACCGATCGATTAAGAGTCGGAGCCAGATTCTTGTGTTACGGGTTCAACTCTAGCCCTTGGTTCAGCGACAGGTTTCGGCGATTCTGAAACCGGTTGACTGGTGTTTTCATGGGCCTGCGGCTCATGGCGTTCTATTCTTTCGGCTCTTTCAGCAAAATCGTGAGCATAGGGCCGAGGTTCGCTTCGGGCTTCTTTTGGCGCTTCCTCTGAAACGGCATGGATTTCGCCATTTGCATCGCCATTGGATTCAGGTTTTTTGTAATTAGGATTACGCGGTCTTCTGCGATTAGGTCCTCTTCTGTTTCTGCCGCCGGATGGTTTCTGCGCTTGCTGTTCCGCTACCGGTGCGGCATTTTCGGCAGGCTTTTCCGCTACTTCCGGCTCTGCGACAGGCTCGCTTTTAGCCGGCTCGCTTTTTGCCTCAGGCACGCCAGCAGCAGCCTCAGAGGGGCGCTTGCCGTTTCTGTCCTGGCCGCGGCCGCCACGCTTGGGGCGAGGGCCGCGTCTGCTATCGCGGCTTCTGCTTGGCTGGGTTTCATCTGCGCCTCTGGCCTTCTCGGTGGCGCCTGTCGAGGCTTCTTTTCTCTCGGGCTCGGGTTCTGCGCTTAGAATGCTCGGGCCGATCAGTTTATACCAGAAGCGCTTGATCAGGCTGGCTGAAACGTTCTTTTGCATCGGAGCCGGGGATTCCGGTAAAAATTCCCTGATAGCCGCCTTCTCGATTTTTTGCCTGACTTGCTGGGCAAATTCCGGAATTGTGATCTCTTCTTCTTTTATCTGCTGGTAGCTGGGTTTTTCTTCAATAGCATCCTTTTCCTTGATGCGCTCGATGTCATAAGCCGGCGTTTCCAGATGTTTGCTGGGCAGGATCACAATGCTGACTTTCAGTCTTGATTCAACCTGCTCAATGGCATGGCGTTTTTCATTCAGCAGAAAAGTGGCGCACTCAATCGGCAAGTGGGCGATGACTTTTTCCGTGCCTTTTTTCATGGCTTCTTCTTCAAGAATACGCAGCACAGCCAGCGCAACCGATTCTACATTGCGGATAGTGCCCTGGCCTTTGCAGCGCGGGCAGGGCAGTTGCGTGGAATCGCCCAGTGACGGGCGCATTCTCTGCCTGGACATTTCCAATAGACCAAAGCGCGAGATGCGGCTGGTCTGGATGCGGGCACGGTCTATTTTCAGCGCATCGCGCAGACGATTTTCAACGAGACGCTGGTTTTTATTGGACATCATGTCGATGAAGTCGATGACGAACAGGCCGCCCAAGTCACGCAATCTGAGCTGGCGGGCAATTTCATCGGCTGCTTCGAGGTTGGTATTCAGAGCAGTTTCTTCAATGTCGCTGCCTTTTGTGGCGCGCGCCGAGTTGATATCGATCGAAGTCAGAGCCTCAGTATGATCGATGACCAGGGAGCCACCGGAAGGCAGAGGTACTTCGCGGCCATAGGCCAGCTCGATCTGTGATTCGATCTGGTAGCGGCTGAACAGAGGAACCGCGTCCTGATACAGTTTTGCTTTCGGCAAAAAGTGCGGCATGACTTGCTTCAGGAATTTCTGCACCAGTTTGAACGAGGATTCGTTGTCTATCAGGATCTCGTCGATATTGCCGCGCAAATGGTCGCGCAGGGCGCGGATGATGACATTGCTTTCCTGAAACACCAGGAACGGCGCGGTTTGTTCGCTGGAAGTGCGTTCTATGGCTTCCCATAACTGCAGCAGGTAATTTAAATCCCATTGCAGTTCTTCAGCGTTTTTGCCGCAGCCAGCCGTGCGCACGATCAAGCCCATGCCGTCCGGAATATCCAGTGCTGCCATGACTTCACGCAATTCACTGCGGGTTTCGCCTTCGATGCGGCGAGAAATGCCGCCTGCTTTCGGATTGTTAGGCATCAGCACCAGATAAGTGCCGGCCAGGCTGATATAGGTGGTTAAGGCGGCGCCTTTATTGCCGCGTTCCTCCTTTTCAATTTGAACCAGAATTTCCTGGCCTTCTTTAATCAGGTCTTTAATGGATGGGCGGCGGCCTTCGGTTTCGGCGCCTTCTTGAGGTTGGCGGTAGACGGAAGAAATTTCCTTAAAAGGTAAAAAGCCGTGTTTTTCGGCGCCATAGTTTACAAATGCTGCTTCGAGGCTGGGCTCTACGCGAGTAATGATGCCTTTGTATATGTTGGACTTTTTTTGTTCTTTAGAAGGGACTTCTATGTCAAAATCATACAGTTTTTGACCGTCTACCAATGCGACTCGCAGTTCTTCTGCCTGCGTAGCGTTGATAAGCATTCTTTTCATTCAATTATCCTTGTGGTTTCCTGCTCCATTATCAGAATTTACTGATCAGACTGGGTTAGGGTCTAGTGCTAAGTAAGTTTGTAAGGTCAAACTAGATTCATTTTTCTGGCCAATAACGCGTCAGACTTGTTTTTTTACGGTTTTGTTTTTCCGTCATCTAAGCGTTGCAGTTGGTATCTTGACCTTCAAGACGTGAAGGCAACGATAATTGGCACGGACAACTACTAAGCAAATAAATATTCTTTTTTCAGTCTTGTTGTAAATTCTGTCTTAAACAGGAGTTATAAATCGTTCGTCATGGGTCGAACGCTACCCGAAAAATCGTATTTGAAGACCCAGCATCGTAATCGGCTGTTTTATCTTCAGTTGGGTTGCCGGTTCAGTTTCGTCATGGAAATCTGCCGAGCAAAAGTATGTTTTTTATATTCAAACTTGCTTAATATAGCAACCTTATCGCTCTACATCAATTTAAAGAATCAATCCTAACGAGATGCTGGTATTATCTATATCATGAATTCAGAAGAACAAAGCGCGCCAAAAGTTCAATTTGTCGAAATTACGGAAGAAAATAGTGATCAACGATTGGACAATTTTTTAATTACCCGCTTGAAAGGTGTTCCTAAAAGCCGCATATATCGTATTGTTCGCAAAGGCGAGGTTAGAGTCAATAAAGGCCGTGTGGACGTTAAGTACCGCCTGGAAGCGGGCGATATCGTCAGAATTCCGCCGGTCCGGGTATCGGAAAAAACCGAGGAAACATTTGTCGGCCAGAATTTGAGGGATGCCCTGCAAAAAAATATTTTATTTGAGGATGATGCCTTTTTAATTTTGAACAAGCCTTCGGGTTTTGCCGTTCACGGCGGCAGCGGCGTAAATTCGGGCATTATAGAAGGTCTCAGGCAGATAAGGCCCGAGGCTCATTTTCTGGAGCTGGTGCATCGGCTGGACCGCGATACTTCCGGTTGTTTGTTGATAGCGAAGAAGCGTAGCGCTTTGCGCAAGCTGCATGAACTTTTCCGCAGTGATCAGGTTCAAAAAACCTATGTAGCCTTACTGGCAGGTCAGTGGGCCAAGAAGCAAACTATAGTTACTGTACCTCTGCAAAAGAATGTCAATAAAGGCGGCGAGCGTATGGTGGTCGTCAGTCAATCCGGCAAACAGGCCGAAACGGCTTTCAAGCGTCTGAAATTATTCCCAAATGCAACGCTGGTCGAAGCTTCGCCGAAAACGGGGCGTACTCATCAGATACGTGTGCACGCCGCTTGGTTGGGCCATCCTATTGTCGGCGATGAGCGTTATGGTCTGGACGAGGTCAACAAGGCATTTAAGAGCAGAGGCTATAAACGTTTGTTTTTGCATGCACAGAAACTGAAGTTCCTGCATCCGGTCAGCGGGGAATTACTGAAAATTTTCGCTCCTCTGCCGCAGGATCTGGAGGAATTATTAAGCAATGAAGAACAGGTTTGATTTAATTATATTTGATTGGGACGGTACTTTAGTCGATTCCATCGACTGGATCGTCAGTTGCTTGCAGCAAGCCGCGGCATCGTGCAATTGCACTGTTCCGGAGCGGCAAGCGGCGAAGGATGTGATCGGCTTAAGTACCCAAAATGCAATACGGACCTTATTTCCGGAAGCCGACGAAAAAATCCGCGATCAGCTAATGTCCCATTACATTCAGGCATTTTTCGCAAGGCAGACTAGTCAGGATGATTTATTTGAAGGCGTTTATGAGATGCTGGTGCAGCTGAAACGGGCGGGCTTTCAGCTGGCTGTAGCGACCGGGAAGAGCCGAACCGGTTTGGAAAAGGCTCTGCAGGCGACGGGAACCGAAGATTTGTTTCATATCACGCGCTGTGCCGATGAGACCGCTTCGAAACCCGACCCCGCCATGGTTCTGGACATTATTCAGCATATGGAGGCCGCCAATGAGCGAACGCTTATGGTAGGCGATTCGGTTCACGATATGCAAATGGCGCTCAATGCACAGATTTCATCAATCGCCGTATCGTGCGGAGCGCATTCAAAAGACATATTGCAACAATACAATCCGTTGATATGCTTACAGCGGCCGACGGAATTACTGGATATTATTGGAGGTTAAATCAAGTAATGGAAAATCAACAAGACAACCAAATTAAAATGGCTGCCGGATGGGAGCGTGAAGTTCTTGAGAAAGTGGCTTTGGCGGCCGTTACAGAGCAAGCAAGAGCAAGACGCTGGAGCGTTTTTTTCAAATCCCTTGTATTCTTATATCTATGCGTCATATTAACCCTGTTCACATTTCCGAATATTATGGAGGGTATGAGCGGCGACACTGAGGAGCATACGGCAGTTATTGATATAGTCGGGATGATTGCGGAGGATAAGGACGCCAATGCCGATAGCATTATAAAAAGCCTGAAGAATGCGGTAAAAGATACGAATACCAAAGGCATTATTCTGCACGCCAATTCACCTGGCGGCAGTCCGGTTCAATCATCCTATGTTTATGATGAAATCAGAAGGATAAAAAAAGAGCATCCTGACTTGCCGATTTACACTGTAGTCAGCGATATTTGCGCTTCAGGTTGCTATTATATCGCTTCAGCGAGCGATAAGATTTTTGTCAACCAAGCCAGCCTTATCGGTTCCATAGGCGTTCTCATGGATGGCTTTGGATTTGTTAATGTCATGGAAAAATTGGGCGTCGAACGTCGGTTGCTGACGGCAGGCACGCATAAAGCCATGCTGGATCCGTTTTCGCCGCCTAAAGAAGATGAAACACGCTACATGCAGGGGTTGCTGGATCAGGTTCATCAACAATTTATTGGCGCCGTTAAAGCCGGCCGCGGCGACAGGCTTAAGGATGCGCCTGAACTCTTTTCGGGACTGGTGTGGACCGGTGAAGAAGGCGTCAAGCTTGGCGTTGCCGATGCGTTTGGTAATGATGACTACGTTGCCAAGGAAGTTATTGGCGTCGAGAATAAAGTTGATTTTACACAACAGGAACAATTGCTGGACAGAATTGCAGGCAAATTGGGTGCATCTTTCGGACAAGCTATCGGCACTATGGTTAAAGGAATGTCATTGCAGTAGCGGATTCAGTTCGGATTCAGTATGGTGATTTAAAATCCTTTCCGCTCAATGTATTCTCCTGATTGTAAAAATCCGGGCACGGTTACTTTCGGCAATGGCTAAATAAACAATAACTTAAGCTCTGGATCATCCATGAGAAATTTGATTAAACTGCTCGCATTGGTCTTGTTATTTTCCAATGTCTGTTATGCGGAAAGCGCTGTCATACTGGCGCGCGTCAGCCTGGATCAGGCTACGAAACAAATCATTAAAAAAGGCGGTAAAAGAGTGCTGGGCGCTCAAACTGAGATAATTAACGGCAGGGAAGTCCATGTTATTAAAGTTCTAACACCTGATGGACGTATTCAGCATTATTTGATTGATGCCGAGACCGGTGAGTTAATCGGTTAATTTAAGGAAGAAAAACATGCGTATTCTTGTCGTCGAAGATGAAGTAACCCTTTGCGAACAGATCCAGGAGTTCTTGGCGGACAAAGGTTTTGCCGTCGATACGGCTCATACGGGCAGCGATGGTTTTTATATGGGCAAGGAGTATCCGCTCGATGCAGCTGTCGTTGATATTGGGCTTCCTGATTTTTCCGGCATCGAGTTGATCAAACGCCTGCGCAAAAACAACATTAAAATACCGATCCTGATCCTGACGGCCAGGAGCCGATGGCAGGAGAAAGTGGAAGGGCTGGAAGCCGGCGCGGATGATTATCTGGTCAAGCCTTTCCATTATGAAGAGTTATTGGCCAGGCTAAATGCCTTGATCAGGCGTTCCGCCGGACTGGCGCATCCCGTTTTGAGCCACGGCAATATAGAACTGGATACCGTGGCGCAGGAAGTCTCCGTTGGCGGAGTGAAGCTGGAGCTGACGGCTTATGAGTACAAGGTGCTGGAATACCTGATGTTCCGTAAAGGCGAAATCGTTTCAAAATCCGTCCTGACCGCACACATTTACGATGAAGACTTCGATCGTGACAGCAATGTCATTGAAGTCTTTATCGGCCGCTTGAGGAAAAAACTCGATCCTGACGGTACGTTGAAACCCATCGAAACATTGCGCGGCCGAGGTTATCGCGTGCCGATCATTCCTTCCTGACATAATCATTTCTGCAAAAGCGCTTAATGCGTCTTTGTATCTTATTTTTCCTTAAAGGCATTGTGTGCAAACCAGATCTTTAAGCTTTCGATTGCTGATGTCCGCCGGTTTGGTGCTTGCTGCTTTCTTTGCGCTGGTGGCTGTCGTTCTTGAACAGAGCTTTCGCGAAAGTGCCGAGCAGGTGTTGAAGGAAAAATTGCAAGTCCAGGTTTACTCACTTCTATCCGCCGCCGATCTTAAGAATTCCGGTCAATTGGTTATGCCCGCCGATTTGCCTGAGCCCCGGTTTACCAATCCGGGATCAGGCCTTTACGGATTTATTCAGCAAATAAAAAAGGGCAAGCCGTCATTGGTCTGGCATTCGGCGTCGGCTATCGGTCTGGACCCTGTGGCGCCGCCGGCTGAATTAAGCGCGGGCGACACAGCTTTTTTATTGGATGAGCAGGGGCGCTACTATGCGCTGCATTATGATGTGATTTGGGAAAGCCGGGCCCATGTGGAGCGCGAATATACCTTCACAGTGACTGAAGATGCCGAGTTTGTAAAAGGCCAGGTGGAGCGTTTTAAAGCGGCGTTGAGATTCTGGCTGCTGGCGATAGGACTGATCCTGATTTTTATCCAGTTTGCCGTGTTGCGCTGGAGCTTAAAGCCGCTGCGCGTTGTCGTCAGGGATCTTGAGGAGATAGAAAAAGGCAAAAAAACTCGGCTGGACGGCCGTTATCCAACGGAATTGCAAGGCTTGGCAGGAAATCTGAATGCCCTGATCAGCAGTGAACGGGCGCATTTGGAGCGTTATCGCAATACTCTGGCTGATCTGGCGCACAGCCTGAAAACGCCGCTGGCCATCCTGCGGGGGTGCGCCGAGTCTTTCAGCGATAACAAGGAGACCGTACAAGAGCAGATTTTTCGCATGAACGAAATTGTCGAATATCAATTGCAGCGAGCCGCCGCGAAAGGCGAGCACCAGATTACCCGAACAGTGGATGTGGCGGTCATCATTAAAAAAATTATCGCATCGCTCAGCAAAGTTTATATTGATAAAGGCATTGCTTTCGATATTGATGTTCCCGAGCCTTGCCAGATCTATTGCGAAGAAGGCGACTTTTACGAAATTGCGGGCAATTTGCTGGACAATGCCTGTAAATGGTGTCGTCAGAAGATCAGTATCAGCGTTTCGTTTCATGACCCGAAGGCCAATGCCGGCTTTTCGGTGCTGCTGCAGATTGAGGATGACGGTTCCGGCATTCCTGCCGATAAGCTTAAGGAAATTCTGAAAAGAGGGGTTCGGGCCGATGAAAACATTCATGGGCACGGTATCGGCATGGCAGTAGTCTACGAATTAACGGGACTTCTGGGAGGCAAGCTGGAAGGGGGTAAAAGCAAGGCGTTGGGCGGCATGAGTTGGCGCGTTTACTTGCCATGACTTTGGATTTATATGCCTTTGCTTCGGTTCTCCATGCGCCTTAGGAATTCGGTCAGGATCAATACATAAAGCTCATCGCCCAGGTATTTGTCTTCAATGCCGCTGTCGATGTTTGGATTGTCGTTCACTTCTATTACATAGCCCTTGCCGTTTTTTTCCTTGACGTCCACGCCGTACAAGCCATTGCCTATCGGCTGTGTGGCTTTTAGCGCTGCTTCCAATACGGCTTTAGGTACTTCAAAAGTCGGCAGGGTATCAAAGTTTCCGCTATCGGTCCGGCTGCTGCCGTGACGGTAAATCTGCCAGTGGTTTTTAACCATATAATAACGGCAGGCATATAAAGCCTTATTGTTGAATACGCCGATGCGCCAGTCAAAATCCGTATATAAAAATTCCTGAGCCAGAAGCAGTGCCGATTTTTGAAACAATTCCTCGACTTTAAGATCCAGTTCTTGTCGGTTATGAACTTTAACAATGCCTCGGGAGAAAGAGCCGTCCGGTATTTTGATGACCACCGGAAAGCCGGCTTCTACTTCCAGTTTATCCAGATGTTCGGCATTGCCTTTATGCAGCAGCCAGGTTTTGGGTGAGGGAACGCGATGCGTGCGAAACAGATCGGCAAGATAAACCTTGTTCGTGCAGCGCAGGATGGAGGTAGGATCATCGATGACCACCAAGCCTTCGGCCTCGGCTTTTTTGGCAAAGCGGTAGGTGTGATGATCTATGGCAGTGGTTTCGCGGATAAACAAGCCGTCAAATTCAGACAGGCGGATATAGTGCTGCTGCGATATCAATTCGACTTCAATGCCCAGCTGCCTGCCGATTTTGATGAATTTTTTAAGGGCGGCGAGGTTGCTCGGCGGCAGTTTTTCTTCCGGATTAACCAGAATGGCAAGATCGTAGCGCGCGGCTTTACGGGCGCGGCCTTTGCGCCAGACTTTTTTGCTGAACTGGTCCAGTGCTTCGGCAAAAATCGTTTCCTGTTCTTCGCTCAGGCCGCGGTGTGAGATGGCTTTTAAACTGGTGATTTCCCATTGTTGCCGAAAACGTAGCGTGACTTCTAGGATCGGGCAGGGGAAGCGTTCAAACAATAGCCTTGCCAATTCGTTAAAAGCCGGATCGGACGTAGTGCCGAAGTAAGTCTGCAGGGTAATGTCAGTGTCTTGGCTATGGCTTTTAAAGGCCCGATTCAAGGTCTGGGACAAGTCTTCGAGTGGCGATCGGTACGAAGCGCTTTCGGTTTCCTTGCCGTAACTCTTAAAAGTGCGCGTTAGCGTCGGGGACAGGTCTTCAAGCTGTAGCCGGTATAAGGATTTCTTGCCCAGATCGTTCAGTACCTTGACAGATGGAATAACGTGATGACCTCTGGCTTCGGCCAGCAGAGAACAGTAATAACCGTCTGAAAGATAACGATAGCTGCTGCAGAGATTGATAACACGCGTGCGCTGCTGAGGGTCGCCTTGCTCGATTGCCAGATAGGTTTCAAAGGCCATGACCTGGTCGCTGGGATAATAAGGTCCCCAATCGGTAAGATTATCGACAACCAGAATCGTACGCGCCATAGCAAGCAAAAGCCTCAAATTAAGATAAAATATAATTTTGGAGCCAGTCAGATTTTTCTACAAGGAGTTTTTTGGGGCTGGAAAAATATTTCATATTGTTCTGACTGGCGCTATGCTAAAGAAAAATTCTTAGGTAATCATTATGTCCTCTTCTCTTCCCGTTGCCGCTTTTGATACAGACGTTTTTCCAGTCAGCTATGCAGTTGGCAGGCAGCGTTGGCAGGCGGCGCTGGCTCAGCTGTCCTGCTTCAAGAAACATATACCGTATCGCTGCGCCGGGGCGGGGCCTGAAGGCGAGGAGTTATTTACCGATACGGTCTGGCTGGGTTCGGAAGAGGCTTCCAAAGTGGTGGTGCTGATAGGCGGCACGCATGGCATTGAAGGATTTGCCGGTACGGCGGTGGAAATTGACCATTTGCGCCTGATTGCTGCTGAACATATCTGTATTCCGGCTGATACGGCTGTGTTAATGATTCATGCATTGACGCCTTGGGGCTATGCCTGGCAGCGCCGCTGTGATGCCGATGGTGTTGATCTGAATCGGAACGTGGTCGATTTTTCCAAACCGTTGCCCAGAAATCCGGGCTACGAGTCGCTGCGCCCTATTTTATTTCTGGCCGATGCCGGTCAAAGACAGGCGGCTTTTGCTGATTGGGAACGTAAGTATGGGCGCGAATCGCTTGAAAGCGCTATCAGCGCCGGACAATATGTCGACGCCAGCGGTCCTTTCTATGGCGGGCAGGCGCCCGCGCATGGCAGACGGGTCGTTGAAGATCTTATCGATAAATATGACCTGCAACAGCGTGATCTGGCTGTTATCGATTTGCATACCGGGCTTGGATCTTATGGTTACGGTGAGATTATTTGTGACCATGAGCCGGATAGTTTCGGCACAAGCGTAGCTCGCCGCTGGTATGGCGATTCTGTGGCCTTGCCGGCTTTGGGCACGTCCAGTTCAGTGCCCAAAATAGGCTTGCTGGATTATGCCTGGCATGCGGTCATGAATGAGAGAAGTTGCTATATCACCCTGGAATTCGGTACGTTCAAAACAGATCAGCTCTTTGAAGTCTTGCTGCTCGATCATCAGGTGTGGGCGCAGCCGGACAACCAGCGAGCCCGTTTAGAGCATGCCAGGCGCATGCGGCACCATTTCTGTCCGGATGATCAAGCCTGGAAGGAAATGACGCTTTTTCGGGCAAGGCAGGTGTTTTCGCAGGCATTGCGGGGGCTATCAGTTTAATGACTATCAACAATATCCTGATTCGACATGCCGAGCCAGATGATCTTGATCAATTGGTAGCGCTTGAAAATGCCAGTTTCGAAACCGACAGACTGAGCAGGCGCAGTTTCCGGCACTGGATAACGACGGAGCATCGCGCTTTACTGGTGGCGGAAGTGGAAGGCAGGATCGTCGGTTATATCCTGATTATCTATCATCCCGGCACCCGCCTGGCCCGTATCTATTCGCTGGCCGTATCGCATCAGCAACGCGGCTCCGGCATTGCCAAATTGCTCATGGCGGCAGGCGAACAGGAAGCCATTGAGGATGGTCGATTATACCTGCGCCTCGAAGTGGGCATTGATAATATCGCGGCGATTAATCTGTATGAAGCACTGGGCTTTCAGAGGTTCGGCGTATACCATGATTATTATGAAGACCACAAAGACGCCCTGCGTTACCAGAAGCGCATCCGCCGGTATCGAGAGCCATTAGAGCACAGGCCCGTGCATTGGATGAGGCAAACGACGCCTTTTACTTGCGGGCCGGCTTCGCTGATGATGGCCATGCACGGACTCAACAAGACGTATCTGCCGTCCCAGGAAGAAGAGCTCAATTTGTGGCGTGAAGCGACGACGATCTTTATGACGTCCGGCCATGGCGGCTGTCATCCGGTGGGGTTGGCCTTGGCGGCAAAGCGCCGGCATTTTAATGTCGAAGTCTGGATCAGTCAGACAGGGCCGCTGTTTATAGATAGTGTACGCAGTGAGGAAAAAAAACAGGTTGTCGAGTTGGTGGATAATGGTTTTAAGCGCGAAGCCGAAGAGCAGGGCGTGAAAATACATTATGCCAATATTACCCAAAACGATTTGATTGAAGCCTTTAATGCCGGAGCGATACCGCTGGTGCTCATCAGTACTTTTCGTATGGACCGTAAGAAAGCACCGCACTGGGTGGTTATGAGCGGAAGCGATGAAGATTGTTTGTATATGCATGATCCAGACCCGGAAGAGGGGCGTCAAAGTGAGGTCGACTGCCAGTATATTCCCGTGGCGCGTGAGGATTTTGACCGCATGTCCTGCTTTGGCAAAAACCGTCTGCGGGCGGCGGTCATACTCTGGCCAGCTTAAAAATTTTTAAAAATATTTCATCAGGGCTTGCATCATTAAGCAAATTCGATCATAATAGCACTTCTTTAGCCGCTACGGCTGATTGTTTCATGGTAACCGTGTCGGTCCTCTCGCAACGATACGCTGTAAACCCCGCCAGGCCCGGAAGGGAGCAACGGTAGCAGCAGATTCGTGTGCCGGGATGTGGCTGGCATGGTTGCCGCCCAACCTCATAATCATCAATTCGAGCCTGCAATGAATTACCAGGTTCTCGCCAGAAAATGGCGTCCTCATAATTTCACAGAAGTTGTCGGACAAGAGCATGTTGTCAAATCGTTAATGAACGCTTTGCAGCATGACAGACTTCATCATGCCTATTTGTTTACCGGAACCCGCGGTGTAGGCAAAACCACAATTGCCAGAATTCTAGCCAAAGCCATCAATTGCCAGAATCTCCAGGATTTCAATCCTTGTGGACAATGCAGCGTTTGCCGTGATCTTGATGAAGGTCGGTTTCTGGATTTGATCGAAGTGGATGCGGCATCCCGCACCAAGGTCGAAGATACGCGGGACTTGCTGGATAATGTCCAGTATGCGCCCAATCAGGGCCGTTATAAAGTCTATCTGATCGACGAAGTGCACATGTTGTCAGGGCATAGTTTCAATGCCTTGCTCAAGACCCTGGAAGAACCGCCGCCGCATGTGAAATTCCTGCTGGCAACTACTGATCCACATAAGATTCCAATAACGGTATTGTCCCGCTGTCTGCAGTTTAATCTGAAGCGTCTGCTGCCGGACCAGATTTTCAAGCAGATGGAATTCATACTCCAGCAGGAACGGATTGAATTTGAAATTGCGGCTTTAAAATTACTGGCCCGCGCTGCCGATGGCAGTATGCGTGACGGGTTAAGCCTGCTGGACCAAGCCATCGTCTTCGGTAACGGCAAGGTAAATACTGAGCAGGTCAGCGCCATGTTAGGCACTGTCGCCCAGCAGCCTGTCGATGACCTGCTGACAGCCCTGGCTGATAGCGATGCCGAGGCCATCCTTAATAAAATCAACGAAATCGCCAATTTGACTCCCGATTTCGGCGACGTTTTGCAGCAAATCCTGCAGGTCCTGCATCGCATAGCGTTAATTCAGCAGGTGCCCGGCGCACTCAATCATGATTTTGACGCTGAAATGATCGCAGCATTGGCTTCGCGGTTAACGCCCGAAGATGTCCAGCTTTATTACCAGATCGGCTTGATAGGGCAAAGAGACCTTGATCTGGCGCCCGATCCGCGCAGCGGTTTCGAAATGGTCATGTTGCGCATGCTGACTTTCAGGCCGGTAGCGCAAGAACAGAGTCTTGCCAAGCCGGTTCAGGTTTCCCGGTCAGCTGTCAAGCCGGAAGTCAAGGCATCACAAGTGACTGTCAGCGCATCGAATAAACCGGAGTCCGTTCAGGAGTCTGCGATTGATAGGGCAGATAATAATTGGGCAGAGATGGTTGTAGCCATGAAGATTGGCGGCATGACGCGGGAGCTGGCGAATAACTGCGTTTTGGACAGTATTGACGACAAAGTTTGTACATTAATATTGGATCCGGGGCACAAACATCTACGCAGTGCGGTCACAGAGGAAAAATTGCAAAGCGCTCTGCAGCGTTATCGAGGCACATCACTGAAGCTGGTGATCAATACCGAAAAAATAGCGGTTGACACGCCGGCGGTGCAGTTGATTAAAGAGCGCGAAGACAGACAGCAGGCAGCTGTTGACGCTATTAATTCAGACGAAAATATTCAGGCTTTGAAAGAGCATTTTGATGCCAGGGTGCTGCCCGGCTCAATAGAGCCTGTTTAACAACATAAAGGAGAGCGACAATGAAAAATGCACTGGGTAACCTCATGCAGCAAGCCCAAAAAATGCAGGAAGACATCAAAAAAGCGCAAGAAGAGCTTGCTTCCATGCAGGTGATGGGGGAGGCCGGCGGCGGTCTGGTCACCATCTTGATGACCGGTAAGCGAGAAGCCAGAAAAGTCACTATTGATGATTCTTTGCTGGGTGAAGATAAGGATATGCTGGAAGATATGGTTGCGGCCGCCATTAATGACGCTGTCAATAAAGTGGCAAAAATGAAGCAAGAAAAAATGGCTGAGCTAACATCTGGCATTCCATTGCCGCCCGGGTTCCAGATGCCTTTTTAATATGCAGAAAAGGGGCTTGTTAGGGCAGTTGATACAGAATTTATGCTGCTTGCCAGGCGTAGGGCCGAAAACCGCGCAACGCATGGCTTTCCAATTGCTGCAGCGCAACCGTGATGGAGCCAGAATACTGGCCGAGACGCTATTGCGGGCTGTTGATGAAATTGGCTATTGCCGCGAGTGCCGTACGCTGACCGAAGATAACCTCTGCGAAATCTGTGCCGATAGTTCACGGGATGATTCCGTCATCTGTATCGTTGAGAATCCGGCTGATGTCTGGATCATTGATCAATCTACTGCATTCAAAGGGCGCTATTTTGTCTTGCATGGAAGATTATCTCCGTTGGATGGCATCGGTCCTGATGAACTCGGTCTGGATGTGCTGGAACAGCGGCTTGCGACAGGCAGTGTCAAGGAATTGATATTGGCTACGAATTTAACGGTAGAAGGCGAGGCAACGGCCTATTTTATCGGCGAACTGGCCAAAAAATATCATGTGCAGGCCAGCAGAATCGCTCATGGCGTACCGATGGGCGGAGAATTGGAGTATATTGACAGCAGCACCTTATCGCACGCCTTTAATGGAAGAAAACAGATTTAGATTCAATATTCAAGGGGAAAAATATGGCTGATTGTTTGTTTTGCAAGATGGTTGCGGGCGAAATTAAGCCCGATGTGGTTTTTGAAGACGAGCATGTTCTGGCATTCAGGGATATCAATCCGCAGGCTCCTGTGCATATTCTCGTGATCCCTAAAACACATATCGCCACATTGAATGATTTGGATGATGTCCAACTGGCCGGCCGCCTGTTGCAGACCGTCATAAAGTTGGCGAAGCAGGAAGGCTTGTCTGAAAATGGCTACAGAACGGCAATCAGCTGCAATAAGCAGGGTGGGCAGGAAGTCTATCACCTGCATTTGCATCTGTTGGGCGGACGCCAGATGAAATGGCCTCCGGGCTGAGCCTTTTGGCAGCAACAGGGTTATTTATTCATTAAGGCTTGCTTGATCTTCCAGATACTCGACTTCCACTTCTGTATTCCCCCGCAAGCCGATTTTCCTTGCGGCTCCTTTTGACAGATCGATCAAGATGCCGTTTTTAAAGGGGCCGCGGTCATTCACTATTACATCAACGTAACGACCATTACGCAGATTAGTCACACGTACCTTGGTCGGTAATGGCAATATTCTGTGAGCGGCTGTCAGGCCGTGCGGTCTAAAACGTGTTCCCATGGCGGTGCGATTGCCGGATTCCGAACCATACCAGGTAGCGATCCCTTGTTCTTTATAGCCTTCCGCTGAAGGGAGTGGATAGTATGTTTTGCCTTTCACTGTATAAGGCCGGTTATAAGGCGCGCTATGAGAATAAGCGGGGGATTTGTAAGGATAAGGCGATTTGTAGATGGAGGGTGCTGTGGTTACCGAGGTACAGCCGCTGAATAAGCTGGTAAATAGCAACATCAGACCGATGTTTCCGGGCTGTAAATGCGTTTTTCTATTGTTCGAGGTGGTTATTTGCCAGGACATGCAATTCCGTATTGATGATATGGTTTTTTATTTTAAAAAAAGCGTTTTTAAAAATTCCTTTCTTTGTTATCTCATCGTTTTAACGGGAACAATGATAATTGCCGTTTTATTTTGCCCTGCTTAATGATTCCGTGCCTTAAGCTTTTATTTTTAAGTTTATCTTAAAAAACTGGGCGACCCTTGCTGAGTTGCTGTTATTTCTAATGCTTGCCTGGATATTTCATGACAAAATATGATTTATCTTAATGTGTGAGGAACTGCCTTTTTATGAAAATTGCTATTTTGTCTCGTAACTCTAAATTATATTCAACCGCTCGGTTGGTTGAAGCCGCAGAGGCGCGCGGCCATGAGGTACGGGTTTTGGATGTTTTGCGTTGTTATATGAACATTACTTCGCATAATCCATCCATCCATTATCGGGGTGAGGACCTGACAGGGTTTGATGCTGTTATCCCCCGTATTGGAGCTTCAGTTACATTTTACGGTACTGCAGTGTTAAGGCAATTTGAAATGATGAATGTGTTCCCGTTGAATGAATCGGTAGCCATATCACGCTCACGCGACAAACTGCGCTCAATACAGTTGTTGGCGCGAAAAGGCATAGGCTTGCCAGTAACCGGTTTTGCCAACAATCCGGATGATATTGAGGATTTAATCTCTCAAGTGGGCGGCGCGCCACTGGTTATTAAATTACTGGAAGGTACGCAGGGGATAGGCGTGGTATTGGCCGAAACCCATAATGCGGCCGAAAGTGTTATTCAGGCCTTTATGGGGCTCAAAGCCAATATTATGGTACAGGAATTTATTAAGGAAGCCGAGGGTAGCGATATACGCTGTTTTGTGGTTGGCGATAAAGTGGTGGCCGCCATGAGGCGTCAGAGTGCGGCGGGTGAGTTCCGCTCTAATTTGCACCGCGGCGGAACGGCTTCATTGGTTCGATTGACGCCGGAAGAACGCTCTACCGCTGTGCGGGCTGCCAAAATCATGGGGCTGAATGTCTGCGGTGTGGATATGCTGCGTTCCAATCACGGCCCTGTAATTATGGAAGTCAATTCATCGCCCGGATTGCGTGGTATCGAACAAACCAGCGGCAAGGATATCGCCGATCTGATCATTCAATTTATTGAAAAACGCATTGAAACGTTGGCAACGGTTAAAGATAAATCATCATTCCACCCCAGCCGTACGCGCACGCGCGGTAAAGGCTAGTCGCTAGGCGACCCCATAAAAGTCAATCTGAAGCTGGCGGCGATGGAATGCATGGGCCAAAAAGGATGGCGTTAAACTAATCCTTGACTATGATGTCCTTGTAGCAAAGATTTAAACAATTCTTAAATAAATCTTGACAAAATATATAGGTTAATAGTCTATTTAAGGCTGAAATTGTAATAGTAATTTTTTCTTATCCATGTGTTCATCATGGTAGAAATTAAAAAGTTCTTTAATGTGAGTTCAAAAATGTCTAAAACATCCTCAAAATCGGTTGTCAAAACCCGTTCAAGAAATAGCGCAGACATCGAACATGAAGATGAAGAGCTGTTTGAAGATAGTGAATATGCTTCATTTTCCGATGGCGTTGAAAAAGAAGCGATAAAAAGGGATGCTCGCAGAAAGATCGAGATCTATTGGGAAAAGAAGCGCTTGAAAGAGCAGTTAGATGGTCTTGATGAGTCTGAATTCGACGAGTCTGATCTCGACTTCTAGCTATTAATTGAAAAAGATAATTGCCTGGGCTTAATCTTCAGAAGGGCGACCGGTTTGGCTGGTCGCCCAAAGATAGTTTGTATTTAGCCTTGCTTCAGCATGCGGTTTTGCTTGTTTGTGGCTCAAAAGCAAGCTTTTAAAACCGGCCAATAGAACGTCATTGTCAGGTGCGATCTTTGATATCGCGGTAATGGCGTATAGATTCGCCGACATAGATCTGACGGGGGCGATAAATAGCAACACGCTCGCCATGTATCATTTCACGCCAGTGAGCCAGCCATCCAGGCATACGGCCAATAGCAAACAGGACAGTAAACATATTGGTAGGAATGCCGGCTGCGCGCAGTATCAGGCCTGAATAAAAGTCGACGTTCGGATAAAGCTTGCGAGAAATGAAATAGTCGTCATTCAGCGCGACTTCTTCGATTCGTCTGGCAATATCCAGCAGAGGGTCTTTGATGCCAGGCTTGTTGAGCAGCACGTCGCAATGTTTTTTCAGTACAGTGGCGCGCGGATCATAATTCTTATAAACCCTGTGACCAAAGCCCATCAGGCGCTTGGACGAATACTTGTTTTTGGCTTCGTTGATGAATTCGGTACCGTCTCCGCCTTCAGCATGTATTTGCTCCAGCATCTTGATCACTTCCTGATTGGCCCCGCCGTGCCTTGGTCCCCATAATGCGGAAATGCCGGCCGAGATAACGGCATAGACATTCGCCATGCTGGAGCCTGCGGTACGGACAGAAGACGTGCTGCAGTTCTGTTCGTGGTCGGCATGCAATATCAGCAGCATATCGATCGCGCGCACGATATCATCGTCCAGTTGGTAATCGCGTACCGGCGACGCGAACATCATGTTCAGAAAGTTGCGGACGTAGGATAGCGTGTGGGATGGATAGACCAGCGGTTCACCTATCGATTTTTTGTAAGAGAAGGCCGCGATAGTGCGTACCTGCGAAACCAGATTCGCTACAATCTGTATTTCGGATGCTTCATCGAGACGGTCGAAAACCGGGTAAAAAGTCGACAGTGATGCGACCATCGTTGCCAGGATGCCCATGGGGTGCGAGCCGCGCGGGAAACCGTTGAAAAAATGGTGCATGTCTTCGTGAATGATTGATGAGTCATTCAATGCGGTTGAGAAGTGCTGCAGCTGTTCCACGGTCGGCAGTTCGCCATACAGCAACAGGTAGGCGACTTCGACAAAGCGCGAATGTTCAGCCAGTTCTTCAATAGGATAGCCCCGGTAACGCAAAATGCCTTTTTCACCGTCAATATAGGTGATGGCGCTTTCGCAGGCGCCTGTATTTCCATAACCCTCATCTAGTGTCACATAACCGGTCTGGCTGCGAAGCTTGGAGATATCGATCGCTTTCTCACCTTCAATTCCTATATAGGTGGGCAATGTGTAAGTCTTATCATCCAAGGTCAATATAGCCGGGGTTAGCGGCTTTAATCTATCGGTCATATATACTAAATCTCCAAAACTAATAGGTAACCTTGAAATTGAAGACTACCAAGGTTACCGCAAGCTATTCTCTCACTAATTGTTCATTATATCCGGATCTCCCTTTCAACTTTCAGTTTTCGTTAACTGTTAAGTTGAAAGGCTCTAAAGCGCCAGTCTGTTGGATTATTTTTTCATTCAGATGCTGATGCTATAACTCAACAATACCATATTAGCTATATGACAAGGCAATAAAAGCTTTCACAATTTCAGCCGCATTAGCCATGCCGGTATGCAAATGGTGTTCAATTTCCGCCATGGTAATTTCGCCTTCGGTTTTGCCGGCAGCCCAGTTGGCAACCACAGCAACCGTGGCGTAGTCCATATTCAGCTCCTTGGCCAGAGCCGCTTCCGGCATGCCGGTCATGCCGACCAGGTCGCAGCCGTCGCGTTCCATTCGTTGAATTTCTGCGGCTGTTTCCAGGCGCGGGCCTTGTTTGCAACCGTAAGTACCTAGGGGGGAAACTTTAATATTGGCTTGGGCTGCGGCAGTGATCAAGCGCGAACGCAGCTTTTGACTGTAAGGGTAGGTGAAGTCTATGTGGGTCACTGCATCTTCATCATCTTCAAAAAAAGTATGGCTGCGGCCATAAGTGTAATCGATGATCTGATCCGGGATGGCGATATGGGCGGGCGCCATTTCAGCGGTGATGCCGCCGACTGCGGCCACGGCAATGATTTCTTCAATGCCCAGCTCCTTAAGTCCCCAGATATTGGCCCGGTAATTGATTTTATGAGGCGGTATGCTGTGTGGATTGCCGTGCCGGGCTAGGAATACCACTTCAACGCCGTTCAGTTCGCCAGTAACATACTCAGCCGAAGGCGATCCATAAGGCGTGGTGATCCGATCCCGTTTGATGATTTTCAGTTCAGGCATTTGGGTAAGACCTGTACCGCCGATGATGGCCAATTGGGTCATGATAGTTTCCTCGTTTTTATTCTTTACAGGCATAAATGCCGGCTGCATTGCGTAAGTAACCCTTGTAGTCCATGCCATAGCCGAACAGGTAACGGTTTTCAACTTCCAGGCCGACAAAATCTGCTTTTATCGGTTTTTCATGATCGAGAATTTTATCGACCAGTACGGCGGTAAAGACGGCCTTGGCGCCTTGCTCCAGGCAATATTGGTAAATTGCCTTTAATGTAATGCCTTCATCCAGAATATCGTCGACCAGAAGAACTGTTCTGTCTTTAAGCGGGGCGCCTGGCTTAAGAATCCATTCGATGTGGCCTCCCGAGGTCTGGTTCTGATAGCGGCTGGCATTGATGGCATCCAGCGTCAGCGGTATCTTCAAGCGAGTCATTAATTTGCCTGCCGTAACCATGCCTCCGTTCATGACGCAGAGGAATAACGGGTTGCGGTCGGCGAGTGCGGCATCGATTTCTTGAGCCATTTTATCCAGGGCGGCCTCAACTTCCTGTTCGCTGTGCAGTAAATCGGCGGTAGCCTGTACGTGTTTGATTTCTTCAAGCATGATTAAAAGTTTGGTTAATTTGATCTGAGATTTTTTGCCATTTCTCGCAGTTCATTAACTGCTCGCGGTCCATTTGCGGCTTACCCCGCATGCTGTTGAGGCGTCGTTCCCTGAGCGGATCTTGGGTAACGGGCAGCGAATCAAGCACCTGCTCTGCAGCGCGCGGATTATTGCAGACCAGTATCATGTCGCAGCCTGCCTGTTGTGCCAGCCTTGCACGTTCGGGGAAATCGCCGACCGATGCGGCGCCTTCCATGGTGAGGTCGTCGCTGAAAATTGTGCCGTTGAAGTTTAATTCCCTGCGCAGAATTTGTTGTATCCAGAACGGCGAAAAGCCGGCTGGGCTGGCATCGATGTTGGGATAAAGCACATGCGCGGGCATAATGCCTTCCAGTCCTTCAGTAATGAGTTGCTTGAATGGCAGCAGGTCTTTATTTCTGATGCTGTCTATGTCCCGTTCATCTATGGGCAGCGTAAGATGCGAATCCAGCGCTACAGCGCCATGGCCCGGAAAGTGTTTCCCCGTAGCGGCCATGCCGGCGGCCTGCATGCCTTTTCTGAAGGCGCTTGATAAGCGTGTTGCCAGTTCATGATCTGTTGAAAATGAGCGGTTGCCGATGATCTCGCTGACACCGCAATCAATATCCAGGACGGGGGCAAAGCTGAAATCGACGCCGACAGCCAACAGTTCGGCAGCCATAAGCCAGCCGGCGGGTTCGGCCAATTCAGGGGCTTCTGCATAACGCGCCGCAGGCGGCAGGCGGGTAAAACCTTTCTGGAAACGCTGAACTCGTCCGCCTTCCTGATCAACGGCAATCAGTAGATCGCCTTGGCGTGCAGCGCGAATGCTTGCGATCAGTTCAGTGACTTGCTCGGGGCTTTCATAGTTGCGCGAAAAAAGTATGACTGCACCGGTATTGGGATGATTTATGACTTCTTTTTCATGCGGCGTCAGGGTCAAACCCTCAACATCCAGCATAATCGGGCCGATAGGATAGTTATGTGTCATTGCCTATTGTCGTTTGGAAAAGGCCTATTCAGATCTGATATTTAAGTTATACAGAATTAAATTTGCATTGTTATTAAGCTTTTGTGCATTCCGGCTTATACAATTTTGCTGGAGATGAACAAAAATAGAGCCAATTATAGAGTATTTGCAGGTAAATCCGAAGTTTGCTGTAAATCTGGCGATATTTTTAATCAATGTTTAATTAAAGATCGAGAGTTAAATAGCGCTTAAAAAACCTCCGGAATTACAGTATGAACGCATCTGCTTTCGAAACGGATGCAACGCAAAACCACTGAGCGGCATAAGGCGCAATGACAGAAACGTATCGCCGCCAATAAGCAGAACAGTGGACAAGCATGAATATGGCGAAACCTGAAAAGGCGTGTTTTTGCCACATTTCTGGTTAATTCAAGCGGTCGCCTAACCGGTCTTCAATAAGCTTGAGATTTTCTAAAATTTGCTGCTGTGTGTAGGGGATTGGGTCGAATTTTCCCCAGACGGGCGCCGGCCAGGCTTTATCGGTCCGGTAGCGGACGATGTGATGAATATGCAGTTGGGGCACCAGGTTGCCGATCGAGGCGATATTCATTTTGTCGGCTTTGTAAAGCGCGGCCAGGTTTTCCGCCAGATAGCCGGATTCCTCCATTAACAGTTCCCGCTCCGGCTTTGACAATTGATAGATCTCATTCAATCCCGCCTTTTCAGGCACCAGGATAAACCAGGGATATTGGCTGTCGTTCATCATCAGCAATCGGCATAACTCAAACCGGCCGATTTCGATGCAGTCTTGCTGGAGGCGAGGGTGTAATTGGAATGTCATGATTTTTATATACTGAGGCTTGAATTAAACTCAAAAATAGGTGAAATTTGCTATTTAAAATATAACAAATAGTAAAAGGTAGTTTCATGTCTGCGCAAACGATTTCAATTCAAGACTTGCCCCATGAAAATAAACTGGCGGTCTCGTTCCGGTTGCTGCTGGGATTGTATGCCATCATTCCTGCTTGTTTGCTGCTGCAACTGATTGATGTCGGATTTTTGCAGGGATATCTAAAGCAATATCTACCAAGCAGTCCTCACCATTTCATATTGTTCCAAATTGTTTTCGGTACGCCTCATATTGTTGCCAGCGCCATTGTCATGGCCAGCAACACGGAATACCTGAAGTTTTACAAAAAGAAAATCATTTTGATGACGGCCGCTCTTGCGGCTTTTTTCGGCATAGGCAGCCTGTTTATTCCTTATCTGGTTTTTTATGTGCTTGTGGCATGCTGGACTGTCTACCATGTGCTTAAACAGCAGCATGGCGTGGCGCGGAGCATCTGCCATCTGCCGGCATGGGCGTTCTATCTGCTATTATGGTTGAGCGTGGCAGCCGGCATTGTAGTTTACATCGGCATATTTCTGAAAAACACCCTGGACGCCCAACAGACTGAATGGGTCAAGCATGCGGCCGCCGGCTTGTGTATTGGCCTGGCATTGAGCACGGTTTTGTGCCAGCGCTACGTCACTACATCGTTTGGAAAGCTGTTTCTCTGGGCCAATACCTTGCTGGTGCTGAGCAGTTTTTATCTTTACAGTCAGCAGTATTACTTTCTGGCCATTCTGGTGCCAAGGCTGGTCCATGATGCCACGGCTTATGTATTTTATGTGACGCACGATTACAACAAGCATTATTCGCATCCACAGAATTTCATTTATCGTTGCGCCGCTCGCTGCAACCTCCATGTTTTTGTTGTGTTGCCTGCGCTTTCCTTTATGCTGGCGTTTGCTTTGCAGAACTATGGCGATGCGGCGGTTAATTTAATGACCAACTACATCTTTGGCATAGAGTTCCGCAAGGTTATTACCGTCGGCTTGCTGGGCTATCTGGCTTTGATGCATTATTACACGGAAGCTTTTACCTGGAAGCAGGGCTCTCCATATCGGCGTTTTATCGCTTTTACGAAGTGACAGAGGTGAATGGCAGCTCGCTTGCGGCGGTTGTGGCTGAGAGGCTTTTTCGGCTTAAAGCAGCCGGTTAGGGCAGGGGAGCTGCCTCAAAGCGTAAACGAATGCAGATAACGCCTGTCTTATGGACAGCGTTATTCTGCTAAGGCTATAAGTTGCTGATGCGGGTTGCAAGAAACAGAATTCTTATTACGCTAAAGCCCGTCATCATCCATTTGGGCGGCAAATCCGGAAAAGTTATAGCCGTGTCAGCAAAAATATCAAGCGCATCAAGTCGCCCTGACGTCGGGTATTGGTTTTCTCGAATACCTTTTTCAACTGACTGCGAGCGGTATTGTCGGTGATATCGTATTTTTGACCATATTCGGCCAATGACAAACCGTCCGCCAAGGCCAGACATAGCCGCAACTCGGCGGCTGTCAAGCTGAATAAATCCTGAAATGCCCGCCATTGCTCTTCGGAATAACAGCCGGGGTCACACAATATCGCCATGATTTTTAATCCACCCTCGTCGCCCGGCGATTGCCGCATTGGAAAACAGCCCAATAACAGTGGAGAGCTATTAGCGCGCTCTAACAGCAGAATACAGCTTCTAGCCCGCCGGGAATCAAGCGCCGAAGGCGTCGAATCGACGGTACGAGATTGCGCCAATCCATTGATAAATGCCTTGAACTGTTTTGCATTGTAGGAGTCGAGCAGAGTGAATTTCGGTTTCAACCGCAAAGGTATCGCATCGCTCTCCAGAAGGGCATCGACCTTTTTAGACCGATACAACACACGCGATTGACTGTCTAACAGCAAAACATGTCTGCCGAAAGTTTCAAACGAGGAGAAAATGTGTTGAAAATGCTCGGCCTGATAATCGGCGGCGCGCCGGAATTGCCTGCGGCGTTCGATGCGTGATGAATTATTTTCGTTTACCGGATCAGGTGGGTCGGATTCGCTGGTCATTGGATTATTACGGTTGCGCTTTTTGTTGTTTGTCTTTCGCTACCACTAGGTATCGGGCTGTTTTTGATCGAACTCAGGCAATTTGGTCTATTTCAGCAGTTAAGCCAAAGGCGGGCCTCCATGGACGCTGAGTATTAATCCCTTCTTAATTGTAGGGTTACAGCTATTGTAGCGATAAAATGCGCATTCGGCACCATCAACTTACAAGTTAGGCTGATTGGCTTGGTTTAATCAATCTTCGGCGTTACACTAGGGGCTTGCTGATACGCGGAGATAGTGTTGTGACTACATTAAAACAAACGCCGCTTTACCCTCTTCACCTTGAACTAGGGGCCAAAATGGTGCCTTTCGCCGGTTATCGGATGCCGTTACACTACCGCAACGGCACACTGCACGAACATCTGCATTGCCGTCATTACGCCGGCTTCTTTGATATTTCCCACATGGGCCAATGCCTGATTCTGGGCGATTCAGCCGCCGGCGAATTGGAGAGGCTGACACCCAGCGACATCATCGGACTCGCTCCCTGCCAGCAGCGCTATACCGTTTTGACCAGCGACACTGGCGGTATCATTGACGACATCATCGTGACTCGCCTGCCTTCAGGTTGCATGGTCATTGTCAATGCGGCCTGCAAGGAAAAAGATTTTGAGCATTTTAAAACTCATTTATCTGACCACTGTCATTTCAAAGAAATGACCGATCGGGCACTGTTCGCTCTGCAAGGCCCTGCCGCAGCAACGGTCATGCAGAAATTCTCTGCGGCAGCCGCTGATTTATCCTTTATGCATGCTTGCGAAGACGACATTAACGGCATCCGCTGCATAATCAGCCGCAGCGGTTATACCGGCGAAGACGGTTTTGAAATTTCCGTGGCCGGCGAGCAGGCGGATCATCTTGCCCGCTTATTGTTGGCTGAAGAGGCGGTGGAACCCATAGGGCTCGGCGCACGCGACAGTTTGCGGCTGGAAGCGGGCCTGTGCCTGTATGGGCATGAACTCGACGAATCGATAACGCCTGTGGAAGCGGGCCTGCGCTGGCTGATCAAAAAAGGCCATGATCAGTTTCCGGGCGCTGACAGGATTCTTACGCAGCTACAGCACGGCACAGAGAAAAGCAGTGTCGGCCTGCTGGTCGAAAGCAAAATACCGGCGCGCGAAGGCTGTATTATTGCCGATGAAGCGGGCGAGGCTATCGGCCATGTCACCAGCGGCGGTTTTTCCCCTAGCCTTGGCCGCCCCATCGCCATGGCGATGCTGCACAACCCGGCGCCGGGCTCCGACAGGGCATTATATGCACGAGTCCGTGATCACCTGCTGCCGGTCATGATCACGGAATTGCCTTTTATCCCCCATCGCTACCGGAGATAAAACCATGCCTTCATCTCGCCTCAGTCTGGACAAACTGGAAATGCGCGGCAACTTTATCCATCGCCACATCGGGCCTGATCAGCAGCAAATTCAGGATATGCTAGCGGAACTCGGCTTGAATGAACTGGAAGACATCATCCAGCAGGCGGTTCCGGCGGATATTCTGACTGACGAACCGCTGAAGCTGACTGAAACGATCAGCGAACGTGCCGTGCTCAAATACCTGCGCAGGATGCGCGCACGCAACCAGGTGTTCACCTCCATGATCGGCATGGGCTATTACGGCACGATCATGCCGGCCGTAATCAAACGCAACGTACTGGAAAACCCCGGCTGGTACACGGCGTACACGCCGTATCAGGCCGAAGTCAGCCAGGGCCGGCTCGAAGCCCTGCTGAACTTCCAGCAGATGGTGATCGATTTGACTGGCATGGAACTGGCGAATGCCTCGCTGCTTGATGAAGCAACCGCCGCGGCCGAAGCAATGACCATGTCGCGGCGTTTATCGAAAAGCGCTTCCAACAGCGTGTTCGTCGATCAGGACTGCCACCCGCAGACCATCGCCGTTATTCAAACCCGCGCGCACTCGCTAGGCTATGAAGTTATCGTCGGCGATCCGTATCAGGATCTGACGCAGCAGGACTTCTTTGCGTTGATCGTGCAATATCCGGGTTCGAAAGGCGAAATTCATGATCTCGGCGAAATGACCGCAATCGCCCATAGCAAATCGGCGCTGGTTACGGTCGCGGCGGACTTGCTGAGCCTGGTGCGGCTGAAGCCGCCCGCCGCCTTCGGGGTCGATATTGTCGTCGGCAATTCGCAGCGCTTCGGCGTGCCGATGGGCTACGGCGGCCCGCATGCCGCTTTTTTTGCCACCAAGGACGACTACAAGCGTTCCGTGCCGGGGCGCATCATCGGCGTATCCAAAGACAATCACGGCCAAGTCGCGTTGCGCATGGCCCTGCAAACGCGCGAGCAGCACATCCGCCGCGACAAAGCCACCAGCAATATCTGCACGTCGCAAGTGCTGTTGGCCGTCATTGCGGGTTTCTATGCGATCTACCACGGCTCTGAAGGCCTGCGCCTGATTGCCGGCCGCGTGCACCGCTATGCGGAAATTCTGGCCGCCGGTCTCAGGCAATTAGGGCACCACGTTATCAGCCAATGCTATTTCGACACGCTGCTGGTGCATACTCCGCACCGGGCCAAGCGCCTTGCCGCGCATGCCGCCGAATCCCATATCAACATACGCGTCGTCGACCCTGACCATATCGGCATTTCGCTCGATGAAACGACGACGCGCAATGATTTAAGAGCGCTCTGGCAGGTCTTTTCATCGCCTTTTGCCAGTCTGCCCGATATTAATGCGCTTGATGCATCGATAACGGAATGCATTCCCGAATCGTTATTGCGTGCCGATGACATTCTTGAGCACCCGGTATTCAAACGCTACCATTCGGAAACCGAAATGATGCGTTACATGCGCCGATTGGCGCGGAAGGATATTGCGCTGGACCGCTCGATGATACCGCTAGGCTCCTGCACGATGAAGCTGAACGCGGCCACCGCCATGCAGACCATTTCCTATCATGAGTTTCATAGTCTGCACCCGTTTGCGCCGTTGTATCAAACCCATGGCTATCAGCAAATGTTCGCCGAACTGGAGGATATGCTCTGCGATCTGACCGGCTTTGACGCCATTTCGCTGCAGCCCAATGCCGGCTCTCAGGGCGAATACACCGGCTTGCTGGTCATCCGCAAATATCATGAAGTCACGGGTCAAGGCCAGCGCAACATCTGCCTGATACCGGCTTCGGCACACGGCACGAATCCTGCCAGTGCCACTATGGCTGGCCTCAAGGTCGTTGTCGTGGCCTGCGATGAAAACGGCAATGTCAGCCTTGATGATTTACAGGCGAAAGTCGCCGAGCATCACGACACGCTGGCTGCGTTGATGATTACCTATCCGTCCACGCATGGCGTTTATGAAGAATCATTCCGCACCATCTGCGACCTGATCCACAAGCATGGCGGGCAGGTCTATCTGGACGGCGCCAATTTCAATGCGCTGGTAGGCTTGAGCCGGCCCGGCAAAATCGGCGCCGATGTCGCCCATCTCAATCTGCACAAAACTTTCAGCATTCCGCATGGCGGCGGCGGGCCCGGTGTCGGCCCCATAGGCGTGCGCGCCCATCTGGCGCCATACTTGCCCGGTCATCCGGTGGTCAAGGGCGTCAATCCGGCCCAAAGCAAATACGGCACGATCGGCACCGTGTCGGCCGCGCCATGGGGATCGGCCAGCATACTCGCCATATCCTGGGCTTATATTGCCATGATGGGGGCGGCCGGGTTGAGACGCGCGACTCTGTTAGCCATTTTGAATGCCAATTATATCGCCAGGCGGCTAGCGCCTTATTACCCGATCTTATATACCGGCAAAAACGGCTGGGTCGCTCATGAATGCATTATCGACTGCCATGCCTTCAAGAAATCCTGCGATATTACCGTCGACGATATCGCCAAGCGCCTGATTGACTTCGGCTTTCATGCGCCGACCGTCTCGTTCCCGGTTGCCGACACGCTGATGATAGAGCCGACCGAAAGCGAGAATAAAGTTGAAATCGACCGTTTCTGCGATGCGCTGATCGCGATCCGCCAGGAAATCAAGGCCATTGAAGACGGCACGGCCGATGCTGAAAACAATATATTGCGCAATGCGCCGCATACGCATCGTTTATTACTGGAAGAATGGACGCTGCCTTATTCTAAACAGCAGGCTTTTTTTCCGGCCAGCTATCAGCATGACGATAAATACTGGCCTCCGGTGGGGCGTATCGATAATGTTTATGGCGACCGGCATCTGGTATGCACTTGTCCACCTATGTCGGAGTATGAATAGTGGTATTTAAGTAAGACTATCAGGACCTACGCAAGCCTGTGCAGGGATCTCCCGATACTAATCGCTGCAATGCCCGAACTGACCGGTTTGCCTGTAGAGGGAACTTACTGCACAATCGCCCCATCTTAATGGGTATTTAACCCCCCAATAGCGGATATTCCTGATAGCATTGATGCCTTGGTCGTGGAAACTATCACAGACAACGCCTCTCCTGTGATTGCTTAATCCTGCGTTCGCTGTAATTAAGCCTGTGATCTATATCCAGGCTATTGTTCAAAGAGTAGTAAAAGTTTGATACCCATAAAACAGCCGATGGCTTTTGTTGACCTGGAAACTACCGGCGCTTCTGCAACTAAAGACCGCATTACAGAAATTGGCATCGTGTTAGTCGATGAAAACGGCATTCAGGAATGGAGTCAGTTGGTTCATCCGCAAACCCGAATACCTGCGTACATCGAGCAGATGACCGGCATCACCAATGCCATGGTTGAACAGGCGCCGAAGTTTGCCGAAGTGGCAGACGAAGTCGAGGCGATGTTACAGGGCAGGCTGTTCATTGCCCACAATGCCCGTTTTGATTACGGCTTTTTGAAAAATGAATTCAACCGCCTGGGCATGACGTTCAGGCCTACGGTGTTATGTACCGTCAAGTTATCGAGAGCGCTCTATCCCCAGTACAGGCATCATAATCTCGACAGTCTGATGGAACGCCATAACCTGATCACCAAAGATCGCCATCGGGCCTTGGCCGATGCCCAGCTGATTCACCAATTCTGGCATGTGCTCTTGGAAAAATTTTCCGAATCAGAGCTCAACGACACGGTCCGGCAGTTGATCAATCGTTCGAGTCTGCCGTCGCATATCGATCCGCTATTGATCCATGAACTGCCCGAAGGCCCCGGCGTTTATCTATTCTATGGCGAAAATGACCTGCCGTTGTATATAGGTAAAAGCGTCAATATTAAAAGCCGTGTTTTGTCGCATTTTTCCGCCGATCATCGTCACCATAAGGAGATGAGCCTGTCGCAACAGTTACGCCGAATCGACTGGATTGAAACGGCAGGCGAATTGGGGGCATTGTTGACCGAAGCCAAACTGGTCAAACAATTGCTGCCGACGCACAATCAACGGTTGCGAAGGAAAAAGGCGCTGTGCGCCTGGCAGCTTCAGCAACAAGGTGATCATCTGCGGCCGGTATTGGCCTGGGCCGACGATCTTGATTTTGGCGCTCAGGACAATCTGTATGGCTTGTACCACAGCCAACGCGATGCGCAAAAAGCATTGCGCAGTCTAGCCGATCAATATCAGCTCTGTTTGAGTGTGCTGGGTCTCGAAAAGACAGCCGGAAACCGCCCTTGTTTTGCCCATCAGCTTAAAAAATGCCGGGGAGCTTGCGTAGGCAAGGAACGACCGCTGGTTCATGCAGGCCGGCTATTGATGGCAATGACTAGGCTTAAACTCGCCGCTTGGCCTTATCCGGGCGCCATCGGCATTCGGGAGGGGGATGATCTGCATGTCATTGATCAATGGTGCTGCCTCGGTACGGCAAAAAATGAAGCGGATGTTCAGGCATTATTGGCCGCAGGAAAGCCGGTGTTTGACCGAGATACTTATCTTATTCTCAACAAAGCTTTGAAAACATCGAAGGTGGTCCTGTTAAAAGATAGTTAATTTAAATGACTGAAACTTAAGCGTTCTTTGAGTAAAATAGGCATAGTTCGTCTCAATAGATTCTGCTAGTTTATCTCCCTGTGCCATCTTTTGATTAAGGAGCGGGTGATGAAACAATCAGCACTAATGCTTTTTATACTGGCGCTACTTTGGGGCTGTGAAAATACCAAAGGGCAATATCGGCATGATCCCAATCATCATGAAAATATCATGCAAAATAATCGGGATTGAATGCGCCTCTGCCTGAAAGGGGAGGATTGCCGATCCAAGCCACAAGGCCAGGCTCAACGGCGCATCAGCGCTTGAAGATTATCGCTTTCAAAGTCCGATCTGCTACTCAAATAGCTAGTGCGCCAGAGCCCATGGGCGCTTAGTCGCTGCCGGACGGCTTGGGTTTGGTTGTCTGCCGCGGAGCAGGCAAATTTGGCGGCGGCGGCGCAAGCCATTCCTGCTGAGTACCATACGTCAGCCTTCCCGGCACGGGAACCCGATGGTTTTGACTGTACATGCACTGAATGTAAATGATGTCATAATCTTGTTGACCTTCCTCTTCGGAATCGGGCCGGTTTTGCGATTCGTCAATTTGCTTATAGGCAAGCCGCCTGCACAACTGATCGTCATTATGGAACTGATCGTAGCTTTTACCAGTGCCTGGCAGTACTAAAATACTCGGGCTGCTTGGCATTGTCGTGCATGCGCCGAGCACGAAAACAGAAATTAGGATTATCAGAATCTGTCGCATTGGGCACGCCTCCGTTAGGGAACAATTTTTTGCCAACTGGTTGAGCAATTCCTGACATAAGGATAATAACCGGCTGGCCTGGTGCAGTAATACCAATAGCCGGGTTCTTGCCCGGCAGGTTGAGGATCGATTTTCGCCCAGCCTGACGGACATTCTTTCACATGGGGATAATATCCCTTGGGATTTGAACAATAGCTCCAACTGCCCGGTTCAAGCGGCTGGACTTTGGGCGCAGTCCCTTGTTCTATGTAAACAGGAGGGGTGATAGTCGAGGAGTAATAAGGAGGGGTTGAATAGTAAGGCCAGTAATAATAGGGCGGCCAATAATAGTCTGGCCAGAAGAAAGGGTAGCCTGCGTAAAATCCCCAACCGCCGTAATAATAAGAGGGATATACTTTATGCCCTGGCCCGATATAACCGCCTCTGCGAACATCTCCATAGCCGCCGCTAAATCTGCCGCTGTAGATCCCCCTGAAACCGCCGCCTCTATAGCTTCCGCCATAATCTCCTCGATGATCGCCGCCACTAAATCCACCGCTGTAGATCCCCCCAAAACCGCCGCCCCTATAGCCGCCGCTGAAGCCGCCTCCATGACCTCCACTGATACCGCCTCCACGGCCTCCGCCAAAACCGCCGCCTTGAATTCCGCCAAAGCCGCCTCCACGGGCTCCGCCTCCGTCACGGGCCGAGGAACTTTCGCTAACTAGGAAAGCAACAAGGATCATCAGCACAATTGATAGTTTTCTGAACATCATGATCATTTCCTCATCTGGCGGATTGAGCCGAAGAGAACGGGAGTCGTCTTTTACATTACCTCACAATTGACCATTTTTAGGAATCGAAAGTCCAACGATCAGTCCTCTGCGTGGCCTGGCCGGGACATGTAAGCCCAGGAACATGCGCTCTCGAATCGGCACAGCATCATTGACACGATGCCCTGGTCAACCAGCCCGCTAAATCACCCACATCGACTAAAACGCCATCAGGACCCAGATAATAAACATGGTTGTTGTCGGCTGAAACCCCTGCATAAGAGTTTGTCTGGCTATAATGGCGATAAGTATACGGCGGTTGAAATTGCGAGGTTGCTCCAGCCGGAGAAAATAAGTCTGGGTAATTATTTTCCGCCCAATTCAGAAGGCACTCTATTCGATTGCGCAACACGGAATCCCGCGTAAATTTACCGATTGAGTTTAATGTACACGAAAAGGGTACGCCGGAGTCCGTGCCTCTGATTTGGCCCGTACCACTTAAAGTAAACTCATCCGGAGCGTTTACTGCGCCTGTCGCGGTAAAGCTATTTTCAGAAAGCGTTACGCCGGCCCCGGGAACAACAAGTACCCCGGAAAGAGTGACCATGTTGCCGTTTATCTGGCCGGTTCTTTTGATTGGATCGGGGCCTGGTCCCGTATAGCTGATGTTGCAACCATTCTGCAGAATGTCAAATGTTCCCGTGTCGCTTATAGGGTCAGTAAACGGCTGTTCTCCCTCAGCTTGACAGGTAAAAGTGCCATTTTCCGAAAAATTCCATCGGCCGGCGATATTAATGCATGCCGCCCCGTTAGAGCCTTTAACCGTGATTTCCGGCTGCGTTTCGCCATTATTAGGTTTCAAGATATCTACTTGGCGGCCGTTTCCTCCGCCGATGCCGTAGATTTTCATGGATGGCGCGGAATCCACTCCGGCTGAGACAAAAAGCAGACAGGCCATCATATATAGTGAAAACGATTTTTTCATTTTCTTTCTCCTCTATTTATCAGCCTCAATTTTTGAACCGAAATTAGAGGCTTACGATAAAAGTTAAGCAAGCCGCATGATTAGCGGAGCATTTCGGAATTATTGGGCCGGCCAATCCTCCTGTAAGCGCTGTTCTAAAGGATGAACGGTATGACCGGTCGATGGGGTAGTCCTTGAATCGGACTTAATCTGGAAAAGCACAGGCATATGATTGCGCCGGATGAAGATAGAGCATCAATGTGGAATTGATCGGGATCAGTAGCTGCTTGCAGTAATGCAGGCAACTCGATAGGCTTCTTTTTCATACTTCTCAGACACCGCTCGCTCGTTCAAGTGCCCTATCAGTTCAAGGAGTCTTTGAAAGTCTTAATAGATTAAGTCGACGGATGTTCAGGTCATTATTCTCTAAAAAGATTACGTTATTAACCCATGTAATCCATATAAGCTCTGTAGCCGGCAAGGACTGCCAATATCAGAAAAATTGCGCCGCTGATTTTGTGCAGCAGAGTTAACGGGAATTTCTGCAGGATAGTGCGTCCTGCCAGAATGCCAAGGGCCGATGTTGAGGCGAGGGCGGCTGTAGAACCCAGCCAGACGGCAACAGGAGAGGCGGTACTGCTTAAAGCGACGACGGCCAACTGCGTTTTATCGCCGAATTCAGCCACTGTAATCAGCAGAAACGTGGTAAAGAAAATGCCGTGGCCGCTTTTTTCCTTGACTTCCTCGTCTTCATCCTCTTCTTCTATCCGTAATGCATGAATGCCAAAGGCCGCAAACAAGAAAGCGACAGTGGCCGCAACGATATACTCAGGCAGCCAGGCGGCGATAGCAACACCGAAAACCACGGCCAGCGTGTTTAAAAAAGCGAAGGCGGTGATGGCTCCGAGCATGACCGGCAGCCCTCGATGCCTTGACGCCAGCGTCATGCAAACCAGCTGGCTTTTATCGCCGATTTCGGCCGCTGCAATCAGCGCATAGCTGGTTGCGGCCGTGGCCGATATTTCAGCCAAGTTGCCGGAAGTCAGTAGAGATAAAAAGTGTTGTAGATAGTTTTGAAAGTGCTGTAGATAATTTGGAAAGTGTTGTAGATAGTTTTGAAAGAAATTTTGCAGCTCACCCATTATTTGTCTCTGTAAACAGTACGAAAGGCAAACGTCCGCCCCACCGGCAGATGCGGCGGACAGCCGATATATGTGTTTGGTTTGTAGTGGAAGTTAGGGATCTTTGTCAGCCCAACAGGTTATCCAGAACCATCATGATGATAAAGCCGATCATGAGGGCGAAAGTGGCATAACGCGAACGGCCGCCGGAATGCGTTTCAGGAATGATCTCCTCGCTGATGACGAACAGCATGGCGCCGGCAGCAAATCCCATGGCGACCGGCAGTACCGGTTCGAACAGCGTGACCATGGTGATGCCCAGCAAGCCCCCCACGGGCTCAACTAGGCCGGTGACAGTGGCGATGCCTATGGCTTTCCAACGGTTATAGCCGAGGCCCACCAGCGGCAGGGCGACGGCCAAACCTTCGGGAATGTTTTGCAGGGCGATCGCGACAGCCAGAATCACACCGTTTTTGATCTCTCCTGAACCGAAGCTGACGCCGACCGACATGCCTTCAGGAAAATTGTGAATCGTAATAGCGATAATGAATAACCAGATTTTTTTTAACGAGGCCAGTTGCGTATCTGAGATGGTCTCGAAATGAACATGGGGCAGTTGGCGATCGGCATAATGCAGAAACAGCCCGCCAATCAGCATGCCGATGGAGACGACGTAAATGCCGTTGCCGGGCCAGATCTCGTTGCCATAAGTCATGCCGGGAACCAGCAGGGAAAAGGCCGTCGCCGCGAGCATCACGCCGGCCGCCGCACCAAGCATGCCATTGAACAGGTTGACTGAAATGTTTTTAAAGTACAGGGCGGGCAGGGCGCCGATGCCGGTCGCCAGTCCAGCCAGAATGCTGGCGAAAAAGCCAATCACAACGATTTTGCCGAAAATCAGATACAAAGCGCCGAACAGGGCTATCTGCGACAATAAAAACAGTCCGGCTACAACGCTCCAGCGCTTCAATGGAGGCATGGCCTGCAGTTTTTGATAGTTCTGGCTGGATTTTATCCGGACTAATTGATGTTCTAAGTAGCGCTGTATTTTATTGACAGTATTTACTGTGATTGTCATAAGCGTGGCCTGCCTCAGCTGATCTGAATGGTTATAGTTATTGTGCCTGGCATTATAGCTAAATACTCTGCTGTTGTATGGTTATAAAAACCTAAGAAGCTGTTTGGAAACTCCCGCTTCAAGCCAGGCGATTCAACATAATGCGGGTCATGGCGATGTAAATCCAGGTTTCATCGGTGAGAGTGAGACGCTCATAGCTTTTGCTGAGGCGGCGTGAGTGATTCAGCCAACCGAAGGTGCGCTCAACCACCCAGCGCCGGGGCAATAGCACAAACTTCCGGGTTTCCTTGGGTCGCAGCACCACTGCCAGACAGAATTTGAAGCGTTCTGCGACCCAAGCCACTAGCCGACCACTGTAGCCACCATCCACCCAAATTTTCTTCAGTTTTTTGCAACTCCCCGGCAGTTGACGGAACAATAACCGAGCACCGTCTCGGTCTTGCACACTGGCAACGGTCACTACGGCAACCAACAGCAGCCCCAGTGTATCCACCAGAATATGGCGTTTACGGCCATTGACCATTTTCCCGGCATCGAACCCGCGTGCTCCGGGAACCGCTGTGCACTTGATACTTTGGCTGTCCAGGCAACCGGCCGTCGGGTGTTTATGACGACCGCATTGTTCCCGCAGTCTTGCGTGCAGCAGATGGTGCAAACGCTTCCAGGTGCCCGTTGCAGGACCAACTACTAAAATAGTAGTAAACGGCCGTCCAAGCCGGAAACTCGCGGGGCAGTTGCCGCCACTGGCAACCGGTCTTCAGAATATAGAGGATGGCCTTGATCACCTGCCGCAGACTTATCACTCGAGGCCTTCCCATTGCCGACACCGGCAGATGGGGTTTCAGGTAACGCCACGCTCCATCGCTCAGGTTACTCGGATAACGCTGCTTCCGCTTTTTGATTCATGAGTACACCTGCTGGTAGCAAAATTTCATTACCCTAAATCAGAAAAACGAAATTTCCAAACAGCTTCTAAGTAATTCAATAAGCCTGTATCTGCCGCATGGTAATTTAATTGCCCGAATATAGGAATTTTTCCTTTTTTGGGGTCATGTCTATGTTCTCCCGGTTGATTTAGCTACCATGTCTGGTTCTTAAGTTTGGGGGGATAATGAAAAAAAATCTTGTTTATGGAGCGATCGGGCTTTTCAGCCTGTCCTCGCTGTCTGCCGTTATGGCGGAAGAGCAATCAAAAGTTACGCTGGAAACCATCGATGTCGTAGGCGTTACGCCATTGTCGGGCAGTGGCGTTGAGGCCGCCAAGATACCGGCCAATATCCAGACGGTGACCTCAGAGCAGTTGGAGAAGGCGCAGAGTCTGTCTCTGAATGAATATATCAACCGCTATCTGGGCAGCGTACATGTCAATGAAGCGCAGAACAACCCGTTGCAGCCTGATATATATTACCGCGGCTTTGTCGCTTCGCCATTGCTGGGATTGCCGCAAGGCTTGTCGACCTATGTGAACGGAGTCAGATTTAACGAGCCTTTCGGCGATACGGTCAACTGGGACCTGATCCCCAAGGGTGCGATTGACACGATGGCATTGGTGCCAGGGTCCAATCCGATGTATGGCTTGAACACGCTGGGCGGCGCCATAGCGCTCAAGACCAAAACCGGCTTTTCGGCGCCTGGCCATCAGTTTGAAGTTTACGGCGGTTCATGGGACCGGCATTCGGAAGAATTAACCAGCGGCGCCAATAACGGCACCTGGGGCTATTTTCTCGATGTGCACAATTTCGGCGAACAGGGTTGGCGCGATTTCTCGCCGACGCGCGCCAAGCAGGTTTTAGGCACCTTGAGTTGGCAGAACGACCGCGGAGAACTGGATTTAACGCTGGCCGCCAACGATAACGATATGAAAGGCAACGGCGCAGCGCCTGAACAGTTGCTGGGTCTGGGCAGAAAAGCCGTATTTACGCATCCTGACCAAACCATTACGCGCATGTTCTTTTCCGAACTGTCAGGCAGTTATGACCTGACCGATGACATTGAAGTAAGCGGTAATGCCTATTTCCGTCAGAACCGGATCAGAACCTTTAACGGCGATGACAGCGATTTTGATGGCTGTGCAGATGACAGCGGTTTGCTGTGCGATGAGTCAGGCGAATTTCCGGTTGTCGATATCAACGGCAACCAGGTGCTTGAAGACGACAGCGTGGAAGGCGCGACCAATAATACCAGCGCAACCAATATGCGCAGCCGGGGCGGCACTTTGCAATCGATGTTCAAGCAGGACTGGTTCGAGCATGAAAACAATCTGACAGTCGGCGCCAGCTATGATTATGCCGATGTGCATTTTGGTTCCGATACCGAATTGGCGCAGCTGACCGATGACCGCGGCACCATAGGCAGCGGTATTCTGGTCAGAGACGCCAGGGTGCGCCTGAATACCAATACCGAAACCTATGGCTTCTATCTGAGCGATACATTCTCGGTGACCGACGATCTGGCCGTCACATTGGCCGGACGTTACAACCATGTCAGCATCACCATGGCCAACCAGTTCATCGACGGCGAGGACAAATTAAGCGGCAAGCATAGTTTCGAGCGCTTTAATCCATCGGCCGGCTTTACTTATCAGATTATCGATAACGTCGGCATGTACGGCAGTTACAGTGAATCCTCGCGGGCGCCGACGCCGATGGAGTTAAGCTGCGCCGATCAGGATGATCCCTGCCGGCTGCCGAATGCGTTTGTTTCCGATCCGCCGTTGGATCAGGTCGTGGCCAAAACTTGGGAGGGCGGTTTCCGCGGGGATTTTGATAAATTCTTGGAGAAAGGCGACATGAAGTGGAATCTGGGCTATTTCCATACCGTGAATCATGACGATATCATCTTTAATCGCGGCGGCGACAGCATCAGCGAAGGATTTTTCAGCAACGTCGGGCAAACGCGCCGTTACGGCATAGAAGCCGGCACTACGCTTAATTATGCGCAGTTGTTCAGCGGCATTGACGACTGGCATTTTGCGGCCAATTATACCTACCTGAATGCGCGTTTTATGGATGGCTTTACGATTCAAAGCCCGTTGGATGAAGACGAGCCGGCTCAAGTAACGCGCGGCAATAGAATTCCGGGCATGCCCGAGCATATCTTCAAGGCGTCGATCGGTGTCGATTTATGGAAACGTTTCTCGTTGGGCATTGATGGCCTGTACAGCGGTGATCAGTTCTTTAGGGGCGATGAGGCCAATACCACTCCGAAGCTGGCCGGTTACTGGTTGTTCAATGCGAAGGCGGAATATAAGATCAATAAACACCTGGCCTTGTTTGGTAAGGTGGATAATATTTTCGATAAGGACTATGCCTCTTTCGGTGTCTACGGGCAAGCTGATGAAGTTTTGGGCGATGCTTTCAATAGCGGCCGTTTTGTCTCGCCCGGCGCGCCAAGGGCCGGATGGATCGGTGTGCGCTTGAGCATGTAAAATTCCGGATTGAGCTGAGCAGGGACGCTCGAAAATCTGAAACAAGTTTGTATAAATTGCAGGCAATAAAAAGCCCGCATGGAGCGGGCATACTGAGTGTTATTATTTTTATTATTTTTGTTGTACTCTATGATCCTCTGTACAACTTAACTCAAGCAGAATTACTTAATTTATTATTGTTATCAATAGCCTGAAAGGCTTATCCTCCTCTTAGCCGGCCGTTAAACCGGGCTCACTCCGTTAAGCTGGTGAAGATTCTATATCAAAAAAAACAGTAGTGTCCATCAAAAAAAATGATTTTTTAAGTTAAATAGTATCGGCTCGAAAATAGTTAATAGATACATTATGTTATGAAATTTTAGCGATTTCTAATGTAAGAAATGGCTGGCAAAGATTGCAGTCAATTAAGTAAACGTTAAGAATACACGTGATTGCTTTTTGCCAGTCAATGCAAAATTTTTACCGGTCACGCCGGGCTTCTTCTTCCTCGTTCAGAAAGAAACTGAGGCGCTCGTTAAGAATGGAGGATAGATAAAAATTAAGGTCTTTTGATTTCTGGGCCAATCTGATCTGCAGGATGGCGTCTCTGGTTTGTCCTGTCATATAGTAGTATTCGGCAAGATAGCGATGCGATTCGGCCGATTGGTTTAAATCGCTGTAGGTTTGCGCCAGGAGCTGCATATACATCGGCTGCTGCTGGATTTTAGGACTCAATGCCATTAGATTTTTGCGGGCCGCCTCGGGGTTGCCCGCTTTCAACAGAGACGTTATATATTCAAGCTTGACGGCATCATTGTCAGGAAATTGTTTAACCGTTTTTTGATAGAGGGCAAGGGCTTCAGGATAATGCTTTGCTTCAAGCAGCGTACGGGCCAGCGCCGCTACGTATTGGGCCTGCTCGGGATGTTCTTGGGCCAGTTGTCGAAAGATGGCTTCGGCTTCCTTGAATTTTTGCGCATGAAGCTGAGCCAAACCCATGCCGTAACGGGAAACGGTGCGCTGCTCTTCGGTGCCCTGCGTCAAGCGTGATTGAAAATAGTTGACGGCATCGGCAGTATCGGTTGCGGTTATTACGCGCAGCTTGGCTTTGACCAGCTGATAGCCGAGCGAGTCGGGGTATTGTCTGTAAGGATAGGTTTCCGCCCGGCCGCGGGTATCGGAAATACGCGAAGCGGTAACCGGGTGTGTTCTTAGAAACTCCGGAACATCCTGCCCGTAATAGCGGGTGGATTGCTGCAGGCGTTCAAAGAAAGTGGGCATGCTGCGCGGGTCATACTGCGACCCCGCCAATGTTTGCATGCCGACGCGATCGGCTTCCGCTTCATGTTCGCGTGTAAAGTCAATTTGAAACTGAACACTGCCGGCCTGTATGGCCATGAGTGCCGCTTGTGCAGCCGCTGGCGATTGTGTGCCTAATAAAATAGCGGCCAGGGTGGCGGCAGCCGTGGGAAGCGACAAACGGCTGGCGGCTTCAAAGGCACGGTATAGATGACGCTGGGTTACGTGAGCAACCTCGTGCGCCATGACCGAAGCCAGCTCGCTTTCGGCTTCAGTTGTCAGAATGAGCGCGGAATTTACGCCGATATAGCCGCCAGGACCCGCAAAGGCGTTGATCTGATTTTCCATGACGACAAAAAAATGGAAAGGATAACCCGGGGTATCACTGTTGGTTGCAAGCCTTTTGCCGATAGAGTCAATATACTGCTGGATTTCGGCATCCTGGCTGATGGAAACTTGGCTGTGCAGGCTTCTGAAAAAAGCGGCGCCGAGTTCCTGTTCCTGCGCCGGGGTGATCAGTGCGCCTGAGGAATCGCCCATGTCGGGCAATTCAATCTTATCAATTTCAACAGCCTGCTGTGCAGCAGGGAACAGGGCAAGGCCCAAAGCCAGCGTTAGAGCGGATGGTTTAAATTTCATGGCGATGAGACTGAGTGAGACAGGATTGGTTCCGAAAATAATGAAATAACGGCCTGACAGCCGACTATTGATATTTTATAGGATTATAATAGGCTAAGATCGTCACTATCAACAAGGCTGTTCTCGAGGGTTCCGAGTGTATTTATTCTATGTCTAACTATTCTTTTAATAATGAAATTTGCCATTCAAGTTAATACCTGTCCTTATCAGTCGAATGCCGGCCATACTGCCTATCAGTTTATCAAGGCCGTTTTGGCACAGGGGCACGAAGTGTTTCGGGTGTTTTTTTATCATGAAGGCATCTATCATGCCTTCAGGTACGCCACGCCCCCGGATGATGAGCTTCAGTTCACGGCGCAGTGGAGTGAATTGGCGCGGCAGCATCAAATTGACCTGGTCATTTGTATCTCTGCCGCCCAGCGGCGCGGTTTATTGTGCACGGACGAAGGCAAAAGGCAGGGCAAGGCCGATAATGATCTGGCTGAGGGCTTTCGTATTTCAGGGCTGGGGCAATTGGTTGAGGCTACGCTGGAAGCTGATCGTTTCATCGTTTTTGGTTGAAAGAAATGAAAAAATATTTGTTTGTATTGCGCAAACCGGCGCACAGCGGCGGCCAGGTTCAGGAAATGCTCGATATTGTTCTGACCACGGCAGCATTCGATCAGCAAGTCGCGATCCTGTTATTGGATGATGGTGTTTTCCATCTGAAAAACGGCCAGCAACCCGGTATTGCGGGCATGAAGGATACGGCCGCCATCTTTAAGGCGCTGGAAATCTATGATGTACATAATATTTATACGGAAGTTGAATCCCTGCAAGAGAGAGGGTTAAAACCGGGCGATTTATGTCTGCCGGTGCAGGAGTTTTACCGAAAGGATATAGCCGGGCTGATGAAGCGGTATGACGTTGTGTTTGCGGGCTAAGGGATCGGGTATGGAGCGGGTTATTCCCGCTCCATACGACTGACACTATTGAGCCAGCTTTTTGTATTTCAACCGGTGAGGGTTATCCGCATCGCTGCCCAGGCGGCGATGGCGGTCAGCTTCGTAGTCCTGATAGTTGCCTTCAAACCAGACCACGTTGCTGTCGCCTTCAAAGGCCAGCATGTGCGTGGCGATTCTGTCCAGGAACCAGCGGTCATGCGAGATAACCACGGCGCAGCCGGGGAAGGCGAGCAAGGCTTCTTCCAGAGCGCGTAAGGTTTCAACGTCGAGATCGTTGGTCGGCTCGTCAAGCAGCAATACGTTGCCGCCGGTTTTCAGCAGCTTGGCTAAATGTACGCGGTTGCGCTCGCCGCCGGAAAGCTCGCCGATGCGTTTTTGCTGATCAGCGCCTTTAAAGTTAAAACGCCCGACATAAGAGCGCGAAGGCGTTTCATACCTACCGACCGTAATCATATCCAAACCGTCGGAAATTTCTTCAAAGACGGTCTTGTTCGGGTCCATGTTGTCGCGCAACTGGTCAACATAGGCCAACTGCACGGTTTGTCCCATGGTCAGCGAACCTGAGCTGGGCTGCTCCAGGCCCGCCATCATACGGAACAGCGTGGTTTTACCTGCGCCGTTAGGTCCGATAATGCCGACGATGCCGCCCGGCGGCAGTTTGAAGCTCAGGCCGTTGAACAGCAGCCGGTCGCCGAAGCCCTTGCTGATGTTATCCGCTTCGATCACTACATCGCCCAGGCGTGGACCGGGCGGAATATAAATTTCCTGAGTCTCATTGCGTTTTTGTACTTCCTGGGATGACAATTCCTCAAAGCGCGCCAGACGGGCCTTGCTTTTGGCATGACGGCCTTTGGGATTCGAACGCACCCATTCGAGCTCGGCTTTCATGGCTTTTTGGCGGGAAGATTCCTGCTTTTCCTCCAGTTCCAGGCGGCGGCCTTTTTGTTCCAGCCAGCTGGAGTAATTGCCTTCCCATGGAATGCCCGAGCCTCTATCCAGTTCCAGAATCCAACCGGCGACATTATCCAGGAAATAACGGTCGTGCGTTACTGCGACGACAGTGCCGGGATAATCGTGCAGGAAGCGTTCCAGCCAGGCGACCGATTCGGCGTCCAGATGGTTGGTGGGCTCGTCCAGCAGCAGCATGTCCGGATTGGATAGCAACAACCGGCACAGGGCGACGCGGCGTTTTTCGCCACCGGATAATTTGGTCACATCGGCATCCCAGTCCGGCAGGCGCAATGCATCGGCCGCAATTTCCAGTTTCCTGTCCAGCTCCCAGGCGCCGGCCGCTTCAATCTTTTCCTGCAGCTCGGCCTGTTCTGCCAGTAAGGCGTCGAAATCGGCGTCAGGATCGGCAAAAGCATTGCTGACTTCGTTAAAACGGTCCAGGATCGCTTTGGTTTCGGCAACGGCTTCTTCGATATTGCCGCGCACGGTTTTATTGGGGTCTAATTGCGGTTCCTGCGGCAGATAACCAATATTAGTGCCTTTTAGCGGAATCGCTTCACCTTCGATTTCTTTATCGATGCCGGCCATGATTCGCAGCAATGTCGATTTACCGGAACCGTTCAAACCCAGCACGCCGATTTTGGCGCCGGGAAAGAAGGATAGCGAAATATCCTTGAGTATGTATTTTTTGGGCGGGACAATTTTCCCTACCCGATTCATTGAATATATGTATTGCGCCATATTTTTGCGTATCAGTTGTAAATTGATAAAGGGTAACCTGATGTTTACTATTATTCCATGTTATTTATAAATTTTTAACCGTTGACAGGTATCGGATCAAGCTTTCTTCTCCAGACTTCATGACGCGTGCATGGTTCCATGCAAAAATCGGCGCGGCTAATGTGGCAAATCGGTTCATCCAGGGTTTGCAGGTTTGCACCTGCCATCTGAATTCAACTTCAGTGCGGCTGTTAGTGGAGTCCGGGCATAATTGACAATAGCCATGACCTTGCAGATCGCCGTCAACCTTTACGGCGATAAAACGACGAGGCTGTATTTCAGTGACGCATAAATTAAGCATCAGCGTGTACGGCAAGCAGGTGCGCCAGTAATAACGCCTGATATTGTTGATGCCGGACGCATCTCCCGATTCTATTTCCTCAACCGATATCACATATTTCCACCAGGACGGCCAGTTTTCAGTATCGATCAGGCACGGCCAGACGGCTTCAACAGGCGCAGGGATCAGCCAGTTTGTGTTTAAGGAAAACTCAGGCATGGCAAAGACTCCGTTACCGTATCGGTTTGGTATAAATCTGACTTTTGCTGAAAAAAACGGTAGCTGGGCGGCCGCAATCAGAGAATCGCAAGGCCTGCGAGAAAGTCTATAAGCAAGACAGCAGTCTTGCTAAATGAGAGAATGCCAACAATGACTATATCAAATAGTACAGGGAAGCTTTAATAAATAAACCTGAAAAGGTTTTAGCTCCCAATGCATGGCCGAAGCGAACCGGCAGTTATTTCGCATGCAAAATAAGCCCAAAAGTCTATCGACTTTTGGGCTTGATTTTGGGGTTGGTTACGCTGGGGTCACATTCTCAGCTTGCGGGCCTTTTTGACCTTGAGTTACCTGCATAGTAACTTTTTGGCCTTCGCGCAAGGTTTTGCGACCGGTGCCGTTAATTGCACTGTGATGAACAAAAACATCTTTACCACCTTCTTGTTCAATAAATCCAAACCCTTTTTCATCATTGAACCACTTAACGGTACCTACGACTTGCTCTGACATATTTCACTCTTAAACTTAAAAAAAATCGCCAATTTCTGTTGGCTTTATAAATCCCAGCCTTAACAATAAAGCCGGCTCAAACGTCTCACTGCATCCAATGGTAGAACTTAAAATACTGGCGGAGCAAAACTTAATGAATAATATTTTGACCGGGTTGAAACCCCCTGTTATTCGGCCTATAGCGGGATACAGAGAAATCAAAACCAGTAGAAAGATACGCATAAATGCTAGTCACAGTATATAGATAAATTAGATTTTTTAGCAATGAATTTAACTCTTCGACAAATATATTTTTACTAAGGATCTCTGCATTCTCGACGGCTCAATTAGAGCCTTCGTAATTGCTGAAGCCGCCAGTCACCTACTATAAAAATTTTATTAAAGCCAAACGGGTTAAAAAGCCTCTAACAGTTTATCTATGCTTCTGTTATTGCCTTGCAAATTCTTTGGCTGATTCTAGAGATTTAGGGCTGAATTGCTGATGTTGCCTTTACGCTGGGAATTTTTTCTATTGGCTCGTCTTAAATTTTCATGGCGCAAGTCCGGAAAGCGGAAATAGCGATTCTCCTTAATCCAGATGACGATTCTTGACAAAAATTGGCATGAGCGAGCGATTAGAAAAAATGAATGCGGTGCTTGGCTTGAGAGGCAGCATTAGCGCGCACCTACTCGCGGCTCTCTCGATATTAACTGATGTTACGCAGTTAGTTGAAGTTAGATCGATCTAATAAAGTATCGCTAGCGCGGCGGTTGTGTTAGTCGGGTTTGTCGCACCGGAAGGCGAGTTACTTGCTTTTAACAGCCTGTGTAGGCTGGGTTGGAGCTTTAGCGGAAACCCGGCAGGGGCGGCCGAAATGCTGGGTTTAGCAACCCAGCCTACCCCGCTGCCCTGCCAAGATCAAGGCAAAATCCACGGTAGGGTACGCATCGCGTACCTTTCCGGACTTGTGGCGTGCCGAAAAGCCCTGAACAGGTACGCGATGCGTACCCTACGAAGATTGAGAGGCTTCAAATGCTGGGTTTGGCAACCTAGCCTACCTCCGCTAAAAGCTGCAGTGCTCGGCGCGGCAAACGGGAAAAATCTTCCGTGCGTCACATCAGATCTTAAAATAGCTTATCCGATTATATTTTTTGAAAGGCCGTAAAGTAGGCCTTATTAAGCATTGCTAAAGTCGATTTTCTGCCACAACCTTCGTATGGATATAAATAACTCACGTTATTGCGCTAGCTAAGAATTTCTTAATAATTCCGAAATAAAATTAAGCAATAATGGTTTCTCTCTGGAGTTAGCGATTCTGATTGTCTTTCGGAGTTGCCGGACTTACATCAACCGAGTTTAGAGCAATTCTAATTTCTGGCAGGTCAGTTGGAGCGTTATACCTCGTAACCGGCTCTCTCGGTGTGAATTAATGAGAGATTCCAGACGGTTCTTCAAAATACCGGGACATTGAAGACTGCGGCCAGTTTCTGCATGGGAAGCCAGCTTGAAATTGAGGAGAGTGAATACAAGCTCTCCATGCCGATCAATCAATGACTAAATAGACAGTTGGATATGGATAAGATGAAGTCGGCAGGCAGGATTTATGGAGAGTCAATGAGATACAGCAAACTTGCACAACCTGAAGTACAGGCAAACCGGCGTAGCCAGATGCACAGCGATTCGTTCAAGCACGCTCACGTATTAAGAAAGATCAAACCCTTTGACTGGGGCGACAGCAGATTAGGCATCAGGCGGGACGACATTGATGTTTTTAAAGCAGCGGCCCAGGTCTTCAATCACATTATCCTGGTCAGAGCGACCAATCCCGAGTCGTTGAAATACATCGGCAATAAGAATATGTATCCGAAGCCGATAGACTGCAAGGCAAAGACAGCCGATTGCGACGTTTATATACCATTCGCTTCCGGCCACATTATTCATGCAAAAACCGCCGGCCTGGTGGTTGATCCTACCTTGACGGGGGCGCAGGCTTTTAAGGATGGAAAGTATGCAAAAGCTGTCGAGGCTTGGGATGAGTTCCTTAAAGACAAAACGCCCCTTGAAAAATCAAAAAAAATATTCAAGCGGTATGGCAGCGAAAAAGGCTGTTTTGCCGTGGATACCGACATCAACAGTGAATATTATGGCTGCCTGATGATTTCCAGGGAAGATGCGCCTGCCAGTTTTGACGAGGCGGCAGTGCCGAACTGGAGAAACAGTCATGCATGGATGGATAGCGCCAAGCATTCTACGTGCATGCAATATATACACGGTGATTATGATTTATACGCTCTGCTTAATCTGGATAATCCAAACGAACGCCATCTGGAAAATGTAGTGCATGGCGTCAAGCACTATTACAGCCCGAAGCTTGAGGCGATTCAGGATTTCATTAACAAAGGCATCGGTACGCCCATGATCCAGCATGGTGACCAATTTCGCTATAAGCACCAGAGCGATAAAATCTATGCTTTCTATCCGAATAACAGCGTATACATCATTGACGAATCAACCGCCTCAATTGAAGAAATCTTTGAGATTGTCTATGGCGTCAATTGAAATCAAACGAGCAAACGCATTAACGAAAAGTAAAGCCCGTCATTGACATTGAGCGCAACACGGGCTCAATGCATTTCCCCTTTGAATAGCATAAAAATAGATCTTTATTGCCGGGGCAAGCCTTTAAAAAACTATCATGCTGTTGATAATGCCACTATCTGCGGAGCTGAAACAGCTCATCAGGTAATTGCTGCTTCAGCGGCACGGACAATTTTCTCCCTCCGTCAAGACCAATAATCATAACAACATAAAGTAGGATGATTGCAGTGCGGCTGGCAATAATCCCGATTACAATTAAGATATAGCGGTTTAATCAAGTAGATATAAGACCAAAATATCATGAAATCTAATGAACGACGGTTTGCAGCCAAGAAAAACAAACGACGAAAACAGACAGATCCGAGCAGTGCCTTATCGTCGGCGATTAGCATGCACCAAAAGGGGCATTTTGGTGAAGCCGAGAAAGTCTATAGATCAATTTTGAAAAGCCAACCGGACAATCCCGATGCTCTGCATTTCCTGGGTGTGCTGCTGCATCAGGCCGGCCAGAGCGACAAGGCCATCACCAGCATCAGTCAGGCGCTCCGGATTAATCCGTTCTACCTGGACGCCTGCAATAACCTGGGCAATGTCTACAAGGAGACAGGCGACATGCAAAAGGCGGCCGAAACGTATCGGAAAGTGATCGACATGATGCCCAATCACGCCAGTGCCTGCAATAATCTGGGCGTTGTGCTAAGAAACCTAGGCGAGTACGAGGAATCGGTGCACGTATTGCTGAGAGCCGCCGAGCTAAGTCCGGGCAACGCCGATGTCTTCCAGAATCTCGGCAATACTTATCAGGAGCAGGACGAATACTACAAGGCGGCAGCCGCCTACCAGCAAGCCATTGCTATAAAACCTAACCACAAATACGCTTATGAAAGTTTGTGGCGGATGATGTTGAAAACGGGTCAGCCCGAGCAGGCCAGAAGCGTTTTGCAGCGCTGGATCGAAGCCGATCCCGAGAGTCCGATTGCGAAGCATCATCTTTCCGCCCTTTTAGGCGAAGACATTCCCGACCGGGCTTCACAGGCTTACATACAGGACATATTCGACAAATTTGCGGCCAGCTTCGACACAGTGCTAAACGGGCTTGGTTATCGGGCGCCCGAGTTGGTCACGCAGGCTGTCTCCGTGCTTTTCCCCGAGCCCCGACAGGAACTCAGAGTGCTGGATGCAGGCTGCGGCACCGGGTTGTGCGGGCCTTTGCTGCGGCCTTATGTCCGTACACTGGTCGGAGTTGACCTGTCCTCCGGCATGCTGAACAAGGCAAGGGGGCGCAATGTCTATGACGAACTGATCGAAGCCGATCTGGTGGAATATTTAAGCCGGTATAAAGCCTTATTCGATCTGATCGTTTCTGCTGATACACTGGTTTATTTTGGCGAGCTCGGTCCTTTTCTGCAGGCTGCCGCGCATGCGCTGAATGCAGCGGGTAGTCTGGTTTTTACCGTGGAAAAGAGCAATGAAGACAGTGGTAACGGCTTTAAATTAAACCCTCATGGCCGTTATGCGCATACGCATGAGTATATAAAGGCTGCCTTGACGGCTTCGGGCTTTGATATGTGCGCGGCGGACACGGTTGTGCTGCGCAAGGAAGCAGGACAGCCAGTGATCGGACTGCTGGTGACGGCTGCCTTAAAATAGACTTTGATCAGCAAGGCAATCTGAACGGCGGATGTGGAGTGGCTTTGCCGTTAGGGAGGCAATGAGACTGATCGGAGCAGCCTTATCTAATCGTGTTGATTGCTGGATGTAAGCAGCCACAGGACTTTGGATAACCGGAGCTATGCGGGGGAGGGGCCGGGCGGTTGCTTGATGGCTGGATATTTCCTTTAGTAATTGGAAATCACATATGAACTAACAAGGAAGTGCCCAGTCACATAAAGGTATAACAATACAGGAAAATTGACTTTTCTCAGCATTTTGAAAGTGCTGAATAAGTATGATTTTATTTTCATGGAATTAACCTTGGAGTGATTTCAGCTCCTGCTTATGTTGATTCGGTGCCTTGAGAGATATTTCCTTGTCCGGAAATATTTCATTGTTGCTTAAAGAAGAAGGCGCCATTTATCTAAAGTATTAAGGAGATATTTCATGTTGAAAAAAAAACTGTTTATGCCATTCCTGGTATCTTTGTTCATCGTTTTCTTTTCTTCCATTTCCTTCGCTCAATCTGAATCAGAGCAACAAGAAGAAACTTTTAGTACAAATCCTAAAGAGCTAACCGGTAGAATAGGAGATGTGCCTGTTTATTCTCATATCTATGGCGCTGATTTCATGACTGAGCAAGAGCGGTGCAATTATTTGCTGAAGCTGGATAGCATGAAAACTAAGGAAGAAAGGGATGCGTTTCGGAAGCAGCATCACGAAAAAATAGACATGCTTCGCAGAGAGAAAGGCGGCTAATAAACGGATTGTTGATCAGCTTCCGGCAATATGGAGGCGGAATATCGCAGATTGGGGCGAAGTACTCGCCGATTATAGGGTCGGCGAGCAGAACCGATGTTTATTCGGAACAACTAAAAATCCGGCTCGAAATCTCCGCATAGATTTTAAGTATCGCTTCTTTTGGTATTTTAGCCAGCCTGGTCAGTCAATTGCTCTAAACGATAGATTTCTGTTTGCGAGGAGTGAAAAAGCCTACTATTCCAAGACCAAACAACAGCATCGTAAGAGCAGTAGGTAGTAGAGCCAGCGCAAGAATGGCGGGGAGCGACACAGTTGAAGGATGGCTGGCTGACATATGCAACGTTCCGCTTTCGCTTAGAGCCATTCGATTTTGGTAACCTTTAGCAATAGCATAGTAAAAATTCGCATTCAGATAGGTCTCAATAATGTCACCATACGAATTATTATATTGCCCGTTATCAGAACTAAAAACATCGCTGTCATTATAGGTTGCATAAAGGTTATGCGCTGTGTCGATGCTATCAGCATCCATATCTGTAATTGCTCTGGATAAGTCAGTTAGACTGAATGAGAAGTAACCATAGCAATCATTATTAGCGCTATATCGTGAGGCACAAGCTATGACGGTAGCGTTGTCAAATTCGCTGTCGAAATGATCAAGAGTTTGTGTTGTTTCAAGGCGATCGTTAGGTTCGATCTTGGTCATGGAGTTGGCTTGTGTACCAGTAACGGATACCAGAAAAATCGCCAGTAAAATCTCTGCTCTGAATGTCTTTTTCATTATTCTTATTGATGCCCGTCTTGATTAACATCACATACTGAATATTATTTGCGCTGCAGTACTGGTAATAGGCTAACCTGGCAGATACAACAAGAGAAATAACTATTTGCTATAGAGCTTCAGTATGAGTATTGAAAGATTATCAAAAAGTGCGATTGAGTTCAAAAATATCATATAGCGCAGGCTATTACTCAACCATTCTGAATGAAGCGATAAGTATTATCGGGCAGATGATTTTTAAGCCGCAAGTGAGCCTGACCACCGGATAGCTTGAAATATTAATGTTATACTAACTGATGTTACGCAGTTAGCTGAAGTTAGATCGATTTAATAAAGGTCGTTAGTTACTTGCTTTTAACAACCTGTGTAGGCTGGGTTGGAGCTTTAGCGGAAACCCGGCATGGGTGGCCGAAATGCTGGGTTTGGCAGCCTGGCCTACGGCTGGCTGCCCTGCCAAAATCAAGGCGAAATCCACGGTAGGGTACGCATCGCGTACCTTTCCGGACTTGCGGTGTGCCGAAAAGCCCTGAAGCAGGTACGCGATGCGTACCCTTATATCTCGATTTTACCCAATTAGGGATAAAATCCCCGGCTGATCACCGGGCGGGAAGCGGAGAAGCCGGGCGTACCCTGAGGCTTCGAGCCTGCTGCGTAGATTTCGCTCTCCGTTTCCCTCATCCGCCTCATAAGTTCGTACGGTATGCGTAGGCCCCCGTTTCGCCGGGAGAGCCTGTATGATCTAAGGCTGAACCAGGCGTATGCCTTAAAATTGATCTTATTGATTTTATATAGTTTTTTGGAGTGTTTAAAGATGTCCCAAGTGACGGTTGGTGTGGATATTGCCAAGCATAAATTCGATGTTGCCCGCCTGGAGAACGGCAAATACAAGCATAAAAAATTCGACAACACGCCGGAAGGTTTTGCCGCTTTGATCGTCTGGCTGACGACGTTCGGCGGCGTCAAGCCCTCGGTTTGCATGGAAGCGACTGGCGCCTACAGCATCCCTCTGGCCGAATGCCTGGCCCAATCAGGCTATCCGGTGGCTGTCGTCAATCCTGCCAGAATCAAGGGATTCGCCAAGAGCGAATTGAGCCGAATCAAGACCGACAAGGCTGACGCCAAGCTGATCGCCCGGTATGCCCAGGAAAAGAAACCGCCTTTGTGGACGCCGCCACCTGCCAATATCCGCGAACTGCAAGCCTTATTACGCCGGATCGAAGACCTGCTGGAAATGCAGCAAATGGAGAAAAACAGACTGGATACGGCTGACCCCACGATTGCCGAATCCATCAGAGCCGTCTTGGCACATCTGGAGCAGGCGCTTAAAACCACACGCGAACGCGTTCAACGTCTTATCGATCAAGACCCTGATCTCAGGCACCGGCGCGCTTTGCTGGAAACGATTCCTGGCATCGGCGAAGCCTCCTCTGCCCACCTCATGGTCGCTTTGAGCGATCACTACGGCTTCACCACCGCCAAGCAAGCTGTCGCCTTTGCTGGACTCAATCCCGCCTTGAACGAATCCGGCAAGTGGAAAGGCAAAACCCGCATTTCCAAGATGGGTGATCCGATGTTGCGCGCGAAGCTATACATGCCCGCCGTGGTCGCGGGAAGACACAATCCCGTCATCCGCCTTTTCCGCGAACGCTTGGCTGCACGCGGCAAGAATGGCATGGCCATCGCCTGTGCTTCAATGCGCAAACTCGTCCATATCGCCTTTGCCATTCTGAAATCGAATAAACCTTTCGACCCCAATTTTGCGCTTGCATAATGGGCAACAAGACGGTATCTACGAAGATGGGGAGACGCCAAATGCCGGGTTTAGCAACCCAGCCTACCGCAGCTTTTAGCGGCGGTGCTCGACGCGGCAAACGGAATTCGCCGTACGTAACATCAGTTATACTAACAGGACTTACGCAGTTTGCCTGTTCAACCGCCGAAACAAGTGGTTTTAAAACTTGTGGGGGCGACTTTAGTCGCCCCCACAGGCTTGCGTAAGTCCTGACTAATTTAGATTTTACAACTTGTGAGTTTATATTTTATGGCTTTAAACATTTCTTTTTCGCTAACCAAACTGATGACAGGCTCTAACCGATGAAAGTATTAGTCACCGGCACAGCGGGCTTTATCGGCAATCACGTAGCCATCAAATTACTGGAACGGGGCGATGAAGTCATCGGCGTGGATAATCTCAATGATTACTACGATGTCAACCTGAAAGAAGCCCGCCTGGCCCGTATTCTCGATCATAAGCATTACACTGACGTACGCGCCGATATCGCCGACCGGGAAGCGATGGAGCGACTTTTTAGACAGCATCAGCCGCAAAGGGTAGTCAATCTGGCGGCACAGGCTGGGGTTCGCTATTCCATAGAGAACCCGCATGCGTATATCGACAGCAATATTGTCGGCTTTATCAATATCCTGGAAGGCTGCCGGCATCACAAAATAGAGCACCTGGTTTATGCCTCCAGCAGTTCGGTTTATGGCGCCAATGAGACGATGCCGTTCTCCGTGCACGACAATGTCGATCATCCGCTCAGCCTGTATGCGGCCTCCAAAAAAGCCAATGAGCTAATGGCGCATACCTACAGCAATTTATATCAACTGCCGACTACCGGATTAAGGTTCTTTACCGTTTATGGTCCGTGGGGCAGGCCGGACATGGCGCTGTTTCTGTTTACCAAAGCCATCCTGGCCGGCGAGCCGATCCAGGTGTTCAACTACGGCAAGCATCGGCGGGATTTCACCTATATCGACGACATTGTCGAGGGCATCATCAGAACCCTGGACCATCCGGCCCCGCCTAACCCGGACTGGACCGGCAAACGGCCTGATCCGGGCACCAGCAAAGCGCCGTGGCGGGTCTACAATATCGGCAACCAAAATCCGGTCGAGTTATCGGCTTACATAGAAACCCTGGAAAAAGCCTTGGGCAAAACAGCAGAAAAACAGCTCTTGCCATTGCAGCCCGGGGATGTGCCGGATACTTATGCCGATGTGGAAGCCTTGGTAGAAGATGTGGGGTATAAACCGAATACGCCCATCGAGAAAGGCATTGGGAAATTCGTGGACTGGTATCTGAGCTACAACAACATCTCAGTTGATTAACCAGCGTTTCTCTTGCGATGATGGCAAGCAAGTAGAAGCAAGACGGGGCACTATTGATTATTGCACCGATAATCAATAGTGTTAAGGATGAGGCGAGAAATAACTTCCCTGAATTTTATAGAACAACAGGTGTGGGGGCGACTTCGCCTACCAACAGTAGGCGCTCTAGGCGAAGCGCCTACTGTTGGTAGGCGCCCTGGGCGAATACCCGCAAGGGGCACAAGTGAATTCGCCCCTACAAAGCGCTGGTTTCGTCGATAAACCTTTTAACCGAATCCTGAAAACGCCTGGTTCGTGAAGTTTGCCAGGCGCTGCTCAATTTCGCGCTTAACGCCTTCAGGCTTAATTTAAGGCGCGTCCCAGTTTATAGTTATAGTTTTTATAAAAATCTTTCCCATAACCATAGCCATAACCATAACCGTAATTGTTGCCAAGCGATCTTTCCGGCAGGTCATTGAGCACGATGCCTTTTACCTGTACTCCTGATTGAGCTAATCGTTTAGTGCATTGTTCCAGCTCTTGTTTGGAATGTATGCCGGCTTTAAGAGTGAGCAGCGTCACGCTAGCTAGTCTGCCTACTATGGACGCATCCGTTAAAAGCAGTGAAGGCGGCGTATCGATGATTACATGGTCGTATCGTTTGCTAAATACTTCCAGCAACTGTCCGAATCGTTCATGCATTAATAGTTCCGAGGGATTGGGTGGAATGTCGCCTGTGGTAATAAAATCGATATTGCTGGCCTCAATATGACGGATTCCTTTACTTGGCGCTATCAAGCCGGAAATTAATTCGGATAACCCTTCTTCTCTTTTAATTCCAAAGGCTTTATTAAGCAGTCCTTTGCGCATGTCAGCATCTATCAATAAGACTTTTTTTCCGGCATCAGCCAAAACTATTGCCAAATTAAGAGATACGAATGATTTGCCAACGCCAGGTCTGGGACCGGTAATCATGATGATATTATTTTTAGCTTCCAGAAAAGCGAAGTGTAACGTGGTGCGCAAACTTCTAAGGCTTTCTATCGCCAGATCATCCTTAAAATCCAGAGCCAAAATTTTGGCTGGACCATTTTTTTGTTTGATAATTTTGGTTTGTTCAGCGCTATGCGGAATGGTCACATAAACAGGAATATTGAGATACTTTTCAATTAAATTAGAGCTATCAATACCTTTGTTAAGGAATTTCCGTACAAATGTCAGGATAACGCCTATTATTAACCCTGCGATTAAGGAAATTGCAATGATCAATATTTTTTTAGGCTTGATTGGCACTGTGGGCAATACAGCTTCATCAATAATCCGAACATCACCCACTGCGCCGGCTTTCGCAACTTTCAGCGTTTGCGAATTGTTAAGCAGACTCATGTAAAGTTCGCTATTGACCTGAACATCTTTTGATAATCGCAAAATAGTCTGTTGAGTCTCCGGCAAGCTCTTTACCTCTCTCTCATATTCACCGATTTGATTTTGCAGAATATCCATTTGTTTTTGCAGAGCAATAACGGCAGGATATGATTCAGTAAACTTCTGCCGAAGCTCTTCATGTTTCTGTTGCAGCAGTGTCAATTGGGTTTTTTTCTCAACCACAGCGTTTAAGATGCCTTGGGTTTCCATGGTTAAATCAATCGAACCCTTATAAGCCTGATAATTGTTCAGGTTGGCTGTGGCTTCCTGCAGTTGATCCTTGATGAACTGCGATTGCTTGTCCAGGAACTCTATTCTTTTCTGAGCTTCCTCCGATTTTTGCTCAACATTTAACCGTACGTAAATATTGGCAATTTCATTAACAGTCTTTGCGGCTGCTTGCGGGCTCGGAGATTCCAGCGTTAATTCAAGAATTCCTGTATTTTTAATTTTCTCGGTTACCTCGAATCTTTGCTTTAGTTGGTCAACTGCGTTCAATTCCGATTGGCGCATGACTATAAATTGAGTATCCGGTCTGGCTTTTAATTGAGAAACAAATATGGAAATACTGTCTTGAGTTCCTTCTAGCTGCTGCGTCGCATATTTGCCGGCCTCGCCTTCAAGAAGGATCTTTTCCTCGTTCATTAATTTGAAGCGGCCATGTTCACCGGCAATTAAGGTCAGTTTCTTATTCAACCAGCTTGACGGAATTTTTAAGGTATCGACCTGGATAATTTCACCCCCCCAGGCATAGTGGGATTGACCGAATAAGGGGGTGGAAATTTGCTCGACATTGTTTTGCTGAAAATGTCTTGCGATCGCTTCACCAATAAACGGGAAATATTGGGGCTTGGCAATTATTTCAAGATTAAGATTTTTAACGGCTTCCCCTAATATCATCCTGGATTTGATAATTTCAATTTCCGCCATGATAGGCTTTTTGTTTTCTACCAATCCGGATAATGGTTCCAACTCACCGAGAGACGGCGCGTTTTCCACGATCTGCAGCATGGTATTGCTCTTGTACTCAGGCGTATCAAGAAAAGTTTTAGAGATCCCTATCGTTAATGCAAATAATACTGCAGATATAATTAGCCATTTGCTTTCCATCAACGTGGCTAATAATTCACCCAAATCAATTTCATCGTTTTCTTCTTCACTGAAAAAACTGGCAGGGGAAGAGCTCTTATTAAATGGTATAGTTGACATTAAATTCGTACTTCTATCTTATGATTTCAAAGTCTATTAAACAGGACTTACGCAGTTTACCCGTTTCACCGTCGAAACAAGCGGTTCTAAAACCTGTGGGGGCGACTGAAGTCGCCCCCACAGGTTTGCATAAGTCCTGTTAAAAATAGTAGTGGGTTATTTAAATGCGCCGAAATAAAGGCTCTATTTTTAAAAAACGCCAGCTATTCCTAACAAGGCAATAGTCGGTGCAATTTGTAAAACAATCTGATTCCACCGGATACCTTCAGCCCGGTCTACGTAAATCACATCGCGAGGCTGCAGAGGGAAACGATCCGCGAGCAATAACGCATCCGGCGACTTTGCATCTAAATGAAAGATTTCCGGCTTGCCCATGCCGCCTCTAAAGACGAATATTCGCGCAGGATCTGATTTTTCCTGATTCACACCGCCGGCATCACTGAGCGCTTCGGTCAAGGTCATGCGGCCCTTGTTCATGAATATACTGCGCGAGCTGCCCTCTGTTTCGCCCAGTACAAAGATTTTGTTGAAGTTGTTATCAGGGACGTTCAACACATCGCCCTGCTTAAGCATGACATTTTGAGAAGTGTCTCCGCCTTCATAAAGGGCGAGAAGATTGATTTTGTAAGTTTTGCCCCCCCGGGTAAGGGTAATATTGCGCATGTCCGCATCGGTCTTGACTCCGCCGGAATTGTTGATCGCTTCAAGGACAGTGAGAGGGATATCCTTCACGGTCTGAATCCCTGGCTGATTGACTTCCCCTACGACATAAACCCTCTGGCTTCGATAACTGATCACCCGAACATCCAGTTGCGGGTTTTCAATGTATTGTGATAATTTCTGGATCAGCTCGGCACGGATATCTTCGACGGTTCTTCCCGCGGCTTTTACGACGCCGGCATAAGGGTAAAAAATAGTGCCATCTTCACCGACAACATTTCCTGCAGATTCGGCAGAACGGAATTGGCCGGCAGGAATTGTCAATTCAGGGTGTTCCCAAACGGTAATGTTAAGAATATCCCTGGGGCCGACGATATATTGGGTATAAGGCTCCTTATCGGGAGTGCCGGGCACGGCATTTGACCCAATCCGGTAATCAAAATAGTGGTTGGCAACGTTATTCGGTCCTAAACTGCGATTATTGATGTTTTTTTCTAAATCAACAATAAGCTGCGCGGTAATGGTTTTAATGTTGAGCTTTTTAAGCAGCGTTTCATTATTTTCCGTAACCGGTAAATTCACGCTGGATTTATCGGAAAACGGGTTCATATGCATGCCCGGTATAACCGTACATCCGGTGGTAATTAAGACAAGCAGGCTGGAACACAATTTTTGTAACATAATCAGTTTAATTTTTCTTGATGCATGTGAACTTAAATGCATATCTTTGCATGCGCATTGTCATGGTTGCAGGTATGCATATTTTTTATTTGATAATAAATAACAATAACTTATAGTTTCTCAATCCATTGAGCTACTCCCTGCTCAATTAATTTCAGCGTCGATTCGAAGACCTTTAGATCCTGTTTGTAAGGATCCGGTATATCAAATCCGCCCCATTCGCCCAATCTAAATACTTTGCCTTTTGCAGTAGGCTCTTCGGCCTCAATAGATGTTTTATGGGACGATTCCATCACCAGAATTAAATCGGATTTCCTGATCATTTCCTTATTCAGCTGACAGGCCCGGTGAAGTGAAATGTCTATGCCTTTGCTTTGCATTAATTGACAAGCCGCAGAATCCGGTTTTTTGCCAACTAGCGCATTAAGGCCGGCCGAGCTGACTATGCAGTTTTTTTTATCAATATCATTGAGGGCTTTTCTTAAAAGGCTTTCTGCCATTGGGCTACGGCATATGTTTCCTACGCAGACAACAAGTATATTGCTAAACATGTAATACCTATTTTTTGGTTATTATTAATTATGCTGAATACGATTAAATTTTGCTTTTATAAAAATAGATATTAGCGGCTTTATATTGTTTTAATAAACAACAATATTATTTAGTTGGGTTGGTCGCACTAATTATTTTTAATACTATTAAGTCATGTGAGAAATTGTAAAAAACCTTTTAATGATTTAGAAATATACGTTTTAATGCATTTTTATTAGAAGGTTGTAATATGAGCCAGACCAATATATTGAATATCTGTTTATGATCCCAATATTATCGATGCCAAAGCCAGCCTTGATTAATGCTTGTGGAAGTTGAGAAAATACTAAAGCAGATTGTTGAACTCTGGCTAGGGGAAACTCCTTTGGAATTCTCACGGTTTGGGCAGCCAGCTCTACGCCTCTGGTCACACTAGGCCTTGACATTAAGCAGCTAATAATGTTACGGAAAAACATAGAGACATATTATACAAGGATAAATAGGCATTTTGTTTTGGCTAGTCCTCAATTTTTGAAACCGAGATTCCTCTTCAGAAGAGAGATTTTTGATTGGCGTTGATGCAAGCAAATCCATTACCTCTCTAAAACTGCAATCCTTATAATCATAAGCTCTCAATTATCAGATTGGTTTTTCTCACCTCTTCAGCCTATGTATAAATGCCTTGCATACGAGGTGTTTCAACAAATACCGGCTAACGGCAACCTAAATAATTGAATTATGCGACTTTGATATTATAGCGAAAAATACAACATATACGCCAATTTTCGTTTAAAAGTGATAGATTTGACAAATATGGGGCCACTCAAAGTTGAGTATAATAAAAGGCATTGAATAGCTGATGTTACGCATCAGTTGAATTGAGACGAACTTAAAAAGTAACGCCAGTGCGATGGTAAACTGTAGGGTCGAATTCACTTGTGCCCCTTGAGGGTATTCGACCTGGGATAAAAGCCCGTGTACAGGCCTCTGTAGTGCGAATGAATTCCCACCTACACACACGCATCCCTGTTCAGGCGACGAGGTCACTGTAAGGATCGGTTTAACAACTTAACCTGCAAGCCGTCTGGCTGCGGCGAATTTCTGCTCGATTGAAAGGCATGCAAGGAAACATCGCATGCCAATTAAAGAAAGGCGTCCTTGCTGAGCATGATGCAATATGGAAGATAAGCGATCCCTCAAATGCCGGAAAATGCTCAGCAAGCTCCCATTCGGTAATGCAGCTTCAGTTTGACTGCGCTGTTTGCCGTGACAGAATGTCTTGAATAGCCTTCAGATATTTCTCGATGACAATCCGCTCGTCAAATTGGCGTTCCATTTTTTCACGGCCGCGCTGCCCCATCTCACGCCGCTGCTCATCGCTGAGCGACAGCATAAGCTCCATTTTTTCTGCCAGGTCCCCGGCATCGCGCAGTTTGCAAAGAAAGCCGTTATGCCCGTCATCAACCACTTCGCGGCAGCCTACTGCATCAGTGGTGATGATAGGCCGGCCCATGGCGGCGGCTTCCAATAAAGCACGCGGCGTGCCTTCCCTATAGGAGGGCAGAACAACACAATCCGCTACCGCTATTTCAGGGCGCACGTCATCGCTCACCCCAAGATAATTCACAATCCCTTCCTCTACCCAGGAATCCATTTGTTCACGGGAAATCGCAGCGGGATTTTGGACATCCACAAACCCAAGCAAGCAACACTCAGCCTGCGGCCAGCGTTTGCGTATTATTCTAGCCGCTTCAACATATTCCCCAACGCCTTTGTCCCACAACATTCTGGCAATCAACAAGAAACGGAATTTCCGATCCGTGCCGGTTAGGGAATGGCTCGGAGCTACCGAAAATTTGGTCAAATCAATGCCGGAACCCGGCAAAAGATCCGTGATTTCAGCCCGAACCAGTCCGCCCGTCGTGAATAATTGGCGGTCATCATCGTTCTGGAAAAATACTTTCGCCGAACGGCCCAGGGCTAAGCGATAAAGTCTGCGGACAAGTTTGACAAGCCACCCGTCCCTGATGAATACAGCCCCAAGGCCTGCAATATTGTTAATAACAGGAATGCCGAGCGCACGAGCAGCCAGTGAGCCGAACACGTTCGGCTTGACGGTGTAACCCAGATAGACATTGGGCCGCTCACGCATAAACAAGCGCAAGAAACGCCAAAACAGCAAGGCGTCACGCCCTGGATGCGTGCCTTGGTTGTCCATTTCTAACGGCAAATATCGACAGCCAAGATCAGGAAGCTGTAAGGCGTGGTCGTCGTAGGGCGCTACGGCGACGACTTCATAACCTTCTGCAGCCAGGGCACGAATGAGGCCAGCCCGGAAGTTTAATAAATTCCAGGCTGTGTTGAGCGAAATCAGAATTTTCATTAGCCCTTCTTAAATTTTAACCAAACGATGAGCTTGAGATTGCAAAAATCAACTTGATAGGAAGTATGCATTTATAACAGGTGTTATCGATCACCAACCGGAGCGATCGATATACGACAAAAAATAAAATACATGATGTCTTGCATATAAAATATTTCAGCGATATTGGTTGATAGCGATCTGAAATAATTAAATTATGCGGCTGTTTGCCTATTATAAAGATAAATATAATAAATTTGTCAAATATAGTTAAAATTGATAAATATAATAATTAATGTCAATAGAAGTTAAGAGGACAATATGGACCGCGCACTGCGATTAAGAAGGAAACATTGAATGGTATATTCAGTGTGGGAGCGATGCTATGACGTAAACACACTTAATCATTTCCAGCCAAACTATTTCCAGGGTAGCTGGATCCGACCACCAGTGATTTCCTGGAGAAAGCAAAAAATTATAATCGTCAGAACTTATTACAGTAAATGAAACGTTGCTATGTTTAAACTCATTCGAAAAAGTTAACGAAACCCGACGTGTATGATAGGGATCGGTAACGACCAAAAGGGATTTAATACCATGCTCAAGGCAATAGGTCTTAACTATGCTAGCATCGGTAAAAGTAGATGTTGAGCCCGAGAGAATAACAACATTTTTACCATCTAATACGCAATCTTTACAACCATTATGAGTAACATGCGCCCAAGCGCTGGTTTCTTTATCGATTAGTAATAATCGATGAGCAAAGCCCTGATCATACAGATTGAGCCCTTTGCGTAAGCGACTTCCTGGGTCACCGCCCAAGATAACAATCATGTCAGCGTTAACCGGTCTGTTCTCAACTACCAGCCAGTAATCAATTTGTAATATAAAGTAAGCCGCTATAACACAGACTAATACAGTTCCTAAACAAAAACCAACAACAAATTTAAATCCTTTGCAATGCTTACTCTCTGGATACATCAATATAATGTTAATCTACTCAGTAGTGAGTGATTCAATTGTTTAAAAATTTTAAACATATAAGATATTCATATAATTAAATGCCCAAAACGGGGTCAAGTTGAGGCTTTTGATGAATACAGCAAATGAAAGCAAGATCAGATGAATCAATAAGCATCTAATAATCAAAAATTAATGTTCACCTTCCAGCCATGCCTGAAACATCAATATATTCCAAAGCAAAACTTGCCCATTGCGTTTGCCTGAGAGATGTTCCTGCCATAGCTCACGTACAAACGATACATTAAAAAAACCTTCTTGCTGGAGACGATTTTCATTTAATAAACCTTCAGCCCAGCTCCGAAGCGGTCCCCTTAGCCATTCACCCAGAGGGATGCCAAAACCCGTTTTGGGTCTTTCGATAAGCTGTTTGGGTACATACTGATACAATACCTGTCTTAATAACCATTTAGTTTGGCCGTCACGAAACTTCATCGATAAAGGCAGTGACCAAGCCAATTCAATGATATTCTGATCAAGAAAGGGCACCCGTGTTTCTAAACTGACAGCCATCGCAGCGCGGTCAACCTTGGTTAAAATATCGCCGGGTAAATATGTCATGCCATCCAGATACATCATGTGCAGCTTGGCATCAGAAAATGACATGTTGAGTCCGGATTTAACAAGCCAGGTTAAAGGTTCTTTAGCGTTAATAAGCGCTTGTTCCGGATGCTTAATTTCAGATATCAGGCTATAGTACAAATCTTCAACACGATCTGCCGACTCTAGCCGTATCGCCAGTTTGTCGAGTTTTTGGCCCATATTGGCAGGTAAAGCCACAACTTTGCCGATTTGCTGAAAGATGCCTTCCCATGCAGCAGGCCCTATCTTACTTATCAAGCGGCCTGTCGCTTGCCTCATCCCGAAGGGCACTTTGGAAACCTTATCCCATTGATCAGCCAATATATAACGATTATATCCGCAAAACAGCTCGTCTCCCGCATCGCCGGACAAAGATACCGTGACATGTTCGCGCGCCATTTGCGCTACTAAAAAGGTAGGGATTTGAGAAGAATCGGCGAAAGGCTCATCATACATACTTCCAAGCTTGGGTATAACTTGCATACTATCAGCCGGCGAAACGTAAAGTTCCGTATGGTCTGTCTTAAGATGGGCAGCGACGGCCTGGGCATATTCGGCTTCGTTATAACCCGCCTCAGAAAAACCGATCGAAAAAGTCTTGACCGGACGATTGGATTGCGCCTGCATTAACGCCACAATCGTCGATGAATCGATGCCGCCTGACAGAAAAGCGCCCAAAGGCACATCCGCCATCATTTGCAGGCCAATGGACTGCTTCAATTGCGCATCCAGGGCTGCGATGGCTTCCATGTCCGAGCCTGCAAAAGGTTGCGCGAGACCTCTCGCGACAACATCTTCCAAACGCCAGTACGCTTTAGGCGTTGGCATGGTTAACGGATTGAAGTCCTGATTAAGCAGAAGCTGAAGATAGGAGCCAGGCAGCAGTTTATGAATGCCTCTATAAATGGAATAGGGCGCCGGTATATAGCAATGTCTGAGATAGAGGCAAATCACATCACGGTTAATTTCACCGACAAAATCAGGATGCGCTTTAAGCGCTTTCAATTCTGAACCAAACAGAAAAGTGCTATTTTGAAAGCCATAGTAAAGCGGCTTTTCGCCCATGCGATCCCGTGCCAGAGTCAGTGTTTTTTCCTGTCTATCCCACAGCGCAATGGCGAACATGCCCACTGTTTTTTGCAGCGTTGCTTCAATGCCCCAGATTTCAAATCCCGACAGTAGCGTTTCCGTATCGGAATGCCCGCGCCAATATCGGCTGGTTATTTTTTCCAGTTCCGCACGTAAGCTGAGATGATTGTAAATCTCACCATTAAAAACCAGTACATAGCGCCCAGAGGACGAAACCATAGGCTGATGGCCTGCAGGGGAAAGATCAACAATCGCCAGGCGACGATGCGCCAGTGCAATGCCTGAATTTTCATCCACCCATATGCCGTTATCATCGGGGCCTCGATGAGCAATACGATCAGCCATTCGTTCGGCAACAGCAGAAGCAGTGTCAGCAGAAAAATTTTTGGCTTGCCAAAAGCCAGTCAATCCACACATTAATTTATTTACCTTGAGAATTTCAGAATAAAGTTAACTTTATTCATAATTAGAGCTTTATCTTGAGATTTACGATTTATTCTCGTCTTTTTGATGATCAGGCACTGGCCGCATCTATTAGCAGCTTCGTTAATTTAGGCCCGGTAACCTGAATACAATAGTGTTGTTCGACTTTCTGCCTGCCCGCCAACCCCATGCGCTGACGTAGACCTTCGTCTACTAACAGCATTTGCAGTGCTTGCTCCCATTGCTCAGGCGTTTCGGCCAGAAAACCGTTCACGCCATGCTCAACGATCTGGCAATTCACTCCCACAGGAGAGGCTACCACCGGCAAACCGCAGGCCATGTACTGAATGAGTTTGTAGCCGCATTTGCCGCGCTCGAACGGCTCGTCCACCAGCGGCATGATACCGATATCGAAACTGGCAATAGAAGATGCCTCAGTCTTCTCAGTCCATGGGATGGACTCCATGGGCAAGCCGAGAGATAGGGCATCAATGCCAATCGCAGTAAAGCGTGCTTGACCAGCGGATAGAAGGCGCTCAAAAAGCTGTTTATAAGGTTCAAGAAAAGATGCTGTGCTGCGCTGACCAATCCAGCCGACACAAGGCGGTAATGATTTATCTGTCGCTGATCTTTGTATAGGAGCAGGGTAGCGGTCCAGATCAATTACCGTAGGCAAAATCTCAACATGCTTAGCTCCAGACTGCTTAGCAAATTTGGCCAAATACTTGTTGCCCGTAACGACTAGGGCCGCGCCTCGCATCAATGCAGGATGTTTATCACCTAATATAGTTTTCACTAGGGGATTGCAGTGCAGGTCGTAATAGTGGAAAACGGCGTCGTCATAGTCCAGAATAAAAGGAATACCGTTTGACATTAACGCTCGCTCGATCCAAGCTGGCAACCAGGGGAGAGCCTCTTTTTCAATCCATACTAGATCAAACGATCCGCTGCCTAACAATGCTTTGATTCGTCCAGCATATGCCAGTGCTACGTTGCCCAGTTTACGGCTGTTGCGTTGCAATCCTGATACATAAGTATCTGAAAACAGAGGTGAAATAGTCACACTAACGTCCGCCTCCTCTAACCAAGGCAGATATTGCAAGAAGCGGACACGACTGCTAGCCCCTAGACGATTGTATCGAGGCAATAAAAGTAATCTCATTTGTATCTTGTAAAACAAATAGGAATGGATAGATAACGGGCTGTGTCCTTATCAATTGATAGCTCTCTCCAGAGCATAGTTATCAACAGGTTTAGCATTGAATGAGAAATCTGTCGTGTAAGAACATCAGCCATCCGGGCAATGCAAATACGTGTGATGCTCGAAATTCCGATACGGCGATTTTGTGTTGGTTATTTGCATGGTACCGATAGCGCCACCAATTGATTGACGCCCTTACTCGCAAACGCCAAGGCAGAATCGATTCCAACATCGCGGCATATACTTCCATTGCACTGCACGGAGAGCTAGCCCTAATGCGTCGACTACTGGCTGATAATCCCTCTGGCTGATAGAAACATTCTATCCATGGGCTATTGATGAACAATGTTAGGTGAGTCCGATCAAGATGGTACCAAAGCCAGCTTTCAGCCATGAAACGTTCGCCTGGTATATCCGGGAACGGATGCATTTGAAGAGCTGTTCTGCGTATTACCTCGGCTGTATCAATCGGGTGTTGAGAAAGCAGCCATTCAGCATGACTACAAGGATTAGTTGGCATTTCGAAACTATACTCTATGCCAAGCTCCGGGAATTGTCTCAAGGCACGCACGAGTCCGATGCGAGGGTCGCTATTAACCAAGCGAATGGTTTCTAACACTTGATTGATTGATCCATTGACCAAGTAATCGTCACTGTCGACTATCATGACCCAATCACCGTTAGCCCGCTCCGCAGCCAAATTAATTGCGCGATGCTTGCCACCGTTCTTGACAAGTATGAACCTGATCAAGTCCGGGCGCTTGTCAGCAAATTCCGCCAAAACTGCTTCAGTGTTATCCGTAGATCCATCATCAATCACCAGCCACTCAATTGGGTCATCTGGATGAACCTGTGAACAGATTGAATCGAACACTCGAGGTAGCAGATTGGCTCGATTGTAAGCCGGAGTGAAAATTGTCAGTAATACTTTCTTGTCTTGTATCTGACTCATCACAATCCCTCCGGCATGCGAATGAATGAACCAGTATAAAACTGCAACATTACTACGTTGATCAACATGATTGTTCCAACAAAATATACCAACATTTTTCGGCTGCGCGTTTCTATGACTTGGAGCAATATTACTAGCGGCAATAGAAACCAGGAAAAGGCGGAAAATCGGTCAGCGAATGGCACAAAAGAAAACAAATGGTAAATAATATTGAGGCTTAAATAGAGCGACAGCCACCAGCCAGATCCCATGTAACTGAAGATGGGTGCTTTTTTTCGCAACAGCCATCCGGTAATCAGTGGCAACAACGAGAAGAGAAAAAAATCAGCGCGAAAGCCAGTTCGATAAGCTATCTCCTCATTATTATTGAAGTAAATTTCATGCGTCTGGCGAAGTGAAATTAGTTCTGGAAGAGCTGACATAATTGATTCATTAAGGCCACTAGCCGACAAGCCAACAGCCACGAACAGCAGGCCCAGCACGAGCGCCCAGCGCATTCGGCCACTTGAAACAGATTGACACATTGCTTGATGTAAAACAGTAACCCCAACGCCCAGCCATGCCCCGGAATGCCAAAATGGAGCTAGCAGAAGCCAAGCCCATGCCGTTAGCTTTTGTTGGCGGAAGCCAACAAAAGCCATTAGTAGGAACACGAGGGAGAGTCCTTGGCGTAGTCCACTCGAAGCATATGCAATGAAGAAGGGGTAACCCATATAGCACATCAGAAGGATTGATGCGCCGATTGGTCCTGCTAGCTTGTAAACCGACGACAGGAACACACCCATAAAGATCAGGAGCGTAGCACCGAATAGTAACCATTGGCTATCGCCCAACTGGCCGGTCGTCCAGTTGAGTAATACATAAAGTGGATCTGATTCGCTCTGATAGTTGAACGCGTCCTGTAACTCCATATTGCGCAATACAAGAAAATATTGGTAATAACGCCACGAGTCACCTATCACTGGGCGCAGTAATAGAGCTAGAAATATTAAGGTCGTGGTTATGCCGGCAGTGAGCACGAGGCCAGAGCGAGCATATGCATCCCGCCTTTCCGAAAAATGCACAACAAACGACAAGCTCAGCAAGGCATACGGAATCAGCAGGAAGTGCATTCTATAGCATCCAGTTCTGCATTGAGAGGTAACATTGCCGCCGCACGCCGGCCTGCTGTTAGACCGCGAAGCGTAGCCAATAGCGGCCTTGGGGATTGATCCAATCGGCTATAGGAAAGGCCAAGCATCAGCAATCGTAACAGTGCCGTTGGTCGATGCCATGGCTTAAGGTGTCTAAAAATCAGTATGCTGCGGTTGTGGGCTAAACCAAACATATATTTTGGCCAGTCCTTTGTGACGCGGCATCCTCCCATCGGAGCTGCAAGATGCAGCAACCTCGCCGATGGCTCGAACCAGGTACGCTTGCCCGCTTTATAGAGGCGAAGCGCGAGTTCGGATTCCTCATAAAGTGCAGCACCAATACTAAGTACTTCGTCAATCCCTCCGACCGCGTCAAGCACTGATCGGCGAATGGAAAAGTTTCCTCCCGGCGCGTGCAAGCACCAGCCTGAGGTAGTTGCGCTGAAATTACGCGTAGCTGTGGCTGTCCACCAATTGAAAGAACCGGTTGGCAATTGGCAAGGCTTGTCGCCCGCCGCTTCGTCGATTCCACCGGCGACCATGTCGGCACCTGTCTTGATGTGGCTATCAAAATGAGACCGCACAAGGCCCGATCCCGTCCTGATATCGTCATCAATGTATAGCACCACATCTTTTGCTGCGTGTCGCCATCCAAAATTCCGAGCTTGTGGAAGCCCCTTGAAATTGGCTTTGAAATAACGAATTCGTGGCTGGGTGCTTTGTTTTGCCAGGGACAGGACTTCTTCATTGATTTCGTCTGATTGATCAACGATAAGTATTTCGTAATCATCAAACTGCTGTTTCAGCATATCACGCACTGTATCAGCCAGTACTGCTGCGCGGTTGATGGTTGGAATCACGACGCTGACACCGCCGAGAGAGTTTTTTTCAGGCATCTTTAACATCCACTACGTTCAATAATTTCGACACATAAACCTCCCAAGACCCTTTGGTCAACGCGCGTTGTCGACCGCGTAAGCCCTGTTCCTTGAATGAAGAAACATCCATGCTCAGACGCTCTAAGTGTAACTGCAGAGCAGTCACATCGCCTTGTTCAATTAGCCATCCCCCTTCGCCCTCCTCCACGGCATCAGGAATTCCTCCCGCTGTAGTGCCAATGACTGGCACTCCAGTAGCCTGAGCCTCCAGAAACACCATACCGAATCCTTCTACGCCTCGTGCCTGAGGATCTTCCTTTGTACATAGCACAAACAAGTCTGCGCAACCGTATAGCGTGGGCAAGTTTTCATCTGCCACAAATCCAAGCCAGGTTATTGAATTGCTTAGTCCGAGAGAAACCGCTAGCGCTTTCAATGAGTCAAGATGCGGTCCACGGCCAGCTATTACGTAATGCAATGTTTCTCGTCGCTCAGCCGGCATTTGCGCCAGTGCGTTAAGTACCAGATCGTGACCTTTATAGGCATCCATACGTGATACGCTGAGAATGATTCGACGATCTGTAGGCAAATGAAACTGTTGCTTCGCCAAGAGCTCATCTTCGACAGGTTTGAAACGAGTAGCATCGACACCCGGTGTGATCACTACGGTATTGGCTTCTGGACTGATAGCTTGAACCAGACGTTCGGTATAGCGACTGTTGCAGATTACAGCGCGAGCCGATGACAGCGCCTTACGTCGCAGCCAATTTTTGACAAAGTAACGTAGCCCGCCAGGATAGGGCATCACTTCGTTACCATGTGCCATCAATATGCTGTTTGTGCGGCATGCTAAATAAGCCAGTGCTCCTTCAGGACTCCACACTGTTGACAATACTGGAATGCTGGAAGGCAATCCTCGCAAGTAGCCAAATGTGGCAATGTCGCGCTGCAGTTTGGAGCGCGGTACCTCTTGTGTGGAAATTTGAGGGCGAGCGAGACCCGGACGCCTGTCTGCTGAAAGCGTCAGCACTTCGATCTGGCGATCACGTCGAGACAACTCATTGACGACAGCGCTGACAAGGCGACTAATGCCACCATCGTTGGGAGGATAGTCGTAACTTAGTATGGATAATGTAGACATCAATTTTTGTTATAAGACTTTGACTTTATTGTTTGAATTGCTTTATTAATAACTGCTCACTCATCAATTAGGGCAACATATGGGTGAGAAATATTCCCTCATTCGGCGAATAGTCGTAACTAAACATCAAATAAGCAGGTTTTAAATTCAATTGTTATGCAGTAGTTTAAATATCTGGGCGAAGTCATTTACTTGGGTCTTTGCAAGATAACGAGAACAATAGTCAGTTGGCTCTAACCTTAGCTCATCGTTAAAAAACTGCAGCATTAACTGGGCATTTTCTTCACTATTACCATCAAGAAATAAACCTATTCCCGCTTTGCTTAATTCTTTTCGAGCTTCGCTTGGATCAGGAATGATAGCTAAAACAGGTTGCTTTAAAGCAATGTAATCTACCATTTTAGCAAAGTTATTCCACCAATGGCTGTATCTGCCGCTAATCAATAAACACGCTTTTGAAGCAACAATAAGTTTGTAAAGATCAGTTTGAGGTATATGGTCAATGTAGCGTATTTTTTGCTGCATACCATATTTTATAACCAATGGATTAACTAATGGGTAATTGATTTCTTTTCTACCTATGATATAAATATCTGGAATAATATTTTTATCATCCGCTAATTTCATCACATGTGAAAAACTAGCAAAAAACTCTTTTCCATAATCAGCCTGAAACTCTCCTGAAAACAAAATATAATTTTCTTTTTTAGTGACTTGTTCAGGTATATAAGCTTCGTCTAAGCCTGTTGGTATAAAGACAAAATCACGTTCAGATATATCTAAAAAGTCACCATAAATCATGGGATAAGAAGATGATAATACTGTAACAACATCTGCTTTTTCTAAAGTTTTATGTATGAGATTTTTACGGTTTTTATTAATGCGATTAGAGGAAGTTATATATCTGCCAATAAGGAAAGGATCTCTAAAGTCAGCAACCCATTTGTAGCCTTTTTCTTTAAGTGACAGCCCGATGTTGCTCATAGTATAAGGAACTGAAGTTGTGTAAAACACCTGAATATCATGCTGTTGCATTATTTGCAGCGCCTTTTTAGTAGCTGAATTGCGCCATGTCCAGTATGCATCAGGGTTATTAACAGCACTGACAGCATGAGAATAAGTCTGACTTAATATCTTTTTAATTTTCTGTTTTGGAGATGGTTTTATCTGAAGGTTAACATTATTCTCTTCAGATCTTTCTGGTTTTAATTCGCTTTTAACTGCCTTAAAGCTTCTATCCTTGCCACCTAAAGCCATTCGGATGCCTCTTAAGGTCGGCTCTATGTAACGGGCATAGTGGATTTCAACACTATCAGGAAGATCAGCTAACAAGGACAGTTCTTCATTATAAAGATAATTAATATCAACCGTTAATACATGCACTTTAAAATTATGATCAGCTAGATATTTAGCTAATTTATAAACTCGGAAAACGGCAGCATGAGTTTGGGGGGCGAAATAAGGCGTAATGAGAAGGATAGGCTTCATAGGTTATTCTGATATTTTTATTAAGCCAATAACGTTGGTTCGATAAAACGTTATTAATAACAATAATGTACTTATTATAATTAAGCTAATACGAACAAAGATATTTAGCAATAACCCAAAATCAGATAAATAATTAATAGATAACCACCAAGTCAGAGTTAAAGATAGAATAGATATAATGGTTACAGGCGTTAAAAAAATGATCGTTTTTAACAATGAAATGCCAGCAATATAATGCGCAAATGCTAATGCCGAAAAACTTAAAATAATACCCATAACTAAAGAATAACTCCAGGCGACACCTACAGATCCCCATTTAACACCAATAAAGAAACCGGCACTTAAAATAATAGCCGAAATGATACCCCAGTAGAACATTGGCTTACTCTTACCTTTGGCGGTAAATAACCAACCCATAGTGTTGTACAAAGGTTGCGTTATACCTGCTATCGAGAGAATTTGTAGAAGAGGAATAGCATTATTCCAGCGATTCCCATATAGTAATAATATAATATCTTGAGGAAAAACTAGAAAATATCCAGCTATGGAAAAACAGAATAATGCAATTAAACGTAAAGCTCTCTTATAGTAAAGGTGGAACAAAACTGTATTGTCTTGATGCTTTGCTAATACAGAAACCATTAAACCTGTCAATGCGCCAGTTGTTAACATACTAGGAAGAGTCATTATGAAATAGGCTTTCTCATAAAAAGCCAGCTCTTCAGCTCCTAAGGTTTTAGCAATTAAAATACTGTCCAAATTTCTGGAAAAATAATTAACAGCTCCAAAACCTAGCAAGCCGCCGCTGAATTTAACCATGTCCATAGTTGGTGTTTTGCTACAATAGAATTGTAATGGCATTTTGGCTATAGCAAGTGTCCCTAAGAGTGTAATAATTCCCTTAATCAAGGTTTGGACAGCCAAAGACCAATACCCAAAACCTGCATAGGCTGCATATACGCCGCCTACGCCTGCTGCCAGCAATGCAAGAATATTAATCACCGCAATTTCACGTAATTTTAATTGCCTTTTTAACCACGCAGTTCCAGGTACAGTCAAACCAGTGAGAATAAAATTTATACTCATTATGGCAGTTAGATTAGCTAACTCATCATAGCCATAAAAATTTGCTAACAGAGGAGCAATTAATAGGCACATAAGTGCCATCAAACCGCCTAAGCCAGCATTAATCCAAAATAAATTTGATACAGCTGCGTCACTAATTTCTTTTTTCTGAATAATCGACCAAGCCAAACCTCCGTCAGCGAAAATCATAAAAAAAGCGGTTACTGTGGAAACCATGTTAAACAGGCCGTAATGCTCAGGTAAAACCAAGCGGGCTAGGATCGCGGTAAAAACTAATGACAACGAATAATTAACAAATTGAGATCCAATTGACCATACCGCACCATGATTAATTTTCTTGCTCATTTATTAACTTTTTATATAGTTCAATATTTTTATTAAAAATGTCAGTGTTTGAAAAGTTTTGTAAAACTCTTTTCCGCCCATCAGCACCTAATTGTTTGCGTAATTTCTCATTTACTAATAACTGACATATTTTTTGGCTGATATCATGTATGTTATTAGGATCACAGAGATAGCCTTCCTTATCTGCAATTAACTCAGGCCCACTTGCACAAGATGAATAAATTGTAGGAACTCCTAAAGCCATTGCTTCCATTGGAGCTAGGGCAAATGCTTCTGAGTAGGATGGATAGATAGCTAGGTCTGAATTAGCCAGCATGTTTTCCATTTCTGTTTTACTGAGATGTCCAGTAAAACTAATCGAATCAGTATTGTCGCCCGCCAGCCTTTTGATTATTTTTTGGGCCGATTCACCTTGATACAATACATCCTTGCCGATCATGATTAATTTTGCTTGAGGGTATTGTTTTTTGACCAGCGGCCACGCTTCGGCTAGAGAGAATACTCCTTTCTTTTTTACTAAGGAACCGCTATAGGTTATCGTGTACGTTGGCTCATAGTTTTTTTTACAGCGACTTTCATGCGGCAAGATAACTGTATTATAAATAACAGATATATTTTTCTTTATAGAAAATAAGCGTTTAGTTTTATTTGCAGTATATTCACTAACTGAAACAATAGTATTTGCTCGATTTAAAGAGAGTTTCTCCAATAATCGAGTTATAACAGAAACTTTCTCGCTCATTTCTGCAGCAAAATAAGTCAAGGATCCGTGCAGCCGAACTATTACCGGAATTTTTAGTTTTGGCCAGCCAGCAGCCCAACCTTCAAAATCAGGTAATTCAATTAGCTGTATATCACCCTGATCAGCCAATTTTTTAACTAAGTGAAATATGCGAATTCTATTTCTATATGTCGCAAATTTTCCTTTATCTGATGCCAATTTATATACAGTCAACAAACCATTATGCTCGGTCGTGCATTGATCGTTTTCCAGGTCTCCATAAATACCAATTACTACTACATGACAATTATTTTTGACTAAATTTTCAGCTAGTTCACTTGTGAAAACACCTATGCCGCCACATTTTCCTGGCGGAAATTCATTGCAGATAAACCCAATTTTCATTTTACACGCCAGCTCTAGTATATTTTTTTAGGCACAAACGTTTTCCATAATCCATAAAAGGTTTTTCTATTAAATGAAAGCAAAGCACTGGTAAAATAAATAGGCTCATTAGGAACACCATCCATCCTATTAATGATTTACCAAAAAGTTCAAATCCCAAATAAATAGCCAACATGTGTGACAAATAGATACCATATGAGTATTTTGATATTGTCGAACACATTTTCTTTAAATAAGGATTAAAGTCGTCTTTGATGATAACCAGTGTAAAGCCAACTAAAATTGCACTTAAAATTTGAATAAAAAAATTATAATTCAATATCCTTGAAAATAAAATTAATCCTAAAATAGGCCATATATAAGCAAAGTTTAGTTTTTTACCGCTGAATTCTTTTTGAGCGTAATATGCCATTACTCCTGGAATAAAACAAAGCCCCCATTTGGTATAAGCAGGAATTTCAAAGTAACTGAACAGTTTATTTATAGTATCCATTTTGTCAGTGGCGACAAAAAAACTAAGACACAATATGAAAAACAAAAAAATACCTCGCCATTTTGAATCTGTATTTCCAATATAAGTGAAAATTATAGGTAACAATAAATACATTTGAAATTCATAAGGTAAACTCCACAATGGTCCTAAAATATCTTTTTCAACTGTGAAGTTTTGAATTAACAATATATTTTGGATTAAACCACTTACGGATACATATGCTGGAAGAAAATCTGTTCCATTTTCAAAGTAAGAAGGTATATTAAAATGGTAATACAATATCACCGCTATAATTGCTAAAGGATAAATACGAAAAAATCGTCTTGTTATAAAGTCAATATATAATTTATTACTTGTTTTTTTTAAACGATCTAGTGAAAACATTAAGACATAACTGGTTAATACAAAAAATATTGCAACACCTGTCAAGCCCAATAAACTTGGTTTTATAAATTTAAAGAAAACAGGATTGCCCCACCAAGTTAAAGTGTGTGCTAGGACAACCAAGAACACAGCAATAGATCGCCATAAATCTACTATTGCAAACATACATTATCTACTCTTAAAAATTTCAATTAACCGGCCTAAGATGCTTCTATTTGTTTAGTAATTTACTATAAATATTTTCAATATATTGATCTGTCATCCTTTAATTGCCCGATAAATATTATGTTTCGGTGCATAAGTTATTCGTTTCTGTACTTTTAAAATTTAAGTGTATAAATATCTGAATTGGGGCATATAGATATCGTCCACTATAAAGTCTCATTTAATTGCATGAGATTGTGAAAAACTTGGCTATGTGTCTTTAGTATTTTTGACCAGATTACAATTTGGATAGATTTAATTGATTTATTTATAGTTTTCTATCAGCAATATCATTAACATACCATTTAAGCGCTTCCTTAATCCCAGCTTTAATACAATGGCTAGGGCAATAGCCCAACAGATTTTTAGCTTTGGATATATCAGCAAGCGAATGCCTTATATCTCCTGCACGAAAATCTTGATAGATGGGTTTGAAATTCTTCAAATGCGAATACTCGTTTTCCAGGCCCGCTCTTATTAATTCGAACAAATCGTTAAGCGTGGTCCGATCACCAACAGCTACGTTGTAGACCTGATCAGCAGACTCATCACCGGCGACAGCAGCCATAATATTGACTTGAACGGTATTATCTATATAACAAAAGTCTCGGCTTGTTTCTCCGTCGCCATTAATATAGACCGGTTTATTGGTAATCATGGCCTCGACCCATTTAGGTATAACGGCTGCATACGCGCCGTTTGGATCTTGTCTTGGTCCAAATACATTGAAATATCTCAGCCCGATGGTCTTGAATTCATAATTCCGGGCAAAAACCTGGGCATACAGCTCATTGACTAGCTTGGTAACTGCATAAGGTGAAAGTGGGTTGCCTATGTTATCCTCAACTTTGGGTAAACCTGGGTGATCACCATAGGTAGAACTGGATGCAGCATAGACAAGGCGTTTTACTTTAGCATCCCGCGCGGCCACCAGAATGTTCAAGAAACCGGAAATGTTGTTGTCGTTGGCATGAATGGGATTCTCAATTGAGCGCGGTACGGAGCCCAAGGCAGCTTGGTGGAGGACATATTCGACGGCTGTCCCTTCACGCCACACCATGGCGCGCTGGCACTCTTCTAGGTTGCGGATATCGCCTTGGATGAAGTGGAAGTTAGCCCACTGTTCTGGTGTAACCAGTGATTGTACTTCGTCTAGGTTGCGTTGATACCCTGTGGCAAAGTTATCTAACCCAACGACTCTCTGATTGAGTTTGAGTAGCGCTTCGAGCAGGTTGCTGCCGATGAAGCCCGCTACACCAGTAATGAGCCAAGTGTGGGGATTGGCGATGAGGTCTGTTTGAAGTTTTTCGTATTGGTTGTTTGATGGCGCGATCATTTAATTATTTAATTAGTTTTATAGGATATTCAATTTTTGCGATTTTTGAAGATTCAGCAGGTTTGCTAGTTTTCTTTTCTTTTTCTTTGCAAAACCTAAAGGATAGAGGAAGGTACTTATTCTTCAAAGCATCCGTAAAGAACGGATAGCTATATTGGTTGGTTGCATCACATCCAGTTCTGTCGATCAATTTAGCTAACGGTCGGGCATCGCCCCATGTGGAGCCGTCTAGTCTTAAACTAAACAACTGCACACAAGCTTGCTTCCTGTTAGCTGAAAGGCAAGTTGGGATGGAGTCTGCTCATTAGTCAATTAGGAGCATTACTTCTAAACTCCCTCGACTAAAGTCTTCCATCCACTTGATTTGCAGGAAAGAGATATTTCACGTCGAACAATATGGAATTCGATTTACCTAATGTACGAATTTTTTCCACACCCATTTCAACAAACTGTTTGTGCGATACCGCCAGGACGATTGCGTCATAGTGGCCTTTAGTCAATTCGCTAACAGGTGTTATTCCATATTCGTGCTGCGCTTCGGCGGCGTCTATCCAGGGGTCATAAACATCCACTTGAGCATTGAGCGCTTTGAATTCGTTGATGATGTCCACGACTTTGGTATTGCGCAGGTCAGGGCAGTTTTCCTTAAAGGTCAGACCCATTACCAGGATTCTGGCATCGACAACATGAATGCGCTTTTGCGTCATAAGCCGCGCAACCTGGTCGGCCACGTAAGCGCCCATGCCGTCATTGATGCGCCGGCCGGACAGGATGACTTCGGCATGGTAGCCGAGTTCCTGTGCTTTGTGTGTCAGATAGTAAGGATCGACGCCAATACAGTGTCCGCCTACCAGGCCGGGCCGGAAAGGCAGGAAGTTCCATTTGCTGCCGGCTGCTTTTAATACTTCTTCGGTATTAATGCCCATGCGGTTGAATATGAGGGCCAGCTCGTTGATGAGTGCGATATTGACGTCGCGCTGGGTATTCTCGATGACTTTGGCGGCTTCCGCCACTTTGATGCTGGACGCCTTATGCGTGCCGGCAGTCACGACGCTGGCATAGAGCGCATCGACATAGTCGGCTATTTCCGGCGTGGAGCCTGAAGTGACTTTTTTGATGGTGGTGAAGCGATGCTCTTTGTCGCCGGGATTGATGCGTTCGGGGCTGTAGCCGGCAAAGAAGTCGACATTGAATTTAAGGCCGGAAATTTTTTCAATGACCGGGATACAGTCTTCTTCGGTAGCGCCGGGATAGACGGTTGATTCGTAAATCACTACATCGTTTTTCTTGATGACTTTGCCGAGCGTCTCGCTGGCTTTGATAAGCGGCGTGAGGTCAGGCCGGTTGTGTTTGTCTACGGGCGTGGGTACGGTGACAATAAAAGTATTGCATTCCCGAAGTGTTTCCAATTTTGCAGTATAGCGCAATTTGACAGCTAGCTTGAGTTCATCATCGGAAACCTCGAGAGTCCGATCTTCGCCCGCCTGGAGTTCTTCAATGCGTTTTTCGTTGATATCAAAACCCACAGTAGGATAGTGGCGGCCAAACTCGACAGCCAGTGGCAGGCCGACATATCCCAGGCCAATGACTCCAATTACGGAGTGATTTAAGTCTTTTTTCATTTAAATACTCGGTTTATTTTTCTGAATAATTCTATAAAGGCTTTTTGATGCTTAAAAATTAGCCTCTTTGAGTGTGTTTTCCTCTAAATGCCTGGAGCCCTTCATGACTCTTGAAGAAAAAATTACCGCCAGATAATAGGTGATAAAAAGGCTGATAAAGAGGTAAAACATGAACCAAGCCGGTATATTGAACAAAATGTCTGCTGCTAGACCAAAGGTCGTCAATGTGGCTGAAAAGAACAGTATAATGACGAGTGTTTGATTGACCCCGAAGCCGGCATCGATCAAGATATGGTGAATATGATTGCGGTCAGCGTCGAATACGGATTTGCCTTCAAAGAAGCGCCTGAGCATGATGCAGACAGTATCAAGAACAGGAATCGCGATAACCCATAAAGCTGTAACGGGCGAAATGATTCTTTCCTGGCCTTGTGAGGCAGAAATAATCAGCCAGCAAATGGTGAAGCCAAGCAACATGCTCCCTGCATCGCCTAGAAATACAGATGCTTTTTTCTTGCCGAATATGCGCAGGTTAAAAAGTAAAAAAGCAAGAACGGAAGGGATGATTAATAAAAGGGGTATGCTGATATTGCTGGAAGGAAATAGCGCTTCCAGTATGGCAAAAATAACAAAAATCAGCAAAGCCATACTGCCCGCCAAGCCATCTATGCCGTCAATCATGTTAAACGCATTGATTCCGCCGACCACTGCAAAGACTGTAAATACGGTCGAGAACGCGCCTAATTGGATTTCGCCGAAACCGAATAAATTATCCAGGCTGGTAATTTCATAGCCGGCCCATTTGATCATAATCAATGAAGCTATAATTTCTATAACTAACCGGATTTTAAAGCTTATGTTTTTGAAATCATCTGCAAGACCACATAAAATAATCAGTCCTGCCGCTGCAAGATAAGCTGTGTTTGCCTGCCCGATCAGATTCTGCATTGAGAAGACGCTGAGGTAGATTGTTAATCCGCCGATTAGCGGAATCTCTCCTTGATGTTTTTTTCGAGAATTTGGCTGGTCGGTTAGCCCCACTTTGGCGGCAATAGGCTTAAGCACTATGATGGCTAATAACGTCATGAAAAAACATAAAGTTACGCTATACCAAAATAAATGAGTATTAAACACTTAGGCTATTTCCTAGCTTTACTAAAATCGATATGTTCCAATTCAGAAGAGAAATTTTACTGTTATTGCTGCAGAAGCAGATTGTAATTTTCTTCTTAAGGGATCCTTTAAGTCATATTTTTATATGAATTTGCTTTCACACGCTCACTTGCACATGCCTATGCTCGTAGGCATTTCAATGGATATCCAATAGGGATGTTCTAAGAGGGTTTGAAATGTGTGACTTCCTAGTATTAAACAGTAAATATGGCATTTTTGTCAATTTTTGTTGAAAATTAATATATATAATAAATATAGCTTAATAAATTGATAATGCAAAAAAAACAGTGGATAATTCAATAGATTGGCTGGTTGCAGTGGGCTTCTGTTCTAAGGTAAGGAACAAAAATCTTTTCAATCAAAGGCTTCTAAACCCTAAAATCAGTTGATACTTGATAATCATCTTTCATTTAAGATTGTTGCTCCTTTGGGGCGAAGATGAAATATTAGGGTGAAGATGGCTAATGGGATGTTTTTATTAGTTGTCGCTATTTTATGAAGTAAGCGCATATTGCGAGCATTCAGATATGCTGCGTTTTCTAAATCCAGTTTTGTGTTGAATTTTATCTTGATCGGTGATGCCGGTTAAAAACTGAATTCATATAGCCTGTTTTGGGGCTCTTATATAATAACTGAACCAACAAAGTATTATTGGCATCCAGTCGGCAGGAAAATAAAATTTTAATCATCAAGGGTAAAAAATCATGAAAATTACTATCTTCGGCAGCGGTTATGTAGGGCTGGTGACCGGAACCTGTCTGGCGGAAGTCGGCAATGACGTCGTCTGCATGGATGTCGATGTCACCAAAATAGAAAAACTCAAACAAGGCATCATCCCGATTTATGAGCCCGGGCTGGAAGCCATGGTCCGCGAAAACCAGGCCGAGGGGCGGCTGCGGTTTACCTCCGATGTCAAGGAAGCCGTGGAACACGGCCTGTTTCAGTTCATCGCGGTCGGCACGCCGCCCGATGAAGACGGTTCGGCCGACCTGCAGTACGTGCTGGCGGTCGCGCGCAACATTGCCGAGCATATGGACGGCTACCGGGTCATTGTCGACAAATCGACCGTACCGGTCGGCACGGCCGACAAGGTCAAGGCGACGATGCAGAAAATCCTGGACAATCGCGGCCTGGACCTGGAGTTCGATGTCGTGTCCAATCCCGAATTTCTGAAAGAAGGCGATGCCTTGAGCGACTTCATGAAGCCCGACCGTATCGTCATCGGCACAGACAATCCCCGGACCGCCGAACTGCTTCGGGCCCTGTATGCGCCGTTCAACCGCAGCTACGAGCGCGTCATTACCATGGACATCCGCTCGGCGGAACTGACCAAATACGCGGCCAACGCCATGCTGGCGACCAAAATCAGCTTTATGAACGAACTGGCCAATCTGGCCGAACAGCTGGGCGCCGATATCGAGCATGTCCGGCAGGGGATAGGCTCCGACACGCGCATAGGCTACAGCTTTATCTATCCCGGCTGCGGCTATGGCGGCTCCTGCTTCCCGAAAGACGTCAAGGCGCTGGAGCGGACGGCCAAAGAATGCGGCTATCAGGCGGAACTGCTCAATGCCGTGGAGAACGTCAACAACCGCCAGAAGCACCGGCTGTTCGATAAGATCAATCAGCACTATCAAGGCGCTTTAAGCGGCAAGACCTTCGCCCTGTGGGGCTTGTCATTCAAGCCCAATACCGACGACATGCGCGATGCTCCTAGCCGGGTCGTGCTGGAAGCCTTGCTGGAGGCCGGCGCCACCATTCAGGCGTACGATCCGGAAGCGATGGACGAAGCGCGGCGCATTTATGGCGACAGGCAGGGATTGAGCTATTGCGATTCGCCCAAGGAGGTGCTGAAACAGGCCGATGCGCTGGTGATTGTGACGGAATGGAAGCAGTTCCGCAGCCCGGACTTTGATTTTTTAAGCCAGCAGCTGCAGGATAAAGTCATTTTCGACGGACGTAACATGTACGAGCCGCATCTGGTCCGGCGCAGCGGCTTGCAATATTACGCCATCGGCCGATGATCCCGTGATTTTTTGATGTATTTATTTGCGACAAGCTCATGACTTATTGCCCGCTGAGCGCTTTCATGCTGGCGGGCTTATGAGGAGTGCTCATCATTTTAATGCCGAGAATGCTGCCGGAGCGGTAGTTGACTAATGGCAAGGCTTGAGGTTGTCTTAAATAGACGTGTACTCGCCAAGTCGGCAAAGAGGGGGCTGGTTAACCCTTTGCAGTAATGCCAGCTTGGCGCTTACATATCCATAGAGTGTGTTAAAGGGCATTGGTTTGTAAAATACTGTCACGTCTTTGGGTAAGTGGCCTTTGTTGTCGATATCGGTCTTGTTTAATGTGGTGACTACAATGATGTCCATCGTGTCGAACCAAGGATCCTTTCTAATGGTATTTATCATTTCTAAACCGTCTACTCCAGATATACACAGATCAGTGATTAGAATGTCAGGAGAGTGTTTGGCGATTTCAACAAATGCGGATAATCCATCATTAACAAAGGAGAGATCGATGGGCATATTCGATTCCGCAACGGATTGTTCATAATGCTTTTGTAAGGACGAATTATCTTCTATGAGAAGGACGGATAGGTTCTTGGATTGATCAAAGAAGGTATTGGGTTGCTGTTGGTGGGTTTTCAGAAAGTCTTCGATGGAGCTGCCAAGAATCCGGCGATGGCCGCCTGCGGTTTTCCAGGCTTGCAGCACCCCTCTCTCAACCATTTTCTGCACGGTGCCTAATGACAATCCCAGCATTTCAGCAACCTCGCGCGTATTATAATAGGCGTCGCTTTCAAGGCTTGCGTTAAAATTAAGTTGTTTTTTGCTGGAGTCGAATTGTTTTTTCATAAACGGATCAAATTTAAATGCTTAAAAATAGTCGTCTACTAAGTATTGAGGTAGTAGGGATTGTCGTTGATTTCTATATTAAGCAAGAAAAATCTTTGCACTCACGGTAATTGGTTGTTTTTAGTGCCAGACTGCATGAGCTAGCAGATTATATTCTTATGGTATATTTGCTAGATTTTATAAAAATGGCATTGGATTGCATATACGTTATATTGCTTATTTCGCCGATTCAATTTTGATATTGCATATATTGCACGCAATGTGAGTGCTCGAAATATATAGTAGTTTTAGAGTATTAATTGAATCTTAAGGTAAGCAATGTTAGTACATTGTCCGTTGATTTAAATTGACTTGTATCGCAAAACGGCAATTTGTTCTTGACTATGTAAAATTTCTTCCTTGTAGGGGTTGGAAATATAAATGGTGTTGGAAAAAATTGATAAAATTGCAAAAATGCGAGATGAACGTGGTCTGTTGCTTTTGAAATTGTTTTCTGCTTGGGCTTGCTTTGGAGGGCTGGGGATGGGGTGGTGCCGTTTCTGTATTATTGCTGTCTGGTATGTAGTTTTTATCAATTTTTATAAATAAATAAAGAATATTAATTTTGTTTGTAAGGCATTTTTTATTGTCTTATAATCCTTATGAATTATTTATATGTATTGTTTTAGATGCTGGGTATATCAGACTCTTTCTTCACCGAATTGCTTAACGGTTCTTTGAGTAAAGTCGCACCCAAAAAACGCCGTAACCTGCTGATTGCAAGTGCAGTCGGCATTGTCATCGGAGCTATTGATAATATGGCTCTCCAAAAACTTAATGTACTCGGAATCGACTTTGTTCTGTCGGTACAATATTCATTTTTAGCCTTGACGGCAGTCGTCGTTGCATACTTCTTCTTGGTCTTCATCGGGTATGGTTTGGCTGAGTTCTTCATTTGGCGGAAAGATTGCAAAGATTATCTCGCCAAGCTAATGCGAGAGTCTCAAGAAGGGTTATACGAAGATTGGGCGGAATGCGAAGAGCTTCACCAAAGCAGCGCTAGAGCTCAATGGCTGAGCGACTGGTACGGGCCAATTGCTTTTTTTAAGCTTGCATTCGAGTTCGTCGCGCCTTTAGCAGCAGGGGCATTAGCTGTATACATGCTGCTGTTTTAATGCCTGTGTCTCCCGGTACCCGATTGGGCCTGCGCAAAGCCAAATTCTTAACCATGCTTTATATTTTCATAGTCGGAAAAATGCAAGGCTGAGCTTTGCAATCTAATAATCCATTGCTGTTTCTCGTGCGTCATGGATTCTGGTCTGGTGGGTGTGTATCTCGTAAGTGGGATTTCTTTAGTCGGTTAAGCTGCCTTCCAAAAAAGTCAAACAATTGGGTAGTTGCTTGCTTCGTCATTGTCCTGTCTGACATTACGCAAAGGTGGTTTCGTCCGGTTTGCCGCGCCGAGCACCGCGGCTTTTAGCGGAGGTTTCCTCGTTCCCGCGCTCCTGTGTGGGAACGCATACTGAGCTTGGATACGACGTGCTGCTCTCAAAGCTCGGTATCGGTTCCCACGCAGGCTGAGTTCATAAGCCCCGCATTTGGCGTTTCCCTATCTTCGTAGATACCGTCTTGTTGCCCATTATGCAAGCGCAAAATTGGGGTCGAAAGGTTTATTCGATTTCAGGATGGCAAAGGCGATATGGACGAGTTTGCGCATTGAAGCACAGGCGATGGCCATGCCATTCTTGCCGCGTGCAGCCAAGCGTTCGCGGAAAAGGCGGATGACGGGATTGTGTCTTCCCGCGACCACGGCGGGCATGTATAGCTTCGCGCGCAACATCGGATCACCCATCTTGGAAATGCGGGTTTTGCCTTTCCACTTGCCGGATTCGTTCAAGGCGGGATTGAGTCCAGCAAAGGCGACAGCTTGCTTGGCGGTGGTGAAGCCGTAGTGATCGCTCAAAGCGACCATGAGGTGGGCAGAGGAGGCTTCGCCGATGCCAGGAATCGTTTCCAGCAAAGCGCGCCGGTGCCTGAGATCAGGGTCTTGATCGATAAGACGTTGAACGCGTTCGCGTGTGGTTTTAAGCGCCTGCTCCAGATGTGCCAAGACGGCTCTGATGGATTCGGCAATCGTGGGGTCAGCCGTATCCAGTCTGTTTTTCTCCATTTGCTGCATTCCAGCAGGTCTTCGATCCGGCGTAATAAGGCTTGCAGTTCGCGGATATTGGCAGGTGGCGGCGTCCACAAAGGCGGTTTCTTTTCCTGGGCATACCGGGCGATCAGCTTGGCGTCAGCCTTGTCGGTCTTGATTCGGCTCAATTCGCTCTTGGCGAATCCCTTGATTCTGGCAGGATTGACGACAGCCACCGGATAGCCTGATTGGGCCAGGCATTCGGCCAGAGGGATGCTGTAGGCGCCAGTCGCTTCCATGCAAACCGAGGGCTTGACGCCGCCGAACGTCGTCAGCCAGACGATCAAAGCGGCAAAACCTTCCGGCGTGTTGTCGAATTTTTTATGCTTGTATTTGCCGTTCTCCAGGCGGGCAACATCGAATTTATGCTTGGCAATATCCACACCAACCGTCACTTGGGACATCTTTAAACACTCCAAAAAACTATATAAAATCAATAAGATCAATTTTAAGGCATACGCCTGGTTCAGCCTTAGATCATACAGGCTCTCCCGGCGAAACGGGGGCCTACGCATACCGTACGAACTTATGAGGCGGATGAGGGAAACGGAGAGCGAAATCTACGCAGCAGGCTCGAAGCCTCAGGGTACGCCCGGCTTCTCCGCTTCCCGCCCGGTGATCAGCCGGGGATTTTATCCCTAATTGGGTAAAATCGAGATATAAGGGTACGCATCGCGTACCTGTCCAGGGCTTTTCGGCACGCCACAAGTCCGGAAAGGTACGCGATGCGTACCCTACCGTGGATTTCGCCTTGATTTTGGCAAGGCAGCGGGGTAGGCTAGACTACTAAATCCGGCGTTTCGGCCGCCCCTGCCGGGTTTCCGCTAAAGCTCCAACCCAGCCTACACAGGCTGTTAAAAGCAAGTAACTCGCCCTAAACCGATTTGAATTCAACTTACTGCGTAACATCAGTTAGGAAGTTATTTCTCGCCTTACCCATATGATCAAATCGACAGTATTTAACGCCATTGGGTTTGATGAGTTGATGCAGTCCGCCGCCGTCATTAAGCTGCTTGTCTTTGGCTTCTGCTTGGCGTTGCACAGTGCGGTGTTGGTGAGTAGTTGTCTTGCCATGCAGTAACTTTTTTGCCGCTTTGGAGTTGCTGCAAAAATTGTCGAGTGTTACTGTATTTATTGTATTTCGTTGGACAATAAAAAACCCGCTAAGCCTTACAGCTTGCGGGTTTTTGTAGTTCTTTGCACTGCACGGAACCTAAATTTGGTACCGAGGGTCGGAATCGAACCGACACTGAGTCACCCCAATTGGATTTTGAATCCAACGCGTCTACCAGTTTCGCCACCCCGGCAAAGAGCTCATATTATAGATAAGCTTTTTTAGTCTTGTCCAGTTTATTTTTTAATTTTTTACCTGATGTTACGTACGCATCGATTTATGTGCTGTTTTAGTGCGCTATAGGTGAGAATTTATTCGCACTACAGAGGCCGGTACACGCAGGCGTTTGCCTTGGTCGAATACCCCACAAGGGACACAAGTAAATTCGATCCTACAACTGCATAACATCAGTTTTTTAAGTATATTCGTCAGCTCAAAACTGATAACATCGCGCGCCATGAAGAAAAGTGACTTTAATTACTATTTACCCGAACATCTGATCGCCCAAAAACCCTTGCCTGACCGCAGCGCCAGCCGTCTTTTATGCATGGACAGGGAGTCAGGCTGGATAGCCGATAGGCAGTTTGCCGATTTTATTGATTTGATCGGCGAGCGTGATCTGCTGGTCTTCAACGATACCAAGGTTATCCCGGCGCGGCTGTTTGGCAGGAAGCAAACCGGCGGTAAAGTCGAGGTTCTTGTCGAGCGCATTCTCGATGCCCATCATGCCATTGCCCATGTTCGGGCCAGCAAATCGCCGAAAGCGGGAGCGGTGATCGAATTGGATGAAGGCCATCGTTGCCTTGTGCTGGGCCGGGAAGGCGATTTGTTTCAACTGGAATTTCCGGAGGCGAATTTATTCGAATTGCTGGAACAAATCGGCCATATGCCGCTGCCGCCTTATATTACGCGCGCCGATGACGAATCCGATCTGACCCGCTATCAGACGGTTTTTGCCAGAGAGGCGGGCGCGGTCGCGGCGCCTACGGCAGGCCTGCATTTTGATCAGGCTATGATGGATAGGATCAAGACAAAAGGCGCGCAAACGGCTTTTGTGACCTTGCATGTCGGCAGCGGTACGTTTCAGCCGGTCAGGGTGGAGGACTTGTCGGAGCATTTGATGCACAAGGAGTTTTTCTCCGTGGCTTCAGATACTGTCGATGCGGTGCGTCAGACTCGGGAGCGGGGCGGCAGGGTCATCGCCATCGGCACGACAGCGGTCAGGGCTTTGGAATCGGCGTCCCGAAGCGGCCGGCTTGAAGCCGGTTTCGGCGATACGGATCTGTTTATTACGCCGGGCTATCAGTTCAAGTCCGTCGATGCGATGCTGACCAATTTTCATCTGCCTGAATCGACGCTGCTGATGCTGGTGTCCGCTTTTGCCGGTTATGAGTCTATTATGCAGGCTTATCGGCATGCCATCGATCAGTCATACCGGTTTTTCAGTTACGGGGATGCGATGTTTCTAGGGGAGGTTAAGGAACGTGTATAAGCTATCCTCCGTAAGTGGGCAGATGATTTTTCGGTGTAGATGCGGATAAATCCGCACAGTGCGAATACCCGCAAGGGGCACAAGTAAATTTGCACCTACGTTGCCGATTTATTTATGATTATTGCTAAGTATTTGTTATATAATGCGTTTTATATTGACTGCTCGTTAAGTAATGGCTAACAATCCCGATTTGATTTTTTCTCCCGGCGTTCCTCAAAAAGATAATCCATCCCTGGTCTGGTCCGGCCTGGCCGGTTGCGGCGATGCGCTGGCATTGACTTCCGCGATTAAAAACGAAAATCGCCTGTTTGTCATCGTGACGCCGGATAATCAGACGGCCTTGCGTCTAGAGCATGAGTTAGCGTTCTTTTTAGGAAGCGAGCATCCGATTCTGCATTTTCCCGACTGGGAGACGCTGCCTTACGACGTGTTTTCGCCGCTGCCGGAAATTATTTCGGAACGGCTGAAAACGCTGGCGCTGTTGCCGCAGGTCAAACGCGGCGCGCTGATCGTTTCGGTGACGACGCTAATGCACCGGCTGGCGCCGCGCGAGCATGTTTTGGCGCACAGTTTTGTGGTCAAGGTCGGCGATATTTTCAACCTGGAGCTGAACCGGATCAAGCTCGAAAGCGTCGGTTATCAATGCGTGCCGCAGGTTTTTCAGCATGCCGAATTTGCCGTGCGCGGTTCGATAGTCGACTTGTTCCCGATGGGCAGCAAGGTGCCGTTCCGGATCGAACTGTTCGACGAGGACATTGAATCGATCCGCACGTTTGATCCTGAAACCCAGCGCTCGCTGGAAAAAATAGAGCAGATCGAGCTGTTTCCGGCGCGCGAGTTTCCATTGACCGATGAGTCGATCAAACATTTCCGCCAGGCTTTCAGGGATTGTTTTCCCCAGGCTTCGCCTAAAAATAATTTGTATCTCGATGTCAGCAAAGGTATTACGCCGGGCGGCATCGAATATTATCTGCCGCTGTTTGTAGAGCAAACCGCAACTTTGTTCGATTATCTGCCCGCCTCGGCGACTTTGGTCATGCCCGCGGCTTTCGCCGATCTGTCGCAGGCTTTTTATGCCGAAGCCGAAGAACGTTTTCAGCAAAGAAAATACGACGTCGAGCGGCCATTGCTGGCGCCCGAGCTGTTGTTTCTGTCGGCGCAGGATCTGGTGCAAAAAACGGCCGCGTTTGCCCGCATTACCATTGAGAATCAGATTACCGTCGAGGGCAATCGGGTCGATTTCAACTGTCATGTGTTGCCGGATTTGACAATAGACGCCAAGCTGAAAGAGCCGGCACAGGCCCTTCAGCAGTTCGGCCGCGAGTTCGCAGGCAAAATACTGTTTGTGGCCGAGTCGGCCGGCCGCCGCGAAGGCCTAATCGAAAAGCTGAGGCAATATGGCATCAAGGTCAGACAGGTGGACAGCTGGCAGGACTTTCTGCGCAGCGAGACATCGCCGTGTATCGTGGTCGCGCCTATGGATCACGGCCTGTGGCTGGACAATCCGCCTATCGCCGTTATTACCGAAAGCCTGCTTTCCGGCGAGAAGGTGCAGCAGCGGCGCCGGCGGCGGAGATCGGCGGCCCGCGAGCTGGAAAATATCGTCAATAACCTGAATGAGCTGACGATAGGCTCGCCGGTCGTGCATCAGGAGCATGGCGTCGGCCGCTACATGGGGCTGCAGACGTTGGAAATCGGCGGCGTTCCGGCCGAGTTTCTGACGCTGGAATACGCCAATAACGATAAGCTGTATGTGCCGGTTTCGTCGCTGCATGTGATCGGCCGTTATACGGGCATGAGTCCTGAAGAAGCGCCCTTGCACAAGCTGGGCGGCGATCAGTGGAGCAAAGCCAAGAAAAAGGCCATCGAGCGCATCCGCGACGTCGCAGCCGAACTGCTGGAAATTCATGCCAAGCGGGCGATTAAACAGGGTCATGCGTTTGATGTCGATAATGTCGAATACCAGGCTTTTGCCGACGCCTTCCCGTTTGAAGAAACGCCGGATCAGCAAACCGCCATTGAAGCCATTCTGGATGATATGGCCAGCCCGCAGCCTATGGACCGCGTGATCTGCGGCGATGTCGGCTTCGGCAAGACCGAAGTCTCGATGCGTGCGGCTTTTATCGCCGTGCAAAGCGGCAAGCAGGTGGCCGTGCTGGTGCCGACAACCTTGCTGGCGCAGCAGCATTATCAGAATTTCAGGGATCGTTTCGCCGATTGGCCCGTGCGCGTCGAGGTCATGTCGCGGTTTGTGACGCCCAAGCAGCAGAAGGAAATCACGGACGAGCTGGAGCAGGGCAAGGTCGACATCGTGATCGGCACCCACAAGCTGCTGTCGAACGAGATTAAGTACAAGGCGCTGGGCCTGGTCATTATCGACGAGGAACACCGTTTCGGCGTGCGCCAGAAAGAGCACTTCAAAAAGCTTCGCAACGAACTGGACATGCTGACGCTGACCGCGACGCCGATTCCGCGCACGTTGAATATGGCCATGTCCGGCCTGCGCGATATTTCCATTATCGCCAGTCCGCCGCCGAACCGGCATGCCATTAAGACTTTTATCAGCGAATGGATAGATTCGCAGATCAGGGAAGCCTGCCTGCGCGAGATCAAGCGCGGCGGCCAGGTTTTCTTTCTGCATAACGACGTCAAGTCAATGGAGAAAATGGCACTGGAGCTCGGCAGGCTGGTGCCGGAAGCGCGCATCGAGATCGCGCACGGCCAGATGCCGGAGCGCGAGCTGGAACGCATTATGCTGGATTTCTACCACCAGCGTTTCAACCTGCTGATTTGCAGCACGATTATCGAAAGCGGCATCGACATTCCCAGTGCCAACACCATTATCATCAACCGCGCCGATAAGCTGGGCCTGGCGCAATTGCACCAGCTGCGCGGCCGGGTAGGGCGCTCGCATCACCGCGCTTATGCCTATTTCGTCGTGCCGCCCAAAACCTTGTTGAGTAAGGATGCGGTAAAGCGGCTGGAAGCGGTTGAAGCATCGGGCGATCTGGGCGCCGGCTTCATGCTGTCGTCGCACGATCTGGAAATCCGCGGCGCCGGCGAGCTACTCGGCGACGATCAAAGCGGCCAAATCCAGGAAATCGGCTTTACGCTGTATACCGAACTGCTGGAGCGCGCGGTCAATGCATTGAAATCGGGCAGACAGCCGGAGCTTGAAGCGCCGATGGATATGGGGCCGGAAGTCGATCTGCAGGCGCCGGCGTTGATACCGGAAGATTACCTGCCCGACATCCATGCGCGGCTGGTGCTGTATAAACGCATAGCCAGCGCCGAAACGCAGGAGGATCTGCGCGAGTTGCAAGTGGAAATGATAGATCGCTTCGGCCTGCTGCCGGAGTCGGTAAAAACCCTGTTCAGCGTTGCCGAATTAAAGCAGAAGGCCGAAAAACTGGGCATCAGGAAAGTCGAAGCCAGCGCAGCCGGCGGCCGCCTTGTTTTCAGTGCGCAGCCTGTTATCAATACCGAACAGCTGATCACCTTGATACAAACCGAGGCCCAGGTTTATAAATTCGACGGCGCCGATAAGCTGAGGTTTGTGAAAACGTTCGCTACGACGCAAGAAAAGCTGGAGTTTATTTCAGCGTTGCTGCAGCGATTGACGATTGACTAGGCGTGGGCGGTGTTTTATTTTCAGGCTGCCTTTCTCTCTACGGGAGAAGATGGGGGTGAGATGATTTGAAAAAGTCGGAAAGCTGTTTTAAAACTTGTGGGGCGGCTAAAGTCGCCCCCGCATTTTTTGCATAAGTCCTAAAACTATTACCGCGGCCTCTCCCTGGCTATTCGGCATGTTGTGCAGGAGTATTTAGGATCTAGCTAAAATTTACTTCCTGAAATCAGAATCCGGCATAGGATGTGCTGACCAAGAGTAGGCGCTTTAAGCGACACAGTGAAGCGCATCAATCGCGAACGATGCGCCTCCTGTCGTCGGCACATCCTATATTAATCAGGGAAATTATTTAGGGCCAAATCCTTACCCGTTGCTCATCCAATCATAACCCACTTTCGAGCGTTTTTAATTTATCAAGATAAGGGGATTTCAGTTTATAAATTTTGGCAGGCCGATAGGCACCCTGTCTGGATAATTGCCCCGCCACTTCTTCAATCACATCCATTTCCGCTATTTTTCGCCTGAAAGACACTTTATTGAGTTTTTCATTAAGACAAATTTCATAGATCTTTTGTAAAGTCGGCAAGGTAAACGTCTCGCCTGCTAAAAAACAGGGTAAAGAAGAATATTGCGCTTTATTCCTGATGCGGCTAATGGTAGTTTTTATAATTTTCGCATGATCGAAAGGCAGTTCCTTCACGTCATCAATGTCGGCCAATGATGCCAAAGGGGTATTCGCTGCTTCAATTACTTCCAGAGGCACCAAGGCAAAATAAACCACAGACACCGACCAGCCTCTCGGATCTCTGTATTTACCGGAAAAAGTTTCCAGTTGCTCCAGATAAGGCGGGCGTATGCCCATTTTAGTCTTTAAAACCCGTAGCGCACTGTCCAGACAGTCGTTATCTTCCTGCTCATGCACATACCCCCCGGGCAGCGCATAGTGATCTTGAAAGGGCGGGTTTTCACGTTTGAGCAACGCCACATGGAGGGTGCTGTTTTTTATGGTCAACAAGACCACATCAATGGTTTGGATGATGCTTGAGTTCATAATAGAAAAAACATAGTTAGTTTCATTTTTATACTAATTAAATAGTAAATATTGTCAACCTTAAGTGGGGCATTAATTTTTTATTGGATATTTAGTTGCAAATTGAAACTAAGTAAACTATGCTTATCCCAACTGCTAAAGGAGAGAGAGGCATAATGAAAAAGAACATTCAACTTGTCATTATTGACGCGCAAAATGACTTTTGCGATTTGCCGGAAGGCTACCGCCCGACGATTCAAGGCGTCAAATATACACCTTCGCTGCCTGTAACCGGCGCGCATCAGGATTGCCTGAGAATAGCCAGGCTGATTAACGAGGGCGGCGCAGGGATTACTGCGATCGAGGCTTTTATGGATACGCACCAGTATCTGGATATGGGGCACGTTTCTTTCTGGATGGATGTCGACGGCAATGCATTGACCGAGCCAGTCAGGATCACCTTGAATGATGTGATTGGAAAAAAATACCGTCCGCGTATGGTAGGCGCGACGGAAAAAGTCATGGCCTATTTTGCGCAGCTGGAAGCAGCAGGGATCGGAAGCATTTCTGTATGGCCGGTTCATTGCCAGATAGGGTCATTCGGCCACAACATACATGCCGATATCCTGGCCGCGTGCAGCGCATGGGAAAGCCGGCAATTGAAGCATGTCGATTATATCCAGAAAGGCGAAGACCCCTGGTCAGAACATTATTCGGCATTGCAAGCGGAAGTGGCAGATCCGGACAAACCTTCCACTTTACTGCGGTGGGCTTCCATTGATAAGTACCAATCGGCAGATCTGGTGCTTTTTACGGGCGAGGCGAGCAGCCACTGTGTCAGCAAGACTATTTGGGATGCGGTGAATAACCTCGGCATTGAATGCCGAAAAAAACTGGTGGTGCTGACGGATTGCATGAGCGCAATCCCGGGCTACGAAGCCAAAACGCAGGATACTTTCAACAATCTGGCGGCCATGGGGCTGCGGCTGGCTACTTCGGCAGAGATCCTGCCCGAATTAATGGCAAACAAATAACAAGAACATAAGGAAATAAACGGATGATAGTGAAGAGCCTGTTAGAAAACGATATGTACAAGTTCACCATGTGGCAGGCGATGCTGCATAAGAATCCTGGCGCTATGGCTAAATACAAATTCTTATGCCGAAGCAAGCCTGAATACCCATTGTCGCAATTGGCCGACGATCTCAATAAGGAATTGGATCACCTGTGCAGCCTGTCTTTTCAAAAGGATGAACTGGACTATTTGAGATCCTTGCAACTCTTTAGCAGCGATTTTATTGCCTTTCTCGCCATTTTCAGATTTCAGAGGGATTTTATCAGGGTCGCTGTAGATAAAGACGCATTGATGATCGATGCCGAAGGCCCGCAAATCCATATCATGGGTTTTGAAATATTTTGCTTATATATCGTTTCCGAGCTGTATTTCCGGCGCTTCGATCAGGCGGCATTGCTTCAGGAAAGCCGCAACCGGCTGCAGCGGAAAATCGGGCTGGTTAGAGATCATCAATTTAACAGAAAACATCCTTTTGAATTTTTCGATTTCGGATTAAGAAGGCGCTGGTCAGGGCTGTGGCAGGATGAAATGGTCCGGACATTAAAAGCCGAACTGCCCGAGTATTTTAAAGGGACCTCTAATGTTTATCTGGCAAAAAAATACGGTCTCACGCCGATCGGCACGATGGCGCATGAGTATCTGCAATCCTATCAGGCAAGTTCTTGCAATCTGCGTGATTTCCAGAAAAATGCCCTGGCCGATTGGCTGAAAGAGTTTAATGGCTCCCTGGCAACCGCACTGACGGACACGATCAGCATGGATGCTTTTTTGAATGATTTGGACCGGGCGCTTGCTGTCTCGTACGAAGGCTTGCGACATGACTCCTCATGCCCTTTCGAGTGGGGCGAAAAAGGGCTGGCGCATTACGCAAAACTGAATATTGATGCCAGCACCAAACGCTTAGTTTTTTCCGATGGCCTGGATTTTCAGCTGGCGTTGGAGTTATACGAGCACTTCGCCGACCGCATTAAAACCGGCTTCGGTATCGGTACTCATCTTACTAACGACGCTGGGATCAAGCCATTGAATATTGTCATGAAACTGATGAGCCTGAACGGCCGGCCCGTTGCCAAGCTGTCCGATGCGCCAGGGAAGACGCTCTGTGAAGATGACGTTTACGTGGCTTATCTGAAACAGGTCTTCAATTACGCCGCATAAATCAGGGGAAAAGGAATGATCAAGATTGCAATCAACCAAATGAATTCAACCGTTGCTGACTTTCAAGGCAATACGGCAACCATGATGGAAGCCATGAGACAAGCGGATCAAAGCAGAGCCGATTTACTGGTGTTCCCGGAATTGTCGGTATGCGGCTATTACCCTTACGACCTGATCGATGAACCTTTCTTCCAGGATCAATCAGAGCAGGCCTTGACGGATCTGCTGGCGTTTTCAGAACAGGTTCCGTCATTAACGACCATTGTCGGCACGGTCCGCAAAAACTCGGGTCAAGGCAAGCCTTTTTATAACGCCCTGGTGGCGATCAGAAACGGGGCCATTGCGACCGAGTATTACAAACAACTGTTGCCTACCTATAACGTCTTCGATGAAAGACGGCATTTTGAACCCGGCCCTGTGGCGCCTTGCGTCATCACAGTCGGCAACACCAAAATAGGGCTGATCATCTGTGAAGACGGCTGGAACGACAGCGAGACGGAATACAGGGAAAATCCCTTTAAACAGTTGATGGCGCAAAAGCCCGATCTGGTAGTCAGCATCAACGCCAGCCCGTCCAATATCGGTAAACGCGAGCAGCGCCATGACATCATGTCCAACGTGGCCGCGCGTTATGAATTGCCTTTGCTGTACGTGAATTCGGTGGGCGGACAGGACAGCCTGGTATTCGACGGAGCGTCATTTGCCATGGACCGGAGAGGGGCGCTTGTTTTTGAAGCGGCGCGTTTCAGCGCTACCCAGGAATACCTGGCTTTTGATGTCAAGGAAGCCGGCTTCCAGTCAGGCGCCGATGCCATTAAAGCGATGTCCGACAGCGAGTTGGCTTTTAATCAGATTGTATTGGGGCTAAGAGATTATGTGCGCCGGTGCGGCTTCAAGAAAGTGGTCGTCGGGTCCTCGGGCGGCATTGATTCGGCCTTGACGTTGGCTTTAGCGGCGGAAGCATTGGGGCCGGAGAATGTGGTGGCGATCACCATGTCTTCTGTTTTTTCAAGCGCGGGCTCGGTAACGGATTCCGAAGCGCTGTGCAGCAACCTGGGTATTGAGTTGATTGTCCACCCCATCAAGACTTTGGTGGAGCAATATGCCAGGGATTTCAGTTCGGCTTTTGCCAGGACCTTGAAAGGTCTGACTTTGGAGAATCTGCAAGCCCGTATTCGTGGTACCATTTTAATGGAGTATTCCAATGAATTCGGGGCTTTGTTGTTATCAACAGGCAATAAATCCGAGATATCCGTCGGTTATTGCACGTTGTATGGCGACACCAACGGCGGTTTGAACCTGATCGGTGATTTGTATAAAACGGAAGTTTATCGTTTATCCCGATATATCAATGACCGAGCGGGGCGTGAAATGATACCTGCGGACATTATCACCAAAGAACCTTCTGCAGAGCTGGCGCCTGACCAGAAAGATACGGACAGCTTGCCGCCTTATGAGGTTTTGGATGAAATTTTGAAGTATATAATTGAAGGCAAGCAATTATCCAAAACTGAGTATCAACGGGTAAAATCTTATGTGGATCAGATCAATGAAACAAATCAAGGGCTGGTCAATAAGATTACAAAAATGATTGCGCGGAATGAATACAAACGTTTTCAGGCGCCGCTGATCATCAGGATTCGGGCAAGAGCGTTCGGCAACGGCAGGCAAATGCCAATCGCAGCAAAATATTAAAAAATACATACGCATGAAAAAGAAATTTAAAGTAGCCGTTGTGATCGGCCGCCATCAGATCTCTCACGTCGGGCATGAATTATTAAAGCGCAAGGCGTTGGAAATTGCGGAACAGGTGATCATTATCATCGGCTCATCCTTCCAGTCGCGGAATCCAAGAAATCCGTTTAAATGGACAGAGCGCCGGGAAATGATACTTTCGACATTATCAGAAGAAGACAGGGCGCGCACAGTCTGTGTCCCTATCCGTGATTACTATAATGATGAGCGCTGGAATACCGAAGTCAAAAGGATTGTCGGCGAATACGCCGCTCAGGATATTGCGCTCGTCGGTCATAAAAAAGAAACGGATATCGATACGTATTATCTGGATAACTTCCAGGAATGGAGTTACCTTCCGGTTGAATCGGATATCAAAATAGATGCCTCGGAGTTGAGGTCCATCTATTTTGAAGCGGAAGATGTTGACGTGTCGCTTTCAGCGATATCCGACTGGATACTGCCGCCTGTTAAACAGTTTCTGAAGGCGTGGTCGCTGAGAGCCGAGTACCGCGAGCTGGTGAAAGAATATAAACAAGTGAAGCATGAGCAGGACTTATGGCGCGGAAGCCCTTATCCCGTTATTTTCAGTACCGCTGATGCCGTCGTTAAAATAAATAATTCCGTATTATTGGGCAAAAGAAAGCATTGCCCGGGCAAGGGATTGTGGGCTCTGCCTGGCGGGTTTGTCGAAAAAGATGAACGCGTTTTTACAGCGGCCCTGAGAGAGCTGAAAGAAGAGACGCAGATAGGTCTGATGCCTGTAACGCTGATCAATGACTTTAAAGCCGTTAAAGTGTTTGATCATCCCAAACGGTCCTGTCGCGGACGCGTGATTACCCACGCTCACTTCTTTGATTTGAGAGGCGCCAAGTTTCCGGCTATTAAAGCCGCCGATGATTTGGAAGAGGTGACCTGGATAGCGATCGATCAGCTCAATGATATGGAAGAGCTGTTTTTTGAGGACCACTTTCACATCCTGAATGAGTTTCTAGGTTTGCGTTGAAAAAATAATACGCCTCGCCTGATTTTGGTTACTCGAGGCTGGGCGGCAGTTTTTCTGCATGGCAGTTGCTTCCTTGATATCGCCATGCAATCATTGCCGCCCCTTACCATTGATGTAAGGGTGAGGTGAAATTGTCCGCGCGAACGGAAATATTGTCGCTGATATACGTCCGGCTCAGGTGAAACCTTTTCTTTAGTGTCCCGTGCGGGTATCGGGAAAGGGAAGATATTGGTGGCGCCGAAGCAATCGGCATTGACTTTTATCGGCAATCCAATAACATTGGCCGGATATGGAGAAAATGGTATAAACGGCAAAACTGGCATCGGCCGTTTATAGGCGGACGTTCAGTATTGGATGCATCTTTGTTTCAGGAATAAAAACAAACATGGCGGTTACACAAAAAAATCGGAAGATTCAGGTCTTTACCTCGCTTGGTGAAGATACCTTACTGTTTTACCAGATGCACGGCCGGGAGGGCTTGAGCGAGCCGTTCGAGTATCGCGTGGATCTGGTCAGCGAAGACCGGGCCATCGACCCCAAAAAAATCCTGGGCGAACCCATCGTCATTAGGCTGCAGCTGGAGACCGGCAACTGGCGCTACTTTCACGGCTATATCAGCCGCTTCGGGCAAGGCAGCGACCTGAATGGCTTGGCCTGTTACCACGTCGCAGTCCAGCCCTGGCTGTGGTTTCTGACCCGCACCTCCAACTGCCGGATCTTCCAGAACCAATCCGTGCCCGAGATTATCAAGCAAGTCTTTCAGGACCACGGCTTCAGTGACTTCAAAGTAAAGTTGAGCGGCAGCTATGCCACGCGCGAATATTGCGTGCAATACCGCGAGACGGATTTCAACTTTGTCAGTCGGCTGATGGAAGACGAAGGTATTTACTATTATTTCAGCCATGAAAAGGACAAGCATTACCTGGTCCTGGCCGACTCCGGCAATGCCCATGATCCGTTTCCGGGCTATGACAGCATCCCTTACCATGTCGACACCGGCTCGACGGACCGTACCCGCAAGGACCACATTCAGGCCTGGTCCTTCATGCACGAAGTCCAGCCGGGCGCCTATGAACTGACCGATTACGACTTCAAGAAGCCGAAAGCCGACCTGCGGGTCAAAGCCCTGCTCATGGAGTCCCATGCACGGGCCGGCTATGAACTCTTCGATTACCCCGGCCGCTACACGGAAACCGGCATCGGCGACAATTTCGTCCGCCAGCGCATCGAGGAACAGCATGCCCGCTTCGAACGCGGCGAGGGCAGAGGCAACGCCCGCGGCCTGGCGGTCGGCTGCCGGTTCAAGCTGAAAGAATTTCCGCGCCAGGACCAGAACCGCGAATACCTGGTGATTTCGGCCAATTACCGCCTGCAACTGGATGAATACGGGTCCTCCGGAGCCGCCGCCGGCGAAGACAAGCTCTTTGACTGCAGCTTTACCGTCCAGGACAACAAGCGGCCTTACCGCACCCCGCGCAGCACACCAAAACCCCATATTCAAGGTGCGCAGACCGCCTTCGTAGTGGGGCCTGCCGGCGAGGAAATCTATACTGACCAATACGGCCGGGTGAAGGTCCAGTTCCACTGGGACCGCTACGGCAAGGCCGACGAAAACAGCTCCTGCTGGGTGCGGGTGTCGCAGCCCTGGGCCGGCAAGAGCTGGGGCATGATCGCGCTGCCCCGCATCGGCCAGGAAGTACTCGTCGACTTCCTGGAAGGCGATCCCGACCAGCCCATCATCAGCGGCCGCGTGTACAACGACGGTTCGATGCCGCCGTACAAACTGCCTGACAACGCCCACATCAGCACGATCAAGACCAACTCCACCAAAGGCGGAGACGGCTTCAACGAACTGCGCTTCGACGACAAAAAAGGCGAAGAACAGGTGTTTATCCATGCCGAGCGCAACCTGGATGTGCGCGTTAAGAACGACAGCCTGGAATGGATCGGCAACGAGCGGCATCTGATCGTCAAAAAAGACCTGCTGGAGCAAATCGACGGCGACCGGCATTCAACGATCAAAGGCGACAGCAACGCGGCGGTGGTCGGCAGCCTTTCCCTCAAGGTCGATCAGGACATGCAGGAAAAAGTGGGCATGAAGCACGCGCTCGACGCCGGCCAGGAAATCCACTTGAAGGCCGGCATGAACGTCGTCATCGAGGCCGGCGCCAGCATTACCCTGAAAGCCGGCGGCGGCTTCATTGTCGTCGGGCCTTCCGGTGTGACGATCTCCGGCACGCCGGTCCTGATCAACAGCGGCGGGTCGGCCGGATCGGGTTCGGGCTGTGCGCCGGATGCGCCCAAAGCGCCCAAAGAAGCCGACCAGGACAAGGCCGGTCAGGTCAATGAAGCCAAAGCCGCCTCGCGGCCGCCCAAACCGACCGTCTACGGCCCCTCTGCTCAGGTACTGAAAGAAGCCGCACAGAACGGCGCCCCTTTCTGTGAAAAGTGCGCGGAAGCGGCCGCGGGCAATAAAGCTTGAGGGCCGCGAACATGACGATTACTCTGCAGAAAGCCGAACTTTTACAGAAAAACCTGATGCGCCAGCTGTTCGACAGCCCGAACCTGCAGGCCTACGCCATTCTGGACGGCGCCTCCAATCCGGCGCTGCTCGATCATCTGTATGACGAGCGCCCCGAATTCGCCTGCCTGTACCGCGGCGAACTGGCGCCGGACATCGCCGAATGCGCGCCGTATCTGGTTCGGCTGGAACTGGGCACGGCGTTTACCGAGTGGGTGACGGGGCAGGGCTGGGGCAGGCACTGGGGCATATTCGCAGTCGCCGACTGCGACTTTCGCACCTTGCATCGGCATTTGCGCAAGCTGAACATGGTCTACGACCGGGAACTCCATAAATCTTTGTTGTTTCGTTACTACGATCCGCGCGTGCTGAGCACTTTTTTGCCGACCTGCAATGCCGAGCAGAGCGCCGAGTTTTTCGGACCGGTGAAAACCTGGTTCGCTGAAACAAACGAGGGCAAGAACCTGGCCAGTTTTTTTCGGGACAGACAAAATTTACTCATGGATACGTTAACCTGAACAACTCGGATCATTATGTTCGTCATAACCAAATCACAAAAGCAGCAATTGTCCGACCAGTTTATCGATCGACAGACTGATCGCTATGTTCGAGACGCCGTCGCAGCATGGTTGGCTTTCAAACCGCAGTGGGAAAGTGAATTTCAGGCAGGACATGTTCTGGAATTGGAGCAAATCTACAATATTGCCAATTGGCTGTTTGACTGGGGGCAGTCAAATGGATTTACCCGACAGGCAGCTTATATTGCATTGACCGTTTTGGTTCTCAAAGCAATACATTTAGGTGGCGATGATCGATATGTAAACAGAATGTTGGCAACCATTAAAAGCTATGGCGATGAAGAAGAGGAAATAGAGGCCGCTTTGATTTGGCTTGACTATGCCGTGGGATCAAGAATCGGCCTGCCGGCAAAGAATTAATAATCTGGAAGAATCCTTGGCTTGAACGGGTAAATATTAGCTGAATATAAACAAATGGCTCCAGCGGGTCCAAGAACTAAAATCCGGCATTTCTCTGAACCACTGCCTTTTAGTGACTACAAAAACCAGTCAATGGATGTGATTATGTGCATGGTAAGTATTAAAAAGGCGTCAAGGTGGATCATGTTTTTATCCTATAAACCGGCACCAGCTTGCAGGATGAAATCGAAAATAAAAATACAGCAGGAATTAATTTATGGCTAGATCAAGACGATCGAGAAGAAGGCTTCCACAGCCGCTGACGGAAGAAGAGCGGCAGAACCTTCAACCGGTGGCCGTCGAGTGGCAAGAGAGGCTGAGCACTATGACTCCGGCAGAAAAGGCAGAAGTTCTGTTAACTGCAAACCGGATTCGTCCAGGCATGGTTTCTGATGGCGTTTACCAGCCATGCCCGAACGAAAGGGGACCGAGCAAACTAAACTGTGTTAGTCCTACCGTTAAAATGGGCATTAGCGAGGCTGCGAAGCAAAAAATTCTGCATGACGCTCAAGCGGAGACTGGCAAAACCATGCGTGCCGATATTGATAAGATTTTAGGCTGGGAGGATAACTATGGCGGCGCTTATGTGCCTTGGGCTCCGGCATTCGAGCAAAGAAGGGTTAACCTCGGCACTCGTTCCATTAATGTTTTGCAGCCTTCCACAGCGCGCGATAGAGGGGCACTCAGTGGCTGGAGTGTTGGTGAATCTTTAAATCGTGCCGGTGTTACGGTGGGTGCGGGGGTCGATCTGGGGCAAAAATCAGAGAGAGACATCGATCGCTTGGTGGATGATGGCGTTGCTGGTACCAGACTATTGAATGCTGAACAGGCTCAGGCGCTTAAAGATAAATTAAAGCCGTACGCGGGCAAAACCCGCGCAGAAGCTTGCCAGTACCTGCGCATGCACCCGCTGACCTTGAACCAAAACGAAGTGGATACCTTGAATTACAGTTCTTTAAAAGATCACTTAAAAAGGGCTGTAGAACAATATGAATCGCGTCGTGACAGATTGAGAGGTGTTTCTTTCGATGATCTTGATAGAGAGGAACAAACAACTGTTTTATCAAAAGTATATCACACGGGTACTATCAATAGAGGGCTGGCTAAGGCAATTTCAATACGAGACCAGAATGAAATCTTTACTCGACTAAGAGAGAGGGATAGAGAATATTCTTATTTAAGAGCTCATTTCAATGCTGGAAATCTTTTAACCGAGGATACCTTGCTGCAGGGAAATAATCCATGAATCCAGGCAAATTTCTTTTTACGTTATTTATTATTTTGTTTCATCTCACCATTCAATCTGCCGAATCCGGAGAATCCCAAAACATGCTTGAGCCCAAAATTGGCGGCCGTTGGAAAGTGGCCGAAGTCTATATTGTAAAAGACGACAACAAACTGACGCCCTATGACATCACGAATCTGTATTGGAATGATATTGATAATGTTGTTCTGCCCACTGGCTTGGAAGTCAGCTTCTTCCCGGACCGGGACCCGATTACGGGAGAGGCGCTTTCCATTATGGAAATGCATACCATGGGCGACAAGACCTTGTGCAGACATAAAATTTTTGGATACGGCTATAGGCCTGGGGCATGCGATCAATTTCCTGAAACCATCAGAAAAGAATTCAACCTGTGGTTTCAGCGCGAACCGGATTCTCTTGAGGAGTTCAAAATCGTAGGCGCTAGTAAAGATGACATTCTTTACGAAGTGCGCATAGGTAATGACTGGTTCGCCCAGTTCTTCGTGTCACATGATAATCAAACGATGTGGTCCAACCTGGCTCTCGTAGAACTTAAAGATGGAAAGCGGATGCCTGGATCAGACGTATATCCCGGCTACCAGCGCTGGGTCCGGTTGAAATAGCTGTAGCCAAATACTTTCGTTACTCGGCTAAAGTTATATCGGACTTTGACAGATCCCGTATTGGCATTGCAGGGTACATTTAAGCAATCCTGAATAAATTGATTTCGTCCATAATTTGATAAGCTAACCTTTAATAAAAATCGACCATTTACCGTTTATCCCGAGTTTAAGGAGTCTCTATGCCCCCCGCCGCCCGAATTTCCGATATGCACACTTGTCCGATGGTTACCGGCACCGTTCCGCACGTCGGCGGCCCTATAGCCGCCGGTTGCCCGACCGTGATGATCGGCTATCTGCCGGCCGCCCGTGTCGGCGACACCTGCGTTTGCGTGGGACCGCCCGACACGATCGCCCAGGGCTCGGCCACCGTCATGATCGGCAATATGCCCGCCGCGCGAATGGGCGATATGACCGCGCATGGCGGCGTGATCATAGGCGGGAGTCCTACGGTGATCATCGGGGGATAAGCAGAAGCAGATTATCAAGAGGAATATAACAAAGGAAAAATAAGAAAGTGAGTAATTTGGATACAGCCATTGCAATATCATCTCGAGCTCATGCTGGCCAGATAGACAAAGCCGGTCAGCCTTACATCCTGCATCCTCTACGGATAATGTTCAAATTTCAAAGCGAGCACGAAAGAATTGTTGCCGTTTTACACGATGTTATCGAAGATAGTGAGATTTCGCTTGATGATTTAAAGAGGTTAGGTTTCTCGACGACAATTATTGAGGCTATCGACTGTTTGACAAAGAGGAATGGTGAAACTTATGAAGAATTTATTTCACGCGTATCTCTTAATGATTTGGCTAGAAAAATAAAAATCGAAGACATTAAAGATAATATGGATTTGACCAGAATTGACTCAATTAATGATATAGATCTGGCAAGAATAAAAAAATATCACCGAGCGCTAAAGTTTCTAAGTAAATCTTGAATATATGCCTCGTAATGATTAGAGGTCATAACTTTGTTGACCTTCCTCTTTAGAGTCGGACATCTATTTTTTTATAAAGGAGATACCGTCCTAAAATATTTTTCCAAATCCACGAAATCCATACAGGATGGCGTTGCTGCAAGATATAAACAAGAGCGCAAATGCACCAAACACATGTTGCAGACAGAAAAATCAATAACATTATGCTCAATCATAAATATATCCTTGCTATATCCTTATTACTAACTGCTAATCTTGTCCAGGCAGAGGTCACCGCGCCATCGTTCAACTGTAAAAAGGCAACAACAGCGGTTGAAAAAACAATTTGCGCCAACGATACGCTGGCTCGGCTAGATCGCAAGCTGGGCGAAATATGGAAAAGTTTTATCGACGCGTTTAATGATGATGCCTTTAAATCCCGTTTACGCCAGGATCAGGCCCTATGGGTCAAATTGCGCGATAAATGTCAAAACGATGTCGATTGTATTTCAAACGCTTACCAACAACGTCTCGCCGTATTCGGTGCAGATAAAAAGCTATCTGTGCTTGCCGGCCAATATGAAAAAAAGGATATTGGCATAATGACCGTTTATCCGACAGAAGATAAAAATTATCTGATAACTATCCAGACCGCTGACCCAGAGCAAGGCGCTTGGACTTGTGAGATTACGGGCACCGCGACTGAAAACGGCAATCAATTACTAATAACTGTCGGCACTGACCATTTTACAGCGCGATTAACAGATGCAGATGCCATCACTATCGATCCGAATACAGAGTCCTTTAAAGCAGCTGAAAATAACTGTGGCCTAAATGGTGGTTTTTTCTATACCTACCACAAAATTGAATGACAAGTAGCTGGTTCTGTTGACATTTCACCGCAGCCAAATAGCATGGGGAGAGAATTTCGCAGGGTTTATTGGAAAGATGCTTTATCATAATTCATTTCCGTTGTTCATCAATCTCTGCACGCACAATCATGCCAATCAAAAACAGACAAATGCCGGTTTCCAGCATGGCCGAGAATAGCCTTGAACAACAGGCGATGTCCCAGGCAAACGCCGGTAAATACAAAAAAGCGATTGAGCTGTACACAAATTTATTGCAGGGCGCCGACAACAGCGAGTGGCGTCGGCAATTGGCTTATTGTTACCTGCAAAGCGCCCTGGCGTTTGCTGCAAAGGGTCTGTACAAGAAAGCGCTGGCGTCATGGGAAAACTATAGCCAATATGCCCAGCCGCCTTACGAGAAATACGATCACTACATTACCTGGCTAATTAAAATCAAAGACTCAGCCCGGGTTCAGCCATGCCTGGCGCAGTTATCCGCCCGGCAACTGGATAAAGAATATCCCGAACTGGCCGCCTTGCTGGGCTTGCTGATTATTGCCGATCATCCTGAATTTCAGCAGGTCTTGCCGCCAGACTCCGACTTTATAGCGCATTTAGCGAACGTGCAGACGGCATTGCTGGCCTATCAGGAAAACAACCTGAGCGGCATGGATGAAGCGCTAAAACAACTGCCCTACCGTTCGGCATTCCGGGATTTCCGCACATTGCTAAAAGCGGCGGCTGCAGTATCCGTCACGCCTGGGGAAGCGCAGGCATCGCTGGCCAAAATCCCGCTTCACTCTCCCTATGCGCAAGCCGCTGGCCTGTTGCTGGTCTGCACTCTGAAAGGCTCAGCGTTGGTTCGGGAGATGTTAAAGCTTAATCCTCAGCAACGTGAGCTTATCGGGAAAATAGCAGGGCTGCAGCGAGAGCAGCTCGAGCTTATCGGGCAGTTAAGCCAGCAAAAAAATGACTGGTCCGACCAGATGAAATTTGATCTGGCTCTTCACTACCGATCGCTCTGCGGTTCGGAACTGGCGCAGCGCTTCTGTCTTGCCATGCTGGTCCGGCATTCATCCGGCCAACAGGACTTCAACAGCGCCTTCGGCCCGATCGGTGAATTCGAACAAAACCGGTTAACGGCTCTGGCCTGCGAGCGTGAAGACAACAGTTACGATGCCGAATATCATTGGCGGCAATGCATGGAAGTCCTGGCAAGGGAAGGCTCCGGCAATGCCTTGAAAATAGCGTTGATTTTGCGCCATATTGCGGAAAATCAGCCAGATGCCGAGGAAAAAATCCAGTTGCTGATTGAAAGCCTGGAGCATGATCCTGACGATCAAGGCAGCTATCTGCAGATCCTGGGCTACTACGGTCAGTTCCCGGACACAGCCGGCACCTTTAAACAATGGCTGGGCAAAGCCCTCGCCCGGTTCCTGCGGGACCTTGACGTGCTGACTCTGGCGCTTCAGGCAGCCATGCGCGATAAGGCCCCTGAAGAAGCCGGTCAATATGCACAGAAAATACTAGCTATCGATCCGCTTAATACGGTTGCCAAACAAGCGCTATTTTTAAGCCATTTAGCGCATGCGCGCAATCTGCTGCAGAGCAGGGCATATCCGTCGGTTGAAAATGAAATTCAGCAATCGGAAAGCCTGAAATTGGGTAAAAGTTATATCTTTCAGGCTCAGCTCATGCGGGGGCTTTTGGTTTTTGCGAGCCAGGATAAAAGACAGGGCTTGCAACATATAACCGAGGCTTTGAGCCAGCTCAATACGGACCCGGTCAATATGCATTTTCAGGCCGCCATGGAAGCGCTTTTAACGGGCCTGCCTGTCGCGACGCTTCTGCGGGAGTTGCCGCCCGCAAAAGATCATGTGCTATCGGCGCAGGAACTGGCCCGGTTGATTGAACGGCTAAAGCGGTACGATCAGGAGTCGGACACTCAGGGGCAACTGCACAAGGCGCTGGAGAAAATCAAGGCCGCCCTGAAAAAATCGCTGCAGCAGGAGGATTATGCTGAAAGCCTGCTGCTGGCGTTATGCGAGACGCTGGACGGCATTAAGCACTTCGAATTGTTGCGCCATTGCTCGAAACGGGCGCAGTCCAGCTGGCAAAAGCCTATCTGGATCTATTACGGGATTTATTCTGAGACCGACGGCGACCCCGAACACTGCTCCTTTATTGACCGATTGCGCCTGGAGGACAATCGCGAAAAAGCCAGGCTGGAGAAGGATCATCGCGCCGCAATGCTGATCGGCCATTACCTGGACGGCTATCGCCAAGCGCATCCGGTGAAAGCGATGCGCTTTCTCGACAATCTGTTTTCTTCGGCTGAACAGAATAATCCGGAAGATCCGTTTGATAAGCTTTTCGGCCATTTGTCTTATGAGACATTCCACAAGCTCAATAAAAAGCTGGCATCCTTATCCAAGAAAACATCGCCGGAACGGCTTGTTCAAGAGCTGAACAGCGCGAATGGCGACAAAGTTCTGCAAGCTATCATGATAAATCCTGATCTATTCACGGCGCTGATGGTAGTGAAAGCGGCAGATGCTTTAGGCATCGCCATCAATGTCAGCGTAGAGGATGTCCTGGCGTGCTTCAATGTAAGCAAAAAATCCGGCTTTTCTCTTTTTAATCTCGGTAAATCATCATGAAAAACCCTTACGAAATACTTGAGGTTGCAGCCGACGCAACCGATGCTGCAATCAAGCAGGCTTATTTAGAGAAAGTTAAGGACAATCCGCCTGATCGCGATCAGGAACGGTTCCAGCTGATACATAACGCTTATCTGTCGATAAAGGACCACAAAAGCCGGCTGAGCCATACCTTGTTCAGTGTCCCGACCGCTGACTTCGATGAATTGCTCGATCAAGCCCTGCACGTAACGCAAGCCCCGCAGGTCAGGCCGGAACACTTTAAACAACTGCTGCGCGCAGGACTTGATGAGACAATGCGCCTTGACGCCAAACCTCATGCTAGAAAATCATGACCACCGACGCACAGAAAAACGAATTGCTCGAAGACTTCCGCAATTATCTGGAACAGAGTCGGCTCGAGCCGTTCACCGCACAGGAGCAGCCCGACCTGCACACCTTGCTGAGCGAAATGGCGGGCTTGAAAGCGGAAGTCAAGGCCGAATCCAGGCAGTTTAAAAGTGCGCTGGATACGCTCAGCTCGGCGCTGGCCACTGTGCAGGAGGATAATAGAGCCCTGGCGGCGGAGCTTGCCGTGCATGCTGAACGAATGGAGCAACAACAGCGTCAAATCATGCGCACCGTGCTGCTGGATATTGTCGAAATCTATGATCGGCTGGCCGCAGGGCTGGAAGCCTTGCAAAACTACAGGCCGGTCTCGTCGCTGTTCAAACATTCCAGAGACCAGGACGTACGGTTCATCAAGCACTTTAGGGAAGGGCAGGCGATGACGGTCAGGCGTTTCGAGCAGCTTCTGCGACAGTATCAGGTTCGGCCGATAGATTGTGTTGGCCAGTTATTCGATCCTGTTACCATGAGTGCGATTGATACAGGCTATGACCCAAAGCTCGAAAACGGCATCGTGCTGGAGGAACTGCGGAAAGGTTTTCTGCTCCAGGATCAGGTTCTGCGGCTGGCGGAAGTTAAAGTCAATAAAAATCAACGCTAGGGAACACTTATGAAAGACATCATCATTGGCATCGATTTAGGCACTACCAATTCGGAAGTTGCGGTTGTCGAGCAGGGGAAGGTCAGGGTTATCGCCGGCGACGGCAAAACAATCCTGCCTTCGTTTGTCGGCATCGATGACCACGGCAACATTCTGGTCGGTGAAACGGCGAAGAACCAATACCTGGTTTACCCGGAGCGCACCGTTAAATCCATCAAGCGCCTGATGGGGCAAGACATCCAGGTGCCATTGGCGGGCCAGTCCTATGCGCCGCAGGAAATTTCCGCGATCATTCTCAAACGCCTGAAAGCCATTGCCGAAAAGCACCTCGGGCAACCGATCGGCAAGGCCGTTATCACCGTGCCGGCTTATTTTTCCGACGCCCAGCGGCAAGCTACGCGCGAGGCCGGCGAAATTGCCGGGCTGGAAGTCGTGCGCATGATTAACGAGCCCACTGCGGCGGCGCTGGCTTACGGCGCCAGCCAGTCCGAAGCCAAACGCATGCTGGTGTATGACCTGGGCGGCGGCACGTTTGATGTGTCCGTGGTCAACATTCAGTCCGGCGTTGTCGAAGTGCTGTCCAGCCACGGCGACAATCACCTGGGCGGCGATGACTTTGATCAGAAAATCATAGAACACCTGCTCAAGCATCTGCAGAAAACCAGCCGTGTAGACGCCCGCGACCACAGCAAAGCCATGGCGCGCATCGCCCGGGCTGCGGAAAATGCAAAAATCCTGCTTTCCGATCAGCCTTATGCACAGATTGAGGAAGAGTATCTGCTGGAACATGAGGGATCGCCTGTCCATTTGTCGGTTGAGTTGTCTCGGATGGAATACGAGGCTATGATCGAGGACTATATCAATTCTACCCTGGATGCCGTGCACATCGCTCTGAAAGGGGCAAAACTGACCGCATCGGATATCGATGAAGTCATTTTGGTCGGCGGCTCCACCCGTACCCCTTGTGTACGGGAGCGCCTGTTCAGTGAATTCGGTTTCGAACCGCACGGCGAAGTCGACCCTGACTTATGCGTGGCCATGGGGGCAGCCATTCAGGCGGCCATGATCAGCGGCGAGCAAGTGGATACGGTGCTGGTCGACGTGACTCCGTACACCTATGGCACCAGCGCTATAGGCACATTGAACGGCGAGTTTTACCCTTTCATGTTCGTGCCGGTCATTCATAAGAACAGCGTGTTGCCGAACCGCAAAACCGAGGCCTTCATGACCAATTATGATGGTCAGGAATTCGTTGAAGTCGCCATTTATCAAGGCGAAGATCCCGATGCCTTAAATAATACCCTCATAGGCGAGTTTCGGGTTGAAGGTCTGCAAAATGTGGCAGCCGGCAACGTGATAACGCTGACGCTGGCTCTGGACCTCAACGGCATTCTGCACGTTTCGGCGCAGGAAAAAGCCACCGGTCTGGAAAAATCAATCGTCATTAAAAATGCCCTGTCGCGTTTTGAAAGCACCACACTGGATACCGCCAAGCAGCGCATCACGTCGTTATTCGGGCAATTGGAACACAATCCTGATGAGTTGGGCGAACCGGCACCTTTCGAAGAGCCGGCGGCGCCGGAAATCGAAGCCGCGCGCAGTGTGATGGCAAAAGCCGAAAGCTTGTTTGAGCGTGTCTCCGAGACGGACAAAGAAGATATGGTCGATTTGATCGGCACTATAACGGCGTGCATCAAAGCCAAGGATATCGAAGGCCTGAAAGAGCCGGTCGATCAATTGAACGACATTATCTACTATCTGGAATCCTGATGGAACGCTGCCCATGCTGCAATGCCCGCCTGGGCGGCGCGGCGCAATGCCCCCGATGTCAGGCTGATTTAGGCAACATGATAGCGGCCGAGCAATCCGCCCGGTTCTGGCTGTCCAAAGCGATACAGCACTGGCAGGACAACGAAGCCGGGCAAAGCGCCGGCGCTGTGGCGCTTTCGCTGCGCTTTAAAAAAACCGGGCTGGCACTTGTCTTCCGTGATTTCTTGATTCACCAGCAATGCCGGGAAATTTTGGCGTTACTGGCGCAAAAACAGCTGCTGTCTGCGAAACAACGGCTCTACAGTGTGCGCAATTTGTTTCCCCACAGTCAATTGTTGCAGCAATTGAACGCGTTCACTGATCATTTATTGGTACAAAATCAATAAAAAATACTTTTGTGGAGGCGCCTCCGACGCTGGAGGCGTATGCATTCCTACAAGGTCTCGTATACTATTTCTTCCGGCAACGGAACTTGATGTCCTTTGCCATACATGCACTGGATATAGCCGATGTCATAACCTTGCTGGCCTTCCTCTTTAGAGTCGGGTTCTTTTTGCGGCGCCGTGATCAGTTCGTTGGCGTACTGCCTGCACGCCACATCATCAGCATGGAATTGGTTAAAGTCTTTGTCGTCGCCTGGCAGCACCAATACGCTGGGGCCTGCCGGCATTGTCGAGCATGAGTTGAGTATAAAGATGAACATTAAGGATTTTAAAGTCCGCAACATTTTTTAATCCCTCCGTTAAGGAACGATCTTTTTCCAGGGAATGGGCACTTCCTTACTTGAGAAGCGTATATTTTGAGCATGGGATTAATTAAATTAGAGCCATCGTGAGGCATGTGTTTGCACATTGATCTTAATATCAACGCCGCCTTAGGCCGCCAAAGCCCCCGCCGCTGAATCCTCTGCTGCGGCCGCTGCCTCTGTTGGGGCTTCCCCAACCGTAATTTCTGGGGCCATATTGATAGTATCGATATGGCTTGTGGCCATAATAATAAGGATGATAGCCATAAGGGCGATACCCATAATAACTATACGGGCGGTAAGGATAATAGCTATAAGACCCTAAACCCAAGCCAAAACCGTAATAAGGGCCATCTCCGCCGTAAAATCCTACCTGCCCATAAGGTTGAGCATAGAAAGCGCAGCTTTGAATCATAAAGGCAAGCCCAATTATGGCCAACGAAGATATAACTCGCTTTTTCATAATTGCCTCTCTTTGCGGGCAAGTATTTACTGAATTAAAATGAGGTTCGGGTGTTTTTGCAGCGCCGCTGCCTGTGTCCATGGAGGGCTCATTCAGAGTTCTTTGTTACATTCTTCCGGTATTCTTCCGGTATGGAATCATATACATCGGTAAAGTGAATCACGCCTTCTGCATCGGTATAGCGGTAGATCACCCTATTGCCCGGTGTCTGGTCAACGAGAGTTTCCGGGCTTGGATTAACATTTAATCCAAGCTTGGCCTTGATATCACCGAAAAGCTTCAGCGCCTGATCCTTTTTGAGAGCGATTTTCTTTTGATCGCTGGCGGCGGAAATTCCCTTCTCGATATCATTTAGCACGACCGGAGTGATCGGGCGCTCCGAAACCCACCCATTTGAAGGTTTTATGCCCAGATTGCTCAATAGTTCTTCGGCTTTTGTTCCGCCAGAAATAGGGCCAAGCTTTAACGCTTCAGCAAGTTGAACAGCGAAGGTACCTTCAGGAACTTGCGTTTGCTCTGCCGATGGCCAGCTGGCGCCATCCTGGTGGGTTGAAGGCGTTGGAAACGGCTCGACAAGCTCTTCGTCTTGTCCATAAGAGGCTGTCAAAGGCAGACACAAGGCAACAAGAAGAACGCTTAGGTCGCGAATGAAGTGCCATTTAAAGTCATGTGCGAACATGATTGACACACCTTCTGGAAATAAAATTTTCGACTATGCGATCGGGTGGTTGTTCAATGGCTTTCAGTCGGGAATCCGTACAGTTGCCGCACAATCTATCTCGGATCGGAATTTCTTGCCGGCATTTTTCAGAAGTTCGCAACACACTCTCAAAAAGTCACTATTTAATTTAACTCGATATCAAATTGAACCTTTAGCGTTTTCAAGGGATCAACTATTGAGTATTTGAACTGACAAAAACTCCAATTAAGTGATTCTTAGCTCGAAATTTATCTTTTATGAGGAGGCATTTATGAAAATGAGCAGCAATATAGCGATACTAATAGCCGGTTCTTTAGCCGCAACTACACCTTTATTTGCGAAGGATGTGCCTGATGATGGAATCAGTTCATCGAGCGCATCGGGTACAAATGGCACATCAGGCACAAGCGGCCTATCAGGTACAAATGGCACATCGGGTACAAATGGTACATCAGGTACAAGCGGCCTGTCAGGTACGAATGGCACGTCAGGTACAAACGGCGCATCAGGCGACATTGATCCCAGGAAAAAAGTTGTAGCCGGTTTTAGTGATAAATTATTGGTCATCCCTTGTGTTGATGTGAGAAATTCTCCATTTGATGGACGTTACAACGTATTGATGAGCTTGGCCGGCGATGGCAGCGGCTTTGACTGGAAGCTTAAACGCGCTGAGCGCACAACGGATCCGATCTGTGAAAATCCGTTTGATGATGATATCGATACCGACGATGTGCTGGCCGCCATCGGCATGCCGAGCGTTTCGGTGTTCAAAGGCGAGGATGGAACTGGCAAAACATTGGAAGTCACGATAGATTATGACCTGCGCAAGAAAGTGAGCAAGAAAGTGAGGGTTAGTTTTGACGATAGCCTGTTGGTGATTCCTTGCGTCGACGTACAACAGACAATCTTCGCCGGACATTACAATGTCGTGATGGAAAAAAATCCGAATAATGTCGAGGAGTGGAAAGTCAGGGAGGCTAAACCTACTACAACTTGCGATGGAACATCGGCCGGAGAAAGTAATCTGGAAATTACTCTTGATTATGTTTTACAAAGCATCAATATGGCAAAATAATTTTATAAATCTGTAAAGATCGCGTCATCCGTACCTATCCTTGAGATTGCAAACGCGGATGACGCATTTTCTCGCGTTCGAGAGCATTGTAAACAGCACGGATAGAGGTCGCTGTCGAATCGCCCAACAATCGCCGGATTTGTTCACTATGGGCAAAAGCAAACGCAAAAAACAATTCAATTTCCGGAAAGAATTGCCGGTGAATATCTGCCGCTTCAGTTTTATTGACGGTGCGTCGATCGAAATAATTGGCAACGTTCATGAATTCTATTTAGTGCAGTTTATTGATACGGCAAACGATGAAGTCGTGCATCAGGGCGTAATACAGAACAACCAATGGATTCGCACAGCGCGAAGCTATTTTACGAAATGGAAAATCAATATTTTCAGAAAATCCGATAATGCCCAGGTATTCAGTCATGTTTATGATTGTAAAGACCAGAGAGTCTATATTGCCTTGGAATCTAAAGCACTGGGCGATACGCTGGCATGGCTGCATTCAGTAGAAGAATTCAGGGAAAAACATGCGTGCCAAATGGTCTGTTCGACCTTTATGAACGATTTGTTCGCGGAAAAATATCCTGAAATTGAATTCGTTGAACCCGGCGTAGTCGTGAGTGACTTGTATGCCATGTATCGTCTCGGATGGTTTTATGATGCCTATGGGAATATCGATTACAACAAGAATGTCAGAAATTTTCGTGAACAACCTTTGGGCGAAACGGCTTCCGACATTCTCGGCCTGGATTATTCAGGCAACCGGCCTCGCATCAAAGAAGTGGATTTGCCTCGGCCCATGGCTCAGGACTATGTCTGCATTGCCGTTCATTCCACAGCCCAGGCCAAGTACTGGAATAACAGGACGGGATGGGAGAAAACCGTCCGGGTTCTGAATGATAGCGGCTATCAGGTCGTGCTTTTGTCGAAAGAGGGGCATGAGCACATGAACAATAAAGCGCCGGATGGAATTATTTATATTCCGGAAGGTCCTCTCGAACAGATTATCAATTATCTGAAGCATGCAAAGCTGTTTATAGGAATCGGCAGCGGGCTAAGCTGGCTGTCCTGGGCTGTCGGATGTCCGACTTGTCTGATTAGCGGATTTTCATATCCTTATTCCGAAATGAAAGACTGCATCAGGATTTCCCCGGATGAGCCGGTATGCAGCGGATGTTTCAACAGGTACAGACTCGATCCCGGCGACTGGAACTGGTGCCCGGACCATAAAAATACGGCCAGAGCATTCGAATGTACAACAAGCATCACTGCGGAACAGGTTATATCGGCTCTCCAAAAAGCCGGGCATGCGCTCAGGCCAAACGGGTGCAATACCGTTTGAGGAATAGTCTGAACCGATCTGGTTTGTAGAGATTATTCATCTCCTGTTCATCGGATGAAGTTAAGATTAGTTACCTTTAAGCTTTATGGATAATCAGGATGAAAAAAATATTGCTGCTGTTTGGTTTTCTCATTTTTGCCGGCACGGCCAATGCAGCCATGAGATGCGGGAAGTGGGTCATCGAGAGAGGTGATCATGAGACAGAGGTTCTGCAAAAATGCGGCGAACCCGAATACATGGATGAGCGGATAGGCTATAGGGGAGAGCGTTTACGACATCCGGGCGGTTCGCTTGAAATTGAAGGCTTTCAGCAGGTTATCATCCATGAGTGGATTTACAATTTCGGACCGAGACGGCTTAAGCAGCGCCTATTGTTTGAGGACGGCATACTGAAAGAGATAAATGACCTTGAGCGTGGCTATTGAAAATAAATGATCCTGCCCGCTATAAACTTTCAAAAAATACTAATCGCCATTTCATGCTGTCTGCATCTATCGGCATGCGCCGAGTTTAAGGAAGCGGGCAGAACCATAGGGCATACTACGCGCGATGTGACCCGAGAGATCGGCCACGGCACGCGCGATGCGGCCAAATCGATCGGCAGAGGCACTAAAAGAGTGGTCAAATCAGTGACCGCAGAAGGGGAATAAATTCCTTGCAGACATTCATCAGGCTGGATGTAAACTGTCGATAGGTTTAATATCTTCGATTTAGTTAAAACATTTTCGGATTAAACTGATAAATGCCGCTATTGAATGATAGAAATGCAAGGATGGGAAAACTGATGGCTTATGGCTTAGCTATATTGCTGAGTTTCTTTAGTAGCCAAATTTGTGCCGAGCCTCATGATTATCAGATTGAATTGATAGTTTTTGCTCAGAATATGCCTAATACCGAGGTATTTGAGCAAACAGAGAGCCAAATTGAATGGCCGGCCGACCTGACTGAATTGTCAGCTTATAAAAAAGCCGATACGCTATCGCTTGGCAATGCTTATGCGGCCTTATCGAAAGATCCCGTTTATACGCCTGTTATGCATGTCGCCTGGCTTCAGACCGTTGCAGAAGGCGCATCGGGCAGTCCTGTTCATATCCAGAGCGCTGAAGGGGGATTGAACGGCTTTGTTCACATCCAGCGCGGCCAGACGCTGCAGTTGGTTGTCGACCTGGAATACACGCCCGCCCAGATTAACAATGAAGCGCTTGTTTACCGCTTAAATGAAAACAGACGCATTAAACTGAACGAGGTTCATTATCTGGATCATCCCAAATTCGGCGTTGTCGCCAAAGTAAGCCAGCTATAGAAGATGCAGGGCACAAGTGAAGCATTTCTGCAGCAGGCCGTCCGGCATGCTGTTGACGCCAGCACACCCTTGAAGATTGTCGGCGGCAACAGCAAGGCTTTTCTCGGCAGGGAAACGGCAGGGTTGCTGTTAAGTACCCTGCAGCATCAAGGCATCGTTAATTATCATCCTTCCGAGCTGATCATTACCGCCCGCGCCGGCACACCCTTGTCGGAGATAGAACAAACCCTGGCAGAACAAGGCCAAATGCTGGCGTTTGAACCGCCGCATTTCTCGGATCAGGCAACCTTGGGAGGGACACTCGCTTGCGGACTGTCCGGGCCGAGGCGTCCTTTTACCGGAGCGGCACGGGATTTCGTCCTGGGTTGCAAGCTCATCAACGGCAAGGCGGAAATCATATCGTTCGGCGGCGAGGTCATGAAAAATGTGGCCGGTTACGATGTATCGCGCCTGATGGTCGGCGCCATGGGCACGCTGGGCGTGTTGTTGGAAGTTTCCCTGAAAGTGCTGCCGTTGCCTGCGCTTGAACAGACGATCTGCTTCGAACTGGATATTGTCGCTGCGATCAGTAAGATGACGGAACTGGCTTCGCAATCGCTGCCGGTTTCCGGCTTAAGTTACTATGACGGCATTTTATATGTCAGGTTATCCGGCGGCGAAAAAGCAGTCAAAGCGTCCGCCGGTAAACTGGGCGGCAATAAGGCTATGACTGATCATTCGTTTTGGCGGCATCTAAACGAGCAGCGCCTTGATTTCTTTCAAGGCGACATGAACTTATGGCGCATCGTCGTGCCTCCCGCCGCCGCAGAACTGGATCTGGCCGGCGCCTGGCTTTATGACTGGGGCGGCGGTCAGCGCTGGTTGAAGTCGGAAGAACCGGCGCAACGCGTTTTTTCGGCTGCTGAAAACGCGCAGGGGCACGCGGTTTTGTTCCGAAGCACGGACCGTACCGGCGATGTCTTTCAGCCGTTAAGCGGCAAGCTGCAAGAGCTCAACCGGAACATAAAGCAGGCGTTCGATCCCTCAGGCATCTTCAATCCGAACAGAATGTACAGGGATTGGTAAATGCAGACTAATCTGGCCGAATTCGTCAAGAAAAAGCCCGAGCACGACGAGCTGGAGGGGATCTTGCGCGCCTGCGTGCATTGCGGTTTTTGTAATGCAACCTGTCCGACTTATCAATTATTAGGCGATGAGCTCGACGGTCCGCGCGGGCGGATTTATCTGTTAAAACAGATGCTGGAAGGCGAGCCCGTCACGCGCATAACGCAACAGCATCTGGATCGCTGCCTGAGTTGCCGGTCCTGCGAGACGACCTGTCCTTCGGGTGTTCGCTATGGACGCTTGCTTGATCTGGGACGGGTTATGCTGGATGAGCGGGTAGGGCGCGCAGCCGGGCAGAAAATACTGCGGGGATTGATCAAAGCGGTCTTGCCTTATCGGAACCGTTTCGGCGCTTTGCTGCATGGCGTTCGGCTGATCAGGCCGGTTTTGCCGCAAACGCTAAAAAATAAAATCCCAGACAGAACAAAAGTCCCTGATTGGCCTGAAGCGGTTCATGCCCGGAAAATGCTGATCATGCCGGGCTGTGTGCAGCAAGCGCTGGCGCCGTCAATTGATGCGGCAACAGCCGGAGTTCTGGATAAACTGGGTATTTCATTGATTCAAGTGAGGGCAGCCGGTTGCTGCGGCGCTTTGGATTACCATTTGTCCGATCATGAAAAAGCGCTGGCGTTTGCGCGTAAAAACATCGATGCCTGCTGGCCTTATATTGAGCAAGGCGCGGAAGCCATTGTCATGACAGCGAGCGGTTGCGGCGTCATGGTGCAAGATTACGGTGAGTTATTAAGGCATGACCATGATTACGCTGAAAAAGCAATGCGATTTTCGGCACTGGTCAAGGATGTCAGCGTCGTGCTAATGTTGGAGGACCTGTCCCAATTTAAAGGCGATGGCAGAAAAGTTGCCTTTCAATCGCCTTGCACGCTACAACACGGGCAAAAAATAACCGGAACTGTGGAAGCGATACTCGAAAAAGTCGGTTATCGGCTGACGGCCGTCGCCGACGCGCATCTTTGCTGTGGTTCTGCGGGTGTTTACTCCTTGCTGGAGCCGGCTTTATCCCGGCAATTATTGCATAATAAACTGCAGGCGCTTCAGGCGAATGAGCCTGATCTCATTGTGACGGCCAACATAGGCTGCCTGAACCATCTGCAATCGGCCGGCTCCGGAAAGGTGTTGCATTGGATTGAATTGTTGCTTTGCTAAATAGTCTTAAAAGGTAATTGAATCCGGAACGATGATTGGTCATGGTACGAGTTTCTTGTTTAAACGCTATTCAGGTTATAATGTCCGCTTTTCGTTAAGCTCTTGTTAATGTTCAAGGGTTTTTTTATTATCGGGCGCATGAATCGCCGTTTCATCGCAAAATAAAGCCGGGTTGATTCCGGGCTTTTTATTTCCGGGTGATTTACCAATACAAAATATGACTCAAAAACTTTATATTCAGACCAATGGTTGTCAAATGAATGAGTATGATTCCGATAAAATGCGGGATGTACTTAAGGCTTCACACGGTCTTGAACTGACAGATGATCCGAAACAGGCCGATGTTTTATTGCTCAATACCTGTTCGATACGCGAGAAAGCACAGGAAAAAGTATTTTCAGCCTTAGGCAAATGGCGCAAAATTAAAGACAAGCGTCCCGATGTCATTATCGGTGTCGGCGGTTGCGTAGCCAGCCAGGAAGGGGCCGCCATTCAGAAACGCGCGCCTTATGTCGATATCGTCTTTGGTCCGCAAACCCTGCACCGTCTGCCGCAGTTGCTTGAACAAGCACGCACGAAACATGAACGCGTGGTTGATGTGTCATTCCCCGAAATAGAGAAATTCGATGCCTTGCCCGAACCCAGAGCCGAAGGGCCGAAAGCGTTCGTGTCTGTTATGGAGGGTTGCAGCAAGTATTGTACTTACTGCGTAGTTCCCTATACGCGCGGAGAAGAAATCAGCCGGCCTTTGAATGATGTGATTGCCGAAATCACAGCACTGGCAGCGCAGGGCGTGCGCGAGATCAATCTGTTGGGCCAGAATGTCAACGCCTATCGCGGCGAGATGGATGATGGCGATATCGCCGATTTCGCTTTATTGCTGCACTATGTCGCGGCCGTGGACGGCATAGACCGCATCCGCTTTACGACATCTCATCCGGCTGAATTTACCGACAGCCTGATTGAAGCGTTTGCTGAAATCCCGAAGCTCGTCGATCATCTGCATTTGCCCGTGCAAAGCGGCAGCGATCACATATTAAAGCTGATGAAGCGTGGCTACACGCGCGCCGATTACATCGAAAAAATTCGCAAATTGCGCGAAGCAAGGCCTGATATTTATCTGTCTTCGGATTTTATTGTCGGTTTCCCGGGTGAAACCGAGGCTGAATTTGAAGAAACTATGACGCTTATCGAAGAAATCGGTTTCGATTTATCGTATAGTTTCGTTTATAGCCAGCGCCCCGGAACACCAGCAGCCGATATGCCTGATGATGTGTCTGAGGAAGTTAAAAAACAGCGTCTCGACCGCCTTCAGCAGCGCATCAATGAGATGGCTGCCGCGATTTCAGATAGCATGGTCAATTCCGTGCAGACCGTTTTAGTCGAAGGACAATCAAAAAAGAACCCGTTACAGATGCAAGGCAGAACCGAAAATAACCGCGTCGTCAATTTCATTGCCCATCCCAGATTGGCAGGGCAGTTTGTCGATGTATTGATTACCGAAGCGCTGGCCAACTCTTTGCGAGGACGTATTGTGGATACTTCTGTCGATAAAATTATCCAACACAATTAATTATTGACTGTTATGACAACTCAGGAAATTACCCTGTTGCCTGCCGATAACGTCAGGCTCTCTAATTTTTGTGGTCAGTTCGATTCTCATTTGCGGCAGATTGAAGCCCGCCTTCAGGTTGAAATCGCCAATCGCGGTAACCATTTCAAAGTGACCGGCGTTGACAGTTCAGTAAAAGCGGCTTGCGCAGTCATGCAGAAATTGTTCGAAAGCACTGAAAGAGAACCGCTGACATCCGAATTGATCCATCTGGCCATGCAGGACGCTTCTATAGAACAGATTCTGGCGGCGCCTGAAGAGCCGGATAAACCGAATGTCCTGATCAAGACCAAGCGCGGCATCTTGAAAGGCCGAGGAGCCAATCAACAGGATTATCTGCGAAAAATTATGTCGCATGACATCAACTTCGGCGTCGGTCCTGCCGGGACCGGCAAGACCTATCTGGCTGTAGCCTGTGCGGTTGAAGCGCTGCAAACCGAGAAGGTCAGAAAAATCATCCTGGTGCGTCCAGCCGTGGAAGCCGGCGAGAAACTCGGCTTCCTGCCCGGCGATATGGCGCAAAAAGTCGATCCGTATTTGCGCCCTCTTTATGATGCCCTGTATGAAATGCTCGGTTTTGAGCGTGTTGAAAAAATGATCGACCGCGGCGTTATCGAAGTGGCTCCGCTGGCGTTTATGCGCGGCCGGACGCTCAACGATGCGTTCATTATTCTGGACGAGGCGCAAAATACGACTACGGAACAGATCAAGATGTTTTTGACCCGTGTCGGTTTCGGCTCGACTGCCGTAGTGACGGGCGATGTGACGCAAATTGATTTGCCTTCCGAAAAAATGTCCGGCTTAAGGCATGTGCTTGAGGTTTTGAAGGATGTTGAAGGCATCAGCTTTACTTTTTTCAATGCGAGGGATGTCGTACGGCATCCCCTGGTGCAACGTATCGTTTCTGCTTATGAAACGTATGAGAACAAGCACAAGGCGAATTGATGAACCAGATAGACATCCAGCGCGTTTTTGAATCGGAAGGCCAGCCGGATGAGGCGCAAATTCAGGCATGGGTTGATGCAGCGCTTGAAGATGTCAATCAGGACACCGAAATTGTCATCCGTATTGTCGATGAGGCGGAAAGCGCTCTGCTCAACGAACAATACCGTCATAAAAAAGGGCCTACCAACATTCTCAGTTTTCCGTTTGAAGTGCCGGATGGCATTGAATTGAATTTGTTGGGCGATCTGGTGATTTGTGCGCCGGTTGTGGTCAGGGAGGCGAGCGAACAGCATAAGCCGCTAGGTCACCATTGGGCGCATATTGTTGTGCACGGTGTATTGCATTTGTTGGGCTATGACCACATTGATGATGACGAAGCCGAACTGATGGAAGGCAAAGAGATAGAAATTCTCAAAAAATTGAATATAAATAATCCTTATATTGAGGTGATAAAAACATGAATGATGAGCAACCCCCAAGTAGAAACTCCCCGCAGAAGAGTTGGGTTGATAAAATAAGCCATCTGCTGACCGGGGAGCCGCAGGATCTGGATGACCTTCTTGAAATTTTGAGAGAAGCTAGGGAAAAACGATTGTTGGATACCGATGCTTTGTCCATGATTGAAGGGGTTTTACAAGTATCTGAGATGCGTGTCAGGGATATCATGATACCGCGTATCCAAATGGTAGTAGTGCCGCGCGATGCCGAGCTCAACACCATCTTTCCGCTGGTTTTGGAATCAGCGCATTCACGTTTTCCGGTTATTGAAGATGACCGCAGCAAAGTCGTCGGTATTTTATTGGCGAAAGATCTTTTGGCGCATGCCTTGCAGAATAAGCATCTTAAAGTTGAAGAAATCATGCGTCCGGTCAATTTCGTCCCGGAAAGCAAGCGTCTGAACGTTTTACTGAAAGAATTCCGTACTAACCGAGATCATATGGCCATCGTGATAGATGAATACGGCTTGGCGGCAGGCTTGATCACCATTGAAGACGTGTTAGAGCAGATTGTCGGTGAAATCGAAGACGAATATGATGAGGAGGAAGATGAAGGATATATCTCCCAGCGTAATGAAAACGAGTTCATGATAAAAGCTTTAACGCCGATAGAAGAATTCGATGAGTATTTCTCCACACACCTGGCAACTGACGAGTACGATACCGTTGGCGGATTCATTGTCAGCCAGATGGAGCATATGCCTAAAAAAGGCGAAAGCCTGGTTGTAGACAATCTGCGGTTTGAAGTGATCAGGGCCGATAATCGGCGCTTGCATTTAATAAAGTTGAAAAAAATTGACTAACGAGAGGTCGCAGGCATGAATGGACAAACGATATTGGTCACTGGCGGGACTGGCTATATTGGCAGCCATGCTTGTGTTGAATTGCTTACGGCCGGCTATCAGGTTGTCGTCGTCGATAACTTATCCAATAGCAAAGTGGAGCCTTTGCGCCGGCTGGAGCAAATAACCGGTAAAACGCTACAGTTTTACGAAGCCGATATTCGTGACAAGAAGGCATTAACAGAAATTTTTGACCGGGAACCCATCGGCGCCGTCATGCATTTTGCCGGATTAAAGGCCGTGGGCGAGTCGTGCAGGCAGCCGTTAAGTTATTATCATAATAATGTATACGGCACGATGGTACTGGCTGAAGCGATGGCCGAAGCCAACGTTAAGCAGTTGGTGTTCAGTTCTTCCGCGACCGTTTATGGTGAATCTACCTCTGTGCAGTATGTCGAGGATTTTCCTCTGGGCGCGATCAATCCTTACGGCCGATCCAAACTCATGATTGAGGAGATTCTGCGCGACCTGTCGGCGGCCGATGCAATCAACGGAGCGCAATCACCCTGGAAAATTGCCTTGCTGCGCTATTTTAATCCGATCGGTGCACACGAGAGCGGTTTGATCGGCGAGGATCCCAACGGTATTCCCAATAACCTGATGCCCTACGTTTCGCAAGTGGCGATCGGTAAATTGGCGCAGTTATCCGTCTTCGGCGATGATTATCCGACCCGGGACGGTACTGGTGTCAGAGATTATATTCACGTGGTTGATCTGGTTAAAGGCCATATCAAGGCGCTGGAAGCGTTACAGGGCGAAAAATTCAAGTCAGGCGGCTGCAAGGCTTATAACCTCGGTACGGGCAGAGGCTATAGCGTTCTCGACATTATAAAAACTTTCGAAGCAGTAACGGGACGGAAAGTAAATTATAAAATCGGCCCGCGCAGAGCAGGGGATCTTCCCGAATATTTCGCCAATGCTGAGTTGGCGTACAAAGAACTTGGCTGGAAGGCAGAGAAAAATCTTGATGATATGGTTGCAGATACCTGGAACTGGCAATGCAGAAATCCGCAAGGGTATGTTTAGGTTTCGCATTCTTAATGCATTGCTGAACTAACGCTCCGTCAAAACTGATCCGTTCTATTTATCCGACCTTTCCGAACCTGTGTTACGAGCCCTTGCTTTAGGGGCGATCTCATAATAGACAGGACTTACGCAAGCCTGTGGGAGCGGCTTCAGTCGCCTTTTATACTCGAATGGGCGACTGAAGCCGCCCCTCCCTACAGGTTTTAAAACCGCTTGTTGCGGTAGTTGAACAGGCAGACTGCGTAAGTCCTGATAGATACTTTTTTCGCTTCCTTGCGAATTCCAGCGGGCGGACCTAGCTATTTGTTTTCCTGATTCTGCTCGCGTTTTTTGTTTTGGCCGCAGTCTTTGTTTTAGTTGCGCTTTTTGCTTTAGAAGCGGTTTTGGTTCTGCTTACCTTTCTGGTTTTGGCAGCGCTTTTGGTTTTGCTTATGTGCGCGGCTTTTCTCGTATGCTTGACTTTGTTCACGCGCTTGATGTGATGGGTCTTTCTGGAGTGCGTGGCATGACTTATATGCCTGCTAATGTCGTCGCCTTGCGCTAACAGACTTGATGTCGCCCGGTGGCTGCCGCAACCAAGTTGATAAGGCGGAGGGCTGAATGAGCTGGTTTGTATGGAATAAATATCTCTTGATGGATTATCGCTAAATCTTTTGGCAAAGCTGGCATCCATGATCTGAGTCATTAGCTGATAGCGTTCCTTGCTGGTCATTCCTCCTAATACTACGCCGATCAGTCGTTGACCATTCTGATGCGCTGATGCCATCAGGTTATAGCCCGATCCGCAGGTAAAGCCGGTCTTCATGCCTTCAGCGCCAGGATAATTCTTCACGAAAGCATTGATGCTGCGCAAAGTGGTGCCCTTGTAATCGAAACTTTGAGCAGAAAAAAATTGATAATAAACAGGAAAATCGCGCTGGATCCGCCATGCCAAAATCGCAAGATCCCGCGAGGTGGTGACTTGCAAATCATTAGGAAGCCCGGTCGCATTCATGAATCGAGTGCTGCTCATGCCTAATGAGCGTGCTTTTGCAGTCATCATTGCACCGAAGTTTTCTTCGGTTCCTCCCAGCTCTTCGCCAAGAACGACCGCTGCGTCATTCGCCGAGCGTGTGATTACGGCTAAGATAGCATCCCTGACAGTCAATGTCTCTCCCTGCCTCAGGCCTAGTTTGCTGTTAGGCTGCCGTGCCGCATGCCAGGAAGCAGTCAAAGTATCATGCAGACTAATTTGCCCTTCTTTTAAAGCATCAAATGTCATGTAAAGTGTCATGACTTTTGTCAGGGATGCCGGGAACCAGCGCTGGTTGGCCTCTACTTCGTGCAATATGTTGCCGTTATCGGCATCGATAACAATGGCGGAATGTCGTCCGTAACTGATTTCAGATACGAAAAACAAAAGGAATGGCAATAAAATAAGTCGAATAAATTTCACGTTTAGTAATAGAGAATCTGGTTTTTTAATGAAATCAATAGTTAACGCATGGTTGCGAGTTGCTTTTACTAATCGATAATATAAGTGAAATTTGAATCCACATTATACCAAGGATTCGGTCGTAAATAATTTCCCTGATTAATAGCAGGATGTGCCGGCGTAAGGCCTATCCTGAGCGCAGCCGAAAGGAGGCGCATTGTCCGCGAGTAATGCGCTTCACTGCGTCGCTTAAAGCGCCTACTCTTGGTCAGCAAATCCTATGCAAGATTCAAATTTTAGGAAGTAATTTTTAGCCAAATCCCAAGTGAACTATATATCACCGCCGGAATTGGCTTGAAATTTCCGGTTAAGTGCATTTTTTTTATTAGAAAATGCCCGTAAAAACAATAAGGTATATTTAATTTATCTTAGCGGCGTGCCTGTGAGTTAATGTATGTCACGCGATGTTTAACTAATTTCCAAGTATTAGTTCACTATGAGTAAGGAATGGTGACGAAGTTAACATAATTTTATACTAACTTTTCATTTAATGAAGAGTTACGCGCTTCCTGAGAGCAATGCAATTGTATGCATTGTTTGCATAATTACAAAAATCCGCGTTGTTATTAGATTATCGTTAATATTCTTTACAAAGATAATGCGCGGCCTCAATTAATTATGAGTTTAATGTCAAGAATTTCTTAAGGTTCATGCCTAATTGATCATATAAGCATATTCTTTAATTCTGTCTGCACAAAATTTGTGGATTTTACAGGTATTCAGATCAAGGACGATTTCTAAAATTATTGCTATTGCAAGCAATAAGTTATTTTTAAATATTATTAATATTCAATAAAATAGCTTATGTTTTTAATTTTGTAAGAAAAAATAATTAGAAAAGTTCATGATTCTTTTTTCTTTTTTGCGATTGATATTTCAATATGAATTCCATGCCAAAAATTACTCACCTTGATGCGTTGCTGTTTGATAATCGTTTTATCCGCGAGTTGCCTGGCGACCCTGATGTTTCAAATAATCGCCGTCAGGTAATTGGCGCCTGTTATTCCCGTGTGTTGCCGGCTAAGGTCGTCAAGCCAAAACTGATTGCCTATTCCAGAGAAGTTGCAGATCGGCTGGATTTGACTCCGGAAGTTTGCGAATCGGATTATTTTGCTGAGGTATTTACAGGCAACAGATTGTCGGTGGGCATGGAGCCCTATGCAACCTGTTATGGTGGGCACCAATTCGGTAATTGGGCAGGGCAACTGGGCGATGGGCGGGCTATCAATCTGGGCGAGGTCCTCAATCGTCAAGGACAGCGGTTGATTTTGCAACTCAAAGGCGCCGGCCCTACGCCATACTCGCGTACGGCGGACGGTCTGGCTGTACTGCGCTCGTCAGTACGCGAATTTTTGTGCAGCGAGGCTATGCATCATCTGGGTGTGCCGACCACGCGGGCTTTGAGTTTGACATTGACCGGTGAAAGCGTGATTCGGGATATGTTCTATGACGGCAATCCAAAGGCTGAGCCGGGAGCTGTCGTGTGCCGGGTGGCCCCTTCCTTTACGCGTTTCGGCAGTTTTCAGATTTGTACAGCGCGCGGTGATATCAAACTGCTTAAAGAGTTGGTGAATTACACGATTCGAACTGACTTTCCGCATTTAGGCGAGCCTTCGCCAGCGGTTTATCTGGCCTGGTTTGAAGAAGTCTGCCGCAAGACAGCCGAGATGATTGTGCACTGGCAGCGTGTGGGATTCGTTCACGGCGTCATGAATACTGACAATATGTCTATCCTCGGGCTCACTATTGACTATGGGCCTTATGGTTGGTTGGAGGATTATGATCCTGACTGGACGCCCAACACGACCGATGTCTCAGTGCGCCGTTATCGTTTCGGCAATCAGCCGCAGATCGCCTTCTGGAATCTGGCGCAATTGGCCAATGCCATTTATCCGTTGATCGAACAAGCTGATCTGATGCAACAGGCGATCAATGTTTATGCTGAAAGCTTTGAGAAAGGCTGGCGGGATATGATGGCCAGTAAGTTGGGCTTGAGAGCCTTTGACAATTCATTAAGCACGGAATTATTGGCTATATTACAGTTGGTTGAAACGGATATGACTATTTTCTATCGCAAGCTGGCCACGATGAAGATCGATAATAGACCGCCTGAGGATGTCAGCGATGAAACACTGATAATGCCGCTGATGGAAGCTTATTATGTGCCGGAGCAATTAACCCCTCAATATAGAGAGCGCATTGGTCATTGGTTAAGAAATTACATGCGGCGAATCCAGAAGGAAGAAACGCCGGATCAGAATAGAAGAGTGCGCATGAATTCCGTCAATCCTAAGTATGTGCTGCGAAATTACATGGCTCAATTGGCTATCGACAAAGCCGGGCAGGGCGACTATTCAATGATTGATGAGTTACTGCAGTTGCTGCGGCATCCGTATGATGAACAGGTCGGTAAGGAAGCGTTTGCTGCAAAGCGTCCGGATTGGGCAAGGAAACGTGCCGGTTGTTCGATGTTATCATGCAGTTCATAGGCAAGGTGGATCGGTTCTATTGGCTTTTAGGTGTTTTAGCGGTTTGTAATGGGTTTATAACATAACATTAACATCGGGAAAACAAGAGGGTATATGTAATGGAATTTGTATTTTAATATATTCTAATATACAAAAATAATTTGATTATATTGTGCAATAAAAGCATACAGTATCAGTCGGTCTTTGTTGAGAAAAGCTTGATTTTATGGTGTAATGCCGCTGTTTTATGTCTTAATATGCCTCTTGTTTTGCCGTTCTTAAAATAGGGGGAAAGTTTTACAGCATTGCTTGGAGAATAGGCTTATTAACTATGCAATTTACTATTAAAAAAGGTTTGGACTTGCCCATAACTGGGGGGCCCAAACAAGTTATTGAGGATGGCAATGAGGTTGGGTCCGTTGCCGTCCTGGGGATGGATTATGTAGGCATGAAGCCTACTATGATGGTCAGTGAAGGGGATACGGTCAAACTAGGCCAGATACTCTTCAGTGACAAGAAAAATCCTGGCGTTAATTTTACTTCGCCTGGAGCGGGCGTTGTGAAAGTCATCAATCGGGGTGCTAAACGGGCTTTACAATCTGTTGTGATTGAACTGCAAGGAAATGCGGAAGAGTCATTCACAAAATATGAAGAGTCCAAGTTAAATGATTTAACAGCGGAACAAGTTAAAGAAAATCTGTTGGCATCAGGCCTGTGGACGTCCTTGCGTACACGTCCGTATGGAAAAATTCCAGCGATTGATAGTACACCTCATTCCATTTTCGTAACGGCGATCGATACCAGCCCTTTAGCGGCTGATCCCGTCGTTATCATTAAGGCGCGCGGCAATGATTTTGCCAATGGATTAGCTGTTGTTTCCAAGCTGACGGCCGGTAAAACCTATGTTTGCAAGGCTACCGGCGCCGATATCACCACAGGCAATACGCCTTCAGTGGTTGTTGCTGAGTTTTCAGGTCCGCATCCTGCAGGGTTGCCTAGCACGCATATCCACTTTATCGATCCTGTCAATGCGGAAAAGTTCGTCTGGCATCTGGATTACCAGGCCGTGATGGCAATTGGCGCGTTGTTTACAACCGGCAAGCTGAATGTTGAAAGAGTTGTGTCATTAGCGGGGCCAACCGTCAAAAATCCAAGACTGATTCGTACCCGTGTCGGTGCTAATACCGAGGACCTGGTTGCCGGTGAGTTGGATGAGAGCGTTGAAAGCCGCGTGGTTTCAGGTTCTGTCTTATATGGACACAGAGCAGCAGATTGGGCTGCCTATTTAGGTTATTACAGTAATCAGGTTTCAGCACTGCAAGAAGGCCGTGCGCGTGAATTATTCGGCTGGATTGTTCCTGGTAAAGATAAATACTCTGCGCTGGATGTTTATACCTCAAGCGTTGATCGCAAAACCGGCCGCAAGTTTCCATTAACAACAAGCAAAAATGGCAGCAACCGGGCGATTGTTCCTGTCGGCATTTATGAGACCGTGATGCCCCTGGATATCTTACCTACGCCATTAGTGAAATCACTGGTGGTAGGCGATACGGATCAGGCTCAATTATTGGGCTGTCTGGAACTTAATGAGGAAGATATGTCCTTGTTAACTTTTGTCGATCCGGGCAAACATGATTTCGGTCCCGTACTGAGAGCGAATTTAACTAAAATTGAGAAGGAAGGATAATGTCGGCTAGAGATTTCTTAGATAGCATAGAGCCGCATTTTACAAAAGGCGGCAGGTTTGAAAAGTACTACGGTCTCTATGAGATGGTGGATACTTTCATTTATACACCCTCTGATGTAACACGTGGCACAACGCATGTTCGTGACGGTAATGACCTGAAACGGACCATGACTTTTGTTGTGATAGCAACATTTTTCTGTATTTTGATGGCTTTCTATAACACAGGCTATCAAGCCAACGTGGCTATGGAAACAATGGGACTAGAAAAGGCGGATAACTGGCGCAGTATTCCCATGATGATATTCGGGTACAGCCCATATAATCCATTGTCATGCTTGGTACATGGCGCTTTGTACTTCCTGCCTGTCTACATTGTGACACTGGCTGTCGGCGGTATTTGGGAAGTTTTGTTTGCCACAGTGCGTGGACATGAAGTCAACGAAGGCTTCCTGGTTTCATCAATGTTGTATTCATTGATTCTGCCTCCTGAGATTCCTTTATGGCAGGTTGCCCTGGGCATTTCATTCGGTATTGTTATCGGCAAGGAAGTATTCGGTGGCACCGGCAAAAACTTTCTAAACCCCGCATTAACTGGTCGTGCATTTTTGTTCTTCGCTTACCCTGCTTCCATGTCAGGTGATTCAGTATGGGTCGCTGTAGACGGTTTTACTGCGGCAACGCCTTTGAGCCTTGCATCAGCAGGCGGCGTTGAAGCGATTAAAGAAGGGTATGGCTGGCTGCAGGCTTTCTTTGGCTTTATTCCTGGCTCTATGGGCGAGACATCTACTTTTGCTATTCTGCTCGGCGCTGCATTCCTGCTTTATACACGTGTGGCATCTTGGAGAATCATGGCAGGTGTCATGATCGGCATGATAGCGTCATCGTTGTTGTTGAACATCGTAGGCAGCGAAACTAATCCGATGTTTGCGTTACCTTGGTATTGGCATCTGGTTTTAGGTGGCTTTGCTTTTGGTACTGTTTATATGGCAACTGATCCCGTAACAGCAGCTGGTACTGACACAGGCCGGTGGGTATATGGACTATTAATTGGTGTGATGGTAGTGATCATTCGCGTCATCAATCCTGCTTTCCCTGAAGGCATGATGCTGGCGATTCTGTTTTCCAATATGTTTGCACCAATCATTGATTATTTTGTCGTTCAGGCAAACATTAGAAGAAGGGTGAAACGTCATGCCTAACGCAGTTAAAAAATGTGAACATTACGAAAAATTTAAAGTTTACCGCGACAAAATTCTGGCACTGAGCAATGATAGTTTGGAAAAAACTATCGCTATCGCATTGTCACTGTGTTTGTTCTGCGCAGTTTTGGTGGCATTCGCGGCTGTCGCGTTGAAGCCATTGCAATTCGGCAATAAAGAACTCGACATGAAGAAGAATATTCTTGATGTAGCGGGCTTATTGGAAGCCGATACTGATATCGACAAAGCTTTCGAGGAACAGATTGAAGCCAAACTGGTTGATATTGAAACGGGCGATTATGTAGAAAATATGGATGTAGCTACTTACGATCAACGTAAAGCAGCAAAAGATCCTGCGCAAAGTATCGCTATCCCTGCTGATAAAGACATTGCGCACATTCGTGCAAAAGCCAAAATTGCTAAAGTTTACTTAGTCAAAAACGGCGATAATATTCAATCTATCATTCTGCCTGTGAATGGTTATGGCTTGTGGTCGACGCTGTACGGATTTATTTCCTTGGCGGCTGATGGACAAACTGTACAAAGCATTAACTTTTATGATCAAGCCGAAACACCGGGCCTGGGCGGTGAAGTTGTAAATCCTAACTGGCGTGCCTTGTGGAACGGTAAAAAAGTTTATTCTACATCCGGAGAGCCTGCTTTAGGTTTGGTCAAAGGTGTAGTGGACAAGAATAAACCGGGATCTGAATACCAAGTGGACGGTTTGGCCGGCGCGACTTTAACAAGTAATGGTGTAAGCAATCTTATTAAATACTGGATGGGCAATGAAGGTTTTGCGCCGTATTTAAATAAAGTAAGAAAGGCTGGAGAGAATAAATCATGAGTGCAGTATTAACTGGCGAAACAAAAAAAGTATTGACCGAACCATTGGTCAATAACAATCCGATTACGTTGCAGGTTCTGGGGATTTGTTCTGCTTTGGCGGTCACATCTCAGATGTCTACATCGCTGATCATGGCGCTCGCGCTGACATCCGTAACGGCCTGTTCAAGCGCGGCGATCAGTGCCATCAGAAACCATATTCCAAGCAGTATACGTATTATCGTGCAGATGATCATTATTGCGTCTTTGGTAATCGTGGTTGATCAAATTCTGAAAGCATTTGCTTTCGAAGTAAGTAAGCAATTGTCCGTATTCGTGGGTTTGATTATCACCAACTGTATCGTTATGGGACGCGCTGAAGCGTATGCGATGAAAAATCCGCCTTTAGCAAGCTTTATGGATGGCATCGGTAACGGTTTGGGTTACAGCTTGATTCTTGTCACTGTGGCTTTCTTTAGAGAGACTCTGGGTTCAGGTAAATTATTGGGCTTTGAAGTATTCCATTTATCAAAAGACGGCGGCTGGTATGATCCTAACGGTTTAATGCTGTTGCCTCCTAGCGCGTTTTTTATCATTGGCTTGATTATCTGGGCTATTCGTCAATTCAAACCTGAGCAAGCTGAAAAGGCTGATTTCAAAATCATGTCGATTGCTCATGGTGAAGGAGGGCATCACTAATGGAAGCTTACATTAGCTTATTTGTAAAAGCGGTTTTCATTGAAAACCTGGCTCTTGCGTTCTTCCTGGGCATGTGTACTTTTCTGGCGGTTTCTAAGAAAATTTCGACGGCTATGGGATTGGGCATAGCGGTAATGGTTGTGCAAACCATTACGGTGCCTGCCAACAATATTATTTACCATACGCTGTTAAAAGAAGATGCGCTGTCGTGGATGGGCATTACCGGCGTGGACTTGAGCTTTTTAGCGCTGTTAAGCTGTATCGGTATGATTGCCGCCTTGGTACAGATTCTGGAAATGATTCTGGACAAGTTTTTCCCGGCCTTGTACTCGGCATTAGGTATTTTCCTGCCGTTGATTACCGTGAACTGCGCTATTCTTGGTGGAAGCTTGTTCATGATTGAGCGTGATTATAACCTTGGTGAAAGTGTTACCTATGGTATCGGCAGTGGTTTCGGCTGGGCATTGGCTATTACGGTTATTGCCGGTGTGCGCGAAAAACTGAAATACAGTGATATTCCAGCCGGCTTACAAGGTTTGGGTATCACATTTATTACTGCAGGTCTGATGTCGCTTGGCTTCATGGCTTTCTCTGGAATCCAACTATAAGAAGGTAGCATAATGCTGGAAATTGCATTAGGGATTATTATTTTCACGGTTATCGTGATTGCGCTGGTATTTGTTATTATCGGCGCAAAAAATAAACTGGTTGCCTCCGGGGACGTTGAAATTCTGATCAATGATGAAAAGAAAATTCATGTGCCTGTGGGGTCAAAATTGTTAACGGCATTGGCTGATAACGGCTTGTTCGTACCATCAGCGTGCGGCGGTGGCGGTACTTGTGCTCAGTGCCGGGTAAAAGTACATTCAGGCGGCGGTGAGATTCTGCCGACTGAAACATCGCATATTACTAAACGTGAAGCGGCCGAAGGCGAGCGTCTTTCCTGTCAGGTCACGGTTAGAAATAATATGGAAATTGAAGTCGAAGACGATGTTTTCGGCGTCAAGAAATGGGAATGCACAGTTAAATCCAACCACAACGTAGCGACTTTCATTAAAGAGCTGGTGCTGGAATTGCCTGAAGGTGAAGAAATCAAGTATCGTGCAGGCGGTTACATTCAGATTGAGTGTCCTCCGCATGTGGCTAAATACAGTGATTTCAACATCGAAGAAAGATTCCATGAGGATTGGGATAAATACAACCTGTGGCGTTATGTCTCCGACGTAAAAGAGCCGGCTTTGCGCGCTTATTCCATGGCTTCCTATCCTGAAGAGAAAGAGATTATGCTGAACGTGCGTATTGCGACACCGCCTCCAGGTGCTCCTGATAGCGTACCGCCAGGTATCATGTCTTCTTATATCTTTAATTTGAAGCCAGGTGATAAATGTATCGTTTCCGGTCCTTATGGCGAATTCTTCGCTAAAGACACCGATGCCGAAATGGTCTTCATCGGTGGTGGTGCAGGTATGGCACCTATGCGTTCTCATATCTTTGACCAACTGCGCAGGCTGAAGTCCAAACGCAAGATGACGTTCTGGTATGGCGCACGAAGCAAACGCGAAATGTTCTATGTGGAAGATTTCGATATGCTGGCCAGAGAAAATGATAACTTTGAATGGCATGTGGCTCTATCAGATCCATTGCCTGATGATAACTGGACAGGTTATACCGGTTTTATTCATAATGTGCTTTATGAAAACTTCATAAAGAACCATCCGGCGCCTGAAGATTGTGAGTTCTACATGTGCGGACCTCCAATCATGAACTCCTCAGTTATCAACATGCTGTTGGAAAACGGCGTTGAACCAGAGAATATCTTCCTGGATGACTTTGGCGGTTAAGTAAGACATAGAATCTCTCCCGCAAGGATAAACTTCTTGCGGGAGAGGGCTAGTGGAATCACATGAAAACTATCAAACAGCGACGAGGAGCATGGCTTGGTCTGCTCCTCGTTTTTTTATTGTCGGCATGCGGCAATGAAGCAGAAGAGTACCCGTTCATCTACTCAGGATTAACAGAGGGTACCAGTTTCCATATTAAAGTCAGTAAATTGCCCGAATCAGTGGTTTCAGAGCAACTGAAACATCAAATCATGGCTCTTTTGGATGAGATAAATGGGCAGATGTCCACTTATCTGGAAGATTCGGAACTGTCCAGTTTTAATCAAAACACTTCGACTGATTGGGTCCCCGTTTCCGCGCCTTTATTTACAGTATTGAAAGAAGCGCAAAGAATTAGCCGATTGACCAACGGAGCCTTTGATGTAACCGTGGGTTCTCTGGTCAATTTGTGGGGATTTGGGCCAGATCCGATGAAATTTGTCGCGCCTGACGATGCGCTTATACAGGAGCGATTGAACAAAATTGGCTATAAATATCTAAGTATTAAAGAAGAATCGTTAGCTGTTAAAAAAGCGATACCAGACCTGTATGTGGATTTGTCGGCTATAGCAAAAGGCTACACTGTGGATCAGGTAGGCTTGTTATTGGAAAAGAATGGCATAACCGACTATATGGTCGAAATTGGCGGAGAGATAAGAGTAAGAGGGAAAAATGCGAATGCCGAGCCTTGGCATATAGCTATTGAGAAGCCAACACCGGATACAAGAGTGATAGAGAAAGTGGTTGGCATTTCCGATATAGCTATGGCAACTTCCGGGGATTATCGGAATTTTTTCGAAGGTGATGGCGTACGTTTTTCCCATACTATCGATCCAAGAACAGGGCGGCCCATAACGCATAAGCTCGCATCCGTTACGATCCTGAGCAAAACGACGATGGAAGCCGATGCACTGGCAACCGCTATTATGGTGTTGGGTCCGGATGAAGGTTATAAATTTGCCGAGCGCAATAATATAGCGGCATTATTTATTATTAAAAAAGATTCGGGTTTTTACGAAAAAAGCACGCGAGCCTTTACTGGCTTTACAGAATTGAAAAGGTAACATCATGACTTATTTTCTTGTAACTTTTGTATTCATGCTTGTTGTTATTGCAATAATGGCGATAGGGGTTATTTTTGGCAGAAAGGCTATTAAAGGATCATGCGGCGGCGCTAATAACGGAAATTGCATATGCGTTGAAAAATGTGATAAAAGGAAAAAGCTGGAGGCTGAAGGAAAGGTTTAGGACAGTTCTGCAAGGATTTGCATAAGCAGGACGGCAGGCTCTGAAGTGAAATAATAAATTACAATGAGGAGTTCGTTATGTTGGCTAAAATCACTGTTGCAGATTATATGACCAAGCATTTGGTTACTTTGACTAAAGAAATCAATGTTTTTGATGCTATAAAGAAACTGTTGGATCATAGAATTACCAGCGCCCCGGTGCTTGACAATCATGGCCAGTTGATCGGTATGTTCTCGGAAAATGATGTGATGCGGGTTGTTGCGGAAAACGTTTACGATCAGGGCATGGGCGGTAAAGTCGGCGAATATATGACAAAAGACGTAATTCGTGTTGAGTCTGACTCATTTATTGTTGACGTGGCGGAAAAATTTCAGCAATCCAAAGACAGAAGCTTTCCTGTTTTTGAAGATACTGACCTGGTAGGCATTGTCAGCCGAACTGATGTTTTAAGAGCATTGGCTTCGCTCGAATCTTAAATAAAGTTTAGGGATTAATTTTCATTGGATGAAGAGCGGCACGTTTTTTTGGCATGACTATGAGACATTCGGAACAGACCCGCGGAGAGACAGGCCTGTTCAGTTTGCCGGTATTCGGACCGATTATGATTTCAATATTGTAGACGACCCTCTCGTCGCTTATTGCCAACCATCGGCAGATTCACTGCCGCATCCTGACGCCTGTGTTATCACAGGAATTACCCCTCAATTTGCCGAGCAGAAAGGCATTTGCGAAGCGGAATTCACGCGACTGATTCATCAGCAGTTGTCTCAGCCTAATACCTGCACTGTCGGCTATAACAGTATCCGTTTCGATGACGAAGTAACGCGCAATTGCCTTTACCGAAATTTTTATGATCCTTATGCGCGTGAATGGCAAAATGGCAATTCACGCTGGGATCTGATCGATCTGGTTAGGGCTGCGCGTGCTCTGCGTCCTGATGGCATACACTGGCCAGTTAATGAAGATGGAAGGCCCTGTTTCAGGCTCGAAGAGTTAACCCAAGCGAATGGTATTGAACATTCAGCTGCGCATGATGCGCTTTCCGATGTGTATGCCACTATAGCGATAGCCAGGTTAGTTAGAAAAGCCCAGCCAAAACTGTATCAGTTTTTACTGCAGCATCGGATTAAATCCGAGGTGCTTAATTTGTTGCAACTCGGCAGCTTTAAACCGCTTGTGCATATTTCGGGCAAATACGCAGCGACCAAGAATTGTCTTGCTGTCATTTTACCTGTCTGCAAGCATCCGACCAACAGTAATGGCATCATTGCTTACGATCTTTCTATAGATCCTGAACCGATGCTGTCGTTATCTGTCGAAGAAATTCAGCAGAGGATCTTTACATCAACCGGTGAATTGCCGGAAGGCGTTGAGAGAATACCGCTAAAAACGGTTCATATAAATAAATGTCCCGTGCTGGCTCCGGTGTCTGTTATCAGGCCGAATGATGCGGAGCGGCTGGAAATCGACCTGGCTTTCTGCTATGCCAATATTGAAAAGATTAAGGCGGCAACTAACCTGGAAGCGAAACTTTCGGCCGTTTTTAGTCACGACTACGCAGAGCAGGAATATGATCCGGACTTGGCGCTTTATAGCGGCGGTTTTTTCTCTGAATCAGATAAACAAAAAATGGCGAGAATTAGGGGTATGGCGCCGGATCAATTGGCAAAAGCGGTTTTTGATTTTTCTGATGCTCGCTTGCCGGAGATGCTATTTAGATACCGGGCGCGCAATTATCCGAAAACTCTGACTCATGAAGAGACGCAGAGATGGCATGAGTTTTGTGGAAACCGGTTAACAGGCGGACGGACTGGGGCCGGGATTCTGTTTGGCGATTATTTCAATCGCCTTGAAGAACTTAAAGGTAATGAAAATATTAACCCGGATGTGATTACAGCACTGGAAGCATACGCTTTCGAGAAAATGGAACGGTTCGGCGTTAAGTTAGTTTGATGAAAGGCTCTGCAAAATTAATTTTATATTCAGTTGTATCAGTCAAGATAACTGTTCCGCTCATAAGCTTGGATTAAGAATGCGCTAACTGATGCCAGTTGCATGGAGTTGGCATATAATGGGTGGTTCAGTTTATATGTTTCCATAAGGAAGTTAATCATGAAGAAATTTGTTTTATTTGCTCCAGCTTTACTGTTCTTTTTTGCTTCGGCTGTTAATGCGCACGGTCCTGTTCGCCAGAAAGCGGAAGAAGAAATCACCATCAATGCGCCTGCCGAAAAAGTCTGGGGCATCATTAAAGACTTTGGCGATATGTCATGGCACCCCGGCATCAAGGATACCAAAGCCGATAAAGGCAACGATAAAGGTTCAGTCCGTGTTCTGACTTTGAAAGACGGCGGTACTATTACCGAAGAATTGAAAAAGCATGACGACAAAAAAATGACGTATGCTTATAAAATCACTGAAATGAGCACAGCGAAAACCATTACTCATGCCGGCGCTGAAGAGAAAGTGCCTGTTTTGCCAGTTGACAACTATGCGGCCAGCATTGAGGTAGAAGGCAAAGGCAATACATCGGTTGTATCCTGGAAAGCGGGTTATTACCGCGCTTACATGAATAACAATCCGCCTGCGGAAATGAATGAAGAAGCTGCTAACACGGCTGTGACGGCTATTTTAAAATCAGGTTTGGAAAATCTGAAAACCTTAGCTGAAAAGTAAGGGTTTACGCGTGTTCCGAGTGAACCACATGGCTGTAGCGATGGCGGTCGCTACAGCCTTCTTATCAGCATCGGTTATGGCGGAGCCTTTCGCCTATATCAGTAATCAATTGGCGGACAGCGTTTCCATTATCGACACGAAAAAAGGTACAGTAGTCGATACGATTGCCGTTGCCGGCAAGCCTGCCGGTGTTGCCGTTGCACCGGACGGTAACAGAATTTATGTCAGCGCTCCGGAAGCGAGAGGCTTTGCTGTTCTGGATGCAGTAAAACGCAGAGTTATTTCTGAAGTCGCCGTCGGCGATGGTGCTTTAGGCATTGCTACGGCGCCGGACGGCAAGCGCATCTATGTAGCGGATTGGTATAAGAATACCGTATCAGTGATTGATGCCGATAGTTTGAAAATCGTAGAAACCATTGTCGTGGGCAAATCGCCCTCCGGCTTGATGGTGAGTCCTGATAATCGCTGGTTATATGTCGCTAACCGGTTGGATGATTCAGTCTCGCAGATCGATCTGGATAAACTGACGATCAGAAATACTACAAAGGTTGGCGCGCATCCGTTTGGCCTGACCGTTGATAGCAAAGGCGAACGCATCTATGTCGCTAATGTGGAAAGCGATGATGTAACGGTATTGGAAAAAAGCCATCTAAAACGCATTGCGACAGTCAAAGTAAATAGCCGGCCTTATGCTGCTGCCCTGGCGAAGGGCGACGGTCTTTTATTTGTCACCAATCAGGATGACGGCTCGGTTTCGGTCATTGATACCGCCACATTAAAAGAAATCGCCCTGATTGATGTCGGCGATAAACCGGAAGGCATTTATACGCATCCGGATGATCGGCATGTTTATGTGGCGAACTGGTTCGACAGCAATGTTTCCGTGATCGACGCACAGACATTGGAAGTGGTTGATACGATCCAGACCGGCGAAGGCAGTCGCGCGTTCGGGCAATTCATCGCCAAGTAACATGGCTTCGGATAAGTGTCGGAAAATTGCTGAACTATTGTTTCAAGTGGAAGTTCAGTTGCGACAGCTGAATTATTGGCAGGGTGCTTTACCTCCGGTTGAGGCGCTTTCGAGTGAACTGCCTTTTAGCTGCGATACTTTGGATTTCCCTCAATGGTTGCAATTTATATTTCTGCCAAGAATGCGGGCATTAATCGAACATGCAGCACCGTTGCCGACTGCTTGCGCTATTGCGCCTTATGCCGAGGAATATTTCAGACATGATGCCAATCTACAAACTTTATTGGCGCATTTGGCCGAAATTGATACACTGCTCACCGATTTGTAATAACGTGGAGCTAATATGGCTGAAACTGTAGATGAATTGACTGTAACTTACGAAGATGGCGGGATTGAGACGGTCAAAGAGCTGGATAAAAAAGTGCTGACCAAAGGAGCCTGGGCTACGGTCATGTTCCGTTACCAGGATTGGGATCGCGCCAAAGGGGAATATGGCCCTGATAAATATACCATTCGCCGCTATCAGAAACGCAACGGCGAATACCAGCAAAAATCAAAATTCAATATTTCCAGTAAGGAGCAGGCAAAGGGCATTATTGAGGCGCTGGAAGCGTGGATAGAAAAAGAATAGTCTTGGAGCCACTGGTTGTAGGCTAATTAATCCAGCCATTCGATAATATGATCTTCCAGATCATCAACCTCTGATTCCCTTATCGCATAACTACTGATTGAGATACCTGCTTCCTGCACGCTTTCGGCATTTCCTGAAACCAGAGGATGCCAGTCAGGAAGCTCTCCGCCATCATTGAGCAAACGGTAGGCGCAGGTTGATGGCAGCCAATTGTATGCAGTAAAGCCGGGCTGTCTTAAATCAATGCACTCGGGCACTACAGTGAAGCGGTCGGCGTAGTGGGTGCATCGGCAAGTTTCCAGGTCTATCTGGTCGCAAGCGGCGCTGGTGAAATAGATATCACCGGTATCTTCGTCTTCCAGCTTGTTCAGGCAACATCTGCCGCAGTTATCGCACAACGACTCCCATTCTTCGGCCGTCATTTCAATCAGTTTTTTGGTTTTCCAGAAGCTCATAAATGTATTCTTTCCATTAAATAACACAGGCAGTCCTGCCTGATCACATGTTCATCCAGTGTCAGCATGGAAGGCATGGTGTTATTTCGGTTTATCAATAAATCGCCGTTTTCAATAGAGAAACATTTTTCAGTCACATCATTTCCGGATTCATCCTGAGCGATGAGCGGTATCAGCGAGTTGAATCTGGAAGTTCCCCATACAGTACCGGCTGGAATCTCGGTAAAGTTCATGCGTTCAAGGTCTTCATTCAGCAAAAGATCGGCATCGGTTCGGTTAAAGCTGAAATTAATTTTTTCATGCACTTTAACCTGGGCGATCGTATGAAAAAGGTCAATATCCTGAGGCTGAACTTGATGCAACGGTAATGCGGCAAGATTCAGGCAACTGTTCAGGTATTCAAGCACATGTTCGATACCATAGTGTTGGCCGGGGCGGCCGCACTCCAGAGTGACAGCCGGGCATATTTCCGCGAATGCGGCTGTTTGTACGCCTTTAGGCCGGATAAAGTAGACAACCAGCCGGCCGAATAGGGAGGCCAGTTGTAGAAACGGGTTATCCAGCCTAGTGACACAGGCATAATGAGGGTTTAATCCGGTATTGTTATGTATATCGACGCTGGCAAAAACACGGCGCTTCTTCATGATCGAGACAATTTCCCTTGCCATTTCGGTTTCCGCGCAATCAGGCAGCTCGGTGCCAGGCCAGATGCGGTTGTAATCAGGCTGGTTATCAAGTCTTCGCAAGTTTTTACTGGCGGCGCTGATATTGCCGAAGAAAATGGACAGTGAGCGCGGCAAAGGCTGGTTTTGATATTTTTTCAGCAGTAGTTGCAGTGCGAAAAGTCCTGTCGATTCATTGCCATGCAGCAAAATTGATACAAATAGAGGTTCGGCATGTCTGCCCGCCAAATGAATCAGGGTTGGCTCGGGCAATATCCTGTGCAAACTTTCCGGCGTGGCTTCCAGCAGGCCATCGGGCAAGTAATCCAATTGATTAAGGCTCAATGTTTTCACGCTAAGGTCCAAGTGCTGACAGGGTTGCCGCTATTTTGATTTTTAAGGTAATTTCGCATCATCTCCGTGAAATCATGATCGTGTTCGTGGATATACTGGCGCTGCCATTGAGAGCCATTTTGCCTATGGGCGATACGTTGCCGGATAATATCCAGATAAGTGTCGATATCTGTACGGCGAATGCCCAGAGATTCCAGACCTGACGTCGCTCTAGGTAAAAGTTCGGTTTGGAATAAATGAGATAGACGCTGTTTATGGCCGTCAAACCAGATGATATGGCTGTCCAGGCCGAAACGGGCTGCCTTATAAAAATTATCCTTGGCTTGGGCAAACGGCAATGGCCAGCCTTTGGTTACGATTTCATCGCAGATGCTCTGGGTCAGTCCATAGTAAAACGCCGCGTTGGCAATCGAATCGATCACGCTGGGGCCGGAAGCGGGTGTTCTATGTTCTACCCGGATATGCGGTGTGCCGTCTCCATCGAAACCGACTAATGGCCTATTCCAGCGCCAGATGGTGCCGTTATGCAGACGCAGGTGTGCGAAGGCTTCGATGGCGGAGTCCTGCTCGACAGGCAATAACACAGGAAAGTGATCAAGATTTTCCTGAAAGCATTCGATGATAGAGTGTCTTGCGTAGTCAGATCCGAAGCTGACGCGTTTGATCGGGCCATGCGAGGCGCCTGAATAGCCGCCGGATTCAACAGACTGTTCGAACAGCGGAATGCGTGATTCATGCCAGAGCTCTCTGCCGAACAAGAAAGGAGCGTTGGCGCATAACGCGACAACTGGAGCCGAGGCCATGATCGAAGCGTTATAAAAATGATGCGCAATGCTTAGCGGCAGTTGGATATGCAATTGAAATGACGTGGTGGCTGACTCTATCATCACGTCGTCATGGTCGAATTTCAGGTGTTCCGCACCATTGATATCGATGTGTATCGGCCTGCCGCGGGCATGCAGCACTTGCTCATTCAGGGCGCGATACCTGTTCATGTTTGACATATTGCTCAGATTCAAGTCCGACTGTTTTAAAGTCGGCAGAATGCCAATCATGACAACGTTGCTGCTTAGGGCTTCCGCGTGCTGACAGGCTTCTGCCCAAGTTGTCTGCAACTGCTCGTGCAGGCGGCTGAAAACATCATCCGTTAAAGGTGCAGGCGTGCTGTTGAATTCTATATTGAATTTGGCGAGTTCCGCCGAAGCCCACGGATGGTTGAACGTAGCCAGATAATTTTCATTAGTCGGTGATGGGCGCATGTTTTCATCGACCAGCCAGGCTTCAATTTCGAAGCCGGCCACAGGCTGATGGGTGGAACAGGCATTCTGTTCAATTAATTGGCTGAGCAGATGAGTCTCCTGCTTGAGCTTTTGATAAAAACGCTCGAAGTTCTTCTCATCAAATTGCTCTAAAGAGATTTCCTGGCCCATGATTGCACCAAATCAAGCAAAGTTAAATCATCATACGTCGGTTCAAAGCTCACATCAATGTGATTGGCAACGGATGAAAAAGTGCCATTAACCTTGAACTTCCAGTAATTCCCATACGGGCTTGATATGGGGAGGGAGAGGGGCGAGCCGGCCTAACTCAACCCACTGATTTTCAGGATTGTGAAAGTCAGAACCTGCTGATCCCGCCAGCTCAAAGCGTGCGGCGTAGCCGGCAACCAATTTAATTTCATCGGCACTAATTCTGCTTGTTACAACCTCTATACCTTGGCCGCCAGCTTCCTTAAAAGCGGTCAACAGCCGTTTCATCCAGTTGGCCGTCAGCTTGTAACGCAACGGATGGGCCAAGACGGCAATGCCGCCTGACTCGGTGATCCAATTGATCGCTTGCTCCAGTTCGGCCCAGGGTGTGGATACATAGGCCGGTTTACCCCGGGCCAGATAACGGTCGAAAGCTTCCTGCTGCGTTGACACGTGGTGCTGTGACAGCAGGAAGTCAGCAAAATGGGTGCGTGTGATCATGCTGTCGCCAGCAGCTCGCTTGACAGCTTCGAATGCGCCGGGAATACGTTTTTTCTCGAGTTTCTGGGCGATTTTTTCAGCGCGTTCCAGACGCACGGTTTGCAGGTTCTGAGTGGCTTGAGCCAATGGGCCATAATCAGGATTGATCCCCAGGCCGACTATATGAAAACATTTGTCGTGCCAGCTGGTGGAAAGTTCGATGCCAGATATCAGCTTGATGCCGCTTGCAGCCGCCGCAGCCCGGGCTTCGGTGAGTCCGGCTGTCGTATCGTGATCGGTCAAAGCCAGTGAGGTAACGCCTTGCTCATGGGCGCGTTTTATGAGTTCCGTTGGCGATAATGCACCATCGGAAGCCGTTGAGTGACAGTGCAGATCGTATATTTCAGCCATGACTATTGATAATCCCCATAAAGCTTGGCGTAAAGACCTTTTTGATTGATTAAAGTTTCATGACGGCCTTGTTCGCAAATACTGCCGCCTTCAAATACATAGACATGATCGGCTTGTTTTACGGCGCTCAGGCGATGCGCAATAATGATGGTTGTGCGGCCTTTCAGGAAATCGGCGAGGGCTTGATGCAATTTATGTTCTGTTTCGCTATCGAGTGCCGAAGTGGCCTCGTCAAGTATCACGACTTTAGGATTGGCGACTATCATCCGCGCGATGGCCATGCGTTGCCGTTGGCCGCCGGAAAGCCGCATGCCATGACGGCCGACTACCGTATCCAAACCTTTTTCCAGGTCGCTGACCGTGTCTTTTAATTGCGCGATCGCCAGTGCATGCCATAATTCGGCATCGGTAGCGGATCTGCCCAGTGTCAGGTTGGCGCGGATGGTATCGTTGAACAGAATAGGCTGCTGCAGGACGGTTACGACATTTTCCCGGACAACCTCAAGGCCGATATGATCGATGGGGACATCGTCAAAATAAATCCGGCCGCCGCTGGACGGATAGAGACCGATGAGCGTTTGTATCAGTGTGGATTTGCCGCCGCCGCTGGCGCCGACCAGCGCCACTTTTTCGCCGGCTTTGATTTCCAGATTGATGCCGTTCAGTATTTGCTCATCGCCATAGCTGAAGTGTAGATTGTCGACACGTATGGAGACGGTTTTTTTATTCAGGAACGGATTTTCCAGATGTGGGTAATGGGGTTCCTGCTGCAGCGCATTCAGGCGGTTGATGCGTCTTAGAGCGGCTTTGGCCGCGTAAAACGCATATTGAATATTCAGCACTTCCTGGACCGGAGCCATCATAAACCAGAGGTAGCCGAATACGGCAAGCATTTCGCCTATGCTAAGGTCGGAATAGAAAACCATGAGCATGGCGCAGGCGCGAAACACGTCGAAGCCGAATAGAAATACCAGAAAGCTCATCCGGTTGGCCGCATCGCTTTTCCAGGCAAAGATCATTGAATAATCCTTCACCGAACGGGCCGATTCGACCAGCTGTTGACAATAATGCTTCTCGCGATTGCTGGCGCGGATTTGATGAATCGCTTCCAGCGTTTCGGTTAACGATTGCTGAAATACTTCATAAGCGGAATTTTCCTTGGCTTTCAGATCCTTGACACGTGATCCGACGACACGCGTGAAATAGATCACGACAGGATTTAATAATAAAATAAACAAACCCAGCTGCCAGTGCATCCATAGCAGGATGCCGGCTGTACCGATGATGGTCAGGGCGGCTATCAGCAATTTGCTGATGGTAGAGCCTATGAAGGTATCAATCGTATCCAGATCAGTCACCAGGTGCGTGACCACAGTGCCTGTTCCCAGGTTTTCGTATTCGGACATGGAAATCGTCTGCAGACGCCTGATCAGATTCTTACGGATACGAAAAATGATATCTTTGGAAATAAAGGAGAATTGCCGGGCTTGAATGATGTTGAAAATAATCGCAAAAATGCGCAGCAGCAGGCTTGCCAGCAAAACGGCCGCAATATAAAGGATCGGCGTGTGCCAGTGGGCCGGCGTCAGCGAATTGATGAATGCGATGGTCATGCCGGGCTTGTTCAGCAGGACTTCGTCGACCAGCAACGGCATCAGCAAAGGAACCGGTACGCTGGCGATAGTCGCCAGAATCGCGATCAGATGCGCATTGATCAGTTGTTTTTTGTGCTCTGAAACGATTTGAAAGATATAATCCCAGCCGTAATATTGCGTGGCCTGTTTTGAGGGATGCTTTGTTTGCACGATAGGTATGATGCGTTCTATAAACCCCCCATTATATCTGTCTGACATCTTTAAGAAAATAACTAAAACTGTTGTTAAAAATTATGAAGAAGAAATACCGATACGGATATTTGTTATTAATGTGCGTGCTGACCTTGCCAGTTAACGTATCGGGAAATACACTGGAACAGCAACGAGCTGATTTTCTGCAAGCGGAAAAGTTGATTGCCCAAGGAAACGACGAGGCATTTTGGGACCTCGCTCCGTCTTTAAAAAGCTATCCTTTGTATCCGTATCTGCACTATCAGTGGCTAAAGAATAATTTGCATCAGACGAGCCGAATTCTGGGATTTTTATCGGAATACAAAGATACACGTTATGCCGATTTGTTAAGGTCTCAATGGCTGAGCTACTTGGCTCAGCATGAAAACTGGTACGAATTTCTTCAACATTATCAGGCAAGCGGCAACAGCGCGCTGGAATGCCAGTTTTACTGGGCCAAATATCTGACGGGCGACACTGAACTGGCATTGAATGAAGCAAAGCGCCTGTGGACAGTGGCGAAGTCTCTGCCTAAGGAATGCGATGCATTGACGTCAGCATTGATCAAGTCGCCGCTTTTTACGCAGGAGTTGATCTGGCAACGCTTCGAATTGGCATTGCGGAAAGATAATGTCCAGCTGGCGGAGTATCTGAAGCGTTTATTAACGGATCAGGCTATTGCCGATGTATGGCTGCAAATTCATAAAAAGCCCGAGCTAATAGGAAGCGATACTTTAGGGATCAACCCGGACCAGCAGGGTGGGCGTATCTTTGCGCATGCTGTCGACAGAATGGCCAAAACAGATCCCGAGTTGGCGATGCAAATCTGGGACAGCAGGAAATACAATTTCGCTATAGATGCGCAAACGGACCAGCGAATCGAACGAAGACTCGCACTGGCCCTGGCATTCAATAAGAACAAAAAAGCCTATGATCGTCTGAGCCGATTGGGCAATGTCGATGCGGAGGTCAGGGAATGGAAAGCCAGAGCCGCCTTGCTCGAACAGAATTGGCAACATGTTGCCGATGCGCTGGCGGGCTTGACGGATCAGGAGCGGCTGGAGCCCCGATGGCAGTACTGGCAAGCTCGCTCGCTGGCTAAAACGGGCGATGTGTTGCAGGCGCAGGCTATCTACAATCATCTTGCTGAAGACCGGAGTTTTTACGGCTTTCTTGCAGCCGATACCGTCAGCAAGCCTTATCATTTAACCGATAAACCTGTTTTTCTGTCAGGGAATGAGCTTGAGGCACTGGCCGAAGAAAATGACTTTGAAATAGCCCGGGAGCTCGATTTTCTGGGGCGTATGTCAGAAGCGCAACGGCAATGGTGGTTTGCCATCAAAAAACTGCCCAAAGAGCGCTTGATGACTGCGGCCAAATTGGCTCAACAGTGGCAATGGAATCAAGTGGCTATTTTTACGCTGGCTAAGGCCGATTACTGGGATGACATGGGGCTACGGTTCCCGGTCAATTATCTCAATGAAGTCAGTAATAATGCATATAGACACAATCTTGATCCGGCTGTAATTTTCGGCCTCATTCGCCAGGAGAGCGTGTTTGACAGGTATGCCGAGTCGCCGGTCGGCGCCAGAGGACTTATGCAGATTATGCCGAAAACGGGCCAGCAAATTGCACGGGACCTTCGCGAGAATTGGCAATCCGAGGCAAGCCTGTTTGATCCCGATATTAATGTCAAATACGGTTCCTTTTATTACAGACAACTGTTGGACCGGTTTAACGGTCATTTCGCACTGGCAACTGCCGCTTATAATGCAGGGCCCAGGCGGGTAGGACAGTGGCTGCCTAGTGGCGAGACTGTGCCGGCGGACATATGGATAGAGACCATCCCGTTTAAGGAAACCCGAAAATATGTATCTTCAGTGCTTTCTTACATTATGATTTATCAGGAGCGTATGCACAGGAAAGCGCTCAGGATAAAAGATTTCATGCTGGATGTGCTACCGGGCTAAAAATTGAGCTGATTTTTTTTGGTGTCTGTTAGATAATGCGCGTTTGATGCAAGAATAATTATTATTAACTTAGGTACATAAATATTATGGAGAAACAGCATAGTTTTACGCGCGAAGAATTATTGAAGTCCGGTAGGGGGGAGCTATACGGGCCGAAAAATGCGCAATTGCCTCTACCAAATATGCTAATGATGGACCGGATTACTCATATATCGGATGAAGGCGGCGCTTACGGGAAGGGCGAAATTATTGCTGAGCTGGATATAACTCCTGATTTATGGTTTTTTGCTTGCCATTTCCAAGGCGATCCGGTGATGCCGGGCTGCTTGGGATTAGATGCCATGTGGCAATTGATAGGCTTCTATTTGTGCTGGATGGGCGGACCAGGTAAAGGACGGGCTTTAGGTGTAGGTGAAGTTAAATTTACTGGGCAGGTTTTGCCAACCGCTAAAAAAGTGATTTACCGAGTCAATCTGAAAAGAGTAATAATGCGGAAGTTGGTTATGGGTATCGCTGATGCCACTATGGAAGTTGACGGTAAAGTAATTTACGAAGCTACCGATTTGCGGGTTGGTTTATTTACTTCTACAGAAGATTTCTAGAGGCTATTGTAATGAAAAGAGTCGTGGTAACCGGTTTAGGCATCGTTTCCAGCATCGGCAATAACCGAAATGAGGTTGTAAATTCCTTAAAAGAAGGGCGTTCTGGAATCGTTTTTGCCGATGTTTATAAAGAACTTGGCTTTCGCAGTCATGTTCATGGACCTGTCAATATAGATCAGGACGAATTTATAGACCGTAAAATAAAACGTTTTATGGGCGATGGCGCTGCATTTAATTACATTGCCATGCAGCAGGCCATTGATGATGCAGGCCTTGCGGAGTCGGACGTATCAAATGTCAGGACCGGTCTGGTGATGGGATCAGGTGGCCCTTCAACCTCGAATCTCGTGGATGCGGCTGATATTTTGCGCGAAAAAGGCATTAAAAAAGTAGGCCCTTATATGGTGACCCGGACCATGTCCAGCACCAATACGGCTTGTCTGGCGACACCTTTTAAAATCAAAGGCGTCAATTACTCCATCAGCTCCGCTTGTGCGACCAGTGCTCACTGTATCGGCCATGCCATGGAATTGATCCAGATGGGTAAGCAGGATATTGTGTTTGCCGGCGGCGGCGAGGAAGTGCACTGGACCATGTCCGTCCTGTTCGATGCGATGGGCGCACTGTCAGCCAAGTACAACGATACGCCGACGACAGCGTCAAGGCCTTACGATGAAACCCGCGACGGTTTCGTTATTTCCGGCGGCGGCGGTGTGCTGGTCATCGAGGAGCTGGAACATGCCAAAGCCCGCGGCGCCAAGATCTATGCCGAACTGACAGGTTACGGCGCAACCTCTGATGGTTATGATATGGTTCAGCCTTCAGGCGAAGGCGCTGTGCGCTGCATGCAGCAGGCGCTGGCAACTGTGCATGACAAGATCGATTACATCAATGCACATGGTACCAGTACGCCCGTTGGCGATACCAGAGAATTGGAAGCCATGCGTACCGTATTCGGCGCCGGCAATGTGCCATGGGTCAGCTCAACGAAGTCCCTGACAGGCCACGCATTAGGTGCAGCCGGTGTTAATGAGGCCATTTATTCTTTATTGATGATGGAAGAAAACTTCCTGAGCGCTTCAGCCAATATCACGCATCTGGATCCGAATGCGGAAGGTATTCCCATCGTGCGCGAGCGGCAGGATGATGTCACGCTAAATACCATCATGTCGAACAGTTTCGGCTTCGGTGGAACCAACGCAACCTTAATCTTCCAACGTTACAACGGCTAACGTATTCCATCCGGGGTTCTGATGAACCCCGGTCTTTATTTCGTTTTATTAAGTCAACATTATTCTGACCATGTCAGATCCAGATCAAAAATCCAGAACCCAATTCAATAAATTACAGAAACGTTTGCGCCATGCTGTAGGCGATGCAATCGCCGACTATAACATGATCGAAAACGGCGATAAGATCATGGTGTGCCTGTCCGGCGGTAAGGACTCCTATACTTTATTGGATATTCTGCTCAATCTGCAGAAAACAGCGCCGGTTGAATTCGAACTGATTGCCGTCAATTTGGACCAGAAACAGCCGGGCTTCCCCGAGCATGTATTGCCGGACTATCTCGAATCCATCGGCGTTCCTTATCATATTATCGAAAGGGACACTTACAGCATCGTCAAGCGCATCATTCCCGAAGGCAGCACAACCTGCGGCCTTTGTTCACGATTGCGGCGCGGCGCCTTGTATGGTTATGCTGAAGCCAACGGCATTACCAAGATCGCTTTAGGCCACCATCGCGACGATATTCTTGAAACTTTCTTCCTGAATATTTTTTATGGCGGCAAGCTGAAAGCCATGCCGCCCAAACTGCTCAGTGACGACAGGAAAAATATCGTGATCCGGCCGCTGGCCTATTGCCGCGAGAAAGATATTGAACGGTTTGCTGCGTTCAAGAAGTTCCCGATCATTCCTTGCAATCTGTGCGGCTCTCAGGAGAACCTGCAGCGGCAGGCCATGAAAGTCATGCTGAAAGGCTGGGACAAACAGTTTCCGGGCCGGTTGGAAACCATCTTTACCAGTCTGCAGAATGTGGCGCCTTCGCAATTGGCCGATACGCAATTGTTCGATTTTGCAGGACTGAAACGCGGCGAATCCACTGGAGAGGAAGAACAGGTCATTTCATTTAATGCCGCCGGGTTGGATATATTAGCTCAATAAGGGCTATGGCAATCATCGTTCTTTTTACTGACTTTGGGCCGGCCGGGCCGTATACCGGGCAAATGGAGGTTGTGCTGCGGCAAATGGCGCCAGCGCATCCGGTTATTGATCTGCTCAGTAATGCGCCTATTGCTAATCCTCGCGCTAGTTCTTACTTGCTGGCCGCTTTGCGGCACAGCTTCCCGAAAGGCAGCATTTTTTTGACGGTGATCGATCCCGGCGTCGGAAGCGAACGCAAAGCGGTAGTTTTGCAAGCCGACGGCCAGTATTTTGTCGGCCCCGATAATGGTCTGTTAAATACGGTCGCCGTGCAATCCCGACAGGTGCAGTGGTTTGAAATTGTCTGGCGTCCCGAACAGTGTTCGATGAGCTTTCATGGCAGGGATTTATTTGCGCCTGCCGCAGCGAGGCTCGCCTGTGATGCCGCAGACGATTTATTGAGACCGTTTACTAGGCATGATCTGGACGCTTGGCCTGTAGATTTGGCTGAAGTGATCTATTTTGATCATTACGGCAATGCCATGACCGGCTTGCGCTATCATGAAGGGTTGGCGGGCAAGTCGTTGATGGTTAACGGTATTGTTATGGAACAGGCCGATACTTTTAGCGCTGTCGCCGAACATCAGGCTTTCTGGTATAAAAACTCCAGCGGCCTGGTTGAAATAGCCGTCAATAAAGGCAGTGCGAGGCAGCTTGGCCTTGATGTAGGTACTGTCATTTCTTTCGGCAAATAACACACCTGCCGATATTCACAGACATTCGCTCATGATCGAATCATCTAATCGCTGGCAGTTCTGGATAGACAGGGGCGGGACCTTTACCGATATCGTGGCCCGCAGTCCTGAAGGCGGGCTTGTCAGCCGGAAACTCCTGTCCGAAAATCCGGAACGCTATCAGGATGCTGCTATACAAGGTATGCGTGAAATACTGGGCGTTAAGGATGGGGTGTTGCCCGGTGAAATGATAGAGGCGGTAAAAATGGGCACAACGGTAGGGACCAATGCCCTGCTGGAGCGGCATGGCGAGCCGACCGCTTTGATCATAACCCGTGGCTTTAAGGACTGTTTGCGCATCGGTTACCAGAACCGTCCCGATATTTTTGCCTTGAACATCCAGTTGCCTGAGCAGCTCTATCGAAGCGTTACGGAAATCGACGAGCGGGTTAGCGCCCAGGGCGATATTCTGATTCCTCTCGATAAACAACAAGCCAGACAGCAATTGCAGGCTGTTTACGATGCCGGTTTTCGCTCCATAGCCATCGTGCTGATGCATGCCTGGCGGTATTCGGCTCACGAGCGGTTATTGCAGGATTTGGCTGAAGAAATCGGTTTCCCGCAAATATCAGTATCGCATCAGGTCAGTCCCTTGATGAAGATTGTCGGCCGGGGCGATACGACGGTCGTTGATGCCTATCTGTCGCCGTTGCTCAGGCGCTACGTCAAACAGGTGGCCGATGGCATTAATGGTAATAGTCATGCGGCCCGCCTGCTGTTCATGCAGTCAAACGGCGGTTTGACCGATGCTGCAAGTTTTCAAGGCAAAGACAGCATTCTCTCGGGGCCGGCCGGCGGCATAGTCGGCGCAGTGGCTGTTTCAGCCAGGGCTGGGTTTGATAAGATCATTGCTTTTGACATGGGGGGGACATCCACTGATGTCGCTCATTATGCCGGTGAATATGAGCGCAGTTTTGAAACGGAAGTGGCCGGCGTAAGGATGCGTGCGCCAATGATGCATATTCATACCGTCGCTGCAGGCGGCGGCTCCATTCTGCATTTCGAAGCGGGACGCTATCGGGTAGGGCCCGATTCCGCCGGCGCCAATCCGGGGCCCGCGGGCTATCGTCGCGGCGGTCCTTTAACCGTTACCGACGCCAATATTTTGCTCGGCAAGCTGCCGTTATTTCCCCATGTTTTTGGCCCCGAGGGTAATCTGCCATTGGATCAGGGCCGAGTCAGGCAGTTGTTCACCGAATTGGCGGAACAGATCAATGCAAAGACCGGCGACAATAGAACCCCGGAACAGGTTGCGGAAGGATTTTTGTCCATCGCAGTTGAAAACATGGCGGCCGCGATTAAAAAAATATCGGTACAGAAAGGCTATGATGTTTCCCAATACAGTTTATGCTGTTATGGCGCGGCCAGTGGCCAACATGCCTGTGCGGTTGCTGATAGATTGGGCGTTCAACGTATTCTGCTGCATCCGCTGGCCGGCGTCTTGTCGGCTTACGGCATGGGGTTGGCCGATGTCAGGCTGCTGAAAGAACAGGCGCTGGAACTGCCGTGGCAGGAAACTTCGCTGGCCGATTTGCAATCGATTATAGCGGGCCTTGAACAGCGCGGCCGCCAGGAGATGCTGGCGCAGCATATCGATGCGGCTCACATTAACGCAATCGGCCGCCTGCGCCTTCGTTTTCAAGGCACCGACACGGCTTTACCGGTCGTGTTTGCCGATAAGGAAACGATGCTCAATGCGTTTCAAAGCAAATACAGGCAGCAATTCGGTTTTGTTTATCAGGGCAAACCGCTGGTGATCGAAGCAGCTTCTGTGGAAGTCATCGGCGTCAATGAACAGGTCGAAGATCGGCAGTTTTATGCAGAGCATCCGCATGATCAGCCGTTGTTCCTCACGCGCGTATTCATGCAGAATGACTTTCACCAAGCGCCGGTTTACCGTAGAGAGCAACTGCAAGCCGGCGTTCCGATACCAGGACCCGCCATTATTATCGAGCCGACTTCGACTATCGTCATCGAGCCGGATTGGCAGGGCGAAATGACTGCTCAGCAGGATTTGATCCTGACGCGCGTACAAACCAAAGCCCGGCAGAACATTCTGGCATCATCGACACCCGATCCGGTGATGCTGGAGATATTCAACAAACTGTTCATGTCCATTGCCGAGCAGATGGGCTTTGTGCTGCAAAATACCGCATACTCGGTCAATATCAAGGAACGACTGGATTTTTCCTGCGCCATTTTCGACGGAAAAGGGCAGTTGGTTGCCAATGCGCCCCATATTCCAGTGCATCTGGGATCAATGGGTGAAAGCGTTCAGTCCTTGCTGCGGGCAGAGCGCGCCACCATGCAGGAAGGCGATGTTTATCTGCTGAATTCACCCTATCATGGCGGAACGCATCTGCCTGATATTACGGTCGTGACACCGGTTTATAGAGACAACGAGCTATTGTTTTTTGTCGCTTCCCGAGGGCATCATGCCGACGTCGGCGGCATCACGCCCGGCTCAATGCCCCCGCATAGTCGGGAAATAGAAGAGGAAGGCGTGCTCAGCAGCGGTATGAAGATTGTCAGCAGAGGGCATTTTCAGGAGCATCTCATTCGAAACTGGCTGTTGTCAGGAAAGTATCCTGCACGCAATCCGGAACAAAATATAGCCGATCTGCAGGCTCAGATTGCCGCCAATCAAAAAGGGCGGCAGGAGCTCAAAAACATGGTCGACAGCTATTCGCTGGCTACGGTCCGGGCCTACATGCAGCATGTGCAGGACAATGCCGAAGCGGCGGTGCGCCATGTCTTGAAGTCGCTACCAGATGGACAGTTTGTTTACAGTATGGATGACGGCGCCGAAATCGTCGTAGCTGTCACCGTAAATCGGGAAACCGGAACAGCGATAATCGATTTCAATGGCACTTCCAAACAGTCGGCAACTAACTTCAATGCGCCGTCAGCCGTTTGTAAAGCTGCCGTGCTCTATGTGTTCAGAACCTTAGTGCAGCATGACATCCCGCTGAATGCGGGTTGTCTGAAACCGCTGGAACTCATCATTCCGGAAGGTTCGCTGTTAAATCCGCATTATCCTGCGGCGGTTGTCGCAGGCAACGTCGAAACTTCGCAATATATTGTCGATGCTTTATATGGCGCATTAGGCGTATTGGCAGGATCACAAGGCACAATGAATAACCTGACCTTCGGCAATGCCCAATACCAGTACTACGAGACGATCTGTGGCGGTGCGGGAGCTGGCGCTGATTTTGACGGTTGCGATGCCGTTCATACGCACATGACCAATTCCCGCATAACCGATCCTGAGGTGCTGGAGTGGCGGTTTCCGGTTTTATTGGAAGAGTTCTCAATGAGAGCAGGCAGCGGCGGCACCGGCAGGCATAAAGGCGGCAATGGTGTGCAGCGCAGGATCAGATTCATGGAGCCTATGACCGTCAGTGTTTTATCCAGTCACCGGTTCAAACCCACATTTGCAGTCAACGGCGCAGAACCGGGGAAATGCGGCAAAAATAGCGTTATCCGGAAAAACGGCACAATAGAATGTTTACCGGGCTGCGCACAAATTGAGGCTCAAGCTGGCGATGCAATTCAAATTGAAACTCCAGGAGGAGGCGGTTATGGATGATTTTCAATTTTGAGTCGGATTTTGAGCTAAAAAACTGACGAAAAAGGTTGCTTTTTAAAGTGGTTGGGTTAATATATACAGATCGCGGAGAGATGGCTGAGTGGTTTAAGGCAGCGGTCTTGAAAACCGTCGTGGGTTTGTAGCCCACCCAGAGTTCGAATCTCTGTCTCTCCGCCATTCATACTTTCCTTTCTAAAAATAATCACCCGGCATTCAATCAAAACCTTATCTAAGCGAAGGTGTTGCTTTGATATGGTAGTAATGCATTAATTGACTATCAAATTCTCATCTCAATATTATCTAAATTTTATTTTATTTCAATAAATTAAATATTAATTTATTGATTCCCATCGTACAAGTTTTCATAATCCAGTAGCGCGAAATTAGTTGCAATAGCTAACGATTTGCGAAATTCATCTTCAAATTTGCGCTTGAAAGGGACAAAGTCATTTTCGTGCGCGATAACCCACCTTCTCCCATGACTCATGTCGATTGTTCAAGAGCTCTCGGTCGTATTTGTACTGAGAGGCTTCGGATCAACCTCATTACCGAAAAATGGCTGGGCGTCCAGCTGATGGGCGGAGAAGTGATCAATGCCGAGAGGACTGTTGGCGGTAGAAGAAGCGTAGTCTGACCCGGCGAGCTGTATGTGATGAATCGGTTTGGAATCAAAGCCGCATGAAGCGGTCAACAATTATTGATTCGAGTGCAGCGGGTTATGGCTTAGTTATAGAGATTTGCAGTTAGCGCATAATCATGAAAACTATCTCCCAGGCGCGATTTCATGCTTCATCTGATTCTTTTGAGTAGCCGTTTAATCAGTAATAGAACTTTGAGAGAAGCAAATGAGTTTACAAACAAAATTAATAGTAGCTGCCATAATGGGCAGTATAGTTAGTAGCGTAAATGGCTCGTCAATCTCAAGCGATCAATCCAGCGAGCCGACTTACATTAAGATGGCTGGTGTTGAGGCATTTGGCATCAACACGTCAGATACACCTGAAGTCGATACGCCTGATACACCAGACGTACCTGAAGTCGATACGCCTGATACACCAGACGTACCTGAAGTCGATACGCCTGATACACCAGACGTACCTGAAGTCGATACACCTGATACACCAGACGTACCTGAAGTCGATACACCTGATACGCCAGACATACCTGAAGTCGATACACCTGATACGCCAGACATACCTGAAGTCGATACACCTGATACACCAGACGTGCCTGATGTTGACACACCTGATACACCAGATGTACCTGAAGTCGATACACCTGATACACCAGATGTACCTGATGTTGACACACCTGATACACCAGATATTCCTGAAGTTGATACACCTGACGTTGATACTTCCGATTAAGCTGCCTAGTGTTTAAGCACGCCACCTTTCTATATTCGTCGGCGCATTTGACGTACTACTGAAAAAACTCAAGGCTGGAACTATCGGAAATGAACATTGCTCCACTGATCTGCCAAAGATCAATTAATTTTTAAATTGATTCCTCAATATTGACAGGATCGCACCGTTGCCACCCCGGTTTTTTCGTTTCTACATAGAGATATACCCCTGTATGGCGAAAAAACAGATAACCAATTTAATTTTTGCTCTGTCTCGGAATGACTTGATATACATAAGATTATTGGAGCCATTCTTTATGAGAGCCTGATATTCAATGGCGGCAGGGTAATACATGGAATATATTTATTTATGTAACATCCTAAAATTCAGTTCGTTAAGCTCGCATTAAGTTTTCAAGATGAAAATATATTCAAATAATTCAGACTAAGAATAAATGAGTTATTTGAATACTTGAAACGTTTATTAAATAAAACTGTTAGCGCCAGTTAATTGCCACAAAAGCGCATCAAAATTGACTGTATAAAACTCTGATCTATTATTTCTTAATAATATTGACGAGAAAAAGGTAAAGATAGGCGCTGAAAGTGGACAACATTAAAAAATGCTTAACTTAATATATAAGTTATTTTTGTAACAATAATCTATAACAAGGAAAAAATAATATGAAAAAAGTAATGAAATTATCAATGATTTCCCTGATTTTCAGCATGGTTACGGCTTGTGCGACTACTTCGGACGTTGAAAATTTACAGTCGCAAGTTGATGGCCTGAATTCTAAAGTATCTCAAGCATCCGCTGATGCGGCTAACGCACAGACTGCAGCGGCTGATGCGGCTGCAAAGGCTGAAGCGGCTGAAGCCGCCGCTAATCGGGCAGCCGAATTAGCTCAAGATACCAATAACAAACTGGACAATAGGTTCAGAAGATCAATGATGAAATAAACCCTTGTCGCTGGAGCGGAAAATAGACCAGCGAGAAAATTCCTTGCTCTTTTGGAGTCAATTTCTGCCTATCTAAAGCTGTGACACGGCTTTAAAGGATTATTGATAAATATTATCAAAACTGACAGTCAATAATATGTATGTTTTTGTTTTAAATGATGATTATTTTCAGTCGGTAAAAATTGGAGGCCGAAAAGGGAACCTATCGGACGCTGATTCCCATGCTTTAGATAGGTTTTTTGTATTAATCACTATCAACAACAGTTATCATGTTAAGGCACTGAAAAATAGCAGTGCTTTAAGTTTTAGAGTATTGATAGGGCTTTAATCCTTTGGAATGCTCAACCGGACAGTGCTTCAGATGAGGCGGCAGCTGGCGTAGTCAAGCTATTGCTGGTTGTCTGGCTCTTCTGTCAGAGAAAATAGAGACGCTGACTAATGCACTGATGCGGATTATAAGAATAACTGATGAGGGTAGTGAATTGATTGCAACAAGTGTTTATATTTTAACGTGTGTTTTTACAACCTATGTCTTTTATAGAGCGCGTAAAAGCTAATTCGCTTTAGCTTGGGTTGTAAACAATATTCTACGCAGTCACATATGCGGATTTTGAAAAATAGCTAAATGCGCACAATAGGCTCATAGCGTTAACAGTTTCTGTATCTGTGGCTGTGTAGATCATAACTTCCATGACTTTATTTTCAGCATTCAAGCGATACCGCTGTGCCAATTTTTGATAACCTTCCTCGGTTAGCGAAACTGTCAATCTCAGGCGTATAGGCGAAGCGGCTTGATATCCAGCTAAATGATCTTTCTGATTTGATCAGAAATGCCCGGGCCATGGGCTTCACGCTAAATGCTTTCGAAAGACATGGCGCGAAATTCGAGAGCGAACTGCAGATAGCGCGTATGCTTTGCGTTCGACTTTTTCAAGTTTTCAGGCGGTTTTTTTACTCATAAAATTCTTTTTTACGATCAATGCGCCAGAGCCGCGTATCATCGGCCATCTCAAATCCGGCTTCTGTCTGGCTGGAATCCTCCCCAAAAACGTCATCGGCGATCACATCAGCGTGTTGATGGCGGCCGCGGCTAAATCTCTCGCCATATTGCTTGTCGGCCTTTGAGGAATCCCGCGAAGATGATTCGACAATAACTATGAAATCTTTTTTCAGAATCAACTAAATCCTGTCTATTTTAGCTGTCTTGAGTATTGTTTATGTTATGCTTGAGCTCCCTAAATCAGAGTAATGTAATTATGGATCAAGCAAGCCTGTCTAGTAATTACAATTTAGGCTAACTATTGAACGAGATATAAAGAGACAATGAATATCAAATACTATCAATTCTATCTGGGCGGCCTGATGGCAATCATAAGTGCAGGGGCAATAGCCGAGGAAAATGCGGCAATGGAAGACGCCTGTCGAAAAGCCGCCAACGAAACCGCAAAAGGCGAAATCGTCAAAATCGAAGCGAAAAAAGTAATTGACGGCGGCGAGATTTATGAAATCGACCTTAAAGCGGCCGACGGAGCTCAATGGGAATTTAAGTGCGATAAAACCAGCGGCAAAATAACCAAGAAGGAACAGGAATTGCCGAGTGCCGATCATCCGGCTTTCGCCGCCTTGAAAAAAATCGATGAAGCTGAAGCCCGTAAAATCGCTTTGACGCAGTATACCGGCATAATTAACAAGGTTGCGTATGAAATTGAATCGGATGGCACCGCAGTTTACGAGATTATCATCCAAACAGGAGACGGACTTGAAATGGAAGTCGAAGTCGATGCGGCTACCGGCAAAATTATAGAAGCCGACGAAGACTCTGATTAAAATGGCCGGCCGGGTTAGGCAATAGCCATAACCCGGCGTTGCTGCCTTGACTTGCCTGGTTATGTCTATGACATACCCCATGCTTGGATGGCTTTTTGCATTTGCCGTCACTCTGCATAATGCGGAAGAAGCAATATTTTTGCCAAAATGGTCGATGCGTACCGGAAGATGGCATGCTCCGGTGGGCGAACTTGAATTCAGACTGGCTGTAGCAGTGCTTACGCTTCTCGCATATGGGGTTGCATATCTCTGCTCAATACAAGGACCACAAACAGTTGCAGCTTATGCGCTAGCTGGCTACGCTTTGACAATGTTGCTGAATGTTTTTTTTCCGCACGTGCTGGCGGCAATTGTATTGCGAGAATATGCGCCTGGTACGGCAACAGCTTTATTATTCAATCTGCCTGTGTGCAGTGCATTACTGTATGTTGGGGTTCAGGATGGATATATCAATGTCGAAAAGCTTGCGTGGTTTGGCCCAGCGAGTGCTGCAGTCATTTTGGCGAGCATACCGATACTGTTCTTGATTGGCCGAAAGTTGGTCGGTGCAGTAAAACATTCTTAATCCGAATCTGACGATATTTTCACTGTTCCCTTTAAAACAGCCAAAGACTTTTTGAGCAATTGCTTCTTCTTGCCGGTCGTAGCTTAAATAGATTCTGTTAGATTCTGCGATCGCCCAATTTAATTTGCCGGAGGTTTCGAATGAGCATTCAAAGCGAATTACAAGCCACCATTGCCGATATGGTAGGCGAGGGTAAAGGTATCCTGGCGGCCGATGAGAGCCTGCCGACTATCGCCAAGCGTTTCAAGGCGGTCAATGTGGAATCGACCGAGGAGAACCGTCGCGCTTACCGCTCGTTGTTGCTGACCACGCCTGGCCTGGGCGAATTCATCAGCGGCGTGATCCTGTTTGAAGAAACGCTGGGGCAGAAAACCGCTGACGGAAAACCTTTGCCGCAAGCAGCGGCCGAGCAGGGCGTCGTGCCCGGCATCAAAGTCGACAAAGGTACGATTCCGCTGGTCAATGCGCCGGGTGATCTGGTCACGCAAGGGCTGGACGGTCTGGCTGACCGGCTGACAGGATATAAAGAGCAGGGCGCGCGCTTCGCCAAATGGCGCGAGGTCTATCCGATTGCCGGACACAATCCGACAATGCTGGGCATAAAGACCAATGCCGAGGTGCTGGCCCGTTATGCCGCCATTTGTCAGTCGCTGGGCATCGTACCCATCGTGGAGCCGGAAGTGCTGCTGGACGGCGATCACACCATCGAGCGCTGCTTTGAAGTCACGGAAGCTGTTCAGCATGCAGTCTTTCACGCCTTGCATCGACACCGCGTAGAACTGGAACATATCATACTGAAACCGAGCATGATCCTGCCGGGCAAGGATGCGCCGAAGAAAGCCGGCCCCCAGGAAATTGCCGAAAAAACGCTGGCGCAGTTGCGCCGGACCGTGCCGGCAGCCGTACCCAGCATTAATTTCCTGTCCGGCGGCCAGACGCCGGAAGAAGCGACCGCCAACCTGAATGCCATCAACGCGATGGCCGGCAATGCGCCCTGGCAGCTGAGCTTTTCCTATGCGCGGGCGCTGCAAGACCCGGTATTAAAGACTTGGCAGGGCAAGGCCGAAAATGCACAGGTGGCGCAGCAGGCACTTTATAAACGCGCAAAGCTGAACAGCGTGGCACGCACCGGCAGTTATACTTCTGAGATGGAAAAGGATTAGCGGCTGGGGGCTGTAGGGGTGAATTCACTTGTGCCCCTTGCGGGTATTCGCCTTCTGGGTGCTTGTGCCCTTTAGGGTGCCCACCCTGGGCGACTGAAGTCGCCCCCACAATGGGCAGCGCACAATCAGATAAACGCCTGTTCTCAAAATCAACAACAAAATGAACTCTTTATGCAGGAAGTCATAATCGTCATCAATGCCGGTTCATCGAGCATCAAGTTCGCCCTGTTCGCCGCCAACGGCAGCCAATACCCCGGTATGCTGTATCGAGGGCAGATTTCCGGTATCGGCAGCGAGGCGCGGTTTACCGTTCAGGGCGATAGCCGCTCGCTGCCGATACGCGATCACCAGGAAGCCTTGCGCGTCCTGGTCGATTGGCTGGACGCGCATGACGACGACTTGAGGCTGCTGGCCGTCGGGCATCGCATCGTGCATGGCGGCAGCCGATACGTCCGCCCGGCGCTGATCGATGAGGCCGTGATGGCCGACCTCGAGGCGCTGGTTCCGCTGGCGCCGCTGCATCAACCGCATAATCTGAGTGCTATCCGCGCCCTGCGGCAACTGCATCCCGGCTTGGCTCAAGTGGCCTGTTTCGATACGGCCTTCCACCACACGATACCCGAGCTCGCCCACACGTTCGCGCTGCCGAAATCCCTGCATGAAGAGGGCGTGCGTCGCTATGGCTTTCACGGTCTGTCCTACGAATACATCGTCAACGTACTGCCGCAGCATTCGGAAGCCGAGGCCGGCGGGCGCATCGTGATCGCGCATTTAGGGCAGGGCGCGAGCATGTGCGCGGTCAAGAACCGGCAAAGCATCGCCACGACGATGACGTTCACGCCGCTGGACGGCCTGCCCATGGGCACGCGCTGCGGTTCCATTGATCCGGCCGTCGTGCTGTATCTGCTGCGTGAGAAAAACATGACGGCCGATGCCATTTCGGATCTGCTGCATCACCGGTCCGGCCTGGCCGGCTTGTCCGGCATCAGCGGCGACATGAAAACGCTGCTCGGCAGCGGCCACGCCGATGCCCACAAGGCTGTCGACATCTTCGTTTACCATATCTGCCGCGAGCTGGGCTCTCTGGCCGCGGCCTTGGGCGGCCTCGATACGTTGATTTTTACCGCCGGCATCGGCGAGCGCGCGGCCGTGATCCGCGACAAGGTCTGCAAGGGCGCCGCCTGGCTCGGCATTGACATCGACCCGGAAGCCAATCGCAACAATGCGGCGCGGATCAGCAGCGCGAGAAGCCCTGTCTCGGTCCGCGTGATTCCGACCAATGAAGAACAAATCATCGCGCATCATACCTATACCTTAACCAGCGGAGGCCATAATGAATAGCATTCAGGACCCATCAGTATTGCCCCTTTCCGAGCAGGAAGCCGCGCGCATCAACGCCTACTGGCGCGCGGCCAATTATCTGTCAGTCGGGCAGATTTACCTGCTTGACAATCCGCTGCTCAAAGAGCCGCTGCAACTGAAACATGTCAAGCCGAGGCTGCTGGGCCATTGGGGCACCACGCCCGGCCTGAATTTCATTTACGTGCACTTCAACCGCGTGATCAAGGCGCGCGATCTCGATGTCATTTATATCGCAGGCCCCGGCCACGGCGGGCCCGGACTGGTCGCCAATACCTATCTGGAAGGCAGCTATAGCGAGTTCTATCCCAATGTCTCCCAGGATGCCGAAGGCATGCGGCGCCTGTTCAAACAGTTTTCGTTTCCGGGCGGCATTCCCAGCCATGCCGCGCCGGAGACGCCGGGCTCCATCCATGAAGGCGGCGAACTCGGCTATGCGCTATCCCATGCTTACGGGGCGGCGTTCGATAATCCCGATTTGCTGGTATGCTGCGTGGTCGGCGACGGCGAGGCCGAGACCGGACCGCTGGCGACCAGCTGGCATTCCAACAAGTTTCTGAATCCCGAGCGCGACGGTGCGGTGCTGCCGATACTGCATCTGAATGGCTACAAGATCGCCAACCCAAGTTTTCTGGCGCGCATCGATAATGACGAACTGTGCGCTCTGTTCACCGGCTACGGCTACATGCCCTATTTTGTCGAGGGCGACGAACCTGAAATCATGCATCAAAAAATGGCCGCTACGCTCGATGTCGTGCTCCAGGAAATCGCCGATATCCAGAAAGACGCGCGCACCAACGGCTATTCCGGACGCCCGCGCTGGCCGATGGTGATTCTGAGAACCCCGAAAGGCTGGACCGGCCCTGAAGTGGTGGATGGCGTGCCGGTCGAGAATACCTACCGCTCGCATCAGGTCCCGCTTGCCAAGCTGGCAGAGAACCCCGCGCATTTGAAAATGCTGGAACAGTGGCTGCGCAGTTACAAGCCGGAGGAACTATTCGACGACAACGGCACGCTGATCCAGGAACTGGCGGATCTGGCTCCGAAAGGCGAGCGGCGCATGGGCGCCAATCCGCATGCCAACGGCGGTTTGCTGCTGCGGGATCTGAAAATGCCGGATTTTCGTGACTATGCGGTGGAGGTGAAAAATCCCGGCGCCGAATCGGCTGAATCGGTGCGCGTGATGGGCAAATTTCTCCGGGACATCATGAAGGCCAACGAGGATCAGCGCAATTTTCGCATCATGGGGCCCGACGAGACGGCCTCGAATCGGCTCGATGCCGTGTATGAAGCTACCGACAAGGTTTTCACCGGCGAGATTATCGCCACCGATGATCATCTGTCGGATGATGGCCGGGTCATGGAAGTGCTCAGCGAGCATCAATGCCAGGGCTGGCTGGAAGGCTATCTGTTGACCGGGCGTCATGGCCTGTTCTCCTGCTACGAGGCCTTCATCCATATCATCGATTCGATGTTCAACCAGCACGCCAAATGGCTCAAGGTCACCAAGGACATCCCGTGGCGCCGGTCCATCGCTTCGCTGAACTACCTGCTGACGTCGCACGTCTGGCGCCAGGACCACAACGGCTTTAGCCACCAGGACCCGGGCTTTATCGACCACGTCGTCAACAAGAAGGCCGAGGTGATCCGCGTCTACCTGCCGCCCGACGCCAACACTTTGCTCTGGGTGACCGACCACTGCCTGCGCAGCCGCAACCGGGTCAACGTCATCGTGGCCGGCAAGCAGCCGCAGCTGCAATACCTGGATATGAGCTCGGCCATCAAGCATTGCACGACCGGCATCGGCATCTGGGAATGGGCCAGCAACGACCGCAATACTGAGACCGATGTGGTAATGGCCTGTGCCGGTGATATTCCGACACTGGAAACGCTGGCCGCCGTATCGCTTTTACGCGAGTTTTTCCCAGAGCTCAAAATCCGCGTCGTCAATGTCGTCAACCTGATGCGCCTGCAGCCGAGATCAGAACATCCGCATGGCCTGTCGGACAAGGATTTCGACTCGCTGTTCACGGACAGCAAGCCGGTTATCTTCGCCTATCACGGCTATCCGTGGCTGATCCACCGTCTGACTTATCGCCGGACCAACCATGAGAATCTGCATGTGCGCGGCTATAAGGAAGAAGGTACGACCACGACGCCGTTCGACATGGTCGTGCTCAATGAGATGGATCGGTTCCATCTGGTTATCGACGTTATCGACCGGGTGCCGCACCTGCGCTATGTCGGCGCTCATGTGAAGCAGATCATGCGCGACAAGCTGATCGAGCATAAGGAATATATCATCGAGCACGGCGAGGACATGCCGGAGATTCGCAATTGGGCCTGGCCGGTTGGATGAGGGATAAGCCGTTGGAGATTTGCCTTAGCAGTGAGCATGAAACTTGTTGGTGCGAATTTACTTGTACCCTTTAGGGTATTCGCATTGTACGGAAGTCCGCGCCTGCGCCGGAAAATCCAAGCGCTCTCGAGAAAGTTATAGAACACAGCAAAACTTATGAAACAGAGCAGAAATAAACACCTCATTATCAAGCTAGTGACAATCGGTTTGCTGATCGCCGGTCTGAGCTATATTCTCCATCCGGGCCTGGGACAGTTCAGTCTTACTATCAATGGTCATCCGGTCGCCGAGCCCCTGGCCCGGCTAACGGCGATCCCGACCTTGCTGCTCACGCTGTTGTTTACCGGCTTGCTCGTGCTGCTGCTGTTTTTGGGCGTCGGCATGATGCTGTTTCTGAGCACATTGTTATTTGTAGCGCTGGGGATTTTCATCATAGCGCCTTATTTGTGGCCGGTGCTGGCTGTTATTTTTCTGGTTGTCGTACTCATGTCATTGGGTGGCGATAAACAGGTCTGATTTTTGCCGATGAATATTCTTAGACGCGCACGGGTCCGGTATATCCTGCACCGCTACCCGATCAAGCATGACGTATGGGAGGCCGCCACAGCCAAGCTGGCCGTGTTGCAGGGACTGACTTCAGTCGAAAAAGCGCATCTGCGCGAACTGAGCACATTGTTTCTGCATGACAAAAGGATTTACGGCGCGCAGGGTTTTGAGGTGAGCGAGGCGATGCGCATCCATGTAGCGGCCATAGCCTGTCTGCCGATTCTGCATTTGGGAATCGGGTTGTTTTCGGCATGGAGCGATGTGGTGATTTACGCCGACGCTTTTCGGGTCAGCCGTGAGGAAGTTGACGAGATGGGCATCGTCCATTATCAGGATAGGGTATTAAGTGGCGAATCGTGGTCGCGTGGGCCGGTGATCCTGTCCTGGCGCGATATCGAGCAGGACACTCAAAGAGGTTATGAAGGACACAACGTGATCATTCATGAAATCGCGCACAAACTGGACATGCTGGACGGCAGCGCCAACGGCATACCGCCGCTGCATGTGGCCATGCCCGTGCCGCCCTGGACCGATGCATTCAGCACGGCCTATGCCGCATTGAATCATCGCCTTGAACACCATCATGAGGTTTGTGTCGATCCGTATGCGGCAACCAGCCCTGCCGAGTTTTTCGCCGTGTTCAGCGAATACTTTTTCTGCGCGCCCGACATTCTGCATGTGCACTTCCGCGACGTATACCGGCAACTGCAACTTTATTACCGGCAGGACCCGCTGAGCCGGATTCATACGGATAAAACAGCCGATCAGCCGGTTCATGAGGCCGCGGAGTAAAGGGTTTGAATTCAGCTGTAGGATCGAATTCATTCGACCCGAAACGCGGCTATTTTTTAAATGGGGTTAAGTGCGAATGCCCGCAAGAGGCACAAGTGAATTCACACCTACACGCGCATCACTATTCAGGCGGCAAGGTCCGCCGTGAGTTGAATGAAAAGCGCGGCAACCAGGATAAAAAACAGTCCGTACCTAATATCAGTTATTAATGTTGACAGTTTAGAAACTGATAATGTCGATTTGAAGAGGTAGCTTAGCCTTGGTAAATGATCGCCTGCCAATCAGCCGGAAGGAGAGGGCGCTTGCAGAAATCAAAGGTTGCGGCAGTTGTTGTGTTTAATATTGATGAGGAGATGAATAATGGCCGATAGAATTGAAATCGAAATTCGGGAAATGCAACAGAGAATGCAGGAATACCTCCAGATGCACTGGAAGTTCTTCCTGGCGGAAGGCGCTTTTTTTATCATTCTCGGCATAGCGGCCATCATCGTGCCGCAGGTTTTCACCATAGCCATCGCCTTATTCATTGGCTGGCTACTGCTGCTGGGCGGCATCTTTCAAATCGCCAGAGCCATCCGCTTCAGCTCGATGCCGGGCTTTGGCATGTGGCTTCTTATCGGCGTTCTGCAGGTGTTAATCGGTTATTTTCTGATCGCGCAGCCCATGAAAGGCGCGCTGACTTTAACCATGCTGATGACGCTGTATTTTGCCGTGGAAGGCATTGCAAAAATATCCCTGGCATTCATGATGCGTCCATTGGCCCATTGGGGCTGGGTATTTTTCAGCGGCTTTACCGCCCTGATGCTGTCCGTCGTCGTCTGGGCCGGCTGGCCAGGCACGGCCGCTTGGGTGCTCGGCCTACTGCTGGGAATTAACATGATCTTTCTCGGCGGCTCATTGGTCAAGATCAGCTTGCATCATGGAGGAAACGCTTGAGCTGACCATTTTGTAACAGGAATTAAGAAAACTTGCCGTTCATAAGCTTTTGTTTTGGATTTTTGGCCGAGAATATTATATAATTATTATTCTAAATTCCTATTCGGGGTGTTAGCTCAGTTGGTAGAGCAGTGGACTCTTAATCCATGGGTCCAGGGTTCGAGTCCCTGACGCCCCACCATATAAATCAAGGCCTTACGCGCAAGCGAAGGCCTTTTTTATTGCCTGATTGTTCATCTAGTTGCAAAGGTGGTTGCAATTGGTTAGTTTTTGTCGACTTATGATGGCTGCTGTAATACTAGTCAGCTTGACATCCTTTGTGTCTCGTGTAACGCTGCGTGTTAAGTTGCTTAACGGATATTTTATATGATTGGTATTGATCTGTTTTCTGGTGCAGGGGGGATGTCTTTGGGAGCAAGAATGGCTGGCATTGATGTTCAGCTAGTTGTGGAAGCTGACAAATATGCAGCTGATACATATTTGCATAACCACATGCCCAAGCATGGAGTTTTTGTTGATGATATACGAAAATTTAAACCGATTAGTCTAAAAAATAGAAGCAAAGAAGAGCTAGTTGTTTTTGGTGGTCCACCGTGTCAGGGATTTTCGACATCTAATCAAAGAACTAGATCCTCGCAGAACGATAATAATTGGTTGTTTAAAGAATTTGTTCGTGTTATTGAGGCGTATAAGCCTGACTGGTTTGTATTCGAGAATGTCAAGGGTATTCTCGAAACAGAGAGGGGGCTTTTTGTTGATCAGATTCTCGGAGAGTTCGGCAAGCTCGGTTATACGACGAGCTATGATTTGTTGCATGCTACAGATTTTGGCATTCCTCAGAAGCGTGCACGCTTTTTCATTGTAGGATCACTGCATGGAGTAACATATCAGTTTCCAAGCCCGACCCATAAGACGCCCATTACGGTAGCTGCAGCAATCGATGATTTGCCTGTTTTAGATAATGGGGCGTCAAAATGCTATTTGCCATATGCAAAAGCTGCAATGAGCGAATATGCCAAAGGTCTCAGAGGCAATCTTATCGGTTGCCACAACCATATATTGACACGGAATAACAAATTAATTATTGAGCGTTATAAGCATATACCTCAAGGCGGTAATTGGGAAAATATTCCTGATCATTTGATGAAGAATTATGCTGATAAATCTAGATGCCATACTGGAATTTATCGAAGATTGCATGCCGATAGGCCGTCTGTAGTGATAGGTAATTTTAGGAAAAACATGTTGATTCATCCAACTCAGGATAGAGGTCTGTCTGTTCGAGAAGCGGCGAGATTACAATCTTTTCCAGATAATTTCGTGTTTAAAGGATCTATTGGGTTTCAACAACAGCAGGTGGGAAATGCGGTACCGCCATTGTTAGCTCAAGCTGTTTTTAACCAGGTAATACGTAACGATTAGAAAAATGATGGTAAATACGAACGACTTGCTTCCGTTAGAGCTGTGGCTATATAACAAGCAATCTTTAAAAAATAAGTTTCCAGGTCGTAGCGACCAATATTTCGCTCGTTATTTAGCTATAAAAAAATGGCTTGAAGAAAATGTCTATAGGTATATAGGGGCGGGCACATCAGCTGAAGACGGTGGAATTTATACAGATCATGGTCCTGATCATTTTAATGCAGTTATAAATTATGCTGGAAAGTTAGTAGGAGTAGATGAAGATGAAAGAACGATAAACATAGAGCCTTATGAAGTGTTTTTGCTGTTAAGTTCAATCTTACTTCATGATGCAGGAAATATTCATGGAAGGATAGAACATGAAAAGAAGCCTCTAGATATCCTGAATGCAATGGGGGCTCTCGCTACTTCCGATCGTTTCGAACGAAAAATTATAGCGGATATCGCAGAAGTGCATGGTGGCAAAACTAAACAGGGAGATAAAGATACCATTGGCAATAAAAAATGGGATGATCGCCGGAATTACTTGGACGTTAATTATAGGCCCAACATGATTGCAGCATTAGTGCGTTTTGCTGATGAAATCTGTGAAGATCGAAAACGAGCTGCAATGCACCTCATTGAAACAAATTCTTTACCAAAAGAAAGTGAGGTATTTCATCAATATGCTTATGCAATTAATAGTGTAGTTGTTGATAGACAAGATAAATCAATTAAGCTTGAGTTTTATATTGAAGAGAAAAACATTTGCAAGAAGTTTGGCAAGCAGGAAGAAGAGGTCTACTTAATTGATGAGATTATGTTGCGCCTGGGAAAAATGAATGATGAGCGAATATATTGTTCGCGATTTTTTCATGAGATCATTCAGCTTCAACAAATTAGAGCTACTGTTATTATCATTGATGAAGATGGTGAAGAATTGAAGAAAGAAGAATTTAAACTCAAGGATTCAGGATATCCATCTAATACTTTTTTGCTTACAGAGGAATATCCTGATTGGGTTGGTGAAAAACTAAAAGAAACTATATCAAGTCGTAGGACAATATTATGAAAAACCCATTCGCGGTTAGAACTCCGGAATCTTTATCGCCTAAAGAGGTTGCCGATTTGTTCATTGATGTATTTTCAGATTTTCCCAAAATTAAAGATGTAGGACATACATTTATCCATGGCCCTAGAGGATCTGGGAAAAGCATGATGCTGAAATACCTAGAGCCATCTGTACAGCTGCATGCTGGCAAAGTTAGTCGCATCGAGGACTTGGACTTTTTAGCAGTGCATATCCCCTTCAAAGTTGCAGGACTTGATATTACAGACATACAACGTTTGGAAGGAGATTCATATCTCTATTTGTCAGAACATTTGATGCTGATGCATATTACTAGTCTGTTGTTAAATCTTTTGTCGGAGTTATATGAGAAAGATACTTTAAGGCAAGATGAAATCAATGATTTTTTTCAGAACACTTTTTTGAAATTGATAACAGTAGCAGGTTCCGATGTTGCGAAAGAAGAATGTCCAACATTCCAGAGAATGGCGAAGATTTGCGATGAAGAGAGGCAAAAATCAATTTTATATATAAAAAAGCTCTCTTTCAGCAAAGACTATATGCCTTATACTGGCGCATTATGTGGCTATACTGATTTCTTTCAACCTTTATCTCAAGCCATTAAATCTCTTCCATTTACACCCAATGGTCCTATCTATCTGATGCTGGATGATGCCGATAATTTAAGTGAAAGAATGCAAAATATATTAAATACTTGGGTTTCGTGCAGAACAACTCAGTATTTATGCCTTAAGATCAGTACACAGCAAAGATATAAAACTTATAGAACATTGAATGGACAGCTGATTGACTCGACCCATGATTATACTGAAGTAGATATCAGCACATTGTATACATCTCAAAAAGACCATTATTTAAGAAGAATAAATGATATTGTTAGCAAGCGATTAACTCTAGCTGGGGTTGATAAACCACCACAAGAGTATTTTCCAAGCGATAAAAAACAAGATGAAAGAATTAGTGTGTTTAAATCAGAGTTAAAAGCTAAATGGGAAAAGGGGGAAGGGAAAGGTCATAGAGCGTCAGATGATGTTACCCGATATGCTATTCCTGACTACATGAAAAGTCTAGCTCAAAAGAAAGCAAGCGCTACCTATAGCTACGCAGGATTTAAAAATATCGTTGATATTTCGTCAGGCATTATCCGCTTCTTTCTAGAACCTGCAGCACAAATGTATTCAGAAGCAAAGGCACAACAAGCGCAGAATGAGTTGTTATGCAGTATTCCTCCAGCAATTCAGGATGGTGTTCTAAAATCATGGTCGGAAGAATTTATTCTCTCGGAATTTGAGAAATTAAAAAGGGATGCAGAGAATAACGATGAGCCTAGTATTGTTTCTAAGCTTTATTGCTTGATTAATAGTCTAGGAGAACTCTTCCGCCAAATGCTTCTTTCAGAGGGTTCACAACGGCGAATTTTTTCTATCATGGTTACTGGAAAAATGGACGAAACGCTAGAGCATGTTTTCGAGCTAGGCGTTGAATGGGGATACTTCCAAAGATCAACCGCCCCTAGCAAGGAGGGATATGGAAGGCAGTATCGCTTTGTTCTTAGTAGACGCTTAGCACCTTATTTTAAATTGGATGCTTCTAGCTATGCGGGGCAATTGTCTGTGACGGTTGAAGATTTGAATCTTGCTTGCATTGACTCTGATACGTTCGTGAAACGTCGCATGAGTAAGATACAAAAAGACCAGAAATTAAATCAAATAGATTTATTTAAGGATCAGTCGCTATGAAAAGATTAGAAACCGATTTACTTAAAGCAGAGCTTCACCAGCCTATAGACCTTTTAATGGGGTGTATCAGTTATGAGAGCCGTTGTTTATCTATTCCAACGGCATTAGAAAATTCAGATATCCAATATTTGAGTTATTTTAAAGTCAGAGAATTCAGTAAAGCTTCTTCAAATAATGAAGACAAGCTAAAAGTCCTCTTCAACGATAAGTTAACAATTAGCGAATACAGTAATCACAATCCTATAGAATTTTCTAATTTTTGTATTGATCAACTGGATCGAGTTTATGCCGATATCGGGAGGCCGTTAAATATCGTGCTTGACATATCTACATTTACTCGAGACGCGCTCATTATGGTTATCGGTATGCTCTTCTATAAGCAAGAGTATATTGATCAACTGTCATTGATTTATATGCCTGCGTCAAAAATGAGTAATGAATGGTTAAGTCGTGGATTCAGAAATGTTAGGTCTGTATTAGGTTTTCCTGGCAAGCGTTCTTCATTAAAGCCTCTACATGTTGTAATAATGACTGGTTTTGAGCTTGATCGAGCAAAATATATTATTGATGAATATGAGCCTGATTTAATTTCCATTGGTGTTGGCAAGTGTGAAGAATCAATCAATCCAGAGTTTTATGAACGGAATCAGAAGTTTGTTAATGTTCTGAGCAATTTTTATGCATCCAGGATCAATAATTTTTGTTTTTCATTAATAGATCCAATTAAGGTAGCCACTGAATTGGCTGAATACCTGAGTCAATTTAAGGAATACAATACGGTAATAGCTCCTTTGAATAATAAGGTCTCAACAGTCGGTGCGGCTTTATATGGACTTAAGCATGAAGAATCTCAGATATGTTATCTTCCGGTAGAAGAATACAATACAAAAAATTATTCAGAGCCAGATAATGTTGTTTATTTCGACAAAATCAATTTAACCTCAATTTAATATTTTGATAGTATGAATAATTATTCTTGTGCTATGCCTCTCTAGTTACTCATATTAACAGCTATAGAATTGGCGCTAAATCTGCTCTGTTCATCTTAGCCAATGATTAATTTTGAGAAAGGAATGATCTTATTTTTTCTGCAAGGTTGCTGTTTTTGATTTCACATTCCCAGATAATCATCACATTCCATCCGGCAGCTACCAAAGCAACCTGATTTATTTTGTCGCGCCTACTATTTCTTTTCAATTTTGGATACCAGTAATCCCGATTTGATTGCGGAACTGTGGCACGCTTACAGCCAGCATGACAATGCCAGAAACATCCATGAACGAAGATAACTTTTTTCTTCCCTGGAAAAACTATATCAGGGCAACCAGGCAATTGTCTTCTATGCAATCTATAGCGATAGCCCATAGAAAATATGAGTTTTCTCACTACCATTTCCGGAGCAGTATTCTTGCTTCGGATACGGCTCATTATCCGACTGCGTTTTTCAGTGGTGATTGTATCTATCATTGAATAAGGGATGACTAAAGCTTGGTTCAACATTAGAGTGAAATACTTCCGCTGACAAGATTTATGGGGCGGATGTTCAGTAACAGGTTTATCGAATGATTCTCTTTTGCGTGCTTCTCATATAAAGCCATGGCGTGATTGTTCAAATCATGAGCGATTAGACCCAAAGAACGGCCTGTTGCTCCATCCTGTACTGGACCGTCTATTTGACGTAAGATTTATAACATTTGATGAGGACGGAAGAATTCGTATATCTGGCAGCTTATCAGAATCTGATGTCAAAACACTCCATGTCAACAGGAATTGGAGTCTGCGGAAAATGCCTGATGGATTGGTAAAATATTTACGCTATCACAGAGAGAAAGTATTCAACCATAAGCTAATAAGTTGCTTCACTGGATGATAATTCTTTTGCGCTTTATTGCTTGTCAATAATCTTCAATGAGGTATCAGAACCCACGCATGTCGAACCAAGTTTTTCCGAAGCGCCTGTATAAATACCGTGCATTCAACGTCGGCACGCTTCGACTGCTCAGTGAAGCAGAAGCCTATTATGCTAGCCCCACAGCGTTCAACGATCCACTTGACAGTAGTCCAACCATACAGATTGATACTGATTATCAGGCGTTGGAGAAGCTTCTCTATAGAATGCTTTCCCAATCTGTTGGCAAGGAACATGCTGCTCGCGAGATCAACAATCATCGCTATATGTCAACCGAGTTAGGAGACTACAAAGTCAGTTCAGAGGCTGAAGCCTACTACATGCGACTCCTTGCTTCGAATGTAAAAGATCTGTTATATGAAGAGTTTGGGAAACGTGGTGTGCTTTCGCTTGCAGAGAAATGGAACTGTCCCTTAATGTGGAGTCACTATGCTGACGAACATCGTGGTCTATGCGTTGAATACGATTTGAGCGAAACGGCATTTAATGATCTTCGACCAGTCGATTATCGTAGATCTCGTAGTATAAAAGTCAGTGATTTGATCGACTGGAAGCTTAAGCAATCATCTTCTGCTCATCAGGCGGTCTTGGAAACCTTCTTCTTTACCAAGGCACCTCAATGGCGCTATGAGCGAGACCCCCTGTGTCAGGATAGTTGTCATTCCATTAAAATTGGACTCTAAATGAGAGTCTGATGGGGGCGACAAGGCGAACCAATGAAATACCCAAGCGAGCGGAGGGAAGCAGTCCTGAAAAAAATGCTCCCGCCGCATAACAAATCCATCCCAGAGATAGCCAAAGAGGAAGCTATCTCCGAAGCGACCCTGTACAACTGGAGAAAAGCGGCTCGAGCGGAAGGTCGCTTATTGCCTGACGGCGATAATACGCCCTCTGGCTGGAGTGCGGCGGATAAATTCGCGGCTGTTGTAGAAACAGCGGCGATGAATGAAGCAGCGTTATCAGCTTACTGCCGGCAAAGAGGTCTTTATCCTGAGCAGATCAGAGCCTGGCGGGAAGCGTGTGAACAGGCGAATGATTGGGACAGGACTCAAAACCTGCGATTAAAAGAAACGCGCAAAGCGGATGAGAAACGCATCAAAGAACTGGAACGCGAACTGAGGCAGAAGGAGAAGGCGTTGGCCGAAACCGCCGCCCTGCTGGTGCTAAGAAAAAAAGCCCAGGCGATCTGGGGGGACGAAGAGGACGATGATCAGCCTCTCAGATCGCCATAAAGCGGTAAATCTGATCGAAGAAGCCGTGGAAGCCGGCGCATTGGCCGGGAACGCTTGTGACATGTTGGAGATCAGTCTGAGGACTTACCAGCGCTGGACGCAAGACTCTGCGGTAAAAGAAGACGGCCGACCACAAGCCGAGCGGCCGGCACCGGCAAATAAACTGAGCCTGGAGGAACGACAGCAGATCCTGGCGATCTGTAACCGGGAAGACTACCGCAGCTTGCCGCCTTCCCAGATCGTGCCAGCACTGGCGGACCAAGGGATTTACCTCGCTTCCGAAGCCAGTTTTTACCGCGTATTGCGGGAAGCCAACCAACGGCATCACCGCGGCAAAGCCCAGGCGCCAAGAAACGTCGCCAAACCCAAAGGATACCGGGCGACAGGTCCCAACCAGGTCTGGAGTTGGGATATTACCTACTTGGCGACCGTGGTGTCCGGCCTGTTTTATCGGCTCTATCTGGTCATGGACATCTACAGTCGCAAGATCGTTGGCTGGGAAATCCATGAACATGAAAAAGCCGAGTATGCAGCGCTATTGATCAGGAAGGCGTGCCTGGCGGAAGGTGTCACGGAAAAAGGCCTGGTGCTGCACGCCGACAACGGCTCACCGATGAAGGGAGTAACGATGTTGGCTACCCTACAGCGACTGGGTGTGGTGCCCTCGTTCAGTCGCCCCTCGGTGAGCAATGACAATCCCTATTCGGAGAGTCTGTTTGGTACCCTGAAATATACGCCGGCTTATCCATCGAAACCGTTCCAGAGCCTCGAAGAAGCCAGAGCCTGGGTCTATGGCTTTGTCAGTTGGTACAACAAGGCGCATCGGCATAGCGGCATTCGTTTTGTCACGCCCGCCGAACGTCACAATGGCTCTGATCATCAGATCCTGGCAGCGCGAAAAGTCGTTTACGAAACAGCCAGGCAAAGACGGCCTGAGCGATGGAGCGGCAAAACCAGGAACTGGTCACCTGTCGGTGAGGTATGGCTCAACCCGGATAAGGAGGGTGCATTGAACAGCGTAGCTAGAGACCAGGCAGCGTAGAAAACACGACAACTATTTTGACAAACGTCGAAGGATAAAAGCTATAAAGCTTTATAAAGATGGAATATAAAGAATTTTTGTACCAGAATGCACGTATTCAGGATTTCATCTACAAATTCTGCCTTGTGCATTTGCTAAGAGGAGATGAATATGAAGAAAAAATTATTGCTATTTGCAATGTTATTTTTCAATGCTACTGCTTATGCAGTAAATCTAGAAATGATTGATGAAATACTAAGTCAAGAAGCTTGCGCTTGTAGATGTGGCAATAGTACATCGCAATGTCTTAAAGTGCATACCTCATGCCAAGTTAGCAGGAACAGATTTAATTATGTTTATTCAGCAATCATGGCTCAGCAACAGCAGGCTCAACAATGGCAAGGATATCCTCAGCAGGATCAGTATCAGGCACCTCAAATAAGTGGTCCAGCTGCGGGCACTATTGGCACGATTAACAGAATGATGCATGATGCTTTGCATGGTGATGCTGAAGAGATTGAGCGTAAGTATCATGGAATTAATTCCTTGAATGAAGGGGCTGCTACTCAGAATCGTATCTATAACGAAGTTTATCAGAATCAATTGAGAAATAATAGATAAATGCTGGAATGAAATTGAGCTAGACAGGTTGATGATGCCGCAATAACACAATATCAATTGGACTGGATGAGCGCTTGCGTCCCCAACTCCAAGCCAACCTACGGCGAGTCGACTGAAATGCCCTCAAGCTATAGGGCTTATGTTCAAGTCGCAGTGGATGCGTATTGCGAAGGAAAATATACCGCAGAAGAGACGAACTGGTGCATATGGGTATTCTTACATATTGCGTATTTAGTATGAAATATGTATTGTTGAATATGGGTTCAAATTAATCCCGCAATCTCATGTAACATTTCTGTCGGTTGTTTAAATTCACCAATCCTTAAGGAGATGTGCTATGAAAACGTGCGTCCAGGGAGCTTCGGATCCTAATGGCCTAGTTCTCAACAATCCAGAGCAACAACTCTCACCCGACATCATTGAGGCTTTGTCGCTCAGACGGGCGGCGCATCTCGATATACTCGAGCTTCATAATCAAAGTGACCTATCACCTGACATCAGAAAGAAGCTTTTAGAGTCAAAGCAGCTTTTGTATCGAACAGTTGTGGAAACGACTGGCCTAGATATTGAGAAATTCAACGCTGAGCTATACGATATAGCCACTGAGAAGAACCACCAGATAGCTAATAGCTTGAAGCTTCGTATTAATAGATGGCAAGGATGGAGGGATCGAGTTGGTATTGTACCTCCTATGGTTGTGGTGTTTCCTCCACCAGCCGTGACGGACCACTCATTTTGGTGGGCACAGACGGCGGTATCGTCTATTGCTCCAGACACGAGAGCGGATTTTCGGGATGATGGCCTACACTTCTTTGGCGGGCCTAAGGTCAATAACTACGATGGCGAGATGCACACCAGCTTTGGTGCGACGGCTCTCTTTGCGTTGCAGCCCGAACGGATTCCAACTTCGGCGAGCGGTTGGTTTATGTCCAGCCCACACGTCGAGATCTTCGGCGGAATTGTAGCTTTTGCTCCTGATTGGGATCTGATCCAGGGCAATGGCATTGCCTCATGTAACCTGGTACTTAGACAGACTGTTTTCCAGTGGAAGTTCGGCCAGAGCGGCCCTGTAGCCGGAATTGTGAACCAAGCTGAGAGCAATGAACAGTGGATCTACTTAAAGAATACAGGATATTCTCGGCATGCAAATATGCCAGGATTCAAGCCCATACCGCCTGTTGGCTTTCACGAATCTCAATTCAATAGAAACGAGCAGTTAATGGCGGAAATTGAGGTTCGCTTTGATATTTATCTCAACACGACAGGAGCTCTGCTCTGGTGTGATCCGGAGGTCCTATTGAGAAACTTCCAATGGCCACTCGTTCCCGTGTAGTCTATACGCAATAATGCAATCAGTTTATTTAGTGTCTATATAAGTTCCCTTTATAGCCAGGAAGAAATGGGACTGAGAACTATGTTCTACGAGTCAACTAACGTCCTCATGTCCAGGAAGCTATCCAGTCCGTGACTGGACCGGGAACCTTAGTAGCCTGATAATCGATCCGCAACAGGCCGCCATAAGTTTCTGACTTTTTTGTTCGGCACATGATTATCTTCCTCAGCATTCTCCAGGCCGAACTGCTGCAACACTAAAGCAGCTTCTTCTGATGCACATCATTGAAATTTGCTATTTATATCGAATATAAAGATTGTTTCAGGACGCAATAAACTTCACAAGATAACGGCAACAGCACAGGTTGATTGTTCTGAAGAATTACATTGCGGGGAGGCTGCATGGATAATTGCAATTTCTTGGATATCAAAGATGTACTGTTTACCTTCGTTCCGCCATTTGTTCAATGGTTCGTACGCGAAATGATGGGCAAACCTTCTAAAAATATTGCAGAGGACATTTTTGAAGCGGTATTTAATGGAGTTGGTATATTGTTGGTTATATATCTAATAGCATGTGATTGATCGTCTTAAATGTTTTGGAGCCTTCTGATGGGAACAAACACAACTAGCATATCAAAGCTAGAAAAAAAGCAGGAATGGTATCAAGGGCCGAATTGGGCTGATTCGATAATTAGAGTGGTAATATCGGTAATGATCGGTGTTACTACTAGTCTATTACTATTTGGCCTAGGTCTGCCTAAGGTTGCTGGCTTGACTATAGGCATGGTTATTTCTGGTGTAGCCTTAACCGCAATTAAATACGCTGGACGTGATTAATTATATCGCCATAGGGATTCTCAAATAGCCCTCTTATCAGTTTTTTGTCGGTTTTACGACGTCCGGTTTAACGTCATAAACCCGCATCATGGCCGCCGATCTGTGGCCGCTGGCTTTCAGTTTGTCGCCTTCAGTATCGAAATGCCCTTGCGCTTCAGGTCATGGAAGGTGAAGTAGTTATATTCCACGCCATCCCTTTTGGCCTGTTCTGCAGCTGCGCGCTGGATGCGCTGCATAGCGGTTTGCAGTGAGCTGATATTGATTTTATTGCCGGTGCGCTCGCTGATGAGCAAAAACCGCTTATCGGCAAGGATAGGGTGAGGCTGTTTGCGATCAAACAGAATCTTGTTACGCTTTTGCTTGAGCGCTTCCCAATTTTCTCTTAACCTGGGCGTCCAGCGCGTGATGTTATCTTTGCTGCCTTTACGACGACGGATTAACAATCCATGGGTCCAGGGTTCGAGTCCCTGACGCCCCACCATTAAAATCAAGGGGTTGCAGAAAAAAATCTGTAACCCTTTTTTATTGTCTCAAAGAAATGTAAACAATATGTAACCGGATTTACTCAACAGGAACGCAACAATTGCCGATGCATCAGGCACAAAAAAGCCCCTATTGAAAGAGGCTGAATAAGGACTTTGTATTGAGGGTGAGAGCGTAAACCCTCACTCATGATGTTACCGTTAATTTCTTGTCGACTAATTAATGAGCCACAAAAAAGGCCAGCATATAGCCAGCCTTGATTGATGATTGTTCTTTGATGTAATGCTTCGGTTACTTTAGGTGGAGTTTCTCTAAATATTCCGCTGATTCTCCGATTGTATCGGCTAGCAGATTGACAGCGTCTAGCATAGTCACTTTGTTAAAGTTGCTCTTGATGGCTTCCGGTATAAGACTTTCGCATTCCTCATCCACTTGAAACCGTCTAAGCATGTCTGATATTGCCAATATTGCTCCACTTGCCTGTTTAATCTTCTCAATATGCTCCTGAGTTACGTCATAGGGCCTAAAAGCGGGTTCTTTTCGGCGGTCATGCTTTCTCTTATCTTTAGCACGCGACTCAATAAATCTATACAGTTTTTTATCTGGTTCTGTCTCTAATTTCATATTGTTTGTACTGTGCAAGAAACACAAGATAAGCATAGTTGACAAAAATAAAACTGCCAGTAAATGGTGGGCTTGGCTGAGCTTTGATGCTCACTATTGGTTATACTGACACTGACTCAAGCGCTCGCAATGGAAGAACAAAAAGCCAAAAAAGCCCCTGTTAAAAAGGGGCTGAATAGAGACTTCACTGTAAGTGAGGGTGGGGTGTAATCCCTCGGTCATGATGTTACCGCTCATTTCTTATTTTTTAATTAATGAGATACAAAAAAGCCGGTGTTCCCCGGCTTTGATTAAGTATTTTCTGATTACGGCTATTCGCAAACAGCCTCTAATTTTTCCCAAGTCGTCATGTGTTGGTGTTTGATCGCTGATGCTGAGCTGGTCAGCGTTGAGGTGGTCTAATTCAGGTAGACATCAAACTCGGCCGACAATTCGGCTAAGGTCTTATCGCCTCTCAGCGCTGCCAGAGTCATCTTGGCTTTGAACTGGGGCGAGTAATTGCTTCTTTTCTCACTCACGTTTTTTCCTCATGCGTTGAGATCACCATAGAGCCGTTTTATCACTTAAGCCACCGCCCAGTTCTCTGGGACCATTTCTATTCATGTAAATAAATCACATATTGCCTGTGTAATTTTTCACAGATTTCAACGATCCATTTCTTCAAACTATCCTGCAAGTACTTCGATGTTCAACAGGGCGGAACTTGGCATTTCAATTTTAATGTGGGGTGTGAGTTAAGGTTCAGCTGGTTCTATCCAGAAGTATTTAGTACAGAGGGTGTATTTAATACGGATGATGCAACGGTCTCGTCTGGGGTTGAAGATTAGCCGATCTCATCAGCCTTTAAGGAGAAAAGTGAAGGAGCATTTAAAGTTGCGATTGAGATGGCGTTTACGGATTATTTAGGCATCAGCATGTCATGCCGTTATTCGATGGCACGGCATTGCTCAAGCTGATCCTCTAGCTTGCTACCAGTTAGTTAATGCTCGATAATTTTTCTGCATCATTAGCATTAGCAGGCGCCGCTCAGCTACGTTAAAAAAGGAAGCCCAAGCAGCGCCGGAGTGAATATAACAAGTAGAACAATCATCTCATAATTGGAGAAAATCTTGTGGAGCAGCAATATAAATTAATACCTTACATTTTATTCGGGCTTTTATCCTCTCATTTTGGCAGTGCGGTCGTAGCCGCTCCTAAAATCTGTCCGCCCGGACTTGAAGCGGATTCCCCGACCGTTCCTTTCTCAATAGAACAGGCAGACATCAATAGTGGCGCTCTCAGCTTCCAGCAAATCAGCAACCACGGTAAATCGCTGTTTGACGCCAGATTCAACCGTTGCGACGGTTCAGGCCGACCTGAAACGACTGGCGGCGGCGACAAACGCGACATTCCCAGCTTCTCAGAAGAGGGTGAACCCATCACCGCGGCACAGGTTGAAAAACTGCGCACTTCGGCCCCGGATTCCGATGCCTGTTCCGGCTGCCATGCTCAGCCCGAAAGCGGCGGCGCGGGCGATTTTGTCGCCAACGTATTTGTTTTGGCCCAGACGCTGGATCCTGTCACGCTGTCTGTAAGCCCGACAAGAAGCAACAGCCGCAACACCCTGGGCATGCACGGCTCAGGGCCGATCGAAATGCTGGCGCGCGAAATGACGGCGGATCTTCAGGCGCAAAGAGCCGGCCTGGGTGACGGCGTTCATACGCTGACCACGAAAGGCGTCAAGTTCAAGGTCAAAATTGCTAACGGGCAAGTGGTTGAATCGGAAGGCATAGATCACGATCTGATAGTCAAGCCTTTTCATCAAGCAGGCAAAGTCATTTCATTGCGCGAATTCTCTAACAATGCCATGAACCACCATCACGGCATGCAAGCCGAGGAGCGTTTTGACTTGAATCCGTCTAAAGGCATGGATTTTGATGGAGACGGCGTCGAGCGCGAGCTGACCATCGGCGACGAGACCGCCATTAGCATCTGGCAGGCTCAATTATCCACGCCGGTGCAGGTCATGCCGGAAAAACACGAAGAGCGCGAGGTTGTTAAACACGGTGAAAAGGTATTCAACGATGTCGGCTGTACCTCCTGTCACGTGCCTTCAATGGTGCTGAACACCCGCCATTTTGTCGAGCCTAACCCGTACAACCCTGCCGGCAACTGCAAATCCGCCGAGGACGGCTGTCCGAATTTTTCCTTCGACATGACCAAGACCGGCGACAAGCCCAGACTTGAAAAAGGCCCCAAAAATACGGCCATTGTCCGCGCTTATACCGATCTTAAACGCCACAACCTGTGCGATGATGCCAATAGCGCCAATCCTATCCGCTGGTTCTGCAACGAGCAGCTCGCGCAGGGCCGGCCGGACCAGAACGGCAAGCCCGGTTCCGAATTCTTCTTGACCCGCAAATTATGGGATGTCGGCAATACTGCGCCTTATGGCCACCGCGGCGACATCAGCACCATTACAGAAGCCATTCTGTACCACGGCGGAGAAGCCCGCGCCTCTCGCGACGCCTTCGCCGAGAAACCGGTAGAGGATCAAAAAGCGCTTGTGGCATTTTTGAAGACACTGCAGATCGTGCCGCAAAAAAAGTAAATTCAGTATAGCGGCTGAATTAGCCAGCCCCGTTGTCGGACCGGTATCTTCCGGTCCGGCAACGGGCATTGAAACGCTAACCGAATAATGACACGTCGACTCTTATGAAATGGATCAAGAGTAAAATCCTGTTCTCACTATCACTGCTGTTACCCCTGGGCAGCTGCAACTACAACGACGCCAGAATTGACTATGACAAACAGATAAAAGTCTGTTCGACCGCTGAAAGCAACGGGCTGATAGATATGGCGGCTCAAGCCTGCCATCAGGCGCTGAAGATTGCGGACGATCAGGTCTTTGCGCCCTCGGAAGTCTCGGAGCTGTTGTATCAGCTAGGCTATCTGGAGCGCCAGCGAGGACAGTTTAAAGACGCGGAAAAGCTTATCCGGCGCTCACTGGCGATCGAGGATCTTCTTAAAAATCAAGGAAAAATCGCCTCCCGGCTGATTGAGCTGGCATTGAACCAAGCCGGGCAGGATCTCTGGCTGGATGGCGCCGATACATTGAAACACGTTGTCCCTTTGCTCGAGGGCTTGTCAGACAATGATCGGAAAGCGGCAGCCGGTGCGTTCAGGTTATTCAGCGTACGGCTTGAGATGCGCGGTTATGCCGCGGAGGCCAAACTATTTAAGGCCGATTTCCCTGATCGGGGAAATATTAGCGGTCTAGCCACCATTAATTAGGAGGATATAAACAGTGGAGCAGAAAGAAATTAAGGGCATCTACGCCAATATCCCTGCCAAAATCGAGACGATTGATTGCACCTTGCGCGATGGAGAGCAGGCGCCGGGCGTCTGGTTCTCGCTGGAAGAAAAGCTAAGGTTGGCAAAGTTATTATCGGAAGCGGGGGTTGATGTTCTGGATGCGGGCTTTCCGGCCAGCAGCTGCGCCGATACCGAGGCTATGCAGGAAATGAAAAGCATGGGGCTGCGCTCAAGCATAGGCGCAACCGCCCGCGCCGTTCATAACGATATTGTCGCGGCCGAAAGAGCCCATGCCGATGAAGTGTTTTTGTTCATTCCGACCAGTGATTTTCGTATTCAGCAAACCCTTGGCGCAGACCGGTCCAAGGCGCTCGGCATGCTCAAAGCCGCGGCCGAAGAAGCGGCCGGCAGGGCCATGGGCGTCAATCTGGTTTTCGAGGACGCAACACGGGCAAGCTTTTCATCATTGATGCTTTTTATGAATACATTGCTGGCCAATGTACCCATAAAGAGAATTATTGTTTGCGACACGGTCGGCTGTACTTTTCCCTACGCCATGGAGCGGTTGATAGCGCACCTATACGATGCGGTCCCCAAAGACGTCAGGCTGTGTGCTCATTGCCACAACGATTTTGGTCTGGCTGTCGCCAATACGCTGGCCAGTGTCGCCGCAGGCGCATCCAGCATTACCTGTACAGTCAACGGCATCGGGGAACGTGCCGGAAATGCCGACCTGGCGGAGACCATCGCCGCTCTGGAGCATCTTTTGTTCGTAGGGCATTCAGTTCGTCCCGACTATCTGCCGGTTCTGGCCCGGGAGGTTGAGCGGATCAGCGGCATTCATACCAGCCCGACCAAACCTGTCACCGGCTTTAATGTGTACCGTCACGAGTCGGGCGTACATGTCGACGGCATGCTCAAAAATGCAAAAAGTTACGAATATCTGCCTTCTTCATGGGTTGGCGCGAAAACCGAATATGTGCTGGGCAAGCACAGCGGCGCCGCGCTGGTGCGCCATCTGTTGAAACAGGCCAATATCGACGCAGAGGAAGAAATGGTCCATCAGATACTCGGCAGCGTCAAGAAGGCTATGGAAAAACGCGGCAAGGAACGCCACAAACAAGCTTACAGTGATTGCCTGCAGTTTCGTACCCAGGCTTTGTCAGGCGTGAGAATTGCCGATTTTCTCGCCCAACATGTCAGTGACTGATTCGGAGAGTTTATTGTGCGGGAAACATTAAGCGACAAGGTCATTCGCAGCCATGCCTTGAACGGCACCGGCCAGGAAGACTATGTGCATGCCAGGATAGATGCGTTGCTGGGCCATGACGCAACCATTGCTTTGCTTATCAATGAGTTCGAGCGGCGCCAATTATCCATTTGGGACAAAAGCAAAGTCATTTTTACCAATGACCATTTCTCACCGGCGGCCAGCATTGAACGTGCCGATATTTCCGCCAATTTTCTGCGTTTTTCCCGAAACCAGAAGATAGACCACTTATTGGTGGATAAAGGCATTTGCCACCAGTTGCTGGTCGAAAACAGCCTGTGCCAGCCGGGCAGCCTGATTGTCGGTGCCGACAGCCATACCATTATGGGCGGCGGATTGGGCGCTTGCGCCACCGGCATGGGCTCTACCGATATTCTGTTCGCGCTGGCCACAGGCACGACCTGGCTGCGCAAGCCGAAAACGATACGCGTCATTTTCCACGGCAGCCTGCCTGAAACCTGCAGCGGGCGGGATATCATCCTGGAGCTGCTGCGCCTGCTGGGCGAGGACGGCGCCCAGTATCGCTGCCTCGAATTTCACGATCATGCCCAGCCCAAATTGTCTCAGGATGACCGTTTCGCGATCGCCAATATGGCGGTTGAAATCGGCGCCAAGTTCGGGGTTTTTGTGCCCGACGAGATTACGCTGGCTTACTGTCATGCGCGCGACAAGCAGACGCCGGGCAATTTGGTGTTGCCGGATGCTGATGCCGACTACGAATACACTCTGGAGCTTGATCTATCAGAGCTCAGCCCAAGAATAGCCAAGCCCTGGTCGCCGGCCAATGTAGTCGCGCTCAGTGAGCTTGACAGCATACCGATCAGCACGGCTTTCCTGGGCTCCTGCTCCAGCGGCAGAATCGAGGATATTCAGGAGGCCGCCGAAGAACTGGAAGGAAAAACCATTCATCCCGACGTGCGCCTGATCATTATTCCGGCCTCAATCAATATCTTCAAACAGGCGCTGGACAAGGGTTATGTCAAAACCCTGACAGAAGCCGGGGCTATTTTCAATCAAAGCAGCTGCGGGCCGTGCGGCGGCATAGACAAGGGCGTATTGGGCTCCACCGATGTCTGTATTTCCACGTCCAACCGTAATTTTCGCGGGCGCATGGGGCATTGGGACAGCAGAACCTATCTCGCCAGCGCCAGGACGGTGGCGCGGGCGGCACTGAAAGGTTGTATCAGCGGAGATTTATATTCATGAACAGTATCCAGGGCAGCGTTTGGTTATTTGGCGATAACCTCAACACCGATGTGATCCATCCGCCCAATTGTTACAGTCTGGACCCCGTAGTGGTCAAGCAGGGCCTGTTTTCAAAACTGGACGCCACGCTGCAATCCCGCCTGAAGCCGGGCGATATTCTAGTGGGCGGCAAGAATTTCGGCTGCGGCTCCAGCCGGGAGACGTCCATTCGAAGTCTGTTGCTGAATGAGATAGGCGCGATTGTCGCAGTCGATTTTGCGCGCATTTTCTTCCGAAATGCCACCAACAACGGCCTGCCTTGCCTGCAATTTGCCAATGCCGAAGACAAGCAGAAGCTGGCTGAAGGCGAAACCTGGACGATCTCTTTCGATGACTGGACGTTGACAAGCAAAACCGGCTTGACTATTCCTTTAGTGCCGGCGGGTTCCTTTGTCAGGAAAATCTGGTCGGAAGGCGGTTTATTAAATCTGTTGCCGGCTTCGGCTGAAGACGCATGACGCAAGCAAAACGTTTTGACAAACCCGAATGCCTCGATGTGATGACCTGGGCCGGAAAATGGGGGGACAGCCTCGAAAAGGTGGTGTCGGCCCGTTTTACCGAATTGACAGGCGTGCCTGTCAGGCATCATACGAACATCGGCCTGCGCCTGCCGGAGCGGCTTCATGATGCGTTGCGCACCCGGAAACGCCCACCTTATGACGTGGTCTGGTCCAATGCAGTGCCGGCGGTCGCCATGGCAGAACTGGATTATTGCCAAGTGTTCGATGAAGATGACATGCCATCACTGGCTGAGCTTTATGAGCGCGCCCGGCCGACGGGCTTTGCCGACCGGCTGGTGTTTCCCTACAGCGTGCATTATGTGCTGGTCTATTTAAAGCCGGCCGTCGAGGCTCGTGCGCTCAAAAGCTGGGATATTCTCATGGAGCAAAGGCATGCCGGCAAGATCGCCGTTTACCCGAACGGCAAGGGGTTCTATCCGATTGCCCAGGTGCTGGGCGGCGGCAGTATTGATAGCGTGCCTGAAAACATGCAGCCCTGCTGGAATTACTTGGCCGGATTCCGGCCCCGGATAGCCGTTCTAGATTACAGCATCGGCATGGAATCCCTGTTCAGGACGGGAAGTATCAATCTGTGTTTCCGGGCCTTGCCGAATGCGCTGGGCTTTATTGAAGCGGGGCTGGATGTCGGCTGGACCATTCCTGAGGAAGGCACCTCGGATACCACCGACGCGCTGTGGATTCCACGGCATGTGCCAGAAGATCGCGCCTATTGGGCAAGGAAATACATTGATGTCGCTCTGTCCGCCGGCGTGCAAAGCGAATGGTGCAGCAGATTAGGAGCTTTGCCCGCCAACAAGAGAGCTGAAGCTTCGGCTATTTTCGATGGGCCGGGCTTCCCGCGCAACATGGATGACACTGGCGGTTTTCTGTACGTGCCTGACGCTGTGATGTGGCGACACGAAGCCCAATGGGAAGCGATCTTCGAACAATTGCCATCGGTAGGTTGCTGAAAAATTCGACGATTTGCTATTGGCCTAGTTAACAGGCCGTTTTTGCCGCTACATTCCGTCTCGTCTCAGCGCATCAGATGCAGCAATTTTTATAGTGAGTCAAAAGATCTCATTCAGCTGATTTCAGGCGACGGCTCATTATGCTGGTGCAACAGAACCGGCGAGCTATCCAGGTAAATAGATCACACTTTACGTGTGTAATTTTTCACAGATTCCGTCGGCCTGTTTCTTCATACTATTTCACAAGGTTCGATGTTCGACAGAACTCGATGAGTGAATCAAACTTGAGATGTCATGCTATGACCGATAAATCTTCCACCGATAAATTATTTCTTCCGGGACAGGATTTCACAATCCGTCCGGAATGGCGAAGAACAGCACAGCCACAGTACGCACAAGCCCTGGTTTATGCGCCCGGCAGAGTGCATTTTTGCGTATTCGATTTTTCCAAAATGGGCCCCGGCCTGGGCGGCGGGGGGCTTGGAGTCTCCACGTCAACCGCGGTCAATAAACTGCTTGTTTCCAGAAAGCGCAATGCCAGTCAGGAAATGACGGCCACCACACGGCATCTGGTGCAGCTTTTTAAGGAACTGGTCAATTACGCCGACGACGATATTTTTGTCGACATACAGGAAAAGATTCAGTTTTCCCATGCGGGCCTTGGCTCCAATGTCAGCCTGAATACGGCTGTGATTGCAGGGCTGAATGCCTTGTTCGGCAGTCCTTTTTCCGTGGAAAACATGTGGGACATCATCACCCGTAATTACGTCGAGAACGCCGCGGACGGCCATGCCATTTATCGCGGGTTGGATACCGGCGTCGGCGAGGCCTGCCTGTTGTATGGCGGTCTGGTATGGATCGCCGAAGGGGAGGGCATGGGCGATGGACGGTATATCGGCAATCTGGCCACCGATGGTCTTTGGATAGTGACCGCGGTAGGCGATGTCGGGAAATTGTCCGGTGATGTGCTCAAGGCGTTCGGCGCCGATGCGGATATGTCCGGAAAAACCGAAAGCGAAGTCGTTGCCGGCAAATGCAACGAGTATCAACGCCAGTACGGCGATGCGCTTCACGCGGTGCTGCACAGAATGCGGGCCGATCTGTTGAGAAATGATCTGCGTGGTCTTTTATCGACTTGCTGGGACATGAATGAAGTCGGCAACATTAAAGTGCTGGAAGGCATCTATGAACCCGCCATTTTGCATAAACTGGTCAAAACCCTGCGCAATGCAGGAGCCTTATACGCCGGCATGAGCAGCGCCGGTCCAGGGTTTTTCGCGTTTGCTGATTCAGAACACAGCGCGCTAAGGCTGCAATCCGTTCTGCAGGACCGGTTTGGCGATTATTTCAATAATTTCGCCGTGGGTCAGGCGGGCTCAAAATTGAGTATCTATCTGGATTAGCGCCCATACCGAACTTCAATCATCAAGTCCATCAGAGAACACGCTTAAAATGACACCGCAGGCTGAACATCATTTGACCAGGGATCATATTTTTACCGTTATGCAGGCGCAGCTGAAAAAGCTGGCCGACAGCTACGAGACCATACCCGAAGAGATCCATTGGTCCGATTCCATTATGACCGATCTGGGCTTTGACTCGATAACCGTGGTCGAACTTTGCTGCGCCGTTGAGGAAGCCCTGCAGATAAAGGAACTGCCATTAAACCGGTGGCTTAACGAACAATCGGAAAAAGACGGTGAGCGTTATACGATTGCCTCATTCGTTGATCTGGTTCTCAGCGCCAATGCGCCACAGTGACAGGGAGTAGACTGTCATGGAACAGGTATCAACAACTCTGCCGTTCGAAACCATCGGCACCCGCCGTGCCAATGCCCTGTCCCTGCGGCCACACGGACTGCCCGGCACGTTAATAACGCTGTGCGGCATTGATGGCGCGGGCAAAACGTCCACCATCAAGGCCATCACGGATTATATCGGCAGTCAGGGCCTGCCGGTATTCTGCACCTACACGCCCACCGAGCGGGTCAGAACCAACAGCCTGTTTCGCGCTTTGGTTGACGCCGCGGACGACAAGGCACGCAGCCAGATAGACATTCTCGGCTTGTGCCTGACCATTCTGGGGGATTTGATCCAGCACATCAGCGACACCATCATCCCTCATCTTGAGCTGGGGCATGTCGTGATTTGCGACCGCTACATCTACACCAGCCAAGCCGAAGTCCACAGCCGGGCGGCCGATGAAATCCCCAAAACCGTGCTGGCCTATATCGCCCGGCATGTCATACGTCCTGACTTGGCCATCGGCATGCATATCGATCCCGATACGGCCAGACAGCGCATACAACAGCGCGAGCATGAGCGGGACAAACCGCTTGATCTCGAGTTCATGAAAATCCAGGCGGAGGCCTATCTCAATGTCGCGCGCGACAACGGGCTGCTCATGATTACAACCGATGCGCCGCTGGAATCCACTTTCGCCCTGCTGAAGCCCAGCCTGGATTATTGCTTGGCAAGGTATAAAAAATGATTTCCAGCAGCCAAAACGAACAACGGCGTAAAAAAATCGCCGGCGTGTTGCCGGCTCTGCGTTGGTTTCGCTCTTATGCCCGCACCCGCTTGCCTTTCGGCAGCCTTATTCTGCCGCTGGCGCTGAGTTTTCCTTCATCCTGTATTTTATATCATAGACTTAGTAGTCAACCAATTAACCTCAGCCTCGTATCTGTCGTTGAATGGCTGAGCTTCATTCTGCTTTTTGTCCAGTTGCGCCTGATCGATGACCTGGATGACGTGCAGGATGATCACCGTAATCAACATCAGCAAACCGAGCTGACAGAGCATTTATCCATGCTGCTGATCATCACGGCCAGCACGTTAATCGTGCTGAACATGGCTTCCTTCAGAACCCTGTCGGCGGTTATTTTTTCAACCTTGATTTCATACGCCGGGCCGTTCCTGATCAAGCGCTTTCTTCCCCCGCATCCGGCCAGCCTGGTTCTGGGCTGGCTGGTTTTTGAAGGGGCTCCGGCATCCTTTTTTGTTTATATCTATTTCGCCTGGTTAAGCCATTCCCCGGCAGAAGCGCTCTCCATCACGCAGATAGCCCCGGTGGCCGGCATGTTCTGGCTGGCTTACGAAATCTGGAAGTTTTCCCGCAAAGTCCATGTTAATGCCATGCAGCCCTATTTTCTGCCGAAAAAAGGCGTCAGGGTGGTGTTGAGTTTATTGCTGGCTCTGGCGGCGGCCTTGATGGCGGCCTTGGCCGACATGGCTGATTTTTCAGCCTTCGGACGTTACGGCGCCGGTTTGTTGCCTCTGGTTTTTTTAGTCTGGATGAACGGAACATGGCCTGATCTTTCAGGGCTTGAAGGCCGCGAAACGGTCGCGGCGCCGGCTTGGAACGGCATGAGCTTTCTGATCATCTTTGAAATCATGCTGAGCGTTGAATTTATTTTTGAATGGGTACGGTTATAAATATGCAAATACTGGTAACAGGCGCGAGCGGTTTAGTGGGCGCGGAAGCCATCGCCAGGCTTCTGAAAGCCGGGCACACCATTGTGGCGCTCGTTCATTCCGTCGGTAATATTGTTACCAACGACGGCACACTTTTGCCCAGCCGGCCTTATACCGGCGGGCGGGGCAATCCGGGCGAACTGCTGACTGTTAAAGGCGATCTTCAGCAGGACGGTTTGGGGTTAGATGCCGAACTCTACAGGCAGCTTCAGTCCTCCGTGGATAGGGTGCTGCATTCGGCGGCCCTGACCAGCTTCGGACGTCCCGAGGAACGCTACGAAGCCATCAATGTGGCCGGCACGCAGCGGATGATTGACTTTGCCATGAAAAAGCCAGGCGCCTGCATTCCTTTCATCTACATCAGCACGATGTATGTCTGCGGCGAGCGGCCCGGCATTTTTTCGGAAACGGTGTTCGACCGCGGGCAAAGCTTCGGCAGCCCTTACGAAGCCAGCAAGTTTAGAGCCGAAGCGCTGATCAGGAAGGCCCAGGACAATGGGCTGCCCACGGTCATCGTGCGCCCCGCCATTATCGTCGGCGATTCTGTCGACGGCACGATGCGCAAATTCGACACCATCTATGCGGTTTACCGCATTACCACGGCCGGGCTGGTGCGGACCATACCCGGCGATTACGGCGCGACGCTGGATATCGTGCCGATAGACTGGGTGGCGGACGGCGTGGTGGCCGCGCTGGAAAATTTCAGTCAAGCGCAGGGCAGAACCCTGCACCTGTGCTCCGATCAGCCGCTGGCCTTGCGCGAAATCAACGACGTCTGCGCCTTGTTTCCTTCTTTCAGCGTGCCCCGGTTTGTGCCCGGCCACGTGTTTCACAGCTACGGCATGAAAGGCCTGGAAAAGCGCTACTACGATGAAGTGATCAGCCTGTACGAATCCTACTTTCGCCGGCAGACGGTTTTTGTCCGGGATTCGACCTGGGACATTTTTGCCAAGGCGCCGCCGGCGCAGGGCAAGGAATTGCTGCACAAAGTTTTCAGCTACGCCGTCAAAGTCGGCTATTTCAGAAGAACAACCCATGAAATCTAACCGTCAGGGAGAATGTTGATGTCGCTTAATCATTCATTTCTGCTGCAGCTCTGGGAGCAGTCCCGCCAGCAGCTATACGCTCAGCTGGGTCAACGGCAGCCATCGGCGGTCTTTCTTGAAGGCTCGATCGCCGAAGGTTTTGGCAACGAGCGTTCGGATATCGACTTCGTCGCCATCATTGACGACGGCACGGAAATGGCCACCATGCCTTATATCTTGTTTCTGGAAAACCGGCGCGTCGAAGTGCGTCTGCTCAGCCGGGAGCGGCTGCAGCGTGAACTACTGCAAGTAAAAGAAGCCCTGAATGCGGGCATCGAATCCGTGGCGCAGATATCCTGGAACCAGCTGGAGCGCTGCCAGCGGTTCATCGGCTGCCTGCCTATTGAAAACGAAGCCTGCATCAAATCCTTGCAGGATCTGCTGGGCAAGGAGTCGCTAGGCAGGGCGGTCGCGCTGTGGTTCGAGGATTTTGCCCGGCAGACCGGACGCTATGCGGTGGCCATGCTGGCGCTGGAGCAGGATGATTATGCCCGGGCCTGGATAAAGACGTCGGTTTTTCACGCCGCCAAAAGTTTTGTCGCCCAGCGCGGCGAACGCTATCTGGGCTCCAAATGGCTGTCGCTGCAGCTGGATCGCGCCCAGGTCGATAAAAAGCTGGTGCAACGCTTTTGGGATTTTTATACCGAAAAATCCCAAGACAGCAGCGCCATCGACTATTTGCATAAAGGCATTGCCCTGCTGGAAGAATTCTCGGTTTCCGGCGTTGAGCTGAATTTTGAAAAAGTGCTCGCCGACAGCCGGGCCGGTGTCAGCACCTGGCAAATAGGCCGGCATCTGCACATTCTTCGCGACGAAGACATCTTTCGGCTGGACGACGGATCTGCCCGCGTCTGGCGCCGAATTATCTGGAATACGCCCTGTATACAGATAGCTCATGACAAACGCAGTGTCCAGGCGACAACAGACGCCAAAAATCATTTGGCCGATTTCAGCCGCGCCGGTCTAATTTCCCTGTGCTGGGGAGGCGAGGGCGAAATTCGGGCCCGGCAGCTGGGAACCTCGTGCCCATTACTGACGGGTAAGGCAGCGCTGATCTCTGTCGACGGGGCGCGGCTGTCCGCCAGTAGCCCGGCCGGCATTCAACTGCTGCCGGTTCCTGCCCGCCGCCTGGCGGAAGCCGGCGTCGAACTGACCTGGGCGAACATAGGCGTGGAAAACTCCCGGGAAGATTCGGAAGGCGCACTGCGCAGCGGCCAGCTGCGGGTGCTGCAGTATACCCTGCAGCGCATGATTCAGACCGCCAGCATGGTCGCCCTGGCCGGGTACGGCATCACGCCGCAGCCGCCGCTGGAAGAAGCGGTTCTTGAAGCCTTGCGCCTGCTGCCGCTGAATCCGTCTCTGGTCGAAGCCATCCAGCGCATTGAGACCGAGTCCATCCATTCCAGGGAACAAGGGCAGGAACTGTTCGAGCTTGCCGGACAAATTGTCAGAGAACTGCGGCAACTGGGCGGCGATGAGCAGTTTCCGGCCAGTTTTGATACGGCCTCGGGCTGGTGCGAAACGGTCATGTATGGTTATGACTGGATTAATCTGGCCACGCATTTGAACGCACGTTTTCCGGCCAGTGCGGTGGGCGGGCGAGGTTCCGCTGAAGAAGCCCGTGATTTGCTCGCCTCGAACATCGGTTGAAACAGGACAGGATATGGAACATAGCATGATTGCACCGCTCACCCCGGCAAATCGTCTCGAAGATATTGAACGGTTCGCTGGCAACAAGGGGAAATCCCTTTACCTGCTGGGAAACAATGGGGTTCCTGTGCCTGCCTGGATCATCCTGGGCACGGACGTCTTTCAATACTACCGGGAAGCGGCCGGTCTCGATAAGGTGATTGAGGCTCTTTTAGAAAATTTCAATGCGGACAATGCCGGCGACATAGCGGCTCAGATTCAAAATGCCGTGCTGTCGGCGCCGCTGCCCGAAACGGTCAGCGCCTTGATCAAGGAAGCGCTGACTTCATTAGGGCAGGGGCCTGTCGCCATTCGCTCTTCCGGCAAAGAGGAGGACAGCAAGGACTTTTCCTTTGCCGGCCAGTTTGATACGTATCTGGGCATCGAAGGCTTGGATGACATCCTGCTCCATGTGCAGAAATGCTGGGCATCGGTGTATTCGGAGCGCTCGCTGATGTACCGGCACCGTCATAATCTGGGCTTTGCCCATGCCGATATTGCCGTCATTCTGCAACGGCTGGTCATGGCCGACCGCAGCGGCGTGGTATTTACCGTCAATCCCGCCAGCGGCAATGCCAATGAACTGGTCATCAGCGCCGTTTACGGCTTGGGGGAAGGACTGGTTTCAGGATTGGTGGACGCGGATACGGTCGTCGTCGACAAGCGTAACGGCGCTCTGATCAGTCAGGTGATTGGGGAAAAAGCCCAGCAGGTAGGGCCGAACGGCAACATCAGCGATGTCCCGCCTGAGGCCCAGCAGCAATTGTCCCTGAGCAGCGAAAACATACAGGCGATCTGCGCGTCGGCCAGGCAGATCGAGCAGAACTTCAAGGCGCCGCAGGATATTGAATGGTGCCTGCAGGAAGGCCGTTTATGGATACTCCAGGCCAGGCCGGTCACGGCTTTCAAAGAGGAACCGAAAGGCGATTTTCAGATTTGGGACAATTCCAACATTATCGAGAACTATCCCGGTATCGTCAGTCCGTTGACCTTCACGTTCACACAAAACTTGTATTCGACAGTGTTTCGGGAATACTGCCGCCTGTTGCGCATTCCCGAAAAACAGCTCAAGGAAATGGACGGCTTCCTCGGCGCGGTGCTGGGCTATATGAACGGGCGGGCCTATTACAACCTGCTGCATTGGTACAAACTGGTCGGCACCAGCCCGTTTTATAACCTGGGTCATAAAATGCTGGAAGTCCAGATGGGGCTGGACGAGTCGCTGGACCTTGTCGCCTGCGAGGAAAAAATCCAGCCTTACCACGCCGATTCCCGCCTTGAGTATCTTTGGATTCGCGCTTTGAGCGGGGCAATGTTTTTCTGGTATTTTTTCACGCTGAAAAAGCAGGTGCGCAAATTCCGTGCGGCCTTTTACAAACTGTACGAGACCTTCAATGCCATTGACTACAGCGAATTGCCCGCCGACCGGATCTATGCCCACAGCAAGCAGTTCGAGCAGGCGATCATTGCCCGTTGGGGCATCATGATTTCGCTGGAATCCTCCATCGGCTTGCCCTATGGCTTGTTAAGGCTCCTGATCCGCCGCTGGCTGCCCGATGCGCCTGACTGGCTGGAAGTCGCCGTAATCGGCGGCATTCATGACATGGAATCCATGGAGCCGGCCTTGAAAATGGCTGAGCTGGCCGGCCATGCCAGACAGAATCCCGAATGGGAGCGCATTATCAGCCAGACGCCGGCAAAGCAATGCAGCCAGGCGTTGGCCGCAGCCGGAGCCGATGCGTTTCTGGCCCGGATTGACGCCTACATTGCCGCTTACGGCTATCGCAGCAACAATGAGCTGAAACTGGAAGAGCCCGATTTGCGCGAGGAGCCCGGCGTCTTGTTTGACATGCTGAAAGTGGCCCTGGCCACGGGCGCTAAAGAACAGGGCGTGCCGGCGGCCTATGAGCGCGATCTGAAAGCGCTGCTTGATAAGGGGCTGAATCCCGTGCAGCGCGTTCTGTTCAACATCGTCTTGCGCAAAGTCCAGTCTGCCATTCAGGCGCGGGAGACCGTGCGTTTTTGCCGCTCCCGAACGTTCGGCGTCTTCAGAAACATGTACCGGGCCATAGGCAATGATTTTGCCCGCCATGGGGTGTTTGAGGACGGGCGGGATATTTTTTATCTGCGCCTTGAAGAATTGAAAGGCTGCTTCGAAGGCATGGTTTCGGCCCGTGAGATAAAACCTTTAATTGTCCAGCGCAAGGCCGATATGGACGCTTATCGCGCAATGAAAGCCTTGCCGCCGCGTTTTGTCACCTTCGGCTCGGTGCTCGGCTGGCTGCAGCGATGGCCGGCAACGGATGGCCAGCAGCATGAATCGGCCGCAGCCGATGACGATAGCCGCGAGCTGCGCGGCACGGCCTGTTCCCCCGGCTTTGTTGAAGGCCATGTCCAGATCGTTCAGGAGCCCGGCGAGTTCAAAGGCGGCATCCTGGCCACTTACCGCACAGACCCAGGCTGGGTGGCCGTGTTTCCGTTTGCTGAGGCGCTGCTGGTCGAGCGCGGCAGTCCGCTGACGCATGCGGCGATTGTCGCCAGAGAAGTCGGTTTGCCCACGATCGTGCAAATACCGAAACTGACCCAAATGCTCAAATCCGGCATGCGGGTCAGAGTCAACGGCCAGTCAGGAACGGTCACCATTCTGGACTGAGGGCTGAATCGATCAGTCCTTTATTGCCGAACGATCCCTTATCCATTTTGAAAAAGCCGGTTTGCATTTATGAGTGAAACCCTTGCCGATATTTTGTTTGCACTGCCGCACGACGAAGAGCGCGGCATGCGTTTCATTACGCAACAAAACGAAGAACACTATTATCCCTGGCATTTGCTGAGGCGGCAGGCGCAACGGGTCGCCGCCAATCTGCAGTTTATGGGCGTTAAAAAAGGCGACCGCATCGCGCTGGTGATTGCCGAGCAGGAATATTTCATGCTCGGTTTTCTCGGCGCCCTGCTGGCGGGCGCGGTGCCGGTGCCCATGTCCTCGAATTTTATTGCCACGACCCGCAGCCGGCACAGCTATTTCGCCACGCTCGGCCACATTATTCAGGCCGCCGGCGCCCGTATGCTGCTGTGCATGGCGGCGCATGAAACTTTCTTGCAGCAGGGCCTGCGCGATGCAAGCGGGGCAGCCGTCAATCCGGCTTTGCTGGCCGTCGAAACCTTGCTGGCAGCAGAAGGCGGCGCTTTTAATCCGCCCAAAATGACCGGCAGCGACCTGTGCTTTCTGCAGTTCACCTCCGGCAGCACATCGATGCCCAAAGGGGCGATGGTCAGTCATGGCAATGTCATCGCCAACGCCAGAGCCTTTCTCGGCAATAAAGGCAGTCTGAAAAGGCGCGATGACGATATTACCCTGGGCTGGGTGCCGTTCTACCATGACATGGGACTGATGTGTTTCGGTCTGGGGCCGTTGGTGGTTGATCTGCCGGCGGTCCTGATTCCCACCGATCGCTTCGCCAGACAGCCCTGGTACTGGATGATGGCGATATCCCAGTATCGCGCGTCCATCACGTTCGCCCCGAATTTTGCTTTCGATATCGCCGCCCGCCTGACGCGCGAGCGGCACTTGGCCGGCATGGATTTGAGCCGGCTGCGCGCGGCCGGCTGCGGCTCGGAACCTATAAACCCGAAAGTCCTGCGCCAATTTTCTGCCTGTTTCGCGCCGGGAGGTCTGCGTGCGACGGCCCTGATGCCTTGCTATGGCATGGCCGAAGCTACGGTAGGCATTTCTTTTCATACTGTCGATGCGCCGATCATCACCGATCTCGTCGATGCCAGCGCCTTGCGCAACGGTGAAGCGCTGCCGGCTCAGGCCGGCAGCGGGCAGACTGCGGAAATGATCAGCTGCGGGCACGTCATTCCTGGCCACCAGCTTAAAATTGTCGGCCCGGACGGTCAGACCTTGCCTGAGCGGCAGGTGGGGGAGATCTGTTTTTCCGGTGCAAGCGTTACGCAGGGCTATTACCGGAATCAGGATGCAACCCTGGAAAGCTACCGGGACGGCTGGCTGCACACCGGGGATCTGGGCTATATCGCCCAGGGCGAACTGTATATCTGCGGCCGGCTCAAGGACCTGGTCATTATCCATGGCGTCAACTACTATCCGCAGGATATCGAGTGGATCGCCTCGCAGGCCGAAGGGATCAGGCCCAATAAAGTGGTTGCCTTCAGCGTCATGCGCAAAGGCCAGGAATGCCTGATACTGTGCGTCGAGCCCAATAGTTATAAAAATATCGAGGCCATTAAACATGCTCTGGTTGAAGACGTCGAGAAAGGGCTAGGGCTGCGCATCAGCGAAGTCGTGGTCCTAAAATCGGGCGCTCTGCCCCTGACCTCGAGCGGCAAGGTACAGCGGCGCAAAACCAAAGCCCTGTTTGAGAACGGGGAGCTGCAGGCCTATGAGGAATTGGGTGAGGCGGAAAGCCTCCCGGCGTAATCCCAGGCGATCGCCGGCATGCCCATTGCCAGAAACATAATTCATATTCACAAAAGCCATGACTCCTAGATTGATTCAAATGACTATCCATTCCATTCAGGCCTGCCATGTTCCGTTATAAAGATCCGTTCGTACAAAATCTGGCTGAGCAGATAGCCGCCCTTATTTTAGGCGAAGCCATCGATAGAGAGTCTGTCGAGCAGGCATTGGAAGAGCTTGCCTTGACCAACCTGCCTCAGCTTGCCGACTACTGGCGAAAAACCGGTTGCCGTCTGGGCATACCGGATGCCGCCTTTAAAAACAGTCATGTCTACTATTTTCCGGACCAGCCCGCGGCAAGGGTTTTTCGAACCAGCGGCACCAGCGGCGCCGATAGGGGAGCCGCCTGTTATTCGCCCTTGGGACTGAAGCTGATGGACCTTTCGATCATCGAAAACGCCAGACGGCATCTTATTCAAGAACTGGACAGACCTGTCATCATTCGCTTCGTGCCTACCGTTTCGCAGGCGCCGGAGATGATCATGGCTTATGGCATGGAACTGATCGCGACGACGTTTGGCGACAAGTCCCGCAGCGCTTCGGTCATCACCGGCAACGGCGTCGATTTCGAGCGTCTGCGTTCCATTCTGGACCAGGCCGTCAGCGACGATCAGCCTGTGGTTATGCTGGGCGGTTCGTTCGCGTTTGTAAACATCTGCGATGCGCTGGAAAAGCTCGGGTGGTTATGGCAGTTGCCTGAAGGTTCAAGAACGCTGGACGGCGGGGGCTTTAAGGGGCGTTCCCGCGTCGTCAGGGCCGGCGAGCTGAGATCGGCCATCACGAAAACGTTCGGCATTCCGGCCGGACGGGCTTTCAATGTCTTTGGCATGACCGAACTGGCGAGCCAGCTTTATGACGCCAATGACCGCGAGATAGGCCCGCTCGACGAACGCCCCAAACGCAATCTGCCGTTTCTGCAGGCGCGGGTCCGGGACAGTTATACGCTGGCCTACTGCGATAGGGGCGAGGGGCTGGTTGAAATTATGGATTCGTGCATCATCGACCGTCCTCATCGCATATTGACCGGCGACCTGGGGCTGGCGTCCGAGGACGGCGTAGCCATTATCGGCCGAGTAGAGCGCGGGCAAGCCCGCGGCTGCTCTTTGTCTCTGGAAAGCATCAAATTCTGACTTATGCCTACTAATCGTAATATTTCCTGGATACCCGCCTGGGTGGGTGCCAGCCAGCTGGAAACCTTCAATGCCAATATCATCAATGACCAGGGTAGCCAGCCGTGGCGGTGCACCCGGCCCTTGAGCGATCGCTGGGGCGTTATTGCCGATGGGCTCAGAGAGTCAACGGCCGCGCTGCGCGCCATGCCCATCGCCCATATTGTCGAGACGATCGATAAAGTCACCGCCAAATGGTGCGATCATAATTGGTCGGTGCGGCAGGCCGCACGCGCAGCCGTCGTTGAAGCGACCGGCTTTTCTGCGCAAGCGGTTGACAGAAGCTTCGATGTCGAACTGAAAAACTACCGGGCCGATTCCTTGTGGCGGGTGTTATACCGCGAGCTGGGCGATGCGGCAGCACTGGACGGTTTCGTGGCCGATGCCAGACTGCCGGGGCGCACTTACGCCATAGGCCCCGAGCTTACGTTGGCGATCTTTACCGGCAACGTACCGGGCTTGCCGGCGCTGTCCATGGTCAGAGCCTTGCTGGCCAAGTCGGCAGTCATCGCCAAAGTAGCCAGCGGGGAACCTACTTTTGCCGCCCGTTTTGCGGCAAGCCTGGCTGAAGAGGACGCGCGCATAGGCGACGCCCTGTTGGTCACTTACTGGGAACGCCATGAGCGCGACCTGCTGAAAACCGTTCTGTCTCAGGCAGAAGCCGTCATCGCTTATGGCAGCATCGAAGCCTGCCGTTCGGTTCGGGAATTGGCCCGCGATAACCGCATTTACATGGAACACGGCCATAAGTTCTCCGCGGGGCTTTTGGGGCGCGACTATCTGGCCCGGGTCGGGGCGCCGGTCATTGCCGGGCGCATTGCCGAGGATGTAGGCACATTCAATCAGCATGCCTGCATCGCGCCGCAGGTTTATTTCGTGGAAGGCGACAGGGCGGCCGTCCATAAGCTGGGCGATGAACTCAGCCGGGCCATGCAGGCTTACGCCGAAAAATACCCTTTGGGCAACTTAAGGCTCAAGGATGCCCAGACCCTGCAATTGCAGCGTGCGGCGCAGGCTTGGAAGGCGACCGTCGCCGATGCCGATAGCGGCTTATGGCAGGATTCCGCGCTGAACTGGACCATAGCGATTGAAAAAGACCTGGCTGAGCACAGCCTGTCAGGCAACCGTTACATCGGGCTTATTCCCGTGGACAGTCTGGAACAGGCACTGAAAGCGCTGCGGCCCTATGGCGAATTTCTGCAGAATCTTGCCTTGGGCGCTGATGAGCCTGAACTGTCGGTTCTGGCGAGACGGGCGGCATTGCTGGGCGCCAGCCGTATCTGCCAGCCGGGACGCATGGCGGAGCCCAGCATGATGTGGCATCATGACGGCCAGATGTGCGTCGCCGGGCTGTTGCGCTGGTGCGACATAGAAATGCACGACGCTTTACATGAACAGGAAGAACAATAATGCGCAGATTTCATTTGTTTGAAACAGTCGACTTGAACTGGTGGCCGCAGGTTTTGCGCGACGGTGTCATGGACTGGCTGCGGTTTATGATAGACAGCCACAAGAACTTCAATCTTATGGCGCCCAGGCTGCGCGATACGCTGGATAAAATGGGCACCAGCCAGATTATCGATTTATGCGCCGGCGGTTCCGGGCCTTGGCTGACGCTGGCGGCGGAACTGGAGAAAACCGGCGAGGTGCAGATTCTCCTGACCGATTTTTTCCCCAATGAGAAAGCCTTTCGCTACACGCTTGAGCAGTCCGGCGGCCGCATCCGCTTTCATCCTGAGCGCGTGGATGCCAGGAACGTGCCTTCATCGCTGAAAGGCGTGCGCACCATCATCAGCGCGTTGCATCATTTTCGTCCTGACCAGGTGCAGGCGATTCTCGCCGATGCCGTCAACACCCGGCAGGCGATCGTGGTCATTGAGGGTTCCGACCACCGCCTGTACGGCAGTCTGTTAATGCTGACCATGCCGCTGTTCATGCTGCTGTTGATGCCTTTCGTCAAGCCGTTTCGCTGGTCGCGCCTGTTTTTTACCTATCTGGTCCCCATCCTGCCAATAGCCGGCCTGTGGGACGGCATGGTCTCCATGCTGCGCACCTACACACCTGATGAACTGCGCGAAATCATCGACCGCATTCCAGGGCAGGAGGCGTTTTCCTGGGACATCGGCACGCAGGCGATCCCCGGCTCGCCCATCGGCATTACCTATCTTATCGGCACTCCAGACTCAACAGTTTCTTAAACCATGAATACAAAACCGCAAACAGTGCGCAGAACGCTCCGGCAGTATTTTTCAGAATTGGGGCTGTTGCTCGACAATCCCCTGTCGGGCTTTGAAGTTTACCAGCAACGCTGGGGGGACGTGGTCCCGCTGCCGATTCCCGGCTTGCGGGCTTTTCAAATCACGCATCCTGAACAGGTGGGCGTGGTCTTGAAAATACCCCATCGGGACCAGATGGCGACCAAGTCCCTGAAAGACCTGCTGGGCGAAGGCTTGCTGACCAATCAGGAAGACGACTGGCACTGGCGGCGGCGCATCATTGCCAAACCGCTGGGGCCCAAGGCCATCACGGCCTTTGTTGATGATATGTTTCGCCTGACCGAAAGCTGGTTTGCCCGGCTCAATCCGGAGGGCAGGGAAGTCGACGTGACGCCCGAATTAATGGGGCTGGCTTTCGATATTCTGATACACACGGTTTTCGGGGCCAATATCAAAATCGACAAAGACAGCATATTGTCCTTGCTGGAACAGTATATGCGCGAATTTACCCTCGACAATACCGGCTGGCGCCGCTGGCTGCCTCCGTTCATTGTCACGCCGGGCCGTCGTCAGCGGCGCCGGGCGATTGCCGGCATGCAGGATTTGATCCGCACCGCCATCGCGCAGCGCCGGGCTGCGCCGGAAAGCGATGATCTCCTGTATCGCCTGATGACCGCCCGTGATGAAGAAGGCAACAGCCTCAATGACGAGCAACTGCGCGATGAATTGCTGACCATGATTCTGGCCGGTTACGACACGGTAGCGTTAATGATCGGCTATTCCTTGTGGCTGTTGGCAAGGCATCCTGCCATTCAGCAGCAGGTTCATGAGGAATTGAAAGCGATTATCGCCGACGGGCCCATCAATGCCGAAACGCTCGCCAGACTGCCGCTGCTGAATACGGTGTTGGATGAGTCGCTACGCCTGTTTCCGCCCGCCTACATCATCGGGCGCGAGGCCGATAAAGACCTTGATCTGAACGGTTTCCAGATAAAGCGCGGCGACCAGTTGCTGGTTCCGCTGTGGGTCGTGCACCGCGATCCGCGCTGGTGGCAGGCGCCGGACGCCTTCAGGCCGGAGCGGTGGCTGAACGGCGAGACCGCGCACCTGCCGGCCAACGCCTTCTTCCCGTTCGGCGGCGGGCCGCGCCTGTGCGTGGGTGGCCATTTCGCCAAACTGGAAGGGGCGATTATTCTGGCGACGATTTTGCGCCACAGCCGCGTCAGCGACGTTAACGATGATCAGCTGAACTTGCTGGCAAGCGTCACATTAAGACCGGTTGACGGCATTCGTCTGCGTTTTCACAACCATTCGCCTGCGTAAATTTCAGTCAGGTTTTACGGGTTTCAGGCTTAACCGGATGCCTTCCCGGGCGCGCAGCGTGATGCTCGGGATCAGATCCAGCTTGTAGCCCGGCACAGGGCTGATTTCAAAATGCTGCAGAATGAGCGATAGTACGACCATGCCTTCGTATTTGGCAAAATAACTGCCCACGCACAGGCGCGGCCCGCCGCCGAACGGGAAGAAGGCGTTGGCCGGCAGGTGCGCGGTCTCGCCGTTCAGCCACCGCTCCGGCCTGAAGGCGTCCGGCGCCTGCCACCAGCGCGGGTCACGGTGGATCACCCAGGCCGGCGCCAGCAACTGATCGCCTTTTTTGACTGCAAAGCCGCCTATTTCCATATCATTTTCAGCCTCTCTGGCAACGACATAGGCGGGCGGGTACAGGCGCATGGCTTCATTCAGGACCGCATCCAGACGTTGCAGCGCGGGCATGTCATCCATATCGGCATGGCGGCCGCCGAGTTTTTCCAGCAATTCCTGCCGCAATTCATCCTGAAAATCCGGTCTATGCGCCAACAGCCATAAAGAATAACTCAGCATTAATGCCGTGGTCTCATGGCCCGCCAGAATAGCGGTCAGCACATGATCGCGCAGTTGTTTGTCGGTGAGGCGCTCGCTTTTTTCATCGCCGGCGGTCAGCAGGCGATACAACAGATCATTATCGGGTTCGGTTTCTCGGCGTCTGGCTATGGCCTGATAGACAATACCCTCCAGTTCGCGCATTGCCTGCTGGCGCCGTTTTCTGCCAGGGGTACTGATAGCTTTGGGCAACAAGCGCCGCCAGCTGCTGGTATCCAGATAAAATTCATACATGTACTCATCCAGCGCTTTAGCAACGATAGTCCTGTCCACCGGAATTTTTGAACCGAATACCGTGCTGATCAGAATATCAAGCGTCAGACTCAACATGGAGGCGCTGATGTTAAGGTCATGGGCGGAAGGCGTTACCGTAGCCATCCAGTCCTGCGTGATTCTGGCCATCGTACTGATAAACCCTTCGATAACGCGCGGCGCGAATGCAGGCGAAATGAGACGGCGGTGTTTTTTCCACTCAGGGCCATTATTGGTTAACAGGCCATCGCCCATGATGTCCGATATGGAACCCGTCGTGGCGTCTTTGCGGGGCAGATTGAGTACCGCGCTGACATGCGCCGGATGGAAAAATTGAATGGCGCGCATGCCGGGCAGCGGCAGAGGCACTATATCTCCCCATCTGTTTTTGGAATGCAAAAAACCATTCAAAGGATTATTTATAAAACCAAACATTTCCGTAAGATAACTCACAGAGTTCCTTTGTACGGAACGCACATTGGGGGTATTCATAATCAATTCCTTAACATGACGGGAAAATAAAGGCAGGTTTCAAATCGAATCCTAAATTAAAAGGGAGAGCGCCTGATCATCATCGAATGATTACCAGGCGCCAGGGTAAGCGCTTAAAATTAGATTCAGGTGAATCTAGTTGCCGTTTTTATCAGAGAAAGTCAGCACATTGCGCACGTTGTACTGTAATGTCTGGCCCTCGTCGGTTAAAGTGGGCTGGCTGAAACCGCCGGAGACGCCTATTCCAAAGGTTTCACTTCCCAGTTCGCACATGATAGGGAACGTGATGATGCCTGGAATGTTTGGACCAGCCGGTATCATAGGCTCCTTCGACCGGTAGGACATGGTGATTTCCCGTTTCTTTTCGCAGTGCTTGCCATGATTCTTCTCACATTGATCAGTCAGGATGTTGTAGTTGCCGTCAACAAAGAATGTACCGGGCGGCACAAAATGGCCGGCCAGATGGCCGCCTAAAACTTTGCCGTTAGGATCGATCACGCGCGCTTCCCAGCCGCCATCGCGTACTTCCCAGCCGGAGGATGGTATTTTCTCGCCGGAAATGACATAAGCGCGATAATGGGAAGCTCTCTCGACCCGGTAAGGGTGAAACCAGATGCCTGGGTCGTTCTCGGCATCGATGCCAAACTGCTCTTTGAAAAAGGCCAGCGCTTTTTGGCGGACCTCTTCAACTTCAGCATCGGTACGGTGCATGATGTTGTATTGAAAATCCCAGGCCACTTCTTCGGGTTCAGGGCCCGCTTCACTGAGAGGAATAGAACCGTTTGCCATAAAAAGCATCATGGATTTGAAGTTGTCAGGCAATATGCCTTTCTTGGGTTCTGCATTGATGGAATCGGCTTGGGCCGCATTAATATTGAAAGCCAATGCCGCAATGCCCAGGATAATTTTTGTGCGTGTAAATTTTTTCATTTTTATCCATTATCGATTTGAGTTAATAACAGTATTTCCTTTAGGTAAAGAACATTAAATAAAATTACCCTATCAAATTTTCGCTCCTTGTTGACGCCTGAAAATTAGTACGAAAATTTACTTTAGATTTCCTCAGACATCGTTTATTTAATTATCTTTAAATAAAGGAATTTATTGTTTTAATTATGCCCAATACTGTATTGGGCAAGTGACATTAATTTTATATATAAATATTTTTATTATTTACCTGATAGTTAATGGTTGAGCTTATTTAAAATTTTTATAATTATCAATTATTTATGCTTATTGAGGCTCTGTCTTGGGCTTGCGCTGCATTTTTCAGATCGCCATAAGCCGCAGAATTAAAATAATTTTTCCGATTATATGCGTTGAGTGATTCTATGGTTTTCTTCGGCTTCTTCTTGATAATCAATGCATATGATAACTACAGATGATTCATGTGCAATGCGAATATGTATATGCATGCTTCATAAGCCTTACAAACTATTATGGGGCCAATCCGGCTTTCAGAACGGCTATGGTTCTGATGCTTCGACAAGACAAGCCATGCAACCCCAACCGACACCATTCAAATTACCCATGTGATCGAGTTCCGTTGAACATCGAACTTTGTAGATAGTATGGAGAAATGGATCGTTGGAATCTGTGAAAAATTACACAGGCAATATGTGATTTATTTACATGAACAGAACCGATTCCGTTGCATTAATGAACTGATGAGATGGATTTCACCATATTTCCTTGCTTGATAATGCGTCAAATAGCAGAGATGGGGCAAAGAGAGGGATTTTCATTAATGAGCTTTCTATGATCAAACGTCGAATTGCAAGCTCGCAAGCCTGGCGTAAAGCCCGCTCTGTTTGCGTAAATCTTCCGGCGCGCCGATTTCGACGATACGCCCCTGGTCCATCACAATGATGCGGCTGACCTTTTTTACCGTGGCTAACCGGTGGGCGATGATCAGGGTTGTGCGGCCCTGCATGGCAGCATTTAATCCCTCTTGCACAAGAATTTCGGATTCCGCATCCAGGGCGCTGGTGGCTTCGTCGAGCAGCAACAGCGGCGCATTTTTTAAAATCGCGCGGGCGATGGCGATGCGCTGGCGCTGGCCGCCGGACAAGCGCGTGCCGCGCTCGCCCAGAAATGTCTGATAGCCTTCCGGCAGGCGATGGATGAATTCTTCCACCTGCGCAGAACGGGCGGCGGCCATGACTTCATCGTCACTGGCCGTGGGGCGGCCATAGCGGATATTCTCCAGGGCGTTGGCCGAGAAGATGACCGGGTCTTGCGGCACGATGGCAATTTTGTCCCGTAAGTCATGCAAGGAAATCTGACGGATATCCTGCCCGTTGAAGCGAATGGCGCCGTCTGTTGCCTCGTAAAAACGCAATAACAGCTGGAACAGGGTGGACTTGCCGGCGCCGGAAGGGCCGACCAGCGCGACGCTTTCGCCGGCGGCAATATCGAGCGTGATGTTGTCAAGCGCAGCCACCTGCAGGCGCGATGGGTAATGGAAGGTGACATTTTCGAATTGAATTTCTGCTTTATCGGGCTGCGGCAGCGGTTGACGCGGATAGGCATCGACAATGGCGGGCTTGGCATGGAGCAGTTCCAGCAAGCGTCCGGTTGCGCCGGCCGCCCGCATGATATCGCCCCATACTTCTGCCAAAGTGCCTGATCCGCCCGCCACCAAAGCCGCATACAGGATGAAAGAAGCCAATTGACCGCCTGTCATGAGGCCTGTTTGCACCTGATTCACGCCGATCCATAACACGAAGATAATGACGCCCATGACCGCCATGATAATGAGCGCCGTCAGCAGCGCCCGCACGCGGGTACGCCGGATAGCCGTCATGAAGCTGACTTCCGCCCGGTCTGCGAAGCGGCGGGTTTCCTGTCGTTCCTGGGTATAGGCCTGAACTGTCGGTACCGCGTTGAGGATCTCGCCGGCTAGCGCCGAGGCGTCGGCGATTTTGTCCTGAGCTTCGCGCGAGAGCTTTTTCACCCGACGGCCGATGACCAGGATAGGCAGCATCAGCAAGGCCATCAGGCCCAGATTCAGCGAGAACAGATAAAAACTGGTCACCGCCAGCATGACCATGCCGCCGGTCAGTTGGAACAGGCTTCGCAAGCCCATCGAAACAGAGCTGCCGACCACAGTCTGGATCAGGGTGGTGTCGCCGGTCAGGCGCGACAGCACTTCGCCGGTTTGCAAAGTCTCGAAAAACTGCGGGGTCTGCGTCAGCACGCGCGCATACACGGCACTGCGCAAATCCGCCGTGACCCGCTCACCCAGCCAGCTTACCATGTAATAACGCGTCGAGATTGTCACTGCCCACAGGCTCGCCAGTCCGAACAGAACCGCGAAGCGTCCGTTCAGGCTTAGCGAGTTTAACAGTCCGGTGCCGGCATTCTGTCGCTGCCCGAAGCCAACATCGATCAGGTCGCGAAACGCCAGCGGAACCAGCAGGATCGTGGCCGAGCCCAGGCACAGCAGAATAAACGCCAGGGCCATCCGTCCCTGGTAAGGCTGGAGAAACGGCCACAGCCCCCTCAGGGAAGACAGGTGTCGGGTGGAGTCAGGCTGGATTGATTTCGAGCTAAAGGGTCCCGGTCGTGTTTTGGATGCTGTGTGTTTCATCTTCTCATTTTAAAGCATAAGCACGAAAAACTATTCGGGTAAAAGTATTGGCATTCTGTCGCAAGGCTGTAAAGAACGGGATGCCTGCGAGCTTCAGCAGCAATGATTGCAAGCAATGAATCGAGTTCGTGCTTCATCGTCTCTTCATAACTATATACTTGGTGTGGCCGGGGCTGGAGGGTTTGGTTCGGGTACGTAGATATTGGCCACAACCTGTCCATGGTCTGTCACGTGGACCGGTTTTTTATCCATTGACGTTTTGTCATCGATAACGTGGTCGTTATATAAGCGGACATCAATTATCCGGCCTATTTTCCTGGCGTTCAGGTCGGCGAAATGATTGCTGGCAAATAGGTTGTCAAGGCTTTCATAATGTCCGTTGTGAATGTAGGTATAATGAAAATTTTCAATGCTTTTGCGTGCCTGGATGTCCTTGCAGTTTTGGAAGACGTGCTGCCATTTTTTTACTCTTTCCTCTCTCGGAAGCTTATGGAAAGGGTCTTCGCCAATGATGGCCTGATTGGTCACGGCGGTGTCGTTATCGTTTAAATCGCCTAAAATAAAAATCGGTTTTGTCTCGTCTTGATCGATTTCAGCTGACAAAATTTGTCTGACGCCGCAGGATTCAATTGCCCTTCTGATTAGAGAACGCACATTGCCTTTTGCCAGTTCAGGATAAGTCGCTGTATCACGGTCAATGCCGTCAGGCAATAGAGGTCTTTTTGATTTTAAGTGCAGGACAACCACTAAAAACAGGAGATTTTCATTGATTTTGATTTCTGCCTTTAAAACGCCTCTTGAAAACCTTTTCAAAGGGATATTGACCGGGGTGCTGTCCAAAGGCTCAGTCATCTTCTTGTCATCGAAGAAATCAAAAACGAACGGCAAATCCTCAATCACCTCCGTTTTAACAATAGGGAATCTGCTTACAATAGCATTCACAGGATTTTTGCCTGTAGGATTAGCTACATAGAGAGGCCAGTTTTCCATGTGGGTTCCTGTTAAACAATCCCTGAGCGCCTGTTCCTCAAAGATTTCCTGAAAGCCGATAATGTCGGCATTCATTCTCAAAAGCTGATTTCTTATCCAGTCTGTTTTCTTCCGGTATTGAGCCTGGCTGTAATGAGGGTGGGAGTCCTCATAAATTGGCTTATCTGCTGTGACAAGGTTTTCTGCATTGAACGTAGCAATCGAGATTTTCATTTTATTGCTCACTGTTTATGGTCAATTGATGTTTTTTCTTGATTACTTATTTCTGACTGGGCAAAAAAAGCGGCTGGCTGTCCGGGTAGATTAATTGTTTACGTACCCATCGTGTTATCAGCGCTCTTACCGCTCTCAATTCTGACAGTGGCAGTTTTACAAATAGCCTCTATCAGATTAAGCGGGAATTTAGATATTTTAATTGCAGTATATATGGCGTTTATGCGGGTCTGCCATAAGACGAGCTGCTTTATTCGAGAAAGTGCGGTTCGGCCGCGAATTGTGTAAAAACTCATGACTGAGCCCGTCAGCGATAGAGAATGCCTCGTTAGAAAGGGAACATTTGGCCTTCGCCTGAACAAAGTGAATTGACCGGCAGCTTACATTAGAGCACTGCTAAATACTAATATGCGTTACTACTTAGGTAGTTGTACGAAGTTGTGATGTTAGGCAAAAACTAGGAATATGATGACCAACAGCAAGAAGCAGTAACCCTTGGGTAGCGTACTCAAAATACATTAAGCAGAGTGGGTTTCCTATCAACGTTCATGTATTTAAGTCGTAACCGATGGATATATCTAACAGTAAAAATTAATTGGGAAGGCGATCCCAAAATCAAGATTTAAGTCGTAGTTGCATGTATTTTGCAAAAAGTATGTGGAACGAAAGCAATTGAGGATTATTAGAGAGACTAGGAGTTTATACATACTTATTCGATATGTATCTTGAGCAATGTTCCATGTCATTATTCCTGAACATCTGGATTTAAGAGGAATAAATTATTTAAACTTTGCTCAGACAGCTAGCATGGGGATGAAAATGAAGAAGAGCGAAGATTTATTTGTAGAGTCAGCGCCATTTCCCGACCCAATCGATAATCCAGCCCTTTATCAGGCTAATTTCGATGAATTTTTTTACGATGCTAATTTTATAGAGCAGCTGCGCCTTGAGAAGCAGCGGGCGCAACGGTCTAAATCCACATTGTCAATTCTATTGCTGACGCTTGATAAAGAGATTGACGATCAATTCGTTAATATGAACAAGGTTTTAGATATTGTTCGGGAAAAAATACGAAATACTGATATTTGCGGCTTTGTCAATCATAAAACCATAGGCGTGCTCCTGCCCGATACGGACGAGCGAGGCGCTAAAGAACTCTGCGACAAGCTGCTTTATGAAAATAAAAATCCACAATTTTTTTCTACCGTATCAACTTATCCTGACCATATATTTGAGAGCCTGGCAAAAAACGGAAGCATCCACCCAAGCTCTTTCCCTTTCGAGCTGGAGAAAGCAACAGGCACTTTATGGTTTAAATTCTTGTTAAAAAGAGGTATCGATATCGTAGGCTCGATTACAGGCATGCTCATTTTTATGCCTGTCATGTTAATTACGGCACTAGCCATTAAAGCCACTTCCCCGGGACCTGTCATTTTCAGGCAGACGCGCTTGGGCAAGCAAGGAAAGCCTTTTACATTCTATAAATTTCGATCCATGCATGTGAATATGGATGATCAAATACATCGTGAATATGTCCGAAGTCTGATCAACGGTGATCATGAAAAAGTGAATCAGGGCGATGTGGAAAAACCGTTTTTTAAAATTAAATCCGATCCCAGGATCACTAAGGTCGGAAAATTTATCCGAAAAACCAGTGTTGATGAATTGCCGCAGTTTTTTAATGTGTTCAGGGGCGATATGAGCCTAGTAGGGCCGAGGCCGCCACTTGCTTATGAGGCTGAGAAATACCAGGCCTGGCACCTGAGGCGAATATTGGAAATGAAGCCTGGAATCACTGGACTCTGGCAGGTGCAAGGGCGGAGCAAGACAGGATGGGATGATACGGTGAGGCTCGATATTCGGTATATCCGGAATTGGTCTCTAATACTCGATCTAAAGATTTTATTAAGAACCGTCAAGGTAGTCTTAAAGTGCAGAGGTGCCGTGTAATGTAAAGCCACTAGAATCGATTCAGGGCTTTAAGCCAAATACTTGGGAAAGACGTAATAGTGTATTGACTCGCTAACAAACTTGTTATGCGCATTAGCTTGTCTGTAAGAGTATATCGGCAAAATATTTAGATGGCCTAACTCATGGTTGTCTTGTTTGATTAACTTAATCTCTATGAGAGCGTGCGGGTTAAGAGGTTAAACATAATCAACAACACCTGACAGTTCTCATCTTTAAGTTATTTTCAGTAGATAGACAGGCTAACTTAGAGGAAAAAGAATGATTAAAGAGAATGTAGTTTTAGGCGAGGGGGTTGCTATATATCACCCCGAGCTTGTAAATCTCTACGGTTGTACGATTGGAGAAGATACCAAGATCGGTACATTCGTTGAGATACAAAAAGGCGCTTCCGTGGGAGCCCACTGCAAAATATCCAGCCACACGTTTATTTGCGAAGGTGTCGACATCGAAGACGGTGTTTTCATAGGCCATGGCGTTATGTTCACCAATGATGTGTATCCAAGCGCTGTTAACTCGAATGGCGGCCTGCAGACTGAGGAGGATTGGCAGGTAGTCAAAACCCATATTAAGACTCGGGCGTCGATCGGCAGCAATGCAACCATTCTTTGCGGCATCACGATAGGCGAGGGCGCCCTGATTGGCGCTGGCGCCGTGGTAACCCGCGATGTGCCTGATTATGCGATCGTCACCGGCGTTCCTGCCCGAGTTGTCGGGGATATACGGGTGCGAGATAAAGGCGACGCGGCGGCGACCAGTCTGGTCTAGGCCATGACCATGGGGATTATGACAGCCGCTATAAACAATTACTGCATCTCGGCATTGAAAAGTGCCTGGCTGCTCTTCCCTGAGAGGTACAAGTTAAAAATATAAGATTAAGGCTGTTTGCGAATCACAGGCTTTATCAGTGATTCAATGATTTGTTGGTGCTGAGCAAATTGGTCAGCTTTTAGCAATACCGAAAGCAATGCAATTATTTCCATCCAACAAGGAGAGCAGGCATGTTAAGAATAGGTATTATCGGTTACGGTTACTGGGGGCCCAATCTGGTGAGAAATTTCGCCGAAACACCGGGGCTTGCAGTGGCCGGCGTAGCAGACCTGGATCAGAAAAGACTCGAAACCGTTCAAAAACGCTATCCGGGCGTCAAAACCACAACTCGTTTTCAGGACCTGCTTGAGGACCTATCCATCGATGCCATTGCGGTAGCGACTCCAGTCAGTACCCATTTCGAACTGGGGATGGCCGCTCTGAAGGCCGGCAAGCATTTATGGCTAGAAAAGCCTATGACAGAGTCATCGTTGCAGGCACGCAAGCTGGTCGACGAAGCCGAGATGCGGAAGCGCGTGTTGATCGTTGATCATACGTTTATCTACACGGGAGCAATCCGCAAGATGGCGGAAATCATACAGAGAGAAGATCTTGGCGACGTTTATTACTACGATTCGACCCGGATCAATCTCGGCTTGTTTCAGCGCGACGTCAACGTAATCTCCGACCTGGCCGTGCATGACTTTTCCATTCTTGATTATTTACTCGGAGAACAGCCGGTGGAAGTGTCGGTCGCCGGAACCAATCACTTTCCAGGTACGCCGGAGAATCTGGCCTACATCTCGCTGTTTTATAATTCAGGGATGATCGCGCACAGCAACGTAAGCTGGCTGGCGCCGGTGAAGGTGCGTCAGATCCTGCTCGGAGGTAGCAAGAAGATGATCGCTTACGATGATCTTGAGCCGAGTGAAAAGATCAAGGTTTACGACAAGGGCGTCAGCTTCACTGATGACCCTCAAAAAATCTACCAAATGCGGGTCGGCTATCGCACCGGAGACATGTGGGCGCCACAGTTAGACACAACAGAGGCCTTACTCGTCGAAGGAGGGCATTTCGTCGACTGCATCGAAAACGGCAAAGTACCACTGACTGACGGCACTTTGGGCTTGCGCGTGGTGGAATTAATTGAAGCGGCGACCCGCTCGATGAACGAGCGCGGCCGAGCCGTCAAGATCAACGGAACGCCCATGTGGCAAGGAAGGGTAGTAGCATGATTCCATTTGTCGACCTTAAAGCCCAGTATGCCGGGATTAAGGATGAAGTCAACGCCGCCATTCAGGGGGTATTGGAAACCAACCAGTTTACCCTGGGAAGCGAAGTGGCAGCGTTTGAAGAGGAGTTCTCCGCCTTTTGTCAGGCTCAATACGGGATCGGCGTGAACACCGGAACCAGCGCTTTGCACCTTTCCCTTCTCGCGGCCGGGATTGGTCCCGGCGACGAGGTGATAACCGTCCCATTCACATTCGTGGCGACTGTGGCGGCCATTCACTATACCGGCGCCAAGCCCGTGTTTGTGGACATCGATCCGCGTACCTTTACGATAGATGTGAATGCGATCGAAAGCGCAATCACCGACAGGACCAAAGCTATCATTCCCGTGCACCTGTATGGTCATCCGGCGGACATGGACCCCATTCTGAACATTGCCAGGCAACACGGCCTGATCGTGATTGAGGATGCCTGTCAAGCCCACGGCAGTGAATACAAGGGGCGGCGCGTAGGCAGTCTAGGCGATATGGGTTGCTTCAGTTTTTACCCCGGCAAAAATCTCGGCGCTTATGGGGAAGGCGGCATGGTGGTTACCAATAACACCGAATATACCCGTACCATCCGAATGCTCCGCGATTGGGGCGCCGAGCAGAAATACCAGCATGTCCTCAAGGGGTACAACTTCCGCCTGGAAGGCATTCAGGGCGCAGTGCTCAGAGTCAAGCTGCGCCATTTGCATAACTGGACCGAGGCAAGACGGCAAGTTGCTTCCTATTATGACGAGTTCTTATCCGGCAGCGGCGTACCAACGCCTGAGGCAATGCCTTATGCGCGGCATGTCTACCATATCTATGCGATTCGCACCCGGCAGCGAAGTGAATGGCAGCAGGCACTGCAAGCCAAAGGGATTCAGACTGGAATCCATTATCCCATTCCCGTGCATCTTCTGCCGGCCTACGCCGACCTGGGCTATACGAGAGGGGATTTTCCTCATGCAGAACGGGCAGCCGATGAAGTGCTTTCCCTTCCTATGTTCGCCGAGTTAAGACAAGCGCAGTGCGAGGAAGTTTGTGAAGCCATAGCAGAGATGCTCTCGGATCAGGTGGCGTCTGTCGAACTTTGATTGAGCATTAAAAATCTGCGATCACGAAGCTAAAGAAGAGAATAATGATACTTATCAAGAAAGCTTTTAATCAATACGTGCCAGCTAAGCTTCAGCAACCGCTCAGACGGTTCTTCATCAGGCCGCTGAAAGGGATTATCCGTCTCGTTATAAAAGATATCTGGCTGCCGATTTATCGAATTGAGCAATCCGGATTAACGGCAATCCTGATTGGTCACCAGGCGTGCGATTCCTATTTAATAAACTTGATATATGGTGAATACCTTAAGCCTATAAGAATCGGCACTGTGCCGATCTGGAGTCTGAGCCGGGTGATGCGGCATTGGCAAGAGAAAGCGGATGTCATTATTTTTCGGCACAGAAGATTCCGGCCTCAAGGCGCATTTGCCCGCCGCATGCTGATCATGCCGTACTATGTCGCGCAATCCATTGATCTTCCCCCCCCGGATGCCGACTTGCTGGCCTTCTTCTATAACTCTACAACCCGGCGCGATCTGAAGAGAATCCGAGACTCTGAATTTAAATATGAAATCACCCAAGACCCGGCACAACTGGATTTCTTTTATCACCAGATGCTCCGGCCATTTATCCAGTATCGACACCGCGACGCCGCTGATATTCTTCCATGGGACGCCTTCAGGCTGGCTTATGAAAAAATGGAATTGCTGCTGATTCACAAGGCGGGCCTGCCAGTAGCCGGCAACCTGAATTTACAAACCAACGATTGTTATACTTTGCATGTGCTTGGCGTTCTCAATGCCGACAAGGAGTTGCTCAAGGCAGGCACTATCGCAGCCTGCTATTGGTTTTCGATAGCCGAGGCGCACCGCCGCGGCTGCGCCACAGTGAGCATGCAATGCGCGCGCCCTTTCCTTAAAGACGGCGTTCTGGTTTACAAGAAGAAGTGGCGCGGCCGAATTGTCGCGGATCACAGAGAACATGAACTGTGGCTTCTGCCCTGCGGCAACCGTCCGCCAATGCACCGCTTCCTGGAAGAGAATCCGTTTATCTGTGAACAGGACGACCGGCTAGTGAGCCTGATTTTTCTCGGATCCCACACGGTCCTGAGCGACAAGGAACTATCCAGTTACTTGAGAGACTGCCATTTCCAGGGCGACCGACTGTCGACCTGGGTCGTGCTGCTGGATAGCGAATGGGCGGCGCGGACGGAAACAATCAAAAATATAATGCGCGAACTTCCGCAGCCCAGCCACATACTGGACCTGTCCCATGGCTCTCTGGCCGAACTTCCGGAACTGATCAGCAATTGGCAAGACCTGCGCCATGGCTCCTCGAGTGAGTTTCCGGAACTGGCCTATTCAAGATCATGATCAATATGAGAGAGGTTAAAAACAGAAAGCTAATTCTTCGATTGCTCAATGAACCGATTGAAGATTGTGGCGGAACCCCGACAAAGATCAGAAGAAACTTAATAACAAGGGAGATATAAAATGGAAGCGAATAAACTGAGTATGCTGAAATTTATCAAAAAAAGTTTTAATCAATATGTGCCGGCCTCGCTGCAACAGCCGCTCAAACGGTTCTTCATTTGGCCACTCAGTAGATCCATAACTTTCCTTAGGGATTTGTGGTTGCCGATTTATCGGATTGAGCGGTCCGGGTTAACGGTAATTCTGATTGGTCACGAAGCATGCGATCCTTTTAGTGATAAGGTATGCGACCCTTACATCATGCATTTACTCTATGCTGAATACCTTGACCCTCTAAGAATTGGCACTGTTCCGCTTTGGAGCCTGAATCGGGTGATGCGACGCTGGGAAAAGAAGGCAGATCTGATCATTTTTCGGCACAGAAGATTCCGGCCTCGAGGCGCAGCTGCTCGCCGCATGCTGATCATGCCGTACCATGTTGAGCAGATCATTGAACTTCCGCCCCCGGATGTCGACTTGCTGGCCTTCTTAATTAATTCTACAACCCGGCGCGATTTGAAAAAGATCAGAGATGCTGAGTTCCAATATGAAATCACCCAAGACCCGGCACAACTGGATTTCTTTTATCACCAGATGTACCGACCGTTCGTTCAGGACCGGCACCGCGGATCCGCTAGAATCATTCCATGGGAGGTATTCCGTCGAATTTATGAAAAAGGTGAATTAATGCTGATTCGCAAGGCGGGCTTAGCAGTGGCCGGCAACTTGATTTCACAAACTGGCGATTGTTTATACAACAATCTGTTCGGCGTCTTGCATGCCGACAGAGAATTATTCAATGCGGGAAGCATTGCAGCCATCTATTGGTTTGCGATGGTCGAGGCACGCCGCCGCGGCTGCGCCACGGTGAGCATGCAATGCGCGCGCCCTTTCCTTAAAGACGGCGTTCTGGTTTACAAGAAGAAGTGGGGCAGCCGAATTGTCGCGGATCATATAGATCGCGAATTTTGGCTTCTGCCCTGCGGCAACCGTCCGCCAATGCACCGCTTCCTGGAAGAGAATCCGTTTATCTGTGAACAGGACGACCGGCTAGTGAGCCTGATTTTTCTTGGATCCCACACGGTCCTGAGCGACAAGGAACTATCCAGTTACTTAAGAGGCTGCCATTTTCAGGGCGACCGACTGTCGACCTGGGTCGTGCTGCTGGATAGCGAATGGGCGGCGCGGACGGAAACAATCAAAAATATAATGCGCGAACTTCCGCAGCCCAGCCACATACTGGACCTGTCCCATGGCTCTCTGGCCGAACTTCCGGAACTGATCAGCAATTGGCAAGACCTGCGCCATGGCTCCTCAACTGAGTTTCCGGAACTGGCCTATTCATGATGAAGATCAGCATGAGGGCGATCCAAGACAAGAAGTTAATTTTTCGATTGCTCAATGAACCGATTGAAGATTGTGGAGGACTTTTCGAAAGGGTAGAAGGAAAAAGCTGGTGACGAGGGAAACATAAAATGAAAGCTCAAAAATTGACTATTGGGACTAATTTCTCACCCGTTTTGTATCCATTTCTGTCGAATGTCGGGCCAGGTTCGCCTACGCTTAGAAGGTCTTTTGCCGGTAATCGGACCCGGTTTTCTTAGAAGGAGCGTTAATTATTGACGTTATGGACAACAACTATGATTCCCACGCTGCATAATTAAGCGGCGGGATCAGGGGCGGCATGTGGACGAATACAAGTTCATACGTTATGTCACTTGAAAAAGTTATCGTGCGGACTTTGGCTAGAGTGCATTTGATTATTTCGATGTTAACTTTTGTACGTTAGGAGGAGTCATGAAACACTTTGAGTCCCGCTCCGATCTGGCTTTGTTTGGGGCTCCGCCGGCGTTCCCGGAGCCGCTGCACGTCGGACGGCCGAACATGGGAAGCCAGGAAACCTTTCTGTCGTATATGAATGATATTTTTAACCGGCGCTGGTTGAGCAACAACGGCCCGCTGGTCCAGGAGTTCGAGCGTCTGTTGGCGGAATTCCTCGGTGTGAAACATTGCGTGGCCATGTGCAACGGTACGGTCGCACTGGAGATTGCGATTCGCGCGTTGGAGTTGAAGGGGGAGGTGATCATGCCGTCCTATACTTTTGTTGCAACGGCTCACGCGCTGCAATGGCAGGAGATTACCCCCGTGTTTGCGGATATCGATCCGAATACCCACAATCTCGATCCGGAGGCTGTGCTCAGGATGATTACGCCAAAAACCACCGGGATAATCGGCGTCCATTTATGGGGGCGCAGTTGTCCAGTAGATGATCTGCAGGCCATTGCCAATGATTATGGATTGAAGCTGATGTTTGACGCTGCCCATGCTTTCGGGTGTTCCTACAAAGGGGAAATGATTGGCGGTTTTGGCGAGTGTGAAGTCCTCAGCTTCCATGCCACCAAGTTTTTTAATACCTTCGAGGGTGGAGCCGTGGTCACCAGTAATGATGACCTCGCCAGAAAAATGCGGTTGATGAAGAACTTTGGCTTCTCGGGCTACGACAATGTGATTTATCCCGGCACGAACGGGAAAATGACCGAAATAGCTGCGGCGATGGGTTTAGTCAATCTTGATGCCATTGGCGAATTTGTCGAGGCTAACCGTCGTAATCATGAACGGTATTCCATGCAGCTGAATGAGATACAGGGAGTATCGGTCCTTGCTTATGACGACCGCGAACACAACAATTACCAATATGTGGTGGTTGAAGTCAGCGATGAATTACCCATAAGCCGGGATGAGATCATTCATGCTCTCCATGCGGAGAATGTGCTGGCAAGACGGTACTTCTGGCCCGGATGCCATAATATGCAGCCTTATAAGGCGTTTTATCCCAATGCGGGAGTGATGTTGCCAAATACTAAAACGGTGGCAGATCGCGTCATCGTGTTGCCGACAGGGATAACTCTACCAGAAAGCGCAATAGATGTAGTCGCTTCGGTAATGCGATTACTAACGTCACAGTAGGAAGCCAAAATGATTACAACAGGCATGCAACCGTACCTTTTTCCATACATTGGATACTTCCAGTTATTGGAGTGCAGCGATATTTTTGTCGTCGGAGACGACATGCAATATATAAAGGGAGGATGGATCAACAGGAATCGCATCTTGGTTGATCGGGAGCCCTGCTGGTTGACGTTTTCCATTCACGACGATTCAGCAGATTTGCCTATCAATCAAAGGTATTACGTCGAAGATCCGAATGTGCGCAGCAAGATCCTGAGGCGTATCGAGTGCGCTTATAGAAAAGCGCCGTACTTCAAGGATATTTACCCTGTTATCGCAGACATAATGAGCTTCGGTTCAAACAATATCAGCGAGTTTAATACCAACGCTATCCGATGCTTGGCAAGCTTGCTGAACATTCAATGCCGAATTTTAGTGTCTTCTGAATTGAAGAAGAATAACTCACTGAAAGGTCAGGACCGTGTTATTGAGATCAACCGTTGTGTAGGTTCCAGTCATTATATAAATCCGATAGGCGGGATGGCGCTTTATAAAGAGCGCGACTTTCTCAAGTTTGGGATTGAACTGAGTTTCCTTCGGCCTGATGTCATTCAGTATCATCAGTTCGCCGAACCTTTCGTTCCTTCTCTTTCAATTATTGATGTGCTGATGTTTAACGGGATTCCGGGCACCTCGAAGCTTTTAGCGAAATACGACCTGATCAAACAGGAGCAGTGGTTTGCTGAGCCGGATAATCACCAGCAAGAAGCACAGCCGACGCTTATACCGATGTATGGTGGTTACAGTGCGTAATGAGATCATTTGTGCTCTCCAGATGGAGAATGTGCTGGCAAGACGGTACTTCTGGTCCGGATGCCGTAACAAGCAGCCTTATAAGGCATTTTATCCAATGCGGGATTTGATGCCGACAAATAGTAAAGCGTGGCCGATCGGATCATTGTGTTGCCGGCAGGAATGACCTCGCCTGATAACGCAATGGGTCTAGTTTTTTCTGTATTGCGATTGCTAGTGTCATTTGAGGAGAACGAAAATGATTGTAACAATCATGCAGCCATACCTTTTTCCATACATTGGATACTTCCAGTTATTGGAATGCAGCGATATTTTTGTCGTCGGAGACGACATGCAATATATAAAAGGAGGATGGATCAACAGGAATCGTATCCTGGTCAATCAAGAGCCTTGCTGGTTGACGTTTCCCGTTCAGGGAGATTCAGCGGATTTGCCTATCAATCAAAGGCATTACGTCGAAAGCCAGAATGTGCGCAGCAAGATCCTGAGGCGTATCGAGTGCGCTTATAGAAAGACGCCGTACTTCAAGGATATTTACCCTATTATCGCAGACATAATGAGTTTCGGTTCAAGCAACGTCAGCGAATTTAATACCAACGCTATTCGACGTTTAGCAAGCTTGCTGAAAATTCAATGCCGAATTTTAGTGGCTTCTGAATTGGAAAAAGACAACTCACTGAAATGTCAGGACCGTGTTATCGAAACTAATCGTTGTGTAGGTTCCAGTCATTATATAAATCCGATAGGCGGGATGGCGCTTTATAAAGAGCGCGACTTTCTCAAGTTTGGGATTGAGCTGAGTTTTATTCGATCTGATGCCATTCAGTATCATCAGTTCGCCGAACCTTTTGTCCCTTCTCTCTCAATTATTGATGTCTTAATGTTTTGCCCATTGGATGAAATTAGAAAATTTCTGAAACAGTATCAATTATTAAAGTTCTCTGATAGCAAGATTCTTCACTTTGAAAGCCATGAAGAAATGATTGATGACCGGCAATATGGATTAGGGTATTTATGAATAATATTATTGGCGAGCTATTGTCAAAAATTATGGGCGGCTATTTTAAGTTGGCGCTTCCACCTCAAAGACAGCAGCCCTATTCAGACGAATTATTTTCTCAATCATCACAAGCCATTCAAACAGGGACTGTCGTTTATGATTTTGTGGCTGACCGAAATGCATACCAGAGCGGATGTTATTGGTGCGATGGCGACAATCGCACCTATGCGTGCTCGCTCGTGGATTGCGATGTTTTCAAAGTTGCCCGACCTCCAAACCTTGTATCTCGACTAATTAGGGGTTGATTGAACTATGTTTAGATGGAAAAAATTAGGCAAAGTATTCACACCGCAAGAAGTGAAAGGACGCAGCTGGTTGAGAGAATTCGCACAAGCACCGGCCACATTGTTGTTCGAGGATTTCGTGCGGATCTATTTTTCCTGCCGCCCCCCAGCGGATGAGAGCGGCCAGTACGTAAGCTATTCTGCTTATGTCGATCTGGATCGCACAGATCTGTTCAAGGTGCGGCATGTCAGTGAACAGCCGATTCTGAATCTTGGCGGGTTAGGGGAATTCGATGAATTCGGCACCTATCCGGTTTCCGTCATTCGCAACGGCGATGAAGTGCGCGCCTATTATGCGGGTTGGACGCGCTGCGAATCAGTGCCGTTCAATGTAGCAATCGGCATGGCGCTCAGCCGCGACGGAGGCAATACCTTCACCAAGCTCGGCAATGGCCCGGTGCTGCCGTATTCGCCGGATGAGCCCTTCGTGCTGAGCGGGCCGAAGATCAGGCGTTTCAATAATATCTGGTATCTCTGGTATATCGCCGGACGCAAGTGGAAGACGGTGGATGGGCGAGCGGAGCCGGTCTATAAGATACGGATGGCGACATCGGCCGATGGCATCCACTGGAACAAGGTCAACAAGGATCTGATCGAAAGCCGCATCGAGGAAGATGAAGCGCAAGCCAGCCCGGACGTATTCCACGCCAATGGTAAATACCACATGTTTTTCTGTTACCGTTACAGCAGTCATTATCGGGGCAAGGATTACGGCTATCGCATCGGTTATGCATCCAGCGCAAACTTGATCGACTGGGTGAGGGATGATGCGAAAGCAGGCATCGACGTATCGGCGGAGGGCTGGGATGCCGAAATGATCAGCTATCCGCACGTTTTCGAGCTGGATGGGAAGACCTATCTGGCCTACCTTGGCGATCAGGTCGGCCGATACGGATTCGGGCTGGCCGCGCTAGACGGAAAACTGGAGTAAACGATGAGTGCGATGAAGTGGAATAAGCTCGGCAAGATATTTGACCCGACACATCACAAGCTGCCTAACGGCTGCATGCAGTTCGCACAATCGCCGCAAGCACTGGTGTTCGACGATTTCGTGCGGATCTATTTCTCCACCCGCTCGGTAGATAAAAACAGCGGGAAGCATTTGAGCCATATCGCCTTTGTTGATATGCAGAAGAATTTGCGCGATGTGATTCGCGTGTCCGACAAGTCTGTCATTCCGCTCGGTGGGCTGGGCTCCTTCGATGAGCACGGCATCTTCCCGATGAGCATCATGCGCCACGGCGATGCCGTGTACGGCTACACCTGCGGCTGGAACCGGCGGGTGTCCGTCTCGGTGGACACCGCTATCGGTTTGGCCATCAGTCGTGACGACGGCCTCACCTTCCAGCGCATCGGGGACGGGCCGGTGCTTTCAGCATCTCTGCATGAGCCCTGCCTGGTCGGCGACGGCTTCGTGAAGGTCATCGGCGATGTGTTCCATATGTGGTACATCTTCGGCACCGGCTGGAAAAAGTTCTCTTCGGACGCCGCGCCGGACCGTACCTACAAGATCGGCCATGCGATCTCCAGCGACGGCATCAACTGGACCAAGGAAGAGGCGCGGCAGATCATCCCGGACAAACTGGGGCCGGATGAAAGCCAGGCACTGCCGACAGTGATCGGAATCGACGGCCGTCATCACATGTTCTTTTGCTATCGCCAGTCGTTCGATTTCAGGAATAACAGGGATCGCGGCTATCGTATCGGCCATGCTTACTCCGACGACTTGATGAGCTGGACGCGGGACGATATGAATCCGCTGCTTGACGTAACGTCGGGCGATTGGGATGGGGATATGTTGTGCTATCCCCATGTGTTCGAGTGCGACGGCAAGGTGTATTTGCTCTATAACGGTAATGAGTTCGGACGCTACGGATTCGGGCTGGCCGAGTTGATAATATGATCAAGTACCGATTGAACAAAGCATCCGAGGCGGAGATTGCTGAACATCTCTGGCTCTGCAATACCGATTTCATGCCGCCTATGAGCGGACGTGTCGACATAAACGATTATGCAAAAAAGATCGTCAGTAAGTCGACGAGATACGAAGCGTGGATTGATGACAAGCTGGTTGGGCTGGTGGCCGTCTATTGCAATGATATGGAGAAGCGCACTGCCTACATCACCAATGTCAGCGTGTTGCGTGAGGCGACGGGCAAGGGCATCGCCGAGAGCTTGATGAAACGGTGTATAGAACGCAAAAAAGCGTTGGGGATGCGTCAGATCAGCCTGGAGGTGGCGAGTGACAACATACCGGCTATCAGATTATATGAAAAATGTGGGTTTGTTGCTAGCAAGGCGAAAACGCCATTTATCACTATGGATCTGTATTTGAATTAAAAGCGGGGAAGAAAATGAACGGCAAACGTGATTATAACGTCGAAATAAAAGATACATATGATCGCAAATACGCCTACAACTTCGATGGGGGCACCTTTACATGATCAAATCGTTTGAAGGCTTTTTCAACATGGGACGCTTGCTTGATTCGGCCAGCTTCAAGGACGACTTCACCAGAAAGCTTCTATCTTATTTCGATGAAATCACCTGTATCAAAACTTCGGATATTGACTGCCGATGCGCTTACTCATCTGATACTTTGGAGCGAGCCGCCATTGCAGCAAGGCTGAAGGTGATTCATAGACTGGGCTTTTTTTTAATGTGCGAAAGGGTAGGGCAAACGAGAATCTCATTTGCTGCTATTGTACAGATGTTAGAGTTGGAGAAACGTTGCTTGAGGTGGGCGCATGTCCCTAACCCATAAATCCCTGTCAGCAGTTTTTTGGAGTGGAGCGGATGTTTTTTTGCGCCAGGGACTTCAATTCTTTGTTTCGATTCTGCTGGCGCGATTGCTTTCTCCTGAAGAGTTCGGTCTGCTGGCGCTACTGTCTATTTTCACGGGCATCGCGACTCTATTTATTGACAGCGGTCTCAACTCGGCCCTGGTGCAGCGGCAAGACATCACGCGCAAAGATGAATCCACGGTGTTCTTCTTCAACTTGGTTACCGGCCTGCTTGTAGCGTTGGGGCTCGGTCTATCGGCGCCGTGGATCGCCACGTTCTTTGAACAGCCAGTCTTGCAGGCAAAGGTCCATATTATGGCCACGAATCTATTTACGATGCCATGGATTGCCACGTTCTTTGAGCAGCCAGTCTTGCAGGGCCTGACCTATGTGATGGCCTTGAACCTATTCGTGGGATCATTGGGATCCATTCAAGGTGCGCTGCTGACCAAAGCACTTGACTTTAAGACTCTGATGAAGATAAATGCGGTAGCCACGCTATTGTCCGGTGTGTTAGCGGTGTGCTTGGCGTGGAAGGGATTTGGCGTTTGGAGTCTGGCCTTACAAACCCTGGCTTCGACAGCGATTTCAGTGACGCTGCTGTGGCTGTGGCATCCGTGGCGGCCACAATGGACATTCAGCCTTGTCTCCCTGCGCTCGCTGTTTCGTTTCGGCGGGTTCATGTTGCTCTCAGGCCTGTTGGACACGCTGTATACCCGCCTCTACAGCGTGATTATCGGAAAGCTATATTCTGCCCGGCAGCTGGGTTTCTACACGCGGGCCGACAATATTCAACAGTTGCCTGTAAGCGTACTGACCAACGTGCTCAATCGGGTGGCCTTCCCTGTATTTTCTGCTGCCGCAGCCGACAAGGCTCGTTTGGCGCTGGGCATGCGCAAGGTTCTGCGGATAATTATGCTGTTCAACGTTCCGGCCATGCTGGGGTTGATGGCAGTGGCCGAGCCTCTGGTGATCACCTTGATTGGCGAGAAGTGGCTGCCGAGCGTGCCGATCCTGCAAGTACTTTGTCTCGCCGGGATGATATGGCCTCTGCATGCGCTTAATCTCAACGTACTCATGGCGCAAGGGCACTCGAACCTGTTTTTTCGTATTGAAGTAATAAAGAAGATCATTAGTATCGCCGCCATTGTAACAGCCAGTTTCTATGGCGTAATGGCTATTGTCTGGAGCGAGGTTATCGCGGCTGCTCTGTGTTTTCCGATTAACGCATATTACACTGGGGTTTTTCTCGGATATTCGGCCTGGAAACAGACGCTGGATATTCTGCCTTATCTGGCTGTCTCCATGTTGATGATGCTAGTCATCTGGCCCATCCATATTTATTTCACGTTTCATCCAGCTGCTCAGCTTGGTCTTATGATTGGGGTGGGCGCATTTGTTTACCTGCTTGCCTGCCATTTGCTTCGTTTAACGGCATTTAATGAGTCATGGACTTTGTTGGTCCAACGCAGAAGAACCGTGCAGAACCTTTAACTTTTACCTTGGGGAGCCTGAGTCAATGAACCAAGAAGCGACCTGTGAAGTAAAATACACTGAAGTCAGTGATCCGGCGGTGATGATCTTAGCGCCCATCGTCAGCGTCCATATGATAACCTACAACCACGGCCTGTACTTGGCCGAAGCCATCGAGGGCGTGATCGCCCAGAAGACCGATTTTCCCATTGAGCTGGTTATTGGCGAGGATTGTTCAACCGATAATACTCGAGAGATAGCACTGGATTACCAACGCCGTTATCCGCACCTCATTCGGGTGATTTACCCGGAACAAAATGTTGGGATGCATAGAAATTTTCGTCAGGTTAATGATGCATGTCGAGGAGAATTTATAGCCTATTGTGAAGGAGATGATTATTGGATTGATCCTGAAAAACTACATGAACAAGTGGCCGTGCTTTCAAGGTTGAAAAAAATCGATATCACTTTTCATAGTAGTTATTTTAAATCCGAAAAACAACAAACAATAATTCTCGGTCATGTTAATTCTTCAACTGATAAGGTATATACCTTATCAGAGGTGATTGATGGTGACATAAACTATGCAATGGGTTTTATGCCTACAGCAAGCATCATGGTCCGCCGAAGCCTGATAATGTCGATTCAAGATTGGTTTGATGCAAGGATATCTCCTGTGGGGGACCATATTGTGGAAGTTTTTGGTTCACGGAATGGAGCATATTATATGAATAGACCAATGAGTGTTTATCGTAGAGAGGCAAACGGATCCTGGTCAGAAAGAATGAAAAATGATCCTGATGCGTGTGTTGAAATGCACTTACAATTCCTTTCTATGCTGATAAAACTAAAACAGGCTATTCCAGAACAAGAAGAAGCATTCCTGCGCCGTATTATTTATTGTTGTGCCCATTTATCAAAAATAGGAACAGATAAAAATTTCACACAGATCAAAGAATCTATCTTACCGGTTCTCAAAGATATTTATAGACTGAAGGCAATTGACGAATACAGTATCGGGAATGAGCCATTGGAAGGGGCTCTTTTTACAAAACTTTCGATCGATTGCGGAACGACTAAGGAATTGGCTGATCTAGATTGCGGAGTATGTTGGCAATTTTGCAGGGTAGTGAAATCGGTCTTTGATTATGGAATATTGATTTTGCAAATGATCAATACAAATCATTCCAATTCAAGTGATTGTGAAAGACAAATAGTAAAGTGGAAAGTGGAAGAGCAAAGTAGTTATTTATTTGCGCGATGGAAGCGCTTTCGCAAATTGATAATTGAAAAAGTAGGATTTGTTTTAAAGGCAGCAGCAAGTACATTTCTTGCTCGTCAGAAATGCTAATTGTTAATGAATGTTTTATCAAGAGATTAGGGAAATGCTTTTGGAAATTAATGAAGATGCAGTGAAATGTCGAGCTCACTCAATAATGGAAAAACCATTCGAAATGGTTTGGATTACGTTCGGGATTTTTTTGTCAGAGGCTGAAATTGGTGATGATCGCCAATTTCATGAAGGCCCTGTTTCTAACAGGCTGAACTTGTCTTTGGGGTCGATGGTCCTAAAGGATGTCGATAATTTTAACGAAAAGTTAGAACGAGCCAAGGTTCATCAAGGACTATCGTCATTATATGTAACTAACTGTGCCAGGCACAATTATATGTTTGATATTCTGCGGCTGTCTCAGCAGGGTCGAAAAGCTGGAAATTACTTATTTTTTGAATGACTTATTAAATCTAAATGTATCGAAATAAGTAACTACTACTTAACACACAATTAAATGAGCTACGAGTCCGTTACTTATGAAACAAAACATTAAAACACTTACGGATTACCTTGACCTTGTTAAGCGGCGCAAGCATTACATTGTAGCTATCTGGTTGCTGGTAAGCTTCATATCGGTAACCGTCGCTTATAACCTCCCCAAAGTTTATCGATCAACGGCAACAATGCTGATCGAAGCCCCCATTCCGACAAACTTTTTCGAATCCACAGCATCGCATTATGCGGAAGAGCAAATTCAAACAATTTATCAAAAGGTCATGACGACCGATAATGTGCTTTCGATTATTGATTCAAATGGTCTTTACAACGATATCAAGGATGCCTATACAAAATATGAACTGGCGAATTTATTCAAAAAGAAAGTTGAAGTTAAGTTAGTCACTTCTTCTTTAGCGCCCGAGACCAGTACTGGAGTGGCCGAGATCGCCTTTAATATTTCATTTAATGATGGCGATGCAATTAAGGCAAAAGAGATAGCGAGCAAGCTGGCCGTCCAATTCATCGAGCAAAATGATAAGGCCAGAGCTCAGCGGGCTATCAGAGCGACGGGCTTTCTCATGGAGGAATCGGACAAGTTAAACCAGGAGCTTCAGGAAATTGACAGCGAAATTGCAAAATACAAGGAAAAACATAACTTCATTCTGCCGGAACAGGTGCAAGGGAATTTAGCTGCGATAGATCGTGCGGAGAGCGAGCTGAAAGATACCGACGCTCAAATCCGCGCTACGAAGGAAAGGATCATTTTTTTGGCAGCGGAGTTGGCGAGAGCACAGCAGGAACTGCCCAGTAGACTTGATGACAAAACACCAAAAAGCAAGGCTGAGGCCCTAAGGCTTTTGCGGGCAAAGTACCTTCAATACTCCAGCATTTATTCCCCTTCGCATCCGTCTTTGGTTCGCCTGAAGCGAGAGATAAAAGCATTGGACCCTACTTTTGAAGAGCAGTCGGCCGAGTCGGATGCTCTCAAACAATTGGCAGAGGCTAAGGGCGAACTTGAATTATTGGAAAGGAAATATGCCGGCAATCATCCTGATATAGAAAAACGCAGAAAACAGATTGACAGACTGCAACAACAATTGAAAAACACGCATCCACGCCCGCAGCAGGGACAGGATGAAGCCGTGAATGTTATCAATCCCGCTTATCTGGGTGTAGAAGCGCAATATAAAAGCAGTCAATCAGAGCTTCAGTCCTTGATGCAGAAACAGGAGTATTTGAGAACAAAGCTTGAAAAAACACAAAATACTCTCTCGCAGGCCCCTCAAATAGAAATGGCTTATACCGATTTGATAAGGAAGCGAGACAACATCATGAAGAAATACACTCAGCTCAAGGAAAAATGGCTGGATGCCAAGCTTGTCCAGACATTAGAAGAGCAACAGAAGGGTCAAACTCTCACCCTCATCGAGCAACCCGTCGTTCCAGCTCATCCGGAAAAAGCGATCAGAAGAATAGTGGCCATTGGCGGATCTTTTATAGGGATTGTTGCCGGCCTTGGTTTTGCCTTTTTATTAGAATTTTTGGATCCTGGCGTAAGGGGGTATAGAGCAATTAGCGAAGTGACAGGACTTATGCCGTTAGTGGTAGTCCCCTATATCGAATCGCCTGCCGAGTTGGAAGACCGGTTTGTGAAGCAGAATCGAATGAGGAAGATTGTAGTCTGGATAGGGATGTTTTTCATCATGTTGACTACTGTTGTAATGCTCATATTTTTCCTTCCGGCACCGCAAACATGAATCAACATCAAGTTATTAGTAATATGAGAGTTATCATGTAGTTACGTCCTTAATTGGAGAATAATCAATGATTAACAGTACTGATGGACACTCGCTCGACTCGATCCGATACACAAAAACTCAAACGGTCAGTATTGATCCGGATGTATTGCAGAATAATCGAGTTATTATGGGGCTCTACAATGATCCTCGAGCCGATATTTTTCGTGTGCTCCGGACGAATGTCCTCAGACAGATTCGAGAGAATAATTGGAACAGTTTTGCCATAACCAGCGCGACGCCAGGCGCAGGCAAAACTTTTGTATCTGTTAATCTCGCTATTGCTATAGCTATAGAGGGAAACCAAAGCGTTCTTATCGTTGATGCCGATCTTAGGCGCCCAAGTGTAGGTCAATATCTGGGGCTTGAATGGGAATTTGGGCTTGTCGATTGCCTGGAAAGGGACGTTTCTTTGGAAGATGCATTAATTAATCCCGGTATTGAGCGCATGGTAGTCTTACCTGGCAACAATTCCGACAACAATGCTTCGGAATTGATCTCATCCCGGAAAATGTTCAATCTGATTCAGGGGATTAAATCGCGTTATAAAGACCGGATTATTATTTTCGATCTTCCGCCCCTCTTTGCAGCGGATGATGCGTTGTTGTTTATGCCTTATATCGATGCTGCTCTACTGGTTGTAGAGGATGGAAAGAATACTTCCGACGAGCTTCAAGATGCCATGTACATTCTGGAGCAGACGAATCTGCTTGGATTGGTCGTGAATAAATCAAGTCAATCAATTCCAACATATCAATATAGATACGCAAATGAGACAGCTTGAACTTGACATTGCTTTCAGGACTATGGTAGGCATAATCCGGAATTAATATATTTCTTAATTACTTCAAAAGCTTATGAAAATTTGGATTGATCTTGATAATACACCGCATGTGCCTTTTTTCAAACCCATAATACGGGAATTGGAAAAGAAAGGATATACCGTTGTATTGACTGCGCGCGATGCTTTTCAAGTTTGCGAATTAGCCACTCTTTGTGGCCTGGACTATAAAAAGATAGGCAGACATTACGGCAAGAATCCTTTTTTTAAAGTGTTGGGGCTTTGCTGGCGCAGTCTACAATTGCTTTCGTTTGTCATACGTGAAAAGCCCGTGCTAGGCCTCTCTCATGGTTCTCGATCGCAAATTCTGTTATGTAATCTTCTTCGGATTCCGACCGTAATGATTATGGACTACGAGCATGCGCAAACTCCATTATTATTGCAACCACGCTGGGAAATTATTCCAAAGGCGCTCTCTAATGAACTCCTGCAGTGCAAAGCGAAAGAGAGAATTCTTACTTATGAGGGGATCAAGGAAGATGTTTACGTGCCTGAATTCATTCCAGATCCAAGCCTTGCTGCCGAGCTTAATCTTAACAGTGACGATGTTATAGTGACAGTTCGTCCGCCAGCAAATGAGGCGCACTACCATAATCCGGAGAGTGAAACCCTTTTTGTTGAATTCATGGAGCGGGTTTGTTCTACACCAGGAATCAAGTCGATCCTCCTGCCGAGGAATAAGCTTCAGGAAATGCAAATCAGAGAGAACTGGCCGCAGTGGTTTGCAGACTTTAATGTCATTATCCCTGCAAAGGCAGTAGATGGACTTAATCTGCTTTGGCATTCTGACCTGGTGGTTAGCGGGGGAGGGACGATGAATCGTGAAGCGGCGGCATTGAATATTCCTGTCTACAGTATCTTCCGGGGCAAAAGTGGGGCGGTGGACCGCCAACTGGAAAATGAAGGACGGCTAGTATTGATAGGAAATGTTGATGAGGTGAGCAATAAAATCCTGCTTCAACACCGCAGTAAAGAGGCAACCTCAACAGGATTAGTTCCCCGAAAAGCTCTTAGCGGAATAGTAGAGCATATTGACGCCATAATGATTAAAGAGAATTACCCTAGCAGTTTATAGCAGTATTCTAGCCAGGAGCTGATCATGAGTAAAAAACTTAAAATTCTCATCATTGCAGGAGCCCGACCGAACTTTATGAAAGTAGCTCCCATTATCCAGCAAATACGGAAATACTCTGAAAATGCGGCTAGCCATGGAGTACGGCTGGAGCATCGATTGATTCACACCGGTCAGCATTATGATGAAAAAATGTCTGACATTTTTTTTTCTGATCTTGGTATTTCCGCGCCAGACATTAATCTGGCTGTAGGCTCTGGATCTCATGCCATGCAGACTGCCAATGTGATGATGAAATTTGAGCCTGTCTGTGAAAAGGAAAAACCAGACTGGGTAGTGGTAGTTGGAGATGTTAACTCGACTATGGCATGCACTTTGGTTTGTTCGAAACTTGACATTAAAGTGGCGCATGTGGAAGCTGGTCTGCGCAGTTTCGATCGAGGAATGCCTGAGGAGGTGAACCGGATTGTCACAGATTCATTGGCGGATCTGTTGTTAACACCTTCGGCTGATGCAGATGAAAATCTAAGAAGAGAGGGTGTTTCAGACTCAAAGATAAAACTTGTCGGCAATGTCATGATTGATGCCTTAGTGGCAAATGTTGAAAAAGCGAAGGCCAGTCAAGTTCTAAGCCGACTGGGATTAGTTAAGAAGGCTTTTATCTATGTGACGCTTCATCGTCCCTCCAATGTGGATCACCAGGCCAGTCTCTCCATGATCATGAAAGAGTTGCAACGCATCGCTGGCGAGCTCCCTGTAGTGTTTCCGATGCATCCTCGAACACGCAAAATGTGTGAGAGGTTCGGTATTCCGCTTGATGAGTGCAAAGGGCTGCGTATCGTGGAGCCGTTTGGTTATCACGACTCCCTGTGTTTAACGGAGTCGGCGCGATTGGTACTTACTGATTCCGGCGGTCTTCAGGAAGAGAGTACTTATTTTAAAACCCCCTGCCTGACGCTGCGACCGAATACTGAACGTCCGGTTACGATCACGATGGGCAGCAATAAGCTTACAAATTTGGATCAACTGTCCGCCGATATAGACGAGGTACTTGGTCGTAGTACAGCTATCAGCCAGATACCGCCGTTCTGGGATGGCCGGGCATCGGAACGAATTATAAACAGCCTTATTGAAGCTAGTTGATACAAGCTAGAGCGTTGGTAACGGTGAAATGAGCGATTAAAAATCAGCGTATAGGAATTACGCATTTTTACCTTTATCCACCGGAATGTGGATAAGGAAGCAGAGAGTAGCATACTCAAAGCAGGAGCTCTAGATTATGCGGGAGCAGTTACTGAGAACTGGGAAATGGAGTGATTCAAAAGAGGGAAAAAACTGTTCTAAATCCTGCGGAGTAATTTTGGCCAGCGTAAATCATGAGCATGTATGTTTAAACAAATTTAATTTATTAAGTCGGGAATCCCGAACTGCATCTGCAGCATTTTGCAGCCAAGGCATGTGGGGTTTGGGCAGCACTTAAGCTCCGATTAATAAAAACTTTTGTCTGTCTGCCGGTCATGGCCGACAGGAAATTTATCAACTTCTTATTGTATTTAATGCTTAGGCGTATTGGTGGGGCTATGGAATTTGAGCAATCTGTATTTCCTTATGTTGTTATTACTCCAGCACACAATGAGGAGGCATTCATTGAGAAAACAATTCATTCAATGATCAGCCAAAATGTCCGGCCTCTCAAGTGGATTGTAGTGAACGATAACTCAACAGACCATACAGGAGAAATTGTTGAGCAGTATCTCGCTCAGCATGAATTTCTTCAGTTGATTAATTTAAAGCGATCAGGCGAGAGACACTTCGGAAACAAAGTCAGGGCTTTTAATCGGGGGCTGGCCGAAGCTCAGGTTTATAACTATCAGTATATAGGAAACCTGGATGCCGACATCTCTTTAGAGAGGGACTACTTTGAGAGGATTCTGCATGAGTTCGCCAAGGATCCAAATCTTGGAATCGCCGGAGGAATGGTTTCTACCTGTATTGGCGATAAGTTTGTCAGCCAGGAGGTTGCGCTCGACAGCGTGGCCGGGGCGGTGCAATTGTTCCGGCGCGGATGCTTTGAGCAGATAGGCGGATATTTGGTGTTGCCTCAAGGCGGGATCGATGCCGCAGCGGAGATTATGGCGCGCATGAAAGGATGGAAGACGCGGACATTTCCTGATCTTCGCGTGTTTGAACATCGTCGAACGGGTACGGCAACAGTCAGTCCGCTGGTGTCGAAAATAAAGGATGGACAGCGTTTTCAATCGCTAGGATATGGCTTCATGTTTCTGTGCTTGCGCTGTATGTATCGATTGATGGACCAGCCAAGAATTGCAGGAAGCGCGGCTATCCTCTATGGCTATTTAAAGAGCGTTATCAACAGAGCACCAATTGTTTTGCCACCGGATGTTGTCCAGTATTTACGGGCAGAACAGCGCAGCAAGCTCATACGCTTCTTAAGGCGTTCGTCCTGGGTGCAAAAAAATGTGTAGTTACGCTGTAGCCGCCATCAGTGGCCAAGCTGACTTACATATCGACATTACACCACAAAGCTAAAGTCGGGAAAACTGTCACTCGACAGAGCTTTTGCATGATTAGACGGAGATATTCCAAAGGAAAACAAAAGAGATCAAGAGTATTCGCATGATGCCTTGCGCTGGCACTGGCTGATACTTTAAAGAAATCTACTTATAATTGATGCGGAGGCAAGGCCTGTTATGTGCGGTATTTGTGGTATCTTTGATCAGTCGGGAAATTCCATTGACCAGCTTACTCTCGAGCGAATGAATGCTGTTATCAAGCATCGAGGGCCGGACGGCGAAGGTTTTTTTGTGAATGGCGGAATCGGATTGGGACATCGCCGGCTCAGCATTATTGATTTGGAGGGTGGCGCACAGCCCATACCGAATGAGGATGAAACACTACAAGTCGTTTTCAACGGTGAAATTTACAACTATATCGAATTGAGAGAGGAATTGTCAGCTTTAGGACATCAGTTCCGAACACTTTCCGATACCGAGGTTATTGTCCATGCCTACGAACAGTGGGGTACTGAGTGTGTTAATCGTTTTAATGGAATGTTTGCCTTCGCAGTAGTCAATATACGCGAAAAAACTATGTTCCTGGCGAGAGATCACCTGGGCATCAAACCACTCTATTACGTTTGGATAGGAACCCAATTGCTGTTTGCATCTGAGATCAAGGCATTATTGCAGCATTCCGGCTGCCCGCGCGAAGTTGATCTTGAATCGTTGGCCGAGCTATTTACATTTCGATATGTCCCTTCACCGAAAACTCTGTTTAAGGAGATCTTTAAGCTGCCTGCCGGGCATTCGATGCTGGTAAATATGAGTTCTGCCAGAACAGAGCGATTTTGGAAATGGATCCCTCAAATAAGAAAAAAATGGCATGAACAGGAATTGATAGAAGAATATCAGGGACTGCTCGACGATGCCGTGCGGCTGCAATTGCGCAGTGATGTGCCGTTGGGGCTGTTTCTCAGTTCCGGTATCGATTCAGGCGTCCTTCTGGCCATCATGAACAAGTATTCTCCTGGACGGATCCAGGCATTCACGCTCGGTTTTGAGGGAGGAGAAAAAACTAATGAAGTTGCGGATGCCCGATTGCTTGCCGATATGTTCGGAGCCGAACACCACTTCGAAATGGTGGGTGCTAAGGATTACATCGAGTATTACAACAGCTTCCTATGGGATATCGAAGAACCTGTCGGGCATGAGGCTGCTAGCGCTTTTTACTTTCTGGCAAAAGGGACTGGCACGCATGTCAAAGTCGCTTTGACCGGACAAGGAGCGGATGAGCCTTGGGCCGGTTACGATCGTTATATCGGTATTAAGCTTTCGAACCTATACAACCGCCTGCCATTCCCTGTTACGGATTCGATCGCATGGGCTGTCACCCGAATGCCTGGGCGCTTCGAACGGTTAAAGAGAGGCGTCACGTCTCTTGGAGAACCCGATATGCTGACCCGGTTTACCAAGGTTTACTCGTTTTTTAGCGAGGATATGAAGCGTCAGCTCTTCGAGACAGCCCTGAAAGAGAAGGTCTTCGTTAACGGATATCAATCCAAAGAGGCAATTCGTCACCTGCAATCAGACGTTAACCATCTGGATCCTGTTACGCAGATGCTCTATGTTGATACGCGAGCAAACCTGCCTGATGATCTTCTCATGGTAGGGGATAAGACCGCCATGGCGAACTCGCTCGAAGTCCGCGTTCCCTTTCTGGATTATCGGCTGGTAGAGTTTATTGAAAGTCTGCCTCCAGACTTAAAGCTGCACGGTTTTACAGGAAAATACCTTCACAAAAAGGCTCTGCAGAAATGGCTGCCAAAGGATGTGATATACCGTAAGAAAAAAGGCTTTGCAAATCCCATCGAAGAATGGTTCCGCACAGGGATGCGGAGTTACCTGGAGGAATATCTTCTGGGGTCGGATTCGGCTTCGGCCTTATTCTTTGACCAGAAGTTCATTCGTCAGATGTTAGCCAATGATAGAGAAGGTAAAGACCAGTTTCGCCGCCATATTTATCTCTTGCTTTCATTCGAATTGTGGCACCGGAAGTTTATCGGCTAGCAACCTATATCTACACGAGAGGATGACATGGATCTATCAATTATTATTGTCAATTGGAACTCCAAAGATTATCTGCAAAAGTGCATAGCATCGGTTTTCGCATGGACAAGCAATATTGATTTTGAAATCGTAGTTATTGATAGTGCATCCTACGATGGTGCCGACGAAATGCTCAAGCGGTGCTACCCGCAGGTTCGATTTATACAGAGCGATCTAAATCTGGGGTTTGCCAAAGCGAATAATGTGGCCTTCAGAGAGTCAACTGGCCGGTATGTCCTGTTTTTGAATCCGGATACCGAACTCATCGGTCCGGCTATCAATATTTTGTTTGACGCTGTTCAAATGCTGCCAAAAGCCGGAGCAGTCGGCTGCAAGCTGCTCAATGCGGACAGGTCCGTCCAGACCAGTTGTATCCAGGCGTTTCCGACGATACTTAATCAAATGTTGAGTTCTGAATATCTGCGGTTCTTATTCCCAAGGTCATCGCTTTGGGGTATGAATTCGCTTTTCGGAGCCAAGAATGAGCCGGCGAAGGTGGATATGATCTCCGGGGCTTGTTTAATGTTGAGGCGTTCGGTGTTTGAGCAGGCGGGTCTCTTCAGTGAGGATTATTTCATGTACGCTGAAGACTTGGAACTCTGCTACAAAATCAGGCAGATCGGTTATTCAAATTACTATATCCCCACTGCCTCTGTCATTCATTTCGGCGGAGGCAGCACAGAGAAAGGCCCCAGTGAATTCTCGGTTGTTATGGCGCGTGAATCTCTCTGGCGATACATGAAAAAAAATCGAGGGAATATTTATGGTTCAGCCTATCGGGCTTCTATTGCGGTTTCGGCAATCGGGCGACTGCTTGTGCTGGTGATTTTATTGCCTCTGCACTGTCTCAGGCAGAGCGAGCCATCATGGAATTCATCGTTGAAAAAATGGTGGACTATCCTGGCTTGGAGCTTGGGGCTCAAGACAGCAGTATCGAACCAGTCATGAAACCGGCCATTAATTTTCAACCATTGCCAGAACTATCCGCAGACTGGAGATAACTATATGTGTGGTATCGTAGGTAAACTCTCTCTTGACGGTCGACAATCAGTTAATCCTGATCTCATTAAAAGGATGGCAGATGTGATCGCGCATCGTGGGCCTGATGGTGAAGGGCGTCATGTAAAAGGACCTATTGGACTGGGGCATCGGCGGTTATCCATTATTGATCTGAACACCGGTTCCCAACCTATGTGTAATGAGGACGGTACGGTCTGGATCGTTTTCAATGGCGAGATCTATAACTATCTCTCACTGAGATCGGAATTGAAAGCTCAAGGCCATATCTTCAAATCCGCCACGGACACGGAGGTCATCGTCCACCTTTATGAAGAATTAGGGGCGGAGTGTGTGTCACGTCTGCAGGGTATGTTTGCCTTCGCCATCTGGGACGAACGTAAGCAGATGCTTCTCTTGGCCCGCGACCGCGTTGGCATTAAACCGCTTTACTATACCGATACCGGAAAGGCTCTCCTGTTTGCTTCCGAAATTAAATCCTTGCTCGTGGATCCTTCAGTCACCAGAAGAATTAGTGCGCGTAGCATTGATCGCTTTTTAACGTACTATTATCTGCCGGGAAATGACACTTTGTTTGAGAACATATACAAGCTTGATCCCGGGCATTATCTGACGGTAAGTAAAGGCCGGATCAGGAAGCGCCGGTACTGGAATTTGCAGTTCAACACCGCGCATTGGGAGCGGTTCGAGGACGCGACGAAATCTCTTCAGGACCTGCTGATGAACACGGTTAAAGATCACATGATCAGTGATGTGCCAGTCGGCGTGCTGCTGAGCGGAGGCGTGGATTCGACCGGCGTATTGCGCTATGCGACCGAACAGAGCGGCCAGCCGCTTCATACGTTCACTGTTGGCTTTGATGGCGAGGCTTTTCCTGATGAGAGACCTTACGCCAGGCTTGCCGCCCAACATTACGGCGCCATACATCAGGAGATAACCATTAATGCAGGCGAGTTTGGCGACCTGCTTCCCAAATATATCTGGCACATGGAGGAACCGGTCTGCGAGCCGCCAGCTTTCGCGCTTTATTTAGTGTCGCGGCTGGCTCGGGAGTCGTCGGTCAAGGTTTTGCTGTCAGGCGAAGGAGGAGATGAGGCGTTCGGCGGTTACAACAAATACAGAAAGCTGCTTGCGCTGGAAAGACTGAAATCGGTCCTGGGAGGCGCGAAAAGCCCCTTGAGTTTCGGGGTCGATGCGCTGGCGCATCTGGGGTGGGAGCGTATTAGAAAATACGCCAGGATCATTGATCTTCCGTTGTCGCAGTACTACTTCAGTTGTACGGCAACGCCCGACACGCCGTTCAATCGCCAAAAAAAATCCCTTTACCAGAAAGATTTCTTAGACCTGCTCGGGCCAGGGATATCCCATGGCCCTACGCGAAGTCTTTTTGAACAAGCGGACAGTCTTCCGCTGCTTCATCAAATGCTCTATGTCGATACTAAATCCTGGTTGCCGGATGACCTGCTGGTCAAGGCGGATAAAATGACCATGGCGACCTCAGTTGAACTGAGGGTGCCGTTGCTTGATTTCCAGGTACTTGAATTTGCGGCTTCGCTGCCGCCACATTTTAAGGTTAAAGGACTGACGACCAAACGTATCCTGAAAGAGGCCCTGAGGGATTCCGTTCCTGATGCGATTCTCAAGCGAAAGAAAAGCGGTTTCCCGGTGCCTTATGACAAATGGCTGAAAACGGAATTGAAGGAATTAGTTTTTGAAACAGTTTTAAATCCCAACAGTAATCTAAGAAGTTACTTTTGCAGGGAAGGGCTGACGAAATTGCTCGAAATGAACCAGCGGGCGGACGGTTATTCTCAAGAGGTTTTCAGTCTGCTCGTGCTCGAGTTATTACACCAGCAATTCATTAACAGTAGCCAAGGGAGCATAGTCCAGAGGGCGGATATAACTAATGTGTCCACTGCTTCATGTTAACAGGACGATAATTCCAGGAAGAATCTGCATGTTTTGATTTGCGGTGGGCCGGCGAAGTGTCCGGAGTAAGAAACAGAGAGAAACGTGCATAAACAAAGCAGACTACGGCAACGCTCCAAAGCAGCTTGGCTGCCGGCTTTATCCTGAGCACTGAAGCGTTTGACAAAAAGATTTTTTTATCCCTGTTCGGAGAGACTATTCATGCAGTCCGTAAAGTCTATTACAGTCATAATCCCGACATTTAATCGCCGGTTGTTCATTACCGAAGCGGTGGGCAGCGTTCTTGATCAGGATATCGATGATCTTGAAATTATCGTAGTCGATGACGGATCGACGGATGGAACGCGCGACGCCCTCATGCCTTATAGGGAAAATATCCGTTATATCTATCAAGGCAACCAAGGTGTCAGCGCCGCACGTAACCGCGGTATCCAGGAAAGTCGCGGTGAGCTGCTGGCCTTCCTGGATAGTGATGACCTCTGGGCGCCGGAAAAACTCAAAACTCAGATAGATAAGGTACGGACCGAGAATGTTTTGTGTTTTGAGGGTGTGGAATGGTTTGTCGATCGTGAAGAAGACCGAGAGTTTCTGGATCAGTGCGAAGATGTGATGTGGCCGCGCTGCGATGCGTCTGGCGATGTGATCGATCCTGTCCTTGACGTGGCCGAAGGGCGATACTTTCATCTGGGAACGCTGCTTTGCAGGAAAAGCACATTTCTGGAAATAGGACTCTTTGATGAAAGTCTGTGTTATGGCGAGGATGAAGACTGGTTCAGCAGAGCTTCCTTGAAAATACCATTTTGCTATTTCTCTGAACCCTTGCTGAGAAGACGCTTTCATATCAATCAGATAGGTCATGAGCGCGAAGAATCCATACGCAGTTTAATCAAGGTCTTCGGCAATATCAAAGCTCGAACAGCGGGGGCGTACCCGAAGGCGCACGCTGTTGCCAACAAGCGTCTGGCCGCCAAGTGGTCTCATCTGGCAAACAGATTGGCCGATCAGGATCGTTTTCAGGAAGCGGCGGGAGCGGCCTGGACAGCTTTTAGCCTGGAGCCGCTCAATATGAAACGTCTGGTGAAAACAGCCTTATTGTCTTGTGCAATGTTCCGGTCAGGGCAAAACAGCTGACACCATAGGCCAATCGTTTCCGTAATATCGGCAGAGCTGGCGAGAGAAGTTTCAGGTTAAGCCGATTACTAAATTTAGCAGGAGTAAACATGAAGATATTGGTATCTATTGCAAATTTCGGCACGAAGAACGTTGAGTACGCAAAGCGCCTGATTCAGGAATACCGCGCCATGCCTTTTGACGTGGACATCTTTGTCCTGTCCGAGGCCCCGAAAGATTATGGAAATGATGTCAAAGTTCTTGTAGGGCTTCCGTCAAAGGAGCCATGGTCTCTCCCGTTCGGTCATAAAAAGTTGTTTGCGGACAATGTCGACAAGTATGATCTTTTTATATATACCGAAGACGATATGCTGATTAGAGAGCGCAACATACACGCTTTTTTGAAGGCATCTGATGAGCTCGGAGATAACTATTTGCCTGGCTTTATACAGTATGAATTGTATCCCGATGGCAAGAAAAACTACCCGCAAGCCCATGGTTCCTATCATTGGATTCCCAATTCGGTGAGAAAATCCGGTGATTTCATTTTTGCTCAATTTTCGAACGCGCATTCGGCCTGCTATATTTTGACCCAGGCTCAACTCCGCAAGGCTCTGGCATCAGGAGGATTTTTGGTGCCGCCGCATTGTGGCCGATACGACTTGCTGTGCTGTGCGTCAACTGATCCTTATACTCAATGCGGATTCACGAGAGTCGTCTGTTTATCCCATCTGCAAGACTTCGAATTGCATCATTTGCCCAACAAGTACTTGGGTCTTTGCGGCTTACATGAGGACAAATTCAAAGTGCAGACTGAGGCTTTGCTGGAAATCCTAGAGCAAAAAAGGTCTGCCGAGAAGTTATTCATTACCGAGAAGCGTCTGGATACCTTACATTGGGATAAGAGCTATTATGAATCATGCCGACACGATCTTTTGCAGTTCATCCCACCCGGCGCCCAGGATATTCTCACGGTGGGTTGCGGGTGGGGTGAGATGGAAGCTCATCTGAAAGAAAAAGGCAAAAACGTAGTAGCAATACCTCTTGATTCAGTAATTGCCAAACTGGTAGAAAATACGGGAGTTACTGTCACGCCGGCTGATTTCGAACAGGCCTTTGGCATGCTTGCCGAGAGAAGATTTGATGCAATTGTCTTGCCGGAAATTCTCCAGCATCTACCTCATCCTGTAGCGGTTCTTTCAAGGTTGAAAACGCTGCTGAATGAGAACGGTGTTCTTGTGGGCAGTGTTCCGAATTTGAGCCTGAGCAGGCGAATTTCCGGGCTATTGCGTGGGGAGAGCAAGAAGTATGGTCAGAAATTCGCTCGGCTGGCCGGCGGTTTTAACGAGACAAATCTGAATCTGACAAGCTCGGCGATAGTTAATGAATGGCTGAAAGCCAGCGACCTTTATCCTCTGGACGTGAGCTATAAAGAGTTTGTCTCATTGGGTCCTTTGTCCATGCTGGTGTCCAGCTTACCCAAAGGAACGGTGACTCGAAACATTGTGTTTGCTGCCAACCGGAGAAGTAACTGAGACGAAGCCGGGAGAATTTCATTACTAACTTTTTCTCATACTCACTGGTTTATTATAGGAAAAAGAGCGCCTTATCGGGGCGCGAGAGGGAATGCGGGCACTCTTCTGACTGACAGGCGATTCCGTCATCCTGGTGGCTCTTGAGCTAATAATTGCAAGAGTTATATAGAAAAAAACAAAAGTTTGGTCAAAATATGAAACCGACGTGAGTGTGGCGGCGTGCGCGAAGAGGGACGCTCCGAAAGCCCATACCATAAATGGAGAACTATCCTGTGGTAAGTGGTTCGCCTGCTGCAAGCCTTGCCCCACGAAGGAAAATCCTTTGCCCAGGATGGCCATGAACAGCAACATTAAAGGCAGTCCGCCATAAACTCCCATCAATATATAGTGATTCGTGATGTCAATATGATCCTTGCTCCATTCAACGCCATAAGCTAACCAGTGGCGAGTGACATCCGTGCCCGCAAACCACCATTCCGAGAAATGGTTTATGGCGGCTTCGATCACTACAGCCCTGTGCCAGCTCGTACTGCCACCAGCCAAATCAATTCGTGCTATAAGATAATAGGCAGGAGCTTTCATAACCAGATCCAGCGCAATGTAGGCCAAAACTGAAAGCCACCGGAGCAACCGCATCTTGTCTCGCCAATGCCACATGAATAAAGCGCCAATACTAAAAAATGCGCTCATAATCGGTCCGCTGGAAGATGATGCAAAAACTATCAGGCAACATGTCATAATTCCTGCCAGGGAGGTTTTTCTGTGTTGTTGCCAGAGGCCCGCCATTAACGGCAGACATACGGCGCCAATCGTTCCTGCCAGAATTGAATGCGCAAACGGCCCTTGAGCGCGAACCCTGCCATTGCGAACTGAAGACATTTCCGGAATTTCTTCGCTCAGCATCGAGAACAGATTGTGCCCTCTAAAGTGTTCATAAAGCATTTCGGCAGATAGTGGAATCAATAGGATGGCTGTGATGCGGACTAGCTTAACCACATCGTCCAATGATTGGCAAAAAACGCGAAGAAAAAAATAAATGCCGCACGAGTTGTAAACAAGGCCGAGCCGGTTTACCAGCACGCCCATGACATCCTTATGAAAGACGGGGCTGATGAGCGCCCAGGCGGCCCAGAGCAGCATCAATGCGTCAAGGCTGTTCAAGCGCCCCGCTATGCGTTCGCCGCGTATAATCACCCGGACGAGCCCAATGATGACCAGTACTCGCAGAGCGGGAAAATTGAAGGGCCCCAGTTCAATCCCCTGCCCGAGGGGAAAGTAGCAGGCTCCAACCAGAAAGGGCAGGGCAGCCCACCGTTTTGGGAGTGCTAACAATGCAACCGTATTAATCACCAAAAAAACAATAGTTATACTGTTCATTTTGCTCCAATAACAGGGATATGATCATTTCTGGTTTATGAATCGGGAGGCAAGCGGTGCAATTGTTGGCAAAAGAAATTATTTGAAATCAGCCGACATAAGAATACACCATCACAACCAATAGTAATGTCATTATTCTGAATAAGCCAGAATAGAATGATTCCGTGTGGAAAATATTTTAAGGCGACATAAAAACGTTGATAATCAGGGGCCACCTCATCTTCTTTTGGTCGACTAAGTACTCTACCTTATTGACTGTACGGTCTGGTGTATCTACCATTTTGTTTACAAAATCCATCTCAGGTTAAGGGGCGATTTTTTCAAACTGGGAGATGTTGTTGAGAGCGATACATATGTGCGCAATAAAATGGCCTTCACTTGCTTGCTCGCCACATTAGCGCTTAACCCGATTTTTTGTTCCATTACGCCTCATCCTCCATCCCTATGAAATATATCTGTCTTTGGTTAATTTCACCTTAACATTAGGAGGTTCTCATGGAACCGATTCAATTCAGCGCATCAAATAGGGATGGTATGCGTCTACGCGGCATGACCGCAGTTATAGTCTATCTGGCCTTTATGCCCCTTCCTGCATCAGCCGCTTCGTCAATGGCTCCAGATGCGAAGGCTCGTACGCAATCTAATTACGGGAAGCTGCCGCTCAGCTTTGAGGGCAATCAGGGCCAGGCGGATACTCAGGTTAAATTCCTCGCCAGAGGCCAGGGTTACACACTGTTTCTGACGCCCGGAGAAGCGGTGCTGAGCCTGAAGAAATCTCAGGCCCAGGCCAAGACTCCCTCTTCCTCAAAATTTTCTCCTTCATCGCCGCCTAATCCCAAATTCTCTCCTTCGCTTCTGCCCAATACGAAGTTTTCCTCTTCTGCCGAGATGATAGGGGCGGTGCTGCGGATGCAATTTATCGGAGCGAACCCTGCTCCCCGAATCGTAGGCAAGGAAGCGCTGTCCGGACGGGTCAACTACCTGGTCGGCCAAGATCCCAAACAATGGCTCACAGGAGTACAGACCTATGCTAAGGTCGCTTATGAGAGCCTCTATCCGGGCGTGGACTTGATATACTACGGCAACCAAAGGCAATTGGAGTATGACTTTGTGGTGGCGCCAGGAGCCGATCCCCGCCAGATCAAACTGGCTTTCCGGGGTGCCGACAAAATCGATATCAGCTCGGCAGGAGAACTGGTGCTGCATACGCACAGCGGTTTACTTCGCATGCACAAGCCGGTCGTCTATCAGGAGATAGGCGGTATCCGCAAATCCATCGGCGGCAGCTATATGCTCAAGGATGGTCAGTCGCTCGGTTTTCAGGTGGACTCCTACGACGTCACGAAGCCACTGATCATTGACCCGGTCCTGATCTATTCAACCTATTTGGGCGGGAGCGGGGGCGATGAGGGCTTCGGTATTGCCGTGGATACGCGAGGGCGAGCCTATGTGACAGGACAGACTACCTCAGCCAATTTTCCGACCGCGGGCGCCATACAGCCGGCTATAGGCAGTACTAATGGCAATCTTGGCGATGCCTTCATCGCCCAGTTCACAGCCGATGGTTCGGCGCTACGCTATTCCACCTACCTTGGCGGGACAGGGAATGAGATTGGCTTTGATATCGCCGTGGACAGACAAGGTCGGGCCTATGTTATAGGATCGACTGGCTCGGCAGACTTCCCGGTCGTGAATGCCGTACAGCCCAACTTCGGCGGCGGTTTTTCTGATGCCTTCGTGGTCCAGCTCACGGCCGACGGCTCGGCATTGCGCTATGCGACTTACCTCGGCGGGAATGCGGATGACCAGGGCGCGGGCATCGCCGTAAACCGGCAGGGACAAGTCTCAGTGACGGGGACTACAGGCTCGGACGACTTCCCGATCATGAGCGCCCTGCAGCCTGTTCTCATCGGAAGTGCCGATGCCTTCGTCGCCCAGCTCACGGCCGATGGTGGAGCGCTCCGCTATGCGACTTACCTGGGCGGGAGGGAGCGCGACGAGGGCCTGGATATCGCTGTGGATACGCAGGGCCGGGCCTATGTAACCGGGAATACGCGATCATCCGACTTCCCGATTGAGAAAGCTCTGCAACCTGTTTTTGGCGGTGGTCCTGATGATTCATTTATCGCCAAATTTACAGCCGATGGTTCGGCGCTGAGCTATTCCACTTATCTCGGCGGAAGCGATGGCGATTCAGGCTCGGGCATCGCCGTGGATCAGCAAGGCCGCGCCTATGTGACAGGCGTAACCAATTCGACCAACTTCCCAACCGTAAACGCCTTGCAGCCTACTCTCGGCGGCGGAGGCCATCATACAGATGCCTATGTCGCCCAAATCACGGCCAATGGCGAAGCGCTCCGCTATGCAACCTACCTGGGCGGCAGCGGGTTTGAGGTAGGCTTCGGTATCGCTGTGGATCGATGGGGTCAGGCCTATGTGGCAGGATGGACCGAATTGTCCGATTTCCCGGCAGTGAATGCTGTGCAGCCAACTTCAGGCGGCCAGGTTGATGCTTTTGTCGCCAAGCTCACGCCCGACGGCAAGGCGTTGCGCTATGCGACCTACCTCGGCGGGAAAGTAGATGATCTGGCCAATGGTATTGCCGTTGATCAGCAAGGCCAGGCCTATGTGACAGGAAGAACCTCTTCCAAGGATTTTCCGACCAAGAATGCCCTGCAGCCAACGTTTCGTGGCGGCAGCAGTTTTTTTAGCGATGCCTTCGTGACAAAAATCGGAAACTGATAAGAACTTTGAAAGGGAAGAGCGCAATAGCCATTGCCAGGCAATTTAAGGGAAGACAGAGAAATTTCAATGGCGAACACTCTGGAGCACGGGGATATTTTGTTTCAAAGGCGGGTTTGGATGGAGTCAGTGTTAGAGAATATATCCGGCATCAGGAAAGCCAGGATGAATATTTTGGACAGTCAAGCTGGATATGAGCGGCGGCTTGCCGCAATAAGAGCCCTTTGAGGGCGTAACCCAATAAACCTCCGGCTATGCCGGAGGTAACTTAATTAATGACAACCCACTAGCTTCAAGCCAGTGGGTTATAAGTTAATTTGAGATAACCTCTGGCAAGATGCAGAGAGTTATACTCGCAGTTAACAACAGTTCAGATATTACTGAACTCTGAGGTTGGTCGGAGGCAGGAGGGTAGATGTGCCTGTTGTGGCGCTTTGGGTGCTGCCTCCGAATTCATATGCTCCGATATCAAATTTTCCATCAGTTCCTCTTGTATTGCTCAGCAAATCTTTATTGTAAGGCGAAGATAAAGAATAGCCGGCGTTTGTGGGTGATTTTAATGAAAAATCATTGCTATTAAAGTTAGCAAAAATGGAAGTTGGAACATTGGTTTGAGCATGGCTTTGGCCGCGCGCATTCGAATCGGAGAACCCGTTATAGTCATTAACCGTTCCAGGCCCGCCATCGAAACCGACACCTCTGTTGTTTATGAACAGGTTGTTATAGACCAGATTGTTCGCCCCACCGCCAAATGCAGTACCCGCGTTACCACCTATGCTACCGATAAAGGTATTGTTATAAACTTTGCTGTTGGAAGTCTTAAATCCTTTTGCATAGCCATCGAAACCGATAGAAGCATCCCCAGTCTGGAAGTTGTAAACGATGTTGCCGTAGAATTCCAGCCCGCTGCCCGCGCCAGGGATAGGGTTAGGACCGTCGGTAATGGCAACAATAGCTGTGCCTCCACTGTCCAGATAGGCGTTTCTGAACTTGTTATAGCGAATTACCGCGTTAATACCGCTATAGTAAAGATTGACGATCTCACCATGGTTGGCGCCATTGCTCACTACACCATCAGATGCACTGTATTCAACGATAGCTCCTGTGGTTGAGCGTAGGAACCAGACATTATTGCTGCCGCGGACATACATGCGGCTGAATACCAGGCCAGTGTGCTGAGGGCCGCCATAAGTGTCTGTATCAACGGCATACTGGCGGATAGTCTGGTTCGACGGCAGGTTCTTGTACGGAGCGTCGATATAAACGTTTTTTACCGTAATATTGTTAGCCGCCGGTCCGCCATTGGGGCCGATGATGATATTCTGGTTCAGCTGATTGCTGTGGTAAACCTGAATGCCATACGATGCACCATCAAACCAGTCGTTTTCGTTTCTTGTTTGGCCGTCAAAAACATAGTTGCTTCTGTTAAAGACAATCTGGGAATCAAATACGGCTTGCGTAGATCCGTATGTCGCTTGCCAGCCTGTATCCGTGCCATGATCAGAAGCGATAGCTTTTTTGATCGTGATTACAGAGGAGCCTGATTCAGGGTCATCAAAGGTATAGGCAGGATACTTACCGCCTGCTATATAGTAGGTGTCGCCTCGCGTCAATGTGGAAGGCAGCGAAGTGTAAGCATTATTCCAATCATTACCATTATTGGCACCCGTGGCGCCTGCTCTGACGTAATGATTAGCCGCTATCGCCGCTTCGGTGGCGAATAGAGATAAAGTAAGCATTGCTGCTAGTGTAATAGTTTTCATTTTTCCTCTTTGTATTAGGATTTATCACTATATAAAGTTATCCGGAGCCTTGGGCGCATCATCCTTTTTTGAGCAAACTGTTCGACAGCTGTACTAAGATCAAATCACACATTAGATTCAGTGTTACAGATTTTTGTAGTACTCGCTCTTCTCGTCAGTAGCTGTCTTCCGCTTTAACAGAGCCCAGTGTTAACTAGTTGTTGCTAGCTATCCGGAATAATCTAGGTGGAGCTGACTTCGCTCAATGCGGTATCAGCTCCATCAGTATGTCAACTAGACAGTTAGTGATTCAGTATTAATAACCATTTCCATAGACTGACATCGACGCATTGGTTTTATAGCCACGTCTCGAACCAGTCCAAGTGGCGGGTAATTCTTTCAGTGCTTTACGGCCACTGCTTCTCTCCATCAAACCTTTGCCCGATCCTATACGATCCAGGAATCCGACTTCCCCATCCGCACCCATGATCGCGATCCAATAAGGTTTGCCAGCGGTAACACCGGCTCCGGCAATTGAAACTGTGTTCCATGCATCAGGCTTAATCGTGCTCAACTTGCCTTGAGCAACAAGAGCGCCAGGATGCCCTTTATTATCCTCATAAATGCCTGCAACCAGTTGTTTCGCGGTTGTGCTGACGTCCAGATAAACTTTTACTTGAGTTACCACTCTGGAATTTTGGGATACCGTTTGGAAGGCTTGAGCAATGCCCTGAGGTACATATTCGACCCAAGGCTCTTCGTTTTTATCACCCATAACAAATTTCGGCGGGTTTGAGACACTGATTGCAGTCTTCAAGTTGTACTGGACTTCCGCTGCGGACAAGGCGCGATTATAAATTCGCACTTCATCGATAAGGCCCTTGAAATAGGCTTCCCAAGTACTGTTTCCTCCGATGCGCAGTTCGCCGTTGGATGCTTGAATCAGGCTTTTTTCTGCGCCTTTGGCGACTTCAACGCCATTCATATAAAGCCGTCCGTATTGTCCATCATAGGTCACCACAAGGTGGGTCCATTGGTTTACTGGCAGCTGGTTCTGGCCGGGGAGAACATGGTATTGCCCGTCATAAATTCCAGCAGCAGGTACATTAGCATCTGCATTAAGAAGGCCATAGACTGCTCCACCGGATTGTTCCTTCGCAATCAAAGCTTTTTCGCCAGCCTGAGACTGTGGGTTGACCCATGCCTCGAGAGTCATGCTGGTTGAAAGATCTAATGATGGGCTGTCTTTGATCGTGACCCAATCATTCACGCCGTCAAACTGCAGCGCTTGTCCATAACGACCCTTGGCGATTCTGGCAGCTTCTCTAATAGTGCCATGATTACCTTTGCCCGAGGCATCCGCAACCGTATTGCCGCTGGTTTCCTCAAATCCGTAGGCTGCTACCAAGCCATTATTACTGGTAACTTGGCCGGTAGTACCTCCATTAGTCGCTCCTGCAGTACCTCCGCTAGTGGCTCCATTAGCTGCTCCATCAGCTGCTCCGCTAGTGACTCCGTTAGCTGCCCCGGTAGTGGCTCCATTAGTTGCTACGGTAGTTTTTGTCGTGGCAGGTATTGTCTTACTAATTTCATTAGAGTAACCGCTTTCGTTGGTTCGGGCCGAATTATAGGCCTTCACTGCGGCATAGTATGTGACACCTTCCTTCGCTCCCGATATCGTGAGCGAGGTCTTGTTGCCGACATCTACATTGTCCGTGTACTTGCCGCTGCTCTGGCCGTAGGAGACGATATAACCGCCGACATTGGGGGACTGGCTGGCATCCCAGGCCAGATTCACGCTGGCTGCGAAAGGTTGGCTGCTGAACAGCAACAGGGCGAGTCCAGCAGGTCCAGGACGCAGAAAAAGCTTGCGTGAAGAGGTGTTTTTTAAATAACTATTCATAATTGTTTCCATGGCCCTCTTAAATTATAGGAATCGGGCTTAAGGTTAATAGATGACTTTAAGATGTTATGGGGAAGATCAACTAAACGGATACAAGCTAGTCTTGTTTTTCTTTTTTGTGATAAAGGCGAAAAATAGAATTTGAAAAACAGCAAAGGAACTATTTAAAAATTCATGCTAGCAAGTTGAGCATCAGTTCAATGATAAGTGTTTGTACTAATGGATATTCGTACTAAACGGCCGGATAATAAAATTGAAATTATTCCTTATCATCACTTATGGCCGTAACACAGACGCCAATGGGATTGAAGGCTTATGCCACTCATCCAACTGACTGTATGATCCCCATGAACCCAACATGTTAAAAGCTTCTAAAAGCGCTAATTGAGTTGAAAAAGATGTAAATATTTTTTCCTCTTTGTAACTAAAGCAGGACTAATAGTAAGCAGCATTAATTAAAACTCTCTTAAATCTACGTAAAATTACTTAAGTAGAAGCACCTAAAAAATAGATTTAATGAGACGGTCAGCCAAGCCAATCCCAAGCCACAAGCGCTGAGGAGGCTTATATTGGGTTGCCAATCCATTCAGGAACTTGTCATGTTAATGAAGTTTCAACCTCAATCAGGGCCGCTGATGCCTAGATTTTTCCAACAGTTTGTTACCGAAGTCTTAAGCGCGGCTATTTTTGGGAAAGATTGGAGGTTACAAAGAATTAACTGTTAAGAAAAGCCGGATTGTTGGATAAGACTTTCAATTTTTGAGGGCTTAATGGATAGGGGCGGGTAGCTTTCGAAATATTGAAAGTCGGATAGTAGACATGTTCAGGAAGAGAAAATTATTATGAACAATTATTTTGTAAACATTTTCTCGCGCGAGCAGTTTCTGCGCTTTGGATTGATCGGATTCACCCTGTTGTTCGGCGGCCAACTTTTCGCAGCCAGCGTGAATCTGGCCTGGGATGCCAGCCAGTCCCCCAATGTCGGCGGTTATATCGTCTCCTACGGCCAGAGCAGCGGCAAGTACAGCTCAAACATTGATGCCGGCAACAAGACCTCGCTCACGGTATGCGGATTGCAAGAAGGTCAAAAGTATTATTTCGCGGTGAAGGCCTATGATTCGGTCCGGAAGACCGAAAGTAATTATGCCAATGAAGTCAGCAAAATAGTTCCTATTAAGGCGGCGCTAATGGCGGATTTCACGACTAGTACAACCAGCGGCGCTCCAGGTTTAGTGGTGAACTTCGCACCTGTCAGCAGCGGGACAGTCATAAGCTGGAAATGGGATTTCCCTGGTTCAATCACTCCTTCCGTAACGAACACGACTGCTGAAGTCGTCACTGCGACTTACCCTAATCCAGGAATGTATAGCGTAAGTCTGACATTGATCGGACCAAGTGAAAGTGTCACCAGAACTAAGAGGAACCTGATCACCGTGGAGGGTACGGGCGGAACTGCAGGGGAAAGCGAGTAGCTGAAAAGCCACGAGGCTGATGATGCTCAACTGGGAAGACCAGAAACAAGGGCGTTTTGTACGGGTAACGTCTCTGGACTCAGCGGATAAACAAGCGGTATGCGGCAGGATTTTACCAGCCAAGACGACAGCACTGGTTTGTTGAATCTGGCGAGCGGTGATTAAACGTGCGATGGCCAGCAGGTCGCAATGATCTGCCGGAAACGGTGGCAAGTCGAAGAATTTCATAAATCACTGAAAGTCAATCCAGATTGGCGAAATCTCCAATTTACACGGTCACCATACAGAATAATTCTGTGTTTATGGTCATCTATGCCGTATTCAAGCTGGCGAGCTTGAAGAAACACAAAGCCAATCTTTCCGCCTTGCGGCCTAAGCTTTTTATTAGGTCCTTACTGGATTCTGAGGAGATATCCAATAAGGGCCTAATGTAAGTGATTTAAATTTCTGAAATTTGAAATCGCCGATAAACAAGCGATAAAAATCTCTTTTGCAAGAAAAAGGCGCAAAAAGTCACGCCTCCAGCGGCTCAGTCGAGAGTAAGGCGTTCATTGATTTATCGACATGCCTATGCGGATGCCAATTTGGTAGCTTATGAATATATTTGGAAGGATGCCGACATAATAAATTTGAGCATTTGGTTTATATCTTTTCCAATCCTGTTTATGGTGCAGATATCAAAGTGCTCTTTTTCACTCATGACAATGTCGATCATCCTGCTTCGCAGTACGTGACGAGTAAAAAAGCGAATGAACTGATGGCTCATATCCGCAGTCATCTTTATAGGCTGCCGACTACGGGTTTGCGTTTTTTATGATAGACGGATTGAGGGGCGGCCAGGTATGTCCTTGTTTATGGTTATTCATAATATTTTTGAGAGAAGGCCGATGGATGTTTTCAATTATGATAATCACCGACGGGACTTTACTTGTAAGGATAACACTACCGAGGGATAGTCAGTGTCATTGATAGACCAGCACAGGAAAATACGGACTGGTCTGGAGATAAACTGGATCCGAGCACAAATCGGATCCTCTTTCGCCTCTATAACAGAGGCAATAACAATCCCGTCAATTTATTGACTTTATTGAAATAGTCAAAAATGTTTGAAAAGGAGGTTATAGCGAATTTTTATCTCTCCGGCCTGGAGATGTTCCCGATGCTTATCCGGATGTTTCTTATCTAGTGTGTAATTACATTAACAGATTTTATGTTTTTCACGATTTTGTTGAATGGTATAGAGATTGTTACGGAATTAGGAGGTAAGTATGCATAACAGAAAAATATCAGTAGTTGGTTTAGGTTATGTCGGATTGCCGGTTGCAGTCGAATTTGGTAAAAGTCAGCAGGTTATCGGATTCGATATCAATTCAATACGCATTGAGGAGCTAAAAAAAGGCATTGAGCGCACCAATGAAATAGATGGGGAAGAATTGGCGAAAGCCAATATTTTATATACCTGTAATGCTGAAGATTTGAAAAAAGCAAATTTTCATATAATTGCGGTGCCTACGCCGGTCAATAAAGCCAAACAGCCGGATCTGAGGCCGGTAATCAAGGCCTCAAGAACTGTGGGTAAACAACTTAAAAAAGGTGATATTGTTGTTTATGAATCAACAGTCTATCCGGGAGCTACAGAGGAAGATTGCATTCCAGTTCTGGAGCAGGAATCGGGGTTGATATGGGGTATCGATTTTAATGTCGGGTACTCGCCTGAGCGAATTAATCCCGGCGATAGGCAGCATACATTTAAGACTATTACTAAAGTAGTGTCAGGAGATACGCCTGAAACGCTGGAAACTGTAGCGTCTGTTTATGAATCCGTGGTTACGGCTGGTGTACATAAAGCAGCTACCATCAAAGTCGCGGAAGCAGCCAAGGTGATTGAGAATACTCAAAGGGACTTAAATATCTCATTAATGAACGAGCTGGCTTTGATTTTCAATAAAATGGATATTGATACAAGAGATGTTTTGGCCGCGGCATCAACAAAATGGAATTTTTTGCCATTCGATCCCGGACTGGTGGGAGGACACTGTATAGGCGTTGACCCTTATTATCTTACTTATAAATCGGCAACTTTAGGCTATACGCCACAAGTCATCCTGTCCGGGCGCAGTATTAATGACAGTATGGGAAACTTCATAGCCGCTCAGACGGTAAAGGAATTAATCAAAGCCGAAAAGTGCGTCAGAGGCAGCGTAGTCACTATTTTAGGCTTTACGTTTAAAGAGAATGTTCCCGATATAAGAAACACACGAGTCATTGATATTTATAGAGAATTGCAAACCTACGGCATTAATGTGCAGGTGTTCGATCCCCTGTCGGATTCAAATGAAATAATGGAAGAATATGGGGTTAAATTATCATCAGAAGATGAACTGAAACCCGCTCATGCCGTGCTGTTAGCTGTACCGCATGATTACTTTTTAGATAAGGATTGGTCTTATTTGTTAGGTTTATTACATGATGAGACAGGCATAGTTATAGATATCAAAGCCAAGCTTGAAAGAGAGAGGGTACCAAAAGGCATTAAACTTTGGAGGTTGTAATATTTCATAGTAGAAATTGTTTTAACTGATGAGCTTGAGTTATGCACCGATTATTTAATCAGCCACACCAGCTATGCGACAGTAATAAGTTTGCCAGCAATGCTGAACGGCGAAGTAAATCATGATTAATTGACGAGGTTTTTATCGGAGCGAGACTATACCTCGAAAGATTTATGGTGGGAGGTCAAATCGATGGTGCGACAGCTTGAGCGCGAGGCCGGCTGTCTGATTTTTGATGATAGGATTCAGGAAAAAGCATAGACGGATGAGGGCGAGATCATGTGCTGGCATGGTTGGCTGATGGGCTTCGAACAAGAAGCGCTTTTTGTGCGGAGGGTCTGCAAATAAAGACGGCAGCACCAGCTTGCTGAATCTGGTGTGCAGTGATTTAAGGTGCGATGGCTAACAGGTCGATCTGCCAGCAACGATGGCAAGTCGAAGAATTTCATAAGTCCCTGAAAGCCAATGCGGGTTGGCAAAATCTCCAACTCGCATGGTGATCATGCAGAACAACCCTGTGTTTGGTCATCTATGCCGTGTTCAAGCTGGAATGCTTGAAGATCAGATATAAGGGCAATTAGAAGGCCTATTTTGAATTGCAAAAATGCAGACTGCATAACATCAGTCGAACAATCAGAAACCTAAAAGAAACCACTATTATGCAAAGTAAAAAATATATTACGGTCATAATTCCTACATTTAATCGTCGTAAGTTTATCGTCGAAGCCGTTACCAGCGTACTAGATCAAAATATTGATGATCTTGAAATTATTGTTGTGGATGACGGATCAACAGATGGCACACAGGATGTGCTTAAGCCGTACATGAATGTTATTCGTTACATATATCAGGAAAATCGTGGCGTCAGTGCTGCACGGAACCGCGGCGTTCGGGAAAGCAGCGGCGAACTGCTTGCCTTCCTGGACAGTGATGACCTTTGGTCTCCCGGCAAACTCAACGCTCAGATAAATAGGGTATTAGGTGATGATATTCTGAGCTTTCAAGAGGTGGAATGGTTTGTTGACCATGAAGAGGACCGGGAATTTCTCAACCAATGCAAAAGTGTAATATGGCCTCGTTGCGATACTTCGGGCTATGTGCTCGACCCCGTCCTCGATGTAGCCGCGGGACGATATTTTCACCTAGGAACTTTGCTTTGCAGGAAGAGTACATTTTTGGAAGTAGGGTTCTTTGATGAGAATTTATGCTTTGGAGAGGATGAAGACTGGTTCAGCAGGGCCTCCATGAAAATGCGCTTTCATTATATTTCTGAACCTTTTTTGAAAAGACGCTTTCATGTAAATCAGACCGGGGCTGAGCGGGAAGAATGTCTTCAAAGTTTAATAACAGTCTTTTCCAATATCAAAGCTCGGACCGAAGAAGTCCATCCGAAAGCTCATGCGATTGCCAACAGGCGATTGGCTGCAAAATGGTCCCATTTGGCAAATATTTTAGCTGATCAGGAACGCTATTTAGAGGCAAGTCGTGCGGCTGGAACAGCTTTTGTCCTAGAGCCATTCGATATAAGAAGGCTAATGAAATCGGTATTGCTATTTTGTAATGTTTCAGTCAAGTCAAAGTAGATGAAAAATATCTCTTCCTGTTTGCGCCCACTAACTGTACCGGGTCATTAAAATTCTAAAGTCAGGCGGAGGCGGACATATATATCGCTGTTGCTTTTTTGCATCGCCGTAAATCAGGTTATTGCGTAAATTACCTAGGTGTTGATACTCATTGTAAGGTTGAGCAGGATAAAGAATAATGAATTTTGAGCGATGTATCATAGTAGTTAGGCGGCTAACTTAGACTGCTAGAAAATAATGGAAAAAATAGTGCATGGTATTGCTCAAAATTTTGAAATGTTGCGGCTCAATTCAGCAGCAGCAATTCAAAAACAAAGGCATGAAATGAAACGCGATCATTAGAAAAGATTTAGAAGTGAAACGACCTGGAGCCGAATGCCCTATCGTTAATTCATTCGATGGTTTGTGGCTTTATCTATAAACGAAAGTAGTTTGGTCTTTTATTAATAAATGAGAAAGCAAGCGAAGGAGTTTATATGAATATTCGACAAATGTTATTAGCGGGTATAGCGGTTATGTTCTTAACTACAGGCAATGTCTGGGCTGACGAAGACAGCAAAACAAACAATGGTAAATCGGATTGGTTCTCTCGATCGACACTTGTACATAAGCTAAACACTTTGCACCGTAAAATACATGCTTGGCGTAATAAGATGTGGCAGGTTGGGAATTATGAGTCAAAGCAATCTTATGGATCTACACCTTCAGGTGGAGTTACAAATGGTTCTACATCTACAGGTAGCGTAGTAAGAGGCGTTGCTCCAGAAATTGATGCCGCATCCGGAACCAGTGCGATCGCTTTGCTAACCGGTGTTTTATTGTTGGCGGGCGAAAGGCCTCGGTCTCGACGGGTTAACATTTCCTGATCTATAGCATTAAAACCGGATCAGCATACTACTTATGCTGATCCGCTCTTTCTCACCTTTGCCGAATGATGACTGAATATGTAACACAATTTTGCACCATAGCAACCTCAAAACGATTAGCAATCCGCTGGTCATTGCTTCTGGCAATTCTGGCATTCGAATTCATGGCGATAACGATCAGGCATGATATGCCGCCACTCCTGGAGACTGAGGTTAGCTGGTCAGTTCGGTTATTCCATTCTTCGAATAAGATTTGGCGGATTGGCCTATGGATCATCTGCGCCAATCTCCTTATCTTTAGCCCGCGGATTAAAGCCGTGCTTGGCAGTTTACGGGAGCAGTCGAGCGAGTATCATTGGTCGATTTGGTTAGCATTCCACATTTTCACTTTTTTTGCGTTCGCAGTTGTTACTGCATTCCTATTTGCAACACCGGTCAATCCCGCTCGGCTCACAGCATTCTGGTTTACAGTTTGGTTTACATTGTTGAGCGCAACTTTGCTGTTATGGCTGCTCGCTCTGGCTCCAGGGCAGTTCTGGCTGCGGCTGATCCGTCAGGAATATACAGCATTGCTAATGGGAGGCATGCTGGGGATAGGCGCTTGGCAGACCATAAGAGTGCTCAATCGAAGAGAAGGATTCTTAGGTCAAGAAGAATTCTGGAACTCTTTGTCCATACCTACCATGCAGCTCGTCCATGCACTGCTCAGCTGGATTTATGACGACCTCGTCTATCAGCCCCTCGTCTATCAGCCGGAAAAATTCTTGCTAGGTACACCCTCTTTTCAGGTTGAAATCTTTTATCCTTGCTCAGGTTTGGAAGGGATTGCCCTAATTACCTTATTTCTTGCTATTTATCTTTGGCTATTCCGTAAGGCACTGCGTTTCCCGCAAGCCTTTTGGCTTTTTCCTCTAGGCATATTATTTATCTGGTTGGCCAATGCCGTACGTATTGCCATGTTGATTGCGATCGGCGCGTCCTTCTCTCCTGAAGTGGCGCTACAAGGCTTTCACGCCCAAGCCGGCTGGATAGCCTTCACTTTAATTGCCATCGGTGCGATTGCTTTGTCTAACAGGATGCAGTTTTTTACCATTGCCAACTCAGGCTTTCCCGTTGTTGGAGCCGACAAATCTCTTGCAGCGGCTCTGCTTGTTCCGTTATTGGCTTTGATGGCTGCTTCAATGGTGTCGTCAGCCTTTTCCAGCGGCTTTGATAGACTATATCCTGTCCGCGTGGCAGCTATCGCGGTGGCGCTTTACTACTTCCGCGATGCCTATAAAGGCCTCGGTTGGAGTTGGTCCTGGCAGGCGCTGTTAATCGGCACTGCAGTGTTCCTGATCTGGATGTTGCTGGAGCCCGACGCTGACAGCAGCAAGACTGCATTATCACAGGGATTGGCGGAACTCACGAGCGGATCGGCTGTGATCTGGCTGGCTTTTCGCGTGATTGGGTCGGCAATCGCGGTGCCCTTGGCTGAGGAGCTTGCCTTCCGCGGTTACTTGATTCGCAAATTAACCGCGAAAGACTTTGAAAATGTACCGCTTGGGCAGTTCTCATGGTTTTCATTCATGGCTACCTCCGTACTTTTCGGATTAATGCATGAACGCTGGGTTGCCGGAATCTTGGCCGGAATGGGTTATGCCCTGGCTCTATATCGTCGCGGGCAGCTTGGTGACGCCGTCATTGCCCATATGACGACCAACGCATTGATTGCCGTTTTTGTCCTGACCCAGGCGAAATGGTCTTTATGGTCATAAAAAATGATGAAACCGGAGGCTGCAAAGCGCTGCCGCAGTCTGAATAATATTGCTGATCAGGATTAGCGTTTCATCAGCAAAATTATAAAAAATCGATGGTATTGAAATGATGTATATGATTGGAAAGGGGAGCAGTTCATTGATAGGGGGAAATCGGCTTACACGCATTTTATTCCTTCTGCGGAGTAAATTTTTCCGTAATAAAACCGTGACTTTTTCAATCTGCCGACTATTTTCATCAGAATTCCGTTTTGCGCCGATTGCGCGCCTTTGGCACTCCGCAGCCCTGCTGCTACAGCTTCAATGGCCAGTTGCCAATTTAAAGAGCCGGGTAGAAATGTCATGAAATATTCATTCAATAAGTCACTGGAAAGAAATAACGCCCCTCCTTTGAAAAATGATAAGCTTATGGCTGAAGTTAGAACTGCAATTAAAATGTACATTGGAAAATACAGGAAGTGCCTCGAGCCCTGGAAGAGAAAAAGTTGTTATGATTGGATGAGAGGCTTAAATGCTGATTTTTCATTGGTTGGTAGTTTGGGGTTTTTCAAATTCAGTTTAGAGGTCAATACATATTGATAAGTTAACGTAGTGTTTTTGGAGAGCGAGCAAATGAATACATTCACCTTGAGAAGTTTGATATTTCCAAATTATAGAGGCAGTCTTTTAGCTTTCTTTTTGGGTTGCATGCTTTGGCTGCCTGGTCAGGCTTTTGCTCAGGCGGATAGCAATTATCGCCTCAATCCGGGCGATAAGCTGCAAATTACCGTCTGGGAAGAGGAAAAGTTAAAACAGGATGTAGTGGTGCTGCCGGACGGCACAATCTCTTTTCCTCTGGTCGGCCATGTCGCCGCTGCCGGTAAAACGACTGAGGAGTTAGTCAGTTTACTACGGGAACGCCTTAAACAATTTATTCCGGACTCCGAAGTAAACGTCAGGTTACTCGCCGCAACGGGCAATATGATTTATGTGACCGGCGAGGTCGCCCATCCGGGGGCATTTGTGATGACAAGGCCTACGGATGTAATGCAAGCCTTGAGCATGGCCGGTGGCCTGACAGAATTTGCCAAGAAAAACAGCATTATCGTATTGAGGCGTGAAGCAGATGGTCGAGCCAAGTCCTTGCCTTTTGAGTACGGCGATGTTGAAGACGGCGAAAATATAGAATCGAATATTTTATTGCAAAGCGGCGATACTATCGTGGCGCCATGAACAATTTTAAAAGGAAAGCATGTACTACAGACGAAAAATGGCCATGCTCGCGCTGGCCTGCATTGGTTTTGGAAAAGACGTAGCCGCCGCCGAATGGGAAGTGAAAGGGGACCTGGGGCAACAGCTTGAGTACAATGACAATATATCATTGAATACTATTCGCAAGGACTCTGTTGCCGGATACGTCTTGAGGCCCAGCCTGCAAGCCAGCCGAAAAACGGAGGTATTGGATATCGCATTTGAAGGGCTGGGTGATATTCGCCGTTATGATGATTCGAACTGGGATTGCGATAACTATAGTCTAAGTCTTAACAATCAATATAAGACCAAGCGCAGCGTTTATGGTTTAAGTGGCGGTTACAGTGTTAGCTGCTCCTATGCCCAGCAAATTACAGACACAGGGTTGCTTGTGCCTAATAGTCAGTCTGAAGAGTATCGGGTAGAACCTTCGTGGGCCTGGCAGTGGACAGAGCGCGACAAGTTGAGCCTGATTGGCTCTTACTCCAAGACAAGCTATAGCAATTCATTTGTCGGCGTTGCCTTCAATAACCAAGGTTCACTGAATTTCAGCGGCAATGAGACTTACGCCGTTAGTCTGGGCGAGAGTCATGAGTGGAGCCGACGCCTTACCCTGACAGGAAATCTCTTTTATTCCAATATCAAATACACTGGATTTGGCATATCGGCTCTAAATGCAACGACTCAAAATCTGTTTGGCTTTGTGCTCGGGGGCAATTACGAAATCGATGAAAATTGGTCATTTAATGTCGGTGGGGGACCTGTATGGGTTGACGGCGTGGGACAGAATTTCGGTGGTGTTTCGCAGGAACAGAATTCCTCAGTATCCCTGGGCAGTAAGGCCAATATTGATGTAACCTATGACGGCAAGCTGACTAAGTTCTCTGCCGGCTATTCCAATTCTATTGATCCTAGCTCCTTGGGGCAAACGTTGCAAAACCACAACGTCTTCGCCAATTATTCTTATCGTTTTACCCAACATCTTTTGCTGGATCTCTCGGGAAATTTCTCAAATAACCAATCAATCGGCGGCGGCCAGTCGACAGGCAGCCAATTTGATCGCACCTACTTCACAACGGTCGCAGGCATTGCCTGGGAGCCCACGAGAAACTGGCAGCTCAAGGGCAGCTATGTTTACAGCTGGCAGGATTACCAGCAGGACCAGAATCTGCAAAATCTCCAGAATTTGCGGAATATCAATGTGGGAACGAGTCATTCCAATGCCGTGATGCTTTTTCTGAATTATTCTTGGGATGGCATTCAGCGTTCCCGTTAGCTTCTTAAGTCAACAAGCAACGGTTATCAAAGCGTTGCACTCATCAGCCGACCTAAGAGAGAGCGAGGTTGGCGTTTACCCGAATGTCCTGCCGTTCATAGAAACGTTATTCGGTGCGTTTCGAGTCGGGTTTGACGCCACTTGCACGAGCAGATCGTTAATCGTGCAACTGCCGTCGATCTGATTAAAAGGCATCCAACGGGGCGTCATACATGCAGCAGGCCAGAAAAGAATCGACAACTGGATGAACAATCATTTTTCGCCATTGAGGCACGTGCCGTTGCCGGGTTTGAAAGTCAACACGATCGTACCGATTCAACTAATAAAATCAGTTACGCTCAATTAATAAGTATTAGTGCCTAAGTATTAGTCCTAATTGAATTAAATTCACAGTAAATCATACTGAAGCTCAGAATAGACCGCTGTAAATACTTGCCCGATCCGGGTTACAACCTTGCAGGAGATTAAGACGTGTCATTGATAACCGTTGAAGTTTTAGACAAGGAAACCGGTAAAGTCAGAGCTGTTCCGGTTGCCGTTAATCCTACGTTTTTAAAAGGGGATAATCAGCCCGATATGCTTGACTATATCCAACGCATAATTGACCCGCGGCACAAGCCTGTCCTCAAACCGTTAAGAATAACACCACGCTATGGACATGGCTAGCTCAAGCGAAGATTAGTCATTAGTTCTGAATTGAACGGCTGCCTTCATTGCAAGGGGGGCAGGTTTTTAGTGCCTAATGAAATCAAAGTTCAGAGTACTCGGCCTTCCAAAATCAGAAAAATATGGAGCAGGATCCAGGAGCTTGAAATTGAGATAATAAAATGGATAAGGCAGCAATTATAAAATTGTTAAAAAAGAATTGGCTCATAGCCGATTCCTGGGAATAACCAGCTCCAATAGTGAACTTAACAACGTTTTAATGAAAGGACATTAATCAATTTCGCAGATAAATTAACCCGCAGGTAGAGTTAGCCCCAGAGAGTTCCTGAGTTTCAGTGGAAATTTTTCTTCGGAGTCGGATCCTCTAAAACAACGTTGCCGATATTGCCTTCTCGTTTCGGATAGTGACCACGAAGCCACAACCGATATCAATTTAGGGTGCGGCGGGAAACAATTTCCCTGGCTTTTGAAAAATAACATTCGCCTCTATATAAATGCTGGTTTTATCGCTCAACAGGAAAGTTATTTTTAGCCAAATCTTAAATCAATCCGTCGTTTTAAGATTATATTTGCGCACCCGGTAGCGCAACGTTTCCCGGGTAGTGCCCAATGCCCGCGTTGCAGCGGCCAGATTGTTGTCGGCCCGTTCCAGGGCGGTCTTGATAATGAAGCGATCCATGTCTTCCAGCGCCATGCTGCCGTCCAATGGTAAACAAATCCTGTCTTTCGATCCGGAAGCCGTGTCTTCCGAAGCCGTGCTTTCCTGGCCGGGTAATTGCAGCCACTGGACCGGAAAAACCGGACCGTCTGCAAACAGCACACAGCGTTCTATGACGTTGCGCAGTTCGCGGACATTGCCGGGCCAGTAATGGGCGCGCAATTTATCCCAGACCTGTTCTGGAATCTCTTTGACATGGCGGCCGGCCTTGGCGTTGTATTCGGCGACAAACAGCGGCACCAGCTCATCCAGATCCTCCTTGGCTTCGCGCAAAGGAGGCAGCATCACGCGGAATACGTTCAGGCGGTGGTAAAGATCGCTGCGGAAATTGCCGTCCCGTATCATTTGCTCGAGATCCTGGTTGCTGGCCGCGATAATCTGGACATCGACCGTAATTTCCTTCTCGCCGCCCAAGCGCCGCACTTTATGGTCTTCAATCGCTTTCAGCAGCTTGGCCTGTAAATCAAGCGGCATTTCGCCGATTTCATCCATGAACAGCGTGCCGCCGTCGGCTTGCTCCAGCAGGCCGCGGTGACGTCCCGAGGCGCCGGTAAAGGCTCCAGGTTCGTGACCGAACAATTCCGATTCCAGCAGCTCACGCGGCAGAGCGGCGCAATTGACTTCGATCATCGGGTGCCGCGCCCTGGCGCCGCCATAATGCAGGATGCGCGCCACCAGTCCTTTGCCGGTACCTGTCTCGCCACCTATGATCAGGGCGCTGAAAGGGACTTTGGTCAGGCGCGTCAGCAATTCCCGGACATTGCGCGCCTGGCGGCTCGATCCGACATAGGCTTCCGGCGAATAGCGCCTATGCTCCTGCCGTGTCTGATCAATAACCCGGCGCTGTATCGCCGCGCTGCGGGCTGCGCTGTTGACGACCAGATCGAGGCGATCCAGATCGCAAGGCTTTTCCAGAAAGTCATAAGCGCCCAAACGCAAGGCCCGGACCGAATCCGGCACGCTGCCGTAGCCAGTCAGAAACAGCCATTCGGCATAGCTGATGTTTTTTTTCATCTTTTCCATGAAATCCAGTGCATTGCCATCCGGTAGATTCATATCGGACAGGATCAGCAAAGGCTCCATCTCATCCCTAAGCAATAATTCCTCGGCTTCGGCCAGCGAGGTCGCCAGCATGACCTCCCAGTCGGATTGCCGATAGTGGCGTGACAGCTCCGAGCCCAACAGTTTTTCGTCCTCGATAATTAGCAGGGTTTCCATCAGGATTGATCTCCGGCAAGGTGACTATTCGGCAGAACGATAGACACACAGGCGCCATGCGGCTGGTAATTGGTGAGTCTGATGCTGCCGCCCATATCTTTGACAAAGCGTTGAACCATAGCCAGTCCCAGTCCGGTTCCGCGCTGGCGACTGGTACGGAACGGGCGAATGCCATAGTTCAGTATATCTTCTGAAAAGCCATGACCGTTGTCTATGACATCGATATGGAGTCCTTGCGCATCCTTGCGCGCTTTGATGCTGACCACGCCCGGTTCGCTTTCCAGCGCCTCGGCCGCATTCAGGATCAGGTTCAGCAGCGCCTGGCGCAGCGCGCTCTCGGGCAACTGCACCGGCAGCGGGCAGGGCGTGTCGATTTCCAGACGCACGGTTTCGGCAATCTGGTAGCGCGTCAACGTGACCAGATCGCGAATCAGCGAGGCCGCATCGAATTCGGTCGCCGGCTCCGGCGAGTGCCGGCTCTGGTCGAGCATCTCGTTGAGCAGCCGGGCCAGACGCTTCAGTTCTTCGCTGATCATATCCAGCCTTTCCTGCTGGTCGGGCGCCTGAATTTCGCGGCGGAGATTACTGAACGCGATCTGAATGCCGGCCAGTGGGTTGCGTATTTCATGCGCCAGTTCCGCCGCCACTTCGCCTATCGCCGCCAGCCGCTCCGCCCGCGCCAGGCTTGATTGCTGTTCCAGCAGGGCCTGCGTGGCCAGTTTGACTTCCTGCTGCAGGGACTGGGCATGCAGGCGTTTGACTTCCTCCAGTTCCGCCAGATGCTTGACCATTTCGTTATAGCTGTTGAATACCGGCAGCAGCAATGGATCAAGGTGATCGGTCGTGATCGGCGTGTAGTTTTCTTCTGTCAGCCGTTGCAGGAGTTGCTTCAAATCATTGAGCGGGTGCAGGATGCGGCTATGTAGAAATAGCACGGCCACTATCAGGGTCCAGGCCAGGATGACCAATGCCAGGTAAAGTTCGGTTTCCGTGGTGCGGCTGATGTTTTCCAGCAAATATTCGCGTTGCAGTGACTCGTTCTCGAGCGTATTGCTCATGACCTTGAGCGCTTTGATCAGACGCGTGTTTTTTTCCAGTTGATCCAGTTCGCCCACATCGATCAGCAGATCTCTGACCGTCCCCAGGCTTTGCCGGGTTTTTTCCGATAAATGACGGTTATCGGTCATTAACGCGTCCATTTCCTCCAGGGTTCTGGACAAGGCTTCGGGCGGCACAACCGGCACTGCTCCGGTCAGGTATTCGATCAGCGACTGCTGCAAGCTTACCGATACATTCTGAATGCGATGAGAATAGGTGACATACGATAAAACGGTTTCAAAACGGTGCAGGTTGCGCCAGATCATGCCGCCTAATATGGCCAGCGCCAGCAAAAGCAGTCCCAGAAACGCCAAGCCGCGCAGTTGGACAGGACGATAAAAGAGTGATTTCATTCGGAATAGGATTCAAGGCGCAAGGTAAGGGAGGAAAGCTTCACCTTGCGCCATTTGCATCAATAATTCAAATACAAATTAACAGACAGGATATGACTCATTCTGTCAGGTCCGACGGCCTTGCGGATATATTGGTTCATGTAACCGATTTCCGTTCGGGTGTTTTTGTCAAAATTGTAGCCGATGCCAGCAAATGCTCGGTTCTGGTCAAAGCCATCGTCGTTCCAGTCGGTTCGGTTGATATTGGCGAAATACTCGTCGGTTGCCACCAGGCTGAAATCGGTCGCGAAAGGCAATGGCGTTGATAGTTTCAACAACTGCCTGAAACGCCAGCCGACATCTTCGCCGTTCTGCACAAAGCGCTGCTCGAGGCGGCTGCGGCTGGTGATCGTACCGAACGAAAATTTCTCGCTCCACAGTAATTGCTGCCAGATACGATGCTCGTCAACCGGCGTGACGACGAAAGGCTCCTCGGTAGGAATGAAGGCGTAGCCTAGCCAGACACTGGTATTGTCGTTCAGTGCATAACCGAGGCCCGTACGCAGCATGCCCTGCGAGAAGCGCGAAGTATCCTCGCCGAAACGTCCCTGGCCTTCGAGCCAGTATTTGAAGCTCTTCAGTTCGGGATTGAGGACGCCCAAACTGCCCGTGGCCGTGATATTGCCCCAGGTTTGAAAATCCTCCGCCGTCTTGGCGGCTATGGGATCAGAAAGCGTCAGGCCAATCATTAGCGGTAAAGCCAGCCTCATCTTTGATATCTTCATTGTTCTTAACTTTATGTTTTATTTTTGTTACAGGCAAAGGAAGCAGTCCAGTTATTGCCGCACTGCATCATGGGGGATTATACCGGCTGATTGGAAACTCATGTAGGGTACGCACCGCGTACCTTTATTGAGCTGGATAATATTTGGAAAATGGTACGCGATGCGTAACCTAATTTTATCTCTGCATCAACCCCAGCAAGCCCTTCATCAATGCCAACGGCGTAGGCGGGCAGCCGGAAATCATCATATCCACCGGGATGACATTAGACACTGCGCCGCAACTGGCGTAGGAAATGCCAAACTCACCGCCGCAGGCGGCACAGTCTCCGGCTGCGATAACCCATTTCGGATCGGGCGTCGCCTCATAAGTACGCAGCAATGCAGTCTGCATGTGCCGTGAAACCGGGCCGGCCACGAGCAGCACATCAGCATGCCGGGGCGAGGCGACGAAATGAATGCCGAAGCGTTCTATGTCGTAGAAAGGATTATTGAGCGCATGGATCTCCAGTTCGCAGCCGTTGCAGGAGCCGACATCGACTTGCCTGATCGCGATACTGCCGGCGAATTTTCGGTCGATATGCCTTTTGATCTCGATGCCGAGCTGTTCGAGCTCATCATCTTTCGGCGCTTTAACCCGTTCGGTGACCACGCCGGTTGTCAGAATTTTTTTAAACAGTCTCAGCATGTGTTTTTCCTACAAATCATGTCCAGAATAGGAACCGTTCACGGATTTGTTGCAGACCGGAAAATCCGGCACGATGTTGTCCAGCACGAGTTTTTCCAGCGCCGGCCAATTCAGCAGGCTAGGGTCGCGCGGATAGAAGCGGGCGACGGTATTGCCGGCGTCAAAACGGACATAAGTGATGATTTCGCCGCGCCAGCCTTCGACGATGCCCAGACCTTCACGACCTTCCGCAGGTGATTGCCATGCGCTGCGCAGTTCGCCCGGCGCCAGCAGATCGATGAATTGCCCTATCAGTTTCAGGGCAACGCTGATCTCCTTGTATCTGACCCAGAAGCGAGAGGCGATATCGCCTTGCGTTTCCACCGGCACCTTGACAGTCAGCCGGTCATAAGGCGCATAAGGCGCATCGCGGCGCACATCGAAATCCTGCCCGCTGGCCCGGCCGACATAGCCCAGCGTGCCGAGAGCGGCGGCGATGTCTTCGGATAGGAAGCCCGCCGTGTAGAGCCTGTCTTCCAGGGATGAATTCAAGTCCAAAGCCGGCAGAATCTCGCTAAATTCGACTTTCAGGTGAGCTATCTCCCGTTTGATCGCGACGCCGGCCTGTTCAGACAGATCACAAGCCACGCCGCTCGGCACAATACGGTCCATCAACAGACGGTGGCCGAACAGTTGCGCATTGGTTCGTAGCCACAGTTCCCGCAGACGCGTGAACTGCATTTGCGCAAAGGCGAAACCGACGTCATTGCAGATAGCGCCCATGTCGCCCAAATGATTGGCGACCCGTTCGCGTTCGGCCAGAATGCCGCGTATTAGGGCCGCACGCGGCGGAATGTCAACACCGGCGGCCTGTTCCATGGCCATGCAGGCCGCCCAGCAATGCCCGACCGTGGTATCACCCGAAATTCGCCCTGCCAGCCGCGCTAGTTGCTCGGGCGTACGACCTTCGGCGATTTTCTCGATGCCCTTGTGCACATAGCCGAGGCGCTCTTCCAGATTCAGGATGGTTTCGCCCACGGCCTGAAAACGGAAATGGCCGGGCTCGATAATGCCGGCATGAACCGGCCCGACCGGAATTTCATAAACGCCCGCACCGTAAGCCTTGACGAACGGATAATCCCGATCGGGCGGCGTGATTGCTTCCGGCTCGCCCTGAACAGGAAAGTCCTTGCGCAACGGATAGCTGTTTTTGGGCCAGGCCTTGTGCCGTATCCAGGGGCGATTGTCGGGATGACCTACGAAATTCAGGCCGAACATATCCTGCGTATGGCGCTCGCTGCGGCTGGCGGTCGGATAAACCGTGGCCTGAGAAGGCAGTTCCGGTTTCGGGTTATGGATCCGGGTCCGGAGCAGGACATGGCGGCCCTGCTTCTCGAAACAGGCATTGATCAGAAACCATTCCTGCTCCTGCTCCGCCCAGCCGGCCGCCCAGCGCAGATTGTGCTGAACGGCCAGCTCCGCAAACCGTTGCCAGTCGCTGCTGATGATCTGCCACAGGCTCAACGGGCCGATGGCGAGCTGTTCAACCGAGAGGCCGGCTTCGTTGGTCTGCTTTAAAAAATCGGTCTTCCAGCTGGAATTTGAATGACTCATAACGGCGCACTCCCTGAGATTAATATCGTCGCCTGTGAAAACCAGTCAGCCAGGAAGCCCGGAATCGCCAGGCCCAGCCAGAGCACCAATCCCAAATGGATCATAACCGGCCACAGATTGGCTTTTATCGGTTGCTGGCCTTCGGGCTTGTCGCCATAGACGATCGGCTGGATATGCCGGAACAGGCCCGCGAAGGCGATACCGATGCCCAGCAACAACAACGGCGCCAGCCACGGATAGCTGTGCATCGTGGCTAGCAACACCAGAAACTCGCTGGTGAAGACGCCGAAAGGCGGGAAGCCGGCAATTGAAACCGTGCCGATCAGCAGGCCCCAGCCGATTTCCGGCTGGGTTTTGATCAGGCCGCGTATTTTTTCCATGCTTTGCGTACCGGCGAGCTGCGATGCATGGCCGACCGTCACGAAAATCGCCGACTTGGTCAGGGAATGCACGGTCATATGCAGCAAAGCCGCAAAAGTCGCCAAGGGGCCGCCGATGCCGAAAGCGAACGTCATCATGCCCATGTGCTCGATCGAGGAATAACTGAACAGCCTTTTGATGTCTTTTTGCCGGTGCAGGAACAAGGAGCCGATCAGGAAAGACAGCAGGCCGAATCCCATCATCAGGAAGCCGGCCATATCGGAATGGCTGGCGCCGTCAACCAGCATTTTGTTGCGCACGACGGCATAGAGCGCATCGTTGAGCAGAAGTCCGGATAAAACCGCCGACATCGGCGTCGGGCCTTCGGAATGGGCGTCGGGCAGCCAGTTATGCAGCGGCACGAGGCCGATCTTGGTGCCGTAGCCGATCAGCAGGAACACGAACGCGATTTTAAGCACTTCGGGGTTCAGCTTGTCGGCGTTTTCATAAAGCACCGACCAGAGCAGGGCGTTTTCTTCGCTGCCTATCTGCTCGGCCGCGTAATAGAGCAAAATCGTGCCGAACAGCGCCTGCGCGATGCCGACGCCGCAGAGGATGAAATATTTCCAGGCCGCCTCCACCGATTCAGGCGTGCGGTAAAGACTGACCAGCAGCACCGTCGCCAGTGTCGCGCCTTCCATCGCGACCCACAAAATGCCCATATTGTTGGTCATCAGCACCAGATACATCGACAGCATGAAGCCCTGGTACATGGCATGGTAAAGCTTCAGGCGCGCATCGTTGAGCCGGCCTATCTCCTTCTCGTGTTCCATATAAGGCGCAGAAAAAATGGCCGTAGTCAGGCCGACGAAAGCGGTCAGCACGATCAGGTAGACGTTGAACGGGTCGATCAGGAACGCCTTGCCGCTTGATAGAATCGTACCTTCGCGCAACACGTTAATGGCCAGCCAGACAGTGGCAACCAGATTGACGGCGTTTAATCGGATATTCAACAGGCCTGAATCGGCTCTGTGCCCAGCCAGTGCAAAAAAGGCCATGCCGAGCAGAGGAATCAAGAGCACCAGATAGGCTGCGATCATTTTTCCACCTCGCTCAAGCGGTTCAGCTTGTCGACATCGAGCGAATCAATACTGGTGCGAATATGAAAGAAAAAGATGCCGAACAGCACGGCCGCGATCAGCACATCGAACGCCACGCCCAGTTCGACTACCATCGGCATACCATGAGTGGCGACAACAGCGGCAAAAAACAAGCCGTTTTCTATCGACATGAAACCGACTACATGAGCGACAGCCTGCCGATGCGAGATCATCAACAGCATGCCGAGTAACATCACGGACAAACTGACGGCCAGCGCATTCAGCATGACCAGAGAAGACGTTTGTACGATAGGGTGCAGTATGTAATAGCTGAATACCATCAGGCTGGCGCCGCCCAGCATCACCGCAGAATTATTTTTCAACGCCTCAACATCGCGGTGCATGTCCATTTGCAACACTAAGCGCCGCAGCATCCACGGGATAAAAAACACTTTGAGGACCAGTGTCAGCGTGGCGGAAATATACAAATGATGGATATTCATACTGTAGGCGGCCACAGCGGTAGTCAAAGCCAGCAGCAAACCCTGTACGGCGAACACGAAAATCAGCCGCAATACTCGCCCCTGGCCCAGCATCAGAAAAGACGTGAGCCCAACCAATGCCGCCAGCGATAAGACGGCCTGCGTATAAAAGTCCAATTGCCCGATATTCATCAGCGAGCTCCCTCCAGAATGATATGGCTCAACATGCCCAGCAAGCCCAGCAAATAAGCAAAACTGAGGTATTCCTGCACGCGAAACAGGCGCATTTTAGCGAACAGTGTTTCCGATAGTGCCAGCAGAACCGCCAGCAAGGCCAATTTGCCCAGGATAGCCAATAATCCGTAGCTCAAATCCACAGGCGCAATTGTCTTGGCAATGCCCCAGGGAAAAAAGATGTTGGCAATCAGTACGCCGTACAGCATCAGTTTCAACTGGCTAGCCCATTCTATCAGCGCCAGATGGCGGCCGCTGTATTCCAGAATCATGGCTTCATGGATCATGGTTAGCTCCAGGTGCGTAGCCGGATTATCGACCGGGATGCGCCCGGTTTCGGCAATCGCGACCAGCATCAGCGAAAGCAGCGCGAAGATGAATGAAGGGCGCAAGACCAGTCCTTCATCGAGCACATGACCGATAGCGAACGATAGATTAGTCGTAGAGGCGGACATGGTCAGCGCAAAAATACTCATCAGCATGGCGGGCTCCGCCATCGATGATATCGTCATTTCGCGCGATGAGCCCATGCCTCCGAAGGCTGTGCCGATGTCCAGGCCGGCCAATGCCAGAAAAAAACGGGCAAAGGAAAAAAAACCGATCAGCACGATGACATCGGCGTTGGCCGAGGTGGGCAGATCGACGGCGATCAGCGGCACGATGCTGGCGGCCAGCACCATGGCCGAGAATATGATGTACGGGGAGGTCGTGAAGATCCAGGAGGCCTGATCCGAGACCACCGGCTGCTTGCGCGTCAGCTTGAGCAAGTCCCGGTAAGGCTGGAGCAAGGACGGCGCCTTGCGGTTTTGCAAGCGGCATTTGCACTTTTTGATCCAGCCGGCCAGCAGGGGCGCCAGCGCAACAAATAAAATGGTTTGTGAAATTGCCAATAACCAATTCATTAACTGATGATCCATAACATAATGATTAAGGTAACGAACGAATAGCCCAGATAAGTCCTGATATTGCCGGTCTGAATACGCCCGACCAGCCTGGCCGTCCTGTTGACGGCGCGCTCGATCGGCTGATACAGATGCGGCCAGCTGTGATCGTGAATTTGCAGGGAATAATGGATGGCCGCGACGTCCTGATTCATTGCTCCCTGGCTGTCTTTCCTGATCTGTTCATCGATAATCCAGACTTTGGCGAAAATACGCCTGAACGGCATAGTAAAGGCGCTGGAACTGTACTGCATGCGCGGGGTCAGGCCGCCGAAGCCGCAGTCCCAGGTTTCAGCCCGGCGCATGACCGTTGCAGGGCTGCGGCGCAGATACCGGAAACAGATGCCGGCTGCGATCAGGGCTCCGACCAGAACCAAAGGCGCCGAATAGGATGCCTGCTCAGCAGAGACCGGGGCCAGATGCAGCCAGCTCAGTTTGGCGCCGTCCGGCAAAGACGCTCCCAGCACTTGCCCGGCAATGTTATTGATCAGACCGATCATCAGGCCTGGAAAGATGCCGAACAGAAAGCACAGGCTGGCCAGCAGGGCAGGTCCTATCAGCATGCCTTTATCAGTAATTTCCTGTGCTTTAACGGAATGCCGCGAGCGGGGCAGCCCCAGAAACATGATGCCGAAGACATTGACGAAGCAGGCCGCCGCCAGGGCTGCGGTCAGTGCCAAAGCGGCGGCTGCGACCGGAATCAGGCTGCGCAAAATGCCATTATCGATGACATCGACCTGCAGTGCCGTCTGGAAAGCCAGCCATTCCGATACGAAGCCGTTAAATAGCGGCAACGACGAAATGCTCATGAAGCCGATCAGAAACAGCATGCTGGTTTTCGGCATGCGTTTGATCAGGCCGCCCATCAGGTCGATATTCAATTCATGCGTTTGATGATGAATAATGCCTGCGCTCAGGAACAGCAGGTTCTTGAATAACGCATGGTTGAAAGCGTGAAACAGCGCCGCCAGAAAACCCAGCGCCGCCAGTTGAGGATGATGCTGTGCCATGAAAATCATCGACAGGCCCAGCACCATAAAGATAATGCCGATATTCTCAACCGAACTGTAAGCCAGCAGCCGCTTTAAATTGGTCTGCATCATGGCGTACAAAATGCCGCCGAGGGCCGATAATGTGCCCACTATCATCAGCACCAGCCCCCATTGCCAGTGTACCTCGCCGATCAGGTCAAAGCAGAACCGGATCAGGCCGTACAATGCCACTTTCAGCATCACGCCGCTCATCAGGCCGGAAATATGCGACGGCGCCACCGGATGCGCTTCCGGCAGCCAGACGTGCACGGGCACGAGCCCCGCTTTCATGCCAAAGCCCAGCAATGCCAGCACAAACGCGATACTGGCCCAGGCGGTTGACAGCCGGGCCTCGCGCAAGGCATCGAATGTGAAGCCGTCGGCAAAGCTGGCCAGCACGCCGAAGCCCAGAATAATGGCCAGCGCTCCGATTTCCGCCATCAGCAGGTAAAGAAAAGCCGCGCGCCGGTTGGCCGGGTTGTCATGCTGAAACGCCACCAGAAAGTAGCTGGCGACCGACATCAGTTCCCAGGCGATCATGAAAAAGAAGGCGTCATCGGCCAACAGCACCAGCAACATGCCGGCAATGAAAAGGCTGCTGAACAAACTCAGGACGGCAAATGGATGTTTGTCTTCTTCGAAGGCCGAGACATAGCCGGGGCCGTAAATGCTGACGGCACTAACGGCAATGCCGATGATTAAAAAGAAGAAGCCTGAAAGATTGTCGAACCGCACTTGCCAGGGCAGCCAGGGCAGGCCGAGACCAATCTTGTCAGTGAATACTTCATTGCTGATCAGCGCGCCCAAACCGGCCAGTACGGCGAAAAATCCCGACAGGCCCAGCAAGCCGAATACAGCTTGTCGCACCAGAATTGGAATACGCGGATCTTCCAGATCATCAATTCCCCAACGCCGACTAAGCGCCAGGAGATTGATATTGCGGCGCTGATGGATCAGCAACGCCGGCAGGCAGGAGACGAAACTGAACAGGATGGAGCAGTAAACCAGTACAAGAATCATTCAATTCTCCGTAAAGCGATTCAGGGCAGGGCGATCGGTTGATCGCCCATTCTTTGGTGCTAAAAGGCTAAGGCTTAGCTTTTCCTTTCGTCGGCTGTCATTAATCGCGCGGCCAGCGCGTGATCCGAGAATTTTTCCGAAGCCCTGCCTATTTGCCGGCAATGGCCGCCGTGCGCTTCGTAGTTGTGCATGTAGTCATGAATGAATTCCATGACGGTATGATCGATCAGATAGCCGTCCGATAGATCAAAGACAACGGTTTTGCCCGGTTCCAGCGTAGCCAGCGCTTTTTTCAGCGGCAGGAAGTTAGAAAAAATCGCCGAACCCGTCAGTTTGACCACAACGGTATCATTATTCGGCCGGTCAATGTCAAAATGAATTTTAAACAGGTTCCTGAGCCAGACCCCGCGCAAAACATGAATGGTCAGTTTGACCAAAATACCGATGGCAACGCCGATCAATAAATCGGTTGCCAGAACTCCGATTATTGTGACCATAAAAATAAAGAACTGTTCTTTTCCGATGCCCATGACTTTGGCGAATTCCTTGGGCGAGGCCAGGCGAAAACCGGTATAGACCAGCAATGCCGCCAATGCCGCTAAGGGAATGCTGTGGATCAGGCGCGGGAAAAGCACGACGAACAGCAACAGCAAGGCGCCATGAAAGAAATTGGCCCAGCCGGTTTTGGCGCCGTTGTTGACGTTGGCGGAGCTACGTACGATCTCGGCGATCATCGGCATGCCGCCTATCAGGCCGGCGATCAGATTGCCAATGCCCACTGCCGTCAAGTCGCGGTCCAGATCGGAATGGCGTTTATAAGGGTCTAATTTGTCTACTGCGACAGCACTCAGCAGGCTTTCAAGGCTGCCTACCAGGCTGATACTGACCACGGCCTCCCAGAATTCGGCTGTCATAAGCTTGGAAAAATCGGGAAAGTAAAAGCTGGACATAAAATTGTCGGATATCGCCACCAGAAACCTCGGACCGACCGTTGCTTCGTGATGGCTTATGAAAGGCGCATCCGGCAAAAACAGATACATATGCTCGTGATTCAAGTCGAAATAACGGCCCAGACCCATGCCGGCCAGCACGACGAGAATGGGCGCCGGAATCATTTTCAGCGTAGGATTTTTCAGCAGCGACCAGATGACCAGAATGATCAGCCCAGTCAAGCCGATCAGGGCAATTTCCGGATTAGGGTGCAGCAAGCTATGCGGAATCTGCGCCATGGTCGAAAACAGACTGCCATCCTCAGGCGTCACGCCGAGCATGACGTGGATCTGTTTGGTCATGATAATGATGCCGATCGCGGCCAGCATGCCGTGCACGACCGATGCCGGAAAAAAAGAACTGAGGCGGCCGGCCTTAAAGACACCCATCAGAATCTGCAGCACGCTGGCAACGACGATCGCCGCCAGCGTATAGCGGTAGCCGGCCATCGCATCGCCTTCTCCCAGCGTCTGCACCGCGCCCAGAACTACGACGATCAAGCCGGCGGCCGGTCCGTTGATTGTCACGTATGAACCGTTGATGCGTGAAACCAGTATGCCGCCGATAATGGCTGTAATAATCCCGGCCGAAGGCGGGAACCCGGATGCCATCGAGATGCCCAGGCATAATGGCAAGGCAATAAGAAATACCAGAAACCCGGACAGCAAATCGCTGCGCCAGTGCTCTTTCAAGCCAGCCAGTCCGGTTTTAGGTAATGCCGATAGCGAAGTCTTGATCATGGTTAAGTCCTCACAATGCTAAAAATTTGTGTATTCAGAACACTGAGAAAGCACTTATCATGCCAATTATATGGTTAAACTTAACCTTATGATTTATTGTAAAAAATATTGATTTATTAATTCATCCGACGGTGGCGTGATTAAAAAAGCGAAGGTGCAAAACCACCATCATCGGTTTATTTGCACCGATGAGCTGGAAAGCACCCAATGCACTTTTCAAATTGATTAAAGCTAGCGAACCCGTTTCAATATCCGCAACAAGTCAACCCATATAAGTTTTTGTACTGATTTACCGGATAAATGCTTTTCGATATAAATTCAGCATAAATGAAAATGAGTTTTCAGGATTCTAATCTCACCCAGGGACAGAACAGTGACGGGCGTTATCATGGCTAGAAAAATTCATTGGCATTTTTACTTTGTTAACTCTACTGATAAAGCCACAAACCAAATCGATCGATTATGAATATAAAAAAAATCGTCTTATCCGTTCTGCTGTTATTTGGGGGAATCCTGACTGTCAAATTTGGTGTTGACGCCTTTAGTGTCGACGCGCCTGAAGCCGTTACGCAAGCCCGGACGAACATGCCTCAAAATGTTAATCTGATTGACGATAGAACTTTTGATATGCCCGGTTCGGGTAATTGCGATGGTTGCCATGCCCAACCTAATCGCTCTGCTGAGGCCATGGTGTCGCCCCCGGTGATTTATGACCAGCACATACAGCGGATATGAAAAAATCAGTTTGGCTGAAGGCGATGCCCTGGTCATAGTGGATCTGCAAAACGATTTTTTGCCTGGCGGCAGCCTGCCGGTGCCTGGCGGGGAGCAGGTGATATCGGCGCTGAACGGTTACATTGAGCGATTTGCCCGGCGTGGGCTGCCCATATTCGCAACGCGCGATTGGCATCCGAAAAATCACAGTTCCTTTATTGAACAGGGCGGACCGTGGCCTGAGCACTGCGTTATCGGCACTAAGGGCGCGGAATTCTCGGCCGCCCTGCATCTTCCGGCGTCCGTACAGATTATCTCGGCAGGAACTGAAGTTGAGCGCGACGGCTATTCGGCCTTCGAAACGCCTGTCTGCAAACAGCAGCTCGACAGTGTCGGCGCCAGACGTTTGTTCGTCGGCGGGCTTGCTACCGATTATTGCGTTTTGAATACAGTGCGCGATGCGCTGGCTCTGAACTATCCAGTTTTCTTGCTGACCGATGCCGTGCGGGCCATTAATGTTCAGCCCCAGGATGGTCAAAAGGCCATCGACGAAATGATTCAAAAGGGCGCTAAACTCATTACCTTGTCCATGATTCCATGATCTCCGGCAGTGCATTGCTGACTGATCTCTATCAGTTGACCATGCTGCAGGGTTATTATGAACAGAACAGGGAAGAGCCTGCGGTCTTCGAGTTTTTTATCCGGAAACTGCCCAAGTCCCGCGGCTATATGGTCGCGGCGGGGCTTGCCCAGGCTTTGATTTATCTCCAGGAACTGCAATTCTCCTCGAATGAAATTGATTGGCTCGCCAGTACAGGACAGTTCAAGCCGGCTGTGCTCGATCGGTTCGCCGCCTTCAGATTTACCGGCGATGTGCATGCAATGTCCGAAGGCACCGTATTTTTTCCACATGAGCCGATTTTGCGCATTACCGCGCCGCTGCCGGAAGCGCAGCTGGTCGAAAGCAGGCTCATCAATCTGCTGCATTTCCAGACCCTGATCGCTTCCAAGGCCGCGCGCTCGGTATTGATCGCGCCGGACAAACTGCTCGTTGATTTCGGCATGCGCCGCGCTCATGGTGGCGAGGCTGCGCTGCTGGCGGCACGGGCCAGTTATCTGGCCGGCTTCGACGGTACCGCGACGGTGAACGCTGGCATGTATTTCGATATTCCGACTTACGGCACGATGGCGCACTCCTTCGTACAGACATACGACAGCGAAAGCGAGGCCTTTATCGATTTCGCAAAAGCCAATCCGGATAATGTCGTGTTGTTGATCGACACCTACGATACCGAGGCGGCCGCGCAGAAAGTCGTCGATCTGGCCAATACGCTGCAATCGCAAGGCATAAAAATTAAAGGCGTGCGCATCGATAGCGGCGATCTGGCCGAACACGCCAAAAAGGTCAGAAGGATTCTCGACCAAGGCGGTCTTCAGCAGGCCACCATTTTTGCCAGCGGCAGTGTTGATGAATACAAGCTTGAAGCATTGACGGCGCAGCAGGCGCCGATAGACGGTTTCGGCATCGGCACGCATCTGGACACCTCGGCCGATGCGCCTTATTTCGACTGCGCCTATAAATTGCAGGAATATGCAGGCATCACCCGACGCAAACGCTCGGAAGGCAAGGCAACCTGGCCCGGGCGTAAACAGGTTTATCGTAATTATGATGACAATGGCTTCATGTGCGGCGATACCGTGACGGTTGAAAACGTTCCATGCACGGGAGAGCCGTTACTGCAACCGGTCATGCAGGCCGGACGAATCGTGACGCCGCAACCTTTGCTGACGGCATCCAGGGAATATGCCAAAAGACAGTTAAGCCGGTTGCCAGAGGCATTACGCCGGCTTTCTGACATGTCCGAGTATCCGGTGATTATTTCTGCCGAGCTGCACGCGCTGGCGAAAAGCGTGGATGAACAGACCCTCTTTTAATTCACCTTCCTATACGATAAAGCGGAACATTGTTTCGGGCTTAAGGTGTTGCTCGCTTATAGCTTTTATGAAACATCAGCAGCAACAATGCCAGCATCGAAAACGCTGCACCGGCATAGAATGTCATATCCGCGCCATAACGGTCCCATAACCAGCCGGCAATGACGCTGGCCAGCAGCATAAACAGGCCGGTTACGAAATTGAATAGCCCGAATGCCGTGCCTTTCAAATCCTGGGGCGTGGCAGCAGCAATCATGGTCGCCAGAATGCCTTGCGTAAATCCCATGTGCAGTCCCCATAAAGCGACGCCGCACATGACGACCAGAGCCGAATGGGCCCGGGCTAGCGCTAAATCAGCCAAAGCCAGCAAAACGAGACCCGCGGCCAGCAAGACCTTCTTGTTCACATGGTCCGATAAGACCCCGGCAGGATAAGCCGACACGGCATAGAACAGGCTCATCACGACCATGACCATGGGAATCCAGGTGACGGACAGGCCTGTTTGCTCGGCCCGCAATATCAGAAAAGCCTCGCTGAACCGGGCCAGCGTAAAGACGGTGCCTATGGCGACAACCCACCAGTAGTGTCTGGAGAAATCCTTAAGAAAAGCCAGCTTTAAGGGCGAACGGAATGGGTGCGGCCTGGTTTTTGCGACGGGTTCCTTGACGCCGGCCATAATTAAAACAATCGTGATTGCCGCGGGCACAACGGCAAACCACAATGGCGCCTTCATATCGCCGTGGTAAAGATACAGCAACACTATGGCAGCAAGAGGACCGAAAAACGCGCCCACTGTATCCATGGATTGGCGAAGGCCAAAACAGGCGCCACGAATGTCTGAAGGGGCCACATCGGCAATCAGGGCATCGCGCGGAGCGCCCCGAACGCCCTTGCCGATTCTGTCCAGGAAGCGCGCCGTAAAGACCGTTTCCACAGAACTTGCGAGAGGAAACAAGGGTTTGGTAAGCGCCGCCATGCCATAACCGGCCAGGATAAGCCATTTCCGGCGGCCGAAAAAATCACTTAATGCGCCTGAAAATATTTTGACGATCAGCGCAGTCGCCTCGGCAATGCCTTCGATAAATCCGACGGTCAATGCATTTGCGCCCAGCACAGTAACCAGAAACACCGGCAATATGCTGTGTACCAGTTCCGAAGACACATCCATGAACAGGCTGACATAACCCAGCGTCCAGACGGTGCGCGGGATTTTTGATGATTTTCTTATAAACACAAATCTATCCTTGTCCCATCAGGCATTGATCTTAAACGCATATAAAATCGATGCCGCGAATAAAAATACCAACCAAGCCGCCGCTGCCGTAACCGAGCGGTTGCGGGCAAGCACGACAGCATAAATCGCCTTCAGCAGATTATTGCTGCCGCTGGCCAGTATCACGGCGGAAACAATGGCCGAAGCGGATACGGTGAATTCGCCGCTCAGCAGCGACAGGATAAAAGGATCGATATCGGTAAAACCGACAACGATAGCCAGAAAATTCAGCCCGCGGCCGCCATAGTTGCTAGTTACGTATTGCGTGATGGCGGCAAATATCATAAACGACAATGCGAACACAATGGCGGTCGATAACTCCAGCGGATGCTCAATAGTGCCCGCAGCGGAGGGCTGCGATAAATCATCCTTGAAGCGGAACAAGGTGAAAACTGTGCAGATAGACAACAGAATGGCTGCAAGAAACGGAGCCAGCAGGCGCTGGCCGGCAGCAGGGGCAAAAAGAAAAATAATGGCCAGCAGCCGGATATACATCATGGCCGTTGCCATAATCAGCGCTGATGAGACAAAAGGAGCGGCCTCCGCCAGATGATGAGCGCGGCGTCCGATAACAACGGTGGCGACGGTGCTGGAATAAAGACCGCTCAAAATGCCGGTTATCATCAGGCTGCGGCTCTTGAAAAAATAAGTATTGATCAGGTAGCTTAAATAAGAGAATCCGGACACGATGATTACCGCCAGCCAGACCTTGTCATAAGTAACGGGCATCATCGGCCCGATGGGCTCGTTGGGCAGCAGCGGCAGAATGACGCCGGAAATGATCAGGAATTTGGCCAGCGTTACGATTTCCTCATTGGCCAGTTTATCGGAAATACGATGGATTAACGGCTTCTCGCCGAGCATTAAAATCAGCAAAACGATAAAAAGTATCAGAAACCAGCTGGGGAAAAGACTGACGATAGGCCCTGTCAGATAAATCAGCAGCGCAAGCAAAGCACTGAACAGCGACAGCATCCCTTTCAAGGATAAGCGCCAGTAATAAATCAGCAGCATGCTTCCGAGCAGAAGCAGGCCGTAGCCGAACAAAACATGCGTGGCATCGATGGTATACAGAATGAATCCCAACAAGCCGATCAGAACAAAAGTCCGCGTGCTGCCAAAATGGAATTTATACTGATTCATGCGCTGATAACGGCGAAATTCCAGGCCGACTACAAAAGAGAATGCCACAGTCAGGGCAAACTTAATCAAGAGGGGAGGAATGGCATCTGGAAATTCCATGATCTGATCCTTGAGCAGCTATTGCGGTCAAGATGGTACCGGGTCTTGAAATATTGGACTCCGATTGACAGGCATCTATCACCGGACATTTTTTTATTTCCATATTGCTCTTTATGAGATTTAATAACGCATCTGTTCATTTGCGCCTTGAAGATAAAGAGAAGGGTATTGACTTAAGTACATTTACTAATTATGTTGCGCGCACAAATGCGATATAAGTACCGCCACTCGAACGTAAGTACCTCAGAGTCTTCAGTTACGTTATGTTTATATCGCATTGAGTCATTGCCTCAGACTGCAATGATCGGCTCCTGGTCGAGTAACATTTTTAACATGATGTTTGTATAATTTTGCGTTTCAAGCATTGTTGCAGACACTGAATAACAATTTTTTTATGGTCGATTGAAAAATGAATATGAAAGCATCTCAAGCTGAATCAGATAAAGCTCTTTTAGAGGACGCCGCCCAGGATCAATCTGCGCCGGAACCCGAGGCTAGTAGCGACACCAAAGGTGAAATTGACCTTGATATCGAAGATTTCGATTTAAGCGAAGATTACATCATGATGCCGGCAGAAAATGACAAGGTAGCCAAGAAGATGGCCGCGCGGAGAAAAATTGAAATGTATTGGGAGAAAAAAAGATTGAAAGAACAGCTAGGCGAGTTTGATGATTTTGACCTTGATTTCGATTTTTAACCGTTACTGCATAAAGCAAATTAACTTAGTCTGCCCCTGAACATTAAAAACGAAATTTTCGATGCCTTGCAAATTTCCCTGATCAAGGGAAATTACTTTCCATAATCAAGTCACCTTGAAATTGCATTTCTCATCAGCCGGTTTTTTGAATTGTTTCTCTCCATCAAAATCTATTGAATCTAAGATAACCGCATAAGTAGTCATTCGAATTATGTGGCTTTCAATAATGCGGTATAAGCGTCTTTGTTATTTCAGATTTAGATAGCCGGTACATAAGCCGCGCCATTCTTGTCAAGATACAGCTTAAAATGACCTGGATGGCGCGATATTCCCTCTCAACAGGGCTGCTGGCAGGACGCTATGAACCGACATCAGCGATTGCATTGATGAGTAAAATAGCGAGGGCATGACAATGAGAGAGATGCAGCAAATGCTGTCGGATATTGAATGGGAGGTCAAGTTAACCCGCAATATGATCGGCAAGGCAGCATTGAGCGATCGTGTTATGGCCGCCATAAGGCATGTGCCAAGGCACAAATTCATACCCGATGCTTTGCGCGAGTACGCCTACCAGAATGGCCCCGTACCGATAGGTTTTGGGCAGACGATATCACAGCCCTACATTGTCGCCTTGATGAGCGATTTGTTGAATACCAAGCCCTCCGATGTTGTGCTGGAGATTGGTACAGGCTCGGGCTATCAGGCCGCCATTCTTTCCGAATTGGTCAGGCAGGTCTACAGCATTGAAGTCATTGATGATCTGGCGACAATGGCGCGCGCCCATCTGCGTGAGCTGGGCTACGATAATGTAGAGATCCGGACCGGCGACGGAAATCTGGGCTGGTCGGAGCATGCGCCTTATGACGGCATCATAGTCACCGCCGCGGCGCCGCATATCCCTCAAGCCCTGATTGATCAATTGCGCACAGGCGCCCGTTTGGTCATCCCTTTGGGCCAGCCTTACAGCGCTCAGGAGCTGATGGTCGTGGAGAAAAAACCGGATGGGAAAATCGAAACTCAGGAAATTCTTGACGTCGCTTTCGTACCGTTAGTCGAAGTGCCGCGCTCTGGCACGTCTCATGAATCAGACAGGCAAAATCCAATGTAGGGTACGCATCGCGTACCCGCAATAGGAATTGCGTTTCGAAAATGGTACGCGGTGCGTACCCTACATCCTATTCTGAAGCAATTTCTGCAACTCAAGCGCATTGTGGGGCGCGGCGCCCTGAGCCGTATTGTCGAAATAAACATGCACCTGCTTGTCCTGCTTCAGCCACTGCTCTATGCGCTCGGCCCATTGCGCCAATTCAGGCTCGCTGTAACTGGACACGTAGGTTTGCGTATGGCCATGCAGGCGAATGTAAACCAGATCCGTAGTAACGCGATCCCACATAGGCCAAGCTTCGGCATCGGATAGGCAAACGGCAATGCCGGCTTCAGCCAGATAGTGCGCTGTTTCGTCATCGAACCAGGAGGCGTGCCTGAACTCCACAGTATGGCGAACATTCTTCCATTGCAGCAGAGCGGCGATAAACCGCTGCAGCTTGACCAGGTCTTTTTTGACCAGGCCGGGCAGCTGCCATAGTACGACGGCCAGTTTTTCTTTCAGTGCTTCGGCGTGATTTTTTTCAATCAATACCGATGCGGCCGGATCCATTAGTTTCTTGTGATGAGTCAGATAGCGGTTGGCTTTGATAGCAAACCTGAAGTTTGCCGGCGTTTCCTGGGCCCATTTTTGGAAAGTGTCGGGGCTTTGCAAACGATAAAAAGTCCCGTTGATTTCCACGGCAGGGAATTGTTGCGCATAGAACTTTAACCGATCCCTGCGAATAATGCCCGCATAGAAACCATCCTGCCAGTCCGGATAATTCCAGCCGCTGGTGCCGATATAAAACTGCGACACGTCAACCCTTCACGCAAATGACGGGCTCCAGCCTGGCTACTTTTTTCGCCAGGCCGGCCCTGTCAGCCACATCGATCACTGCATGGACGTCCTTATAAGCCAGAGGCGCTTCTTCGGCAACGCCGCGCATCGAGGCGCTGCGGATAATGATGCCCTGGTTTGCCAGTTCATCAACCAATGCCCGGCCGTGCCATTGATGGGTCGCCTGGTGACGGCTCATGGCCCGGCCTGCGCCGTGACAGGCCGAACTGAATGAGCGCTGTTCGCTGTCTTTTGTGCCGCAGAGTACATAAGAGCTGGTTCCCATCGAGCCGCCGATCAGCACCGGCTGTCCGACATGACGGTATTCCGGCGGCAAGTCGGGGTGACCGGGGCCGAAAGCCCGAGTGGCGCCTTTGCGATGAACGAACAGATTTCTTTTCTGCCCATTGATGGTATGGGGCTCCAGTTTGCAGGTGTTGTGCGAGACATCGTATAACAAATCGATATGGAGGCCGGGAAATACCGACTCCACGGCTTTGCGGGTCAAGTGCGTGATGATCTGGCGATTGGCCAGGGCGCAGTTGATGCCGGCGCGCATGGCTCCCAGATAGTGTTTTCCCAGCGGAGAATCCAGCGGCGCACAGGCCAGTTCGCGGTCAGGCAAAGTAATATGGTATTGGGAGGCCGCCATGGCCATATCTTTCAGAAACTCGGTGCCGATTTGATGACCCAATCCTCTGGAGCCGCAATGAATGGTGATGACGATGGCATCGGGTTTCAGGCGAAAAACATTGGCTAGAGATTGATCGTAAATATCAACGACCCGTTGCACTTCGAGATAATGATTGCCGGAGCCTAATGTGCCCATCTCGTCTTTTTGCCGTTCCCGCGCTTTGGTAGACACATATTGGGGCTCGGCACCGGCCATGCAGCCGCGTTCCTCGATGAAGTCCAGATCCCGGGAGACGCCGAATCCCCGCTCAACGGCCCATAAGGCGCCGCCTTTCAGCATGGCGATCATTTCGTCATGATTCAGGTGGATGCGCCCTGTGCTGCCGACGCCTGCCGGGACGGTGCGATACAGCTCATCCGCCAACTGCTGCTTGTGTGGCTGTAGATCGGCCATATCAAGGCCGGTCAGCAAAGTGCGCACGCCGCAGGAAATATCAAAGCCAACGCCGCCGGCGGAAACCACGCCGCCCAGTGCCGGGTCGAAGGCGGCGACGCCGCCGATAGGGAAGCCGTAGCCCCAGTGCGCATCAGGCATTGCATAGGCCGCTTCGACGATGCCAGGCAATGAGGCCACGTTGGCGATTTGTTCATGGACTTTCTGGTCCATGTCGCGCAGCAGCTTTTCATCGGCATAAATAATGGCCGGAACGCGCATGGGGCCTTGAGCCGGAATTTCCCAGCAGGTTTCATCGCGTTGTATGAATTGAGAAGTATCCATGAGTATCCTTTAAACGTCGACGACGCATTGGGTAACCCATAGGCCGTCCGGTTGCTGATAAACATGCAGTTCGGTCAGTGTTGCGCCTTTGATTTCCACGGCAGGCTGGTGTTTTCCCCGATCAACGGCTTCCCCGAAGGCCGTCGCCGTCAATTCTCCGTTATTGATGGACACCTGAAACCGGCTGAACAACAGGCCGCGAACGGCCATGGCGTAAATCAGTTCGTTGATCCAGTCCAGAAACAGATATTCGCTGTCGGGCTCTTGGCAGTGAATCGGGATCGCTTCGGAAGGCAGAACCTCAGCGGGATCGGTGATGACTGCCGTCATGGCCAGCGCCGCCTGTTCAAATGCCTGTTCGAGCGTCGGCGCGATGCCGCGTATGCCCATATCGGCTTCGTGTGCAAAATGTTCCCAATAAGGCGCCATGGATTTCTTTTGCTTTCGTCGGTAATTGTCGAAAATATTAATGTTACGACGAAAAATAATGTCCGGATATACAGAGGCTTACCTAAGTATTGATACTGATTACCATCCTGTTATATATCAGATATAACTGAAAACAATTTGGTTCAAGCGCTTCAAAGTATACGAATGCCTTGAGTCAAATCTACAATCTTGAAAATTGATGTCAGCAGGGGAATAGATTATTTTTCAGATTGAGCTTCTGAGCCAGTCCTTCTGTCATATCTTAAGTGAAACATGCCAGTATCACGCTGTTTGGCTTCACGATGCCTATAACCGACAATCTGATAAGACATTATGCCATTACGCAATTTTGAACTTTCCATGTGGGCCGAAGCCTGCGAAGTGCTGGAACGAGCTGAACGACTGCACCGGCAGTTTTTCAGGCCCGCCGCGTTGCGCGCCAGACGTCCGGCCTGGGAGCCGCCGATTGATATTTATGAAACCCTGGATGAATTCACAATTATAGTCGCGTTGCCGGGGGTGCAGCCGGAGCATATCAGTGTATCGCTTGAGGATGGTCAATTAATCGTGAGCGGACGGCGCTATTTGCCTGTAGACGTCGGGGCAGAGATTCAGCGGCTGGAGATTCCATACGGTCGGTTTGAGCGGAGCATTGAACTTCCGGAAGGGCGCTTTAATCTAGGTGGGCATGAATTCCTGAACGGTTGTCTGTTGATTATACTGCGGAAAATAGGATGACTTCTTATGCGGATCAAGGACCTTAAAGATTTAATTCTGGGCTCGAAGGGAGAATCTGAAGAGGATTCTTCGGCAACAATCCAACAGGCTCAGGGTGATTCGTCCAACATATCCGTTCCGAGTGATGCTCTGGTTATCGTGCCCATGCTCGGCACCGTACTTTTCCCTCAGGTCGTCCTGCCGTTAGTGATCGGTCGTAAACAATCGATTGCCGCCGTGCAGTATGCGGTTCGTTCCGAGAGGCCGATCGGATTGCTGCTGCGCCGCGACGACAAGGATGAAGATCCTGCGCCCGAAGACCTTTACACAGTCGGTACTGTGGCGGAGATACTGCGCTATCTGACTGCGCCTGACGGCAACCATCATATCGTCTGCCAGGGCATTCAGCGTTTTCGGGTGAAGGAATTCCTGCCGGGCTATCCTTTCCTTGTGGCGCGCTGGGAGGCTCATCAGGAATCTGATGAAACCACTAAAGATATCGATGCGCGCGTCGTAACCCTTAAACACAAAGCACTGGAAGTGCTTAATTTGTCAAAACAAGTACCCGATGAACTGGTCAGCGCCATTCAATTGATCAATTCGGCTCCTATGCTGGCGGATCTGATTTCCAGTTATCTGATCACGAAATCCGACGAGAAACAGCAGATATTGGGACTGTTCGACGTGCAGAAACGCATCGATAAAATCCTGGAGATGCTCAATTACCGGATTGAAGTATTAAAACTTTCCCATCAAATCAACGAGCAGACTCAGGAAACAATGGGGCAGCGCCAACGCGAGTTTGTCCTGAGAGAGCAACTGAAAGCCATACAGAAGGAGTTGGGCGAGGGTGAGGAAGGCGCGGTCGAGGTTGAAGAGATCAGCAACGCCATCGCAGCAGCGAAAATGCCTGAAGAAGTGGAAAAACATGCCCGCAAGGAGTTGAATCGCCTGAAGCAAATGCCGGAAGCCGCCGGCGAGTATTCAATGCTGCGTACCTATCTGGATTGGCTGGTGGAAATACCCTGGTCGGTTTCCAGCGCAGGGGATATCGATATCAACAGGGCTCGCGAAATTCTGAATGAAGATCATTATGGTCTGGAAAAGATCAAGCAGCGCATTCTGGAATATTTGGCCGTGCGCAAGCTGAATCCTGAAGGCAAGAGCCCTATCCTTTGTTTTGTAGGGCCTCCGGGCGTCGGCAAAACTTCTCTAGGGCGCAGTATTGCCCGCGCTACCGGGCGCGAATTCGTACGCACCAGTTTAGGCGGCCTGCATGATGAAGCCGAGATCAGAGGGCACCGGCGGACTTATCTGGGGGCGCTGCCGGGCATTATCATTCAGTCGATCCGTAAAGCAGGCATCAACAATCCGGTGTTTATGCTCGATGAAATGGATAAGATCGGCGCGGGCTTTCAGGGTGATCCTTCCGCAGCATTGCTGGAAGTGCTGGACCCGGAACAAAATTCGACTTTCCGCGATAATTACCTGGCGGTCCCGTTTGACCTGAGCCATGTCATGTTTATCGGAACGGCCAATGTCCTGGACAGTATACCCATTCCCTTGCGCGATCGCATGGAAGTGATAGAGCTGTCGGGTTATACGGCTGATGAAAAGGAGCAGATCGCCAAGCGTTATCTGGTCGGCAGGCAGCTGGAAGCGAACGGCTTAAAGCCCGAGCAATGCGCCATTACCGATCAGGCCATACGGACTATCATCCAGGACTACACGCGCGAAGCCGGCTGCCGGAATCTGGAACGCGAAATAGGCGCCGTGTTCCGTCATGTCGCCATGGATATTGCCGAAGGCAAGGTGGCTCAGGAAGTGATCGATGCCGAGCAGATTCCGGCCATTTTGGGGCCGAGAAAATTTGAAAGCGATGTGGCCATGCGCATCAGCGTGCCGGGCGTTGCGACAGGACTTGCCTGGACGCCGGTAGGCGGCGACATCCTTTTTATCGAAGCGACCCGCATTCCCGGCACCGGAAAACTGATTCTGACCGGACAACTGGGCGAGGTGATGAAAGAAAGCGCCCAGGCCGCATTGAGTCTGGTCAAATTCCGGGCGGCTGAATTTGGTTTGGGCGAGGAGCTGTTTAAAAAGACCGATATTCATGTGCATGTGCCCGCAGGCGCCATTCCTAAGGATGGGCCCAGCGCCGGCGTGGCCATATTCGTGGCGTTGTACTCGGCATTTTCCGAACAAATCGTGCAAAAGGACGTGGCGATGACCGGTGAAATCAGTTTGCGCGGGTTGGTTCTGCCAGTCGGCGGCATCAAGGAAAAAGTCATTGCCGCAGCGCGCGCCGGCATCAAAACGGTCATGCTGCCGGCGCGCAATAAAAGAGATTTTGAGGAAATACCGCAAGCGGTCAGGGATCAGCTTGAGTTTGTCTGGCTGGAGACAGTGGATGATGCGCTGGAGGTTGCGGTTGAAAAGACGGGCCGGAATAATCCTGAACCTACATGATAGGCAGCTGTAGGGTACGCATTGCGTACCTTCTCAAAGTTCTGATGAGACGGTAGCAGAAGAATGGTACGCGGTGCGTACCCTACAGTTGTGCATGATCAATAAATGATTTTCTGAGCTTTTAATGAGGCGTAAATATCATCAATAGACGCTTTATCGCTGTCGAAAGCCATATCCGACAGTTCTGCTTTGCTGTTCACGCATAAACAGATCAATCCGGCATTTTTGACGGCCTGAATGAGCGGTGCAGCCTCCTCGTTTTCCAGAATGGTCGTGGCATGCCCGGTATCGAATAGCCTTCTTTCCAGTTGATAAGCCGCTTCCTTGCCATTGGCGCCAGTCAAGGCGATAGCCGTTGCCGTCTGGCTGAACCGGGCCGCCCGTTCCGCCGCGCTGACCGGCTGTTGAACTTCATCTTCCGTATGGCCGGTGATCATGCCGGCACCCACCGTGCCGTTGGTCAGCCGGTCGATGATAATGAACGAGCCGCTGCCTTTAACGCGTTTGTAGGGATCGAATACTACGGGCGCGTTGACTGAAACCGTGCAGGAGCCGATCTCGTTGAGTTTCAATTCGTTGGCGTCATGGTGTTCCAGCGTATTGACATCGATGCGGTGGTGAATCATCGAGATGGAGCCGGGCACGTTGCGCGTGGCCAGCTTGATGATGTACTGGCGGCCCGGTGTCATGGCCTGCTCGGCCATCCAGACGATGCTCGCCTTGAATTTATCCGCAACCGTGGCAGGCGTTTTTTCAGCGCCGACAATCATGTCGCCGCGGCTGATGTCGATTTCGTCTTCCAGCGTCAGGGTTACGGCCATTGGCGGAAAAGCCTGATCAAGCTCGCCATCATAAGTCACGATGGCCTTGATTTTGCTGCTTTTACCTGACGGCAAGGCAGTAATGCGGTCGCCCTTGCGGAAAATGCCTGATGCTACCGTGCCGCAGAAACCGCGGAAGTCGAGGTTGGGGCGGTTGACATACTGCACGGGGAAGCGCGCGTCGTCGAAATTGCGGTCGTTGGCGATTTCAATGGTGTTCAGCGCTTCCATCATCGGTACGCCGGTAAACCAGGGCATATTGTCGCTGCGGTTGACCACGTTGTCGCCGTCCAGCGCCGACAGCGGGATAAAGGTAATATCGTGCAGATCCAGCGATTGGGTAAACGCCAGATAGTCGGCCTTGATTTTATTGAAGGTTTCTTCGCTGTAGTCCACCAGGTCCATTTTGTTGACTGCGACGATGATATGCCTGATGCCCAGCAGGGAAGCGATAAAGCTGTGGCGCTTGGTCTGGGTCTGCACGCCGTAACGCGCGTCGATCAGGATGACGGCCAGATCGCAGGTCGAGGCGCCTGTGGCCATATTGCGCGTATATTGCTCATGCCCCGGGGTGTCGGCAATGATGAACTTGCGCGTGGCGGTGGAAAAATAGCGATAAGCGACATCGATGGTAATGCCCTGTTCGCGTTCCGCCTGCAAGCCGTCAACCAGTAAGGCCAGATCGATCTTGCCGGCGCCCGTGGTGCCGGATTTGGCGCTGTCGGCCTGAACCGCGGCCAGCTGATCTTCATAGATCATCTTGGAGTCATGCAGCAGGCGGCCGATCAATGTGCTTTTGCCGTCGTCGACATTGCCGCAAGTCAGGAAGCGCAGCAATTCCTTGCGCTCATGCTGCGCCAGATAAGCATTGATATCGGTACTGATTAAATCTGATTGGTGTGACATAGTATTGTTTCTCTGAATTCCTGTTATTGGTTGCAGTGGCGGGCAATATTAAAAATACCCTTCGCGCTTTTTCTGCTCCATGGAACCGGCCTGGTCGTGATCGATCAGTCGTCCCTGGCGTTCAGAGGTTGTGGTCAATAGCATTTCCTGAATGATTTCAGGCAGCGTAGTGGCGGTCGATTCGACTGCGCCTGTCAATGGGTAGCAGCCCAAGGTGCGGAAGCGCACCATTTTCATTTCCACTTTGTCGTCCGGGCCGATCGGCATACGGTCGTCGTCGACCATGATCAGCATGCCGTCCTTATTGACAACGGGGCGTTCCTTAGCGAAATACAAGGGCACGATCGGGATGTTTTCCAGATGAATATATTGCCAGATATCCAGTTCGGTCCAGTTGGAAAGCGGGAAGACGCGGATGCTTTCGCCTTTATCGATTCTGCCGTTATAGATGTTCCATAATTCCGGACGCTGGTTTTTAGGGTCCCAGCGATGATTTTTATCCCGGAAAGAATAAACGCGTTCTTTCGCACGGGATTTTTCTTCGTCGCGCCGGGCGCCGCCAAAGGCGGCATCAAAGCGGTATTTGTTCAGCGCTTGCTTGAGTCCTTCGGTTTTCATGACGTCGGTGTGCTTTTTACTGCCATGAGTAAATGGCCCGATACCTTGGTCGACACCGTCCTGGTTGACATGGACCAGCAATTCAAGACCGAGTTCTTTAACCATACGGTCGCGAAATTCAATCATTTCCTTGAATTTCCAGGTCGTATCGACATGCATCAAAGGGAAAGGGGGCTTGCCGGGATAAAAAGCCTTCATGGTCAGATGCAACATGACGGCGGAATCCTTGCCGATAGAATACAACATCACCGGGCGTTCAAATTCGGCGGCTACTTCACGAATAATATGAATACTTTCAGCTTCCAGCTGTTTGAGATGGGTCAGTTTATAATCAGTCATTAATAATCCGTCAGGAATGGGAATACCACGGTATAGTTATTGAGACAACTCAATAAGAAACCTTCTATTCTAATTTGATCAGGCAGTTAATGCCAGAATTGCTTGAAATTTATTGTATTGCGCCAGCTAGGGTTAATATCACTACCGGTTCTTGATAGGGCGGTAACCAAGATTTTGCATTTGCCGAAGAATCCAGTGTTGCCGCTTGAGTACATAGTTAGAAGGGCGGTTGGCATGCAGTATGATCGGATTGGGCAGCGTGGCCGCCAGGAGCGCGGCCTGAGCACGGCTGAGCTGTTTCGCAGGGATGTCGAAATAGTAGCGGCTGGCGGCCTCTATGCCGAACAAATGATCGCCGAATTCAGCTATGTTCAAATACATGACCAATATCCGCTCCTTAGTCCACATTATTTCGATCAATATCGTGAACCAGACTTCCAGTCCTTTGCGCAAAAAGCTTTTTGAGGGAGTCAGGAATAAATTTTTGGCCACCTGCTGGGAGATGGTGCTTGCCCCTCTCAGTTTGCCGCCATCCATATAGACATCAATTGAAGACTGTATGGAATCCAGATCAAATCCGGAATGCTGGAAAAACCGCTGGTCTTCGGAGGCAATCACGGCCGCCGAAGCATTGGAAGAAATTTTTTCCGAACTGACCCAAGTGTAGTCAATGGATTTAAACGTTTGATCGTCGACCAAATCTTCAAAATGCCGGTAGAGCATGAATGCCGATGTGGGAGCAGGGCACCAGCGCAATAATGCGCAGAGTGCGATAGACGTAACCAGAAAAGTCAGCAGCAGATAAAGCGCCGTATTTCGCAGTACGAGCCTTAGCGGCAATGACCGGAAGCCTCTGTTTCGCAGGTGTCGGGATTTTTTGGTCAAGTTGCTGAAAATTTTTATGTCTGATAGGGGCCTAATAGCCATTTAAAATGATTTGGAGACTGTCTGGTTAAATGGAAAATTTCAGGTTAAGGCGCGTTCTTCCGCGACAATTTTTTCCGTGGGTGAGCAATTTATTGGCAAAGTTTAAATTAAAACCAAGCTTACGCAATAAACTTATATATTTTTATAACGCCAGAATATATCAAAAACATGCATTTATTCGCATAAATAAACAGCAAATTTGACAGATATTTATTTTAATATCAGGATAATGGATTTTAAGATTAATAAAATAATAATGAAAATTGACGTCTTGTATGCAGCGGTTTCTTCCGGATCATTGAGGAAAATAGCCAGAGGTCTGGTTATGGCCCTGTTCCTTTCATCTGTTTCGGGGTGCGCCACAGTCGGCCATGAGTTTCCTGCCGGTCAGGTTTCAACTATTAAAATTGGCGAAACCACTCAGAATGATGTGCGCGCCACTTTCGGCAATCCCTGGAGAACCGGCATAGAGGATGGCTTGAGAACCTGGACTTACGGAATTTACCACTACAGCCTGTTCGAGGATGCCAGCACGGAAGATCTGCTTATTCGGTTTGACAAGCGCGGTATCGTTACCTCATTTGTATTTAATACTACCAAACGGTCAAAATAGTCCAAACAGGGTACATCATGTATTGCTCGCACCCTGTCTCTGACCGTTTTTTAAGCGACCCCCTCCGGGTTGCGGACCATCTCCAAGGCTAGCGCTTCGGCTACCTTGATGCCATCTACGGCCGCGGAAAGAATGCCGCCCGCATAGCCCGCACCTTCCCCTGCTGGATACAGTCCTCTGGTATTCAGGCTTTGATAGTCGGCGTTGCGCTTGATGCGCACAGGGGATGATGTTCGCGTTTCAACGCCGGTCAGTACGGCATCGTGCATAGCAAACCCTTTTATTTTTTTATCAAATGCCGGAATGGCTTCGCGTATCGCTTCTATCGCGTAATCGGGCAGGGCAGAACTCAGATCGCATAAGTGCACGCCCGGCGTATAGGAGGGCTGCACGGAACCCAGCGCAACCGAGGGACGCTTGGCCAGGAAGTCGCCTACCAGTTGCCCCGGCGCTTCATAGGTTTTGCCGCCCAGATCAAAGGCATGAGCTTCCAAGCGGCGCTGGAACTCGATGCCGGCTAAAGGGTGGCCCGGATAATCATCCGGTGTAATACCGACGACAATGCCGCTGTTGGCATTGCGCTCGTTGCGCGAATATTGGCTCATGCCGTTGGTCACGACATGGCCTGTCTCGGATGTGGCCGCCACCACCGTGCCGCCGGGACACATGCAGAAGCTGTAGACAGAGCGCCCGTTGCGGCAATGATGGACCAGTTTGTAATCGGCAGCACCCAGTAGCGGATGGCCCGCATTTTTGCCGAAACGGCAGGTATCGATCAACGATTGAGGATGTTCTATGCGAAAGCCGATGGAAAAGGGCTTGGCTTCAACGTAAACGCCGCGATCATAAAGCATTTTGAAGGTATCCCGTGCGCTGTGGCCGACGGCCAGCACGACGTGATCGCAGCGAATCGTTTCGCCATTGGCGAGTACGACGCCGCGCACCTGACCGTTGTCGATGTCGATGTCATCCACGCGGCTTTGGAAGCGTATCTCGCCGCCCAATGACTCGATGGTTGCGCGTATCTGTTCCACCATCGACACCAGCTTGAACGTACCGATGTGCGGCTTGCTGAGGTAGAGAATTTCAGCAGGCGCGCCGGCTTTGACAAACTCGGTCAGCACCTTGCGGCCGTAATGATTGGGGTCTTTGATTTGGGTGTGGAGTTTGCCGTCGGAAAAAGTGCCGGCGCCGCCTTCTCCGAATTGTACGTTCGACTCGGGATTGAATACGCTTTTGCGCCAAAGGCCGAAAGTATCTTTAGTACGCTCGCGCACCTCTTTGCCGCGCTCCAGCATGATGGGCCGAAAACCCATCTGGGCCAGAATTAAAGCCGCAAACAGTCCGCAGGGCCCGGTGCCGATCACGACGGGGCGAGACGGCAGATCCTTGGGCGCATGGGCAACAAAGCGATAAGTTGTGTCCGGCGTTAAGGCGATATGCGGATCGTCGCGCAGGCGCTTCAGTAAGGCTTGCTCATTGTCGGCTTCAACATCGATGGTATAAATAAGAAAAATCGAATCCCGATTGCGAGCATCAATACCGCGGCGAAATATTCTATAATTGATCAAATGTTCTGCGCTGAGGCCAAGTCGATCGAGAATAGCGGTTTTGATCATGCTTTCCGGATGATCGAGAGGGAGTTTAAGTTCAGTGATTCTCAACATGTAGTTTATTCCAGGATGCCTCTGTAAGAGGTCCTTGTATATTGCGGGTCAATGTGATGGGATAGGACTATTTTACCTTAATGGCCGTTTTCTTGTTAGTAGCTATTTAGGCGCTTTTTATTCAGTTATGCTTTTTAAAAAAATAAGGCATAGTGCAAACAAAACCATATTTACGTTGATAATAACCAGAACATGACCTTCGGTTTTGCAATGATCCGTCTATCAAAATATCTGTTATTAATCGGGCTTATTGCCGGCGCCTACTTTGCCTCTGGCTTACTGGGCCAAATGCTTAAAGTTCCGCCCAGTAATGCCGGCGCGCTGTGGCCGCCTTCCGGCATTTCTCTGGCGGCAATGCTCCTGCTGGGCAAGCGGATTTGGCCTGGTATATTTATAGGCAATTTCTGCATCAGCGCCTGGGCTTTCGGTTTCAGGGAAGAATCGCTGCTTATTTATGCGGTAACCGGCTTAGGGGCAGTGTCCTGCGCCGTTGCCGGCACTTATCTGATAAAACGTTTTATCGGTTTTCCAAATCTGCTGGTTGAAGATAAAAGCATTCTGCTTTTCATGTTGCTTGGCGGCCCCTTAAGTTGTCTGTTACCGTCAACCATAGCCATGATCGCCATGAGCCTGGCGGGCATCATTTCGGCATCTGAAATTCCCATCAATTGGGTCAGTTGGTGGGTCGGCGATACCATGGGGGTATTGGTATTCACGCCGTTGACGCTGATTGTTTTCGCCCAGCCTGAACATATATGGCGCAAGCGCCTGGTTTCAGTAGGCGTACCGCTTGTTATTGCGATCACTTTAGTCGTTGTATTCTTTTCGTATGTGCGAGAGGTCGATCAGCAGCAGCTTCAGGTAAATTTCAAAAATCAGGTCATTACCTTATCGCAAGCCTTAAAAAAACGTATTCATGGCGATCTGCATGCCATTAACAGTGTCCGGAGCTTTTTTGCGGGTTCCGATAATGTTGAAAATCAGGAATTCGCAATGTTTACCAAGCAGGCATTGTCTCCTTTTAAAGAGATAGAATCGCTGACATGGATAAGCCATATATCGGCAGGCGTCGGCAATATTGAATTCACTTCCATACTTAACAAGCGAATAACCGGCTTTCCAAACACTGATTCGGTATTTCCGGCAAATCCCAGCCACCTGCTAAAAGGTGATTTTACCTCGTCCGAATTTGGATACCTCTTGGTCGATGGTGATAAGGTTAAACTGGTGACGCCTGTTTTTAACAAAGCAAAAGACAATGAAAAGCTGCTGCGGGGAGCCATTGTAACCAGTATTTCGATTGATGAACTGGTGCGTGAATCGTTCAATGAATTGAATACAACAGGCAGTTTCTTGACTATCAGTACTTCTAAAGGCGCAGAGAACCAGAAAAAGATCATTTATTCCAATGCTGGAGAGCAGCAGGTCAAAGCTTCCGAACAATACGCATTCTCAGTCGCTGATCAACAATGGCGATTGAGTTTTTACCATGATTTGGTTTTGGAAAATTCCCGCATTTGCTGGCCGATATGGTGGGTTTTATTCAGTGGCTTGCTGTTTGCCAGCTTACTCGGCATCGGCCTTTTGATGCTGACGGGGCGTTATTTTCGGACGGAATCCATTATCGAGGAACGGACAGCGGCGCTACTGCAGGCAAAAAATGCCGCCGAAACGGCCAATAATGCCAAAAATCAGTTTCTGGCCAATATCAGTCATGAGTTGCGCACGCCGTTGAACGGCATACTGGGTTTTACGCAACTGTTGCAGAAGAGATCCTCACTCCCTGAGGACGTTAAAAAGCACGTCAATATCATCAAGCAATGCAGCGATAATCTTCTGACGCTGATTACCGATATTCTCGATATTTCAGCGATTGAGTCCAATAAAATTAAAATCGATATCGGGAATTTTGACTTCGAACACCTGCTGTCCAATCTGGTTGAAGTTTTCAAATTGCAAGCCGATGAAAAAAATCTGGTTTTAATTGTCAACAATGAAGTCACGCACCGGTATTTGAAAGGGGATGAAACGCGCATCCGGCAAATCCTTGTCAATTTGCTCAGCAATGCCATCAAATATACTGATTACGGCAGCGTGAGCATCACGTCAAGCTACTATAACGGCAATTTGATCGTTTCCGTTGGCGATACAGGCTGCGGAATTGCTCAAAAGGATCTGGAACAGATTTTTTCACCTTTTGTGCAGATCAATGCCTCTGATTTTGTCAGGGACGGGGTGGGCCTCGGCTTGGCCATTACCCGCGAACTGGTCGATTTTATGGGAGGCGATATCACCGTCACCAGTCAGCTCGGCAAAGGCAGTATTTTTTCAGTTTCACTGCCGCTGCCGATCAGCGCCAGAAATCAGTATGACGCAATCCCTCAGAAACAGGTCTCAGCCGAGAGAAATACTGCCACACGCGTATTGATTGCCGATGACAGCGAGATTAATTTGCTATTGCTGGCCAATATGCTTGAGCAGTATGGCTGTGTCGTCGATTCAGCCATAAACGGCCAGGATGCGTTGCAATTAATCAGCGAACGAGACTATCAGGTGGCGCTTATAGATATTAATATGCCGGTCATGACCGGTCTGGAATTGGTGAAAATTATAAGAAGCCAGCACAATCCGCTAAAAATCGCCGCTATCAGCGCCTATGCCGATGACCATAAGATAATGGAAGCATTGAATGCCGGGTTTGATTTTTATTTAACCAAGCCGCTTGATGAAAGCAAATTGATAAGAATATTAATGAGCGTGCGCCAAGAAGAAAAAATCACTGCTGGTGATCCTAAGCCGGTTAAGAAAAACTCGGTTTTGCCTGGTATAGGGAAAACATAAAAAGCCTGCGATAAGATTTAACAACCAGGTCATTTGCCAGAAAAACTTGTTAATAAAGACAGAAAGAGACCCTAACATGACACGCATAAGACAATTGCTCAGTTTGGCAGTGCTGCTATTACTGCCCCAATTAAGCCCGGCTGCGGACTGGCCGAATTTCAATCTGCTCAAGGCCGATCCCGCACAGTTGCCCAAACCGGAAACGGTAAAAATCGATCATGATCCTGTCTATAAATCAGCTAAGGAATACGAGGCTTATCCGCTCTCGGAAATCCTGAAAAAAATTCCCGCACCGCCTTCTTTGAAAGCAGATGAACTGGTGGTCGTATTTACAGCCGCCGATGGCTATAACGTGTCCATGGCTTATCAGGATGCGATGGCCGAGCAGGGATTTATTGCTTTCAAGGACAACGCCGCCGAGCCCCAAAAATGGCAGGAATTTAAATTCGGCAAGCAAACTGTCACGCCGGCGCCATTTTATCTGGTTTGGCCGAAAAAAGGACTGGATGAGTGGCGCTATCCCTGGCCATTTCAACTGGTTTCGCTGTCATTGCAACCTGCAATGACCTATTTCGGTGCCGCTGCGCCCGCCAAGGCTGATGACCGGATCAACAACGGCTTTAAATTGTTCAGCCGCTACTGCATTCGCTGCCATTCGGTGAATCTTGCCGGGGGCGAGGTCGGTCCGGAACTGAATGTGCCGAAAAACGTTACCGAGTATTTTAAGGAGCAGGAGCTGCCTGGATTCATACGCAATGCGACTGCCTATAGGGCCGGCACGAAAATGCCTTCGTTTGAGAGCCTTATCACGCCAGATGAGGCCCAGGATATCGTGCAGTACCTGAAACAAATGAGGCTGGAAAAAACGCAGTAAATGATGGGGTGTACAAGAAATGCCATCCTCTTGCTATGCTGGCAGGGGATGGCCATTTCAGCAGCATATCCGTTTTTTATGATCAGGCAGGCAAGCGCCGAGATAACGGGATGACTAAACCCGTATTAACTCTGTAAAATAGCAGTTTTCAATTTTTCATCGTTCAAGAACAGAATGCGTACTACTCAATTTCCACTCAATACCATTAAAGAAACCCCGGCCGATGCCGAAATCGCCAGCCATCAACTGATGATACGCGCCGGACTTATCCGCAAACTGGCCGCCGGGCTTTATACCTGGCTGCCGTTGGGGTTGCGGGTATTACGCAAAGTGGAAAGAATCACGCGTGAGGAAATGGAAAAAGCCGGCGCGCTGGAGGTTCTGATGCCGGCACTGCAACCGGCCGAATTATGGCAGGAGACCGGCCGCTGGGAGCAGTACGGCCCGGAACTGGCGCGCATGAAAGACCGCCACGACCGCGATTTCTGCCTGGGACCTACGCATGAGGAAATCATCACCGATCTGGCGCGCAACGAAATCAAAAGCTACAAGCAATTGCCCATTACTTATTACCAGGTGCAAACCAAATTCCGCGACGAAATCCGCCCGCGCTTCGGCGTTATGCGTTCGCGCGAATTCGTCATGAAGGATGCTTACTCATTCCATCTCGACCAGGCTTCGCTGCAGGAAACCTACGATGTCATGTATAAGGCTTACACCAATATCTTCAATCGTTTCGGCTTGAAGTTCCGCGCTGTGATTGCCGATTCCGGCTCTATCGGCGGCGCCGTTTCGCATGAATTCCACGTGCTGGCCGATTCCGGCGAAGACGCCATCGCCTTCTCGACCGAGAGCGATTACGCGGCCAATGTCGAAAAGGCCGAAGCCGTCATGCCGGCAGGATCGCGCGCCCAGCCGGCCGCCGCATTGACGCTGGTTGATACGCCCGATCAGCACAGCATTGAAGAAGTCAGCCGCTTTTTAAACATTTCGCCGCAGCAGTGCCTGAAAACCTTGATAGTGAGAGGCGAAGAAGAGGGTACACTGGTTGCCTTGCTGTTAAGAGGCGATCACGAACTGAACGTGATCAAGGCCGAAAAAATTGATGGCATTGCCGCACCGCTGAGCTTTGCCAGCGATGAGGAAGTCAGCAGTGCCTGCCGATGCAAGCCCGGCTCCATCGGCCCGATCGGGCTGGATATAAAAATTATCGCCGACCGCAGCGCGGCCTTGATGTCTGATTTCGTCTGCGGCGCCAACCAGGACGGCAAACATTATCAAGGCGTCAACTGGGAACGCGATCTGCCGTTGCCTGCGCAAATCGAAGATCTTCGCACGGTCGTTGAAGGCGATCCCAGCCCGGATGGCAAGGGTACGATCACGCTGGCGCGCGGCATTGAAGTCGGCCATATCTTCCAGTTGGGCATCAAATACAGCGCTGCAATGAAAGCCGACATCATCAATGAGGCCGGCAAAAACCAGACCATGATCATGGGCTGCTACGGTATCGGCATTTCCCGCGTGGTGGCGGCGGCCATTGAGCAAAATCACGACGACAAGGGCATTATCTGGTCGGACAGCCTGGCGCCGTTCCAGGTTGCGCTCTGTCCCATGAACATGCACAAATCCGAGCGTCTGAAGGAAACCTCCGAAAAGCTGTATCAGGACCTGCAGGCGGCCGGCATCGAGGTGTTGTTCGATGATCGAAAAGTCCGCGCCGGTTTTATGTTTTCGGACATGGAGCTGATCGGTATCCCGCACCGCATCGTCGTCGGCGACCGCGGCCTGGATACGGGTACGGTCGAGTACAAGGCCAGAACGGAGCAGGACAGCCAGGAAATTCCGTTTACGGAAATTATCGACTTTTTAAAAGCCAAGCTGAATAGATAGGATTGGGTTAAAAATAACTTTTCGATTTGTCGATGAATCATGTAAGGGCGAATTCATTCGCCCTTACACACTATTGCACCCGAAAACCGGGAAATTATTTACGGCCAAATCTATAGTTGGGTAATTAAAAATTTGAATTTCAGAACGTGGGTTAAGCGACTGGCACGAAAAACCATCGGCTTTTCGAAGTTGGAAGTCCTGCATGATACGGTTATCGGATTGCTGATTAACAAGGTTGAGTTTGGCGTGGATATTCATGCCTAATTACAGATTTAACCCATCACCGATTTTTTCAATAGGCAAAATTTTATATTTCCTGCTGCCCTTTCCTGTCGCCTTGCTATCTCTAAGTCTCATGAGCATGTATATGAAATACTACGACATCGGAGTTAATATGGCGGCCAATAATAGTTTTTTGGTTTTCTTTGTAGCACCCATACTACTCATTGTCCTTTACATCACAGCAGCAACCAGCCTGTATTTAGTGAATCGATATTTTAAATCTCAATGGCTGGGGATTTTGCTTGGTAGTGCATTAATATTTATCGTGGGAATTGGCTCATTCTTAATCGAAGTTCAATCTGATTTGGATTATCCAACTGAAAAGCCCAAAAATATGACACTGTTTTTGAAATACTATGTCAGTGAAATGGTTGAACGATAATTAATAAAATGATCTGTCAATACGATAATATGAGCTTACAATCAATTGAAGGCAGACACCCTTGATGTTTAAAAAAACCGTCTAATCGGATAACCGGGGATATCTAGCCCCAGCGGGTAGGATGCGGTGAGATACGAACCTCATTGTTCGCGATTGATGCGCATCCCTGCGTTCAGCGCATCCTACGAGCTCTTTATGGTTCCAAGAAATACCCGGGCTATGGCACTATTTTGAACATTAGACAAAAAAGATAATCCTTTAAACTGCTTCAACTGCGGAACTCAGGTTTACAGTAGGAACCATGAAAAAATGGCAACCCATAAAGCGAGCTTAAAAAAACATATTACTTTGTGGCCGCTCGTTCTTTATGGAGTGGGCGATATTTTGGGGGCGGGCATATATGGATTGGTCGGGAAAGCCGCAGGCCTCATGGGCAACGCAATCTGGGTGGCCTTTATGGTGAGCATGATCGCCGCCTCGCTTACTGGACTTTCTTATGCATCGTTAAGCTCGCGCTACCCGCGTGCCGGGGGCGCCGCTTACATTACGCATAAAGCTTTCGGGAGTCATTTCTTGGCTTATGTCGTGGGCCTTGCGGTACTTGCGTCCGGTCTTACTTCGATGGCTACCGCGTGCCGAGTTTTTGCCGGCTATTTTTCAGGACTTTTCCCTCTATTTTCAGAGCCCGTTATTATTATTGGATTAGCGCTCTCTTTAGCCATTATTATTTTTATGGGTATTCGGGAAACGATTTGGACCAATAGTTTTCTAGCCGCAATTGAAATCTGCGGTCTCCTTTTTATTATTTTAATGGGGTTAAGTTTCGTTGGCAGCGTCAATTATCTCGATGCGACTACGGTGCAAAATCCAATCGGCGATCTCTCGATTCCTATTCTTCTAGGCGGAGCCGTTCTTACCTTTTACTCTTTTGTGGGCTTTGAGGATATGCTGAACGTGAGTGAGGAAGTTGTCGAACCCGAGCGGACATTGCCAAAGGGCCTACTTCTGTCGGTGGCAATTTCGTCCCTCATCTACATGTCGATCAGCATTGTCGCTGTTTCGGTCATCCCTGCAACGGAGCTGGCGGCATCGAAACAGCCGCTCGTTGACGTGATCGGCAAGGCAGCCCCTTGGTTTCCGCCGGTGGTTTTTAGTCTGATTGCGCTCATCGCAGTATCGAACACCGCACTTTTAAACTACGTGATGGGTTCGCGCCTTCTTTATGGCATGTCATCCCAAGGGCTTCTACCAAAATTTTTGGCGGATATTCATCCGAAACGGTTAACTCCGCATCGAGCAATTCTAATCTTGCTCGTGGTGCTTCTGATTTTAGCCTTGAGCGGAGACATTTCGGATTTAGCGCGGGCGACCAGTGTTTTACTCCTTAGTTGTTTTTCGCTCGTGAACCTCGCCCTCATTCTCTTACAGAGGAAAGACAAAGTGAAGAGCCGTTTCGAAGTGCCGGCGTTTGTTCCGGCGGCTGGTTTAGTGGTGTGTATAGCGATGTTGACGCAAGCCAAGTCAGAAGAACTTTTAATCGCGGGCGGAATCATTGCCTTTATCGGATTGCTTTATTTCTTCGTTAAACCTTCAGCCGAAGCGATTGCAAAGATGGATCTTTAGCTTGCAGGGTGCAATAGCTCGTAGCTCGTAGCTCGTAGGGCGGAATAGCGTAGCGTATTCCGCAGCATGTTAGCTTTTTTTCATTCGGTGCATCACGCTATCGCTAATGCGCCCTACGCGGGCTGATGTCTGATTTCGTCTGCGGCGCCAACCAGGACGGCAAGCATTATCAAGGCGTCAACTGGGAGCGCGATCTGCCGTTGCCTGCGCAAATCGAAGACCTTCGCACGGTCGTCGAAGGCGATCCCAGCCCGGACGGCAAGGGTACGATCACGCTGGCGCGCGGCATTGAAGTCGGGCACATTTTCCAGTTGGGCGCCAAATACAGCGCTGCAATGAAAGCCGACATCATCAATGAGGCCGGCAAAAACCAGACCATGATCATGGGCTGCTACGGCATCGGCATTTCACGCGTGGTGGCGGCGGCCATCGAGCAAAATCACGACGACAAAGGCATTATCTGGTCGGACAGCCTGGCGCCGTTCCAGGTTGCGCTTTGCCCCATGAACATGCATAAATCCGAGCGCCTGAAGGAAGCCTCCGAAAAGCTGTATCAGGACCTGCAGGCGGCCGGTATCGAGGTGTTGTTCGATGACCGTAAGGTTCGCGCCGGCTTCATGTTCTCGGACATGGAACTGATCGGCATCCCGCACCGAATCGTCGTCGGCGATCGCGGCCTGGATACGGGCACGGTCGAGTACAAGGCCAGAACGGAGCAGGACAGCCAGGAAATTCCGTTTACGGAAATTATCGACTTTTTGAAAGCCAGGCTGAATAGATAGTTGATTAACCATGAAGGACTCATGGATGAGTGAGGCCGGTCGAAAACTGCTTCTGCGTCGTCTAGCGCGCCTACTGTTGGTGCGCTACTATATGCTATCCATGACGTTAATGCGTTTTCGATATTCGCTACATCCATATATGGCTTAGCAACGAGGGAGCAGTTGCCAAGGACACGAGGAGCATGACGTTCTTTTGACTTTTCTTCGTGCCCTTCGTGTTTTTGTAAAAATCTGGGTTTGACCGGACAGTTGCCAAAATTAGTCTCAATTGTATAAGGCCATGAATGGTTCAAATCGACCCTTAAGAGTCTCTCATGGCAATTTCTGAAATGTTTTATTTAAGCCGAATACCGGACGGCTGTTAAGCTAGGAGAAAATAAGTCATCCCCAAAGGTTGAAATACTGGAGCTTTCTAATACTTTGTTATGAATCAGTGTCAATGTTATGAGTTTTAATTCGGATATGACATCGGATATCTTGGATGCAATCCGCGCATACATCGCTGCGGACAGAACTCCTTACGCCATCGCGATAGACGGTGAATGGGGCGTAGGGAAAACATATTTGGTTCAGAACGCCATTGGAGACATCATCGATGATTCCAACTTTTTGTACGTGTCGCTCTATGGTCTAAGCAGTATAGACGGCATTGAATCTGCTATATTCACATCTGCATCTAGACTGGGAGAGGATGACGCAGGAATTTTTTCAGGTTTATTGAATACGGCGAGTTCTGAATTAACGGACGGAGTACGGATAGGTGGGTTGGGATATGCCGTTCAATACGGTCTCCGGAAGTGGAAAAAACGAGCACTTGATCAAGCAAAAAAGCTTACTCTGTGTTTCGATGACATCGAGCGCTGGCAAGGAGACATCGGCGTCTGTTTGGGGTACATCAACGGCTTGGCTGAACATGACGGTACAAAGTGTATTTTGGTCGGCGACCTGTCGAAAATACCAGAGAGCCAACGTACTGAATTTCAACGTGCCCGTACAAAGACTGTGCGCTATGTCTACACCCTAGCGCATAGTCCAACACGACTGCTGTCGATTTCCTTAGACATCGCATCAATTGGGAGCCTTGAAGCTAAGGAAATATTAGCAAAGCTCATCAGCGAAAATACTCCACGCATGATTCAGTTCTTGGAGCACATAAAGTGCCAGAACATTCGACTGCTCGCTGATGCTTTCCAGTTGTGTGGTGATGTAGCAATGCACAACTTGGATGCTTTTCATACCTCCCCAACTAAAGCGCTCGCGTTCTTTGAGATCACGCTTGCAGCAACAAAGCTAGTTCAAATGAAGGCGGCGGACGGATTGTTTCTGTCTTCCATCCTGAAATACGATGACCGAGATGCTTTAGATCTCATGAAAAAACTGGGCTATGATCCCAGTCAGGATGAGGACAATAGTGCGTCGCCCATCCCGAAAGCTTTACTGGAAGCTATCTTCTATTCGTCAGAAGGTGTGCGGGTATCTTCAATAATAAATCTAGTGACCGGCGGATTCTATCGTCCATCAGCCTTCGTAGATTTTTTTGACAACTGGAAGGCTCCAGAGCCTTTCGAGTACTACATTGACACTTTCAAGTTCTGGTACTTACCAGATGACGAAAGTAAGAAAGTGTTTGAGGCAGTAATTTCAAGCGTATTTGACGAAAAATCAATTACTCATCCCGGGAACTTGTTACGTATTGCTGACCGTTTGACCTCAGACATAAAGCGCGGAGTGGTCGACTTGGATTTTGAGCAGGCAAAGAAGGGGCTTATTAAGCTAATTGACGAGCTCTATGATCACAAAAAGATGGAGTATGTAGTAACCGTCGGTGAGCGACTTTGGTCAGATAACTATTTATATAGTCTGGACATCCTGGAGCACGTGAGAGAAAGAAACACGCGATACTTGTCTGAAAGAGACCTATCAATGAGCGCATCAGTCTGGTCAAGGATAAAGGAAACACCAGACGAATACTTGGAGATCCTAGATTCAGAAGAGAACACTCCTTTGTTTGCGGCTTATATACAGCCTCACGATATTGTATCCGCATTGGAGGCGCTATCGAACTCACAGTTGTTTGAGCTTACTCGCTGGATGGGTTCCCGCGTCACATCGGCCCGAGCGAAATCTGCAGTTGATGAGGAACACGAGAAAGCACTAAATATTGCATCATTTCTCGAAGAAAAGTACGGAGCGATATTCTCGGTACGTGCTGGTCATATGAAGCAAATTGCCCGCATCCTAAGAAATCGAGTTACAGATTTCGATCCAGACTATCTCGCTAATACGATTCAACCGGCTGGAGAGGATGTCAGATAATTATATAGTAAGTCCTAAACGACTGCTTTCTGGAAATACATGCCATAAACCTGAAATTATCCATTGACCGCTCTTGGCACATAGCAGCTATTCATTTTTTAATCTCGAGATAATATCGGCACGGGAAAAAGCTGATATTGGTGATCACGCAGCCAAAGGTCTTGAGCAAAAAACCAAGCGTTGATGCAATTTTTAAGGCCCACTTCACTCAAAAAGCATAAACGATTCCGCGCTTCTGACTTCAACAAATCCGGAGAAACCACCGTGAAAACGTTGACTAAATTGGTCTTGGGAATGATGGGACAATTGCGCCCCGGTCCCGTTCGGGGGAAATCGGCCGAATCGATCGCGCTGCCCCCGCCTCAGAAAGCGGGTGGACTTCCGCTTATGGAGGCGCTGCTCAAACGCTGCTCGTCGCGTGAATTTGCGCCTGATGCTTTGCCATTACAGCTACTTTCCGACTTGCTTTGGGCGGCTTATGGCGTTAACAGACCCGATGGCGGGCGTACCGCACCTTCGGCCTTAAATGCGCAGGAGATAGATGTTTATGTGGCACTTCCTGAGGGAGCTTATTGGTACGACGCTCGCAGGCAAGCGCTCGACCTTATGGTGAAGCAGGATCTGAGGCGAATAACGGGTTATCAGGACTTTGTCGATGAAGCGCCGTTAGATTTGGTTTATGTGGCCGATCATAGGCGCATGGCGATGGTTCCGGTCACTCAACGCGAATCCTACGCTTCTGCGGCGGCAGGCGCCATTGCACAGAATGTCTATTTATTCTCCGCGAGCACAGGCCTGTCTACGGTCATTCGCGCATGGATCGACCGTGCCGCCATTGCTGACGCGCTGGAATTGTCCCATGATCAACAAGTGCTGTTGTCGCAGACAGTCGGTTTTCCCAAGCGTGGCGCTGGGGATTAAAGCGCAGCAAGTTCTATTTGCGGATCTGTCGCAAAATTGACAAGCTGCCACTTTTTTCATACTTTTCACTTAACAAAAAAGCTATTGATGCTTCTGACGGGAGCGGAGTTGCTCCCTTTCAATCGTTATTCGTAGTTCCTTAGGAAAAATCTACAGGTATGTGTGCCGCTTCATTTTTCGAGGACTCTCTATGAAACAACAACTTCCTGCCCGCCGAAGATTCATTAAGCAAGTGATTTTGGGCGCCAGTGCTTTGGCGCTTCCTCCATTCAATATCCTGGCCCGGCCTGCCAAGGAGCGCCTGGGCGTTGCCCTGGTGGGGCTGGGCCGCTACAGTACCAACCTTCTGGCCCCGGCCTTGCAGCGAACGAAGTACTGTTATCTTGCCGGCATTGTCACCGGGACACCGGCCAAAGCCGAGCAGTGGAAACGGCGCTATGGCATTCCTGACCGGAATATTTATGACTATCAAGCGATGGATAAGATCGCCAACAACCCGGACATCGATATCGTCTATATCGTGCTGCCCAATGCCATGCATGCGGAGTACGCCATCCGCGCTGCCAACGCCGGAAAGCATGTCTGGTGTGAAAAGCCCATGGCCATGACGGTCAAGGAGTGCGAAGCGATGCTCAAGGCCTGTTGGGATAACAGGGTCAAGCTGGCGATCGGCTATCGCATGCAGCATGAGCCCAATACCCAGGCCGTGATCCGCTTCGGCAAAGAGAGAGCCTATGGGCCGGTAAAATCGATATCGGCCGCCGCCGGCTTCTACCATGATCGAACCGATCACTGGCGGCAGAAAAAGAGCATGGGGGGAGGCGCCATGTACGACATGGGGGTTTATTCGCTACAGGCCGCGCGCTATTGCAGTGGGGAGGAGCCGATCGCAGTGACTGCCCAACAGTCGACGAATCGCCCGGAAGTTTTCAAGGATGTGGACGAAACGATGACCTTCGATCTCGAGTTTCCAAGCGGCATCAAGGCGCATTGCAAGACAAGCTTCGCTATGAGCATGAATTCCCTGCACGTGGACTGCGAAAAAGGCTGGTATAAACTGGAACCCTTCCAGAAGTATAGCGGTATCCGTGGATCAACCAGCGATGGCAAAACATTAGACGCCTTCCTGGACAGCCAGCAAGCCAGGCAGATGGATGACGATGCCTTCGCTATTTTACATAATCAGCCTCTGCTGGTGCCTGGCGAGGAAGGGCTGCGCGATATTCGGGTCGTGGAGACGATATTCTCATCAGCGAAGACCGGTCGGAGAATAGTGATCTAAAAAGCGATGGAATACCAGCAACCTATCGGTACGCCAACCACAGTAGATAGTGCGGTAGGATGCGGTGAGGTACGAACCGCATCGTTCGCGATCCGTATCCTACTGATTATTGGAATTGAGTTGTCCGCATGCTGCTAATACGTCATCACCTTTAGCACCTCTTATTAAAGTCGGGATCTTAAAAGCATCCAAAACTTCCTTAAACTTTTCAACCTTATCCAAATCCGGACGCGTGTAACGTGATCCCGGGAATGAATTAAAAGGAATCAGGTTTATATAAGCGCTTTTTCCAGCCAGCATCATCCCCAGTTTTTCAGCATCATCCGGAGCGTCATTAAAATCCTTTATCAGAATATATTCATAAGTAATAAATTGCTTTTTATTTAAAGGTATCTTGTCAATATAGGCCAACACCTCATCCAGCGGATATTTTTTGTTAATGGGTATAAGTTCATTTCTCTTTTCTTCAAACGGTGAATGAAGGGATAGCGCAAGGTTCACGCCAGGAACTTCCTGGCTCCATCTTTTAAGCCCAGGAATATAACCAGCCGTTGAGACAGTAATTTTTTGAACGCCAATTGAAGTTCCGTGTTGAGATAAAAAAATTTCACACGCTTTTTTAACGGCATCAAAATTATGTAAAGGCTCGCCTTGTCCCATAAAAACAATATTTAAAATCCTCTCTTCTCCAGGCCTGTTTGTTGCCAACCAGCGCCAAGCCTTTAGAAATTGCCCAACAATTTCACTCGTAGTCAAATTTCTTTTAAGCCCTTGCTCTCCGGTAAAACAAAAAGAACAATTCATTGCGCAGCCGACCTGCGATGAGAGGCAAATAGAATATTTATTGTTAAACGGGATAAGGACGGTTTCAACCTTATGATTGTCTTGAAGCCTAAAAAGAAATTTTACTGATCGATCTCTTTGTGACTCATAAACGGTATCGATTTCGGGTAGAGAGAAATCAAAATTTTGTTCAAAAAAGGCCAACGAGGATTTAGAAATTTTATTATGGCACTGAGTGTTTTCTTTTTTCTTGTAATACCAGTTAAAAAGAACTGTCGCCACTGAGGGGTTTAAGTTATTTTGATTTACAACCGCCTCTAAATCAGAATAATTTAGATCATAAAAAGACTGTTTCAAAAGTTTCTCCAGGCAATATCAGCCTTTTGCCGATATCGATTAGCTTTAATGTAGGGCGAGTCAAATTTTGTTCCAACCCGGCTTAATTTCCATGCAACAATCATCCCTCGGGCAGTCAGGGCTTAGATAATCAGTTTATTGGTGACGGCACATCAAGTTCGGGGTTTTACACTTTATGGATGCATATACAGACCGTCAGGTGAGCCTGTAAGTATTCACTGCTCCTGAATCAAACTTAAGGTTTTCTCAGGCAGTCTATCGACCGTCTTTCCCTCCAGATGCAATCGGGCATCTTCATGCACGGTGGTCATGAACTTGATCAGGCGCATTTCGTGTTGCATTTTTTCTTCAAAATCCTCGGCTTCCCACATCTGGTTGAGCAGGTATTTCGCGTGATGATGGATCGTGAAGGCGACCGCCTCGGGCAGATGCGCGTAACTCGTCCGGATTGAAGATTTAAGCTGATCAAGTGAATCCAGATACTGTTTGTAATCCTTGGTGTCCTGTTGGCACTTAGTTTTCAGCATGGCCAGTTCGGCATCATGCCGGGTTCTGAGCAAAGCGATGTCATGCTCCAGCTGCACGTTGCGCTTTTTCAAGTCGGCTTCCAGCGTTTTCTCGGCCAGCACTTGGGCGTGCCTGAGTTTGGCTTGCTGTTCCTGATTGGCACTCTGCCAGTCGAGGTTTTCTTTTTTTACCGTATGAAAAAGATTGACGAGGTTAAGTACCCAGTTTTTTAAAACAGACATAAGCGTTAGACGAGAGTGGCGATTTTTTGCTGAAGTTTTAACAGGGCTTCAATATCCTGCCGTTTGCGATAGCGGATATTGTCCTGCCGCAATTGCTTGAAAGTGGTTTTCGGCAATTCTTTTTTGATAGACAGCAGATCTTTATGAATGGATTTCGATAAAGACCGGATATGCTTGCGGTTGTTTGCCTTTAACAGGCGCTTCCTGCGCATTTCACTCAGGTATTTTACTTTTAACGTTCTGAAATGAAACAGCTGCCTAACGTGCTCCTGCCGGGTTTGAACGAACATCAGCCGGCGCTGCTGGCGCTCTCCAGCCGAAAAGTATTTGAGCGCGGCGCGTATGACTAATTTAGGTATGGCCAGCAATGCGGCCATGACCAGGATGAGCAGCGCGCTCAACAACATGGCTGATCCAAATCTGGCAATCAACTCAGGCAGACCGGGAATTTTCAGCCACAGCAACACTTCCGCCAGCACCAGGACTGGCAGCGAGAGCAGGAACAGTAAAAAGGAAACTCTGATAATCAAGCAGGCAACCGTAACAGACGTATTTTAAACGGCATTGTATCGGACTTTGCCGAAGCCGCGCACATGGCTGATGTAGTCCCCCGAATGGATGCGGGCCAGCCCGGCGACTGCGCGATTGTAAATATAGATCCATGCCTTGCTGACATCGCCGCTGTTTGTTGCTATATCCACCTGCTTTCTGACATACTCATGCGGCTTCGGGTACTTTGCCGAACACTGCTCATAGTCGTCCAGCAGCCGAAAAAGCTCATCTTTGTTGATGATGCGGTAGAGTTCTCCCTGCACCCGGCTGCGGCAATGGGGCGGCGCAATAACGCCGGGATAATCATCGACTTGATAAAGATGGCCGTATATGCTGCCCTGGCCGTGGAATCGGCAATGTTGTTTCATCAAATCATGCACGGGCAATGCAAATTCCTGCCTTAAAGTGCCATAAACAAATAAGAACTCATCAGGCATGATTAAAAAGGCACGTTTCTGGAAACCATGTTGTCGAATACCGTGGCAATACGCTCATCAAAAGCGAAATCTTCGGCGCGGCCCGTTTGTTGAAATAATCTGTCTTTCTCAGCATCTGCCCGGTTTTTTACCTAATGTCATTTAGTCACGCATCAGCTGGCGAGCGCCAGTCAAACGGATCATTATTCATCATGAATTCAATACATGCGAAGGCTTAGCGATGCATTATTGCCAAGCAATGTACTTAACCCTCGTATTTTACGCTAAATGGCATTATACATTGTAGCTTCTGTTGGCGGGCGGATTGACTTACAATCCTTTTAATTCATCGACTTCTATTTCAATCGGGTGCTTTCATGAGCGGTCGTCATTTGGCTACGAGGATCAAATGCGTTTTCACATTGCTGCTATTGATGATATTGGATATTGGCCCAGTTCCGATTACCGCGACTATAGGTCTGTTTATCGTGCTGTTTAGGCCCCGATGGTTTAAGAGTCTGGTTGATACAATCTATAGCGGTAAGGATACGAATTGATTATGGCTGTAGCGCGCCGCTGCACGGCTTATTTTGAATTAGCGGCATTCCGAGCAGTCATAGCGCTTGAAAAACATCGATATCGATTCAACGAAATTCGACAGCCATAGGCCAGCTCATGAATCTCAATATCATCGATTATTTCAAAGAAGACATCTGGGTTCGGCGCGAACAGCGGCTCTCGCCATTCAAGGCGAAAATGCTGAAATTCACAAAAATCATTCTCTTGTCTTATGAGGGATTCAATCGCGACCTAGGACCTTTGAGAGCGTCCGCCTTGACGCTTTATTCGCTATTGGCGATAGTGCCGGTTTTCGCCCTGTTGTTTGGCATCGCGAAGGGCTTCGGCTATGAAAAAACAGTGAAAGAACAACTGCTCGAGCAGATGCCCAGCCATGATACGCTGGCACTGAAGTTAATCGATTTTGCGGAAAATCTGCTGGCCAGTACGCAAGGCGAAGTGGTGGCCGGTATCGGTATCATTGTTTTGTTTTGGACTGTGATCAAATTGATCGGTCATATCGAGAGATCCTTTAACCGTATCTGGAAAATAGACAAAGACAGGGCGTTAGGGCGTAAGTTAACCGACTATCTGTCAATCATGTTGCTGGCTCCCATCTTGCTGGTCATTTCCAGCGGTATTACCGTATTTCTGAAAACACAGATAACCTGGCTGGTAGACGCCATCAACCTGCCGGAGATGGGTACATGGGCGGTGCTCAGGCTATTGGGGTTATTGCCGGTCGTTATTTTGTCTGCGCTCTTCGCTTTTACCTTCATTTTTATGCCTAACCTCAAAGTGGATTACAAGGCGGGCATCATTGCCGGCGTGATTACCGGCGTTGTCTATCAATTGGCACAATGGGGCTATCTGACCTTGCAAATCGGCGTGTCCAGCTATAACGCCATTTACGGCAGTTTCGCCGCCTTGCCCTTGTTCATCATCTGGCTGCAGATCGGCTGGATGATCGTCCTGTTCGGCTGCGAGATCAGTTTTTATTTGCAGAACTATGAGGATTACCAAGGCAAGAACAAGGTCGAGGATTTAAGTGTTTTTCTGAAAAAGGTTATCGCGCTGAAAGCGGCACATTTAATCATCAAGAATTTCGTGGCACGGCAAGATCCCTTAAGCGCACTTGAAATAGCATCCCGGCTGGCTCTTCCAGCCTATGTTATCCATGGCGCTTTAGCCGAACTGATGGCCTGCCAAATTGTTGTCCAGGTTAAAACCGAGGGTGATGCCGATGAGGTTTATCTGCCTGCCGTCGATGTCAATCAAGTGACGGTAGCCTATGTCATCAATGCGCTGGAGCGGCGGGGGCAGAATCATCTGCCGGATATCGGGGAGGATGAGCAGTTTATGAATGTCGTCAATGAATTCAGGCAGTGTATTGAAAATGCCGAGCAAAATCGCTTATTGAAAGACATCTAATTGTCCAGGATCCGGTCCACGTCCATAAGCAAACATTTTGAGAGCATTGACGAACGCGGCCTCAACGATATAAAACAAACCGTTGACCATCCTGATCAGAATTTTGGTTGTGATGGTGGTTTTAGGCAGCATCGGCAATAGCCTGCCTGATCTGTACAATCGCCTCTGTATCCAGTTGCGCGATGCGGTTATGCTGCTGGCATAATGCGCCTCTAAAGCCCAAGTAATCGGCTTGGTAGGGCATTAAGCCGGGGATATCCGCCAGCCTGAGGGAACCTGCCAGTCCGCACAGCAATTGGCAGGCTTTAGTTTGTTCCACAAACTGCCCGATAGTCGTTTCGTCCATGACTTGCATCAAGGAGCCTTTTTGCTTGTCCATAGTATCGAGCATGGCGCCTTTGAAGCCGGCGTCTTTGAGATAGGCAATAATGGATAGGTCAGGCTGCGCGTCGGCGAACAATACTGCAATCAAGGCATGCTGTCCGGTCAATGCCGATAATTTATCTACGGTTCCCAGCCAATCGCCGCCGGGGAAAAAGCCGATCTTTATGTAATCGACGCCCGTTTCGGCCATCGCTTTGACGGCCTCAAAAATGATCTCCGGCTGCATGGGCAAATCGCCGACCGTCGCGCTGACGGGGCGGCGCCTGTCTATGGCGGCCACGATTTGCCTGACGAGTCCCGTTTCCAAAGCGCCCAGGGCGCCTTGCTCAGGCTGCTTCAGGTCAATGATGTCGGCCTGTAAGTTCAGTACCAGTGCGGCTTCGTCCAGGCTGTTGACGCTGGCAAGCATTCCGGTCATGCATTCTTCTCCTTTTTATGCGCGTCGATAACGGTCATCAACCAGCTCCAGGCTTCCAGTTCCCGGTCGCCGGCGGTTTTCTCGAGGCCAATGCGCAGATAGTCGATTTCGGATTCAATTTTTTCCAACGGGAGCCTATGCAGGCGGCTGATCAGGATCGCGGCCTCCAATACCGAGAACTGGGCGCGGTTGAAGCCCTGAAACGGTGCATGATTAACGCTATGAATAACTTTGCAGAACAGTTTCGGCCTGACCGGGTCTTCTTCCACGCGCACTAGTTCGACTTCGGCATGGGCCAGGGCCGCCGCCAGCGCCTGGCCGTTGATTTTCTCGGCCGGCTTCAATGGCCAGTCGCGCCGTCCGGTCAGGCAGCCGGCAAAAATGCGCACATCATCGCAATAGTTGATCACGGCTGTTCGGCTGGACAGCAGGTTGTCGAGCGTTGTCGAAGGCCGGAACGGCAGGATAACTACTTCGTCGGCTTTCGGCCGGCTTGAAACATGGATGCCCATGGGTGCGATGTGCGCTGTCCCAGAGCTGTTTACGGTGGTGACTATGGTTTCTTGGATCATTATTTTTTTTGTAGGGTAGTGCCTGCCGGCTTGAAGGTGTGCAGGTCGACGGTAGGTTCTGTCGTGTTGGCGGCGCAGCCCCAGGTCAATGGTTGGTCCTGACTGAAGCGCTTGCCGAGCTGCCAGGCGATTTCGGCGCGCGCCAGCTCTACGCCTAAATAAAAGGCATGGCCGCCGTCGTTTTCAACCTGCAATTTGGGATACAGATCGAACGGATCGGTCGCGCTGTGAAAGCCGTCGCGGTTGAAAATATGCAGTCCTTCAGCGCTGATCTGGATGCGGAAACTGGGGTCGCGGATTTGCGCGGCGATTTCCTTGATTTCTTCCAGTTGATACGGGAACGGCGATATCTCGTGCAGGGCCATTAGGCCCGGATCGATATGCTTGGGCAACATGTTGTGCTCCTTGGCTGCAAACATGATGCGGCGCGCCAGATCGGCTTCCTTGACGGCGCGGCAGGCATGCTTGCTGACTTCGGTAGCCAGAATGCTGTTGATGTTGAGTTCAGAGCAAATGCCCAGCAGCAGGGCATTCATGCCTAGGGTGTCGGCATGCGTCAGCTCGGTTATGTTGCCGACGCCGAGCATCATCTCGATGTCGGGATATTTCTTTCTGACTTCATGATAGCGCATGATCGAGGCTGTAAAGCCGAAGTGGATTGGGTCCAGAATCGGGTCGACGATAAAGGCCCGGTTTTTGGCCTGCATGCCTTCAATGGCCCGGTCCAGAGAAGCCAGATCTTCATGTTTTTTGGGGATCAGAATCGGTGTTGACTCTACTTCATCGGCGATCCAGAGACTGCTTTCGTGCAGGCTGAGCAAGTAGTCCGCGCCGGCCTTGCCGCCTCTGAGCAGATCGTCTTCCTCGAGCGAGTCGATGCTGACCGTGAAGCCTTCCTGCTTCAGCGTGCCGATGACAGCCTCCATGTGCGGAAAATCGGTGCTCGGCAGGCAGCCTATGTCGATGACGTCAGCGCCGTTTTGTTTATAGTAATAGGCACGCTTGATGGCTTCTTCAACCGTAATATTGGGCGCGTCGGTAATTTCGGCGAAGATTTTGACGCTGTAGCGGCTTAAATCGATTTTGTGAGCTTCTTTTCCGAAAAACTGCGGCAAATCCTTCAATTCTTCCGGGCCGCGTTCCACTGGTATGCCCAAATCCTTCGATAACGCCTCCAGATCGCCGCGGCAGCGCCCCGGAACGAGGACGCGGTCGGCGCCGAACGTATCGGTCAGACGCCGGGCGATCATATCGGCGGTCATTAGAGCGGCGACTTTTAGGCCCAGTTCATGCACCGTATAGGTAAATTCCGGCTGCATTTTTTCGAGGATCGCATGCAGCTGTTTTTCCGCCAGCCTGCCGGTCAAAAAGAGTATATGTTCGCTCATTTTAGGGCCTTAAGCCGTTCATTCACTTTGATGATCAGTTCGTCGACACTGTCGACGACCGTCGTATATTCGAATGTGCGCAGTTTTTCGGTCGCTTCCAGATCGATCCGGCGCGGATAAACCATAACTTTTCCGCCCGGCGCCGTCGTTTCCATTTCCGGCGCGGTATCACAAGGATAGACAATGCTGGGCACTCTGCATTTCCCGGCCTGCGCATATAAATTGGTCGCGAGCGAATCGGCGATGCCCAGCACGCACTTGGCGACCGTATTGGACGTGGCCGGCGCCATCACGAAGGTATGGTAATGGCCCTTGTAGAAATGCCCGACCGGCGGCGCCGAGGCGGCTTTATCGCGATAGACCGGCATTTTCGCGCGGATATCGCTCAGATCGATGCTGTACATTTTTAATACTTCCTCGCCGGCCTGGCTGATATACAAGTCGACATCATCCAGGGTCAGCAGGAAGTTCAGGCATTCTTCTATGTAATGGCCGGAGCCGGTGATAGCCCAGGCTAAACGTGGTTTAATCATTACTCGGAGTCGGAAGATTTCGTATAATTAATGGTTTTTCTATTATACCTGAATAAATACACTGCAATACGCACAGGAGCTTAAGCATGTTCGGCCATATCGATAAACCGCTGATTATGGGGATTTTGAATGTCACGCCGGACAGTTTCTCCGATGGCGGCAAGTATTCGGACGTCGATGCCGCTGTCCGGCAAGCCCGGCGCATGCTGGACGAAGGCGCCGACATCATCGATATAGGCGGTGAATCGACCCGGCCGGGTTCGGAACCGGTTGCCGCCGATGAACAGATACGGCGCGTGGTACCGGTGGTTGAAGCGATCAGGCAGCAGGTGTCGGCCGATATTCCGATCAGTATCGATACGACGTTGAGCGCAGTAGCCAAAGCGGCGCTCGAGGCTGGCGCCGGCATCATCAACGATATTTCGGCCGGCCGCGATGACGAGGCCATACTGGCGCTGGCCGCAGAAACCGATGCGCCGATCATCCTGATGCACAGCCAGGGCACACCGAAAACCATGCAGGACAATCCCTATTACGATGATGTCGTGCAGGAAGTGCTGGCGGCACTGCATCAGCAGATTGATGCGGCATTAAAGGCGGGCATTAGAAGAGAGAGAATAGCCATCGATCCGGGCATCGGATTCGGCAAGCGCAGACAGGACAATATCGATCTGCTGGCGCATCTTGACTCGTTCGTGGCCACAGGTTATCCGGTGCTGCTGGGCACCAGTCGCAAGCGCTTCATGGGCGCTATCTGCGCCGTATCGGAACCGTCTGAATTGGTGACTGCCACCGCCGTAACTACGGCTTTAGGCATTATGGCGGGCGTGCAGATATTCCGTGTGCATGATATCAGGGAAAACCGTCAGGCGGCGGATGTGGCGTGGGCGATTAAGCAGAGCAGGCAAGGGTTGTAATTTGCAACAGATTTAAATTGAGAATTGGCACTTTGCGCTGCCTCTGCGTGAACAGAGAATCAACAACGATTGTTGGTTTTTCAACAAACTACCGCCGCTCGATAATCTGAAAGCATTGATAGAACTGAAGATACAAGTTGGCAAGATTATTGCTTTAACAATAATTAAGTCACGTCATGATGCGTTACTGGTGCAGGGAGCTGTTCGTAAGCAGAGGTTGTTTCCAGGCTGAATGGTAAACGGGTGTTTTCAAAATTACGAAAAGTGCTCATCATGGAAAAACGTGACTTTGGCTTTAGGTGCATGGAGAACTATCGCTAGACCTATCTGTAATAGAGTATACCTTCCTGGTGAAGAACAAGCGGGTCCTTGTTTGTTCAACTTTTTACCTGCCTTCGGGCAGGTTTTTTTATCTTGAATCTACATCAGTTATAATAATCTAATCGATTTACAGGGCGGCAAGCCCGGCAGTACGCATGATGTACTGTTTTCTGACAATTCCTTCTGAATTACTCACTGAATGCAACCACAAGACCGAAATTTTGATTCCCTAATAGAAAGATTTGAGCAAAGAATCTATGGTACGCGCAAGGGCGACTGGCGGCTTAAGCTGGTCAAGGAAGATCTTGACAGCTTTTACCGGAATGAGCCATTGACAGTATGGGACGCCGGCTGCGGATTTGCTCAAATTGGTCTGTGGCTTGCAGGGCAGGGGCATCAACTGACATTGTGCGATTTGTCGGAAAAAATGCTGGCACGGGCGCAGCAGCAGTTTTCCGAGGCCGGCTTGCCGGCGCAGTTTCATCATGCTGCCGCGCAGGAACTGGCGCAGCAATTGCCCCAATTTGATCTGGTGCTGTTTCATGCCGTGCTGGAATGGCTGGCCGATCCCATGCCGTCTCTGCAGACAATAGCGGATCGGGTCAAACCGGGCGGTTCATTATCGCTGCTGTTTTATAACCGCAATGCCATGATTTATACCAATGCCCTGAAGGGGGAATGGCGCCTGAAGCGCCTGCTCGACGGCTCTTATTTGGCCAAAGGCAAGAATTTGACGCCGCCCAATCCGCAGTATCCTCATGAGGTTATCGAACAGCTTCAGCAATGGGGCTTTACCGTAACGGCCCATACCGGCATTCGGGTGTTTCATGATTACATGACCAGGGCTATTCGCGAACAAAGTGATCTGGATGAAATATTCGAGTTGGAATACCGCCATTGCCGGATGCCCACCTATCGCGAGATGGGGCGTTATATTCATTTGGTTGCACGAAGGGACTGAATTTTAAGGCGATATTTTAATTTTCCATGCCGCCAACTGCTGCGTAATGACATAAAGCACGGGCACGAACGGTATGGCCAGAAGCGTTGACGACAACATGCCGCCAAAAACCACCGTACCGATAGCCTGCTGGCTGGCCGCGCCTGCCCCCGAGGCGCCAAGCAAGGGCACGACGCCAAGAATAAAAGCGAACGAAGTCATGACGATGGGCCGGAACCGCCGACGGGTGGCTTCCACCGCGGCTTCCGTTACGGACATCCCTTCGGCCTGCAGTTGCCGGGCGAATTCGACGATCAGGATGGCATTTTTGCAGGCCAGGCCGATCATCAGGACCAGCCCCACCTGCGTATAAATATTATTGTCGAATCCCCGAATTAACAGCGCCAAGAGCACTCCTACCAGGGCCATAGGTACGACCAGCACAACGGCCAGAGGACTGGTCCAGCTCTCGTACAGCGCAGCCAGAACCATGAATACCAGCGTGATCGAAAGGGCGTAGATAAAGTAGGCTTGATTGCCCACCTGTTTTTCCTGAAAGGATGTTGCCGTCCAATCGATACTCATTCCTTTGGGCAGAATATTTTGGGTTAACTGTTCCATCAGGTTCAAGGCTTGGCCGGAGCTGAATCCCGGAGCCGCCGCACCGTATATTTGCGCGGAAGGGTAGAGGTTGTAGCGCATCACCAGTTCGGAACCCAGGGTCCGCTTGGTGTCCAGCAGAGTGCCCAGTGGCACCATTTCGCCCTGCTCATTCCGGACATACAGGTTCTTGATGTCTTCCGGCCGCAAACGGAACGGCGCGTCAGCCTGAACATAAACCTGAAAGACCTGGTTGAATTTGTTAAACAAATTGACGAAGGAGGAGCCCAGGTAGGCTTGCAGTGTGGAAAACACATTATTTAACGGAATATTCAGCGATTCCACTTTGGTTCTGTCAATATCCAGGAAAAGCTGCGGACTCGTGGCGCTGAAGGTGGAGGTCAAATGCTGCAGGCCCGACTGCGAATTACCCGCGCTGATGACTTCATTGACCGCTTTCTGCAACTCGCCAAGGCCAAGACCCTCGCGGTCTTCCACGATCATCTGGAACCCGCCTCCCTGGCCCAGGCCGCGGATAGGAGGCGGGATCAGCACAATGGACATCGCTTCCTCTATTGATGAGAGTTGGTGGTGCAAGCTGTCGATGATCTTGTCCTGGCTTAACTCGCTGCCACGTTTGTCCCAATCCTCATAAACGATGAACGTCGTTAGCATATTCGGGACGTTCGCGCCGTCGATTATGGACAAGCCGCCGATGGTGACCCAGGCTTCCAATCCGCGTGTTTTGCCGAGAATGCCATCCAGCGCCTTGCTGACGGCGGCCACCCGGGGCTGCGAAGAGGCCTCGGGAAGCTTGGTGATCACCATCGCATAGCCCTGGTCTTCGTTAGGCAGAAAACCTGTCGGATGAACGGCGAACCGCCAGGCGCTCACAGCAATGATCAATATGAACAGAAGGAACATGAGAAAAGCCCGCTTCACCATCCAGGCGACTAATTGCACATAGGCGTGTTCGAGCCAGCCGTAAGCTTTGTTAAAGCCCCGTGAGAACCAATTGGCTTTCTTTTCCCGGACCGGGCGCAGCCAGAGCGCGCACTGGGCTGGCTTGAGCGTCAGGGCGTTGATTGCGCTGATGACGGAAGTGGAGGCAATGACCAGGGCAAATTGGCGAAACAGCTGCCCGGTAATCCCCGGAAGAAAAGCCGCCGGCAAAAACACGGCCGTCAGTACCAGAGTGATGCCCATGACTGCCCCGGTGATTTCCTGCATCGCCTTGACTGTTGCTTCTTTAGGCGCCATTCCCTGTTCGATGTGATACGAGGCATTCTCGACAATCACGATGGCGTCGTCGACCACGATGCCCACTGCCAGAATCAAGGCAAACAAAGTCATCAGATTGATGCCGAAACCGAGCATGAACATGGCGGCGAAGGCGCCAATGAGGGTGACTGGAACGGTTGTCGCAGGCACCAGCGTGGCTCGCCAGTTCTGCAGAAACACCACCACCACGATAAGCACCAGGATGCCGGCTTCGAATAGCGTCCTATAGACGTCATCGATCGCGCTGCGGACGAATTTCGTGGTGTCGTAATGAATGTCGTATTTCAGGCCCGGCGGAAAATCCTTGCTCATGACCGCCATGGCCTGCCGGATTTTGTCCGCGACATCCAGCGCGTTGGCGCCGGGCAAGGTAAACACCGGCATTAACGCCGCCTTGTGGCCGCTGGACTTGGAAAAATTGCTATAGCTTTGCCGGCTGAGCTCGACGCGCGCGACATCACGGACGCGCACGATATGCGCCGACTCAGCGCGCGCGCTCTTGATGACGATATGCTCGAACTGCGCCGCATCCTCCAAACGGCCCAGCGCATTAACGGTGAATTGAAAGCCCAGGTTTGCAGGCGCAGGAGGGGCGCCCAGTTGCCCGGCAGCGACTTGTAAATTTTGGCGCTGGATGGCGTTGATCACGTCAAGCGCGGTCAAGCTGAAATAGTTGAGCTTTTCCGGATTCAGCCAGACCCGCATACTGTAAGGCCCCGCGCCCCGCACGGCGATCTGGCCCACGCCGGGCAAGCGGGCCAGCGGATTCTGCAGGTTGATGACGGCATAGTTGGAAAGAAACGTTTCATCAAACCGCTCGTCATCCGCATAAAGCGATACCACCAGCAAAATATCCGTGGACACTTTTTTTACTGTCACGCCTTGAGGCTGCACCGATGCGGGAAGCTGGGGCAGGGCGCTGTTAACCAGGTTCTGTACCAGCGTCATGGAGGTATTCAGATCGGTTCCGACGTTGAAGGTGATCGTTAGGGTATAGCTCCCGTCGCTGGTGCTCGTAGAGGACATATAGAGCGAGTTTTCCACGCCATTGACAGCCTGTTCGATAGGTATGCCCACCGTGCTCGCGACCACTTCAGCGCTGGCGCCTGGATAGCGTGTAGTGACCTGAACGGTCGGCGGCACAATAGATGGATATTGCGCTACGGGCAGATTCATAAAGCAAATCAGGCCCAAAATGATGGTAATGATTGCGATAACGTTGGCAAAAATAGGCCGTTCGATGAAAAATTCAGAGATCATGGCGCAGAGGCCTTCGGCAGGGACCCGCTTGCATTGTTCTCGCCACCGGTTAAAGGCTGCTGTACGGGATTCACCTTGTTGCCCGGAATGGCGTGAAGGAGCCCGTTCACAATCACCCGGTCCTGATCGCCGAGCCCTTCTTCGATTACCCGAAGGTCGCCCGCTGCAATGCCCAGTTTGACTGAGCGGCGTTCAACGACGTCATTATCGTTTACTGTCAACAGGTACGAACCGAGTTGGTCATGGCCGACGGCTGTTTCCGGCACGAGCAACGCCATTTTTTCGGAGTTGACTACGAGGAGCCGCACGCGAGCGAACAGCCCGGGCAAGATCGTATTATCGGCATTGGGATAAATGGCGCGCAATAACAGGGTGCCTGTTGTCGGCGTCACGGAAATGGCAGTGAAATCCAAATAACCAGTGTGAGGATAGCCTTTCTCGCCGGAGAGCGCGAGAAAGGCTGGAATCTTCATTTTTTCCGCTTCGTATGGCCCAATATGGGTCTTTTTGATAACTCTCAGCAAGTCCGTCTCGTTGATCGTGAAGTAGGCGTAGATAGGGTCTACCTGGTTAATTTGAGCCAATGGCGTAAATTCACCAGCGCCCACGAGGTTGCCCGGATCTTTGAGGCGACGGTCGATGCGCCCGGCAAAAGGCGCGGAAACTTGCGTGTAGCTCAGGTCCAGTTTTGCCAGATCCCGATTGGCTTCAGCGGCGGCCAGTGCGGCCCGGGCGTTATCACGCTGAAACTGCCAATTGGTCACATCGGTCTGAGCCGCCGCACGTTGCCGGACCAGCTCTGTGAACCGCTCCAATTCAGTCTGCGCGTGATTGAGACTGGCTTTTTGCTGGAGCACCTGAGCCTCCGCCTGTTTTAGCTTGGCCTGATAAGTGTTCTGCTGGATCAGGAACAGCGGCTGGCCCTTTTTGACGCGATCGCCATCGTTGAAAAAAACCTTTTCCAGATATCCTTCCACGCGCGCCACAAGCTGCACTGTATTAAAAGCTTGGGTGTTGCCGGTAAGTTCCAGATAATCGCTGACCTGTTGATGAAGGGGGTGGCTCACTGTGACTTGTGGGGGAGGTGGGGGCGCATAGACGTTCTTTTCTTCACATCCCGAGATAAAAACCATCATCATTGATAGCCATCTTGCACTATTGCGCTTCAGCATGGCTCTTTACCTGACATAGAGGCCGCCTTACTGGTGATCTGACCGTAATTGAAAATATTCCATTGCAATGCTGGCCAAAGTTAGCGCTCCTGCTTTTCCAGAGAAACCTATCGCCCAGGCTGAATGTGCCGACATCGGTGGATGGCAAACCGAATGCGCCGGTGAGCGAGAGAGCGTGATGCAATTGCATTTTTATTGATAGGCTACGCATAGGTCCTCTTCTCTGTCTGCGACTTCCTGTTTCGATAATGAAGCCAGTGCGCTGCGGTAACGCTTTAAATCAGTGGCGGCAGCGCGCCATTGATATTTATGGCATGACTTCATTAGCACAACCTTTCAGTCATGCGTAGCCGCATCAGCCAAGGCCCAATTGTGGTGTAGGCCAGAATTTGGGCAACTTTTCGTTCAAATCGATAGATAATTTAAGCCTGATAATGGTTTGCGTGTTTTCTGAAATTGAAGATAGACAGTAGCAAGGGTTGAGATAGATAGTCAATACGGAAAAAACATTGCAATACCCGTAATTTGATCAAGACAGACCTTGCTGCAAGAGTGAAGATCATGCCTTCCTTGTAAAGGCTCGGTGGGAACTGGGAGTGACGCTTCTTTATCTTTCGATGCCGGCCTTTAAGACTTTTAAAATACGGCATCGTATTGAGGCGCAATCCTTGTGTTCTTGGCAATCATCTATTTTCTGCTCTTCGGTCTGATAATAAAGAATACTATGATTGCTTTGGTACATTCATAAAATTGAGCTTGAGTCTTGATAAATGTCATTTATCGTGTATAATGTTTGGATCAGTCGGGTGCTTAGCTCAGCTGGGAGAGCATCGCCCTTACAAGGCGAGGGTCGGGGGTTCGAACCCCTCAGCACCCACCAGACTTAAAAAGGTTTCTTATCGTTTGGAAGGTCAACCTTCCAAACGGCAAACATTTCCCCCGAACAATTCCTTCAAGACAAACAATCCGCATCATTATGCACGGGGTTGTTCACCCGATTGCTGACCGGCGTCAGCAGCATGTCGCGATAAGCCTCTGACTGATCAAAAGACAAAACATCGACCGCTTCGGTTTTTTTATCCAGCCAGTCAGCATAGTGTTCGGTCCTGACGATGACGGGCATGCGGTCGTGGATTGATGCGATTTTTGTGCCGGCGCCAGTGGTGATGATTGCGCAGGAATAGATCGTTTCCGATTCATTTTCCCAATGTTCCCAGATGCCTGCAAAAGCGAACAAGCGATTATCCGGATAATGGATGTGGTAAGGCCTCTTGCCTGATTCGGTACGCTGCCATTCATAAAAACCGGTCGCTGGAATCAAGCAGCGGCGTTTCCTGTAAGCCGATCTGAACGCTGGCTTTTCGGCCAATGTTTCTGCCCGTGCATTGATCATTCGATTGCCGATGCTGCGGTCTTTGGCCCAAGAGGGAATCAATCCCCAATGCAGATAGGCGGCCTTGTTGCTGCCGTCTTCCAATTGAACAATATTGAGAATTTTTTGTCTTGGGGGAATATTATAGTCAGGCTGATAATTGGCCAGACGCCGCAGGCTGAAATGCTCAATAATCTGCTGCTCTGAGGCTATCAATACAAAACGTCCACACATAATGCACCCGCAACTGATTCAACTGGAACAAACCTTCGACAAGTCCATTCTATCAAGAATTCATGATCCATTGCTTGAACGCCATGAAATCGAGTTGTGGATCAAACGCGACGATTTACTGCATCCGATCATCTCCGGCAATAAATGGCGAAAGCTCAAATATATTCTGGATCAGGCTTTGTCGTCAGGCGTGCATACGATCATCAGCATGGGCGGCGCTTATTCCAACCATTTGCATGCACTGGCTTATGCAGGGCGTGAATTGGGATTGAAAACGACAGGGCTTGTCCGTGGCGAACAGCCGGATGCATTAAACCCGACGCTGGCCGACGTGCAGAATTGGGGCATGGAGCTGAAATTCGTGTCTCGTTCCGATTACAGAGCGCTTCGCCACCATAAAGGCTGGCAGGATCTGCCAGGCATCGAGCCGCAGCAATACTGGCTGCCGGAAGGGGGCGCTCAGGCCTTGGCGTTGAAAGGCGTGGCGGAACTGGTTCAGGAAATCGACATACCTTATGACGTGCTCTGCGTGCCTTGCGGCACCGGCACGACGCTGGCCGGCATTGTTGAAGCCGTCCCGGAGAATGTAGCGGTTATCGGTTTTGCGGCATTGAAGAACGCGAATTTTTTAACGGGAGATGTCGAATCGCTGCTGAGTCGGCCCTATACTAATTGGCAAATCAATCTGGATTACCATTTTGGCGGTTTCGCGCAAGTCGATGCCGAATTGATGAACTTTATCGCCGCTTTCGAGCTTAAGGCACCTATTTCGCTGGAGCCGGTCTATAGCGGCAAAATGCTTTACGGGCTTTACAATTTGATTGCCAAAGGCTATTTCAAGCCCGGCCAGCGAATTATTGCTGTCCATACCGGCGGTTTGCAGGGAAAAAGAGGATTTTGCCAATGAAAAGAGTGTTGGAACCGGAATTGATGGAAGATGAAGCGCAGGTCAGGGCCTATGCCGAAGCCGACTTTGAAATACCGCACAGCCAGTTCATTGAGCGCCTGCAGGTTTTCGTTAACGAACCCGACTTCAGCGGCACGGCTTTGGATTTAGGCTGCGGCCCCGGCGATATTAGCCGCCGTTTTGTCCAAGCCTATCCATTGTCCGAAGTATATGCTGTCGATGGTTCGGCGGCGATGATAAATTATGGTAAGTTATCGATAACTGATGAACTGAAATCGCGCATCAAGTTTATTCATGGTTTATTGCCTTATGTAAGCTTGCCGCAAGCCAGCTATGGCATTATCTTCAGCAATAGCCTGCTGCATCACTTGCCGGACCCTATGGTGCTCTGGGATGTCATTAAAAAATATGCCGCGCCGGGAACGCGGATAGTGGTCATGGATTTATTGCGCCCGGACAGCATTGACGAGGCATTAGCGATGGTTCAGGCCTATGCAGCTGATGAGCCGGACATTCTCAAACGGGATTTTTATCAATCGTTGCTGGCGGCGTTTCGCATGGAAGAAATCGCCGAGCAAATAGCACAGGCTGGTTTGGATCTAAACATTGAACAAATCAGCGATCGACATGTTTTTATCACAGGTATTGCAACCTGACAGCTTAAGGTGTAGTAAAAAATGGACATAACTGAAACAGACGAAATAATAGATCTTCAAAAACCTGAGCTGTATATCAATCGTGAATTAAGTTTGCTGGAGTTTAACAAACGGGTCCTGGCGCAGGCAAAGGATGAAAAGGTGCCGCTGCTGGAGCGGCTCAATTATCTATGCATCTCCAGTTCCAACCTGGATGAGTTTTTTGAGGTCAGGGTAGCCAGCGTGTTGCAGATGGCGACTATGGACCCCAAGGCGATAGGGCCGGACGGCTTGACCCCGCATGAACAATTGGAGCAGATTTCGGTCAATGCCCATCAGCTGGTTGACGAGCAATATGAAGTCCTGAATGATATGCTTATCCCGCTGCTCAGCGAGCAGAATATCCATTTCATCCGCCGCAGCAAATGGACTGAAGCGCAGCGTAAATGGCTGGAAAACTATTTCAATGATGAACTGCTGCCGATTCTGACGCCTGTCGGCCTCGATTCGGCGCATCCTTTCCCGCGCATACTCAACAAGAGCTTAAATTTCATTATCTCTCTGACCGGCAAGGATGCGTTCGGCCGCAATAGCGGCAGGGCGATTTTACAGGCGCCCCGCGCATTGTCGCGCCTGGTGCAATTGCCTGCCGAGGAGACCGGCAGCGGGCCTGCTGATTTCGTGTTTTTGTCATCGATTATTCATGCCTTCGTGGGCGATTTGTTCAATGGCATGACGGTCAAGGGCTGTTATCAGTTCCGCGTGACGCGCAACAGCGATTTCTTTGTTGATGACGATGCGATAGACGATTTATTGCTGGCTGTTGAAGGCGAGCTGGCCATGCGTAACTATGGCGACGAGGTGCGTCTGGAAATCGATGCCAATTGCCCGGAAGAAACCGTGAATTTCTTACTCGGCCGCTTCGGCTTGACGCGCGACCGCCTGTATCTGGTGCACGGCCCAGTCAATCTGAACAGGGTGCAGGAGATTATTGACTTGGTGGAGAGGCCCGATCTCAAGTTCGTGCCGTTCAAGCCCAGCGTGCCGCCGCAACTGGCGCGCAACAAGGACATTTTTGCGGAGATCAAGCGCAATGACATCCTGCTGCATCATCCGTTCGAATCGTTCTCGCCGGTTGTCGAGTTTCTTCGCCAGGCGGCCGCCGACCCGGACGTATTGGCGATCAAGCAGACGCTGTATCGCACCGGCGCCGACTCGCCCATCGTCAGCGCTTTGGTCAAAGCGGCCAGAGCCGGCAAGGAAGTGACTGTCGTCATCGAATTGAGGGCGCGCTTCGACGAAAAAGCCAACATCAATCTGGCATCCAAGCTGCAGGAAGCGGCCGTGCATGTGGTGTACGGCGTGGTTGGCTATAAAACTCATGCCAAGATGTGCCTGGTGCTGAGAAGGGAAGGCAGTCAATTGTGCAATTATGTCCATCTGGGCACCGGCAACTATCATCCCAAGACGGCGCAGCTTTATACCGATTATGGCCTGTTTTCCTGCGATAAGGAATTAGGCGAAGATGTCCGGCGCGTGTTTGCCCAACTGACCAGCTTAGGCAAAGTGACCAAGCTGAATAAATTGTTGCAGTCGCCGTTCACCTTGCATAGCGGGCTGATCGACAAAATCGAACGCGAAATACGCCACGCCAAAAACGGCAAGCCGGCAAAAATCATCATCAAAGTCAACGCCATCGTTGAAGAGCAAAGTATTCAGGCCCTTTATCGGGCTTCGCAGGCCGGAGTTGTCGTTAAGCTGATCGTTCGGGGCGTCTGCTGTTTGACACCCGGAATTTCCGGAGTTTCTGAAAACATAGAAGTTCGATCCATTATCGGACGCTTTTTGGAGCATGGCCGTGTGTACGCGTTTGAGAATGACGGCAGCCGGGAAATTTATACCTCCAGCGCCGATTTAATGAATCGCAACATGTTCCGGCGCGTCGAGATCTGTTTTCCCATCGAAAACAAAAAACTACATGACCGGATTTTGCATGATCTGGATCTGTATCTGCAGGATAACACGCAGGCATGGATACTACAGCCCGACGGCAGCTATCAGCGGCTTACGCAAACGGCTGATGAGGAGCCAATACAGGCTCAGACCATGCTCCTGAACGAACTGCTGTCTTAAGAGGTTCACCATGCGCGAGATTGTCCAATTGGGTGCCGAGGTACTAAGAAAAAAGGCGGAAGCGGTTGGTGATGTGCATGACGATGATATCCGGCGGATAATCGCCGATATGCAGAGCACGCTGGCGGGTACGCAGGGCGTCGGCATTGCCGCGCCCCAGATCGGCGAGTCAAGACGGATCATCATCGTGGCATCGCGGCCTACGCCTCGCTATCCCCATGCGCCGCAGATGGAGCCAACAGTCATGATCAATCCGGCATTTGAACCCTTGTCGGATCATAAAGAAAAGGACTGGGAAGGCTGTTTAAGCATTCCGGGCATCCGCGCCTTGGTGCCGAGGTATCGGGAGATCCTGATCCGTTACACTGATCAGCAGGGAAATTTCGTGGAATTAAAGCTGGATGGCTTTGTTGCCCGGATTTTTCAGCATGAGTATGATCATCTGGAGGGCAGGGTGTATCTGGATAGCGTTGAGAATAATCGGGATATTTTTTCCGAGAAAGAATATTTCAAACTGATGGAGGGCCGTTAAGTAAAAAACGTATCCCTTTGCCAGTATTGGCTGGCTATCCACTCAAGTATTAATGCCAAAACTTAAGTCAGAAAATTTTTTGCCAGTTTCAGATTAACAATCGAAACATTAAGTAGTCTATGATGCCTAAGTATTAAGACCTAAGTATTAACACTGGGAGAACATCATGAGGACATTTAAACTTGACGATGGTACTGAGTGTTTGACGAAGGATTTTGTCGATGGCTATTCTAAATTTACGCTTGATGACGGTACTGAGTATTTGGCAGAAGATTTTATCGATGGGTATCTAATTGATCCGCTCTTGTTGGAGGAAAGACCGATACCAAAATCGCCTTTCATCATGCGTCATATCAGTCATAAATTTTCAGTGCATTATTTAATTAGGGGATGCATCATCTGTTTGGGTATATTTGATAATTTTGAAGATGCCCTGGGCTACGCTAAAAATATGCCTTTCAAGCACAATTAGGCCCAAGGCTTAGCACGGTTTTAAACTGCTTTACCCAACGGTAACTTCCGGGACGGTGCGGGAAAATAAAAACTTAAGTCAGTCAGCTACAGATTAACAATTCTGGGACTAAATGGTCATCATGATTATGACTAAGGTTAAGGCCTGGGGGTAATCATGACTAAGTTTAAACTTGACGATGATACTGAGTATTGGGCTGAAGATTTTGTTGATGGATATTTGATTAATCCACTCTTTTTACCCAATGTATTGACTCCCAAATCACCTTTCATCATTCGCACTGAACATGGATTTTCGGTTCATTACTTAAATACCGGCGCTGGTGAGCAGTTCATGTGTTGGGGCGTTTTCGAGAGTCTTGATGATGCTCTAGACTGCATCAAGAACGGGTCCATTTTTCGTAATGGACATTAATATTGGCGCAATTATTAACCACGTTTTCTCCTTTTCCTTCTTCTGCGTTTCGATGGTGCCGCCTGGCTAGACTTTAGCGGAGCAGAACTTGAATTGCAGATGTAATATCTATATCAAATCATCTTTTTTTAAAATAAACATCAAAAATGATGATATTATAAAGAGCTAATATTTGAAGCTCTTATTAAAGCTACAGCTCAATAAAAACTATAAAATACTTGGATAAAATTTCAGGAAATTGCATTGAATCCCAACCATTTACTTACTTTCGCCGTCGTTGCCCGTTTCAAGAGCATCACGCTGGCCGCGCAGCATCTGCATCTGGGGCAGCCGGCCGTCTCGGGACAGCTAAAGTTGCTGCAGAGCGAGGTCGGTGAGGCGCTTTACGAGCGCAAAGGCCATCAGATCGAATTGACGCCGGCCGGTAAAGGTTTGCTGGAATATGCCCAGAAAATGGATGCCGATTTTAATCAGGCCATTGATTATGTGCGTTGTTTGCAGCAGATCAATACCGGTTTTCTGCGTTTGGGCTCCACGACTACGATCGCCAGCTTTTATCTGCCTCAGCATGTCGTGCAACTGCAGAAGCTGTATCCGGGGGTACAGGTATTTATGAAGACCTGGGATACGGCGGAAATCATCCGCAATCTGGGCGACCTTGATCTGGGCTTTATTGAAGGGCCGGTGGACGAGGATGAATTGCCCGGAAACTATGAGGTTGTGCCGTGGCAGGATGATGAAATCGTGCTGGTTTTGCCGGAAGATCACAGCGTAGCACAGGAGTATCCGGAAAGCGTGCCTTTGGAGGTTTTTACCCAGCATCCGGTGATCTGGCGCGAACCCGGTTCGGGAGCCAGACATGTGGTCGAGCGAGCTTTGGCCACAGCCGGCATTGTGGCGCCTGTCAGTATCGAAGTGACCGGCGTTTCCGGCATCAAAGAGTCGGTCAGGGCTGGGTTGGGCATCGGTTTTGCCTCTTCGCAGGCGCTGCGCCATGAGGCGAAAGGCCTGGTGGCGCGGCGCATCAATCCGCCGGACGGTCTGTTCTGGCATTTGAATATTGTTGCGCCCAAGCAGATCATTCAGTCCAGGGTGACTAAGGCATTTCTGGAATTATGCCTTAAATGAATAAATTTCAGGTTTTTACCAGAGGATAATATGAGATTTTTGTTTGCTTTAATTCTGTCGGCAGGTAGTGCCTATGCAACAGCTGTACAGGTCCTGTCGGTAACGGAAGTTGCTCCCGGCATTTATACGCATAGGGGTGTGCATGAATTGCCCGATACTAAAAATCATGGCGCTATCGCCAACATCGGGTTTATTGTCGGTGAACGCTGTGTAGCGGTTATTGATACGGGCGGCAATCCGCAGCAGGGCGAGTCCTTGAAACTGGCGATCAAACACGCGACTTCCAAGCCGGTTTGCTATGTTATCAACACACATGTCCACCCGGACCATATCTATGGCAACAAGGCCTTTAAAGAAGCCGGGGTCAAGTTCGTAGGTCATGAAAAACTGGCCCGGGCCATGGCGACACGCGGCGCTTACTATATCGATAAGGCAGCCGACCAACTCGATGTCAAGCTGACTGCCGACGATATTATTCCGCCTGATATAGTCGTCAAAGATCACCTGGATATCGATCTGGGCGGACGCACATTAAAGCTGACAGCCCATTCTGCGGCGCATACCGATAATGATCTGACCGTCTATGACGAACAGACCGACACCTTATGGATATCGGATTTGCTGTTTATAGAGCATTTGCCCGTGATAGACGGCAGCCTGAAAGGATGGTTGGCCGAGCTTGAAATACTGGAAAGTCATCCTTACAAGACCGTGATTCCGGGGCATGGGCCGATAGTCAAGGATTGGCCGAAAAGCATGCAGCCTGAAAAAGACTATCTGGAAATGCTGCTGACGGAAATCAGGGCCATGATCAAGCAGGGCAAGTATCTGGAAGAGGCCGTGGAAACAGTCGGCTATTCAGCGAAAGGGCAGTGGCAGTTGTTCGATCAATTCCACCGCAAAAACGTCACGACCGCTTTTGCCGAGTTGGAATGGGAAAATTGATTTTTACGATATCGGCAAGAATCTTGCCGGTGTTTTATTTAGCGATTGGAGTTTTATAGCATGAAAAAACAGAAAACAAGATCCTGGCTTCTTGCTTTGCTGCTGATGCCGGCGCTGGCTTTGGCGGAAGGCGATGAGACCGAATGGACCAGCAAGATAAAGAATCAGTATTTTGCCGGCAAATCGATCGAGGAATCCAATGACATCATCGAAATCGAGGCGCCTTATCGGGCAGAAGATCCGGCGCTGGTGCCTATCAAGATTGTCAGCAAGATACCTCAAACTAAAGACAGCTACATTAAAAAAGTCCTGGTGCTGGTCGATAAAAACCCGTTTCCGTATGTCGGCGAGTTTGAATTTACGCCGGAAAGCGGCAAGGCCGATCTGGCGATGCGGGTTCGGGTCAATACTTACAGCAATATCCGCGCTATCGCTGAAATGAATGACGGCAAGCTGGTCATGACCAAGAAGTTCGTTAAAGCCAGCGGAGGCTGCTCCGCCCCGATAGGCGCCGATCTCGATGCCGCCATGCAGCGCCTGGGCAAGATGAAATTCAGGCTCGATGAAGGCGTTAAAATCGGCGAGCCGAACCTCACTCAACTGCTGATCAGTCATCCGAACATTACTGGCATGCAAATGGATCAGGTTACACGGTTCGTGAAGAAATCCCATTTCGTCAAGGAAGTGCGCGTTTCATTTAACGACAAGGCGATCCTGACCGCCAAAACCGATATCGCAATCAGCGCCGACCCTAATTTCAGGTTTTACTTTGTTCCGGACAAAGCCGGCGTGTTGAAGGCCGAGGTTTCCGATACCTCATGCGAGAGCCCGACCAGCCGCGATGCCTGTACGGCCGGCAACAGCTATAGTGAAACTTATACGCTCAATCCCTGATCTTGAGCTGTCGATAGATCGCTGATTAACCGCGAAGGTCACGAAGAAACTGTAAAAAACTTCGTGCCCTTCGTGGTTTCAAGCGTTGATCGGGTAATTTGCCCGGATTATTTTACGAAACAGCTTTTCTCCGCATATTCCTCGGCTTCTTTTAGCCGCTCACGCAGATCTTTGGCTCTCTTGGGATCGCGGAAAACACCGCCGCCCTCGCCGGGCATCTTGCGCAAATAGGAAACGGTTTGCGCTGCCTCGTATTCCTCGAATTTTAACTTTTCGGCAATTTTGTCGATTTTACAGCCGCAGGCGTATTGAGTGATGTAAGTCAGTCCCCCGTGTTTGGCAACGCAGTTCAGAACATATTCGACGCGATCACGGGTAGGATAATCGCTAACAAAAGGCGCGGGCTCGGCCGCCGCCTGCTCTGCGGGTTTTTCCGGGGTGGTGGTGCAGCCTGCAAGAACGGTCAATAATGCGGCGCTTAAAATTGAGTTGATGTTTTTCATTGATAGTTTCTTATTCCCATAAGTCAGAAAGTGAAAAAGCATGCTCTGCAAAAGGAGCGATGGCTATTGGATCTTCGTCGGCATAAGAACCGGTCAGCAGCCAATGCCGGTCACGCAGTTCATACGCCTCCAACGTTTGCAAAACCGGATCGATCAGCCAGAGATAGCCGACACCCAGTTCCGCATATATTGGCATTTTAACAATCCGGTCGACGCGTACTGTTGACGGCGACAGTATTTCGCAAGCCCAGTCAGGGACTATCTCAAACCATGCCGTTTCCGGCAGCGCCGGCATGATTTGCCGGCGCCAGCCGGCAAGATCCGGCACAAGAACATGCGGTCCCAGATGGCATTCCGGTTCATCCATGATCCACCAGCCGCCAGGCCCGCCTTTGCCTTTTTGAAACGGCGAGACTAATTCATCACCCAGCGATGAAGAAGCCAAAGCATGCTTGGGCGTGGGCCTTGGATGCGTTTCCAGGTGGCCATTGATAATTTCACCGACGATATTCTCCGGCAAATCAAGGATGTCCTGGTAGCTGGCTTGCTTAAAGGCTGTATTGGTCATGGTGTGCTATCGGCCTATTGTTCAACGGCAAAATCGACAATTTGTTTTAACAGCGCGTTCATTTTAACGGAGAATTCGTTCAATTCCGGATTTTCAGTGTCAGTCGGCAATAAATGCGTTGATACGATGGTTTTGCCCTGGTAATTATACATGACCACATTGCAGGGCATGTGTCTGACTGAATGCGGCGACATCAACAGCAGGGTTTTCGCATGCGTCAAATTGCAGAACTGTATCGTGTCATAGTCGGGAAAATCCTTGGTGCCTCGGTCGCGAATGACTTTACCGATGCGGCTGTGCCCGGTTATCCTGAAATTGTTTTCGGCGATGGCGCTTTCCAGTTCAGCCAGGACATCATCATAGGGTTTGGTTGTTTCCACCTGATAATACGGTATGAATTCGCCGGCCGGTTGCGACGCGCATCCTGCCAAGATCAGCAGGCAACTGAAAATAACGGATCGTTGAAACATCTGTAGGTCACCTGATTCAAGGATTAATAAGCTTAGCATCATGAACAGTCAAACAAAAGTCACAGGCGTGATTCTCGCTGGCGGCCTGGCCAGGCGCATGAACAATCAGGACAAGGGCCTGATCAATTTCAAAGGCAGGCCGATGATCAGTTATGCCATCGCCGCCATGACGCCTGTCGTCGATCAGCTCATCATCAATGCCAATCGCAACCGCGAGCGCTACCGGCAATTTGGCTTGCCGGTCGTGGCTGATCAGACCGATACTTTCGACGGGCCTTTGGCCGGCGTGTTGACAGCCATGATTCATGCCGATGCGGATGTGCTGCTCGTCATGCCCTGCGATTCGCCTTTGGTGAAGGCCGAACATTTGCGGAAACTGCTGTCTGCGCGCGCCGAACAGGATGCCGATGTTGCCGTCGCCTTTGACGGCGAGCGCCTGCATCCGGTTTTTATGGCAATCAGGATCACGCTGAAATCCAGCCTGGAAGCTTATTTGTCCAGCGGCGAGCGTAAGATCGGCCTGTGGCTGGAGCAGCTGAATAGGGTGAAAGCGGATTTCAGCGATACGCCCGGCATATTCACTAATGTCAATACGATGACCGAGCTGTCAGCGCTGGAGGCCGGCATTGATTAATTTTACCGATGCTATTAGCGGTAGATGTTGACTATCGGGACAGGAGCGCGTTTATCGCGGGCGTTGCCTTTGAAAACTGGCAGGATGCAATTGAAAAAAGCGTGTTCAGAAGCAGGCTCGACGATATCGAAGACTATATATCGGGGCAGTTTTACCGCAGAGAGCTGCCGTGCATACTGAAACTTATTGAAGAGCATGAGCTCGTTCCTGATTTAATCGTCATCGATGGATTTGTCTATCTGGACGGTAAATCAAGGCCGGGTTTGGGTAAGCATCTGTATGACGCATTACAAGGAAAAATCAGCGTGGTGGGCGTCGCTAAAAGACCGTTTAATGATATTGCTCAGGAATGTGAACTCTACAGAGGAGCGAGTAAAAAGCCTCTTTATATCACCAGCGTTGGAATACCGTTATCTGAGGCGAAGGATCACATTAAATCCATGCATGGTGAATACAAAATCCCTGCTTTGCTAAAGAAAGCCGACCGGATTTCCAAAACTATGCCATAGCCGGAAGTTAAGCATTCATTGATTATGATAGAAATATTTGGCAAGACTTATAAGAAAGCCGGACAGCGTACTGTCCGGCTTGGGTGAATAAAATCAGCGTTGATTTTGCAGCGCTGCAATACGCTCTTCCAACGGAGGATGGCTCATGAACAATTTTTGCACGCCTCCGCCGTTAATGCCGAAAGCAGCCAGTTGGCCAGGCAGGTCTTCCTGTTCTCCGCGTTGCAAAGCCCGTAACGCGCTGATCATTTTTTGACGGCCGGCCAGGTTGGCGCCGCCCGCATCGGCCCGGAATTCTCTGTAGCGCGAGAACCACATGACCAGCATGGTGGCCAGAAAGCCCAGCGCAATTTGCGCGACCATCTGCACGATATAATAAGCCGGGCCGTAGCCTTCGCCTTCCTCGTTCCGGAAGATCGTGCGATCGACGACATGACCGATCACGGTGGCGAAAAAGTAAACAAACGTGTTGACCACACCCTGCATCAACGCCATCGTGACCATATCGCCGTTAGCGACATGGCTGATTTCGTGGCCGACAACCGCTTCGACCTCGTCGGCGTTCATGTTTTGCAGCAGGCCGGTGCTGACGGCGACCAGCGCGCTGTTTCTGTTCGCGCCCGTAGCGAATGCATTCGGTTCATGAGCCTGAAAGATGCCGACTTCGGGCATGCCGATGCCTGCTTGCTTGGCCTGTTTGGCAACGGTGTTGACCAGCCATTGTTCAGTCTGGTTTTGCGGATATTCAATCACATGAACGCCCATGGCGCTTTTGGCGGTCCACTTGGACATGAGCAGAGAAATTATTGAACCTGTCATGCCGAAAACTGCCGAAATGATCAGCAAGGAGTTAAGATCCAGATTTACGCCGCGCGCATGCAGAGCGCCGCCCAGGCCTAAAAGATTAAAGATAATGCTGATGACCAGCATTACCGCGATATTGGTAGCCAGAAAAAGAAGAATACGCTTCATGATAAAAAGTCCTTGAAGATTGAGAGGTTGCCAATGATATAGGGACGGAATAAATTAATTCAATAGAGTTGGGGAATGAAAATATAAATATTAATTTAATAATGGAGGGCATCATCATGTTTTTTAAGAGAATAATGTTGTTCGGCTTGCTTCTGTTTAATGCCGGCCTGGTATTTCCACAATCAGGACGTTATCAGGATGTCGTCAAACAACTGCAAGTGCCGCCCGGTTTTCGTATCTCTATTTTTGCCGATGATGTTCCCAATGCCCGCTCTCTGGCGTTAGGCGACAACGGAACCGTTTTTGCCGGCACAATGCAGCAAGGTTATGTTTATGCTGTGCAGGACAGCAATCGCGACGGCGTCGCCGATAAACGTTACGTCATCGACAGGGAGTTGAACATGCCCAACGGCGTAGCCTATAAAAATGGCGCGCTTTATGTAGCTGAAGTCAATCGCATTATCCGCTTCGACAATATCAGTCAGCATCTGGACAATCCGCCCAGACCGGTCACCATCTACGATAAACTGCCCTCGGATCAGCATCATGGCTGGAAATACCTGCGCTTTGGGCCGGACAACAAGCTCTACACAGCGGTCGGCGCCCCCTGCAATATCTGTAACCCTCGAGAAGAAATGTATGCCTCTTTGGGACGGCTGAATCCTGATGGCAGCGGAGCTGAAATTATCGCTCGCGGCATCAGGAATACTGTCGGCTTCGATTGGGAGCCGGTCAAGAAAACGCTGTACTTTACAGATAATGGCCGCGACTACATGGGCGATGACATACCGCCCGATGAGCTCAACAAATGGTCTGTCAAAGGCGAGCATTTCGGCTTTCCCTATTGTCATGGCGATGATATACCGGATCCCGAGTTTGCCGGCGATAGAAAATGTCAGGAATTCACCAAACCAGTCTGGAAAATCAAAGCGCATATGGCTGCGATAGGCATGCGTTTTTATCAGGGCAAACAGTTTCCGGCCGAGTATAAAAATCAATTGTTTGTCGCCGAGCATGGTTCCTGGAACCGCAGCGCGCCAGTAGGCTATCGCGTTGCCCTGATAAAATTCAGCCAGGGCAAGCCTGTTACAGAACAGCCCTTTGTCAGTGGCTGGTTGACTAAACAGGGCAAGGTGCTGGGGCGTCCGGTGGATGTGCTGGAAATGCCGGACGGCAGTATACTGATCAGCGACGATAAACTGGGCGTTATTTACAGAGTGGAATACAAAAAATAATGAAAAAACAGTTTGAGATTATCGACAGGAAAGTCGGCTACCAGGGCTTTTTCCGGCTAGAAACGTACCGTTTGAGACATTCCCTGTTCGCCGGCGGTTGGAGCGACGAGATTGATCGCGAGCTGTTTATGCGCGGCAATTGCGTAGCCGTTTTGTTATATGATCCCGATGCCGATAAAGTCGTGCTGATCGAGCAATTCAGAGTGGGGGGAATTTTGCAGCCCGAGAAAGCCTGGATGCTGGAGATTGTTGCCGGCGCCATAGAAGAAGGCGAAACGGCTGAGGAAGTCGCTTATCGCGAGTCAATGGAAGAAGCGGGCTGTGAAATTCAGGAATTAATGTTGATTAATGGATTTTATACCACTCCCGGCGGCTCTTCCGAATGGATTACCCTGTTTTGCGGCAAGGTCGACAGCACTCATGTCGGCGGCATTCATGGCCTGGATCATGAGCACGAGGACATCATGGTGCGCGCCGTGCATTTTGATGAAGTCTATCAGATGCTGGAAGACCGCCTGATTGAATCCGCCATTCCCATCCTCGCCATCCAATGGCTGGCTTTGAACAGGCCAAAGCTTAGGCAGAAATGGGTCAAATAATTTTTGCTGTACGGCTTATTAAAGATATATACATCATTAAATTATTAATTATAGAAATAACATCAAGTTAAGTATCAACAAGTTGTGCAATTATTCGGTCAGCGATTTTTTATGTACTTATACTCAATAGTATAAAAAACAGAACACACCGGTCTGGCATGCCATATGCCCCAGATCAATCTCGTGCAACAGAGTGTGGAGAGTGGTATGAGCAGGAACAAGGTATTGATCGTCGGACTTTTAACCTTTCCTAGTGTATGGGGGCATGCGGCCGAAGCTGATCGGATGTCGGCAAGTGTGCGTAAACTGGCGGTCTCTTACGAACAAGGTCGCGGCATTCAACAGGATTGCAGGAAAGCCTTCAAGTATTACCGCAGGGCCGCTGATATGGGCGATGCCTATTCCCGCCGCATGGTAAAAGACTATCAGGATGCTGAAGCCTTTCATGATTCAGTCTGTAACCCAGCGCCAAAATTCACATCTTCGGCTTTTATTGACAGTCCCGGCCGAAAATTTGTCGAGTCCTGGGTTAATAAAATTGCGCCTGTCTATGGCATCGATCCCAATCTGGTACTGGCCGTCATCCAGACTGAATCGGCGTTCAATCAAAAGGCTCTGTCCAGTAAAAACGCGCAGGGACTGATGCAACTGATTCCGGCTACTGCTGAACGCTTTGGCGTCAGGGATGTATGGAATCCGGTTCAGAATATTACCGGCGGCACGGCTTATTTGAGCTGGCTGATCCATCATTTCTCAGGCAATGTCGAACTGGTGCTGGCCGCCTATAACGCGGGCGAAGAGGCGGTAGAGCGCTATCAGGGCGTGCCGCCTTATGAAGAAACCCGGAATTATGTCAGACGCATACAGGCCTTATATAAGAAAACGATGCATCCGATTCCTGCAAAACCTATTGGAAATATCGCTCCGATACATCAGGCCGTCTTAAGGAGCATGCCTGGGGGTGAAGGTGATCTATTTTATCTTGGCCAGCGTCAGCGATAATTCCCGGCTGAATTCACCGAGCAGAGCGCTCAACGCATTGACGGTGCCCGTATATGATGTATCGGAAAGCGGCTGCTCAATTCTGGAATGGCCGTGAGTCAGTATTTGGTGATTTTTCTCATTCATGATGGCCCAGCCGGCTTCCAGATTGGCGGAACGGCCGGGATGCGTGTCGAACCGGACGACATCCACGATAATGCGGTAATCCACTGAGCCGAATGCGCCCCAAGGATAGGACCGGACAACATCGTCAGGCATCAGCAGCGCAAGGTCGCGCGTCAATACCTGAGTGATATTTTCTTTTAACGGCGAAGCCCATTGGTGAAATTCGGCGATTTCTATATTGTTGTCCGCCTTTCGGGTCACTATCTTTTGACGTTCGATCAGCGCCGGAATAGAGACGGGGCCTACACCGATCAGGCGTTGTTTTTCCATGCCTGTCGCTGATGCAGGCGGCTTGCTGAAGGGTTCCAGTACATAAAAACTGGTCGGTGGCGTCGAGGCACAGGCCGACAGCAACAACAGACTGCCGATCAATAGCCAGTGTGAAATTTTCATAGGCATTTATTCCTCTTTCTTGCCGCGAATTAATGAATCCGGATGCTGTTCCAGAAAATCGGACAACTGCCTGACCGAACTGGCCGCCTGCGAAAGCTCGCGGAGCAGTTGTTCCAGTTCGTACCGCGCCGTGGAGCCGGGTTCAAAGGTGTTTAATACCTGCTGAGCCGAGGTAATGGTATGGTTAGCGTTGCCTAGCGTGCCTTTAGCCGACTTGAGCATGTCGGTTGCCGCTTTCGATGTGCCCTGCAGCGATATCAGCGTCGTGTCGATATCCTGGGTCAATTTGTCCAGCGGTAATTTGGCCACTTTATTCATGATGATATTGGCCGATTGTGTAAACTGATCCATGGAACTGGCCGTTGTTGGAAACTGGGGATGAGGCGTCGTGTTGTCGCTCAGGGCAATTTTGCTGTCCGGATAAAAGTCCAGGTCAACAAGAAGTTGGCCGGTCAGCAGGCTGCCCGTTTGCAATTGCGCACGCAAGCCTTTTTTGATCAGTCTTGCCATCATGTCCTCGTCGCTGACCCCTGGCTGACTGTTCACTTCCTTGATACGTTCGGGTTCCAGTTCCACGATGACCGGCACGCGTATTTCCATGGTTTTTTTGTCGACTTCCAGATTGATGCCGGTGACCTTGCCGATCGGGATGCCGCGCAACTGCACCGGCGCGCCTTCCGTCAGACCGCGTAGCGAGCCCTTGAAATACATGACATATTTCAGCGTGTTTTTGTAGACAGTCTGGGTTGATTGCTCATAGGTATCATACAGCTGAAACAGCGTGTTTTCAGGCTGGATGTCAGTGGTCTTATCCTGAGCCGATGCCCGGAAAGCGATGCCGCCGCTCAACAGGGAGATCAAAGGTCCGGTTCTGACTTTAAAGCCGTCGGCGCCGGCCGATAAGTCGACGCCGCTGTCTATCCAGAAACGCGTGTTTTTTCTGACAAACTGATCGTAAGGGGAATTGATGAATACGGTTAAGCGTATGGCATTGGCCTCGGCGGACAGCTCATGGCTGAGCACTTCGCCGACGATAATGCCGTGAAAATTAATCGGCGTGCCGGGGCGCATCGAGCCCAGATTGCTGGTTTCCAGTATGAATTGTTTGCCGTCGACATGGGTTTTCAGCAAGGGCGGTGTGGTGAGACCGGTAAAATGCTCCTGTCTGCGGCCATTGCCGGGCTTCATGCCTATATAAGGCCCGGACAGCAAAGTGCCCAATCCCGAGATGCCGCCCAGGCCGACCTGAGGCCTTACCACCCAGAAACTGGTGTTTTCCTTCAGATAGCCGGCGGCCGTGCTGTTCATCTGCGCCGTCACGCGAATGGTTTTGTTGTCATCATTGATCGAAATGGCCGTTACTTTGCCGACTTCGACATCAAGATAGCGTATTTTGGTTTTATCGACTTCCAGTCCTTCCGCCGTAGGGAAAGCGATCGTAATAACGGGACCTTTTTCCATGTGCGATTTATAGATCAGCCAGCCGCTGACCAACAACGCGATAACCGGCAGGAACCATACCAGCGGTAATTCGGATTTTTTGTTGAGCGCTACGTCTGTGGCGTCGTAAGAATCGTTAAAGCTGTTCATACTTAATGTTGGTTGTCCCAGATGAGGCGTGGATCGAAACTTTTGGCCGCAAGCATCGTAAGCACCACGACGGCCGCAAATGCCGTGGCCGCAGGCCCTGCAATAACACGGGCAATGCCGCCCATATCGACCAAAGAAACGAGGATGGAAATCATGAAAATATCGAGCATGGACCAGCGGCCGACAAAGGCGATAATACGATACATGACCGTCCATTTATGGGCGTCGACCTGCCAGCGGTAATGCGTGCACAGCAGCAGTAAGGCGATGCCGAGCAGTTTCAGCAGCGGCACCAGAATGCTGGCGACCAGGACCAGCATGGCGATGGGCATCATGCCGCCTTTGATCAGTTCGATAATGCCGCCGATAATCGTGTGCGGTTCGCCGGCAGTCAATTGGGTAACGGTCATGATCGGGTAAAGATTGGCCGGAATGTAAAGCAGAAATGCGCTGATCAACAGCGCCCAGGTGCGCTGCATGCTGTTCGGCAGGCGCGCATGCAGAGAGCTGCCGCAAAGCCGGCAGTGCGAAGGCCGGCCAGCCGCCGAGATATTTGTCAAACAGCCGCAGTCATGGCAGCGGATAAGGCCTTGCGCCAGTGCGCTTACTTCTTTTTTCATGGAGAATGCTTAGGGCGCAGCTGTTCTATACGGCGCCAGAACAGGTATTGATCCAGGCTGCTGGCCAGCATGGCGTTAACGATCAATAAAGTGACAAATGCATACAGGCCGAAGCCGAATCTGAGCTCAGCCATCGATGCCAGCTTGACGCAGGCAACAATAATGCCCAGCGTGTAAACCTCCAGCATGGCCCATTCTTCAATGTGTTGCAGCCATCGCATCCAGCGCGGCAGAAGCTGGTTCGGTTTCTGGAAATAAAGATGGCCGCTCACCAGCAGAGACAGCACAATATTAACCAAAGGGAACAGTATGCTGGATAAGAACACCAGTATGGCGACAGCCCACATGTCTTCCTGGTATAGCGTTGCCACGCCGGACCATAACGTACCGTCTCGCGTGTTGCCCAGCACTTTTATGCCGACCAGCGGCAATAGATTGGCCGGAAAAATCAGTATCAGTCCGGCGATCGACAGTGCGAAGGTGCGCTCGATGCTTTGTTTGCGCGGGCGCTGGAGCAAGTAACCGCAACGGGGGCATTGCGCTTTGTCGCCCATGGCTGGCTGGGCCGGATTCAATAACAAATCGCATTCGGCGCAGGCATCAAGTTCAATTCTACTCATGGTCCAACTGTTTTAAGTGGGTAAATTGGCGATCAAGCTGAGACATTAACTGCTAAGTATAACATGAACCTACAAGCAGCTTGAGTGACACATTGCCGTATTCTGCATTTTCGGCGGGAGAATTTTCCAGTGAATGCATACAGATAGCTTAAGTAGTCGCACTAATTGATAAAAATCGTCTTTTCATCATAATAAAATAACGGATTTTAGTTCCAGTTCTATTGTCGTTAAAGCAGAAATCCGGATTGTTAATCTGACTTGAGTTAGAAACATCATGAGAACAATATACTTTTTAGTTCCTGATATTGAAACGACCCATAAAATTGTCGACGAACTGCGTGCTGAAGGTATAGAAGAACGGCATATCCATGTACTCGCCAAACGGGATACGCCGCTAGAGGATATGCCTGAAGCCTCCCTATTGCAGAAAACGGATTTTATTCCGGCTTTGGAACGAGGCGCTCTCTTGGGCGGCACCGGTGGATTATTAGCCGGTCTGGCGGGTTTGGCTTTCTCCGGATTTGTGATCGCCGGAGGCGCCATACTGGGCGCCATCATGGCTGGCGCAACCATTGGTTCGCTGGGAGGCGGCCTGATGGGAATGAATGTCGGAAATACCAAGCTGAAACAGTTTGAAGATGCCATTGAAAAGGGTGAATTGCTCGTTCTAATCGATATCCCCCGCGAACGGATAGAGGATATTAAGCAAAAAGTTCTCAAGCATCATCCGACTGCCGAATTTGAGGGTATAGAACCGATCTTGCCTAGCGGATATTAAGCAAAAAGTTCTCAAGCATCATCCCACTGTCGAATTTGAGGGTATGGAATCGATTCTGCTTGGCGGATAAAGATGACTCCCATCCCGCACAGCAGAATGGGGGCCAAGTCCATCAATCCAAAATTACCACTGAGACTCGCCAGTTTCAGGATCGTACATCTCGTGAACAATTTTATTGCGGTTGGCAATTAATTCCTCAATGCTGGGCGAATTGCTCATGGCGCGCGAAATAGCCAACTTCATGGCTTCATAGTTGGTGCGGTATAAATCCTTGCGATCCACATCCGGGTCCGCCGCGCATTCAGGGGCGATCCAGAGCATCGCGATAATGCACAAATCATTGGCTTTATCAGCCGGAATAACGCCTTCAATCACGCTGTCCAGCACTGCGTCAGCCACGGCGGACTGCACAGGGCCGCCGAACAGATTTACATAAGCGCTGGATTTGATAGTGACTTTAGGCACCATGATAGTGGCAGGGCGCACCTGCTGATTGCAGGCGCGAATGGCGAACATGCGCGTATGGCCTTCGGTCTGTCCCATCAGATTGGCAAACGCCTGGCCTGCCGGCCCTTTAACATCGCCAATCAGGATCTCAGGCATCGCGTCCGTGCCTTGACCTTCGCTGGAAAATACCGTTGCTTCACCGGTTCTGAACCAAATTGTATCTGACATTGAAACCCCCAAAATTAAAAGTATAAGAAACGGGCATTCTATGACGGATAAAGAGAAGCCGGCAATAATGAAAATTAGATGAAGATGATTCAGCGTGCAGTAAGGATGGTTATAATAAGCTGAGACCAATCAGCAATCTATTTGACTGTTTCCAGAAATCCCACTTTTTTAATCACTATGTTATTAAAATTTTTACCCGTTATTTCCACGACGGTGTTTTATGCGCTGTATTATCTGATCAGCGTCTTTAAATTCGACGTAGAGTTCCACTTTAAAGCCATACCTTACGATTATCTGCTGCAAGTCATTATCGGTTACATACTCTTCGCTTTTTCAAGACGCCTATGGATCTTCCTGGTGATCCAGGCCCTGGTGATGGGCATACTCTATGTCGGCAATGCTATAAAGATATCTTTTTTCGGCGGCCCGATCATGCCGGACGATATACATGCGTTACGCTCCCTGTTGCTGATCCTCGAAGGCTGGCGGTTCTTTGCCGCGGCGGTGCCATTGGCCGCCATCGCTGGGTTGCTGTTGTACAACTTTACCATGCGGCATTGGACCTCTTATGTCGCCAGTTTCGTTGTATTTCTGTTCGGCATCACCATGACCTATGAGCCCAAGTTGATTGTCGATCCTCTCGATAAATTCTTTGGCAATTCAGTATGGGATCAGCGTTCCAATTATGTCTGGCACGGCGCGACGGTTTATACCATTCAGGAGAGCGCGCGCCGTATTGTCGAGGCCGATGTGGTGCCTGATCTGGACAGGGCTCAGGAAGCGGCTGAAAAACTGCGGATGGCTGCGCCGAAAAAAGTCGCCGATGCTCAGTCGTTTACGCCGCGCAATGTACATCTCGTCCTGCTGGAGTCTTTCTGGGACCCGAATGAACTGAAGAAAGCGAAATACAAGCAGAATCCGCTGTCGCCGGAATTTCGCAAGCTTTGGAAAAGCGCGGGCTATTCACATGCGCTATCGCCGGTATTCGGCGGCTTTACCGCCAATTCGGAATTTGAAGTCCTGTGCGGGTTTCCGGTTGTTAAGGATAACGTCAAATTCGAGCGCCAGTTGCTGAACGATGTGCCTTGTCTGCCGCATATTCTTGCCGAAAACGGTTACAAGACAATAGCATCCCATCCTAATGTGCCCGTCTTCTGGAATCGTGTAAATGCTTATCGGCGCATCGGTTTCCAGACTTACTATTCGATACAGGATTTCGTGCTGGATGACATGAACCGCGAATTTCTGTCCGACGTTTCGCTGTACCGCCAGGTTATGGAGAAAATCCAGCCGTCTCTGGATGCGAAGCAACCGATTCTGGATTATATCGTGACCTATTTCGGGCACTGGAATTATCCTTTAAGCGAAAACAGGCCCGATAAAGTGTCATCGCCTTCTCCTGTAGAGGAAGTATCGAGTTATGGTAATACAGTCTATTACAAGTCCAGGGAAATGATGGGTTTTATTGACGAAATGCGCAAACGCGATCCGGACGGCATTATTGTATTGTTTGGCGATCACTTGCCTTTTCTGGGCGAGAATTTTGCCGGCTATGTCGATTCAGGCGTGCTGGCATCCAACCGCAGCGACTTTACGCCCGATATGTTCAGGTTTTATGTCAGCACGCCGATGCTGATCATCGACGGCAAACGCGGGCCGGTTAAATTCGGCAGCATGCCGCTTTATCAGGTGTCCAAGTTCGTACTGAACCTGCTGAATTTCAACGAGCCGACCATCATGGATTATACCGACTCCATGCCGGATATGCGGGTGCGGCCATTGCCTGGCCTGCATTTCAACCTTGCACACGACGGGAAAGTGGATCTCTGCAAGGAGCCGCCTTATTCGGCTGGCTGCCAGGCTTCCGCCGATTGGCTGCGTGACGTGCTGGTGGTCGGTAATGATTTGTTCATAGGCCGCCAATTTACCCGCCCCAAGCATCCTGCCATTGAGGAGGATATTTCTGAGCCTGTAACAGCCGATGTTACGGCCAAGCAGGAAGAAGAGACCAAGAAAACGAAATAAAGCTACAAGCGTAGTAGGGCGGCTCGATGGCCGTCCATTGATTTTTCGGAGAAAACGCATGAAAAAATATTTTCCAATAACGATGCTCAGCCTCTCCGCGCTTTTTTCAAACAGCGGCTGGGCGAATCAAATCACCGTTCCGCTGCAGATTGATTACAGCATGATTGAGAAAGCGCTGGTTACACAGCTCTACAAAGGTGCTGGCCACAGCGCCCAGCTCTGGAACGACAAGCAGGGATGCAGTTATTTAAAGTTTTCCAATCCACAGGTCAGCGGACAAAACGGTCAGGTCCGGCTATTAAATGAAGTCCAGGCCCGGTTCGGGACCGGGTTTGGCGGTCAATGCGTACCCATGCTGGACTGGGCGGGGGTATTGGAGACTTTTCAGCAGCCGACCCTGAATGCCGAGCAGTCTGTCGTGACCTTTCCTGTGACTCGCGCCAACGCTTACGATAGTCAAGGCCGTCAGTTGACTATCGATAAATTGCAGGATCTGATCACCCGCGTCGTCGAACCCAGACTTGCTGCCGTGAAAGTGGATCTGAATGAATCCCGCGTCGATATTCAGCAAACCTTGGCCAAGTTTTTGCCAAGAGAGAACGCCACGCAATTTCAGGAGATAGTGAATACGCTGAGATTCAACAACGTTCAGGCGCAAGATAACGGCATTAACGTTAATCTCGCCTTCGATGCGCCGGCTCAAATGGCCGCGTCCAAGCAAGGTCCGGCTCCGGCCTTCAGCGAAGCGGAGCAACAGCAATGGGCGGCCACCTGGCAGCAATGGGATGAGTTTTTGTCATCAGCCATTAAAAAGGCGTCCGATGACACCCAGTCGCAGGAGGTGCGCGAAACCTTGATGCAAATTCTGCTGGATTCGCGAGCCGCCTTCCAGGCCGGCTTGAAAGGGCAGAGCGCGAACGGCGCCGATCCTGTCCGCGTATTCTTTACCGACACTTGGGAGCGTCTGGCGCCTGTCCTGAAAACCGTCGCCAAGGAAGTGCCCGGCATACAAGGCATGCAATATCTGACGTTCATAGCCGCGACCGACGTCATGTATGAGCTTGAGAATCTCGGCGCGCCTTTCGGCCTGGAGATTTCCTCGGAAGGTTTGCGCAGACTGGCGCGCATGCTGATCGCCGGCAGGCAGGAGCACATGGAGTCAAGGCCGGGAATATAATCTTAATGGGCCGGGCAGCAAAATATGAATACGCATGGACAAAGGCATCGAAGCGCGCACCTCGGCGATAAAGAGTTATTCAACGATGAGAATTTGCTGCACTTGCGCAAGGCCGCCTATGACCTTGACTGGCTACTCAATCGCGGCTATGCCCGGCATTCCGCCATCAAGCTGGTAGGCGACCATTACCAGTTGCCTAAACGCCAACGCCTGGCTATTTCCAGAGCAGCCTGCTCGGATGAAAGCAGGGCGATGAGAGCAGCGAAATGCCTGCCGATTGAGGCCATCAAAGAGCGGCAACTGGTTATCGATGGGCTCAATCTGGTCATTACAATCGAAACAATCATGGCCGGCGGCGTAGCGCTGCGTTGCCGGGATGGCTGCATCCGCGATATAGCCAGCATCCACGGCACTTACCGGCAGGTCCATGAAACCGGCAATGCCATAGTGCTTATCGGTCAGGCGCTTGAGTTTTTCGGGCCGGAAAACATCCTATGGGTTTTTGACAGACCTGTTTCCAATAGCGGCCGCTTGGCGGTCATGGTGCGCGAAATCGCTGAAGTTCAGGACTGGAACTGGCAGACGGCTTTAATGGACAATCCTGATCAATTCATCATCCGTTCCGGTCAAATTGCAATTACCTCCGATTCAGTTGTTTTGGACGAAGTCAGTCAATGGGTAAATCTAACTGATTACATCGTGGCGAATTTTTTTCCTGGAGCTTGGATTATTGACTTTTCCAATACCGATTGCCCGGTCTGATAATTGATGTTACGCATCAGCCGAATTGCGATGGGTTTAACAAAATTGGAGCAACTGTAGGATCGAATTCACTTGTGCCTTTTAGAGTGTATTCAACCCGGGACAAACGCCCGTGTACCGGTTTCTGTAGTGCGAATACCCGCAAGGGGCACAAGTAAATTTGCATCTACATGCGTGCATCACTATTCAGGCAACGATGTGCTGCGAGTTGAATGAAAAGCGCGGCAGGCAGGATAAAAACGGTCTATGCGCAACATCAGCTGATAATCTCATCAAGTAACTCTCCATGTTGCGCCTGCTTTTCACGAACTTTATGGAACACCTGCTGTTCAGGTCTTGCATAGTTCAGCTTGCGTAAATACATTTCCCAATCCCTATATTTGTTTTTTTGCCGGGCGGAAGTCTCCCTATTTATTTCCGCAAAACCAGTGCATCCAAAAGATATCTCGTTCGGATTACATCCTTGCTCATACCCTAGCTCATAAATACAGGATTTCCTTACATTGAAATACAGTGTTGACTGTAGTGTATAGGATTGACACTAAATATAACCTACTGCCGTAGTCAAGAATAGAACATCCTTCAGCTAAAGCAGAAGGATGTTTGAACCTGAAAATAATCTTGAGTAAGGAGTATGTAGTTATGACATCTGTATTTAGCGTAATTGTGATGCTGTTGCCAGGCGGCTTCTGGCCAGCGAGAACATATGCGGACCCCCTTCGAAGGCCTGGCCTGACGCCAAAGGGTTCCTCCAGATGGCAAGTCCATCCATCAATATGGGGAATGAAAAATGTTAATTAGAACTCGACGCAGGTTTGCTCCAAAAGGCAAGAGACCTTTAGCCGCATTGATATCGCTGCTCATGGCCATGCCGAATATCGGCGTAGCTCCATCGTTTGCCGCAGTAAATCCCGCACAGGTCGGTTCGGGCTTCACTGTCACTGCTTCCGATCTGGCCTATATCCTTCAACAGATTAAGATCTCTGAATATCACTCAACGAATACCACACCAGCAACAGGCCCCTGCGGAGCGCTTCTCGGCAACGGCCCTAACCAGATCGGCAGCCCGCTTCTTTCCCTCGGACTGCGAACGGTAGACGGGACTTGCAACAACCTCCAAGCCGGCCAAGAGAAATTCGGCGCCGCAGACCAGCCGTTCCCGCGCCTGACCACACCGAATTTCAATAAGCCTGCGGATAAGATCCCGCAAGGTTTCCCGGGAGCCGGGAGTAACACAAACTACAACCAGACCAGCGGTTCTGTTTTCGACTCCTCGCCCCGCGTGATCAGCAACCTGATCGTTGACCAAACTTCAACCAATCCGGCTGCCGTCAATGTGGCTGGTTTTCCCATTAGAACCCAGGGCAATGAAGGGGTTTTCCCATGCACGACGGAGCCGACAACGCCGGGTGGTACCGACGGGCTCCCTGCAGGATGTGTGCCTGCGCATCAAACCCTATTCATCCCTAACGTTACCACTGATGTCGGTCTTTCGCCGCCATTCAACTCGTTGTTTACAATCTTTGGTCAATTTTTCGACCATGGTCTCGATAAGATCACTAACGGAGGCAATGGACAGGTTTTCGTTCCGTTGAAGGAGGACGACCCGCTGGTCGCCGGGCCGGACCACATTTTCGGCAATGCCGATGATCTTCCGGCTCAACAGCGATTCATGGTCATGACCCGCGGCACTATCATACAAGGTCCTGACGGCTTTCGTAATGCCCCGAACACTGACACCCCGTTCGTAGATCAAAGCCAGACCTACACTTCACATTCATCGCACCAGGTCTTCACCCGCGAGTATGTTCTCAATGCTGAGGGCAAGCCAGTTGCGACCGGCAGGTTCTTCGAGCAAGCCGATGGCGGTTTGCCCACTTGGGCGATGATCAAGGAGCAGGCGGCAACTAAGCTTGGTCTTCAGCTTGTCGATGCGGACGTCAGCGACATCCCAATGATAGCGGCCGATCAGTACGGCAACTTCCTGCCCGGCCCGAACGGTCTTCCTCAGTACGTGACGGCTACCGGCCTCGTCGAGGGCAACTTGAGCGCTCCGGTTGCCGCTCCGTCTAACGTGGAACGTATCAAAACGGCATTTCTGAACGACATCGCACATAGCGCAGATCCGGGAACTGTCACTGCTCCCAAGACGCCTGATGCCGATGATACGGCGGGCGGCAGCCTCGATCCGGTCGCGACCGGCGAGTATGATGATGAACTGCTGGATCTGCACTTCATCTGCGGCGATGGGCGCTGCAACGAGAATATTGCGCTGACTGCGGTCCATCAGGTCTTCCACTCCGAACACAATCGCCTGGTCGATTACTACAGCAATCCGACTGATGGCGTGCTGACCCGGCCCGAGAACGCCGAGCTGTTGGCGGATTTCAAGAACGTCAATCTCACTCCAGGACCGGACAAGACCTTTACCTATGAAGAGCGTCTGTTCCAGGCCGCCCGTTTCGTCACTGAGATGGAATATCAGCATCTGGTGTTCGAGGAGTTTGCGCGCAAGGTCCAGCCCGCCATCAACCCTTTCGAGCCTTTTGCCTTCAACCAGACGGACCTCAACCCGGCAATCACGGCTGAATTTGCCCATGCGGTCTACCGCTTCGGCCACTCGATGCTGACCGATACGATTCCGCGCTTAAATTCGTCTGAATCTGTGGCGCTTGGTGCGCCGTTGCACAATGATATACCACTGTTCGACGGATTCCTTAACCCGGCAGTCTACAATGACGGAGGCAACGGCGTCAGGCTCAACTCCAGGGAAGCGGCCGGCGCCATTCTCATGGGCTTATCGGATCAGACCGGTAACGAGATAGACGAATTCGTCTCTGAAACGATGCGCAGCCATCTGCTGGGCCTGCCTCTCGACCTGCCCAGCATCAACATGGCGCGCGCCCGCAGTGAAGGTATTCCTTCTCTGAACAACGTTCGCAAGCAAATTTTCGCGACAACAAACGATGGTCAGTTGGCGCCTTATGCAAACTGGATTGATTTCGACCAGGTGCTTAAGCACCATGCGTCGTTACTCAACTTTGTTGCCGCGTATGGTAAACATCCAACCATTGTTGCTGCGACGACTCTAGACGGTAAACGTAATGCCGCTGACCAGATCGTCAACGGTACAGTTCTGCCCGGACCGGACGGCGTCCTGGTTGACGATCCTAATACACGTGTAGATGAAAGCGCCGACAACATCTTCCCTCCCGATGACAGCGCTGACTTCATGTTCAGTACGGGTTCCTGGGCGAATGATGCGAATGGCGTATCCAAAACCGGGGTTGATGATATCGACCTCTGGGTGGGCGGTCTTGCCGAAAACACTAACCTGTTTGGCGGCCTGCTGGGTCCTACTTTCAACTATGTGTTCGAGAAACAGCTCACCGATCTCCAGAACGGCGACCGGTTCTATTATCTGGCTCGCACGCCGGGTATGAACCTTCGGACCCAGCTCGAGGGCAATTCATTCGCCGAGTTGATAATGCGCAATACGCCAGCCCACACCCTGAAGGCTGATCCGTTCGCGACAGCCGACTGCAAGTTTGAGCGTGGCAACCTTACTTTCCCTGCGGCTGCAGGCAGTGCTATTACCGGCCCAGGTTCGGTCAATGATGATCCGGCTTCGGAATGTAACGAAAATCTTTTGTTGCTGCGAGAACCTGACGGCACGATACGATATCGCTCAATCAACAGTGTCGATCCGACGGGTATCAACGGCCAAAGTGTTTACAATGGCACTGATTTTGCCGATGACTTCTACGGCGGCAACGACAACGACACTTTCTGGGGCGGCCTTGGCAATGACAGAATCGAAGGCGGCGGCGGAGACGACGTTGCTCTCGGCGGCGAAGGCAATGACATCATTACTGACTTCGGCGGTGCTGACGTCCTCAAAGGCGGTCCTGGCAATGACGCCATTGACGGCGGCATCGGTGATGACATCATTATGGGCGGAGATGGTAAGGACTTCACCAACGGCGGTGGCAATATCAATGAAACTTTTGCCGGCCCCGGTGATGACTTCTCTATTGCTGGGCAAGGTACAGATGCCGTCTTCGGTGACAGTGGCGACGATTGGGAAGAGGGTGGCGATCAGCCAGACCTCCTGATCGGCGATAGTTCCACTTTGTTTTTCGATGACCACAACCTGCCCGGACATGACATTCTGATCGGTCAGGGCGGAGACGACGACTATGACATGGAGGGCGGTGACGATATTGGCGTGGCTGGTCCTGGTGTCGAGAAGAATGCTGGAGCCGCTGGCTATGACTGGGTGATTGGTGTGGGAGATCCACAGCCTCAAAATGCTGATTTGGCTCTGCTGATTCTCAACACACCACCGGTGAATGAAACTCGCGACCGGTACAATGAAGTTGAAGCGCTGTCCGGCTGGAAGTTTAACGATACCCTGCGCGGCGATGACATTATCCCTAGCCAAGTCGGCGGTGGCGGCTTCATTGGCTGTGATGCGTTAGACCAGGCTGGTCTGGATCGCATTGCCGGCTTAGATGCTCTGGTTCCACCGCTGGCTGCGGGTACGGCTACACCGTTGGCTTCGGTCATTGCCAATTCCGTAACCAACTTTTGTTTGCTAACCGGAGACTTCGTCTGGGGTGAGGGCAATATCCTCCTTGGCGGCGATGGCAGTGATCAACTCGAGGGACGCGGCGCCAATGACATCCTCGATGGCGACCGTTATCTGAACGTCCGGCTCAGTATTCGTGCTAATCCGGACGGCACAGGCGCCGAGATCGGCAGCACCGACCTCATGGAGAACAAGGCCGTGACAGGAAACTTTGGCTCCGGCACTACCAATATGACCTTGCAACAAGCTGTGTTTGCCGGGCTGGTCGATCCAGGTCAGATCGTGGCTGTTCGTGAGGTCCTGACTCCGGCCGTTCCAGCACCTGACTGCGGCGCTGCAACACCGCTCAACTGCGACACGGCGTTATTCTCAGGGCCAGAGGTCAATTACACTATTGCCGCTAATGCCGATGGCAGTGTAACTGTACGCGATAACACTGCCGCTGGCGGCGGTGGAGGCGGCGGTGGCGTCGATGACGGCACTGATATTCTGTGGAATATCGAGCAGATCAGCTTCTGTGATGTTCCTGGTGCTCTTAAAAACACCTGTGATGTTCGTGCCACTCCAGTTTCCATAGCTGGATTGACCGCTCCGGTAGCCGAACTGTCGCCTGCTTCACCAGTGCTGGGCTTCGCAGATCAGGTTGTAGGCACCAGCTCGGTGGCTCAGACTATCACGGTCACCAACACTGGGCTTTCTAACCTCATCGTATCAGGCATCACATTGACGGGTGCCGACGCGTCACAGTTCTTGTTAACTAACAATAACTGTGCGACTGTCGCGCCCAACAATTCCTGTACAGTCGATGTGCAGTTCGCGCCCACTGCGGCCGGCAATAAGACAGCTACTGTCTCCATTGCCCATAATGCAGCGGGATCACCCTCCAGCATCACGGTGAGTGGTACAGGTCTTCCGGCAGGTCCTATCGCCGCACTATCGTCTACTTCGCTGACTTTCCCGAACCAAGCCACCGGGACTACCTCGGCAGCTCGAACCATCACTGTCTCCAACACCGGAGGGCAAAATCTTATCGTATCCAATGTTTCAATGACAGGTAATACGACACAGTTTTTGTTAACTAACGGCTGTACGACTGTGGCAGCGGGCAGTTCTTGCGCCATCAGTGTGCGGTTCAGGCCTACTACGGCTGGTAGCAAGACAGTCACTATTAATATCGTGCACAATGCGGCGGGGTCACCCTCCAGCGTTACGGCAAGCGGCACCGGCATAATCCCGCCCACGACTGCTACTGTCGCCGACACGAGCTTCTTTGCTGGCCTGGCTGTACCGGTGGGTACTACTGTCAACGCGCCTGTTCTGGTGAGAAACACGGGCACCGCCCCGCTCTTCATCACCTCGGCGAGCGCGACTGCGCCGTTCGGGATCAGCAGTCTGAACACCTGTGCCACACGCGTTCTTCCGGGCAGTTCCTGCACGCTTATCGCCACCTTCAGGCCGACTGCCGCCCAGCTGTTTACAGGAACGTTATCAATAGTGAGCAGCGCCAGCAATAACCCAACCGGCACCTTAACGGGCAGGGGGCGATAACTCAGAAAACGCACTATTAAAATCGTAGTTCGCTGCACGGATGCCTGTGGGACGGTTCCAAAGCCGCTCCCACAGCCACCATCCTGAAAAAAGGGCGAAACAGGACGCCGTCAGCTCAAGAAGCATCGACGATATTCGATCTTGATTTAGAAATTTAAGGCATTTTTATGAAATATTTCGCAACAGCATTACTTGTAATCACTATTTTTGTTTCAGCAATCTTTGCCTCCTCATCCGTAGACAATATCCTCGGTAAAAGCATGCAAATTGCAAAAGCACTGACAGGAAAGGAAGGAAACCAGGCTGCGGAAGGTCAGCAAGCTGCAAAAAGAGACAGCTTCACGGTAGGAAAGTCTTTCGCTGAAGAAAAAGGCGGTCTCGACAATGTGGAGGCCATGGTTGGCAGAGGGAAAAATTATCTTTTAACTCAAGTCAACAATCGCCTGAAGCAACTGGGCCCTTTCAGAACCAGGGTAGGCAACATGACTACGCTGAGCGATTCAGAAAGAAAAACCCTGATCTCTGAGCTTGATGCCGAAATTATCGCGTTTGATGCATTCAAATCAGAGATTAATAAGAGCGCAACAAAGCAGGATATCAAAAACGTCGCCGATAAAATAAAGGCTGAATGGATAAAGAGCAGGCACACGGTTGCGCGTGCAGAAAAGCAGTTTCTTGCAGCAAAGGAAAACCAGCTGGTATCGGATGCCGATGCAGCTTCTCTGGGAATTCAAAAACGCATAGACGCCCTTAAAGCCTCGGGGAAAAATGCCAAGATTCATGAGGAATTGCTTTCAGCCTATGGCAAAAAGATTGCCTCGGCAAAACAGGATCTGGCATCTGCTCAAGAGAAAATTGACGCAATTGCCAGCGCCCCGACAAACGATAAAAAAGAAAAGTTGATTAAAGGGAAGGACCTTTTGCTGCTGAGTGCTCAAGACAGCATAAAAGATGCTTATAAGATGCTGGGCGACGAAGCGCGCAAGGAGTTTTCGCAGAGGTACAAATAGGATAGGCTCTACATTAACAGCGAAAAATAACATGGCGCTTAACTCAAGCGGTTAATCGACAAGAATCGGAAGAGGAGCACCGATCATGACATTCCTACGGATTTTCATCGATCTGAAAGTTTTAACACTGGCTCCTGTAACGAGGTGGCTTATTACATTTAAAAAATGATATCGGCCCGAATGCGGACGCTAATTCATCACCAGCAGCATGACCAATGAGGAGACTGGGCAAGCGCTTATTTAAGCTGACGTTCCAGTACAGCTATAAGAACTAAACGGAGGTTATTGTGTGTAAGAAGATTATCAATGCAGTGAACTTCAATAAACGCGAGAAGATTTTGACTCGTTATTCATGTGTCATGTCCAGGAAAGCTATTAATCATTATTGCGTTATTAATGAAAAAGATAATGCCGGTAATTTGAAGCTGTATTTCGATAGAGCTACACAATTGGTTTGCCTTCTCAGTATGACAGTCGGGGCAGCTTATGCAAAAGATTTCGATGTTCCGACGGGCGTGGCGGATGGGATTGCATCGCCCAGCCCATTGTTTGGCGCCACGGCATTCAGTGCGCCACTGCTGATGTTTGAGGAGTTCGGCCTGCAGCCGATGCCGGCCGGCCAATCTTCAAGCACCAGTTCTCTGCCTGCAACTTCAGACTGCCAAAGTATGCCGGACGGCAAGGAACTCGACGACTTCCTGAAAGAACCTCTTCACCCTCTTCCCACTATGGAAGCGAATGATTTGCTGCCTAATGCCTGGGAGGATAAGGTCAAGGATTGCGTTGGCACGTTCAATCAGACCGTTCTGGAAGGGCGGCCATCAGGAGAGTTCTTTGCCCATCAGCGGTGGGATGAGTTCTTTCCAAAGGTTTACTTCCAGAGCGCGCAGACCGGGGCGCGCACGAACCAGGGACTGCGCGATCAATATCAGCTGCATGGGTACAGCAAAGGGGAATTCGGCAGCGGAGGACTTTATCATCTTAACGGAACCACGAAAGGAATCGAAGCCAGAATTCATCCGAAAATGCCTGTCCAGAATCCGAAAGCGCTTTGGACCTTCGACGGAACCTTTCCGCCAAAACTTCTTATGGCGCGCTATGGGCAACCTGTTCTGTTCCGCCATTACAACGCACTGCCGTTGAATGCCGGGGCAAACTTCGGTTTTGGCAGCCAGACTATCAGTACGCATGAGCATAACGGTCACAATCCAGCTGAGAGCGATGGTTATACTGCCGCTTATTTCTACCCTGGCGAATTCTACGACTATCATTGGCCCATGATTCTTGCCGGGCACGACAGTATTAATCCCTTTGCCAGCGATCCGGCAGCCGGCACCCCGGATGGCAATGGCGGCATTACTAAAATTCCCGGCGATTGGCGGGAAACAATGAGTACCCATTGGTTTCATGACCACATGCTCGACTTCACAGCGCCGAATGTTTATAAAGGCAATGCCGCGATGATGAACTATTACAGTGCTGTTGATCGCGGCCGAGAGCCCGCCAGCGTGCTGGAAGCAACGGGCGGCGCGAAGCCCGGCTATGGCTGTCACTACGCCAATCCGAAAAACGTAAATCTTTGCTTGCCCAGCGGCAAGGCCCTCGATTGGGGAAACCGCGACTATGACGTCAATCTGATGGTCGCTGACAAGGCCTGGGATAAAAACGGCCAACTTTATTTTAATATTTTCAACACGGACGGCTTTGTCGGCGACCAGATCACCGTCAATTGGCAGTGGAAGCCGTATATCGAAGTGCGCGCGCGCCGTTATCGCTTCCGCATCCTGAACGGCAGCGTATCGCGGTATTTCAAGATCGCCCTAGTGAACGCGCAAGGCCAACGCGTGCCGTTTCACATGATCGCCAACGACGGCAACCTCATGGAGCATGCGGTGCCGTTCCCCAATGCCCAGTCAGCCGATCTGCCTGTACAAGGCATTGCCGAGCGTTACGACATCGTTATTGACTTCAAAAACTTCAAGGAAGGCGACAAGCTCTACTTCGTCAACCTGCTGGAGCATGAAGGCGGCAGAGGCCCGAGGCAAGCAATACCGCTCGGCGATGTCCTGAGCGGACGGTACAAAGCCGATGGCATCAATGGCGACCCGGGCGTTGGCAAGTTCCTTGAATTCCGCGTGAAAAGCATGCCAGCGGGTCAGGCTGACTTCAGCATGAATCCGGCTGATTACGTCGAAGGCAAAAAGAAAATGATCCCGCTGCCGACGTTTACGACGACGGAACTCCAGAACGCGATTCACAGGGAATTCGAGTTCGGGCGCAGCAGCGGCACCGATGACAAACCCTGGACCGTCAAGACCGACGGCGGTAAGGGTTTCACCATGGACCCTCATCGTTTATCGGCGGCTCCGGACAAGGATACTGCCGAGATCTGGCACATCAAGAACGGAGGCGGTAGCTGGAGCCATCCGGTCCACATTCATTTCGAGGAGGGGCAGATTCTCAAACGGGACGGCAATCCTCCACCCGTATGGGAAAAGTGGGCGCGTAAGGACGTTTATCGCATAGGTGATGCGCCGGACAGTTCCGATACTGTGGATGTGGCCATTCGATTCCGGGAATTCGCAGGCACTTACATGGAGCACTGCCACAACACCCAGCATGAGGATAAGGCCATGCTGTTGCGGTGGGATATCCAGCATCCGGGCCAGACCTTAGCCTTGCCTACGCCTGTTACAGGATGGGAGGGGGTTGAATATGATCCCACTAACACTACAGACGTGCCGACTTTTAAAACCGGTATTAGTGCATCAGATAACACCGGAAGCGGCTCAAACACTGCGCCGACGATCAATGCGATTGCAAATCAGACTGCAACCGTAGGACAGGCATTCAGCTTGCCGGTGCAGGCGAGCGACGCCGAAGGTGACGCTCTTACTTTCTCATTGACGGCTGCACCGGCCGGCATGAGCATTAACAGTGCGTCAGGGGTGATCGCCTGGATGCCGGCAAATGGGCAGGAAGGATCTCACTCGGTAACCGTGCAGGTTTCTGATGGTCAAGCGTCGACCACCGCAAGCTTTAACGCGACAGTCAAGCCTGCTCCCGTTGCAAACACCGCGCCGGTGATTACTTCAACACCCGTGACTACGGCGACCCTCGGTCAAACTTATAGTTACAGGGTTACGGCGACAGATGCGCCGGGCGATACACTGACGTTCTCCTTGGTCTCTGGCCCTGCGGGCATGAGCATTAATCCTTCAACAGGTCAGATTACCTGGAGGGTCTTGCAGCGAGGTCCTCAATCTGTATCAGTGCGGGTAACAGACCAGGGCGGATTGTCGGCTACCCAAAACTTTACGATTACGGTCAATTTACCCAGAAGATGATTGCCCGGTTTTTGATATTTTGAATCAAACCAATCGGCAGTCCTCCATCGGCGAGGTTGCGATGGAGGACTGACTAAATGTAATAACAACCATAAGGCATAGCATGAAAGATAGGAATATGATTATTATCTCTCTGTTAGTCTCCATCGTCCTGATGTTTGGATGCGGCCCAGCTTGGGCCGTTTCTGCCGGTTCCCGCTGGGGAGCGGACTACTTTCCCAATATTTCTCTGGTGACGCAGGATGGAAAAACAGTTCGCTTCTATGACGATCTCATCAAGGATAAGGTGGTAGCGATCAATTTCATTTTTACGCATTGCTCGGATTCCTGCCCGGCAGAGACAGCCAGCCTGCGCCAGGTCCAAAAGGAACTGGGAGATCGCGCAGGCCGCGACGTTTTCTTCTATTCCATCAGTATAGATCCTGAACACGATACGCCGGCGGTGCTTAAGGAATATTCGCAAAGATTCAGGGTAGGGCCGGGCTGGACATTCTTGACCGGAAACAAGGCAGATATCACGCTTTTGCGCAAGAAGTTGGGGCTTTATAACAAAGATGAGTCAGGTCAGGTAACCAGTAACCACTCCATTAGCCTCATTGTCGGAAATGAAGCCACCGGAAAGTGGATCAAGCGGTCGCCTTTTGATGAACCTAAGACTCTGGTTAGGTTGCTCGGCTATTCGCTGCAACAACATGCGTATAGGACGAACCCAGGGGCGATGCGTTATGACAAGGCGCCGCGCTTGCCAGAACTTAGCCGGGGAGAAGATCTCTATCGTTCGCGTTGCGACTCCTGTCATAGCCTGGGCGCTGAAGGCGGACTGGGGCCGGGATTGTCAGGCGTAACCGAGAAGCGGAAACACGCCTGGCTTGCACGCTGGTTAAAAGAACCAGATCAGATGCTGGCAGAAAAAGACTCCGTCGCGATGCAATTGTTTGATAAGTATAATGAGGTTCCTATGCCGAATCTGAGGCTGAGCGATGCCGATGTGGAAGCGCTCATTGCCTATATGGCCGGCTCGGCTGGGCATGCCGAAGACGTCATGACGACCAATGGCGAAGGCGGTGCTGGACATTGACCCAATTCAATAACGGTGCTGTTTTTCCTGCCTGTAAATTACTCCTTGATCACAAGCCTTAACCCTGATGTCTTGAACCAGATTAATCGGCAGTTCTCCATCGGCTAGGTTACGATAGAGGATTGACGAAATCTAATTACACTCATAAAAGGCGGTTTTGCTTTCGCGAAACCACCTTGCCATTAAGCTCTTTCTGCTTCTTTCATGCAAAAACAGCCAAGTAAAACCGGCCTTGCGCGATAACTCAATAAGGACGGTTTTTAATATGAAACCGATACAGAACAGGCGATAGAAAAACGTCGAGCAGAAAAAAAGTAAAGGCAACGGCTAAAATATCTGTAACACTCAGGCCCAATTGCTCATGCAGCACCAGCGCAGGCATGATTGATTCAGGGATCGTATCGATGCAGCGGACGCGGCTGCTTTCGGCATGGCCCTGCCGGCGCTTTATAAAGCTGGCCAACAGATCACCCGACATGGCTGTCAGGCTGAACACAGCGCCCACAAGCGCAGACATTCCCAACACCATCGCTACAAGAGAAGTGAGAATGACCGAAGCAATAATGCCGCGCCAGGTTTTGCTGCTGCCAAACAAAGCGCGGCCATCGCCTAGTTTTAACCCCATATCCACCGGCAGGTTGAAACGGTCTTTCAGCCAATGGCGGGCTAAAACCGGCGCGCCATTGGCGGCCAGCAGCAACAAAACGGTTTGGCTGATGCAGTTCAGGCATAGCGCAGTGTAAGTCATAAACAATTCCCGAATTGTAAGTCATAAATTTGACCAGTTTTTTTTGAACAAGTCTCAGGAAGAAAGTATCCAATTTTAAAGTTTTGGATTCTGTGAAACTCGGCATTGAAAGCCAAACCGATGCCGCGTTCAGATAGATTCTTTGGCTAATTTTCTCAGGAGATCGACGATGAAACTCTATTACAGTCCCGGCGCCTGTTCGCTCTCGCCTCATATTGTCTTATGCGAGGCTGACCTGCCGTTTGAGCTCATTAAAGTTGATTTGCAGGAAAAACTGACAGAAACCGGCGAAGATTTTCGCAGCGTCAGTCCTAATGGCTATGTGCCGGTTCTGGTACTGGACGATGGCAACAAACTGACTGAAGGGCCTGCCATTATTCAATATCTTGCCGATAGGGTGCCCGCTAAAAAACTGGCGCCCGCAGCCGGTACATTCGAGCGTTATAATCTGCAACAATGGCTGAATTTTATTTCCACTGAACTGCACAAGACTTTTTCACCGCTCTTCAATGCCAATATGCCTGATCAGGCAAAAAATCTGTTTCGGGAAACGCTGTCATCCCGGTTTAAATGGGTCGCAGACAATGTCTCTGCGCAGCCCTATCTCATGGGCAATGATTTCACAATCGCAGATGCATATTTATTTGTCGTGCTGCGATGGGCGAAACTGATGTCGATCGACATTTCACGCTGGCCCTCGCTGGTGCAATATAAAAAAAGAATCGCCGATAGGCCTGCGGTAAAAAGAGCGCTGCAGGAAGAAGGGCTTAATGTCGACTAACAAGAGATAAAGCGGATCTGCATGGGCGGTAAGGAGTATTCAGGCATCTCTTCCAGCCTGCTTAAACCGGTCATTTATTTGATAAGAAACTGGCAGGAGCAATCGTTACATGTCATGCACTTTGTTTGTTCAATCGGGCGGTCCAGCAGGGCAGATATCAATGCGCGATCAAATTCGCACAATTCCGGATATTGCTGAGCCAGATCGTGGTAAACGCAATTGAACGCTTGTATGGTAGAGGGGGAATTGTTCTGGTCTTCTATCGCATGATAGCCTAACGTCTGCATTATCTCGATAAGTGCGGTGATTCGCTCGGCAGGCTCTTTGCCGTTGAATTGCGGCATAAGCGTTTGGGCGAATTTAGCGCCGAGCCTTGCCATGTAGCGTCTGAAAGCGTCTTCACCCATCTCTGCTTTGAGTTCCGATAGTATTAAGTTACAGAACCAGGCATATTGTTTGGGAAACCGGTTGATGCCTTTTTCAGTCAGCACATAATTGCGTGACGGCCGCCCACCGGTGATCTTGAATGCGTCTTTTTTGATGAGATCGCTGTTTTCAAGACCGACGATATGCTGTTTAACGGCATTTCTTGAGATATTCAATGCAGCGGCGATTTCGTCAAGGCTCATGCCTTGCCTTGAGTTCAGCAGCAGTTTCAATATCTGATCTTGTCGAGAGCTCGTTCCGTCAGTCATATAAATTTCTTGTTGCCATTTCGTTAATGTTTAAGACGATAAAATGAAATGAAAAACCATAATAAAATTAGGGAAAAAATCGATAAGGCTTGTAAAATTGTAGTGTATACAAGCGCCTTTTGTCATATAAATATTGCAAAAGTTCTGTATCGATACTAAACTAATTTTCGAGCACCAATGCTCCTAGGTTTTTAATAATAATTTTTAAAGGTACCAAGAGATGAGTGAAACAGCTACAGCTACTCCAACCCCTACACTTTATGAACAACTTGGTGGCGAAGCGGCAGTTAATGCGGCGGTCGATATTTTTTATCGCAAGGTTTTGAGCGATCATCGAATCAACCGTTTTTTTGACAATACTGATATGGAACAACAGGCCGCAAAGCAAAAAGCTTTTTTGACAATGGCTTTTGGCGGACCCAACAATTACAACGGCACCGATATGCGCAATGCCCACGCCAGATTGGTCAAGATGGGGCTGGATAACTCCCATTTTGATGCTGTTATGGAACATCTAAGTGGAACTTTACAGGAACTGAATGTTCCACAGGAATTAATCGCGCAAGTTGCCGCTATTGCGGAAAGCACGCGCAATGACGTTCTGGGTAAATAATTAAAGACAGCTTGGGTAGTGACCATGAAAAAAATATCGTTAGGCGATCAAGTCAGTATTTGTTACGAAGGTGAAACCGTTCTTGATGCCTTACTACGCGATAATATCGATATTCCGAACAGTTGCCGGCAAGGCGCCTGCCAGAGTTGCATGGCGCGCAGCCTGGACGTTGAACCGCCTGCAGCTTCGCAGAGCGGTCTGAAAGATGTGTTGCGCAAGCAGAAGCATTTTCTGGCCTGTTTATGCTATCCGGAACAAGACATGGCCATTACCCTAAGCCAACAGCCGGCGTTTTTTACCGAAGGCATGGTGATCGATAAAAAACCGCTGAACCAAGAAACACTGTTATTGGCAGTCGAATGCAAGGATCCGCTGGATTATCATGCAGGCCAATTTGTCAATCTCAAAAGAGCCGACGGCCTGACGCGCAGCTACTCAATCGCAAATAGCCGTGCACATGACAAAAAGTTGACATTTCATATCCGCCGACTGGCGGGCGGACGTTTCAGTGAGTGGGTTCATCAGGAACTGCTGGTCGGCGATAAGATTGCAGTCTCGGACCCGCAAGGGCTTTGCTATTATCTGCCAAACAAGCCCGAACAAAACATGCTGCTGATCGGTACGGGCAGCGGACTTGCTCCGTTAGCCGGTATTATAGCCGAGGCGCTGCAGCAGGGGCATACTGGAGATATTTATTTATTTCACGGCAGCCGCGAGATGGATGGACTTTACTGGATTGAAGAAATGCTGGAACTGGAGCGGCAATACTCAAATTTTCATTATACGCCTTGCGTGTCGCGCGGCGATTCGCCAGCAGGTGTGGCGGTAGGGCGTGCCAATGATGTCGCTTTAAGCCAATTGCCTAATTTGAAAGGCTGGCGCGTTTATCTGTGCGGCCATCCCGAAATGGTTAACCAGACCAAAAGACAGGCTTATCTTAATGGCGCGAGTTTGCAGGATATTTATGCGGATGCGTTTCACGTCGCTTCCACATCGCTTGATTAAACGGGTCTTCAATGAGAGCCGATTTTACGGCGCAGGCTTTCTAAAAAGGAAAAGCTGTTTTAACCCACCTGTGGGGCGACTTTAATCGCCTTCAGGCAAGATATAAAAGGGCGCCTGCCTAACCAACCAGTAGGCGCTGCATGCGACGTTACCTCCACCAGTATCTAGTCCGGTGGGGTTTGTTAATCATTGATCTCGCTTTAATCGGCTATGATTGAACCTGTTGCTTTAAAAGACTTCTTTATCACATTCTTTTCCTCGGCACTGATCATTCTGGCCGGGGCCTCTTATGCGTTGTTGTTCGCGTGGTCCAGAATCAATGCGCATGCGGGCATCAAAATTGCTGCGTTAGCGTCCTATACGGTGCTGGTTGTGTCAGTGCTTGAACTGACCCAGCTCGCGCAATTCCAAGGATATTGGTTGATTATTTCCGTAGCGATGGTGATCGGCTATTTCTTTGCACCGATCGGCATCTGGCATTTGTGCGTTAAAACGCATGGGCATCATGATGATTGTCAAAAAGTACGGGAGGACGAGTAATGAACGAAACACCGCTGTGGGCTTCGGAATCATTTTGGAAGAAAACGGCCATCTGGGTTACTGGCGTATCGTTTGTGATTTTGATCATATTGACGATGGACTCGTTGAGCCAGACGGCGGCAGGCGGCAAGAGGGTGCCGGCTTACGCCGTCATCAATAAAAAAATTGACTATCAGTTCAATAAGGACCTCAATAAATCAGTGCCGGTTATCGGTGAAGATGAGTTTTTATTCGGCAAGCAACTGACTGAACAGGAAGCTGCGGAACTGGTCGATCTCGGCAAAAAAACCGCGCAGACCAGAAACTGCATGAATTGCCACACCATTCTGGGCAATGGCGCTTATTTTGCGCCTGACTTGACCAAAGCCTGGCTGGATCAGGGCTGGCTTTCGAAAGACTTGCGCGAGGATTTGATGGTTAAGTTTCTGATGGACCCCGAGAACAATGCCCGTACCTTCGGCAGCAATCGCAAAATGCCCAATCTGGGCATCACCGAGCAGGAAGCGAAAGGCCTTGTCGCGTTTTTAAAGTGGATGTCCAGCATCGATACCAATGGCTTTCCGTATAACTTTAAAACCATTGAAGCAGAGGAGGAATGATCATGAGCACAACCAAACTAGACGACATTCTTCCTAAGCCGGCTTCGGTACTGGATAAGGCGCGCAATTTACTAAAAGATTTCAAAGCCTGGGTAAATCTGGACATTAATAATCTGACCGCCGGGCAACAACTGGCCGTTAAATATTTCTGCGTGGCGATTATTTTATTTGTCGCCCAAATTTTATTCGGATTGCTTTCGGCCTTACAGTTTATCTATCCGGGCTTTCTGTATAACATTCTGGATTTCAATGTTAATCGCATGGTGCATATCAACGCCATGATTGTGTGGATGTTGTATGGCTTTATCGGCTCTATCTATTGGCTGATCGAAGACGAAAGCGGCACCGATATTGTTGGTTTAAAACTGGCGAATATCGCCTTCTGGGTGTTGACCGGCGCGGTTACGCTGGTGGTGCTGGTTTATTTGTTTATTCAGACCGGGCCGGGCAAGGATTCCAGTCTCTGGCTCATCAATGAGGGCCGCGAGTATATCGAAGCGCCGCGCTGGGCTGATCTCGGCATTACAGCAGTGATGCTGGTCTTCTCCTACAATGTGGTGGCGACGTTCAGCAAGGGCAAATGGTCCGGCATCGCCGGGGTTTTAACGCTGGACCTGATTGCCCTGGTCGGGCTTTACCTGGCCGGCATGTTTTACATGACCAACATCACGCATGATCAGTACTGGTGGTGGTGGGTGATTCATTTATGGGTTGAGGCGACCTGGGAAGTGCTGGTTGGCGTGATTATGGCCTGGTCGCTGATAAAACTGCTGGGTGCCAGGCGCAAGATCGTGCAGACCTGGCTGTATATCGAAGTCGCATTGATGTTCGGTTCCGGCATTTTGGGATTAGGGCATCATTACTTCTGGATCGGCATGCCCGAATACTGGCTGTCGGTAGGCGGTTTCTTCTCAGCGCTGGAGCCGATTCCACTGGTCGCGATGGTGGTGCATGCCATTTACGATTCTGGCGTGCACGCGTTCAAAACTGTCAATCATCCGGCGTTGGCCTGGGTCATCGCCCATGCCTTCGGTAATTTTTTCGGCGCCGGCGTCTGGGGCTTTATGCATACTTTGCCGCAAATCAACTTATATACGCATGGTACGCAGTGGTCTGCATCGCATGGTCATCTGTCGTTCTTCGGCGCTTACGCCACGATCAACATCGCCTTCTTTTATCTGGCGATTCAGCACTGGCGCGGCGGTGTCTGGATGGCAGCGGGCACGCCTAATGCGTGGCGCTGGAAATGGGCCTTGGGCTTGCTGAATGCCGGCGTGGTAGGCATGACTGTCGCGCTGCTGATCGCCGGTTACGAGCAGTCGTTTATCGAGCGGGCCGTGGAAGGCTCGACCTGGGCCGGCTATTTTGCCGCGCAGAACCAGCCCTCGTTTCAGTGGGCTATGAAATGGCGTATGATTTTTGGTTGGGTAACAACGGCCGGGTTGGGGTTGTTGGTATGGGATTTACTGACAATTGGCAAGAGCGAAGAGCGTAAAGCCGAAAAAATTGTTATCCATTAGTTTGCTGTTTATCAGATCGGCTGGCCGAGCCCATTGACTGTCTACCAGATCGTTCCATGTTCTTGGTAATGGCTCGGCAGCTAATTTTAATAGGCTCTGGAGATGGCATTAATCGAATACAGCGGATTTGATGCCTTTGCTGGAGTCCAGGCCGCGAAACGTTGCTTTATCTTTAACGCCGGTAAATTTGGTGCCCGTCAATGTGCTATTTGTAAAGTCGGCATCCTTCAAGTGTGCACCAGACAAATCTGCGCCTGTTAAATCGGCTCCGGAAAAATTCGCCTTGGAGAGGTCGGCATCATACAAAATCGCTCCTTTCAGATTGGCTCCGGAAAGATTGGCCATGCGCATCAGTGCCTTATTCAGGTTGGCATTGGTCAGATTGGCGCCCGATAAATTGGCATTGTTCAGGCTGACTCGCATCAAACCCATCGGCTGATTTTTCA